>NZ_CAXUQS020000001.1:0-3044785 GCF_964253435.1 Knoellia sp. LjRoot47
ACGGGCAAGAAGTCGCACCGTTGCGGCAGTCAGGCGCGCGGAGCGGCGCGTGCCACCTCCGCCTCAGGCACCGGCGTCGCCACCTTGCGGGCCGGGGCGTTGATGACCGCGGCGGCGGTGAGGACGATGGCGAACCCGACGAGCTCCCAGATCCCGAGGTTCTCCCCGAGGACGAGCACACCGAGCAGGACCGAGACGATCGGGATGAGGTAGGTGATCGTCGAGCCGACGACCGGTCCGGCGCCGCGCACGACGTCGAACTGGAGGATGTAGGCCGCACCCGTCCCGACGACGCCGAGCGCGAGGATGCAGAGCAGCGGCAGCCAGACCCAGCCCCCGCCGTCGCTCCCGGCCTCGATCGCCGAGGTCCCGAGGCGGGCTTGGTCGTAGGCCCACACCGACGAGATGCCACCGGGCTGGAGCGCACCCCACACGAGCGTCACCGGCACCATGAGCAGGCAGCCCATGAGGAGCGTCGCCGCCGGCTGGCTCAGCCCGCCGAGGTCGGCCCGCGCGAGGAAGCGCCGGTTGTAGGTCCAGCCGAGCCCGTAGCAGACGCCACCGGCCAGGGCCATGCCGAAGCCGACGAGATCGGGTCGGGCCGAGGTCCACGGCTGCATGATCGTCACGACGCCGAGGAAGCCCACGACGACCGCGACGACCTTGGACCGCGTCGCCCGGGCACCCGGCAGGAACGCCATCGTCGCGAGCACGGTGGCGATGGGCGTCGTGGCGTTGCCGATGCCCGCGAGCGCCGAGCTGACGCGCGTCTCGGAGAGCGCGAAGAGCGTGAACGGGATCGTCCCGAGCAGCAGGCCGGTGACGACGAGGTGCCCCCACACCCAGCGCTCACGGGGCAGCGAGCCGCCGCGCATCCACAGCAACGTGAGGATCGTCGCGGCGCCGGTCACGAGGCGCAGTGCAGCGATCTGCACCGCCGACAGCGACTCGAGGCCCACCTTCATGAGGAGGAAGCTCGACCCCCAGATGAGGACGAGCGCGAGGTACTTCGCCTGCCACGGGACCTTGGGCACGGGTGACATCAGTCCTGCTCCTTCTCGGTGAGCTCGCGCGCGGTGGCGATGGCCACCCGTTGAACGTCGGCGGCCCCCCGGGGTGTGAGTGACGGGAGCCCACAGGCCGGGGTCACCGTGACGTCGGCCAGGGCGGAGGCGGGCAGCCCGACGCGGTCGAAGCCCTCGGTGACCCGGCGGGTGGCGGCGCGCACGGCGTCGGCGGTCGAGGCCGGCGCGCTCGTCGGCACGACCCCGGCCCAGAGCCGCGTGCCGGACTCGACGGCTGCGGCGACGGACTCCCAGCGCTGCGGTGACGCGTCGGTGAGGTCGAGGGCCAGCGCCGTGGCACCCGTCGACGCGAGGAGGTCGACGGGGGCGCCGGGGTGGCAGGAGTGGAGGACGACGTCGCCCTCGTGCGCCTCCCGAACCTTCCGTATGCCGTCCGCCACCTCCGCGCGGTCGACCGCGCGGACCCGTCCGTAGCCGGAGGCGGTGGGCAGCTCGCCGCGGAGGACGGACAGTACGGACGGCTCGTCGAGCTGCACCGTGAGGACGGCGCCCGGCACGAGGCGCTGCACCTCGGCGACGTGCTGGCGCACGCCCTCGGCGAGCGAGGCGACGAGGTCGCGCCGGGCACCCTCGTCGGTGACCGAGCGCTCACCCCGGTTGAGCTCGATCGACGCCGCGAGCGTCCACGGCCCGGCGACCTGGATCTTGAGCGGGCCGGCATACCCTTCGTAGGCCTCCGCGAGCTCGTCGAGGTCCTGGCGCCACAGGGACCGTGCGCGGGCGAGGTCGCGCCCGGGACGGTCGGTGAAGCGCCAGCCCGACGGCTGGAGGTCGACGGCGAGGTCCGCGAGCAGGGCTGCGGACCGACCGATGATGTCGGATCCCGGTCCGCGGGAGGGCAGCTCGGGCAGATAGGGCAGGCCCAGCTCGTCGGCGTCGGTGAGGAGGTCGCGGACCGTGACGACGGCCTCGCGTGCGGACTCTCCCGGCCAGGAACCGACTCCGGATACGTGTGTCACGCGAGAACTCTCGCACCCGCGAAGTCGCGCACCGACCGTGGGACCTCGGCGGCGCCCGACGTCGGCGCGGGCTCGGGGTCGAGCGCCACGGTCCGCAGCTCGACGACGCCGTGCCAGGCGTCCGTCTCCTCGTCGGGGGCGCTCGCCGTGCCGGTGCGGGTCTTGGCCATGAACGCGCCCTCGGTGATGGGCAGCGACATGACGAGGGTCTTGGCCATCTCCTGCCGCGTCATCGGGCGGACCTCGGTGGTGCGGCCGGGCAGGATCCGCTCGGACAGGGTGTCCAGGGCGGCCCGGCGCTCGTCGTCGGGCAACGGCGTGAGGGTGCCGTGCACGACGGCCGAGCGGTAGTTGGCCGACGAGTCGAAGGTCGTGTGGCCCACGACGAGCGCATCGACGGCGACGACCGCAAGCGCGGCGGGGGCGCCGGCGGCGACGTGCCTCAGGGCACCCGCGCCCGTGCTGCCGTGGAGCAGGATGCGGTCGCCCTGCCGTGCGAAGAGCATGGGCACGACCCATGGCCGGCTGTCGACGACCGTGCTCAGGGTGCCCGCGAGGACGTCGTCGAGGATGGCGTCGAGGGTGGCGCGCTCGGTGCTGCCACGCTCCTTGTGCCGGTGCAGGGCCAGATCGGTCATGGGTCCATGGTCGCTGCCAACTGGACCTCGATCGAGAACCACTATCGGCGCAATCACAGGACCAGTATTCTGATCGCGTGCCTCGCCCTCCCCGCACGGTCAGCCTGCCGCTCACCCTCGAGGCCGGCGACCGGCCCCTGCGCCACCGGATCGCCGACGCCGTCGTCACCGAGCTGCGCGAGGGACGGCTGCGACCCGGTGACCCACTCCCCTCGACGCGGGCGCTGGCGGCCGAGCTCCAGGTGTCGCGCGGACCCGTGGTCGCGGCGTTCGACGAGCTTGCCTCGGCCGGCTTCATCGAGACCCGAGCCGGGTCAGGGGCGCTCGTCGCACGAGGCGCGGACCGCGCGGCCCGTGCGGGCGCCCTGTCGTCCGTCGAGCCGATGGCGCCGTGCCCCGCGGTGCCGGCGGCACTCAGCCGCCAGGAGGTGCGCCACGACCTGCGGCCCGGGCGCCCCGACATCGGCTTCCTCGACCAGACGGCCTGGCGACGGGCCTGGCGGCACGCGGCCTCCCTCGTGCCCACCAACGACCTCAGCTCCGGGCCGTCGCACACCCGCCTGCGACAGGTCCTCGCCGACCACATCCGGCGCAGCCGCGGCATCGCGCTCGACCCGGACGACCTGCTCATCACCCCCGGCGTGAGTGCCACCGTCCAGGCCCTCCCTGCGGCGCTCGGACTCGCCGGGCGCACCGTCGTCGTCGAGGACCCGGGCTACGTCGAGGCGTGGACCGCGTTCTCGGACAACGGTTCTCGCGTGCGACCCCTCCCGGTCGACGACGACGGGCTCGACCCCGCCCTGCTGCGGCGGACCGACGCCGCCGCCTACGTCACGCCGTCCCACCAGTACCCGCTGGGCGCCCGCATGCCCGTCGTCCGGCGCACGGCGCTGCTCGACTGGGCCCGCCGCGCGGACGCGATCGTCATCGAGGACGACTACGACGGCGAGTTCCGCTACGACGTCTCGCCGCTCCCGGCGCTGCGCTCGCTCGAGGGCGCCGACGACCACGTGCTCTACATGGGGACGGCCTCGAAGATCCTCGTGCCCACCCTGCGCGTCTCGTGGATCGCACCCCCGCGCCACCTGCTCGACCGGATCCGCGCCGAGCTCGAGCGACGCGGACTGCTCGTCAACGAGATGACGGGCGAGGCGGTGGCCGAGTTCATCGCGAACGGCTCGCTCGCGGCCCACCACGCGCGCGCCGCACGGATGTATGCCGGCCGTCGCGCCCGTCTCGTCGCCGCGCTCGCGCGTCACCTCCCCGACCACCGGCTGAGCGGGGTCGACGCCGGCCTCCACCTCGTCCTGCTCCTCGGCGACGACGTCGACGACCACGAGGTCGCGATGAGCCTGCTGCGCCACGGAGTCGCGGTCAACCCGCTCTCGGCCTACGCCGTGGAGTCCGAGCGTCGCGGGCTCGTCATCGGGTATGCCGGCCTGCCCGAGTCGCGTGCCGACGTCGCCGTCCGCGCCCTCGCCCGCGGCCTCACCTGAGGCGCAGGCACCCGGCATACCGCAACGTCCGCAAAGGTGGTCGAGAAGGTGACCACCTTTGCGGACGCAACCAGCCGGAAGCCCGACGGGTGGGTCAGAGGACGTCGTGTCCGGGGTGCGGCTGCGACGGGATGGTGCCGAGGCGTCCGGCCTGGAAGTCCTCGAACGCCTGCATGAGCTCGGCCCGGGTGTTCATGACGAACGGGCCGTAGGCCGCCACGGGCTCGCGGATGGGCCGCCCGCCCATGATGTAGAGGTCCAGGCTCGGGCTGCGACTCTCCTGGCTGTCGTCGGCGCCCACCTCGATGACGTCACCGGCGCCGAGCACGGCGAGCTGGCCCATCCGAAGTGGCCGGCGTTCGGCGCCCACGGTGCCGCGGCCGTTGAGCGCGTAGACGAGGGCGTTGTAGCCCGGGTCCCAGGGCAGCCGCACGCGGGCGCCGGGAGCGACGGTGGCGTGGACGATGCTGATCGGGGTGTGGGTGATTCCGGGGCCAGAGTGGCCATCGAGCTCGCCGGCGATGACGCGCAGGAGTGCGCCGCCGTCCGGGCTCGAGAGGAGCGCGACCTCGCCTCCGCGGATGTCCTGGTAGCGCGGCGGCGACATCTTCATCGTGCTCGGGAGGTTGACCCAGAGCTGGAGCCCGTGGAACAGGCCGCCGCTCATGACGAGCGACTCGGGTGGGGTCTCGATGTGGAGCAGGCCGGACCCGGCGGTCATCCACTGGGTGTCGCCGTCGGTGATCTGCCCGCCACCGCCGTGGGAGTCGTGGTGCACGAAGCTGCCGTCGATGATGTAGGTCACCGTCTCGAACCCGCGGTGCGGGTGCCACGGGGTCCCCTTGGGCTCACCGGGCGCGTACTCGACCTCGCCCATCTGGTCCATGTGGATGAACGGGTCGAGGGCGGCGAGGTCGACGCCGGCGAAGGCGCGGCGGACGGGGAAGCCCTCGCCCTCGAAGCCCTGCGGCGCCGTGGTGATGCCGCGCACGGGTCGGGTCACGGCGGCGGGCGCCGGCTCGTCGACGCGCGGAAGGGTGAGGACGTTCTCGACGGTCACGGCTGGCATGACGGCTCCTTCGCTCGATGACCCCGGGCTCGGGGTCAGGTCCCCCGTGTCAGCGTCATTGAATCCTCAACTATTCCGGACGAGGCTCGATGGACACGTCCGGTCGAGGCGATCGTGGCCGACCCGACGACGCGCGTGCCGTCGTAGAGCACCACCGACTGGCCCGGCGCCACGCCACGCACCCGCGAGTCGAGCCGCACGTGGACGACCTCGGGGTCGGCCTCGTCGACCCGTGCCCACGCCAGAACCTCCTCGCCGTGGGCACGCACCTGCGCACCGACCCGGACCTCGTCGACGGGCGCGGCACCGCACCAGCGGGCGTGGTCGGCGGTGAGCAGGTCCACGCCGAGCAGGTCCGAGGTGCCGATGAGCACGCGGTTGGTGGGTGCGTCGACGCCGACGACATAGCGGGGGTCGCCGTCCTGGGCCGAACGGTCGAGCCCTAGCCCGCGGCGCTGCCCGACCGTGAAGCCGTACGACCCCGAGTGCGACCCGACGACCTCCCCGCTCGCTGCGTCGACGATGTCGCCGGGCTGCTCCCCCAGCCGGGACGTCAGCCAGCCCCGGGTGTCGCCGTCGGGGATGAAGCAGATGTCGTAGGAGTCGGGCTTCTTGGCGATGGAGAACCCCCGCGCGGCGGCCTCCTCGCGGATCCGCGGCTTCGTCGTGTCGCCCAGCGGGAAGAACGCGCGCGACAGCTGCTCGGCGTCGAGGACCCCAAGGACGTACGACTGGTCCTTGTCGGGGTCGACCGCACGGTGCAGCTCACGCACGACCGCGCCGCCCGGCCCCACCCGCTCGACGACCTGCGCGTAGTGCCCCGTGGCGACCGCGTCGAACCCCAGGGCGACCGCCCGGTCGAGCAGCGCCGTGAACTTGATCGACTCGTTGCAGCGCAGGCACGGGTTCGGGGTTCGACCCGCCCGGTACTCCGCCAGGAAGTCGTCCATGACGTCACGCTGGAAGCGCTCGGCCATGTCCCAGACGTAGAACGGGATGCCGAGTCGGTCGGCCACGCGGCGGGCGTCGCCGGCGTCCTCGATCGTGCAGCACCCTCGGGCGGACTCGCGCAGGGTCGCCGCCGAGCGCGACAGCGCGAGGTGCACGCCGACGACCTCGTGGCCCGCATCGAGCATGCGCGCGGCCGCGACGGCGGAGTCCACCCCGCCGCTCATGGCGGCGACGACCCGCATCAGGCAGCCCCGCTCGCGCGCCGGGCTCGCTCGACGACCCCCGGCAGGGCGGACAGGAAGGCCTCGACGTCGGCGTCGGTCGAGGTGTGGCCGAGCGAGAGGCGCAGCGCCCCCCGGGCCTCGGTCTCGGGGTAGCCCATGGCCAACAGCACGTGGCTGGGCCGGGGCACGCCGGCCTGGCAGGCGGACCCGGTCGAGCACTCGACGTCCGCGGCGTCGAGGAGGTAGAGCAGCGAGTCGCCCTCGCAGCCCGGGACGAGGAGGTGGGCGTTGCCCGGGAGCCGGTCGGAGGAGTCCCCCGCGGTCCAGCACCCGCTCACGGTGATGCCGAGGTCGAGCGACAGGGCGCCGGTGACGAGCCGGTCGCGCAACGCCGTGAGGCGCGCAGCCGATGTCTCCCGCTCGGCGACCGCCTCGGTCAGCGCGACCGCGAACGCCCGTATGCCGGCCGCGTCCAGGGTGCCCGAGCGCACCTGCCGCTCCTGGCCGCCCCCATGGACGAGCGGGACGAGCTTGGCGTCGCGACGGGCCAGGAGCGCCCCCACACCGACTGGACCACCGACCTTGTGCGCGCTCACGGTGAGGAGGTCGGCCCCGCTCGCGGCGAAGTCCACCTCGAGCTGGCCGACCGCCTGGACGGCGTCGGTGTGGAACGGCACGCCCGCCTCGCGCGCGACGGCGGCGAGGTCGGCCACGGGCTGCACGGTGCCCACCTCGTTGTTGGCCCACATGATGCTGACGAGCGCGACGTCGGCCGCGCCGTCGGACGACAGGGCGTCACGCAGGTCGTCGACCGAGACGTGCCCGCAGCGGTCCGGCTCGAGCCAGGTGACCTCCGCGCCCTGCCGTCGCACGAGGTGCTGGACCGGGTCGAGGACGGCGTGGTGCTCGATCCCGCTCGCCACGAGACGGGAGGCGCCGACGGAACGCAGGCGGGCGGCATACGTGCCCTTGACCGCGAGGTTGTCGGCCTCGGTACCGCCGGACGTGAAGACGACCTCGGACGGACGGGCGCCCAGCGCATCGGCGATCTGCTCGCGCGACTCCTCGACCACGGCGCGGGCGGCGCGGCCGGAGGTGTGCAGCGACGAGGGGTTGCCGCCGCGACGGGTCTGCTCGGTCCACGCCTCGCGCGCCGACTCCCGCAGGGGGGTCGTCGCGGCATGGTCCAGGTACGCGCTCACCCCGCGAATTCTACGTTCCTGACCCCTGAACGACTTATTGCCCGTTCGGGCGGCTCCCAGCACCGGTTCACGGTGCCGACAACGCGCCCGAACGGGCAATAAGTCGCTGTGACGGCCGGGTCAGCCCTTGGCCTTCTTGACGGCCTCGGTCGCCTGCGGGAGGACGGTGAAGAGGTCACCGACGACACCGAAGTCGACGAGCTCGAAGATCGGGGCCTCCTCGTCCTTGTTGACGGCGACGATCGTCTTGGACGTCTGCATGCCGGCGCGGTGCTGGATGGCACCGGAGATGCCGGCGGCGACGTAGAGCTGCGGCGAGACCTGCTTGCCGGTCTGGCCCACCTGGTTGCTGTGGGGGTACCAGCCGGCGTCGACGGCAGCGCGCGAGGCACCGACGGCGGCACCGAGGCTGTCCGCGAACTGCTCGACGGGACCGAAGTCGCCACCGGTTCCGCGGCCACCGGAGACGACGATCTTGGCCTCGGTGAGCTCCGGGCGACCCGTGGACTCCTTGGGCTTGGAGTCGACGACCTTGGCAGCCTTGGCGGCGTCCGAGAGGGTGATCTCGACCTTCTCGACCTCACCGGCGGCCGGGGCCGGCTCGATCGCGACCGAGTTCGGCTTGACGGCGACGATGGCGGTGCCCTTGGTGACGGTCGACGTCACCGTGTAGGAGCCGGCGAAGACCGACTGGGTGGTCTCGACACCCTCGCCACCGGCGTTGACGTCGACGGCGTCGGTGATGACACCGGACTCGGTGCGGATCGCGAGACGGGCCGCGATCTCCTTGCCACCGGTGTTGCTCGGGATGAGCACGGCGAGCGGCGACGTCTTCTCGACGACCGCGGCGAGGATCTCGGCCTGGGGGGCGACGAGGTACTCGAGGGCGTCGGGGGCGTCGTAGACGTAGACCTTGTGCGCGCCGTACTTGGCGAGCGTGACCTGCGCGGTCTCGGCGTTGGGGCCGATGTAGACGGCGGAGGGCTCGCCGAGGCGGCGGGCGAGGGTCAGGAGCTCGGCGGTCGCCTTGCGGATCTTGCCGCCGGCGTGGTCGACGAGGACGAGAACTTCAGCCATGGGTGCGTACTCCTCAGAGGAACTTCTGGGCGGACAGGAACTCGGCGAGCTTGGTGCCACCGTCGCCCTCGTCGGTGACGAGCTGGCCCTGCTCACGCGGCGGGCGCTTGGCGAACGACGTCACCTTGGTCCACGCGGCGTCGAGGCCGACCTGACCGGCGTCGACACCGAGGTCGGCGAGCGACCACGTCTCGACCGGCTTCTTCTTGGCGGCCATGATCCCCTTGAACGAGGGGTAGCGCGGCTCGTTGATCTGGTCGGTGACCGAGACCAGCGCGGGCAGCGTCGACTCGATGGTCTCGGACGCGGCGTCTCCGTCGCGGCGGATCGAGACCTTGTCGCCGTCGATGGTGAGCTCGGAGGCGTAGGTGACCTGCGGCAGGCCCAGGCGCTCGGCGACCATCGCGGGCACGACACCCATGACGCCGTCCGTCGAGGACATGCCCATGAGGACGAGATCGGGGTTCTCGCCACCGGACGCCTTCTTCACGGCCTCGGCGAGGATGAGCGAGGTCGCCGCGGCGTCGGAGCCGTGGATGGCCTCGTCGCTCACGTGGACGCCCTTGCCCGCACCCATCTGCAGGGCCTTCTTGACGGCGTCGACCGCACGCTCGGGGCCGACCGTGACGACGGTGACCTCGCCGTCGCCGGCCTCGGCCAGCTTGAGCGCCTCCTCGACGGCGTACTCGTCGATCTCCGAGAGCAGACCCTCGACGCCGTCGCGGTCGGTCGTGTTGTCGGCCTCGTTGAAGGAGCGGTCGGACTGTGCGTCGGGCACGTACTTGACGCAGACGACGATGTTCATGCGTGCCTCGTCCTCTTCTCTGGGATGGGTTCCGTGGTGGTCAGGTCTCCGGACGAGCGTATGCCGGGTGCTCGCCTCGTGGAGAATCCTCCGGGCGTGACGGTGGGCACAGATTGCCCCGGACCCTTCGCCCACAGGCAACCCCCGGTGAGAGACGATCATGAGGTCAGGTGCTGTCAGGCACGGCCACCCACCCATCAGATGGTCCGAAGGAGAGCTGGTGATCACCGTCCTACTGCTCGACCTCGACGGTGTGCTGCGCCTCTGGGACCCCTCGCTGACCGGGTCCGTCGAGGCGAGCTACGGGCTGCCCCCGGGAGCGTTGTCCGCGGCCGTGTCCGCGTCGAGCCACCGCGACGGCGCCCTCACCGGCGCCATGGACGACCGGTCGTGGCGCGAGTCGATCGCCGAGGACATCGCCCGGGAGCACGGGGAAGGTTGCCGACCGGCGGTCGAGGACTGGATGACGCCGGCCGGCACCGTCGACACCGACGTCCTCGAGGTCGTGCGCCGGGCCCGCACGACCATGCGCGTCATGCTGCTCACCAACGCGACCAGCCGTCTCCCCGACGACCTCGAGACCCTCGGCCTCACCGACGAGGTCGACGGAGCCGTGAGCAGCTGCGATCTCGGCCTGGCCAAGCCCGACCCCGACGTCTTCAGCCTCGTGGCGCTGCGCCACCGGCTGATGTTCAGTGAGATCGCCTACGTCGACCCGTCGACGACCAACATCGCCGTCGCCGAGATCCTCGGCATCCGGTCGCACCACTACGCGGACGCCGAAGGGCTCGGCGAGTTCGTCGACGGTCTCATGGAGCCCGCCGAGAGGATCTGACCTCGCGGGTCGGTCCGACGCAGGTCGGACCTCACGGGGCGACCGACCTCACCGAGGTCGGCCAACCTCACCGATATCGGATGGGGTCAGGCGCCCTCGAAGGTCGCCTTGCCCGGACCGTTGTCGAGGAACGAGCGCATGCCCGCGTCGCGGTCCTTCGTCGCGAAGACCGACGAGAAGAGCAGCCGCTCGATCTCGAGCCCGCTCTGCAGGTCGACCTCGAGACCCGAGTCGATGGCCTCCTTCGCCGCGCGGATCGCGTAGCTCGGGCCGCCGGCATACCGGCTCATCATCTGCTTGGCAGCGGCGAGGACGCTCTCGGACCCCCGCTCACCGGGGTCGACGACCGCGTCGACGAGCCCGATCGCGAGCGCCTCGTCGGCGTCGACGAACCGGCCCGTGAAGATGAGGTCCTTCGCCTTGGCCGGGCCGATGAGGCGGGCGAGCCGCTGGGTGCCGCCGGCGCCGGGGATCACGCCGAGGAGGACCTCGGGCTGGCCGAGCTTGGCGTTGCTGGCGGCGATCCGGAAGTCGCACGCCAGCGTGACCTCGCACCCGCCGCCGAGGGCGTAGCCGGTGATCGCGGCCACGGTCGGCTTCGGGATGCGGGCCAGGGCCCGGGTGAAGTCCTGGAAGAGGTTCGAGTGGTCGACCATGTCGGTGTAGGACCAGTCAGCCATCTGCTTGATGTCGACCCCGGCGGCGAAGACCTTCTCACCGCCGTAGACGATGACAGCGAAGACGTCCTTGCGCTCGCTCGCCTCCTCGGCCGCCGCGATGATGCCCCGCTGGACGTCCGCATCGAGCGCGTTCATCGGCGGCCGGTCGATCCGGATGACGCCGATGCCGTCCTCGACCTCGAGACGCACGACCGCCGCCGACGACATCAGCTGCCCTGACCGGGCGTGGAGCCGTTGGCGTCGGGGCCGGACTCACCCTGCCCACCCTGCTCACCCTGCTCACCCTGCTGCGTCGAGCCGGGCTCGAGACCGAGGGCGCGCTCGTGCCACAGCTGCACCGCGGACAGGATGATCGACGTGCTCACCTGCACGAGCGTGGCGACGTCGGCGCCCTGGACGACGAGGTGCTCGCTGGTGACGACGAGGGTGTTGTTGGCGACGCCGGTCTTGACGCAGTTGAGCGAGAGGTTGACCTCGTTGCACGTCGCCGACACCTTGTCGGAGTCGCTCGCGACCTCGTCGGGAAGGGTCCACTGGCCGAACACGCGCATGACGGGCAGGTCGCCCTCGGTGGCCCGCACGAAGATCGTCTGCTCGTTGGCCTGGAAGGCCACGTCACCGTCGGTGTCGATGTTGGGCTGGGCGCCCGCGTCGACGAGGACGTCGAGCACGCGACCGCGCAGGGGGTGCTCGTTGGCCGGCGGCGGGAAGTTCGGGAGGGAGGTGGGATCACTCATGAGTCCACCTTGTCATGGCCCGCGGACGGCGCGCACGCGAGGAGGTCGCGGTGTGCCGCGCCCGCGCCGGCTTCTCTAGGCTGCCCGCATGACGCCCGTGACGTCCGCCGCCACCGCCCGCTCGCTCCGCGTCGCGCCGGACCTGCCACCCGCGCCCGGTGTGACCGTCGTGGACGGCGGCATCGAGGTGAGCGTCTACGCCGGGCACGCCAGCTCGGTCGAGCTCTGCCTCTTCGACGCGGGCGACGACGCGGGGACGAGCGAGCGTCGGGTGCCGCTGGTCGACCACGCCTACGGCTGGTGGTTCGGGTTCGTGCCCGACGTCGGGGTGGGTCAGCGCTACGGGTTCCGCGTCGGCGGCGAGTGGGACCCCGAGCAGGGCATGCGGCACAACCCCGCCCAGCTCCTCATGGACCCCTACGCCCGCGCCATCGAGGGCGAGGTCACTTGGGGGGCACCGGTGTTCGGCCACGTCGTCGACGACAGCACCTGGCGTGGCGACGGCCTCACGCCCTCCGGCACCGACTCGGCGCCGTACGTGCCGCGCAGCGTCGTCATCGACCCGGCGTTCGACTGGGGGGACGACGCTCCCCCTGCCGTGACCCGCAGCGAGTCCGTGATCTACGAGACGCACGTCGTCAACCTCACCAAGACCCTGCCGGAGGTGCCGGAGGAGCTGCGAGGCACCTACGCCGGCATGGCGCACCCCGCCACCGTCGAGCACCTCACCGCCCTCGGCGTCACCGCCGTCGAGCTGCTGCCGATCCACTCGTTCGCCTCCGAGCCCTTCCTGATCCAGAAGGGCCTCGCCAACCACTGGGGCTACAACACGCTCGGCTTCTTCGCGCCGCACGCGTCGTACGCCGCGGCGAAGGACCCTCAGGGCGTGGTCGACGAGTTCAAGGGCATGGTCAAGCTGCTCCACGCGGCCGGGCTCGAGGTCCTCCTCGACGTCGTCTACAACCACACGGCCGAGGCCGACGGCACCGGTGCGACCCTGTCGTTCCGCGGCCTGGACAACCGGGCCTACTACCGGCTCGACGAGCGCGGCCGCGACATCGACGTCACCGGGACGGGCAACACCCTCGACCTCCGGCACCCGGTGATGTGCCGGCTGGCGCTGGACTCCCTGCGCTACTGGGTCAACGAGTGCCACGTCGACGGGTTCCGCTTCGACCTCGCGGTGGCTCTGGGCCGTGGCCGCACCGACGAGTTCGACCCCGACCACCCCTTCCTCGTCGGGATGCGCACCGACCCGGTCCTCTCGCGCACCAAGCTCATCGTCGAGCCGTGGGACGTCGGCCTCCACGGGTGGCGCACCGGCCAGTTCCCGCCGCCGTTCTCGGAGTGGAACGACCGTTTCCGCGACTCCGTGAGGGACTTCTGGCTCGGCGACCACCGGCCCTCGGTCCCCGGACACGTCCCCCACGGCGTGCAGGACCTCGCCACCCGGCTCGCCGGCTCGCGCGACCTCTTCGGCACCCGCGACCGGGGCCCGACGGCATCCGTGAACTTCGTCGCGGCGCACGACGGGTTCACGCTCGCCGACCTCACGGCATACGACGAGAAGCACAACGAGGACAACGGCGAGGACAACAACGACGGCTCCAACGGCAACCGGTCGTGGAACCACGGCGTCGAGGGCCCGACCGACGACGGGGAGCTGCTCGCGCTGCGACGGCGCTCGATGCGCAACCTGCTCGGGACGCTGCTGCTCTCGTCGGGCATCCCTATGATCAACGCCGGCGACGAGCTCGGCCGCAGCCAGGGCGGCAACAACAACCCCTACAACCAGGACAACGCCACGACGTGGTTCGACTGGGACCTCGAGCCGTGGCAGGAGGACCTGCTCGCGACGACCCGTCACCTCACCGCGATCCGCCGCGAGCACCCCGCCCTGCGCCAGCGCACCTGGGCCGAGGGCAAGGAGGTCCACGAGGACGGCTCGATCGACCTCGCCTGGTACGCCGCCGACGGGTGCCCCATGCACGACTGGTCGGCACCGGACCAGCGCACGCTCCAGATGCTCGTCAACGGCGCGTGGCTCGGGCACGAGTCGGTGCTCGTCGTCCTGCACGGGGGTCGGTCCGAGCAGCAGGTGACCCTCCCCGACGCGCCGGGGCTGTCGGCCTACCGCCTGCTCTGGGACAGCGTCTGGGAGCGGCCGGAGCACACCGGGGCCACGCGGGCCGGGGAGACGGTCTCCCTGGCACCGCTGAGCATGCGCGCGTATGCCGTGACCGACCCGACCTGAGCCGGCTCGCCTGCCGTTGCGGTTCGGTTCGGTCTGCCTGAGGGCTGTGGACAACCCCACGGGCGGCTGAGCCGTTCTCCCTAGCCTGCTCGGCATGGGGAACTCGACCGTGCTGGACCTCACCGTCCTTCTGCCGTCGCGACGTCACGCGGGTGTGGACGTGCGCGTGACGGCACCCCCGGGCACGACGTTCAAGGACGTTCGGCCCGTCCTCGGCGAGGTGGTCGGGGCGAGGTCGGCCCACGTGTCCTGCCAGGGACGCATCGTCGGCGACGAGGCCGTCGTCGGGGTGCCGCCCCTCGTCCACGGCGCGACGCTCGTGCTCGGCGAGCCCGTCCGGTCCGCCGGTCCGGCCGCGGGACCGATCGACCTCGTCGTCGTGGCGGGACCCGACGCGGGCCGTCGCTGTCCGGTGCCTCCGGAAGGGGTCGTCGTCGGACGGTCCGCGGGCCTCGGGCTGAGCCTCGACGACGAACGGCTGAGCCGGCGGCACGTGCGGATCGCCCCCGACGACAGCGGTTTTCGCGTCACCGACCTGTCGTCGACCAACGGCACCCGGTGCGGCACCACGCTGCTCGCCGGGGACTCGTGCGTCGTGGCCGGCGGTGAGCTCGTCGCCATCGGATCGAGCCTGCTGCGGCTCCAGCGCTCCGGCGACACGGTGACCCCCACCCACGCACCTGGGGACGGCCGGGTCACGGTCAACCGCGCGCCTCGCCCGCTCCCACCGCAGCTCACCGTGACGGTGGTCGCGCCGACGCCTCCCACTCCGCCTCGCCGCACCCGTGTCCCGTGGCTTGCCGCCGCCCTCCCCCTCCCGTTCGCCGCGCTCCTCGCCCTCGTCTTCGGGGTGCAGATGCTCGCGTTCGCCCTGCTCTCACCGCTCATGCTCGTGGGCAACGTGCTCGCCGACCGCGTCGGCGGACGGCGCGAGCACGCCCGCGAGGTCGCCGCCCACGAGGCCGAGCTGGCCGTCCGGCGCGAGGAGCTCGACGCCGTCCGCACCCTCGAGCGCGACCAGCGCTGGCGCGCCCTCCCCGACGCCGCCACCCTCCTCGCGATCGCGACCGGTCCGGGTCCGCGGTTGTGGGAGCGACGGCGCGCCGCCCCGGACTTCGGTCGGGTGCGGGTGGGCGTCGGCGAGCTGCCGTCGCGATCCGGCTGGGCACCGGCGGGCGGTGGCGCCGGCGAGCACCCTCTGCTCGCGGACCTGCCCGTCGAGGTCGACCTGACGTCGGTCGGCGGTCTCGGGGTCGCCGGGCCGAGGGCGGATGTCGCGGGCGTCGTCTGCCACGTGCTCGGGCAGCTCGTGACGCTGCACTCACCGCGCGACCTACGAGTCGTGGTCGACTCCGAGGACGCGGCCGACACCCTGTCGTGGGCGAGATGGCTGCCCCACACGACGGCATACGCAGATCTCCCGACGTGTCTGGACGTGCTCCGCGAGGTCGTCACGAGTCGGGAGGACGAGCGCGAGCGCGGGACGCCGTCGCCGCACCCGTTCGTCGTCGTGGTGCTCACCGAGTGCGACAGCGCCACGGCGGGCGAGCTGCTCGACCTCCTCGACCGTGGTCGTGGTCTGGGTGTCGTCTGCCTCGTCGGCGCTGCGTCCGCGAGCTCGCTGCCGGGGTCCTGCCACGCCGTCGTCGGGCTGGGTCAGGGCGTCGGAGACGGCACCGCCCGGCTGGACGTCGACGGGCGTGAGCCGGTCCCGGCGTTCACCGTCGACCTCGTCGGGTGGTGGTGGGGGGAGCGGATGGGCCGCGCGCTCGCACCGCTGGTCGACGCGACGACAGGCGGCGAGGTGGTGCCCCACTCCGTGGACCTGCTCGACCTCGTGACCTGGCTCGGACCGGCGGCAGCCGACGACGCCTCGTGCCTGACGTCCGTCGTCGAGCACTGGCGGACCGGCGACGGCAGGCCGGTGGCGCGGCTGGGCAGCCTCGCCGGACAGCCGTGGACGGTCGACCTCACCACCGACGGCCCGCACGTGCTCGTCGGTGGCACCACGGGCTCGGGCAAGTCCGAGCTCCTGCGCACGCTCGTGGCGTCGCTGGCCCTCGAGTGCTCGCCGCGGGACGTGTCGTTCGTCCTCGTCGACTACAAGGGCGGCTCGGCCTTCGGCGAATGCGCCGACCTCCCCCACACGGTCGGCCTCGTCACCAACCTCGACGACGGCCTCGCCCGGCGCGCGCTCGTGAGTCTGGGAGCCGAGGTGGACCGTCGTGAATCGCTGCTGGCCGCGTCCGGCGCGCGCGACTTCGAGGACCACCGGAGGCGCGGCGGCTCCTTGCCCCGGCTCGTCATCGTCATCGACGAGTTCCGCATGCTCGCCGAAGAGCTGCCGGACTTCGTCGACGGGATGGTGGCACTCGCGGCGGTCGGTCGTTCGCTCGGACTCCACCTCGTCCTGGCCACGCAGCGTCCGGCTGGCGCGGTCACGACCGACATCGCGGCCAACGTCAACCTCCGCATCGCGATGCGCGTGCGCGACGTCGCCGACTCCACCGACGTCATCGGCGCCCCCGACGCCGCCCGTGTCTCCCCGGACCGTCCGGGACGCGGGTTCGCCCGCGGCGGTGACGGTGACCTCGTCGAGTTCCAGGCCGCACGCGTCGGTGGTCCCGCGACCTCGACCGAGCTGCGCGTCGACGTCCTCGACCCTGCCGGACGGGTGTCCACGTCGACGGGTGCGCTGCGGGCAGTGCGCCCGTCGGCACCGGGCGGCGACGCGCCGGAGGGCCTCGCCGCGCTGGCGTCCCTGCTGCGCGGGGCCGCACTGACCGGCGCCGTAGGCGTTCCCCACCGCCCGTGGCTCGAACCGCTGGCCGAGGAGCTGGGCGTGGCGGAGGTCGGCGTCGGGGGCGTCGGGCTGATCGACCTCCCAGCGGCCCAGCGGCAGGTCGTCCTCGCTCACGAGGGCGACGGGCACTGGTTGGTGGCGGGCGGTCCGCGCTCCGGACGGACCACGGCCGCGCGCTCCATCGTCGCCGCGCACGTCGCCCCACCCGGGTCGGCCACCCACGTCCACGTCATCGACACGAGTGGTCAGCTCGCCGACCTCGAGGCGTTGCCGCATGTGGGCACCGTGGTGGACGCCGGCGACGTGTCCCGCGTACGCCGGCTCCTTCAGCGCCTCCGCGCCGACGTCGACGCCGTCGGCCAGCCGACTCACCCGGTGCTGCTCGTCGTCGACGGCTGGGAGCGGCTCGACACCGAGGGTGACCTCTCCCTGGGCGGTCTGCGCGACGACGTGCTCGCCCTCCTCCAGGCCGGCGACACCTCGTTGCGTGCCGTCGTGACGGGTGACCGCTCCGTCCTGTCGAGCCGGCTGGGGTCGGTCGCCGCCGAGACCTTCGTCCTGCCGCTCGCCGACCCCTCCGACGCGACGTATGCCGGTCTCTCCCGTCGCGACCTCCCATCGAGCACGGCGCCCGGACGTGCCGTGCGGCTGCGTGACCGAGCCGAGGTCCAGCTCGCCCGGCGCGACCCGCTCGCCGAGGCCGCTCCTCGTGATCCAGCCGCCCCGCTCCCCCTCGAGGTGCCCAGGCTGCCCTCACGGGTGGACATCGTGGACGTGCTCGCGGCATCGGGCGCGCAGCTTTCGGGCGAGCGGTTCGCGCTGGGCCTCTCGGCCGAGTCCGGGTCGACGGCGTTCCTCGAGCCGGCACGTCACGGCCGGCGCGTGCTCTTTGCGGGGCACCCCGGCTCCGGCCGCTCCACCGCTCTCGCCGTGGTCGGTGCGTCCGCCGTGCTCGCCGGACGCACGGTCGCCGTCGTCGAGGGACCGGACGGGCCGGTGGCGCGTTCCCTGCGCCGGGCGGTCGCCGACGTCACGGACAGGTGGGCGCCCGGCGAGGTGGTCCGAGTCGGCGAGGCGTTCCGGGTCGACCCATGGGGCGCAGACGTGCTCGTCGACGCCAAGCGGCGTTGCCCCGACCTCGTGGTCCTCGTCGACGACGCCGACCGCCTGGACAGCACACCCGTCGAGGCCGCTGTCGTCGAGCTCACCGCCGTCGCCGAGCGCGATCGGGGCCTCGTCGTCGCGGCCTCGACCGTGGCCGCGGCCACGGCACAGTTCCGTGGCCTCGTGCCCGCGGTCGCCCGGGCCCAGGCGGGACTGCTCCTCTCCCCCCGCGTCCCCGGAGACGGTGAAGGGTTCGGCGTCCGGGTCCCGCGCGGGGTCTTGCCGGTGCCGGGGCGGGCCCTGCTCATCAGCGGCCGGGTCTGCGAGGAGGTCCAGGTGGCGACGGTCCGGGACGCGGCCCACCGGGGGTCGAGGGGACCCGGCCCGTCGGAACGTCTGCGTCCGACCGTTCGTTGCGTGTGATGGACGCCGCGGAAGCGGTGGAGCGATCGAGATTCTCGCCCGTTGGCACTGTTCCGAATTGGGTTGGTGGGTCTAGACTGACACTTCGGACGTCTGCGTGTTGACGTCCTTCAGGTTTGCAAGGGCGCAACCTCATGTTGGCCCCTGCTCCACCCCTGCTAGCGGCCAGCCCCATTGATCTCCACGGACAAGGAGCACCACCCATGGATTGGCGCGACCGCGCTGCCTGCCTCGATGAGGATCCCGAGCTGTTCTTCCCGATCGGGAACACCGGCCCGGCGATCATGCAGATCGAGGAAGCCAAGGCAGTCTGCCGCCGGTGCGACGTCGTCGACACCTGCCTCAAGTGGGCGCTGGAGTCCGGACAGGACGCCGGCGTCTGGGGCGGGCTCTCGGAGGACGAGCGCCGCGCTCTCAAGCGTCGCAACGCCCGCGCCCGCCGCGCCGGCTGACCCACAGACTCGGAATCGACGGCCCCGCCCGACACGGCGGGGCCGTTCTCGTTGTCCGGGGCGCATCAGCGCGTGAGTGGCCGGAGCCGGGCGGTGAACTCGACCCGGGTGCCGTGGGGCGTCGCCGGCTCCCAGCGGATCCGGCCCTGCAGGTCCTGGACGAGCGAGGTCACGATGCGCGTGCCCAGACCGGCGAGCACCGGGCGGAACCCGGCGGGCAGGCCCGTGCCGTCGTCGGTGATGGTCACGGTCAGGCCGTCGACACCGGGCTCCACCTCGGTGCGGTCGACGTGCAGCCGGATGACCCCGCCCCGCGACGCAAGGCCGTGCTCGACAGCATTCTGGACGAGCTCGGAGACGATCATCGCGAGCGAGGTCGCGTCCTCGGCCCGCATCCGGCCGAACGAACCGGTGAGGGTCGACTCCACCCGGTGCTCCGTGACGGCCACGTCGACAACGGCCCGCAAGCCCTGAAGGGCGATCTCGTCGAAGTTCACCGTCTCGTCGATGCCCTGGCTCAGGGTCTCGTGCACGAGGGCGATCGTCCCGACCCGCCGCACGGCCTCGTCGAGGGCGTTGCGCGCGCCCTCGTCGGGGACACGGCGCGACTGCAGCCGCAGCAGGGCCGCGACGGTCTGCAGGTTGTTCTTGACCCGGTGGTGGATCTCGCGGATCGTCGCGTCCTTGGTGATGAGCTCCTGTTCGCGCCGGCGCAGCTCGGAGACGTCACGCAGCAGCAGCATCGCGCTCGTGCGCGTGCCGTGGTCGGTGAGCGGGATGGCCCGCAGGCTCACGCTGGCCGACTGGGTCGACACCTCGGTCCACCACGGGGCACGGCCGGTGATGACCACGGCGAGCGACTCGTCCACCGTCGAGCCCGACGCCTGGAGCAGGTCGGCGACCACGGTGGCGAGCACCTCCCCCACGACGTCACCACGGTGCCCGAGGCGGTGGATCGCACTGATCGCGTTGGGGCTCGCATAGAGGACGCTGCCTTCGACGTCGAGGTGGACCACACCGTCGCCGACGCGGGGCGCTCCGCGACGGGCCCCTGTCGGCGCCGCCGTGCTCGGGAACTCCCCCGCGGCGATCATCGTCGTCATCGACTCGGCCAGCAGCCGGTAGGTCAGCTCGAGCCGGCTCGGTGTGCGCCCGGTGATGACGTTGCTGTGGCGGGTGATGACCGCGAGAGCCCGCCCGTTGCGCACCACCGGGATGGCCTGCTCGCGCACCGCCGTCTCGCCGTGGCCCTCGGGCTCACGGCCGTTGACGATCCGCCGGTGGCGGTAGGCCTCGGACAGGATCGGTTCGCGCCACCGCCCGGACGTGCGCCCGACGACATCGTCGTAGAACACCATGGGGCCGGTGTTGGGCCGCACGTGGGCGACCGCTCTCCACCCGTCGAGACCGGTCGGGACCCAGAGCACGAGGTCGGCGAACGAGAGGTCGGCGATGAGCTGCCAGTCGCCGACGACCAGGTGGACCCATTCGATGTCGTGGTCCTCGAGGGTCGTCGACGCCCTGAGCGATTCGGCGAGTGTGCTCACGCGGCGAGCCTAGGACGTCTCGCCGTCAGCTCCCCTGCCGGACCACGGACCGGAGCGTGCGCAGCGCGACCGAGAGGGCCGCGATGTTCGGCTTCTCGAGCGAACGTATGCCGGCCAGCTGGTTGCCGACCCGCTCCGCGGCGCCGTCGCTGGCCTCGTCCCAGGCGAGGATGCGCTCCTCGGCCGTGACGACGCCGTCGTCATCGAGGTCGTTGTCGAACTCGAAGGCGTTGCGGGTGAACGACTCCAGCACCGAGTAGAGGTCGTCGCGCAGGGCTCCACGGGCGAGAGCGTCCCAGCGGTCGTCGCGCGGCAGGCTTGCGACCCGGGTGAGCATCCCGTCGATCCCGAAACGCTCCGACATCCTGAAGTAGACCTCGGCGACGTCGCCCGCCGTGTGGCCGACGTCCGACGCGATCTCGACCACGTCGAGCAGCGAATAGCTGTCGAGCAGTGACGCGCTGCGCGCGGCGAGCTCGGAGGGCACGCCCTCGTCCTCCCAGTGCTTGGTCTGGGCCAGAACGCGCTCCCTCTCGCCGCCCTGAAGCATGTCGGGGATGCGCGGCACGAGGTCCGCGACGACCGGTGCGAACCGCTCCACCTCGGTGGTGATGTCCAGACCGGAGGGCCGAGCCGCGAGCAGCCATCGCACCGCACGGTCGAGCAGGCGCCGGAACTCGAGATAGAGCTCGGTCTGGACCGTGGTCGGCAGGACGTTGTCGAGCGCCTCGACCGACTCGACGAACCCACGTAGGTCGAAGACCTCGCGGCACACGATGTAGGCGCGGGCCACCTGGTCGGGGGTGCCCGTGACCTCCTCCTGCGCGCGGAACGCGAAGGTGATGCCACCCCGGTTGACCATCGAGTTCACGACGGAGTTCGTGATGATCTCGCGGCGCAGGGGGTGCTCACCCAGCTCTGCGGCATACGGTTCGCGCAGCGCCTTCGGGAAGTAGTGCGAGAGGGTCGCCGCGAAGTACGGGTCGTCGGGCAGGTCGCTCGCGAGGATGTCCTTCTTGAGCGCGAGCTTGGAGTAGGCGACGAGCACCGAGAACTCCGGCGACTTCAGGCCAAGGCCCTCGGAGGCCCGCTTCTCGATCTCGGCGTCGGTCGGGAGGAACTCCAGCGACCGGTCGAGCTCGCCGCGCTCCTCGAGCCAGTTCATGAGCCGCACGTGCACCGGCACCATGGACAAATCCTGGGCGCGGGCGTTGCCGAGGAGGACGTTCTGCTCGTAGTTGTCGCGCAGGACGTGCGCGGCGACGTCGTCGGTCATCGAGGCGAGCAGGGTGTTGCGCTCCTCGGTGGTGAGGTCGCCGCGGCGGACGACGTCGCCGAGGGCGATCTTGATGTTGACCTCGTGGTCGGAGGTGTCGACACCGGCGCTGTTGTCGATCGCGTCGGTGTTGACGCGGACGCCGGACAGCGAGGCCTCGATGCGCCCGAGCTGCGAGAGGCCCAGGTTGCCGCCCTCACCGACGACCTTGACGCGCAGCTCGCTGCCGTTGACGCGGATCGTGTCGTTGGCTCGGTCGCCGATTGCGAGGTGGTCCTCGCTGGTCGCCTTGACGTAGGTGCCGATGCCGCCGTTCCAGAGCAGGTCGACCGGCGCGAGCAGGATGGCGTGGATCAGCTCGGTCGGCGTCAACGTCCGGACGTCGTCGGCGAGGCCGAGCGCGTCGCGCATCTCGGCGGTCACGCTGATCGACTTGAGCGACCGCGGGAAGACGCCGCCGCCGGGCGAGATGAGGGAGCGGTCGTAGTCGTCCCACGACGAGCGCGGCAGGTCGAAGAGCCGCTTGCGCTCGTGGAACGACTGTGCCGCAACGGGGTTCGGGTCGACGAACACATGGCGGTGGTCGAAGGCTGCGACGAGACGGATGTGCTCGGAGAGCAGCATGCCGTTGCCGAACACGTCACCGCTCATGTCGCCGACGCCGACCGCGGTGAAGTCCTCGGTCTGGGTGTCGATCCCCATCTCGCGGAAGTGGCGCTTGACCGACTCCCACGCGCCGCGGGCGGTGATCCCCATCGCCTTGTGGTCGTAGCCGGCCGAGCCGCCGGAGGCGAACGCGTCGTCGAGCCAGAACCCGTAGGACTGGGCGACACCGTTGGCGATGTCGGAGAACGTCGCCGTGCCCTTGTCGGCGGCGACGACGAGGTAGGGGTCGTCGCCGTCGTGGCGCACCACGCGCTCCGGCGGGACGATGTCGGCCCCGACGCGGTTGTCGGTGACGTCGAGCAGGCCCGAGATGAAGGTGCGGTAGGCCGACTGACCCTCCTCGAGCCACGCTTCGCGCGACACCGCGGGGTCGGGCAGCTTCTTGGCGTAGAAGCCACCCTTGGAGCCGGTCGGCACGATGACGGCGTTCTTGACCATCTGCGCCTTGACGAGCCCGAGGATCTCGGTGCGGAAGTCCTCGCGGCGGTCGCTCCACCGCAGCCCGCCACGCGCGACCGAGCCGAAGCGCAGGTGCACGCCCTCGACCTGGGGGCTGTAGACCCAGATCTCGTAGGCCGGGCGCGGCGCCGGGAGATCCGGGATCGCCGTGGGGTCGAGCTTGAGGGAGACGTAGGCCTTGGGCTCGCCGTCGGCACCCGGCTGGAAGAAGTTGGTGCGCAGTGCAGCCTTCATCACCGAGAGGAACGCGCGGATGATGCGGTCCTCGTCGAGCGAGCTGACGTCGTCGAGCGCGGCGGTGATGCGGTCCGCGATCTCCTGCTCCCGGGCTGCGCGCTGCTCGACCTCGTCGCCACCGAAGGACTCGGGGTCGAATCGTGCCTCGAAGAAGGCGACGAGGTCGACCGCGATCGAGGGGTTGCCGACGAGCGCGTCCTCGAAGTACGACTGGCTGAACGTCGCCTGCGTCTGGCGGAGGTACTTGGCCACCGTGCGCAGGACGACGACCTGGCGCCACGTGAGCCGGGCGGCGAGGACGAGCTGGTTGAACCCGTCGGACTCGGCGCGGCCGTCCCACACGGCGAGCACCGCACCCTCGAAGAGGTCACGCAGGTCCTCGTGCGCGATCCCGGCCCAGATCTGGTCGTCCTGGACCCGAAGGCCGAAGTCGTAGACGTGCAGCTGGACGCCGTCGGAACGGCTCACCTCGTAGGGCTGCTCGTCGACGACCTCGACACCCATGTCCGTGAAGATCGGCAGGATGTCGGTGAGCGACAAGGGATCCGCGCGGAAGAGCTTGAAGCGGCGGATGCTCTCGGGCGAGTCTGCGGGGCGGTAGAGCGCGACGCTCGTGCGCCGCTCGTCGCTCAGCCCGTCGAGGTGGTGCAGGTCCGCGACACCCTGAACGACCGAGAAGGTCTCCTCGTATGCCGTGGGGAACCCACGCCCGAACCGGTCGAGCAGGCGATCCCCCTCGACCTCACCGAGCCGGTCGCGCAGCCCGTCGCCGAGGCGGTCGGCCCAGTTGCGGCTGACCTCGACGAGACGGCGCTCGAGGTCGGCGCGCTCGGCCTCATCGAGGTGCCGGACCCGCTCGCCGACGGGAACGCGCACGACGAACTGGAGCCGGGAGAGGGCTCGTTCACTCACCCGGGCGGTGAACTCGACGCTCTCGCCGCCGAACGTGTCCTTGAGGATCGCCGCCATGCGCGTGCGCACGCCGGTGTTGTAGCGGTCGCGCGGGATGTAGACCTGGCACGAGACGAAGCGCCCGAAGTCGTCCTCGCGCAGGAAGAGCTTGGTGCGACGCCGCTCCTGGAGCTGGGTCACCGCCATCGCCGTCTCGTAGAGCTCCTCGGGGGTGCCCTGGATGAGCTCGTCGCGCGGGTAGGTCTCGAGCACCTCGAGCAGGTCCTTGCCCGTGTGCGAGTCGGCGGCGAGCCCGGACTTCTCGAGGACGGCCTGCACCTTCTCGGCCACGACGGGCAGCCGCAGCACCGACTCGGTGTAGGCGGTCGACGCGTAGAGGCCGAGGAAGCGCTTCTCGCCCGCGGTGCTCCCGTCCGCCGCGTAGGTCCGGATGCCGACGTAGTCGAGGTATGCCGGCCGGTGCACCGTCGAGCGCGAGTTCGCCTTGGTGAGGACGAGCACCCCACGCTCGCGGGCCTTGCGGCTCGACTGGGGCGAGAGAGGGGTGAGCTTCTTGTCGGCCGGCGGGTCCTGCTTGAGCATGCCGAGCCCGGTCCCCGGGAGGGGCCGGATGACGTCGCCCTCGGAGGTCTCCTCGAGGGAGTACTCGCGGTAGCCGAGGAAGGTGAAGTGGTTGTCGGCCATCCACCTCAGGAACGCGCTGGCCTGCGAGACCTCGCTCGCGTCGACACCCTGCGGCGGGGCGCCCTCGAGCTCGGCGGCGATGACGAGGCAGCGGGTGCGCATCGTCGGCCAGTCGGTGACGGCCTCGCGCACGTCGACGAGGACGTTGTCGAGGACGGCGGCGAGCTGGTCGCGGTCGGCCTGGTCGCCCTCACGGTCGATCGTCAGGAGGATCCAGGACTCGTTGTGGACGTCGGGGTCCTCGTGGCTCGGGCCGGAGCCGTCGTCGTCGCAGGTCTCGACCAGATGTCCCGCGTCGTCACGTCGGACCTTGAACTGGGGGTGGATGACGAGGTGGATGTCGATGTCGCGCTGCACGAGCGCGCTGGTCACCGAGTCGACGAGGAAGGGCATGTCGTCGGTGACGACCTGGATGACGCTGCGCGCGCTGGACCAGCCGTCGGACTCGGTCGTCGGGTTGAAGACCCGGACCGCCGCGGTGCCGGGTGTGCGGGTCTCGGCGAGGTCGAGGTGGGACTTCACCGCGCCGGCGAGGGTGCGTGCGGGGCGCGCGCTCAGCTCCTCGTCGGGCACGTGCCGGAAGTAGTGGCCGACGATGGCCGCCCCGTCCGGTCTCGGGTCGAGGCCGGCGAAAGCCGTGACGATGGCGTCCAGTGTGGTCGATCGGGGGTGGACCGATGACTCAGTCATGGTGCGCTGTCAATCCTTTGCGTTGCGGCTTCACCGATGGTCTCGGCGGGACACGGCACTGTGTCCGACACCGAGACTACTCAGGTCCGCAGGGCTGTGGACGAGGGCCCGGACGTGGGGCGTGTGAGCACTAGAGTGACGGAGTGCGCAGGCCCTCCGAACCCCCGGCACTTCCCGCGGTGAGCGACGTCCTGCACAGCCTGTCCGATGCCGTCAGCCGCGCCGAGGACGACCTCCTCGCGAGCCTCGTCGTCCTCGGTGAGCCCGACGCGCAGCGGACCGTCGACGGGTGGGTCGACCACGTGGTCGACCTGCTCCGGGCGGTCGACGAGGTGGCCGGGCAGCACCGCGCGACGCTGGCCCGAGCGCAGGCCCGTCAGGCCCCGGACGACGATCCGGTCGTGGTCGCACCCGCCGACGACTCGACGCACGTCGCGAGCAACGCCTCGCCCCTCGACGCCTCCGTGGACCAACCGTGAGGGGCGTCGTGCCCGGCGACCCCGGGTCCCTCTCCGCGATCGGTGCGGCCACGAGGCGCGCTGCGCGCGACCTGGCGGCCGCCGGCGCACGCAGCGAGACGGCATACGCCTCGCTCAAGGGGACGTGGGCGACGTCGACGTCCGTGCGCACGCGCAAGGAGGGGCAGCGCGCGCTCGCGAGCCTCGCCGAGGGCATGCGACACGCCGAGACGGTCGGGGCGGCACTCCAGGCGTATGCCGTCGAGCTGAGCGGGCTCCAGGCTCGCGCCCGCGCCGTCGTCGACGAGGCCACGGGCACGGGGATCACGGTCGAGGCCGGTCAGGTCTCGCTGGCCTGGGGCGTCACCGGTGAGGCCGACGCCGAGACGACCCGGCAGCGCAGCGAGGCGGTCCGCCAGGTCCAGTCCGAGCTCGACGCCATCGCGGCCCACCACCGCCGTCGCCGCGACCGGCTGCTCGCCGAGGTCGCCTCCTCCTCGACGGACCTCGAGGAGCTCGCGCGGACCCTGCGCCTGGCCTGACCACCCGTGCCGGGTGAGAGGATCGCCGGGCCGTCCTTGTGAGGAGAACCCATGAAGTTCACGCACCGCGCCGAGTACCCCGCGGCACCCGACGTCGTGTTCGCGCAGATGTGCGACCAGGAGTTCCAGGACGCCAAGTGCGACGCGACGACGACCGGCACCTGGACGGCCGACGTGTCGACCACCGGCGACCGCGCCGTCGTCTCGACCGAGCGCGTCCTGCCCACCGACGGGCTGCCCGACATCGCGCGCTCTTTCGTCGGTGAGTCGCTGACCATCGTCGAGGTGCAGACGTGGGGACCCCCTGCGCCCGACGGCTCGCGGACGGCCGACCTCAACCTCCACGTCAAGGGGGCGCCGATGACCCTCAAGGGGACGATCCGCCTGTCCCCCACCGCGTCCGGCTCGCTGCACGTGCTCGACGGCGAGCTCAGGGCCGGCGTCCCGCTCATCGGCGGCAAGCTCGAGAAGGCCGCGGCGGATCCGCTCATGTTCGCGGCGAGGACCGAGACGGACCTGCTCCGCCAGCGGGTCGGCTGACCCTCCCCGAGGCGGGTCAACTGATTGCCCCACCCCGAGGCCCTGAGGCCTCGACGTGGGGCAATCAGTGGTGGGTGAGGCGGGTCAGACGCCCATGTGCGGGTAGGCGTGGCTCGTCGGCGGGACGAACGTCTCCTTGATCGAGCGCGGGCTCGTCCAGCGCAGCAGGTTCTGCGCCGAGCCGGCCTTGTCGTTCGTGCCGGACGCGCGCCCACCACCGAACGGCTGCTGGCCGACGACGGCGCCGGTCGGTTTGTCGTTGACGTAGAAGTTGCCGGCGGCGAAGCGCAGGCGGTGGCTCGCCTCGGCGACGGCCGCACGGTCCTGGGCGATGATCGACCCGGTGAGGGCGTAGGCCGAGGCCGAGTCGATGACGTCCATGACCTTGCCGAACTGGCGGTCCGGGTAGACGTGGACCGAGAGCAGCGGACCGAAGTACTCGGTCGTGAAGATCTCGTCGTGCGGGTCCTCGCCGACCATGATCGTCGGGCGCACGAAGTAGCCCTCGGAGTCGTCGTAGGTGCCACCGGCGACGATGTCGATGCCCGCGGTGGCCTTGGCGCGGTCGATCGCGGCCTTGTGCTTGGCGAACGCGCGGTCGTCGATGACGGCGCCCATGAAGTTCGACAGGTCGGTGACGTTGCCCATCGTCAGGCCCTCGGTGAGCTCGACGAGGTCCTTCTTGATGACCTTCCAGATGCTGCGCGGGATGAACGCACGCGAGGCGGCCGAGCACTTCTGGCCCTGATACTCGAACGCGCCACGGATCATCGCGGTGCGGACGACGTCGGGGTCGGCGCTCGGGTGGGCGAGGATGAAGTCCTTGCCACCGGTCTCGCCGACGATGCGCGGGTAGTGGCGGTAGGTCGTGAGGTTGGACCCGATCTCCTGCCACAGGTGCTGGAAGACGCGCGTCGAGCCGGTGAAGTGCAGGCCGGCGAACTCGGGGTGCTTGAGGACGACGTCGGAGACCTCGGTGCCGTGGCCGGTGACGAGGTTGATGACGCCCGGCGGCATGCCGGCCTCCTCGAGGATCTCGAGGACGAACTGGGCCGCGAGCGCCTGCGTGTGCGAGGCCTTCCAGACCACCGTGTTGCCCATGAGCGCGGGCGCGGTCGGCAGGTTGCCGGCGATGGCGGTGAAGTTGAAGGGCGTGATCGCGTAGACGAAGCCTTCGAGCGAGCGGTAGTCGGTGCGGTTCCAGATGCCGGGCGAGTTGGCCGGAGGCTGCTCCTCGAGGATCTGGCGGGCGAAGTGCACGTTGAAGCGCCAGAAGTCGATGAGCTCGCAGGCGCTGTCGATCTCGGCCTGGTACGCCGTCTTGCTCTGTCCGAGCATCGTCGCCGCGTTGACCTTGGCGCGGTAGGGACCGGCGAGGAGGTCGGCGGCCTTGAGCAGGATCGCGGCGCGGTCGTCGAAGGACATGTCGCGCCACGCCGGTGCGGCGGCGTTGGCCGCGTCGACGGCGGCGCGGGCGTCGGTCTTGGTGGCGTCACGGATGGTGCCGAGCACCGAGCGGTGCGCGTGCGGCTGGCGGACGTCGATCTTGGCGCCGCGCCCCTCGACGCGCTCGCCGTTGATCGTGTGCGGCAGGTCCCACTTCGTGCTGCCGACCTCGGCGAGTGCGACCTCGAGGGCCGCCCGCTCGGGGCTACCGGGGGCGTAGTCGCGGACCGGCTCGTTGATCGGGGCAGGGACGTGGGTCACAGCGTCCATCGGTGTCTTCCTCGATTCGTGGGGTGCTGGGGGTCCGCCCATCGTCCCACGGTGGCGGGGGTGGCTGCGTCCGCCCCCGGCCGGCCTGCGTCCGCAACCCTGGTCACCTTCGCGACCACCCCTGCGGACGCTGTCGTATGCCGTCCCGCCGGCGGCTGTGGTCGGGCGTCAGTCGCCGCGGACGAGAGTGATGACGTCGTCGATCTCGGTGACGTCGTACCAGAGGAGGTCGGCCACCTCGCCGCCCGGCTGCTCGTCGACGTGGAAGGACGCGATCCTGGGCAGTGCCACGACGGCGTCGACCTCGACGCCGCTCTCGCCGTCGACGAGCGGTTGCACGACGGCGGCGTCGACGTCCGCGGAGGCGACCACGCGGCGCTCCCCCGTCGCCGCGCGTTCGGCGGCGTCGGCAGCGGCGGCCGACCACGCGGCATACTCACGTTCCTCGTCGTCGTTGCCGAGGGCGAGGCCCGAGCCCGACGGCAGGGCGGCGTGACCCGAGACCGGGGCCGGACCGATCTCGCCGGTGCGGCGCAGGGCGTCGAGGGCGGAGGAGTCGAGCGGGAGGTAGACGCGGACCATCGGCATGCGGGGACCTTTCAGCGGGCGCGAGCGCGGGGAGCCTCGAGGAGCTCCTGGAGCGCGTCGACGATGGACTGGCCGAGGACGTCGGCGTCCGGCAGGGCGTCGCGGTCGGCGTAGAGGCCGTAGTAGACGCCACCGTCGTAGGACGTCAGCCCGATGGACAGCGCCTTGTTGGGGCCCAGCGGCATGACGGGGTAGGTCGAGGCCATCTGCGCACCCGCGACGTAGAGGGGGTGCTGCGGACCGGGGACGTTGGTGATCGCCACGTTGAACAGGCGCCGGGAGACAGCGCCCCCGAGACGGGCGGCCAGGGTGTGCATCGTCGGCGGCGCGAAGCCGCCGAGCCCCGAGAGGGTGTCGGCGCCGACGGCCCGGCCCGCCTCCATCTGCTGCCGCATCGCGAACGCGATCTGGTGCAGCCGCATCGAGGCGCCGGGCTCCCCTACGGGAAGGTCGACGAAGCAGGCGGTGAGGTTGCGGCCGGCGGGGAGCTCGCTGTCGTCGTCGTGCGTGCTCACCGGGACCATCGCGCGAATCGTCGTCGCGGCGTGCACGCTCTCGCCCCGCGTCATGAGCCACGTGCGGAACGCGCCGGTGACCGTGGCGAGGATGACGTCGTTGATGCTCACGTCGTCGGCGAACGCGCCCTTGGTGAGGCGGGACCTGACCTTCTTGTAGTCCTCGAGGTCGGTCCCCACCATGACGAACCGGCGAGCGCGTCCGACGCGCGCGTTGAGCGGCGACTCGGGCGCCGGGCTTGTCGACGCGCGGGCGACCGCCGAGACGACCTCGCCCGCGGCACCGAGGAGGCGACCGGCTGTCTCCTTGATGTCGGTGATGCCGGACTGGACGGTGTCGATGACCTGGCTGGGGGCGCGGACCGTGTCGGCGAGTGCGCTGACGACGAGCTCGGTCTGCGACGGCTCACGGCTCGGGCGCCACGTGTCGTCGACGCTTTCCGAGCTCGGGGTCTCGGAGTCCTCGAGGATGAGGTGCGCGATGTCGACGGCATTGACCCCGTCGACGAGCGCCTGGTGGGTCTTGGTGATGATGGCGAACCGGTCGTCGGCCAGCCCCTCGACGAGGTAGACCTCCCACAGAGGCCGGTTGCGGTCCAGCTGCCGCGGCTGGATCCGGGCGATGAGCTCCTCGAGCTGCTCGTCGTCACCCGGGCGCGGCAGCGCCGACCGCCTCACGTGGTAGGTGACGTCGAACCGCTCGTCGTCGATCCACACCGGGTTCGCGAGCCGCCCGGGGACGAAGCGCACCCGCTGCCGGTAGCGCGGGATGTAGGCGATCCGTCGCGAGATGATGCCGACGAGGCGGTCGTAGTCGAACCCCCCGTCGGGGGCGTCGAAGACCATGACCGACCCCACGTGCATGGGCGTCGACGAGTTCTCCAGCGTGAGGAAGCTGCTGTCGAGGGTGCTCATGCGGTCGGACACGAGGCCCATGGTGTCAGATCGTCGCGGTCGCCACGCCCGCCGAAGGTCCCGGGCGAGCGCGGGCGCGGGCGAGCTCAGGCCGAGCGGTGCGACCCTCGGCGCATCCGGACCCCTGACCTGCGGCGAGACCGCGTCTCGGTCACGGCGAGCTCGGGGCGCACCGCCTCGACGACGCGGGCGACCGCGCGACACACCGGCGCGTCGGGGGCGTGCTCGACGAGGCTGCGACCGGCGAGGAGCGCGGCGTCGCACTCGTCGGGTGCCCACGGCACGAAGATCGGCTGCTCCAGCCCGGCGAACCTGCCGAGCACGTCGGCGATGGCCTGCTCCGGCCTGGGGCCCGCGGCCGACGCCCGCACCTTGTTGACGACGATGACCGGCTCCGGGGACGGGACGACGCCCACGTCCTGGACGGCGCGCACGAGCCGTTGGAGTCCGATCGGGTCGGCGGCTCCGACGACGACGAGGCTGTCGGCGCGCTCGAGGGCGGTCAGGGTGGTGGCGTTGCGTCGGGGTGCCGCGGTGTCGTAGCTCAGCTCCTCGTCGTCCTCGATCGAGAACCCGCAGTCGACGACGACGTGCTGCGCGATGGTGCGGGACTTGTCGAGGACGTCCTCGACCGCGGCCGCCCTGAGCTCGGGCCACCTCTCGGCCTTCGGTATGCCGGTGAGCACCCTCAGTCCCGGCGTCACCTCGGGTGCCACGCGCGAGAGCGAGGCCGTGTCGAGGGTGCCTTGCTCGGAGGCGCGTGCTGCCGCGGCCACCCCGGGCGCCTCGTCGATGAGCGCGAGGGCCTGGGCGACGCTCGCGCCGTAGGTGTCGAGGTCGACGAGCAGCGTGCTCACCCCACGGCCGGCCAGGGACGCGGCCAACGTGACGGCGAGCGTGGTCCGGCCCGGGGCACCGGTCGGTCCCCACACGACCGTGACCCGTGTGCGGCCGCCTCCCTCGCCACCCTCCCCGTCGCCCGCGCCGCCGAGATGACGAAGAGGGTTCGCGCCGGCTCCTTCGGACGAGCGGGCATCCTCGGCGTGCACGGAGCCGTCGAGCCAACGGGTGAGCTCGTCCGCGGTCAGCGTCGCCGTGTCGGCGGGTCCACCCGAGCCCGGCCCGGCACCGGACAGCTCGGCCGACGGGGCGGGCCCCGACGTGTTCCCCCGCTCGACGAGGCCGACGAGGATGCGTGCGACGTCGTCGGGCTCGGCATCGGGGCGCACGAGCGTGCTCACCCCGAGCTGCCGCAGGCGTGCCTCACCGGCGTCGTCGCCCACCGCCACGAGTCCCGCGACGCGGACCCCGTGCCCGGCGAGGTGGCGTAGCGCGTCACGGTCGAGACCGCGGAAGTCGGCCGAGACGACGGCGAGGTCAGCGATACCGGACGCACCGGTCGACAGCAGCTCCGCGACGTCGGCGCAGCGCCGCACCACCGCGAGCCCGTCCGAGGACTCGAGCGCCGAGACGAGCTGCTGCTCGTGGTGGTGCGAGACCCCGGTGATGACGCCGGTCGTCATGACGCCTTCGGCGCGACGGCGCCGGGGACGGCGACGAGGGTGATCCTCGCGCCGAGGTCGACGTCACCGACGAGCGACTGGACCTTGTCCTTGGGCACCATGACCTGGACCGGCCTCGTGTCACCCGCGCTGCCCATGACGCCACCGTCCTCGGACAGCGCCACGACGCTCACGGCCTCGAGCGCGAGCTCCGGGCCCTCGAACGACTCCGTCCCGATGCTCCCCTTGGCCGGGGCCGACGGCCGGTTGACGTAGACGTCGACGATGGCGCCCCTGACGAGCGTCGATGCCGAGGTGGCGTCGACCTGCAGCGCCACCGGCTGGCTCGTCGCTCGGGCGCGCGGTCCGATGGCCGAGGTCGGGATGAGCTCGCCGGCCCGGACCTCCCGCAGGACGAACGTGTCGGCCGGCACTCCCCCGCCGGCGTCGACGTAGTCGCTCGCCGCACCGCCGAGCTGCACGTCGACCCGCACGAGGTCCTCGGCCGTGAGTGGCTGCCCCGGGAGGAGCCCGGTCTTCGCGGCATACATCGGGACGCGGTCGTCGGCACGGCTCATGACGTAGGCGCCGATCGCCGTCGAGGCGAGGACGAGCAGCACGCCGACCAGGAGCCGGCTGTCGCGCCAGGACGGCCTGCGCAGCCGCCGGGCGGTGGGTGTGGTCAGGTCGCTCATCTCGAAAGGCTCCGGATCGTCTCGAACACGGCGGTCGGCAGGCTGCGAGGGGTCACCGCGTCCATCCCCCCGAGACAGATTGTGGCCCACACGGGGGGAGCACGCGCGACGAGAACCCGTGGCCTGTGGACGACCGCGGCGCCTGCTCCGCGCCTGGGGACGCACGCCCCTGCCGTCTCGGCCCGTCGTGGCAGACTTGGTTGCGACGCCTGCCCGGCGTCGCACCGACCCCGTCACCCACCCGAGGAGCGCCCGTGGCCAAGCGGTTCATCCCGCTCACCGAGGTGTCCGAGATCCTCGACATCTCCTCGGCCCAGGCCTACGCCCTCGTGCGCTCCGGCGACCTGCCGGCGATCAAGGTCGGCGGGCGTGGTCAGTGGCGCGTCGAGACCACCGTGCTCGAGGACTACATCCAGCGGATGTACTCGCAGACCCGCGACTTCGTCCGCACACACGGCGAGGACTGAGGCCGCTCCCGTTCGAGGTCCGCCCGAGGTCCACCCGGGCCACTGGCTCGATCAGCGGGCCTCGACGAGCACCACGGCCGCGAACGGGACCGTCTGGCGACCGCGGACGTTCTCCTCGCGCCGGCTCTCGCCCAGGGCGTGCTCGGCCAGGTCGAGGAAGTCGGCGCCCACGACGTCGATCGTCCCGGTGACGACCCGACCGCTCGCGTCGGTGAGCGCCACCGACGCCCGGTCACGGGCCAGTCCGCGCAACGCGTAGCCGAGGGCGAAGCGCCGCGCCGTCCGCTGCGCCGACGCCCGAGGTGCCAGCCCGGTCACCACCGTCACCGCGGCGACCGGGACGACGGCGTCGCGCCCGTTCTCGAGGCGCAGCAGGAGCCAGTCCTCGCCGAGGTCGAGGAGCTCGCCGGTGAGCGTGGCACCGGTGACGAGGCGCAGGCGGAGGACGGCGCCGACGGCGGCGGCGAACCGCGCGCCGAGCTCGACGCGTGCCCGTTCGCGACGGGTCCGGTCGGCCACCTCGGAGTCGCGGTCACGACGCTCCTCGGCGCCGAGCTGTGCCTCGAGGTCGTCGAAGAGCCGGTCCCACCGCATGCCGGGAGCCTAGGCGGGACCCCACCGGCCTTCGTGTTGCGACACCAGCCGTCATCCAATATCGTCCAAAACATGCAAAGCGCATCAAACGGCATCAAACGACACCAAGGTGCTCACCAAGGCCCCAAGCGGGAAGTAGTCGTCGCCGCGCTACGCACACTCCTCGCCTGCATGCTCGTCCTCGGCGTCCTGTGGCTCCTCACTTCGGCGTGGACGTCCGCCCACGCACGCGTCGACGCGCCCGGCCCTGCCTCCGGTGACGAGGTCCTGGCCCTGGTCGCCGCGACCGTCGCGCTGGGACTCGCCGCCTGGCTCTGCCTCGGTGCTGCGCTCGAGGTCCTGGCCCACGCTCCGGGCCGGGTGGGGCGGGTGGCCCGCCGGTGCTCGGACCGGCTCACCCCGGCTCTTGCGCGCCGGGTCGCCGCCTTCGTCCTCGGGGTCGGGGTCGGTGTCGCGGGCGGCCCGTCGCAGGCCGTGGCCGGCGGCCGCTTCCCCGTGAGCTCGGCGGCCGGCTCCTCCACGGCAGCAGGATCTCCGACCGTGGCGGACCCGGCGTTCCTCCCAGCACCCGCCGTCGCCAGCATCCGTGCTGCCGCCGCTCCCGCGGACCCTGCCTTTGGTGCGCTGGCGGCTCCGCCTCCACCGACTGCCACTGGCGTCGGGGCACCCCACCCGGGCTTCGCGCCCACGCCGGTCGCTCCGGGCTTCACCCCCACGGCTCCCAGGGTCCGACCCCAGGCTGACGCCGGGCTGCTCGGCGCCCGCTCGCACCGGGCCACGGAGAGAGAGGTCGTCGTCCACCGCGGCGACAGCCTGTGGTCGATCGCCGCCCGGCACCTGGGCCCCGACGCCGGGGACGCCGAGGTCGCCCGCGCGTGGCCGCAGTGGTACGCCGCCAACCGTGACGTCATCGGCGACGACCCCGACCTCGTCCTTCCCGGCCAGATCCTCCGCATCCCCACCCCGGACCAGACAGGACGCGTGACCCGATGAGCACCTCCGTGACCTCCCACCTCCGGCCGGTCCGCGTCCAGGGACCCACGACCCGCCGCCCACCGGCCATCCCCCTCGTCGAGGCGATGCGGCGCTCGGCCGACGCGATGGGCCACCCGGGCTACATCCAGGACGCCCTCGCCGTCGACCTCGCGGCTGCGAGCGACGAGCAGATGTTCGGGCCGCAGAGCACCGCGCGCGCCGACCTCCCCGAACCCGGGCCGTGGTCCACCCAGATCGCCCAGGCGATCGTCGAGGTGATGTCCGGACTGCGGCCTGCCGCCCAGGTCGTCCGGTGGACGACCCCGCAGGTGTATGCCGTCGTCGCCCGTCGCGGCGCCCTCGCCGCACGTCGGCGCGCCACCGGTGGTCGAACCCGGGCGCAGCGCGCCATCGTCCGCTCGGTCCACGTCTGCGAGCCCGCCGACGGGGTCGCCGAGTGCAGCGTCGTCGTCAGCGAGGGACCACGGGTGCGGGCGATGGCCCTGCGGCTCAGCGGTCAGGACGGCCGCTGGCGGGTCGAGGCCCTCCAGATCGGCTGAGAGCACCACCACACGCGGCACCCCGCGACGCAGCAGACGGCATCGGGGCGATGCGGGGCCCATCGCGCGAGAGACGCGAGGCCTCGACGGACGGCATACGAGAACGAGATCGGGTGACGCGTGCAGGTCCGTGAGGAACCCGCGCGTGTCACCCGATCTCGTCAGGCGGAGACACTCTGGCCGGAGGTCAGGCGTCCTTGCCGTGGCACATCTTGAACTTCTTGCCCGACCCGCAGGGGCACTGCGCGTTCTTGGGCGTGGACGCGAGCTGCTCGGCGGTGAGGCCGGCGACGCCACTGCTGCCGTTGCTCCGCGCACCCGGCGCGACGTCGCGCTCGACGACCTCGCCCGTCTCGGACGGTGCGGTGTAGTGCAGCTGGGCGGGCTGGCGCGGACGCTCGACGCCGACACCGGCGACCTCGACGTGCGGCGCCGCCAGGGCGTCCTGCGTCTCGGGTGCCTGCGTGCCGTCGCCACCCTCCCCACCGCCGGACGCGAGGCCGCCGAACATGTCGGAGAACTGCTGCGGTGCCGTGCCGACCTCGGGCGTCGTCGGCTGGTCGACCTGCACGTCGACGTGGAAGACGAGACCGACGGCCTCCTCCTTGACCGACTCGTTCATCGCCTGCCAGAGCTGGAAGCCCTCACGCTGGTACTCGACGAGCGGGTCGCGCTGGGCCATGGCGCGCAGGCCGATGCCCTCCTGGAGGTAGTCCATCTCGTAGAGGTGCTCACGCCACTTGCGGTCGAGGACCGAGAGCATGACGCGCCGCTCCACCTCGCGCATGACCTCGCTGCCGAGCGCGGCCTCGCGAGCGTCGTAGGCGTGGTGGGCGTCGGAGAGGATCTCCTCCTTGAGCGTCTCGGACCGCAGGCCGCTGCGGCCACCGGCCGCCTCGATGACCTGCTCCTGCGTGATCGAGATCGGGTACAGCGCCTTGACCGCGGTCCAGAGCCGGTCGAGGTCCCAGTCCTCGGCGAAGCCCTCGGCGGTCTCGGCGTCGACGTATCCCGCGACGACGTCGTTGACGAAGAAACGCATCTGCTCGTGCAGGTCCTCGCCCTCGAGGACGCGGCGACGCTCGTCGTAGATGACGGTGCGCTGGCGGTTGAGGACGTCGTCGTACTTGAGGACGTTCTTGCGGATCTCGAAGTTCTGCGCCTCGACCTGGCTCTGCGCCGAGGCGATGGAGCGCGAGACCATCTTGGACTCGATGGGCTGGTCGTCCTCCATGCCCGTCGAGCTCATGACCCGGTCGACCATGCCGGCGTTGAACAGCCGCATGAGGTGGTCCTGGAGCGAGAGGTAGAAGCGCGACTCACCCGGGTCACCCTGACGACCGGAGCGACCACGCAGCTGGTTGTCGATGCGGCGCGACTCGTGGCGCTCGGTGCCAAGGACGTAGAGACCACCGAGCTCGGTGACCTCCTCGTGCTCGGTCTTAACGCGGGCCTCGGCGGTCTCGAGCGCCGCGTCCCACGCCGCTTCGTACTCCTCCGGCGTCTCGACGGGGTCGAGACCGCGGTCCTTGAGCGCCGCGACGGCCATGAACTCGGGGTTGCCACCGAGCATGATGTCGGTGCCTCGACCGGCCATGTTGGTGGCGACGGTGACGGCGGCCTTGAGGCCGGCGTCGGCGACGATCGCGGCCTCGCGCTCGTGGTGCTTGGCGTTGAGCACGGCGTGCTTGATGCCCCGGCGACGCAGCTGCTCGGAGAGGTACTCGCTCTTCTCGACGCTCACGGTGCCGACGAGGACCGGCTGGCCCTTCTCGTGGCGCTCGGCGATGTCGTCGACGACCGCCTTGTACTTGGCCTCCTCGGTCCGGTAGACGAGGTCGGCCTGGTCCTTACGGACCATCGGGCGGTTGGTGCGGATCGGGACGACGCCGAGCTTGTAGATCGAGTTGAGCTCGGCGGCCTCGGTCATGGCCGTACCGGTCATGCCCGAAAGCTTGTCGTACATGCGGAAGTAGTTCTGCAGGGTGATCGTCGCGAGCGTCTGGTTCTCGTTCTGGATCGTCACCCCCTCCTTGGCCTCGATGGCCTGGTGCATGCCCTCGTTGTAGCGGCGGCCCTTGAGGATGCGACCGGTGTGCTCGTCGACGATGAGCACCTCGCCGTCCATGACGACGTAGTCCTTGTCGCGGGTGAAGAGCTCCTTGGCCTTGATCGCGTTGTTGAGGTAGCCGATGAGCGGCGTGTTGGAGGACTCGTAGAGGTTGTCGATGCCGAGGTAGTCCTCGATCTTCTCGATGCCCGGCTCGAGGACGCCGACGGTCTTCTTCTTCTCGTCGACCTCGTAGTCGCCCCGGCTCGGGATGCCACGCATCTGGTCGCCGCCCTCTCCGCGCTCGAGGTGCTGCACGGCCTTGGCGAACTCGCTGTACCACTTGGTCGGCTGGTCGGCCGGCCCCGAGATGATGAGCGGCGTGCGGGCCTCGTCGATGAGGATCGAGTCGACCTCGTCGACGATGGCGAAGTTGTGGCCACGCTGGACGAGCTCGTCGGTCGACCACGCCATGTTGTCGCGCAGGTAGTCGAAGCCGAACTCGTTGTTGGTGCCGTAGGTGATGTCCTTGGCGTACTGCTCGCGACGCTGGTCCGGCGTCATGTTCGCGAGGATGCAGCCGGTCTCGAGGCCGAGGGCGCGGTGGACGCGACCCATGAGCTCGGCTTGGTACTCGGCGAGGTAGTCGTTCACGGTGATGACGTGGACGCCCTTGCCCTCGATGGCGTTGAGGTAGGAGGGCAGCGTGGCGACGAGGGTCTTGCCCTCACCGGTCTTCATCTCGGCGACGTTGCCCATGTGGAGGGCGGCGCCACCCATGAGCTGGACGTCGAAGTGCCGCTTGCCCAGCGTGCGCCGTCCGGCCTCGCGGACCGCCGCGAAGGCCTCGGGGAGGATGTCGTCGAGCGTCTCCCCGTCGGCGAGGCGCGACCGGAACTCGTCGGTCATGCCGCGGAGCTCGTCGTCGCTCATCGCGACGAAGTCGTCCTCGATGGCGTTGACCTGGTCGGCGATGTTCTCGAGTTTCTTGACGATCCGGCCTTCACCGGCGCGCAGCAGCTTCTCGACGATCTTCACCACGGGTAGGACTCCTCGTTGAACAACAGTGGTCACGCTCGGCCGCCCGTCGACAGTCCACGGGACCTGCCAAGGGTAGTCGAGCCGCAGGCTCGGGCCGCACCTGAGGCGGCACTCCACCAGACTCCAACGCCGGGGCCGGGTTAATCGGTTCCGGCTCGCCGTGGCTGCGTGGTGGAATCCCGTATGCCGTTCCCCGACTCCGTGCCGATCCTCACCGACGACGTCGTGCGCCTCCGCCCCCACTCCGAGAACGACGCCGAGCGGATAGTCGAGCAGTGCACCGACCCCGAGAGCCTGCGCTGGACCCAGGTGCCGCGTGGCTACACGCTCGAGATGGCGCACGAGTGGGTCACCGACATCGCCAAGGGCTGGGACGAGGACGGTGACCGCCTCTGGGCGATCGAGGAGGTGGCGGACGGGGAGCACCGCTTCCTGGGCTCGATCGACCTGCGACCGCGCGCCGCGGGTCGCGCCGAGATCGGCTACGGCCTCCACCCCGAGGGCCGCGGCCGGGGCCTCATGGCCCGCGCGCTCAAGCTCGTCTGCCAGTACTGGTTCGACGCCGGCGGGCAGCGGGTCGACTGGTACGCCGAGCGCGGCAACATCGCCTCGTGGGGTCCGGCCCGGGCCGCGGGCTTCGAGTTCATCACGACCCTCCCCCAGCACGTCGCCCACGGCGAGGGCGGCCTCGTCGACGCGTGGTTCGGCAGCCTCGGGCGCGATGACGCGATGGAGCCGCGCACCGAGTGGGTCTCACCACCCGTCCTCGAGGCCGACGGCATCCGGCTGCGTCCGTGGCGCGACAGCGACGGCGAGAGCACCGAGGAGCCGAACCACCCGCCACACCACGTCCCCGCCGGTGCGATCCCGACACCGCAGACCTGGGACGACTGGTTCCTGAGGCGTCGCCTGGTCATGGCTCGCGGCCAGAGCTACAACTGGTGCATCGCCGACGCCGAGAGCGACCTGGCGTTGGGCGAGGTCCTCGTCTTCGTCCACGGCGGCGCCCTCGCCGACTCCGACACCGCGGAGCTGGGCTACTACCTGTTCCCGCGGGCACGCGGACGCGGCGCAGCCAGGACGGCGAGCCGACTGGCTGTGGGCCACGCCTTCCGCAGCAAGGACACGGGAGGGATGGGACTGCGGCGGCTGGTCGCCGAGACGGCCGCCGACAACGCCGCGAGCAACGCCATCCTCACGGCCGTCGGCTTCACCCGCTGGGGGCACGAGGAGGCCGCGACGGCTCCCGACGGTTCGGTGGGCCCGGCCGACCACTGGGACCTGATCAACCCATCCCACGACTGATTGCCCCACGACGAGCCGACGAGCGAAGCGAGGAGCCTCGTCGTGGGGCAATCAGTCGTGAGGAGCGACCTCGAAGTCGGCGAGCCCGAGCCACTGCGCCATGAGGGCCAGCTCCTCGTGCAGCTCACGGGTGTCGTCGGCTCCGCCGCGCCCGGCCTCCCACGTGACCCGGCGGGCGAGCAGCCGGCCCCCGGCGCGGTCGGCCTTGAGGTCGACCCGGCCGACGAGGTCCTCACCGAGGAGGAAGGGCAGCACGTAGTAGCCGTGAACCCGCTTGTCCTCGGGCACGTAGATCTCGAGCCGGTAGTCGAACCCGAAGAGCGCGCTCGTCCGGTCGCGCTGCCAGATGAGCGAGTCGAACGGCGAGAGCAGGGCCCGCGTCGCGATCCGTCGTGGTCGCCTCGCCGTCGGGTCGAGGTATGCCGGCCGCTTCCACCCGTCGATCGTCACCGGCACGAGGTCGCCGGCCTCGACGAGCGTGGCGATCGCCGGTCTGGCCTGCTCGGGCTTGAGCCGGAAGTAGTCGCGAAGGCACTGCTCGGTGCCGACACCGTGGGCCCGGGCCGCGATCCGGATGAGCTCGACGAACGCCTCGTCGTCACCCGGCCGCAGCTCGGGCGACTCGGCCACGTCGCGAAGGTGAGGGGGAAGGACGCGGGAGGGGACGGCATACCGGCGTTCGAACTGGCTCGTGCGCCCGGCCGAGCTGACCTCACCGGACCAGAAGAGGTGCTCGAGGGCGGCCTTGACGAGCGACCAGTTCCAGCCCCACTGCTCGCGGTCGCGCGGCAGGTCGTGCGCGAGGGCAACCTCGAGCTGACGGCTCGTCAGCGGACCGCGCGCACGGACCTCGGCGAGGACGGCGTCGACGAGCTCGGGGTGGTCGCGCTTGACCCGCTGCATGCCGCCCCACGACTCGTCGTGCGCGCGACGCATGCGGAAGTCGAGCAGCGGCCAGGTCGACGGCGGGATGAGCGAGGCCTCGTGCGCCCAGTACTCGACGAGCCGCCGCGGCGCCCGGTCACGCGCCCGGTCGACGAGGGCGTGGTCATAGGGACCGAGCCGCGAGAAGAAGGGGAGGTAGTGGCTGCGCGAGACGACGTTGACGCTGTCGATCTGCACGATGCCGACGGTGTCGATGACCCGCTGCACCTGGCGCGACGTCGCCGACCACGGCGGCAGCCGTGGGCTGCCGAAACCCTGTGCGGCGAGCGCGATCCGGCGCGCGGCGGTCGTGCTGAGTCGCATGGCCCCCATTGTGGTGGCCGCCCCCGACAGCCGTTCCCCACCCCCGCGGTGATCGCGCGGGCTCAGGCCTCGGGCTCGATGAGGTTGCGCCTCATGGCGTAGAGGGCCGCCTCCACGCGCGAGTGGAGCTGGAGCTTCTCGAGGATGTTGCGGACGTGGTTCTTGACCGTGTTCTCGCTGATGAACAGCTGGGTCGCGATCTCCTTGTTGGCCTTGCCCCGTGCCACGAGCGAGAGCACCTCGAGTTCACGGTCGGTGAGCCGGGGCCCGCTCGTCTCCTCCTTGGGCGGCTCGTTGCTCAGCCGCGAGAACTCCGCGATGAGCTGGCTGGCCATGTGGGGAGGGATCATCGACTGGCCCGCATGGGCCATGCGCACCGACTGGGCGATCTGCTCGGTGGGCAGGTCCTTGAGGAGGTAGCCGCTCGCGCCGGCCTTGATGGCCGAGAAGAGGTCCGACTCGTCGTCGGAGGCCGTGAGGATGAGGATCTTGGTGTCCGGCGCCTTCTCCTTGATCGCCGTGCACGCCTCGATGCCGCTGTTGCCGGGCATGCGCACGTCGAGCAGGACGACGTCGGGCTCGAACTCGAAGACCTTCTCGACGGCCTCGATCCCGGAGGAGGCCTCGGCGACGATCTCGAGGTCGGGTTCCAGGCCGATGACAGCCTGCATGCCACGACGGTAGAGGTCGTGGTCATCGACGATGACGATGCGGATGCGTTCGCCGGTCTGCCCGTTGGACGAGGCCCGCGAACCCGGCTCAGAAAGGGGCGGACTCACGTGGTCATAGTGACACGGTGAGTCCGCCCCCGTCCGCCTAATGCACAACTCCCCCAAGGGAAGGTGCGCACGTCAGGACGCTGCAGCCCGCTCTGACTGGCCCGCAGTGGCCTCCAGGGAGTCGGACGCGACATGGGTCGCGCTGCCGTTGAGGTCGAGGTGCAGGACGCCGTAGGACCAGCCACGCCGCCGATAGACGACGCTGGCCTTGTCGGTGTCGAGGTCGTGGAAGAGGTAGAAGTCGTGGCCCACGAGCTCCATCTCGCGCAGGGCCTGGTCGAGCGTCATCGGTGCGGAGGTGTGGACCTTCTCGCGGACCTCGATCGGCGAGTCGCCGAAGGCACCACCCTCGTCGTCGGAGGAGGTTGCGCCCTCGTCCTGCGGTTCGGGCGGCACGAACGCCGTCGCGGCGGCGACCGACTCGCTGTGGCGCCCGCGGCGGACCGTGCGGTCGTGCTTGCGGCGGAGACGTTCCAGCAGCTTCTCGAGGGCGACGTCGAGCGCTGCGTACTTGTCCTCCTGGCACGCTTCGGCGCGCACCACGGGGCCCTTGATGTGACACGTGATCTCCACGCGGTCACAGGCCTTGGACTGTCGGCGGTTCGCTTCGTGACTGACGACGACCTCGATGCGGCGAGTGCGAGGAGCGAGCTGCTGGACCTTCTCGAGCTTCTCTGCGATGTGCTGCCGGAATCGGTCCGAGACGGTCGTGTGACGTCCGGTGACGACGATGTCCACTTGTCCTCCTTGAGTCGGGGGGCGTGCCTGTGGTGCCTGACGAGGGCTAGGGGCGGCGGCACCACCTCCGAGGGAGGATCGGTCTCATGCACCGACGTTAGACCTGTCACCGACCCCTTTCAAGGGAGGGTCGCAGGGCAATCCCGGATGGTGGTCGGACCGCCGCCGGGTGGCCCCGATCGCCGCCGCGAGGACCAGCCCGGCGCCCGCCTCGCGCAGGGCTCGGGCGGCCTCGGCGAGTGTCGCACCGGTCGTCACGAGGTCGTCGACGACGACGCAGACGCTGCCGTCGACAGCCCCGACGTGCCGTGGGCGCACCGCCATGGCGCCGGCGAGGTTGCTGGCGCGACCGGCCGCGTCGAGCGTCGACTGGTCCCGCGTGACGCGGGTCGCGACGAGCACGTCGGCGACCGTGACCCGACCGGCGAGCGAGGCGGAGGCGGTCGTCACGAGCGGTCTGAGCGGCACGTCCCCCCGGTGCCTGCGCGCGCGGGGGGATCCGGGGACGGGCACGACGAGGAGTCCCCTGCCTCGCCGGGACGCACGCGCCGCCGGATCCGCGGCAGCAGCGGCACGCAGCGCCGGGGCGAGCCATGCCGACAGGGTCCGATGCAGGTCACGGCGTCCCTCGTCCTTGTATGCCGTGACGACGGCTCGCAGCGCCCCGCTCGCCTCACCGCGGACCCAGCAGGACGGCATACCGTCCGGTGGGGGCGACGGGACCGCGACGCGAGGTGAGGGGTGGAGGCAGTCGAGCACCGCGTCGCGGCAGCGCTGGCAGAGCGGACCGCCCGGGCGGTGGCACAGGGCGCACGTGGCGGGCAGCACGAGGTCGAGGAGGTCCGACAGCACCTCGTGACCCTGTGCCAAGGAGTGGTCCCGGCGCGAGGCCCGGCTTCCGTTCCTGTGGACGGCCGGGAGCGCCGACCCGGCCTGTGGACGGGCGGGGCGAGCGCCTCAGCGCGTCGGCACGAGCACGTCGGTGCCCTGGCCGAGCGATATCCACTGCTGGCCCGCCCGGCTGATCACGGTGTCGTCGGAGTTGGTGACGAGGATGTCGCGCTCGCCGCCTGCGGACGTGATCGAGATGCCCTTGGGGGTCTCACCGAGTGCCTGCTCCGCGCCGTCGATCGACAGGACGTAGGGGCGCCGCTTCTCCGCCGTCCCGGCCCTCCGGGCGAGCGTGGCCACGGACGTGTTGGACAGCCAGACGAGCCCGGTCGGGCCGACGAGGGTCGACCCGAGCCGCAGGGGCTCGGCGAGGCGGACCGGTCGCCCGCCCACGTCGCGGACCACCCCGGTGACCGCGACCTGGGCGTCGGTGCCGTCGTCGGCGGTGTGCAGGATCGCGACGCGGTCACCGGACGGCGAGGGTTTGGACTCGACCACGCGGCGCTTCGCGAGCCAGTCGGCAGCCACCGCCACCCCCGCGACCGGCCGTTGCTCCGCGGGGTCCCCCGCGACCGAGAAGGTCCACAGCCGCTTGCCGGAGTCCTCGTCGAGGCCCACCCCACCGACCCACAGGAAGTTGCGCGTGTCGTAGGCCGGGTGCCCCACCCTCGTGCCGAAGAAGGTCAGGGCGTAGCGGGTCGTGCCGTGGAACCGCGACAGGCCCGAGCCGTCCGGGTCGACCGCGGCGATGTCGGTGCCGTCGGCCGAGAGCGCGAGCGAGGAGTAGTCCTCGGGCACGTCGACGTTGCCCGACTTGCGGGGGTCGCGGTCGACGAAGCTCGTGCTCGGCAGGAGGTAGATCGACTCGCCCCGCCGAATCATCGGGCGGCCGAGCGGGACGACCGGCGGCGCCGGGAACCCGACCTGCTCGACGGTGCGCACCGGGAGGTCGACGTCGGGCAGCTCGAGGGTGACGTCGCGCACCCGGATGGTCACGCCCTGCACCATCGGGTCCTGGAGGAGCGTCGAGACGAGCTGGGCCCAGACGTTCTCGCGCTGGGTCTTGTCGGTCGGGACCTGGCCGGTGATGTCGACGCGGGCCACGCCGTCGGTGACCGAGACGGAGTCTGCGGTGAGCCGGGCGCCACGCGGGATGTCGTTGCGGACCGCGCCCCCGAGGTATGCCGGCGGGTCATCGAGCTGGGCGGCGGCCAGTCGCGTCGCGAGGTGGTCCGGGGGGAACCAGCGCCGGTCGGGCACGATCGCACGCCGGTCGTTGGCGATGTAGTGCAGCGAGTAGGGCTGGAGCAGCCGACCGAGGTCGGAGGTGGTGATCCACCTGCCGAAACCCTTGGGGACGTTGCTGATCCGCCATTCCCCGTCGATCCGCGCGAACTGGAACTCGACCCTGCGGGTCGCTCCGCTCCCGGCCTGGATGTAGCGCCCGTCGGTGCCGATCTTCGCCTCGACCGGTCCGGAGAGGACCGCGACGTCGGGCGTCCTGTTCGTCACCGACAGCGGAGTCGTGGCGGAGTACAGGACGACCTCGCCCTCGGGCACCCACCCCTTGTCCGCGTCCTCGGTGAGGAAGCTGCGGGCCGTGTCGAAGTTGCCGTCGCTCGCCGCACCGGCCCGCACGAAGCCGAGCACGATGTCTCGCTGGGACGCCCCCTTGGCCGGAGGCGGGAAGAACGCGCGCACCGGCTGGACGTCGCCACCGCGGACCTCGAGGCCCGGCTGGACGGGGGTGCTCGTGCCGATCCCACCGCAGGCCGCGAGGAGGCTGGCCACCACGACGAGGGCAGCACCGACGGCCAGCCGGCGGGGACGGCGGTGCGAGGTCACGTCCGCTCCCCCGGCGAGAGCGCGAGCGGTGACGAGGTCAGCGAGTGGCCCGACCGCTGGGGCAGGGTGAGTCGGAAGCGTGAGCCCACGCCGGGTTCGCCCCACGCCTGGAGCCATCCGTTGTGGAGCCGGGCGTCCTCGAGCGCGATCGCGAGCCCCAGGCCGGTCCCTCCGGTGGTGCGCGCACGAGCCGGGTCGGCGCGCCAGAACCGGTTGAAGACCATCGAGGCCTCGCCCTGCCGGAGCCCGACACCGTGGTCCTCGACGACGACGGCGACCGCGCCGTCACCCTCGCGCAGGTGGATCGTCACCGGCTTGCCCTCACCGTGCTCGACGGCGTTGACGACGAGGTTGCGCAGGATGCGTTCGACCCGGCGGCCGTCGACCTCGGCCTCGACCGGACCGGTCTCGACCACCGAGATCGTCGAGCCCCGCCTCTCGGCGAGCGGCTTGGCCGCGTCGACGACGTCCTCGACGATGTCGCGCAGGTCGATCGGCTCCAGCTCGAGCGCAGCGGCCCCGGCGTCGAACCGGCTGATCTCGAGCAGGTCGGCGAGGAGCGACTCGAAGCGGTCGAGCTCACCCTGGAGCAGCTCGGCCGAGCGCCCCACGACGGGGTCGAAGTCGGAGCGCGAGTCGTAGAGCAGGTCACCGGCCATGCGGATCGTCGTGAGCGGGGTGCGCAGCTCGTGGGACACGTCGGAGACGAACCGCTGTTGGACGCGACTCAGCCCCTCGAGCTGGCGGATCTGCGACTGGAGGCTGTCGGCCATCGCGTTGAAGGACGTGCCGAGGAGGGCGAGGTCGTCCTCGCCGCGCGACGGCATACGTTCGTTGAGCTTGCCCGAGGCGAGACGCTCGGAGACCTCGGCCGCGCGACGCACGGGCGAGACGACCTGCTTGGTGACCACCCAGGCGACCGCGCCGACGAGGGCCGTGAGGATGAGGCCGGCTATGCTGAACGCCGTCGAGATCAGACTCATCGTCTGGATCTCCTGCGTCATCGGATAGATGTAGTAGAGGTCGTAGCGACCGGCCCGGGGCACCTCGACCCCCGTGCCCACGAACACCGCCGGCACCTGCCGGCCGTCGATGAGGACGTCGCTCACCATCGTGTGCTGGCGGGTGGGGTCGTCGGCGACGGCCCGCCGGATCGACTGGGTCACCGCCGAGAGACCGACGCCACCGGACTCGAGCGAGTCGAGGACCGTGGGGTTGGTGTTCTTGACGCCGCGGAGCATGACGACGTAGCGCGAGGGCTCGGGACCGACCGGCGTGAGCGTCGACTTCATGATGTCGAGCGCGGCGAGGTTGAGCTCCTGGGCAGTCGTGCGGGTCGTGTTGTCCCACTGGGTCTGCACGGCCTGGGTCAGGGTGCGCGCTTCGTACTCGCTCGTGCTGACCTTGTCGTCACGCAGCCCGCTCGCGATCTCGTTGTAGAGGTAGGAGCCGAGCAGCGAGACGACGACGATGCCGAGGACCACCGTCGTCGACACGACCCGGAACTGGAGCGAACGGCGCCAGGTGCGCACGAGCGCACGGGCCAGGGCCACGATGCCCCGCGCGACCATCCGCAGGACGTCCATGACGCGGCCGCTGATGTGGCGCACGTGCCCGGAGAACGTCGGCGCAGGCGCAGGCGCGGACGGGGTGGGCGTGGATGCCGTCGACGACGACACCGTGGACGACGGCGTAGGTGGCGAGGGGTGCGACGACGTGGCTGACGGCGACGCTCCGGCGCCAGGTGCTTTGGCGATCGGCGTCCCCGACATGGTCAGGCCGGCCCGGCCCGGTAGCCCACGCCACGCACGGTGACGACGATCTCGGGGCGCTCGGGGTCCTTCTCGATCTTGGAGCGGAGGCGCTGGACGTGGACGTTGACCAGCCGGGTGTCACCGGCGTGGCGGTAGCCCCAGACCTGCTCGAGGAGCACCTCGCGGGTGAAGACCTGCCACGGCTTGCGCGCGAGCGCGACGAGGAGGTCGAACTCGAGCGGCGTGAGGCTGAGCGACTCGCCACCGCGCTTGACCGAGTGGCCGGCGACGTCGATCGTCAGGTCGCCGATGGTGAGGCGCTCGGGCTCGGCGTCGTTGTCACGGCGCAGGCGGGCCCGGACGCGGGCGATGAGCTCCTGCGGCTTGAAGGGCTTGACGACGTAGTCGTCGGCACCCGACTCCAGACCGACGACGACGTCGATGGTGTCGGTGCGCGCGGTGAGCATGACGATCGGGACACCGGACTCGGCGCGGATCCGACGGCACACCTCGAGCCCGTCGATGCCCGGGAGCATGACGTCGAGGAGCACGAGGTCGGGGCGGGCCTCGCGGAAGGCAGCGAGCGCGCCGGAACCGTCGGCGACGTGGCTGACCTCGAGACCCTCGTTGCGCAGGACGATGCCGAGCATCTCCGCGAGAGCGAGGTCGTCGTCGACGACGAGCACGCGACCCTTCACGGTCAGTCCCTTCCCTCTGGCCGACACGCCGCAGCACGACGTGTGCCGACGCAGTGACCGCGTCGGTGCTCCATGTTCGCACAGCGAACTGTGCTCGCCGGTCAGCCCGGCCGTGCGGGGAGTCCTCCCCATGTCCAACACTGCGGACCGGCCCTACGTTCGGACCGGGGTCGCCGTCCGGCGTCGGTCCCGGTCCGGCCGGGGCAGCCCGCAACCGTATGGAGGGGAAATCTCATGAAGCGCAGTTCCATGGGCCGCAGGTCGGCCCTCGCCGCACCGCTGGCCGTCGCCGCGGTCGGCGCTCTCGCGTTCGGCAGCGCCGCCGCCGCGCCCACCGAGGCACCCACCGCCGCGCCCGTCGCTGCCCCCGCCGTGGCGTCCGCGACGACCGCCCTGCCGAGCGTCGACATGGCCCGAGTCCTCGCCGCCGCCCAGGTCGAGCCGCGCTGTGGCGACAAGGCCGGGCTGGCCGACAACGCGTCGACGAAGCTCGTGCAGTCGGCCCTCACGTCCAAGAGCATCAGCACCTCCGTCGACGGGTGGTACGGCAACGGCACGACGAGCGCCTACGCCACCTGGCAGCGGCGACAGGGCTACTCGGGCATCGACGCCAACGGCCTGCCCGGCGTCTCGTCGCTCACCACGCTCGGCACCAACCGCTTCACCGTCGCCCACAAGGTGAGCACCGGCAGCCGCTCCTCGTCGTACGGCGGCAAGCGCGTCAACGACCGCACCCGCCAGATGCTCCAGGCCGCGGACAACCTCCTCCCCCGCTGGAACTTCAGCCTCACCCAGGGCAGCTACAACCCCGGTGGTGTCTCCGCCTCGGCCGGCACCCACGACGGTGGCGGCGTCGTCGACATCTCGGTGGGCGGCCTCTCCGACGCGCAGCGCTGGCAGCAGGTCAAGGCGCTGCGCACCGTCGGCTTTGCTGCCTGGCTGCGGACGCCGGCGCAGGGCTTCAGCTACCACATCCACGCCGTCGCGATCGGCGACCCGGACATCTGGCAGAAGGACGGCGGCCACGTCGCCCGCGACCAGGTCTGCGACTACTACATCGGCAAGAACGGCCTCGCGAGCCACGCGGCCGACAACACCCCGTCGTCCTACCGGGTCCCCTTCACGTGGTGGGAGCGCTACAAGGGTCTCTGACCTTCGCGTCGGGTCCTGACGACGACGGCCGGGTATGCCGGGAGCCCACCTCCCGGCATACCCGGCCGTGTCGTCCACTCCCCTGCGCGAGGTGGCGGATTCGCCTGTCCCGCGGCGCTGCTCAGACCTCGGCGCGCTCGGTCGCCGCGCGGGCAGCCACCTGGTCGCGCGGACCGGAGCGGCCGGCATACGGGCTGGGTCTGAGGACGGGCTTCTCGAGCAGGGTGTAGCTGAGCCACACGACGGGGACGAGCGCGACGGTGGCGACACCGACGCGCGCGGCGACGGGCAGGTCGGGCAGCCCCCAGAAGGCCGACCACAGGAGCGGGAGGTGCCACAGGTAGAGGCTGTAGCTCGCCTGCCCGACGGCGACCATCGGACGCGACTCGAGCAGGCGGCGGGCCAGACCGGACGTCCCCGGCCGCTGGTCGATGAGGACGAGGGCGACACCGACGGCAACGGGGACGTAGCTCACGCGGTAGAACCAGGAGCCGGACGCGCCCGTGCTCGGCAGCAGCACGGCGACGACGAACGCGAGGAAGGCAAGGTCGGCGATGCCGGCGTCGCGTCCACCCGTGCGTCGCGGCGATCGCGCGTGGGCGAGCGCGAGCGCCGCACCCACGAGCATGACGGCGAGGTTGCCGACCGGGAGGTAGTAGAAGGCCTTGGGAGACAACGGCATCGACGCCAGGTAGAGCACTGCGGCCAGCCCGAGGGCCACGCGCATGGCGGTGGTCGTCGACATCCCGCGCCGGCGCATCACGAGGAGCACGAGCGGCCAGGCGAGGTAGAACACCCACTCCACCGTGAGGCTCCAGGCCGGCAGCCACGCCTCCACGGGGAAGCTGCCGAAGACGTGCCAGAGCCCCGTGGTCTGCGTGAGGACGATGAGTCCGCCGACGACGGCCGCGCGGGCATCGCCCGGGCCGGCCACGGTGACGAGGACGCCCGCGACGACGACGAGGCCGAGGAGCGCCGGCGCGAGACGGCGCACCCGCCGCTTGACGAAGTCCGCGTAGGTGGTGGGGGCACGTCCGTCGGCGCGCCACAGGATGCCGGTGATGAGGTAGCCGGACAGCACGAAGAAGACGAGCACGCCGATGAGCCCGGCGCCCGGCTCCGAGCTGAGTCCCGACAGGAGCAGGAAGTGGTACTGCACCACGGCGAGTGCAGCCGCCCCCCGCAACCCGTCGAGCATGCGGGAACGGGCGTGCGGGCCCTCGCCGGTGACGGCCCGGCGACTGAGGCCGATGGTCATGTCAGCGCTTGATGAGGACGTCGTAGATGTTGATCGCCGCCGGTCCGAGGATGACGACGAAGATCACCGGGAAGATGCACACGAGCACCGGGAAGATGACTTTGACCGCGACCTTCTGCGCCTTCTCCTCGGCGAGCTGGCGACGGATGATGCGCATCTCCTTGGTCTGCTCGCGCAGTACGCCACCGATCGGCACACCGAGACGGTCGGCCTGGACGAGCGCGGAGACGAAGTTCTTCACCTCGGGTGCGGTGTTGCGCTCGCCGAGCGCCTGGAACGCCTGGGCCCGGGTCTTGCCGATCTGGATCTCGGAGAGCACACGGGCGAACTCGCCGCCGATCGGGCCGGTCACCGTGCGCGCCACCTGGGTCAGCGCGGCGTCGAAGCCCTGACCCGCCTCGACACAGACCGTGAGCATGTCGAGGGCGTCGGCGAAGCCCTTGCGCAGACTCTCCTGACGGCGCAGCCCCGAGTTGTAGACGAGGATGTCGGGCACGAAGAACAGCGCGACCGCCAGGCCGACGGATACGAGCAGGGCCTTGAGGGTGAGCCCGTCGTAGAGCGGGCCGAGCATGCCGCCCACGACCATGCCGATGCCCTTAACGCCGAAGATGCGCTCGACGGGCCACGCGGGCGGGTTGCCCGCCTTGTCGAGGTTGGTCGCCAGCCGCTCGGCGGTGCCGGACGGCGAGAGGCGGCGGGCGATGCCCTTGAGGCCCTCCTCGAAGGGCACCACGAGACGGTCCTTGGCGGCGAGCTCGGACTTCGCCACGCTCCGGCTGTCCAGCTGGTAGTTGACCAGCTCCAGGGAGCGGGCCACGCCCGTGGTCCCGGTCCCCATCGTGCCGATGAGCACGACGACGACGGCGAGCGCGAGCCCGACCAGAGCGACTCCGATCATGAGCACCATGTCAGACCTCGATCTTCACGAGCTTGCGCATCCACAGCGCGCCGACGACCATGCCGAGGCAGCTGCCGACGAGCAGGACGATGCCGGGGAGCGTGGTCCACAGCAGGCTGATGTACTCCGGGTTGACCCAGAGCATGTAGAGGAAGATGCCCACGGGAAGGGCGATGAGCACGTATGCCGTGAGCTTGCCCTCCGCCGACAGCGCCGCGACCTGACGCTTGAGCGACTCCCGCTCGCGCAGCGTGTGGGCGGTCGTCCGGAGCGTCTCGGCGAGGTTGCCACCGACCTCGCGCTGGATGCGGATCGCCATGGTCGTCCACGTGAGGCTGTCGCTGTCCATGCGGGTGGCGAGGTGGTCCAGCGCGTCCGAGATGTCGGTGCCGATCCGGTTCTCCGCCAGGGCTCGTGAGAACTCCTTGGCCCCGGGCTCGGCCGCGTCGCGGGCGACGGCGTCGAGGGCCTGGGTCAGGCTGAAGCCACTCGCGAGGGTGGTGGCGACGAGGAGCATGATGTCGGGCAGCTGGGCCTCGAACTTGCGCGACCGCTTGCTGGCCAGGACCCGCAGGGTGACGGCGGGCAGGACGACGCCGAGCACGATGCCGAGCGGCAGGCTGATCCACCAGGGGACCGGCACGAGGAACGGGACGAGGAAGGCGCCGAGGACGACCGCGACGACGCGCAGGACGAACCACTCCCCTGCACGCAGCGGCAGGTCGGCGCGCTGGATGAGCTCCATCGTCCGGCTCGTCGACTCGCGCTTGTCCATGACCTTCTCGCCGAGGCGGACGGCCGACTGGGTGACGGCGGACGGCGCCGCCTCCTGGTGGCGAGAGGCCCGGGTCGCACCGGCGAGGGTGTACATCTCGACCTCGGCCACGCGCTCGTGGCGCTCGGACTTGAACGGCTGGATGACGGCGAGGACGAGGATGAGGGCACCGACGAAGACGGCTCCGAGGGCTGCCAGAAGCGAGGTGCTCACCCCGGTGTCGACCCGGACGAGGGCGGCCGGTGCGGCGTCGAGCTCGGGCAGCACGGTGGGGCTCGCGGAGGGCGAGGCCTCGACCGGGGTCCGGACCCCGAGGTTGATCGTCGACTGCACGAGGAACGGGCGCCCCGACGCGCTGCCGCGCAGGACGACCGGGGCTTTGCCCGAGACTCCGGCGGGCTTGGTGATGTCGAACTCCACCTGCGAGTCGAGCACCTTGGCGGCGTTGCCGAAGGCGGCGCGCACGCCGGCAGTGTCGGTCGCCTGGGCCACCGAGCCGCCGCCGGCCTTGGCGAACGCGGCGAGAGCCTCGGGGTCGTTCTCGCTCGTCGTGAACCGCACGACCTCGACCCGCACCTGGGAGGTGGTGAGCGCCTTGACCGAGGCGGCGAGCCCGGGAGCGCGGTCACCGACGGTGTTGGCGCCGTCACTGAGCAGGACGATGCTGCGGTCGCCCGAGGCACCGAGCATCTTCACGGCCTCGGTCACACCACCGAACAGGGCGGTGTTGCCGTCGGCACGCAGGACGTCGACGACGCGCTGTACCGCGGACCGGTCGGCCGTGGGGGCCAGCTCGGGCCCGGCGGTGTTGCCGAAGGAGACGACGCCGATCTTGACGTCCTTCGGGGCCGAGGCGAGGAACGTCTTGACTGCGCTGCGGACCGTCTCCATCCCCGAACGGCCCATCGAGCCACTGGTGTCGATGAGCAGGACCGTCGTGCGCTGCGCTCCCTTGGCGGACTTCGACGACACGGGTGCCGTCTTGCCACCGACCGTCGCGGTCATCCCCGGGTCCAGCGAGACGGACTCGCCACCTGGACGCAGGGTAAGGACGCCGATCACGTGGTCGGCGGTCACGCGGACGCCACCGATGCTCGCCGGGAGGGGCTCGGCCGCCGTCGCCGAGGTCGCGGGCCCAAGAAGCGCCGCGCCGGCGGCGAGCGTCACGAACGCGCGAGCGAGCCCTGAGGAGAGGTTCATCGCTGCCCGGGAATGAACAGGTGGTGCGGGAGCGTGATGCCGAGATCGGCGAGGTCCTCGGTGAACTTCGGCCGGATGCCCGTGCTGCGCAGCTCGCCGAGGAACTTCCCCTCGGCGTCGCGGCCGGCGGAGTAGTCGAAGGTGAAGAGGTCCTGGAGGGTGATGATGTCGCCCTCCATGCCGATCACCTCGGTGATCTGGGTGATGCGGCGGGTGCCGTCCTTGAGCCTGGCCTGCTGGATGATGAGGTCGACGGCGCCGGCCACCTGCTCACGGATGGCGCGAACCGGGAGGTCGACACCGGCCATGAGCACCATCGTCTCGAGGCGGGCGAGCGAGTCGCGCGAGCTGTTGGCGTGGACGGTCGTGATCGACCCGTCGTGACCGGTGTTCATGGCCTGGAGCATGTCGAGCGCCGCACCGTCACGGACCTCACCGACGACGATGCGGTCGGGGCGCATACGCAGCGAGTTGCGGACGAGGTCGCGGATCGTGATCGCTCCCGAGCCCTCGACGTTGGCGGGGCGGGACTCGAGACGCAGGACGTGGGCCTGGTGGAGCTGGAGCTCGGCCGCGTCCTCGATGGTGACGATGCGCTCGTCGTCGGGGAGGTAGGACGAGACGACGTTGAGTGTCGTCGTCTTCCCCGAGCCGGTACCGCCGGAGATGATGATGTTGCGGCGTCCGCGGACACACGACCACAGGAAGTCGCGCACCGGCTGGGTGAACGTCCCGAACGCGATGAGGTCCTTGTCGGTGAAGGGATCCGCGGAGAACTTGCGGATCGTGAGCACCGCGCCGTCGAGGGCGATCGGCGCGACGACGGCGTTGACACGGGACCCGTCGGGGAGGCGGGCGTCGACGAGCGGGCTGGCCTCGTCGACGCGACGACCGATGCGGCCGACGATCTTGTCGATGATGCGGCGAAGGTGGGTCTCGTCGGTGAAACGGGCGTCGGTGGGGTGGATCTTGCCGGAGCGCTCGACGAAGATGCGGTGAGCCCCGTTGACCATGATCTCGCTGATGTCCGGGTCGCGCAGCAGGGGCTCGAGCGGGCCGTGGCCGAGGATCTCGTCGGAGACCTCCTGCGCGAGCCGGGTGCGGTCGGCGAGCGACAGCGGCTTCTGCTCCGCGTCGATGACCTCCTGCAGGGTCTGGCGCACCTGGTTGGCGAGCTCGGACTCCTGGAGGTGGGGGTCGTAGAGGCGCGGGCCGAGCGAGTCGATGAGTCCTTGGTGCACCCGGTTCTTGACCTCGGTGAAGGGGTCGACGCGGTGGCCGTCCGGGATGACGGCACCGATCGGGCCGCGGGCGACGGGCACCGGCTCCTGGGCGCGGCGGGCGGTGTCGAGGCGGTCGGCGAGGCTGCTCATCGTGATCTCCTGCTGAAGAGGCTGCGGCGTTGGGGCTCCTCCACGGGCGCACCGAAGCGGGCGCGGATGTGGGTGTCGACGATCTCCCGGAGCGCTCCGCTCACGGGGTCCTTCGGGGACTCCAGGACGAGCGGGACCCCCCGGTTCACGGACGCGGGCACGGTGTTGCTCGCGGGCACACTCACCGCGATGGGCACACCGAGGGCCTGGACCACGTCGTCGGGGTTGAGGCCGACCTTGACGTCTGCACGGTTGAGGACGATGACGCGCGAGTCCCTCGGGCTGCCCAGCGCGTCGAGCGTCTCGAGGGCGAGCCGAAGGTTCTTGACCGCCGGGATGTCGAGCGTGGCGATGAGGACGAGGAGGCTGCTGACGTCGCAGGCCGCGAGGACGTGCTCGGTGAACGACGGAGGGGTGTCGACGATGACGTACTCGTAGTTCGCCGCTGCGACGCGCAGCAGCTCGGTGACGATCTGGGCGCTGACCCGGTCAGCGAGCGAGGGGTCGGTCGGAGCCGCGATGATGTCGAGGCCGCTCGCCTGGTGGTGTGTCACCAGCTGCGACAGGCCCTCGGCGTCCAGGTGCCCGCTCATGGCCACGGCGTCGTGGACCGAGCTGCTCGGCATGAGCTGCATGCTGATGCCGACGTCGCCGAACGAGAGGTCGAGGTCGATGAGGACGGTCCGCACGCCGCTCATCGCGAGGTGCGTGGCGATGTTGGTCGACAGCGTGGTCTTGCCGACGCCACCCTTGGCCGAGAAGACCGTGACGATCCGTCCCTGCGGTGCGGCAGTACCGCCTTGGTGGCCGGAGATCTTGGCGGTGAGGTCACGACTGCGCCGGACCGCGTCCGAGAGGGAGGTGCTGTCGTCCGAGGCGACGACCTCGCGGAAGCCGCTGCGCAGCGCCTGTCCGAGAGTGGTGACGTCGAGGCGGTGGCGCAGGAGGATGAAGCCGACCTCGGGACGATCCGCGCGGACGGACTCGACGAGCAGCGAGGCCTCGTCGATGTTGACCACGGGTCCGATGACGACGAGGTCGGCGTGGGGGTCCTCGTCGAGGGCACGGTGGACCAGGGCTGCCGAACCGAGCAGGTCCACGGCACCGAGGGCGAAGTGGTAGCGCTCGGCGGCTCCTGGCTCGTTGTCCCAGAGGATGGTCATCACGGTGTCCCGTGATACTTGAAGTCGTCGGTGGAGAGGTTGCGGGGAACCGTCGTGTCGGCGCCCTCGAGGCCGAAGTAGATGTGCTTGGCCGGGTTGTTCTGGAAGTTCGCCGTGTGCTGGATCGCGTGCACGAGTTTGACCGAGTCTTCCGGCGACACCTCGACGGTGACGAGGTAGTTCTGGACCGGGGTGGCGGTGGTAGCGGCCACACCTTCGGACTTCTCAGCGTCGCTAGAGGACGTCGGGGAGGCTCCACTGAGGCTGGTCGTGCCGATGCCGATGACCTGAACCTTCGAGAGCAGAACGCTTGTGCCCTTGATGCCGAGCTCGTTGTACTGCTCGGTTGCCTTGTCGGTGCCGAGCTTCTTGATGTCGTGGGTGTCGTAGATCGTGATGAGGCTGCCAGGCGTGACGAAGGCACCCACGCGGTTGGGGTCCTCGAGGGTCACTGAGATGGCGACCTTGCCGGGCGAGACGCCGATGGCCTTCTGGCCCAGGCGCTCCGTGCCGAACGCGGTGTCGAGGACGACCTGCCCGGGGGCGATGTCGGAGAGGACGACGAGGCTGCTGTTCTCAGCGTCGATCGCCTTGAGCGCACCTGCCGGGACGGCCCGCGCCGCGACCTGGGTCCGCTTGATGAGGCCGCCACGCTCGGCGTCCTTGAGCGTCGTGCCGGAGCCGACGAGCTTCTCGGACACCCAGATGGTGGTGGGTTGCTGGCCGGCCAGGGCACGTTGGTCCGCGCTGCGGGCATACAGCAGGACGAGGACTCCACCGACCAGGGCGAGAACGACGGCGGCGGCGAGAGCGATGATGCGACGACCCATGGTGGAGGCCTTTCGAGATAGCGACAAACTCAACCGGCGGGCAGAACCGCGGTGAGGCCGAACCCGTTGCCGGGGGTGGGCGGAGTAATGGAGGTGGACGGAAGGTTGAGGACTCCCTGCACGAACCAGCCGGAGACGCAGCGGTCATTCCCCGAACATGGAACCGTGCCCGTTACCCGACTGGGCCTTTCGTCACTTCCACCAATCTTGTAGCCACTGACGTAGAAGCGCGCTACACCCGCAAGGTGATACTTGCCGTTGGACCCGTGCCCGTCATCGCAGTTGGTTGCCGGGGTAATGGGGTTGACCGGGACGTCTCGGATGCAGTTGTAGATCGGAAGGTCGATGAGCGGACCAGAGTCGCGCGCGGCCGCAATTTTGGCGCTGCAGCCACTCGGGGGGCTAGATCCAGGGTCGAACGGCGCCCAGAAGTCCGTGCCGTTGGTCGTGGTCGCGGTCGCGATGCATCCGGGTCCGGACAACCACCCGAAGCCACCCGGAGCATCTGCGCCGCTCGGACCGGCGGCGCATTTTGAATCACCGTTGCCATGCAGACGAATGACAATTTCGCGCGGAACAGCCGTGCTGCTGAAGCCGGCCGGCCACGCCGGCTGTCCGGGGCCCCCGTAGCCAGGCCAATTCCCTACCGGCGGGGGCGCATAGTTGACACCGTGATTCGTGAACCGATCCCACTCGCAAAGGGAAATGGTGAACGGCGCCAAGAAGGCCGCTGAGCTTGGGGTACCCCAAGCAGCCCTGGCGCAGGAAACAACATGCGCGTCGTCCGGCCCTGTGTCGTTAACGCGTGTGAAGGGGTTTGGAATCAGGCCCTTCGCCGTCCCATTTGCTCGTACCCGAACCTCGACATACGGCAGCCCACTGGACATTGCAGGAGGGAGGACAGGGCACTGGGCAAGGTCAGACACGCTCCCGGTGCCAACACACAGCGGAAGCGTCGTCACCAGGCCTGTAGGGGGGTTGGCTATGCACTGTCCGGAAGCCCCCGGCAGGGTGTCATGAGTCCGGTTGGCATTGTTGACCGTATTGGCATTGATGAGGTCCGGTAGGCCGTCCGCATTAACCTTGCAGTTGTTCTTCGCGCAGCTCTGTGCGAGAGCCAAAGCCGCGGCGTCGGCGGCGTTCTGAGTCTGCCGTCGTTCCCAGAAGATCTGACCGGCATCGGCCGACCAGGCAAGCAAACCCGTAACGACGAACCCACCGAAGAGCAGCGCGACGAGCGCCGCGGTCGCGCCGCGCTCGTTCCGCGCGAGCAGGTGAGCGTTCTGCCGGTTCATCCGAGGCACCTCATCGATGACGTCGCGGACGGGTTAGGTGCAGGAATGCCACCGCCGGGAAACAGCCCGGATACAGCACCGAGGGCAAGCCATTTGAAGCCGGTGACCGAGACAGTCACCGTCCCAGCCTGGGTGGGTGTGGGCACGGCCGGACATATGGCGACAGGTGTCACGGCGTGGCTCCCGGTGGACAAGGCGTCAAGACCGGGCATCGAAGCATTCGCGCGGGCGGTGACATCGCCGGCCGACTGGCGGAGGGCGACCATCCGAGCGCCCTCACGTGCTCCATTGGTGACCATGGCCTGGACAAGAAACATCCGCCCGAGGTCAATCATCCCGAAGATGCAGAGCAGAAGAAGAGGGGTGATCAACGCGAACTCGATCATCGACGCTCCCCTTTCGTTCCGACGCGTCATGAGTTGTCCTCTTGCTTGATAGTTCGAGTTCCTCGCGTGATGCGGGTCAGCTTGCAGATGGACCGAGAAGTGTCCGACGTGCCGGTAGGCAAGTGCAGAGGGCTGACGGCAGCAGCGCCGCCAGCCCTCTACACCCGTGTTCACAAGTGGTCAGCTCAAGATCAGGGAGTGGCGGGGGTGCCGCCGCCGACGCTGCCGCTGACCTTGGCGAACAGGCCAGAGATAGCCGTGCCAAGGGGCCCGACCGCGAGGACGACGACGACGGCGATGAGGGCAACCATGAGGCCGTACTCGACCATGGTTGCGCCGCGCTCGTTGCGGATCTGGGTAAGACGGGTGTGGAAAGCGATGAGCTTGCTGGACATGACGTCGTTCCTTCTGTAGTGGTGGTGGTGGTGGGTGAAGCGGTACAGCTGAGTGGAGCTGGTGTTGAGAACTGCTCAGAGGGAGCTGGGCACGCCGGTGAAGAACGTAGAGACGGCTTGGCCCAGAGGGCTCACTGCTGCCGCGACGATCGTGGCGATGAGCGCGACCATGAAGCCGTACTCGACCATCGTCGCGCCCCTCTCGGAGCGGACACGACGCTGGAGCTGGTCGAAAGCCCTGGACATCAGGCCTTCCCCTTTCGGTTGAGCAGGTACCGGTCTGCCCGGCCCGGGCCGATCTTTCCGTCATGGCGAAGATTTAGGACATGGCCCGAACTAGTGAAACCTGATTGAGATGTCTGACTAGAAGAAATGGGTCGAATGGCTCCCACGATTACGTGCACACGGGGGTTCGATGTGGTAGCAGGCGCCGTGCCATCGGTCCGTTGAGCACAAAATCCTTCCGAGACAAGCGAAGTACTACACCAAATCGTCCAACAAGTCCATAGCCGCCGATGATCATCCTTTCGCAGCATGGGATCGCGGCACCTCGGAGGACCTAGCCCTTTACCGACAAGTTTGAGGCAGGGCCATCGCCAAGGGGACATACTCGTTGGCATGCACCCACACGCCGAACTCCTCGTGGGGTCTCTCGCGCTCGGAACCACATCGATTGCTCTGACCGCGGTCGCTTCGGACGGTGGCGGCCGCCAGCTCGCTGGCTGCGCGGCACGCACTCCCGGCTTTTCGTGAGGTCCCGGCGGGACTGGGCCGTGCTCGCCGGCTGGGTGCTGGCGCTCGTGGTCCTGCGCGCAGCGCGCCTGACCGAGCACGACCCCTACTGGCAGGCCCGAGACGGGTCCGAGCGCCTGGCGGGCACGCCCCTGTCGCGGCCCGACTCATGGAGCTGGGCCGACCCCAGCGGGGTCTTCCGCCCGACCTCGCCCGCATGGAACACCGCCGTCGCACTGGGGCACGAGAGCCTGGGCCTCCCGGGGATCGCCCTCGTCGGAGCCCTCGGCATGCTCGCGTACTTCGCCGTCGCCGTCCTCGTCGCCCGACGTCTCAGCGCGAGGCCACTTCCCACCCTCGTCGCGACCGCCCTCGTCGCACTGCTCGCCCTGCCGATGGTGTCGCCGCGCGCGACTATCGTCGTCGAGGCACTGCTCCTCGCCACGCTCGCCCTCGGCCACGCCCTCACCACCGCGGCGCTCTCCCGCACTGCGTCGACGTATGCCGCGGTCGCCCTGAGCGGGACCGTCCTCGGCTGGGCTGGTGCCTGGCTGCACGTCTCGTGGACCGTCCTCGCGCTCGGCCTCGCCTGTGCCCTCCCGCTGCTGGCCCTGCTCGCGGGCGTGCCCCGGTGGCGGCTCGCCCTGGCCGCGACCGCAGGACTCGGGCTCGCGGTCGGCAGCATGCTCGGGCCCTACCGCCTGTCGGTGTGGCAGCTCCTGCTCGACATCAGCTCGGCGTCGGGTGGCCAGATCATCGAATGGCTGTCCCCCTTGACGGGCGGACTGCGCGCTCGCTGGCTCCCCGTCGCCGCCCTCTGTCTCGCGCTCGCCGGGGCCTGCGCCCTTCGGCTGTGGCTCCACTGTCCCGGCTCCCCCGGTTCGCGCGAGCGGGCACGCTGGGCGCTCGAGGTCGTGCTCGTCGCCACGAGCCTGGCCGCCGCCGTCGCCGGACTGGTCGCGATCCGTTTCCTCGGGGTCGCCGCCCTCACCCTGCTGCCGGTCCTCGCCGCAGAGCTGTCGACGGCGACGGTCCGCTGGCGCGATGTCCCGCAGCGGTCGGAGGCGTTCCGCCACCGCCTCACCGCGGGCTACTGGCGCCCGATCGTCACCGGTGTCCTCGTCCTGCTGGCCCCGCTCGCGGTCATCACGGCCCACTCACCCGGCCGCCCGGAGCCCGAGGCCGATCTCGTGGGGGACCTGCCCCGGGACTGCCGGCTGTTCGCCACACCCGATGCGGCGGGTGCGGTGCTGCTCCTGCGACCCGACGTCAAGGTCTGGGTCGACATGCGCACCGAGGTGCACGGTGGCCGGGCCTACGCCGACACCCGGCGCCGTCTCGGTGACCTCACGGACGTGAGCCTCCCGCCCGGCACCACGTGCGCCATGCTGCCGCTCGGCACCGAGCAGGTCTCGGTCGAGGGATCGTCCGAGCCGTGGCACCAGCGCACGCCGCTGGGGTCGATGGCCGTGTGGCTCCCGGGGTCCGGGGCCTGAAGGCCCCGAGAACGCGGTATGCCGTCCGCTCGGGTGAGCGGACGGCATACCGGGTCGTGCGTGGGTCTGAGAAGTCTCAGTAGCGGTAGTGGTCCGACTTGTACGGGCCGGCCACGTCGACGCCGATGTACTCGGCCTGCTCCTTGGTGAGCTCGGTGAGCTCGACACCGAGCGCCTCGAGGTGGAGGCGGGCGACCTTCTCGTCGAGGTGCTTGGGCAGGACGTAGACCTGCTTGTCGTACTCGCTCGTCTTGGTGAAGAGCTCGATCTGGGCGATCGTCTGGTTAGTGAACGAGTTGCTCATGACGAACGACGGGTGACCCGTGGCGTTGCCGAGGTTGAACAGGCGACCCTCGGACAGCACGATGATCGAGGTGCCGGTGGAGAACGTCCACTCGTGGACCTGCGGCTTGATCTCGGTCTTGGTGACGCCCTCGACCTTGGCGAGGCCGGCGATGTCGATCTCGTTGTCGAAGTGGCCGATGTTGGCGACGATCGCCTTGTTCTTCATGGCCTGCATGTGCTCGGCCGTGATGATGTTGAAGTTGCCGGTCGTCGTGATGAAGATGTCCGCCGTCTCCACGACCGACTCGAGACGTGCGACCTGGTATCCCTCCATCGCGGCCTGCAGGGCGCAGATCGGGTCGACCTCGGTGACGACGACGCGCGCACCCTGGCCGGCGAGCGCCTGGGCGACACCCTTGCCCACGTCGCCGTAGCCGCAGACGACCGCGACCTTGCCGGCGATGAGGACGTCGGTGGCGCGGTTGAGGCCGTCGATGACCGAGTGGCGGCAGCCGTACTTGTTGTCGAACTTGGACTTGGTGACCGAGTCGTTGACGTTGATCGCCGGGAAGAGCAGGTCGCCGGTCTTGGCGAGGTCGTACAGGCGGAGCACGCCGGTGGTGGTCTCCTCGGTGACGCCCTTGATCTCCTCGGAGACCTTGGTCCACTTGAGCTTGTCCTGCTCGAGGGTGCGACGGACGAGCGCCTTGAAGACGCCGACCTCCTCGGAGTCCTTGTCGTCGGTGGGGGGCACCTGGCCGGCGGCCTCCCAGGCACGACCGTTGTGCACGAGCATCGTCGCGTCGCCACCGTCGTCGAGGATCATGTTGGCGCCCTCGCCGGGCCAGGTGAGGATCTGAGCGGTGCAGTCCCAGTACTCCTCGAGCGTCTCGCCCTTCCAGGCGAACACCGGGACACCCTGGGGGTCCTCGACGGTGCCGTTCGGGCCGACGACGACGGCCGCGGCGGCCTCGTCCTGGGTCGAGTAGATGTTGCAGGAGGCCCAGCGGACCTCGGCGCCGAGCGCCGTGAGCGTCTCGATGAGCACGGCGGTCTGAACGGTCATGTGGAGCGAGCCGGCGATGCGCGCACCCTTGAGCGGCTGCGCGGAGCCGAACTCCTCGCGCAGGCTCATGAGGCCGGGCATCTCGTGCTCGGCGAGACGGATCTGGTGACGGCCGGCCTCGGCGAGGCCCAGGTCGGCAACCTTGTAGTCAAAGGACATGCGAAATCTCTTCCGTTGAGTGTCTGGTTTGCGACCCGGCGCAGCCCATCTGGGCGAACACGTGAGAGCGGGGTATCACCCGCGCCGGCGACCCCACTCTACCGACCGCACGCGGTAGACATGGAATGCGCGGCGCCGCCCGACGGCCCGTGCACCCGAGCACCAGCACCCCGACGAACGGAGCAGACGATGAGTGGGACCGACAGCGGCACGGGGGCGGACGGCATACGGGAGGGCGGCCCGCAGGGCGCTCCGGGAGGCGCGGACGACGAGGTGAGCGAGGAGCTGAGGCTCGACCTCGACGAGGACAAGCTCGACACGTGGGAGGAGGTCCGGGGCGACTACGCGCTCGACCCCGAGTCCGACGTGGCCCGGCCCGCACTCACCGAGCAGGAGGAGGACGACGCCGACGACGTCTCGCCGCCACGGGAGGACGACGAGGAGGACGACCTCGCCGAGGACGAGGACGACGAGGGCGGTCGCGCCGACGAGGAGGAGTGAGCAGCCGCCGTGCCGTGGGCCGCCCCTGAGCAGGGACGGCCCACGACCTGCGCGTCAGCTGCCGTACCAGGTGAAGCGGTTGAGCTTGTTCCAGTCGACGATGTCCTGCTTGTTGCGCCAGACGCCGTTGCGTGCGGCGCGGTAGGGGTCGGCGATCTGGTAGCGATCGGGGCCGTAGCCGACGATCGCGATGTAGTGGCCGTCGAAGTGGTCATTGTCGACCTGGTTCATGTTGATGACGACGGGGTACCCGGCCGAGATGCTCTCGCGGACCTTGTTCTGCAGGTCGGTGTAGAGCGTGCCGGCCGGCGAGATCCGGAAGCGGTAGCGGTTGGCGTGGCTCGCGATGCCGAGCCGCCGGTTGAGGACCGTGGCGATGAGCGTCGGGTCCTTGAGCCCGGTGGTCGACGCGCTGCCGTCGTACGGGTCGAGGTTGAGGCTCTCGGCCAGGCTGTTCTGGCTCGGGACCGTGCGGTTCTCGGACGCGTCGCGCCGCAGGATCGGTGAGCTGAGGGCGATGCGGGACGATGCGGCCGAGCAGTAGTTGTACCTGCTCTGCACCTGGTAGGCGTAGTTGGTGCCGGCCGCCTGTGCGGCCGGAGCCGACACCGTGGCGACGACGCCGACCCCGGCGCCGGCACCGGCGACGAGCAAGGATCGGCGAGAGATGCTCGCGGACATGGAACCCCTCCTGACATGTGGAATCGAACATGACGTCCTGCTGCCCGCTCGTCCTCGTCGGCTGCTGAACCCCCAGCCCCCCAAGAGCCACCGGACGTCTCGACGTTAGTGGTGGTCCACGTTCGGCACATGACCCGAACGGGCCCCCTGGTGTGCGCTGACGTCAGCGCGCTGGTCTGCGCCCCGGCGCGCGCGGGACCTCGGTCGCGAGCCGGACGCGGCGCGGTTCTCCCCTAGGCTGAGCGCGTGCTCGACCTCCACTCCCCCACCGACGCGAAGGTGACCTGATGGCCGGCGGACTCTTCGCCCTTCTCGACGACGTCGCCGTGCTCGCCAAGGCGGCGGCCGCCTCCGTCGACGACGTCGCCGCGGCGGCCGGGCGCGCGAGTGTGAAGGCCAGCGGTGTCATCGTCGACGACACGGCCGTCACGCCGCAGTACGTGCAGGGCATCGAGCCCAAGCGCGAGCTCCCGATCATCAAGACCATCGCGATCGGGTCGCTGCGCAACAAGCTACTCTTCATCCTCCCGGCGGCGCTGCTGCTCAGCCAGTTCCTGCCAGTCGCGCTGACGCCGCTGCTCATGGTCGGCGGCACCTACCTCTGCTTCGAGGGCGTCGAGAAGATCTGGGAGCGCGTGAGCGGCCACGGCGAGGACGCCGCCGGCAAGGCGCACGACGAGGGACAGGTCGCCGACGAGAAGACGATCACCAGCGGCGCGATCCGCACCGACTTCATCCTCTCGGCCGAGATCATGGTCATCTCACTCAACGAGGTGAAGGACGAGCCCTTCGTCACCCGGGCGATCATCCTCGCGGTCGTCGCCGTGCTCATCACCGTGCTCGTCTACGGCGTCGTCGCACTCATCGTCAAGATGGACGACGTCGGCCTGCACCTCGCCAAGGGCGACGGCGCGCGCGCCGGCCTCGGGCGCGGCCTCGTCGCCGCGATGCCCAAGCTCCTCGCCACCCTCTCCGTCGTCGGCATCGCCGCGATGATCTGGGTCGGTGGCCACATCCTCCTGGTCGGCCTCGACGAGCTCAGTGAGTACTGGTCGCCGCTGCACTACCCCTACGAGTGGGTCCACCACGTCGAAGAAGCCGTGCACGACGCGACCGGCGCGCTCGGCGGCGTCCTCGGCTGGGTCACCAACACCATCGGCTCGGCCATCCTCGGCCTCATCGTCGGTGCCATCGTCGTGGCGGTCATGCACGTCATCCCGCGCAAGGGCGGCCACGACGAGGCTCCTGCCGACGCCCCCGCCGTCGACGAGACCCACTGACCCGTATGCCGTCCGCCCGCGGAACGCTGTCCTGGTCACCCGCCGTGGGGTCGCCCGACCTCGTGGCTCCTCCCGTGGCCGCCGCCCTGACGGCCGACGGGCAGACCGCCGGTGTGGCGGGCGCCGAGGTGGCGACCATCGACGCGACCCTCGCCGACACCGACGCGTTCTGTGCGGCATACGACGTCGCGCCGGCGGCGAGCGCCAACTGCGTCATCGTCGCAGGCAAGCGCGCGGGTGAGGTGACCTACGCCGCCGTCATGGTGCTGGCCACCGACCGCGCCGACATCAACGGTGTCGTGCGCCGACACCTCGGCGTCCGCAAGATCTCGTTCGCCCCGCACGACGACGCGGTGTCGCTCACCGGCATGGAGTTCGGTGGCATCACCCCCATCGGGCTGCCCGACGGCTGGCCCGTGCTCGTCGACGCCGCGGTCGTCGCCGCCGGTGAGGTCGTCATCGGCAGCGGGCTGCGGTCGAGCAAGGTGCTCCTCGACGGCTCCGCGCTGGCTCAGCTGCCGACCGCCGAGGTGCTCGACCTCGCCCAGCACTGACCACGGCCCCACACCCCGGACCTACCGCGTACGCACAGCGACACCCGCACGAGTGCGACGGCGCCGTCAGCTCGTGCGGTCGCGCAGCTCGGTGACGTGCCGTGAGACGGCGGGGTCGAGACCGAGCCCGAGCGCGAGGTAGGTCGCGGCGTAGTCGGTGAGCGCGATGACAGACGCCAGCCGCTCGATGGGGTGCGCGCCGGTCGCCTCGACCTCCCAGACCTTGACCCCGGCCTCGCGGGCCGACTCGGCGACCGCGTCGGCGAGCTGTGCCGGTGGCACCGCGGTGGGTGGGAGCGAGGAGGGCGGCGTGACGTCGGGGTTGTCGCGCAGGAGGAGCAGGCCGAGCTGCGGCGCCGGCGGACCGTCGAGGAACGGGTCGGCGAAGATGTCGCCCCCGCTCCCCCGCCCGGTGTCGCCCGCACCGCTGAACGGGCCGTCGAAGCAGGCGACCACCTGCGCGGCCGCATCGGGAAGCGCACCCGAGGTGGCCGGCATACGCGCGGTGCGGGCGAGCATCGCGGCCGCGCGACCGGCGGCGACCCCGGTGAGGGCACCGTCGCCGAGGACGACGGGGACAGTCTCGGCCAGACCGACGGCGAGGACCTTCGCGGGGTTGACGAACGACTCCGACGAGGGCCGGCACTCCTCCGCGCGCGAGTCGAGGAGGTCGGCGACACGGTCGAGCTCGGCCTCGGGGCAGTCGATGAGCCCCAGCCCGTCGGCCGCGAGCAGCACCGGGGTGAGCATCGACCAGAGTGCGGACCGCGAGGTCGGGACGTCGGTCGCGATGTCGACGTGCACCCCACGGCCCCGGGCGCAGACATCGGCGAGGGGCGAATCCGGCGCGCCGACGGTGAGCAGCGAGGTGCCACGCCTGGCCGCCTCGGCGGCGAGCGCCAGCGGCCCTGCGGCACGCCCTGACTGGGACACCGCGATGACGAGGTCGAGCGGGCCGATCCACCCGGGCAGCGGGGCCTCGCGGCGGGTCGTCAGCGGGACGGGCGACCCCGGCTCGGCGAGCACGTCGAGGACGTCGCACACGACGGCGGATCCGCCGAGCGACGCGACGAGCACCGACCGCGGCCTGTCACCACCGGCGACCCGGTCGACACCGGCCTCGCGGGCAGCGATGATCGCGCGACGCACCTGGGCGCCGGACGTGGCGAGCGCGCGGAGCGAGCCGCGGCTGTCGAGGCGCTCGAGCGCCTCGACCGAGTCGAGGACGTCATCGTCGAGGTGTGGCATGTCGGTGCGGCGCCTTTCTCGAAGCGGCGCGGCCGGTCAGGCGCGCTTGCGGCCCTCGTCGACGAGCAGCACCGGGACGCCGTCGTCGATCCGGTAGACGAGACCACAGGTCTCGGAGGTGCAGGCGAGCTCGGGACCGTCGGCGCCGGTCTCGTCACGCAGCTCGGCCCGGCAGTTGGGGCAGCGCAGGATCTCGCGCAGCCAGGGCTCCATCGTGGACATCAGGTGTCTCCTCTCGCAGCGCCGCGCACGACGCTGAGGACATCGTCGCGTATCGCGGCCATCGTGTCCGCATCGGCTGCCTCGACGTTGAGCCGGAGCAGGGGTTCGGTGTTTGAGGCACGCAGGTTGAGCCACCACATCGGGTCGCCCTCGCCTCCTTCGTGGGTCAGGGTGAGCCCGTCGAGCTCGTCGACGACCGTCCCCTTGTCGCGCGCCCACTCGCGGACCTGGGCCGTGCTCGCGGCGGCGTCGTCGACGGTCGAGTTGATCTCGCCCGACGCGGCGTATGCCGTCCAGTCGGCCATGAGCGCGCTCAGCGGCGCGTCCTGCTCACCGAGCGCGGCGAGCACGTGCATCGCGGCGAGCATGCCCGTGTCGGCGAACCAGAAGTCGCGGAAGTAGTAGTGCGCGCTGTGCTCGCCACCGAAGACGGCGTTCGCGCGGGCCATCTCGCCCTTGATGAACGAGTGCCCGACCCGGGTGCGCACGGCGCGCGCACCGAGGTCCGCGATGACCTCGGGGACCTGCGCGGAGGTGATGACGTTGTGGACGATGGCGACGTCGGCGGCAGGGGTGCCGGCATCGACCTCGCGGGCGACTTCGCGGGTCGCGATGAGGGCGGTGATGGCACTCGGGCTCACGGGCTCGCCGCGCTCGTCGACGACGAAGCACCGGTCCGCGTCGCCGTCGAAGGCGAGGCCGAGGTCGGCGCCGTGCTCGACGACAGCGGCCTGGAGGTCGCGCAGGTTCTCGGGCTCGAGCGGGTTCGCCTCGTGGTTGGGGAAGGTGCCGTCGAGCTCGAAGTAGAGCGGGACCACCTCGAGCGGCAGGGCCGGAAGACCGGCGGCGGCCCCGAGGACGGCGGGGACGGTGTGGCCACCCATGCCGTTGCCGGCGTCGACGACGACCTTGAGCGGGCGGATGCCGGAGAGGTCGACGAGGCCGCGCAGGAAGCCGGCGTAGTCGGCGAGCAGGTCCACCTCGGTGGTCGTGCCCTCGTCCTCGTGACGCTGCTCCGCGGTGCCGTCGAGCAGCTCCTGCGCGAGGTCGCGGACCTCGCCGAGACCGGAGTCCTGGCCGACCGGGCGCGCGCCCGGACGGCAGAGCTTGATGCCGTTGTATGCCGCGGGGTTGTGGCTCGCGGTGAACATCGCGCCCGCGAGGTCGAGGTGGCCGCTGGCGAAGTAGAGGCCGTCGGTGCTCGCCAGTCCGATGTGTGTGACGTCGATGCCGCGGCTCGTCACCCCGGCGCCGAACGCGCGGGACAGTTCGGGCGAGGTGGCGCGCATGTCGTGGCCGATGACGCACCCGCTGCCGCCCTCGCGCGCGATGACGACCTCGGCGAACGCGGCGCCCAGGGCCCAGGCCACGTCGACGTCGAGCTGCTCCGGGACGAGCCCCCGGACGTCGTAGGCCTTGACGAAGTCGGCGAGCTGGTGGGGAGGCACGCAGGAACCCTACTAGGGGGTTCGGATGTCGGCCGATCCCACTAGCGTGTGCCCGTGACCTCGCAGCCGCACGCCGCCGACACCCACGACCTCATCCGTGTGCAGGGCGCACGCGAGAACAACCTCAAGGACGTCAGCGTCGAGCTGCCCAAGCGTCGCCTCACCGTCTTCACGGGCGTGTCGGGGTCGGGCAAGAGCTCGCTCGTCTTCGGCACGATCGCCGCCGAGTCCCAGCGGATGATCAACGAGACCTACAGCGCGTTCGTCCAGGGCTTCATGCCCTCGCTCGCCCGGCCCGAGGTCGACCACCTCGACGGCCTCACGACCGCGATCATCGTCGACCAGGAGCGGATGGGCGCCAACCCGCGCTCGACGGTCGGCACGGCGACCGACGCCAACGCCATGCTCCGCATCCTCTACAGCCGCATCGGCTCCCCCTACGTCGGTCCGCCGACGGCATACAGCTTCAACGTGCCGACCCGGAAGGCGAGCGGCGTGATGACGACCGAGAAGGGCGGCCACACCGAGAAGCGGGTCGCCCAGCAGCAGGTCTACCTCGGTGGCATGTGCCCGAGGTGCGAAGGCATGGGGCACGTGAGCGACATCGACAGGACGGCGCTCTACGACGCGTCGAAGAGCCTCGCCGAGGGTGCGCTGACGGTGCCGGGCTACTCGATGGACGGGTGGTACGGCCGCCTCTTCGAGGGCATGGGTCTCCCGATGGACAAGCCCATCGAGACGTTCACCGCCAAGCAGCTCGAGACGATGCTGTACGCGCCGCCGACCAAGATCAAGGTCGAGGGCATCAACCTCACCTTCGAGGGGATCATCCCCAAGATCCAGAAGTCGATGCTGTCCAAGGACCCCGAGGCGATGCAGCCGCACGTGCGCCGGTTCGTCGAGCGTGCGGTGACGTTCCAGCAGTGCCCGGAGTGCGAGGGGACGCGGCTCACCGCCGACGTCCTCAAGTCCAGGATCGGCGGCAAGTCGATCGCCGACCTCTGCACCATGCAGATCAGCGACCTCGCCCAGTGGGTGCGTGGGCTCGACGAGCCCTCGGTGGCTCCCCTGCTCAAGGGACTGCAGCACCTGCTCGACTCGTTTACCGAGATCGGGCTCGGCTACCTCTCGCTCGACCGGCCCGCCGGCACGCTGTCGGGTGGCGAGGCGCAGCGCACCAAGATGATCCGCCACCTCGGGTCCTCGCTCACCGACGTCACCTACGTCTTCGACGAGCCGACGATCGGCCTGCACCCCCACGACATCGCCCGGATGAACGACCTGCTCGTGCGGCTGCGCGACAAGGGCAACACCGTCCTCGTCGTCGAGCACAAGCCCGAGACGATCGCGATCGCCGACCACGTCGTCGACCTCGGCCCGGCAGCGGGCTCCGCGGGCGGCGAGATCGTCTTCGAGGGCTCGGTCGAGGAGCTGCGCAAGGCGGGGACCCTCACCGGGCGCCACCTCGACGACCGCGCCCACCTCAAGGCAGAGGTGCGTGCCTCGACCGGGACGATGGAGGTTCGCGGCGCCTCGACGCACAACCTGCGCGACGTCGACGTCGACATCCCGCTCGGGGTCCTCGTCGTCGTGACCGGGGTGGCCGGCTCGGGCAAGAGCTCGCTCATCCACGGCTCGGTCGACGGACGCGATGGCGTGGTCGTCGTCGACCAGGGTGCGATCAAGGGGTCGCGCCGCAGCAACCCCGCGACCTACACCGGGCTGCTCGAGCCCATCCGCAAGGCGTTCGCCAAGGCCAACGGTGTCAAGCCCGCGCTCTTCAGCTCGAACTCCGAGGGCGCCTGCCCGACGTGCAACGGCGCCGGGGTGATCTTCACCGAGCTCGGCGTCATGGCGACGGTCGAGTCACCGTGCGAGGAGTGCGAGGGCCGTCGCTTCCAGGCGGCCGTGCTCGAGTACACGCTGGGAGGGAAGAACATCGCCGACGTGCTCGCGATGTCGATGGACGAGGCGCTGGCGTTCTTCGCCGAGGGCGAGTCCCGCATCCCCGCGGCGCACACGATTCTCGAGCGCCTGGTCGACGTCGGGCTCGGCTACCTCACGCTGGGGCAGCCGCTCACGACGCTGTCGGGCGGCGAGCGGCAGCGGCTCAAGCTCGCCGTGCAGATGGCCGACAAGGGCGAGGTCTACGTCCTCGACGAGCCGACGACCGGGCTCCACCTCGCCGACGTCGAGAACCTGCTCGGCCTCCTCGACCGGCTCGTCGACGGCGGCAAGTCGGTCATCGTCATCGAGCACCACCAGGCCGTCATGGCCCACGCCGACTGGATTATCGACCTCGGACCGGGCGCCGGGCACGACGGTGGGACGGTCGTCTTCGAGGGGACACCGGCCGACCTCGTCGCCTCGGGCGGGACGCTCACCGGACAGCACCTCGCGGCGTACGTCGGCGGCTGAGCGACGCGGCGGCGCTGTGCTGCGTGGCGCCGACACGAGCACCCGTGGCCGACACGAGCACCCGTTGCCGACACGAGCACCCACCGGTGCTCGTCTGACGCAGGCATGCTCGTCTCGGGGCCGTCGGGCCCGGAGGCGGCTCGTCGCGACGAGCCCGGACGTGCGGCGGAACGACCGCTCGGGTCAGGCCTCGCCGCTGCCGGGCAGGACCCGGAGGTGGCCCCGACGCTGCTCACCGGCGACGGGCATCGCGCTGACGACGACGCTCGCGACGGTCGGCTGGGGGGCGGGGCGCTCACGCACGGCGTCGACGACGGCGAGAAGGTCGTCGACCTCGGGCGCCGGCGCGTAGCCGTCGGACTCAAGGCGCAGGAACTCCCAGCCCTGCGGGACCGTGAGGCGGGTGGCGTGGTCGGCGCACAGGTCGTACGAGTGCGGCTCGGCATAGGTGGCCAACGGCCCCAGGACGACGGCGCGGTCGGCGTACGCGTAGGTCAGGGTGGCCACCGCGAGCTGGGAGCACGCGGTCTTGCTGCACTTCCTCGACGCGTTCACCCGAGAGACTCTAGGTCACCGGTCCGACATGCGTGAGGTGGCGCGCCGTAGTCTCGTCGCGTGGCTCCCCTCGACCCCCGAAACCCCGTGCCGGCGCGCCGTCGTGACCGTCGAGGACGCGGTGCGAGGGGCCCGCTGGCATGGCCCTCGGTGCCCGCGATGCGCTCTCGCCGCGAGACCTTCGACGACGTGGTCATCGACGTCGCCGAACGGGCCCGCGGGTACCTCGGCAACCGCTATGCGGCCGTGGAGTTCGCGGTCGAGGAGGTCCCGCCCACGGATCCGGCGCCGTGGGAGGAGCAGGCCGCCCCACTGGGCAGACTCGTCCCGGTGGGTGGCGCCGTGGGGCACCGGATCGTCGTCTACCGCCGACCCATCGAGACCCGGGCCCGGGACGCGGCCGAGGTCTCGGTCATCGTGCGTGAGGTCGTGGCCGAGCAGGTCGCGGCGCTGCTCGGGGTCCCGACCTCCGAGATCGACCTCTGAGCCCACCCGGCCCGACCTCAGCCCACCCGGCCCGACCTGAGCCAACCCGGGCCGCTCTGAGCCGGCGGACCCGGCTGATCCGGCCAACAAGGCTCAGGAGGCGGGGTGGGCCCGGCCCACGGTGGACGTCACCGCACTGTCGGTGAGACCGGCCACGGAGACGAACCTCGACCCCGCGCTGCCACCCATCGTGGCGACGCCGCCGCGCACCTCGCCCTTGCCCGACGTGCGCCGCACCCACACGGCCGTGGCCTCGCCGAGGTCGACGACGGCGGAGGTGTCCTGCGAGAGCGTGAGGGTCTTGGTGCTCCAGCGCCCCTTGGCACCCCACCGGACCTCGACGACGGCGGGTGCGCGCACGCTCGACACGACGAGCGAGCGACCTGCCCGCACACCCTCGGGGAACGCCGCGCCGAACAGGCCGGTGGCGGGCTCGGCCGACGGCGACCACGTGAAGTCACCGGGGCCACCGTCGTAGCGCCAGGCCGAGAACATCGACGCCACGACGGGCACGTCGGACGAGACGCGCACGGAGTAGCGGCCCGGTGCGAGGTCCTTGACGGGGAGCTCGCCGGTGGACATCGGCGGCACGCGCAGGACCCCTCCGGGGAGCGGGGAGGCGCCGTCGGGCCCGATGAGCTGGGCGCTCACGACGGCCTGACGGTTGCCGGGGACGGCCAGCCGGAGCGACCCGGTGGTGCCGGTGACGTAGGCGGGGATGATCTGGGTCGTCGACGGGGGCGCGGTCGCGGTCGTCGTCTCGGCGCCCGCGGGGACCGAGCCGTCGAGCCACATGTCGGTCATCACCGCGCTCACCGAGCCACCGTTGACGCGCACGTGCAGGGCGGGTGACGCCTCAGCGCCGCTGATGGCGTCGACGAGCAGGGCGACCCGGCCGCGGGCGGGGACCACCGTGGCGCCTGTCGGCGAGGCGACGAGGCCGCGCCGGCCCAGGACCTCGAGGTCGACGGTCACCTCGTTGGCGCCGGGGTTGGTGAGTACGAGGCGCTCCTGGCGCCCCGCGTCGCCGCCGCCCGCGAGCAGCCAGAGGTCGGAGGAGGGCTCGGCGCACGAGACCGTCGCGAGCCCACGGATCTCGTCCCGGTCCACGGACCACTCCTGGCCCGCCGCGAGCCCGGGTGCCATGCGTCCCCTCGCGAGGATGTCGGTGGAGACACCGGGTTGCGCGTCGAGGGTGGTGACGACGCCGCGTGCGTCCACCGGCGGGGCCTCGTCCTCACCGGACTGCAGGGTGAGGCGACCGGTGCGCGGCAGCGCGACGGCGCCGAGAGCCTCGTCCGGCGCGGTGGCGACACCGATGCGGGCGTCCACCTCGATGTCGTCGACCGAGTCGATGCCGCTGAGCTCCGGGCCGGGGCAGGACGCCGAGGCCGACGTGATCGGCGCCAAGGACGACGCGACGGCGGCGGTGCGGTCGGACGGCGTGGACGTCGGCTTCGGCGCGAGGGTTGCCCCTGTCACCAGACCCACGCCCGCGAGGGCGACGAGGGCGAGCCGTCCGGGTCCGATCCAGCGCGTGGCGTTCATCGCCGCCTCCTCGAGGCGCGATTGCCGACCGGGATCGACAGGAACGCCACGACGGCGATGCCCAGACCCTGGAGGAGCCGCCACCACGGGTGCTCGGTGGGAACCTCGACACTGACGGTGTGCGTCCCCGCCGGCACGGCGTAGGTGGGTCGGACGCCGTCAGCGGCGGCGGTGACCTCGTCGCCGTCGACGGTGACGACGCCGTGGTCGGCCCACGCGGGCGGCTCGGCGACGACGAGCAGGGCGTCCTCGCGAGCGGTGACGGTGGTGGTCGTGGCGCCGTGCTCGCCGAGCGTCGCGACGAACGACGGGCTGCCCCGCTCCACGAGCGAGAGACGGGTGGGTGCGACCGCCCTGCCCGGCGCGTTGCCGAGCGCGGCCACGCGCCAGACGTCGTAGCCGTCGCGGCTCGCCAGCCGGGACAGACCCTGGGCGGAGTCGAGGCGGCGCGCCACGTCGTCACCAGCGCTCGTGGCCACGGCGACGAAGCCGATCGCGTTCTGGGCGAGGCGCGGACCGGCCTCGCCGCGGGTGCCGTCGAGCAGCCCGGCGACGTCGCCGGCGAGCACCGCGTCGTTGGCGAGGCTCTGCGGGAGGGCGCGCGCGAGCGCTCCGCTCTCGCGTCCGACGATCCGGTATGCCGCCCCGCTGGGTCCCGGGTCGACGAAGAGTGTGCGGTTGGCCAAGTCGTTGCCGGCCTGCTCGACCGCGACCGCCGGCCGCGGGTCGGACCACGTGCGCAGGACGGTGCCGAAGCCGTACCAGCCCAACGCACCCGCGCCCACGACGCTCACGAGCCCGAGCGCGATCAGGGCGCCGCCGCGAGCCCTGCCCCGCAGCGCCTCGACGCCGACGAGGGCGGAGGCGATGAGCGCGAGGGTGAGCGGCAGGACGAACGTTCCGGCCCACGGCGTGACGACGCCCTCGGTGACGACGGCACCGGAGGCGAGGTCGAGTCGTGGGGCCACGAGCACGGCGGCGAGGGAGACGAGCCCGAGCAGGGCCGCTCCCGTCGCGACCGAGCGGAACCGGCGAGGCGCAGCGAGGCCCGCGACGCCCGCGGCGACGACCGCGGCACCGACCCACCAAGGCGTGCTGCCGGCGCCGCCGGGGTGGAGCAGGGCGAGGGTGATCGGGTCGCTCGGCGTGGGTCCCCACTGGCTGAGCCCGGGACCGGTCGCCGCCAGGGCCCAGTCGTCGGCCACGTCGATGAGCCACGGTCCGAGCAGCAGTGGAGCGAGCACCGCCGGCACCAGAGCCCGTGCCCGGACACCCTTGCCGCCGAGGACGACGACGCCGAGGCAGACGAGCACGACCAGCGCGAGCAGCGGCGGGGCGAACGCGCCGAGCACCGCTGCGCCCAGCGAGGTCGCGAAGGCGCCGGTGGCGGTGCCGGTGGGCCGAGCCAGCATGACCACACCGGCGAGGACCGCCGGCAGGAGGATGAGGGCGACGAGGGCGCCGAGCCGGCCCTGCGCCACGGCGGCACCGGCGGCACCGGTCGTGGCCCAGAGGAGGGCGGCGATGCCACGGACGACGCGCGAGCCGTGCCACGTGATGACCCGGCTCGAGACATAGGCGGACACGGCCGCAAGAGGCAGCGCGAGGACGAGGAGCGCGCCGATGAGCGCACCCGCCGGCGAGGTGAGGTCACCCGCGCCGGGCAGCTGCTCGAGGACCCATGTGGGGACGGCGAGCAGCGCCAGCGAAGGGCTCGCGGGACCGTCACCGCCGAGCCCGGCGCCGTGCCAGCCGTCGAACGCGGCGTGCCACAGGGTGCTCGCGGTCGCCCGCGTGGTGACGAGCTCGCCGCCCGTGACTCCCGACCCGAACCTGCTGATGAGCCCGCCGCCGATGTCGCGACCGGCGGCGACGACGACGGCGAGGGTGGCGAGCACGGCGAGCAGGGCAGGGTGGGCGAGGAGGCGGCCGATGCCCGAGGAGACCTCGGGGTCGCGCACGCCCTCGTCGGCCAGTCGCGAGGGTGCGACGACGGCCTCGTGGGCGCGGTCGAGAGAGCGCCGGACGATCGTCGACGCGGGCACGAAGAGGGTGCCGATGTCGCGGTGGTGGACCTCTCGTCCGCCTCGGGTCCGCACCCGGGCGGCGGCGACCCGGAACGGGTCGAGCGAGGCGGCGTCGGAGAAGGCCGCCGCAGCGGCACGCGGCCGCTTGAGCAGGAGGAGACCGAGGCCCGCGGCGAGCGAGCTGAGGAGCACCCACAGCGCGAGGAACGGCACCTGCCACCAGGGCGCGCGTCCGAGGGCGACCCGTCGGGCGGCGCGGCGGCGCACACCGTCGGTCGCGGTCGCGAGGCCGAGGGAGGCGACGGAGCGCATGCGGGCATCGGGGGCGACGACGACCCGGTGGCCGGCGAGGTGGGCCCGCCAGCCGAGGTCGAGGTCGCCACCGAGGTCACCGAACGAGCGCTCCCACCCCCGCAACGAGCGCAGGGCGCCGGCGCTGACGAGCATGCCCGCGAGCGGCACGGCGATGACGTCGCGGCGCAGGTCGTACTGGCCCTGGTCGGGCTCCCCCAGCGGCGGGTCCTCGACGACTCGGCCCGAGCGTGTCGTCGTGATGCCGACCGAGCGCAGCGCGCCGGGGTTGGTCGCGTCGACGTGCTTGGGGCCGACGAGCCCGACGGACGGGCTGCGGCGGTGGGCGGCCAGCAGACGGCTCAGGGTCTCGGGCTCGGGCACGCAGCCGACGGGCAGGAGCCAGAGGAGGTCGTCGTCGGCGAGGTCGGAGGCGGTGACCCACCGCGTGACCGCCACGCGATCCGGCATACGGGACTGCTGCGCGACGTGCTCGACGTCGAAGGAGCGCGACGACGCCGCGGTGGCCACGTCGGCGGCGGCGCCGTCGGAGGAGGAGTCGAGGACGACGACGTGGTCGGGGCGGGTCGACGACGCGGCGAGGGCGTCGAGCAGGGCGCGCAGGCCGGGCTGTGCGCCGGCAGTGAGGACGACCGCCTGGACCGCCTGCTTGCCGGCAGGGGCCGGCGCAGGTGTCAGCGAGGGGGCGGTCGTCAGCGTCATGGGGTGGGCGCGCGCCCGGTCAGACTGCGCGCTTCTTCAGCTTGCGGCGCTCACGCTCGGACAGCCCACCCCAGATGCCGAAGCGCTCGTCGTTGGCGAGGGCGTACTCGAGGCACTCGGACCGGACGTCACACCCGACGCAGACCTTCTTGGCCTCACGGGTGGACCCGCCCTTCTCGGGGAAGAACGCCTCCGGATCCGTCTGTGCGCACAGGCTGCGCTCCTGCCAGGAGAGAACCGTCTCCTCCTCGACCATGGCGTCGATCAACGTCAACTCGTGCATGGTTGCCTCCTCGACCCTTCGCGACCCGACACCGTGTCCCTGGCCTTCCCCCCGAGCGAGAGAACGTCTTCGCCTTGGACACAATGATGAAATTACACGCGTGTCATCCCCATCCGTCAAGCCCGGTTCTGGTATTCGGGGAATCTTTTTCGGCAGGACCGGCGTGTCGGGTCGACTCGCGGGTGGTCCACACTGGCCCCCATGCGAATCACGGCCCTCGCGGGCGGCGTCGGCGGAGCCCGCTTCCTTCGAGGCCTCAAGGCCCATCTCGACGTCGTGGCACCGGAATCCGAGCTCACCGTCATCGCCAACACCGGCGACGACATCAGCCTCTTCGGCCTGCGGGTCTGCCCCGACATCGACACCCTGCTCTACACCCTCGGCGGCGCGATCAACGAGGAGCAGGGGTGGGGTCGCGCCGATGAGTCGACCCGCGTCCAGGGCGAGCTCGCGGCCTACGGCGCCGTGCCGCAGTGGTTCACCCTCGGCGACCTCGACCTCGGCACCCACGTCGTCCGGTCCCAGTGGCTGGCCCAGGGCCTCACCGCGTCCGAGGTGACCGGCCGACTCGCCACCCGCTGGGGTCTGCCGGACCGGGGCATCACGCTGCTCCCGATGACGGACACGCCGGTCGAGACCCACGTGGTGCTCGACGAGGGCGACGAGCAGCGCGCCGTGCACTTCCAGGAGTGGTGGGTCCGCCTGCGGGCCGAGGTGCCCGCGTCGCGGTTCGTCGTCGCCGGGCTCGACCGCGCGGCCGCGGCACCAGGCGTCCTCGAGGCCCTGCGCTCGGCGGACGTCATCGTGCTCCCACCGTCGAACCCCGTGGTCTCGATCGGGATCATCCTCGGCGTCCCGGGCGTGCGCGACGCCCTGCGCGGCTCGCAGGCCCCCGTCGTCGGTGTCTCGCCGCTCATCTCCGGCCGGCCGGTTCGTGGTCACGCCGACGCGTGCCTCTCGGCGATCGGCGTCGAGTCGTCGTCCGCCGCAGTGGCCGGGCTCTATGCCGACTTCCTCGACGGGTGGCTCGTCGACCCTGCCGACGCCGACGTCCGCGTGCGTGGCGTCGAGACGGCCGTGCACCCGGAGGCCCTGCTCATGACCGACGTCGACGCGTCCGCCCGCATGGCCGAGAGCCTGCTGGCGCTGGCAGAGCGAGTGCGCCGGTGAGCGACCGGTGACCCAGCCCCTCACCATCGTGCCGGTGCTCGGGCTGCCCGAAGTCGTGACCGGCGACGACCTGGCGTCGCTCCTGGTCGAGGCGCTCGCACCGGGTGGCCTGCGGGCCGGCGACGTGCTCGTCGTGTCGAGCAAGGTCGTGTCGAAGGCGCTGGGGCTCAGGGCCGCTCCGCAGTCGAGGCCCGAGCTCGTCCTGACCGAGTCGGTTCGCGTGGTCGCCGAGCGGTCCGCGGGTGGACAGGTCACCCGCGTCGTCGAGTCGCTCGCCGGGCCGGTCATGGCCGGCGCCGGCATCGACGCCTCGAACACCGGACCCTCGGACGCCCTGCTCCTCCTCCCCCGCGACCCGGACGCATGTGCGCGAGACCTGCGCTCGGCCCTCCTCTCCCACCTCGGTATGCCGTCGAGCTCACCTCTCGCGGTCGTCCTCAGCGACACCGCCGGACGGCCGTGGCGGGCCGGGCTCACCGACTTCGCCCTCGGCTCCGCCGGGCTGCGCGTGCTGCTCGACCACCGCGGCGAGAGCGACGTCGACGGGCGGGTGATGTCGGTGACGGCGCGTGCCGTGGCCGACGAGGTCGCCGCGGCCGCCGACCTCGTCAAGGGCAAGGCCGACGGTGTCGCGGCCGCCGTCGTCCGAGGGCTTCCTGCGTCGTGGTTCACGCCGTCCGGTGACGCGTCCCACGACGCCGGCCACGGCGATGGTGACGGCGTGGGCGACGGCGTCGACGAGGGCCGGACCGGGGGTCAGGGCGGCGAGCTCGCCTCCGGCGCAGCCGATCTCGTGAGGACCGGGTCCGGCGACTGGTTCGCGATGGGCCATGTCGAGGCGGTGCGCGCGGCCCTCGGGGTCGTGCCCGGGTCTGCCGACTCCGAGGCCGTCGGGATCCGTGCGGTGGGTGCCGAGCCCTTCGGCGAGCGCGTGGCCCGGGTCGTCGCGCTCACCCTGCTCGCCGACGAGGACACGAGCGTCGACCTCGAGGTGGCAGCCGGCGAGGACGAGACCGACCCGGCAGCGGTCGTCACACTCGGGGCGACCGACGACTTCGCCCTCGGTCGGCTCGCCCAACGGCTCGAGGTCGCCGCGGCCAGCGAGGACCTCGGGTGCCAGCTCACGGGTGCGCCGACCGCCGAGCACACCGTCGCCGCAAGGCTCTTCACTGCCGGCTGAGGACAGCGACACTCGATGTCGCGCGCCGCTCTCATGGTGCGTCGCAAGGGCCCTGGACGTCCGCATGGGCGAAATGCGTGGCGCGGCGGCTCCCGGTTTGCGACGCTTCGACTCATGACCGTCCTCGAGCCGCGACCGACCTGGGTCCTCGTCGAGGGCACCAGTGACGTTGCCGCGATCCGGGCACTGCGCGCCATCCGCGGCGTGACGGCCGACGACGATCCCTGCCTCGTCGTCGACATGGGTGGCGCCACCAACATCCGCCGGTGGCTCGACCGTGCCGTGCGGCAGGCGCCGATCCCGCGGGTCGTCGGCCTCTGCGACGAGCAGGAGGCTGCCTACTTCGTGCGGGCGCTCGACGCCCACGCCGCCGTCCTCGACCTTCCCGTCGCCCCCTCCGTCAGGACGTTGCCCGACCTCGGCTTCCACATCTGCCGGCGCGATCTCGAGGACGAGCTCATCCGGGCGCTCGGCACCGACGGGACGCTCGCGGTGCTCGGCGACCTTGGTCTGGCGCCGGCGTTCGAGGCGTTCACCCGCCAGCTCGCGTGGCAGGGACGACCTCTGCTGGACCAGCTGAGGCGGTTCGGGTCGACCACCTCCGGCCGCAAGGAGCTGCTTGCCGGATCGCTCGCCACGGCGCTCGACGCCGAGAGCACCCCTCCCCCGCTGGCGGCGCTGCTCGCGTCGATGCCCGTCCGAGAGGTTCTGTCCGACCGACCAGGGTGACCCGACTGCGTCACGGGGGCGGACGGCATACCTGCTCGTGAGGCCGGCAGGTTGCGGTTCGGCAACGAGCGGAACCGCCCTCGCGACCGGCCCGTCCCACCCGCATGACAACCCTTCGTGCAGCGTTGATGGCCGCTCTCCTCGTCGTCGCCTCCGGGTGCTCGACCTCCGGTTCCGATGCGTCCTCGGACGCCAAGGGCTACTACGACGGCTACGCCCAGCAGCAGGGCGACCACTCCGCCACCGGCAGCAGCACCTCGGCCCAGGGCGGCACATCGCGCGGGCCGGGGGGATCGTCTCCGCTGCCACCCTCGTCCGGCAGGCCCGCGCCGGGGCCAGGACCGTTGGACGACAACACCTTCGTCGACGCGGGCACGAACGGTTTCGTCGACGCGAGGGTGCAGCCGCGGTCGACATTCGCCGCCGACGTCGACACCGGGTCGTACCGCGTCGCCCGCGCCCTGCTCGCGCAGGGCGCCATGCCGCCGCCCGAGTCGGTGCGCGTCGAGGAGTGGGTCAACTCCTATGCCAGTGGGTTCCCCGCCCCCACGCGAGACGACCTCGAGCTGCGTGCCGACCAGGCCCTGGCGCCGGGCAGTACCGACGGCACGCAGCTCGTGCGGATCGGCCTGCAGGGTCGCGAGGTCGACGAGGAGGAGTGGCCCCCGGTCGCGCTGACGATGGTCGTCGACACCTCCGGCTCGATGGACATCCGCGAACGCCTCGGGCTGGTGAAGTCCTCGCTCGCCCTCCTCGTCGAGACCCTGCGCCCCGACGACACCATCGCGGTCGTGACCTACGAGACCGACGCGAAGCCGCTGCTCGAACCCACCCGGGTCCGGGACGCCGACACGATCCTCTCGGCGATCGACCGCCTGCAGGCCGGCGGCAGCACCAACCTCGAGGCGGGCCTGCTCCTCGGCTACGACCGCGCGCGGGCGGCCTATCGGGAGGGCGCGACCAACGTCGTGCTCCTGGCCTCGGACGGGGTCGCCAACGTCGGCATCACCGACGGCGGGCAGCTCGGCACGGCCATCCGCGACAACGGCCGACGCGGGATCCACCTCGTCACCGTCGGCTTCGGCATGGGCAACTACAACGACGACCTCATGGAGCAGCTGGCCGACCGTGGCGACGGCTTCTATGCCTACGTCGACACCTTCGACGAGGCGCGGAGGCTGTTCGTCGACGACCTCCGCGCCACCATGACGCCCGTCGCGAAGGACGCGAAGATCCAGGTCGAGTTCGACCCGCGGACCGTGTCCGAGTACCGGCTCGTCGGCTACGAGAACCGCGCCCTGGCCGACGAGGACTTCGAGGACGTCGCCGTGGACGCCGGTGAGATCGGCGCCGGGCACCGGATCACCGCGCTCTACGAGGTGCGCCCCACGGCGCAGGCAGAGACCGGCGACAGCCTCGGGACGGTCCGGGTCCGGTGGCGCTCGGTGCAGGGTGAGGACCAGCGTGAGGACTCGCTTTCCCTGACCCTCGACGCCGACTCCCGGCCCACCGGGGCGCTGGGGGTGGCGGCCGCGGTCGCCGAGGTCGCGCGGTTCGTCAAGAGCGGCACCGGTGGCGAGGGCAGCGAGCAGGTCGACCCCGACGGGCTCCAGCGTCGCGTGGAAGCACTGGTCGAGGACGACGTACCCGGCGCCCGCGAGCTCGACTCGCTGTTCACCGACGTCCTCGCAGCCCGGTGATCGGCGCTGTGCTGTCCCTCAGCTGCGGCCGGGCAGGTGCGTCGGCAGCGTGAAGCGCGGGCCGCGCCGGGGCCGCATCGCCCCGGCCAGCTCGAGGAGCCGCTGGACGCGGTAGCGGTGGCCGGCATACGGCTCGAGCAGCTCGGCCAGACCGTCGTCGTCGACGGGTGTGCCGGTCAGCGCCCAGCCGATGTTCTTGGCCACGTGGTAGTCGCCGAAGCTCACCGCGTCGGGGTCCCCGAGCGCCCGCTGCGCCACCTCGGCGCTGGACCACCGGCCGACACCCGGCAGCGACTCGATCCGGCGGCGGGCGTCGAGCCACGGCATACCGACCGTCTCCTCGAGCCGGCCGGCACGGGTGGCGACGGTGACCGCGGGACGGGAGCGGGCACCGTCGACGCCGGCGCGCAGCCACTCCCACGACGGGATCAGCGCCCAGGCGCGAGGCTCCGGCGGAACGACCAGGCGAAGATCGGCGCCGATGCCGGGAGCGGGAGTTCCGTTGTGGCGCACCAACATCCGGTATGCCGCGAACGCCTCCTTGCCGGTGACGCGCTGTTCGATGATGGTCGGGATGAGGGCCTGGACGACGAGTCCTGAGGCCGGCACACGCCAGCCCTCGAAGCGACGGCGCGCCTGGGCGACGACGTCGTGGTGGGCGACGAAACCGGAGTCGTCGTCCTCCTCGCCGAGCATGGCCGGAAGGCGATCGAGCATCCACTCCGCGCCCTCGCCCCAGGCCTGCGCCTCGACCTCCCCGAGGCTCGGGTGATCGACCAGCCGCAGGGTGACGGGTCCGGTGGGGACGCGCCAGGCGAACACCCACGTGCGCCCCCGGTCGCTCCACGACGTCGGGTCTCCCCCGCCACGCATGAAGATCCTGACGACCGCGCCCAGCTGGAGGGGGCGGCTCGGGCGGTGGGTGCGGCTCAGGTGGGCAACTGCGGTCATCCGCGGGTCATCCCCGAGCGGGGGGCGTCACGTGGCGTGGCGCGACCCGCAGCGGCGGACCGGCCGGCGCCGACGGCGACCTGAACGCGAGCCACACGTAGGTCGGCACGAGCGGCAGGGTGGCCGCGAGTGCCCTCTCGGGCAGCCGGCCCACCCACTCCGGGATGACGTCTCCGCCGGAGAACGCGGCCGGGTCGGCGAGCACCGGCAGCGTGTAGTCCCAGACGTCGAAGGCCGCGAACATCCGACGCAGTCCCGCGGGCGTCGAGTAGCGCTCGTAGTAGTGATCGCCCTTGCCGGTCAGGCGCATGTAGCGGTCGGCCGCGCGCTGCGGGAGCCACGACAGGAACGGCAGCCGGTGGTGCGGCTCGAGGACCTGCCAGCGGTGCCCGATGCCGAGGTAGAGGACCCCCCCGGGTGCGAGCACGCGGTGGATGTCGGCGACGACGGCGTCGGGATCGACGACGTGCTCGTAGATGTGGTTGAGCACGACGACGTCGACCGAGCCGTCCTCGAAGGGCAGGTCCTCGCCTCGCGCGAGCCGGAAGTCGACCCGCTCGCCGAACCTCTCCCGCGCCTTGGCCAGGCCCGGCTCGTCGATGTCGACGCCCGTGGTGCGAGCCCCCGCGAGCGCGAGCTCGTCGGCGATGAACCCGGCGGAGCACCCGACGTCCACGGCGGTGAGGCCGGCGAGCGGCCCACCCTCGTCATCGACGGAGCGACCGAGGCCGTGGGCGATGACGGAGATGAGCTTGGCGGCCTTGGTCCGCCGGGCCTTCTCGTCGAGCATCTTGTCCATGAGCTCGGAGTAGGCGAGCTGCTCCTCGCGCTCGCCGCGAGCGTCCCGCTCACCGCGCGACTCGCGCTCCCCACGCGGCTGCTCGCTCATGCCCGCGATCCTAGGAGGTGGTGCGAACGCGCCCAGCCCCAGCCGACGGCAGCGACGACGACGTCAGCGACCACGGTGAAGAAGCGCGACACGACGACGACGGCGATGGCCGCGGAGAACGGCATGAGCGCGCCGAGCAGCAGCGCCAGCACGCCGTCGCGCACCCCCACCCCCGCCGGCACGAAGACGGAGAACATCCCGATCGCCGACGCCAGCGCGAACCCGCAGACCGACGTGACGACGAGGTCGCGCACCGGCGTCGCCGGCGCCATCGCATGGGCCAGAGCCAGGATCGACAGTCCCGCGCTGAGCCAGGCGAGCACGAACCACATGGACGTCAGCGCGATCGCCGGCGCCGTGAGCGAGTGCTCGAGCGGGTCGCGCCGCAGGAGCCGCAGCAGCGTCGCGATCCCCCAGTTGAGCAGCCGCGGCCAGAGCAGGAGGAGCAGGACGGCCGCGGGGGCGAACCACCACAGCGACGTCACCTCGCCCGAGCGCGCGACGAGCAGCGGCACGGACGGGATCCCGACGATCGCGCCGGTGATGACCGACAGCAGGATCGACAGCAGGCCCACGACACCCATCCGCCGCCGCGGGACCCCGAGACGCGAGCCCATGTCGGCCTGCGCGACGACGCTCCAGACCGAGCCGGGGAGGTACTTGCCGAGCTGCCCGACGAAGAACACGCTCGCACCGGCAGGCAGCGGCAGCCGCGTGCCGAGGTCGGCGAGCAGCACCCGCCACCCGAGCTGGGAGAAGACCGGCGCCAGCAGCGCCAGCACGAACGCGCCGGCGAGCACGCCGCCCGGGACCTCGCTGAGGTGCGCCGAGACGTCGGTCCAGTTGCGCCACACCGCGACGACGACCGCGACGAGCACGAGCAGGGCGACGACGATGCGGACGAGGTCGAAAAGCCGCTTGCGCGTCACCTGGTCACCGGGCCCATCGGCTCACCGACGTCGGAACGTGAGTCGCAGGATCCCGTATGCCGGCGTCACCCCGCGCCGACGCGCCTCCGGTTGCGTCGCACGCGCCTCGCGGGCCGAGGTGGAGGCCGCACGGATCCGCTCGGTGATGTCGCCGTCGACGTCGCCGACGAGCACGAGTCCCAGGTCGTCGGCGCGGGCGAGCACGCCACGGATGTCGGCGGGGCTCACGGCCCAGTCGGGGTCGTCCTCTCCGATCGGGAGCGTGACGACGAGCAGACCGCCCGACCGCAGCGCCCACGACGCCTGCCCGACCGCGTGGTCGATGTCGTCGGCGCCGCATCCGCCGGGGTGGATGCGCGCGATGACGTCGAGGCTCGCGGTGTCGACGTCGAGGACCTCGACCGAGGTGCGGCGGCCGGTGAGCTCGAGCTCGACCGGCTCGAACCCCAGCGCGCGGACCCACCGCGAGAACGGGCTCTTGGTGCCCGACTCGTCGACGATGACGGCACCGCGGCGGCCGTCGTCGCGGATCCGCAGCACGGCGGCGACGGCACCGAGGGCCGCCCACGCCGCGACGGCGTCGGAGCAGCGCGGGAGCCCGAGCTCGCGGGCCAGGTCCTGGGCGTCGAGGGCGTCGTTGTCGAGAGCGAGCACGTCGGAGGCCCGCACCCACTCGGGGAAGTCGGAGGGCCGCAGCGAGACCCGGTGACGACGCCTCAGCCGGGCGGCCATGACGAGGTCCTTGGCCCGCTGCACCGGGCCCTCGGGCGGCGCTGTCTCGTCGTCGTCCTCGTCGTCGAGGGCATCGGACTCGGCGCTGGCCAGGGCCTCGATGCCACCGACGTAGTGCGCCCACGGGCCCGACAGGTCGGGTGGGCGGACCCCGGAACGCAGCTCACCGGCATACGAGCGGTCGGAGAGGCGACGCAACGCGTCGACGAGGGCGGCCCGGTCGCCGGCGGGGACGAGGAGCCCGTCGACGCCGTCACGGACCTGCGCTCCGAAGGTGCCGACGTGGGTCGCGAGGACGGGCATGCCGTGGCGTCGCGCGAGCAGGACGTTCTGCGAGGCGGTGGCGTGGCGGTAGGTCAGGGTGAGGACGTCGTGGCGAGCCATGAGCGCGGCGATCCGGTCGGCGGGGACGTAGCCGCTGTGGACCTCGACGCGACCGGCGAGGCGCGGGTCCGCGGCGAGCTCCTTGACGCGGCGGCCGCTGTCACCCCACATCTCGCCGGCGACGGTGAGCGTGAGGTCGGGGACGTCGAGCATCGCGTCGAGGAGGAGGTCGATGCCCTTGTAGTCGCGCACGATCCCCAGCGCGAGCAGCCGCGTCGGACCGGTCGAGTCGACGTGCTTCTCGGGTTCGCCACCGGGCAGGTGCGGCGGCAGGTCGAGCTCGCGCACGTGCCCGGCGCCGAGCTCGCTCGCGAGCTTGGCCTGCGAGTCCGAGTGCACGACGACGGAGTCGACGCGACGCAGCAAGGCCTCGACCAGCTGCCGGTCGCCCGGGCGGGTCTCGTGGGGAAGGACGTTGTGCGCGATGACGATCGAGCGCGGACCACTGCCGTCCGTCGACGTCCGGCCGACCCCGGCAGCACGCAGCACCGCGAGGGTCGAGGGCACGGCCTGTGGGATGACGTGGACGACGATGATCGCGTCCATGTCGCGCAGGCGGCGACCGGTGCGGACCCACGTGTCGGGTCGGGCCCACGACAGCGCGCGGATCGTCCGCGGGAAGGGCTCGACGTCGGGAGCGCCACCGGGCACGGCCTGCTCGCCCGGGTAGAGGAACGACGGGTACAGGTGGCTCCACGACACGAGGGTCACGTCGTGCCCGGCCTCGGCGAGCTCGTGGCACAGCTCGGTCGTGTGCGACGCGACGCCGCCCTTGTAGGGGTGCGTCGGACCGACGACGGCGAGGCGCAGCGACGCGGAGCCCGGGACGGAGGCCGACACGGCGTCAGACACCGTCGCGTGACCTCACGACGAGGTCGGACAGGAGCGCGAGCGAGGCGATCATGATGCCGCTCACGATGAGCAGAACCGTCGAGGCCGGGAAGTAGAACGGGTGGCGCACCATGTCGACGACGCCCTTGACGAAGCCGATGAGGATCATCCACAGCGCCGGTGGCATGAGGACCTTGAGCGGGTCGAAGTACATGACCATCCGCAGCACCTGGAGGATGTAGCGGTAGGCGTCGTTGACGAAGTGGAACTTGCTCACGCCCGCCCGCTTGGCATAGCTCGTGTCGACGTACTTGATGTCGTGCTGGTTGCTCAGGAACGCGATGGTGATCGTCGTGACGCACGAGAAGCCGGCGGGCAGCAGCCGCAGGTAGGGCAGCGACACCTCGCGGCGGAACGCGCGCAGGCCGCTGTTGAGGTCGGGGATGCGCGTCTTGGTCAGCCACTGGGCGATGTTGCGGATGAGCCACTTCGCCGGGACGCGCGCCCACTTGTGGGTGCCCTCCTCGGTGGTGCGCGCGCCGACGACCTGGTCGTAGCTCGGGTCGTCGCGCAGGATCCGGACGAGCTCGGGGATCCGCTCGTTCTCGTAGGTCATGTCGGCGTCGGTCCACACGACGATCTCGCCGTGGGCCTGCTGGGTGCCGATGCGCCGGGCCGTGCCCGAGCCGCCGTTGCGGCGGAAGGGCATGATCCGCAGGTTCGCGAAGTCGCGCGCCGCCTGCTCGAGCACCTCGAGCGTGTTGTCGGTCGAGGCGTCGTCGATGCACAGCAGCTCGTAGGTGAACTCGCTGGAGTTCATCGCCGCCGTGATGCGGTCGATCTCCTTGAGGACGTGCGCGCCCTCGTTGTAGCAGGGCAGCACGATCGTCACGTAGGGCCGCTCGCTGCCGTCCTCGAGCACCTTGGGCCGCGGGTCGAGCGCCGTCGTGGTCTGGAACGTCGGGTCGTATGCCGGCCGCGCCGGGGCCGTGCCGACCTCGCCGGGGTCGTCGCTCCCGCCCGCGAGCTCGCCGGTGCGCACGGTGATCGGTTCGGTGGCCGGGGCCGGGGCCGGCGCCGGCGCCGACGGGACGACGGTCGGGGCGGGGGTCTGCGGGTGCTCGTTCATCGCGTCCGAGACTACCCGGCGGTGACCCGTTCGCCCGCTGTCGGCAGGGCGCGTGGCAGAGCGACCGAGGCGGTCGCGCCGAGCACCGCGACGAGGCCGAGCACGGCCCAGATCGTGTAGGTGCCGTGCTCCAGCAGCCACGTGTAGGCGACCGGCGCGACGGCACCGCCGACACCCCAGACGAGCTGGACGAGCCCGAGGTAGCGACCACGCAGGTGGTCCGGCGCCGCCTCCGCTGCCGTGGCCGAGAAGACCGGGCCACCGGCGAGCTCCCCGCCCGTGTAGACCAGCGCTCCGAGGAGCATGGCGACGACGGCCACCTGGACGGGCAGCCGCCCGGCGAGGACGAAACACGCGTAGCCGAGGACGAAGAAGCCCTGCGCGAGCGCCATCATCCGGGCACGCACCCGCCCGGTCATCCACCGCACCATGAGGCCTTGGCCGAGGCCGACGAGGATCGTGTTGAGGGTGAAGATCGCCCCGACGAGCCAGCCCGGGAGGTCGAGGGTCTCCGCGGCATACACAGGGAGGGCGAAGTTGAGCACCATCATCCCGACAACGAAGGTCAGCTGCCCGAGCACGAGCCGCAGGTAGGCACCGTCGCGCAGGACCACTCCCCACCCGCCGACCGGCGCGTCGTCGGACTGCACGGACCGGTGGTCGGGCACGTCGAGGAGCAGGAGGAAGGCGAGGACGAACGTCGCCGTGTTGGCGATGACGACGGTCCGGAAGGCGAGCCCGGTGTCGAGCTGGACGGCGATGCCGGCGAGGACGCCGCCGACGGCGAAGCCAAGGTTGCGCAGCGCCTGGAGGAAGCCGAACCACAGCTCACGCTCGCCCCGCTGGGTGATCGCGGTGACGACGTTGCCGAACGAGCCCCAGAACGCCTGCCGCCCGAGGTTGAGCAGGACCGTCGCGAGCGCCACGGGCCAGAACGCCTCGACCCAGAGGTAGGCGAGCATCCCCGCGCCCTGCACGAGGTTGCCGACGAGCATCATCCGGCGCCCACCGAACCGGTCGACGAGCGTCCCGATGACGAACGCGGCCGGCATGGTGAGCAGCGCCGACACCGACAGCGCAGCACCCACCTGGACGAGGGTGAGATCGGTGACCTTGAGGAAGTACAGGATCGTCAGCGGCATGAACAGCCCGCTGCCGATCGTGTCGGCGACGATCGCGGACACGAACCTGCGGTGCTCCCCCACCCGCGGGAATCCCAGTCTCTGCAGCACCCGCGCATCCTGCCGCATGCGTGCGACAGCTGGCCCTGCAGTTCTCGGCCCCGGTCGCCGCGTCTCCTCCCGCTCTGGACCACGACCCTTCGGTATGCCGTCCGCCCCCTACCCTGAGCGCGTGAACTCGCTCGCCATCCCCCTCTGGCTCGACGTCGTGGCTGTCGGGTTCGGTGGGCTCGCCGGTGCGCTGGCTGCCCGGCGCCAGGGGTTCGACATCGTCGGCGTCCTCTTCCTCGCGGTCATCGGCGGGCTCGGCGGGGCGCTGCTGCGCGACCTGCTGCTCCAGGTGCCGGTGCGCGCCCTGACCTCACCGTGGTTGCTGCCCTCGGCGTTCGTCGGTGGGGTGCTCGTCGCGCCGCTGCTCAAGGTCATCGGGCCGCTGCGCTTCCGGCGGGACGTCGCGTTCACCCTGCTCGACGCGATGTCTCTCGCGATGTACTCGATGCTCGGCACGGACCGTGCGATCACCGTGGGACTGCCGCCGATCTCGTGCATCTTCGTCGGGACCGTCGCCGGCGTCGGGGGCGCGCTCATCCGTGACGTGCTCATCAACACGACGCCCGAGCACTTCAAGCCCGGGTCGTTCTACGTCCTCGCCGCCGTGCCGGGGTGCGTCACCTACTTCGTGCTCCGCTCGCTCGAGCTGCCGGTGCTCGTCTCGGCGCTCATCGGGATCGGCGTCGTCATCGCGGTGCGCATGTCGTCGTGGTCGCTCGACTGGCAGACGGGCCGGCGCACGCGCGCGGCCCGCTGACGCACGCGGTACGGCATACCGGCGTCAGACGGCCTCGAGGACGAAGAAGAGGAAGCAGATGAAGGCCTCGCCCTCGACGCCGGGCGGCCGCAGCTCGTCCGGGGTGTCGGGTGCGAGCGGCGGCTCGCTGACGACGCTGAGGCGGAACCCGGCCCGTGCGAAGGCATCCGTCATCGTGCTCAGCGGTCGGTGCCAGAAGGTGAGGAAGACCTCGCGACCGTCGAACTGGTAGTCCTCGGTGTAGCGGGTGACCTTGAAGTAGTCGGCGTCCGGATAGACGACGGCATACGCCGTCGGGTGGTTGACGACGACCATGAGGCGTCCGCCCGGCTCGAGGACTCGGCGGAGCTCGGCGAGCGGCCCGGTCCAGTCCTCGAGGTAGTGAAGGACGAGCGAGCAGATGACGTCGTCGAACTCGCCGTCGCCGTAAGGCAGCGGCGTCGCGAGGTCGTGCACGCGCAGGTCGGCGTCGGCGCCGAGCCGTGCTCGGGCGAGGTCGACCATGGCGGCGCTGACGTCGAACCCGGCAACCTCGGCTCCGCCGTCACGCATCGACTCCATGAGGGGGCCCGAGCCGCAGCCGGCGTCGAGGACCCGGCGACCCGCCACGTCGCCGGCGAGGTCGACGATCGCCGGGCGCGCGTAGTGCGCGTTGAACAGGCCCTTCTCGTTCTCCGCCGCGTAGGCCGCAGCGAAGTCGTCGTAGTCCGTCGTCGTCATGTCTCCCCCTGGCTGACAGCGTGGATGTCCTTCCTACCCGTATGCCGTCCGCCCACCAAGCCGACAGGCCCTCGGCTTCCCGGGTCGTCCGCTTCTGCTGCCGACACCGACCCGCATGTGCGAGCCTGCCGATGTGTGGAGACGGAACAAGGTGTCACCCGACCTCGAAGTGCTCATGGCCGGCGTGCCGCGCCTCACCGTCCACTTCTCCGAGACCCAGACCGCGGCCAGTCTCTGGGACTACGCCGAGGACGAGCTGGCGCAGGGGGCGTTGTCCATGAGCCGTGAGGACCTCCTGCGGATCCGCAACATCGCCGCCCACTACGAGAACCCCGACTTCTCCTTGCCGGTGCAGGGCCAGCGCATCACGCACAACCACGTGACCGCACTCGCCGCCGTCACCTACTTCGAGGGACGAGTGCGACCGCTGGCCCGCAACCGCCGTCGGCCCGAGAAGGACCGGCCCGAGCGCTTCACGCCGTTCGCCGTGAGTCCTGACGACGGACTGGTGTGACGTCGTCGGGCGACGCGGCTGAGCCACCGCACCATGGACATGGCTGCTCGTGGCCCGACACACTGGAGCATGGACACGGGGAAGCGGATGACGTGCAGGGTCGGGTGGCACCACTGGCACGTCGTGACCGAGGAGAACATGCAGGTCCGGGTGTGCGCGGACTGCGGACGTCGTCGCCACCACCGGGATCTGCCCGGCACACGCTCACCCGCCGCGACCTGGGGCATGAGCTACACCGGCGGTGGCGGCCTCGGCGGCGACGGCTCCTGAGCCCGGCGTCGAAGGTCAGAACGGCTGGGTGATGATCATCGGACGCCGCTGGGGTGGCTGACGCCACGAGCCGCGGTGACGCCGGTTCCACGCCCAGGCCCCGAGCGCGACGAGCGCCAGGCCGAGGAGCGGGAGCCCCCATGACCACAGCCGCTCCTTCCACACGAGGGCGTGGTCGGTCACGGCTTTGCCGCGCAGCTCGTTGCCCGCGAAGGCGACGCAGGGTGTGCCGTAGCCGGACGACACCGAGACGAGCTCGCGGTCCCCGGGGCGACCGGACGTGTTCACGAAGCCCTTCACGCCACCGTCGGTGATCACCGGAAGACCGTCGCGCCACGCCGGTCGGCATCCCCATCCGTTCCAGCCGGCGAAGGACCCCTCGGCCCAAGCCGCCACGTCCACGGTCCCGTCCGACGTCGGCATCCCGAGCCGGGCCCCGGTGCGCGGGTCGAACATCATCGCCGTGGTCGTCGCGAGCTGGTTCGTCGCGTCGTCGGTGCCCGCTGTGGTGAGGAGGAGCCGCTGCCCGTCGGGTGACAGCAGGGCACGGAGCTCGGTGGGCTCCTCCTCCGACCACGAGAGGACGGCGCCGGTGGCGGACCACGAGGGGTCACCGATCGTCCACGTGCGCACCTCGAGCCGCGTCGTCCCCGGGCCGAGGTCGAGCAGGGCGAGGAGGGTGTCGTCGTCCAGCCACCCGGCGAAGACCCCTTGGAGCCCGCCCTCGAGCAGGGGGACCTCGGACATGGTCCCGTCGACCCCGATCACGACTCCGCCGGAGCGGGGCGCGCCCTGGTTGAACGCTGCCATGAAGGCGTGATGCGAGTCCGGCGACCACCAGCTCGGCTCCTGCGGCGGCGTCCACCGCCGCTCGAGCCGCGCCAGGTCCTGCGGCCGGGGTGTCGTGACCCCGCGCACGAGGTCGGTGAGGACGAGGCCGCGGGCGACCCATCTCCCGTCCGGTGAGAGCGCCGGCTGGAGGTCCGGCACGTCGACCCCGCCGGCGGACACCTCGACCTGCGTCACGCTCCCGCCCGGCGAGACGGCATACGGCTGGCTGACGAGACCGGCGGACGGCACGAGTGCCGCGGTGACGCCGGGGGCCGCAGTGACGTGGACGAAGGGCGGCTTGGCGATCGAGGCGGGATAGGACATCAGCCGTTGCGACCCGTCGACGCGCACCGCGGGCAGTGCGGCACGCGGAGGTCCAGAGGGCCACACGACGAGGGCCACGAGCGCAACGACGCAGGCGGCCACGGCGAGAGGGACGACGGCCGCGGTGACACGCCGTCGACGACCGGCGGCCCAGAGGTCGCCTGCGTCCGGAGCCCTGAGGCTCCTCTCGCCATCGACGACGAGCTCACGCAGGGCGGTGGACAGCTGGTTGGTGCTCATCGCGCGGTCTCCTTGCGCCCGAAGGTGTCGGCGAGCTCCGGGGCCAGGACCCGCAACCGCTCGAGGGCGTGCCTCGTCTGCGACTTCACGGTGTTGACCGAGCAGCCCAGGACCCGCGCCGTCTGGAGCTCGGTGCGGTCCTCGTAGAACCGCGCGACGAGCACGGCGCGCTGTCGTGGGGTCAGGCGACGCAGGGCCGCGGCCAGCGTCAGGCGGGTCTCCACCTCCTCCGGATCGTGAGCCGTCAGGCGGTTCTCCTCCCGGGCGCCGTCGACCGGGTCCGGCTGGTGCCGGCGCCACCTCCACGCGTCCACCGACCGGGTGTAGAGGATGCGGCGCACATAGGCATCGGCCGTCGCCGGCTCCACCCTGGACCAGTGCTGGGCCGCGCGAATGAGGGTCTCCTGGACGAGGTCCTCCGCGGAGTGGCGGTCACCGGTGAGCAGCATGGCGGTGCGGAGCAGGGGCGCCCAGCGCTCACGCACGTAGGCATCGAACGCCTCGCGGTCCGCCATCGTCCTCCCCCTTCGCCGGTCCAGTCCTACCGTCTCTCAAGCAGATACGGATGGCGACGCTCCGGCGGGTGGAGGCTCACGCTCGCGGGATGGGCCTGCCCCCAGCCTCGGTGCTGCGAGAGGCGCGACAGAGCGCGCGTTCCGCAGCACCGACGACGGAGGTGAGGCATGCTCGCCCTCGGCACGACGACGCGGGCTTGACCCTCGAGCAGGGTGAGACAGGAGGGTGCAGACGTGGAGAACGAACTGCTTGCCATCGGCAGGGTCTCGGCCCTCAGCGGCCTGCCCGTCAGCGCGCTGCGCTTCTACGACGGCGCGGGTGTCCTGTCGCCGTGCTGGGTGGACCCGTCGTCCGGCTACCGCTTCTACCGGCCGGCCCAGGTCCGTCAGGCCCGGCTCGTGGCGCACCTTCGTCGGGTGGGGCTGCCGCTGGATGACATCAGGACGGTCGTGGCCGACCCGGCGCTCGCCGGTCCGGTCCTTGCCGCCCACCTCGGCCGACTCGAGGCGGGCCTCGCCGACGCCCGCAGGGAGATCTCCATCGTCCACGACCTGCTCGAGAACTCGGAGATCTCCATGTCCCGCTGCACCCTCCCCGCTGCCGACCTCGTCCGCGCCCTGCGCGAGATCCGGTATGCCGTCTGCGACGACCCGGACCAGCCTCGCCTCCACGGGATCTACCTCGACAGCGAGCCCGGCCGCGTCCGGCTCGTCGCCACCGACCGGCACCGGCTCGCCACCAGCGCGGTCGCCACGCCCGAGCCGACCGACCTGCACCTGCTCCTCCCGACACCGGTCGTGGACGCGCTGCTCGCCGCCGACGTGACCGACACGGTCGACGTCGTCGTGTCCGACGGGACGGTCACGGTCACCGGGGTGGGCTGCACCGTGAGCGCGGAGGTGCCGGACGTCGACTTCCCGTCCTACCGCGTCCTCCTCGAGCACGGCCGCCAGGAGGTCCCCGTCGACGCGGCCGCCCTGCGGGCCGAGCTGGCCGCCGGGACCACCACGACGCTCACCAGCGACGACGGGGTCGGCTACGAGGTCAGCCTGCTCAGCGTCGGGCAGGACGGCGTCCGGGTCGGCCCCACCGACGAGCCCGGGGCCCTCACCGTGGCCGTCAACCGCGACTTCCTGCTGCAGGCCCTCGAGGTCGGCGACCAGCTCACGCTGGGACTGGACGACCCGATCGCACCCTTGGCCATCCGCACGCCCGGGCGCGAGGGCACGTCGTCGGTCCTCATGCCGGTCCGGCTCGACCAGCCCGCCTGACGGGGGCGTCGGTGCTGCCGAAGGCGCGACATCGCGCGCGTTCGGCAGCACCGAGGACCCGCAGGGCTGCAGGTTCCTGCAGCTTCCGAGTTCGTGGCTCCCGAGGCGACGTGAGCGACGAAGCGCGGCGCTAGTGTCCCGTCATCCGGCCCGGGGAGAGGCCGGCTCACGAGGGGAAAGAACACATGCGTACTGCTGCCCGGATCATCACCGTCGTCGCACTGGCTGCTGGGACAGGGATCGCTGCGGCGCCCGCCCAGGCCGCCTTCAACTGCGTGCAGCGGGACCTGCCCAACGGCTGGTACAACCTGTGCTCGGGCGTGGCCCGCCCGCACCAGTACCAGACGCAGGTGACCTGCGGCCGGGCCTGGGCACCGCAGCAGCGCTACCTCGCCAAGGGCGAGTGGCGCTACTACGGCACCGGGAACCCGTCGGTCGCCACCTGCTACTCGGGTGACTTCCTCACCGGAGAGCGGCAGCTGAACTTCAACTGACCGCTCGCCGCCACCCGTCCGCCAGCGGGCGGCCAGGGTGGCAGCTGTCGGGGGGTGCGTGACGAGTCGGGGTGCTATGAGCCCCCGACTCGTCACGGCGCCCCCGACAACGGGTCGAGACGACCCGACACGGACCCTTGACCACGCCACCCGAGGTGGGCGGCCGGCATACGACCGCTGTCAGGCCTCGTGGATCGGTTCCTTGGGGAGCTTGCGGACCTTGGCCCGGCGGCGACGACGCTCGGGGATCATCGAGCGCATCTCCTCGAGCTTGCCGAAGCAGAGCAACCGGTCCTGCGCCTCGAGGGCGGTGCGCCGACGCGGGTTGGGGATGACCGAGGTGCCGCGGTGCAGCGTGAGCACGGTGATGTCGCGCTCCTCGAGCCCGGACTCGGCGATCGTCTTGCCGACGAGGTCGGCCGAGCCGTGGACGACGAGCTCGGCGACGCCATAACCGGTCGAGACGGTCAGGCGCTGGCGCACGTCGATCTCGGGGAAGGCGACCTGGTTGCCGATGTAGTCGATGATCGCGCCAGCGACGTCGAGCTTGGTCGCCGCCTCGATGCCCTCGAGCCCCGGCGAGGAGTTGACCTCCATGACCTGCGGGCCGTCGGCGCCCTCGAGCATGTCGACACCCGCGACGCGCAGGCCCATGATCTGCGCCGACCGCACCGCTGCCTGCTCGAACGCCGGGTCGAGCGTCACGCCCTCGACGGAGCCGCCGCGGTGGACGTTGGAGCGGAACTCGTCGCCCTGCGCGGTCCGCCGCATCGCCGCGACGACCCGGTCGCCGACGACGAGCGCGCGGATGTCGCGTCCCTTGCTCTCCTTGACGAAGCTCTGGATGAGGACGTTCTGGCTCGTGCTCTGCAGCGTCTCGATGATCGCCTCGGCGACCTTGTTGTCCGGAGCGAGGATGACGCCGATGCCCTGCGTCCCCTCGAGCAGCTTGATGACGACCGGGGCGCCACCCACCCGCTCGATCGCGGCCGGCACGTCGGCCCGGTTGCGCACGAAGGTCGTGGCCGGCATACCGATCTGGTGACGGGACAGGATCTGGGTCGCGCGGAGCTTGTCGCGCGAGTTCGAGATCCCGTTGGCGGTGTTGGGCGTGTAGACGTCCATCTGCTCGAACTGGCGCACCACGGCGGTGCCGAAGTACGTGATCGAGTTGCCGATGCGCGGCAGGATCGCGTCGTAGTCCGAGAGCGTCCGGCCGCGGAACTGCAGGTCCGGCTCGGGACCCGACAGGTCGATCGCGAAGCGCAAGGTGTTGAGCACCTTGACGTCGTGCCCGCGGTCGAGGGCGGCGGTGCGCAGTCGCTGGGTCGAATAGGCCCGGGGCGCGCGCGAGAGGATCGCTAGCTTCATGTGGGGTACCTGCAAGGATGGTCGGATGTCCGGAGCCACCCATCAAACCATCCACGTCGGATGGCGCGAGTGGGTGCGTATGCCGTCTGCCGACGTCCCATGGATCAAGACGAAGATCGACACCGGCGCCCGGTCGTCGGCGGTCCACGCGTTCGACCAGGAGCGGTTCGGGCGTGACGACGAGCCGTGGGTGCGCTTCTCGATCCACCCGTGGCAGGCGACCGACGAGGACTCCGTCGTGCTCGAGCGCCCGGTCGTCGACGAGCGTGTCGTGCGCTCCTCCAACGGCTCGTCGGAGACCCGGTTCGTCGTCGAGCTCGAGATCGTCCTCGCCCGCCGCCGGCTCACCACCGAGGTGACGCTGAGCCGTCGTGACGAGATGGGTTTCCGGATGCTCGTCGGCCGCGAGACGCTGCGCCACGGCTTCCTCGTCGACCCGTCGGCGTCGTACCTCGGCCCGCGCCCCAAGCTGCACGTCCGACGCCGCAACAGGGGACGCGCATGAGCCCGGTCGCCCGCTCCTCGTTCGCCATCGGCGGGGTGAAGATCCGCCCCGGGCAGTCCCGCGAGATGGGCCTGCCGATCACGAAGCTCGTCACCGGCGCCGAGGTCAGCCTCCCGCTGCGCGTGCTCCACGGCCGGCACGACGGGCCGGTCGTCTGGGTCAACGCCGCGATCCACGGTGACGAGGTCGTCGGGGTCGAGGTCATCCGTCGCGTCCTCGCCGCGCTGTCGCCCAAGACCCTGCGCGGCACGATCATCGCCGTCCCCATCGTCAACGTGCACGGCTTCATGGCGGGAGACCGCTACCTGCCCGACCGTCGTGACCTCAACCGGTCCTTCCCGGGCTCCGCGCGCGGGTCGCTCGCCGGCCGGATCGCGCACCTCATGATGAGCGAGGTGGTCGACAAGTCCGAGGTGGGCATCGACCTGCACACCGGCTCGGACCGGCGCACGAACCTCCCCCAGATCCGCGCCGACCTCGACGACCCGCGCACCCGCTCGCTCGCCGAGGCGTTCGGCGCCCCCGTCATGCTGCACGCCAAGCTGCGCGACGGCTCGCTGCGGGCCGCCGCCCGCGAGCGTGGTGCGACCGTGCTGCTCTTCGAGTCGGGCGAGGCGATGCGCTTCGACCAGTGGGCGATCGAGGCCGGGGTCACCGGTGTGCTGGGCGTGCTCGCGGCGCTCGACATGATCGACCCGGTGGCTGGCCCACCCTCGCCGTCGAGCCTGGTGAGCCGTCGCAGCGGCTGGGTGCGAGCCCGCCGCAGCGGCATCGTCCACCTCGACGCCACCCTCGGCCAGCGGGTCGAGGTCGGCGACCGCCTCGGTGGCCTGAGCGACTCGTTCGGCAAGACGCTGCGGCTCGTCCGCGCCGAGCGCGCCGGTCTCGTCATCGGCCGGACGACGGCGCCGCTCGTCAACCGTGGCGACGCGCTCGTGCACATCGCCGACATCGAGGGCGCCGAGCCGCCGGGCGTCCCCGACCACCCGGACGCGGCCGAGGCCTTCGACGCCCTCGACGAGATCCCCGTTCTCTGACCGGCGCCCTCCCTTGCGTCCGCACCCTTGGTCGCGAACCCGACCACCCCTGCGGACGCACGGAGCCGGCATACGGCAGCGTCCGCAACCTTGGTCGCGAACCCGACCACCTCTGCGGACGCAGGCAGCCGGTATGCCGTCCGCCCATGACCCGATGTGCCGTGCGTCACGACGCTGTGGGAGCGTAGGGACCCGTGGACACAGGCGCAGTTCTCGAGCTCATGAAGCAGGTGGCCGCCGAGGTCATCACCCCGCGGTTCCGCTCCCTCGCCGACGGTGAGGTGATCGAGAAGAACCCCGGCGACCTCGTCACCGTCGCCGACCGCGAGGCCGAGGTACTCATCACCCGGGCCCTCAACGAGGCCTACCCCGACGCCGTCGTCCTCGGCGAGGAGGCCCACGCGGCCGACCCGAGCATCCTCGAGCGCTACACCGCCGCCGAGCACGCCTTCACCGTCGACCCCGTCGACGGCACGAAGAACTTCGTCCACGGCAACCCCGACCACGCGGTGATGATCGCCGAGACCAAGGGCGGCGAGACGGTCCGCGGCTGGATCTGGCAGCCCGAGCACGAGGTCGCCTGGGTCGCCGAGCTCGGCGCCGGCGTCGAGCGCAACGGCGAGCGGATGACCCGCCAGCCGGTCGGCCCCGACGACGACCCCCGCGGTGCCACCTCGATCTGGTCGCTGCGCGGGCACGCCCTCGCCGACCTCCCCGCGCTGCAGCCGTCATGGGTCTGCTGCGGCGTCGACTACCCCAAGCTCATCGAGGGCGCGGTCGACTTCATCCTCTACAGCCGCTCCAACGCGTGGGACCACGCACCGGGCTCGCTCATGGTGGCCGAGGTGGGTGGCCACGTCGGTCACCTCGACGGCCTCGCCTACGGACCGCGCTCGACCCAGCCCGGCCTCATCGTGGCCAGCGACAGGACGACGTATGCCGCCGTCGCCCGCCGGATGCCGCAGGACGTCACCTCGCGCTGACGGCGGCCTCGTCGCAGGACGTCACGTCGGGCTGACGGGCACCGCTGCGAGCCACACCTGCAACGGCAGGGTGACGAGGTGGTCGGGGCGCCGCTCGAGCAGCCGCGCGTCCTCGAGCACGGTCGTGTCGAGGGCCAGCCGGGCCGCTCCCGGTGCGAGCGACTCGACGACGTCGGGTGAGTCCGCACCGAGCAGGAGCAGCCGCCCCCCGCCCTCGTCGACACGCTGTGACAGCGCCGCGACCGACGCCGCCAGCGCGGCGTCGTCCTTGCGCACGGCGGAGGTCGTCGAGAGCGCGACGCGGCCGCACTGGCCCCTGACGACCTGGGGCCACTCGTTGGCCGCGCGCGAGTCGACCGCGAGCACGACGTCGTCCTCGCCGAGCTGCAGGCAGATCCCCTCGACGGCGTCCAGCTCGCCGAGCTCGACGCGCTCGGCCCGGTGCGGCCACGTCGCCATCGCCGTCGGCACGATCGTCGCCGCGGCGAGCGCCACTCCCGCGGCGACCGCGACGGCCACGGGAGCGCGTCGCGAGAGGTGACGGACGGCAAACGCGGCGGCAGCCACGCAGAGGACGACGACGAACGGCAGGACGATGAGGAGGCGGCGCTCGGCCCACGGGTGGTCGGGCGTGATGCCGGGACGCCAGAGGGTGAGCACCGTCGACCCGGCCCCGACGAGCAGCGGCCCGGTCCACGGCGGGAGCGTCTCCCCTGCCGTCCACCTCGACGCCGCGACCCGCACGCACCACGCGAGGGAGGCGAGCGCGATGACGAGCGCAGGCACCCCGACCCACCACGACAGCCAGGTGACGGTCTGCTCGGCGTAGGTCCGCCCGCCGTCCACCGTGAGCCCCTGCCGCAGCTGGAGGCCGGCGACGACGCGCGACCCGGGGTCCTCCGCCGACTGTCGCACCGTCTGCCAGAGCGGACGGCTCGCGAGGAACAGCCCGAGCAGGACGACCCCGACCGCGAGCGCATCGGGCAGTCGGCGCGAGATCGCCTGCGGCACAGCGCCTCCGCGCTTCCGCCACCACAGCAGCCCGAAGGTGAGCAGACCCATGAGCACGCCCAGCCCGACGAGCGGGACGAGGCTGGCGGCGATGGTGCCGAGGTACTGGTTCGACAGCCACAGCGCCGCGACACCCGCAAGCACCGTCGACACCCCGGCGCCGAGCAGGGTCGCACGCATCCACCGCTGCCCCTGGGCCAGCGCGAGCGCCGCGACGGGAACGAGCAGGATCGTCTCGCGCAACCCGTCGATCCGTACGAACGCCGTCCCCCCGACGAGGACACCGGCGAGCAGGGCCGCGCGCCCGATCTCCGCCCGGGCGCTGCGCCGGGCCGCGATCGTCAGGGCGAGCAGCCCGCCGCCGAGAGTGACCATGGCGAGCGGCTCGGAGTACGTCGAGCGCGCGGTGTGCAACACCGGGAAGAGCAGCGCGACACCGGCCGCCGCCAGCGGCGACCAGCGCGGCGCCCCGATGCGTGCCGTGAGGAGGCCGACGCCGAGGATGCCGATCGCCGACATGAGTGCCGGCAGGAGCATCGCCCCCGCCGGGCCGCCGAGCCACACCCCCAGCGACCAGATCGCCCCCGGACCGATGACGAACTGCGGCTGGACCGACGGCCCCTGCCACGAGTCGACCTCGTAGAACGCGGGGCTCGACAGGGTGATCCCGTCGATGTCGAGCAGGTCCGCGCCACCGAAGCGGTCGAGGTCGGCGGGCACGACCCGGCGGTGCGTCTCGGCCATGGAGATCGCCGTCTGCAGGTAGCTGCCTGAGTCCCGCCGCGGCAGCACCTGCTCCGAATGCGTTGCGGCAGACCAGATCCCGGCACCCAGGCTCACCGCGGCGAGGAGCGCGGCAGTCCAGACGGGCACCGACCGCGACGGTATGCCGTGTGCCCACCAGCCGCTCGCGCCCGCGAGGACGGCGGCCAGAGGGAGCACGAGCCACGGGTACCAGCCGCCGATGCCGGCGAGGACGACGGCGAGCAGCGACATCGCGACCACCCAGGTGGCGGCACCCAGGACGAGGGTCTGGAGCCAGTGCCCGCACCCGCGTTCGTAGGTCGTCGTGGGCAGGTCGTCGTCGGCGACGAGCGGCGAGCGGCTCATGGTCGCCCACGCTAGCCGCCCACGGCTCCGTAGGCTGCAGACGTGACCCGACCCGCCGACGTCCTCCAGCAGATGCTCCGCTCCGACTCCGCGAAGCCGCGGATCACGACCTACGACGACACCGACGGCCCCACCCGCGGCGAGCGCATCGAGCTGTCGGCGCGGGTCCTGTCGAACTGGGTGAGCAAGGCCGCCAACGCGCTGCAGGACGAGTTCGACGTCGCACCGGGCTCAGTCGTCCACCTCGACCTGCCGCCGCACTGGCGCACGGCCTACTGGGCGCTGGCGACGTGGTCCGTCGGTGGCGCCGTCGCGCTCGACGACACCGAACCTGCGGACCTGCTCGTGACGACCGCCCCTGACGCCGCGGCCGCGAGCGACTCCCCCGCCGTCCTCGTCACCCTCGCCGGTCTGGCCCGTGCCGCGGCCGTGCCGGTCCCTTCCGGCGTCATGGACGAGGCCAAGGAGCTGAGCACCCACGGCGACCAGTTCGCCGCGTGGGAGGAGCCGGCCGACGACGACCTCGCGCTCGTCCACGGGGGTGGGCGGACGGCATACGCCGAGGTCGTCGTCCCGCACGCGAGCGCAGGCGAACGCCGGCACCTCACCACGACGAGCACGGCCGACTTCCTCGCCGCCTGCCTCGCCCTGTGGGCGAGCGACGGCTCGGTCGTGCTCAGCCGGGGCGCGGCGCCGGCGGACGTCCTCGCGGACCGATCGCGCACCGAGGGTGCCGTCGGCCCCTGAGGGTCACCTCTGCTTCTCGAGGGCCTTCCACGTCAGGGTGGCGACGACGCCGGTCGACGCGAGCTTGGCGCGCTTCTGCGCCGCCTTGACCGCCGTCTCGGTGCCGGGGCCGAAGACCCCGTCGGCCGTGATCCGCAGCGCCCGCTGGACGGCGACGACCGCGGCACCCTTGGAGCCCCGCTTGACGACGGTGTTCCAGTAGGGCAGCAGCGGGTGCACGTAGCGCTCGACCCGGTCCCAGGTCGTGCGGTCGACGATCCCGTTGTCGGGAAGCTTGACCGAGCGCTGGAAGACCTTGACCCGCGCGACGGTCGCCTGGCCGTAGGAGCCGTCGACGGCGAGGCCGCCGATGCTCGCCTGCAGCACCTTGACGGCGGTCCCCTTGGACCCGCTGCGCATGAGGTAGCCCTTGTATGCCGTGATCTCGGTCGTCGGGGTCGTGCTCGCCGGAGGCGTGGTCGTCGGCGGCTTGGGCGCGGGCGGGGTCGTCGTGGTCGGCGTGCCGGTGGACGTCTGGCCCATGAGGGCCGACCAGGTCGATGCGGCGACGACGCCGGTCACGGTGAGGCCCTTGGACTTCTGGTACGCCTTGACCTTGGTCTCGGTACCGGGGCCGAACGAGCCGTCGGCGCCGATCGCGAGCGCCTTCTGCAGAGCCGTGACGGCCGCACCCTTGGACCCACGCTGGAGGACCGTCGTCGCGAACTGCTGGAGCGGGTGCGCCGTCGGCGAGGCCGGGGTCGTGCCCATGAGCGCCTGCCACGTCGACTTCGCGACGACGCCGGTGGGGCTGATCTTCTTCGACGCCTGGTAGGCCTTGACCTTGGTCTCGGTGCCGGGGCCGAAGCTGCCGTCGGCCGAGATGCCGAGGGCCTTCTGCAGGGCCACGACCGCCGCACCCTTGGAGCCGCGCTGCAGGACCGTGTTGACGTAGGCCGAGAGCGGGCTGGTCGTGGTGGTCGAGCCGCCGTTGCGCGACGGGACGAGCTTGAGGCTCACCATCTTGGTCCACGTGGCGTTGTCGAGCTGGCCCGTCAGGGGCACGGCGTTGCGGGTCTGCCACGACTTGAGGGTGGTCTCGGTGGCGGCACCGAACTGGCCGTCCTTGGTGAGGCCGAGCACGCCCTGGGCGAGCATGACGTCCTTGCCGGTGTCGCCACGCTTGAGCAGCGGGTAGCCGCTGGCGGTGAGCGGCGGGGTGACGACGGGCAGCGGTGCGCCGGCGTTGGTCGTCGGGCCCGTGAAGCGGACCTCGGTGAGGGCCTTGCCGGTCCACCACGACGTCTGCTTGTAGGCGCCGTCCCAGGTGAAAGAGATGTGGATGTGGTCGGTGTGCGGCGAGACGCCGCTGTAGGGCGCCCAGCCACGACCGGGGTCGTAGGCGCGCCACATCTGGCGGTTCCAGATGATGTAGTTGATGCCGAACCGGCGGGCCATCGCGCCGGGGCGACCCTCGGAGTCGGGAGCCGACAGCCAGCGGGTGATGGCGTTGCCCAGCGCCAGTCCCTCCGCCGTGTTGGCGTTGTTCATCCAGTCCAGCGCACGACCCTCGCCGTGCTCGGCCGCGCACGTGCGGTTGATGCCGTAGATGTGCCGGCCGTAGTGGCTGTTGAGGAGCTGCGCGAACGCCGTGGGACCCGGCAGGTCACCCGTGAGGCACCGGTAGCCCGCCTGGTACTTCGGCGCGATGTCGAGGTCGGCCGGCAGCGACTTGGTCGGCGGCGGCGGCACGCTCGCGCCCACGGCCGCGACGGCGCTGCCGCCCGAGACCGAGAGGCCGAGGGGGATCGAGAGCAGGGAGACGGAGACGGCACCGAGGGCGCGAACGGGTCCTCGGGTCGACGTGGCAGGCAGGGTGGCGCGCGTCAACGAAAGCTCCTCAGGGGCGAGCACGACAGGGGTGGACACGTGGCCGGGAGTGACATCACAGCCGTCACTCCAGACACGTTGGCTCGATAGTTGTCCCATCAGTCACACTGGTTTCGCAAGTGAATGGAGCAAATTACACGCATGTACTTCGTCAGACCCCCCTTCCCGCCGAAGAATTTGCGGCAAGGTCGTGGTCTCGCCACAGGATCCACGGAGGGTGTCGTCACCCCATGACCCACTCGGACCACTGGACCCCCACCACATCGGTACCCTCCCCCGCGGGAACTAGAGTGCCCGGCATGGACAAGGTCGTCTCCTCTGCAGCCGCAGCCCTCGAGGACGTCCGCGACGGTGCCAGCCTGGCCGTCGGCGGGTTCGGGCTCTGCGGCATCCCCAGCGTTCTCATCGCCGAGCTGCACACCCGGGGGGTGCGTGACCTCGAGGTCTTCTCCAACAACTGTGGCGTCGACGACTGGGGCCTCGGCATCCTCCTCGGCGCCAAGCAGATCCGTCGGATGGTCTCGTCGTACGTCGGCGAGAACAAGGAGTTCGCCCGCCAGTACCTCGAGGGAGAGCTCGAGGTCGAGCTGACCCCGCAGGGCACGCTCGCCGAGCGCCTGCGCGCCGGCGGTGCCGGGATCGCGGCCTTCTTCACCCCGACCGGCGTCGGCAGCCAGGTCGCGGACGGTGGGCTCCCCTGGCGGTATGCCGCGGACGGCAGCGTCGCGGTCGCCTCACCTCCCAAGGAGACGCGCACCTTCGGCCTCGGTGGCGAGGAGCGGACCTTCGTGCTCGAGGAGGGCATCACCGCCGACTTCGGCCTCGTGCGGGCCTGGAAGGGTGACCGCCACGGCAACCTCGTCTTCAACAAGTCCTCGCGCAACTTCAACCCGCTCTGTGCCATGTCCGGCCGGGTGACGGTCGCCGAGGTCGAGGAGCTCGTCGAGCCCGGCGACCTCGACCCCGACGAAATCCACCTGCCGGGCATCTACGTCCAGCGGGTCGTCCCGCTCACCCCGGAGCAGGCCGCCGACAAGCGGATCGAGAAGCGCACCGTGACCACGCAGACCCCCAAGGAGGCCTGAGCCATGCCGCTCACCCGTGACGAGATGGCCGCCCGCGCCGCGTCCGAGCTCACCGACGGTTCCTACGTCAACCTCGGCATCGGACTGCCGACCTTGGTCCCCAACCACGTCCCCGACGACGTCGAGATCGTCCTGCAGTCCGAGAACGGCATCCTCGGCGTCGGCGCCTACCCGAGCGAGGACGCGGTCGACCCCGACCTCATCAACGCCGGCAAGGAGACGGTGACGACCCGTCGCGGCGCGAGCTACTTCGACAGCGCCACGAGCTTCGGCATGATCCGCGGCGGCAAGGTCGACGCGGCCATCCTCGGCGCGATGCAGGTCTCGCGTGGCGGCGACATCGCCAACTGGATGATCCCCGGCAAGATGGTCAAGGGCATGGGCGGCGCGATGGACCTCGTCCACGGCGCCAAGCGGGTCATCGTCCTCATGGAGCACGTCGCCAAGGACGGCTCCCACAAGATCGTCGACGAGTGCGACCTGCCCATCACGGGTCTCGGCGTCGTCCAGCGCATCATCAGCGACCTCGCGGTCATCGACATCACCGCCGACGGCCTCGTCGTGCGCGAGCTCGCGCCGGGCGTCACCGAGGACGAGCTGCGCGACAAGACCGGCCCCGAGCTCACCTTCGCCCTCGACGCCTGAGGCCGCTCCGCGTCGGCCGCACTCCGCGCTCCGCGCTCACTGCGCGACCCAGACAGACGACGGCGGCACGACCGGGAGGGTTCCCGGCCGTGCCGCCGTCGGTCGTCGTGCGCCCGTTGCAGGGCTCACTGCACCGTGTCGGTCACCTCATGACGGACTGCTGCAGGCGCCCCGCGACGAGTGGCGGGACGCTCCCCTCGCCACCCATGACGGTGACCCGCTCCAGGCCGGCGCGCGAGTCGAGCTCGGTCGCCACCTCACCCGGCACGCCCGTGGGACGGACGTAGAACAGCTGCCGCCCGAGCTGGCCGCCGGAGAGCGCGTCGGCCAGGGCCTCCGGGGCACCGGACGAGGCGAGGACGTCACTGCCGTCGACGCCGTTGCGCGAGCCCCACTGGGCGACGGCGACGGACACGGCATACCGCGAGGCTCCGCCGAGACGCGTCGGTGACGGGAGCTGCGCCATGACCTCGTCCGAGACGGAGGCCGGCCCACCGGCCACGGTGGTGCGCTGCACGCCGAGGTCGGTGAGGGCCTGCGTGGTCGCCGGCGACGGCGTCGCTGCCGGCGAGAGCAGGATCGGGCGAGCCAGTGAGGACGCGAGTCCCGACGTCACGAGTCCGTCCGCCATCGCGTCCTGCTTGCCGCTCGCGACGAAGACGTCGGGAGCGCCACCGGGCGCCGCGGCCCGGGCGACGTTCGCCGCCACGGCGTAGCGGTCACGCCCGCCGAACCGCTCGACCGAGGTGACGCCGAGCGCCTTGAGCTGGTCGATGACGACCTGACCCACGGAACCCTCGCCACCCACGACGTATGCCGTCCGCGCACCTCGGCGGGTCAGCTCGGTCCGCGTCGCGGTGGGAAGCCCGGTCGCGTCGGTGAGGAGGAGGACGGCGTCCTTGGCCCGCGCCAGCGGTGCGGACACGAGGGCGTCACCCATGGCGTTGTCGCGACCGTTGGCGATGACGACCGAGGTCGTGCCGGAGTCGGCCTCCCGGCTCGCGGCGACGGCGACGTCGAACCGGCTCGCGCCACCCAGGCGCGGCGGGCAGTAGCCGGGGGGCGCACCGGGGGCGTCACCGACGGTGACGGCCGTCTGCCACGGGGTGGCGATGCTCGTGCTGCCCGAGCCCGCCGTGGCCGTGAGCGTCAGGGTGTAGCCGCCGGGCGGGGCCGCGGCGGACCCGATCCGCCCGTCCCAGGTGGCGGCGAGCGAGGTCGCCGCGGAGGTGCCGGTCCGGGTGGTGAGCACCGCGCCGGAGCAGACCGACCGGACCTCGAGCCGCCAGGCAAGCGCCTTGGACGTCGTCGCCGAGATCTTCGCGGCGCCACCGGTGCCGTAGGTCCACGACGTCCGGTCGACCCGAGGCGCGTAGAACATCGCGCCCTGGGCGGTCTTGATGCGCGGGCGGAGCGTCTCGATGCGGTTGTAGAGCACGGTCCCCGGGCACTCGGTGCCCTTGCCCGAGTCACCGAAGTCGCGGTGACCGGACACGTTGCGGAAGACCTTGGTCGGCGAGCCGTCGGCGTCGGTCAGCGTGGTGGTCGAGGTCGGGTCCACGTGGGCCAGACCGAGCTTCCACGCGAACAGCGAGGTGTAGGCGCTCTCGACGGCGGCCGGAACCGCGGTCGAGTTGTAGTTGCCGATGGCGGCCATCGCGAACGAGTGCGAGTTGTAGCCGAGGGTGTGGGCACCGACGACGGCGCGGTCCATGCCGCCCGCTCGCCCCTCCCACATCCGGCCCCACTTGTCGACGAGGAAGTTGTAGCCGATGTCGTTCCAGCCCAAGGACTTCACGTGGTACGTGTAGATCCCGCGGATGATGCCGGGGACGTCGCCGGTGCCGTAGGAGTTCGAGCCCGCCGTGTGGTGGACGAAGCCCACGTCGATGTGCGCGTAGTTCGGCGAGCCCTTGCGGATCGACTCGTCGGCGCCCCAGTCGGCCCGGGTCCTGATCGTCGGGCGGACGCCCGCGGCTCCCGCCGACGGCAGCGCCGGCTGGCTGTCGGCACGCGAGGCGCCGGGGTCGATGAGGTCGACCTGCAGGTCACGCGGCGCCTTGCCCGAGGTCGTCACGACACCCACCTGGAGGTCGTCGACGTCGTCCCCCACGACGAGCGGCGCACTGCCGTGCCGGGCCCCCGCCGCCTCGGTGGTGCCCTCGTCGGGGCCATGGCTCGCGTCGACGTGGAGCTCCTCCCAGGCCGACCACCGCCCACCGCTGCGGGTGCGGACCTGGACGTCACCCACCTCGGTGCCACTGGCCTCGTGGGCGTCCCAGGTGACACCCACGATCGAGCTGTCCCCCACCGGGATCGCCGCGGAGAGCGCGGCGACGCGCATCCTGTCCTCCACCGGCACGGAGTCGGCGGCGCCGCGGGCGCGGGCGTCGACCCCCGTGAGCGGGATAACGTGGTTCTGCGTGGGCACCGGCGCCGGCTTGGCCGTCGTGGGCAGCATGGGGGCGACCGTCAGGGTCGCCGCGACGGTGGCGACGACGAGGGCACGCCGCCCCCACGCCGTGCGAAGTCGTGCGGTGGCGGGTCGTGCAGGGAGCATGGCAAGCCCCTCGGGTTGGGGTCGGAGACCCGAACAGGCTACCCAGATGGGTGGATATCTGCCTCATGAGCACCACCGTGCACATGGCTCACTGTGACCACATCGGTATGAGCCCGTCCACCCCTGAGCACGCGACGGCCCCGACGGCAGTGCCGTCGGGGCCGTCGCGGCGTGTGGGGTCAGTGCGCGGTGGCCAGACCGATCACGCGGTGCGGGACACCCTCGAAGCGAGCGGCGTCGGTGACCTTGCGGCCGTCGACGATCGCCTTGAGGCCCGGAAGGTCCGACGCGGACAGCTCGCGGTACTCGGCGTGGTCGGCCTGCACCACGGCGGCGTCGACCTCGTCGCCCACGTGGTACGGCGCCCAGCCGAAGCCGGCGATCTCGTCGTCGGTGTACATCGGGTCGTGGACGAGGACCTCGGCGCCCTTGGCGCGCAGGGCGTCGACGAGCGGGAAGACACCGGAGAAGGCGGTCTCCTTGACGCCACCGCGGTAGGAGGCGCCGAGGACGGCGACGCGGGCGCCCTTGAGGTCGCCGTAGGCGCCCTCGAGGAGCAGCGTGGCGTGGTCCGGCATACCCATGTTGGCCTCGCGCGCAGCGCGCACGACGGTCGCCTCGGGGTCGTTGAAGAGGTAGAGGCGGGGGTAGACCGGGATGCAGTGGCCACCGACGGCGATGCCCGGGCGGTGGATGTGGCTGTAGGGCTGGCTGTTGCTCGCGTCGATGACCTGGTGGATGTCGATGCCGTTGCCCTCGGCGAACTTCGCGAACTGGTTGGCGAGGCCGATGTTGACGTCGCGGTAGGTCGTCTCGGCGAGCTTGGCCAGCTCGGAGGCCTCGGCCGAACCGAGGTCCCAGACGCCGTTGCCGCGCTCAAGATCGGGGCGGTCGTCGAAGTCGAGGACGGCCTCGTAGAACTCGGTGGCCTTGGCCGCACCCTCGGCGCTCAGGCCGCCGACGAGCTTGGGGTACTTGCGCAGGTCGGCGAAGACGCGGCCCGTGAGGACCCGCTCGGGCGAGAAGACGAGGTGGAAGTCCTTGCCCTCGACGAGGCCGGAGCCCTGCTCGAGCATCGGCTTCCAGCGGGTGCGGGTGGTGCCGACCGGGAGCGTCGTCTCGTAGGACACGAGGGTCCCGGGGGTGAGGTGCTCGGCGATGGACGCCGTCGCGGAGTCCATCCAGCCGAAGTCGGGCTGCCACGTCTCGTCGTTGACGAAGAGCGGGACGACGACCACGACGGCGTCGGCACCGGGGATGGCCTGCGCGTAGTCGGTGGTCGCGACGAGCTTGCCCTCGGGCACGAGCGTCGAGAGGCGCTCGTCGAGCTCGGCCTCACCCGGGAAGGGCTCGCGCCCCTCGTTGACGACGTCGACCAGGGCCTGGTTGACGTCGACTCCCACGACGTCGTGGCCCTTGCTCGCGAACTGCACGGCGAGCGGAAGGCCGATCTTGCCGAGGGCGACGACGGCAATCTTCACGGGGTGACTCCTTGGATCGGGGTTCGCGGTGCAGGGCAACGCGGTGCTGGGCATCGGGCGCCATCGTACCGAGCGATCGGACCACCGACGTCACCCGCGGACCTCCCGCCGCCGCCCCCGGCCCTTGCCACCCCCTAGATTGTCCTCCGTGAAGGTACTCAGCATCGTCGGCGCCCGCCCCCAGTTCGTGAAGCTCGCTCCCATCGCCCAGGCCCTCGCAACCGCCGGCCACGAGCACGTGATCGTCCACACCGGACAGCACTACGACGCGAAGATGTCCGACGTCTTCTTCGAGGACCTCCAGATCCCGGCGCCCGACGTGCACCTCGGCGTCGGCTCGGGCTCGCACGGCGTGCAGACCGGCTCGATGCTCACCCAGCTCGACGCGGTCCTCGACGAGCACGACCCCGACTGGGTCCTCGTCTACGGCGACACCAACAGCACGATCGCCGGTGCGCTCTCCGCGGTGAAGCTGCACTACCCCTTGGCCCACCTCGAGGCCGGCCTGCGCTCGTTCAACCGCCGCATGCCCGAGGAGCACAACCGGGTGCTCACCGACCACGCCGCCGACCTGTGCCTCGCCCCGACCGAGGTCGCCCGCCAGCACCTGGCCGACGAGGGCCTCGGTGAGCGCGCCGTCGTCACCGGCGACGTCATGACCGACGTGTGCCTCGCCACCGCCGAGCGGGTCAAGGACGTCCCACCGGGCCTGCCCGAGGGCGTGGAGGCGGGCGGCTACGTCCTGTCCACGATCCACCGCGCCGAGAACACCGACGACCCCGCGCGCCTCGGCGCGATCGTCACGGGCCTCGCCGCCCTCCCCTACCCGGTCGTGCTCACCGCCCACCCGCGCCTCGTCGCGAAGGCCAAGGAGCACGGCATCGACCTCACCCAGGGTTCGCTGCACACGATCGAGCCCCTCGACTACCCCGCGATGGTCGGCGCGATCCAGCACGCCAAGGCCGTCGTCACCGACTCCGGTGGACTGCAGAAGGAGGCCTTCCTCCTGCGTACCCCGTGCACCACGGTGCGCACCGAGACCGAGTGGACCGAGACCGTCGACCTCGGCTGGAACGTCCTCGCCCTCGACCTCGACGGCCTCACGGCCCTCGTCGACCGCGCCGACCCCGAACCCACGGACGCCGCGCCCTACGGCGACGGCAACGCGGCGCAAGCCACCGTCGCAGCCCTCGCCGAGCACCTGCCCCAGCGCTGACCCCGATGGCCGCTCCGCACCTGCTCTACCTCGCGTGGGGTTTCCCGCCGGCGGCCAAGTCGTGCACCTACCGGCTGCTCGCGACCGCCAACCTCTTCAACCGCCACGGGTGGCACGTCACCGTCGTCACGCTCAGCGAGGAGGCCTGGCGGCGTGAGCACGGACTCGACCTGTCGCTGAGCGCCCTCGTCGACCCCGACATCGACGTGGTCCGCCTCCCGCTCATGCGCGAGGACCTCGAGACCGACATCCGCACCTACGCCAAGGAGCGCGCCCAGCGGCCGCTGTCGTGGCTCAAGCGGCACCGCCGCGAGGACGAGGAGACGTTCCCCGAGCCGGTCTTCGGCCGGTGGCACGACGAGCTCGTCGCCCGCGTCCGAGAGGTCGACGACGCGCACCCCGCCGATCTCGTCCTCACGACGGCGGCGCCCTACACGTTCTTCGCGCCGGCGCTCGACCTGCACCGGCGCACCGGCGTCCCGTTCGTCCTCGACTACCGCGACGCGTGGGCGATCGACATCCTCAATGACGTGCCCGCCTTCGAGCCCGACAGTCGCAAGGGCCGCATCGAGGCCGCGCTCATGGAGTCGATGCACGAGGCATGGTTCGTCAACACCCCGATCCGTGACGCCTATGCCGAGCTCTACCCGGCGCGGGCCGACGACCTCCACGTCGTGCGCAACGGCAGCGACCTCGACGACCTCGACCGCCCGGCGCCCCGCACACCCGACCCCGAAGTGGGTCTCACCTTCGGCTACCTCGGCACCATCACCTTCGGCGCCGAGCTCACCCGGGCCGTCTGCGAGGGGTGGCGCCTCGCCCGGCGCGACGACCCGGTCCTCGCGAGGTCACACCTCGAGTTCCGCGGCCACGTGGGCGCGGGCTCGGCCCGCGGCAGCAACGCCCACGCCCGGATCATCGACGAGTTCGCCGACGACGGTGTCAGCCTCAGCGGTCCGGTCCCCAAGGCCGAGACCCCTGCCGTGTATGCCGGCTGGGACGCCCTCGTCCTCTGCCTCGTCGGCGGTCGCTACGTCACGTCGGGCAAGGTCTACGACTACGTCGCCACCGGGCTGCCCATCGTGTCCGCCCACGCCCCCGACCACGCCGCGGTCGAGATCCTGCGGGACTACCCGCTGTGGGAGCCCAACGACGACCTCACCCCGGAGGCCGTCGCGCGCGCCTTCCGGGCCGGGGCCCGCCGCGCCCTGGAGGCGACCGCTGAGGAGCGTGCCGCCGCCCTGGCCTACTCCCGCCGCTACGAGCGCAGCGCCCAGATCGTGCCTGCCGTCGAACGGCTCACCCACGCCCTCGTCCCGGAGGCCGGCGCATGAGCCGCGTCGTCGTCGTCGCCACCCGACCGGCAGCCCTCCTGCTGGCGCACTCGATCCAGCGTCTGCGGGCGCACGGCCACGAGGTCACCCTCATCGGTCCGAGCGTCGTCGGCCCCGAGGTCGTCGCCGCGGCCGACCGGCACGTCGTCGTGCGCCGTCCGGCGGGCCGTGGCCCTGCACCTGCCGGCCTGGTCAAGGGCCGTCCGCGGTGGGTGCTCCACATCGCCCGCGGTGTCCTCGACAAGGCCGTGTCCGCGGCCGGCAACCGCACCCTCGGGCCGGGCACCCTGTGGTGGTACGGCATACGCCGCTCCTCCGAGGCCCGCGCGGCCCTGGCCGGCGCGGACGTCCTCACGGCGGCGGACGCCAACGCGGTCTACACCGTCTGGTGCGCGGCCCAGGACAACGCGAGGGCCGATGCCGTCAACGGCATCGGCCCCACGCTGGATCTCGTCCTGGACGGTGAGGTCAGAGCGTGACGGTCTGACCCGTGCTCGCCGACTCGATGCAGGCCTCGGCGACACGGACCGTCTGCAGGCCCTGGGTCATCGTGACGATGTCGGCCTCCTTGCCGAGCACCGCGTCGCGGAACTGCTCGTGCTCGACGCGCAGCGGCTCGGGCTTGGAGATCGCGTAGCGGACGACGTCACCCTCGGAGACGCCGCGGAAGTTCGCGATGTCGTCCCAGGTCGTCTGCACCTCGCCGTTGGCGTAGAAGGTGAGGTCGGCGGTGAGGGTGTCGGCGACGAACGCGCCCTTCTCACCGGTGATGATCGTGACGCGCTCCTTGAGCGGCGACAGCCAGTTGACGAGGTGGTTGGTCACCACGCCGTTGGACAGCTGGCCGGTCACCGCGACGAGGTCCTCGAACTCGCGACCGCTCTTGTATGCCGTCCGCGCGGCCACCGAGGTGAAGGTCTGCTGCGTGACCCACGCGGTGAGGTCGATGTCGTGCGTGCCGAGGTCCTTGACCACGCCGACGTCGGCGATGCGTGCCGGGAACGGGCCCTGGCGGCGAGTGCTCACCTGGTAGACGTCACCGAGGTCGCCGGCCTCGAGGCGGCGGCGCGCCTCCTGCAGGGCGGGGTTGTAGCGCTCGATGTGGCCCACGGCGCCGACGAGACCCTTGGCCTCGAACGCCTCGGCGACCTTGGTGGCGGCCGGGGTGTCCTGGGCGAGGGGCTTCTCGATGATCGCGTGGACGCCCGCCTCGGCGAGGGCGAGGCCGACCTGCTCGTGGTAGATCGTCGGGACGGCGACCATGCAGTAGTCGATGCCCTGCTCGATGAGCTGCTCGACGCTCTCGAGGACGGGGCGACCACCGGCGATGCCGTGGACGTCGCCACCCGGGTCGGCGACGGCGACGAGGTCGACGCCGGGCAGGCTGCCGAGCACGCGGCCGTGGTGGCGGCCCATCATGCCGAGGCCGATGAGGCCGGCGCGCAGGTTGGCCATCAGGCACCTGCCTTGGCGAGGGTGTTGACGCCCCCGACGATGCGCTCGAGGTCGGACTGGCTCAGCGACGGGTGCACCGGGAGCGAGAGGCACTCGGCGGCGGCCTTCATCGTCTCGGGGAGGTCGGCGTCGGCAGTGCCGCCGGCGAACGGCTTGAGCTGGTGGTTGGGCACCGGGTAGAACATGCCCGAGCCGACGTTGAACTGCTCCTTGAGCGCGGCGGCGAAGCCGTCACGGTCCTCGGGTACGCGCACGGTGTACTGGTGGTAGACGTGGACGGCGCCGTCGGCGACGGGGGGCGTCGTGACGCCCTCGAGGTTCGCGGTGAGGAAGGCGGCGTTGTCCTGGCGGGCCTTGGTCCAGGCGCCGACCTTGGTGAGCTGGACACGGCCGATGGCGGCGTGGATGTCGGTCATGCGGGTGTTAAATCCGACGACCTCGTTGTGGTACTGCTTCTCCATGCCCTGGTTGCGGTAGAGACGCATGAGGCGCTCGACCTCGGCGTCACCCACCGAGACCATGCCGCCCTCACCGCTCGTCATGTTCTTGGTCGGGTAGAGCGAGAACATCGCGAACGTGCCGAACGCACCGACCGGCGTGCCGCCCAGCGAGGCGCCGTGCGCCTGCGCGGCGTCCTCGTAGACCTGGAGGCCGTGCTTGTCGGCGATCGCCATGATCTGGTCCATCTTGGCGGGGTGGCCGTAGAGGTGGACCGGCATGATGCCGACGGTCTTGTCGGTGATCCTGGCCTCGATGGCGGCCGGGCTGATGCAGAAGTCGTCGGCGTCGATGTCGGCGAAGACAGGCGTCGCACCGGTGAGGGCCACCGAGTTGCAGGTCGCGGCGAAGGTGAAGGACGGGACGATGACCTCGTCGCCGGCCTTGACGCCGCTGGAGAGCAGGCCGAGGTGCTGGCCGCTCGTGCCCGAGTTCACGGCCACGCAGGCGCGACCCAGCTCGAAGTGCGCGGAGAACTCCTCCTCGAACGCCTTGACCTCGGGGCCCTGGGCGAGCATGCCGCTGCGCAGGACGCGGTCGACAGCGGCGCGCTCCTCGTCTCCGATGAGCGGCTTCGCCGGGGGGATGAACTCGTTCACTTCGGGGCCTCCGTCAGGCTCTCGTGGTCTTCGATGTAGGTCTCGCCGGTCTTGGGGCAGACCCAGGTGCCGGGCTCGTCACCGGCCTCGAGGGGGACGCCAGCACGGCCGACCCACCTTATCCGCCGGGCGGGCACCCCCGCGACGAGGGCGAAGTCGGGCACGTCCTTGGTGACGACCGACCCGGCGGCGACGAGCGCCCAACGACCGATGGTCACCGGAGCGACGCAGACGGACCGAGCACCGATCGACGAGCCCTGCTTGCAGGTCACGCCCACGGCCTCCCAGTCGTCACCGCGCTTGATCGTGCCGTCGGGGTCGATGGCGCGCGGGAAGTAGTCGTTGGTGAAGACGACGGCGGGCCCGACGAAGACGCCGTCCTCGAGGACGGCGGGCTCGTAGACGAGGGCGTAGTTCTGCAGCTTGCAGTTGTCGCCCATCGTCACGCCGGTCCCGACGTAGGCGCCCCGTCCGATGATGCAGTTCGTGCCGAGGACCGCCTTCTCACGGACCTGGGCCAGGTGCCACACGCTCGAACCGTCACCGATCTGTGCCGCCTCCGACACATCGGCGCTGGGCTGGATGCTCACTCCCACGAACGGGCTCCTCATCTCGTCTTCAGGTGGTCGCCACCTCGCAGGGGCGGCGACGCGGCGGGATTCCGCCGCCCACGGCTGCGCCGTAGTCTGCCACCTCCGCCGGGGCCGGGCCCCGGCCCGCTCCTCGTCCCGAGGCCGGGGTTGTGCCCGCCAGCCGGTATCGTGAACGACCCGGGAGCGCCCCGCCCCAACGGGCCGTCCCGCCCGAGACCGCGACCCCGACACGGCCAGGAGCACTCTGCGTGGACCAGCCCACGACGCCCTCGACCCGAGGCGCCAGCCCCGGCGCCCTCCCGATCCCGCACCGCGAACCAGTGGCCGCCAAGGTGGCCAAGGCCGTCAAGCGGCGCGCGACGTCGGTGCCGAGGTCGCCGGGCGAGGTGCGCGAGCGCGCCCTGCGGGCCCTCGACCGACGCGTCCTCGACGTCCCCCGGCGGCGCGACGCCCTGATCTCCGGCACCATCGCCGCCAGCCGCGTCCCCGGCGCCGGCCAGGCGGCCGCCACCGGTGCGGCCTGGGTCGGCGAGCGCCTCACCCGTCGCAAGGCCCCGACCTCCGCCTACCGTCTGTATGCCGGCGTCGGACCGTCCGTGCCCGGCTCCCGCGGCCTGGTGCTCCGGGTCCGCAAGGCCGTGGCCGACCTCAGCGCGGGCACGCTGCCGCCCGACACCGCCGAGCTGGTCCGGCTCAGCGTCGCCGAGGCCGACGGCGCGTACAACCGGCGCGACCACGACGCCGCCGGTGGGCACCTCCAGGACGCGTTCGACCTCCTCTTCCACCGCTACTTCCACTTCGAGGGCCTCGCGTCCCCCTACGCCCAGGACCCCGTCGGCTACCTCGCTCCGCTGCGCGTGTCCAAGGCGTTCCAGGCCCTGTCGACCCCGACCGAGCGGACCCGCACCCACGCGGAGCCCGACATCTCACGACCGCACCGCCTGCTCGTGACGACGGTGAGCAACTTCAACTTCGCCCGAGGCATCATCGACGAGTGGTCGCAGCGCGACGACGTCGAGATCCGCACCCTCGACCTGCGCACCGTGCCCAAGGGTCCGTGGGAGGCAACTCCCCGCAAGCTCGTCGCCAACCGCCTCAGGCAGGCGGACGGCATACCGTTCACGGTGCCCGCCGAGGTGCGCGAGGACTTCGACTGGGCCGACACGGTCTTCACCGAGTGGGGCCATCGCGCGATGGTGTGGACCTCGATGCTGCCCGACCTCAGGGCGCGCACGGTGAGCCGGATCCACAGCTACGAGGCGTTCACGCAGTTCCCGCACATGACCGACTGGAGCGGCATCGACGACCTCGTGTTCGTCGCCGAGCACATCCGCAACCTCACGCAGGTCGGGACGCCTGCGGTGGACTCCGGGCCCACGCTGCACGTCATCCCCAACCGCAACGTCCTCGGCGACTACGCCCGGCCCAAGCGCGGGTCGTGGGAGCGCACCATCGCGCTGGTCGGCTGGGCGCAGATGGTCAAGGACCCGCTCTGGGCCCTCGACGTGCTCGAGATCCTGCGCAACCACGACGACCGGTGGCAGATGCGGCTGTTCGGCTCCGAGTTCGCCCCCGTCGAGCAGCTCACCGCGACCGCGCGCGACTACCGCGACCAGGTGACCCAGCGCATCGAGGACCTCGGCCCCGGTGTCCGCAAGATGGGCTACAGCAAGGACGTCGGCCACGCCCTGCGCCGCGTCGGCGTCATTCTCTCGTCGAGCCTGCGCGAGGGCACGCACGAGGCCGCCATCCAGGGCGCGGCCAGCGGCGCCCTGCCCGTCATCCGCAACTGGCCGTTCGTCGCGGCCTACGGCGGACCCCGCACGATGTTCCCGGACTCGTGGGTCGTCGAGACGCCCGAGGAGGCCGCGCAGCGCATCATCGAGCACACCGACGGCATCAGCCTCGAGGAGTCCGCCCGCGAGAGCACCGAGTGGACCCGCGCCACCTACGACTGGTCCGTCGTCGGACCGAAGCTCGAGCACCTCCTCCTCCGCCCGGAAGGCACCACCACCGCATGAGCGACCAGCCCCACCTGCTCTACCTCGCCTGGGGGTTCCCGCCGGCGGCCAAGTCCTGCGTCTACCGCAAGCTGGCCACGGCGAACGCCTTCGTGCGCTCTGGCTGGAAGGTCACCGTGGTCACGCTCACCGAGAGCGCCTGGCGTCGTGAGCAGGGCCTCGACAGCTCCCTGTCCGACCTCGTCGACCCGCGGATCGAGATCCACCGGCTCCCGCTCTACCGCGAGGACTTCGAGACCGACATCCGCACCTACTCCGAGCTGCGGGCGCACCAGCCCGGTCGCTGGCTCAAGCAGCACCGGCGCGGCGACACCGAGCAGTTCCCGGAGGTCGTGTTCGGCCGCTGGCACGACCAGCTCGTCGAGTCGGTGCGCGAGATCCACGACGCCATGGACACTCCCCCAGACCTGCTGCTGACGTCGGCGTCGCCGTACACGTTCTTCGCGCCGGCCCTCGACCTCCACAAGCGCAACGGCCTGCCCTACGTCATCGACTACCGCGACGCGTGGGCCATCGACATCCTGCGCGACGTGCCGGCCTTCGGGCCCGACTCGCGCGCGGGCGTCTTCGAGCAGGAGCTCGTCGACCACGCCACCGAGGCGTGGTTCGTCAACCGCCCCATCCGGGACGCGTATGCCGGTCTCTATCCCGAGGCCGCCGACCGCATGCACATCGCGCGCAACGGCAGCGACATCGCCATCGGCACCAACCGGATCGAGCACAAGGTGCCCGACCCCGAAGCCGGCCTCACCTTCGGCTTCCTCGGCACGGTGACCTTCGACGCGCACCGGATGCGCGCCCTGTGCGAGGGCTGGCGCCTCGCCCGCGAGGACAACGAGGTCCTGCGCCGCTCCCGGCTCGTCTTCCGCGGGCACCTCGGGTCCGGCTCAGCGCTCGGGATCAACGCCCAGGCCGCCGTCATCAACGAGTACGCCGAGCACGGCGTGAGCTTCGGCGGGCCCGTCGCCAAGGCCGACACCGCTGCGGTCTACGAGAGCTGGGACGCCCTCATCCTCTGTCTCGTCGGCGGCAAGTACGTCACCTCCGGCAAGGTCTTCGACTACATCTCCACCGGCCTGCCGATCATGTCGGCGCACGAGTGGGACCACGCCGCCACCGAGATCCTCGACGGCTACCCCCTGTGGGTCCGCAACGACGGCGTCGACGCCGAGGACCTCGCCGAGGCCTATGTCGCCACCGCCGAGCGGGTGCTCTCGGCCACCGAGGAGGACCGGACGGCGTCCAAGCGCCACGCCGACCAGTTCGAGCGCTACGCCCAGCTCCAGCCCGCGGTGGACCGTCTCACCGAGCAGTTCGCCCCCGGCCTGGACCACGCCGAGCTCGACGCCGCGGACCTCGCGCCGCTCGAGGCCTCGCCCAAGGGCAAGGACTTCCACGTCGAGTCCCCCGTCGTCCAGCACGCGCGCGGCGAGCAGGTGACGATGGTGTTCACCGTGCCGATCCCCAAGGTCGTCCGCAGCCAGATCCAGCGTGTCCGCGACAACGGTGGCCGGCTCCACCTCATCGGTCCCCAGAGCGTGGCTGACGACGGGCTCGCCGAGCTCGCCGACACCGTCACCCTGCTGAGCCGGCCGACCAACGCCGTCGCCGTCGACCGGCCGTTGCGCAAGTACTCGCCGCGCTGGGCCAAGGTCGTCGCCCAGAACACCGTCCAGCGTCAGTTCATCCGTCGCCAGGTGGGCAAGCACGGTCTCCCCCACGGCTGGTGGATCTCGATCCGGCGCAACCCGGAGGCGATGCGCCACCTGCGCGAGGCCACCGTGCTCACGGCCCTCGACCAGGGCGCGGTCTACGCCGTCTGGAACGCCGCGCGCACCAACGCTCACGCTCCTGCGATCAACGGCATCGGACCGACCCTCGACGAGCTCGGCCTCGGCCGCGGCTGACGCTCCCCGGGCCGGCTCGTCCCTCTGGACGGGTCGGACCGGCCGCGCTCAGAAGTCGAGCGTCAGCTCGTCGTGGGACCACGGGTGCGTCGGCTGGTGCAGACCGCCCGCCACGCCCCCGAGGTTGCGATAGAGCTCGACGAGGTGCTGCTCCTGGGTCTGCCAGGAGTACTCGTGGCGCAGCGCGGCCAGGACCTCCGCCGACGGGCCCTCACCAGCGGCGACCTGCGCCAGAACGGACGTGAGCGCGCGGGCGCAGTCGGCGGCGTCACGCTGCCGGAAGACCTCGCCGAGGTGGTGCTCGCGCACGAACGCGGCCATGGCGGCGATGTCGCTCGTGGCGATGGGCAGCCCCGCGTGGATGAACTCGAAGAGCTTGTTGGGCAGCGCCATGTCGTAGCTCGCCGAGTCACCGTGGATGGGGCTCACGGCGACGTCCGCCGTGCTGAGGTAGGCCGGGACCTCCTGCGAGGGCACCGGCGGCACGAGGTGCAGCCGGTCGGCCACGCCGAGCGCGGCGGCGCGGCGCTCGAGCTCGGGAGCCATGGGGTGCGGGTGCGGCACCGCGACGACGGCGAGGTGGACGTCCGGCACCGAGGGCAGGGCGCCGATGACCGTGTCGAGCCCTCGGGCGGCGCTTACGGCACCGGAGTAGACGGCGAGCGACGTCCCCTCCCCCACGCCGGCCTCGTCGCGCAGGTTGCGTGAGGCGACGAGGTCGTCCCACGCCAGCGGCGCGTTGTGGACGACGGTGACGGGGTTCCTCAGGTCGTGCTCCGCCTCGAGCCGTCGGGCGATCCCGTCGGCGACGGTGATGACGCGGTCGACGTGCGGGATCATCTCGGCCTCGAGGGCCGCCCACCCGTCGACGACGCGACGGGTCCTCGCACCCGAGACGGCGAGGTCCGCGACGTACTCGTGCGCGTCGTAGACGAGCACCGGGCGCTGCGCCGGGTCCGGCCAGGCCTCGAGGACCGCGGCGAGGATGTGGACGTCGTGGACGTGGACGACGTCGGGTGCGTGCTCGACGAGAGCCGGCACGAAGGCGTCGGCGTAGGCCGACGTGGCCGCGAGGGAGGTGCGCCAGCGCTCGGCCGGACCGAGGCGCCCCCGCCTGCGGCGGACGGCATAGCCGGCGTATGCCGGTGTGAGACCGCGCTTGGGGAACACCGGGAGCCGGACGAACCGGGCTCCGCCACAGACGGCCTCGGACTGGGCCGCGCCCGCCGACGCGACACCGAACGCCGTGACGTCGGCACCGGCGCGCACCAGCGAGACGGCGGACTTGATGACGCGTGAGTCGTTGGCCATGCCGTTGTTGACGACCATGGCGACACGGACCCGACGGGTCGCCGTCGACGTCACGGGAGCAGCCCGACGATGGCCTCTGCGGCCTCGTCGTAGGACGTGCGTGCGACGGTCGCCTCGGGGGCGGTCAACCGGGTACGTGCGGCCGGGTCGGCGGCGAGCGAGCGCAACACCTGCCCCGCCTCCTCGCCGTCGGCCACGACGAAGCCACCGACCTCGTCGCAGAGCCGCGCCTGGCGGGGCAGCGGGGTGACGACGGGGATGAGCCCGGCGGCGATGTACTCGTGGAGCTTCGAGGGCAGGGCGTCGCGGAAGGCCGGGGTGTCCTCGAGCAGGGCGAAGCCGACCCACGCACCGTGGGCGATCGCCCAGGCCTCCGCCGGCGGCTGGCGGCCGTGCCACGAGACCCGCGCCGCAAGCTCGGGCTCGGCCTCGAGGAGCGCGTCGACGGCGGGCTGGTCCGCGGAGGCCACGGGTCCGACGACGTCGAGGGTCCACTCGTGTGCCCCCCGCAGCGCGTCGAGCATCGCGAAGAGCCCTCGGCTGGCGCGCACGTCCCCGACGTAGGCCGCGCGGGGGCGCTCGTCCCACGGCTGCGAGGGTCCGATGAGCTCCTTGTCGGCCTCGTTGCGCACGACGAGGCGCCGCCGGGCCGAGCCGGGCGGGACGTGCTCGTCGGCGACGAGGGTGAGGTCCGCACGGGAGGCGACGGTCTCCGCGGCCCGGGCCACGACGCGGGCGCCGCGACCGAGGACGCCCTGCGCCCAGGCCCGGTCCTCGAGCATCCGGCGGTAGTCCTCGTGGACGTCGGCGACGACCGGTCGGCGGGTGAGACGCCCGACGACGCGGGCCCACAGCAGCGAGTCGGGGTCGAGTGCGAGCAGGACCCGTCCTCGTGCGGCACGGGCCATCGTCAGCCCGCGGGCGCCGCGCCCGACCATCGACCCGCGCGGCCACGTCCGCACCGACGCCCCGGTGGGCCCGTCGGTCTCCGCCCCGAGGCCGAGGACCTCGACGCTGGCGCCGTGGCGCACGAGGGCACGGGTGAGGCGGTGCAGGCGGGCGTCGGCGACGTCGTGCCCGGACGTGACGATCGTGACGTCCGGACGCGCGTCAGGACTCACAGGTCCTCGAGGCTGAAGGCGTCCTCACCGACCTTGAGGAACTTCGTGTAGGCCGCGATGACCTCGTCCGGAGTTCCTTCGAGCATGAGGCTGCCCTTGTGCAGCCAGATCGCCCGGTTGCACATCTCCTTGATCGAGCCGAGGCCGTGCGAGACGAGGAACATCGCGCGCGCCGACTTCATGAGCTCGGCCATCTTGTCCGCGGCCTTCTTCTTGAACGCCGCGTCACCGGCGGAGAGCGCCTCGTCGATCATGAGGATGTCGGGGTCCATGTGGACCGAGACGGCGAAGGCGAGCTTGGAGCGCATGCCGGAGGAGTAGGTCCGGATCGGCAGGTCCATGAAGTCGCCGAGCTCGGAGAAGTCGGCGATCTCCTCGGCGCGGGCCGAGACCTGCGCGCGGGTCAGGCCATTGGCCAGACCACCGAGGACGACGTTCTCGCGACCGGAGAGGTTGGGGTTGAAGCCGACGCCGAGCGCGAGCAGCGCGCTGATCCGGCCGTGGACCTCGATCCGGCCGCTCGTCGGCGGGAGGATGCCGCCGATGGTGCGGATCAGGGTCGACTTGCCGGCGCCGTTGGCGCCGATGATGCCGAGCGACGTGCCCTCGGGCACGTCGAACGAGACGTCCTTGACGGCGTGGACCTCGCGCACGGCACGCTCGCCGCGGCCGAAGCGGACGATCGCCTGCTTGAAGGTCGGGGTCCGCTCGAAGGTCGTGCGGTAGGTCACCGAGACGTTCTCGACGCGCACCGCCGGGCGGGGCTCCACGGTCGAGGTGCCGGCAGGCGCGGACGCAGCGGGAGCGGCCGGCGCGGCGGTGGCGGTCTCCTCCGACGAGGGTGCGACGGGCTGGGACACGGGGTCAGAGGCGGACAGCGAACTCACGCTCCCTCGAGATGAAGAACAGGAAACCGACGGCGACCATGAGGATCGACCAGACCGCGGCGAGCACCCAGATGTGCAGCGGCGGGACGTCGGAGCGCACGAGCAGGTCGGTGAAGCCACCGAGCACGGAGTAGAGCGGGTTGAACTTCATGAACGGCGCGAGCCGGCCCGGCACCTCCTCGATGAACCAGAGCACGGGGCTGAGGTAGAGCCAGATGCGCAGGAAGTACGGCAGGAAGCTCAACGTGTCGCGGAAGTAGATCTGCAGCGTCGCGAAGAGCGCCGCCAGACCCGCGCCGAAGGCGGTGAGGCAGGCGAGGAAGTACAGCGACAGCAGCATCTTCCAGGACCACGGCTGCCCGGTGAGGGCGTGGATGATGAAGTAGACCGCGAGCGGCGGCAGGAACCGGAAGAACGCCGTGCGCACCGACGACAACGGCATGAGCAGCCGCGGGAACGACATGTTGGCGATGAGCGCGCCACCGCCGACGACGGAGCGGGCGCCCGTCGTGATCGCCCCGGACAGGTAGTAGAACGTGAAGATGCCGGCCGTGAGGTGCGCGAAGAAGGCCGCGCCGTCCTTCCGGCTCGACAGGATGAACAGCAGGATGAAGTAGACGCCCGCGAGCAGCAGCGGGTTGATGACGAGCCACACCTGACCGAAGAAGGTCCGGGTGTTGGCCGAGCGCATCTCGGCGCGCGAGAGCTCGGCGGCGAACTCCTTGCGGTGCCACAGCTCCTTGAAGTACGGCACCAGCGGCGGCAGCCCGGCCCGGTGGGGCTCGTAGACCTGGACCTCGGTGAGGTAGCCGGACTTGCTGGCCCGCTCGTTGGCCTCGCGGTTGGCCGCGTGGTCGGCGGCGGCCTGGTCCGCGGCGAGCGCGCCCTTGGCACCAGCGTCGTCGGCGTCGCGGTGGCCGGTGGCCTGGTCGGCCTCTGACATCCGTCACCCAATCTCTCGTCGTGATCGCTTCGACAGCCACGGAACCGGTGATCTGGTGTGGCGCAGCGACTCGTCAGTGTAGAGGACTTCGGGTCACCCCCATGTCCCGTACAGGCCCAGCAGGGTGGCCGAGTCGCGCTCCCACGTGAGTTCTCCGCGGGCCACCTCCACGGCCTGCAGGTATGCCGTGTGGTCGCGGACGAGCTCGCTCACCGCCGTGACCAGCCCGTCCACCGATCCGGGCGCGTACAGGGTCCCCACCCCGTGCTCCCTCACGAGCGCCCCGAGCTCGCCGACATCGGTCGCGACGACGGGCACCCCGACGGACACGGCGTGGAAGAGCTTGTTGGGCATGGCGAGGCGGTGGTTCTCCCACCGGTCGCTGTGGGTCACCAGTGCGGCGCCGGCTGCCCGGAGCCGCTGCTCGACGACGTCGTGGCCGGCGCTGGGCTCGACCGTGGCGGCACCCGGGTCGAACCGCTCCAGCCACTCGGCGTCCCCCGGACCCATGATCGTCACCGGCAGGTCGAGCCGCCGGCTGGCCGCGGCCACGATCTCGAGCTCCCGATCGGCAGCCAGCCGGCCGGCATACACGAGTCCTCGAGGGGGCGAGGCGACGCCGGTCGCGTCGCCCCGGGGGAAGGTGTTGCGGACGACGGTGACCTCGGGCCAGTCCGGGTGGTCGCGGCGCAGAGCAGCGGCCACACCCTCGCCGACGGTGATGACGGCGGCGGCACCGGTGACGAGCTCGCCCTCGCGCCGAGCCTCCCGGCGCAGCGCGAGCGGGGTGGGGCGGCCCTCGACGGGGCGGCCCACCCAGTACTCGTGGGTGTCGTAGACCCAAGGCACCGACCACTCGCGTGCGAGGGCCACCCCGGGCTCGAGGGCCGTGAAGTCGTGGACGTGGACGACGTCCGGCGCACCGGTCTCGCGCGCCCACGCCCGCGCCTGCTCGAGCGCCTGCGCCTGCCAGGCGGCCAGACGGCGCTGTCGGTGCTGCGGCAGGAGGGCCCAGCGCGCTGCCCGTTCGGGTGCGCTGAGCCGCCGGCCGCGCCCCTCGGCGGCGGGCGCCTGCCCGACGGAGCCGACGGTGACACCCTCCCCCGGCTCGAACCCGGCGGGCACGGCGCGACCGATGATGTGCACGCCGTGACCGGCACCGGCCAGCGTGCGCGCCTCGCGCAGCACCCGCGCGTCGGTGGCGACCCCGGTCCACACGAGCATGAGGATCCGCACGGGTCAGGCCTCCTCGCGGCCGAGGGAGCGGGGGCTCGTGAGGAAGCCCACACCCCACGACCAGTGCATCGTCGCGAGCGCGAGCGGGGTGAGGGCACGCGCGCGGGCAGGCTCCCCGCCGCTGATCGCGACGCCACCGACGAGGACACCCGCAACGTATGCCGTCGGCACGAGGAGCGCAGGCGCCCAGGCCAGTCCCAGCAGGGTCGCCGCAGCCGTGCCGGCCACCATGACGGGTGGCGCGAGGTAGCGGGCGTTCGCCGTCTCGGGGTGCTCGCGCATGACCACGCGGCGCCACTGGCCGTACTGGAAGTACTGACGCGCGAGGGCCTTGACGGTGGACCGTGGCCGGTAGGTCACCTCCATGTCGGGCGTGAACCACACGGTGCCGCCGGTCTGGCGCAGCTTGAGGTTGAGGTGCCAGTCCTGGGTGCGGGTGTAGCGCTCGTCGTAGCCGCCGACGCGGTCGAGGGCGCTGCGGCGGAACGCCCCGAGATAGACGGTGTCGACCGGGCCGGCTCCCCCACCGACGTGGAACGTGCCTCCCCCGACCCCGATCCGGCTGCGCATCGCACAGGCCACGGCCCGCTCGAAGGCGCTGCGCCCCACGGCCTTCATCAGCCCACCGACGTTGTCGGCACCGGTCTCGTCGAGGGTGCGCACGGCGGTCGCGACGTAGTCCTCGGGGATCTCGGCGTGGCCGTCGACCCGGACGATGACGTCGTGCCGGGCGGCCCCGATGCCGGCGTTGAGGGCGGCCGGCGTGCGGCCGGTCGGGTTGGGCACGGTCCGGACGCGCGGGTCGGCGGCCACGAGCTCGGCCGCGACCTCGTCGGTGCGGTCCGTCGACGGGCCGAGCGCGAGGACGACCTCGAGCTCACCGGCATACGACTGCCGCAGGACCTGGGCCACGGCGTCGCGGAGGTGCCGCTCCTCGTCGAGGACCGGGATCACCACGCTCACCGGTGGGGTCGTGGACGGGCTGGCGTCGGGCTGGGTCGCGCTCATCGCCCCGATCATCCCCCAGTCCGCCGCGCCGATTCGCACGCTGGGGTCGGCGAGCCGTTTTGCGTCGACAGATGCCGCGAGCACACTATGAGGCGATGCCTGAACGCCCGCCCCGCAGAGACGACGCCCGGCCGATCCCCCAGCAGGGACGGCCCGATCGCCGGCGCCCCGAGCTCGACGACGAGGACGACGGCGTCTTCACGGTCGACACCCGGGGCCGCCGTCGCGGCTCGTCGTCGCGTGCGGCCCGACCCGTGCGCACCGAACCGAGCCGGCGTCGCGAACCCCGCGAGCGGCCGGAGCGCGTCGAGCGCGCCGGACGCCCCGTCCCGGGCGACGCCCGCGACGGCCGCGACCCCCGCCGTGCCGCCGCGGGCCCACGTCCCGACGGACGCCGGCCCGTCCCGCCCAGCAACGACCGCGGACCCCGACCCCTCGAGGACGAGCGCCCGCGCCGTCGCCGCCGCTGGCTCCTGCTCGTCCCCGTGCTCCTCCTTGCGTGGGTGGGCTACCTCGTCTTCGCACCGCTCCACGCCTGGGGCACCGTGACCCGCGTCGACGACGCCCCTGCCGGCGACCGACCGGCCGAGACGCCCGGCAACACCTATCTGCTCGTGGGCTCGGACTCGCGCGACGACCTCACGCCGGCCGAGCGCAAGGCGCTGGGAACCGGCACCGCCGAGGGCCGGCGCACCGACTCGATCATGCTCGTCCACGTCCCGTCCGGCGGCGGCAAGTCGGTCATCATCTCGATCCCCCGCGACAGCTACGTCCCCATCCCGGGCCACGGCAGCAACAAGGTCAACGCGGCCTACTCCATCGGCGGCCCCCAGCTGCTCGTCCAGACCCTCGAGCAGGTGACCGGGCTCCGGCTGGACGGCTACCTCGAGATCGGGTTCGGCGGCTTCAACGACGTCGTCAACAGCCTCGGCGGCGTCGACATCTGCGTGCCGTTCGACATGGACGACGAGAAGGCCCACATCAACCTCAAGAAGGGCTGCCAGGTCCTCGACGGCAAGAACGCCCTCGGATTCGTGCGCGCCCGCTACTCCGACCCGCGCGGCGACATCGGCCGCGCCGACCGCCAGCGCCAGTTCCTCGCGGCGATCATGAAGGGCGCGGCGACCCCGTCGACCGTCCTCAACCCGTTCCGCTACTGGTCCTTCACGCACACCGCCGCCGGTGCGGTCGGAGTCGGGCAGGACACGTCGATCCGCGACTCCGCCAACATCCTGCTCGCCATGCGTGGCGCCGGCAACGACTCGACGCTCAGCCTCACGGTGCCGATCCAGGACACGGCTTACCAGACGCGTGCCGGGATCTCGGTCAAGTGGGACACCGAGCGCGCCAAGGCGCTGTTCACCATGCTCCGCGAGGACCAGCCGCTCGAGGCGCCTCCCGCTGGTACCGACGGCAAGCCCTCCGGCGGCTGACCCCAGACACCGTTATGCCGTCCGCCCACGTGGGCGGACGGCATACGTGCGTCTGTGGCCGGGTCAGCCCTTGAGGAGCTGGCGCGCCATGACGATGCGCTGTACCTGGTTGGTGCCTTCGTAGATCTGGGTGATCTTGGCGTCGCGCATCATCCGCTCGAGCGGGAAGTCGCGGGTGTAGCCGGCTCCACCGAGGAGCTGGACGGCGTCGGTCGTGACCTTCATCGCGACGTCGGAGGCGTAGCACTTGGCCGCAGCGCCGAAGAAGGGCAGGTCCGCGTCGCCACGCTCGGACTTGGCGGCGGCGACGTAGACCATCTGCCGCGCGGCCTCGAGCTCCATCGCCATGTCGGCGAGCATGAACTGGATGCCCTGGAAGTCGGCGATGTGCTTGCCGAACTGCTTGCGCTCCTTGACGTAGGCCGTGGCCTGCTCGAGGGCGCCCTGGGCGATGCCGACGGCCTGCGCGCCGATGGTGACGCGAGTGTGGTCGAGGGTGCGCAGCGCGATCTTGAGACCCTCGCCGGGTGCGCCGACGATGCGGTCGCCGGGGATCCGGACGTTGTCGAAGATCAGCTCGCGGGTGGGGCTGCCCTTGATGCCGAGCTTGCGCTCCTTCTCACCGAAGGTGAAGCCCTCGTCGGACTTCTCGACGACGAACGCGCTGATGTTGTTGCCGCGGGCGCCGTCGGGGTCGGTGACGGCGAGGACCGTGTAGTACTCGGACACACCGGCGTTGGTGATCCACGACTTCTGCCCGTTGAGGACCCAGTCGTCGCCGTCCTGCTTCGCGCGGCACTTCATCGCAGCGGTGTCGGAGCCGGCCTCGCGCTCGGACAGTCCGTAGGAGAAGCCGGCCTCACCACGGGCCAGCGGCGGGAGGTACTTGCTCTTGACCTCCTCGGAGCCGCCGAGCATGACGGGTAGCGAGCCGAGCTTGTTGACGGCCGGGATGAGCGAGGAGCTCGCGCAGACGCGGGCCACCTCCTCGATGACGATGCAGGTCGCGAGCGCGTCGGCGCCGACCCCGTCGTACTCCTCGGGCACGTGCGGCGCGAAGAAGTCGGACGCGACGAGCGCGTCGTGCGCCTCCTGCGGGTAGCGCGACTCCTCGTCGACTGCCGCGGCGAACGGCGCGATCTTGGCCTCGGCCACGTCACGGACCGCCTCGCGGATCGCCTCGTGGTCCTCGTTGACCTGGAACAGGGGGAAGTCGGGGTTCGCACTCACCCCGCGATCCTACCGACGCGTATGCCGTGCCCCTGCCGCCCAGCGTGTGGAACCGACCACGTCCCCGGCACCGCCGCTCGGCCCGCGCGCGCGACGGCCCGGTCAGCCCAGCCGCTCGTCGACGAAGGGGGCGAGCATCGCGGAGTACTCGAAGCTCAGGTGGTCGGTGTCGCGGTAGACGATGACGTCGCCGACCCTCCCGAAGCACGTCCTCGCGTCGCAGAAGAGGTCGGTGAGGTCGACGACCTGCACCCCCGCCGACCGCGCCGCCGTCACGGCGAGGTCGACCGGCACAGCCTCGGCGCGAGGCGTGGTGCACGAGTCGCCGGGGTCCGGGTGAGAGGCGACGCACTCGGGGACCGAGAGCCCTTCGCGCGGCGAGGGCACGTCGGCGATGACGGTGACCTTCTTGCCCGCCTTCTTCCACCGGGCGAACCGGGTGGCGAAGCCCTTGACCCCCGCTGCGTCGTCGGTCGCGCCCGCGAACGGCAGCCAGCCGTACCTCGCGGTGTACGACGACGCGAGGACCCGGGTGATCGTGCGGTCCTCGAGCAGCACCGCGTCGACCGTCCGGTTGTAGGTCTGGCAGGCGGTGTGGCGGGCCGGTGCGGTCTCGGCCGCGAGAGTGCGCACCGCGTCGCTCGAGGGGCACGACCCCTTGCCGTGGACGACGACCTTCCAGCCCCGGCGCTTGCCGAGCGCGTCGGCCATCCTGAGGAACGCGATGGCGTGCGAGTCCCCGACGAGCGCGACGGTCTCCTTCGGGGCGGCGGTGTCACCGAGGACGCAGTCGCGCAGCTCGGTGCCGGCGATCGACGCCTGGCACTTCTGTAGGAGCGCGTCCTTGAGCTGGGCCTTCATGTCCGCCGGCGAGGCGACGAGCGGTCCCGTGCCCTGCACCGAGTCGCAGTCGTTGGCCGGGACGAGTGCGCCGGGTCCGACGCAGGGGTCACCGGCGGTGTGTGGCGGCTGGGTCGGCGTCGGTGCTGGTGGGGCGCTCGTCCGTGACGTCGCCGTCGTCGGGGCAGTCGGGCTGTCGGAGGGTTCGTCGGACCCGGCGCCGCACCCGCTCGCCAGGGCGACGACGGTCGCCAGCGCCACGGCGACGGCGCGGTGCCCGCCGGCACTGCCGCTCGTCCAGCGCCTCGCCCGACGACCAGCCACGTCCACCTCCGCCTCTCGTGTCCTCGACGCGCCCATCCTCGCCCAACCCGGGCCGCGCTCGAGTCAGCGCAGCGCCGGGATGACCTCGCGCTCGAAGAGCTCGACGCCGGACAGGTCGTAGGCCGACTCCGCGAAGTTCGTGATGGCGTAGGTCATCCCGAGGTCCTGCATGTCGGCGAGCGCGCTGGCGACCTGGTCGGGCGTGCCGACGGCCGTGCCCTTGCGGTAGTCGTTCATCGAGCGCTCCACCGCCTCGTCCGGGACACCGGCCCCGCGCAGGTGCGACTCGATCCAGCGGAACCGCTCCTCCACCTCGCGCTCGTCGCGCCCGATGACGACGTTGAAGTTCGAGGACCGCACGATCGAGTCGTAGTCGCGGCCGACGTCGGCGCAGTGCTGCTTGAGGATCCCGCTCTTGTGGGCGAAGACGTCGGGCTGCCCGAGGAAGTTCGTGTAGTCGGCGTACTCCGCCGCGATCCGCAGCGTCTTGCGCTCGCCGCCACCGGCCACCCACATCGGGATGCCGTTGCGCTCGGAGCCTTCGAAGGCCGTGCCCTGCAGCGGCCGCGGGAAGCACATGGCCCCGTCGACCTGGTAGTGCTCGCCGTCGAGGGTCGCGGTGCCGGTCGTCCACATCTGCTGCATGATCTCGACGCCCTCGCGCAGCCGGGCGAGGCGCTCGCCGGCGCCCGGGAAGCCGTAGCCGTAGGCCCGCCACTCGTGCTCGTACCAGCCCGCGCCGATGCCCATCTCGAGGCGCCCCTCGGAGATGACGTCGACGGTCGCCGCCACCTTGGCGAGGTAGGCCGGGTTGCGATAGCTCATGCACGTGCACATCTGGCCGATCCGGACCCGCCCGGTGACCCCGGCGAACGCGGCCATGAGTGACCACGCCTCGTGCACCGCCTCCTGGGTCGGGTGCGGCACCGGGTGGAAGTGGTCGAAGACCCAGATCGACTCCCAGTCGCGGATGCCGTCCGCCCGCCTCGCGAGCCCCGCCATCACACCCCAGTGCTGGTCGGGGTCGATGCCGACGAGGTCGTGACGCCAGCCCTGCGGGACGAAGATGCCGAATCTCATGGCCTCACTCAACCCGCCCACCTGCTCCCCCGCAAGCCCGCCGACATCCGGGGCATGATGCGGAGGTGACGTTCCGACACCGCAACGACCCCGACACCATCCGCGAGCTGCTCAACGACCCCGGCACCTGGGTGGTCGTCGGGCTGAGCACCAACGCGCAGCGACCGGCATACGGCGTCGCGCAGTGGCTCAAGCACGAGCTCGGCAAGGGGATCATCCCCGTCCACCCCAAGGCCGAGACGGTGCACGCCGAGCAGGGCTACGCCAGTTTGGCCGACATCCCCGACCAGGACATCAAGGTCGTCGACTGCTTCGTCAACTCCGACCACGTCGGGGCGGTGGTCGACCAGGCGATCGAGCACAAGGACCGGCTGCAGATCGACGCGGTCTGGATGCAGCAGGGCGTCGTCGACACCGCGGCCGCCGAGCGCGCCCGCAAGGCGGGCATCCTCGTCGTCATGGACACGTGCCCGCGCATCGAGTGGCCCCGGGTCAGGGGAGAGGGCTCGGCCCGCTGAGCGCTGCCTGCCTCAGACCGGCGGGACGGAGCGCAGCTCGCGCAGGGCCTCGCCCTTGGCGTGCGCCTGGTTGCGCAGACCCTTGCGGAACTCGCCCATCTCAGCGCGCAGCCGGACGGCCTCGTCGCTGTCGCCGGCACCGAGGATGCGCACCGCGAGCAGACCCGCGTTGCGGGCACCGCCGACCGAGACGGTCGCCACGGGGACACCGCTCGGCATCTGGACGATCGACAGCAGCGAGTCCATGCCGTTGAGGTGCTCGAGCGGGACCGGCACCCCGATGACCGGCAGCGAGCTCACCGAGGCGAGCATGCCGGGCAGGTGGGCGGCGCCACCGGCACCGGCGATGATGACGCGCAGCCCGCGCCCCTCGGCCTCGAGGCCGTAGCTGATCATCTCGTCGGGCATGCGGTGCGCCGAGACGACCTCGACCTCGTGCGCGACCCCGAACTCGTCGAGGACCTTGGTCGCCAGCTGCATGACGGGCCAGTCGCTGTCGCTGCCCATGACGACGCCGACGACGGGCGCCTGTCCACCGGTGGTTGAGCTCATTCGGTGACCGCTCCCTCGATGTAGTCCGCGGCGTGCCTCGCCCGCGCGCGCAAGTCGGTGAGGCTATCACCGCTCACGTTGACGTGTCCTATCTTGCGCCCGGGTCGCACGCCCTTGCCATAGAGGTGCGCCTTGACCTCGGGGTCGCGCGCCATGACGTGCCGGTATGCCGGGTACAGCTCGGTGTGGTGCCCGCCGAGGACGTTGCCCATCACCGTCCACGCGTGGCGCGGCCTCGGCGAGCCCAGCGGCAGGTCGAGCACCGCACGCAGGTGCTGCTCGAACTGGCCCGTCACCGCCCCGTCCATCGACCAGTGGCCGCTGTTGTGCGGGCGCATGGCGAGCTCGTTGACGACGAACTCGCCGCCGGGCAGCTCGAACATCTCGACCGCGAGGACGCCCGTGACGCCGAGCTCGCCCGCGATGCGCAGGGCCGCCTCGGTCGCCCGCGCCGCCAGGTCGGGGTCGAGGTCGGGGGCGGGAGCGATGACCTCGGTGCAGATCCCGTCGGTCTGGACGGTCTCCACGACTGGCCACGCGGCGGCCTGCCCGGACGGGCTGCGGGCCAGGAGGACGGCCAGCTCGCGGGTGAAGGGGACCTTCTCCTCGAGCAGCAGCGGCGAGTCCTCGGCGCCGGCGCGCTCGAGCCAGTCCTGCAGCTCCTCGCCCGACGCCACGACCCGCACGCCCTTGCCGTCGTAGCCGCCGCGCGGGGTCTTGGCGACGACCGGCCAGCCCACCTCGTCGCCGAAGGCGGTGACCTCGTCGACGGTGAGCGCCCTGGCCCAGCGCGGGCACGGGACGCCGAGAGCGGTGAGGCGCTCGCGCATCTCGAGCTTGTCCTGGGCGAACACGAGGGCCTGCGGCGTCGGGTGCATGGCGACCCCGGCCCCGGCGAGGGCCGCGAGGACGTCGGCCGGGACGTGCTCGTGGTCGAACGTCACGACGTCGCACTCGGCCGCGAACGCGAGCACGGCGTCGACGTCGCTGTGCGCGCCGACCGGGGCCGAGGGGATGACGAGGGCGGCGCTCGCGTCCGGCGCCTCGGCGAGCACGCTGAGCGTCAGGCCCAGCTCGGCGGCGGGGCCGGCGCACATCCGGGCCAGCTGGCCACCGCCGATGATGCCGACGACGGGGAATCCTCCGGGGGCGCGCAGGGGGGCAGTCACCCCGGGAGGATATCGGCGAGGGCGCGCGGACGGCATACGGGCACGGGTTCGGCGGCTACGCTCGCCCGGTGACGTCCACGACCCCCGCAGGGGGCCTCATCTCGCGGCTCCGCGGAGCCATCGACGTGCTCTACCGCGAGGCCATCAAGTTCGGCGTCATCGGGCTGCTGGCGTTCGTCGTCGACATGGGCAGCTTCAACCTGCTGCGCCACACCGTGCTCGACGACAAGCCGACGGCCGCGGTCATCGTCTCGGCGTCGATCGCGACGGCGTTCGCGTGGGTCGGCAACCGGATGTGGACCTTCCGCCACCGGCGCAACCGCCCGGCCCACCACGAGGCGGCGCTCTTCGCCGGGACCAACGGCGTCGCGCTCGTCCTGCAGGCCGGGGCGATCGCCTTCACGAACTACGTGCTCGGGCTCAACTCGCTGACGGCCGACAACATCACCAAGGTCGTCGCGATCGGGCTCGGAACGCTGTTCCGGTTCTGGGCCTACCGACGCTTCGTCTTCGCCGGAGAGCCGATCGACGTCGACACCTCACCGCTGGCCCGCGACTGATTGCCCCTCTGGGACCGGCCTGCTCGGTTCCGCATTCCTGATCGGTCCCAGAGGGGCAATCAGTCGGCCTCGGAAAGGAACACTGCGAACACCGCGGGCTGCGTGCTCACGAGCTCGAGGCGCCCGCCGTTGTCCTCGGCGAGGTCGCGCGCGAGGGTGAGGCCGAGACCGGACCCGGTCGACGAGACCGAGCGCTCGAAGATGTGTGGTGCGATCGACGTGGCCACGCCCTCGCCCTCGTCGCCGAGCTCGATGACGACGGAGGGGCCGGCGCGACGGGCGGCGATGTCGACCGTGCCCCGGCCGTGCGCGAGGGCGTTCTCGACGAGGGTCGAGAGGATCTGTGCGAGAGCGACCGGCGTGGCCCGCACGCGCAGGCCCCGCTCGCCGTGGATGCGCATGCTTCGCTTCGAGGACGCGAAGGCCGGCTGCCACTCGCGCTGCAGCGAGGCGAGGACCGCGTCGAGCGACACGCTCGGCCGGGCCGGGTCGCTCACCCGGGTGCGGCCCATGAGGTCGTCGACGACCTTGCTCAGCCGCTCGACCTGGTCGATCGCGACCTGGGCCTCCTCCTGGATGACGACGAGGTCGTCGGTCGAGGCGATCTCGTCCAGACGCATGAGCAGGGCCGTGAGCGGCGTGCGGAGCTGGTGCGAGGCGTCCGCCGCGAAGTCGCGCTCGGCGGCGAGGTTGCGGGTCACCTGGTGGGCGCTGCGCGAGAGCACGTCGCTGATCCGGTCGAGCTCCTCGATGCCCGAGTCGAGCGGCATGAAGCGCGACTCGCCGGCGCCGAGGCGCTCGGCCCGAGCCGCCAGCTCGGTGAGCGGGTCACCGATGAGGCGAGCGCGTCGCCGGGCGACGGCCCACCCCGCCGCCAGCCCGAGGAGGACGAGGACCAGCACGACGCCGGAGATGACCAGCGCCCCGCGCAGTCCCGTCGTGGACTCGACGAAGCTCGATCGCCGCTCCGCGGACGACAGGGCGATGACGATGCCCATGACGAGGAGCGGGACGGCGCAGATCGCCAGCGTGGCGCCGACGGCCGCGAGCGTGGACCTCAGGAGGAGGCGACGCATGGAGCGTCATTCCCCCGCTGGGTCGAACCGGAAGCCGACGCCCCGGATCGTCGTGATGTAGCGGGGCTGCATCGCGTCGTCACCGAGCTTCTTGCGCAGCACGGAGATGTGCATGTCGAGGGTCTTGGTCGAGCCGTACCAGGCGGTCTCCCAGACCTCGCGCATGAGCTGCTCGCGGGAGATGACCTTGCCCTGGTTGCGGGCGAGCACCCGGAGCAGCTCGTACTCCTTGGCGGTGAGCTGGATCTCCTCGCCGTGGAGGAAGACGCGCCGCGACTCGGTGTCGACGCGGACGTCGACGTCGCCGGTGACGGGGGCCTCGGGGATGCCGCGGCGCAGCAGCGCCCGGGCCCTGGCCAGGAGCTCGGCGAGCCGGAAGGGCTTGGTGACGTAGTCGTCGGCCCCGGCGTCGAGCCCGACGACGGTGTCGACCTCGTCGGCCCGGGCGGTGAGGACGAGCACGGGCACGGTGTAGCCCTCGCCCCGCAGCCGGCGACAGACCTCCAGACCGTCCATCGTGGGCAGGCCGAGGTCGAGGACGACGAGGTCGGGGTTGTCGCGCGCGGCCTCGAGGGCCTCGCGGCCGTCGGCGCGGACGTCGACGTCGTAGCCCTCACGTCGCAGGGCCCGGGCCAGGGGTTCGGAGATCGCCGGGTCGTCCTCGGCGAGCAGCACTCGGGTCATGCGGCGACTGTAGTGGTGGGACGGGGGTTCACGCGTGGTGCTCCCAGGGTCGCGCGCGCCGCGCCCCCGTGGAGCGGGCCAGCTCGAAGGGCGTCACGGCCCCGATCCCCCTGAGGTGGCGGGACCGCTGCTCGGTCATCGAGAAGCCGGACAGGGCGCCGAGGGCCCGCGCCACCTCGTCGTCGACGAAGACCCGGCCCGGCGGGGTGACGGCCGTGAGCCGGCTCGCCCGGTTGACCGTGGTGCCGAAGACGTCACCGAGCCGGCTGATGACCTTGCCCGAGGCCATCCCCACCCGGACGTCGGGCAGGAGCGGGTCCTCGGCCATGGAGTCGACGAGGTCGAGCCCGATGGCAGCGGCCGCGTCGGCGTCGACGTGGACGAAGAGGACCTCGTCGCCCACGGTCTTGATGATCCGGCCGCCGTGGGTCGTCACGACGTCGCTCGCCAGCTCCTCGAACCTCTGGACCAGCGTGCCGAGCTGACGCTCGGTCATCCGGCGCACGAGCGAGGTGAACGCCACGAGGTCGGCGAACCCGACGACCCGCAGCGGGGCGCTGGGGTCGTGGTCGGTGTCGCGGGCGTCCTCGAGCATGCGGGTGATCGCCGACGTGAGGTGACGGCGCCAGACATAGACCATGAGCGGCTCGAGCTGGTCGACGAGGCCGGCGAGCTGGGCCGCGGCGGCCTCGGCGACGGTGCGGTCCGGGACGGCGCGGGCATCCTTCTCGCCGATCTCGGCCTCCTGGCCGGCGGGCGTGAGGTACTCCGCGACGAGCTGGGTCTGCCACACGGCGAGTCGGTCGGAGGTGCGGGCGAAGGCACGGGCCATGGACAGCGCGAGGTCCTCGTCGAGGTCGTTGTCGCGCACGAGGTCCGAGACCCGGATGAGCGCCTCGAGGTCGGCCTCGGTGAACATCACCTCCTCGTCGTCGACGATCTGGAAGCCGAGCGCGTGCCAGAGCTTGCGGGCGGACTGCACCGACACCGAGGCCTCGCGGCTGATCTCGCGCCGGCCCATCGTGGCCCGCCGGCCCAGCAGCCGCTCCTCGATCTCGGCCTCGAGGTCGCCGGACTGCCCGAACTGCTCAGGCACGGGCAACCTCCTCGGGGATGGCGGGACTCACCGGACGTGGACGACGTCACCCGCGGCCACCGCGAGGGTGCCGGACTCCGTCGTCAGGGACAGTCTGCCGTCTGCGTCGACGCCGGTGGCCCACCCGGTGAGGTCCGACCCCTGCAGGTGCACCCGGACCCGGCGCCCCACGGTGGCGCACGCGGCCACGTAGGCGTCGCGGACGGCATACGGGTCCGCATCGAGGTTGCCCAGAAGCGTTGCGAGAGAGCGCAGGTATGCCGTGAGCACGGCTTCGCGGCTCACTCCCGGCGCGCCGGCGAGACGGAGCGAGGTCGCCGTGTCGACGGGGAGGTCGGCGCGCTCCTGGTCGATGTTGACGCCCGTGCCGACGACGACGCCCGACGGGGTGAGCTCGGCGAGGATGCCCGCGACCTTGCGGTCGCCGTCGGCCGGGACGAGCAGGTCGTTGGGCCACTTGAGGGCGATCTCGACCCCGGTCGTGGAGGTGAGCGCCTCGCGCAGCGCGAGCCCGACGACGAGGGGCACCCAGCCCAGCGGCGCCCGGGCCGGACGGGGCACGAGGACGCTCGCCGCGATGCTCGTGCCCGGCGTCGTCGTCCACGCGCGGTCGAGCCGGCCACGGCCCTGCGTCTGTTCCTCCGCGGTGACGACCCGCCACGGACGCGGGTCCGTGGCGAGCTCGGCGTTGGTCGACCCGACGCTGTCGCGCACGTCCGCGGGGAGCCACGGCGGGCCCGGTGTGATGAGGGACGCATCCATCGGCAGTCGGGCGGCAGGAAGGGTCACGGGGTCAAGGCTAGAGTCGCCTCCATGGCGCAGACCGACACCCAGCCCACCGGCGGTACCGACCTCCCCGCCGCGGACACGGGCATCGACATCCACACCACCGCCGGCAAGCTCGCTGACCTCAAACGGCGCGTCGGCGAGGTGGCCCACGCCGGCTCCGAGCGGGCGATCGAGAAGCAACACGCGCGCGGCAAGAAGACCGCCCGCGAGCGCCTCGAGATGCTGCTCGACGAAGGCTCGTTCGTCGAGATGGACAAGTACGCCCGGCACCGCTCGGTGGCCTTCGGCCAGGACGCGAACCGGCCCTACGGCGACGGCGTCGTCACCGGCTACGGCACGGTCGACGGGCGCACGGTCGCGGTCTTCGCACAGGACTTCACGGTCTTCGGTGGCTCCCTCGGTGAGGTCTTCGGCGAGAAGATCACCAAGGTCATGGACTTCGCGATGAAGGTCGGCTGCCCCGTCGTCGGCCTCAACGACTCCGGTGGCGCCCGCATCCAGGAGGGCGTGGTCTCGCTCGGGCTCTACGGCGAGATCTTCCGCCGCAACGTCCACGCCTCGGGTGTCATCCCGCAGATCTCGCTCATCATGGGCCCGTGCGCCGGCGGCGCGGTGTACTCCCCCGCCGTCACCGACTTCACCGTCATGGTCGACCAGACCTCGCACATGTTCATCACCGGACCCGACGTCATCAAGACCGTCACCGGTGAGGACGTGGGCTTCGAGGAGCTCGGCGGCGCGCGGACGCACAACTCCAAGTCCGGTGTCGCGCACTACATGGGCACCGACGAGGAGGACGCCGTCGAGTACGTCAAGGCGCTGCTGTCCTACCTTCCCTCCAACAACATGGAGGAGCCGCCGTCGTTCGGCGACGACGAGCTGTCGCTCGAGATCACCGACGAGGACCGCTTCCTCGACACGATCATCCCGGACAGCCCCAACCAGCCCTACGACATGCACCAGGTCATCGAGGCCGTGGTCGACGACGGCGACTTCCTCGAGGTCTCCCCGCTCTTCGCGCCCAACATCGTCATCGGCTTCGCCCGGATCGAGGGCCGCTCGGTCGGTGTCGTCGCCAACAACCCCATGCAGTTCGCCGGCACCCTCGACATCGACGCGTCCGAGAAGGCCGCCCGCTTCGTGCGGACCTGCGACGCGTTCAACGTGCCGATCCTCACGTTCGTCGACGTGCCCGGCTTCCTCCCGGGCACCGACCAGGAGTGGGACGGCATCATCCGTCGCGGCGCCAAGCTCATCTACGCCTACGCCGAGGCCACCGTCCCGCTCGTCACCGTCATCACCCGCAAGGCCTACGGCGGCGCCTACGACGTCATGGGGTCCAAGCACCTCGGCGCCGACATCAACCTCGCCTGGCCGACCGCCCAGATCGCCGTCATGGGTGCGCAGGGCGCAGTCAACATCCTCTACCGCAAGCAGCTCGCGGCGGCGGCCGAGCAGGGCGGCGACGTCGACGCCACCCGCCAGAAGTTCATCGCCGAGTACGAGGACACGCTGGCCAACCCCTACGTCGCCGCCGAGCGCGGCTACGTCGACACGGTCATCACCCCGTCGAACACCCGGATGAACGTCACCAAGGCGCTGCGGGCGCTGCGCACCAAGCGCGAGACCCTCCCGCCCAAGAAGCACGGGAACATCCCCCTCTGATGGTCGATTCCGAGCAGGTCGAGACGTCCGAAGCCGGTGCGGCACAGCGCATCGAGGTGATCGGCGACGCCACCCCAGAGCAGGTCGCCGCGCTCGTGGCCGTCCTGTCGGCCGCCTCCGGAGGGGCGGGCGGGCAGGCGCCGGCGCGGCCCACCTCGCCGTGGTCGGCACCGGCGGCCATGGTCCGGCGCCCGGTGGCACCGGGTCCGGGCGCCTGGTCGCGCTCCCTGCGCGGCTGACCCACCCGCACGACCCGGTTCGCGAACCGGATCGGGTATGCCGCTGGGCGGCCTAGCGCGTGCGGCGCGCGAGCTTGCCCTCGAGCTCGGCGTGCCCCGCCGGACCCAGGGCGCGGGTGTCGAGGAGCGCCTGGGCGATCTCGCGGTCGCCCATCCAGGCGCGGAAGGCCATCGGCACCGTGATCCCGTGCCCGGGACGCCACGCCACCTGGATCTCGTCCCCGGGGAGGATCGTGCCGGCCTGGGTCACGGACAGGTAGGCCCCGGTGCGGCCACGGGCCGTGAACGCCTTGACCCAGCCGCGCTCCCCCATGTGCGCCGAGAACGTCGCGCACGGCACCCGAGGCCCCGTCACGGTGAGGACGACCGAGGACCCGATGCGCCACTGCTCCCCGACGAGCGAGCCGTCGACGTCGAACCCGGCCGTGGTGAGGTTCTCGCCGAACGTCCCCGGCGCCAGCTCGCGGCCGAGGTCGACGCCCCACCAGTCGAGCTCCTCGCGCGAGAAGGCGTAGACCGCCTGCTCGGTCCCTCCGTGGTGCTTGCGGTTCATCACCGCGTCGCCAGCGACACCGCTGCCCCCGGAGCCCTTGGGTCCCGGGTCCGCGACATGGATCTCGTCGACGGGGCGCTTGTCGATACCGGTGGGGCGCTTGATGATCCCGTCCCTCGGCGCTCCGACGTTGACCGAGTGCACCCGTGCTGCCATGCATCGCATCCTAGGCAGGCCCTCGCGAGGGGCGTCCTCCCTCTAGGCTCTGGCGGCATGGCGGACTTCATCGGCGCGGTCGACCAGGGCACGACGAGCACCCGGTTCATGGTCTTCGACCACGACGGCGCCGAGGTCGCGCGCCACCAGCTCGAGCACGAGCAGGTGCTCCCGCGCGCCGGCTGGGTCGAGCACAACCCGCTCGAGATCTGGGATCGGACGCAGACCGTCATCGGCAGCGCGCTGACCAGGGCCGGGCTGTCCGGCACCGACCTCGCCGCCATCGGCATCACCAACCAGCGCGAGACCGCGATCGTCTGGGACCGCCGCACCGGCCGCCCGTTCCACAACGCCATCGTCTGGCAGGACACGCGCACCGACTCCATCGCCAAGGCCCTCGACTCCGACGAGCGCGGGCAGACGATCCGGCACAAGGCGGGGCTGCCACCGGCGACCTACTTCTCGGCGGGCAAGGTCCAGTGGATCCTCGAGAACGTCGACGGTGTCCGCGAGGCGGCCGAGCGCGGCGACGCGCTGTTCGGCACCGCCGACACGTGGCTCGTCTGGAACCTCACCGGCGGCCCCCGCGGCGGCATCCACGCCACCGACGTCACCAACGCCAGCCGCACGATGCTCATGGACCTCACGACGCTCGACTGGGACGACGAGCTGCTCGGCTTCTTCGGCATCCCGCGCGCGATGCTCCCGGAGATCCATGCGAGCAGTGACGACACGGCATACGGGACGACGTCGGGGGAGCGAGGGACCGCGAAGGTGCCGATCACCGGCGTCCTCGGCGACCAGCAGGCGGCCACGGTCGGTCAGGTCTGCTTCGAGCCGGGCGAGGCCAAGAACACCTACGGCACCGGCAACTTCCTCCTGCTCAACACCGGCACCGAGCTCGTCCGCAGCGAGAACGGCCTGCTCACGACGGTCGCCTACCAGTTCGGTTCTGCCGCACCGGTCTACGCCCTCGAAGGGTCGATCGCCGTCACCGGCAGCGCGGTGCAGTGGCTGCGCGACCAGCTCGGCATCATCTCCGGCGCCTCCGAGATCGAGGGCCTCGCGGCCCAGGTCGACGACACGGGCGGCGTCTACTTCGTGCCGGCGTTCAGCGGGCTGTTCGCGCCCTACTGGCGCAGCGACGCGCGCGGCGCCATCGTCGGGCTCTCGCGCTTCAACACCAACGCGCACCTGGCGCGGGCCACCCTCGAGGCGATCTGCTACCAGAGCCGCGACGTCGCCGACGCGATGACCGCCGACTCCGGCGTCCGCATCGAGACGCTCCGGGTCGACGGCGGCGTCACCGCCAACCGGCTCTGCATGCAGCTCCAGGCCGACGTCCTCGGCGTGCCCGTGAGCAAGCCGGTGGTCGCCGAGACGACCGCCCTCGGAGCGGCGTATGCCGCGGGGCTGGCGACCGGGTTCTGGTCCGGGAACGACGAGCTGAGGTCCAAGTGGGCCGAGGCGCAGCGGTGGGAGCCGCAGTGGTCGGACGAGCAGCGGCGTGACGGGTACGCCGGGTGGCGCAAGGCGGTCGAGCGCACGCTCGACTGGGTCGACGTCGACTGACGCACCCCTCGGCCGGGCGGGCTACTCCGGCGCGAGCGGCTGCGCGAGGGCGTCGTAGACGATCTTCGAGAGCCCGTTGATCGTCTGCTTGCCGTAGCGGAAGCCCTCGGGGCTGCGGGTGAGGATCGCCATCGTGTGGCTGCGGCCGTTGCCGAGGACCCGGCCGATCGAGTTGAGCCGGTAGCCGTCGGGCAGAGGGCCCCACCCGTTCTTCGTCTCGGTGTAGGCGCTCGAGGGCAGCGGCGGGTCGGCGACACCCCACCGCTGGTCCGGGACCACGCCCGCCATGAGGTGGCGGATGTAGGCGCGGTGGCCGCCGTGGATGACCGGTGTGCCGGTGACCATGGCGTCCACGGCCTTGACGAGGTCCGAGGGGGTCGAGGTGCTGTAGCCCCACCACGTGTCGCCACCGGCCGGGCCGCCACCGCGCACCGTCGTCGAGGTGAGCCCGAGCTGCTGGGCGACGCGCTGCACGTTGGACGTCTCGACCCACGCGAGCAGCGCGTCGGTGGCGGCGTTGTCGCTCGCCTGGATCATCCGGCGCGCCTGCGAGTGGCGGGCCTGCGTGAACGGCTCACCCGTGTCCTGCACCTTCTTGAGGCAGGCCATGAGGATGAGCACCTTGACCGTGCTCAGCGTCTCGTTCTCGTACTCACGCCACGTGAAGCGGCCCCCGGTGCGCAGGTCGTGGACGGCGAGGCCCATCGTCCCGCCACGCTCGGCCCGGTGGGCGTCCAGCGCAGCCGTCAGCGCCGCGCGGTCGAGGGTCGCAACGGTGGGCCGGGCGGGGCGCGTGGCCGTGGCGCGCGCCGACGGACCGGCGGCGAGCCAGGCCGGGACACCGACGGCGGCACCGGCGAGGGCGGACCCGACGAGGAGTCGACGGCTCAGCGGGCGGGGGTCGGGCATGACAGGAGCGTAGGCGAGACCGCGACATATGCTCGTTTCCGTGACCCTCTCCCCCGCGGCACGGACATCCACCCTCGAGCGGCTCCGCTCCGGTGAGGAGCTCGACGTGCTCGTCGTCGGTGGGGGTGTCGTCGGCTGCGGAGTCGCGCTCGACGCCGTCACCCGCGGGCTGTCGACAGGCCTCATCGAGGCGCGCGACTACGCCAGCGGCACGAGTTCGCGCTCGAGCAAGCTCATCCACGGCGGCCTGCGCTACCTCGAGATGCTCGACTTCGGTCTCGTCCACGAGGCGCTCCAGGAGCGCCGGCTGCTCCTCACGACCATCGCGCCGCACCTCGTGCGACCCGTCCCCTTCATGTACCCGCTGAGCAAGCCCGCGTGGGAGCGCTTCTACGTCGGGTCCGGCATCGCGCTCTACGACGGGCTCGCGTTCGGGGTGCGCCAGACCGCGGGCCTGCCCCGGCACCGCCACCTCGGCAAGAAGGCCGCACTGCGCCTCATGCCGAGCCTGCGACCCGACGCTCTCACCGGCGCGATCCAGTACCACGACGCCCAGGTCGACGACGCCCGCTTCGTCCTCGAGCTCGCCCGCACCGCGGCCCAGCACGGCGCCCACGTCGTCAACCGGGTCGCCGCCGTGAGCCTGCTCCGCTCCGACGACGGTGAGCGCGTCGTCGGGGTCCGGGCACGCGACAACGCCACGGGCGAGGAGTTCGACATCCATGCCCGCCGGGTCGTCGCGGCGGCAGGCGTCTGGACCGACGAGATCCAGCAGATGCTCGGCGAGGACGGACCGCTCAAGGTGCGCTCGAGCAAGGGCATCCACCTCGTCGTGCCGCGCGACCGGATCACGTCCGAGACCGGCGTCATCCTGCGCACCGAGAAGTCCGTGCTCTTCATCATCCCGTGGGACGAGCACTGGATCATCGGCACGACCGACACCGACTGGACGCTCGACAAGGCGCACCCGGCCGCGACGTCGGCAGACATCGACTACCTCCTCGACACGGTCAACTCGGTCCTCGTCACTCCCCTGACGCGCGACGACATCGACGGTGTGTATGCCGGCCTGCGCCCGCTGATCTCGGGCGACGAGGACGACGAGACGACCAAGCTGTCGCGCGAGCACGTCGTCGCCACACCGGTTCCGGGCCTGACCCTCGTGGCCGGCGGCAAGTACACGACCTACCGGATCATGGCCAAGGACGCCGTCGACGAGGCCGTGAAGGACCTCGGCGCCGAGGTGGCACCTTCCTCGACCGACAAGGTGCCGCTCGCCGGGGCCGTCGGCTGGGAGTGGCTGAGCGAGCGCCCCCAGATCCTCGCCCGGTCGGCCGGCATCGACCAGGAGCACGTCGAGACGCTGCTCGAGCGCTACGGCACGCTCACCAAGGAGATCATCGCGCTCGTCAACGCCCGCCCCGAGCTCGGCGAGCTCTTGCCCGGCGGCGAGACGCACCTCAAGGCGGAGATCGTCTATGCCGCCGCGACCGAGGGCGCCATGCACCTCACCGACATCCTCACCCGCCGGACCCGCATCTCGATCGAGGCGCGTGACCGGGGCCTCACCGCAGCCCCGCACGCCGCGGCGCTCGCCGCACCGATCCTCGGCTGGGACGCAGCGCGGGTGGCGAACGAGATCGACATCTACCACCGCCGGGTCGAGGCGGAGATGTCGAGCCAGACGATGCCCGACGACGAGAGCGCGGACCAGGTCCGCCGCCTCGCCCCCGACGGCGCCCTCTGACTCGACTTCTTGCCCTGCTGGGACGGCGAGCGCCAGCGAACTGTCCCAGCAGGGCAAGAAGTCGCGGTGCTCAGCTCGGGACGAGCTCGAGTGGCGGGCCGTGGTGGGTGCACCAGCCGATGACGTCGTCGTCGACCTCGACCTGCGGCCGCCACGACCCCTGCGTCGGCAGCGGGTCCGGGTCCTCGAGCGCGACGCGCGCGACCGGCATACGAGGTCGTGCCTCGTCGATCGCGGCGAGCATCGCGGCGTACTCCTGCGGCGGCCAGTACTGTCGCGTGATCGAGTGCCACACGACGGTGAGCACGTCGTCGTCGGCCGACTCGGCCAGCCGCGCCCGGACCCACTCGGCGGCGCCCGCACGGTCGACGGCCACCGGGGTCTCGCGCAGCGTGGCGAGCGCCGCGACGAGCCGACCGTCGCGCTCGGGCATGTGCGGCCAGACGAACGAGCGGAGGTAGGCCGCACCCTCGTCCGTCGTCGCCTCGAACGGGTCGAGGTCGCACCCACGCCGCTCGACGACCTCGAAGGTCGCCGGCGAGAAGCCCGGTGCCTCGCAGCCGTCCAGCACGAGGTGCGCATCCGACGGCCCGGCCGACCACCCGTCGCCGACGAACCGGAACCGATCCACGAGGAGGTTGAGGCCCGCCGAGGCGCCCGGCTCGAGCAGCCGCACCTTGGCCAGTCCGGTCCGGCGCACCGCCTCCGACAGCCCCGCGAGCAGCGCCACCGACCGCCCCACCTCGTTGGTCTGGGGCGCCACGTCGAGGGCGTCGCGGAGCTCGGCGACGTGCGCACGCAGGACGGGCTCCACCGCCGGCCACACGGCATACCGGTCCGCCGTCCCACCCACGGACGGGTAGAAGCGCGCGAGCTCGGGAGCGTCGCCCCGCAGCACGATCCGGTGGATGCCGGCGAGGAGGCGCAGCTGGAGCATGTCGCCCGGCGGGGCGTCCTCGCGACCACGCAGGATCTCGCGCACGACACCCCCGCGGTCGGCGTCGTCGGCGAGCTGGCGCACGAGCACGCCGTAGAGGTGGTCGGTGTCGCCACCCCAGTGGTTGCGCATCCGCTCGACCACGGTGGCTCCGTCGTAGGCACTCACGCGTGCCACCATAGGGCGGTGAGCGAAGAGCAGAAGCAGGCAGAGAACCGGGCCCGTCCAACGACCGAGGAGTTCCGCGGGTTCGTCCGTGAGGACTGGGCCGAGCGCCGCCCGCAGGCGACCGGGCAGTCCCCCGCCGCCCCGTATGCCGCGGCCCGCCGCGAGGACGTCAGCGCCGCCTTCCCGGGTGACCGGGTCGTCGTGCCGGCCGGCGGGCTCAAGGTGCGCAGCAACGACACCGACTACGTCTTCCGCCCGCACACCGCGTTCGCCCACCTCACCGGCCTCGGCGCCGACCGCGAGCCGGACGCCGTCCTCGTGCTCGAGCCGACCGCCGACGGCCACGAGGCCGTCCTGTACTTCCGACCGCTCGGTGAGCGTGACAGCGACGAGTTCTTCGCCGACGCCCGCTACGGCGAGTTCTGGGTCGGCGCCCGTCCGAGCCTGGCCGACATCGAGCTCGAGCTCGGCCTCACCGCCCGCCACATCGACGAGTTCGAGGCGGCCGTAGCCAAGGACGCGGGGCAGGTCACGGTGCGCGTCGTCCGCGACGCCGACCGCGAGCTCACCGCGTCGCTCGACGAGTCCCGGGTCGAGAACGGCGCCGAGCACGAGTCGCTCGCCGAGCACGACGACGCGCTCGCCCACGCCCTGTCCGTCCTGCGCCTCACCAAGGACGAGTGGGAGATCGAGCAGATGCGTGAGGCCGTCGCCGCCACGCACGTCGGCTTCGAGGCCGTCATCGCCGAGCTCGAGACCGCGGCTGAGCTCGGCCGCGGCGAGCGCTGGATCGAGGGTGTCTTCGGCCTGCACGCCCGCCACCAGGGCAACGGCGTCGGCTACGACTCGATCGCCGCGTCCGGCGACCACGCCAACACGCTGCACTGGATCAAGAACACCGGCGACGTCGCCGAGGGCGACCTCGTCCTGCTCGACGCCGGTGTCGAGGTCGACTCGCTCTTCACCGCCGACATCACCCGCACGCTGCCCGTGAGCGGCACCTTCACCGACGCGCAGCGCGAGATCTACGACGCCGTGTACGCCGCGCAGGAGGCCGGGATCGCCGCGGCCAAGCCGGGAGCGAAGTTCTCCGACATCCACGCCGCCGCCATCCGGGTCATCGCCGAGCACCTCCACGCGTGGGGGCTGCTGCCCGAGGGTGTCTCGGTCGAGGACACCCTCGACACCGAGCACGGCCAGTACCACCGTCGCTGGATGGTCCACGGCACCTCGCACCACCTCGGCCTCGACGTCCACGACTGCGCCCTGGCCACCCGCGCCGAGTACATGGACGCCGAGCTCCAGCCGGGCATGGTCCTCACCGTCGAGCCCGGGCTCTACTTCAAGGCCGACGACCTCAAGGTGCCCGAGCGCTTCCGCGGCATCGGCGTGCGGATCGAGGACGACATCGTCATCACCGCCGACGGCAACGAGAACCTCTCGGCCGCGATGCCGCGCAGCAGCGCCGCCGTCGAGGCCTGGATCGCGGACATCCGCGAGGAGAACGCCTGACGCACGACTGATTGCCCCACGGTGCAGCGGCGAGCGCAGCGAGCAGCTGCACCGTGGGGCAATCAGTCGTGCGTGTGGGTCAGCGGCGGTTGACGACGTCCAGCACGAGGGCGTGGGTCACGCCGTCGGCCTGTGCGGCCTGAGCGCCCATCTCGAGGATCATCGGCACGAGCGCGTCCGGCTTGGGGAAGTCGTCCGGCAGTGCCGAGTTGTATGCCGTGTGCGCCTCGAGCGAGGTGACCGCCACCTCGACGCGGTCAGAGACGTCGACGTAGTGCGTCGGCTTCGAGGGGCCGGCGAACGCGAGGATCTTGACGTTCCATGGCTCGAAGCCCTCGTCGACGAGCTCGGGGAAGATCCAGCGGTTGCCGGCGTCGGCGACCGCGTCGACCGTCGCCAGCCCGACAGCGCGGTGGTCGGCCTGGTTGAGCATGCCGGCGACGAACCGGTCGCCGTAGTCGCCGGTGATGACGAGGTCGGGTCGCCTGCGGCGGATCTCGCGGGCGATGTCGCGGCGCAGGGCGAGGCCGTACTCGACGACGCCGTCGTGGTGGTCGCCGAAGTCCACCTCGGTGACACCGACGACGGCGGCGCTGGCACGTTCCTCCGCCTCACGGACGGTCGCGGCCTCCTCCGGCGCCATGGTGTCGATCCCTGCCTCACCCCGGGTGAGCAGGAAGTAGGTCACGGTCTTGCCGGCCTCGGTCCACTTCGCGACCGCGGCCGCCGTGCCGTACTCGATGTCGTCGGGGTGGGCGACGACGCACAGGACGGACGAGAACTCCTCGGGCATCTCCTGCAGCGGAGGGCCGAACGCTGGGGCGGACATGTCGCTCAGGCTAGACCCGGGCGTGAGCCACCGACGCGGGTTCGTCGAGACGCGGTCAGTGCGTCGACGCGGGACCGGTGGTCGGGTCGGTGCGGCGGGCCTGCTCCTGGAGCCGCTGCGCCTCCGCCTGAGCCGCCGCCATCGGGTCCATCTGCGCGATGAGCTCACGGCCGCGGGCCGCGTGCTTGTGCTCGGTGAGCACCTCGTACTTCGTGGCCACGACCTGGGTCACCGAGGTGAAGTCGCGCTGGCCACCGGTGAGCGAGTAGCCGACGAAGGCCCAGATCGCGCCGAACACGGCGCCGAAGACGACCGTCATGAGCACCGACGTCCACGCGAACCCGCTCGTGTCGAACAGCGCGAAGATCATGCCGATGAGCAGACCGAGCCACGCACCGGACAGGACGCCGCCGAGGAGGATGCGGCCACGCGTCAGCCGGCCGGTGACCCGCTCGAGCTGCTTGAGGTCGGTGCCGACGATGAGGACGTCCTCGACGGGGAACTCGTGGTCCGAGAGGTAGTCGACGGCCTTCTGGGCCGAGGCGTACGTGTCGTGGACACCGAGGGACATCGGGTAGTCGAGGGACATCAGCTTCTGGGCCGCTGCGGGACCCAGTCCGCGCGTCGGTTGGGTGCTCATGCCCCCATGGTCGCATTCCGGGCTGGACGGCGGCTGGGAGCCCGCTGACCGGCATACGAGCAACCCTGTCCACACGTCCGCAACCCCGGTCGAGAACCCGACCACCGTTACGGACGCGGTGAAGTCGGTCAGCGCTTGAGCGCGTACTCCTCGAGGAGGCGGCGGCCGATGATCATCTTCTGGATCTCCGCGGTGCCCTCGCCGATGAGCAGCATCGGGGCCTCACGGTAGAGGCGCTCGATCTCATACTCCTTGGAGTAGCCGTAGCCACCGTGGATCCGGAAGGACTGCTCGACGACGTCGGCGCAGTACTCCGCGGCGAGGTACTTCGCCATCCCCGCCTCGAGGTCGTTGCGCTCGCCCTTGTCCTTGAGCCGCGCGGCCTTGACCATCATCTGGTGGGCGGCCTCGACCTTGGTCGCCATGTCGGCGAGGCGGAACATGATCGCCTGGTGCTGCGCGATCTGCTTGCCGAACGTCTCGCGCTGCTGCGCGTAGGCGATGCCGAGCTCGAAAGCCCTGCGAGACAACCCACATGCGCGTGCCGCGACGTTGACGCGGCCGACCTCGACGCCGTCCATCATCTGGTAGAAGCCCTTGCCGGGAACCCCGCCGAGGATCTGCGCGGACGTCGTCTCGTGGCCCTCGAGGACGAGCTCGGTCGTGTCGACGCCCTTGTAGCCCATCTTCTCGATCTTGCCGGGGACGGTGACGCCCTGGGCGGTCTGCCCGAAGCCTGGTTCCTTCTCGACGAGGAAGGTCGTCATGTTCTTGTAGGGGCTGTCGCTCTCGCCCAGGTCGGTCTTGACGAGCACGGCGACGAGGTTGGACGAACCGCCGTTGGTGAGCCACATCTTCTGCGCGTTGACGGTCCACTTCTGGTCCTCGCCCTCACCCTCGCCGGCGACCGCTTTGGACTTGATCGCGGCCACGTCGGACCCGAGACCCGGCTCCGACATGGAGAACGCGCCACGGACCTCGCCCGTGGCCATCCGCGGCAGGTAGCGCTGCTTCTGCTCCTCGGTCCCGTGCTGGAGCAGCATGTAGGCCACGATGAAGTGGGTGTTGATGATGCCGCTCACCGACATCCAGCCGCGCGCGATCTCCTCGACGCACAGCGCGTAGGTCAGCAGGGACTCGCCCAGACCGCCGTACTCCTCGGGGATCATCAGCCCGAAGATCCCCATCTCCTTCATCCCCTCGACGATCTCCGTCGGGTACTCGTCGGCGTGCTCGAGGTCCTGCGCGACCGGGATGATCTGCTCCTCGACGAACTGCCGCACGAGCTTGATGAGCTCGCTCTGCTCGTCGGTGAGGCCGTCGGTGCGCTGGAGCCGGGACATGTGTGAGCCACCTGTTCATGGGGACGGGAGAGACCTTTGTGAGTATGCCGTCCGCCCACCTCACGCTGAACCCGCAGCGCGCGTGATCCCCCCCACCTCCCCACTCCGACGTGGTGCGACTTATTGCGACTTTGCAGAGTCGCTCGCTGCCTTCGCAACTCTGCAAAGTCGCAATAAGTCGGTGGCGCGGGGCAGGGACGGGGTGTCACGCTGGGACCCGGCTGCACGGCATAGCACTGCTGCGGAGCCCCGACCCGAACCGAGACAAGAGGAGGCGCGACATGTCCACGACTGTCCTGGGCCGTTCCCACGCCCACATCCTTCACACCTCGGAGTCCACGAATGACCTTTCACGAGACCGCGACCGAGTCGCCTCTCTTCGCGAGCAACACCTGCCCTGACACCCCGCCCGAGGGTGAGCGCTGGTCCTCCTGGGACGGCGCCATGCACGGGCCGAAGCCCCGACCCGACTGGGTCATCACCGCCCTCGCCGCCGTCGAGACGGACCTCGGGGTCCTCAAGACGGGCAAGGAGGCGGACGTCCACCTCCTGCGACGGTGGCTGCCCGACGGCACCGACGAGCCGGCCGTCGACAGCCTCCTCGCGGCCAAGCGCTACCGCGGCAGCGAGAACCGGCTCTTCCACCGCGACAGCGGCTACCTCGAGGGCCGCCGGGTCCGCAAGAGCCGCGAGATGCGGGCGATGGCGCGACGCACGGAGTTCGGTCGCGCGATGATCGCGGGCCAGTGGGCGGCGGCCGAGTTCGACGCGCTCGCACGGCTGTGGGAGCTCGGGCTGCCCGTGCCCTACCCGGTCCAGCTCAACGAGGCCGAGATGCTCATGGAGTTCATCGGCACCGGGCGCACCGCAGCACCGCGGCTCGTCCAGACGAAGCCGTCACCCGAGCTGCTCGCCGAGCTGTTCGAGCAGTTCCGGCACGTCGTCCTCACTCTCGCGCAGGAGGGCTGGGCGCACGGCGACCTCTCGCCCTACAACGTGCTCGTGCACGACGACCGGCTCGTCGTCATCGACTGGCCGCAGATCGTCGACGTCGTCGGCAACCCGCACGGGTTCGAGTTCCTCGAGCGCGACGTCCGCACGATGTGCGACTGGTTCGTCCGGCGCGGGCTCGACGTCGACGCCGACCTCGTGTTCGGCGACGCCGCGTCGATGGCGGCCGGGTCGACGTGGTGACGCGCGGGTCAGTGACCCGTGCGTCAGGGCGTCACGGCGTCAGTAGACCCAGACCTTGCGGCCCATGTTGACCCAGCCCTTGGCCCACATCATGTCCTGGGCCGCCGTGCTCACGCGGCAGCAGCCGTGCGAGGCGGGGTAGGGCGGGATGGAGGACGAGCCGTGGACGGCGAAGTCGCCCTTCCAGTAGGTCGGGCGCCACATGTTGCCGAGCCGGCCGTTCTGCCAGCCGTTGGCCCACCGGTAGTAGATCTTGTAGCTGCCGGTGGGCGTGCGAGCGGTCTTCCACGAGCCGCCGGAGTAGTAGCGCTCGCCGCTCCCCGTGCTCGTGTTGAGGGTGTAGAGGAGCTTGCCGTTGCTCACGACCATGAGCAGCTGGCGCCCGATGTTGACCTCGATGGCCGAGCCCGAGGTGGTCTTGGGGCGGGGCCGGACACCCGCGCGCAGCGCGTTCCAGGTGGCCGTTCCGACGACGCTGTCCCGCTTGAGGCCGGCGGCCTTCTGCACGGCCCACACCGCCTGCTGGGTGACGTGGCCGTAGCTGCCGTTGGCGGTACCGCACCAGTAGCCCAGCGCGTTGAGACGGTGCTGGAGGTTGGCGACGACCGGACCGGAGTCGCCGTACCTCACCGTGCGCTCGGGCAGCGGCATGGCACCGGCCTCCGGCATGGCGAGGGCGCTGGCGCCGAGCACCGAGGCTCCCGCTCCGCCCAGGAGCGCCGCCCGCCGCGACACCTGCTGACCAGTCAGCTCCATCATTCCCCTGCTTTCACGAGTCCCCGGTGTCCGCTCGGACGCACGGCGACCCGACCAGGGCGCTGCGCGGGGAATGGGGCGAAGCCTACCGCCGACCGGCGATCACGTCATGGGTGGCGAGGACGCGCTGGGCGATGTCGACGTGGAGGTTCTCGATCATCCGCCCCTTGTGGGTGACGACGCCGCTGCCGGCCCCGGCCTCCCACGCCTCGAGGATGCCGCGCGCATCCGCGACGGCCGCCTCGCTCGGTGCGAAGGTCGTGTTGCACACCTCGACCTGTCCCGGGTGGATCAGGGTCTTGCCGTCGAAGCCGAAGTCGCGGCCCTGGACGCACTCGGCCTCGAAGCCCTCGGCGTCCTTGACGTCGTTGTAGACGCCGTCGAGGATCGCGATCCCCGACTCACGCGCGGCGAGCAGCGACAGCTGGAGCGACGTGATGAGCGGTCCGCGCCCGGGCACGTGGTCGGCGCGAAGCTCCTTGACCAGGTCGTTGGTCCCCATGACGAGGACGGCGAGCCGGGGCGAGGCGGAGGCGATGTCGCGCACGTTGAAGATGGCCTCCGGCGTCTCGATCATCGCCCAGAGCATCGTGTGCTCCGGAGCACCGGCCGCCTCCAGCGCCGCCACGAGCGAGCGGACCTGGTCGGCCGACCCGACCTTGGGCACGACGACACCCGCGGGGCCGGCCTCGGCCGCAGCGGTGAGGTCGGCGTCGTGCCACCGGGTGCCGATGCCGTTGATGCGGATCGTCACCTCACGGTCACCGTAGTCACCCGAGGCCGCCGCGGCACAGGCGTTCTCACGTGCGGACTCCTTGGCGTCCGGTGCGACGGCGTCCTCGAGGTCGAGGATGAGCGCGTCGACCGGCAGCGTCTTGGCCTTCTCGAGGGCCCGCTCGTTCGAGCTCGGCATGTAGAGGACCGAACGACGAGGCACGTATGCCGTCGGCTCCCCCATCAGGACGCCTCACCCTCGCGTGCGGCGGCTGGTGCGTCGACGGCATACAGGCTGGCGAGCTCCGGGTCGTTCGCGCTGAGGCGCTCCGCGAGCTCGAGGATGACGAGGCACTGCTTGAGCGAGGCGTCATCCTCCATCTTGCCGTCGAGCATCACGGCGCCGGTGCCGTCACCCATGGCCTCCTTGACGCGGCGCGCGTGGGCCACGTCCTCCGCGGACGGGCTGAAGACGCGCTTGGCGATGTCGACCTGGACCGGGTGCAGGGACCACGTCCCGACGCAGCCGAGGAGGAAGGCGTTGCGGAACTGGTCCTCGCAGGCCACGACGTCCTTGATGTCCCCGAACGGGCCGTAGTACGGGAAGATCCCGTGCATCGCGCAGGCGTCGACCATCCGCGCGATCGTGTAGTGCCAGAGATCCTGCTGGTAGGTCGCCCGCTGCGCGGTCACCGGATCGACGCCCTCACCGAGGTCGGTCGCCGGGTCCTGGCGGACGAGGTAGCCCGGGTGGCCTCCCCCGACGCGGGTCGTCTTCATCCGGCGGTCGGCGGCGAGGTCGGCCGGCCCGAGGCTGATCCCCTGCATGCGCGGGGAGGCGCCGGCGATGGCCTCGACGTTGGCCATTCCGCGGGCCGTCTCGAGGATCGCGTGCACGAGGATCGGCCGGCTGAGACCGGCTCGGGCCTCGAGCTGGGCGAGGATCCGGTCGACGTAGTGGATGTCCTCGGGTCCCTGGACCTTGGGCACCATGATGACGTCGAGCCTGTCGCCGATCTCGGTGACGAGGGTGATGAGGTCGTCGAGGACCCACGGGCTGTCGAGGCTGTTGATGCGCGTCCAGAGCTGGGTGCTGTCACCGAAGTCGGTGGCCTTCGCGATGTCGACGAGGCCCTGACGGGCGGCCTCCTTGCGGTCGGCCTTGACCGCGTCCTCGAGGTTGCCGAGGAGGACGTCGACGGTGCCGACCATCCCCGGGACCTTCGCGGCCATCTTCTCGTTGCTCGGGTCGAAGAAGTGGATCATCCGGCTGGGGCGGGCGGGGACCTCACGCACCGGCGCCGGGGCGCCGACCGCGAGAGGGCCGAAGAAGTCCTTGGGTGAGCGCATGGTGCCGGACGCTAGCAGTGCGGGGGCGCGGTGCGTTATGAGACAGTTCACGCCGTGAGCGGCTCCCCGGAGACACCCTCCCCCGTCAACGTGACGCGTCTGCTCGCCGAGGCGGCGAGCAAGTCCGGCGTGATGTGGATCGAGGTGCCCGACAAGGGTGCCCGCGCCGTGTGGTTCGTGTGGCACGACGACGAGGACCCCCGCGGATCCGGCCCTGCGGCATACGTCGTCTCGGGCATCGGCGAGCAGAGCCTCCCGCACCTGCCGGACGAGGTCGGCGTCGTCTTCCGCAGCAAGGACAGCGGCGCGCGGCTGCTGTCCCTGCGCGCGAGCGCCCGTGAGCTCGACCCGTCGACGCCGGAGTGGGAGCAGGCGGCCGAGGTGCTGCGGGCCGAGCGCCTCAACGCGACCGGCGACGTCGTGGCGCGCTGGCGAGAGGGCTGCGTCATCCACGTCCTCACCCCTCACGGACGACCCGACGAGGCACCCGGCTCGTATGCCGCGGAGCACGGCCGCGTCACCGTGACCCCCGCGCGGGGCACCACGGCGGGCTGGCGTCCGTGGCACTGGCGCGGCCGCTCCCCCCGCTGACGCCACCTGTCCCGCCCGAGGTGGGTCTCTCCCTGTTCGCCCGGTCGGGGTCATCAGGCGACGTGAGCCGAACCCGCCCCCCGCGGCGGGTCGCCCGCCCTGCGCGGGCGGGGAGGTCGACCCGACTAGCCTGTCCGGTGTGAGCACGAGCACCCGCGTCTTCGTCGGCAGACTGGCCGAGCTCGCCGTCTTCGACCCCTTGGGCGACCCCGTCGGTCGCGTTCGCGACGTCGTCGTGACCTTCAGCGCCCAGCGCACGAGGCCCCGCGTCATCGGCCTCGTCGTCGAGGTTCCCGGCCGCCGCCGGGTCTTCGTGCCGATGACCCGTGTCACGTCGGTCGACGGTGGTCAGGTCATCACCACCGGCCTGGTCAACATGCGCCGCTTCGAGCAGCGCCCCAACGAGACGCTCGTCCTCGCCGAGCTCATCGAGCGCCGGGTCACGGTGCGCGACGAGGGCGGCGAGCTCGTCGAGGCGACGGTCGAGGACATCGGGCTCGAGCAGAACCATGCCCGCAGCTGGTCGGTGACCCGCGCGTTCGTCCGCCGCGCCTCGGCCCGCAGCTCCCTCACCCGCCTGGGTCGCCGCCGGGGCGAGACGTTCGTCGTGCCCATCGAGGACGTCACCGGCCTGCGCGACACCGCCGACGTGCAGAGCGCCGCCCGTCTGCTCGAGCACTACGAGGACCTCAAGCCGGCCGACCTCGCCGAGGCCATCCACGACCTGCCGGCCAAGCGCCGGGCCGAGGTCGCCGCCGCCCTCGCCGACGACCAGCTCGCCGACGTCCTCGAGGAGCTGCCCGAGGAGGAGCAGGTCGAGATCATCGCCGGCCTCGGCAACGACCGCGTCGCGGACGTGCTCGAGGCGATGGAGCCCGACGACGCCGCCGACCTCCTCGCCGAGCTGCCGACGGCACGCCAGGAGGAGCTCCTCGAGCTCATGGAGCCCGACGAGGCCGCGGACCTGCGCCGCCTGCTCACCTACGACGAGAACACCGCCGGTGGTCTCATGACGACCGAGCCGGTCATCCTCGGCCCCGACGCGTCGATCGCCGAGGCGCTGGCAGTCGTGCGCCGCAAGGAGCTGTCCACGACGATGGCGTGCACCGTCTTCGTCTGCCGCCCGCCGCTCGAGACGCCGACCGGCAAGTTCCTCGGCATGGTGCACATCCAGCGCCTGCTGCGCGAACCCCCGCACGCCTCGATCGGCACCATCCTCGACAAGGACGTCGAGCCGGTGACGACCGACGCGACGACGGGGCAGGTGACGCGCATGCTCGCGACCTACGACCTCGTCGCCCTGCCTGTGGTCGACGACAACGGTCTGCTCGTCGGGGCCGTCACCGTCGACGACGTCCTCGACCACCTCCTGCCCGACGACTGGCGCGAGGACCGCCACGAGGTCACGGGCTCGCACGAGGTGGTCCCGCATGGCTGAGCGCCGCGACCGGGCACCACGCCTCGACCAGCCGCGAGAGGCCCGCCGCCAGTTCCTCAGCCGACCCGAGGCACTCACCGAGGAGGCCTTCGGCGTCCTCTCCGAGAAGTTCGCCCGCTACATGGGGACCGCCTACTTCCTCATCGGCATGACGATCTTCGTGCTCGCGTGGGTCGTCTGGAACCTCCTCGCGCCGCACGACTGGCGCTTCGACGAGTACCCGTTCATCTTCCTCACGCTCATGCTCAGCCTCCAGGCGTCGTATGCCGCCCCGCTCATCCTCCTCGCGCAGAACCGCCAGGCGGACCGTGACCGGGTCATGCTCGAGCAGGACCGCACCCGCGACGAGCGCAACCTCGCCGACACCGAGTTCCTCACCCGCGAGGTCGCCGCGCTGCGCATCGCGATGCGCGACAACGCCACCCGTGACTTCGTCCGCGGCGAGCTGCGCGACCTCATCGACGAGATGGAGGAGCGCGGCCTCGTCATCGGCCGGGTCGCACCCGAGGACAGTGACGCGTCAGACACCGCCGACGGCCGGACCGATGAGGGTGGATCGCACCGCGCGACCTAGCATGGAGCAATGCCTGACACCGCTGCACCCGTGAGCGACGAGGCCCTGCGCGCCGCTCTCTCCACCGTCAACGACCCCGAGATCCGCAAGCCGATCACCGAGCTCGGGATGGTCGAGTCCGTCGAGTGCGACGAGACCGGCCGGGTGGCCGTGACCGTCCTGCTCACCATCGCCGGCTGCCCGCTCAAGGACACGCTGACCAAGGACACGACCGCAGCCCTGATGAAGGTTCCCGGTGTCACCTCGGTCGACGTCACCCTCGGGGTGATGTCGGAGGAGCAGCGCGCCGAGCTGCGCACCAACCTGCGTGGGGGTGCCGCCGAGAAGGAGATCCCCTTCGCCAAGGCCGGCAGCCTCACCCGCGTGTATGCCGTCGCGTCGGGCAAGGGCGGCGTCGGCAAATCCTCGGTCACCGCCAACCTCGCGGCCGCCCTCGCCGAGCAGGGCCTCAAGGTGGGCGTCGTCGACGCCGACATCTACGGCTTCTCGATCCCCCGCATGCTGGGCGTCGAGCACAAGCCGACCCAGGTCGACGAGATGATCCTGCCGCCCATCGCGCACGACGTGAAGGTCATCTCGATCGGCATGTTCGTGCCCGGCAACCAGCCGGTCGTGTGGCGCGGACCGATGCTCCACCGGGCCCTCCAGCAGTTCCTCGCCGACGTCTTCTGGGGTGACCTCGACATCCTCCTGCTCGACCTCCCGCCGGGCACCGGCGACATCGCGATCTCCGTGGCCCAGCTCATCCCGGGCGCCGAGATCCTCGTCGTCACGACGCCGCAGCAGGCCGCGGCCGAGGTGGCCGAGCGCGCCGGCGCGATCGCCGTGCAGACGCACCAGCGCGTCGCCGGCGTCATCGAGAACATGTCCTGGCTCGAGCTGCCCGACGGCAGCCGTCAGGAGATCTTCGGCTCCGGTGGCGGTCAGGTCGTCGCCGACTCGCTCACCCGGAGCATCGGCGCCCCGGTGCCGCTCCTCGGCCAGATCCCGCTCGACACCTCGCTGCGGATCGGCGCCGACCAGGGCAGCCCGGTCGTGCTCGGCGAGCCGACGTCCCCCGCGGCCGTGGCGCTGCGCGGCATCGCTCGTGAGCTCGGCAACCGTTCGCGTGGCCTGGCCGGGCGTTCGCTCGGCCTCACACCCGCCGGACGCTGAGTCCCCTCCGGCTGCCCGGCCGGGGTGGTCGGAGAAGGTGAGGGTCAGGTCGCGTCGACGTCGTAGGGCGTCGGACGCATCGGGTCCCAGGCCACCGGATCCTGCTGGATCCAGGGCCGCTCGCCGCCGAACGCCGACACCTCGCCGATGTCGTCGTTGGTCCCACCCGACTTGAGCGTGGACGCGGCGTCCTCGAGGGGCTCGACGAGGGCCTCGCGCACGATGCGGCGCGGGTCGTACTGGCGCGGGTCGTACTGGCGCCAGTTGATGTCCTCGTAGTCCGGCCCGAGCTGGTCCTTGAGCTGCCCCTTGGCGCCCTCGGCCATGACCCGGGCCTTCTTGATCATCTGGGCGAGCTTCTGGGCGTACTCGGGGAGCCGCTCCGGCCCAAGGACGAAGACAGCGATGAGGGCGAGGAGGACGATCTCCCAGCCGTTGATGCCGAACACGCGGTCCTCCCGTGCGCCCTGCGGCGCGTCAGTCGCTCCTGCCCTGGAGGACCATCTTGACATCCCGTGGCTTGCCGTCGCGCACCACTGTCAGGGACACCGTCGAGCCCACCGGCTTGGACCTGATCGCGACGACCAGCGCGTCGGGGTTGCCCATGGGGCGGCCCTCGAAGGCGGTGATGACGTCGCCGGCCTCGAGACCGGCCTTGTCCGCGGGCCCACCCGGCGTGACGGCGGGGGTCTCGTCGGTGTCGGCACCGATCTTGACGCCCTCACCCTGGTAGGTGCGGTCGAGGATGACGCCGATGACCGGGTGCTCGGCCTTGCCCGTGCGGATGAGTTGGTCGACGGTGATCTTGACCTGGGCGCTGGGGATGGCGAACCCGACGCCGATGTTGCCGCTCTGGCCGCCGATGGTCGAGCCGGCCACGCGGGCGATCGCCGTGTTGATCCCGATGACGCGGCCCTTCATGTCGAGGAGCGGACCGCCGGAGTTGCCGGGGTTGATCGCGGCGTCGGTCTGGATGGCGTTGATGAACGACTGGTCGCTGGCCTCGCCCGGCGTCACCGGCCGGTTGAGCGCCGAGACGATGCCGGTGGTGACGGTCGACTCGAGGCCGAGAGGGGCACCCACGGCGATGACCGGGTCGCCGACGACGACCGTGCTCGAGTCCCCCAGCGGAAGCGGCGTGAGGTCGGTGCGCTGGACCTTGAGGACGGCGAGGTCGTAGGACACGTCACGACCGACGATGGTCGCCTTGGACTGCTTGCCGTTGGACAGCACGACGGTGATCTCGCCACCCGAGGCGGCCGAGGACACGACGTGGTTGTTGGTGACGACGTGGCCCTTGTCGTCGAGCACCCAGCCCGAGCCGGTGCCGTCGCCACCCGTCGCCTCGACGCGGATCGTCACCACGCTCGGGGTGGCGTTCGCCGCGATGTTGGCGACGCTGCCCTCGGGTCGTTCGGTCGCCCCCGCGCCGGGTTCGGGTGCCGAGCCGTCGTCCGAGCCACGGCTGAGGTCGAGGCCGTCGAAGCGGTCGGTCGAACCGACCCAACCACCGAGCAGCCCGCCGCCGAGACCCGCGAGCAGCGCGGCCAGGCCGGCGATGAGGAAGACGCCGGGCCATCCGGGACCACCGCGCGAGGTGGAGGAGGCGGCCGGTGACGACACGGCATACGGATTCGGTGTCGCCGTGCTCGCATGCGGACCGTATGCCGTGTGCCCACCCTGTGCGGGCGAGGCCGCCTGCGCGGCTGCGGGCTCACTGGCCTCGGTCCACCACGTGGGCGCCGCGGGCTCCTGCGGGGGAAGCAGCGGGGCCTGGCCGGGCGCCGGACCGATCTCCTGCGTCCGGTTGAGGTCGACCTCGGTGGTGTCCTGCGGGTCCGCGCCGGACGTCTCGTCGAAGCGGCGGGTGCTGTCCTCGGTCATGTCCGAGATTCTGCCTCGCACAGCTCCAGATCTCGCAGGGAGGTGCGACCCGTCCACGCGGTCGACACGACCCGGAGGCGGGTCGCACCAGTGGCTGCGCTCGAGCCGGCGGCGGGGCGCACGCTCGGGGTGGCCCCACCGACCGACGTCGTGAGGGCCCCCGGGGCGGAGACGCTGAGCGACCAGGCGACGGCTGCGGTGGCACCCGCGGCAGCGGTGGCGAGGGCTGCGGACCGCAGCGGACTGCGGTGCGCGGGCGGCGCCGATGGCGGCACCATCTCGAGTGGTGCGCGCGCCCCGGTCGGGGCCGTCGCCGGTCCGGGCATGGACGAGGCGAGAGCGACGAGCTGCGCGTGGAGGCTTCCGGGCATCGAGGGGCACCCGGACGCGAGGAGCGTCTGGAGGCGACGCTCACCGGCGACGGCGTGCTGGCAGTTCACGCACGAGATGAGGTGACGGTCCCACGCCGCGGCGCGCTGCTCCGAGAGGTGCCCCGACACGTAGTCGGAGACCTCGTCGAGGCGGCAGCGCGCGGAGCGCGAGAACGTCATCACACGGCACCTCGCGCAGGGGTGAGGAGGCCGGGGCGCATGGCCGAGCCGCCGGTGGTGGCGGCCTGACGGGCCTCGGGAGCCCGGTGCGCGAGAGCCTCGCGCAGCTGGGCGCGGCCGCGGTGGATGCGCGAGCGGACGGTGCCGAGCTTGACGTCGAGGGTCGCGGCGATCTCCTCGTAGGACAGCCCCTCGATGTCGCAGAGCACGACGGCGGCCCGGAAGTCGGGCGCGAGCGAGTCGAGCGCCCGCTGGACGTCGTCATCAAAGTGCGTGTCGGCGTAGGACTGCTCCGGGCCGATCTCACGGCTGGGCAGGCGCGCCGCCGACTCGTCGGAGAGGGCGTCGAAGCGGATGCGCTGCTTGCGGCGCATCTTGTCGAGGAAGACGTTGGTGGTGATGCGGTGCAGCCAGCCCTCGAACGTGCCGGGGCGGAAGGTGTGGAGGGAGCGGAAGACCCGGATGAAGACGTCCTGCGTGAGGTCCTCGGCGTCATGGACGTTGCCGGTGAGGCGGTAGGCCAGGCGGTAGACGCGCGCTGAGTGCTCCTCGACGATCTGCTCCCAGGTCGGCGGCGTCCACTCCCCCGTGATCGCGCCTGCATCGGTGGTCATCGTCGTCCCCTGCTCGGTTGCCCCGTGGCTGTCCATACACCGATGTCTACGTCCCGGAGCCGGGAAATGTTCCGGAGGATCCTGTACGGCGGCTGTGAGTCCGGAGATGGGTCCACCCACGAGTAGGGTTCCGCTTCATGAGCACCCTCAAGCCTGCGAGCTGGACCTACGCCGAGGACTTCGTGACCGAGCCCGAGGCGATGGAGCAGGCCCGGGCCCGCGGCCTGGCCTTCGACGCCGCCTCGCCGGTCGGGACGGGTGCCGGCGCCACGCTGCGCATGCTCGCTGCGGCCATCCGCGCCAAGCACGTCATCGAGGTCGGCACCGGTGCAGGCACCTCCGGCCTCTGGGTGCTCGCCGGGATGCCCGACGACGGCGTGCTCACGACGATCGACATCTCGCCCGAGCACCAGCGTGCGGCGCGCGAGGCGTATGCCGGTGCCGGCTACCCGACCCAGCGCACCCGCGTCATCACCGGTCGCGCGACCGAGGTGCTCCCGAGGATGACCGACGGCGCCTACGACATGGTCGTCATCGACGCCGACAAGGGGAGCTACCCGGCATACGTCGAGCACGGGATCCGGCTGCTGCGCAGCGGCGGCGTGCTCGCCCTCGACAACATGCTGTGGCACGACAAGGTCGCCGACCCCGCGGCCCGCGACGCGGACACGACGACGCTGCGAGACCTCGGCAAGTCGCTGAGGGACAACGAGGACCTCGTGCCGAGCCTGCTCCCCGTGAGCGACGGACTGTTCGTCGCCGTCAAGCGCTGAGGTCGCGCAACAAGTGTCAGGCGTGGGCGTCGACGTGCGGGCCGGCGCCGCGGCGGAAGCCCGCGGGCCCCTCGGCGATCGCGACGACCTCGAACTCCTCGATGACGGTCGGTGACGAGCCGATGAGCTCGGAGCCCTTGGACTCGGCGGCCGTGGCCTCGAACTCCTCGCGGAAGACCTTGCGCTCCTGCTCGCTGTCGAAGACGTAGGTTCCCTCGAACCACTCGCCCTCGCGCATGCGCCACACCTTGAAGGCGAGCCCGTCGAGGAACATGAACTTCGCGATCGAGGTCCCGACGACATACTCGCGCAGGCGGTCGGGGGCGTCCTCGGGGGCGTTCTCGAGCGACCAGCGCACAGCCAGTCCGTATCCGGCGTTCATGAGAGACCTTCCAACCATCGCAGCAGCAGGCGGGCGCCGAACCCCGTCCCACCCTTGCCGTGGACTCCGGAGTCGACATCGGAGCGGCCGGGGCCGGCGATGTCGAGGTGTGCCCAGCGGCGCTCCCCCACGAACTCGCGCAGGAACAGTGCCGCCGTGATGGACCCACCTCCGACGGAGGGGCCGATGTGGCTGATGTCGGCCACGTCGCTCTCCAGTGCCCGACGGTAGGCGGCGACGAGCGGGAACGGCCACAGCGTCTCACCTGCTGTCTCACCCGCCTCCCGGAGATGGGACGCGAGCTCGTCGTCGGTCGCGTAGACCGGAGCCATCGAGCGGGCGAGGGCCACGCGGGCAGCGCCCGTGAGCGTGGCGATGTCGACGACGACGTCGGGGTCGAGCTCGGCGTCGGCATAGGCGAGCGCGTCGGCGAGGACGATCCGCCCCTCCGCGTCGGTGTTGCCGATCTCGGCGGTGCGGCCTCCGAAGTGGGTCACCACGTCACCCGGCCGGTACGCCGCGCCGTCCACCATGTTCTCGGCGAGCGCGAGCAGGCCGGTCACCCGGACCGGGACCTCGAGGTCGCGACAGGCGGCAAGGACGGCGAGGACGATCGCCGACCCCGACATGTCGGTCTTCATGGCGAGCATGCCTTCCGGCGGCTTGACCTGGAGGCCACCCGAGTCGAACGTGATGCCCTTGCCGACGAGCACGACGTGGGGAGTGCTCGCCTCCGCACCCTCGGGTGCGTAGCCGAGCTGGACGAGGCGCGGCGGCGTGGCGGAGCCGCCGCCGACGGCGAGCAGCCCGCCGAAGCCGCCTTGGCGCAGCGCGGACTCGTCCCAGACGCGGACGTCGAGACCCGAGCGCTTGGCCACCGTGCGTGCCTGTCGGGCCATCCACGCCGGGTTCTTGATGTTGGAGGGGGTGTTGGCGAGGTTGCGGGCCACCAGCGTGGCCCCGGCGCGTCTCACGGAGCGCTCGACGACGTCGGCCTCGGCGCCGACGAGCACCACCTCGTCGGCGACCTCGGCCCCGGGTACCCACCCGCCCTCGGTGTAGCGCGCGGGCGCCCAGCCGCCGAGGACCGCTCCCTCGACGAGCGCTGAGTGCCCGGCCTCGTCGGACGACGGGGCGAGGACCACGACCTGTGCACGCCCGCGGACCGCCCGACCGGCGGCGGCCCCCGCCGCACGGAGGTCGGCCGGCGCACCGGAACCCAGCCCGACGAGGACGAGGACGCGGGCGGACTGCTCGCCACGCGGCATACGGACGAGGGTGGAGGCACCGGCGGAGCCACTCGGCTCGTGGGTCTCCACGAGGACGTCGGGGTCGAAGCCGGCACCCTCGAGCGCCTCGCGCGTGCCGGCGTCCCACGGCTCGTCCCCGGCGAGGATCCCCACGACGAGGGCCAGGTCGTCCGGGTCGCGGTCGGCGAGGACGTCGACGAGGGGTCCGTCGCTGGCGGACCAGGTCGGGACGGACGGGGCGAGGAGGTCTTCGGCAGGCACGGCCTCGACCCTACCGACGGCGAGAGGGCCCCCACCACGGCGGTGGGGGCCCTCGTCACGTCAACGGCGGACGGTCACTTCTTCAGCGCCTCGCAGTCGTCGATCGCCTGACCCAGCGCACGCACCTCGTCCGGAGTCATCTCGACGACGAGTCGGCCACCACCCTCCAGGGGCATGCGCAGCACGATGCCGCGGCCCTCCTTGGTGACCTCGAGAGGGCCATCGCCCGTCCTGGGCTTCATTGCCGCCATGGGTGTTCCCTTCGTCGGCGTAGCGCATGGTCATGCGTCACGTGTTCGCGTCCCGGCGTTGGCGCACCGGTCTCGCGTCCATTATCCCCGGTCGTGCAGGCGTGACGAAATCGGGTACCCCGCACGGGTCACGGTGGACGCGATCCCCACGGCGTGTAGGTGAGCAGCACGCACGTCCACCACACGAGACCGAGGACGACGGGAACGAGCAGCACGGCCACCCTCCGGCGCCAGTGCGTGACGATGCGTTCTCCCGTCGACGTGCGCATCGCCACGCTCGCGAGGAGGGCGGCGATCGGGAAGTCCAGGAGGAGGAAGCGCCACATGCTCGTGATCGGCCGGACGACCGCGAAGAGGTAGGCGGGGTAGGCCAGAGCCCACGCGCGCACCTCGACGGGGAGCCACCTCCCGTGCCGCCCGAGGATGAGCGCGATGTAGGTGCCCGCGAGCGCCACGAGGACGAGCACACCGACGATCCCGCGAGCCTCCCACGCCCACTGGATCCAGAGGATGAAGGGCCCGGACGCCGGCTTCTGGCCCCACGCCTCCTGCACGTCGAAGAAGGCCGTGGGGATGCCGCTGACCACGCCGACGGTCACCGGCCAGGCGAGGCCCGAGAGCCCGGTGACGACGAGCATGAGCGCGGCCGACCAGCGGGCCCCTCGCAGCGGCGCGACGCCCGCCTCCCGCTCCTCGCGGATCCGGACGACGAGGTGGATGAGTGCGGCGCAGCCGATCGCCGGGGCCACGCCCCGGGTGAAGCCGAGCGGGACCGCGAGGGCTGCGACGACGGCATACCGGCGCCTCATGAGATAGAGCAGCGAGGCCGCGACGAGGACGACCGCGAGGGGCTCGGTGTAGGGCTTGAGCATGACGCCGGTCGCCGGGTAGAGGCACCACATGCACGCAGCGACGAGGGCCAGCCGCTCCCGGCCGGGCCGCGGAGAGACGTGCAGGCCGTGCCGGAAGATCGCCCAGATGAGGACCGCGCCGAGTCCGCCGAGCACGACGTTGAGACCGACCGCCGCGACCGTGAACGGCAGGCCGAGCGCCATCAGCCCCTTCACGAGGAACGGGAAGAGCGGGTAGAACGCCCATGCGCTGTAGGTCAGCTTGCCGGTGTCGGGGTCGGCCGGCAACGGGACCGGATAGCCCTGTGTCGCAATGGTTTCGTACCACTCGGCGTCCCAGAGCGAGATGAGGTCGCCGACGTGCGGCGCGAGGTGCCCGACGCCGGCCGGGTTCTGGAACCACGTCGCGGCGACCCACATCGCGCCCACAGCGACAAGGCGGGAGACGACATAGGCGAGGAGCACCGTCCGCACCGGATGGGCGAGCGCGACGCTGCCGAGCCGGCGTCGTCCTGCGACCGTGAGGACCGACATCGAGTGGCGGGCCGCCTCCGGCTCCGTCGACTCCACCGGCTCGGTCGCGGTGGTCACGTCCGCAGCCCTCGCACGTCCCAGACGTAGACGTCCTCGACCTGGACGGGCTCCCCCAGCACCGTGACGAGCGAGTCGCGCAGCGCCGCGGTCTGGTCGCGCATCGGCAGCACCACCGTGTCCGTGCGCCAGGCCCCGAGGTCCGCGAGGAACTGCACGCGCTGCGCGTCCGTCGCCGGGGTCGCGACGTTGGCGGCGTTGACGTCGTAGAGCCACAGCGAGAGGGGACGCCGGGTCGCGCCGTACTGGCCGCCCCGGTCGGGCTGGCCGTTGGGCCCGACGAAGTAGCCCTCGACGATGGGGAACGCGAGGGTGTCCGCGGCGAGCTGCCAGTCGAAGGCCCGCGCATCGACGATGTCGGTCGGCGGCACGGCGAGGATCGACCCGCCGTGGCTCCAGTCGCGCCAGGCGTCGCCGGTGAAGAAGGTCGGAACCGCCGGCCGGGGGTCGACCTGGAGGGGAGTCGGCAGGATCGGCAGGAGGGCCACGGCGGCGGCCGCGGTGACCGCCCACCCGGCGACACGGGGCTCCAGCCACGACGGCAGCCTCGGCCCCTCGGTCCCGCCCTGGGGCGTGGTCGCGCCGAACGGCGCCGCACGGAACGCCGCGTCGATGCCGATGGCCACCAGCCCGGCGAAGGCCGGGATCGCGATCATCGCGAAGCGCGTGGGCAGCACGTTCTCGAGGACCGGGAGCTCGTCGAAGAGGGCCCACGGAGCCGGTATGCCGGTCGGCCGGCCCCGCATGACCACCTCCTCCCCCAGCGAGAGCCAGGACGCGGTGACGGCGAGGACGGCGAGCGCCTGCACGACCGGCCGCCGGAAGAGGACGACGGTGATGAGTCCGGCGAGGACCCACAGCGGAATGCCGAAGAACGCGTTCTCCTCGGTGCGGTTCATCGACAGGGCCGCAGACGACCACGGGTCGGTCCCGATGGTGCGGGTGGCTCGACCCCACAGCGACGCGAGGTCGTTGCCCCCGGGCAGGTGATAGATCGAGGTGTAGCTCTGCCGCCCCGAGAACTGCCACCACAGCGGCACGGCGACGAGGAGCAGCGAGAGTCCGGCCCCGATGGCGACGCCGGGCACCATTCGGGCGACGTCGAGCTTGCGGTGCACGAGCAGGACGAAGCCGACGACGAGCATCCCCATGGCGGCGAGGAGGAGCGGCTCCTCGCCGATGAAGATCTGCCACGTCACGAGCAGCCCCAGGACGATGCCGTCGCGCACCCGCCGCTCCCCCTCGGCGAGCCGGAGGAGCCGGTCGAGGATCACCGGGATGAGGAACAGCGCGATGAAGTTGGGGTGCCCGTTGGCGTGCGACACCATCGCCGGGGCGAAGCCGGTGACCCAGCCACCCACCGCCGCGGCCGGGCGCACGAGCCCTCGACGACGGAGGAACCAGTACCAGGCGGCGGCGGTGCCGGCGAGGCCGAGGAGCTCGACGACGAAGAAGGTCACATGGGCGCCGAGCACGAGGGTGAGCGGTGCCAGCGGGATGCCGAGCCCCGTCACCGCCGCGTTGGCCATGAGGTTGACCCCGTCGGGGAAGTTCTGGCGGTCGCTGAACAGCGGGTTGGAGAGGGTGGCGACGTTGTGCGCCGACGCACCGAAGTACCACTCGAACGCCTGGTGGTCCTGCACGCCCTGCGAGAGGTAGCCCGACGACATCCGCGTGACGAGGTTGGACAGCACGTGCAGCGCGGTGCCGACGTAGACCGCGACCACGACGAGGTCGATCGTCCCCCACCCGATGCCGCAGGCTGGGGTTCGCGCGTCCGCAACGGTGGTCGAGGACCCGGCCACCTCTGCGGACGCTGCGACGACCGGTGCCGCTGCCGCCGCCGCTGTCGGTGCCGCTGCCGCCACCGCTGTTGGTGCCGCTGTCGCTGGTGCCGAAGACGGGGCGTATGCCGGGTGCTCGCCCCAGGCGTCCGTCCCACCTGCGAGGAGCGCGTCGTTGGCGGCGATCTGGGCGTCGAGCCGGGCCAGGGCCTCGTCGACCCGCCTCGTCGGGTAGCCGACGAGCTGCATCCGGAAGACGTCCTCGGCCCCGGCGCGAGAAACCGCCTCACGCCGTGCGAACAGCCCGGCGATCGCGGCGGCGCAGGCGATGACGGGCAGGCTGAGGAGCAGCGCCCAGGTCACGACTCTCCCCCGACGAGCCGGTCGACCACGCGACCGAAGACGACCCGCCCCGCGACGTCCGCGATGGGCCGCGTCAGCCGGCGCAGGCCCGGGATCCCGTCGAACCACAGCTCCTCGGTCCACGTGAGACGGGACCCACCGGCATACGGCGTGACGACGGCCTCGGCCCACCCGCGAAGGAGACCCGTCTTGCGGATCCGCCACCGGCGCGGCGCGTCCCACTCCTCGACGACCATCGGGTCGTCGAAGTGAAGCGGCCCGAGGGCGGTCCGGACGGTGAAGTGCCAGCCGACCGCCGGCTCGCCGGGGTCGGCGAGGGTCGTCGTCAGCGGGACGGTGTCGGCGTGGTCGGCGAGGGCTGCGACCCGCGCCCAGAGCTCGGCCGGCGACAGCGCACTCTCACGCGTGAGGGTGAACATGACCGTCCCGCTCGCTGGCTGAGTCCCGCCCGACGGCGGAGCGCTGCTGCTCGCCGCTCAGCGCGCGCTCCTGGTCGGCGAGCCGATGGCGCCGGGCGTCCAGCGCGGCGTCGACGTCCTCGGCGGCGTAGCCGTAGACCGTCGTGCCCAGGCTCAGCCGGTCGACGTCGGAGCTCGTGGGTGCATCCGGCAGCTCGAGCGGTGGGACGGTGCGGGTGGGCTCGGCGAGCAGGGCCGGGGCGACCCGCCCCGTCGCGACGAGCGCCGTCATCGCGACGACGGCGACGGCGAGCAGTGCGAGGGCGACCCATTCCACGTCGCCGATCCTAGGCGCGGGCCACCCGGCGCGGGCCACTCGGCGGCTCACTCGGCGTGCGTACCCGTGCCCTCGGGGGGTTCGGCCGACAGGGCCCGGTCCGACTCGACGATGATCGCGATGGCCTCGTCGACGTCGTCCGTGACGCTGATGAGGTCGAGGTCCTTCGCGCTGATCGTGCCGGCCGCGAGCGCCGAACCACGGAGCCAGTCGAGGAGCCCCTTCCAGTAGTCCGAGCCCATGAGCACGATGGGGAACGACGTGACCTTCTGGGTCTGCACCAGCGTGATGGCCTCGAACACCTCGTCGAGCGTGCCGAAGCCGCCGGGGAGGACGACGAAGCCCTGCGCGTACTTGACGAACATCGTCTTGCGCGCGAAGAAGTAGCGGAAGTTCACGCCGAGGTCGACGTACTCGTTGAGGCCGGTCTCGAAGGGCAGCTCGATGCCGAGACCGACGGACGTCCCGCCCGCCTGGCACGCACCCTTGTTGGCCGCCTCCATCGCTCCCGGGCCACCACCGGTGATGACGGCGTATCCGGCGCCGACGAGACCGGCGCCGAGGCGTTCGCCGAGGGCGTAGGCGGGGTCGTCGGGACTCGTGCGCGCCGAGCCGAAGACGCTCACGGCCGGGCCGAGCTCGGCGAGCGCGCCGAACCCCTCGACGAACTCGGACGTGATCCGCATGACCCGCCACGGGTCGGCGTGCACCCAGTCGGCCGGACCGCGGCTGTCGAGGAGCCGCTGGTCCGTCGTCTCGTGCGGCACGCGGGAGCGGCGCATGACGACCGGTCCCTGGAAGTAGTCCTGAGAGGCGTCCCAGTCCTGCTCGTCGGTGTCGGCCGGCGGGACGGGCTCAGCGGCGGGGTCGGTCCGGGGGTCGGGGGTCGCGTCGCTCACGGCACCAACCTAGGCGAGCCACCTGAGCATGGCCGCCTCTGCCGACACGAGCTGGTCGACGGGGCAGCGCTCCTCGTCGTGGTGGGCGAGGTTGGGGTCGCCGGGGCCGAAGTTCACGGCGGGCACGCCCATCGCCTGGAAGCGGGCGACGTCGGTCCAGCCCTGCTTGGCGATGACGTCCACGCCGAGCGCCTCGACGAACGCCTTGGCGGCGGGCAGGTCGAGGCCGGGCCGCGCTCCCCCGGCGTTGTCGGTGACCTCGAACGTCAGCCCGTCGAAGACCTCGTGCATGTGCGCGACGGCCTCCTCCTCACTGCGGTCGGGCGCGTAGCGGTAGTTGACGCTCACGGTGCAGCGGTCGGGGATGACGTTGCCGGCGATGCCGCCGCTGATGCTCACGGCGTTGAGGGCCTCGCGGTACTCGAGTCCGTCGACGGTCACCGTCCTCGTCTCGTATGCCGTGAGCCGGCTGAGGATGTCGGCCGCGTCGTGGATGGCGTTGTGCCCGTTCCATGGTCGCGCCGAGTGAGCGGCTGCGCCCTTGGTCGTGATGTCGATCCGCATCGTGCCCTTGCACCCGCCCTCGACGATGGCTCCGGTCGGCTCGAGCAGCACGGCGAAGTCGGCGTCCTCGATGAGCTCGGGCGCCTGTTGCTGCACGTGGAGCAACCCGTTGTACTCGCTCTCGATCTCCTCGCCCTCGTAGAAGACGTAGGTCACGTCGCGGCTCGGGGTGGGAACCGTGGCGGCGAGCCGCAGCTGGACGGCGACGCCGCCCTTCATGTCGACGGTGCCCCGACCCCACAGCACCTCGCCCTCGCCGTCACCCCCGGGGAGGCGGCGCACCGGGAGGTTGGGCGGGTCGGTCAACGGGACCGTGTCGATGTGTCCGGCGAGGACGACCCGCTCGCCGTGCCCCTGCTCGGTGCGCGCGACGACGGTGTTGCCGATGCGCGTCACCGTGAGGTGCTCGAGAGGTGTGAGGGCAGCCTCGACGGCGTCCGCGATCGCGGCTTCGTCCTGGCTCACCGACTCGATGTCGCACAGGGCGGCGGTGAGGGTGACAACGTCGGCGGTGAGGTCGAGCGGCATACGCCAGACCCTACCGACGCGGCGTGGACCCGCTCACGTCAGACCGGCCGGTCGAAGTCCCGGCCCGTCCCGACCGCGAAGACGTCCATCGTGATCTCGGCGGTGGTGCGGGGGTGGAGGGTGGGCATGTCCCCGACCGTGCACTCGAGCAGGCCCCACATCATCTCGGCCGTGCTCGCGGGTGCCGCCGCCACCGCGACGTCGAGGTCGCGCCAGACCACGGCGAGCCGGATGCCGTCGTGCTCGACCACCCAGTGGCCGAACGCATCGTTGAACGCGTCCCAGTTCGGCCCGGCCCACTCGGCGAGGCCGAACACCTCGTGGAGGTGCGCGTGCGCGGAGGCTCGGCTCGTCATGCGGGAGCCCTCGAGGACGAGGCGTTCGTAGTCCCACCTGCGCAGGAACGCGTCGAGCTCGGGCTCGACGTCGACGTGTACCCGCCAGAGCGGACCCGAGGTGAGCCAGGGCAGCTCGGTGCGGACCGGCGGTCGCGGGAACGGCATGCAGCCAGCCTAGGGGCGGCATCTAGGCTGACGGACATGACTTCGCGCGCGGCACACGGCTACGGCCTGCTCACCCTCCATGGCGGCTCCGTCCTCGACGTCTGGTTCCCGGCCCCCGCGCTCGGGGCGGGCGACGGTGCCGTGGAGCCCACCGGGCTGTCCGCGCTGGCCGTCCCCGACGAGGCCCGCGGTGTGACTCGCGAGGTCAGGCTCGTCGAGGTCGACCTCGACTCCGCTCCCGCCGACACGACCGACGCGTGGCTGCGGCTGCACCTCCTGTCGCACCGGCTCGTCCAGCCCAACTCGGTCTCGCTCGAGGGGCTCTTCGGCGCCCTCACCAACGTCGTGTGGACCAACCACGGGCCCTGCGCCGTCGAGGGCTTCGAGTCGACCCGTCTCGCCCTGCTCGCGCGCGGTCCGGTGCAGGTGTTCGGGGTCGACAAGTTCCCGCGGATGACGGACTACGTCCTGCCCTCCGGCGTGCGGATCGCCGACGCCGACCGCGTGCGCCTCGGCGCCCACCTCGCCAGCGGCACCACCGTGATGCACGAGGGCTTCGTCAACTTCAACGCCGGCACGCTCGGCAGCTCGATGGTCGAGGGCCGCATCTCCCAGGGCGTCGTCGTGGGCGACGGCTCCGACATCGGTGGTGGCGCCTCGACGATGGGCACCCTGTCGGGCGGCGGCACCGAGCGTGTCTCGATCGGTGAGCGCTGCCTCCTGGGGGCGGAGTCGGGCCTGGGCATCGCGCTCGGCGACGACTGCGTCATCGAGGCCGGCCTCTACGTCACGGCCGGAACCAAGGTCACGCTCCCCGACGGGACGGTCACCAAGGCCAGCGAGCTCTCCGGCCAGTCGAACCTGCTCTTCCTGCGCAACTCGGTCACCGGCACCGTCGAGGCCCGGCCGCGCGACGGCCACGGCATCGTCCTCAACTCCGTGCTCCACGCCAACGACTGATGGGCTCGAGCCGCCGCGCCCTCACCCTCGCCGAGGAGCGCCCGCGCCGCGGGCCCGCCCGGTGGGTCGCGCGCGGGCTCGTGCTCGCCCTCGTGGCCCTCGTGGGACTCGGCGCCTGGTTCGGCGGGAAGAGCCTGTTCCAGAACGTCCTGGGGACCCGCTGCCAGGCCACCGCGGCCGGGAACTCGGTGGACTTCGACCCCGAGCAGATGAGCAACGCCGCCACCATCACCGCGATCGCGCTGCGCCGTGGCCTCCCGGCGCGGGCGGCGACGATCGCGCTGGCGACCGCCATCCAGGAGTCCAAGCTGCGCAACATCCGCTACGGCGACCGGGACTCGGTCGGGCTCTTCCAGCAGCGCCCGTCGCAGGGCTGGGGCACGGTCGAGCAGATCCTCGACCCCGAGTACACGACGAACAAGTTCTACGACGCCCTCGTCAAGGTCAAGGGCTGGGAGACCGGCACGATCACCGTCGTCGCCCAGAAGGTCCAGCGCAGCGCCTACCCCGAGGCCTATGCCGATCACGAGCAGGAGGGACGCATCCTCGCGTCGAGCCTTGCCGGACACTCCCCGCGCGGTGTCGGCTGTCGACTCGACGACCCCGAGGGCGAAGCCGACGTCGCCCTCATCGGACGCCTCCTCGACGCGGAGTACAAGCTCACCGCGAGCGGCGGCGCCGGTGGCAGGCTCACCGTCCAGGCCCCGAGCGACCAGATGGCCTGGTCGGTCGCCTCGTGGTCGGTCGCCAAGGCCGTCGACACCGGCATCACCGGCGTGACCATCGGCGACCGGACGTGGACCCGCAGCCGGGACTCGTCGGCCTGGGAGTGGCGCACCGCCAGCACCCCGGTGGGCGCGCAGGAGGTCGTGCTCCACCTCTCCTGAGGCCGTGCCCTGTCCGCGCACGCAGGGGATTTGCACCCTCACCCTCATGAGTGCAAAATTGCACCATGACCGCAGGAAGTGCAATCTCCCGACGTGAGCAGACCTCCCGTGTCATCACTCGTTGCGCCCAGGACCTCGCGGTCGAGCACGGCTTCGACGGCTTCACCCTCGAGGACCTCGCCGAGCGCGCAGGGGTCTCGCGCCGGACGCTGTTCAACTACTTCCCGGGCAAGGAGGCCGCCGTGCTCGGCGGTCCGGCGGCCCTTGACCCCGACGTCCTCGAGGCGTTCGTCGCGGGCGGGCCCGCCGCCACGACCGCCGCAGGCGCCGACACCCCAGCCGGCGACACCATCGCCTCCCCGACCGGCAACCGGCTCCTCGAGGACCTCGCCACGCTCGTCGTGAGCACCTACACCCGCGAGGACCCCGACCGCACCGACTGGCACCGGGTCCATGCGCTGTTCGAGCGCAACCCACGCCTCATCGCCGCCGCCAAGGACCGCTTCGAGGCCCTCGTGGGCGAGGTGCGCGCCGCGACCGAGGCCCGCGAGCACCTCCCCGCCGGGCACCCACGCGCGCGGGTCGCCGTCGCCGTGATCGCCGGCATCTTCCACGACAGCCTCGGCCGCTTCCTCGCCGACGAGGACATCGACTTCCCCACCGACTTCCTGGCTGGTGTCGACGAGGCCACCCGACTGCTGCGCTGAGCACGACTGAGCACGACCCTGCAGGACCCGCGGTCGCCGACGCCCGCACCCCCCACCCCACCCACTCCACCAAGGAGCGACTCCGTCATGGCGACGTACCTCTACCGACTGGGCCGGACGGCATACCGCCGTTGGCCGTACTTCCTCGCGGCCTGGCTCGTCGCGCTCGTCGCCGTCGGCGGCGTCGCGGCGACGTTCTCCAAGCCGATGGTCGACTCGTTCTCGATCCCCGGCATCCCCTCGGAGCAGGCGCAGGAGCTCCAGCAGGAGCTCTTCCCGAGCTCCGGGGACGCCTTCGACCAGGCGACGGCCACGGTGGTCCTCGCCGCGCCCGAGGGCCAGCGGCTGTCCGACCCCGCGAACGCCGCGACGGTCGACGACCTCCTCGCCCGCCTGCGGGACGTGCCCCAGATGCCCGCCGCCGACTCCCCGGCCGGCGCCCAGCTCGTCAGCCCCGTCGCAGCGGCGCAGGGTCAGCGCGAGCAGATGGTCGCGGCCGCCAGGGAGCAGGGCCAACCCGTCGAGCAGGCCGAGGCCAACGCCGCCGCCCTCTCCCCGCTCAGCACGGACGGGCGCATCGGGACCGTGACGTGGAGCTTCGACGTTGCCAGCGTCACCGACGTCGAGCCCGCCACGCAGGACGCCGTCCTCGCCGCCCTCGACACCGCACGCGACTCCGGCCTCACCGCCGAGGTCGCCGGCGCCGGCATGCAGAGCTTCGCCCCGCCCGGTGGCACCTCGGAGCTCATCGGCATCGCCATCGCCGCCCTCGTCCTCGTGCTCACCTTCGGATCGCTCGTCGCCGCCGGCCTGCGCATCGTCACCGCGCTCGTCGGGGTCGGCATCGGGTCGCTCCTCGTCGTCGGTGCGACTGCCTTCTGGGAGCTCGGCACGATGACTCCGACCCTCGCGACGATGCTCGGCCTCGCCGTCGGCATCGACTACGCGCTGTTCATCCTCAGCCGCTACCGCAGCGAGCTGCGGCACACCGACGACCGCGCCGAGGCCGCCGGACGCGCGCTCGGGACCGCGGGCTCGGCCGTCGTCTTCGCCGGGCTCACCGTGATCATCGCCCTGACCGCGCTGTCGCTCGTGCGGATCCCGTTCCTCACGACGATGGGTCTCGCCGCCGCCGCGACCGTGCTCGTCGCGGTCCTCATCGCGCTGACGCTCACCCCGGCCATCCTCGGCATGCTCAAGGGCAAGGCGTTCGCCGGTCGCGTGCGCCGCGAGACGTCCGACGAGGGCGAGGTCGTGAACAACGGCGTGCGCTGGAGCCGGCTCGTCGGCCGGGCCCCGGCCCTCGTCGCCGTCGTGGCCGTCGTGGTCCTCGGCGCGCTCGCCGTCCCCATGAAGGACCTCCACCTCGCCCTGCCCTCGGACTCGACCGCGCCGAGCGAGACGACGCAGCGCAAGGCCGCCGACCTCATGACCGAGGCCTTCGGTCCGGGCCGCCAGGGTCCGCTCGTCCTCGTCGTCGACGCACGGAAGGTGAGCGACCCCGCGGAGCGCTCCGCGGCATACGGAGAGGTCGTCGCGTGGGCCTCAGGTCAGGACGACGTCGCCAACGCGCAGGTCGTCGGCATGAACGAGGCCGGCACCGGCGCCCAGGTCCTCATCACCCCGAGGAGCGGCCCGGACGACGAGGCCACCCTCACCCTCCTCGACGACCTGCGTGGGTCGAGCGCCAAGATCGAGGCCAACACCGGGACGACGGTGGGCGTCACCGGCCTCACGGCGATCCAGACCGACGTCTCGGAGAAGCTCCAGGGCGCCCTGCTCCCCTACCTCGCGGTGGTCGTCGGGCTGGCGTTCCTCCTGCTCATGGTGGTCTTCCGCTCGGTGCTCGTCCCCCTCACGGCCACGCTGGGGTTCCTGCTGTCGGTGCTGGCCACCCTCGGCTCGACGGTCCTCGTCTTCCAGGAGGGACTGGGCGGGCTGTTCGAGGGCGCACCACTCATGAGCTTCATGCCGATCCTCGTCATCGGGATCGTGTTCGGGCTCGCGATGGACTACCAGGTCTTCCTCGTGACCCGGATGCGTGAGGCGTTCGTCCACGGCGACAGCGCCCGCGAGGCGGTCGTCGACGGCTTCCGCCACGGCGCCCGTGTCGTCGCGGCGGCCGCGGCCATCATGATCTCGGTGTTCGCCGCGTTCATGCTCCAGGACGAGCCGCTCATCCAGTCGATCGGGTTCGCCCTCGCGGCGGCCGTGTTCTTCGACGCCGTCATCGTGCGGATGACCCTCATCCCGGCGCTCATGTACCTCATGGGCGACAAGGCGTGGTGGCTGCCGCGCTGGCTCGACCGCCTCCTGCCCGACGTCGACGTCGAGGGCGAGAAGCTCGGCCGCCCCGGTCGTCACCCGTGGGCCGGGTCCGACGAGCCCGAGCTGGTCGTCGCGGGCCTCGGCTCGCGCGCCTGACCGGTCCGCAGACGCCAGAGCCCCCGTCCCGCATCGCGGGTGTCGGGGGCTCTTGCGTATGCCGTCCGGCTGGCTGGCGCTGTCTGCTCGCCGGCGTGGCCGGGCTCGACGGCGCAGGCGGCTCAGCGACCGGTGATGGCGCGGTACTCGCGCTCGGTCTCGCCGGTGTAGATCTGGCGCGGACGGCCGATCTTGGTGGCCGGGTCCTCGATCATCTCGCGCCACTGGGCGATCCAGCCCGGCAGGCGGCCGAGCGCGAAGAGGACCGTGAACATCTTGGTCGGGAAGCCCATCGCCTTGTAGATGAGGCCGGTGTAGAAGTCGACGTTCGGGTAGAGCTTGCGCTCGATGAAGTAGTCGTCCTCGAGGGCGCGCTGCTCGAGCTGCAGGGCGATGTCGAGGAGCGGGTCGCGCACGCCGTCCTTGTTGAGGATCGTGTCGGTCGTCTTCTTGATGATCGCGGCGCGCGGGTCGTAGTTCTTGTAGACGCGGTGGCCGAAGCCCATGAGCTTGACCCCGTCCTCCTTGTTCTTGACCTTTGTGACGAAGGTGTCGACGTCGCCGCCGTCCTTGAGGATGCCGTCGAGCATCTCGAGGACCGCCGAGTTGGCGCCACCGTGCAGCGGGCCGGAGAGGGCGTGGATGCCGGCCGAGACCGAGTTGAAGAGGTTGGCGTGGGCCGAGCCGACAAGGCGGACTGTCGACGTCGAGCAGTTCTGCTCGTGGTCGGCGTGGAGGATGAGGAGCTGGTCGAGCGCCTTGACCATGTCGGGGTCGATGTCGTAGTCGGTCGCCGGGACGCCGAACGTCATGCGCAGGAAGTTCTCCTGGAGCGACAGCTCGTTGTCGGGGTAGAGGAACGGCTGGCCGATGCTCTTCTTGTAGGCGTAGGCCGCGATCGTGGGGAGCTTGGCGAGGAGGCGGATCGTCGAGATCTCGACGTGCTCCTTGTCGAACGGGTCGAGGCTGTCCTGGTAGAACGTGCCGAGCGCCGAGACGGCCGACGACAGGACGGGCATCGGGTGCGCGTCGCGCGGGAAGCCGTTGAAGAACGCCTTGAGGTCCTCGTGGAGCATCGTGTGCTGGCGGATGCGCGCGGTGAAGTCGTCGAGCTCGGACTGCGTGGGCAGCTCGCCGTAGACGAGGAGGTAGGACACCTCGAGGAAGCTGGACTTCTCGGCGAGCTGCTCGATCGGGTAGCCGCGGTAGCGCAGGATGCCCGCGTCGCCGTCGATGTAGGTGATCGCACTGTTGCACGACGCGGTGTTGACGAACCCGATGTCGAGGGTGGTGTCGCCGGTCTCCTTGAGCAGGGCCGAGATGTCGTACCCGTTGTTGCCCTCGGTGGCCTTCACGAGGGGGAAGCTCAGTTCCTTGTCGCGGACCTGGAAGGTCGCGGTCGAGGCTGCGTCGGTGCTCATCGTCTCTTCAATCCTCACGTCTCGGGCGAGCTCGCAGTGGGCGCCGCTCGCGCACCAGTGACGCTACCTCAGAGGCTCACGACGGCGAAAAGCGCGTTCGGGATCAGGACCCGGCGCCGAGCCGCGCGGCCGCCGCGGCGATCCGCTCGTCGGAGGCGGTGAGGGCGATCCGCACGTGCTCGCGACCGGCCGTGCCGTAGAACGTCCCGGGGGCAGCGAGGATGCCCCTCTCCGCCAGCCGACGGAGCGTGGTCCAGGCGTCCTCGCCCGCGGTCGCCCAGAGGTAGAGGCCCGCGTTGCTGTGCGTGACGTCGAGCCCGAAGGCGCGCACGCCCTCGAGCAGCATCGCGCGCCGCGCGGCATACGTGGCCTTCTGCGCCTCGACGTGCGTTGCGTCGCCCAGAGCCGCTGCCATCGCGACCTGGACGGGCCACGGGACGATCATCCCGGCGTGCTTGCGCACCTCGAGGAGCCGTCGCACGAGGGTCGGGTCGCCGGCGACGAACGCAGCGCGGTAGCCCGCAAGGCTGGACTGCTTGGACAGCGAGTAGACGCAGAGGAGACCCTCGTGCGAGCCGCCCGTCACCCGCGGGTCGAGGATCGAGGGCGTCGTCGGAGCCGTCTCGGAGCCGCGTTCGGTGCGCCAGTCGAGCTCGGCGTAGCACTCGTCGCTCGCCACGACGACGCCGTTGCGTCGCGCCCAGGCGACGACCTTGGCGAGGTGCTCGAGTCCGAGGACCTGGCCGGTGGGGTTGCCAGGAGTGTTGAGCCACAACAGCTTCGGCGTCGTCGACGTCGTCAGGGGCCCGAGGGCGGCGAGCCCGTCGACGACCTGGGGCGTCGCTCCCGCGAGCCGGGCGCCGACGTCGTAGGTCGGGTACGCCGCCGACGGGAAGCCGACGATGTCGCCAGAACGCAGACCGAGCAGCGTCGGCAGCCACGCGACGAGCTCCTTGCTGCCGATGGTCGGCAGGACGCCGTCGGGGTCCAGGTCGGGGACGCCGCGGCGGGTCGCGAACCACCGCGCCACGGCCTCACGCAGGGCCGGGGTCCCCCAGGTCTGCGGATAGCCCGGCGCGTCCGACGCCGAGCGCAGCGCCTCCTGCACGACGTCGGGGGTCGGGTCCACGGGCGTGCCGACGGAGAGGTCGACGAGGCCCAGCCCGTCGTCCGTGGCAACAGAACTCGCCCGCTCCTTGACCGGAGCGAGCGAGTCCCAGGGAAAGTCAGGAAGCGAGAAGGTCACTCGTCGTGTTCCTGCGGCGGGAGCGCCGCGATCAACGGGTGGTCCTTGGGGATGAGCCCCATCTTCGCCGCGCCACCGGGGCTGCCGAGGTCGTCGAAGAACTCCACGTTGGCCTTGTAGTAGTCGGCCCACTGCTCCGGGGTGTCGTCCTCGTAGTAGATGGCCTCCACGGGGCAGACCGGCTCGCACGCACCGCAGTCGACGCACTCGTCGGGGTGGATGTAGAGGGACCGCTCACCTTCGTAGATGCAGTCGACGGGGCATTCCTCGATGCAGGCCTTGTCCTTGAGGTCGACACAAGGCTGCGCGATCACGTACGTCATGCCGCCATAGTATGCCGCTCGTGCCCACGCCTCTCGACGCCGTCCACCTCGGCGCGCGCGTCGTCGTCAGATCGCGACTCGCCCCCGGCCCCGAGGCCCCCGGCGACGGCCCGTCGATGACCGACGCGGTCGGCACGCTCGTCTCCCGGACCGCGGACGAGGTCGTCGTCGCCACCCGCCACGGCGACGTGAGGATCCCGGTCGACCGCATCGTCGCGGCCAAGGAGGTCCCGCCCCGCCCGAGCCGTCGCGGCGCACCGCACCTCGCCGTCTCGGTGGCCGACCTCCAGCGCGTCATGGGCCCGGCCTGGGGCGCCATCGAGCGCGAGTCGCTCGGCGACTGGGAGCTGCGCGCCTCACAGGGCTTCACCCAGCGCGGCAACTCCGTGCTGCCCGTCGGGGACCCGGGGCTCCCCCTCGCCGAGGCCGTGGACCGGGTCGAGGCCTGGTATGCCGTCCGCGGCCTCCCTGCCCGGGTGTCCCTCGCCGGGCCGACCGGCTTCGAGCCGGCCGACGACCCGCTGGGCGCCGAGCTGCTGTCGCGCGGCTGGACGAGCGGTGACCGGACCCTCAACCTCACGTCGTCGACCGAGACCGTCGCCGCAACCGCGGCGGCGACCCCCGACACCGGTGGCGCCGAGGTCCGGATCTCCGCCGACCTCGACGACGCCTGGCTCGACGCCTACTCCCAGAGCCGCCCCCTCGACCGCGACATCGCGGCGCAGGTGCTCACCGGCAGTCCCGACCAGCTCTTCGCCGCCATCGGCCTCGGTGGCGGGCTGGCCCAGCGTCTCGGCATGTCCACCCCCGGGTCGCGCGACCCGCGACCCGTCGCCATCGGCCGCCTCGCGCTCGCCCAGGGGTGGGCCGGTCTCGCGGCAGTGTGGACCGACCCGGCGATGCGCGGGCGTGGGCTGGCGACTCGCGTCACGACCGCACTGGCCGTGCGGGCGCGGGCGGACGGCATACGACTCGTCCACCTGCAGGTGGAGGCCGACAACGCGACCGCCATCCGTCTCTACGAGCGCCTCGGGTTCGAGCGGCACTCGAGCTACGTCTACCTCACGGCCCCGCGGCGCTGAGCGAGGGCTACTTCGCCTCGGGGTGCGTGCAGGTGACGTCGTCCTCGGGGTTGTAGTGCGTGTTGAACGCCTGGGTCCGCACCGTGGCGCCACGCTGGCGGAAGATCCGCGTCACGGTGACGTCGAAGCCGGGGGTCGGCGCCTGGGTGATGCACTTCGGCGACGGGTCGGTGATCTTCTTGGGCTGGACGACGTTGCGTCGCGGGCCCTTGTTGGCCACGACGTCCCACTTCTTGGTCCCGTAGAACGCGACGGTGACCTGGCCTCCGGTCGAGCTGGCGCGGATGTGGATGCCACCGTCGGTGGTGTTGACCCAGCGGTTGTCCGGGTACGGGTAGGAGATCGTGGCCTCGCGACCCTCGGGGTAGCGCGAGATGTAGAAGCCGTGCGCCATGTACTGCTTGAACTCGACACCGGCGAAGAAGGCCGCGTTGAACAGCGTCGTCGAGACCTGCGAGATCCCGCCGCCGTAGTTCTCGCTGAGTCGGCCCTCGGAGATGACGCCGCCCTTGACGTAGCCCTTCTCCGGGGTGCGTCGGCCGAGCACCTCGTTGAGGCTGAACGTGGCGCCCGGCGGCACGTAGGTGCCGTTGAGGGTGCGCGCGGCGAGGCGGATGTTGCTCACCCGACCACCGCCGTTGGCGTTGAAGTACGTCGTGAACGTGGAGATGAGGCCCTTGGGCAGCGTCGCGTTGGCCTGCGCCGTCGTGAACTCCGGCTGGGTGACCTTGACCGGGAGGATCGCGGCCCGCTCGGGCGAGGTCAGCGCCGCGGTCACCGGCTCGACGAGCTTGGCCGGGTCCAGCTCGACACCGGTCTGCGAGGGGACGACCGAGGGCTGCTGGCCCCGGAACCTCACGCGCGCGTCAACGGCCTCCTGCGTCGCGCCGGCCTTCTCGGCTGCCGCCGTCACGGCGGCGACGAGGACCTTGTCGTCGAACTTCGGGGTGATCTTGCCTTCGGCGTCGGCCGGGAAGGAGATGGCCGGGGCGAACGCCGCGGCCGGCATCTCGAACGTCTTGTCGCCCGCCTTGATGCTGATCGGGCCCGACATGGCCTTGTCGGCGAACTCGGTCTTGACCCGGTCGAGCTCCTCGCCCGAGACCTTGGGCGCCTTCTCGGTGACCGGGGCGACGAACGGTGCCGAGCGCGGCCACGACGACGCGACGGTCTCGGCGGTCGGGTCGACCTCGACGTTCTGGCCCGTGACCGGCTGGACGACCGTGACCTTGCCGCCGGTGAGGGCGATGGAGCCCTCCTTGGGAGCGACGGCGAGCGAGGCCGCGGCCTTGGTCACCGCTGCCTTGAGCTTGTCGTCGTCGACCTTGGTGCTGAGGGGGAGGTCCGAGCCGCCGGTGAGGTGCCCGACGACCTTGACCGGGTTGAGGCTGAAGCCGGTGAGGTCGGCGACCGACTGGTCGAGGTCGACCTCGAGACCTGCGTCGGCCGGGGCGAACGTCGCCTTCTTGTCACCGGCAGTGAGTGTCACCGGCGCGGCAGCACGCTTCTGCACACCCTTGGCGATCGCGTCGCGCGCCGCGGACGGCTGCAGGCCACCCACCTGGACCCCGCCGACCGTCGTGTCGCTCGCGATGCGGCCACTGGCCCATGCCGCGACCCCGACGTAGCCCGCCACGAGCAGCGCAAGGGCCCCGAGGATCGAGGCGGCGGCGACGCGCTTGCGTCGTCCTTGGCCCGGGTGGGGGTCGAATTCGCTGGTCATGACTGTCCTCGGTGGTGTGGTTGAGCCGTGTCGTCGGTCACGGGAGCGCGGAGTACTGTCCGCGGAAGTGTACGAGGGCGGGCCTCGGATCCCCGCCAAGCCGGGCGTCGCGGACCTCTCCCACGATGATGCTGTGGTCGCCTGCCGGGTGCACGTCGCGCACCGAGCACTCGAGGGTCGACAGGGCCCCGTCGAGCAGTGGGACACCCGACTCGGTGAGCGTGTGGGGGGCGCGGGCCATCTGTCCCGGCAGCGGGCGGCCGGGCGTCGAGAACCAGACCGCGGTGGCCCGCTGGTCGGCGGCGAGGACGCTCACGCCGAAGGTCCCGCTCTCGATCACCGCGTCGTGGAAGCGGGCGTCGGTCTCGACGCAGACGAGGAGGAGCACCGGGTCGAGCGAGACACTCGTGACCGAGTCGGCGGTCAGGGCGTGGTGGTGACCGGCGGACGTCGTCGTCACGACAGCGACCCCCTGGGCCAGCCGGCCCATGACGTGCCGGTAGACGTCGGTGTCGACCTCCACCGCTCCCCCGTCCGCCGTCGTCACAGCTCTGTCCCGACGAGCCCCGGGCGGTCGACGCCGGTGGGGCCGCTGGGGGCCACGAGCTGGCCGGTCACGGGGTCCATCACGGAGTAGCCCTCGCGGCCGGACAGGCGCGAGACCACGTCGTTGGACAGCGCGAACCAGCCGTCGCCGACGACGACCTGGGTGGCGTGCGAGCGTAGGGCCTCCTGCTGCCGCTCGACGACCGAGGGGTCGACGACGGCGTGCGTCACGAGCGCGTCGGCGACCACGGAGGGCGCGACGGGGTCGGACGGTGAGGGGACGGCATACGGGCTCCCGGGTGCGATGTGGGAGGCGAGCCAGGCACGGTCCTCGGCGACCCACGAGCTCGGTGTCAGGGTGACGAAGAGGGTCGGTGCGGTGGGCATCTGGGCCAACGCACCGCGCACCGCCTCGTGGACCCGGATGTGGTCGGGATGCCCGTAGCCGCCCTGCGGGTCGTAGGTCACGACGATGTCGGGAGCGATCGCCTCGACCGTCGAGCGCATGAGCGCACCGACCTCGGCGAGGTCGGCGCCGGCGAACGACCGCTCGTGCTCGAACGCGGCCGAGCCGACCATCCCGGAGTCGCGGTATGCCGGCCGACCCGGATCGTCCGACCCGTCGTCACCGGGCGTCGGGAGACCGAGGAGGTGGGAGGTCACGCCGAGCGTTCGCGCAGCACCGGCGAGCTCGCCGCGACGGTGCTCGGCCAGCGGGTCGCCCACGGCGCCCTCGAGGTGGGCGAGCTCCGGAGGGATGACCTCGCCCTCCTCCCCCAGCGTGCACGTGAGGACGTGCACGTCGTCGCCACGCTCGACGTGGTGCAGGATCGCGACGCCCGTCGCCAACGTCTCGTCGTCGGGGTGGGCGTGCACGAAGAGCAGTCGGGTCACTGCCGCACCGCGATGTCGGCGAGCTCCACGACGCCGCCCGTGACCTCGTTGGCGGAGAGGTTCCGCACGTCGCTGCCGGCGATGTAGAGCGCCCGCCGCTCCGCGAGGGCGATGTAGGCGCCCTGCGTGAGGAGCTTGACGTCGAGTGCGGCCCAGGCCTCCTCGCGCTTCGTCCGGTCCGCGATCGCCCCGATGATCGGGATCTCGGCGTTGACCTTGGCGTCCGCGAAGTAGCCGTAGTCACGACCCGGCCCTGCGGCGGAGACGTTGATCGAGCTGTCGAAGAGGGCCGGCAGGATCGTGCTGGCCGACGCCCATGCCGGCGACCAGTTCGACCAGAACACGTCATAGCTCTTGGCGGCCGAGGGCTGCCCGATCGTCGCGAAGTAGTCGTCCTTGAGGGGCGTGAGCTTCGGCGCGAAGCCGGCCTCGGTCCACCCGGCGACCAGGGCGGCCATGGCCTTGTCCGCGACGGGGCTCGACCGGTAGACGACGCGCAGGGGCACCGGGAGGCTCAACCCCGCCTTGCTCAGCAGCATCTTGGCCCGGTCGGCGTCACCGCGGTTGCCCGCGGCGAGGGGGTCCTCGTCGTGGTGCGCGGGGAGCGACTGAGGGATGAGCGTGCTCGTCGGACGGCCCGTCGTCGCGCCACCGAGGGCCGTGACGTAGGCCTCGCGGTTGGTCGCCACGGCCAGGGCCTGCCGGGCATCCACCGTGGCGAAGATCGGGCTCTTGAGGTTGGGCGCGAGGTAGTCGACGAGACCCGTGGCCGCGGTCACCGAACGCTCCTTGAGGGCGTCGACGGTGACGATGTGCTGCTGGATCGCCGGTGGTGCGGACCCGAGCGAGACGGCCGCGCGCGAGCTGTCGCCGTCGGCCATGACCTGCTGCGCCACCGTCTGGGTCTCGATGCCCTCCTGGTAGTCGATGCGGTCCGGGTAGGCACGACGCACCTCGTCCGTCGAGGCCTTCCAGTGCGGGTTGCGCTCCCACGTTCCGCCGGTGGAGGCCCGCCACGGCGCCGCGAGCTTGTAGGGGCCGTTGGAGAACACCTCGTAGGTGCCGTCCTTGCCCTTGTCCGCGGACTTCTTGACCGGGGCGAACGCCGGCTGGGTCACCATCTCGTTGAAGTCGCTCACCGGCGTGCTCAGGGTGAAGGTGATTGTCGAGCCCTTGCAGGCCACGGCCTTGTCGTAGGCCGCTGCGCCCGCGTTGCCGGGGACGGTCTTGGCGAAGGGACCGGCGTAGACCGACCCGCCGTTGGGCCGCTTGGGCACGGCGAGGACCGCGAGGGCGTCGGTGGCGCCGCCCTGGATCTCCGTCGTCGCGAAGGTGCGGGAGATGCCGTACTTGACGTCCTCGCAGGTGACAGGCGAGCCGTCCTCCCAGGCGATGCCCTCGCGCAGCGTGAACGTCCAGGACGTGAGGTCCTTGTTGGGCGTGCCGGCGTCGGTCGCGAGGTCGCCGACGAGTCGGGACTGGTTGCGGGGGTCGGTGCTCGGCTGGTAGGCGGTGAGGGTCCGCAGGAACGTCCGTCCGGCGAAGGCAGCGTCGTCGCGGGCACTGATCCGCTGCGGGTCCCAGCTGAGCACCGGTCCGAGCGAGAGGGCCTTGAGCGTGCCGCCCCGCTCGTCGACCCGGTCGTGGGCGGCGGCGACCTGCGGGGTCGAGGACTTCCGGTCGCCGTCCCCGCCCATGACGCTGCACCCGGCCATGCCGGAGACGAGGGCCACGACGAGAGCAGCCAGCATCGCCCAGACGCGGTTGCTGCGCTGCTGTCGTGGGCGGTGCCGGCTGCTTCGGGTGTTCACGTGCGGGTACTTCCTGGGACTTCCTGGGTGGGGACGGCGGCGGTGCGACGCCTCAGTTCTTGCGGGCGCGCGAGGCCGTGCGGCCACGCACGGTCTGGTCGAGCTCGACCTTGCGGATGCGCACGGCCTCGGGGGTCACCTCGACGCACTCGTCCTCCCGGCAGAACTCGAGGGCCTGCTCGAGGGTGAGGCGCCGCGGCGGGACGACCTTCTCGAAGTTGTCGGCGGAGGAAGCGCGCACGTTGGTGAGCTTCTTCTCCTTGGTGATGTTGACGTCCATGTCGTCGGCGCGCGAGTTCTCGCCGACGATCATGCCTTCGTAGACCTCGGTCGAGGGCTCGACGAAGAGGGTGCCGCGCTCCTGGAGGTTGACCATCGCGTAGGCGGTGACGGGACCGGTGCGGTCGGCGACGAGCGAGCCCGACGTGCGGGTCGTGATCGTGCCGAACCACGGCTCGTAGTCCTCGAAGACGTGGTGGGCGATGCCCGCGCCCCGCGTCTCGGTGAGGAACTCGGTCCGGAACCCGATGAGGCCACGCGAGGGCACGAGGAACTCCATGCGCACCCAGCCGGTGCCGTGGTTGGTCATCTGCTCCATGCGGCCCTTGCGCGCGGCGAGGAGCTGGGTGATGGCGCCGAGGTACTCGTCGGGAGTGTCGATGGTGAGGCGCTCGACCGGCTCGTGGAGCTTGCCGTCGATCTGCTGCGTGACCACCTGCGGCTTGCCGACGGTGAGCTCGAAGCCCTCGCGCTTCATCTGCTCGACGAGGATCGCGAGCGCGAGCTCGCCACGGCCCTGGACCTCCCAGGCGTCGGGACGCTCGGTGGGCAGGACGCGGAGCGAGACGTTGCCGATGAGCTCTTTGTCGAGGCGGTCCTTGACCATGCGGGCCGTGACCTTGGAGCCGCGGACGCGGCCGACCATGGGGCTGGTGTTGGTCCCGATCGTCATCGAGATGGCGGGCTCGTCGACCGTGATGACGGGCAGCGGGACCGGGTTCTCGGCGTCGGCGATGGTGTCGCCGATCATGATCTCGGGGATGCCTGCGATGGCGATGATGTCACCGGGGCGGGCGGACTTGCCCTCCTCGAGCGGCTTGCGCTCGAGCGCCTCGGTCATGAGGAGCTCGGTGATCTTGACGCGCTCGATCGAGCCGTCGTGCTTGCACCACGCGACCTGCTGGCCCTTCCTGATCTCGCCGTTGAACACGCGCAGGAGCGCGAGGCGGCCGAGGAAGTTGGAGGCGTCGAGGTTGGTGACGTGCGCCTGCAGCGGCGCCTCGGTGTCGTAGGTCGGGGCCGGGATCGTCGAGATGATCGTCTCGAACAGCGCGGTGAGGTCCTCGCCACCGGGCAGGCCGCCGTTGTCGGGACGCTCGAGGGAGGCGCGGCCGTTCTTGGCCGAGGCGTAGACGATCGGGAACTCGATCTGGTCCTCTGAGGCGTCGAGGTCGATGAAGAGCTCGTAGACCTCGTCGACGACCTCCTGGATGCGGGAGTCGGGGCGGTCGACCTTGTTGATGCAGAGGATGACCGGCATCTTGGCGGCGAGCGCCTTGCGCAGGACGAAGCGCGTCTGGGGCAGCGGGCCCTCGGACGCGTCGACGAGGAGGACGACGCCGTCCACCATGGACAGGCCGCGCTCGACCTCGCCACCGAAGTCGGCGTGGCCGGGGGTGTCGATGATGTTGATCGTCAGGCCGTCGGAGAGCCCGGCGTCCGTGGCGGCCGTGCCGCTGTAGTGGACCGCGGTGTTCTTGGCGAGGATGGTGATGCCCTTCTCGCGCTCGAGGTCACCGGAGTCCATGACGCGTTCGCCAGTGGTCTCGACGGTGGCTCGTTCCGCGAAGGCGCCGGCCTCCCAGAGCATCTTGTCGACCAGAGTGGTCTTTCCGTGGTCGACGTGCGCGACGATCGCGACGTTTCTGATGTCGTCGCGTGTAGTGATGGGCATGATGCCCAGTCTCTCAGGATTTCGCTCAGGGACGAAAACGGCGGGGAACCGCCATGAGCGCGCCCAGTGCGTCCACGATCGGGAGGTCGCCGGGAAGCCAGGGCACGGCATACAGGTCCTCCGCCGCGAGCCACCGGAGGAGGTCGTGGTCCTCGATCGGCGCGGGGTCGCCCTGTGTCACCACGGCGAGGTGCACGGTCATCGCGTATGCCGTCCCCAGCGGCCAGCGACCGCGCGCCAGTGGGCCGTCGACGCGGTCGCCCAGGGCGACCTCGACGCCGAGCTCCTCGCGGAGCTCACGGTGCAGGGCCTGAACCGGCTCCTCCCCCGGGTCGACCTTGCCTCCGGGGAACTCCCAGCCACCCGCGAGCGCCGGGGGTTCGGTGCGTCGCGCGGCGAGGAGCCGGGTCGGCGAGGAGAGGTCGTCCACGAGCGCGGCGGCGACGACCTCGACGGGGTCGTTGGGGTCGTCCGGGGGCATGCCGCAGGTCCTTCCCGTTCGCGGGTCTCACTCCGATAAACAAATGCATTGTGCAGTCGAGACGGCGGGGAATGTCGCTAGGGTCAACCCGTCCGTCGCAGCGAAGCACGACACCGTGCCCGACTGCCTGGTCGCTCCACCCTTCGGGGGCCAACCGTGGCTCCGAGGTTCGCACATCCAAGCGAGGTATCGATGACGTTCAAGCGCAAGGCGACGCCGTTCGCCGTGCTGACGGTTGCAGCGCTGGCCCTGACGGCCTGCGCCCAGTCCGACCGTGACGACTCCGGGTCGGACTCCGGCTCCTCTTCCGGGGGCGGCACGTCCACGTTCACCTTCGGCGCCGCCGGCGCTCCCAAGGTGATGGACCCCTTCTACGCCACCGACGGCGAGACCTTCCGCGTGACCCGCCAGATGTTCGAGGGTCTCGTCGGCATCAAGGCCGGCAGCGCCGAGGTCGAGCCCGAGCTCGCCGAGAAGTGGGAGCCGGACGCGAGCGGCACCAACTGGACCTTCACCCTGCGTGAGGGCGTGAAGTTCAGCGACGGCGAGCCGTTCAACGCCGACGCCGTGTGCAAGAACTTCGAGCGCATGTTCGACCAGAACGCCGCCGGCCAGGTGGCCGCCGAGTACTGGGCGACGACGTTCGGTGCCTTCAAGGCCAAGGCCGCCGAGTCCCTCTACAAGGGCTGCGAGGTCAAGGACGAGAAGACCGTGGTCCTCTCCGTCACCCGCCCGACCTCGGGCTTCCCGACCTTCCTGTCGCTCGACGCGCTGTCGATGCAGTCGCCGAAGGCCATGGACGCCGGCAAGGCCAACGAGGTCGTCGCCCAGGGCGAGGGCTTCACCTACCCGGAGTACGCCAAGAACGCGATCGGCACCGGCCCCTACAAGCTCGACAAGTACGACGAGGCCAACAAGACGGTCACGCTCGTGCGCAACGACGACTACTGGGGCGACAAGGCCAAGAACGCCAAGGTCGTCTTCAAGATCATCCCCGACGAGAGCACCCGTCGTCAGGAGCTCGAGGCCAAGAGCATCAACGGCTACGACCTCCCGAACCCCGCTGACTGGAAGGGCCTCGAGTCCGCCGGCAACAAGGTCGAGATCCGCCCGGCGTTCAACGTGTTCTACATGGGCCTCAACCCCACCAAGAACCCGAAGCTCACCGACATCAAGGTGCGCAAGGCCATCTACCAGGCGCTCAACCGCGACGAACTCGTCAAGACCCAGCTCCCCGAGGGCGCCAAGGTCGCGACGCAGATGATGCCCGACACCGTGAGCGGCTACAACAAGTCGCTCGAGGCGGTGAAGTACGACCCCGCAGCGGCCAAGGCGGCCATCAGCGCGGCCGGTGGGCTCACGCTCAACTTCGCGTACCCGTCCGAGGTCTCGCGTCCGTACATGCCCAACCCGCAGAAGCTCTACCAGGCGATGGCGGGTGACCTCGAGGCCGCCGGCATCAAGGTCAACACCATCACCAAGCCGTGGAACGGTGGCTACCTCGACGGGGTCGACGCCAACGCCTTCGACGCGTTCCTCCTCGGCTGGACGGGTGACTACGACTCGGCGCACAACTTCATCGGCACCTTCTTCGGCAACATGGACGCCAACAACTTCGGTCTCGCCAAGCAGTCGTTCGGCAAGACCCTCGTGGCGGACCTCGCCAAGGCGGACTCGATCGTCGACGAGGCCGAGCGCAACGCGGCCTACGAGAAGCTCAACCAGCAGATCCAGGAGGAGTACCTCCCGGCTCTGGCGATCAGCCACTCCCCGCCGGCGCTCGTCGTCGGTGAGGGCGTCGAGGGCATCGTCGCCTCGCCGCTCACCGCGGAGGAGTTCAGTGGAGTGACCGTCGGCGGCAAGTGAGCCTTCCCGCTCTCAACCGTTGACGGAGGTGGCCGTCCCGGCGAAAGATCGCCGGGGCGGCCACCGCCATGATGCAAGGAGGAACCCGTGCTGAGGTTCATCGTCAGACGCCTGATCCAGATGGTCGGCGTGCTCGTCGTGCTGTCGTTGTTGTTGTTCCTGTGGCTGCGCTCCCTTCCCGGAGGGACCGTCTCGGCCATCCTCGGTGAGCGCGCCACCCCGCAGTCCCGCGCCGCCATGGAAGCGCAGTTCGGCCTCGACCAGCCGATCTGGGTCCAGTACGGCAAGTTCGTCGGTCGTGTCCTCCAGGGCGACTTCGGCCCGTCGACCAGCGTGCTCCCCGGCCGGGACGCGCTCGAGATCTTCTTCCAGCGCTTCCCCGCGACGATCGAGCTGAGCTTCTTCGCGATGCTCATCGCGATCGCGCTCGGCATCCCGCTCGGCTACTTCGCCGCCCGCCGCCGCGCCAGCTTCTTCGACAACGCGTCGGTGATCTTCTCGCTCGTGGGCATCGCCGTCCCGGTCTTCTTCCTCGCGTTCCTGCTCAAGTACTTCTTCGCGATCAAGCTCGGGTGGCTGCCTGTGTCCGGGCGCCAGTCCGGCGACGTCGACGCGACCCGGGTCACCGGCTTCTTCGTCCTCGACGGCCTGCTCACGCGCGAGTTCGACGCTTCGTGGGACGCCCTCAAGCACCTCGTGCTCCCGTCGGTGGCGCTCGCGAGCATTCCGTTCGCGGTGATCTTCCGGATCACCCGCGCGGCGGTCCTCGACGTCCTCGACGAGGACTACATCCGCACCGCCGAGTCCAAGGGCCTGACCAACCGGGTCATCCGTGGCCGCCACATCCTGCGCAACGCGATGCTCCCCGTGACGACGACGATCGGTCTCCAGACCGGAGCGCTGCTCGCCGGCGCCGTGCTCACCGAGCGCGTGTTCTCGTTCGGTGGTGTGGGCGAGGCTCTCGCCCTGTCGTTCGAGCGCCGTGACTACCCGGTGCTGCAGGTCGTGATCCTCGCAGCCGCGGCCGTCTACGTCCTCGTCAACCTGTTGGTCGACATCATGTATGCCGTCATTGACCCCCGAGTCCGGACGAGGTGACCGCGATGCCCCCCTCCCCCATGGATCCGCGCCCGAACGCGAAGAAGGACCGCATCGACTCGCTGGCCAGCACAGCCGGCGAGTCCGGCGGTGCCGCCACGGCCGTCAAGGACGTCCACGTCGGTGTGGCCGGCAAGGTCAAGGACACCGGAGGCGTGTCGCTCATCGCGAGCGCCTGGGCGCGCCTGCGACGCAACCCGGTGTTCCTCATCGGCGCCGCCATCACGCTCCTCTTCGTCCTGCTGGCGCTCTTCGCACCGCTTCTCGCGCCGCACGACCCGACCAAGCGGATGCCCGAGCTGCTCGCGAACCTCAGCCGGTCCACCAACCCGGTCCCCGGTCCGCAGGACGGCTTCCCCCTCGGCTCGGACGACTTCGGCCGCGACCTACTCTCCCGGCTCATCGGCGGAGCCCGGCAGACCCTCATCGTCGGTGTCTTCGCCACGCTCTTCGGGCTCACCGGAGGCATCGCCCTCGGCACCCTCGCCGGCGCCTTCGGCGGCTGGGTCGACTCGCTCGTCATGCGTGTCGTCGACGTCATGCTGTCGATCCCGTCCCTGCTGCTCGCCGTGTCGATCGCCGCGCTGGCCCCCAAGCCGTCGCAGTGGACGGTCATCATCGCCATCGCCGTGGTGCAGGTCCCGATCTTCGCGCGGCTGCTGCGTGGTTCGATGCTCGCGCAGCGCAGCAGCGACCACGTGCTCGCCGCACGCGCCCTCGGTGTGAAGCAGAGCGCGATCGTCTTCCGGCACATGCTCCCGAACTCGCTCGGACCGGTCATCGTGCAGTCGACCCTGGTCCTCGCGACCTCGATCATCGACGCCGCCGCGCTGTCGTTCCTCGGGCTCGGCAACCCGGACGACCGCCAGCCCGAGTGGGGCCAGATGCTCGGTGCCGCACAGCAGTACATCCAGGACTACCCGCACCTCGCGTTCTACCCGGCGGCGTGCATCATCGTCGTCGCGCTCGGCTTCACCCTCATGGGCGAGTCGCTGCGCGAGGCCCTCGACCCCAAGAGCCGGAGGTGATCCGCGCATGAGCAACGCCACTGCATCGAGCACGAGCAACCCGGGCACGGACACGACCAACGTCGCCGACCGTGACAAGGCGCGCCGCTGGCGCGAGGGCGGCAGCGAGCCGCTGCTCAGGGTGCGTGACCTCCGGGTGACGTTCCAGCGCCAGGGACAGGAGCCCTTCGAGGCCGTCCAGGGCGTGAGCTTCGACGTCCACCCCGGCCAGACCGTCGGCCTCGTCGGCGAGTCCGGCTGCGGCAAGTCGGTGACCTCGCTCGCGATCATGGGTCTGCTGCCCGAACGCGGCAACAGGGTCAGCGGGACGGTCGACTACGAGGGCACCAACCTCCTCGAGCTGTCCGACCAGCAGATGCGCGACAAGCGGGGCAAGGACATCGCGATGGTCTTCCAGGACCCGCTGTCCTCCCTCAACCCGGTCATCCCGATCGGCCTGCAGGTCACCGAGGTGCTCGAGCGGCACCGCGGCATGTCCCGCAAGGCGGCCACGCCCGTCGCCCGCGAGCTCCTCGACCGCGTCGGCATCCCCGACCCGGACCGGCGTCTCAAGGACTACCCGCACCAGCTGTCGGGCGGCATGCGCCAGCGTGCGCTCATCGCCATCGCCCTGGCCTGCCAGCCGCGACTGCTCATCGCCGACGAGCCGACGACCGCGCTCGACGTGACGATCCAGGCCCAGATCCTCGCCCTGCTCAAGGAGCTCGTCGAGGAGACCGGGACGGCGCTCGTCATGATCACGCACGACCTCGGCGTCGTCGCCGGTCTCTGCGACGAGGTCAATGTGCTCTACGGCGGCCGCATCGTCGAGCGCGGCGACCGGCACGACCTCTTCGCGCAGCCGCGCCACCCCTACACCAACGGCCTGCTCGCCTCGATCCCCCGGATGGACGCCCCGCGTGGGCAGCGCCTGCAGCCCATCCCGGGCTCGGTGTCCGACAACCTGCCGTGGACGAGCGCCTGCGCCTTCGCCCCGCGGTGCTCGCAGCCGATCGAGGTCTGCACCCAGCAGATGCCCGAGCTCGAGGAGCACCACCAGCGTGCCCTGCGCTGCTTCAACCCCGTGGAGGCGACCCGATGAGCCAGACGACCACCGACGCGACGCAGCCCACGGACGGGGAGCACACGGCATACGACAGCAGTGACGTCCTCGTCGACGCCAAGGGCGTCAAGGTGCACTTCCCGATCAAGCGCGGCGTGATCTTCGACAAGACGATCGGCCACGTCTACGCCGTCGACGGTGTCGACCTGCAGATCCGCCGAGGCGAGACCTACGGCCTCGTCGGCGAGTCCGGCTGCGGCAAGTCGACGCTGGGTCGGGCGATCCTCAACCTCGAGCCGCCGACCGACGGGTCGGTGGTGTTCGACGGGGTCGACATCGCCACGCTCAAGGGTGAGGAGCTCCGCAGGAAGCGCCAGGACATCCAGATGGTCTTCCAGGACCCGCTGTCGAGCCTGGACCCGCGCCAGTCGGTCGAGTCGCTGCTCTTCGAGGGGATGAAGGCGCACGGCATCGCCAAGAACGCCAAGGAGGCCCGGCCCCGGCTCGTCGAGCTGCTCAATGCCGTCGGCCTGCCCGAGGCGGCCCTGGCGAAGTATCCGCACGAGTTCTCGGGCGGCCAGCGCCAGCGCATCGGCATCGCCCGCGCGCTGTCGGTCAACCCCAAGCTCATCGTCGCCGACGAGCCGGTGTCGGCCCTCGACGTCTCGGTGCAGGCGCAGGTCATCAACCTGCTGGAGGACCTCCAGGAGGAGTACGGCCTCACCTACCTCGTCGTCGCGCACGACCTCGCCGTCGTCCGCCACATCAGCGACCGGATCGGGGTCATGTACCTCGGGGCGCTCGCCGAGGAGGCCGTCGCCGACGACCTCTACGCGCAGCCGCTGCACCCCTACACGCGGGCGCTCATGTCCGCCGTGCCGGTGCCGGACCCGGTCATCGAGGACCGTCGCGAGCAGATCCTGCTCACCGGCGACCTGCCCTCGCCGTCGCACCCGCCGACGGGGTGCCGCTTCCACACGCGGTGCCCGTGGCGGCAGGAGACCAAGTGCGACACCGAGCGGCCGGTGCTGCGCGTCCCGGACATCCCGGGCGTCTCGCAGAGCCACCGGGTGGCGTGCCACTGGACCGAGCAGATCGAGTCCGGTGAGATCGAGCGGCACGAGGTCGTTCCCGAGGTCACCGACCTCAGCGACCTCCTCGACGGCGACGACTCCCTCATGGGCCCGGCGTCGATCTCCGAGGCGCTCTGACGCTAGCCCTGCTCGTCCGTGAGGCCGGTTCCGCGATGCGGAGCCGGCCTCACGGCACACGGCGCAGGTATGCCGTCCGCTCCCGACGTCGGGTAGGCGCGCCTTGCTGGACGGGTGCCCTCGCGAGGGACAGGCTGGGGCCATGAGCCGCCAGCTGACCGACGAGGAGATCGAGCGCCAGCTCGCCGACCTCCCCCTGTGGACCCGCGAGGGCGACGCCATCGTCGCCACCATCGAGGCGCCGGACTTCCCGGCCGCGATCCGGATCGTCGCCGACGCGGCCGACGTGGCCGAGGAGATGAACCACCACCCGGACATCGACATCCGGTGGCGCACCACGTCGTGGCTGCTCACGACGCACGACGCCGGCGGCCTCACCCAGCTCGACATCGAGCAGGCCCACCGCATCACCGAGATCGCCCAGCAGCACGGGGTCGTCATCGATGGCTGAGCCCTCCGCGGCTCTCGCCGACCACGACGAACCGCACGACCAGTCCTTCGGCGAGCGCCTCAACTGGCTGCGCGCCGGCGTCCTCGGCGCCGGTGACGGCATCGTCTCCACCGCCGGTCTCGTCATCGGCGTCGCGGCAGCGACGACCGACCGTGGCGCCATCCTCACCGCCGGTCTCGCCGGCCTCGCCGCCGGCGCCATGAGCATGGCGGTCGGGGAGTACGTCTCGGTGAGCACCCAGCGCGACGCCGAGCTCGCCCTGCTCAACAAGGAACGGCGCGAGCTGCGCGAGGAGCCCGAGGCCGAGCTCCAGGAGCTCGCCGAGCTCTACCAGGCCAAGGGGCTCAGCCCGGAGCTCGCGCAGGACGTCGCCGTCCAGCTCACCGCGCACGACGCCCTCGCCGCCCACGCCGAGACCGAGCTGGGCATCGACCCCGAGGCGCTGACGAAGCCCTGGCACGCCGCGTGGGCCTCCTTCATCGCCTTCACCGTCGGCGCCCTCATCCCGCTCGTCGCGATCGTGGTCTCGGGCGTCTCCGCCCGGGTGCCCGTCACCGTCGCAGCGGTCGTGCTCGCCCTCTTCCTCACCGGCTGGGCGAGCGCCCGGCTCGGTGGCGCCCCCATCCCACCGGCGGTGCGCCGCAACGTCCTCGGCGGCATCCTCGCCATGGCCGTCACCTATGCCATCGGCTCCCTCGTGGGCACCCAGGTCTGATGACGCGGTACCTCGTCGTCCAGCACGAGCCCGAGGCGCCCGGGGGCTGGCTCACCGAACGCTGGACCCAGGTCGGCATCACCGTCGACACCGTCCGCGGCGACCTCGCCGAGCCCGTCCCACGACACCTTGAGCACGACGCGCTCGTCGTCCTCGGTGGCGCCATGAACGCCGACGAGGACGACGCCTTCCCCTGGCTCGCACCGACCAAGTCCCTCATCCGCGCCACGGTGGCGGCCGGCATACCGACCCTCGGGGTCTGCCTCGGGCACCAGCTCATGGCCTCCGCCCTCGGCGGCGAGGTCGTCCTCAACCCCCGCGGCCGCACGAGCGGCCTCGTCCGCCTCTCCCTCGGCGCTGCCGGCGAGTCCGACCCCCTCCTGGTCGGACTCGAGGGCGTCGACGTCGTGCACTACAACGGTGACGTCGTGAGCCGCCTGCCCGACGGTGCCGAACGCCTCGCCACCGCACCCGACGGCTCCGTCCAGGCCGCGCGCTTCGGCCCCCGCGCCTGGGGCGTGCAGTTCCACCCGGAGACGACGCCCGAGATCTTCACGGGGTGGATGACGAACTTCGCCCCCGAGCCCCACGAGGCCCCCGACTCACCCGCGACCTGGCTCGCGCAGATGGAGTCCCGTCGCGAGGCCAACCGCATGACCGGGTACGCCGTCGCCGACGCCTTCGCTCGGGTGCCCCTTGCGTTCCGCGTGACGCGCTAGCGAACCTCCATCCGTCGCGCCCCCTTCCGCGTGGCAGAGACCGCGAGGGGCGACCCGACGCGCGGGCCTGGGTGGAGCGGCGCTCAGTCGCCGTCGGTGGCGCGGAAGAGGGGCTCGGCGAGCGTCGACTGCATCGCGTCCTCGAGTGAGAGCGGCTGACCGTCGGGCCCGGCGAGGGGGAGGCGCCAGTTGGGGTACTCGTCCTCGGTGCCGGGCTGGTTGATGGCGCGGCGGTCGCCGACGACGTCGGAGAGCGAGACCGCGCGCAGCACGCTCGGGGTGTGGCCGATCCAGCGGTGCATCGCCTCGACCATGGACGACGGACCGGCGCCGGGCTCGAGCCAGCCGCGGGCGACGAGGGCGTCGCGGACCGTGGCGATCGAGCGCTCCTCGGTGGCCCGCTCCTCCTCGACGGGTCGGGTGAGCAGGCCGAGGCGCTCGCGGATCGCGACGTGCTCGAGCGCGAGGAAGCCTGCGGTGGGCGGCAGGTCGTGGGTCGTCACTGACGACAGGCACAGCTCGCGGTAGTCCTCGGGCGGGATCGGGGCTCCGTCGGCGTTCTCGAACCACATGATGCTCGTGCCGAGGACGCCGCGCTCCTTGAGGTAGTCGCGGGCGTTGGCAGGCACGACGCCAAGGTCCTCGCCGATGACGACGGCGCCGGCGCGCTCCGCCTCGAGGCAGAGGATGCCGATGAGCGCTTCGTGGTCGTAGGCGACGTACGTGCCGTCGGCGGGTGTCAGTCCCTCCCCCTGCGGGATCCACCAGAGGCGGAAGAGTCCGATGACGTGGTCGACTCGGATGCCGCCGGAGTCGCGCAGCACCGTGCGGACCATGTCGCGGAAGGGGGCGTAGCCGAGCTCGGCGAGGCGCTCGGGGTGCCAGGGCGGCTGCGACCAGTTCTGGCCGAGCTGGTTGAACTGGTCCGGTGGGGCGCCGACGGTGACGCCCGTGGCGAGCGCGTCGGCCAGCCCCCACGAGTCGGCGCCGTGCGGGTGGACGCCGACGGCGAGGTCGTGGACGACCCCGAGCGACATCCCCGCGTCGAGGGCCTCGCGCTGCACCTCACCGAGCTGGCGGTCGAGCAGCCACTGGAGCCACATGTGGAACTGCACGAGGTCCTGCTGCGCGGCGGTGAACGCGGCGACGGCCGGGGAGGTCGGGTCGTGCAGCTCGACCGGCCAGTCCGTCCACGGGAGCCCGTGCCGCTCCGCGAGCGCGCACCACGTAGCGAACGTCGTCAGCCCCTCCCCCTCGCGCTCCCGGAAGCGCTCAAAGTCGCGGGCCCGCCGTCCCTCGAGTCCGAGTGCGTGGACGATGCCCAGCGCCTCACGCTTGGCGGTCCATGCCGCGTCGCGGTCGATGAGGTCGGAGGTGTTGAGTGCGCGCGCCGCCTCCCCGAGCGCGTCGACCCGGGCCCGGTCGGCCTCGTCGAGCCGCAGGACCTCGGGGATGTCGGAGATCCGGAGGTAGACCGGGTTGACGAAGCGGCGCGTCGTCGGGAGGTAGGGCGACTCCTCCATCGGCGCGATCGGCTCGGCCGCGTGCAGCGGGTTGACGAGGACGAACTCGGCGCCGAGGTCGGTCGCGGCCCACGAGGCGAGCTCCCCGAGGTCGCCGAGGTCGCCGACACCCCACGACTGCGCCGACCGCACCTGGTAGATCTGCGTCATGAGCCCGGTGACGCCGCCGTGACGCACGACCTCGGGCAGCTCGAGACGCTGCGGCGTGACGATGAGGGTGGCGGTGTCGGTCCCGTCGGCCAGTGGGGCGCCGTCGAGGTGGGCGACGATCCGGTGCCACCCGGTGGGCAGGTCCCCCGGCAGCTCGAAGGTCGCCTCGCCGACCTCGCGCCCGTCGACCACCCGGGGCTCGACCCACCGCTCGACCTGGGCCACCTCGCGCGTGCCGCCGCCCTCGAGCTCGACGGTGAGGCGTACGCCCTCCCCGTGGGGCACATGGGCGAGAACCCACGGGGTCCAGCCCTCACGGCATACGACGGTTGCGGGAAGGGTGCGCCGCCACGGACGGTTCGCGGCGTCCGCGAGCGAGGCCGCGACCGCCTCCTCCGACTCGGCGTCAACGCCGAGGGCGCCGAGGATCGTGCGCAGCGTCGTGTCCGAGATGACGGTGTGGGCACCGAGCCAGTCGTGGAAGTCGGTCGCGACGCCGTGGGCGTGAGCGAGCTCGACGAGGGCGGCGGACGGCGCTGAGGAGGTCACGCACCCATCCTGCCCGCCGACCTCGCCGGGACCGGCGAAGGGCGCCACCGCGTGTGCGGTGACGCCCTTCGTCGTGGCCGAGTCGGCTCAGGTCACGGGCTGGCCGTGGTCTCGTGGATCCCCGTGTCGAGCTTCTCGACGCGCGGGTCGCCCGCGTCGGCGAAGTAGTCGCCCTTGATGGTCTCGTCCACGCCGTTCGACACCTTCATCGCGTTGAGGACCGCGCTGATGACGGCGGCGATGACGAGGTTGATGACGAACGCCGTCATCGCGATGTAGCCCATCTGCGCGATGCCGGGGATGTTGGCGAGCGAACCACCGAAGTGCGCCCCGGTCACCGGGTTGACGACGTTGTATGCCGCGTACGTCCCGTAGACCATGCCGATGGCCCATCCGACAAGCAGGCCCCAGCGGTGGAACCAGCGCGTGTAGAGGCCGAAGACGATCGACGGGAACGTCTGAAGGATCCAGATGCCACCGAGGAGCTGGAAGTTGATCGCGTTCTGCTTGTCGAGCAGGAGCACGAAGACCAGCGCGAACGCCTTGACGACGAGCGAGACGAGCTTGGAGACCTTGGCCTCCTGCTGCGGCGTTGCCTCCGGCTTGAGCCACTCGCGGTAGATGTTGCGGGTGAACGTGTTCGCCGCTGCGATCGACATGATCGCGGCGGGCACGAGGGCACCGATCGCGATGGCCGCGAACGCGACACCCGCGAACCAGCTCGGGAACATGTCCTCGAACAGCTGCGGGATGACGAGCTGCGCGTTGGGCTTGCCGTCGAGGCCGATCGGCTTGGTGCCGGCGGCGATGGCGACCCACCCGAGCAGGGCGAGGAGGCCGAGGACGAACGAGTACGCCGGCAGGATCGCGGCGTTGCGCCGGATGACGTTGCGGCCACTGGCCGACAGGCTCGCCGTGATCGAGTGCGGGTACATGAAGAGCGCGAGCGCGGAGCCGAGGCCCAGGGTCGCGTAGGCCCACATCTGGGTGCTGCCGGGGATGAACGCGCCCGTCGGCTTGGCCGGGTCGGCCACGCTCGGCTTGGCCATCTTCTCCTGTGCCGCACCGAAGATCGCGTCCCAGCCACCGACCTTGGAGGGCAGGTAGATGATCGCGACGATGATGACGAGGTAGATGAGCGTGTCCTTGACGAACGCGATCACGGCGGGGGCCCGCAGGCCGCTGCTGTAGGTGTAGGCCGCGAGCAGCGCGAACGCGATGAAGAGCGGCGCGTCCTTGGCGAGGATGTTGTCGCCGCCGCCGAGCCCGACGACCTCGAGCACGGCCTGGATGCCGACGAGCTGGAGGGCGATGTAGGGCATCGTCGCGAGGAAGCCGGTGACGGCGATCGCGAGCGACAGCGGACGGCTGCCGTAGCGACCCTTGACGAAGTCGGCCGGCGTGACGTAGCCGTGGCGGTGGCTCACCGACCACAGCCGCGCCATGAAGACGAAGATGATCGGGTAGAGCACGATCGTGTAGGGCACGGCGAAGAAGCCGGCGACGGCTCCCGTCGCGAACATCGCGGCCGGGACCGCGACGAACGTGTATGCCGTGTAGAGGTCGCCTCCGAGGAGGAACCACGTGATCCACGTGCCGAACGAGCGACCGCCGAGGCCCCACTCGTCGAGGGACTCCATGCTCGTCGGGCGGCGCCACCGGGTGGCCATGAAGCCCATGACGGTGACGGTGCCGAAGAGCAGCACGAGGATGACCAGAGCGGTCCAGTTGACGTTGCTCATCGCTGGCCTCCATCGGCGTCGAACGGCTGACCGTCGTGCAGGTCGGTGTCGGTGGAGTCACCGATCGTCGCGCCGCCGGCGTGGCCGTGGTGGCCGTGCCTGCGGTGCGGTCGCCGCTGCGCCTCTCCCATCGGGCGGTGCGGGCGTGCCCGGAGCACGAGCTTGTAGGCGGTCCAGGTCATCGCGGAGCAGAGGAAGACCCAGAGGAACTGGTACCAGATGAAGAACGGGAAGCCCCAGAGCTTCGGCTCGATCTTGCTGTAGGAGCTGACCCACATCAGCGCGACGATCGGGATGGCCAGGAGCACCCCGGCCGCAGCGAGCAGCCCCTTGTTGGCGGGTGGGACCGTGTCATGGTCCACGACCTCGTGTTCGTCCACGAGAACAACCTCTTTCGTCTCGGATGCGGGCACCGTTGAGCGCACCACCGGTGAACACTAGGGGGTCGACGTGCTCCAGGTCACAGGGCGCGCCGCCTGTTCCCGGGCCTGCCCGAACCGTGATCTTTCTCCGTTGCGCGGCCGTATGCCGTCCTGCCACCCTTGCGCGCGTGGGCACACCGACCGGGTTCGACTGGACGCAGCGCACGGACGGCAGCGTCGTCATCACGCACCACGGTGCGGTGGCGACGGTCCTGCGCGGACGTCGCGCGCAGGACTTCGTCGACGACGCGGAGTCTGGCGACGAGCAGGAGCTCATGGCGCGGGTCACCGGCAACTACAAGCACGGCAACGAGCGCACGGCGAAGAACCACCCGCGCAACCGCTGAGCCGGTCGGCGACGACCGCGGGCCGCACCGCGGTTCTCGTCACGGCGTCACCTGTCGCGTGTTTGTGAGGACGCCGGACAGGGGCCTCCGGCGGGAGTAGCGTCGGGATGGAGGACGCCATGACGCCGTGGACCCGCAGCAGTGCCGCCGTCGCGCTCGGTGTCCTGCTGTGCGCCTGCTCCGCCACCGAGACCACGGTGCGCCCGACGCCCAGCCTCCCCGCCCGGCACACCATCGAGCCCGGGCTGCCGTGGCCGGCGCTGACCGCCGCGCCCGTCGCTCCTGTCCGCCGTGACCAGATGCAGAAGGAGCTCGAACGGTGGGTCTCCACCGGCCTGCTCCCGGGGGTCACCGCCGCGGTCGTGGGACCGGTCGGGACCTGGAGCGGAGCCGCCGGCAAGGACGGGATGGGCACCCCGCTGCGACCGGACACCGGCATGGCGCTGGCCAGCATCACCAAGACCTTCGTCGCCGCGGAGGTGATGGCGCTCGCCGAGCAGGGCAAGCTCGACCTCGACGCCCGGGCCGCGACCTACGTCAGGGTGCCGTGGGTCGCGAACGGCGTCACCGTGCGCCAGCTGCTCGGTCACCGGTCGGGCATGAGGCCGGGGCCGGACGACGCGTACGCCGACCTGTACTCCAAGCCGGCCCAGCGGTGGTCCCCCGAACGCTTCCTCGGCACCTTCCCCGTGCCCACAGGGCCTCCCGGACAGCGCTTCGAGTACGTCAACGGCAACTACACGCTTCTCGGGCTGCTCGTCGCCAAGGTCTCGGGCACGACGACGGCAGAGGCGCTGCACCGTGACCTCCTGCTGCCGCTCGGCCTGACCCGCGTGGCCTACCAGGACGACGAGGCACTCCCTCCCCCGGTCGCCGCGCACGGCGTCGACGGAGACCTCGCGGCGCCCACGAGGGCCGAGACGTACGTGCCGTTCCGCTCGGTCGCCAGCGCCGCCGGTGCCGCCGGCGGGATGGCCGCGGATGCCGCTTCCGTCGCCCGCTGGGGGTACGCGCTCTACGGTGCGCAGCGGCTCAAGCCCGCGTCGGTCGACCAGATGACCGACTTCTCCGACGGTGACGGCTACGGCCTGGGGACGTTCGACTTCACGGCCGATTACTGGCAGAACTTCGGCATGGACGGTTTCGGGCACGTCGGCGAGATCGACGGCTTCCGCACGGTGCTCGTCGTGCTCCCGGAGCACCAGCTGTCGATCGCGATCCTCAGCCCGTCGAGCACCCAGACCCACCCCTTGGTCCGCCAGCTCGTCGCCGCCGGTTCCCTCCTCGCCGACTGAGACGACAAGGTCCCACGGAACGCGACCTCTATGCCGCGTTCCGTGGGACCTTCTGGGCCGAGCCCGAGGCGTCAGACGTTGAAGCGGAACTCCACGACGTCGCCGTCCTGCATGACGTAGTCCTTGCCCTCCATGCGGACCTTGCCGGCAGCCTTGGCCGCGGCCATCGTGCCCATCTCGTCGAGGTCGGAGAACGACACGATCTCGGCCTTGATGAACCCGCGCTGGAAGTCGGTGTGGATGACGCCGGCGGCCTGCGGCGCGGTCCACCCCTGCCCGATCGTCCATGCCCGCGACTCCTTGGGGCCGGCCGTTAGGTAGGTCTGCAGCCCCAGCGTGTGGAACCCGGTGCGCGCGAGCTGGTCGAGCCCGGACTCGGTCGCACCGAACCCCTCGAGCATCTCCTGCGCATCCTCGGGCGACATGTCCATGAGGTCCATCTCGAGCTTGGCGTTGAGGAACACCGCGTCGGCGGGCGCGACGAGCTCGCGCAGCGACGACTGCAGACCTTCGTCGGTGAGCTGGTCCTCGTCGAGGTTGAACACGTAGATGAAGGGCTTCGTCGTGAGCAGCCCCAGCGCCTTCGCCTCGGCGAGGTCGACACCGGCAGCCGGCCCGCCGGCATACAGGGTCGTGCCCTCCTCGAGGACCTTCTGGGCAGCCAAGGCGTTGTCCAGCAACGGCTTGGACTCCTTCTTGATGCGGGCCTCCTTCTCGAGGCGCCCGACGGCCTTCTCGAGGGTCTGGAGGTCGGCGAGGACGAGCTCGGTGTGGATCGTCTCGATGTCCGACTCGGGCGAGACCTTGCCGTCGACGTGGACGACGTCGCCGTCCTCGAAGGCGCGCACGACCTGGCAGATGGCGTCGGCCTCGCGGATGTTGGCGAGGAACTTGTTGCCCAGGCCCTCACCCTCCGAGGCGCCGCGCACGATGCCGGCGATGTCGACGAACGAGACCGTCGCGGGGAGGATCTTCTCGGACCCGTGGATCTCCGCGAGCCGCTCGAGGCGCGCGTCCGGCAGCGGGACGACGCCGACGTTGGGCTCGATGGTCGCGAACGGGTAGTTCGCGGCGAGGACGTTGTTCTTGGTCAGGGCGTTGAACATCGTCGACTTGCCGACGTTGGGGAGCCCGACGATTCCGATGGTGAGTGCCACGGGGACAGGAGTCTAGTCGCGCGCGGGCCGTGCCCCTGCCACGCGTCGGGCCACCCAGCCGGCGAGGAGGCACGCGACGAGTCCTCCCGCGAGCAGGGCGAGGTAGGTGCCGGCCGCCGATCCGTTGCCCTCGACGAGGGCGAAGACGAGCGCGGCCAGGCAGACGACGACCCACGTGAGCAGCAGCGCCCCGACGAGCATGGCGACGAGCGCACCGAAGAAGCCCTTCGCACTCACCCGAGCCCGCCGGGGATCTCGCTGTTCTCCATGTAGGCCGCGTGCTCGCCCTGCAGGACCTGCTCCAGCATCCGGACGTTGTAGGGCGCCACGTGCGCGGCCACGTCCTCCGGAGCCACCCAGTGCACGGCCTTGAGTTCGCGCTTGAGCAGGGTGAGGTCGTCCGTGAAGGAGCGCGACACCGTGCCGAGGTCGTAGAGGAAGAGCACCGCGTCGTCCCACCCGCGCCACGGTGGCAACCAGTTGACGGTGACGAGCCCCTCGATGCCGACGCTCACCCCGAGCTCCTCGCTGATCTCGCGGACGACGCAGGCCGCCGGCGACTCCCGGGGATCGACGACACCCCCGGGCAGGTCCCACTCGGACTTGTAGGTGAGCTCGCACAGCAGGACGTCGCCGTCCTCGTTGCGGAGCAGCCCCTGGGCGATGTTGCGCTTGCGCGGCAGCCGTTCGTTGAGCACGTGGATGAACGAACGCCCACTGTCAGCCATGGCCCGAGGCTAGCCTGCGGCCCGCTGTCGGCACCCCGTGGCACGGTGTCGCCCATGAACCCGTGGATCGCGTTGGTGGTCGGCATCGTTCTCGGTGCGCTGACGGCATACCTGCTTCTCAGGCAGGCGTATGCCGTCCGCGCGGCCTCCGTGGCCACCGAGCGCGACCTGCTGCGCGAACGGGTCGTCGACCTGGAGGCATCGCTCGCCGAGGACCTCGAGACGGCCTCGCTGCTCGCTCCCCTGCGCGACGCCCTCGGCCGGGTGGAGCGCCAGGTCGGCGTGCTCGAGCGCGACCGGGTCGAGCAGTTCGGGGCGATCCGGGCGGTCATGGGGCGGGTCGAGTCCGAGGCCCAGCACCTCGGGCGTCAGACCCAGTCGCTCGCCGGCTCGCTGCGCTCGTCGTCGGTGCGCGGGTCATGGGGTGAGGTCCAGCTGCGTCGGGTCCTTGAGGCGTCCGGCATGCTCGCCCGCTGCGACTTCGAGGAGCAGGTCCGGGCTCGCAGCCGCCACGACCGCGAGGTGCGGCCCGACGTCGTCGTCCGGCTGCCCGGCGACCGCGCCCTCGTCATCGACGCCAAGGCGCCGATGGCGGCGTTCCTCGACGCCCAGACCGAGGACCTGCCCGACGACGAGCGCTCCGAGCTCCTCCGCGACCACGCCCGGGCCCTGCGCCAGCACGTCCACGGCCTCGCCGCCAAGGACTACTGGTCGGCGTTCGACACCACCCCCGAGATGGTCGTCTGCTTCGTCCCGAGCGACGCCATGCTCGCCGCGGCGCTCGCCGCCGACCCGGGGCTGCACGAGCGGGCGATGGGCGACAAGGTCGTGCTCGTCGGCCCGGGCGCGCTGCTCGCCCTGCTGCGCACCGTGGCGTTCGGGTGGCAGCAGGACTCGCTGTCGACGAGCGCCCGTGAGCTGCTCGCGCTGGGCCAGGAGCTCTACCGCCGGCTCGCGACGCTCGGCACCCACGCCGCCAAGATGGGGCGCTCGCTGCACGCGACCGTCGAGAGCTACAACCAGTTCGTCGGCGCTCTCGAGTCGCGGGTCTTCGTCACGGCCCGACGGATGCAGGACCTCGAGCTCGTCACCGACGACCTCCCCGACCTCGGGCCGGTCGAGACGGGTCCGCGTGTGCTCACCGCCGTGGAGCTGCTCGAGGTCGTCGGCGCCGAGGACGGTCGCGCCGAGCTGCTCCTCGACCCGCCCCCGCCGCAGGACAGCTCGGGCTCGCGAGCCGGGTGACCGCTCGCGCGCCTGGACAATCGGGCTCGCAAGAAGCACCTGGGCTTGCGAGCCGGCGTGAGAGCGACCGCATGGCGGGGTTCGCTGGCTCAGCGACCGACGCGGACGACCTCGCCCTCGCCCGGTACCCCGACCGTGCCGTCGCCGCCACGGAAGGCGAGCGGGACACCCCGGGCGCCGATCCCGTCGAGGGCGTCGCTCACCTGGACGTGGACGTGCGGCTCGGTGCTGTTGCCGCTGTTGCCGCACTCCCCGACCGGCTGACCGACCTCGACGGTGTCCCCCACCGCGACGCGGGCGGAACCCCGCCTCAGGTGGGCGAGCAGGACATACGGCCCACCGTCCGCGAGCGCGATGCCCACGTGGTTGCCCGCCAGCCCCACCACACCGCGTCGGGCGCGCCGGGCCTGACCCAGCATGTAGGCGGCCAGCCGCACCTGCGAGCGCCTGGCCCCGTGATCGAGCTCGGTGTCGTGCACGGCGACGACGACCCCGTCGACCGGCGCGAGGACCGGTGCGCCGAACCCGACGAACGTCTCGGGCGCCTCCACGGCCACCCACGTCCTCCACGTGTGCGGCGCCGACAGCCCTCGCTCGTCGACGGCGACGAAGTCGATGGCGTGCGAGACCCCGAACGCCTCCGTGCCGTGGCTCGGCACCCGGCGCGCGGGCGAGTTCTCCGCCCGCCACAGCCCGGTGAAGGGATAGGCGAGGACGACCGGCTCGGGTGCGCTCACGGCATACCTTCGCTGAAGCCCGGTGGGTCAGTGCAGCGAGCCGGCCTCGGCGAACGAGCCGTCGTGGCGCATCTTGTCGGACATGCCCGCGGCCTTGAGGTCGCGACGGATCTCGTTGGGCAGCGAGAACATGAGCGACTCCTCCGCCGCGACGACGGGTTTGACGTCCTCGAAGCCGTGCTCGACGAGGAAGTCGAGGACCCCGCGCACGAGGATCTCGGGGACCGATGCTCCCGACGTGACGCCGACGGTGCGGACGCCGTCGAGCCAGGTCTCGTCGATCTCCTCGGCGTAGTCGACGAGGTGGCCGGCCTTGGAGCCGTGCTCGAGCGCGACCTCGACGAGTCGCACCGAGTTCGAGGAGTTGCGCGAGCCGACGACGATCATGAGGTCGCAGTCCGGGGCCATGTGCTTGACCGCGAGCTGGCGGTTCTGGGTGGCGTAGCAGATGTCGTCGCTGGGCGGGTCCTGCAGCTGCGGGAACTTCTCGCGCAGGCGCCGCACGGTCTCCATGGTCTCGTCGACCGAGAGCGTCGTCTGGGAGAGCCACACGACCTTGTCGGGGTCGCGCACCTCGACGTTGTCGACGTCGTCGGGGCCGTCGACGAGGGTGATGTGCTCGGGCGCCTCGCCCGCGGTGCCGACGACCTCTTCGTGCCCCTCGTGGCCGATGAGGAGGATGTCGTAGTCGTCGCTGGCGAAGCGCACGGCCTCGCGGTGGACCTTGGTGACCAGCGGGCAGGTGGCGTCGATCGTCTTGAGGCCGAGCGCCTTGGCCTCCTCGTGGACGACCGGGGCGACGCCGTGCGCGGAGAAGATCACGGTCGCACCCTCGGGGATTTCGTCGGTCTCCTCGACGAAGATCGCGCCGCGCTTCTCGAGGGTCGTCACGACGTGCTTGTTGTGGACGATCTCCTTGCGGACGTAGACCGGTGCGCCGTAGAGGTCGAGCGCCTTCTCGACCGTGACGACGGCCCGGTCGACCCCGGCGCAGTAGCCGCGGGGCGCGGCCAGGAGGACGCGCTTGGTGGCCTGGTCAGTCGTGGCGGTCATGTCCCCCATCGTACGGGCGGACCTCAACGCTCCCTGTATGCCGGCCCCGCTGGGTCGCTGCGCTGACACCGCCCGCTCCTAGAGTGTGCGCGTGAGCGAACCCGCCCAGCGACCAGCCCTCCCGGAGCGCGCCGCCGACACGACGGCCGAGTCGCCGTGGCCGGTGCGGTTGCTGTCGATGAAGATCGCCGACTACGTCGAGAAGATGTCGGTCGTCTGGGTCGAGGGACAGGTCATCCAGCTCAACCGCCGACCGGGGGCGCGGACGGCCTACCTCACGCTGCGCGACGCCGACGTCGACATGTCGCTCTCGGTCTCCATCCACGTCAACGCCCTCGACGCGATGGCGGCCCCGGTCACCGAGGGCGCCCGCGTGGTCGTCCAGGCCAAGCCGTCCTTCTGGACCCAGCGCGGCACGCTGACCATGGACGGACGCCAGATCCGACCCGTCGGCGTCGGCGAGCTGCTCGCGCGGATCGAGTACCTCAAGCGCAACCTCGCCAGCGAGGGCCTGTTCGACGCCGACCGCAAGCGTCCCCTGCCCTTCCTCCCCCGACGCATCGGCCTCATCTGCGGCCGGGCGAGCGCCGCCGAGAAGGACGTCGTCGAGAACTCCCGCCGGCGCTGGCCGACCGCGCGCTTCGAGATCCGCCAGGTCGCGGTGCAGGGCGCGACCGCCGTCACCGAGGTGACCCAGGCACTCGGCGAGCTGGACGGCATACCGGATGTCGACGTCATCGTCATCGCGCGCGGCGGCGGCAACGTCGAGGACCTCCTGCCCTTCAGCAACGAGGCGATGCTGCGCGCGGTCGCTGCAGCGCGCACCCCCGTCGTCAGCGCGATCGGGCACGACGTCGACACCCCGCTGCTCGACCTCGTGGCCGACCACCGCGCCTCGACCCCGACCGACGCGGCCAAGGCGATCGTCCCCGACGCCGAGCGCGAGCACCAGGCCGTCGACACCGCCCGGTCGCGGTCGCGCCGGGCGGTCCAGGCCCGGCTCCACCACGAGCGACGGCGTCTCGTCGAGCTGCGCTCGCGCCCCGTGCTCGCCGACCCGGGCGCCTTCGTGCGCGTGCAGCGCGAGGTCGTCACGGCACTCCGCTCGCGGGCCCGGCACCGGGTCGAGGCGCAGGTGCACCGCCACCAGGACGGCATCGGACACCTGCGGGCACAGGTCCGCACGCTGTCGCCGCAGTCGACGCTCGACCGGGGCTACGCGATCGTGCAACGGGTCGACGGGTCCGTCGTGCACGACCCCACCGACCTCGAGGTCGACGAGCTGCTCCACGTCACGGTCGCGCGCGGCGACTTCGGCGTCCGGACCGAGGGTTAGGGTGCTCGACATGGCCAAGGACACCCCGCAGCCCGAGACGGTCGACGCCGAAGGCGCCGCCCCGGCCGCTGACGACGCCAACGCCGACGTGGCGCAGATGAGCTACGAGGCCGCGCGCGACGAGCTCGTCGACATCGTGGCCCGCCTCGAGAACGGCCAGGTCGGGCTCGAGGACAGCATGGGCCTCTGGCAGCGCGGCGAGGCGCTCGCCGCGCACTGTGCGCAGTGGCTCGACGAGGCCGAGGCGAAGCTCAGCGACTGAGCGCGGCGCTCACTTGACCGGGCCGAGGTGCTCAGCCACGAAGACCATCTCCTCGAAGGACCCGGTGCCGGTGAGCAGGGTGGTGAGCTCGCCCGGTTCGGTCCGGCGGTTGACGAGGCTGTTCTGGACCTTGCCGCCACGCTCGTACTTGACCCACGTCAGGCCGGCCGCCTGGAGCTCGCCGATCCGGCGGGCCCGGTTGGTCTGGGCCTCGACCCACGTGCGGGTCGCGTCGCGGGTCTGCTCGACGGCCACGTAGTTGCCCGACGGCGCCTGGTAGCCCGCGTGCCACGTCATGAGCCCGTCGGTGCCCTTGACGTAGCGGGCACTCGTCGTCTTCCAGTCGGCGGGCAGGTCGACGGCCTCCGAGATGGGCCACCCGCTCTGCTGCTTGACCTCGAGCGCCGTGCCGTGGACGTCGACGACGGGGCCGCCGAGGGTGTTGACGCGCGGCGTCATGAACCAGATGAGGGCCATGAGCGCGCCGATGACGACGAGGGAACGCACCATGTTGGGGGTGGACCCCATGGAGTAGCGGCTCTTGGTCGGCGTCTGGCTCACCCCTCCATGGTCGCTGATGACCGTCGGTTTCCCTATATCGGGTCGGCGATAGAGTCGGGGCCGCAGGTTCACGCACCCCCGAAGCACCCTCTTCGCGTCCCACGCGTCCCGGACCAGACGGGCGCCCCCGCCGCGCCCGTCAAGGAAGACAGGTTCCCCATGCCCGACGTCCCGTCCTCGAACGTCCCCGACCGCAACCTCGCGCTCGAGCTCGTCCGGGTCACCGAGGCCGCCGCGATGGCAGGCGGCCGCTGGGTCGGCAGGGGTGACAAGAACCGCGCCGACGGCGCCGCCGTCGAGGCGATGCGCGCGCTCATCTCCACCGTCGAGATGCGGGGCACCGTCGTCATCGGCGAGGGCGAGAAGGACAACGCGCCGATGCTCTTCAACGGCGAGAAGGTCGGCGACGGCACCGGGCCCGAGGTCGACGTCGCGGTCGACCCGATCGACGGCACGACCCTCACCGCCAAGGGCATGCCCAACGCCATCGCCGTCATGGCGGTGAGCGACCGCGGCTCGATGTACGACCCGAGCGCCGTGTTCTACATGGACAAGCTCGTCGCCGGTCCCGAGGTCGCCGACGTCGTCGACATCCGCCTCCCCGCTGCCGAGAACGTCCGCCGCATCGCGAAGGCCAAGAAGCAGCAGCCCGAGGACGTCACCGTCGTCATGCTCGACCGCCCGCGCCACGACACGCTCGCCCAGGAGGTCCGCGACAGCGGCGCCCGGATCAAGCTCATCTCCGACGGCGACGTCGCCGGCGCGATCTCGGCGGCCCGCGAGACCACCGGAATCGACCTCCTGCTCGGCGTCGGCGGCACCCCCGAGGGCATCATCACCGCCTGCGCCATCAAGTGCCTCGGGGGTGTCATCCAGGGTCGGCTCTGGCCGCAGGACGACGACGAGCGGCAGAAGGCCATCGACGCCGGCCACGACCTCGACAAGGTCCTCACCACCGACGACCTCGTGACGAGCGACAACTGCTTCTTCGTCGGCACGGGGATCACCGACGGCGAGCTGCTCCAGGGCGTGCGCTACTCCCGGGGCCGCGCCACGACGAACTCGATCGTCATGCGCAGCAAGTCCGGCACCGTGCGCGTCATCGAGAGCCATCACGTGCTCGACCGGACGGCAGGCCTCCCGCGGAGCGAGGGCTGACATGAGCGAGAGCGCCGTGACCACCGGCCCCCGCGTCCTCGTCGTCGGCGAGACGCTGGTCGACATCGTCCACACGCCCGACGGCTCCGTCGCCGAGCACGTGGGCGGCTCCCCCGCCAACGTCGCCATGGGCATCGCCCGGCTCGGGCACGAGACCGTCCTCGCCACGACCCTCGGCGACGACGACCACGGCACCCGCTGCCGCGAGCAGATCACCGACCACGGCGTCACCATCGAGAACCTCGACGCAGGTGGTCACGGGACCTCCACCGCCAAGGCCACGCTCGACGACTCCGGCGCGGCCGAGTACGACTTCGACCTGCACTGGGAGCTGCGCCCCGTCAGCGACCTCGGCCGCTTCGGCCACGTGCACACGGGGTCGATCGCCGCGACCCTGCTGCCCGGCGCCGAGGTCATCACGCAGACCCTCAGCGACGCCCGTGAGCACGCGACCATCTCCTACGACCCCAACGTCCGCCCGACGATCATGGGCTCGGTCGACGAGGTCCGCGTCCGGATCGAGGAGCTCATCACGGTGAGCGACGTCGTCAAGGCGAGCGAGGACGACGTCGAGTGGCTGTATGCCGGCCGCTCACTTCCCGAGGTCATGGCCGCGTGGGGTGGGCTGGGCCCCGGACTGGTCGTCATCACTCGGGGCGGCGACGGCGTGACCTACCGCGTGAGCTCCACCGGCGACGTCGCCGAGGCACCCGCACGTGTCGACCGGGTCGCCGACACCGTGGGCGCCGGAGACTCCTTCATGGCCGGTCTCGTCTCGGGCCTGCTCGATGCCGGCCTGCTCGGTGACGCCGGCGCCCGCGAGCGCCTCCGGGCCGCCGCCCTCGATGCCGTCGCCCCCGCGGTCGACCGAGCCATGGGGACGAGCGCCGTCACCGTTGGCCGCTCCGGCGCCTACGCCCCCACCCGCGAGGAGATCTGAAGGACACCATGGCTGACTTCGCCTACGAGGACCTGCTGCCGATCGGCAGTGACGACACGGCATACCGGCTCCTGACCACCGAGGGCGTCGAGGTCGTCGACGGGCCCGGAGGACGCCAGTTCCTCCAGGTCGCGCCCGAGGCGCTGCGCCTGCTCAGCGAGACCGCGATGCACGACATCGCGCACTACCTGCGCCCGGCCCACCTCCAGCAGCTGCGCACCATCCTCGACGACCCCGAGGCGAGCAACAACGACAAGTTCGTCGCACTCGACCTGCTCAAGAATGCCAACATCGCGGCCGGGGGTGTCCTGCCGATGTGCCAGGACACGGGCACGGCGATCGTCATGGGCAAGCGCGGCCAGCACGTGCTCACCGACGGCGTCGACGAGCGCGCCCTCTCGCGCGGCATCTACGACGCCTACACGACGCTCAACCTGCGCTACTCGCAGATGGCGCCCGTGACGACCTGGGAGGAGAAGAACACCGGCTCCAACCTCCCGGCCCAGATCGAGCTCTACGCCGACACCGCCCCCGGGCACGAGACGGCATACAAGTTCCTCTTCATGGCCAAGGGCGGCGGCAGCGCCAACAAGTCGTTCCTCTTCCAGGAGACCAAGGCCGTCCTCAACGAGACCGCGATGATGCGCTTCCTCGACGAGAAGCTGCGCGGCCTCGGCACGGCGGCCTGCCCGCCCTACCACCTCGCCATCGTCATCGGCGGCACGAGCGCCGAGTTCGCCCTCAAGACAGCGAAGTACGCAAGCGCCAAGTACCTCGACACCCTCCCCACGAGCGGCGACTCGGCCACCGGGCACGGCTTCCGCGACACCGAGCTCGAGGAGCAGGTGCTCGGCCTGACGCGTGAGTTCGGCATCGGCGCCCAGTTCGGCGGCAAGTACTTCTGCCACGACGTCCGCGTCGTCCGCCTGCCGCGCCACGGGGCCTCGCTGCCGGTCGCCATCGCCGTGTCGTGCTCGGCCGACCGCCAGGTGCTCGCCAAGATCACCCCCGAGGGCGTGTTCATCGAGCAGCTCGAGACAGACCCCGCGCGCTTCCTGCCCGACACGACGCACGCGGGCCTCGAGTCCCACGACGACGAGGCGACCGGCGCCGGGTCGACCGGCCAGGGTGCCGTGGTCGAGGTCGACCTCAACCGCCCCATGGACGAGATCCTCGCCGAGCTCACGGCCTACCCCGTCAAGACCCGGCTGTCGCTCACCGGCCCGCTCGTCGTCGCCCGCGACATCGCGCACGCCAAGATCAAGGAGCGCCTCGACGCCGGTGAGGAGATGCCCGACTACCTGCGCGACCACCCCGTCTACTACGCCGGCCCCGCGAAGACCCCCGAGGGGATGCCCTCCGGCTCGTTCGGTCCGACCACCGCGGGCCGCATGGACTCCTACGTCGAGCAGTTCCAGGCTGCCGGCGGCTCCAAGGTCATGCTCGCCAAGGGCAACCGGAGCAAGGTCGTCACCGACGCCTGCGCATCGCACGGCGGGTTCTATCTCGGGTCCATTGGTGGCCCTGCGGCCCGACTCGCCCAGGACTGCATCAAGAGCGTCGAGGTCCTCGAGTACCCCGAGCTCGGCATGGAGGCGATCTGGAAGATCGAGGTCGAGGACTTCCCGGCGTTCATCGTCGTCGACGACAAGGGCAACGACTTCTTCGCCTCCGTGACCAAGCCCCTGGCCATGACCATCCCCAAGAGAGCAGGACTGCTGTGAGCGAAAACCCCACTGCCGCAACCGAGTTCGACGACCTTCTCGACGCGAACCGGGCCTTCGCCTCGGACTTCGCGCTCGGTGGCTTCGACGGCATCGCCAAGGCCGGCGTCGCCCTCGTCACCTGCATGGACTCGCGGATCGACCCCCTCGGGATGCTCGGCCTCTCCCCCGGTGACGCCAAGATCTTCCGCAACCCGGGTGGCCGCGTCACGGCCGCCGCGCTCGAGGCGCTCGTCCTCGGCGTGCACCTGCTCAATGTGCAGCGCATCCTCGTGGTCCCGCACACCCGCTGCGCCATGACCAAGCACTCCGAGGCCGAGCTCCGCGAGGTCATCAGCGAGAAGTCCGGCACCGACGCGTCGTGGCAGGGCTTCCACGTCATCGCCGACCAGGAGGCCGCGCTCAAGGCCGACGTCATGGCCGTGCGGTCGCACCCGCTCATCCCCGACACGGTGGCAGTCGGCGGCTTCCTCTACGACGTCGACAGCGGCCTGCTCGACCGCCGCATCTAGCCTCGACTGATTGCCCTGCCGGGACGGCGAGCGCCAGCGAGCTGTCCCGGCAGGGCAATCAGTCGAGAGAGAGAAGGGGTATGCCGTGTCGTCACCTCGCGTCGTCGCGCTCAACGTGCACCCGGTCAAGAGCTGCGCCATCAGGCCGGTCGAGACCGCCACGGTCGAACGGGCCGGGTTCACCGATGACCGACGGTGGATGGTCATCGACGCGGAGTCCCGGCTCGTGTCGGCTCGCGAGCTCCACCAACTCTTCTCCGTCGTCCCCGACACCGCTCACACCGCCTCGGACGTCACCCAGGGACTGCGACTCCGGGCGCCCGGCGTCGCCGACCTCCACGTGCCGGACGTCGCGAGCGACGGTGAAGTCATCGGAGTCCGGCTGCACCGGCACGACCTCACCGGCGCCCTCGTCTCCGCCGAGGCCGATGACTGGGTGAGCACGGCGGTCGGCCAGCCCGGCCTGCGCCTCGTGCGCTGCGTCGACCCCACGGCCCGTGCCCTCAACCCGGCGTTCAGCCGCGAGGGTGACCACACGGCATACGCCGACGGTTATCCGGTGACGCTCGCGAGCCGGACGTCGCTCGCCCGGCTCAACGACTGGATCGCCGAGGCCGCGGTCGAGCGCGGCGAGAGCGTGCCCGAGCCGCTGCCGATGGCGAGGTTCCGCCCCAACGTCGTCGTCGACGGTGAGCTCGAGCCGTTCGTCGAGGACTCGTGGGCACGGGTGCGGCTGGGCGAGGTGACCTTCCGGGTCGCCAAGCCCGTCGACCGCTGCGTCATGACGACCATCGACCTCGACTCGCTCGCGACCGGCAAGGAGCCGATCCGCACCCTGGCCCGGCACCGTCGCTGGGACGGCGCCACGTGGTTCGCCGTCCAGCTCGTCCCCGACGGCACCGGGGTGGTGCGCGTCGGGGACGACGTGACGCCCGGCTGAGCCGGTCGCGACGCGCGACCTGCGTCAGACGAGGGCGTCGAGCGCCTCGGCGACCGGGGTGTCACCGTTGTTGAAGCGGATCGTCCGGCCGGCGAGGTGGGGGTGGTCGACGACGTGCGCGATGACCGCTGCCACGTCGTCGCGCGTCACCTCGCCGCTGTCCGCGACGTCGACCTCGATGCGACCGGTGCCGGCCGAGTCGCTCAGGGTGCTCGGGCCGAGGACGACCCAGCGCAGGTCCGAGCCACGCAGGTGCTCGTCGGCCGCTGCCTTGGCCTCGGCGTAGGCGAAGAACGGGTTGTCCTGCGGCACCCCGTGATCCGGCTTCGCGCCGAAGTACGAGACCATGACATAGAGGGGGTCGCCGATGGTCGCAGCGGCCTCCATCGAGCGCACCGCGGCCTCGTGGTCGACGGCGCGGGTGCGCTCGGCAGAGCCACCCCCGGCACCGGCCGACCACACGACGACGTCGGCGCCCGCGAGCGCGTCAGCCATCTCCTCGCTCGTCATGTGCTCGGCGTCGTGCACCGCAGCGGTGGCCCCGGTCGCCTCGACGTCGGCGGCATGGTCGGGGTTGCGCACCCACGACGTGACCTCGTGCCCGGCACCGGCGAGGAGGCGAGAGGCGCGCAGGGCGACCTTGCCGTGCCCACCGATGATCGTCACGGCGGCCACGGTCAGGACCCCCGGACCGTGACGGTGACGTCGATGTTGCCGCGCGTGGCCTTCGAGTACGGACAGGCCTGGTGGGCGGCGTTGACGAGCTCCTGGGCCGTGTCGTCGTCGACGCCGGGGATGACCGCCTCGAGGGCCACCGCGAGGCCGACGCCGGAGTCGGTGCGGCCCAGGGTGACGCTGGCGGTCACCGTGGACTCGCTGACGTCGAGGCCCTCGCTCGCGGCGACGCTGATGAGGGCGTTGCCGAAGCACGCGGCGTACCCGGCGGCGAAGAGGGTCTCGGGGTTGGCCTTGGGATTGGACTTGCTCCCGGGCTTGCCGAGGACGAGGTCGATGACGCCGTCCTCGCTCGTGACGTGTCCCTGCCTGCCACCCTTGGCAGTGGCCGCGGTGACGTAGAGGGGGGTGGTGATCGCTTCATGGGGCATGGGAACACCCTGCCCCACAAAGGACGGCCGGACTAGGTTGGGTCCATGACGTTCGACACGAGGTTCCCCGACGGATTCCTGTGGGGCGCGGCGACCGCCTCCTTCCAGATCGAGGGGTCGACGACCGCCGACGGTCGCAGCCCGTCCATCTGGGACACCTTCTGCGAGATCGAGGGCAAGGTCGTCAACAAGGACACGGGTGACCCGGCGTGCGACCACTACCGCCGCATGCCGCAGGACGTCGTCCTCATGAAAGAGCTCGGCCTCGACGCCTACCGCTTCTCGGTGGCATGGCCCCGCGTCATCCCCACCGGCACCGGGGCCGTCAACCCCGCGGGGATCGACTTCTACTCGCGCCTCGTGGACGACCTGCTGGAGCACGACATCCGGCCGTTCGTCACGCTCTACCACTGGGACCTCCCGCAGGTGCTCGACGACCGCGGCGGATGGCTCAACCGCGACATCAAGGACTGGTTCGCCGAGTACACCCAGACCGTCGTCAGCCACCTCGGCGACCGCGTCACCAACTGGACGACGCTCAACGAGCCGTGGTGCTCCTCGCTCCTCAGCTACTCGCTCGGCCACCACGCACCCGGACACACGGACCCGGTCGAAGGGCTCGTCGCGGCCCACCACCTCATGCTCGCCCACGGCACCGCGGTCCCGGTGATCCGCGAGAACTGCCCCGGGGCCGAGGTGTCGATCACCCTCAACCCCACCCAGGTCTACGGCCCCGACGACGCGACGGACGCTGACGCCGACGCGGTCCGCCGCGCCGACAACGCCCTCAACGGCATCTTCTTCGGGCCGCTCTTCCACGGCGCCTACCCGCAGTCGCTGCTCGACGACACCGCACACCTCACCGACCACGCCTGGATCCACGACGGCGACCTCGAGGTCATCAGCGCCAAGCTCGACAACCTCGGCGTCAACAACTACTTCCCCACGCGGGTCAAGGCGACCGAGGGCGCCGTCCACCCCCTCCCCGGGGGCGATGGCGTCGAGGAGACCGACCCGCACCCGCCGCTCACCGACATGGGCTGGGAGATCTCCCCGCAGGGGCACCACGACATCCTCATGCGCTCGGCGCAGGAGTGCGGGCTGCCCATCTACATCACCGAGAACGGCTCGGCCTGGCCCGACGAGGTGAGCGAGGACGGCGCGGTCCACGACCCGGACCGGACGGCATACCTGCACGGCCACCTCGACGCCGTGAAGCGGGCCATCGACGACGGCGCCGACATCCGCGGCTACTTCGCGTGGTCGCTCATGGACAACTTCGAGTGGGCGTTCGGCTACAGCAAGCGCTTCGGCATCGTCCACGTCGACTACGACACCCAGAAGCGCACGGTCAAGGACTCCGGCCACGAGTACGCCCGGATCATCGCCACCCACCACGGCTGAGCCGCGTCACACGGTCGCAACACAGGTCACGATTTCGGCCCTGAGACGGGAAATACGGTCGTATGCCGTGTGCCGCTGGGTAGGGTCGGCGCCAGTCGGTCGTGGGTCGACCACGCCAACACCTCAACAAGGAGTACCCGTGAGCACCTCACGCCCCCGCCGGGTCGGCGCCTTCGCCGCAGCGGCCCTCATCTCCGTTCTCGGCCTCGCCGCCTGTGGGTCCGACGACGGTGACGGCGACGCAGCCGCCACCAACGCCAGCGGCGTCTCGACCATCACCCAGGGCAAGCTCAAGGCCTGCACGCACCTCTCCTACAAGCCGTTCGAGCACAAGGAGGGCGCCAAGGTCGTCGGCTTCGACGTCGACCTCATGGACCTCGTCGCCAAGAAGCTCGGGCTCGAGCAGGAGGTCGTCGACATCGAGTTCGCGACGATCACCTCCGGTGCTGCCTTCGCAGCCAAGAAGTGCGACGCCGCCTACGGCGCGACGACGATCACCGACGAGCGCAAGAAGGCCGTCCTGTTCTCCGACCCGTACTTCGAGGCCACCCAGGCGCTCATCGTCAAGAAGGACTCGGGGATCACCGACCTCGCCGGCCTCAAGGGCAAGAAGCTCGGTGTCCAGACCGACACCACCGGTCAGAGCTACGCCGAGGACAACAAGGGCGCCAACGGCTACACCCCCGTCGTGTTCGAGGACCTGCCGACGCAGCTCGCGGGTGTCCTGTCCGGTCGCGTCGAAGGCGCCATCAACGACAACGGCCCCCTGTTCGACTACGTCAAGGACAACCCGACGACCGCGGTCGTCAAGGAGTTCGAGACCGGCGAGAAGTACGGCCTCATGTTCAAGCTCAACGACCCCAACGGCCAGAAGCTGGCCGACGCGGCCAACGAGGCCCTCAAGGCCGCGCAGGCCGACGGCACCTACAACACGATCTACAAGAAGTGGTTCGGAGTCGACGCACCGAAGTGACCCTTCCACGACGTCGGGGGCGGCGGTACGGTTTCGACCGGCCGCCGCCCCTCGGCGTTGCGGTCCATGACCCCTCAGGTCGGCAGGAGAACTCATGAGCAGCACCAGCACCACGGAAGCCCCACCGAAGAAGAAACTGTCCCCTCGCAAGCGCGCACAGCGGAGGCGGTGGGCGCAGTACGCCCTCCTGGCAGTCGTCGTCATCGTCTTCGTGCTCACGGCGGACTGGGCCCAGATCCAGAGCGTCTTCTTCCGCACCGACCTCATCAAGGCGACCCTGACCGAGGGGATCGGCAACGCCCTCAAGAACACCGTGGTCTACACCGCCGGCGCGTTCCTCATCGGACTGCTGCTCGGCACGGTGCTCGCGCTCATGCGGCTGTCCTCCGTCGCGCCGTACCGCTGGATCGCGACGGTGTGGATCGAGTTCTTCCGAGGGCTGCCGGCCATCGTCGTCTTCATCGCCTTCAGCCTGCTGCCGCTCGCGTTCGCCGGACTCGTCATCCCGTTCGACCCGTACGGCACCGTCTGGGTCGCCCTCGGCTTGGTCGCCTCCGCCTACATGGCCGAGACGATCCGCGCCGGCATCCAGGCCGTCCCCCCGGGCCAGATCGAGGCCGCCCGGTCCCTGGGTATGCCGGCCGGTGCCGCGACGCGCAAGATCGTCCTTCCGCAGGCGTTCCGGATCATCACCCCTCCCCTGACCAACGAGGTCATCCTGCTCGTCAAGGACTCCTCGCTCGTCTACGTCCTGGGACTCGCGGCGACCGGGTACGAGCTCACCAAGTACGGCCGCGACCTCTCGAGCTCCAACGTCAACCTCACCCCCCTCGTGGTGGCCGGGTTCTGCTACCTGATCATCACGCTGCCGCTGTCATACCTCGTGCGCCGCATGGAAGCCCGCCAGAAGAAGGAGCGCTGAGCATGACCACGTCAGCCACCCGGACGGGTTCACCCGTCGTCGAGGTCACCGACCTCCACAAGTCCTTCGGGACCAACCACGTCCTCCAGGGCCTCAACGCCACGATCGCGCAGGGCGAGGTCGTCTGCGTCATCGGCCCGTCGGGGTCGGGCAAGTCGACCTTCCTGCGCTGCATCAACCTGCTCGAGGAGCCGACGAGCGGCTCGATCAAGGTCGGTGGGGACGAGGTCACCGACCCGGACTGCGACATCGACGCGATCCGTCGCAACATGGGGATGGTCTTCCAGCAGTTCAACCTCTTCCCCCACTTGTCGGTGCTCGCCAACTGCACCGTCGCGCAGACGACCGTGCTCAAGCGGGGCAAGGAGGAGGCCGAGGCCAAGGCCCGCGAGAACCTCGAGAAGGTCGGGCTCTCGGAGAAGGCCGACGCCTATCCGGCGCAGCTCTCGGGTGGCCAGCAGCAGCGCGTGGCCATCGCCCGCGCGCTGTCGATGGACCCGCAGCTCATGCTCTTCGACGAGCCCACGTCGGCCCTCGACCCCGAGCTCGTCGGCGACGTCCTCTCCGTGATGCGCCGGCTCGCGAGCGAGGGCATGACGATGTTCGTCGTCACCCACGAGATGGCGTTCGCCCGTGAGGTCGCCGACCGGGTGATCTTCATGGACGGCGGCAACATCGTCGAGGAGGGCGCCCCCAGCCAGGTCATCGGCGACCCGCAGGAGGAACGCACCCGCGTCTTCCTCCAGCGCGTGCTCGACCCGACGCACGTCGACCCGGGAGCCGAGGACACGGCATACGCCAAGCGCCACGAAGCGGGCGCGAGCGCGCCGCACACCGACCCCACGGTCGAGAACCACCACTGATCCCAGCTTGTGCTCCCCATGGGGAAACCTTGAGGGGCCGGACGGAACATTTCCGTCCGGCCCCTCAAGGTTTCCTCCCCAGGAGCACAAGCTGAGGCGCGTCAGAGGGCGAGGCGCTCCTTGACGACGCTCACGAGGCGGTCGGCGACGGCCTTGGCCTCGTCGGCGGTGGCCGCCTCGACCATGACGCGCACGACCGGCTCGGTGCCCGACTTGCGCAGCAGCACGCGACCGGAGCCGTCGAGTCGCGCGGTCTCCTCGGCGACGGCCGCCTGCACACCCTCGTCGGTCTCGACGCGGGCCTTGTCGACGCCCTTGACATTGATGAGCTCCTGCGGGAGCCGGCTCATGACGGTGCCGAGCTCGGCGATCGTCTTGCCGGTGGCGGCCATGCGGGCGGCGAGCATGAGGCCGGTGAGGACGCCGTCGCCGGTGGTCCCGTGCTCGAGCAGGATGACGTGGCCGGACTGCTCTCCGCCGAGTGTGTGGGCTGAGGCCCGCATCTCCTCGAGGACGTAGCGGTCACCCACCCCGGTCTGCTTGACCTTGATCCCCTCACGCTCCATGGCGTGGAGGAGGCCGAGGTTGCTCATGACCGTCGCGACGAGGGTGTCGTCGTGCAGGGCGCCGCGCGACTTCATGTCGACGGCGAGGATCCCCATGATCTGGTCGCCGTCGATCTCGTTGCCGTCGGCGTCGACGGCGAGGCAGCGGTCGGCGTCGCCGTCGTGGGCGATCCCGATGTCGGCGCCACGCTTGACGACGGCGTCCTTGAGGTGCTGGAGGTGAGTCGAGCCGTAGCCGTCGTTGATGTTGAGGCCGTCGGGCTCGGTGCCGATCTCGAAGACGTCGGCGCCGGCGAGGCGGAAGACCTCCGGCGAGACGGACGAGGCCGCGCCGTGGGCGCCGTCGATGACGACCGTCAACCCGTCGAGCCGGTTGGGCAGGGCCTCGAGCAGGTGGGCGACGTAGCGCGCCTGGCCCGCGCGGTTCTGGAGGACCCGGCCGACCTGGGCGCCGGTGGGCCGCTCCCAGTCCTTGCCGAGACCGGCCTCGATCTCGTCCTCGACGGCGTCGGGCAGCTTGTGCCCGCCGGACGCGAAGAACTTGATGCCGTTGTCCGGCATGGCGTTGTGCGACGCCGAGAGCATGACCCCGAAGTGGGCGTCCATGTCGGCGGTGAGGAACGCGACGGCGGGCGTCGGGAGCACCCCGACGTCGTGGACGTCGACACCGGCGGAGGCGAGACCGGCGATCACGGCGGCCCCGAGGAACTCACCCGAGGCACGTGGGTCGCGCCCGACGACAGCCTTGGGCTTGCGGCCCGACTCGCGCGCCTCGCGCCCGAGCACGTGCGCCGCCGACACGGCGAGCTGCAGTGCGAGGTCGGCGGTGATGTCGACGTTGGCGAGCCCCCGGACTCCGTCGGTCCCGAACAGTCGTGACATACGTGTGCCGTGCCTTTCGTGGTTCTGTCGTGAGTGCAGGTGGCGGCGCTCCGGAAGAGGCCGACGAGACAACCTATCCCCCGCACGCCGAAGGCGGCATCCCGTGAGGGATGCCGCCTTCGGTGCAGGGAGCCCCACGAGGGGCTGCGGCTGCGATCAGCGCTTGCTGTACTGGGGCGCCTTGCGGGCCTTCTTGAGACCAGCCTTCTTGCGCTCGGGGACGCGGGCGTCACGGGTGAGGAAGCCGGCCTTCTTGAGCGCCGGACGGTTCAGCTCCTCGTCGACCCCGTTGAGCGAGCGGGCGACACCGAGACGGACGGCACCGGCCTGGCCGGAGGGGCCACCACCGTGCACGCGGACGAGCACGTCGTAGGCGCCGTCGAGCTCGAGGACCTTGAGCGGCTCGTTGACGATCTGCTGGTGGACCTTGTTGGGGAAGTAGGCCTCGAGGGTGCGGCCGTTGATCTTCCACTCACCGGTGCCGGGGACGATGCGCACGCGGGCGACGGCCTGCTTGCGACGACCGGTCGCGGCGCCGGGGGCGGACGCGGACGGACGACGGGCCGGCTCGCCGGCGACCTCACCGGAGGACTCCGAGGTGTACTCGGAGATCTCCTGGTCGTCGGCGTCGGTGCCGAACTCGGCCTCGGTCACGTCGAGGTTGGTGTTCTCGGTCATTACTGGGCCACCTGGGTGATCTCGAAGGGCTTGGGCTGCTGGGCAGCGTGGGGGTGCTCGGAGCCGGTGTAGACCTTGAGCTTCGTCAGCTGCTGACGGCCGAGGGAGGTGCGGGGAAGCATGCCGCGGATGGCCTTCTCGACGGCCTTCTCCGGGAACTTGTCGAGCATCTCGACGTAGGTGCGGCTCTTGAGACCACCCGGGAAGCCGGAGTGGCGGTAGGCCTTCTTCTGCTCCGCCTTGGCGCCGGTGAGGGCGACCTTGTCGGCGTTGATGATGATGACGAAGTCACCGGTGTCGACGTGGGGGGCGAAGATCGCCTTGTGCTTGCCGCGCAGGAGGGTCGCAGCCTGGCTGGCGAGGCGACCGAGCACGACGTCGGTGGCGTCGATGACGTGCCACTGCCGCGTGATGTCGCCCGGCTTCGGGGTGAAGGTACGCACGATGTTGCCTAACGTGTGAATGGAACGGGAGGACCTGTCGGTCCCGTCGAGAGACGCAACCGCAGGGGTATGCCGTGTGCTCCCGCCAGGGTTCTCACCTCTCGGGCCACCCTGGGAAGGGCGCACGGCACAACAGTCCTCAAGTTTACGGAGAACCCGCCCCGCACCCAAATCCCCCCAACCACACCCCGAAACCAGGCCTGACCTGCACAAACACACTCTGCCACACGGCATACACAATAGTTGTGCAAACAGACTGTGCAGAGGTATTGTGCACGCATGGCCCCCGACATCCCGCTGCACCCGGACCACCTCACCGGCATCCGCCTCGACGCCGCATCGCTCAAGGTGCTCGCCCACCCGCTCCGCTCGAGACTGCTCTCCACGCTCCGGCGCAGCGGCCCCGCCACGGCGACCGACCTCGCCACCGCCCTCGGCACCAACACCGGCGCGACGAGCTACCACCTCCGCAAGCTCGAGTCGGTCGGCCTCGTCGCCGACACCGGCGACGGCGAGGGCAAGCGCCGCCTGTGGCGCGCCGCCACCGAGAGCCACCAGTTCGAGCCGAGCGACTTCGCCGGCGACGAGGACTCCGAGACCGCGCTCAACTGGCTCGTGCGCGACTACACCCGGCACTTCGCCGAGCAGTTCGAGAAGTGGCTCGACGTCGAGGCCGCCTGGCCGGCATCGTGGCGCGACGCCGCCGGGATGAACGACTCCTACGTCATCGCCACACCCGCCCAGCTGCAGGAGATGAAGGCCGAGATCGACGACGTCGTCGACCGCTACCGCCGGGTCGGCCAGGGCAACCCGGCCGCGCGCCGACTCGCCGTCTACAACGTCACCTACCCGCTCGACCTCGACCGCATCCCGCGAGGTGAGGACGCATGACCACCACCCTGTCCCCCACGGCGGCCCGCCGCGTCTTCTACCTCCTGTCGACGACACGCTGGCTGCCGGTCGGCTTCGTCGTCGGGATCTTCGCCCTCGTGGCCCGCGAGCGCGGGCTGTCGGTCGAGCAGATCACGCTCTACATGACCGCGCAGGGGATCATGGTCTTCCTGCTCGAGCTGCCGACGAGCGGCTTCGCCGACGTCCTCGGTCGCAAGCCCGTCCTCCTCGCCGCGGGCGTCATCAACATCGTCGCGGGCTTCGCCTACCTCTTCGCGCAGTCGTTCTGGACGTTCGCCCTCGCGGCCGGGCTCATGGGCGTCTACCGCGCGCTCGACTCCGGTCCGCTGGAAGCCTGGTACGTCGACACCGTCCACGAGCGCCAGCCGGGGGCCGACGTCCACGGCGCCATGTCGATCCAGGGAGTCCTCGTCGGTGTCGGCATGGGCGGTGGCGCGCTCGTCTCCGGCGCCCTCGTGGCGTGGCACCCCTTCAAGGAGTCCAGCGCCCTGCTCCTGCCGATCCAGGTCTTCGTCGCGCTGTGCGTCGTGCACCTCGTCGCCACCCTTGCCCTCCTGCGCGAGTCGCCCCGAGGCGAGGGCCGCCTGGGCGCCCGCCTCGGGTCCTCGGTGCGCGAGACACCGGGCGTCATCCGCGACGGGCTCCTCCTGCTCCGGACCAACACCGTCCTGCGCAACCTCGTCCTCGTCGAGCTCTTCTGGGTGGTCGGGATGATGGCCTACGAGACGCTCATGCCCCTGCGTCTGGCCGAGCTCCTCGGGTCCGAGGCGCGGGCCGGTGTGTGGATGGGACCGGCGGCCGCAGGTGGCTGGGCGCTGTTCTCGTTCGGCTCGTGGCTGGGTGGGCGTCTGGCGGACCGCCTCGGGCTGGTGCGGGCGGCCATCGTCGGCCGGGTCGTCAACGGGCTGGGCGTCGTCGCCATGGGCCTCACCCTCGGCCCCGCCGCGCTCCTCGTCGCCTACCTCTTCACCTACACGATGCACGGTGCCGCCAGCCCTGCCTACACGGGCCTGCTGCACCGCGAGGCCTCGTCGCGGAACCGCGCGACGATCCTGTCGATGAGCTCGCTCGTCATGCAGGCCGGTGGCGCGCTCACCGGACCGCTCCTGGGCGTGCTCGCCGCTCGCACCTCGATCGGCACGGCGATGGTCGTGGCCGGTGTCGTGAGCACGATCGGCTTCGTGTGCTTCCTCCCGGCCCGGCGTCGCGAGCGCCAGCAGCGCTCCGCAGTCGAGAATGCAGGAGTCGCCCCCTCCCAGGGCTGACCGTCCGAGCAGCCACGACCCGAGGAGCACGGCGTGCGCAAGGTCATCGTCAGCGAGATCCTCTCCCTCGAGGGCCACTTCACCGGGCCCGGTGGGGACGTCTCGGTCATGCCGTTCGACGCGGGATTCAGCGAGAGCAACGCCGCGCTGCTCCGGGGTGCGGACACCGTGCTCCTCGGCCGCACGACGTTCCTCGGGTTCCGGGACTACTGGCCCGGGGTGAGGTACGACCCGGGCCAGCCCGAGCTCGAGCGCGAGATCTCGAGGCTCAACTGGACCGTGGACAAGGTCGTCGTGTCCGACACGCTCACCGCCGCAGACACCGAGCCGTGGTCCGAGACCACCCGGATCGTCCCGCGCGCCGAGGCGCACGACGTCGTCTCCGCGCTCCGGGCGGGCGACGGCGGCGACGTCGTCGTCTTCGGCAGCCACGTGCTGTGGAACGACCTGCTCGAGCACGGACTCGTCGACGAGCTGGTGCTCATGGTCGGCCCTGGTCTCGTCGGAGCCGGTGGCGTCCCCGCGTTCACGGCGACGCAGCCCGCGCGGCTGCGGTTGCTCGATGTGCAGCGCCCTGACGGCTCCGACCTCGTCCGTCTCCGGTATGCCGTCGACTCAGCTCAGCCCTGAGCGGACCCGCGCCCGCACGGATCCAGCCCCCGCCTCAACTTTTGCTCCTGGGGAGGAAAGGTTGAGGGTCCGGACGGAAAGTTTCCGTCCGGACCCTCAAGGTTCCCTCATGGGGAGCAAAAGCTGGGGTGGGCGACACCCTCAGCCCGTGGTGGGTGTCAGGGGGCGACGACGGCGCTCGTCACCGTGGTGCGGTGGGTCGCCGAGTCGTAGACGAAGTTCGTCCGCGCCCCGTCGGCCGGGACCGTGAGCGTGATGGGCGCGCCACCGGGTGCACCGCCGTCGCCGTAGGTCTCGGTCATCGAGCGGTCGTGGGCGACCACGAACGTGTAGGTCCCCGCGGGGATCTTCGTCGTCGCCCAGGTGAAGACGCCGTCACCGTCCTTGTCCTGCAGCCACGGGCGCATACACGTGGCGCTGTTGTCCGCCGGGCAGCCGAGCTCGGACTGGAAGGTGCCGGGCGTCGTGATGATCTCGGTCTCCTCGTCCGAGGTCGCCCAGTGCGTCGTCGGGTCGTAGAAGAACGTCACGGTGCCGTCCGCCGTCTCGAACGAGATGTTCGGACCCTCTCGCACGCCCTTCTCGCCGTAGTTCTCGGTCCACGACTTGTTGATCGTCGCCTTGTACGAGTACGGCCCGGCGGGCAGGGTGAACGCCTTCTTCCAGATCTTGTCGGCCGGGTCGAGGGCCAGCTGCGAGGTGTCGCACAGCTCGTCCCAGTCCTTGCTGCAGCCCATCTCGGAGTTGTGCGTGCCGGTCGTGCCGACGGTCGAGGGCTGGGTCGCCGGCGAGTCACCGATCTCCCCTTCCGTCGAGCCGCCCGTCTTCGGCGCCACGACCGAGGCCCAGGAACCACTCGCCGCGACCCGTCCAGCCGCGTCCTTGACGACCGCGCGGTACTCGAGGACCGAGCCCAACGGCATACCCGCCACGTCGTGGAAGACGCGGAAGGGAGCGTTGTCGTCGGTCCCGATGGTCCGCCACAGCTTCGTGCCGACGGGACGGTAGAGGAACGTGGTCTGGGCGAAGGTGCTCGCGGAGACGTCGGCCGAGACCTCGGCACGGTCGGCGACCGTGTGGTCGGCGCCGGTCGAGACCGTGACCGTCGGCGCGGCACCCGCGGTCGAGATCGGTTTGTTGGCGCGCCAGATGCTCACCGACAGCGGCGGCACGTTGACGGTGATCGAGCCGTCGGCAGCCGCCTTCACCGCGCGCCTGGCCCCGGACACCGGCGTGAACACCACGCCCTTGCCCTTGCTCCAGGTCGGGATGGTCGCCCGCGACGTCTTGGTGGCGTTGTTGGCGGCCACGACGTACTCGACCTTCTGCTTCGCGTCGATCCGGGAGACGGCGAAGATGCCGGCACCGGCAGCCACGAAGCGCTGGACCTGCGCACCGTCCGCGAGCGCCGGGTGCTTGGCACGCACCGCGGACAGGTCGCGGATGTGGGTGTAGAGCGGGTGGGTCGTCGAGAAGCGGTCGCGCGAGCCCTCGGGCCCGGCGAGGACGTCCTCGGTGTTGTAGACGTCGACCTTGCTCGCGAACATGTCCTCGCGGGCGAGCTGGTCACCGCCGGTGCCGATGAAGCCCTGCTCGTCGCCGTAGTAGGTCACCGGGTTGCCGCGCGTCGCGAACATCAGCGACTCGGCGAACTTCACCCGGGCGAGGTGCTCGGCCTCGCTCGTGGTGCCGTCCTTGAGGAACATCGCGACGCGGCCCATGTCGTGGTTCCCGAGGAACGTCGGCAGCTGGTAGGCGTTGCTGTCGGGGTCGGTGTACCAGTCGTCCTTGCCGAAGAAGTCGGCGAGGACGTTCGCGGGCTTGCCCTTGGCGAAGTCGACGCCCTGCTGCTGGAACCCGAAGTCGAGCGTGGCCTGGAGCTTGCCGCGGGTCGTGTACTCCGACATCACCGCCGGGTTGCCGTCGTAGACCTCGCCGAACGCGAAGAAGTCGTCGTTCTTGACCGCCTTGGCCTCGCCGAGGATCGCCGGGACGAACTTCTGCCAGAACTCGAGGTTGACGTGCTTGACGGTGTCGATGCGGAAGCCGTCGATGCCGAAGTCGACCCACTTCTTGTAGATGTCGCCCATGCCGTCGACGACCTCGGGGCGCTCGGTGAAGAGGTCGTCGAGGCCGATGAAGTCACCGTACGTCGAGGACTCGCCGGCGAAGGTCGAGTCGCCCCGGTTGTGGTACATCAGCGGGTCGTTGAGCCACGCCGGCGTCTTGGCCTTCTCGTCACCGGGGTGGAGGAACGGCGTGTACGGGAACGACGTGGCGGGGTTCATCGCCGGGAACGCCTTGTTGACGTAGTCGCGGTCATCGAACGCCTTGCCCGTCGCGTCCTTGTACGGGTAGTTCTTCTTGGAGCGGTAGGTGTACTGCCCCTCCTTGTAGTCGATGACGTCGGCCGTGTGGTTGGTGATGATGTCGAAGAAGACCTTCATCCCCTTCTTGTGCGCGGCCGCGATGAGCGCCTTCATCTCCTCGTTGGTGCCGAGGTGGGGGTCGATCTGGGTGAAGTCGGTGATCCAGTAGCCGTGGTAGCCCGCGCTCTCCTCGCCCGGCTTGCCCTGGACCGGCTTGTTCTTGAAGCTCGGCGTGAGCCAGATCGCCGTCGTGCCCATGCCCTTGATGTAGTCGAGCTTGTTCATGACGCCCTTGAGGTCGCCACCGTGGTAGAAGCCCTTGTGCGTCGGGTCGAAGCCGGTCGTGAGCGGACCACCGGTGAGCCCACCGCGGTCGTTGTCGGTGCGGCCGTTGGCGAACCGGTCGGCCATGAGGAAGTAGAACCGCTCCCGCGTGAGCGGCGAGCGCAGCGAGCTCTGGGCGAGGGCGGCGTCCGCGGAGGTCGTGCCGCCGGAGAGGTTCTTGGGCGTGACGCTGACGACGTGGGTCGTGTGGTCGTAGGTGAACTCCAGCGTCGCCGGACCCTCGAGCACGAGCGGGATGTTGGGGCCGTTGAACACTCCCCCGGCGCCGTAGTTCGTGTCCCACGAGTCGTTGAGCGCGACCTTGTACTCGTAGGTCCCGGCCGGGACCGTGAACGTCTTCGTGTATGCCGTCGTGTCACCGACCCGGGCCAGCTCCGACGCCGCGCACTCGGGCTTCCAGTCGTCGGCGCAGCCGATCTCGGACTGGAGCGAGCCGACGAGGGCGACGGAGACCGTCTCCGCCGAGGCGGGGACCGACACCCCCAGGGCTGGGACCAGGGCGACAGCGGCACCCGCTGCGACGGCATACAGACGGCGTGGACTGGGCATCGTTGCTCCTCCGGGCTGTCCCGCGGCACCGACGGTGGCGCTCGCGGCTGAAACGTCTGCGGTGGAGGCTAGCTGCGTAAACGTTTTACATGTAGCCCCCTGATGACCCGTTCTGTCCGGTCGCGGTGGCCCGGCAGCGTCAGCGACCACGTGACCCGCGATCCCCGGACCGTCGGGTGCGGGCAGGATGGGCGTCGTGAAGCAGTTCCTCCTCGGTGCGGTGACCATGCTCGTGGCGCTCGTCGTCGCTGCGCTCGCCCTCGTCTGGTCGGTGGGGAGTCCGGGGACCGGCACCGACGTGCCCGTGCCCTCGGCATCGCCCTCCACGGGGCCGACGTCGCCGAGCGACCTCCGCGACGGCGAGACCTGGCTCGGGGACGTTCGCCTCACGAGCAGCCAGGTCGTCACGGGCGACGGTGGGCTCACGGACGTCACGGCCGTCGGTTCTGGTGTGACGCTCACTGGCGACGGGCTCCGCGCCTCGCGGCTCGACATCGACGCCTCGATCCCGTTCACGACCGCCGCGTCACAGATCGGAGGCGGCGTCACCCTCTTCGCCGCGGGCGACGGTCTCGCCGGCCTGAGCCGCCGGGTCAGCGTCCTCGGCCAGGACGTCGAGGTCCGAGCGGCCGGTGTCGTGCGCGCCCAGGGCGGCCAGCTCGTCATCGAGCCGCGGACGATCGACCTCGACGGGCCCGACTGGCTCGACACGGCGGCCTCATCGATCGTGCGGCGGCTCGTGACCATCCGGCACACCATCGAGGGCGTGCCCGAGGGCATGGCGTTGACGTCGGTCTCGGTGCAGCCCAACGGGTTCCGCGCTCATTTGCGGGGCGCCGAGGTCGCCGTCTCTCCCTGACGAGGTGCTGTCGCTGACTCAGTCGTCGAGTGACCTCGTCGCCCGGGCCTCCCGTGCGCGTGCGGCGAGGTCGGCGTCAGCCGGGTAGTCGACCTCCTCGAGCGAGAGACCGTGCGCCGGCATGACCGTGACCCGGGGGTCGCGCGCCCGTGCGGTGAGCACGTCGAGCGGGAACTGCACCGGCGCGCGACCGAGGCCGACCGGCACGACGGACCCGACGAGCGCGCGAACCATGCTGTGGCAGAACGCATCCGCGACCACCGTGGCCTCGACCGTGCCGTCGGGCGCGCGCGCCCACGAGTACTCGAGGAGCGTGCGCACCGTCGTCGCGCCCTCCCGCTTCCTGCAGAACGCCGCGAAGTCGTTGAGCCCGACGAGCCGGCCCGCCGCCTCCTCCATGGCGCCGACGTCGAGCTCGTCCTTGACGACCACGGTGTCGTGTCGGCGCAGCGGGTCGAGCTGCCCGGTGCGGTCGCAGATCCGGTAGAGGTAGCGCCGCTGGGTGGCGGAGAACCGGGCGTCGAAGCCCTCGGCCGCGGGCGACACCTCGCGCACGACGATGTCGGCGGGGAGTATGCCGGCCAGCCGGGTGAGTGCCGCCTCCTCGGGTGAGCGGGTGGACCGGCCGGGGGTCACGGCCCAGGCCGTCGGGTCGACGTCGGCGTGGGCGACCTGTCCGCGGGCGTGGACTCCGGCGTCGGTGCGCCCGGCGACGGTGAGCCGCACCGGTTCCGACGCCCTGAGCAGTGTCGTGAGGGCGTTCGACAGCTCGCCCTCGACCGTCCGCCGACCGGGCTGGGCGGCCCAGCCCGAGAAGCCGGTGCCGTCGTAGGCCAGGTCGATCCGCACCCGCAACAACGTCATGGCTCCGCAGCCTAGCCAGCCGAGCGTGCTGCGCCTTCGGCGCGCGGAGCCGGGTCGGCCCCAGGTGTATCCCGCTGGAGGAGTGTCTTTGCGTCATGTGGCGGGAGCAAAGACACCTCTCCACCGGGTGCATCTCGGCACGGCCGTCAACACGCTCCACCACGCACCGCCCCGGCGCGGCCCGCGGAATCCGGCCCTCGCACCCTCCACCCGTGGCACGCTGCACGGGTGGACCTGCGCCCCTCCCGCATCGCGATCAGCGCGGCCTTCTTCGTGCAGGGCCTGCTCTTCATCTCGCTGACCCTGCGGCTGCCCGTCGTCCGCGATCTCTTCGACCTGTCAGAACTGGCCCTGTCCGGGCTCATGCTCATGCTCGTCCTGCTCGCCGGCCTCGGCTCGGTCGTCGCCGAACGCCTGGCGGCGCGCACCGACAGCGCCACCACGCTCCGCCTCGCGCTCGCCCTCATCACCCTCGGCTTCGCCGTCATCGGCGTCGGAGTCCGCGGCGACGGGACGTTCGCCGTCTTCGTCGCCGGCGTGGCCTGCTACGGCCTCGGCCTCGGCGCCAACGACGCGGCGAGCAACATGCAGGCCGTCGCCCTCGAGCACCGCGTCGGCCGTCCCGTCCTCCCCTCCTTCCACGCCGCCTGGACCGCGGGGGGCCTGCTCGCCACCGGCCTCGCCTTCGTCCCCGTCTCCTTCCCCTTCATGGCGTGGCTGCTCGCGCTCACGCCACTGGCCGTCACCGCCGCCCCGCTCCTGCGACGTGACGTCCCGACGACCGCGGCACCTCCCTCGGTGCAGGACCTCGGCCTGCCGTGGCGCCGCATCGCCCTCGTCGGCGCCGCCCTCGTGCTCTTCTACATGGTCGACACCGCCGCCACCGCCTGGGGACCGACCTACCTCAGCAGCACCACCGTCTTCGACGACCCACCCACGAGCAGCGCCATGTTCGCTCTCGCCACACTCCCCTACCTCGCCGCCACCCTGCTCGCTCGCCTCCTCGGCGACGGCCTCACCGCCCGGTTCGGCCCCACCACCGTCATCCGCGTCGGCGCCCTGCTCTCGTTCGCCGGGCTCGCGGTCGTCGTCTTCGCACCCGGCTCGATCTGGCAGGTCGCCATCCTCGGCTTCTTCGTCGTCGGTCTCGGCGTCGCCGTCATCGCTCCCCTCGCGTTCTCGGCCGCCGCCCGGATCGCTGCGGACTCGACCGATCCCCACGCCGCCGACCCCGCGGCGCGACAGGCCAGGGTCGACGCCACGATCGCCCGCTTCAACCAGTTCAACTACCTCGGCGCCCTGCTCGGAGCGGTCCTCACGGGCGCGATCGGAGCCGGCAACCTACGGATCGGGTATGCCGTCCCGCTCGTCCTCGTCCTGGCACTCGTCCCGCTGGCCCGGCACTTCGCCGGGCCCACGCCCCGCCACACGCGCGCACCCGAGAACTCGCTCGCCCCCGGGACCCCCGCTTCGTAGGCTCGAGGACATGGACCGCCCCGCACTCACCCACGCCCTCGAGAACCGCGACGCCGTCCTGCGCGCCTTCGTCGGCGCCGACGGCCGGCTCTCCGCCATTCCGACGAAGATCGCCAAGCGCCTCGTCGTGCTCGATCTGCTCGCGCAGGACTTCGAGCTCGGCGAGATCTATCCCGAGGCCCGCGTCAACGAGATCCTGCAGCGCCGCCACGCGGACCATGCCGCGCTGCGGCGCTACCTCGTCGAGGAGGGCTTCCTCGAGCGTCGGGACGGGACCTACTGGCGCTCGGGCGGCACCGTCAGGCTCGACTGACCACTGAAGGACGCCTGCACGGCCGCCTCCTCCGCCAGCGTCTCGGGATCGGTCGGGACACCGGCGGTGATGACGGTCCCGTCCGCCCGCACGACCGGGGCAGGCTGACGCGGCACGAGGTGCGTGAGCCGCGGCCCCTGGTTGTCGAGCTCGACCCGGGTGGGCCCGTCGGCCCCCACCTCGTGGTCGGCACCCCTCACGCTCACCGTGATCGGATCGCCCTCGACGAGGGTGAACGTCATCGCGTCCTGCTCGACCTCGACGCGGATCCGGGTGCCGTGCACCCGCAGAGGGAAGGCGAGGCGCGGCCACGCAGCCGGCAGGCGCGGGTCGAAGGTCAGCCCGTCGCCGTAGTCGCGCATCCCGGCGAAGCCGTAGACGAGCGCGTTCCAGACCCCACCAGCCGAGGCGATGTGGACGCCGTCCGAGGTGTTGCCGTGGAGGTCGGCGAGGTCGACGAAGAGCCCGGACAGGAAGTAGTACATCGCCCACTGGTGGTGCCCCACCTCGGCAGCGATGATCGACTGCACGACCGCGCTGAGCGACGAGTCACCCGTGGTGATCGGGTCGTAGTACTCGAAGTTGCGCCGCTTCTCCTCGAGCGTGAACCGGTCGCCCTGCAGCAGCATCGCGAGCACGACGTCGGCCTGCTTGAGCACCTGGAACCGGTAGATCACGAGCGGGTGGTAGTTGAGCAGCAGCGGGCGCTTCTCCGGCGGCGTCTGCGACAGGTCCCACAGCTCGCGGTCGAGGAAGTTCTCGTCCTGCGGGTGGATCCCCAGGTCCTGGTCGAACGGCACCGCCATGTGGGCGGCGCACTCCTCCCACTCGGTGACCTCCTCGTCGTGGAGGTTGAGCCGGGACTGCAGACGCGTGTATGCCGTCGGGTCACCCTCGCGCAGGTCGCGCACCGTCGCGGCGGCCCGCTCGAGGTTGAACCGGGCCATGACGTTGGTGAAGAGGTTGTTGTTGACGACCGTCGTGTACTCGTCGGGCCCGGTGACGCCGTGGATGTGGAAGGTCCGGCCGCCGTCGACCCGCCAGAACCCGAGGTCGGCCCACATGCGGGCGGTCTCGACGAGGATCTCGGCGCCGTCGCGGCGCAGGAAGTCCCGGTCGCCCGTCGCGTCGCTGTACCGGCTCACGGCATACGCGACGTCCGCGTCGATGTGGTACTGCGCCGTGCCGGCCGCGTAGTACGCGGACGCCTCGAGCCCGTTGATCGTCCGCCACGGGAAGAGGGCTCCGCGCTGGGCCAGCTCACGCGCCCGGGCGCGGGCGTGGTCGAGCAGGTTGACCCGGAAGCGCAGCAGGTTCTTCGCCGCCGTCGGGAAGGTGTAGGCGAGGAACGGCACGACGTAGATCTCGGTGTCCCAGAAGTAGTGGCCCTCGTAGCCGCTGCCCGTCACGCCCTTGGCCGCGACGCCGAGCTGGTCGGCGCGCGCCGACGCCTGCGCGATCTGGAAGAGGTTCCAGCGGACTGCCTGCTGCACCTCTGGGTGGCCCTCGACCTCGACGTCGGCGTTGGCCCAGTACTTCTCGACCCAGTCTCGCTGCTGGTCGAGCTCGCGCTGGACGCCGTCGCGCCGGACCCGGTCCAGGGTGCGGCGGCAGCGGTCGAAGAGCTCGCGCGCGGGCACGCCCCGTGAGGAGTGGTAGGCCACGCACTTGGTGATCGTGATGGTGCGGCCCTCGGCGGCGTCGACCCGGTAGACCTTCTTGCCCAGGTCGGGCTGGGTGTCGATGAGCTCCTCGACGACGTTGTCGGTGTCGATCGCGTGGTCGGCGCCGACGGCGAGCGTCATGCCCGACCGGGCGCAGCGGTAGCCCAGGATCATCCGCCGGTCGCTGTGCCAGTCGCCCTGCGGCTCGAGCACCCGCGAGGTGAACCGTCCCGCCTGGCGCGGGTCCCAGCCGGACTTGCGGTTCATCGCCTCGCGGTCCTGGTACTCGTCCGCGCCGTCCTGCCGGTTGAGGATCTGGCTCGAGATGACGACGGGCGCGCTCCCGGCCAGCATCGTCACCTCGATGGTCATGATCGCGAGGTGCCGCTCGGTGAACGAGATCATGCACGTCGTGTCGACCTGGACGATCTTGCCCGAGGGGGTGCGCCAGATCAGATGGCGGCGCAGGGTCCCGTCACGGAAGTCGACCGAGCGCTCGTACTCCACGAGGTCGGCCGTCGACAGCAGGAGCGGCTCGTCGTCGACGTAGAGCTTCATGACCTTGCTGTCGGGCACGTTGACGATCGTCTGGCCGGTGTGCGCGAACCCGTACGCCTGCTCGGCGTGGTGGATGTCCCACGTCTCGTGGAACCCGTTGACGAACGTGCCGTGCGCCGACGACGGGCGGCCCTCCGGCGGGTTCCCGCGCATGCCGAGGTAGCCGTTTCCGATCGCGAAGAGGGTCTCGGTGAGCCCGAGGTCGTCGTCGCTGGGGAAGGTCTCGACGAGCCGCCACTCGTCGACAGGGAAGCGCTCGCGGTCGAGCGGGTCCGTGCCGTCGAAGTCGAGCCTCACGGGAGGAGCTCCTCGAGGTCCGTGACGACGACGTCCGCGCCCGCATCGGTGAGACCGTCGGCACCGGCGCCGCGGTCGACGCCGACGACGAGGCCGAAGTCCCCGTCCCGCCCCGCCTTGACCCCCGACGTCGCATCCTCGAGGACGACCGCGCGATCCTTGTCCACCCCGAGCTCCCGGGCCGCGTGGAGGAAGGTCTCGGGCGACGGCTTGCCCGCGAGACCGAGCTCGGCCGCCACCGCACCCGACACGACGACGGGGAAGCGGTCGGCGATGCCCGCGGCCTCGAGCACCGCCGGCGCGTTCTTGGACGACGAGACCACGGCCATCTTGGTGCCACGCTCGGCGAGGGCGTCGAGCAGCCGGATCGAGCCGGCATACGCCTCGACGCCGTCCCGGGCCAGGACGGCGTTGAACGCGTCGTTCTTGCGGTTGCCGAGTCCGCTCACGGTCTCGGCCTCGGGGCTGTCGGACGGGTCGCCCTCGGGCAGCTCGATCCCCCGCGAGGTGAGGAACGCACGGACCCCGTCGTAGCGCGGGCGCCCGTCGACGTGGTCGAAGTAGTCCTGGTCGGTGTAGGGCTCCTCGATGCCCTTGGACGTGAGGTAGGCGTTGAACATCTCGTCCCAGGCCCGCATGTGCACCTCCGCCGTCGGGGTGAGCACCCCGTCGAGGTCGAAGAGGGCAGCGTCGTAGGCGTTCCAGTCCATGGCGGCCAGCCTACGGAGCCACACCGCCCGGCGACGAACCGGCAGCCCAGGGTCCCGCGGCGGACGGCATACGACGAGGGCCGGTCACCTCCCGCAGGAAGTGACCGGCCCTCGTTCGTATGCCGTGGTGCAGCAGGTCAGGCGTCGTCGCCCTCGGCCTGCTTGGTCTCGCCGCCGGCCGGCTCGAAGCCGGCAGCCTTGGCGTCCTCGGCCGAGGCGAACCAGAACTCGGCCTCGGTCTGGTCGTACCACTGCGAACCCTCGACGTGGTACTTGCCGGAGTCGGCGTTGCCCTTGACCGAGTAACCCTCGGGAGCCGAGCCGTCCTCGTTCGCGGCGACGGCACCCTTCGGGAGCTCGACGACCGCGGCAGCCTCGGCGGCCGGGGCCTCCGTGGTCTCGGCGGTGGCCTCGTCGGCAGCCTTGGACTCCTTGGCGGCACGCTTGGTCGCGCCCTCGGCCTCCTTGACGGTGGCCTTCTTGGCGACGGGCTCGCGGACGAGCTCGATGACCGCCATGGGGGCGTTGTCACCCTTGCGGGCACCGATCTTCGTGATGCGCGTGTAGCCACCCTGGCGCTCGGCCATGTCGGGGGCGACCTCGACGAAGAGGCGGTGCACGACGCCCTTGTCACGCACGACCGTCATGACCCGGCGACGGGCGTGGAGGTCACCGCGCTTGGCGAAGGTGATGAGGCGCTCGGCGAGGGGGCGCAGGCGCTTGGCCTTCGACTCCGTCGTCGTGATGGAGTCGTGCTCGAAGAGCGAGGTCACGAGGTTGGCCAGGATGAGCCGCTCGTGAGCCGGGCCGCCTCCGAGACGGGGACCCTTGGTGGGGGTAGGCATGTCTTTACTCCTTGATGTGGGTCAGCGTCAGAGCTGCTCGTCCTCGGCGAACGACGCGTCCTCGGCGTCGTCGGCGTCGGAGAAGCTGAACTCGTCGTCGTAGGAAGCGATCTGGCTCGGGTCGAAGCCGGCGGGGCTGTCCTTGAGAGCCAGGCTCATGCCGTGGAGCTTGGCCTTGACCTCGTCGATGGACTTCTGGCCGAAGTTGCGGATGTCGAGCAGGTCCGCCTCGCTGCGACCGACGAGCTCACCCACGGTGTGGATGCCCTCGCGCTTGAGGCAGTTGTAGGAGCGGACCGTGAGGTCGAGGTCCTCGATCGGGAGGGCGAGGTCCGCGGCGAGCGCGGCGTCCGTCGGCGACGGGCCCATGTCGATGCCCTCGGCCTCGACGTTGAGCTCACGGGCGAGGCCGAAGAGCTCGACGAGGGTCTTGCCGGCGGAGGCGAGCGCGTCACGCGGGGAGACGGCCTGCTTGGTCTCGACGTCGAGGACGAGGCTGTTGAAGTCGGTGCGCTGCTCGACTCGGGTCAGCTCGACCTTGTAGGTGACGTTGAGGACCGGGCTGTAGATGGAGTCGACCGGGATGCGGCCGATCTCCTGGTCACCGGACTTGTTCTGGGCGGCGGAGACGTAGCCGCGACCGCGCTCGACGGTCAGCTCCATCTCGATGCTGCCCTTGTCGTTGAGCGTCGCGATGTGCAGGTCGGGGTTGATGACCTCGACGCCGGCCGGCGGCGCGATGTCAGCAGCCGTGACGGCGCCGGCACCCTGCTTGCGCAGGTACATGACGACCGGCTCGTCGTGCTCCGAGGAGACGACCAGACCCTTGATGTTGAGGATGATCTCGGTGACGTCTTCCTTGACCCCGGGGATCGTGGAGAACTCGTGGAGCACGCCGTCGATGCGGATGCTCGTGACCGCGGCACCGGGGATGCTCGAGAGCAGGGTGCGGCGGAGGCTGTTGCCGAGCGTGTAGCCGAAGCCCGGCTCCAGCGGCTCGATGACGAACCGGCTCCGGTTCTCGGAGATGACGTCCTCGGAGAGGAGTGGACGCTGTGCGATGAGCACGGTGATTTTCCTTCCCACGGGCGACCGCTATATGACGCCTCGTGAAACTGCCGGGTCCTACCCGGCGCCCTGGTCACCTCTGTCTGCGACCAGGACAAGCATTCGGTATGCCGTGGCGCACCCAAGTGCCCACGGCCCCGACGTATTGCCCGTTTGGGACAACTCGCTGGAGCTCGTCGTCCCAAACGGGCAAGACGTCGGCTGAGATCAGTTCTTGGAGTAGAACTCGACGATGAGCTGCTCGGTGAGCTGGCTGTCGATCTGCGCCCGCACGGGGAGGGAGTGGATCAGGATCTGCAGCGAGCCCGGGACGACCTGGATCCAGGCCGGGGTCGGGCGGTCGCCGAAGGTCTCACGAGCGAGCTGGATCGGCAGCTTCTCCGTCGACTGCTTGCGCACGGTGATGATGTCGTACTGCTCGACGCGGTAGGACGGGACATCGACGCGCTGGCCGTTGACCTCGAAGTGACCGTGCGTGACGAGCTGGCGCGCGGCACGACGGGTGCGGGCGAGGCCCGCGCGGTAGATGACGTTGTCGAGTCGCGACTCGAGGATCGTCAGGATGTTCTCACCGGTCTTGCCGGGGCGGTTCGCCGCTTCCTTGTAGTAGCGACGGAACTGCTTCTCCATGACGCCGTAGGTGAAGCGAGCCTTCTGCTTCTCCTGCAGCTGGGTGAGGTACTCCTTCTCCTGCATCCGGCGACGGCCGTGCTGGCCGGGCGGGAAGGGACGCAGGTCGAAGTTCTTGTCGCCGCCGACGAGGTCGACCTTGAGGCGACGCGACTTCTTGGTGATGGGGCCGGTGTAACGAGCCATGTTCTAGTTCTCTTTTCCGTCTTCTCAGGCGCTCAGACGCGGCGGCGCTTGGGCGGGCGGACACCGTTGTGCGGCGAGGGCGTGACGTCCTGGATGGACCCGACCTCGAGACCGGCAGCGGTCAGCGAGCGGATCGCGGTCTCACGGCCAGAGCCGGGACCCTTGACGAAGACGTCGACCTTGCGCATGCCGTGGTCCATGGCGCGACGGGCAGCGGCCTCAGCGGCGGTCTGCGCGGCGAACGGGGTGGACTTGCGCGAGCCCTTGAAGCCGACCTGGCCGGCCGAGGCCCAGCTGATGACGGCACCGGTGGGGTCGGTGATCGAGATGATCGTGTTGTTGAACGTCGACTTGATGTGGGCCTGGCCCACGGCGATGTTCTTCTTCTCCTTGCGGCGCACCTTCTTGGCGCCGGTCAAACGGCCCTTGGGAGGCATTACTTACCAACCTTCTTCTTGCCGGCGACGGTGCGCTTCGGACCCTTGCGGGTGCGCGCGTTGGTCTTGGTCCGCTGACCGCGAACGGGCAGGCCCGAGCGGTGACGACGACCCTCGTACGAACCGATCTCGACCTTGCGGCGGATGTCGGCCTGGACCTCACGGCGGAGGTCACCCTCGACCTTGAGGTTCTCGTCGATCCAGTCGCGCAGGGCGACGAGGTCGGCGTCGGTGAGGTCCTTGACGCGGGTGTTGGCGTCGACGCCCGTGGCGGCGAGAGCCTTCTGCGAGCTGGAGCGGCCCACACCGAAGATGTAGGTCAGTGCGATCTCGACGCGCTTCTCGCGCGGGAGGTCGACTCCTTGGAGACGTGCCATCGTGTGATGGTTCCTGTTCTGGTGTTCCGGAGGTCTGGTGCAGTCGCCGGTCCGGACTCTGATCCGGTCCCCGGCCTCCGGGCCGGGGGTGACGTCCCTCGCTCACCTCTACAGGTGACGGACAAGGGGGTCGGGCGCTGCGTTCTCAGTCATTCTTTTGTGCGTGTGCTCGAAGCCGTGCCTCGTGCAGGTGCTTCGTCCCGGGGGACGGAGCTGGCGATCTGGTCAGCCCTGGCGCTGCTTGTGGCGCGGGTTCTCGCAGATGACCATGACCCGGCCGTTGCGGCGGATCACCTTGCACTTGTCACAGATCTTCTTGACGCTCGGCTGAACCTTCATTGCCTCTGCTGTCTGTGTCGATCGGCCCGGCACGACGGAGGTCGTGCCCGGTGGAGCTGGTGGAGCGTGCTGCTGCTGAGAGCCGAGGCCGGTCAGCGGTAGCGGAAGACGATGCGGCCTCGGGTCAGGTCGTAGGGGCTGAGCTCCACCACCACGCGGTCCTCGGGGAGGATCCGGATGTAGTGCTGGCGCATCTTGCCCGAGATGTGGGCGAGCACCTTGTGCCCGTTGGTGAGCTCCACGCGGAACATCGCGTTGGGGAGCGCCTCAACGATGGTGCCCTCGATCTCGATGACGCCGTCCTTCTTGGCCATACCCTCTCAATCCTTTGCTGGTCCCACCCTGGGTGCGGCCCGGGGGCCACCAGTGAAACCATGGGGGTGTGGTCGCGCATGGCTGAGCACACGAGACCGACGCTCCATCCTACGGGAGTGCGCGCCGAGCACGAAATCGGTGCCGGGGCCGTCAGACCAAGGTCGTATGCCGTCCGCGACGCCCGGTGGATGCCCCTCCCGACTTGCTCGGCGAGACTTCACCCATGACCGTGCGCATCGCCGCCGTGGGTGACCCCGGCCACCTCGAGGACCAGCAGTCGCTCGCCCGGGCCCGGGCCCTGTCGCGTCAGGGGGCGCCGGACCTCGAGTGGTCACCCCTCACTGTCGGCGAGCCGGGGGCGCAGGGCCTCGAGGGCTACGACGCGGTCTGGCTCATGGCGTGGCCGCAGGCGCCCGAGGCCGAGGGCGTGCGGCGAGCCGCCTGGCAGGCCCACGCCACCGGCACCCCGGTCCTCGTCTCCCCCACCGAGCCACCGGCCGGGTTCGTCGGGCAGGCGCGGGAGCGGGCGGCATACCGGATCCGGGGTGAGCACCGCGCGGCCGAGGCCGCGAGGATCGAGGCCGGCGAGCGCGAGCCGCGCACCTACGTCTCGCAGATGCGCGGGCCGCGCCACCGCGGGTGGCGGCCGCTCGTGGCCCTGGCCGTCGCGGCCGGGGTCTGGGTCCTCGGGGCGTTCGTCGTGTTCCTCCCGACCCTGTTCCTCGTCGACTCCGAGGAGGAGATGGCCAACCCGGTCAATCCCTGGGCGTCGGTCTCGCTCAACCTCGTCCTCGCCCTGCTCATCCCCGCGACGCTGCTCGGACTGTGGGTCGGCTTCCGGCGCAGCCCGTGGCGGGTGCTGTCGGTCACCGGACGCCTGCGCTGGGGTTGGCTCGGGTGGTGCCTGCTCGTCGTGACGCCGCTCTGGGCGGCCTACCTCGTCATCACGTGGTTCGTCTTCGACCAGGAGGTGCTCGACCGGCCCGAGCACTGGGTCGCACTGCTCGTCATCACCCTGCTCACCACGCCGCTGCAGGCGGCCGGCGAGGAGATCGCCTTCCGCGGCGGGCTCGTGCAGGGCGTCGGGGCATGGTTCCGCACCCCCGTCGTCGCCCTCGTCGTGACGACGGTGCTCTCGACCGCGTTCTTCGCCGCGGCGCACGGGTCGGCCGACGTCTGGGTCGTCATCGAGCTCGGGTCCCTCGCCGTCGCGGGTTGCTGGCTCGCCTGGCGGACCGGGGGGCTCGAGGCGGTCATCGTCCTGCACGTCGTCAACAACGTGCTCATCATGGTCACCGGCATCCTGCTCGGCGGGCTCGAGGAGTCCTACGTCGACGGGTCGACGCAGGGGTCACCCGTCTCGGCCGGCATGAACGTCGTCGCCACCGTCATCGTCACCGCGGTCCTGCTCCGGCTGGCGAGACGGCGTGGCATCGCCCCCGCCGGGTGGAACACCCCCGCCACCGGCTGACCCCTCCGACTGATTGCGACTTTGCAGAGTGACGAGCGCAGCGAGGAACTCTGCAAAGTCGCAATCAGTCGTGCTGTGGAGGCTGGAAGAGGTCGAGGATCCGCGCGGCGCCGTCGACGGCGCTGAGCTTGCCCGAGCGCACCGCCGCCTCGATCCGCGCCCGCTGCTCGCGCACCCCGGGCGCCGAGCGGACGGCGTCCTCGAGGTGGGCGTCGACGAGCGCCCACATCCAGTCCTGCTGCTGCCGGGCGCGGCGCTGCTCGAGCGAGCCCTCGGACTCGAGGTGCGCACGGTGGTCGAGCACGGCGGCCCACACCTCGTCGAGGCCTGCGCCGGTCTGCGCCGAGCAGGTGAGCACCGGCGGACGGCGGACGTCCTTGCCCGGGAGCATGAGCCGCATCGCGGCGGTGAGGTCCTTGGCGGCGGACCTGGCCGGGACCTCGCCGTCACCGTCGGCCTTGTTGACCGCGATGACGTCGGCGAGCTCGAGGATGCCGCGCTTGATGCCTTGGAGCTGGTCACCGGCACGGGCCAGCGTGAGCAGGAGGAAGGTGTCGACCATCTCCGAGACGGCGATCTCGTTCTGCCCGACACCGACCGTCTCGACGATGACCACGTCGAAGCCGGCGGCCTCGAGGACGAGCATCGACTCGCGCGTCGCCCGCGCCACTCCCCCGAGGTGGCGACCGCTCGGGCTCGGCCGCACGAAGGCCGAGTCGCTCGCGCTGAGGTCACCCATGCGCGTGCGGTCACCGAGGATCGACCCACCGGTGCGTCGCGAGCTCGGGTCGACCGCGACGACCGCGACCCGGCGGCCGGCCTCGATGAGCCGCAGCCCCATCGCGTTGATGAACGTCGACTTGCCCGCACCGGGCACGCCCGAGATCCCCACGCGCACAGCAGAACCCGTGTATGCCGTGAGCTCGGTGAGCAGGGCACCGGCCCTCTCGCGGTGGTCGGGGCGCGAGGACTCGACGAGGGTGATGGCGCGCGCGATGGCGGCCCGGTCGCCCGCGCGCAGGCCGTCGAACAGCTCGTCGGTCACGGCTGCGCACCCAGCCCGGTGCGGCGTTCCGCTCCGGTCACGCGCCCGCCCGGTCGGCGCCATCGAGGCGGGACCTCAGGTCACCGATGAGGTCGATGGCTGCCGTGGCGATGACGGTGCCCGGCGGGTAGATCGCGTCGGCCCCGGCGGCGCGCAGGTCGTCGAAGTCCTGGGTCGGGATGACCCCGCCGACGACGATCATGAGGTCGTCACGGCCGAGCGCATCGAGCTCCTTGCGCAGGGCGGGCACCAGGGTGAGGTGACCGGCAGCGAGCGACGACACCCCCACGACGTGGACGTCGGACTCGACGGCCTGACGGGCAACCTCGGTCGGCGTCTGGAAGAGCGGGCCCACGTCGACGTCGAAGCCGAGGTCGGCGAACGCCGTGGCGATGACCTTCTGGCCGCGGTCGTGACCGTCCTGGCCCATCTTGGCGACGAGGATGCGGGGGCGACGTCCCTCGGCCTCCTCGAACTCCTCGACGAGGTCCTGCGCCCTGCGCACGGTGGCGTCGGAGCCGGCCTCGTCGGAGTACACGCCACCGATCGTACGGATCTGCGCGGTGTAGCGCCCGAACGCCTCCTCCATCGCCTGCGACATCTCGCCGACGGTGGCCTTGGCCCGGGCGGCGTCGATCGCGAGCGCGAGGAGGTTGGTCTCGAAGGACCCGTCCGAGCCAGCCTTGGCGGCGGCGGTGAGGCGCTCGAGCGCCTCGCGGCACGCCTCGTCGTCGCGCTCGGCCCGCAGGCGCTCGAGCTTGGCGATCTGGCTGGCACGCACGGCGGCGTTGTCGACCTTGAGCACCTCGATGGGCTCGTCGACGTCGGGGATGTAGCGGTTGACGCCGATGACGGGCTGCTGGCCGGAGTCGATGCGTGCCTGGGTGCGGGCGGCCGCCTCCTCGATGCGCATCTTCGGGATGCCCGCCTCGATGGCCTTGGCCATGCCGCCGGCCGCCTCGACCTCCTCGATGTGGGCCCAGGCCCGCTCGGCGATGTCGTGGGTCAGTCGCTCGACGTAGGCCGAGCCGGCCCACGGGTCGATGGTGCGGGTCGTGCCCGACTCCTGCTGGATGACGAGCTGGGTGTTGCGGGCGATGCGCGCGCTGAAGTCGGTCGGCAGCGCGATGGCTTCGTCGAGGGCGTTGGTGTGCAGGCTCTGCGTGTGGCCCTGCGTCGCCGCCATCGCCTCGATGCAGGTGCGCACGACGTTGTTGAAGACGTCCTGCGCGGTGAGCGACCAGCCGCTGGTCTGGCAGTGCGTGCGCAGGCTGAGCGACTTCGGGTTCGTGGCGCCCTGCTGCTCGACGAGCCGCGCCCAGAGCAGGCGGGCCGCCCGCATCTTGGCGACCTCCATGAAGAAGTTCATGCCGATGGCCCAGAAGAACGACAGCCGCGGCGCGAACCGGTCGACGTCGAGCCCGACGGCCTTGCCGGCGCGGAGGTACTCGACGCCGTCGGCGAGGGTGTAGGCGAGCTCGAGGTCCTGCGTGGCCCCGGCCTCCTGCATGTGGTAGCCCGAGATCGAGATCGAGTTGAACCGCGGCATGTTCTCGGAGGTGAACGCGAAGATGTCGCTGATGATCCGCATCGACGGCTCGGGCGGGTAGATGTAGGTGTTGCGGACCATGAACTCCTTGAGGATGTCGTTCTGGATGGTCCCCGAGAGCTGCTCCGGTGCGACGCCCTGCTCCTCGGCCGCGACGACGAAGAGCGCGAGGATCGGGATGACCGCGCCGTTCATCGTCATCGACACCGACATCTGGTCCAGCGGGATGCCGTCGAAGAGGGTGCGCATGTCGTAGATGGAGTCGATCGCCACACCCGCCATGCCGACGTCGCCCTCGACACGCGGGTGGTCGCTGTCGTAGCCGCGGTGGGTGGCGAGGTCGAACGCGACGCTTAGCCCCTTCTGCCCGGCGGCGAGGTTGCGACGGTAGAAGGCGTTGGACTCCTCGGCCGTCGAGAACCCGGCGTACTGGCGGATCGTCCACGGCTGGTTGACGTACATCGTCGGGTAGGGCCCGCGCAGGAACGGTGGGGCGCCGGGGATGGTCTCGAGGAAGTCGAGGCCCTCGAGGTCGGCCTCGGTGTAGAGCGGAGGCACCTCGATCTGCTCGGGCGTCGTCCACGTCTGGCTGTCGAGGTGCAGGTCCAGCGGCTCGGCGTCGGCTGCCGGTCGCCCGTCACCGAGGTCGACCTGGCTGAAGTCGGGGATGGCGCTCATGCAGGTGCTCCGATCACGTCGAGCAGCGAGGAGAGGAAGTCGACCACGTCCATGCCGGGGGTGACGCCCTCGTAGCCCTTGTTCGCCGCCACGAGCACGGCCTCCGAGGGGCTGTCGATGTCGACGGCCTCGATCCCGGCGACCGTGAGCAGGTTGACCGCGTCGATGCGGCGGTCGGCGGCGCGGGGGACGTCGAGGGTCGGGACCGCGACACGCGGCGCGTGCCCATGACGTTCTGCGTATGCCGTCGAGCGGTCCCGGAGTGCCTCGAAGACCGCGGAGTCACGGTGGGACTCAAGGGCCTCGGGCGACACCTCCAGCACGCGACGGGACCGGCGCTCCAGCGGCTTCTCGCCGGCCAAGGGGAAGGTGCTCACGCCGGTGATCGGCTGGGTGCGCGTCGCCAGCGCGGCGTCCCGCTCCGCACGGCCGTCCGAGATCCGCTGTGCGACAAGGCCACTCGCGAGGGCCGAAGCCATCCCACCGGATCGCTCCACCTCTTGGAACGCGGCCCAGGCCGCAGTGGCCACCTCGTCGGTGAGCGCCTCGACGGCCCATGCACCACCGGCGGGGTCGGTCACCCGAGCCACGTTGGACTCCTCGGCGAGCAGGATCTGCGTGTTGCGGGCGACGCGCCGCGAGAACGGCGTCGACAGTCCGGACACCGTGTCGAACGGCAGCACGGTGATGGCGTCGGCGCCACCGACGCTCGCGCCGAACGTCGCGAGGGTGCTGCGCAGGATGTTGGTCCACGCGTCGTCGCGGGTGAACATCCGCCCGGCGGTCACCGCGTGGGTGAACGCGCCGCGTGAGCGCTCGGGGACGCCGAGCGTCTCACCGATGCGCGCCCACGTCCGGCGCAGGGCGCGCAGTGCGGCGACGGTGAGGAACTGGTCGGCGCTCGCACTCACCCGGAACTCGATGTGGCGGAAGGCCTCGACGACGTCGACGCCCTCGGACTCGAGGTGCCGGAGGTAGGCCACACCGGTGGCCAGCGCGAAGGCGATCTCGTCGGGCACGGTGGCCCCGGCGTCGGCGTGGACGCGGGTGTCGACGGTGATCGCGCGGACCTCGCCGTGGTCGTGCAGCCGCGTCACGGCGTCGGCGAGCGGCGAGAGGTCGGCTGTCACTCCGGTGCGTGCCGCGGCCCCGATCGGGTCGTGACCGAGGTTGCCGGAGCTGGCACGCGAACCGGACAGGACGGCATACAGGGCATCCGCGGCAGCGGTCTGGTCGTCCCACGACGAGACGACGACCGGTGCGAGGTCGAGCCGTACGTCCGCGAGCGCCTCGGCGACGTCACCGGCGGCCAGGCCGTCGGTGCCGACGTGCAGCCACACCGAGGTGACGCCGTTCTCGAGGTCGGCGAGCACGGCGGCCCGGGTGGCGGCGGCATCCGGGTCGTCGTGGACCTGCCGCACGTCCCACGGGACGTCGGCGTCGCGGAGCGCCCGGCCACGGGTGAACGGCATCGCGCCGGGAACCCCGAGCGGTGCCGGGTCGGTGGGCCGGGTGTACAGCGGCTCGACCTCGATGCCGCCGGCGAGGTGGGTGCGCATCGACGCCACCGCGGCGTCGGCGTCGAGGTGCTGGTCCTCGGGTCGCCCCTTGTTGACCACGGCGGCGGCGAGGTCGCGCCACTCCGCCTGCGTGCGCTCCGGGAAGTGTGCCGCCAGCGTCATCGCCGCGGGCCGCTTCGGGGCCACCGTCATCCACCGCTCCTCTTGGCTTGTCCGTGCGGTCCGCACCTGCATGAAGGAGGTCTGCGGACCTCTCGTCACCCTACCGGCGGACCCTCGACCGCCAGACGAGAGTTTGCGCACACAACCCCGGCGCAACGGCTGGCGCACTTTGCCATGGTCCACGAGCATGGAGGGCGACGGCGGGTGCACCTGGCACCCGCCGAGAGGACCAGGAGCGGCCCATGTCACGCGTGCTCGTCACCCAGCTCAGCATCTCGCTCGACGGCTACGGAACCGGTGAGCCGCAGACGCTCGACGAGCCGTTCGGTCACGCCGGCCAGCGGCTGCACCGTTGGCTGTTCGCGGACGAGCCCGGCGGCGACCGGGTCTCGACGGGCGTCGACGCCGCCTTCGGAGCGGTGGGCTGGGACGGCTCCGTCGGCGCCGAGATCATGGGGCGGCGCAAGTTCTGGCCCTACGCCGGCGAGTGGACCGACCCGGAGTGGAAGGGCTGGTGGGGCCCCAACCCGCCGTTCCACACCCCGGTCTTCGTGCTGACGCACCACCCGCGCGAGTCGATCGTGATGGAGGGCGGGACGACGTTCCACTTCCTCGACGCCACCCCCGAGGAGGCCGTATCCAGGGCCAAGGAGGCGGCCGCCGGCAAGGACGTCCGCATCGGCGGCGGACCCTCGACGGTCCGGGAGTTCGTGCGCGCGGGCGTCGTCGACGTCATGCACGTCGTCGTCGTGCCGATCGTCCTCGGTCGCGGGGAGTCGCTCTGGGAGGGGCTCGGCGACATCGACTCGCGGTTCGACGTCGAGGCTGTCGCCTCCCCCGCGTCCGGTGTCACCCACCTCACCTTCACGCGCAAGGCGAGCTGATGGCCCGCCTGCGCTACGGGATGCTCGTCTCCCTCGACGGCTACGCCCGCGACGACTCCGGCTCGTTCGACTGGGCCACTCCCGACGACGAGCTGCACGGCTACGTCAACGACCGCGAGCGGGACGTGCGGACCCTCGTCTACGGGCGCGGGCTGTGGGAGACGATGAGGTGGTGGCAGGACTCCCCCGCGGACGACGAGCCCGGCGCCGCTCCCGAGCACCACGACTTCGCCGCGATGTGGAGGCAGGCCGACAAGATCGTCGTCTCGACGACCCTCGAGCCGCCGGCCGAACCGCGGACCGAGCTGTGGCCGACCCTCGACCTCGACCGCCTGGCAGCGCTCGTCCGGGACAGCCCGACCGACGTGAGCATCGGCGGGCCGACCCTCGCCGCACACGCATTGCGAGCCGGGCTCGTCGACGAGGTCACTGCCTACGTCGTTCCCCACCTCGCCGGCGGCGGGCTTCCCTGGCTGCCCACCGGCGTGACGACTGGACTCGTGCTGCGCGAGCAGCGGAGGTTCGGCAGCGGGGCGGTCGCTCTCACCTACGACGTGACGAAGGGCTGAGCGACCTCAGGCCAGAGGGGCGTACGTCGCGCCCAGCTCGCGCAGCTTCGCCTCGCCGCCATCGACGGCGGTGAGGACCCACAGGCCCTGCGACGTGGCGGCGACGGTGTTCTCCCAGTGGCTGGCCCGAGACCCGTCGTCGGTGACGACCGTCCAGTCGTCCTCGAGCACCCGGTTGGACTCGTCACCGAGGGTGACCATCGGCTCGATCGCCACGGTCGTCGCGTCGACGACGATCGGACCCTTGCCACTCACGCGGTAGTTCGGCACCTGCGGGTCCATGTGCATCGACGTCCCGATGCCGTGGCCGACGTAATCCTCGACGATGCCGTACTCACGACCGCGCCGCTCCCCCGCCTCGGTGAGGCTGTCCTCGACGGCCGCGCCGACGGCATACAGGCTCTGGCCGACCGCGAGGGCGGTGATCCCGGCCCACATGGAGGCCTCACTGTCGTCGATGAGCTCGAGGTCCTCGGGACGCCCGACCTCTCGGCCGCCGACGATGACCGAGATGGCCGCGTCACCGTGCCACCCCCCGACGATCGCGCCGCAGTCGATCGAGAGCAGGTCGCCCTCCTCGAGGACGCGCGACCCCGGGATGCCGTGGACGACCTCGTCGTTGACCGAGGTGCACAGGGTGCCAGTGAAGCCGTGGTAGCCCAGGAAGCTCGGGGTGCCACCACCGTCGCGGATGTGCGCCTCGGCGAGGGCGTCGAGCTCCTTGGTCGTCATGCCGGGCCGCACCGACGAGCGCATGAGGTCGAGCGTCTGCCCGACGAGCAGCCCGGCGGCACGCATGAGGACCACCTGCTCGTGGGTCTTGGCCTCGATGCGCTCACGTCCGAACAGTCCCATGCAGGTCAGCCTACGGCGACGCCTCCTGCTCCCCCGAATCGCGGGAACAGGAGGCGTCGGTGAGCGTCAGGAGCGGGCGGAGGCCTGCGCGAGGTCCCCGACCTTCGCGGCAAGGGCGTCGAGCATCGCGCCGAGCTCGCCGGTCGCCTCGGCGCCGGCGTCCACGACCGACCCGTCGACGGTGAGCTGCTCGGGGAAGCTCAGCCCGAGGTCACCCACGACGTCGGCGTGGACGTGCGTGAGCACCTTGGCGAGGTCGGCGCGGGCGTCAGCCGCACCGGTCCAGCCGTAGCCGACGATGCCGATCGGCTTGCTGTCCCACTCGGCGAAGAGGTAGTCGACGGCGTTCTTGATGGGGGCGGGGAAGCTGCGGTTGTACTGCGGCGTCACGACGACGATCGCGTCGGACTCGAAGATCGCGCTGGCCCACGCCTGCGTGTGCGGCTTGGCGTAGTTGCCGTTCTTGGGCATGTCCTCCTCGTCGAAGAAGGGCAGGTCGATCTCGGCGAGGTCGAGGACGGTCACCTGCCACTGCTCGGGGTCGGCCTGCTGGCTCACCCAGGAGGTGACCTTGTCGCCGATACGGCCGGGGCGGGTGCTGGACACGATGATGCTGAGATTGTTCACGGTTCAACCAACAGGGTATGCCGTCCGCCCATTCCCGATCCCGGCCGCCGGTTTCGAGCGGCTCACCAGAGGTCGAGTCCACCTAGGCTCGGGCCATGCCCTCGGAGGACGAGTCCCTGCTCAGCGCGCTCACCGGTGTCCGGCGCCATGTGCTCGACCAGCTCGAAGGACTGGCGGAAGGTGACCTGCGACGCTCCGTCCTCCCTTCCGGATGGTGCCCGCTCGGCCTGGTGCGCCACCTCACGCTCTCCGACGAGCGCTTCTGGTTCGAGGTCGTCGTCGCCGGCGGCCCGCTCGACTGGTGGCCCGAGGGCGAGCGTGGCGACTGGCTCGTCGGCCCCGACGAGCCGGCGACGGCGGTGCTCTCCGCCTACCGCACGGCCATCGTGGCGTCGGACGAGATCCTCGCTGGCACCTCTCTCGACGCGGCGCCCCTGCACCGCGAGCCCGACTGGCCGGACGAGCGCTTCGTGGACGTGCGCAGCGTCGTTCAGCACGTCATCGTCGAGACCGCCACGCACGCGGGGCAGCTCGATGTCGTGCGCGAGCTCATCGACGGCCGCCAGTACATCGTCCTCTGACCACGAGGCACGACGTTGGACCCCACCGCTCGCTCCCCGCGGTTGTCGTGGCCTCCCCGCGCTGTCGGGGGTCGCGATGCCCCCGAGGACGCGAGATGGCCCCGACAACCAGGTGTCGGGGCCATCTCGGGCGTTTCACGAGCGAGGTGCTCGAGCGCGCACGTTCAGCTCAGGGCCTTGATGATCCGCTCGGTGACCTCGTCCATCGCGCCGAGACCGTCGACCTCGACGAGGAGCCCACGCTCGGCGTAGACCTCGACGAGCGGCGCCGTCTCGCGGCGGTAGATCGCCTGGCGCTCACGGATGACGTCCTCGGTGTCGTCGGCCCGACCCTCGGTCTCGGCCCGCTTGAGCAGGCGCGAGACGACGGCGTCCTCGTCGACGGTGAGCGCGAGGACCTTGTCGAGTCCGTGGTCGTGCTTGCCGAGCATCCAGTCGAGCGCGGTGACCTGACCGGTGGTGCGAGGGTAGCCGTCGAGGAGGAAGCCCTCACGGGCGTCGTCCTCGTTGAGCCGGTCCTCGACGATCGCGTTGGTGATGTCGTCGGAGACGTAGCCACCGGAGGCGGTGATCTCCTGGACCTGCTTGCCCAGCTCGGTGCCGTTCTTGATGTTGGCGCGGAAGATGTCACCGGTGGAGATCGCCGGGATCCCGAAGTGCTCGGCGATGCGCGCGGCCTGCGTGCCCTTGCCGGCGCCGGGGGGCCCGAGGATGATGAGGCGCCTGCCCTGAGAAGTCATTACTTGAGGAACCCTTCGTAGTGACGCTGCTGCAGCTGGGACTCGATCTGCTTCACGGTCTCGAGACCGACGCCCACGATGATGAGGATCGAGGTGCCACCGAACGGGAAGTTCTGGTTGGCGCCGACGAGCACGAGGGCGATGAGCGGGATGATCGAGATCAGCGCGAGGTAGATCGCACCCGGGACGGTGATGCGGGTGAGGACGTACTGCAGGTACTCCGCCGTGGGTCGCCCGGCACGGATACCCGGGATGAAGCCGCCGTACTTCTTCATGTTGTCGGCGACTTCGGTGGGGTTGAACGTGATCGACACGTAGAAGAACGTGAAGAAGAGGATGAGCACGATGTAGGTGAGCGCGTACTCCCAGGTGTCGCCACCGGCGAAGTTCGCGTCGATCCACTGCACCCAGCCAGCGCTGGAGCCGTCAGCCTTGCGGTTGAACTGCGCGAGGAGGGTCGGCAGCGCGAGCAGCGAGCTCGCGAAGATCACCGGGATGACACCGGCCATGTTGACCTTGAGCGGGATGTAGGTCGAGGTGCCGCCGTAGACGCGACGACCCACCATGCGCTTGGCGTACTGCACCGGGATGCGGCGCTGGCTCTGCTCGACGTAGACGACGAGCGCGATGATGACGAACCCCATGAGGATGATCCCCAGGAAGATGTCCCAGCGACCCTCACGCTGCTGGATGGCCCAGAGGGCGCCCGGGAAGGTCGCGGCGATCGACGTGAAGATGAGGATCGACATGCCGTTGCCGACACCCTTGTCGGTGACGAGCTCACCGAGCCACATGACGAGACCGGTACCGGCCGTCATCGTGAGCACCATGATGAGGATCGTGACGATCGAGTCGTCCGTGAGGATGTTGGTGCAGGCCGGGTTCGCGAACAGCTGCGAGGGGTTCTGCGCGAAGGTGATGAACGTGGCCGACTGGAGGACGGCGAGCGCGATCGTGAGGTAGCGCGTGTACTGCGTCATCTTCGACTGCCCGGCCTGACCCTCCTTCTTGAGGGCCTCGAACTTCGGGATGACCACCGTGAGCAGCTGGATGATGATGCTCGCGGTGATGTACGGCATGATCCCGAGCGCGAAGATGGACAGCTGGAGCAGGGCTCCACCGCTGAACAGGTTCGCAAGACCCAGGAGGTCGTTGGCGTCGCCTGCACCCTTTTGGCATGCCTGGATGAGCGAGTAGCTCACTCCGGGCGTCGGCACGTGTGCGCCGAGCCGGTAGATCGCGATGATCGCGAGGGTGAACAGGATCTTCCTGCGCAGGTCGGGCGTCTTGAACGCGCGGCCGAAGGCGGTGAGCACAGGTCCTCCAGGTGGGCGGCGGTAGCCGCATCAGTGTGGCAATCGACGAACAAAGATACCCCGGTGCGGGCAGCGGTCAGGAACCGCCGCTCCCACAGGGGGTCAAACGACGTATGCCGCAAGGCGAGTTCCGAAGGAAGGCTCCGGAACCACGCCCTGCGGCATACGAACCATGCGGTTCAGCGTCAGGCAGACGCGCCCGAGGTGGTCGAGCCGCCAGCGGCCTCGATCTTCTCCTTGGCGGTCGCCGAGAACTTGTCGGCAGTGACGTTGACCGCGACGGCGATCTCGCCGGTGCCGAGCACCTTGACGAGGTGGCCACCGCGGACGGCGCCCTTGGACACGAGGTCCTCGACCGTCACGTCGCCACCGTCGGGGTAGAGAGCGGACAGCTTGTCGAGGTTCACGACCTGGTACTGGGTCTTGAACGGGTTCTTGAAGCCGCGCAGCTTCGGGAGACGCATGTGGAGGGGGGTCGAGCCACCCTCGAAGCGCTCCGGAACCTGGTAGCGCGCCTTCGAGCCCTTGGTACCGCGACCGGCGGTCTTGCCCTTGGAGCCTTCACCACGACCGACACGGGTCTTGGCGGTCTTGGCACCGGGGGCCGGACGCAGGTGGTGGACCTTGAGGGCAGTGCCCTCGGTCTTGGCCTGCGTTGACTTGGAATCAGCCATGATCACTCAACCTCCTCGACGGCGACGAGGTGCGTCACCGTCTTGACCATCCCGCGGATCTCGGGGCGGTCCTCCTTGACGACGACGTCGCCGATGCGCTTGAGACCGAGGCTGCGCAGGGTGTCGCGCTGGTTCTGCTTGCCGCCGATCTCCGAACGGGTCTGGGTCACCTTGAGACGAGCCATCACGCACCAGCCTTCGCTGCGTCACGGGCCTCGGCGATGCCGGCCGCCTGGGCGCGCAGCATCGCGGCGGGGGCAACCTGGTCCACGGGCAGACCGCGGCGGGCAGCCACGGACTCCGGACGCTCGAGCTCCTTGAGGGCCTGAACGGTCGCGTGGACGATGTTGATCGCGTTGTCCGAGCCGAGGCTCTTGGACAGCACGTCGTGGATGCCGGCGCACTCCAGGACCGCACGCACCGGGCCACCGGCGATGACACCGGTACCGGGGCTGGCGGGACGGAGCATGACGACACCGGCAGCGGCCTCACCCTGGACGGGGTGCGGGATCGTGCCCTGGATGCGCGGGACCTTGAAGAACTCCTTCTTGGCCTCCTCGACACCCTTGGCGATCGCGGCGGGAACTTCCTTGGCCTTGCCGTAGCCGACGCCCACGGTGCCGTCACCGTCGCCGACGACGACGAGAGCGGTGAAGCTGAAGCGACGACCACCCTTGACGACCTTGGAGACACGGTTGATGGTCACGACGCGCTCGAGATACTGGCTCTTCTCGGCCTCGCGGCCACCGCCGCGACGGTCGTCGCCGCGGCCACCGCGACGGTCGCCGCCACGGTTGTCGCTGCGGTTGTCGCCGCCGGTGGAAGCGGGACCGGTGCCTCGACGCTGGGGTCCTGGCATCAGATGTTCCTCATTTCAACACTGGTCTGGGAAAGCATGTGGGTCACAGCGACAGCCCACCCTCGCGGGCGCCGTCGGCGATGGCCGCGACGCGACCGTGGTACTTGTTGCCACCACGGTCGAAGACGACTGCCTCGACACCGGCTGCCTTGGCACGCTCGGCGACGAGCTCGCCGACCTTCTTGGCCTTGGCGGTCTTGTCGCCCTCGAACGCACGGACGTCGGCCTCCATGGTCGACGCCGACGCGACGGTCTTGCCGACGGTGTCGTCGACGACCTGGACGAAGACGTGGCGCGAGGAGCGCGAGACGACGAGACGAGGGCGAACCGCCGTGCCCGTGACGTGCTTGCGCAGACGGATGTGGCGACGGCCGCGTGCGGCGACCTTGCCCTTGGCGCGCTTGATGATCATTGCCATGGCTTACTTACCAGCCTTTCCGACCTTGCGGCGGATGTGCTCGCCGGCGTAGCGCACGCCCTTGCCCTTGTACGGGTCGGGCTTGCGGAGCTTGCGAATGTTGGCGGCAACCTCACCGACGAGCTGCTTGTCGATGCCCTCGACCTGGAACCGGGTGGGGTTCTCGACGGTGAAGGTGATGCCCTGCGGCGGCTCGACCGTGATCGAGTGCGAGTAGCCGAGCGCGAACTCGAGCGAACCGCCCTTGTTCTGCACGCGGTAACCGGTGCCGTGGATCTCGAGCTTCTTGACGTAGCCCTCGGTGACACCGAGGACCATGTTGTTGATGAGCGAGCGGGTCAGGCCGTGGAGCGAACGCGACTCGCGCTCGTCGTTGGGGCGGCTGACCTCGACCTGGTCATCGTTCTTCTCAACCTTGATCGGCTGAGCCACCGTGTGTGCGAGCTCGCCCTTGGGACCCTTGACCTTGACGGTCTGGCCCTCGACGTTGATCTCGACACCGGAGGGGATGGCAACCGGAAGACGTCCGATGCGCGACATGTCAGATCCCCTTACCAGATGTAGGCGAGGACTTCCCCACCCACACCCTTGTTAGCGGCCTGCCGGTCAGTGAGCAGACCGGACGACGTCGAGATGATGGCAACACCGAGGCCACCGAGGACCTTCGGCAGGTTGGTGCTCTTGGCGTAGACGCGCAGTCCGGGCTTGGACACGCGACGCACACCCGCGATGGAACGCTCGCGGTTGGGGCCGTACTTGAGGTTGATCGTCAGGGTCTTGCCGACCTCGGCGTCCTCGACGGTCCAGCCGGCGATGTAACCCTCGGCCTCGAGGATCTCCGCGATGTGCGACTTGAGCTTGCTGAACGGCATGGCGACCGTGTCCTTGTGCGCCGAGTTGGCGTTTCGGACGCGGGTCAACATGTCCGCAATCGGGTCAGTCATTGTCATTGGGCTTCTCCGCCCTCCCTCACCGTGGTTTCATCCGGGGCTGCTGCTCCGGCTGACCTTCGATGTAGATGGTCTTGGGGTATGCCGCGTGGTGCGGCGGGATGGTCGCCGCGGGGCTCGCGCCCCACGGCATACCGGGAATTCAGTTCTGGAACGTCACCAGGACGACTTGGTCACGCCGGGGAGCTCGCCGCGGTGGGCCATCTCCCGCAGGCAGATCCGGCACAGGCCGAACTTGCGGTAGACCGAGTGGGGACGGCCGCAGCGCTGGCAGCGCGTGTAGCCGCGCACCTTGAACTTCGGCTTCTTGTTCGCCTTGTTGACAAGAGCGGTCTTGGCCATGTCAGTTCTCCTTGAAGGGCATGCCGAGCGCCTTGAGCAGCGCGCGTCCCTCGTCGTCGTTCGTCGCGGTGGTGACGATGGTGATGTCCATGCCACGCACGCGGTCGATCTTGTCCTGGTCGATCTCGTGGAACATCGACTGCTCCGTGAGGCCGAAGGTGTAGTTGCCGCGACCGTCGAACTGCTTGGGGCTCATGCCACGGAAGTCGCGGATGCGGGGAAGCGCGACCGAGATGAGTCGGTCGAGGAACTCCCACATGCGGTCGCCCCGCAGCGTGGTGTGCGTGCCGATCGGCATGCCCTCACGCAGCTTGAACTGGGCGATGGACTTGCGCGCCTTGGTGACGACCGGCTTCTGGCCGGTGATCGCCGTGAGGTCGCGAACCGCGCCCTCGATGAGCTTGCTGTCCTTGGCCGCGTCGCCGACACCCATGTTGACGACGACCTTGACGACGCCGGGAACCTGCATGACGTTGGCGTAGCCGAACTGCTCCAGCAGGGCCGAGCGGATCTCGTCCGCGTAGCGCTGCTTGAGGCGGGGCGAAGCCGTGGTGGTGGTTTCGGTCATCAGGCTCACAGGTCCTTGCCCGAGCGCACGCCGACGCGGGTCCGGACGGCCTTCTGGCGTCCGTCACGCTCGACGGTCTCGACGCGGGTCTTGGTACGGGTCGGCTTCTTGTCGGACGGGTCGACGACCTGCACGTTGCTCACGTGGATCGGCGCCTCCTGCACGACGAGGCCACCGGTCTGGCTGCCACGGGCAGTCTGGCCGGCCTTGGTGTGGCGGGTGACGCGGTTGACGCCCTCGACGAGGACACGGTCGTTCTCGCGGTAGACCGCGATGACCTTGCCGGTCGAACCCTTGTCCTTGCCGGTGAGCACCTGGACGGTGTCACCCTTCTTGATGCGGAACTTCGCCATGGCTCAGAGCACCTCCGGCGCCAGCGAGATGATCTTCATGAACTTCTTGTCGCGAAGCTCGCGGCCGACCGGGCCGAAGATACGGGTACCACGGGGGTCACCGTCGGTCTTGAGGATCACTGCGGCGTTCTCATCGAACTTGATGTAGGAACCGTCGGCACGACGGCGCTCCTTCTTGGTGCGGACGATGACCGCCTTGACGACGTCGCCCTTCTTGACGTTGCCACCGGGGATGGCGTCCTTCACCGTGGCGACGATCGTGTCGCCAATACCGGCATACCGGCGACCCGAGCCACCGAGAACACGGATGCACAAGATCTCCTTGGCACCGGTGTTGTCGGCGACGCGCACTCGCGACTCCTGCTGGATCACTTATCTGTCTCCTATACGTCGTGCTGGTTCTCCGCCTCGCGGCAGAGCCTGGCCGAACAGTGGCTTACTTGGCCTTCTCGAGGACCTCGACCAGGCGCCAGCGCTTGGTCGCGGAGAGCGGGCGGGTCTCCATGATGAGGACGCGGTCGCCGATGCCGGCGACGTTCTCCTCGTCGTGGGCCTTGACCTTGCTGGAACGACGCAGGACCTTGCCGTACAGGGCGTGCTTGACGCGGTCCTCGACCTCGACGACGACGGTCTTGTCCATCTTGTCGCTGACGACGTAGCCCTGACGGGTCTTGCGGTAGTTCCGAGCGCTCTCGGTCTGCTCGGTCACGTTCTCGTCCTTCACGTTCTCACTCACTTGGTGTCCTCCGACGTCGCCGGGGCGGAACCGATGCCGAGCTCGCGCTCACGCATCTCGGTGTAGATCCGGGCGATGTCCTTGCGGACGGCGCGGAGTCGACCGTGGTTGTCGAGCTGACCGGTCGCGGACTGGAACCGCAGGTTGAACAGCTCCTCCTTGGCCTTGCGCAGCTCGTCGACGAGACGCTCGTCGTCGAACCCACGAAGCTCCTTGGAGATCAGGTCCTTGGAACCGACTGCCATCAGAAGTCACCACCCTCACGCTGGACGAAGCGGCACTTCATCGGCAGCTTGTGCATGGCCAGGCGCATGGCTTCGCGCGCGACCTCCTCGGACACACCGGAGATCTCGAACATGATGCGTCCGGGCTTGACGTTGGCGATCCACCACTCGGGCGAACCCTTACCGGAACCCATGCGGGTCTCAGCCGGCTTCTTGGTCAGCGGGCGGTCGGGGTAGATGTTGATCCACACCTTGCCGCCACGCTTCATGTAGCGAGTCATCGCGATACGCGCGGACTCGATCTGACGGTTGGTGACGTATGCCGGCTCGAGAGCCTGGAGGCCGTAGTCACCGAAGGCGATGGTCGTCCCACCCTTGGCAGCACCCGAGCGACCCGGGTGGTGCTGCTTGCGGTGCTTGACGCGACGGGGAATCAACATCAGCTGGACGCTCCCTCTGGGGTCGTCGCCGGGGCCTGGGCCTCGGCGGGCGCCTCGGCGGTCTGGGCCTGGGGGGCGTCCTGACGGTCGCCGCGACGAGCGCGGGCGGGACGGTCAGCACCGTCGCGACGGGGGCCGCGGCCCTGGCGAGGCGCGGTGGCCTGCTGGGCGGCGAGCTCACGCGCGGTGAGGTCACCCTTGTAGATCCAGACCTTCACGCCGATGCGGCCGAAGGTGGTGCGGGCCTCGTAGAAGCCCACGTCGATGTTCGCGCGCAGGGTGTGCAGCGGCACGCGACCCTCGCGGTAGAACTCGGTGCGCGACATCTCCGCGCCGCCGAGACGGCCAGAGACCTGGACGCGGATGCCCTTGGCACCGGCGCGGGTCGCCGACTGCATGCTCTTGCGCATGGCGCGACGGAACGAGACACGAGCAGAGAGCTGCTCGGCCACGCCCTGGGCGACGAGCTGGGCATCGGTCTCGGGGTTCTTGACCTCGAGGATGTTCAGCTGCACCTGCTTGCCCGTGAGCTTCTCGAGCTCGCCGCGGATGCGGTCGGCCTCGGCGCCACGGCGACCGATGACGATGCCGGGACGCGCCGTGTGGATGTCCACGCGAACGCGGTCACGGGTGCGCTCGATCTCGACCTTGGAGATGCCGGCTCGCTCCATGCCCTCGGACATGAGCTTGCGGATGGCGACGTCCTCCTTGACGTAGTCGCGGTAGCGCTGACCCTCCTTGGTGGAGTCAGCGAACCAGCGGCTGCGGTGCTCGGACGTGATACCCAGACGGAAGCCGTGCGGGTTGACCTTCTGACCCATTAGCGGTTGCCTCCCTTGCTGGGCTTGGGCGCGACGACCACGGTGATGTGGCTCGTGCGCTTGTTGATGCGGGATGCGCGACCCTGGGCGCGCGGACGGAAACGCTTCATCGTCGCGCCCTCGTCGACGTACGCCGACGTGATGACGAGCTCGCGCTCGTCGAAGCGCTCGGCCGTCTTGTCGGCCTTGACGCGGGCGTTGGCGATGGCGCTCTCGAGCACCTTGAGGATCGGGTCGGACGCCGACTGCGGGGCGAAGCGCAGCGTGGCGATGGCCTCGCTGGCGTTCTTGCCGCGGATGAGGTCGATGATCCGACGCGCCTTCTGCGGGGTCACCCGGACGTGGCGGGCCTGGGCCCGAGCCTCCAGGGTGACCTCGACGGCCTGGTTTTCGGTCTTGGTGGCCATCAGCGGCGCCGGCCCTTCTTGTCGTCCTTCACGTGACCCTTGAAGGTGCGCGTGGGTGCGAACTCGCCGAGCTTGTGGCCGACCATCGACTCGGTGACGAACACCGGGACGTGCTTGCGGCCGTCGTGGACGGCGAGGGTGTGGCCGAGCATGTCCGGGCTGATGACCGAACGGCGCGACCAGGTCTTGATGACGTTCTTGGTGCCCGCTTCGTTCTGGACGTCGACCTTCTTCTGAAGGTGGTCGTCGATGAAGGGGCCCTTCTTCAAGCTACGAGGCATGTGTCAATGGCTCCTTGTCAGCGCTTCTTGCCAGTGCGGCGTCGGCGGACGATCATCTTGTCGCTGGGCTTGCCGGGACGGCGGGTGCGGCCCTCGGGCTTGCCCCACGGGCTCACCGGGTGGCGACCACCGGAGGTGCGGCCCTCGCCACCACCGTGCGGGTGGTCGACCGGGTTCATGACGACACCACGGACGGTCGGGCGCTTGCCCTTCCAGCGCATGCGGCCGGCCTTACCCCAGTTGATGTTGGACTGCTCGGCGTTGCCGACCTCACCGATCGTCGCGCGGCAGCGTGCGTCGACGTTGCGGATCTCACCGGACGGCATACGCAGCTGGGCGTAGGGGCCGTCCTTGGCGACGAGCTGGACGCGGACGCCGGCCGAACGCGCGATCTTCGCGCCGCCACCGGGGCGGAGCTCGACGGCGTGGATGACCGTACCCGTCGGGATGTTGCGCAGCGGCAGGCTGTTTCCGGGCTTGATGTCGGCGCCGGGGCCGTTCTCGATGTTGGCGCCCTGCTCCAGACCCTTGGGGGCCAGGATGTAGCGCTTCTCACCGTCGGCGTAGTGCAGCAGTGCGATGCGGGCGGTGCGGTTGGGGTCGTACTCGATGTGAGCGACCTTGGCCGGGATGCCGTCCTTGTCGTGGCGACGGAAGTCGATGAGGCGGTAGGCGCGCTTGTGGCCACCACCGATGTGACGCGTCGTGATGCGGCCGTTGTTGTTGCGGCCACCGCTCTTGGTGAGCGGTCGCACGAGCGACTTCTCAGGCGTGGAGCGCGTGACCTCGACGAAGTCGGCGACGCTGGAGCCGCGACGGCCAGGCGTCGTCGGCTTGTACTTGCGGATACCCATGTCGTGTTTCCTTAAGTTCCTCAGTCGTCTCTCAGGCGCCGGCGCTGCCGAAGATGTCGATCGTGCCCTCGCGGAGGGTGACGATCGCGCGCTTGGTGTCCTTGCGCTTGCCCAGGCCGAAGCGCGTGCGGCGCGTCTTGCCCTTGCGGTTGAGCGTGTGGACGGAGTCGACCTTGACGTTGAAGATCTGCTCGACGGCGATCTTGATCTCGGTCTTGTTCGAACGGGGGTCGACGATGAAGGTGTACTTGCCCTCGTCGAGCAGCCCGTAGGACTTCTCGGACACGACCGGTGCGATCAGGATGTCGCGGGGGTTCTTGCCCGTGGTTGCGGAGCTCACTTGCCCTCCTCCTCGGAGATCTGCTGGGCGGCCTCGCCACCGGCCGGGACGAACCCGGCGGCCTTGGCGGCATCCGCGGAGCGGAACCAGACCTCGGCGTCAGTGGCGTCGTACCAGCGCGAACCGGGCACGTGGTACTTCATCGAGTCCTTGTTGCCCTTGACGTCGAAGCCCGCAGGAGCGGACCCGTCCTCGAGCGCGGCGGCGCTGTCGGGGCCGAAGCCACCGTCGGCCTCACCCTCGGTCTCGACGACCTTGGCCGGCTTGGCGGCCTTGACGGGCTTGTCGGCCTTCGCAGCCTTGTCGGCCGCGGGCGCCGGAGCGGCCTCGGTGACGACGACGGCGTCGAGCGACGTGACCTGCGCGGTCGGGCCGGCGATGAAGGTGTCGAGCGCAGCCTGCGTGAAGACCACGTCGTCGGCGCACAGCACGTCGTACGTGTTGAGCTGGTCGACGGCGATGACGTGGAGGTTCTCGAGGTTGCGCACCGACTTCATCGACACGATGTCGCTGCGGTCCAGGACGACGAGCATGTTCTTGCGCTCGGTCAGGCCGGAGAGCAGCGCGACGGCGTCCTTGGTGGACGGGACGTCACCCGTCACCAGCGAGGTGACGACGTGGATGCGGCCGTTGCGGGCGCGGTCCGAGAGGGCACCGCGCAGGGCGGCGGCCTTCATCTTCTTGGGGGTGCGCTGCGCGTAGTCGCGAGGCGTCGGTCCGTGGACCACGCCACCGCCGGTCCAGTGCGGCGCGCGGGTCGAGCCCGCACGGGCGCGGCCGGTGCCCTTCTGGCGGTGCGGCTTGCGTCCACCACCGCGGATCTCGCCGCGGGTCTTGGTCGAGTGCGTGCCCTGGCGCGCGGCAGCGAGCTGGGCGACGACGACCTGGTGGATGAGCGGGACGTTGGTCTGCACGTCGAAGATCTCGGCGGGCAGGTCAGCGTTCACGGTCTTGGCGGTAGCCATCCGGGTCACGCTCCCTTCACGGCGTTGCGGACGAGCACGACCGCACCGCGGGGACCGGGGACGGCGCCCTTGACGAGCAGCAGGCCCTTGTCGGCGTCCACGGCGTGGATCGTGAGGTTCTGGGTGGTCTGGCGCACGCCACCCATGCGGCCGGCCATGCGCATGCCCTTGAAGACACGGCCCGGGGTGGCGCAGCCACCGATGGAGCCCGGCTTGCGGTGGTTCTTGTGCGCACCGTGCGAGGACGAGACGCCGTGGAAGCCGTGACGCTTCATGACACCGGCGAAGCCCTTGCCCTTGGTGGTGCCGGAGATGTCGACGGCCGTGCCGGCCTCGAACGTCTCGGCGGTGAGCTCCTGGCCCAGCGAGTACTCGGCGGCGTCCGCGGTGCGGAGCTCGACGATGTGGCGGCGCGGCGTGACGCCGGCCTTCTCGAAGTGGCCGGTGAGCGGCTTGGTCACCTTGCGCGGGTCGATCGCACCGAAGGCGATCTGCACGGCGGCGTAGCCATCGGTCTCGGCGTTGCGGACCTGCGTCACGACGCAGGGGCCGGCCTCGATGACGGTGACGGGGACGAGCTTGTTGTCGGCGTCCCACACCTGGGTCATGCCGAGCTTCTTGCCCAGCACGCCCTTCACGGTCTTGGTTGCAATGTCAGTCATCAGTCAACCCTCAGAGCTTGATCTCGATGTTGACGTCAGCCGGCAGGTCGAGACGCATCAGCGAGTCGACGGCCTTGGGCGTCGGGTCGATGATGTCGATGAGGCGCTTGTGGGTGCGCATCTCGAAGTGCTCGCGGCTGTCCTTGTACTTGTGCGGCGAACGGATGACCACGAAGACGTTCTTCTCCGTGGGCAGCGGCACCGGGCCGACCACCGTTGCGCCGGCACGGGTCACCGTGTCGACGATCTTCCGCGCCGAGTTGTCGATGACCTCGTGGTCATACGACTTCAAGCGGATGCGGATCTTCTGTCCCGCCATCTTGGCTTCCGTCTCTCTCTCGCCGTCTTCTTACTTCTGTCTGGGTCGATTCCCTGGCTCCGACCCCCGAGGTCGGGCGTGTCGCGCCCGCTCCGCGGTCCAACGGCATACGCGATTCCGCGCCAGTCCGTCAGTTGGATCGAAGCTCCGGTGAACCGGAGATGCTCGTACCTGCCGTGTGTCGCCCCGGCACTGGCCGGTTCGGTGTGTTCTCACGTGCAGTGGCGGGCCGATTCCTCTCGAGAGTCGAGGGGATGACGTCCTGCACCAAGCAACCTGACAAGTGTGCCAGAGGCGGGGGCGACCTACCAAATCGGGGCGGGAGCGGGCGGCATACCGGCGCGCGTGGCGCGTCGACTCCCTCCCCTCCGCACGCGCGGAAGCCCCCGCGGCTCCCTGTCCCGCGAGGGCTTCTGCTGTGTGGGGTCAGGTCAGCGCGGACCACCGCCGAGGACGCCGGCGTCGAACGCCTTGAGGACGGACGCCTTGTCCGCCGCGGTGAGCTTGCCCGCGTCGACCGCCTCGTCGATGCGCTCCGACAGCTGCGTGCGGTGCTCGGCCTCATGGGCGGTGCGCACCGTCGCGAGCGCCGCGGTGAGCTTGGCCTCGGTGACACCGAGCTCCTTGGCCAGGGCCGTGACGTATGCCGTCTGCCTCGCCTGGCGGTCGGCCTCGCTCGGCGGCGTGCCCTCGGTGGGCTTGTCCGTCGGACGGTTGGCCTCGCGCACCTTGGTGATCGCGGCCTCGACCTTGGCCTCGTCGAGGCCCAGCGCCTTGGCGAGGGCGGCGCCGTCGGCCCCGCGCATGCCGCCGGGGCCATGGCCCCGACCACCGCGGTCGCCGGGTGCACCCGGTACTGAGCTGCCGGGCTGCTCGGTCGACGTCGACGAGCTCGGCGACGGGGTGGGTGTGCTCTCGGCGAGGGCGGCGTTGGCTCCGAAGCCGGCCAACGTCACCGCGGCGGCTCCCGCCACCCCGGCGAGGGCGCTGGTCCTGGTGATCCTGGGCATGAGGGGTGTCCTCTCGTCTCAGCCGACCCGGTCTGGTCGACCCTGCTCGCTCCAGAGTGGTGGGCCGTTCTGGGGCGATCCCATGGCGAACCTGTCACGAACCTGTCAGTCCGGAACCTGCGCCGCGGCTGTCCCTCGGCCCACGGGGAAGCGACCCTTGCCAGATCGGTGTGGCTGAGTAGTGTGCGCGTCACTCGGGGGTCATCGAGGACGCCCGACGACCTTGGGGGAACCATGCAACGACCCGTGCCCGCGCACCCGTTGGGCCGCACAGGACCACGCCGCACGCGACTGGGGAGGGCCTCGGCCGGCGTCCTCGCCGCCGGACTGCTGCTCGTCGGTGTGGCGTTCCCGGCGCAGGCAGCCCCCAGGACGATCCACGACACGGGCCTCAACCTCCCGGACCCCGGCTTCATCTTCACCGGCGGTGGCGTGACCATCCACGGGACGGGCGCCGGGTTCCCCGCGTCGTCGGCGCTGTCCTACGACAGCCCGTACAGCCCCGTGCCCGCCGAGCCCTCCATGAGGGTGCTTCCCGACTGGATCGGCGAGGCGCCGTCGATGGGCCGCCGCCTGTGGGCGCCCAGCGTCATCCAGGTGGGCGGCACCTTCGTCATGTACTACACGGCCTGGCATGCCCGGCAGGAGCGCAACTGCGTCGGCATCGCCACGTCGACCGACGTCATGGGTCAGTTCGTCGCGGAGGGCGGGCCCCTCTGCGCCCCCTCGACCGCGGGTGGTGGCGCCGAGGCGATCGACCCCTCGGCCTACGTGTCCGCCGAGGGCAACTGCTACATGGTCTTCAAGACCAGCCAGGGCAACACGAGGAACTTCAAGATCTGGGCCAAGCCCATGGGCAAGGACTGCGTCACCCGCGGCTCCGCCGCGAAGGTCAAGCTCCAGCACCATGGCCGGATGGAGGCTCCCTTCGTCCTCAACCCCGTGGCCGTGCGGGGCGGCGTCTACCTGTTCGTGTCGCGGAAGGACTACGTCGGCTGCGGCTACAACATCGAGGTCTGGCGTGCCGACAGCCTCTGGGAGGGCGAGTTCCTGCCGAAGGACAAGAAGGTGCTGCTCGACCAGGAGTCGTCGGGCCTGTGCGGGCCCGGAGGAGCAACGCCCATCGAGACACCTGCGGGGACGCGCATCGCCTTCCACGCGTGGGACACCGCGACCCCGGCCACGGACGTCCTGCCGACCACTGACGTCCGCTCGACCTACACCGCGGCGATCACGTGGGACAAGAAGGGCCGTCCCCGCATCGGCTGACCGAGCGCTCGACCATGCGGAAGGGCCCCGCCTGCTTCACGCAGACGGGGCCCTTCTCGAGTGCGTCAGGAACGCAGTCGCTCAGTCAGATCACTTGGTGATCTTGGTGACGCGACCGGCGCCGACGGTCCGGCCACCCTCACGGATGGCGAACTTGAGGCCCTCTTCCATGGCGATCGGCTGGATGAGCTCGACCGACATCTCGGTGTTGTCACCGGGCATGACCATCTCGGTGCCCTCGGGCAGCGAGACGACGCCGGTGACGTCCGTGGTGCGGAAGTAGAACTGCGGGCGGTAGTTGTCGTAGAACGGCGTGTGACGGCCGCCCTCGTCCTTGGACAGGATGACGACGTTGGCCTCGAAGTTCGTGTGCGGGGTGATGGAACCCGGCTTCACGATGACCTGGCCGCGCTCGACGTCCTCGCGCTTGATACCGCGGATGAGGAGGCCGACGTTCTCGCCCGCACGACCCTCGTCGAGGAGCTTGCGGAACATCTCGATGCCGGTGACGGTCGTCTTGGTGGCGGGACCCTCGTGGATGCCGACGATCTCGACGTCCTCGTTGACGGTCAGGACGCCACGCTCGATACGACCGGTGACGACGGTGCCACGACCGGTGATCGTGAAGACGTCCTCGACGGGCATGAGGAACGGCTTGTCGATGTCACGCTCGGGCTCCGGGATGGCCTCGTCGACCGCGTCCATGAGCTCGATGACCGACTGGCCCCACTCGGCGTCGCCCTCGAGCGCCTTGAGCGCCGAGACCTTGACCACGGGGACGTCGTCGCCCGGGAACTCGTAGGTGGACAGCAGCTCGCGGACCTCCATCTCGACGAGCTCGAGGATCTCCTCGTCGTCGACCATGTCGGCCTTGTTGAGCGCCACGACGATGTAGGGGACACCCACCTGGCGGGCCAGGATGATGTGCTCCTTGGTCTGCGGCATCGGGCCGTCAGTGGCGGCGACGACGAGAATCGCACCGTCCATCTGCGCAGCACCGGTGATCATGTTCTTGACGTAGTCCGCGTGACCCGGGCAGTCGACGTGCGCGTAGTGACGCTTCTCGGTCTGGTACTCGATGTGCGCGATGGAGATGGTGATACCGCGCTGCTTCTCCTCGGGCGCCTTGTCGATGTCGTCGAACGCGAACTGCGGGTTCAGGTCCGGGTACTTGTCGTGCAGGACCTTGGAGATCGCAGCCGTCAGCGTCGTCTTACCGTGGTCGATGTGACCAATGGTGCCGATGTTGACGTGCGGCTTGGTCCGCTCGAACTTTGCCTTCGCCACTTGGTGTCCTCCTCAGGACTCTTTGGTGAAACGCCTCACGACCGGGCAGGACGTGGCGTCGTACTTGGGGGTGGTTGAACTGAGTGCGGTCGACGGCATGTGCGTGTCGACCTGGGTGCTCAGATCCGTGGACCAGCGACCAGTCTAGCGGTCACTCGCCTCGGGTCTTGGCGATGATCTCTTCGGCCACGGACTTGGGAACCTCTGCGTAGGAGTCGAACTCCATCGAGTAGTTCGCCCGGCCCTGCGTCTTCGACCGGAGGTCTCCGACGTAACCGAACATCTCGGACAGCGGGACAAGGCCCTTGACGACCTTGGCGCCGCTGATGTCCTCCATGGCCTGGATGTGGCCACGGCGTGCGTTGATGTCGCCGATGACGTCGCCCATGTACTCCTCGGGCGTACGCACCTCGACGGCCATCATCGGCTCGAGGATCACGGGGTCGGCCTTGCGGACGGCCTCCTTGAGCGCCATCGACCCAGCGATCTTGAACGCCATCTCCGAGGAGTCGACGTCGTGGTAGGCGCCGTCGAGCAGCGCGGCCTTGATGCCCACGAGCGGGTAGCCGGCGAGGACGCCGTACTGCATCGCGTCCTGGATACCGGCGTCGACCGACGGGATGTACTCGCGCGGGACGCGACCACCGGTGACCTTGTTCTCGAACTCGTACAGCTCACCGGACTCGGTGGTGTCGAGCGGCTCGAGGCGGATCTGGATCTTGGCGAACTGGCCCGACCCACCCGTCTGCTTCTTGTGGGTGTAGTCGTGCTTCTCGACCGTGCGACGAATCGTCTCGCGGTAGGCCACCTGCGGCTTGCCGACGTTGGCCTCGACCTTGAACTCGCGCTTCATGCGGTCGACAAGGATGTCGAGGTGCAGCTCGCCCATGCCGGCGATGATCGTCTGGCCGGTGTCCTCGTCGAGGTGGACCTGGAAGGTCGGGTCCTCGGCCGAGAGCTTCTGGATGGCCGTGGAGAGCTTCTCCTGGTCACCCTTGGTCTTCGGCTCGATCGCGACCTGGATGACCGGGTCGGGGAACGACATCGACTCGAGGACGATCTGGTGGTCCGGGTCGCTCAGGGTGTCACCGGTGGTGGTGTCCTTGAGGCCGATCGCGGCGTAGATGTGACCCGCGAGGGCCTCCTCCACCGGGTTCTCCTTGTTGGCGTGCATCTGGAAGAGCTTGCCGACGCGCTCCTTGCGGCCCTTGGTCGTGTTGACGACCGGCGAGCCGGCGGCGATGCGGCCGGAGTAGACGCGGATGAAGGTGAGCGTGCCGAAGAACGGGTGCGCCGCGACCTTGAAGGCGAGAGCCGAGAACGGCTCGTCCTTGCTCGGCTTGCGGGTCATCTCGACGGTCTCGTCGCCGGCCTTGTGACCCACCATGGGCGGGACGTCGAGCGGGGACGGGAGGTAGTCGACGACCGCGTCGAGCATCGGCTGGACACCACGGTTCTTGAACGCCGAGCCACACAGGATCGGGTAGAGCTCGGAGGTGACGGTGAGCTTGCGGATGCCGGCCTTGATCTCGGCGACCGTGAGCTCCTCGCCACCGAGGTACTTCTCCATGAGGTCGTCGTCGGACTCGGCGACGCGCTCGATGAGGTGGTGGCGATACTCCTCGGCCTTGGCCTGGAGGTCGGCGGGGATCTCCTGGACCTCGTACTTGGCGCCCATGGTCACGTCGCCCTTGGCGTCGCCGGGCCACACGAGGGCACGCATCTCGACGAGGTCGATGACACCGATGAAGTCGTTCTCCGCGCCGATGGGCAGCTGGATGACGAGGGGCTCGGCGCCCAGACGGTCCTTGATGGTCTGCACGGTGAAGTAGAAGTCCGCACCGAGCTTGTCCATCTTGTTGACGAACGCGATGCGGGGGACGTCGTACTTGTCGGCCTGGCGCCACACGGTCTCGGACTGGGGCTCGACGCCCTCCTTGCCGTCGAAGACCGCGACGGCGCCGTCGAGGACGCGCAGCGAGCGCTCGACCTCGACGGTGAAGTCGACGTGGCCGGGGGTGTCGATGATGTTGATCTGGTTGTCACCCCAGAAGGAGGTCACGGCGGCAGACGTGATCGTGATGCCGCGCTCCTTCTCCTGCTCCATCCAGTCGGTCGTCGAGGCGCCGTCGTGCGTCTCGCCGATCTTGTGGTTGACGCCGGTGTAGAAGAGGATGCGCTCCGTCGTCGTCGTCTTGCCGGCGTCGATGTGCGCCATGATGCCGATGTTGCGGACCTTGGTCAGGTCCGTCAGGACGTCGAGTGCCACTCGGTTATCTCATCTCGCTCGTTGCGGAAGTTCTGCTGTGCGGTTCTGCTGTCGTGCCGTGCAGTTCAACGGAACTGCGGTTCCCGGTATGCCGTCCGCTCGCGGGGAGCGGACGGCATACCGGACGCTGTCACCAGCGGTAGTGCGCGAAGGCCCGGTTCGACTCGGCCATCTTGTGCGTGTCCTCGCGACGCTTGACAGCGGCGCCGAGGCCGTTGCTGGCGTCGAGGATCTCGTTCATGAGGCGCTCGGTCATCGTCTTCTCACGACGCTGACGCGAGTAGCCGACGAGCCAGCGCAGCGACAGGGTCGTGGCGCGGTTGGGCTTGACCTCGATCGGGACCTGGTAGGTCGCACCGCCGACGCGGCGGGACTTGACCTCGAGGGTCGGCTTGATGTTGTCGAGCGCGCGCTTGAGGAGCAGCACGGGGTCGGTGCCGGTCTTCTCGCGGGCACCCTCGAGGGCACCGTAGACGATGGTCTCGGCGATCGACTTCTTGCCGTCGAGGAGGATCTTGTTGACGAGCTGCGTCACGAGCGGGCTCTGGTAGACCGGGTCGATGACGAGCGGGCGCTTCGGAGCGGGGCCCTTACGAGGCATTACTTCTTCTCCTTCTTGGCGCCGTAGCGGCTGCGAGCCTGCTTGCGGCCCTTGACACCCTGGGTGTCGAGCGAGCCACGGATGATCTTGTAGCGGACGCCGGGAAGGTCCTTCACACGGCCACCGCGGACGAGCACGATGGAGTGCTCCTGGAGGTTGTGGCCCTCACCGGGGATGTAGGCCGTGACCTCGATGCCCGAGGTGAGCTTGACGCGCGCGACCTTGCGGAGCGCGGAGTTCGGCTTCTTGGGGGTGGTGGTGTACACGCGCGTGCACACACCGCGGCGCTGCGGAGAGCCCTTGAGGGCAGGAGTGGTGACCTTGGTGGTCTTGTCCTGCCGGCCCTTGCGCACCAGCTGGTTGATGGTAGGCAACCTGGATCCTTTGTCTGTCTGGTCGATGTCACGGCGGATGCCGCGACTCCTTGTGGTGTCCGGCGCTCGACCCCCGCGGTCGGGTGTGTCGCACCGGATGCTTTCCCCTGCTCTCCCCTGCTCCAGCCCGCGTCACAGGAAGGTGACTCGGTCGTGGTGAGGGGCGCCCGGCGAAAGGTGGGCGGCCGTGCGCTCTCGCACTCGGCACGTGTCGTCTGGGCCTAGCCAGACACGGTGCTCAACGATACCGGTATGCCGTGAGTGCTCCAAATCGCGGACGCCGGGGCCGGGGTGCCCGGCCCCGCCGCACCAGGTGTCGGGAATCCGGGGCCGTCGTGGGTCGTGTGGGCCCGGATCCCCGACACCCGACGGTCACGGTCACCCTCAGGCGTCGAGGCGCTCGAAGGCCGGGGCGTAGCGGAACGGGCCCGCGAGCTCGGGGCGCCAGGCCCGCAGCGTCTTGACCTGGAAGTAACGGTCCTCCCACGGGCCGGGTGAGCCGATGCCCCGCTCGGCCGCGGGGACGAAGCCGAAGTGGCCGTAGTAGTCGGGGTCGCCCAACAGGACGATCGCCGTGTCGCCGCGTTGCTCGGCGGAGGCGATGACCGACGCCATGAGTGCGGCGCCGATGCCTTGGCGCTGCAGCCGCGGGGCGACGGCGATCGGACCGAGCCCGACAGCGGCCCCCTCCCCCAGCGTCGCGGCCGAGCAGAGCACGTGTCCGACGACCTCGCCGTCGAGCTCGGCGACGAAGCTCAGGTCCTCGATGACGTCGCCGTCCCCACGCAGCTCGTCGACGAGGCTGGACTCCACCGAGCGCGCCGCACCGTCGACCCGCACGAAGGCGTCGTCGTGCAGGGCCGCGATCGCCGCGAAGTCCTCGGCGCGCTCGCGCCGGATGATCATGTCGTCACGCATGGGGCCAAGCCTCTCACCCTCCCCCGCGACGTCAGCGCCGATGGCGGTTCCAGCAGCCACTCACGCTGACGTCGCGCTTGAAGGGGACGGGACGACGAAGGGCGGGTATGCCGTGTGGTGACCACACGGCATACCCGCCCTCGCGGATCAGTCAGGACGCGCCTCAGAGGCGGTCGAGACCCAGCTCGCTGTCGTCGAGGCGGACGGCCTCGCCCGAGCCCGGACCGAAGGCCGGGTAGGCGAACTCGTCGTAGCTCGGCATGGAGTACATCGCGGCCTTGGCCTCTTCGGTCGGCTCCACGTTGATGTTGCGGTAGCGCGACAGACCGGTGCCGGCCGGGATGAGCTTTCCGAGGATGACGTTCTCCTTGAGACCGAGGAGGGAGTCGGACTTGCCCTCCATCGCGGCCTCGGTGAGGACGCGGGTGGTCTCCTGGAACGACGCCGCGGACAGCCACGACTCGGTCGCGAGCGAGGCCTTGGTGATGCCCATGAGCTCGGGACGACCCGAGGCAGGGGTGCCACCCTCGGCGACGACGCGACGGTTCTCGTCCTCGAAGCGACCGCGCTCGGCGAGCATGCCCGGGAGCAGGTCCGCGTTGCCGGCCTCGATGATCGTGATCCGGCGGAGCATCTGCCGGACGATGACCTCGATGTGCTTGTCGTGGATCGACACACCCTGCTGGCGGTAGACGTGCTGGACCTCGTCGACCAGGTGGATCTGCACGGCGCGCGGGCCGAGGATGCGCAGGACCTGCTTCGGGTCGATGGAGCCGACCGTCAGCTGGGTGCCGACCTCGACGCTCTGGCCGTCGGTGACGAGCAGACGCGCACGCTTGGTGACCGGGTAGGCGTGCTCCTCGGAGCCGTCGTCCGGCGTGAGCAGGATGCGACGAGCCTTGTCGGTCTCCTCGATGGTGATCCGGCCGCTGGCCTCGGCGATCGGGGCCACACCCTTGGGGGTACGGGCCTCGAAGAGCTCGACGACACGGGGCAGACCCTGCGTGATGTCGTCACCGGCCACACCACCGGTGTGGAAGGTCCGCATCGTCAGCTGGGTACCGGGCTCACCGATCGACTGGGCCGCGATGATGCCGACGGCCTCGCCGATGTCGACGAGCTTGCCCGTCGCGAGCGAACGGCCGTAGCACGCGGCACAGGTGCCGACCTTGCTGTCGCAGGTGAGGACCGAGCGGACCTTGACGCTGTCCACGCCGGCGGCGAAGAGCGCGCCGATGACGATGTCACCGAGGTCGATACCGGCCTCGGCCAGCGTCTCGCCGTCCTTGACGACGTCCTCGGCCAGCGTGCGGGCGTAGACCGAGGTCTCGACGTCGTCGTGCAGGCCACGGGTGCCCGTGCGCTCGTCGGTCGCGGCGATCGGCATGGGCAGGCCACGCTCGGTGCCACAGTCGTCCTCGCGGATGATGACGTCCTGCGACACGTCCACGAGACGACGCGTGAGGTAGCCGGAGTCGGCGGTACGCAGGGCGGTGTCGGCCAGACCCTTGCGCGAGCCGTGCGTCGAGATGAAGAACTCGAGCACGGACAGGCCCTCGCGGAAGTTCGCGCGGATCGGGCGCGGGATGATGTCACCCTTCGGGTTGGACACCAGGCCACGCATACCGGCGATCTGGCGCAGCTGCATCCAGTTGCCTCGGGCACCGGACGAGACCATGCGGAAGATGGTGTTGGTGGCCGGGATGTTGGCCTCCATCTCCTTCGCGACCTCGTTGGTGGCCTGCGTCCAGATCTCGATGAGCTCCTGACGACGCTCGTCGTCGGTGATGAGACCACGCTCGTACTGCGTCTGGACCTTGGTGGCCTTGGTCTCGTAGCCCTCGAGGATCTCGAGCTTGCGCGGCGGCGTGACGACGTCGGAGATGGCGACCGTGATGCCGGACCGGGTGGCCCAGTGGAAGCCGTACTCCTTGAGCGCGTCGAGCGAGGCCGCGACCTGCACCTTGCTGTAGCGCTCGGCGAGGTCGTTGACGATCGTCGAGAGACGCTTCTTGTCGACCTGGTCGTTGACGAACGGGTAGTCGACCGGGAGCGTCTCGTTGAAGAGCGCGCGACCCAGGGTCGTCTCCGGCAGCCACTCGGCGAGGTAGCCCTCGTCGTCGACCTCGACGCCCTCGGGCACCTCGGTGCCGGGCGTCGGGACGACGTCCTTGAGCCGGATCCGGACCGGGGTGCCGAGCAGGATCTCGCCGGCGTCGAAGGCCATGCGGGCCTCGGAGACGGTCGAGAAGACGCGACCCTCGCCCTGCGAGCCCTCGACCTGGGAGGTGAGGTGGTACAGGCCGATGATCATGTCCTGGGTGGGCATGGTCACGGGACGGCCGTCGGCCGGCTTGAGGATGTTGTTGCTCGACAGCATGAGGATGCGGGCCTCGGCCTGCGCCTCCGCGGAGAGCGGCACGTGCACGGCCATCTGGTCACCGTCGAAGTCCGCGTTGAAGGCGGTGCAGACGAGCGGGTGGATCTGGATGGCCTTGCCCTCGACGAGCTGCGGCTCGAAGGCCTGGATGCCGAGGCGGTGCAGGGTGGGTGCGCGGTTGAGCAGCACGGGGTGCTCGGTGATGACCTCTTCGAGGACGTCCCACACGACGGAGCGGTGACGCTCGACCATGCGCTTGGCCGACTTGATGTTCTGCGCGTGGTCGAGGTCGACCAGGCGCTTCATCACGAACGGCTTGAACAGCTCGAGCGCCATCTGCTTGGGCAGGCCGCACTGGTGCAGCTTGAGCTGCGGGCCGACGACGATGACCGAACGGCCGGAGTAGTCGACGCGCTTGCCGAGGAGGTTCTGGCGGAACCGGCCCTGCTTGCCCTTGAGCATGTCGGACAGCGACTTGAGCGGACGGTTGCCGGGGCCCGTGACCGGGCGACCACGACGGCCGTTGTCGAAGAGGCTGTCGACGGCCTCCTGCAGCATCCGCTTCTCGTTGTTGACGATGATCTCGGGCGCGCCGAGGTCGAGCAGTCGCTTGAGGCGGTTGTTGCGGTTGATGACGCGACGGTAGAGGTCGTTGAGGTCCGACGTCGCGAAGCGGCCACCGTCGAGCTGCACCATCGGGCGCAGGTCCGGCGGGATGACCGGGACGGCGTCGAGGACCATGCCGGCCGGCTTGTTGGTCGTCGTCATGAAGGCGGAGACGACCTTGAGGCGCTTGAGCGCACGGGTCTTCTTCTGGCCCTTGCCGGTGGCGATGATCTCGCGCAGGAGCTCGGCCTCGGCGTCGAGGTCGAAGGACTCCAGACGCTTCTGGATCGCCGCGGCGCCCATGCCACCCTCGAAGTACAGACCGAAGCGGTCACGCATCTCGCGGTAGAGGATCTCGTCGCCCTCGAGGTCCTGGACCTTGAGGTTCTTGAACCGGTCCCAGACCTGCGCGAGGCGCTCGACCTGGGCGTCCGCACGCTTGCGGATCTGGTTCATCTCGCGCTCGGCCGAGTCACGGACCTTGCGCTTGGCGTCGGACTTGGCACCCTCGGCCTCGAGGGCCGCGATGTCGGCCTCCAGCTTCTTGGCGCGGGTGTCGACGTCGGCGTCGCGACGGTTCTCCAGCTCCTTCTTCTCGACCTCGATCTGGGCCTCGAGCGAGGGCAGGTCGGAGTGACGCTGGTCCTCGTCGACGCTCGTGATCATGTAGGCGGCGAAGTAGATGACCTTCTCGAGGTCCTTCGGCGCGAGGTCGAGCAGGTAGCCCAGGCGCGACGGGACGCCCTTGAAGTACCAGATGTGGGTGACGGGGGCGGCGAGCTCGATGTGGCCCATCCGCTCACGACGGACGGCCGCACGGGTCACCTCGACGCCGCAGCGCTCACAGATGATGCCCTTGAAGCGGACGCGCTTGTACTTGCCGCACGCGCACTCCCAGTCCCGGGTCGGGCCGAAGATCTTCTCGCAGAAGAGGCCGTCCTTCTCGGGCTTGAGGGTGCGGTAGTTGATGGTCTCGGGCTTCTTCACCTCGCCGTGGCTCCACTCGCGGATGGAGTCAGCGGTGGCGAGGCCAATGCGCAGTTCGTCGAAGAAGTTGACGTCGAGCACGTGGTTCCTTCTCTCGTTGCTCTAGAAAGTGTCGAATGTGGGTCAGAAGCGGGCTGCGTATGCCGTGCGCTCACCTGGCGCGTCGTGCGAGGGGTGAGCGCACGGCATACGGATCAGACCTCTTCGACCGAACTGGGCTCGCGGCGCGACAGGTCGATGCCGAGCTCCTCCGCAGCGCGGAAGACGTCGTCCTCGGCCTCACGCATCTCGATCGCCTGGCCATCGCTGGACAGGACCTCGACGTTGAGGCAGAGGCTCTGCATCTCCTTGATGAGCACCTTGAAGGACTCGGGGATGCCGGGCTCGGGGATGTTGTCGCCCTTGACGATCGCCTCGTAGACCTTGACGCGACCGTTGACGTCGTCGGACTTGATCGTGAGGAGCTCCTGCAGCGCGTAGGCGGCGCCGTAGGCCTCGAGCGCCCACACCTCCATCTCACCGAAGCGCTGGCCACCGAACTGGGCCTTACCGCCGAGCGGCTGCTGGGTGATCATCGAGTACGGACCCGTGCTGCGCGCGTGGATCTTGTCGTCCACGAGGTGGTGCAGCTTGAGGATGTACATGTAGCCGACCGACACCGGGTCCGGGTACGGCTCGCCGGAGCGGCCGTCGAAGAGCTGCGTCTTGCCGGAACCGTCGATGAGGCGCACGTCGTCGCGGGTCTTGCGGGTGCTGTCGAGCAGACCGACGATCTCGTTCTCGCGGACACCGTCGAACACAGGCGAGGCCACGCGCGTGCCCGGCTCGGCGGCGCGGGCGTCGGCGGGGATGAGTTCGGCCCACTCGGGGTTTCCCTCGATCTCCCACCCTCGGCTCGCGGCCCAGCCCAGGTGCAGCTCGAGGATCTGGCCGATGTTCATTCGACCGGGGACGCCGAGCGGGTTGAGCACGACGTCGACCGGCGTGCCGTCCTCGAGGAAGGGCATGTCCTCGACGGGGAGGATCTTGGAGATGACGCCCTTGTTGCCGTGGCGGCCGGCGAGCTTGTCACCGTCGGTGATCTTGCGCTTGTTGGCCACGTAGACACGCACGAGCTGGTTGACGCCCGGGGGCAGTTCGTCGCCGTCGTCCTTGTCGAAGACCTTGACCGCGATGACCGTGCCGGTCTCACCGTGAGGGACCTTGAGCGAGGTGTCGCGCACCTCGCGGGCCTTCTCACCGAAGATCGCACGGAGCAGGCGCTCCTCCGGGGTCAGCTCGGTCTCACCCTTGGGCGTGACCTTGCCGACGAGGAGGTCACCGTCGCGGACCTCGGCGCCGATGCGGATGATCCCGCGCTCGTCGAGGTCCGCGAGGACCTCCTCGGAGACGTTGGGGATGTCGCGGGTGATCTCCTCCGGGCCCAGCTTGGTGTCGCGGGCGTCGACCTCGTGCTCCTCGATGTGGATCGAGGAGAGGACGTCGTCCTGCACCAGACGCTGGCTGAGGATGATCGCGTCCTCGTAGTTGTGGCCCTCCCACGGCATGAACGCCACGAGGAGGTTGCGACCGAGCGCCATCTCGCCACCGTCGGTCGCGGGACCGTCGGCGATGAGGCCACCCTTCTCGAGCCGGTCACCCTCGGCCACGACCACACGCTGGTTGTAGCTGTTGCCCTGGTTGGAGCGGGTGAACTTGTCGATCCGGTAGGTGCGCGACGTGCCGTCGTCGGCGGCGACCGTGACGAGGTCGGCGGAGACCTCGGTCACGACACCGGCCTTCTCGGCCACGACGACGTCACCGGAGTCGACCGCTGCGCGGAACTCCATGCCGGTGCCGACGAGCGGTGCCTCGGCCTTGACGAGCGGGACGGCCTGACGCTGCATGTTGGAACCCATGAGCGCACGGTTGGCGTCGTCGTGCTCGAGGAACGGGATGAGCGCGGTCGCGGCCGACACCATCTGGCGGGCGGAGACGTCGATGTAGTCGACGTCGTCGGCCGGGATGTACTCGACCTCGCCACCCTTGACGCGCACGAGGACGCGCTCGTGGGCGAAGCGCTCACCGGTGGAGTCGAGCGTGGCGTTGGCCTGCGCGATGACGTGCTCGTCCTCCTCGTCGGCCGACAGGTAGTGGATCTCGTCGGTGATGCGACCCTTGACGACCTTGCGGTACGGGGTCTCGATGAAGCCGAACGCGTTGATGCGGCCGTAGGACGCGAGCGAACCGATGAGGCCGATGTTGGGACCCTCAGGGGTCTCGATCGGGCACATGCGGCCGTAGTGCGACGGGTGGACGTCACGGACCTCCATGCCAGCGCGGTCACGGGAGAGACCACCCGGGCCCAGCGCGGACAGACGACGCTTGTGCGTCAGCCCGGAGAGCGGGTTGTTCTGGTCCATGAACTGCGACAGCTGCGAGGTCCCGAAGAACTCCTTGATCGAGGCCACCACGGGGCGGATGTTGATCAGGGTCTGCGGGGTGATCGCCTCGACGTCCTGCGTCGTCATGCGCTCGCGCACGACGCGCTCCATCCGGGACAGGCCGGTGCGGACCTGGTTCTGGATGAGCTCGCCGACGTTGCGCAGGCGACGGTTGCCGAAGTGGTCGATGTCGTCGGTCTCGACGCGGATGTCGACGGCCTCGCCCTTGCGGCTGCCCGGGAGGGTCTCGTCACCGTTGTGCAGCGCCACGATGTACTTGATCGTCGCGACGATGTCGTCGATGGCGAGCGTCGAGTTGGTGAGCTCGCCGTCGAGGCCGAGCTTCTTGTTGATCTTGTAGCGACCGACCTTGGCGAGGTCGTAGCGCTTGCCGTTGAAGTAGAGGTTGTCGAGCAGGTTCTGCGCGGCCTCACGGGTGGGCGGTTCGCCCGGACGGAGCTTGCGGTAGATGTCGAGCAGCGCGTCGTCCTGGCCCTCGGTGTTGTCCTTGTCGAGGGTGAGCTCGATGGACTCGTAGCCGGCGAACTCCTCGCGGATCTGGGCCTCGGTCATGCCGAGGGCCTTGAGGAGCACGGTGACGGACTGCTTGCGCTTGCGGTCGACGCGGACGCCGACCATGTCGCGCTTGTCGATCTCGAACTCGAGCCAGGCGCCGCGGCTCGGGATGATCTTGGCCGTGTAGATGTCCTTGTCGGACGTCTTGTCGGCGGTGCGCTCGAAGTAGACGCCCGGGCTGCGGACGAGCTGCGAGACGACGACACGCTCGGTGCCGTTGATGATGAACGTGCCACGCTCGGTCATGAGCGGGAAGTCGCCCATGAAGACCGTCTGGCTCTTGATCTCGCCCGTGGTGTTGTTCATGAACTCCGCGGTGACGAACAGGGGCGCGGAGTAGGTCTGGTCGCGCTCCTTGCAGTCCTCGATGGAGTACTTGACATCTTCGAAGCGGTGGTCGCGGAACGACAGCGACATGGAGCCGCTGAAGTCCTCGATCGGGGAGATCTCCTCGAAGATGTCCTCGAGCCCGGAACGCTCCGGGACGTCGTCGCGGCCGGCGGCGCGCGCCTCAGCGACACGCTCCTGCCAGCGCTCGTTGCCGAGGAGCCAGTCGAAGCTCTCGGTCTGCAGGGCGAGGAGGTCGGGGACCTCCAGGGGCTCACGGATCTTGCCGAACGAGAGACGGCCCGAAGCCGTCAATGCGGTGGTCACGGTCTTGGACGCGGTGCGCGAGGCAGCCAAGGATGGTCCTTCCACTGGCCATGTGTTTTCAACGGTGGTCGCACTCCCCACGTCGACCGGTCTGCTCTCGAGGTGGAGAGGACCTCTCACTCGTGCGGGAGCCGGGTTGCGGCGGGGGCACGACGGAGGTCGCTCGGCGAGAGCGGGCGGAGGTCATGGGCAGGGCAAAGCAACAGTCTAGACAAAAAGGGCGCAACAGTCCAACCCTGTCCAATCCCGCCCGAGGGGGCGTGATGCGGGTGCGGTCAACCGTCGCATGCGGGAGGCACGCGGTGTGACCCGCACAGGATGACTGGCGGGGCGGCGCACGTCAAGCGCCGGGAACGCCTCCCCGGGCGTGTCGGCCCACGTCAGGGGCCCTGACCATGCCGTGCGCCACCTCGTGCCGCCGCCTGCGCCCCCGCCTCGTGGCCCACCACGTGACCTGCCCGGACATGCGGAACGGGCGGGGAGGATCTCGTGGATCCACCCCGCCCGTTCGCGGATGAGTCAGCCTCTGTCGAGGCTCAGCTCACTTGAGCTCGACGGTCGCGCCTGCGCCCTCGAGCTGCTCCTTGGCCTTGTCGGCCGCGGCCTTGTCGACCTTCTCGAGGACGGGCTTCGGGGCGCCGTCGACGAGGTCCTTGGCCTCCTTGAGACCGAGGGAGGTCAGCGCGCGGACCTCCTTGATGACGGCGATCTTCTTGTCGCCGGCGGCGGTCAGGATGACGTCGAACTCGTCCTGCTCCTCCGCGGCGGCAGCGTCGCCGCCACCGGCGGCGGCAGCGACACCGGCGACCGCGACGGGCGCGGCGGCGGTGACGTTGAAGGTGTCCTCGAACTGCTTGACGAACTCGGAGAGCTCGATGAGGGTCATCTCCTTGAAGGCCTCAAGGAGCTCGTCGGTGCTGAGCTTGGCCATGATGGCGCCTTTCTACTGTGTGTATGCCGTGAGTGGCGGTGGTGTGGAACGACCTGGAGCGGTTGCGCTGACGCGCAGTCGCTCAGGCCTCGTCGCCACCCGTGGCGACGTCTTCGGTGGCCTCGGCCGCAGGTGCGGCGTCGGCGGGGGTCTCCTCCGGAGCGGACTCGGCGACAGCCGGACCCTCCGTCTCGACCTTGGCGCGCAGTGCGTCGACGACCCGAGCGGTCTGCGACAGCGGCGCGGCAAAGAGGTAGACAGCCTGCGTGAGCGACGCGTTCATGGCGCCGGCCAGCTTGGCGAGGAGCACCTCGCGGGACTCGAGGTCCGCGAGCTTGGTGATCTCCTCGGACGAGAGCGCCTTGCCGTCGAGCAGGCCGCTCTTGATCACGAGGAGGGGGTTTGCCTTGGCGAAGTCACGCAGACCCTTGGCAGCCTCGACCGGATCGCCCTCGACGAAGGCGATGGCGGACGGTCCCACGAGCTGGCCGTCGAAGGCCGTGACTCCGGCCTCCTTGGCGGCGAGCTCGGTCAGCGTGTTCTTGACCACGGCGTAGGTCGCGTTGCCACGCAGGGCGCCACGAAGCTCGGTGATCTGAGCCACCGAGAGCCCGCGGTACTCCGTGAGGACAGCGGCGTTGGAGCTACGGAACTTCTCCGCGAGCTCGGCGATCGCCGCGGACTTGTCTGCACGAGACATTCGGGCCTCCTTTACGTCGGTCACGACCTCCGGGAAGGACCACGGAAACAGATCGAGCCCCGGCGCAGGGCGCGGGGCTCGTGGCGGCACGTCGCGGTGGACGCACTGTTTCGAAACTCGGCCTGCGCTGGTTGCCCGCTCTCGCGGAACCTTCGGTCTGGTGCGGGTGCACCGGACAACCGGCGGTCTTTGGTCAAGGGACACAGTAGACGGGCAGGGCCCCCGCCACCAAATCGCTCTCGACCTCTTGCCCTGCTGGGATGGCGAGCGCCAGCGAGCTGTCCCAGCAGGGCAAGAGGTCGAGCAGCAGATCGGTCAGCCTGCGGACGGCATGCTGATCGGGCCGACCTGGTCGGCCGGCGGCGCGGAGATCTCGACCTTCTTGCCCCAGTCGCCGTAGGAGACCTCGATGCCCTGGCCCGCGGCCGAGGTCGAGATCGTCACCGGGCGGTCGTCCTTGTCGAGGACGTAGGTCATCGTCAGCGGCTTCATCGTCGCGCTCGGCGACGGGCTCGGCGTGCTGCCCATGGCCTTGGCCGGGTCGACCGAGAACTCGTAGGTCGTCTTGTCGCCGTCCTTCGACTTCACCGTCGCCTGGGCGCCCTTGAGGTTGGCGGCCATCTTGGTCGGGTCGCTCACCCCGCCCTCGACGATGCCCTTGAACATCTGGCTGATCGGGTCGTCGGCCTTGGGGTCGATCTTGACCCACGGCTTGGCCTGGCCCGGGAGGCCCTTGAGGTAGACGAAGTCACCGACGGCGATGATCTCCATCTCGGAGCCCTCCACGGGGACGTTGGTGTGCTGCTCGAGCTTGCCGTCGACGTAGCGGAAGTCGCCGGTCGCCTCCTGGCCACCGGTCTTCATCGTCATGGTGCCGCTGCCGGCCTTCTCCATCGCCTTGACCATGCGGCCCGCGACCTCGCCGGCGTCGACCTTGTCCCCCTGGGCGACGTCGGTGCCCGCGTCCTTGGACGCGGTGTCGGACGTGCCGGTGGTCGAGCCCTCGTCGGCGGAGCCGCAGGCGCCGAGTGCGAGCAGACCGGCGAGCGCGAGTGCGGCGCCGCTGGAGCGGCGCATCGAGATTGTCATCGTGTGTGGGTTCCCTCCCGGTTGAGTCCTTCGAGGGTAGCCGCGCCCCGGGCCGTGGGCCGAACCCGCCTCGACAGGGGTGCTCAGTAGGCCTTGAGCGAGGAGACCAGCCAGCGGTTGCCGACGCGGGTCATCGTGGCGATGACGCGGTTCTGGTCGATCGAGGGCTGCTTCTGGGCGTCGCTCGTGCGCGCCTGGTCGACGAAGGCCTGGACGGTGACCGTGTCGTCGTCCTGCGACATGACCCCGACCTCGTAGGCGCGGGCCTTGACGACCGTCTTGTCCTTGGTCGCCAACGGCACGATCGTCTTGGTCATCGTCGTGGCGAACTCGTCCTTGAACGTGCCGGCGAGCAGGGCCTGGTTGGCCGGGATCTGCTGGGTCATCGTCTCGGCGTTGTAGCTGAGGATCTGCTCGAGCGTCGAGCGGGCCGTGGCGCTGGCGGCACTGGCGTCCCGCCCGCGCTGCGCCGGGTCCTCGCGGGTGACGAGGAGGAGCGCGGCGAGCAGGGCGAGGCTGAGCGCGAGCGCGACGGCGGAGGCGAGCAGGGCCGCGCGCGAGACCGGGGTGGCGCCGTCGTCGTCGTCGTGGGTGTCGGTCTCGATCGCGTCGTCGAGGTGGGTGTCGTCCGGGTCGTCGGCTGCGGCAGGTGATGCCTGGTCGGTGCCGTCGGTGTCGTCAGCCTCGACGGTCTCGTCGTGCTCGCCGGCACCGACGGTCTCGTCGTGCTCGGCAGGGCTCGTCGTGGGGTCGACGACGGAGCCGTCCGGGCGGGCCGGCCGACGACGCTGCCCGGCGACTCGGGGACGACGGTTAGCCGACGAACTCAAGGCGCTCCACCTTCCACTGCTCCCCCACCCGGCGCAGGCCGAGCTTGGTGCGATAGGTCTTCTTCTCGCCCTTGGGCACGACGGTGTTGCTCGTCGGCGCGATGAGGCCGACGATCACGGTGGCGGAGTCCTCGTCCCCGTCGACGAGCGCGGCCTCGGACCGCTCGACCTTGCTCACGGACTTGTTGTCGACGATGACCTTGCGCAGGTCCTCGAGCTGCGAGGTGTAGCTCGCGAGGAACTCCCCCGTCGCCCCGGCCTTGACCCGGTCGGTGTCCTCGGTGACCTTGCGGTAGTCGATCGTCGCGAAGTTCACGGCGAGCTGGCGTCCGGCGGCGAGCGCGTCGTTCTGCGCGTGCTCGGTCGCCCGGGCCTGCCACCAGTCCCGTCCGCGGGTGGCGGCGAGCGCGACGGTGGCGACGAGGACCACCGCCGTGAGGGCCCAGAGCACCCGCACGGTCGTGCTCCGGCTCATCGCGCCGCTTCCTGCAGGATCCACGACCACGAGTCTGCCCCTGCGGCTCCGCCGGTCGGAGCGAGGGGTGCCGAGATCTGGGGCACACCGTCGGCCACGGCGGCGTTGCCGAGCGGGAGCAGCCGGTCGGCCAGCGACATGGGGTGCGAGGACGCGACACCGCTGCGCGGGCGCGGCGCGTTCTGGGCTCCGCGCACGTTGGAGGCCGACCCGCGCGGCAGGGTGCAGCCGGCCCTGGCATTGAGCGGCGGGAGGTTCTGGGTCTGGTTGGGGTCGGTCTTCCTCGTCCCCTCGTAGCCCTTGGTGCAGACCGGCGGGTTCTGCGCCGTCTGGACGCCGAAGTGGGCGGTCCCGTCGCCCGGGACCACGGTGTAGCCGCCGACGACGACCTCGGGGTAGGTGACGAACATCTGCTCGATGCCGTCGATGCGCGAGGTCGTCACCTGACCGATGGTGATGAAGTTCGCGATGAGCACGGCGAGGTCGGCCTGGTTGTCCTTGACGAGGCCCTCGAGCTCCTTGGAGGCGACGACACCGCGGTCGAGGATGAGCCGCAGGTCGCTGTCCGACGCCTGGAGGGTCTCGGAGAGGTTGGCGAAGTCGGTCGCGAAGTTCTTGATCTGCGGCGCGGTGTCACGCTGCGTGTCGAGGACGGTCTTGCTCTGCTGGATGAGCCGGACCGTCTCGGGGAGGGCGTCGATGGCCGCCTGGGTGAGCAGGTCCCCGTTGTCGATGAGGCGCGAGAGGTCCGGGCCGGAACCGTCGAAGCCGGCACCGAGCTCGTCGACGACGGTGCGCAGGTCGTCGCGGTCGACCGAGCGGACGGTCTTGTCGACGTGGAGGAGGAGCTCGTCGACCCGGATCGGGTATGCCGTGTCCTTGCGCGGGATGACGTCTCCCGTCGCGAGCATCGGACCGTCCGAGGACCGGGGTTGCAGGTCGAGGTACTGCTCGCCGACGGCTGACCGGTTCTCGACGACGGCCCGGGTGTCCTTGGGGACCTCGGTACCGCGGTCGAGCTGTGCCTCGACGAGCACCCCGTCCTTCTCGAGCTCGAGCCCGGACACCCGTCCGACCTTGACGCCGCGATAGGTCACCTCGGAACCGACGAAGATGCCGCCGGACTGGGCGAACGACGCCTTGACCTTGGGGCCCCCGCCCAGGATCCGCTCGGTGAGCCCGATGTAGTTCGCCGAGAGGATCGACACCGCCACGATGGTGATGAGGGTGAAGGCCGCGAGCTGGAACCTCGTGAAGGTGCGGATCATGCGGCACCACCTCCGTAGAGCGAGGTCCACGACCGGTCACCGGGGGCGCTGCCGGTGCACAGCGGCGGGCAGAGCGGGTTGGTCGGGGGCTTGGTGGCGGTGGGCCGGGGGACGGGGATGGACGGGACGGGGACCGAGGGAACCGGCACGGACGGGAGTGGCACCTGGGGCAGCGGCACGTTGGGCAGGCTCGGAACGCCCGGCAGGGTCGGCGCTCCCCCACCTTGGAGGATCTTGAGCTCGCGCAGGTCGAGGTCCGCGGTGACGGACAGGTTGGTGTAGTCACCCTTGATCGCGCCGAGGGCGGCGTCGGGGAACGGGTAGGTCAGCAGCAGCTCGAGCGACTTGGGCAGCGCGTCGCCGGCCTTGTTGAGCTGTCCGAGGATGGGCCCGAGCAGCTTGAGGTTGGCCAGCAGGTCGGCCTTGGACCCCCGGATGACCTTGGTCCCGACATCGCCGAGCCGGCTGAGTGCCTGGAGCATCTGGGTGAGCTGGACGCGCTGGTCGGCGAGGACCTTGAGCCCCTTGGGCATCTCCTCCAGGGTGCGGGCGATGAGGTCCTTCTGCGCGGCGAGCCGGGCTGCCAGCCGGTCGATCATGTCGATGGCACGGACGATCTCGGCCTTCTGGTCCTCGAGGCCCCCGACGAAGGTGTTGAGCTCACCGATGAGGTGCTTGATCTCGTCGGTGTTGCCGCGCAGCGCGTTGTTGAGCTCGCGCTCGATGACGGCCAGCTGGCCGACGCCACCACCGTTGAGCAGCAACGACATCGCTGAGAGCACTTCCTCGACCTCGGGGTTGCGGTTGGTGCGCTCGAGCGGGATGAGGTCACCCTGCGAGAGGGTGCCGACCCCCTTGCCATCGGCCGGCGGCGCGAGGGCGATGTACTTCTCGCCGAGCAGCGAGGACTGCTTGAGCTCCGCCGTCGCGTTGTCGGGCAGCTTGCTCGAGCGTGGGACGCTCAGCGTGACGCGGGCGGTCCAGCCGTTGAGCTCGATCTCCTCGACCTGACCCACGGCCACCTCGTCGATCTTCACCGCCGACTTGGGGACGAGGTCGAGGACGTCGGCGAAGTCGACCTTGATCGTCATCGACGGGCCGTCGCCCTTGGCACCGCCGGGGAGCGGGAGGTCGAACGCGCCCTGGCACGAGGTGAGCCCCATGGCCAGGGCAGCAGCCACGGCGACGACCCGGAGGCGTCGGGACGCGCGAGGTGCGCGCGGGGCACGAGGTGAGCGGCCGGCATACGTCATGGCGTGTCCTTCGCGAGCAGTCCGCCGAGGGTCACGTCGGCACCGCGAACGGTCACGTCCGGGGCCGAGGGAGCCGGCGGCGCCTGGGGCCCTGCGGCCGCCGGTGCGGCGCCCGCGGCCGTCATGGACGCGGGCACGGCCGACAGCCCGGGCAGGTTGAGCAGGCCCGGCAGCGGCAGTCCGCCCTTGGGGATGAGCTTCTGGAGGGTCGAGCAGAGGTTGGTGTTGCCCGTGCCGGTCGGGCCCGTGATGAGCGAGCACAGGATGAGCGCCGGGTCGTCGAGGCCCTCGAGGTTGGCCCGGGTGTCCAGCGTGCCCGAGGACGGGTTGTAGGCGAGCTGGAGGTTGGACAGGGCGACGGGTGCGTTGTCGAGCGTCGCCGCGAGGCTGTCGCGCTTGGCGGCCACCGCGCTCGTCAGGGCGGTGAGCTGGTCGATGTCCTCGGTGAGCACGGCGCGGTTGTCCTTGACGAACGTCGAGACCTCGGCGAGGGCGACGGCGAGGTTCTTGAGGGCCGCCGCGAGGTCGTCGCGCTCGCCGTCGAGCTGGTCCGAGACCTTGGAGAGGTCGGTGTTGAGCCGTCGGACCTGGGCGTCGTTGGTGGCGAGCATCCCGGTGAAGGTGTCGAGATTCTTGATCGTCGCGAAGAGGTCCCCACGCCCCTCGGCGAACGTCTGGACCGCCTGCGAGAGGTTGCGGTTCATCTCGTGGAGGTTCTGCCCGTTGCCCTCGAGGTTGCGGGCACCGGTGTCGAGGACCCGGGTCAGCGCGCCCTCCTTGTTGGCGCCCTCGGGGCCGAGGGCCACCATGAGGTCGTCGAGGCTCTGCGAGACCCGGTCGAGCTCGACCGGGACGGCGGTCCGCTCACGCGGGATCTTCGCGCCGTCCTGCATCACCGGGCCGGCCGTCCACGCCGGCAGCAGCTGGACGTAGCGGTCGCTCACGAGCGAGGGGGCGACCACGGCGGCCTTAGCGTCGGCGGGGATCTTGACGTCGTCCTCGACCTCGAAGGTCACGCGCACGCTCTCGCCGCGCGGCTCGACGGCGGTCACGGTGCCCACGCGCACTCCGAGGACGCGCACGTCCGAGCCGGGGAAGAGCCCGACCGCACGCCCGAAGTCGCCGGTCACGGTGACCTTGTCACCACGAGGCCACCAGACGAACGCCGCCGCGACGAGGCCCACGACGACGAGCGCCGCCACGACCTTCCCGAGGATGCCGGGTGCTCCGATCCTCATCGCCCCACCGCCCCGACGGGAACCGTGAGGTTCTGGATGTAGGTGTCGAACCAGCGGCCCGTCCCGAGCGTGCTCGCGAAGACGCGGGTGAACGGCGCCATCGCGTCGATCGTCCGGGTGAGGTCCGCCTCGTGCTTGCGCAGGGTCTCGAGGACCCCGTCGAGCTGCTTGAGCGCCGGACCGAGCTGGGCCCTGTTGTCGCGGACGAGTCCGGTGATCTGGACGGCCATGGCGCTGGTGTTCGTGAACAGCGTGTGGATCGCGTCGCGGCGCTCGTAGAGCTCGGCGAGCAGGAGGTCGGCGTCGACGATGATCTTCTCGATGACCTTGTTCTGGTCGGCGAGGGTCCCCGAGACCGAGTTCGCGGCCTTGAGCAGCGCCTTGAGCTCGCTGTCGCGGCTGGCCACGGTGCGCGAGAGCCTCGTCAGGCCGTCGAGAGCGAGCGTGACGTTGGCCGGCGTGTCCTTGAACTCGGTGGCGAGGGTGTCGAGGGACTTCGCGAGCTGGTCGGTGTCGATCCGCTCGGTGGTCTCGGTGAGGTCCGAGAAGGCGTCGATGATGTCGTAGCTCGAGACCGTCCGCGAGATCGGGATGGTCGTGCCCTCGGTCATCTGGCCGCGGCCCCGGGGCTCGAGCGAGACGTACTTCTGGCCGAGCAGGGTCTTCATCCGGATCGAGGCCCCGGACTCCGGACCGAACGCGACGTCCTCGGTGATGCGGAAGTCGACGTCGACCTTGTTGCCGGCGAGGCGGATGCCCTTGACCTTGCCGACCCGCACGCCGGCGATCCGCACCTCGTCACCGGAGCGCAGTCCGCCCGCCTCGCTGAACGACGCGGAGTAGTCCTCGCCACCACCGATGAGTGGCAGCGCCGAGGCGTTGAACGCCGCGAGGAGAACGAGGGCGATGGCGGCCAGACCCGCGATGCCGATCGGCAGCGGGTCACGGGAGCGGAACGGGGTGCTCATCGGCACCTCGCAGCGGCGACGTTGTAGCCCAGGCCGCCGGGTGTGGGACCGGTCGGCAGCAGGAGGTTCTCGACCTCGAAACGGCAGAGGTAGAAGTTGAACCACGAGCCGTAGGTCGCCGTCCGGGTGATCGCATTGATCTTGCCGGGCGAGCCGGTGATGAACTTCTCGTATGCCGCGGTGTTGGCCGGCTTGTTGAGCGTGGCCCCCAGCGCGTTCAGCTGGGCGATGTCGTTCTTGATGTCGGGCCGTCCGGCTGCGAGCAGCTGCGCGGTCTCGTCGGTGACCGAGTTGATGTTGGTGAGGGACTCTCCGATCGCCTTGCGGTCGGCCGAGAGGCCGGACACGAAGCGCTGGAGCTGGATGAGGAGCTCGCCGAGGGCGTCGTCGTGCTGCTCGACGGTGGTCAGGGTGGTCGTGAGGTTGGTGATGACGTTGCCGATGACCTTGTCGCGGTCGGCGAGCGTGCTCGTGAGGGACGCGGTCTGGCCGAGCAGGCTGTTGATGTTGCCGCCCTCACCCTGCAGGACCGAGATGATCTGGCCCGAGAGCTCGTTGACCTGTTGCGGCGAGAGCGCGGCGAAGAGCGGCTTGAACCCGTTGAACAGGACCGTGAGGTCGAGGGCGGGGTGGGTGCGCTCGAGCGGGATCGAGTCCCCGTCCTTGAGCGGGGTGGCCGCGCCGGGACCCTGGGTGAGCGAGATGTAGCGCTCTCCGATGAGGTTGCGGTACTTGATCGTCGCCACCGTGCCCTGGGTGAGCACGCTCGACGCGAGCACGTCGAAGGTCACCGCGGCGTTGGTGCGGTCGGGCGCGACCTCGATCTTCTTGACCGTGCCGACGCGGACGCCGGCAATCCTGATCTCGTGGCCCTTGGCCAGACCGGTGACATCGCTGAAGCGTGCCGTGAACGTGTTGCGGTCCCCCGGCTGGATGTTGGCGATGGTCGCCGCCAGCGTCCCGGTCGCGAGGATCGTGACGATGGCGAAGATGATGAACTTCACGAGGCTCGACGTCGTCTTCACTGGCTCACCACCGTCCCGCGCATCATCGGACCCGCGAGCAGTGTTGCGAGAGAGGCGTCCTCACCACTGTCGACACCGACGAGCGCTCCGACGAGCTGCTGCTCCTCGACCGTCCCGGCGAGCCCGGCGTCGACGGTCGGGATCCGTGCTCCCTCGGGTGCGAGGAACGCCTGCGGCAGCGCCGAGTGGGTGACGTTGGTCGGCGCACCGTCCGACCCGTCGTCGAACTTCGACCCGCCCCGGGGGCTGTCCTGGTTGCCGTACTTGGTGGGCAGACCCTTGCAGTCGGGGCCCCGCTTGTCGCGCCACGCGGGCTCCTCACCCGGGCGGTAGCCCGGGCGCTGCTCCGGCAGCTCCATGGTGATGTGGAACATCCCGTCGCGGAAGATCTCGCGCGCCCGCGGCAGCCACCCGACGAGTCCCTGGGTGAAGCAGGGATAGATCGGCGAGTGCTTGGCGAGCACCTCGAGGGTGGGCCGCTGGACCCGACCGACCTGGATGATGCGGTTCTGGTTGGTCTCGAGGAAGCCGGCGGTGGTGTTGGCGAACCCAGCGGTCCCGGCGAGGAACCCCGCGAGCTCCTTCTGCTTCTCGACGATCGTCGCGTTCGTCGTGAGCAACGCCTTGGCCGCGCGCAGGAGCTCGGGGGCGGCGACGGCATACGTGCTCGCGAGGTCGGCGAGACCGGAGATGTCGGCCTGGATCGTCGGCATCTGCGGGTTGAGCCGGGTGAAGTACTGGTCGACGAGCACGAGGTTCTTGCCCAGCTTGGTGCCGCGGCCGTCGAGGGCCGTGGCGAGCGCATTGAGGGTGGCCGACAGCTTGGCCGGCTCGACGGCGCGCAGCAGCGGAAGAAGGTCGTCGAAGACCTGCTCAAGCTCGATGGCCAAGGTGGTGCGGTCCTGCGGGATGACGTCGCCGGCGCGGATGGCCCGGCCCTGGTCGCCCTCGGGCGGGACGAGGTCGACGAAGCGCTCACCGAAGAGCGTCTTGGGCAGGAGCCGGGCGCTCACCTTGGCGGGGATGAGGTCGACCATCTCCGGCTTGAGCGCGAGGCCGAGCGTGACGCCGTCGCCGTGCGGCTCGATCGAGCGGACCTCGCCGACGATGAGCCCACGGATCTTGACGTCCGAGGCCTCCTGAAGCTGGCTGCCGATGCGGTTGGTCTCGAGGCTCACCTTGACGACGTCGGCGAACGCCTTGTTGAACGACGCGATCGACAGCGACAGGAGCAGGGCGACGACGACGAGGAACGCCACACCGTAGGTGCGGTGCCCGAGGCGTCCGAGAGCGCTGCTGTTGGCCATGGCTATCCCGCGATCCGCACGGTCGTCGTCGCGCCCCACACCGCGAGCGAGAAGAAGAAGTCGACGAGGTTGATGGCGACGATCGAGGTGCGCACGGCTTTGCCCACGGCCACGCCGACGCCGGCGGGGCCGCCGCTGGCGGTGTAGCCGTAGTAGCAGTGGATCAGGATGATGATCACCGCGAAGACCAGCACCTTGAGGAACGAGTAGAGGATGTCCACCGGAGGTAAGAACAGGTGGAAGTAGTGGTCGTACGTTCCCTTGGACTGGCCGAAGTAGTCGGTGACGATGAACCGCGTCGCGGCGTACGACGACAGCAGGCCGAGGACGTAGAGCGGGATGACCGCGATGAACCCGGCGATCATGCGGGTCGTCACGAGGAACGGCAGCGACGGGATGCCCATGACCTCGAGCGCGTCGACCTCCTCGGAGATCCGCATGGCGCCGAGCTGGGCGGTGAAGCCACAGCCGACGGTCGCCGCCAGGGCGAGGCCGGCCACGAGCGGTGCGATCTCGCGGGTGTTGAGGTAGGCCGCGAGGAAGCCGGCGAAGGCGCCCGTGCCGAGCTGGTTGAGCGAGGAGTAGCCCTGCAGACCGACCTGGCTTCCGGTGAAGAACGCCATGAAGGTCAGGACGCCGACCGTGCCGCCGATGACGCTCAGTGCACCGCTGCCGAGCGAGACCTCGGCGAGGAGGCGCAGGACCTCCTTCTTGTAGCGGCGGATCGTGCGCGGGCTCCAGGCGATCGAGCGCACGTAGAAGTGCATCTGGTCGCTCAGGCTGTCGAGCATCCTGCCCGGTCGGGCGGCGAGGTCCTTGGTCCGGCTCATCGTGTGCTCACCCCTCAGACCTTCTGCGGAACGACTTGGAAGTAGATCGCGGACACGACGAAGTTGATGACGAAGAGGAACATGAAGGTGATGACGACGCTCTGGTTGACCGCGTCGCCGACGCCCTTGGGGCCACCGCCGGCCGTGAGGCCCTTGTAGGACGCGACGAGCGCCGCCACGGCACCGAAGAGCAGGGCCTTGATCTCGGACGTCCAGAGGTCGGCGAGCTGGGCCAGTGCGGTGAACGACGCGAGGTAGGCGCCGGGGGTCCCACCCTGGATGACGACGTTGAAGAAGTAGCCTCCCGCGACACCGACGACGGAGACGAGCCCGTTGAGCAGGACGGCGACGAGCATCGCGGCGAGGACGCGCGGCACGACGAGGCGCTGGATCGGGCTGATCCCGAGCACCTCCATGGCGTCGAGCTCCTCGCGGATCTTGCGCGAGCCGAGGTCGGCGCAGATCGCCGAGCCGCCGGCGCCCGCGATGAGCAGGGCCGTGACGATCGGTGACGCCTCACGCACGACCGCGAGGACGCTCGCCGCTCCGGTGAACGACTGGGCGCCGAGCTGGCGGGTGAGTGTGCCGAGCTGGAGGGCGATGACCGCGCCGAACGGGATCGACACGAGCGCCGTCGGGACGATCGTCACCGAGGCGATGAACCAGCACTGCTGGATGAACTCCTTGGTCTGGAACGGTCGCTTGGGCAGCGCGCGCAGGACGTCGAGAGCCATCGCGAAGAAGGCGCCCGCCTGCTTGAGCGGGCCGGTGAGGAGGTTCATGTCGCCGGTGCCTCGTCGCGCGACTGCTTCACGCCGGGCACCCCGGCGTTGCCGGACTCGAACGACCCGGGCGGCGGCGTGACGCCGTTGGCGCGGCACCACTCCCCCGCGGGCTTCTCGGCCCGACGCGGTGCACCGTCGCTCGTCCCGAGCTGGAGCGGGATCGGCGGCAGCGGGGGCAGCTCCTGGCCGGACTCGGCGGCGAGCTCGTCGGCGTCCTTCTCCTCGGACATGCCGATGGGGCCGATGGTCTGGGCGTTGAGGAACTGGCGCACGACCGGCTCCTCGGAGCTGAGCAGCATCTCGCGCGGCCCGAACATCGCGAGGTGCCGGTGGTAGAGCAGCCCGATGTTGTCGGGCACGGTCCGCGCGGTGTTGATGTCGTGGGTGACGATGAGGAACGTCGCGTCGATCTGCGCGTTGAGGTCGATGAAGAGCTGGTTGATGTAGGACGTGCGCACCGGGTCCAGGCCCGAGTCGGGCTCGTCGATGAGGAGGATCTCGGGGTCGAGGACGAGGGCGCGAGCTAGGCCAGCGCGCTTGCGCATGCCGCCGGAGATCTCACCGGGGAGCTTGTCCTCGGCACCGGAGAGACCGACGAGGTCCATCTTCTCGAGGACGATGTTGCGGATGTCGCTCTCGGACTTCTTCGTGTGCTCGCGCAGCGGGAACGCGACGTTGTCGTAGAGGCTCATCGACCCGAAGAGCGCGCCGTCCTGGAACAGGACGCCGAAGAGCTTGCGGACCTCGTAGAGGTCGGCCTCCTTGAGCGTCACGAGGTCGTCGCCGTTGATGATGATCGAGCCCTTGTCGGGCTTGAGCAGGCCGACGAGCGTCTTGAGGAAGACCGACTTGCCGGTGCCGGAGGGGCCGAGCATCACGGAGATCTCGCCCGGGGGGAGGGTGAGGGTGACGTCGTTCCAGATCTGCTGGGACCCGAAGGACTTCGTCAGCCCTTGGACGTCGATGGCGACACCCATGTCACAACCTCACTTCCGGCCCGTGGTGCGTGGCAGGGGGACGTCGCCGTGGGCTGGGCCCGAGGCGACCGTGCAACAGGGCACCAGCGAAGTTACCCCGGGGTTACTTCGGAAACAAGTTGCGGCCACGGAGAGCAGTCAAGGTCACAACGGGCCGCCGTGGCGGATTGGCGTCGACCCAACACGAAAAGGCCCCCGTTCCGTGAGGAACGGGGGCTTTCTCGGGACGTGCGGGACGATCAGGCCTCGGCCTGGGCGTCCTCCTCGAGGAGGTTGCGCGTCTTGGTGAAGTCGAGCGGGACACCGGGGCCCATCGTCGTCGACATCGTGGCCTTGCTGATGTAGCGGCCCTTGGAGGAGGCCGGCTTGAGACGCAGGATCTCCTCCAGCGCGGCGGCGTAGTTCTCGACGAGCTGCTTCTCGTCGAAGGACGCCTTGCCGATGATGAAGTGGAGGTTCGCGTGCTTGTCGACGCGGAACTCGATCTTGCCGCCCTTGATGTCGGAGACGGCCTTGGCCGTGTCCATCGTGACCGTGCCGGTCTTCGGGTTGGGCATGAGGCCACGCGGGCCGAGGACCTTGCCGAGACGACCGACCTTGCCCATGAGGTCAGGGGTGGCGACGATCGCGTCGAAGTCGAGCCAGCCGCCGGCGACCTTCTCGAGGAGCTCGTCGGATCCGACGAAGTCGGCGCCCGCAGCCTTGGCGGCCTCGGCCTTGTCGCCGTTGGCGAAGACGAGGACGCGAGCGGTCTTGCCCGTGCCGTTGGGGAGGTTGACCGTCCCGCGGACCATCTGGTCGGCCTTGCGCGGGTCGACGCCGAGTCGCATGGCGACCTCGACGGTCTCGTCGTACTTGGCCTTGGCGCCGGCCTTGGCGAGGCGGACGGCCTCGAGCGGGCTGTAGGCCTTGTCGGCGTCGATCTTCTCCGCGGTGGCGCGGTAGGTCTTGCTGCGCTTCATGTTCTGCTCCTGTGTGTCAGGGATGGAGTTGTGGTCCGGACCAGCGCTGGCCCTCCCACGCGCTCGCCTCAGGTGAGGAAACGCTTCCCGTATGCCGGCCGCCCGCGGTGGGCGGCCGGCATACGGAACGGTTGTGGTGACCTCAGGAGAGGTCGGTCTCGATGCCCATCTGGCGCGCGGTGCCGGCGATGATCTTCATCGCGGCGTCGACGTCGTTGGCGTTGAGGTCGGGCATCTTCTGCTCGGCGATCTCGCGGACCTGGTCCTTGGTGAGCTTGGCGACCTTGGTCTTGTGCGGCTCGCCGGAGCCCTTCTGCACGCCAGCGGCCTTCTTGATGAGCTCCGAGGCCGGCGGGGTCTTCGTGATGAAGGTGAAGGAACGGTCTTCGAAGACGGTGATGACGACGGGGATGATGTTGCCCCGCTGGTGCTCGGTCGCAGCGTTGTAGGCCTTGACGAACTCCATGATGTTGACGCCGTGCTGACCGAGCGCGGGGCCGACGGGGGGAGCCGGGGTCGCGGCACCTGCCTGGATCTGCAGGTTGATGTAGCCGGAGACCTTCTTCTTGGGAGGCATTGCGGTGTGTCCTTTTTCTGGTTGTGGGCCCACGCCGTGGGCGATGACCCGGTTGCAGTGCTGCGGAGCGTCAGATCTTGGCGACCTGGCTGAACGACAGCTCGACCGGGGTCTCCCGGCCGAAGATGGAGACGAGGACCTTGAGCTTCTGGCTCTCGGCGTTGATCTCGGAGATCGTCGCCGGCAGGGTCTCGAAGGGGCCGTCCATGACGGTGACCGACTCGCCGATCTCGAAGTCGACGAGCGGGGTCTCGGCGGCCGAGCCACCGGAGGAGGCGGGCGAGCCGGGAGCGGCAGCAGCGGCTGCGGCCATCTCGAGCTCGGCCGGCTTGATCATCGTGTAGACCTCGTCGAGGCTCAGCGGCACCGGCTGGTGCGCGTTGCCGACGAAGCCGGTGACACCGGGCGTGTGGCGCACGGCGCCCCACGACTCGTCGGTGAGGTCCATGCGGACGAGGACGTATCCGGGCATCCGGACCCGGCGGACCAGCTTGCGCTGACCGCTCTTGATCTCGGTGACCTCCTCCATGGGGACCTCGATCTCGAAGATGTAGTCCTCCATGTTGAGGGACTGGATCCGGGTCTCGAGGTTGGTCTTCACGCGGTTCTCGTAGCCCGCGTAGGAGTGGATGACGTACCAGTCGCCGAACTTGCTCGCGAGGTCGTCCTTGAACGCCTGGATCGGGTCGACGTCGGTCGGGACGACGTCGCCGTCCTCGTCGGAGTCGGTGGTCGCGGCCTCGAGGGTGCTCTCGGCGGGGGCGTCGTCGTCGGACACGTCGGAGTCGGCGTCGGTGGCGGACTCGTCCGTCTCGTCGGAGTCGGCGGCCTCGTCGGAGGCGGCGGCGTCGTCGGCCGCATCGGTCGGCTCGCCGATGGGCGCGTCGAGGAACTCGGGTGCGGTGTCGCCGAGGGTCAGCGACTCACGCTGGGCCGCGCTCTCGGTGTCGTCGACGGCGAGGGTCTCGGCGTCGCTGGAGGTCGACTCGGCGTCCTGGGACGTCGTGTGGTCGGACACTGCTGACCTACTTCCTGTTCAGCGTTGGGTTCAATCGTGGTGCGGGCTCGTCCTCGCGGACGTGCCCGGGGGCTCAGCCCCCGTTGCCGAAGACCAGGCCGACGAGCTTCTGGAAGCCGAAGTCGAGCCCGGACACGAGCGCCATCATCACCGAGACGAACACGATGACGACGAGCGTGTAGTTCCACAGCTCGGAGCGCGTGGGGCGCACGACCTTGCGGAGCTCGTCGAGGATCTGGCTGATGAACAGACCCAAGGAGGCGAAGAGACGCGACACGGGGTTGCCACTCTTGCCGGCGCGCTTGCTCGCCTGGCGTGAGTCGCGGGACTCGCCCACTTCCGTCACGGTTCCTCTTCTCCGAGATGATCTGTACGTGCAGGGCAGGAGGGACTCGAACCCCCAACCGCCGGTTTTGGAGACCGGTGCTCTACCAATTGAGCCACTGCCCTAGGAACGCACCCGTTGGGTGGGCGGTTCCGGAGGTGTCGGCAGGCATGACGAATCATGGTGCTTTCACCGAGGGAACAGCATACGTGACGCCCCGGCCCGACGCGAAACCGTCCGAACCGGGGCGCCACGCGGGCTCGTCCGTCAGCGAAGCGGCACTGCGCCGAACAGCATCCGGTGGTTCGACGGGGTGAACTCCGTCGTGGCCCATCCGCCGTCCGTGCGGCTGTGGCCCTTCCACGCGAAGATGTAGTCGACCTTGCGGTCGGTGTTCTTCTTCACCTTCCCGATGGTGAACCTGCCGGTCCGGGCCTCGTTGCCCGTCGCCGACTGGGTGATTTCCCGGAAGTTGCCCTTGGAGTCGGGACCGACGCCATAGACGTAGTCCATCGCGCGCGCGGTCGGCTCACGGTTGAAGTCGCCGGCGATGAGGATGAGGTCCTTGTTCCAGGCCCGGGCCTTGTCGCGGATGACCTTCGTCGACGCGAGCCGCATCGCGTTCTTGGCCGGGCCGTCGCCGGAGGCGAGGTGCGTGGAGCAGGCGCGCGTGGACCGCCCGGCGTAGGAGAAGTTGAGGCACGCCATCCCGTAGTTCTGGTCCTCGCCTTCGACGTCGAAGTCCACGGCGTCACGCACCACACTGGCGTTCTTGTCCGTGTAGGCCACGACCTCACCGATGACGTTGTCCGAGCAATCCGACTGGTTGTCACGTCGCATGTGGAACGACGCCTTGCCCAGCTTCTCCTCGATCCGCGGGAGCATGCTCTGGCACACCTCCTGCAGGAAGACGACCTCAGGCCCCGGGAACCGGGCGCTGTTGTGCTTCTCGATGACCTTCGTCAGCGCCTCCGGCTTCTTGGCGATGTTGTGCGAGATGACTCGGACCATCCCGGGTGCGGCCTCTGCGGTCGGCGCGGTCGTCGTGCTCACGGCGCCGATCGCGCCGGTCACTGCCAGCGTGGCGACCGCGAGGGCAGCGCCGTGGCGGCTGGTGGACAACTTCATGGTGGGTTCCCTCCCTCGGTGGTGGGCGCTTCTGGCCCGCCGTGCTCCCACCCTCCAACGGCGCGGTGTCTCGCACCATGGGGAGGACTGCCCTCCACCATCGTCGTCTGGAACGATGACGGTCGTGACCGAGTCGACCGCCGCCGCCCTGTCGTCCCTCTCCCCCGCCGAGCTCGAGGCGTTCCTCGAGAGCCAGCGCACGGCATACGCCGCCTTGAAGGACCGCGGGCTCACGCTCGACCTCACGCGCGGCAAGCCCTCGGTCGCGCAGCTCGACCTGAGCAACGAGCTGCTCAGCCTCCCCCGTGGCTACAAGGACGCGAGCGGGACCGACGTCCGCAACTACGGCGGGCTGTCGGGGATCACCGAGCTGCGCGAGATGTTCGCCGACCTGCTCTGGGTCGAGCCCGAACAGGTCGTCGCCGGCGGTGCCTCGAGCCTGACGATGATGCACGACTGCCTGGTCCAGCTGCTGCTCCACGGTGCGCCGGACTCGCCGCGCCCCTGGTCGCAGGAGGAGACGGTGAAGTTCGTCTGCCCCGTCCCCGGCTACGACCGGCACTTCACGATGCTCGCGTCCTACGGCATCGAGATGCTCACCGTGCCGATGCACGAGGACGGCCCGGACGTCGCCGCGGTGCGCGAACTGGTCAAGGACCCCGCGGTCAAGGGCATGTGGATCGTGCCGACCTACGCGAACCCGTCGGGCTCGACCTGCTCGCAGGAGGTGGCCAGCGAGCTGGCCTCGATGGAGACGGCGGCGCCGGACTTCCGGATCTTCTGGGACAACGCCTACGCCTTCCACCACCTCACCGAGGACGAGGCCAAGAGCGCCGACATCATCACGCTGGCGTCCGGTTCGGGGCACCCCAACCGGCCGATCATGTTCGCGTCCACCTCCAAGATCACCTTCGCCGGGTCGGGGGTCGCCTTCCTCGCGGCGTCCTCGGAGAACGTGAAGTGGTACCTCGGGCACCAGCAGTTCGCCTCGATCGGCCCGGACAAGATCAACCAGCTGCGGCACGTCCAGTTCTTCGGCACCGCCGACGGCGTGCGCGACCACATGCGCAAGCACCGCGAGATCCTCGGCCCGAAGTTCGCCGCGGTCGACTCGGCGCTCACCTCGGCGCTCGCCGGTCGCGAGGTGGCGACCTGGTCCAAGCCCTCGGGTGGCTACTTCGTCAACCTCGACGTCCTCGACGGCACGGCCTCGCGCGTCGTCGAACTGGCCAAGGGCGCCGGGATCGCGCTCACGCCGGCCGGGGCATCCTTCCCTCTCGGCAAGGACCCGCGCGACCGCAACATCCGGCTCGCGCCGTCCTTCCCCGTCCTCGAGGAGGTCGAGACCGCCATGGCCGGGGTCGCGACGTGCGTCCTGCTCGCCGCCGCCGAAAAGCTCTCGGGCGTGACAGGGTGAGGTCATGAGCGACCAGCCCGGAACCGAGAACTTCAGCGACGACCTCGGCTCGATGAGCCTCGACGACGGCGTGGACGCCGGCGAGGGCCAGCCCGACCTGCTCGACTCGAGCGAGGGCGACAACCTGCCTGTCTCGCCGCCGGACCTGCAGCCGCGCAACACGGAGTGGGGCACCACTGCCGAGGAACAGGCGCAGGACGAGACGATCGATCAGCGCATCAACCAAGAGGTGCCGGACCCGAACTCGGCCTACGGCGCCCCGGACAACGAGTCCGGCCTCGACGCCGAGCCGCGTTCCGGCGGCGACGACCCCGACTCGATCCCGGCCGAGGACGACTTCCTCGGCGAGCCGAGCGACGACGCGAGCGCCGACGACGTCCTCGACGCGGGGTCGCTCACGAGCCCCGACGAGGGCCTTCGACCCGACGAGGAGAAGACCCTCGTCGCCGAGGAGGGCTCCGGCGATGGCTACGGCGCCTCCGAGGACGTGTCGGCCGAGGAGTCGGCCATGCACATCGTCGAGGAGTGAGCCCCGAGCCGTCCGGGTCGGTGCGCGCGCGCGACACCGCCGCCCTCCCCAAGGCGCACCTGCACCTGCACTTCACCGGTTCGATGCGCGTCGCCACCGTGCGCGAGATGTCGCAGGCGCACGGCCTACGCCTGCCGTCGGCCCTCGGCGCCGACTGGCCGGTGACGTTCGAGACCCGGGACGAGCGTGGGTGGTTCCGGTTCCAGAGCCTCTACGACGCCGCCCGCCACTGCGTGCGCGGCGAGGCCGACATGCGCCGGATCGTGCGCGAGGCCGCCTTCGACGACGGGGCCGAGGGGTCGCGCTGGCTCGAGCTGCAGGTGGACCCGACGTCGTACGCGCCGTTCGTCGGCGGCATCACCCCGGCGCTGGAGATCGTCCTCGACGAGGCGGCGGCGGTCTCGCGCGAGCCGGGCGCCGCCCAGGTCGGCGTGATCGTCGCGGCCTCGCGGATGCGTCACGAGCTCGAGTCGCGGACCTTGGCCCGCCTGGCGGCGCGGTATGCCGGTGAGGGACCGGGTGCCGTCGTGGGCTTCGGCCTGAGCAACGACGAGCGGCGTGGTGAGACCGAGGCGTTCGCGCACGCCTTCGCGATCGCTCGGCGCGCCGGGCTCGCGCTGGTGCCGCACGCCGGCGAGCTGCTCGGGCCGGACGCGGTGGACCGCACGCTGACGGCGCTGTCGCCCGACCGGCTCGGTCACGGGGTCCGGTCGGTCGAGGACCCGCGCACGCTGGACCGGGTCGTGGCCGACGGGGTCGCGCTGGAGGTGTGCCCGGGGAGCAACATCTCGCTCGGTGTCTACGACGGGATCGACGACGTGCCGTTGCGACGGCTCGTCGATGCCGGGGCGACCGTGGCGCTGGGCGCCGACGACCCGCTGATCTTCGGGTCACGGCTCGTGGAGCAGTACGAGGTGGCTCGGGTGCTGGAGTTCTCGGACGCTGAGCTGGCCGACCTCGCCCGGGCATCGCTGCGGGCGTCGCGGGCGCCGACCGAGGTGCGCGAGACGGCATACGCCGACATCGACGCCTGGCTCGGGGAGTGACGCCCGGTGGCTGAGGAGCGCGACGTCGACGACGAGCGGTGGCTGGTCGTCGACGGTCGCCGCTGGCGACGGCAGGACCCTGCGCTCCCTCCCGAGGTCGCCGAGCGGTTGCTGTCGCACCTGGGGCGTGGACGTTCGGGGGTGCGGTCGGCGAAGAAGGCCGGCGAGGACCCGGCGCAGTCACGGCACCGGGTCGACCTCGCCAAGCACGGGCTCGGTGAGCGCGGGACAGCGTGGTGGGAGCAGGACCCGGCGGCGCGGCGACGACGCTGGGAGGGGGCGCTCGATGAGCTCGACCAGCTCGATGGGTGAGTCCGGGAGCGGGGGCCCGTCGGGTGGCATGGGTGAAGGGCTGCGGTTGCTGCTGCTCGCCGACACCCACCTGCCGGCACGCGCCCGAGACCTGCCGGCGCAGGTGTGGGCCGAGGTGGAGGCCGCCGACGTCGTCATCCACGCCGGGGACTGGGTGACTCCGGACCTGCTCGATGCGCTGGAGGCGAGGGCCTCGCGAATCTTCGGCGTGTGGGGCAACAACGACGGGGCCGAGCTGCGACGCCGCCTGCCGGAGGTGGCCCGCGTCGAGCTCGGCGGGCTGCGGTGGGGCGTGGTCCACGAGACCGGGCCGAAGCAGCGGCGCGAGGAGCGCATGCGGGCGGAGTACCCGGACCTCGACGTCCTCGTCTTCGGGCACAGCCACATCCCGTGGGACACCCGGCACGAGGGACTGCGGTTGCTCAACCCCGGGTCGCCCACGGACCGGCGGCGCCAGCCGCACTGCACCTATCTCACGTGCACGGTCGGTGACGGCGTGGTGTCCGGGCTCGAGCTGCACCGGTTGCCGGCGCGCGGGCGCTGAGCCCGGCACTGACCGGGACGTCAGCAGGTCGGGGCAGGGCTTGGGGCCGGAGGTCCGTCAGCAGGTCGGGGCGGGGCCCGCGCACGCGGAGTGGTCGGCCGGGACGTCGGCGGTGACCCGGGCGAGGAGCGACCGGAAGACCTCGGCCTCGTCGTCGGACAGGCCCCGGAGGACGTCGCGCTCGACCTCGCGGATGCGGGCCGACGCGCTGTCGAGGGTCCGGTCGCCCTTGGTGGTCAGGACGACCTGCCGGGCACGCCGGTCGGCCGGGTCGGGGCGCCGCGTCACCATGCCGGCCTTCTCGAGGTCGTCGACGAGGTAGGTCATCACGGTGCGGTCGATGCCGAGGCGCAGGGCGATGGTGGCCTGGTTGCTGCAGACACCCTCGGCGGCGATGGTGAGGATCTGGAAGCCACGCGGACCACCGGGGAGCTCGTCGACGACGGTGCGCGCGCTGTCGAGGTATCGCCGAAGCAGCGCACCGAGGGCCTGACCGAGGTCGACGCCCGTAGCGCTCGACGGCGCCTGGTCGGGGGCTTCGGTCACCTTGGTCATGCCTCACATGCTAGCGGGAGCGTGGCGTTGCGGATCATCAATTTGCCAGATGATCTGTTCTCTATACTATCGTGGATCTAGACCACTTCGGTCTGGTCCCTGAACCTGAACGAGGAGCACGCGATGAGCACGATCTTCCGGCTGGACTCCAGCATCCGCACCGAGGGCTCGGTCAGCCGAGCCGTCGCCGACACCCTCGAGGCGTCGATCGTCGAGGCGGAGGGCGTGGACACGACCGTCATCCGGCGCGACGTCGGGCTCCACCCCCTCCCCAGTGACGTCTGGGCGACGTCTGCCTTCGCCGGGTTCGTTCCCGAGGGCGACCGCAGCGCCGAGCAGGTCGCGGCCCAGGCTCTCGCCGCCGAGCTCGCCGACGAGGTCGTCGCGGCTGACGTCGTCGTCATCGCGACCTCGCTCTACAACTTCGGGGTGTCCCAGCACCTCAAGACGTGGATCGACACCCTGATCTCCGACCCGCGCTTCGCGCCAGGGACCGCGACGGTCAAGGGCAAGCCCGCGTTCCTCGTCATCGCCCGCGGAGGCGGCTACGCGCAGGGCACCCCGCGCGAGGGCTGGGACCACGCCACGGCATACCTGCGTCGGATCCTCGTCGACGTCTGGGGACTCGACCTCGACGTCATCGAGACCGAGCTGACCCTCGCAGAGGTGACGCCGCAGATGGCCGAGCTGCGCGACCTTGCGCGCCAGCAGCTCGCCGAGTCGCACGAGGCGGCGCGGACCGTCGGCCGCTCCGTGACGCTGAAGCTCGGCAGCGCTGCCTGAGCTGTCCGAGCTGTCTGAGCCATCTGAGCTGCCGCAGGGACGGCCGAGACGGGCGCCCGCGGACATGGTGCGGTGGAGGAGTGTCTGTGCTTCCACCCATCACGCAAAGACACCCCCATTTGCCCCGGGAGGCTGACGCAACCGGCCTGTGCGTCACCTGGTGCAGCGAATGGGGGTGTCTTTGCGTCAGGGAGCCGGGGCACAGGGCGGGTGGTTGTCCACAGTGACGGGGCTGGGCGGGGGTCGTCCACAGATTCGCCGTCGGACTCTGGTGGTGAGCTGCGAGCACGACGCACCGTCGACGGCATGACAACTGAGGAGAAAGCGGCGCAACGGGCCGCACAGAGGGAAAAGGCCGCGAGGGACCTCACGGTCGCCGGGTCCGTGGGGCTCGCGCTGCGCGACCACCGACGCCGGCTGGGGCTCTCGCAACGTGCCTACGCCGCGGTGCGGGGCTGGTCGGCGAGCCATGTCGCCAGGCTGGAGACCGGGGCCGGACGGTTCTCGCTGGACGACGTCGTCGACGCCCTGGTGGGCACGGGGTTCAGCATCGCCCTCGTGCGACCGGGGCAGGCCGATGCGCCGGCGGAGGTCGTGGACCCCGGCTCGTGGCCCGAGGTGGAGCTGGTGGCGCGGATCCGTGACGGCAGCCGCCGCTTCCCCGCGCACCACGAGACCGAGGCCGCGATCAGCCCGCCGACATGGTGGTGGCACCGCGAGTTCTTCCACGGGCTGGGTCCGGCGCCGCAGTGGTACGCGCCCCGGCCGTCCCGGGCTCCGTGGGTTCGATCCGACGACGACGCCGCCTGAGCCGCCGCGAACGTCCGTGCCCGCCGGGGGGTGTCTCCGGCCCACAGGGTTGTCCGGTGCGCGGCCGCGTCACGAGGTGGAGCAAAGACACTCCTCCAGCGCACCACCTCTGCGGTCAGGGCCGGCGTCCCCGCGCTGCGTCACGAGGTGGAGCAAAGACCCTCCTCCAGCGCACCACCTCTGCGGTCAAGGCCGGCGTCCCCGCGCTGCGTCACGAGGCGGAGCACAGACACTCCGTCAGCACACGACCTGCGGACCCGCGTCCGGCTACCCCGCGAGGAAGTCGAGCCGCACCATGCGCTCGTGGTTGTCGACGTTGAGGTCGACCAGGCAGATGCTCTGCCACTCCCCGAGTGCGATGTGCCCACCCTCCACCGGCAGGGTGGCGTAGGGCGGGAGCATCGCCGGCATGACGTGGGACCGACCATGACCCACGGTGCCGTGCCGGTGGCGCCAGCGCCCGTCGGCCGGCAGCAGCTCCTCGAGCGCCGAGAGCAGGTCGCTGTCGGAGCCGGCACCGACCTCGATGATCGCGAGGCCCGCCGTGGCATGCGGGACGAAGACATGCAGCAGTCCGTCACCGAGCTCCTCGACGAAGTCCGCGCACTGGTCGGTGATGTCGAGGACGACGTCCTCACCGCCGGTCCACACCTCGAACGTCACGGTCTTCATGCGTCACCTCTCAGAGCTCGTGGCCGACGAAGACGGGCTCATTGACCAGTGTGACCCCGAACCGGTCGTGCACGCCGTCTCTGACCTGCCTGGCCAGCGCCGCGACCTCCGCCGCCGTCGCCGTCCCGCGGTTCGTCACCGCGAGGGTGTGCTTCGTCGAGAGGGCGGCGGGGCCCGGCATACCGAATCCCTTGCCGAAGCCGGCCTTGTCGATGAGCCACGCGGCACTGGTCTTGACGTCACCGCTCGCGTCCTCGAAGCGCGGCGGCCCCGGGGCGTCGTCACCGAGCTCGAGGGCCACCTTGGCCGCGAGCTCCTCGAAGCGCCGCGCCGACATGATCGGGTTGGTGAAGAACGACCCGCAGCTCCACGTGTCGTGGTCCGACGCATCGAGCACCATGCCGCGCCGCCGCCGCTGCTCGAGGACGCCCTCGCGTGCCTCGGCCAGTGGAACCCGCGCGCCGACCTCCACGCCGAGCCCCTTGGCCAGGTCGGCGTACGCGATCGGCTGCGATCGGTCCGCCACGCGCAGCTGGAAGGTCACGTCGAGGACGACGTACTGCGAGGTCGCCTTGAACAGGGAGTGCCGGTACGTGAACGCGCACTCCGCCGCACTGAACGTGCGCACCTCCTGCGTCTGCCGGTCGAAGACCCGCACGCGGGCGATCGTCTGGGCGACGTCCTGCCCGTAGGCGCCGACGTTCTGCACGGGGGTCGCACCCGTCGAACCCGGTATGCCGGACAGCGCCTCGATCCCGGACCACCCCTCCGCAACGGCCCGCTCCACGACGTCGTCCCACACCTCGCCGGCAGCGACGCGGACCATCGCCCCACCGCAGGTGTCGTCGGACTCGACGTCGATCCCCGAAGTCTCGAGCTTGAGCACGGTCCCGGCGAACCCGGCGTCGGCGATGACGAGGTTGGACCCGCCGCCGAGGACGAGCAACGGCTCGTCGGCGTCGTCGACCTCACGGACGGTGTCGACGACCTCGTCGATCGTCTCGGCCACGACGAGGCGCTGGGCGGGGCCGCCCACCCGCATCGTCGTGTGCTCGGCGAGAGGGGCGTCGTGGGTCTCCTGCATCAGTCGAGCTGGACGGTCGCGACGCAGCGACCGAGGACCTTGTCGCCGCCAGCCGTCACGGTGAGGTCGACGACGGCGCGACGCGTCTCGGGGTCCACGCTCTTGACGGTGCCCCCGATGATGACGTCCGCGCCGGTCGCCGGCACGACGACGGGCTTGGTGAAGCGGGTCCCGAACTCGACGACCCGGCCGGCGCTGCCTGCCCACTCGGACACCACCGACCCGGCCGCACCCATCGTCCACATGCCGTGGGCGATGACATCCGGCAGGCCGACGGACTTCGCGAAGTCCTCGTCCTGATGGATGGGGTTCTGGTCGCCGGAGGCGTTGGCATAGGCCACGAGCGTCTCGCGGCTCACCGGCACGGTGTGCGGGTCGAGGACGTCCCCGGCTGAGGTCTCGGCTGCGGTGCGGATGCTCATGCGTCCTCCCCTCCTCGCACGACGATGGTGGACGTGGACGTGCACACGGGCTCGCCCGCTGCGGTGAGCTCGGTGCGGGTCGTGATCATCGAGTGCCCGCCGGCGGAGCGGATCGCGTCGACGGTGAGCTCGCCGAGGATCTCGTCGCCGGCCGTGATCGGGCGGTGGTGGACGAAGCGCTGCTCACCGTGCACGACCCGGCTGTAGTCGATGCCGGACTCGGGGTCCTTGACGTACTCGGCGTCGCACTTCTGCGCGAGCGTCACGGCGAAGGTGGGCGGCGCGATGACGTCGGCGTAGCCCGCGCCCCGCGCGACCTCGGGGTCGTGGTGGAGGGGGTCGTCGGAACCGACCGCGGAGGCGAAGGCGGCGATGTCGGCCGCGGTCACGGCATACGGACCGCTCGGCGGATAGGACCGACCCTGGAAGTCTGCGTTCACGGGCATGCGGACACTCTAGGCAACCCGCTCCCCCGCCCGGAACGGCGAAGCCGCCCTCCACGAGACGTGGGGGCGGCTTCGGCGAGGCAGAGACGCTGGGGTCAGCGGGTCTCGCGGTGCTCGGTGTGCTTCTTGCAGCGGGGGCAGAACTTCGCCAGCTCGAGCCGGTCGGGGTCGTTCCGACGGTTCTTCTTGGTGATGTAGTTGCGCTCCTTGCACTCCGTGCACGCCAGGGTGATCTTGGGGCGGACGTCAGTGGCCTTGGCCATCGGGGCAACCTGCTCTCGAAAAGTTTGATCTGGGTGGTCGTGTCGCGCCGACTCACGAAGCGAGTTCGCGCGACGCCAGCACAACAGAATAGGGGACATCGGGTATTCCCCGAAATCGCCTTGAGTAGCGGGAGCGGGGCTCGATCCCGCGACCTCACGATTATGAGTCGTGCGCTCTAACCAGCTGAGCTACCCCGCCTTGGGGGCCGAGGACCATCACGCGGTGGTGCTGGTCCGGACCAGAGCCCCCTGTCGGAATCGAACCGACGACCTTTTCCTTACCATGGAAACGCTCTACCGACTGAGCTAAGGGGGCCGATCAGGCACCGGGTCAGACCCGGGCTGAGTGCGACGGCGATGCTACACGGACTCCCGCGCGCGAACGAAATCCACCCCCGGAAGAGCGATGACGGTCATCCCCGCGGACGTCGCCGGACGGTCCATCGCGGCCAGCGCGGCGCCCGCGCCGTCGAGCCCGATGACCTCCCCGACGAGCCGGTCGGGGCGCAGCGTGCCGTCGGCGACGAGGGCGAGCATCGCGGGGTACTCGTGCGCCGCCATGCCGTGCGAGCCGTAGATCTCGAGCTCGTGGGCGACGACCCGGTCCATCGGCAGCGGTGGAGTGGACGACGAGCCGAGCAGCAGCCCGACCTGGACGTGCCGGCCGCGGCGACGCAGGCAGGTCACCGACGCGACCGCGGTCGCCGGTGCGCCGAGGGCGTCGAGCGACACGTGCGCCCCTCCCCCTGTGAGCCCGTGGATGGTGGCGGCCGGGTCCTCGTCGCGGCTCGCGTCGACGAGGTGGGTGGCGCCGAGCTCACGCGCCCGCTCCAGCGCCGTCTCGCTCACGTCGACGGCGACGACCGTGGCGCCGAGGGCGACGCCGATCATCACGGCCGACAGCCCGACCCCGCCGCACCCGTGGACGGCGAGCACGTGCCCTGCCTCGAGCCGGCCGTGCGCGGTGATCGCACGGAACGCCGTCGCGAACCGGCAGCCCAGCGACGCGGCGGTGACGACGTCGACCGAGTCGGGCAGCCCGACGAGGTTGGCGTCGGCGGCGTTGATCGCGACGCGCTCGGCGAACGACCCGGGACCGGTGAACCCGGGCTGGGTCTGGTCGGGGCACACCTGCGCCTCGCCGGCCACGCAGTGCTCACAGACGCCGCACCCGCAGACGAACGGCACGGTGACCCGGTCGCCGACCTGCCAGCGGGTCACGTCGGCACCGACCTCCGCCACCGTCCCGGCCAGCTCGTGGCCGGGGATGTGCGGGAGATCGACGGGGTCGTGTCCCTTCCATGCGTGCCAGTCGGAGCGGCACACGCCCGTGGCGCCGACGGCGATGACGACGCCGTCGCGCGGGCAGTCGGGGTCCGGCACCTCGCGCACGCGGAGAACCTCGTCGTATGCCGTGTGGACCGCGGCCTTCACGCTGCGGTCCTCGTCGTGGTCATCCCGGTGCTGCGCGTCATGCCTCCAGTCTCCACGTCCCGGCGCAGGCAGGTCGGCGCCGCCCACCTAGGGTTGCTGCATGAGTGAGAACGACGCCGTCGCCACCTTCTGGGAGCTGGCGCGGGTGCACGCCAAGCTCAACCTCTCCGCCGCGTACTTCGGCCCGACGCCGCTCGACTCGGTCCCGCCGCCGGCATGGTCGTTCGGCGCCGACGCCGCCCAGGCCGACGAGCTGCTCGACCTCGTCCTCGCCGGGACCAAGACGGCGACGGCGAGCGCGCTGTGGGACTACGAGGCGGACGACGAGCCGCTGCCCGAGCAGGGTGCGCTGAGCATCATCCTCGACGGCGCCGGTCGCCCGCGAGCGCTGATCGAGTCGACGGAGGTCGAGGTCGTGCCGTTCGACGAGGTGGGCGAGGAGCACGCGCGGCTCGAGGGCGAGGGGGACCTGTCGCTGGCCTACTGGCGCGAGGTGCATGAGCGCTTCTTCACCGATACCGCGTCGCACGACCACGGGTTCGCGACCGACATGCCGGTCGTCTGCGAGCGGTTCCGCGTCCTCTACTCCGACGAGGGCTGACCCAGCGCGGCTCGCGCCTCGACGAGTGACGGGCCGTACCAGGTGATGAGGCGACCGTTGACGAGTCGTGTCGGCGTGCGCGAGAACGCCTCCGGACCGTCCTCGGCGGCGAAGACGTAGGGCTCGTCCGGCAGCAGCACCAGGTCGGCGCCGCAGGTGTCGAGCCGCTCGACGTCCACGTGCGGGTAGCGGCCCGGCTCGCCGGCGGTGACGACCTCGAGCCCGACGCGGGCGAGCAGGTCGGCGGTGAACGTCGGGTGCCCGACGACCATCCACGGGTCGCGCCAGATCGGGACGACGACCGTGGCCGACGGCACGGGCACCTCACCCGCCCACAGTCGCTCGGCCTCCACGAGCCACGTCGGCTCGTCCCACCCGCACACCTCGACGAGCAGCCGGCGCATCGACGCCAGCGCCTGCGGAACCGTCTCGATGTCGGTGACCCACACCGGTATGCCGTCCGCGCGCAGCCGCTGCACGTCGAGCTCGCGGTTCTCCTCCTTGTTGGCGATGACGAGGTCCGGGGAGAGCGCGGCGATGGCGGCGCGGTCGGGGTTCTTGGTGCCGCGCACCCGGGTCACGTCGAGGTCGGCCGGGTGCGTGCACCAGTCCGTCGCGGCAACGAGCGCTCCGGGCGCGGTCGCGGCCACCGCTTCGGTGAGGGAGGGGACGAGCGAGACCACCCGGCATACCTCGTCGTCCGGGAGGGAGACCTCGAAGCCGAGGTCGTCGCGCAGCGTGCGGGTCATCGCGAGCCTCAGGCGTGGCCGACCGCGAGGAACATCGAGAACGTGCCCCGGCCCTGGTGGTCGCCGCCGAGCTCCTTCTCGACCGAGCCCGCGTCGCGCACCATGACGTCGCGGAAACCGCTGTGGCGCAGGCGTTCTGCGAAGGCATCGCGGTCGAAACCGTGGTGCCCGGTGAAGTCCTCGTGACCCGCATGGAAGGCGCCGGCACGGTCGTCGTCGAGGTCGACGATCGCCACCCATCCGCCGGGGACGAGGACCTCGCGGACGTGGGCCAGGAGGGCGTCCAGGTCGTGCACGTGGTGCAGCGCGAGCTGCGCCCACGCACCGTCGAAGCGCTCCGTCGGCAGCGGGTCCGACACGAGGTCGAGGCGCTCCGCCGCCAGCCTCCCACCGACGCCCGCACGCTCGATGTTGGCGCGCGCGACCTCGACCATGCCGGCCGAGGCGTCGGTGACGAGGACCGAGCCGACCCGGTCCGCGAGCGCGAGGCTCAGCTGTCCGGTCCCCCCGCCGACCTCGAGGACGCGCTCGTCACCGCGCAGGGGCAGGACCTCCGCGAGGATCGCCGCCGTGGACCGCGCCCGCTCGACCTTGGCCGGGTCGTCGTCCCAGGTGCTGGCTGCGGTGTCGAAGTGCCCGTGGTCGCTGGGGGTCATGGGCGCCAGCCTGTCATGGCCGGGGACAGTCACGACAGGGCAGCGCGCAGGGCGTCGCCGATGCCGCGCAGGGCGTCCATGACGTCGTCGCGACCGGTGCCGGGCGGGTTCTCGGTCCAGTTCGCGAGCACGGCGTATGCCGTGGCTCGCCCGCCGCTGTCGAGCACCCCGACGTCGGCGCGGACGCCGAGGTTGGTGCCGGTCTTGTTGACGACCACGGGACCGGCGGTCTCCTCGGCGTGCGAGAGCGGGTCCTGGTGCCAGGCCGACGCGACCATCGACAGGTCCATCCCCGACGCCAGCCACCCGAGGACGTGCTCGCCCACGGAACCGGGCGTCGAGCGTTCGGCCCAGAGCCGCGCGAGCACGTCGACGTGGTCGGCGGCGCAGCCGAGGCTGAGGTGGGGCGGGTCGTCGGGGCCGCGCAGCCCACGCACGACGTCGACGAGGTCGGAGCCGCGTGCCGCCCACTGAGCCGCACGGGCACGGACGGCGTCGATCCCCACGAGGTCGATGAGGACGTTGGTCGCCCAGTTGTCGCTCACCGTGCCGACGAGCCGCGCGACGTCGTCGAGCGGCAGGACGTCGGTGCGGAGGTGCTGCCACAGACCGGAGTCCGCGACGGGTGTGACGTCGCGACGGTCGAGCGGCTGGTCGGACGTGAGCGTGCCGGCGCGCAGGCGCTCGGCGACCTCGATAAGGACGAACACCTTGCCGACGCTCGCCGTCGAGAGCAACCGATCAGGGTCGTGCGAGGCGAGCACCTGACCGCTGCCGAGGTCGACGATCGAGATCGACCAGTCGACGCCCGGCAGCAGCTCGAGGTCCAGGGGCACGTCGGTGGAGCGCTGGGCAGCCACGCGTCAGCGCGGAGCCATGCGCAGGGCGCCGTCCATGCGGATCGTCTCGCCGTTGAGGTAGTCGTTGTCGACGATCGCGAGCGCGAGCTTGGCGTACTCGGTCGGCAGGGCGAGGCGCTGCGGGAACGGCACACCGGCGGCGAGCCCGGCGCGGAACTCGTCGGACACGGTCGCGAGCATCGGCGTCTCGACGATGCCGGGGGCGATGGTGCAGACGCGGATGCCGTACTGCGCGAGGTCGCGGGCCGCCGGGAGGGTGAGACCGACGATGCCGCCCTTGGACGAGCTGTAGGCCGCCTGGCCCACCTGTCCGTCGTAGGCCGCGATGCTCGCCGTGTTGACGATGACGCCGCGCTGGCCGTGCTCGTCGGCCTCGGTCTGCGCGATGGCCTCCGAGGCGATGGCGAGGACGGTGAACGAGCCGACGAGGTTGACCTCGACGACCTTGCGGTAGAGCGCGAGGTCGTGGACGCCCTTCTTGCCGAGGATGCGGGCGCTCGGGCCGATGCCGGCGCAGTTGACGACGATGCGCAGCGGGGCGGCGGGGTCGGCGGCGGCCTGGGCGACGGCGGAGCGGACCTGCTCCTCGTCCGTCACGTCGGTCGCGACGTAGGTCACGCCGTCGACCTGCGGGGCATGCTCGATCGCCGTGGCGAGGTCGAAGGCGTGGACGTGGGCGCCCTGGGCGGCGAGGGCGGCTGCCGTCGCGGCACCGAGGCCGGAGGCGCCGCCGGTGACGATGGCGGAGGTCTGGTCGATCTGCATGGGCGTCATCGTGCCACTGCCGGTGGGTGACGACGCATCCCGCTGCGGCGCACCGACGCAGAGCGGCGTCGACGTCACGCCGCTCGTCGTACGCGACGACAGGTGCGCGACAGGTCCCCGACATGCGGCGTGACGACGCTCGGGTCCATGACGACCACTGCCCTGCCGCTCCTCGTCCACCCGTTGAGTCCCGGCGACACCGACACGGTCCACGCGGTCTTCGCGCAGCTCTCTCCCACCTCGGTCTGGCTTCGCTTCCACACCGGTATGCCGCGGCTCACGCCGGCGATGGCCGCGCGGCTCGCGGCCGTGTCACCTGGCCGCCACGAGGTCATGGTCGCCCGCGTGGAGGGAAGACCGGTGGGTCTCGCTCGCTGGATCCGGGACCCCGTCGACCCGACGTCGGTGGAGGTCGCGGTCGAGGTCGCCGACGCCGCACAGGGACAGGGCATCGGCTCGCGCCTCCTCGAGGAAACGGTGGCCGCAGCACGGTCCGCTGGGGCCCGCTGTCTCGTCGCCCACGTCCACCCCGACAACCGCCCGGTCGTCGCGTGGCTCCGTCGGCTCGGCGCCTCGCATCCGGGCGGCCTCGACGAGCCGTTCCGGCTTTCCCTGACCCCCGGTTCGGAGTCGGCAGCGTGTGGTTGCATGAAGGAGTGCGGGTCGGGGTGCTCGGACCCCTCTGGGTCGAGGTCGACGCCGGGGTCGCGACACCCCGGGGATCTCGCTCGCGCGATCTGCTCGCTATCCTCGTGGCGCGACGTGGTCGCGCGGTCCCCACGGAGGTCCTGCTCGACCTCGTCTGGGGTCAGGAGGCTCTGGGTCTGACGCCGACGGTCGTGCACACGGCGGTGGCTCGGCTTCGCCGACAGACGGCGCCCGACCTCATCCGCAGCAGCGACCTCGGCTACGTCGTGCCGCCGGGCGTGGACAGCGACGCCGACGCCTTCACTCGGCTCGTGGTCGACGTCGCTGCGTGTGCGACCTCGACTCCCGAGCGAGTGGGTCATCTCCGCTCGGCGCTCGCGCTCTGGCGGGGCGAGCAGGCCTACGACGGGGTGAGCGACGAGCTCGTCCTCGCGGAGCGGACCCGCTTGGCCGACCTGCGCCGACGCGCCATGTCCGGACTGGCCGAGGCCCTCCTCGACGAGGAGGGCTCGGACGCCGAGCGTGAGGCCGACGACCTCGCCCGCGCCCTGCTGTCGAGCAACCCGCTCGACGAGAGCGTCGCGGCGCTCGCCATGCGGACGGCATACCGGCGGTCGGGACAGGGCGAGGCCCTGGACGTCCACGAGTCCGTGCGCCGGGCGCTGGGCGACGAGCTCGGGGTGCGACCCGGGCCGGCGGTCCGCGAGCTGCACGCCCGCATCCTGGCGCAGGACCCCACCCTCGACGGCCCGAGCGCGCGCTCGCTGCGTCCGGTGCCCGTCCTGCTGCACCCGAACCGGCTCGTGCCCGTGCCGACCTCCCCCACCGTCGGTCGCGAGGACGACGTCGCGGTGGTCCTCGAGGCCCTGGCTTCCGGGCGACGCCTCGTGACGATCACCGGCCCGGGCGGCGTGGGCAAGTCCCGTCTGCTCGCCGAGGTCGGTGCCGCGCTGGCGGCGCAGGGCGAGGTCGCCCACGTGTCCCTCGGGGCGCACGCGGCACTCCCGGTCGACGAGCTCGCCGCCGGCATCGCGCTGGCCGCCGGCGTCCCCCTCTCTGCGGACGACCCGGTCGCCGGCCTCGTCGCGGCCCTGCGCACGTCAACAGCCACGGTCCTCGCCGACGAGGCCGAGTGGGTGCTGGGCTCCGCCGCGAGCCTGACGGCGACGCTGCTGGCGGGCTGTCCGGGCCTGCGCATCGTCATCACGTCGCGGGTACCGCTGTCCGTCGTCGGTGAACGCGTGGTCGTGCTCGAGCCGCTCGTGACCGCTGATCCGCAGGGGCCGGTGGAGGACCTGCGTGCCTCGGCAGCCGTGCGACTCCTCGCCGAGCGGCTCGCCGACCAGGGGCACCTGCCGGCCGACCTCGTCCAGGTCGAGGAGGAGGATCTCCGGCTCGTCGCCGAGGCAGCCGAACGGCTCGACGGCATGCCGCTGGCCCTCGAGATCGTGGCCGGCGCCGCGGCCGACGCCTCACTGGCCTCGCTGCCCGAGGTGGCCGCGAGCGCCCTCGACGTGACGACCGAGGACCACGGGCGGGACGAGCGGCACCGCTCCCTTCGCGACGCCTTGACCTGGGGCGTTGCTCGCCTCGGGCCCGACGCCCGCACCGTGCTGCGACGCCTCGGGGTCTTCGCGGGCCCGTTCACGGTGGCGGCGGCAAGGGCTGTCGTCGGGCCCGACGTGCGCGACGTCACCGGGGCGGTGCGCCAGCTCGCGCGGCACAACCTGCTCCGGGTCGACCGCATCCCTGCTGCCCTGTCGTTCGTCATGCTGCGTGTCGTGCGCGACCTCGCCCTCGACGAGCTGGCGGCCGCCGGTGAGGAGAGAGGGGTGCGTGCGCGCCATCGCGCCTGGTTCGCCGAGATCTGGCGCGACAGCGCACTCAGCGACGACCTCGTCGAGCAGGTCGGTCGCACCCACGACGACCACCTCGACGCCCTGGAGAACGCCCTGGCCGAGGGCGACGACGTGGCTGCCGGTGACGTCTGCATCGCCCTGTGCCGGCGCTGGCAGTTCGTCGAGGCGAGCGCTGTCGGTGCCCGGTGGACGTCCCGGGTCCTCGAGCGCCCCGGCCTCACCGACCGCCAACGCGCCCGGTTGGAGATCTGTCACGCCGCGTTCATGCAGGGCGCCGACTGGGACGCGACGCACCACGAGCATCTGCGGCGCGTCCTCGCCGGCGACGCCGAGTGGACCGGCCTGCTGAGCCTCGCGGGTGCGATCACGGCATACGCAGCCGGCGACGTCGACCTCGCACGCCGGCACCTCGACGAGGGACGCACCGCCGCCGCGTCCGGCACCAACCTCCTGCCCGAGGTCATCGCCACCGGGGCCGTGGTCGATGCCGCGGCCGGCGACGTCGATGCGGCGGTGGCCGGTGCGCGTGACGCCCTCGCGAGGATCGGCACGACGCATTCGGCGGTCCACTCGGTGACGGTGGTGCCGAAGGTGGCGCTGGCCCTGCTGGACGCCGGCCGGCCGGCCGAGGCGCTCGAGCTCCTCACCACGGCAGCCGAGGACGCGGAGGCACGCTTCGGCATCCGGCCGACGAGCACGACCGCGATGAACGCCGGTTGGGCAGCCATGGCCATCGACGATGCCGACACGGCGATCCTGTGGTTCCGGACGTCGCTCACAGGGCCGCAGGCAGCGACCGCGACGGCGTCGATCGCGGAGGCCGCCAGCGGAGCCGGCTGCGCGCTGGCCGCACTCGGGCACGCGGGGGCGGCCGAGCTCCTGGGGCTGGGTCAGCACCTGCTCGCGTCGTGCCACCAGGAGCTGCCACCGACGCTCACCACACTCGTCGAGCGGGCCGAGGGCCTGGTTGGCCTCACCGGACCGCCGGCCGGTTGGAGCGTCGAGCTCGCCACCTCGAGAGTCGACCAGCTCGTTGGGGAGCTCGCAGCGCTGTGACGCAGCGCGCGTCGTGCTGGGTGCAGGGGTCAGCCCGTTGCCACGGCGAGGTGCTCGCGCAGGATGCGGATGACGAACGCGTGGTCGTCGCGCTGGGGCAGCCCGGAGACGCCCATCCAGCCGACGACCCCGGCCGACGCGACGCGCAGGGGGACGGCGCCGCCGTGCGCGGCGTAGTCCGACTCGGGGAGCAGGAACTTCGCCTGCAGGGTCGTCCCGGCGTCACGGCACAGCTGCCCCATGTAGAGGGAGGAGCGCTCGAAGCGGCGGACCACACGACCCTTGCGGCGCAACCACTCGTCGTTGTCTGCGGTGGAGCCGGGCAGGGCGCAGTGGAAGAGCTGGTGGTCGCCACGCCAGATGCCGACGACGATCGGCAGCGCATCGGGCCACGCCGCGTCGACGGCCGCGCGCCCGAGGTCGTAGGCGACCTTTTCTGTGAGCTCGGGGAGGACGACCTCGGCCTCCTGCCGCTCCAGCTCGTCGAGGGTCGGCCAGGCGTCGTGTGCAGTCACCTGCCGAGCGTATCGACCGACCCGGGATACCCGAACTACCCGCGGACGCCACCGAGGACGTAACCTTGGAGTGCGTCCCGGCGTTCGGCGGGGGCGCGTTCAGCGACAAGGGGCCGGGGTCGTACCCCCGGAACGTGTTCGCCTTCGAGCCGGTATGCCGTGCATCCGGCGCGGTGACCGCGGCGCCCCTGCACGGTGGTCCGGCGCCCGTCAGCGCGCCCAGGCCGTGCCCGACCCAGGAGAAGGTTTCCGCTTGGCACAGCGACCTCAGCGACGTGGCGGCGCATCCCGCAACGGATCGCACACGCCGTCACGCGACCGCCGCCGCCCCCAGGAGCGCGACGGCGAGGGCATCATCCCCGTGCTGGCCAAGGCCGTCCGCCAGGTCGAGGCCGCAGCGCAACGGGGGCGGATCCGCCCGAACCAGCGCACGGCATACCAGGTGGTTGCCCTGCTGGTCCGTGAGGAACGGGCGCGGGTCAAGGCCGACTCGACCATCTCCGAGGGCGAGCGGACCGCGATGATGACCCGCCTCGACGGCATCGCGACGATCCTCGCCAAGACGGCGGCGCGCGACACGTCGCTGCTCGCCCTGCTCGCCGACGGCGCGGCGGTCTCGCCCGCGGCGGCCAGCCTGCGCAACGACATGCTCGCGGCGGCCGGGCGCGAGCCCGACCCGGAGCCGGAGCCGACGGCTGAGCCCGAGTCGGTCGGCCCTGCCGCCCCGGCACCGCGCAGCGTCGTCCCGCAGACGGTGATCCAGCGCCAGCTCGCGAACCCGTTCCTCGCGCCGGACTTCTCGGCGGCGCAGGCCCCGCGTCCGAAGACGAACCGGCTCGGCAGCTGGGAGCTGCTGTCGCCGCTGTTCCGGTCGTTCGAGTACGGCGGGGAGTCCTCCTGTATGCCGTTGCCCGAGCCGTCGCGCGTCGTGCACGGCATCGAGGACCTCCAGCTCATGCACCACCAGGGGCAGGTCGTCGCTGCTGCCGCCGAGGGGCACCGGACGTTCCTGCTCGCCGACGAGCCGGGCCTCGGCAAGACCGCACAGGCGCTGCTCGCGGCCGAGGCCGCCGGGGCCTATCCCCTGCTCGTCGTCGTGCCCAACGTCGTCAAGGCGAACTGGGCGCACGAGGCCGCGCTGTGGACCCCGCGCCGGACCGCGACCGTCATCCACGGTGACGGCGAGAGCATCGACGGCTTCGCCGACATCGTCATCGTCAACTACGAGATCCTCGACCGGCACGTCGGCTGGCTCGGGCGCCACGGCTTCCGCGGGATGGTCGTCGACGAGGCGCACTTCATCAAGAACAAGACCTCCCAGCGCTCGCAGCACGTGCTCGCGCTCGCCGAGAAGATCCGCGAGTGGAGCCCGAACGCGCTGTTCATGGCGCTCACCGGAACGCCGCTCATCAACGACATCGAGGACTTCCGGGCGATCTGGCAGTTCCTCGGGTGGATCGATGACAAGAAGCCACGGCCCGCGCTCATGGCGGCGCTCGAGGCCAAGGGGCTCGCCCCTTCGGACCACGGCTTCTACACCTCGGCCCGCAACACCGTCATCGACATGGGCATCGTGCGCCGCCGCAAGGTCGACGTCGCCTCCGACATCCCCGCGCGCCGGGTCGCCGACCTGCCGGTTGAGCTCGACGACGCCATCGGGCGCTCGATCCGCGCGGCCGAGGCCGAGCTGGCCGCCCGGCTCGTGGAGCGCTACCGCTACACGATGTCGACGCGCGCCGAGTCCGGTGTCGGGGGCGGGGTGGACAGCAAGGGTGACGGCCTCGGCGACGAGACCGGCGGCCTGGACCACGCGCTCATCCGTCGTGTCGCCGCCGCCGAGCTCAAGAACACCGGCACCGGGTCGGGCGAGAAGGGCGACAACGTCTTCACGCTCATGCGCAAGATCGGCCAGGCCAAGGCCGGGCTCGCCGCCGACTACGCCGCGCAGCTCGCCCGCAGCGTCGGCAAGGTCGTCTTCTTCGCCAAGCACCTCGACGTCATGGACGTCGCCCAGGAGACCTTCGAGAAGCGCGGCATCGGCTACGCGTCGATCCGCGGCGACCAGAGTGCGAAGTCGCGCAAGGACAACATCTCGGCGTTCCTCGAGGATCCCGAGGTCGAGGTCATCGTCTGCTCGCTCACCGCGGCCGGCGTCGGCATCAACCTCCAGGTCGCGTCCAACGTGGTGTTGGCGGAGCTCTCCTGGACCTCGGCCGAGCAGACGCAGGCCATCGACCGCGTCCACCGCATCGGCCAGACCGAGCCGGTCACCGCGTGGCGGATCATCGCCGCGCAGACGATCGACTCGCGGCTCGCCCAGCTCATCGACGACAAGGCCGGGCTCGCCGCCCGTGCGCTCGACGGCTCCGACGAGGAGGTCGGGTCGTCGGCGGACGTCCAGCTCGAGGCGCTCGTGTCGCTCCTGACCGACGCTCTGGAGAAGGAGCGCGCGGTGGCGCTGCCCGGCGGGCCGGACGCTTCGGGTGGGTCGGGCGCTGCGGTCTCGACGGGTGCGGCGGGCTCGACGGGTGCGGCGGACGACGCGGCGAGCGCACCGCTCGCTGCGCCGAGCCCCAGCCCCTTCAGCCCGTTCAGTCCGTTCAGCGCGTCCTGACGAGGTCGTGGGTGAAGTGGATGCCGGGCTCGGGCCTGCCGTCCGCTCCCTGAGGGACGTACTCGAGGTCGACCCTCGCGAACGACAGGACGACGACCTCGTCGCCCGCGTCGGCGTCCGCGCTGATGGACGTCGCGACGCCCGACACGCTCACCTCGGTGAGGTCGATCGTGAGGAAGTCGTGCTGCCCGTGCCCTGCCTTGCGCACGGTGACCCGCGCCTTGGGCAGGCGCTGCCCGGTCGCGCACGCCTTCATGAGCAGCGGCGAGGCGGCGTCGACGTGGTGCACGAAGGTGAACTCCGAGAACGTCGGTCGTCCCACACGCCCTGACCCGCCGCCGTGTCCCGGGCCACCCGCGCCCATGGCCTGGGCGACGCCCCACGACCACGACACCGCCTCGATCTCGTCCTCGTGGCCGCGCTCGCGCGACTCCCCCTTGATCGAGTCGATGCGGACGAAGATCGACGTGGACATGACGCGCCCCTTCCGGGCCGGCGACGACGGACCTGCTCAAGGTCCCGCCGTGACCTTCGCGGTGTCAAGACCTCCGTATGCCGTCCGCTCCCCAGGCGCCGTGACGGCGGGTGATCTCCGGTCGCCGGGAGGGGTAGGGATCACCGTCATTCGCCACAGAGCCGGAGAGCGGCCATACTCGGAGGTCATGGCTACGTCATCTGCACCGTTGCGTCCGCGTCACGCCAACAGCCCGTTCGCACCTCGGGTCGAGCCGGAGGTCGAGCTGTTCGTCGTCGACGACCGCGTCCTGCACGACTCCTACGGCCTGGGTCGTGTGGTCAGCGTCGACGTCACCGGTGCGACGGTCGACTTCACGAGCAGCACCGTGCGCATCGCCACACCGTTCCGCAAGATGACGAAGCTCTGACCCGTCCGGCGATTCCTGCCTCCGTGCTCCACCGCGCCGCTAGCGTGATCTGCGACCGGCGACCACGGCGCACCGATCGGAGGACGACATGGACGCAGACAGCGCACCCCCGACGGGAGTGCGGGCAGCCGCGCTGATCGCGTGGGGCATGGGCCTGCTCGGGGCGGGCATGGCGCTGCTCGTGCTCAACCTGCTGAGGTCCGACTCCCCCGAGTCGACGGCCTCGCTGCGCGTGGCGCTCGTGGTCGTCGGCGTCGGCTGGGTGCTGCTCACCGCAGGAGTCACGAGGTTGGCTCGGCGGCTGGACCAGCTCGGTGACCGTCGTGAGGACCTGGCAGTCCCCACACCTTGAGAGGGCCCGCGCCGGGCGCGGACCGAGACGAACTCGGTGGTGAGCGCATTGGCGCTGGGCACGAGTCCGCCGAGGCCGAGGCCGGCGATGAGGCGAAAGGCGCCGAAGGTTTCGGCGTTGGGGGCGACGTAGCAGAGCGCGGTGAAGAGCGAGAACCACAGCGTGCACCAGAGGATGGTGCGGCGGCGGCCGAGAGCGTCGGCGAGGCGGCCCGCGGCCAGGGCCTCGACGAGCATCCCGAGGAAGGCGAGGCTCCCGATCAGGCCCCCGGCGGTGGCGGAGAGGCCCCAGCCGGGCTCAGCAAGGATCGAGGGAAGTGTCGTCCCGTAGACGATGAGGTCGTAGCCGTCGAAGACCACGATGAGCCAGCAGAGCAGGATCACGAGCCAGGCCGAGCGGACCGGGCGGGCTGTGCGGTGGGGGGTGGGCGTCGTTGCCATGCGTTCGAGAGTGACGGCGTTCGGTGGAGCGGAACAGTGATTTCTGCCTAGAAGAATGGCTTGGGCTTGACTCAGGGTGTGAACTCGCGAGAGCTCAAGACCAAGCCGACGTATGCCGTGACGTCTGTCGACCATGCCCTGCGCCTTGCGACGTGGTTGCAGCTCGAAGGTGGGCTGACGGTGGCGGAGGCTGCTGCTCGGTTGGGAGTGGCGCGGTCGACGGCTCACCGGTTGCTGGCCATGCTCGTCCATCGCGACTTTGCCGTGCAGAGCGCGGACCGTGGCTATCGGGCCGGGCCGGTGCTGGAGCTGGCGGGGAACTCGCCTTCGGAGACGTCAGCGTTGCGGGCGGCGTTGGGGCCGATGCAGGACCTGGTGGCTCTTGTTGGCGAGACGGTGAACCTGACGATCCGGACGGGCGACACTGCTCGCTTCATCGCGTCGGTGGAGTCACCCCAGGCACTGCGGGTGGGTTCACGCGAGGGGATGGTGTTCCCGGCTCATCGGGTGACGGGCGGGCAGATCCTGCTGGCTGAACTGAGAGACGCCGAGGTGGAGGAGCTGTACTCAGTGGATCGGTATGCCGGCCGCGAAACCGAGCGACCGGATGTGCCACGGTTGCTGCGGACCCTGGCCCGGATCAGGACACGCGGCCTGGCGGTCAACCGCGGTTTGAGCGAAAAGGGCGTCGTGGCAGTCGGCCGGGCAGTTCGGGACTCGTCGGGTTCGGCGATCGCCGGCCTGTCCATCTCCATGCCAGCAGTCCGCTACGACCCCGAGCAGCTCCCAAGACTCGACGCCACCCTCCGCCTGGCGATCTCTTCGGTCCCTGCCGGCATGTCAAGCCTCAACACTCGCAGCTCTTGAGGCAAGGGCGGCGCCTCGTCGGGAGGAACTGCGCTCTACACAGAGCCGCCTGACATGTGGTCCATCGCAGTGCGCCCTGCCTGGGCGAGACAGAGCGCAATCTGACTGCCCCGAGTTGTCGACGGATGATGCTCAGGTCTTTCGACCGGCGTGCCCCCTTGATCGCCGTGTTGCCCAGCCCCGCCCACGTAAGAATCCGCCTCCACCGGTTGGGGCGGAGCCGGAATCAACGGCGCCGGGTACTGGGCGATCTGAAGCAACAGACTCCCGTAGCGGGCGCCAGAGACAGCAGCTCGATATGTGATCAGTGCTGCACTGACCCGTACGCTTCCGCGATGACAGGACAACGATGGTTCGACCTCTGGTTAGCTCTAGGACAAACCCTTGTCGGAGTCGCAGTGACTGTGCTGGCGGTCTACTTGGCGGCCATGGCTGCTCTCCGGCAAGACAGACGGCGAGCTGTGGCGGAACGGTCGCGAACGGCGGCCGAGCGGATACTTGGCGTAATCGACGAGTGCCAGCAGCGACTGATGTTGGCTTGGGGGCACGTGATCTACGTCCTCCAACCAACACCCGAGCGAATGGATGACCCTCGACTAGCCGAGGTTCCCGACTTCCCGCAACTTGCTAAGAGTCTCGTTGGCGACCTCTCTAGACTCAAGGTTGAGGCTGGCCTGCTGAACGATCCAGACCTTCGACAGCAGTTCGATTGGGCCTTCAAGTGTGCGCTCGACCTGAGCTTAATGGTGACCGCCACCGCTCAAGATCCCGAACGCTTTTCTGCCCGGGCGATCGCGGAGAACGCTGGGTCTGCCTCCGGCATGCTGGGCCAGTTTGCGACCGCGTTGCGCGCCCACCTCATGGAGGAGACGGCGCCCGTTGTAGCGAAGCCGACCCATCTGACCTCGCCGGTTCGAGACCATCTCTAGAGCCGGTCGGACCATGTAGCACGCATCTTCAGTTGACCCCGGACCCCATTCCGACAGTTTCTCAACTTACTCACTCCCGTTGCGCGGGTGCGACAGACTATGACTTAAACGAACGCCTCGAAGCAGAAGGAGCCTGATGTCGACAGTTTGGACGGAGTGGGGCGCACTCACTCGGTTCCTAGAGAGCGCTCGGGTCGCTTTCGCTCGCGAGCGAAACCTATGGCATTCGCTCGAGCTTGCCGACCCAGAGGCAGTTCAGATCACGACTACTACTGGGGCCCGTCGGTACGAAGTCACGCTCGCCAACCATGTCGCCGCCGTGGAAGACGAAGTGATTCTCCATGCCTCGGTTTTGATCCACACCTACGCACTGGCAGAGGCTGCCGCATGTAGCAAGCTAGGGATCGATTCGCGGTCCGCCGGAGGCATCGAGACGTGGGGGAGGCGGCTCCTCGCCCAAAACAACCGTGACTGGACAGGGGTGTTCGACGAGGAAGCGGGTGCTGTGGAGGTCGCGGTAGTACGCAACGCTTTTGCGCACGGGACTCGCATGATCGACGCATCCGACGAGACAAGATTGGCCGCGGTCGGCGCGCCGCCACGAAGGGCCGGAGACGCCGTCGGCCTTCCATACGAGGAGTTGCGGGTGTATCGCGATCGGCTTCGAAGTCTGCTTCGGACTGGCGGGGTCGATCTTACAGCGCCGAGGCCCACCTGAGCACACGGCTGACCGCCGAACCGCTCTCCGGACCTGCAATCCAACAGGATGGGCGGCCAGGTTACCTGCGGGCCCGATGACACGGCCCTTGCTCCAATTCGTCGGACGCGCAACTCTGTTCACGCTCGCGCTCAACCCCTAGCGTGGACCTCGGGCTTCAAGGAGCCAGCCGCACTCCCGGCCGGTGCGACGAGGATCTCGATCGCCAGTCGTCAGTCCAACCACCGGGGTGAGGCACGCTGATTAGGCTGCGTTGTCACGGACTCGGATGCACGCCAGCCCACCAGTTCCTGCCTGGCCCGGAATGGCGATTCCAGAACGGGTGGCCCCCGGTGAGTTAGGCAAGCGCAGCGAGCTGTGAATCACTAGTGTGAGCATCCGACCTAGGAGGGTGACATTGGCATCTGAGATACGAACCCAGCGATCAGAATATTCGCAGGACAAGCTAGCTGAGCTTCGGCTGCGGCTTGACGAAACCGGCGCGTTCGCCGACCTGTCCGATCTGACTGTGTTCGCTGCTGGGTCCTACGGGCGAATGGAAGCTGGTGTCCACAGTGACATCGACCTGTTCTTCATGTATGGCCTCAAGGCAAACCGCCGAAACGATCGAGCCCGAGAGGCGAGATTCTTCCGTCAACTACACAGCATCGCCGGGGATATGGGATTCCCTGCCTTTACTGATAATGGCCGATACCTTGTCACCCATCGGACGAATGAGGTTCTGCGTCGACTGGGGGGGCGAAAGGACGACTACGGGAACCATTTCACGGCGCGGATGCTCATGCTTCTCGAGAGTGCGCCGGTAACAAGACCCGAAGTATTCGATGAAATCGTACGGGCTGTAATTGCCGAGTACAGCCGAGACATGCCCGGTCACGAGGAGACTTTCTATCCGCTATTTCTTGTAAATGACATACGTCGCTTTTGGACCACACTCTTAATAAACTATGAAAATAGTCGCAACGAAGCGGTCAAGCGTGACAGGAGAGCGGCGCACAGGGTTAAGAACTACAAACTGCGCATCAGCCGACTTACGACTTGCTATGCGACTATCGCCGCCATAGAGAGCATCCACCCCATTTACCACGACGGGCTAACTGATATTTTGTCCAGAACCCCTAGGGGTCGACTCGACGTTGTTCACGAGAACGTTCCTGAGTCACGCGAGGCACTCGAGGAGATGTCCGAACTGTACGACCATTTCCTCGAGATGACTGCGCTCCCCACTTCAGAGATAGAAGCCATCTTCAGCGATGACACCCGCCGAAAACGAGAGCGCATCAGGGCGCGACGTTACGGCGACCTCATGTACCAGGTCATCGATGCAGTTGGTCAACAAAGAGAGGCCGATCGCGGGTATCATCTGGCAAGAATGCTGGCGATATAACGTGGTGGCCTCCAGTTTGGGGCTGTTCTTCTTGGAAGATCCAGTCGCTTCCGCTTTGCAGCTGATTCGGCGAGTTATGCAGCCACAATCTACCGATGTACCTCACATCACGTTACGTTATTCCGACATTCAGATACCCCCCTCCTTTCAGGCGGTCTTCTCCTCAACGCAGGTTGACCGAGTTGTTCTTGAAGCCCCTGGCACATTCGACCTTGCTGGCTACGAGCAGGGGCTGATCGGCACCACCTTCCTGCGGTGCGGGGCCCCTCGTCTTGAATCAATTGCGTACAAGCCTGATTTCCCGGACAGCATCTTTCACGTCACCCTTTACGAGGGGCGACCAAGCGGCGTGGCATTTGAGTTGCTACAACTCCTTCGAGCCTACCCGTGGAATCTTGAGTACTCCCCCGGCCAATCCGTGATCATGAGCTTCGAAGCTTTTCGAGGATTGCGGTCAGACATCAACGGCGCACCAGGAGCACTTACTACAGGCGCGGCGGACTTATTTCAAGAGTTGACCGGCCGAGCCCCAACTATTGCAGCGCTGCACTCTGTCACAGCCGACGCCAAGCTGGATCTGATAGATCAGATCGTACGGCGCGTGCATTCCGCCGAGAACGTCAAGCCACTCTCGGTCGTCTCCAGGCAGGTCGAATCTAAAGATCATCTGGTGTTTCACCGAGTACACCAACCGCAATTGCTGTCAGACACGGATCTTGGGATTGAAGAGACAGCGCACGCCAAGAGTCCAGAAGAAACGGCAACGGTGATCACACCGCCGGAGATTGCGGCAGAAGTGGTGGACCAGGCCCTGCAGCATCTACTTCCCGAGCAGACGAAGATCTCGCTACTTGACCCGGCGATTGGCGGCGGCGTCTTCTTCGCCACTCTCGAGGCCAAAACCTCGCCGGCCACTAAAACCTCTCTAGCTCGAATCACGTCCGCCATCGGAATAGAGAAGCGCATACAGCGTGCCGGATTGACTCAGCACGCATTCGACGGCTCCAACCTCCGAGTCGTAGTTGCTGACTTCCTGTCCGTCAAGCCAGCCGACATCCGGACGAAGGCCTCCGACGAGAGCCTCCTTCCGAACCTCCTCCTGGCGAACCCTCCCTACATGCGCCCATCGCTCGATTCGAGCAACGCTTACGAAGTAGCGCGTGATCAGATTCGGGACCGCCTCGGCATCACGCTCTCCAAACGGGCAAACCTTTACATCTACTTCATGCTGCACGCAGATGCCTTCCTTGACCATGGCGCCGTGGCCGCGTGGGTGCTGCCGGGCGAGGTCCTTTACTCCGACTCAGCGGAACCCGTCCGCCGATACCTGATGTTGCAAGTGGACTTGCTCTCAGTGCACGTCTACACGGACGCAATGCGCTTTCACCGCAAGCGCGTATCTACCGTCGTGGTCACGTACCGAAAGGGTGCCCCTTCGCGCTCAGGCCGCGTCCACTGGTCTCAAGGAGACTCGTTGCTTACTCCGGAGCGAGAGCGAGATGTCGACCGTCACACGCTTACGACCGAAGCGAAGTGGAACTCCTCGTGGATCCTCGGAGCGTCGACACCGCGTGCGGGTGGCGTCGAATTGGGGGCGCTGTTCACCGTCTCCCGAGGAATAGCCACAGGCGCAAACAACATCTTCGTTGTCGACGATGAGGTGAAGGAAAGTTTGCGGCTCGAGGAGAGTTGCCTACGGGTCCTACTTCCCAAGCCAAGAGAGCTGTTCGGTTCCATCATTGAAGCTACAAGCTCCGGATTGCCTGAGGGCTACTCGCCCCGTTGGCTCATCGACTCGAAACTTCCGTGGAGGGAACTTGAGCGTTTGGCACCGAGACTCCATGGCTACCTGTCTGAACATATGTCTGTCGCTGACCTAGCCCTACCCAAGAGACGAAGCCCATTTTATCGCCAAGAGCAGCAGCTGGTTCCCCCAATTGTCTTTATAAGCATGACCGGGGCGACGAGAGGTGGAGACCGGTTCATTCTTAATGCGAGTCTCGGCAGAGCGTTGAACAATTACCACGTTGTACGTCCAAACGCTCTTCTATCAGATTGGATGAAAAAGAGCGGTGTCAAAATGTCGGACGTTCACCGCGCACTCCAGGACGTTCGAGCTGAAGACTTGTTAACGATAGGCCGGCTATTCCATCGCGGATCTGTAAAGTTGGAACCGGGTGACCTTCGAAGGGTGCCTCTGCGAAATTCTTTATTCCTGAAGGCCCTTTCTAGTGCTACGGATTGGGAGGGCGCGACATGACGCCAGCAGATCGGGATGCCGTCAAGACGGAACTGAACCGTCTTTTGTCCTCGGTTCTATATACAGAGAAGGCGCACTTTAGACACGAGGAGCGCGCCCGAAGGACCTACTTTTGGCTAGGGCTCGTGGCAACAGCTGCGGGAACCCTGACTGCTATATCCGTACTACAGGACCTGGCCACATGGATACCAACGGTTCTAGCGGTCCTCGCGTCGTTGTGCTCCGCACTGTTGACTTTCGTCCGACCGAGCGATTCGGCGGAGGCCCACGCCAAATCAGGCAGATCACTAGGCGAATTGCGCGTTCGGATGCGGCAGTACCGCGACTTGGACTTGCGCGACGCGGATGTAACTGTTCAGGCAGCGAGGGCATGCCTCGCCAAGTTCGCGGCGGACAAGGCTGATATTGATGCTGTAGCAGAGGCGATCTCGGATCGTGTGTATCGACGCACAGCTAAGAAGCTGAAGGACGAAGGCCAGCAATAGCGTCCGGCATTCACATGGCAGCAGTCCGTCTAGTGTTTGGGCCGTGACTGCAGCGGCACGCCGAGCGGTCGACCGGGGTCACCGCACTATGGGCTGGCCCTTGCGGGGCTAGCGCTCTGGACGCATGGAGTGAGCCAGATGACCGCCCTAACCGTTCGGCCCGAGGGGCACCGAGTTGGGCTCAGGGAAACGAAGGGGTTGCTCCTTTCGGGCCAATCACCGAGCAGTGCGCAAGCGAGCACCATCCTCCGCACGCAGCGACGATCCGCAAATGGCTAAACGTTGCGGCGATACTGGCCTCCGACCTCGAAGAAGGCGTCCGTGACCTGCTGCAGCGTGCACACCCGAGCAGCATCCATGAGCACCGCGAACACGTTGTCGCCCGACATCGCCGCCGCACGCAGCCGGCCCAGCGCCTCCTCGGCCTCGACCGAGTGCGCCTCGCGGTACGCGCGGACCCGGGCCAGCTGGGACTCCTTCTCGGACTCCGACGCCCGCGCGAGCTCGACGTGCTGCGGCGTGCCACCCTCCGCATCGGGCTTGCGGAACGTGTTGACACCGATGATCGGCAGCGACCCGTCGTGCTTGCGGTGCTCATAGAGCATCGACTCGTCCTGGATCTTGCCGCGCTGGTAGCCGGTCTCCATCGCCCCGAGCACTCCCCCGCGCTCCGAGATCCGGTCGAACTCCGCCAGCACCGCCGCCTCGACCATGTCGGTCAGCTCGTCGATGACGTACGACCCCTGCAGCGGGTTCTCGTTCATCGCGAGCCCCCACTCACGGTTGATGATCATCTGGATCGCCAGCGCCCGACGCACCGAGTCCGGACCCGGGGTCGTCACCGCCTCGTCAAAGGCGTTGGTGTGCAACGAGTTCGCGTTGTCATAGATCGCGATGAGCGCCTGCAGCGTCGTGCGGATGTCGTTGAAGTCCATCTCCTGCGCGTGCAGCGAACGACCCGACGTCTGCACGTGGTACTTCAGCTTCTGCGAACGCTCGTTCGCGCCGTACTTCTCGCGCATCGCGACCGCCCAGATCCGGCGCGCCACCCGACCGATGACCGAGTACTCGGGATCCATGCCATTGCTGAAGAAGAACGACAGGTTCGGCGCGAAGTCGTTGATGTCCATGCCGCGCGCGAGGTACGCCTCGACATACGTGAACCCGTTCGCCAGCGTGAACGCGAGCTGGCTGATGGGGTTCGCCCCCGCCTCGGCGATGTGATAGCCGGAGATCGACACCGAGTAGAAGTTGCGCACCTGCTGCTCGATGAACCACTCCTGGATGTCGGCCATCATCCGCAGCGAGAACTCTGTCGAGAACAGGCACGTGTTCTGCCCTTGGTCCTCCTTGAGGATGTCGGCCTGGACCGTGCCGCGCACCGACGCAAGAGCAAGCGCCCGTATGCCGGCCGCCTCCTCCTCGTTGGGCTCGCGCCCCTCGCGCTCGGAGAACTTCGCCATCTCACCGTCGATGACCGTGTTGAGGAAGAACGCGAGGATCGTCGGCGCCGGGCCGTTGATCGTCATCGAGACACTCGTCGACGGTGACGTGAGGTCGAACCCGTCGTAGAGCGCCTTCATGTCGTCGAGCGTCGCGATCGAGACACCGGAGGTGCCGACCTTGCCGTAGATGTCGGGGCGCGGGTCGGGGTCGCGGCCATAGAGCGTCACCGAGTCGAACGCCGTCGACAGACGCGTCGCCGGCTGACCCTCGGACAGCAGCTTGAACCGGCGGTTCGTGCGGAACGGGTCGCCCTCGCCGGCGAACATGCGCGCCGGGTCCTCGTTGTCGCGCTTGAACGGGAACACCCCAGCGGTGAACGGGAAGAAGCCGGGCAGGTTCTCGCGCCGCAGGAACGACACGAGGTCACCGTGGTCGGCGAACGACGGCACCGAGACGCGGCGGATCTTGTTGCCGCTCAGCGACTCCTTGACCAGCGACGTGTGCAGCTCCTTGTCGCGGATGCGCACGACCTGCTCGTCACCGGCATACGACTCGACGACCGCGGGCCAACGCTCGATGGCCTCCTCGACCTCGGCCGGCAGAGCCTTCCGAGCCTCGGCCAGCAGCGCATCGACCGCGTGGTCCTCGTGACCGGCCGCAGCGAGCTCGTCGTCCACGAACTCGAGCCGCTGCACGCGACGGGCGTGGGCGGCATACGCCTCGGTCTGCGAGTGGTATCCACGGACGGTGTCGGAGATCTCGGAGAGGTAGCGCACGCGCGCGGCGGGCACGATCTGGCGCAGCACCGACGAGTACCGCACGGAGACGGGCGGCAGGACGCCCTCGGAGAACTCGAGGCCCTTCTCGGAGAGCAGGCCGCGCAGCTCCTGGTAGAGCGCGGTCACGCCGTCGTCGTTGAACGTCGCGGCGGAGGTGCCGAAGACCGGCATGTCCTCGGGCTTCTTGCCGAAGGCGTTGCGGTTGCGGACGAGCTGGCGGCCGACGTCGCGCAGCGCGTCCATGGCGCCGCGCCGCTCGAACTTATTGATGGCAACGAGGTCGGCGAAGTCGAGCATGTCGATCTTCTCGAGCTGGCTCTGCGCGCCGAACTCGGGCGTCATGACATACATCGACACGTCGGCGAACGGCACGATCGCCGCGTCGCCCTGGCCGATGCCGGGCGTCTCGATGACGATGAGGTCGTATGCCGCGGCCTTGAGGATCGTGATGACGTCCTCGAGCGCTTCGGGCACCTCGCGGCCGCCGCGGGTCGCGAGCGAGCGGAAGAAGATGCGGTCGCCGTCGAGCGAGTTCATCCGGATGCGGTCGCCGAGCAGGGCGCCACCGCCCTTGCGACGGGTCGGGTCGACGGCGACGACGGCCACGCGCAGCTTGTCCTGCTGGTCGACGCGCAAGCGGCGGACGAGCTCGTCGGTGAGGCTCGACTTGCCGGAGCCACCGGTGCCGGTGATGCCGACGACGGGGACGTGGCGGCCCTCGGCTGCCTTGGTGAGCTCGGCGCGGTCCTCGTCGCTGAGCTTGTGGGTCTCGGCGCCGGTGATGGCGCGGGCGACGGCTGCCCGGTCGCCCGAGAGGACGGCAGACATGTCGGCCGAGCGGACGGCATACAGGTCGGTGTCGCAGTCCTCGATGACGGTGTTGATCATCCCGACGAGACCGAGCCGCTGGCCGTCCTCGGGGCTGAAGATCGTCACGCCCGCCTCGCGCAGGCGGGCGATCTCGTCGGCGACGATGACGCCACCGCCACCGCCGACGACCTTGACATGGCCGGCGCCGGCCTCGCGGAGGAGCTGGACGAGGTACTCGAAGTACTCGACGTGGCCCCCTTGGTAGGACGAGACGGCGACGCCCTGGACGTCCTCCTCGATCGCCGCGTCGACGACCTCCTGGACGGAGCGGTTGTGCCCGAGGTGGACGACCTCCGCGCCCTGGCTCTGCATGATCCGCCGCATGATGTTGATCGACGCGTCGTGCCCGTCGAACAGGCTCGAGGCGGTGACGATGCGCACCGGGTTCGTGGGCACGTGGAGCTCGGGAGCCTGAGGAGCCTGGGGGGACGTCGCAGTCATGGGAGAAATAGTAGGACGTCCTACTAAGTACCCGGAAGTCACGAAGGCTTCAGTCGTCGAGGCGTGACGGGTGTCGGTGGGCGGGCCAGTGGTCCATCACCAACCGGCAGTAACCCTCTTGATGTACTGACCCTTGTAATAGACGAACAATCCACCCCACTTGTAGGTCGTGCCCCGTGGGCACGTCGCCTCTGACATCCGGCGGTCCCCAGCCCATCGCTCCAGCCCGTAGTCGTTCGTGATGATGGAGCTGGTCTTATAGCACTGGGTGACGGCGACGTAGGTGTAGTCGGGTCCCCTTCCGTCGCACCATCCGCGCGCCGTCGTGGCATTTCGGTGGGCGCTGCAGGATCCCAGCGAACCTGCGCCGTGGGCCATCGGGGCTGCGGCGATGGTGGCCGCCACGGCGCTGGTGACGACTGCGGACCCGCAAGCGACGCGGCGGATTCGGGACGATGACGATGACATGGGTGGGCCTCTCTGCGGAGCCTGGCGGGAGATGACGTTCAGTACCCCCGGTGGGGTCGGAACGTCAGCAGCACACCGCGTCGGGGCAGGTCACCACCACCACTATGGCGGCCATCCGCCACGTCTCTGGGTGGGGCGGTGCACGCCGGGTAGCAGTGGCGATGTCGGTTCGCTGTCAGTGGCTCCCGATAGGTTCGAATCAGTCGTTGGGGAGGGTTTCGATGGACGAGCAGCAGTTGGCAGGAGCGGGTCTGACCGCTGTGCTGACTGCGGCACGCGACGGGTTGTGCGATGTGGCCAAGGACCTGGCTGCGATGTCGGCCGTCGAGCTGGCCGAGATCATGAGCGTCGCCGACGCGGTCGCCGCGCAGGCGCGGGCAGCGCAGGTGCAGGTCACCGCAGAGGCGTGTCACAGGGGTGAGTTCGCATCAGCGCGACGCGGTGCCGGTTCGGTGCACGAGTGGGTGCTCGAGCACGCTCCATCGTTGCGGCAGAGCGGCGCCGGGCAGGTGGCCCAGCTGGCTCAGGACGTCGCGGCCGCGACGCCCGGTGGTCAGTGGTCGCGTGGTGGACCCGAGTCCGGGGCGTTCGCGGACCAGGACCGTCCCGAGGGCATCGTGTGGGGCCGGGTGGTCTCCGGCGACGTGGGTGTGGGGCTGGCACTGACGGCGATGCGCGAGGTCGCTCGGATGAAGGACCTCCTCAAGCCCGAGGCGGTGCCGGCCGTGACGAAGGCGATCCTGGACCACGGCGTGCTTTGCGGTCAGGACAGAGCGCGCGAGATCCGTACACAGCTGCTCGCGAGATACGGGGCCGAGGGCGAGTTCGACGATCAGCAGCGCCGACTGCGCGGGGGCGCGTTCCTGTCGAGTCCGGCCGTTCATGACGGCGACCTCACCGAGTACCGCATGGCCATGACGCCGGAGCAGTCCGCGCGACTCGAAGCGGCCATCGGGCCTCTGGCGAAGCCATGCCCCAACCCCGACACGGGCGAGGCCGATCTGCGGACGGCTGGGCAGCGACGGGTCGAGGCGCTGTCGGCGGTGCTGGCCACGCGCGCTTCCCAAGAGGCCGGAGGCGCCGCGCCCGGTGCGAGTCCCACCAGCCTTCATGTGACGTTGGGCCTGGCCGACCTGCAGGCAGCGCTGGCCGCGGTTGCGGATTCGCGTTCGGGCAGCGCGGGCGGTGCAGGCGAGGGATGTGGCCGTGTCATGGCGTCGCGGGCGGCCGGCACGATCCTGGCACCCTCCATGGTCCGCCAGCTGGCGTGCGATGCAGACCTCATCCCGATCGTCCTCGGGGCGGAAAGTGAGGTGGTCGACCTCGGCCGCGCGACGCGGCTCTTCACCCGCGGTCAGCGCCGCGTCCTGTGGCACCGCGACGGTGGGTGCTCCTTCCCCGGCTGTGACGCGCCGGCGGCGTGGACGCAGGCACACCATCTCGTGCACTGGGCCGACGGCGGACCGTCGGACCTGACCAACGCTGCCTTGCTGTGCCAGCGCCACCATACTTTCGTCCACGAGAGACGGCTCATCGCGACGGTGCATCCACCCGACGATGACGGCAGGTCCGTGACATGGGACCTCAGCCCGGGCAGTTACGACCTAGGGCTCGAGCGACGGCTCCGCGAGCTTCGAGCAGCTCGAGGGGCGCCGAACACTCGCGGAGGACGGACACGGCTCGACACCGGACCGCCCGACGGTTGGGCATCACAAATTCCCGAAGACGTTCTCCTGCGACTCGTCGACGACCTCGAAGCAGAGCACTCCCATGCCCTGTCCCATGCGTGGGACGGCACCGCCGACTTGCCGATGGGCGCCTGAAGCTCTTCGACAGCGTGACTGCGTGAGTGCTGGCCGCCGCGCAGCGACCAGAGGCAACGCGCGAGTGCCGACCGAGGCGTTGCGACACAACTCGGCATGAGTCCGCTCGAGCGTTGCGACGTCAGCGGTCAGGGAGCGCCGATGCCGCCGCTGCCCGGGTGGTTGTGGCGCATCGCCTGCCCGAGCGAACCCGCCTCGGTGTCGGTCGAGCCCTTGCTGTGCAGACCAGAGTTACCGCGCCGGTTGAGCACGAACGCGAGCACGGCGATGACGACGACGAAACCGACGATGAGCTGCCACATGACTGCCTCCCCTGCTGCTGGAACGTCCAGCGTGGGCTCAACCTAGCGGTCGCGGCCCTTGTTGGACAGGCGTGAAACCGGGGTTCAGGTGTTGCCGCCACCGGTGTAGGAGCCGCTGCCGAGCCCACCGCCGTTGCCCTCCTGGCGGAACGGAGCCTGGGCGTCGGCCGACGAGTGCGACGAGATCTGACCGCGGGTGGAGGAGTCGCGCCGACCGAGGTACCACGCGAGTAGACCGATGACGACGATGATGCCGATGACGACGTAGACCATGCGTGCCTCCTGCAACGGGGGCGCGAGGTGCGCCGTGTGGCTTGAGGCTAGCGGTGGCGCCGAGTCACGAGCCAGCGAATCGCCTCGACGTAGCCGGCGATCCCACGCCCTATGACCTGGTGGTCGGTGACGTCGGTGAGATAGCTGAAGTGCCGGAACTCCTCGCGCGCGTGGATGTCGCTGATGTGCACCTCGACGCTCGGCACGGTCACGGCCGACATCGCGTCACGCAGCGCGACGGACGTGTGCGTGTAGCCCGCCGCGTTGATGACGAGCCCGGCGATCCCGCGCCGCCCCTCCTGCACCCAGTCCACGAGCGTGCCCTCGGAGTTGGTCTGCCGGAAGTCGAGGGTCAGCCCCTCGGCGTTGCACGCGATACGGCACAAATTCTCGACGTCCGCGAGCGTGTCGCTGCCGTAGATCTCGGGCTCGCGCTCGCCCAGCAGGTTGAGGTTGGGGCCGTTGAGGACGAGCACCGTGGTCGAGTCCAGGCCGTGGGAAGACATGCGCCGAGTATGCCGTCCGCCCACCTCCGTGCGACTTATTGCCTGTTCGGGCGCATCCCAGCGAACGTGCGCCGATCGGCAAGGCGCCCGAACGGGCAATAAGTCGAGTCACTCACCTCGGCCTGGGTCACTCACTTCACGACCTCGGCGTGGGGCAATCAGTCGAAGATCTCGGCGCGGGTGTCGGTGGGGACGAATCCGTCGCCGAAGCCCTTGCAGAACGACGGGTCGACCGTGAGGTCCTTGCCCTTGGCCGCGTTGAAGGCGTTTTGCCTTCCGAGGTTGAGCTCGAGCACATCGTCGTTGCGGTCGGCGCTCTTCTCCATGCGCCACGTGACGACGCACGCCGCCTGCTTGTCGTCGAGCCCCGCGAGGATCGCCGGAGTCGCGTCCACCCCGAGACCGGCGAGGTAGTAGGTGTCGAGCTTGCCCGTGGCGTGGAAGCGCTCGATGTTGCGCGTCGCCACCCAGCCGTCGGGGTTCATCAGCCCGAACCCGAGGAAGAGCACAGCGCCCGAGATGAGCGCCGCCCGCGGCACCCACGTCCCCTTGAGCCGCACGACCGCCACCATCATGAGGACGATGAGCAGGCCCAGCCAGAGCTCGAACCCGTCGACGAAGACGCGCAGCACCGTGTAGCCGTAGGCCTCTTGGTAGAGCGACATCCGGTAGAGCGCGGAAGCCACGACTGCCAGGGTCAGCGTGCACAGCACGAGCAGCGAGACCCGCAACGCGAGGCGGTCCGAGGCCGTCTCCTGCGAGGCCTTGCGGGTCGCTATGCCGACGACGACGAGGGTGAGGAACGTCGCCGTGGTGAGCTGACCGAAGCCCTCGTGGACGTACTCGGCATACGTGAGGCCGGTGGTCTCCCGCAGGTACTCGTGACCGCCCCACATCGCCGTGGCCTGCGCGACGAGGAACAGCGCGAAGATCGCAATGACGACACCGAGCGGCACGAGCCACTCCCACCGGTGCCGGACGGGCGCACCCCGCGGCACGTCGAGGTCGGCGATCTTCGGCGGGTTGAGCGCGAGGTAGGCACCGGCCAGCGCGACACCGGCGACGAACACGAAGACGAAGATGCGGGCGATGATCGTGTCCCACCGCAGGTCCGGCACGAGCGACTGCGCCCACGAGCCGAAGATCGCGTCACCCGAGGCGAACAGCCCACCGAAGAGGACGAGCCCGACGGCCGCGATGGCGACGGTCCGCAGCACCGGCCAGAGCAGTGGCATCCGGCTCGTCGCCGTGAGCGTGCGCCCCAGGAGCGGCAGGCCGCGCAGCCCGGCGAGCACCCACGACATCGCCGACAGCGGGATGCTGATGAACGAGCGGGCCCGCGTCACCGTCGCCGCGAGCAGCAGCGCTGCGAGCAGGACCGACAGGACCGCGATCCACTCGGTGGCGCGCACGACGGTCATCGCGGTGAGCGCGATCCCGACGGCGACGCAGGCGATGCTCCACGGGCTGCGCCTCTCCTTCGACGCCCACAGCATGAGCCCGGCGGCGAGCAGGACGACGATGAAGGCGGCAAGTCCGATGCGCCTGTCCGGCACCGTGAACGACGCGAAGAGACCGAGGAGCAGCGCACCGATGAGGAGCTGTGGCTGGGGTCGCAGACCCGACTCGGGCCAGAACTTGCCGAAGACAACGTCGGTGAAGGGCGGCGGCCCCGGCCTGGCGACGGCCGTCGCTGACGCCGGCTGGGCGGGGCGTGCCGGCTGCGCGGGTCGCGCGGGCTGGGACGGCGGGACGGGGGTCGTGGTCATGGGAGCCTCCGAGATGGTCTGTGCCGCAGGCGTGCTCGCCTCGCGTGCACGGGATCGGGTATGCCGTGGCAGGACCGCGCGCAGCCGCGCACCTCGCCCGCCGGGCCGGGTGGGAAGGACGGAGATGGAGCCGCCGTGGAGCTGGCAGACCCACGCCGCGATGGCGAGGCCGAGGCCGGTGCCGCCACCGGAGTCGTCGCCCGTGCCGAAGCGCCGGAACACGTTGCCGGCCTTGTCGGCGGGGATGCCGGGACCCTGGTCGATGACGTCGAAGGTCCAGGTCGCGTCGTCGAGCGCCGTTGCCACGAGCTCGATCTCACCGTTCGGCGGGCTGTGCCGGGCGGCGTTGTCGAGCAGGTTGGCGACGAGCTGCTTGAGGCGAGCGGGGTCGGCGGTGACGGTGAGGTCCTCCGGGACCACCCGGCATACGTGGGTCACGGTGCGGGAGCCGAGCTCCGCCTCGGCGACGGCACCGCGCAGGAGGTCCGCGACCACGACCTCCTCGAGCCGCAGGGGCGCCACCCCCGCGTCGATGCGCGAGAGGTCGAGGAGGTCGCCGACGAGGTCGCTCAGGCGTTCGGACTGTGTCAGCGCACCCCTGAGCGCTGCATCGTCCGGCTGAACGACCCCGTCGACGAGGTTCTCGAGCAGCGCTCGCTGCGCGGTGAGCGGCGTGCGCAGCTCGTGCGACACGGTCGCGATGAGCTGGCGCCGCTGGGAGTCGGCGTCGGCGAGGTCCGCCGACATGGCGTTGAAGGCGCGGGCGAGCTGCCCGACCTCGTCGGTGGAGACGGTCGAGACCCGCTGCGCGTAGTCACCCGCTGCCATCCGGCTCGCGGCGTGCGTCATCTCGCGCAGGGGCGCCGTCATCCCGCGGGCGAGCCACTGGACGACGGCCAGCGCCAGGGCGACCGTGACCGGGAGGGTGAGCCAGAGCGGCATACCGGCGCGATCGCCGATCGTCGCGAAGAGTGCGGCCACGACGCAGCTCGCGCCGACGAGGAAGCCGAGCTTGACCTTGATCGAGCCGACGCCCTGAAGGGGTTCGACGGTGTTCACGTCGTCTCCAGGGCGTAGCCCACCCCGTGCACGGTGCGGACGCGGGAGGCGCCGATCTTGGCGCGCAGGGACTTCACGTGGCTGTCGAGGGTGCGGGTGCCGGACGCGTCGGACCAGCCCCACACCTCGCTCATGAGCTGTTCGCGCGAGCGCACCGCACCGGGGGTGGCCGCGAGCGCGGCGAGCAGGTCGAACTCGAGGGGCGTGAGGTGGACCTCGCCGCCGTCGACGGTGACGCGTCGGGCCGGACCGTCGATCTCGACGGGCCCGACGGCGGTCGTCGGCGCCGGGACCGAGGCCAGCTCGGCGGCGCGCTCGACGCGACGCAGGAGGGCGTGGGTGCGGGCGACGACCTCACGCATCCGGAACGGCTTGGTGACGTAGTCGTCGGCTCCCACCCCGAGGCCGACGAGGATGTCGGTCTCGTCGTCGCGGGCGGTGAGCATGAGGACGGGGACGGGGCGGATCGCCTGGATCCGGCGGCAGACCTCGAGCCCGTCGAAGCCGGGGAGCATGACGTCGAGGACGACGACGTCGGGTCCGTGCTCACCGAAGGCCTCGACCGCCGCCGGACCGTCGAAGGCCTGGTGGACGGCGTATCCCTCGGCGCGCAGGCGGTCGGTGACGGCCTGGTTGATCGTCGGCTCGTCCTCGACGACGAGCACCGTCGCCTTCGGTCCACCCACGGTCCCCGCACCTGTTGTCGTCATGGCACCGACAGTAGGAGCCTGCCTGCGAGTCGCGTGGGCACGACCTGTGGAGATCTCGTGAAGATCGGTCGGGCGCGACAGGTGGAGCGGGTCAGGCGGGTGAGCGGTGGCGGGTCCGGAACACTGTCGGCGTGAGGCCCGTGCACTGCGAGAAGTGGTGCCGCAGCAGCGCGGCCGACCCGAACCCGACGTCGCCGGCGATCTGCTCGATCGACAGGTCGGTCTCCTCGAGCAGCTCGCGCGCCCGGAGCACCCGCTGGTCGGTGACCCACTGGTGCGGGGTCGTGCCCGTCTCGGAGACGAAGCGCCGGGCGAACGTCCGCGACGACATCGACGCGCGACGGGCCAGCCCGGCGACGGTGTGCGGCTCGTCGAGGTGCTCGAGCAGCCACTGCAGCACCGGGCCGATGCTCTCGCACTCGGTGACGGGGACGGGCCGGTCGATGAACTGGCGCTGACCGCCGTCGCGGTGGGGCGAGACGACCATGCGGCGGGCGATCCGGTTGGCGACCGCTCCCCCGTGCTCGCTGCGCACGAGGTGGAGGCAGGCATCCATCCCCGCGGCGGTGCCCGCGCTCGTGATGACCGTGCCGTCGTGGGCGTAGAGGACGTCGGGGTTGACGTGCGCGAGCGGGTAGGCGGACGCGAGCTCGTCGCTGTGCCGCCAGTGGGTCGTGCACTCGCGCCCGTCGAGGACGCCGGCTGCCGCGAGCGTGAACGCTCCCGAGCAGACCGACAGGACGTAGGCGCCGCGCTCGACGGCGTCGCGCACGACGTGCTTGACGGCCTCCGACGGCCGGTCCGCCGAGCTGCTCGCCGGGATGGCGACGAGGTCGGCATCGGCCGCCGCGTCCAGCCCGAACGGCGCGACGAGCATGGTCTGCCCGTCCGCCTGCATCGGCTCCCCCGGGCGCTCCGCGCAGACACGGAAGTCGAACGCCGGCACGCCGTCGTCGGTGCGGTCGATGCCGAACACCTCGGACAGGACACCGAACTCGAACATCGCGACCGGATCCTGGAGCACGACGGCGACGGAACTTAGGGCCATCCCTGCAGCATGACAGCGTGGCAGCATCTTGTGCAAGAGGGGCAGGTCTGCCACTCGTGGCAGGATGTGGTCGAGCATCAAACTTATGCCATGAGCACATTCATCGAGAACCTCGTCCCCATCGTCCCCGCGCTCATCCTCACCGCCCTCTTCGTCTGGGCCCTCGAGCGCAACAACCGCCGCCAGCGGGTCGCCCCCTGGTCCGACGACTTCCGCCACCACGTCGACCACGACGCCGACAGCCGGCGCGTGCTGCACGACCTCGACGCCTACGACCGCGCGGCCTGACGTCGTCGCCAGCTGCCCCACGTGGTCGAGAGGAGAGAACACGCCGCACCGGGACAGCCCCTAGGCGACGTGTTCTCTCCTCTCGACTGCGGAGTCAGCCCCGGTCGCGGCCCCACGCGTAGCCGACGAGGACCCCGATGAGTCCCGCCACGGCATACGGACCCCACGTCCGCACCGCGGACGGGAAGGCGATGGCTCCGAGGTCGATCGCGTCGTCCACCGGCTTCGGTGCCGGCGCCGACCTCGCGGGCTTCGACGTGGTGGGTGTCGACGCAGGCGGCGTCGCCGACGTCGACGCGACGGCAGCGACGGGCGCCGTGTCCGCGGCCTCCGCCTCCACCTCCGCCGACGCTGTGGCCTCGTCCGGCACGTCGGTCGGCGCGAACTGCCCCTCGATGCACTCGACGAACTGACGCAGCAGCTTGTCGGACACGTCCTGCATGACGCCCCGCCCGAACTGTGCCGGCTTGCCGGTGATGGCCAGGTCGGTGGCGACCTCGACCCGGGTCGCGCCGTCCTCGGGCGTGAGCTGCATGGTGACGTTGGCGCCAGCCGTGCCGTTGCCTCGCTTGTCCTTGCCCTTGGCCTCGATGACCGCGCGGTGCGTGGCGGGGTCGCGCTCGACGAAGGTGCCGGAGCCGGCATACACGAGGGCGATCGGGCCGAGCTTGACCTTGACCGTCCCCGAGAAGCCGTCGTCGGTGACCTCGGTGACGGTCGCGCCAGGGAAGCAGCCACCAACCCGTTCGAGGTCGAGCAGCACGTCCCACACGGTGTCGACGTCGGCGGGCACGGTGAACTCGTGTCTCAGCTCCACGGGTCAGCCTCCCGCGGCCGCGAGGACCGCGCGGCGGGTGAGCACCGGGGCGATGGCGCGTCGGTAGTCGGCGCTGCCGTTGAGGTCGCTCGGTGGGTCGGTGCCCTCCGAGGCCGCGGCACACGCCTCGCGCACGGCGTCCTCGGTGGCCGCCGCCCCGATGAGCGCGGCCTCGACCGACGAGGCACGCAGCGGCGTCGACCCCATGTTGGTGAGACCGATGCGTGCCTCCGCGATCGAGCCGCCCTCGACCCGCACCGTCGCCGCGACCGCGATGATCGACCACTGGTGCGCGACCCGGACGAACTTCTCGTAGTGACCGCCCCACCCCGTGTGCTTCGGGACGCGGATCGCCGTGAGCAGCTCGCCCTCGCCGACCGCGGTCTCGAAGAGGTCGTGGAAGAAGTCGGCGGCCGCGACGGTCCGCTCACCGCCGCGGCCGGTGACGACGAACTCGGTGTCGAGAGCCAGCGCGGGTGCGCCGACGTCACCCGCCGGGTCGGCGTGGACCAGCGCGCCACCGAGGGTCCCGCGGCGACGGATCTGCGGGTCCGCCACCTCGGCGACGGCAGCCCGCAGCACGGCTGCGTGCTCGCGCACGGCGTCCGAGGCCAGCACCTCGGCGTAGGTCGTCATCGCACCGATAACGACGTGGTCACCGTCCTCTCGTATGCCGCGCAGCTCCTCGATCCGACCGAGGTCGATGACCTTCTCGGGCGCGTTGAGCCGCATCCGCAGGATGGGCAGGAGGCTCTGGCCACCGGCGAGCACCTTGGCGTCGTCGCCTGCCTCCTCGAGGGCGGCCAGGGCGTCGGCCACCGAGGTGGGGGCGAGGTAGTCGAAGGATGCGGGGATCACTGCCCCGCTCCTTCCGCCGCGGCACCGGGATCCTGGTTGGGCGTGTCGGCGTCGAAGTGCGGCTGCGCGTCGGCGGGGACCGGCGCCGACTGGTTGGCGCCGGCCGTCTGGATGGCGGTCCACACCCGCTCGGGCGTGCACGGCATCGTGATGTCGTTGACGCCCATCGGCCGCAGAGCGTCGACGATGGCGTTGACGACGGCCGGGGTCGAGGCGATCGTGCCGGCCTCGCCGACACCCTTGGTGCCGAGGGAGTTCGACGTCGACGGCGAGGTCGTGTGGTCGGTGACGAAGCTGATCGTGTCGGCCGCGGTCGGCAGCGTGTAGTCGACGAACGACCCTGACACGAGCGTGCCCTGCTCGTCGTACTCGGCGCCCTCCCAGAGGGCCTGGGCGATCCCTTGGACGAGGCCGCCGTGCACCTGGCCCTCGACGATGAGCGGGTTGACGATGACGCCGATGTCGTCGACGCAGACGTACTTGCGCATCGTCGTGGCACCGGTCTCGGTGTCCACCTCCATCGCGCAGAGGTGGGTGCCGTGCGGGAACGAGAAGTTCACCGGGTCGAAGGTCGCGTCGGCGTCGAGGCTCGGTTCGGCGCCGTCGGGCAGGTTGTGCCCGGTGAAGGTGGCGAGCGCGACCTCGGTGAGCCCGATGCCCGTGTCGGTGCCCCTGACCGAGAACCGGCCATCGGTGAACTCGAGGTCGTCGGGGTTGGCCTCGAGCAGGTGCGCCGCGAACGGCCGGGCCTTGTCGATGACCTTGTCGGCGGCGCGCACGAGCGCCTCGCCACCGACCACGAGCGAGCGCGACCCATAGCTGTCGAGCCCCTTGGGCGCGATCTGGGTGTCGCCGTGGAGGACCTCGACGTTCTCGAACGGCACCCCGAGCCGGTCGGCGACGATCTGGCTCCACGCCGTCTCGTGGCCCTGGCCGTGCGGGGAGGTGCCGGTGACGACCTCGACCGTCCCCGTGGCGAGCATCCGGATGCTCGCGGACTCCCAGCCACCGGCGCCGTAGTTGAGCGAGCCGAGGACGCGCGACGGCGCGAGACCGCACATCTCGGTGAAGGTCGACACACCGATGCCGAGCTGCACCGGGTCACCGGCCTCGCGCCGCTGCCGCTGCTCGGCCCGGAGCTCGTCGTAGCCGAAGAGCTCCTTGGCCCGGGCCGTGGCGGCCTCGTAGTTGCCGGAGTCGTAGGTCATGCCCGCGACGGTGGTGAACGGGAACTCGTCGTGCGTGATCCAGTTCTTCTCCCGGATCTCGAGAGGATCGACGCCGACCTCGGCGGCGAGCTCGTCCATGAGCCGTTCGATCGCATAGGTCGCCTCTGGTCGCCCCGCGCCGCGGTAGGCGTCGACCCACGTCTTGTTCGTGTAGTAGTTCGTCGTGTTGAAGCGGTATGCCGGGAACTTGTAGATCGCGTTGAACATCCACGCGCCGAGCACGGGCACGCCGCCACCGACGAGCGCGGCGTAGGCGCCGAGGTCGGCGAGCAGCTCCACCTTGAGGCCGAGGACGGTGCCGTCCTTCTCGGCGGCGAGGGTGAGCTTCTGCCACTGGTCACGACCGTGGTGCGCGGACACCATCGTCTCGGAGCGGGTCTCGGTGTACTTGCAGGGCCGGCCGAGCTTGCGGGCGACGGCGAGGGTGACGAACTCCTCGGGTGTCGACTGCAGCTTGCCGCCGAAGCCGCCACCGACGTCCGGGGCGATGACCCGGATCTTGGACTCGGGCAGCCCGGTCGTCGCAGCGATGCAGAACCGGAGGATGTGCGGGACCTGCGTGGACGACCACATCGTCACCTGTTCGCCGGTGGGGTCGACGACGGTGGAGCGGGGCTCCATGAAGGCCGGGATGAGCCGCTGCTGGCGGTACTCGCGCTCGATGACGATGCCACCGTCACGCGCCTTGGCGATGGCTTCCTCGATGTCCTCGCCGGTGCCACCCTCCTTGGAGTCGAGCTGCCAGAAGGCGGACTTGTTGGTCCCGAGCGAGGGGTGCGCGAGGACCGAGTCGGTCGCCGCCTCCTTGAGGTCGAGGACGGCCGGGAGCTCGTCGTAGTCGACGTCGACGAGCTCGGCGGCGTCCCGCGCCTCGGCGGCGGTCCGGGCAGCCACGACGGCGACGATCTCGCCGGCGTGGGCGACGCGGTCGAGCGGCATCGGCAGGTGGTCGGGCGACTTCTGATCGGTCGTGATCGGCCACGCGGTGATGTTGACGCCCTGGATGTCGGCGATGTCCGCGCCGGTGAAGACGGCGATGACCCCCGGCGCCTGGCGCGCCGCCTCGGTGTCGATGCCGGCGATGGTCGCGTGCGCCAGCGGGCTGCGGACCATCGCGAGGTGCAGCATGCCGGGGAGCTGGAGGTTGTCGGTCCACCGCGTGCGACCGGTGATGAGCCGCTGGTCCTCCTTGCGGCGCCGGTCGCGCCCGATCTCGCGCACAGGCGCCTGCGCCTCGGGCCGGTCGTCGACGGCGGTCATGACTGCGCTCCCGAGGTCGCACCCTGGCCGGCCGCCTGCTGCACGGCCTTGACGATGTTGTGGTAGCCGGTGCACCGACAGAGGTTGCCCTCGAGCCCGACCCTGATCTCCTGCTCGGTCGGGTTCGGGTTGTCGGCGAGCACGTCGATGGCCTGCATGATCATCCCCGGCGTGCAGTAGCCGCACTGGAGCGCATGGCACTCGTGGAAGGCCTGCTGCATCGGATGGAGCTCGCCCCCTTGGGCGAGCCCCTCGATCGTCGTCACCTCGTGCCCGTCCACCTGGACGGCGAGCACGTTGCACGACTTGATGCTCCTGCCGTCGAGATGGACCGTGCAGGCGCCGCAGTTGCTCGTGTCGCACCCGATGACCGTCCCGGTCCGGCCCACCACCTCCCGCAGGTACTGGACGAGGAGCATGCGCGGCTCCACCTCGTCGGTGTATGCCGTGCCGTCGACCGTGACCGTGATCCGAGTCATCGTTGACCCTTCGCCGTGGCGGAATGCGGATGTCCGCGATCTTTCTCCGAAAGGGCGGACGATGACAAGGGTTCAACGAGATTGACAGCACCCTCGCAGGGAGCTGCACCCTCACTGCGTGGGCTCAGGTGTGGATCGGCCCGTCGCGGTCGGCGAGCCGGTCACCGCGACCGCCCCACCGCAGCGCGACGATCTCAGCGGCGATCGACACGGCCGTCTCCTGAGGTGTGCGCCCACCGAGGTCGAGGCCGATCGGCGACGACAGTCGCGACAGCTCGGACTCGGTGAGCCCGGCCTCGCGCAGGTGCCGCATCCGGTCGTCGTGGGTGCGCCGCGAGCCCATCGCTCCGACGTAGGCCACGGCGGGCAGCCGCAACGCCACCTCGAGCAGCGGCACGTCGAACTTCGGGTCGTGGGTGAGCACGCACAGCACGGTGCGCCCGTCGATCCGCCCGGCCGCCGCCTCGTCGCGCAGGTAGGTGTGCGGCCAGGACACGACGACCTCGTCCGCCGCGGGCAGCCGTGCCGGGGTCGCGAAGACGGGACGCGCGTCGCACACCGTCACGGCATACCCGAGGAAGGCGCCCATCTCGGCGACCGCCGCCGCGAAGTCGATGGCGCCGAAGACGATCATCCGCGGCTTCGGCGAGTAGGACGCGACGAAGACGCGCATGCCCTCGCCGCGGCGCTCGCCGTCGGGCCCGTAGGTGAGGGTCTCGGTCGTGCCGTGGTCGAGCAGGCCGCGCGCGTCGTCGGTGACGGCGTCGTGGGCGCGCTCGCTGCCGAGCTCACCCACGACGGAGTCGGGGCGCACGACGAGCCGCCGTCCCACCCACGTCGGATCCGGGTGTGCCACCACGGTGGCGACGGCGACGGGACGTCCGGCGTCGATGTCGTCGGCGACCGACCCCAGCTCCGGGAAGCTCTCGGCGTCGACGCGCTCGACGAAGACGTCGAGCTCACCACCGCACGTGAGACCCACGCTGTATGCCGTGCTGTCCGAGACGCCGTAGTGCGCGAGCTCCGGTGTGGCAGAGACCAACACGTCCTGGCCGACGTCGTGGACGGCGCCCTCGACGCACCCGCCGGACACCGAGCCGACGACGGTGCCGTCCGGCCCGACGAGCATCGCGGCGCCGGGCGGACGCGGCGACGAGCTGAACGTGTCGACGACGGTGGCGAGCGCCACGGGCTCCCCCGCGTCCCACCACGCGCGCAGCTCACGCAGCACCTCACGCATCGGCGACCACCTCCAGCAGCTCGGCGAACGAGGCCATCGAGTGGCCCGCGACGAACGAGTCGATGTGCGGCATCGCGGCGACGATGCCGAGCTGGACCGGCTCGTAGGCGTCGTGGCCGCGGTGCGGGTTGGCCCAGACGACGTGGTGCGCCAGGGCGTGCAGCCGTCGCATCTGCTCGGCTAGGCCCTGCGGGTCGCCACGCTCCCAGCCGTCGCTGACGAGGACGACGACGGCGCCGCGCGCCATGCCGCGCCGGCCCCAGAGGTCGAGGAAGGCCTTGAGTCCGTCGGCCAGCCGGGTGCCGCCGGACCAGTCGGGGATGGTGCGCCCGGCCGCGACGAGCGCCCGGTCGGGGTCGCGCTGGTGCATCGCCGCGGTGACGTGGGTGAGCCGCGTGCCGAGGGTGAAGACCTCGACCGGTCCGTCCGCCCGGCACCACGCGTGGGCCAGCCTCAGCAGGGCGTCGGCGTAGGCGCTCATCGAGCCCGAGACGTCGAGGAGCAGCACGACCCGACGGGGGCGCTCGGTCCGGCGGCGCCACCGGATCGGACCCGGCTCGCCGTGTCGACGGAGCATCTCGCGCATCGTGGCTCGCGCGTCCACGCGGCCGCGGCGCGAGGGGGCGAGCCGGTGGGTGCGTCGGCGAGGCGGTCGTGGCCGCAGGCCCCCGAACAGCCGTACCAGTGTCGCCCGCTCGCGCGCCGACATCGTCGCAATGTCCCTGTGCCGCAACACTTCCGTGGCACTGGCTCGGGCGCGCACCGCCTCGGGGTCGAGATCGCCCTCCATTCCCTGGTCACCATCGTCGGCGAGGTCCGCCATCGGCGCCGGCGGCCTCGACGGGGGGCGACGCGCGGCCGCGGGGCGCTGCGCACCGAACCACACGGCATACACGAGGTCGTAGCGCTCGAGGTCGGCGGGCGAGCCGCAGAGCGTCGCGCGCCCCACGGCATACACGGCGGCCTGGTCCTCGAGGCCCACGGTGGCGACCGCGAGGAGGTAGGTGCGCTCACGGTCGGCCGTCACCGCGACGCCCGCGGCGCGCAGGGCACGCGCAAACCCGAGGAGGATCTCCTCCGGAGCGCGCGTCACCGTCACGACGTCACCTCGCGAGGATCCGGTCGAGTGCAGCGCGGACGCGGTCGGCGTCCTCGCGGTACTTCACGGCGACGCCGAGCGACGCGGCGGCGGAGGCGGTGTCGAGGTCACGCACGCCGAGCTCGTGGAGCGCGCGGGCCCAGTCGAGGGTCTCGGCGACGCCGGGTGGCTTGAGGAGCTCGGTGTCGTCACGGACGGCGTGCACGGCACGGACGACCTGGTCCGCGAGCGCCTCCGGAACCTCGGGCGCACGGGACCGCACGATCGCGAGCTCCCGCTCGAGAGAGGGGTGTTCGAGCCAGTGATAGAGACAACGCCGCTTGAGCGCGTCGTGCACCTCGCGGGTGCGGTTGGACGTGAGGACGACCAGCGGCGGCACCTCGGCGCGCACCGTCCCGAGCTCGGGGATGCTCACCTGCCACGTCGAGAGGACCTCGAGCAGGAACGCCTCGAACTCGTCGTCGGCGCGGTCGATCTCGTCGACGAGCAGCACGGCGGGAGCCTCACGCAGCGCGCGCAGGATCGGACGGGCGACGAGGAAGCGCTCCTCGAAGAGCCCGGCCTCGACCTCGTCGAGCGAGCCGGCGCCGTCGACCGCCTCGACCGCACGCAGATGGAGGATCTGGCGCGGGAAGTCCCAGTCGTAGAGCGCCTGGCTCGCGTCGATGCCCTCGTGGCACTGGAGCCGGATGAGCGGCACCCCGGCCGCGAGGGCGAGCGCCTCGGCGAGCGCGGTCTTGCCGGTGCCGGGCTCGCCCTCGAGGAGCAGCGGTCGCGACAGCCGGGTGGCCAGCCACGCGATCGTGGCGAGGTCGTCGTCGACGAGGTAGCCGGTGCCCTCGAGCGCGGTGCGCAGGTCCGCAGCGGTGGCGGGGGCGAGATCCATACCGAGCATCGTCACACGGGCGCTGCTCAGACGTCAGCAGGCCTGTCGATGTCGCGCCCGCTCGCGAGGTCCCCGCACTCGACGAGCCGGGGCCGCTGGTCCTTGAAGTAGTCGCGAGCGCCAGAGTCTCCGACCGCGCCCTCACGCACCGCTGCCCAGTGCGCGCGACCCAGCAGCACCGGGTGTCCGGGCAGACCGTCGTATGCCGCCCGCACCAGCACCGCGGTGAGGTCACCCTCGTCGGCGACCGCCGTGAGCAGCCTCGCGTGGACCTCGGCGCCGACGTCGGGCAGGTCGACGAGCATGAGCAGCGCGGCGTCGGCACCCGTCCTCGACAGCGCGTCGAGGCCGCGTCGCAGCGAGGCGCCCATCCCCTCGGCCCAGTCGGCCGCCTCGACGACGAGGCCGCCGACCCTCTCGGCACGCACCCGCACCTGGTCGGCTGCGGAGCCGGCGACGACGTGGACGTCCCCCACTCCCGCGTCGTGCAGCCGCGTCACCGCGGTCTCGACGAGGGACGGGCCGGACGGCGTGAGGCGGAGCAGCGCCTTGGGTCCCCCCATACGTCGCCCCGCCCCTGCCGCGAGCACGAGCCCAGCGACCCCTCCGTCAGCCATCCGCACACTCTGCCATCCGGTGACGTAGTCGTGGGTCGGCGTGTGGAAATCTCCCATGAGGTGGTCGTCCCGGAGACCCCGTGGCCGTCGGGTTGCCATCGGCCGCGTCAGGACCGAGAGTGCAGCGATGACGTTGACGACGAGAGCGGCCGTGCTGCGCGGGTCCACCGACGAGCTGCCGTTCGCCCGGTCGGCGCCGCTCACCGTCGAGGAGGTCACCCTCGAGCCGCCCGGCCCCGGCGAGGTCCTCGTGCGGATCACCGCCGCGGGCCTGTGCCACTCGGACCTCTCGGTCGTCAACGGCGACCGTCCCCGGCCGCTGCCGATGGTGCTCGGGCACGAGGCGGCCGGTGTCGTCGAGGAGGTGGGCGCCGGTGTCACCGACGTCCGACCGGGCGACCGGGTCGTCTGCTCCTACGTCCCGTCCTGCGGCCACTGCCCCGACTGCGCCGGCGGCAACCCGGTGCGGTGCGCCGACGCCCAGGCCGCGAACCGCGAGGCCCGGCTCGTCACCGGCCGGCGACCTTTCCGCGACGCCTCCGGCGCCGCACTGCACCACCACCTCGGCGTCTCGGCGTTCTCCGAGCTCACCGTCGTCTCCCCTCGCTCGCTCGTGCCCGTCCCCGATGAGGTGCCGCTCGACGTGGCGGCCGTCTTCGGGTGCGCCGTCCTCACCGGCGCCGGCGCGGTCCTCAACACCGCGGTCGTCCGCCCGGGCGAGTCCGTCGCCGTCGTCGGGCTCGGTGGGGTCGGGATCTCCGCAGTCATGGCGGCCGCCCTCGCGGGCGCGCACCCCGTCGTCGCCGTCGACACCGTGCCGGCCAAGCTCGACGCTGCACGGGCGGTCGGCGCGACCCACGGCGTCCTCGCCGGCGACGACGTCGTCGACGAGATCCGCGACCTGACCCGTGGTGGCGTGACCGTCGCGATCGAGGCGGCCGGGCACCCGGGCGCGCTCGCGACGGCATACGCCGCGACGCGCAGCGGCGGACGCATCGTCGTCGCCGGGCTCCCCCACCCGCGGCACCAGATCCAGGTCCCCATCGCGTCACTCGTCGGCGAGGAGAAGTCGATCCTCGGCTCCTACATGGGCTCGTCGGTCCCGCGCCGCGACCTGCCGCGCCTGTTCGACCTGTATGCCGCCGGGGTCCTGCCCGCCGACGCCCTCGTCACCTCGCGCTCGGTGCCGCTCGACGACGTCAACGGCGCACTCGACCGGCTGCACGCGGGCACCGAGGTCCGGCAGATCCTCACGCCCTGACGGCGGCCTCGCTACGCGTGGCCGATGACGAACGCGGTGAGGAAGCCGACGGTCGCGGCGAGGCCGGCATACAGGTGGGTCTTCTCGAACGCCTCGGGGATCATCGTGTCGGCGACCATGGCGAGGATCGCGCCGGCCGCGAGCGCCGTGATCGCGGCGACCGTCTCGGGGGTGGCGCCCTCGAGGAGCAGCACGCCGAGGAGACCGGCCAGACCGCTGGCGACCGCGATGGCGCCCCACACCCCGAAGACGTAGCGCGCGCTGCGCTGCGATGCCTTCATGCCCGCGGCGCTCGACAGGCCCTCGGGCAGGTTGGACAGGAAGATCGCGACGAACACCGCGATGCCGACGCCCTCGCCGCTGAGCAGCGTGAGCCCGAGGACGATCGACTCCGGGATGCCGTCGAGCAGCGCCCCGATGGCGATCGCCGCTCCGCTGCCGGGGTTGTCCGCCTCGGAGCCCTGGATCTCGTGCGAGCGCTTGCGATGGCGTGCGCCCCGCTTGGACAGCAGGACGTTGGCGGCGACGTAGACCACGGCGCCGGCGATGAACCCGCCCGCGGTCGGCACGAGCCCGCCGGTCCGTTCGGCCTCGTCGACGAGGTCGAACGACAGCGCCGAGATGAGCACGCCGGCGCCGAACGCCATGATCGTCGCGACGACCCGCTGGGGCACGCGGACGAACCAGGCGACCGCCGCACCGACGACGAGCGCACCGCCCGCGAGCAGCCCCCACAGTCCAGCCTGAGCCCACACGGGCATGTGCCACGTCCTCTCACGGATGACAGCAGTTCTACCCCGGATCGTGGCCGTCGACGTCGTTGGGCCTCACCCCGGGTGTGCGCTGGGTAGGTTGCATGGACCGGACGGCGACGAGGCGAGAGGTCGAGATGCGCGAGACGCGCAAGGGGCGCAAGGCGCGCGGGACGCGCCAGGCGGAGAGCGGCGCGGACGAGTCCACCGACCTCTGGCCCGGTGCACCACCGTCCCGGATCGAGGACTACGCCGTGGTGTCGGACCTCCAGACCGCCGCGCTCATCGGCCGCGACGGGTCGATGGACTGGCTGTGCCTGCCCCGCTTCGACTCCTCCGCGTCGTTCGCGGCCCTGCTCGGCGGACCCGAGGCCGGACGCTGGCGGATCGCCCCACTCGCGGGCGGGGTCTGCACCCGCCGGGCCTACCGCGACGACACGATGGTCCTCGAGACGTTGTGGGAGACCGGCGAGGGCACGGTCCGGGTCATCGACTTCATGCCGGTGCGCCAGACCCAGCCCGACATCGTGCGGATCGTCGAGGGCGTGAGCGGACGGGTCGAGATGGGCGTCGAGCTCGTCGTCCGCTTCGACTACGGACGGGTCGTGCCGTGGGTGCGTCACTCGGGTGGGCGCTGGGTCGCGGTGGCCGGCCCGGACTCCCTGTGGCTCGACACCCCCGTGGCCCTGCGGGGCGAGAACCTGCGCAGCCGGGCCGAGCTCTCGGTCGGCGCCGGCGACCGGATCCCCTTCGTCCTCACCTGGGCGCCCTCGTACGAGCCGGAGCCGCGCCGCTACGACCCGGAGCGGGCGCTCGCGGACACCGACCGCTACTGGAGCGAGTGGGTCGGGCACTGCACCTACGACGGCCGCTACGGCGTGGCGGTGCGTCGCTCTCTGCTCGTCCTCAAGTCCCTCACCTACGCACCGAGCGGTGGCATCGCCGCGGCCGCCACCACGTCGCTGCCCGAGCAGGTCGGCGGCCCCCGCAACTGGGACTACCGCTACTGCTGGCTGCGCGACGCCGCGTTCACACTCCAGGCCCTCACCGGCGGTGGCTACACCGACGAGGCGAAGGCGTGGCGCGACTGGCTGCTGCGGGCGGTCGCGGGCGACCCCAAGGACCTGCAGATCATGTACTCGCTCACCGGCCGCCGCCGGCTCGCGGAGACCGAGCTGGAGTGGCTCCCGGGCTACGAAGGGTCGCGGCCCGTGCGCGTGGGCAACGAGGCGGCCGGGCAGTTCCAGCTCGACGTCTACGGCGAGCTGCTCGACGGACTGCACAGCGCACGCGAGGCCGGCCTCGCCGGTGACGACGACGCCTGGACCCTGCAGTGCCTCCTCACCGACCACCTCGAGAGCGTCTGGCGCGAGAAGGACAGCTCGCTGTGGGAGGTGCGCGGCCCACGCCAGCACTTCGTGCACTCCAAGGTCATGGCCTGGGTCGGGCTCGACCGGATGATCATTACCGCCGAACGCTCCGGGCTGAGCGCCCCGCTGGACCGGTGGCGGGCCACCCGCGACGCCATCCACGACGAGGTCTGCGAGCGCGGCTTCGACGCGGAGCGGAACACGTTCACCCAGTACTACGGATCCCGCGGTCTCGACGCCGCACTCCTGCTCATCCCCCGCGTCGGGTTCCTCCCACCCGACGACCCCAGGGTGGTCGGCACCGTCGACGCCGTGCGTCGAGAGCTCTGCCAAGACGGGTTCGTGCTGCGCTACCGCACCGACGCGGACCCGACCGGGGAGCACGGCACGGTCGACGGCCTCCCCGGGGACGAGGGCGCGTTCCTCGCGTGCAGCTTCTGGCTCGCCGACGCGCTCGCGCTGACCGGCCGCACGGACGAGGCCCGCGAGCTGTTCGAGCGCCTGCTCGAGGTGCGCAACGAGGTCGGCCTGCTCAGCGAGGAGTGGGACCCGGTGGCCCGGCGCCACCTCGGCAACACCCCCCAGGCGTTCAGCCACGTGGGCCTCATCAACACCGCCCTCACGCTGGACCGCGGCCCCGCACACTCCGCCACCGGCTCCCCCACGCAGAGCGCACGGTGAGGGGATGACGAAGGCCCCCGACCGGCATACCGGTCAGGGGCCTTCCAAGCACTGGTGGCGGGTGAAGGATTCGAACCTTCGAAGCTTTCGCGATGGATTTACAGTCCACTCCCATTGGCCGCTCGGGCAACCCGCCGTGCGCGTGGAAGGATAGCAAGCCAACCACGCAACAACGAAACCGTGCCCCCGCACGCCCCCGGGGCACCCGAACGAGGAGGACCCGTGGCGGACAGCTCCATGGACATCGTGAGCAACTACGACAAGCAGGAGATCGCCAACGCGGTCAACGCTGCGGCCAAGGAGGTCGCGAACCGCTACGACTTCAAGAACGTCGGCGCGAAGGTGGAGCTGTCCGGTGAGACCATCTCGATGCAGGCCAACTCCGAGGAGCGCTGCCTCGCCGTGCTCGACGTCGTGCAGACCTGGCTCGTCAAGCGCAAGGTCTCGCTCAAGCACCTCGACGTGCCCGAGGGCGGGCCGCGGCTGTCGGGCAAGGAGTACAAGCTCGACGTCCCGCTCAAGCAGGGCATCTCGACCGAGAACGCCAAGAAGATCAACAAGCTCATCCGCGACGAGGGCCCCAAGGGCGTGAAGTCGCAGATCCAGGGCGACGAGCTGCGCGTGTCGAGCAAGTCGCGCGACGACCTTCAGGCCGTGCAGCGGATGCTCAGCGGCGCCGACCTCGACGTCGCGCTGCAGTACACGAACTACCGCTGAGGCTCGCGCCGCTGGTTTTCGCTCCCCATGCGGGAACGTTGAGGGTCCGGAGGGAACATTTCCCTCCGGACCCTCAACCTTTCCTCCGGACGATGCCCGTATGCCGGGTGCCGGCGAACGTGACCGGCGCCACCCTTGCGGGTCACGACGGGGCGATTTCTGGTTACGTGGAAGTAACCAACGCCGCCGAACAACGGAGTTCACATGCGCCGCCGCCCCGCCCTCGCCCTCGCCGCCCTCGCCAGCGCCGCCGGAGCCACGCTCGCGCTCGGGCTCGCCAGCCCGGCCGTGGCCGCCACCGGAGCCACCACCGGACCCCGCGTCCCGGCCGGCCGGTACGTCGCACTCGGTGACAGCTTCTCGGCCGGCTCCGGCGTCCTCCCGCTGAGCCCCACCGCGAACCCGCAGTGCACGCAGTCGGCGCTCAACTACCCCAAGCTCCTCGCGCAGCGCAGCGGCGGCGCGCTCACGGACGTCACCTGCGGCGGGGCCGACACCGGCGACTTCACCGGCTCGCAGTTCACCGGTGTCGCCCCGCAGCTCGACGCCGTGACCCCGGCGGCCCGCCTCGTCACGATCGGCATCGGTGGCAACGACTCCAGCGTCTTCACGAGCATCATCCAGCAGTGCGCGACGGCCGGTCTCCGCACCGCCGGCCAGGGCAGCCCCTGCAAGGACACCTACGGCTCGTCCTACGCCGACACGATCCGGACCAAGACCTACCCCGCTGTGCGTGCCGCCATCGCCGCCGCCAAGGCGCGGGCACCCCAGGCCCGCATCGTCGTCCCGGGCTACCCGCAGATCCTCCCGCCGACCAAGGGCTGCTACGCGACGATGCCGATCGCGACCGGCGACGTGCCCTACGTCAACGGCATCGAGCAGGTCCTCAACGCCGCGCTCGAGCAGGCCGCCAAGGACAACGGCGCGACCTTCGTCGACATGTGGGCGCCGTCGGCCGGACGCGACGCCTGCCAGCTGCCGTGGGTGCGCTGGGTCGAGCCGCTCGCGGGCTCGCTCAACTACGTGCCGGTCCACCCGAACGCCGCCGGCGAGCGGGCCTACGCCGACCAGATCGCAGCGCGCGTCAGCCTCTGACCCCGCGACGTCGCGCCCCGCACCCATGGGGCAGGACGTTGTGACGGAGGGGGCGAGGGGGCGCCGGCCTCAGCTCCAGCGGGAGCGTGAGGCCAGCGCCTCCTCGAGCTTGCTCAGCTCGTCGGCCATCGAGCGGCGCACGCCCGACGTGACGTCCGGGCGGTCCATCGCCGCCCGCACCAGGTCCACGGTCTCCGGCTCGACGATCCGTGACGGGAACGCGAGCGTGGCCACCCGGTCGAGCGCGTCGGCCCCGACCCACTCGGTGAGGCGAGGGATGTCCGCGACGTAGCGTGCGGCATACGGGCGCAGGTCCTCGACCGAGCCGCTGGACCAGAACCCGGACGCGAGGGCGTTGAGCTCGTAGTTGGAGCGTTCGCGGTTGCCGGAGATCTGCGCCCAGGCCCACTCCTTGTCCTGTATGCCGGGTCGCGCGGCTCGCGCGGCCAGTCCGGACAGGCGTCCCGACAGGGTGGTGTCGTCGGCCTCGACGGCGGCGATGCGCCTCTCGTCGGCCAGCCCCAGGCGGGCCATCGTCTGCAGCACGATCCAGCGGAAGTCCGAGTCGTGCTCCAGGCCCTGCGGAAGGTCCCGGCCGGAGACCCACGCCTCGAGCCGCTGCTCGTCGGTCGTCGTGGCGGCGAGGACACGTGCCGCGACGAGGGCCCGGTCGGAGCCGGGCTCGGCGTCGTCGAACGCGGCGAGCGCGGCCTCGGCGAGCCGGGCCTTGGCGTCGGCGGCGCGGTCGGCGGGCAGGAACTGCGGCACGATGCGGTCGGTGACCGCCAGCGCCACCCGCGACATGAGGGCGTCGTCGCGCTCGTGCGGCCAGGCAGCGGTGACGACGTCGAGGGCAACGGCCGGGTCGACCGTGCCGCGGAAGACGCCGGTGAGCACCGCGCCCCACATGACGGACCGCGCCACCGGGTCCTGCACCTGGGCGAGCTCGCGCGGGAGGGCGGCGAGCGACTCGGCATCGAGGTCGACCTGGGCCCAGGTGAGGTCGCCGGCGTTGGGCAGGAGGACGGCCGCGTCCCGCTGCACGCCGTCGACGGACACCTGGGGTGCGTCGAGGGTGAGCGACGTGCGGAAGACCTCGGCGCCGCCGGTGAACCCCGCGACGTCGAGCGCGTGCGGCCGGTCGGCCGGGTGCTCCTGCGGCGCCGTGCGGGTCAGGATGCCGTCGCGGTCGAGCGCGATGGCGTCGACCCCGGCGGTCTCGAGCCACGCCGCGCTCCAGTCGGCGAGCGAGGACCCGTGGACCTCCTCCATCGCCGCGAGGAACTCGGAGAGCTCGCCGTTGCCGTGCTCGTGCGAGCGCAGGTAGGCCGTGACGCCGGCGTTGAACGCCTCCTCGCCGATGTGCGCGACGAGCTGGCGCAGGACGGACGCGCCCTTGGCGTAGGAGATGCCGTCGAAGTTCGCGAGGGCGCTCTGGGCGTCGGGCGCAGGTGACCCGGCGACCGGGTGGGTCGAGGGCGCACGCTCGGCGGCGTAGCCCCACTGCTTGCGCGAGATGCCGAACTCGACCCAGCTGTCGGTGAACTCGGTCGCCCGCGAGGTGGCGGTGTAGGCCATGAACTCGGCGAAGGACTCGTTGAGCCAGAGGTCGTCCCACCAGCGCATGGTCACGAGGTCGCCGAACCACATGTGCGCCATCTCGTGGGCGATGGTGTTGCTGCGCTGGAGCACCTGCTCGCGGGTGGCAGCGCCGCGGAAGAGCATCGGGTCGCGGAAGGTCACGCAGCCCGGGTTCTCCATCGCGCCGGCGTTGAACTCGGGCACGAACACCTGGTCGTAGTCGCCGAACGGGTACCGCACGTCGAAGGTGCGGTGGTAGTGGTCGAACGACTGCTTGGTCACCTCGAACATCTGCGGCCCGTGCAGCTCGAGCTCGCGCTGGAGGCTGCGGCGGGCGTGGATGCCGAGCGGGATGCCGTCGTGCTCGTCGTGCACCGAGACGTACGGGCCTGCGCAGACGGTGACGAAGTACGTCGCGAGCGGCAGGGTCTCGCTCAGCTCCCACCGCCCGGGGGCGGTCCGCGTCGCGCGGCCGTTGCCGAGGACGACCCACGCCTGCGGCGCGCGGACGGACACGGCATACGGCGCCTTCAGGTCCGGCTGGTCGAAGCAGGCGAAGACCTTCGGTGCCGCGTCGAGGAAGAGGTGGCCGTAGACGTAGTCCTCGCCGTCGGCCGGGTCGGTGCTGCGGTGCAGGCCCTGGCCGTCGCGCGAGTAGGCCATCGTCGCCGTGACCTCGACGACGTTGTCGGCCGCGAGGTCGGTCAGCGTGAGGCGACCCTCGGTGACCGTGTCCGGATCGATCCGTATGCCGTTGAGCTCGATCCGCTCGCAGCTCACGGCGTGCAGGTCGAGGAACGTCGAGCCGCCGGGAGCGCTGCAGGAGAACGTGATCCGGGCCGTGGATCCGAAGTGCTCGGAGCCGCGGTCGAGGTCGAGGTCGACCTCCATGCGCTGGACCGAGATGAGCTGCGCCCGCTGCCGGGCTTCGTCGCGAGTCAGAGATGGCACGCGGCGATGGTGTCACACGGCCCGCGGCCCCGCCCGCAGGTCGGGCGTCGCGTGCGCGCCCGTCACACGTCAGTCGGGCGTCAGCCAACCGTCAGTCGCGCGGGAGGACCGTGAGGACCCGCTCGACGTGGTCGCGGAACTCGGTCATGAACGTCCGCAGGAACTCCTTGCTCTCCTCGTCGGTGACCTCGCCGCTCGCGAGGTAGATCTCGGGGTCGAAGTGGATGTAGCCCTCGGGCGCGGTCATCTGACGGGCGTTGCAGTAGCTGAGGATCGAGCGCAGCGGCTGCTGCCCGACGGCGGTGCCGATGGCCCCGACCGACGCCCCGATGACGGCGGCGGGGATGTGGTCGAAGGAGTTCTTGCCGTAGGGCCGCGACGCCCAGTCGATGGCGTTCTTGAGGGCGCCGGGGATCGAGCGGTTGTACTCCGGGGTGATGAAGAGCAGCGCATCGGAGTCGGCGATCGCCTGCTTGAGCGCCGTCGCCTCCGCCGGGTAGTCCTCGTCGAGGTCGCGGTTGTAGAGCGGGAGGTCCTTGATCGGGATCTCGTGGAACTCGAGGTCGTCGGGGGCGACGGCGATGAGGCACTGGCTGAGCACCCGGTTGATCGAGTCCTTGGACAGGCTTCCGATGAGATATCCGACCTTGTGCGCCATGACGACCTCCTGACGACGAGCGACGGCCCGGGTCCGGACCACGTGTTCCACCGTGCCACGGACCCGGGCCGTCAGCCGGGCAAGAGCCTCGTCAGTTCGCGTTGGGCCTCGTCAGTTGGGGCGGTAGCCCGTCGCCATGCCCTGGAGCCGGGCGATGCGGTCGGCCATCGGGGGGTGGGTCGCCATGAGCCGCGAGATGTCCTGGGCGCGGAAGGGGTTGGCGATCATCATGTGGCTCGCGTTGACGAGGTCCTTGGTCGGCGCGAGCGGCGCCTGCGAGACCCCGGCCTCGAGCTTGGCCAGGGCCGACGCGAGCGCGAGCGGGTCACCGGTGAGGGTGGCACCGTCCTCGTCGGCGTCGTACTCACGGGTGCGCGAGATGGCGAGCTGGATGAACATCGCGCCGATCGGGGCGAGGAAGGCCATGGCGAGCCCGGCGATCGCGCCACCGGGGTTGTTGCTGTCGCGGTTGCCTCCACCGAACATCGCGCTGAACGACAGCATCTGCCCGACCGAGCTGATGACACCGGCGATGGCGGCGGCGACCGAGCCGGTGAGGATGTCGCGGTTGTAGACGTGCATGAGCTCGTGACCGAGGACACCGCGCAGCTCGCGCTCGTCGAGGAGCTGGAGGATCCCCTGGGTGCAGCAGACCGCGGCGTTCTGCGGGTTGCGGCCCGTCGCGAAGGCGTTGGGCGCCTCGGTGGGCGAGATGTAGAGGCGAGGCATCGGCTGCCCGGCCTTCGTCGAGAGCTCGCGGACGATCCGGTACATCGCCGGCGCCTCGGTCTCGCTCACCGGGAACGCGTGCATCGCCTTGATGGCGAGCTTGTCGCTGTTCCAGTAGGAGTAGAACGTCATCGCGACGCCGATGAGGGCGAAGATCAGGATGAACGAGCGGTTGTTGAAGTAGACGCTCGCGGCCCATCCGAGGGCGAGCAGGAGTCCGAAGATCGCTCCGAAGAGCCCCGCGGTCTTCAGGCCGTTGAAATGGTTGTGCATGTCTCCTCCAACGCTCGACCTCGGCGGAAACGTTCCGCGTCGGCTCTCATGACACCAGACCGACGAGCAGCTGCGGGAGCACGCTCGTCACGACGAGGACCGCGGCGCCGACCACGGCGACGGCGACGCTCGCCCGGCGGCGACGCGGACGGGACGGCGCACCGGCCTCCGGCTCACCGAACAGCACCGCGAACCAGCGGACGTAGACCGCGATCCCGAGCACCGCGGCGACCACCGCGACGACCGCGACGGGCCACAGCCCGGCGGCGATGGCCGGTCGCAGGGCGACGACCTTGGCGACGAGCCCGATGACTCCCGGGGGCAGTCCGGCGAGGACGAGCAGCGCGAGGGCCAGCGTCCCTCCCGCGACCGGGTCCCGACGCAGCAACCCCCTGTATGCCGCGAGCTCCCGACCGTCCTCGACGCGCCATCCGTGGACCGCACGGACCGCGGCGAACGCGACGAGGCTGGCCACGGCATACACGAGGGCGTAGGCCGCGGCAGCCTGACGGCCGGCGACGGTGAGCGCCGTCAGCGGCAGGAGGATCCAGCCGGCCTGGGCGACGGTCGACCACGCGAGGAGGCGGACGACCTCGGTCTGGCGCAGCGCCATGACGGTGCCGACGAGCATCGAGGCGACGGTGAGGACGACGAGCGCGGAGACGACGACGTGGGGGCCGGGGCGAGCGCCGAGGACCGACTCGTAGGGCGCGAGCACAACGACGAGGGCACCGACGGCGGCGAGCTTGGAGGCCGACGCGAGCAGCGCCGACACCGGGAGCGGGCCCGACGTCAGGGTCGTCGGGGTCCATGCGTGGAACGGCACGGCCGAGAGCTTGAAGGCGAGGCCGGCGAGCAGGACGACGGTGGCGAGGCCGGCGAGGGTGCGGGTCTCGGGTGCGCCCCACGCGGCGGCGAGCGACTGTCCCGTGAGGGTCGGGTCGCCGGTCGCCGTGACCCAGAGCGCGGTGCCGAGGACGAGCAGCCCGAACGACACGAGCGAGGTCGTGAGCAGCGTGAGGGCGCCGTGCGCGGCGGCCCGGCGCTCGCGCCACGCCACGAGGGCGATGACGGGCAGGGTCGCGAGCTCGAGCGTGATGAGCCAGGTGCCGAGGTCGCGGGCCGCGACGACCGCGACCGCCCCGCTGGCCGACGCGAGGAGCATGACGACCTCGATGACGCCGACCCTCTGGATCGACAGCAGGGCCAGCACGGCGAGGGTGGCGAGCAGGGCGCCGACCTGGAGGGTGCTGGCGAGGGGGCCGCCGTCCCAGAGGCAGCGACCGTCGGGTGCAGGGGTGCAGAGCGCGAGCCGCGGTCCGGTGGCGACGAGCCCGGGCAGTGCCGCGACCGCTCCCCCGACGAGACCGACGGCACCGATGACGGGTGCGGCGAGCCGGGTGCGCGGCGCGACGGCGTCGACGAGCAGGACGAGGACCATCGCGGCGACGGGCAGGAGGGCGGGCAGGAGCAGCCCCCAGTGCATCTCGAGGGTCATCGGCCGCCTCCGACGAGGGCGGTCACGGCGTCGGCCGTCACCGAGAACACGAGGAAGGGCGCGACGCCGATGACGACGACGGCGGTGCCGAGTACGGCCATGACGGCCAGCTCGACCGACCGCGCGTCCGGGGTGCGCCCGAGGGCCTGGTCGAGCCCCTCCTCCGGCGCGGCGTCACTCACCCAGACGATGCGGGCCACCCGCAGCGAGTAGGCCGCGGCAAGGGCCGCACCGATCGCGGCGATGACGGCGCAGGTGCGCAGGATCCCGGTGTGCTGGGCGGGGTTCCACGCGGCGAGGAGGGCGACGAACTCGCCCCAGAAGCCGGCGAGGCCGGGGAGCCCGAGGCCGGCGGCGAGCCCGAGGATGAGCGCGAAGCCCAGGCGAGGCGACACCTCGCGCAGTGCCGGGCGTACGACGGCAAGGTCGACCGAGCCCCACCGGTGCTTGAGCCCGCCGACGATGACGAAGAGCAGAGCCGAGATGACGCCATGGGCGATGTTGCCGATGAGAGCGGCCTGGAGACCGGTCTCGGTGCCGGACGCGAGCGCGAGGACGACGAAGCCCATGTGCGCCACCGACGAGAAGGCGATGAGCCGCTTGAGGTCACGCTCGACGAGGCAGATGAGCCCACCCCAGAGGATGCCGACGACACCGGCGATGGCGAGCACCGGCGCGATGCGGGCGAACCCGTCGGGCACGTTGGCGATGGGGAGCCGGACGAGGCCGTAGGTGCCGAGCTTGAGCAGGACCGCGGCGAGCAGGACCGAGCCCGCGGTCGGCGCGGTCGTGTGCGCGGCCGGGAGCCAGGTGTGCAGCGGGAAGACTGGGACCTTGACGGCGAGCCCGAGGGTGAGGAGCGCCGCGATGGTCGTCTGCTCGCCGATCCCGAGGGCCGCGGCCGCGGCGGGGAGCTCGCCGAGGTCGGCGGTGCCCGCGCGGGTCACGAGGAGCAGGATGCCGACGAGCATGAGCGTCGAGCCCACGGCGGTGTAGAGGATGAAGCGAGCCGACGCGTCGGCCCGGGCGGCGGCGCTGTGGCGGTCGCCGTAGCGGCTGATGAGCACCCACATCGGGACGAGGACGACCTCGAACGCGAGGAAGAAGAGGACCGCGTCCCGGGCCGAGAACGCGGCGAGCGCACCGGCGACGACGAGGAGCAGCGCGCCGAGATAGGTCGCCGCGCTGCCGCTGTCGGGCGCGTCGGCCCACGGCTGCTCGACGAACGCGTGCGCGACGACGAGGACGCCGATGACTGCGGTGAGGACGACGAGCGGCGCGCTCACGCCGTCGACCTCGAAGTGCCACCGCACCCCCAGGTCGGGGATCCACGCACGGTCGACGACGGGTCGCAGGACGGTCGCCGCGACGGCCGCTGCGCCTCCCACGGAGGCGGCCACCAGCGCGACGAGCCGTGCCGTCGAGGGCGCGAGCGCCCGGCCGCCGGTGACGAGCCACAGGCCGACGGCGCCGGGCACGAGCAGCATGAGGATCAGCGCCATGCGAGCACCGCCGTCCCGGCCGCGACGAGCAGCCCGAGCGCGACGAGGGCGACGCCACCCGACGCGGCCTCGCGCCGGTGCCCGCGCTCGGTGAGCCAGCCGGCGATGCCCGCCGACGCCGCGGCACCGCGCACGTAGCCGTCGACGACCTCGCGGTCGAGGAACGCCACGACCCGCGCCAGTCCCAGCACCGGTGTCGCGATCAGGCGCCGGTATGCCGTGTCGAACCCGAGCCCGCCGTCGGCGAGCACGCGCTGGCGCGCGGTGCGGACGAAGGCGTCGCGGGGGTCGCCGTCGGTCGTCCGGCTGCGCGCCGACCAGACGGTGCCGCCCCCGATGAGGATGAGCACGACGGTGAGGAGCATCCACCAGGGGGAGACGCCGTGGATGTCGAACAGCCCCGTGAGGAGCACCAGCCCACCGACGACGGTGACCACGGTGAGGACGGCCAGGGCGACGATGACGGGGGCGGACGGCATACGGGCGTCCTCGTCGAGGGTCTCTCCGTCCGGGAGCGCGGCCGTGACGACGAGATGGGCGCGCGTCGCGTAGGCCGCGGTGAGGACGACCGTGACGAGCAGGGCCGCGAGGACGATGACCCCGGGTCCGCCGGCACCGATCGCACCCTCGTAGGCCGTGGTGATGACGTGTTCCTTGGAGAGCCCGCCGACGACGAAGGGAGCTCCGGCGAGAGCGAGAAGGCCGAAGAGCCAGGCGACCTTGGCGAGCTGGTGGACGTTGCCGCTGCCGCGCAGGGCGACGGCGAGCGTCGAGCCGGCGACGACGGACAGCCAGCCGATCGTGAGGAAGAGCAGGGACTTGAAGACCGCGTGCGACCACAGGTGGAACAGCGCCGGGTCCGGTCCGAGCTCGCGGGTCGCCGTCGCGAGCGCCGACAGCATGATCGCCACCTGGCTCACCGTCGACCACGCGAGCAGGCGCTTGAGGTCGGACTGCCCGAGCGCGAGGACGGCCGCCCCGACCATCGTCACCGCGGTCGCGAGACCGAGCAGCCAGCGCGCACCGTCGGCGACGACGAGGAGGTCGAAGAGCTGGGCGAGGACGACGGTGCCGGCCGCGACCATCGTCGCGGCGTGGATGAGCGCGGACGCGGGGGTCGGGCCCTCCATCGCGTCGGGGAGCCAGTCCTGGAACGGGAACTGGGCCGACTTGCCGAGGACCCCGATGACGAGCAACGAGAGCAGGAGCGACCGCAGCCACGGCTCGGGCGGGGCCATGCAGGCGGCGGTCTGCGTCACGGTGTCGACGCAGACGCCGCCCGTGTGCGACCAGAAGTCGACGACCCTGTCCAGGCCGGTCGAACCGGCGCCGGCACTGAGGCCCACGACACCGAGGACGAATCCGATGTCGGCCACCCGCGTGACGATGAAAGCCTTGTATGCCGCGCGGCGGGCGGACTTCTTGCGCGACCAGTGGCCGATGAGCAGGTAGGAGCACCAGCCCATGACCTCCCAGCCGACGAGGGTGAGCACGAGGTCGCGGGCGTGGACGACGAGCATCATCGCGGCGGTGAACAACGAGACGGTCGCGGCGAACTGGGCGAGGCGGTCGTCGTCGGCGAGGTACCAGCGGGTGAAGACGAGGACGGCCGCGGCGACGAGTGCGACGACGGCGGCGACCGCGGCCGTCGACGGGCCCGAGCCGAGCTGCAGCGACATCTCGATGTCGCCGACGTGGAACGGTTCGCGCAGGTAGACGGTGCCCTCTCCGCGGGTCGGCGCGACGGCCATCCCCACGATGGACACGACGATCGACACGAGCGCGGCGCCGGTGGCGACGAGTGCAGCGAGCGCCGGTGTGCGGCGGAGCGCGAGCGTGACGACGGCGGCGAGGACGGGAACCCCGACGAGCAGGTGGGCCACCCAGAGTGCGCCACTCATGCCCCCTCACCCCCCGGCTGATTGCCCCACGGCGAGTCCCCATCCCCCGACTGATTGCGACTTCGCAGAGTTCCGAGGGACGAGGCACTCTGCGAAGTCGCAATCAGTCGCTCGTCCAGGGGCTCGTCGAGGTCGATCGAGCCGCGGAGGCGGAAGGCGGTGAGGATCACCGCGAGCGCCACGACGACCTCGGCAGCGGCGATGGTGATGACGAAGAGCGGCAGGACACTCGACGCCTCCCACCGCGACGCCGACGTCGCACCCGACGCGACGAGCAGGACGAGAGAGCCCGAAAGAATGAGCTCGACGCCGATGAGCAGCAGCACGGCGTTGCGACGCACGAGGACCCCCATGACGCCGAGGCCCACGAGCAGGGCGGCGACAACATAGGGACCGGCGAGGTGGATCACGCGTCCCCACCCCTGCCCACACCTTCCGACTGATTGCGAGTTCGCAGAGTCCCGAGGGACGAGGGACTCTGCGAACTCGCAATCAGTCGGTCGTCGGGGCGGTGCCCCGAGCGCGAGACGGCGAGAGCGGCGACGAGCGCCGCGAGCAGAAGGACCGACAGCGCCTCGAACGGCCACACCCACGTGCCGAAGAGCTCGGTCGCCACGGCCTGGTTCGAGACCTCGCGGCGCTCGACCGCGTCACCGGCGAGCGGCAGCAGAGCCGCGAGCAGCAGCCCGGTCGTCGCGGCACCGGCCAGCCCCGCGAGCACCCGGCGCCACCACGGCACGGCGTGCGCGACGTCGGGCCCGATGGGCGCGCGCGTCAGCATGAGCGCGAAGAGCACGAGGACGACGATCGCCCCGACGTAGACGAGGACGAGCACCAGCGCGACGAGCTCGTGCCCGAGCACGAGCAGGCAGCCCGCGACCCCGAGCAGGGCGACGACGAGCCACAGGGCCGCGTGCACCACCTGCCGGGTCGTCACGGCCAGCAGCCCCGCCACGACGGCGAGCAGTCCGCAGGCCGCGAACGCGAGGTCGAGAGAGGTCATGTGGCGCGACCCCGCGGCATACGGGCAGGTTTGTTCGCGGCCGCGACCTCGGCCGGCTCGGCCGCGTTCTCGTCGAGCGCCGGCGGCGGCGGCACGGTCTCCATCCAGCCGCCGAGCCGCTCCTTGTCGTGGAGCAGATCGCGGATGTCGGTCTCGGCGTACTCGAACTGCGGGCTCCAGAAGAGCGCGTCGAACGGGCACACCTCGATGCAGATGCCGCAGTACATGCAGAGCGAGAAGTCGATCGAGAAGTTGTCGAGGACGTTGCGCTGGCGGTCGCGCCCGCCCTCGGTCGTCGCCGGGATCGTCTCCTTGTGCGAGTCGATGTAGATGCACCAGTCGGGGCACTCGCGCGCGCAGAGCATGCAGCTCGTGCAGTTCTCCTCGAGCAGGGCGATGACGCCGCGGCTGCGCGGCGGCAGGTCCGGCGCGACGTCGGGGTACTCGTGCGTGTGCGTCTTGCGCGTCGCGGTCTTCGCGGTCGTCGCCAGACCCTTGAGTATGCCGGGCAGCAGGCCCTTGTTCGTGGGTCTCGTGGGCTTCTTGTCGTCGTTCACTGCGTCACCACCACGCCAATTCCGGTGAGGGCCAGTTGGATCAGGGCCAGGGGAAGGAGGACGAGCCACGCGAGACGCTGGAGCTGGTCCTCGCGCATCCGGGGCCAGGCCACGCGGAACCAGATGACGAGGACGGCGATGACGAACCCCTTGAGCAGGGTCCACAGCCACCCGAGCTGGTCGTCGAACGGGCCGCGCCACCCGCCGAGGAAGAGCACGGCGAAGAGGACCGAGAAGACGACGATCCCGGCGTACTCGGCGAGGAGGAAGAACGCGAACCGCAGCCCGGTGTACTCGGTCCAGGGCCCCATGACGAGCTCGGCGTCGGCGATCGGCATGTCGAAGGGCGGCCGCTGGAGCTCCGCGAGCGAGGCGACGAGGAAGACGACCATGCCCGGCAGCTGCCAGAGGAGCCACCACGGGCTCCACGCCTCGACGATCCCGGTGAGGCTCAGGGTGCCCGCCGCCAGGCAGGCCGACGCGACGGCGAGGACGAGCGGCAGCTCGTAGGACACGAGCTGGGCCGCGGACCGCAGCGCCCCGAGCAGGGCGTACTTGTTGGCGCTCGCCCACCCGGCCATGAGGGTGCCGAGAGCGCCGACGCTCGTCGCCGCGAGGACGAGGACGGCGCTGGCGGGCACGTCGACGCCGGCCACGCCGGACTGGAGCGGGAGGGCGCCGAGGGCCAGCAGGTAGGGCACGAGCGCGACGAACGGCGCGATCCGGAAGATCGTCCGGTCGGCGGCGCGCGGGGTGATGTCCTCCTTCTGGACGAACTTCACCCCGTCGGCGACGAGCTGGGCCCACCCGTGGAAGCCACCGGCATACATCGGTCCGAGCCGGCCCTGCATGTGCGCCATGAGCTTGTGCTCGGTCTGCCCCACGAGAAGGGGGAACACGAGGAAGGCGGCCAGGACGGCCACCGACCTCAGCACCACCTCGAGCACGCTCATCGCACGCAGCCTAGTTGGGACCGGTGCTGCGTGGGCGGTGCCGCCGGGTCGCGGCATTTCGCCGAATCGCCGGACAGCGCGCAGCCGCAGCGGGACCATGGATTCGAGGTTGAGCCGGAGCCTCACCACATCGCACGGGCACCACTACTTGCAGATTCGGGTGGCGCGGTCGGCGACGACGTCTCGGCCGAGCCCTGTCAGAAAGGCTCCACCATGCGGAACGTCTACCGTGTGCTCGCCGGCCTGATCGCCGTCGAGGTCATGCTCCAAGCGTCCTTCATCGTCTACGGCGATGCCGGGATGGGCAAGTACGTCGAGGACGGCGGCGTCATCGACAAGGCGGGGATGGAGGCGGCGTTCGACAGCGGCGACGCCCCGTTCTCGGAGTTCGTCGCGTTCGTCCTCCACGGCATGAACGGGATGATGGTCATCCCGCTCCTCGCCCTCCTGCTCCTCGTGTCGTCGTTCTTCGCCAAGGTCCCCGGCGGCGTCAAGTGGGGCGCCATCGTCCTCGGCCTCGTCGTCCTCCAGGTGACCCTCGGCCTTCTCGGGCACAGCTACCCGATCCTCGGCGCGCTGCACGGGATCAACGCGCTGCTGCTCTTCTCGTCGGCCGTGTGGACCTTCTGGCGGTCCCGCCGGGTCACCGGGACGGACACGACGTCCGACGTCCCGAGGGAACGTGTCGTCGCCTGACGACTCCCCATCTCGCGGCAAGGGCCGGCTGGCACTGCTGGTCGCCCTTGCCGCGTCCCTCCTGCTCCTGCTGCCGCTGGCGTGGATGTGGAACGCCAGCCGGATGCCCGAGTCGTGGTCGGTCATGGACATGGGAGTCCACGAGCCGGGTCTCGTCGCGGCGGCCGGCGGCCACGGGACCGGGCACGGGCTGCCCGACGCGTCGGCAGGGCCCGTGTCGCCCGTGTCCGTCAAGGACCTCGTCGAGGTGCAGAAGGGTCCGGCAGACGTCAGCGTCCGGCTCGTCGCCGCAACCGGCCGCATCGACATCGGTGGAGGCACGACCGTCCCCGGGATCACACTCAACGGCACCTCCCCCGGCCCGGTGGTGCGGGCGACGCAGGGCGACCTCGTCGAGGTCACGCTCGTCAACGAGTCGGTCCCCGGCGGGACGACGCTCCACTGGCACGGGCTCGACGTGCCCAACGCCGAGGACGGCGTCGCCGGTGTCACGCAGAACGCGGTGCACCCCGGACAGTCGCACACCTACCGGTTCGTGGCGGGGCAGGTCGGGACGTACTGGTACCACTCGCACCAGGTCTCGCACGAGCAGGTGCGCCAGGGGCTGCTCGGCGCGATCGTCATCGCGCCGAAGGGCGCAGCCACGGCGCCCGCGGCGGACGTCCTCGCCCTGTCGCACATCTACGGAGGCAAGCGCACCGTCAACGGACGCGTGGGTGAGCAGCACGTCGACGCCGCGCCCGGCACGCGGGTGCGGGTGCGGGTGGTCAACACCGACCCCGGAGTGGCGCCGGTCTGGGTGAGCGGCGCGGCCTACCGGGTCGCCGCGGTCGACGGCACGGACGTCAACGACCCGGAAGAGGTCGCGGACAAGGCGCTCGTCGTCCCGGCGGGCGGTCGGGCCGACCTCCTCGTCGAGGTGCCTGCGACGACAGCGGCCCGCGTCGAGCTCGGCGGTGCGTCGCTCGTCATCGGGCCGGCCGGTTCGACGACACCCTCGACACCGCGACCCAAGGCCTCGGTCGACCTGCTCACCTACGGCTCACCGGCGTCCCTCGACTTCGACCCCGAGCGCCCCGACCGCACGTTCGCGTACTCGATCGGCCGGCGCCCGGGCTTCGTCAAGGGACGTCCCGGCGTGTGGTGGTCGGTCAACGGCAAGCTCTATCCGGACATCCCCATGTTCACCGTGAGCGAGGGTGACGTCGTGCGGATGGAGATCCTCAACCGCAGCAACGAGACCCACCCGATGCACCTCCACGGCCACCACGTCGTCGTCCTGTCGCGCAACGGCGTCAGGGCGAGCGGCAGCCCGTGGTGGACCGACTCGCTCGAGGTGCCCGTCGGCGCGCGCTACGAGGTCGCGTTCGTCGCCGACAACCCCGGCATCTGGATGGACCACTGCCACAACCTCCCCCACGCGCGCGAAGGCCTCATCGCCCACCTCGTGTACGAGGGGGTGACGACGCCCTACCGGCTCGGCGGATCCACGCCCAACGAGCCCGAGTGAGTCAGGACTCGCGCGGTCCCCACGCAGGGTCGGGCACACCCGGCGCCTGCACGCGACGGCGTGACGGCGACTTCGCCGAGTCGTGCCCCTCACCGGGCTCCTTGCCGCCGGGCCACTGCTTCGACGCGCGAGCGGCGAGGACGAACGACTTGCGCAGCGGCGTCCCCTCGAAGCCGTCGGGCAAAAGGAGTGGCCGCAGCCCCGACCCGGACCCGTCGTCGAAGCCCTCGAACTCGACCCCGAACATCTCGTGCGTCTCGCGCTCGTGCCAGGCCGCGCCGGCATACACGTCGGTGACCGAGGCGAGCGACGCACCTTCGGGGACCCTCGTCCTGATCCGTATGCCGTGCAGTCCCGCGAGCTGGTCGCCCGTCACCGAGTCGCGACGCTGGAGGGCGAGCGCGCGGAGCACGACGTCGTAGCCGGGTGCGGCCTCGTCGTAGGTGCGGTCGACGGCACTGAGCCAGTCGAAGAAGGTGAACCCGGTCGCGTGCGCGGCGGCGACGGCCTCGTGCCAGTCGCCCGGCGCCACGTCGTGCAGCTCGTCGGTGCTCACGTCGTCACCCTAGACCCGGGGTGCGGACGGACAACTGATTGCCCTTTCGCGAGGCCCCCACGACTGATTGCCCTTCCGCGAGCCTCGCGAAAGGGCAATCAGTCGGTGGTGGGTGAAGCAGTGCGTCAGCGAGTGGCGGCCTGCTTGGCCTGACGGGCGGACCAGACGCGGTCGGCGGCGTCGATGCTGGCCCGCGAGGACAGGTCGACCCCGGCCTTGGCAGCGGCGGCCTTGACCGCGGACGTCCGCAGGTTCGGCGTGCGGAACTCCTTCGGCGTGATCGAGGCGTCGCGGACGGCATACGTGCGCTGTTGTGCCGCAAGGCGATCGGCACTGGCGGCCGCGCGCTTCGACGTCGCCGAGGTGAGGCGGAACGCGCTACCGGTGAGCGGGGTGCTCACGGTCGGCGCGTAGCCGCTGGCGTGGCCCGGCTTGTTGGGGTGGTAGCTCTCGCTGATGGGGTTCGAGAGGCCGTTGAGCCACTCGACGTCGTCGCAGACCGCGTGACCGATGAAGCGCGACGTCGGGTTCGCGAAGCTGAAGCCCTTGGCGCTGGCGGCCGCCGACGTCTTGCTGTTGAGCAGGTCGGCCATCGAGTTGAGGCGGGCCTCCTCGGCCGGGGAGAACCACGTGAGGGCGTTGCAGTCCTCGCCCTGGAAGATGCGCGGGTAGCCGACGATGACGACCTTGGCGTTGGGCGCCTTGCTCCGGATCGACGTGTAGAGCGTCGAGAGCCGGCCCGGCAGCACGTTGTTGACGAAGCTCTGGGCGGTGTCGATCGCACCGTTGCAGTTGCTCGCCCAGCCGGGCATCGCGCACTCGGTGAGCACGTCGGCGAACCCGGCGTCGTTGCCCCCCACCGAGAGCGTCACGTGGGTCGTGGACGCGGTGAGGGCGCTGAGCTGGGTGTTGGTGACGTCCGGGATCGTCGCCCCCGAGCAGGCCCGGAAGTTGAGGGTGAGGCCCTTGGACGCCGCGATGAGCGAGGGGTAGGCCGAGGTCGAGCGCTGGCACGACGTGCCGTCTGCGATGTAGCTGCGGGTGCCGGTCCCCGAGGAGTACGAGTCACCAAGCGCGACGTAGGACGTCGCGGCTTGGGCGGGTGCGGCACTGATCACGAGGCTGGTCGCGGCGGCTCCCGCGGCGAACAGGCCCAACGCTCGAACTGTCGTCATTGACATCTCCCATGGGTGGCAGGACTGGTGCTCGCAACCTAGGGCTGCGAGGTGACCCCCGTCACAGAACTTTGCCAAGTTCTTACCTGCGGGTAGGGAACCTTTGCGTCCGCAAGGCTGGTCGGCCTCGCGACCACGTGCCCGGACGTCGTTCGCATGCCGTCCGCGGCGCTCGCGATCAGGTGCCGCCGCGGACGCGACGCACCCGGATCGGCCCCTTGGCCGTCGACGGGTCGACGACCCTGCCCTGCTGGACGATCTCGACCTCCCCCGCGACCACGAGCCGGCGTGCAGCGCGACGGGCCGGCTCCATGAGGTCGCGCCACTCCTGCGCACCCGAGCCGGCCTCGGACGCCACGGCGCGCGCCGCCTCGGACGGGCAGATCGTCGCCCCGGCTGCCCGGTCCCGGAGCAGGTCGAGGATCGAGCGCTCCAGGCTCCGGTCGGCAGCGCCGACACCGCGCCGGCGGCAGGCGGCCGAGCAGTAGCGGACCTCGTCCCAGTCCTTCTCCCACTTCTTGCGCCACTCGATGCGTCGCCCGCACGACGCGCAGCTCTTCGTCGGCCGTTCCGCGCTCATCGTCGTCGCGAGCGCTGGTCGCGGCGCGAGCGCTGGTCGCCGTGCGAGCGCCGGTCGCCATGCGAGCGCTGGTCGCCGTCAGCACGATGGTCACGGCGCGAGCGCCGCGTCTCCTGCGTCCCCCCGGTCTCCCCTGTCTCACCACGGAGCCCCCGACCCTGCGGCGGCGCCACGGGCCCGGCGTCGTCGAGGGTGATCTGCGCGACGACGAGCACGAGCCCGGCGCCGAGCAGCACGAGACCGAAGCGCTGGTGCCCCTGCGCGAGCAGTCCCGCCCCGACGGCGGCGACCGCCCCGCCGGCGACGAGCGCCCGGGGCAGCTTGGGCAGGCGGCGACGCGCCTTGGGCGCGAGGAACAGGCCCCAGAGTGCAGCGACGACGACGACCGCGAGGACGCCGAGCAGGCTGCCCGCCACACCGCCGCCCACGACGCTCGACGCGAGCATGAACACGCCCACCATGAAGGCGAACTCGATGACGAATGCGAGCAGCCCCAGGACGACGAGGCTCACCGCGGCGGCTCGACGCGACCGCGCGTCACCTCGGCGGCAGACCCGGTGCGGTGGGCGGTGTAGCGCGGCGCGGCGGCACCCTCGCCGTCGGCGGGGACGAGCCGCCCGGCACCACCGAGGCGCTCGGCGATGGCTCGCCCGGACAGGCGCTCGCCGGCGATCTGCTCCTGGAGCCGGATGATGCCGTGCAGCAGCGCCTCGGGCCGCGGCGGGCAGCCGGGCACGTAGACGTCGACAGGGATGAGCTGGTCCACGCCTTTGGTCACGGAGTACGAGTCCCAGTACGGGCCACCGGAGTTGGAGCAGGCACCGAACGAGATGACGTACTTGGGCTCGGGCATCTGGTCGTAGAGCCGCCGGATGGCCGGCGCCATCTTGTCGGTGACCGTGCCCGACACCACCATGAGGTCGGCCTGGCGTGGCCCGGGCGCGAACGGGATGACCCCGAGCCGGATGAAGTCGTGCCGTCCCATCGAGGCGGCGATGAACTCGATGGCGCAGCAGGCGAGCCCGAAGTTGAAGACCCACAGCGAGTAGCGGCGGCCCCAGTTGAGGACGACCCGGATCGGCTTGGGGGCGTGCTCGGCGACGGGACCGACGCGAGGCATCGGCAGCATCACGGCCCGGTCCTGGCCCACGGCGTTCGGAGCGTTCACCTCGGTCACGGGATCACGTCCACCGCAGCAGGCCGCGGCGAGCGGCGTGCAGCAGCCCGATGACCACTATCCCGATGAACACCGCGATCTCGACGAGCGAGGCGACCCCGAGGTCGGAGTCGCGCAGGACGTAGGCCCACGGGAAGAGGTAGACGGCGTCGACGGCGAAGACGACGTAGAGGAAGGCGTAGGCGAGGTAGCGCACCTGGCTCTGTGCCCAGCCCTGGCCGACGGGGTCGACGCCGGACTCGTAGGTCGTGAGCTTGGCCGCTGTCGCGGCGCGCGGAGCGAGCAGTGACCGGGCGCCCATCGCGGCGATGACGAGCAGCATGCCGGTGGCCAGCACCGCTGCCGCCGCCACGTATCCGGTCATGCAGGTCACCTTAGCGAGCCGCATCCGGGCGGGACGGGCTGCGCCCAAATGACCACTCCCTCGGTCGCGTCCCGGACCTAGACTGCGAGGGGAGAGAGGAGGGTCCATGGCCATCTTCATGATCGAGCGCCAGTTCGCCGACCGGCTCGACCTCCAGCCCGACGACGCACGAGAGCTCCGTGAGATCAACGACGACGAGCACGTGCGCTGGCTCTACTCGTTCCTCTCCGCCGACCGCCGCAGGACGTTCTGCCTCTACGAGGCCGACTCCGCCGAGGCGATCCTGCGCGCAGCCGAGCGCGCCGGCGTCCCCGCGGACGTCATCGTCGAGGTGACGCACACGCTCACGCCCGACGGCGCTAGCCACGACATCCGGGAGTCCGTGGGCTGAGACCCGATCGGACGCTCCTCAGGGGCCGGCGTCCAGCAGGCCGTGCTCGGCGGCATACCTCGACGCCATGGTCCGGTTCGTCACGCCGGTCTTCATGAGGATCGAGCGCACGTGGTTGGTCACGGTGTTCTCGCTGATGAAGAGCTGCTCGGCGAGCTCCCGGTTGCTCAGGCCCTGCGCGAGCAGTCGCAGCACCTCGACCTCGCGACGGGTCAGCCCGTCGGCACGGCGACGAGGTGGCACGACGCGTTCCAGGCTCGAGGCGAGCCTCGGCGAGTGCAGGGCGCCGACACGTGCCGAGGCGTCGAGCCGGGCCGCCTCGAGCGCCGTGGCTCCGGCCCCCGAGCGCCGGAGGTGCTCGGCGAGCGCGACGGCGTCGTAGCCCACGAAGAGCGGGGCGCCCATCCGGCCGTCCATCTCGGTCGCCGACCGCAGCAGTCCCTCGGCCCCGGGGCGGCCCAGGGTCGACTCGAGCATCCCGAGGTAGCGGTCGGCGGAGCCGAAGGCGGCGAGCATCGGCCCGACGGTGAGGTTGTGCCCGGCGTACTCGGCCGCCGCCTCGCGCAACCGGTCCGCGGCGGGACGGTGGCGCAGCCAGACCGCCGCCTCGGTCACGAAGGCGATCGTGGCCGGCCACGTCGGCGAGGCCATGAAGCGCGCGAGGTCCTGCTCGACGAACCAGTCGAGCACCCTGCGGGCCGGCTCGCGCAGGCCGAGCTCGACATAGAGGGCCAGCAGGCCCGGCGCCCAGTGCTGCTCGACGGACTCGCTCCCGGAGATGAACGGTGCGACCTCCCCGAGCCGCGCCTGCTCCCTGCGCAGGACGAAGGTCTGCACCGACAGCCGCTCGGTGAGTTCGGCACGGGTGCCGACGCGGTGGGACTGCAGGAGCTCCTCCCCGATCGCCTCCGCCCGGGCGAGGTCACCCCGGACGAAGGCCCGGACCCACTCGAAGCACGAGGACTGGACCTGGAAGAAGGGCTCCCCGCTCGCCGCCGCGGCCCGCACCAAGTCCGCGTGGGACCGCTCGTACTGCACTGCGTCACCCTCGAGGTGCGCGACGAGAGCGAGGATCGAGGCACCGTTGAAGACCCAGTCGGACTCGCCCCCGGCGGTGCCGAGACGGACCAGCTCCTCACACCGGGGCCGTTGCTCCCGGGCGGTGCGGGGCCGGACGTTCATGATGATGCTGCACTCCACGGCGTGGGCGAGGGTCGCCCGGTCACCGGACGCGGTGGCCAGCTCGATGGCCCGGGCGCAGACCTCGCGTCCGCGGTCGAAGTCGCCCGTGAACGTCAGCGCCCGACCCAGGCTCGCGACGGCGGTGATCCGCAACGGGTCGGTCTCCGCGACGTCGGCCTGGCCCAGGGTCGTGGTGAGGAGGTCCGCCGCCTCGAACCCCAGGTCGCCGATGCGCCACGTCGCGCTCTCGAACGCCACCGCCGCACGCAGCCGGTCGCGCTGGCTGCCCTGCACCGCCACCGCGCGGTCGAGGTCGCACGCCGCCGCGAAGTCGCCCGCGGCCCGGAGCGACTCCGCCGCGAGCAGGCGCAGGTCGTCACGGTCGGCGCCCTCGTCGGCGAGCTCGGCCGCCCGGGCGAGCGCCTGCCCCGCCTCGTGGTGCGCCAGCCGGGCACGGGCCACCGACGCCGCCTCGGTGAGGTAGTGCACGGCCTCGCGGCGGTGCCCCAGGACCTCGGCGCTCGCATAGTGGTGGGCGATGCGCTCGACCCGGTTGGGCGCCGACGACGGGCCCGCCTCGAGGGCTCGGGCGACGTCGACGTGGAGGTGCAGGAGGTCGGTGCGGAGCATGAGGTCCAGCACCGACTGCCGGCAGAGGACGTGGTCGAAGGCGACGAGCGACCCGTCACCCGCGAGGCTCCGCAGGAGGCCGGCCGTCTCGGCGTGGCCCAGGCCCTCGAGCGTCTCGTCCACGTCCTGCCCGGCCACGCGGGCGAGGAGCTCGACGGGCACCTCGTCCCCGACGACCGCCGCGACCTCCACCAGGCGGCGGGTGCCGGTCCCGAGCCGCCCCAGGCGGCCGGCATACAGGTCGCGCACCGTCTGCGGCGTCGGCAGCTCGCCGGAGCCGAGGTGCTCGAGACCACCACCCCTGGCGTCCACGAGGTCCCGGACGAGCTCGCGCAGGTAGAACGGGTTGCCACCCGTGTGCTCGAGCAGCAGCGGCGCGACCGCGCGAGCCCTGTCCGGCGGTGAGCCGGTGCGCGCGACGACGTACTCCGCGACGTCGCCCTCGGTGAGCGGGGAGAGCCGGACCCTGCTCACCGCTTCGAGCCGGTGGAGCTCCGCGACCGCGCTCGCCAGCGGCGCGGACCGGTCGGGGGCCGTGCTGCGGTACGACGCCAGACACAGCAGCCGGACGTCGCCGGTGTGCCGGGCCAGGTGCGACAGGAGCTCGAGGGACGTGGCACCGGCCCAGTGCAGGTCCTCGAGGACGAGCACGACCGGACGCTCGCGGGCAGCGGCTCGCAGCGCCGTGACGAGTGCGTCGTGGAGCTCACGGGTCGTCGGTGCGCGCGAGGAGCCGACGGCCGCGTCGGTCCCGACGAGGGTGCCGAGGAGCTGCGTGAGCGCCGGCGCCGCGTCACCGGACACGTCCGCGAGCGCCCCTGCTAGGACCGCCGACGTCAGCGCCTCGACCGGACCGACGAACGGCTGGTAGGGCGCCCCGCCCTCGGCCACGCACGACCCGAGCAGGACGGCCGCGCCGTGGGCGTGCAGGATGCGGCCGGTCTCGGCGATGAAGCGGGACTTGCCGGCCCCGGCCTCCCCCTCGAGGAAGACGACCTGGGCGAGCCCCGACTCCACGGCGGCCCAGGCCTCCTCGAGGGCGCGGAACTCCGCGCGCCGGCCCACGAACGGGCTGGCGTGGACCCGCCATCGGGCCGGGAGGTCTGGGGGCGTCCACCGCTCCACGTCTCCCACGGTAGGCCCGTCGTATGCCGTGGTGCGGCGCTCGCTCGAATCGCGCGGCGGCGCACGCTCACCTCGCTCCGAAGATGGCCAGATCTGGCCATGCCGGCGGCTCCGCGGAGTTCGCCAGTGCTGGTCAGGTGCCGAGTCGGCCGCGTCCCTAACGTCGTTGGCACAGAGATCACCATCGATGGAAGGACACACCGTGAACACTCACCTCGCACGGGGCACCGCAGCTGTCGGAGGATCGCTGCTCGGCCTGCTCCTCCTCGCCGGCCCCACGTCGGCCAAGGACATCGGCCCCGGGGACGCCCTCCCCGGCACCACCTCGTCGGCCTCCTGCCGCAACGTCGTCCCCGAGGACCGCGCCGCCTGTCAGGGCACCGGCACCACCACGGTCCCCCGCAGCGCTCCGGCCTCGATCCCCGACCTCCACGTCGAGGGAGGGCTGCTCGGTCTCGAGCCGGGCCAGCTCGGCGTCGTCGTGCTCGGCGCGGCAGCGCTCGCGGGCGCGGCCCTCGTCACGACGCGGCACCGTCACCCGCACGCGTCGGGGCACCGCCCGGCCTGACCCGGGCCACGACGAGGCATGGCGTCACCCGCATCCCGGGGGGCGCCACGCCTTCCCGTGCCCGGCACATGCCGGCACAGGCCAGCGCAGGCCTGGTCGAGCGGGCGCGCCGCCTCACTTCGTGAGGTAGCAGGCTCCGAAGACGGTGGCAGTGGTGTTGACCCCGGTGCCCACGGACAGCTCGGACCCGTCCTCGTCGTAGACCGACATCTGGTGGCCGCCCGGCTCGTCCTTGAGGGTGTGCTCGTCGCCGTAGCCACGCTTGGCCGCGACCTCCTTGACCGCCGCCCAGGCACGTGGCCAGTCGGCGTCCGGGATCGCACCGAGGGCGCCACCGCTCGTGAGGTTGAGCGTCCCGGCTCCGTCCACCGCGTCGAACGGCTCCTTGCACAGCGAGCCGGACTCCACGGTCGGCTCGGGCGTGCGCCACTCAAGAGCGGGGTTGACCCGGGTCAGGGCCTCGCGCACCTCAGCAAGGAGGGCGAGGTTGTCACGCTGGGCCTCGGCCTCGCTGCGTCGCGAGTCGAGCTGCTGTCGTGCGTCCACGGTGTCTCCTGTCTGGGGGGTGGTGCCGGTGCCCCCGCCGTCCCGGGTGCACCCGGGGAGCAGGGCCAGTGCCGCGACGACGGCAGCAGCCTTCGTCGCGATCCGCGCCCGGCGGCGTCGGTCGGTCGGGGTGCGGCGAAGGCCGGTCATCGGGTCGTCGTCTCTCACTTGAGGAACCCCGGCCACCAGGGCTGGGCGTCGAGCGGGTCGGTCCAGAAGCCCACATTCTTGCCCTCGATGACGTCGTCCGGGTGGCCGCCCACGACCTGCGCCATCGAGTACTGGCTCGTCGAGCCGTCCTGGAGGTAGTCCGAGTGGCCCTCCACGCCGTTCCACGACCGGCCGTCGGCGGACTCGCCGTCGCCGGTCTCGAGGTGGTTCATGCCGTCGAGCCCCGTGGGGTCGGTGCCGAAGCGGCCGAGGTCGCCTACCGGGTCCCACTTGGCCTCCGCGTAGTAGGCGTTGCCCTCGGGCAGGTGCAGGTCGTCGAGGTCGCTCGTGCCCAGACCCGGCGAGCCGAAGAAGACGGCGCGGTCGACCCCCGTGCCCTCGTGCTGGAGGGAGTAGCCGGTCGTCGTGGAGCCGTAGGAGTGGCCGAGCGCGGTGAGGTCGGGGTCGTCCAGCCGGGAGGCGTTGAGACCGGTGAAGTAGGCCGCGAGGTCACGACCGCCGTCCTCGGCGGACCCGGACAGCGCGACCGAGTCACCCGCGAACGTCGTGCCCCACTGCGGCGCCTGGTAGTCGAGCCAGGTCACCGTGGCGACGGTGCCCGACTCGCCTCGGCGGAAGAGCTCGTCCTCGGTCCTCGCCCTGAGCTGGGCCATGCTCGAGTCGTAACCGCCCATGCCCTCGACGGTGGAGGTCAGCCCGGGCGTGAAGACGGCGACGTGGTCGGCCGTGTCGACGTTGCCGTTGGCGACGATCGCCTGGGTGCGCGGCGTCGTGAAGTCCACACCGATGAGCTGGTGCTCACCGGGACGGGCGAGCATCTCGTCGAGCGTGGCGATCGCGCCCTTCTCCTCCATGAGGTCGTTGTACTCGTCGACGTGGTCCTGGTAGTAGACGTAGTCAAAGTTGCCGTCCTCGTCGATGAAGCCGGCCTCGAGCTCGGCGAGCCTCGTCGTGACGTGGGTGCGACGGGTGTCGAGGAGATTGCGGTTGGCGAGGTCCCGCGACGTCGCGTCGACGCCGTCGAGGTTGCCGATCCAACCGGGGTGCTCGGCGATGACGAGCGCCCGCTCGTCCGGCGAGAGCGTGGCCCACCATGCGGCGTTCTGCGTCGGCGACCCGCCTCGGGGCGGCTCGAGCACGCTGAGGTCACCCTTGACCTCGCCGATGGCCGAGGCCTGGGCGAGCGTCCCCTTTCCGCCGTCGATGCGATTGAGCTCGATGCTCGTGAGCACGGCCGAGAGGTCGGCGTCCACGTCGGCGGCCTTGCGCAGCGCCTCGGAGATCCGCGTGACGCACTCGTCGACCTGGGCCTGGCGGGCACGGCGGGCCTCGACGTCCTCCTCGTCGTCGTCGGCACGGCATACGAGGAGCTCGTTGGTCGTGACCACACCGGAGGCGCTGATGGTCAGCGAGCTGAGGCGGGCGTACTCCTGGGCCTGGTCCACGGCACCCACGACGCCGAGGACTCCGTCCGCGGCGTCACAGACAGCGGTGTATGCCGCGGACACCTCCGCGACGACGTCGCGGAGGTCGTCGGCGACCGTTGCGAGCCTGGTGCCCGAGGTCTCGGCGGCGTCGCCGGTCCAGTTCTTGGGCAGGCCCATGGTCGCCAGCTCGTCGGCGAGGTCGAGGAGGTCGCGCCGCGTCGTGCGCAGCTCGCGCTCGGCGGTGGCGAGGGGCTCGTGCTTCCACGCCGTGATGTCGGACCACGTCAGCGGCACGCGTCAGCGCCCCTGACCGAGGGGGCCGAACGCGTCGCGCGCGGCCTCGTCGTCGAGCTCGTACTGGTCGGCGTTGGTGTCGAGGGTCCGGCCGTAGCCCCGGGCGGCCTTGGCCCAGTCGGAGAGCTCGGTGGTCCACCCCGAGCTCACCCGCGCCATGATCGCGACGCTGGCCGCCCCGGGCATCCCGGTGCCGGCGCCGGTGAGGTGGCTGCCCGGCGTCTGGCGCGCGACCTCGGTGGCAGCCGTCCGGGCAGCCTTGGCCGAGTCACGCAGGTCCTTGATCTCGACCTCGTACGTCATCGGCACCCCCCGTCGTGTGTTCCCCGGGGCGACAGCCTGTCATCCCCTGCCCCGGCCGGACAATGGGGAGGTCTCCCCACCGCCGATCCGACGATCGCCCTGCGTCGTGCCCGATGCCACGGATCGGGATGGACACCTCCATAGCCTTGCCTTACCCCGGCCGTACGATGGGAGCACCACGTCGGGACACGACGCACGCGTCCCGACCGACGTCTCTCGAGTCAGGTGTTCATGTCCAGCAAGACCGTCCAGAAGCTCGATCGCGTCGTCATCCGTTTCGCCGGGGACTCCGGCGACGGGATGCAGCTCACGGGGGACAGGTTCACCTCCGAGACCGCGGCCATGGGCAACGACCTGTCGACGCTTCCCAACTTCCCGGCGGAGATCCGCGCACCCCAGGGCACGCTGCCCGGAGTCTCGAGCTTCCAGCTCCACTTCGCCGACCACGACGTGCTCACGCCGGGAGACGCCCCCGACGTCCTCGTCGCGATGAACCCGGCAGCGCTCAAGGCCAACCTCGCCGACGTCCCCCGCGGGGCGACGATCATCGTCAACACCGACGAGTTCTCCAAGCGCAACCTCGCCAAGGTCGGCTACGCCGAGAGCCCGCTCGACGACGGCAGCCTCGACTCCTTCCACGTGCACCCGGTGCCCCTCACGAGCATCACCGTCGACGCGCTCGCCTCCTTCGAGGGCCTGACCCGCAAGGAGAAGGAGCGCGCCAAGAACATGTTCGCGCTGGGTCTCCTGTCATGGATGTACACCCGGCCCACGACCGGCACCGAGGCCTTCCTCACGAAGAAGTTCGGCGCCCACCCCGAGATCCTCGAGGCCAATCTCGCGGCGCTGCGGGCCGGCTGGAACTACGGCGAGACGACCGAGGACCTCGCGTCGAGCTACGAGATCGCTCCCGCGGTCATGCCGCCGGGCACCTACCGCAACATCACCGGAAACACCGCGCTCGCGCACGGCCTCGTCGCCGCCGCCCACCAGGCCAAGCTGCCGCTCGTGCTCGGGTCCTACCCGATCACCCCGGCCTCCGACATCCTGCACACCCTGTCCGCGCTCAAGCGGCACGACGTCACGACGATGCAGGCCGAGGACGAGATCGCCGGGATCGGCATCGCCCTCGGCGCGAGCTTCGGTGGCGCCATCGGCGTGACGACGACGTCCGGACCGGGCGTCGCCCTGAAGTCCGAGATGATCGGCCTCGCCGTGTCGCTCGAGCTGCCCCTCGTCATCGTCGACGTCCAGCGCGGCGGACCCTCGACCGGCCTGCCGACCAAGACCGAGCAGTCCGACCTGCTGCAGGCGATGTTCGGGCGCAACGGCGAGTCGCCGGTCCCGATCATCGCGCCGTCGACCCCGGCCGACTGCTTCGACGCCGCCTTCGAGGCGGTCCGGATCGCGACGGCATACCGGACTCCGGTCTTCCTGCTCAGCGACGGCTACCTCGCCAACGGGTCCGAGCCGTGGGCCGTCCCGGAGGTCGCCGACCTGCCCGACCTGCGCGTGGAGTTCGCGAGCGCCCCCAACGGCGTCGACGACAAGGGCGAGCCGGTCTTCCACCCGTTCCTGCGCGACCCGGAGACGCTGGCCCGGCCGTGGGCCATCCCGGGGACCGCCGGCCTCGAGCACCGCATCGGCGGCATCGAGAAGGCCGACGTCACCGGCAACATCTCCTACGACCCCGACAACCACGACAGGATGACGCGGCTGCGTGCCGCCAAGGTCGCGGGCATCGCCGGCATCCCCGACCTCGTCGTCGAGGACCCGTCCGGCTCGGCGTCGCTGCTCGTCCTCGGCTGGGGGTCCACGCAGGGCCCGATCGCCGCTGCTGTCAGGGCTGTTCGCAACGCCGGCCACTCCGTCGCGAGCGCGCACCTGCGCCACCTCAACCCGTTCCCCGCCAACCTCGGCGAGGTGCTGCGGTCCTACGACCGCGTCGTCGTCCCCGAGATGAACCTCGGCCAGCTGTCGATGCTGCTGCGCGCCGAGTTCCTCGTCGACGTCCGTCCCCACACGTCCGTGCGCGGCCTGCCGTTCTCGACGGTCGACCTCGCCGACGTCATCCTCACCCACCTGGAGGAGGTCAAGTGACCACCACGGAGCACCCGACCACGACCAACGGTGCGGCTGCGCGCCCGAGCGGGCTGGCCGGCATACCGCTGCTCGCTCCTGACGCCGCCAAGCAGACCAAGAAGGAGTTCACCTCCGACCAGGAGGTGCGCTGGTGCCCTGGCTGTGGCGACTACGCCATCCTCGCCGCGGTGCAGTCGTTCCTTCCCGAGCTGGGCCTCAAGCGCGAGAACATCACGTTCGTCTCCGGCATCGGCTGCTCGTCGCGCTTCCCGTACTACCTCGACACCTACGGCATGCACTCGATCCACGGCCGCGCGCCGGCGATCGCGACCGGTCTCGCGACGTCGCGCCCGGACCAGAACGTCTGGGTCGTCACCGGTGACGGCGACGCGCTGTCGATCGGTGGCAACCACCTCATCCACGCGCTGCGCCGCAACGTCAACATGACGATCCTGCTGTTCAACAACGAGATCTACGGGCTCACCAAGGGCCAGTACTCCCCCACCTCGCGCGTCGGACAGGTGACGAAGTCGTCGCCGCTCGGGTCGGTCGACCAGCCGTTCAATCCGGTGTCGCTCGCCCTCGGCGCCGAGGCGACCTTCGTCGCCCGCACGATGGACAGCGACCGCAAGCACCTCACGTCGATCCTGCGCGCTGCGGCCGAGCACCGTGGGACCTCGCTCGTCGAGATCTACCAGAACTGCCCGATCTTCAACGACGGCGCGTTCGAGCTCATCAAGGACCGCACGCAGCAGGAGGCCCGCATCGTGCACCTCCTCGACGGCGAACCGGTGCAGGTCGGTCCCGAGGACGACCGCAAGACCCTCGTCCGTATGCCGGGTGGTCACCAGGAGTTCGTCGCTGCGGACTCGCTCCCCGAGGGTGCCGAGGTGGTCGTCCACGACGCCGGCGCCGAGGACCCGAGCCAGGCGTTCGCGCTCTCGCGGCTCAACACCCCGGAGATGACGCACGTGCCGATGGGCATCTTCCGGTCGGTGTCGCGCCCGACCTACGACGACGGTGTGCGCGCCCAGGTCCGGGCGGCGGTCGACACCGCCGGTGGTCCCGCGACCGACGACGACCTCGCCGCGCTGCTGCGCGGTCGCGACACGTGGACCGTCGGGTGAGCGTGGACGCTCGGGTGTCGGGGGCGTGAGCGCACCCCTCGCGGGTGACGACGCAGAGCTGAGGCGGGGGACGGCATACGCCTTCCTCGCCTACGGCATCTGGGGCCTGTTCCCGCTCTACTTCCACGCGCTCAAGCCGTCGGGCGCGTTCGAGATCCTCGCCCACCGCATCCTGTGGACGCTGGCGTTCTGCGCCGTCGTCCTCCTCGTCCGGCGTGACTTCGGCTGGCTGCGGACGGTGGCCTCGCGACCCCGCCTCCTCGGCGGGCTGACGATCGCCGCGCTGCTCATCGCGGCGAACTGGGTCATCTACGTGTTGGCGGTGATCACCGGACGCACGTATGCCGCGGCGCTCGGGTACTTCCTCAACCCGATCGTCACGGTCGGGCTCGGCGTGCTCGTGCTGCGTGAGCGGCTGCGACCGCTCCAGTGGGCGGCGGTGACGGTGGGTGCGGTGGCTGCCGTCTATCTCACCGTGGCCGGTGGCGAGTTCCCGTGGATCGCGGTGTCGCTGGCGTTCTCGTTCGCGTTCTACGGGCTCGTCAAGAAGAAGGTCGGCGCCACGCTCGACGCGATGCACTCGCTCACCGTCGAGACGGCGGTGCTTGCACCCGTCGCGGTCGGCGTGCTCGTCTGGCTGGGCGCGCAGGGGTCGACGACGTTCGGCTCCCACGGCGGCTGGCACACGGGCCTGCTCGTGGCGGCCGGTGTCGTCACGGCGATCCCGCTGCTGTTCTTCGCCGCGGCGGCACGTCGCATCCCGCTGGTGACGATCGGGCTCATCCAGTTCCTCACGCCGATGCTCCAGCTGCTCATCGGCGTGCTGGTGCTCGGCGAGCACGTGTCGGGCGCGCTGTGGGTCGGGTTCGGGATCGTCTGGGTCGCGCTCGTGCTGCTCACGATCGACTCGTTGCGGCAGGCGCACAGCAACCGTCGCAGCCGCCTCGCCGCGCTCGAGCCCGACCCCTGCCCCTGATCGACGCCCCCCTTTCGTAGGTGGTCTCGAGCGGCTCGATGACCGATAGGTGTTCAGGCTGAGTACCGATCGGTCATCGAGGCGCGACGAGACACCCGTCAGGGGCCGAGGACGTGGGCCAGGTGCTCGTTGGCGAACCGGCGCTCGGGGTCGACGCGGTCCCGCACGCGCTGCACGTCACCGAATCTCGGGTAGAGCCGGCCGAGGTCCTCCGCCCCGAGGGTGTGCAGCTTGCCCCAGTGCGGGCGGCCGTCGTGCTCTCTCACCATCGCCTCGAACGCCGCGAAGACTCCCCCGTCGTCCATCCGGTGGTACTGGTGCACCGCGACGTAGGCGTTCTCCCGCTCGTATGCCGTCGACAGCCACACGTCGTCGGCTCCCGTCGAGCGCACCTCGACCGGGATGGGCAGGGCCACGTCGTGTCCGTCGATCCACGCCCGGAGCTCCCCGAGGACGGCGGGCAGGGAGGCGCGCGGGACGGCATACTCCGACTCGCGGAAGCGCACGTCTCGCGCGGTGCAGAAGACCCGCCAGGACGTGTCGGTGTACTCCTTGGCGCCGAGGACCCGGGCGGAGACCTGGTTGAGCCGCGGCACGATCGACGGGCGTGCCGCGGCGGCGCGATTGAGCACCTCGTAGAGCTTGTTGCTCAGCAGGTCGTCGTCGAGGCGCTCGCGCCACCGCGGCTGCGGACGACCGGGGTCGTCGTCGGCGACACGTGAGTTGCGCTTGAGGAGAACGCGATCGGTGTGCGGGAACCAGTGGACATCCACATGGTCGTGGTCGGCGACGAGCTGCTCGTAGCCCTCGACCACCTCGTCCAGCCGGCCCGGCGTCTCGAGTGCCCGCAGCCGGAAGGCCGGCACGCACTGGAGCTCGACCTCGACCACGACACCGAAGGCACCGAGCCCCACGGTGGCCGCACGGAACAGTTCGGGGTCGGACGCCGCGTCGACCGAGACCACCGACCCGTCGGCCAGGACGAGTGTGAGCCCCGTGACCGCCGCCGCGATCCCCTGACGCCTGACGCCGGTGCCGTGGGTCCCGGTCGCGATGGCCCCGGCGATGCCCTGCCGGTCGATGTCACCGAGGTTGGGCAGGGCCAGGCCGAGCGCGTCGAGCAGCGGGTTGAGGACGTACAGCCGTGTGCCGGCCGCCACCCGCACCCGGCGCCGCGCGTGGTCGACCTCGAGGATCCCGGTGAGGTGGGTCAGCCGCAGCATCGTCCCGTCCGTGGCGACGAGCGGCGTGAACGAGTGGCCGGCCCCGACGACACGCACCCGCTGACCGCGCTCGGCCGCCTGCTTCACCGCCGCGACGACGTCCTCGACCGACCTCGGCTCGACGAGTCGCGCGGGATGGGCGGTGACGTTGCCGGCCCAGTTGCTCCAGCTCGCGGTCGCGCTCATCCGAAGTTCTGCCCTTCTCCGCGATAGCTCGGCACGGTCTCGACGAGGCTCCCCTGCTGGACGAGGTGGACACGGTCGAAGCGTTCGAGCAGCTCGCCCGCCTTGGCGCCGCGCATCCACACCCGGTCACCGATCGCGAGACCGTCGGCGGCACTCCCCCGCAGCGGCGTCTGCACCTCGCCGGCGGCCTCGGAGCGGATCAGCCCGAGGGCCCGGCTCACGGGGCTCGGCACCCGTGACCACCCGGGCTCGCCGCTCGCGACATAACCCCCGCTGTATGCCGTGACGATCCCCTTCGCCGGCCGGCGCACCACCGGGAGGGCGTAGGCCATCGCGGGCCGCGGCGCGAAGTCGTCGTAGGCGTCGAAGAGCGTCGGACCGTACAGGCCGGAGCCGGCGGCGAGCTCGGTGAGGGTGTCGGCGGCGGCGAGGCGTCCGAGGCTGCCGGTCCCGCCCCCGTTGACGAAGTCGAGGTCGGTGAGGGCGAGCACGGCCTCGACGAGGGGCGCGCGACGCTCGGCGAGGTCGGCCAGGCTGCGCTTCTTGAGGGCGGCCAGGTGGGGGCCGCGGTCGGGGAGCCCCGCGACTTGGGCGTCGTAGAACATCACCCCGGCCACCCGGAGGCCGGCGTCGAGGGCGACCCGCGTCACCGCGAGAGCGTCGGCGGGGGTGCGCAGCGGCGACCGGCGGACGCCGAGGTGGAGGCGCCCCACCCGCAGCGAACAGTCGACGTCGAGCGCGACGCGCACGCCGCTGCCGGTGCCGAGCAGGTCGGTGAGGAAGCGGACGTGCTCGACGCTGTCGATGGCGAGGGTGACCTGTTCGCGCAGCGTCTCGTCCTCGGCGACCGTCCTGATCCACTCGACGTCGACGCTCGGGTACGCCACGAAGACGTCGGTGAAGCCCTGCCGGACGAGCCAGACCGCCTCGGGCACGGCATACCCCATCACCCCGGCGAAGCCGGGACGGTCGAGGACGCGTCGCAGCAACGACCGGCACCGCACGGACTTGCTCGCCACCCGGATCGGGCGCCCGCCGGCGCGTCGGGTGAGGTCGTCGGCGTTGGCGTCGAAGGCGTCGAGGTCGACGGTGGCGAAGGGTGCGGGCAGCCCGGCGGTGGCTCGTTCGAGGGCGGCGACGTCGACGACGGGCTCGTCCTTGCGGCTCATGCGCTCCTGCTCTCGGTCGCGCCGCGGAAGGTGCGGCGGTAGGCCTGCGGTGACACCCCCAGCGTGGCAGCACAGTGCTTGCGCAGCGACGCACCCGTGCCGAAGCCGGCGCGTGTCGCGATGACGTCGACGGTGAGATCGGTTGTCTCGAGCAGGTGCTGGGCATGACGCACCCGCTGCTGGGTGACCCAGGCGGCGGGCGTGAGACCGGTCTCCTCGCGGAAGCGGCGCGCGAAGGTGCGCTCGCTCATCCGGGCACGAGCAGCCAGCGCGGGCACCGAGAGGTCACGGTCGAGGTGCCCGAGTGCCCACGCCCGGGACGCCGAGGTCGAGGCGTCGTCGACCACGGGGACCGGTCGATCGATGTACTGCGCCTGACCGCCGTCGCGCCACGGTGGGACGACGCAGTAGCGGGCCACCTCGTTGGCGACAGCCGAACCGTGGTCGCGTCGCACGAGGTGCAGGCACAGGTCGACGCCGGCCGACAGCCCCGCCGAGGTGAGGACGTCGCCGTCGTCGGTGAAGAGGACGTCCTCGTCGAGGTCGACCTCCGGGAAGAGCTCACGGAACTTCTCGGTGTGCTGCCAGTGCGTCGTCGCCCGGCGGCCGTCGAGCAGACCCGCGGCCGCGAGCACGTAGGCGCCGGTGCAGATCGAGACCACCCGCGTGCCGGCGCGCAGCGTCCCGAGGGCCGAGGCGAGCTCGTCGGTGAGCGTGCCCTCGAGGCGTGGTCCGGGGACCCGTGTGCCGGGCACGATCACGGTGTCCGCGCTCGCGAGGAGGGAGGCGTCGCTGTGGGGCAGGACGGCATACCCCGTCGTCGTGGTGACCGGCCCGCCGTCGAGCGAGGCCATGAGGACGTCGTAGAGCGGACGGCCGTCGGCGTCCTTCGCCGCGCCGAGGACGGCCGAGGGGATCGTCGCGTCGTAGCCCACGAGCGGCTCGAGGAGGAGGACGACGACACGGTGAGGGGCGATGGGTCGGCCGGACGAGCTCATGGCTGGATCTTTGCACATTGTGGCGTTCCTGCCACTAGGCGAGCAGCGGCCGGGGTGTGAGGATCGGCGGCATGACTGATGACGTCGCGCTCGGCACCGGCTCCGGCGCCACCGCCGAACCCTTCGCCGGCGACCCACCGCGCCGCCCGGTGCACCGCGCCTGGATCGTGGCGGCGGTGACGCTGGCCGGTCTCGTGGCCGCCGCGGCGTTCCGGTCCTCGACCGGTGTCCTCCTCGAGCCGGTGGAGCAGGAGTTCGGGTGGTCGCGGACGACGACCTCCGGCGCGGTCAGCCTCAACCTCGTCGTCTACGGGCTCACCGCGCCGTTCGCGGCCGCGCTCATGGAGCGCTTCGGCGTGCGCCGGATGGCGACGTTCTCGCTCGTCGCGGTCGGGCTCGCGAGCGCCGCGACGACGCTCATGACGTCGGCGTGGCAGCTCTGGGTGCTCTGGGGCTTCGTCATCGGGATCGGCACCGGGTCGCTGGCGCTCGTCTTCGGGGCGATCGTCGCGAACCGCTGGTTCGTCTCGCACCGGGGCCTCGTCACCGGCATCTTCTCGGCCGCCAACGCCACCGGGCAGCTCGTCTTCCTCCCCGCGATCGCCTGGGCGGCGACCCAGCACGGCTGGCGCTCCGCGGCGCTCGTGGTCTCCGTGCTCGCGCTCGTCGTGTCGGTCCTCATCGCGCTGCTCCTGGCCGACCGCCCCTCGGACCGCGGGCTGCGACCGTTCGGGGCGACCGAGGCGTCGGAGCGCGAAGCGGCGGAGGCTGCCGCGATCGTGGCCGGCCGCCCACCGGTGGCTCCCGCCCGCAACGCCCTCGCCGTCCTCGTGCGGGCCAGCCGCTCGTGGACGTTCTGGGCGCTCATGCTGACGTTCTGGGTGTGCGGGTGGTCGACCAACGGGCTCATCCAGACGCACTTCATCCCCGCCGCCCACGACCACGGCATGGGGACGCAGACCGCGGCCGGGCTGCTCGCGCTGGTCGGGATCTTCGACATCGCCGGGACGGTGGCGTCGGGCTGGCTCACCGACCGCGTCGACTCGCGGGTGCTGCTCGCGGTCTACTACGGCGGGCGCGGGCTGTCACTCCTCGCCATCGATGCGGTGCTCGCCCCGGACGTGCAGCCGGCGCTGTGGGTGTTCATCGTGTTCTACGGGCTCGACTGGGTGGCCACGGTGCCGCCGACGGTGGCGCTGTGCCGCCAGCACTTCGGGCTCGCCGACTCAGGCATCGTCTTCGGGTGGGTCTTCGCGTCGCACATGGTCGGTGCCGGCGTGGGAGCGTCGATCGCCGGGTGGGTGCGGGAGTCGTCCGGCAGCTACAGCTCGGCGTGGCTGTTCGCGGCCGGGCTGTGCTTCGTCAGCGTCGTCATCGCGCTGTCCATCCCCCGCCGCGGCGACCTCCTCGCCCCCACCACCTGACCGCCTCGGGTTCCCCCGCCACACCTTTCCCGCCCGAAGTGGGTTCCGTGCACTGAGCCCGGGCGCGGCAGGGGCGCCCAGTGCATGCTTCGCATGCCCAGTCACCGCCGGGAGGGGCACCTCAGGCTGCGGCAGCCATCGCCAGCGCCGCTCGCACCTTGGCCACGGCGGTGCCGCGTTCGAGGTCGGCCCACGTGATGCGGACAACGGTGTACCCGAGGGCCCGCAGCCGGTCCTCGCGCTTCTTCTCCGCCCACAGCACCTCGGGGTCGCCCGACGCGAACTTGAGCTTGCCGTCGAACTCCACGACGACCGTCGTCCCTTCGACGAGGAAGTCGACGCGACCGACGAGGGTGCCGAAGGCGTCCCGGATCTCGACCTGGGGAACGACGTGTATGCCGGCCAGCTCGAGGGCGAAGCCGCACCGGCTCTCCCCCGCCGACTCACGCTCCACGCAGACGAAGGCCGCCATCGACCGGGCCCGGTGGATCCCCGGAGCGCGCGTCGACCGATCGATCGACTCATCGATGTCGGCCTTGGTGACAAGTCCCTGACGCAGGGCTGCGTCGGTGCTCACCACACCCTGTTCGATGCCGTGGTCGACGGCCAGCTGGACGAGGCTGTCCGCCACGGTGGACGCCGGCCCCCACTCGGTGGCCACGACTGCACCGCGGGACCGACGCACCCGGAAGCACGTCACCCCGGTGGACCGGTGGATCGGCCGCCGGAGAGAGGGCTTGGCGAGGTCGCAACCCCACACGCCGATGCCGTGGGCCAGCACCGACGTGACACCGCAGAGTGCTGCGTCCGGGTAGATGAGCATGGCACCCGCGGCAAGGTGACGATGCCAGGCCTCTGGCGTGCCGTGGTCGACGAGGTGCGCGACGGCATACAGGCCTCGCCCAGGGTGCACGAGCTCGCCCGCGGTCACCGCCGCGATGAGGGAGCGCCGACCCAGGCCCACCCGGGCCGCCTGCCCGGTCGTGAACATCCCGTGCTGGCTGGCGGCGAGGGCGCAGAGTTCGGGTGGAAGTCCAGTCATCCCGCCAGCGTGGGCTGCTCAGATGTGGTCCCGCCAGCGACGGTGAGCGGACTGTGGACGGTGGGCGGACGGCATACTGGCTGTGGACGACGAACACTGGGCACGAGAAGGGTGCACTGGGCCACGTCGCCGCGGCGGAGCCCAGTGCACGAAACCCACTTCGGGCGGGAAAGGGGTGACGGACCGCGTCAGGAGACGCGGGTCGTCACCGACGACGCCAGCGCGAGGAGCGCCGTCCTGGCCTCGCTCTCGGGGAGGTCGGCGAGCGCGGCCTGTGCCTGCTCGCCCACTGCCCGCGTCTCGTCCCGCGCGCGGTCCAGCGCCGGGTGGGCGCGCAGCAGCCCCAACGCCTCGGCGAGCTCGGCGTCACCGCTGAGGTCCGAGCGCAGCAGCTCCTGGAGGCGCGCGTCGTCCGGCGCGGTCGAGGCGAGGGCGTGGAGCACGGCGAGGGTGCGCTTGCCCTCGCGCAGGTCCGTGCCCGGCGTCTTGCCGAGCTCCTCCTCGCTCGACTCGATGTCGATGAGGTCGTCGGCGAGCTGGAACGCCATGCCCAGCCGCTCGCCGTAGGCCCGCATCGTCTCGACCACGTCGTCGGAGCACCCCGAGAACATCGCGCCGTAGCGCGCCGCCGTCGCGATGAGCACGCCGGTCTTGTCCTCGAGCACCCGCAGGTAGTGCGCGGACGCGTCGGAACCCTCCGGCGCCTGCCGGTCGTCGCGGATCTGCCCGGTGCACAGCCGGATGAACGTCTCGGCCTGGATGCGCACCGCCTCGGCACCGAGCTCGGCGACCAGCGCCGACGCGTGCCCGAAGAGGAGGTCACCCACGAGGATGGCCGTGGAGTTCCCGTATGCCGTGTTGGCCGTCGGCGTCCCGCGTCGCAGGTCCGCCTCGTCCATGACGTCGTCGTGGTACAGCGAGGCGAGGTGGGTCAGCTCGACCGCGGCCGCCGCCGTGACGACGTCGTCGTTGACCCCGTCACCGAGCTCGGCGGCAAGGATCGTGAGCATCGGGCGGAACCGCTTGCCACCGGCGCGGAGCAGGTGGACGTTGGCCTCGGCGATGAACGGGTCGTCGTGGTCGATGCGCTGCTCGATGAGCGCCTCGACCCGGGCCAGTCCGTCGGTGAGCCGCTCCTGGAGCCCGGCAGAGACCTCGGGCAGTGCCAGCGTCACTGGATGAACTGCGACACCCGACCGGCGAGGTCGAGGATCGGGCCCGGGACGATGCCCAGGATCACGGTGCCGAGGGCACCGACGGTGATGGCGATCGTCGAGGCGATCGAGGGCGTGAGGGCGGCGACGTCGTCACCCGTCGGCTCGGTGAAGTACATGAGCACGATGAGCCGGAAGTAGACGAAGGCCGTCACGGCCGAGGCGAGCACACCGACGACGACCATGACCACGCCGGCGAGACCGCCGTGCGCGACCGCGGGGGCGAACGCCGCGAACTTCGCGGTGAAGCCGGACGTCAGCGGGATGCCGGCGAAGGCGAGGAGGAGCAGCGCGAAGATGCCGGCGATGACCGGGTGCTTGCGCCCCAGGCCCGCCCACTGCGACAGGTGCGTCGCCTCGGAACCACCGGAGCGGACGAGCGCGACGATGGCGAAGGCGGCGATCGTCGCGAGGCCGTAGGCCACGAGGTAGAACATCACGCCGGAGACGCCGGTGACGTCGAACGCCAGCACTCCCACGAGGATGAAGCCGGCGTGCGCGACGGACGAGTAGGCGAGCAGCCGCTTGATGTCGGTCTGGGTCACCGAGAGCACGGCCCCGACGACCATGGTGAGAACGGCGATCGCGGCGACGCCGAGGCGCCACTCGAGACGCGAGGCCTCGAGCCCGACGTAGGCCAGGCGCAGGATCGCGCCGAACGCCGCGAGCTTGGTGGCGGCGGCCATGAAGCCGGTGACCGGGCTGGGGGCGCCCTGGTAGGCGTCGGGCGTCCACGAGTGGAACGGCACGGCGCCGACCTTGAAGAGCAGGCCCACGAGGGTGAGGACGACACCCGGGAGGAGCAGGCCCTCGAGGTCACCGTTGGCGGTCGTGATGGCGGTGGCGATCTTCGACAGGTCGGACGAGCCGGCATACCCGTAGAGCAGGGCCGCGCCGAAGAGGAAGAAGGCCGACGAGAACGCGCCGAGGAGGAAGTACTTGAGCGAGGCCTCCTGCGAGAGCAGGCGACGACGGCGGGCGAGTCCGGTGAGGACGTAGAGCGGCAGCGAGAGGACCTCGAGCGCCACGAACATCGTGATGAGGTCGTTGGACGAGACGAACATGAGCATGCCGAACACCGCGAACATCGTCAGCGGGAGGGCCTCCGACGTCGCGTAGCCCGCGCGGTCCGCGGCCGCCTCTGCCGGCGAGCCCGGCGTGGCCGCACCCATCGGGGTGAAGGCATCGGCCGAGCGGCCACCGAAGCGCTCCGACATCGTGAGGATGCCGAGGATCGCGAAGATGATGAGCGAGCCCTGCATGAACAGCGCCGGGCCATCGATGACGATCGACCCGCCGACCGTCACCCCGTGGTGGTCGACCGACACGAGGACGAGCACGACGAACGCCACGACGAGCGCGGTGAGGGTGAGCGCGACCTGGATGAAGTGGCGCTGGAGCCGCGGGGCGAACGCCTCGACGAGCACCCCGATGAGTGCCGCGCCGACGACGACGAGCATCGGCGCGACGGCGGCGTAGTCGACCTTCACGGCCTCGAAGGCCGCCGGCAGGGCCGTCGGCAGAGCCGTGGGCAGGGCCGTGGGCAGAAGGGCGGCGGTCACTGGGCACTCCCGGAGGCGTTGGTCGGTGCCGGATCAGTGGCACCGACGAGTTCGAGCGTCTTGCTCACGGCAGGGTTGACGAGGTCGAGGACCGGCTTCGGGAAGAAGCCGAGCAGCAGGAAGGAGGCGATGATCGGCACCACCACGAGCTTCTCGCGCAGGCCGAGGTCACGCGGCTCGGCCACACCGGCGAACGTCGGCCGCGGACCTGTGAAGACGCGCTGGTAGGTCAGCAGGATGTAGAGAGCGGCCAGCACGATGCCGACCGTCGCGATCGCGGCAGCCCACGGGTAGCGCTGGAACGTCCCGGCGAGCACGAGGAACTCGGAGACGTAGGACGACAGACCGGGAAGGGCGAGCGACGATAGACCCGAGACGAGGAAGGTCCCCGCGAGCACCGGTGTCACCCGCTGCCAGCCGCCGTAGTCGGCGATCCGCTGGGAGCCGTGGCGGGCGACGAGGAACCCGGCGATGAGGAAGAGCCCGGCCGTCGCGAACCCGTGGTTGACCATGTAGAGGGCCGAACCGGCACCCGCCGTCGACGTCATGACGAAGATGCCCATGACGATGAAGCCGAAGTGGCTGATCGACGTGAAGGCGATGAGCCGCATGATGTCGCGCGAGCCGATGGCGAGCAGCGCGCCGTAGATCACCGAGATGACCGCGAGCGTGATGACGACCGGCGTGGCCCACTTGGAGGCCTCGGGGAAGAACCCGAGGCAGAATCGCAGCATCCCGAAGGTGCCGACCTTGTCGAGCACGCCGACGAGGAGCACGGCGGTCGCCGGGCGCGCCTCGGACGCGGCGTCGGGCAGCCACGTGTGGACCGGCCACATCGGCGCCTTGATCGCGAACGCGATGAAGAAGCCGAGGAAGAGCCAGCGCTGGGTCGCGGTGGACCCGGTGACGCCACCCTCGAGCGCCTCGTAGAGGAAGCCCTGCTCGCCGCCCGGGCCGTGGAAGTACAGCGCGATGACGGCGACGAGCATGATGAGCCCGCCGACGAGCGAGAAGAGGATGAACTTCACCGCGGCGTACTGCCGGCGCGGGCCGCCGAAGAGCCCGATGAGGAAGTACACCGGGATGAGCATGGCCTCGAAGAACACGTAGAAGAGGAAGACGTCGCGCGCCGCGAAGACACCCACCATGAAGGTGAGCAGCACGAGCATGAGCGCGAAGTAGGTCTTCTCGCGCCGCGGGTCCGCGTCGTCACCGAGATCGTTCCACGCGGCGAGAAGGCAGACGGGCGTGAGGATCGCGGCCATGACGATGAGCGAGAGCGCGATGCCGTCGACGCCGACCGCGTAGGAGACACCGAACTGCGGGATCCACGAGTGGGTCTCGGTGAGCTGGTAGCGCCCGGCCGAGCTGCCGGTGTCGAACCGGGCCCAGGCGAGCAGCGCCAGCACGAGGGTGACGAGGGAGGTGGCCAGCGCGACGGGGCGCGCGAGCCGCGAGGAGCCCGCGGGCAGCAGCCAGACGACCGCCGCGCCGACGAGCGGCACGACCATCATCACGGTGAGCAGGGGGAAGGACATCAGTTCATCACCCACAGGGCTCCGAGGACGGCGACGACGCCGGTGAGCATCGTCAGGGCATAGGACCGGGCGTAGCCCGTCTGGACGCGACGCAGTCGCGAGGACGCGCCACCGATCATGGCGGCGAGCGAGCCGGCGACACCGTCGACACCCTTGCCGTCGGTGAAGACGAGCGCGCGGGTGAGGTGCGTGCCGGGGCGCATGAACAGGCCCTCGTTGATCGCGTCCTGGTAGAGGTCGGCACGTGCCGCCTGCGTGACGAGCGAGCCACGCGGCGCCGTGGCCGGCACCTCGTCGCGCCAGTACAGCATCCACGCGTAGGCCGCGCCGCCGGCGACGAGCAGCAGCGTGAGCGCCATGATGACCGGCACCGCGAGGACGGGGTGCTCCTCACCGTGAGCGCCGACGACCGGCTCGAGCCAGTGGGTGAACATGCCGCCCCACGACAGGACCAGACCGAGGAGGCCGGAGCCGATGGCGAGCACCATCATCGGGACGGTCATCGTCAGCGGGGACTCGTGCGGGTGGACACCGCGCTCGGCGTCCTCGTGCTCGTCGACCCAGCGCTTCTTGCCGTGGAAGGTCATGAAGAACAGGCGCGACATGTAGAACGCGGTGATGCCCGCACCGATCATGGCGACGCCACCGAAGACCCAGGGCCGCCAGCCCTCACCGATGAAGGCCGCCTCGATGATCTTGTCCTTGGACCAGAAGCCCGAGAACGGCGGGACACCGAGGATGGCGAGCCAGCCCAGCCCGAAGGTCACCCAGGTGATCTTCATGAAGCCGGACAGGCCACCGAAGCCGCGCATGTCGACGCGGTCCTTCATGCCGTGCATGACCGAGCCGGCGCCGAGGAACATCCCGGCCTTGAAGAAGCCGTGGGTGACGAGGTGGAAGATCGCGAAGGCGTACCCGACCGGGCCGAGGCCCGCGGCGAGCATCATGTAGCCGATCTGGCTCATCGTCGAGGCGGCGAGCGCCTTCTTGATGTCGTCCTTGGCGCAGCCGACGATCGCGCCGTAGAGCAGCGTGATGGCACCGACGATCGCGACGGCGAGCTGCGCGTTGGGCGCCGCGTCGAAGATCGCGTGCGAGCGGACGACGAGGTAGACGCCGGCGGTGACCATCGTCGCCGCGTGGATGAGCGCGGACACCGGGGTCGGGCCGGCCATCGCGTCACCCAGCCAGGACTGCAGCGGGAACTGCGCGGACTTGGCGCAGGCGCCGACGAGCAGCAGCAGGCCGAGGACGGTCATCGTCGTCGAGCCGGCCTCCGCCGCGCCCGCGTGGACGGTGGCGAAGTCGACCGAGCCGAACGTCGCGAACATGAGCATGATCGCGATCGACATCCCGACGTCACCGACACGGTTGACGAAGAACGCCTTGTTGGCCGCGGTCGCGTAGGCCGGGTTGTGGTTCCAGAAGCCGATGAGCAGGTACGACGCGAGACCCACGCCCTCCCAGCCCACGAAGAGCAGGAGGTAGGAGTCGGCGAGCACGAGCAGCAGCATCGACGCGACGAAGAGGTTGAGGTACGCGAAGAACTTCCGACGGTTCTCGTCGTGCGCCATGTAGCCGATCGAGTACACGTGGATGAGCGACCCGACGAACGTGATGAGCAGGACGAACGCGATCGAGAGCTGGTCGACGAGCAGCCCGGTCTCGAGCTGGAACTGCCCCGCGGGGATGAAGTTCCAGCCACCGACGTGGGCGGCGCGCTCCTCGGAGCCGCGGCCGACCATCGCCAGGAGCACGAGGAAGCCGACGACGAAGCTGGCCCAGGACAGGGCCGTCGCGAGCAGGTGGCCCCAGGCGTTCGTGGCCTTGCCTCCGAGGAGGAGGATCCCGGCTCCCGCGAGCGGGAGGAGGACGAGAAGCCATGCGTATGCCGTGATGCCGGTGGCCGAGGCCACCTCACCTTCCGCGGCGAGCAGTGCCAATGAGTTCACGAGTGCAGCCCCTTAGAGCTTCAGGAGGTTGGCATCGTCGACCGAGGCCGACCGGCGGGCACGGAAGATCGCCATGATGATGGCGAGACCGACGACGACCTCGGCGGCGGCGACGACCATGACGAACAGCGCGATGACCTGCCCGTCGAGGTTGCCGTGCAGCCGGGCGAAGGTGACGAACGCGAGGTTCGCGGCGTTGAGCATGAGCTCGACGCCCATGAAGACGACGATCGCGTTGCGCCGGGTCAGGACGGTGGCGCCACCGATGACGAAGAGGAGCGTCGCGAGGTAGATGTAGTTGATCAGGCTCACGGCTGGTCCTCCTTGGCGGTGGTGGCAGCGTCGTCCATGCGGGCGGAGGCTCCGTCGCCGTCGTTGAGGGCGTTCTGCGACCACGAGGCGTCGCCGACCTCGCGCTGCACCTTCTCCTCAGCCTCGACCCACGGCGTGGCGCTGCCGACCTGGTCGCGGGCGGTGAGGACACGGGAGACGGACAGCTCGCTCGGCGACCCGTCGGGCAGCAGGGCCGGGGTGTCGACCGCGTTGTGGCGGGCGTAGACACCGGGCACGGGCAGGCCGGCGAGGTGCTCGCCGGAGCGGATCCGGCGCTCGGACCAGGCGCGCTGGCTCGGGCGCGAGCCGAGGCGCTCGCGGTGGGCGAGCACCATCGCGGCGAGCGCGGCGGTGATGAGGAGGGCAGACGTGGCCTCGAAGACCCACACGTAGCGGCCGAAGATCAGCTCGGCGACGCCGGAGACGTTGCCGTTCTCGGCGTTGAGCGTCGTGAGCTTGTCCGCGGGGACGTCGCCGATGGTGACCCGGCCGAGGGCCCCGGCGAGCAGGACGCCGAGCCCGAGGGACAGGACGACCGTCGCGCCGCGCTGGCCCTTGAGGGTCTCGACGATGCTGTCCGAGGAGTCGACCCCGACGAGCATGACGACGAAGAGGAAGAGCATCATCACGGCGCCGGTGTAGACGAAGATCTGGATGACGCCGAGGAAGTCCGCGTCCTGCGCGAGGTAGAACACCCCGAGGACGATCATCGTCAGCGCCATGCCGAGGGCGGCGTGGACGGCCTTGCGGGCGAAGACCAGGCCGAGCGAGCCGGCGATGGCCACGGGCGCGAGGATCCAGAACTGGATCGCTTCTCCCGTCGTGGTCATGACGTCGCCTCCTGCTTCTGCGTGTCGTCGGTGGCGTGGTGCTCCTGCACCCAGTCCTTCTGCGACTCGGTGGCTCCGGAGACCTTGCCGAGGTAGTAGTCGCGCTCCTCCATGCCGTCCACCATCGGGTGCGGCGCCGCGACCATGCCGCCCTGGAGCGGGGCGAGCAGCTGCTCCTTGGTGAAGATGAGGTCGGCGCGGTTGTTGTCGGCGATCTCGTACTCGTTGGTCATCGTCAGCGCGCGCGTCGGGCAGGCCTCGATGCACAGGCCGCAGAAGATGCAGCGCAGGTAGTTGATCTGGTAGACGCGGCCGTAGCGCTCGCCCGGGCTGAACCGCTGGCCCGAGGCGTCGTCGTTGTTGGCGCCCTCGACGAGGATCGCGTCCGCGGGGCAGGCCCACGCGCACAGCTCGCAGCCGACGCACTTCTCGAGACCGTCGGGGTGACGGTTGAGCTGGTGGCGGCCGTGGAAGCGCTGCGCCGTCGGGCGCTTCACCTCGGGGTACTCGACGGTCGCGACCTTGCGGAACATCGTCGCGAAGGTCACCCCGAAGCCACCCACGGGCGCGACGAGGTCGGCGAAGAACCCGCCCTTCTTCTTGTCAGCCGCGGTCGGCCTCTTGTCAGCCACGGTCGGCCTCCTTGTCGGTGAAGTCGAACACGGCAGGACCACTGGGCCGCTCGGGCGTCACGGGGTCGGCGCCGGGCAGCGCGGGGGCGCCGACCCGCGCGGTCTCACGCAGGCGCTGACCGGGCAGCGGCGGCACGACGAACCCACCGGCATACGGGTCGATCTCCTCGGGCGCGGACTCGTTGGCGGCCGCCTCCCTCGCGATGGCGCGGTTGTCCCACCACCAGCCGAAGGCGAGGGCGCCGACGGCGACGAGGCCGATGAGGGCCAGCGACGAGAACGGGAAGCGACGACCCGCGATGTCGAGCGCCGCGTCACCGAACCAGCCGTTCTGGGCGCCGCGGAAGAACGCGACGAGGACGACCCACCCGAGCGTGGCCGGGATGAGGAACTTCCAGCCGAAGCGCATGAACTGGTCGTAGCGGGTGCGAGGCAGCGAGCCGCGCAGCCACACGAAGACGAACATGAACATCCAGAGCTTGATGGTGAACCAGAGCAGGCCCCACCAGCCCTCGTTGAACATGCCGTCGTTGATGGCGGCGATGCCGGGAGGCGCCTGCCAGCCACCGAGGAACATCGTCGTGGCCAGGGCGGCGACGGTGAACATGTTGATGTACTCGCCGAGGAAGAACATGGCGAAGCGCATCGAGCCGTACTCGGTGTGGAAGCCACCGGTGAGCTCGCCCTCGCCCTCGGCGAGGTCGAACGGCAGGCGGTTGGTCTCGCCGACCATCGTGATGACGTAGACGAAGAAGCTGAAGAACGCCGGGATGATGTACCAGATGTTGGCCTGCGCCCCGACGATCTGCGAGGTCGACATCGAGCCGCTGTAGAGGAAGACGGCGACGAGCGAGAGCCCCATCGCGATCTCGTAGGAGATCATCTGCGCGGAGGAGCGCAGGCCACCCATGAGCGGGTAGGGCGAGCCCGAGGACCAGCCGGCGAGGACGACGCCGTAGATGCCGATGCCGGCGATCGCGAGGACGAAGAGCACGGCGATCGAGGAGTCGGCGAGCTGGAACGGCGTGCGGTGGCCGAACATGCTCACCTCACCGGCGAGCGGGATGATCGCGAACCCGATGAAGCACATCGTCGCGGTGATGAGCGGCGCGAGGGTGAAGACGAACCGGTCGGCCTTGGCCGGGGTGTTGTCCTCCTTGAGCATCGCCTTCATACCGTCGGCGAGGGTCTGGAGCAGACCGAACGGGCCGTTGCGGTTGGGCCCGGGGCGCTGCTGCATCCGGCCGATGACCCGTCGCTCGAACCAGATGACCATGAGGGTCGAGAGGAGCAGGTAGACGAAGATGATGAGCGCCTTGACCAGCGACAGCCACCACGGGGTGTCCGAGAAGTCGGCCCGCGGGTTGTCCTTGCCCTCAGCAGCCAGCGTCTGTATGCCGTGCAGCGCACTCTCGCTGAACGTGCCGGCCGCCTCGTGGAGGCTGAGAAGGGTGCTCATGAGTCCACCTTGGTGACGGAGACGCGGATACCGGGGGCGTCCGCGAGCGTGCCCCGGAGATCGCAGCCCTCGGAGTTGGTCGGGAGCCAGACGACGTGGTCGGCCATCTCGGTGACGGCGACCGGCACGGTGACGGTCGAGTCGCCGGCGACGACGGTGACGGAGTCGCCGTCCGCCAGACCGATCGACGCCGCCGTCGTGGCCGAGACCTTGGCCGCGGCCTTGGGCGCGGTGCCCGCGAGGAACGGCTCGCCGTCCTGGAGCAGGCCCTTGTCGAGCAGGTGGCGCCACGTCGCGAGGACGAGGTGCCCGTCCTCGGCGCTGGGGACCTCACCGGCGTCGATGCTCGGAGCGGCGGCGCGGGCACCGGTGGCCGGGCCCATGGCCTCCATCTCGGTGCGGATCTCGCCGACGGTGCGGCAGCCGAGGAACTCGCCGAGCTCGTCGGCGAGCATGTCGAGCGCGCGGTGGTCGCTGACGAAGCCGGTCTCGATCGCCTGCTGGAACGGACGCACGCGACCCTCCCAGTCGACGAAGCTGCCGGCCTTCTCGGCGTGGGCCGCGACGGGCAGGACGACGTCGGCGAGGGCGGTCACCGCGGACTCGCGAATCTCGAAGGAGACGACGAACGTGCGCTCGAACGCCTCGAGGGCGTCGGCGCGACCGAAGTCGAGCGGATCCACGCCGCCGACGACGAGGGCGCCGACCTGACCGGTGCGGGCGGCCTCGAGGATCGCGGCCGCGTCACGACCGGGAGCATCAGGCAGGCCGACGACGCCCCACGCGGTGGCGACCTCGGCGCGGGCCGAGGCGTCGGAGATCGCGCGGCCGCCGGGCAGCAGCGTCGGGAAGGCGCCGGCCTCGAGGGCTCCACGCTCTCCCGCACGACGCGGGACCCACGCCAGGCGGGCGCCGGTGGTCTCGGCGAGACGCGCAGCAGCGCTCAGGGCGCCGGGCACGGTGGCGAGGCGCTCACCGACGAGGATGACCGCGCCCTCGCCCCGCAGCGCCTCTGCGGCATCGCGGACGGTGTCGGGGCCGTCGCCGGGTGCACCGCTGGCCGAACCCTTGCCGAGCGCGTCGAGGACCTCGGGCTCGGTGCCGGGCGCGGTCGGGATGAGGCGACCGGCCACCTTGGCGAGGCCGCGGGTCGCGACGGGCGACACGGCATACACGGCGGTCTTGTTCTTGCGCGACGCCTTGCGCAGGCGCAGGAAGACGATCGGGCTCTCGTCCTCGGGCTCGAAGCCCGCGAGGACGACGGTCTTGGCCGACTCGAGGTCGGCGTAGGTGACCGCGCCGCCATCGGGACCGGTGGCCACGACGGTGGAGGCGAGGAAGTCGGCCTCCTCGGCGGAGTGCGGACGGGCGCGGAAGTCGACGTCGTTGGTGCCGAGGACCGTGCGCGCGAACTTGCCGTAGGCGTAGGCGTCCTCGGTGCTGACGCGACCACCGACGAGCACACCCGCGCTCGCCGCGGCCTTGAGTCCGGCCGCGGCGACCTCGAGGGCCTCGCGCCAGGACGCGACGCGCAGCTCGCCGTCCTCGCGCACGAGCGGGAGCTCGAGGCGGGCCGGTGTCGTGGCGTACTGGAAGGCCCAGCGGCCCTTGTCGCAGTTCCACTCCTCGTTGACCAGCGGCTCGTTGGCGGCCATGCGGCGCAGGACCGAGCCACGACGGTGGTCGGTGCGGGTCGCGCAGCCGGCGGCGCAGTGCTCGCAGACGCTCGGCGTCGATACGAGGTCGAACGGGCGGGCGCGGAAGCGGTAGGCCGCGCCGGTGAGCGCGCCGACCGGGCAGATCTGGACGGTGTTGCCGGAGAAGTACGACTCGAACGGCTTCTCCTCGTAGATGCCGACCTGCTGGAGCGCGCCGCGCTCGACGAGGGCGATGAACGGGTCACCGGCGACCTGGTCGGAGAAGCGGGTGCAGCGGGCGCAGAGCACGCAGCGCTCGCGGTCGAGGAGGACCTGGCTCGAGATGTTGATCGGCTTGGGGTAGGTCCGCTTGACGTCCTCGAAGCGGCTCACCGGGCGGCCGCTGCTCATCGCCTGGTTCTGCAGGGGGCACTCGCCGCCCTTGTCGCAGACCGGGCAGTCGAGCGGGTGGTTGATGAGGAGCAGCTCCATGACGCCCTGCTGAGCCTTGTCGGCGACGGGCGAGCTGTGCTGGGTCTTGACCTCCATGCCCGGCGAGACCGTCATCGTGCACGAGGCCTGCGGCTTCGGCATCGGACGCAGTGTCCCGTCGGGGCCCGGCGTCGCGACCTCGACGAGGCACTGGCGGCAGGCGCCGACCGGCTCGAGGAGGGGGTGGTCGCAGAAGCGCGGGATCTCGATCCCGGCCTCCTCGGCCGCCCGGATGACGAGGGTGTTCTTGGGGACGGAGACGTCGATGCCGTCGATCGAGAGGTCGACCATCTCGACTGCGGGCTTGTCGACCGTCGCGGTCTTCTTGTCGTCGGTCACAGTCATGCTGTCACTCGGTCCTTGTGGAAGAGCGTGGACTCACGCGAGTCGAACGGGCAGCGACCCTCGGTGAGGTGGGCGCGGTACTCGTCACGGAAGTACTGGATGGAGCTCGTGATCGGGCTGGTCGCACCATCGCCGAGCGCACAGAAGCTGCGGCCCAGGATGTTGTCGCAGATGTCGAGGAGCTTGTCGAGGTCCTCCTCGCTCCCCTGACCGTGCTCGAGCCGGCCGAGGATCTGCTTGAGCCACCACGTGCCCTCACGGCACGGGGTGCACTTGCCGCAGGACTCGTGCTTGTAGAAGTCGGTCCAGCGGTCGACGGCGCGCACGACACAGGTCGTCTCGTCGAAGATCTGGAGGGCACGCGTGCCGAGCATCGAGCCGGCCGCGGCGACCGACTCGAAGTCGAGCGGGGTGTCGAGGTGCTCGGCCGTGAACAGCGGTGTCGAGGACCCGCCGGGGGTCCAGAACTTCAGCGCCTTCTCGGGGTCACGCATGCCGCCGGCCATGTCGAGGAGCTCGCGAAGCGTGATGCCGAGCGGGGCTTCGTACTGGCCGGGGTTCTTGACGTGACCCGAGAGGCTGAAGATGCCGAAGCCCTGGGACTTCTCGGTGCCCATGTCGCCGAACCACTCGGAGCCGTGCAGCAGGATCGGCGGGACCGACGCGATCGACTCGACGTTGTTGACGACGGTCGGGCGGGCGTAGAGACCGGCGACGGCGGGGAACGGCGGCTTGAGGCGCGGCTGTCCGCGACGGCCCTCGAGGCTGTCGAGGAGCGCGGTCTCCTCACCACAGATGTAGGCGCCGGCGCCCGCGTGGACCGTGACGTCGAGGTCGAAGCCCGAGCCGTGGATGTTCTTGCCGAGGTGCCCGGCCGCGTAGGCCTCCTCGACCGCGCGCAGCAGGCGGCGGTAGACGTGGACGACCTCGCCGCGCAGGTAGATGAAGGCGTGGTTGCAGCCGATCGCGAACGACGTGATCGCGACACCCTCGATGAGGAACTGCGGCGCCGCCATCATGAGCGGGATGTCCTTGCAGGTGCCCGGCTCGGACTCGTCGGCGTTGACGACGAGGTAGCGGGGGCCACCGTCCGGCGGGGGCAGGAAGCCCCACTTCATGCCGGTGGGGAAGCCTGCGCCGCCACGACCGCGCAGCCCGGAGTCCTTGGTCATCTGGACGAGGTCGGCCGGCGCCATGGCGAGCGCCTTCTTGAGGGCCTGGTAGCCCTCGTTCTTCTCGTAGGTCTCGAGCGTCCAGCTCTGGGGGTCGTCCCAGAACTTCGTGAGGATCGGGGTCAGCGTGGTGCTCATCGGGGCCCTCGCAAAGTATCGGAGTGACGAAGGAACGGAGAACTTTGTGGGGTGATGTTCACTTCGCGTCCTTCCCGTTGGTGCCGCTCGTGCGCTTCCTGCGCTTGGTGGCGTCGGTGGAGCCGGGCTCCTTGGCCGCGTCCTCGCCGGGGGCGGTGGTGTGCTCGCCGAAGGAGCTGACGAACCCGGGCGCCTGGTCGCCGCCGGTCTGCGGGGTGGCGCCCTGCGAGGAGGCCGCCGCGGGGGTGCCGGTGAGCGGGGCGTCGCCCTTGGGCTCGGCCTCGGCCGTCGTGGCACCGTCGTCGAACAGGGTCGCGGGCTCACCCTCGGCCTGGAGCGTCGAGGGCTGCGCGGGCGCGTCCTTCTTCTTCGAGCTCTTCTTGCCCTTCGCCTCGCCGGCCTCGGCGTCGGCGTCGGCCTTGGCGGAGTCCTCGACGGGCTTGTCGTCGGGCTCGGCCGCGCTCTTCTTGGCGGGCGCGCCGCCCGGCTTATCGTCGGGCTCGTTGGTCGGGGCGTTGACGGAGGTATGCCGTCCGGCCGCCTTGCCCTCGACCGTCTCACCCTCTGCGCTGGCCGAGGTGTCGGTGTCGCCGTCCTTCGAGGACCCGTTGGCGCTCGGCGCCTCCCAGCCGTTCTCGTGGGCGACCTCGAGGCCGCGCAGCGAGGCGGGGCCGGCGCCGACACCCTGGTCGGCGAGGCCGTCGGGGAAGCCGGCGAGGACGCGCGACATCTGCTTGAAGGTGCACACCGAGTCGGGGCCACGGGTCGGCTTGACCGGGACGCCGGAGCGCAGGTCGTCGACGAGCTGGTTGGTCGACTCCGGGGTCTGGTTGTCGAAGAACTCCCAGTTGGCCATGACGACCGGGGCGTAGTCGCACGCCGCGTTGCACTCGATGCGCTCGAGGGTGACCTTGCCGTCCTCGGTCGTCTCGTCGTGGCCGATGCCGAGATGGTCCGAGACCGAGTCCCAGATCTCGTCGCCGCCCATGATCGCGCAGAGCGTGTTGGTGCAGACGCCGACGGTGTACTCACCGTTGGGGTGGCGCTTGTACTGCGTGTAGAACGTCGCCACACCGGAGACCTCGGCGCGGCTCAGGTCGAGGACCTCGGCGCAGAAGTCGATGCCGCGACCGGTGACGTAGCCGTCGACCGACTGCACGAGGTGCAGCAGCGGCAGCAGCGCCGAGCGCTTCTGCGGGTAGCGGGAGACGACCTGCTCCGCGTCCGCGTGCAGCTGCGCGAGCTGCTCCGCGGCATACGGCTCCTTGGACTCCGGCGACACCGTGAGGTGGCCGGCGGCCGTCTGCAATCCGTAGTGCTCCATCAGTGCTTGTCCTTTCGCGCAACGACGGGCGCTCCGCGCCTCACTCGCTGGCGCTCGCTCGTGTGCTCACACCCTGTCGCGCTCAACGGTCCACGCCTCCCATGACGGGGTCGATGCTGGCGACGGCGACGATGACGTCGGCGACCTGGCCGCCCTCGGACAGCGCGGCCACGGCCTGCAGGTTGTTGAAGCTCGGGTCCCGGAAGTGCGCCCGGAACGGCCGCGTCCCACCGTCGGAGACGACGTGGGCACCGAGCTCGCCCTTGGGCGACTCGATCGGCACGTAGGCCTGGCCGGCCGGCACGCGGAAGCCCTCGGTGACGAGCTTGAAGTGGTGGATGAGCGACTCCATCGAGGTGCCCATGATCTCGCGGATGTGGTCGAGGCTGTTGCCCTGGCCGTCGCTGCCGACGGAGAGCTGGGCCGGCCACGCGATCTTCTTGTCCTCGACCATGACCGGGCCGGTGACCTTCTTGAGGCGCGCCACGCACTGCTCGATGATCTTGAGCGACTCGTACATCTCGTCGAGGCGGATCCGGATCCGGTCGTAGGCGTCGGCGCCGGTGCGGGTGATGACCTCGAAGTCGTAGGTCTCGTAGCCGCAGTAGGGCTGGCTCTTGCGCAGGTCGTGCGGCAGGCCGGTCGAGCGCAGGATCGGGCCGGTGATGCCGAGCGCCATGCAGCCGGCGAGGTCGAGGTAGCCGACCTCCTTGGTGCGGCCCTTGAGGATGGGGTTCTCGTTGAGCAGGAGCTCGAGCTCGTGCAGGCCGTCGCGCAGCTCGGGGACCGTGTCGCTGATCTGGTCCAGGCAGCCGTGCGGGAGGTCCTGCGCCACACCGCCGGGACGGATGTAGGCGTTGTTCATGCGCAGGCCGGTGACCGTCTCGAAGATCCGCAGGATGCGCTCGCGCTCGCGGAAGCCGACGGTCATGACGGTCGTCGCACCGAGCTCCATGCCACCGGTGCCGAGGCACACGAGGTGGGAGTTGATCCGGGTGAGCTCCATCATGAGGACGCGGATGATGCTCGCCCGCTCGGGGATCTTGTCCTCGATGCCGAGGAGGCGCTCGATGCCGAGGCAGTAGGTCGCCTCCTGGAACATCGGGGTGAGGTAGTCCATGCGCGTGCAGAACGTCACGCCCTGCACCCAGCTGCGGTACTCCATGTTCTTCTCGATACCGGTGTGGAGGTAGCCGATGCCCGCACGGGCCTCGGTCACCGTCTCGCCGTCGAGCTCGAGGATGAGGCGGAGCACGCCGTGCGTCGACGGGTGCTGCGGACCCATGTTGACGACGATCCGCTCCTCGTGGAGCGCGGTCGCCTCGTCGACGAGGTCGCCCCAGTCACCACCGGAGGCGTTGAAGACCCGGGCGCCGTCCTCGCGGTCGGCGTCGGTCGTGGCGTAGGGGTCGCTCGTGCCGTCGGTGCCGAGCTCCGGGTCCAGGCCCGGGCTGTCCTCGTAGACGGTCTCTTCGTGAGTCGACATCAGTTGTACGACCTCCGCTCGTCGGGCGGCGGGACGGTGCCGCCCTTGTACTCCACCGGGATTCCACCCAGGGGATAGTCCTTGCGCTGGGGGTGGCCCGGCCAGTCGTCGGGCATGAGGATCCGCGTCAGGGCCGGGTGGCCCACGAAGACGATCCCGAACATGTCCCACGTCTCGCGCTCGTGCCAGTCGGCAGCGGGCCAGGTGTCGACGACCGACGGGATGGTCGCGTCGGAGTCCGGCGCGCTCACCTCGAGACGGACGCGACGGTTGTGGGTGATGGAGAGCAGGTGATAGACCGCGTGCAGCTCGCGGCCGACCTCGCCCGGGAAGTGCACGCCGGACACACCGGTGCAGATCTCGAAGCGCAGGGCGGGGTCGTCGCGCAGCGCCCGGGCCACGGCCGGCAGCGCCTGCCGGGCGACGTGCAGGGTGAGCTCGCCGCGGTCGACGACGACGCGCTCGATGGCCGAGCCGTATGCCGTGTCACCGGTCTCGCCGAGCGCCTGCTCGAGCGCCGTGGTGAGCTCGTCGAAGTAGCCGCCGTAGGGCTTCTCGGCGGAGCCGGGGAAGAGGATCGGGGTGCGCAGGCCGCCGTAGCCGGTGGTGTCGCTGCCCCGGGTCGGGCCGAACATGCCGCGGCGTTCGCCGATGCGGACGGGCGCGGTGTCGCCGTAGGCGTTGGCCTCGGTGAGGTCGACGTCGGTCGCGTGCAGGTCCTCGGACCCGGTGACGGGCTCGGGAGGAGTCGCCTTGGGGTCGGCGGGGGGCGTGGTGTCGCTCATGCGAGGAGGTTCCTCCCGGGCGTCGCCGTGAGGGCGCCGTGGTCGTGGGTCGGCGGCATGAGCGACGTCGGGACGGCGCGCAGGGCGGCCTCCTCGGCGGCCCGTGCGGCGGCGACCCGGTTGACGCCGAGCTTGGAGCTCTGGATCTGGTCGTGCAGCTCGATGATCGCGTTGAGCAGCATCTCGGGGCGCGGGGGGCAGCCCGGCAGGTAGATGTCGACCGGGATGATGTGGTCGACGCCCTGGACGATGGCGTAGTTGTTGAACATGCCGCCGGAGCTCGCGCAGACACCCATCGAGATGACCCACTTGGGGTTGGGCATCTGGTCGTAGACCTGACGGACGACCGGGGCCATCTTGTTGGACACGCGTCCGGCCACGATCATGAGGTCGGCCTGGCGCGGGGTCGCCGAGAAGCGCTCCATGCCGAAGCGGGCGATGTCGTAGTCCGGCGTGCCGACGGCCATCATCTCGATGGCGCAGCACGCGAGACCGAACGTCGCCGGCCAGATCGAGGCCTTGCGCATGTAGCCGACGACGCTCTCGAGCGTCGTGAGCACGAAGCCTGCGGGCAGCTTCTCCTCGAGTCCCATCAGAGACCCCTTCCGGTCGGGTCAGGCAGAGCAGTGGCGCGCGCGAGCGCGTCGGGGGCACACGGCATACACATCAGTCCCACTCCAGACCGCCGCGCTTCCACACGTAGGCGTAGGCGACGAACACGGTGATGATGAACATGACCATCTCGACGAGCGCGAAGAGCCCGAGCTGGTCGAAGGCGACGGCGAACGGGTAGAGGAACACCGACTCGATGTCGAAGATGATGAAGAGCATCGCGGTGAGGAAGTACTTGATCGGCACGCGACCGCCACCCTCGGCGCGCGGCGACGGCTGGATGCCGCACTCGTAGGGCTCGGACTTGGCGCGGTTGTAGCGCTTGGGTCCGACCACGAGGCTGGTGAACACCGAGCCGGCGGCGAAGACGAAGCCGAGAGCCAGGAGGAAGAGGATCGGGACGTAGGGGTTGCTCATCGCTGGTCAACTCCCCTTTCGGTGCCAGGGTGTGCGGCGGCTCGGGTCACGCGCCCCATCGTAGAGGGCGTGACACAGGTCTCAACTTGGGCAGGGGTGGGCGCGCTGATGCGGGAGAGGGCGACCTTCATGACCGGCTCGTGCGGGAGCGCCCACGTCGACGCGAGGCGCGTCACGAGTGGGCGGTCGGCCAGTCGCGCGGCGGCCCGTCGCAGCGTCCGGTGCCCTCCCAGCGCACGGTCGAGAACGGCGTCGTGTGCCGTGAGCTCGGCGGCATCGGGCATGCGCTCGAGGACGAGGACGTCGTGGCCGGCTGCGCTCAGGTGTGCCGCAGCAGCGGAACCGGCCGGGCCGGCTCCGATGACGACGACGCCTGCGGCATCTGGCACGAAACTCAACGACACACCTTGCTTGTGAAAGCCTTCACGAACGTCCGACCACTCTATGCAGCCGATTTCCGGCGGGTCACTCAGGCGACCCTAAGTTGGCTTGCGTCCGAGGGCTCAGGCGGACTTGACCGCGCGGTGCAGGGCGACGATGCCCCCACTGAGGTTGCGCCATTCGACCTCGCCCCAGCCGGCAGCGGCGACGCGGGTCGCGAGCGCGCGCTGGTCGGGCCACGCCTGGATCGACTCGGCGAGGTAGACGTAGGACTCGGGGTTGGAACTCACCCTGCGGGCCACGCGCGGGAGCGCCTCCATGAGGTACTCGCTGTAGACCTTGCGGAAGGCGCCGTTGACCGGCTGGCTGAACTCGCAGACGACGAGGCGCCCACCGGGCTTGGTGACGCGGGCGAACTCGCGCAGGGCGGCGTCGATGTCTGCGACGTTGCGCAGCCCGAACGACATCGTCACCGCGTCGAAGCTCGCGTCGGCGAACGGGAGGCGCATCGCGTCGGCGGCGGTGAAGCCGAGGTCGTCACGCCGCTTCTTGCCCACGCGGAGCATGCCGAGCGAGAAGTCGGCGGGCACGACGTGGACGCCGTTGTCGGCGAACGGCTCGCTCGACGTGCCGGTGCCGGCGGCGATGTCGAGGACCCGCTCCCCCGGCCTGGCGTCCACGGCCTTGAGGACGGCGCGTCGCCACAGCCGGTCCTGGCCGAGGGACAGCACGTCGTTGGTGACGTCGTACCTCTCGGCGACGTCGTCGAACATCGCGGCGACGTCGCGCGGTTGCTTGTCGAGGGAGGCGCGGCTCATGGCGTCATCCTCTCACCGCGCGGCGACTGCTCCGGTGCGGGACTCCGACGGGGGCGGGGTTACGCTCACCGGTGATGACGACCCTGCCCACGTCCGACCCGGACACTGCACCCCTCGCGCCTCTGGTCACGCGAACCGTCGCCCTGTCCCCCGCGGACGGCACGGCCCTGCTGTCGCTCCTGCCCGCGACGGACGCCCGCGACACGACCTCGTGGGTGCGCCGCGGTGAGGGCCTCGTCGGCTGGGGCCGGGCGGCGTCGCTGACCGCTCACGGCGAGTCGCGGTTCGCCGCGCTCGAGTCGTGGTGGCAGCAGGTCTCGGGGTCGGCCGTCGTCCGTGACGAGGTCGACCTGCCCGGCACCGGGCCCGTCGCCTTCGGCGCGATCTCGTATGCCGCCGACTCACCTTCCGGCGCAACGCTCGTCGTGCCCTCGGTCGTCATCGGCCGACGCGGCGACCAGTGGTGGGTGACGACGACGACCACGACCGACGCGCTGCCCCCGAGCGTGGACCCGATCGTCCACGACGACGTGGAGGCGCCCGGCGACGTGGCCTTCGCCGACGGCTCGCTGTCGCCGACCGAGTGGGCCGGCGCGGTCGCCGAGGCCGTGACCCGGATCCAGCGGGGCGACCTCGACAAGGTCGTCCTCGCCCGTGACCTCGACGTCCGCACCGCCGCGCCGGTCGACGTGCGGTGGCTGCTGTCGCGGCTCGCCGAGAGCTACGAGTCCACGTGGGTGTTCGCCGTCGACGGGCTCGTCGGCGCGACGCCCGAGATGCTCGTGCGTCGCGAGAAGGGGCTCGTCACCTCGCGCGTGCTCGCCGGGACGATCCGGCGCACGGGGGACGACGAGCACGACCTCGCCCTGGCCGCCTCGCTGGCGCGGTCGTCCAAGGACCTCGAGGAGCACGAGTACGCCGTGCGCTCCGTCGCCGACGCCCTTGCCCCGCACTGCTCCTCGATGAACGTGCCCGAGGCGCCGTTCGTCCTGCACCTGTCCAACGTCATGCACCTCGCGACCGACGTGGCCGGCGTCCTCACCGACGCGACGTCGTCGCTGGCGCTCGCCGCGTCGCTCCACCCGAGCGCTGCGGTGTGCGGTACGCCGACCTCTGTGGCGGATGCCTTGATCTCCGAGCTCGAGCACATGGACCGCGGTCGCTACGCCGGACCGGTGGGCTGGATGGACGCGAGCGGCGACGGCGAGTGGGGCATCGCGCTCCGGTCCGGCGATGTCTCGGGCGAGGACCCACGGCGGATGTCGCTGTATGCCGGCTGCGGCATCGTCGCCGGCTCGGTGCCCGAGGCCGAGGTGGCCGAGTCGGACGCCAAGCTCATCCCGATGCGCGACGCCCTCACCGCGGCCCGCCCCTGACACGTCGGCGCAGGACCTTCACCGCTTCCTCCCACGTCGGGCACATCCGGTGCGACACACTGCTTCGGTGAAGAGGATGTGGGGGCGACGCTGGGTCCGGGTGGTCAGCGTGCCCGCGTCCTCGGGCTCGTCGCGGTGCTCGGGCCCTGGCTGTGGGTCTCGGTGGCCTCGGCGGGACGCGTGCACTCCGCCGCGGAGGCGCCGACGACCCCCGTGGCCCTCGTCCTCGGTGCCGGGATCGACGGCTCCGGGGCCCCCTCCCCCTACCTCAAGGCGCGGCTCGACGCCGGAGTCGAGCTCTACCGGGCGGGCAAGGTGCGGGTGCTCCTCGTGTCCGGCGACAACCGCACCCATGCCTACGACGAGCCGACGGCGATGCGCGACTACCTCGTGACAGCAGGAGTGCCGACGGAGGCGGTGGTCCTCGACTTCGCCGGGCGCGACACCTACGACTCGTGCCAGCGCGCCCACCGGATCTTCGGCGTCGACGAGGTGACCGTCGTGTCGCAGGAGTACCACGTCGGGCGGGCGGTGGCGCTGTGCCGTGCGGCGGGCATGACGACACAGGGCGTCGGTGACGTCTCGGTGCGCGACCGTTTCCCCCGCGACTGGCAGGTCGGGTGGGCCCGGGAGAAGGTCGCCAACCTCAAGGCCGTGGCCGACGTCGTGAGCCGCCGCGACCCTGTGCTCGGCGAACCCGAGCCCGGCGTCCGCGACGCCCTCGCCCGCTGACCGGGCACGGTGCGCGGCAATGCCCGCCCGCTCGCCGTTCCTGAGCACGACCCGTATGCCGTCCGCCCCCGTTTGCCGCGCGCGGTGCCCGTCCCAGCCGCTGACCGGGCACGGCCCTCGGCCCGGTCAGCCGTCGGTGAGCCCCAGGGCGCGTCTGGCAGTCGCCACGCGCCACCGTGTCGACCTGGCACCGCCGGTCACCTCCGGGACCTCGACCGTGGCTCCGTTGGCTCGCTTCAACCTGAGCATCGTGAAACGCCGTGACTCCGAGCCCCGGCTGAGGTTGCCCGAGTACCCCCGCGCCCTCACCGCGACCACGTCGGACGCGGCGTAGGTCCAGCTGCGCCACCATCCTCGGCGCACCACCCTGTCCTGCTCGATGAGGAGTCCGACGAAGGGCGCTCGGGCCAACAACCCCACGTTCGCTGCCGACCACACCCAGAACATCCAGTCGGGATCGGACGAGGCATCCATCGCAGGGTCGAGGAACCCCATAATCCCGGCGGCCAGGAAGATCGTGAGGATGACGACGACCAGGGTCAGGTAGCCGGACCCACGCAACATCACGCGACGACCCGACGCCGCCTCACCCATCAGGTAAAGGGCGGGCGGTGGTCGAGCGCGATCGAGCGGCGACCGGCCCAACGCCACACGCGGGCCGCCCGGTCGGCGTCCTCGTCGGTGACGAGGTTGCCCATCCAGCGCAGCGCGAGCGTCATGAGCCAGTCCGAGCGCATGCCGGCCGGGCCGAGGGCGGGCAGGATGCGCGGCACGGTGACAACACCGGCGAGTCGACGGGCGATCGAGAACGCCTCGCCGTAGTGCTCCTTGAGCAGCGCCGGCCAGGTCACCGAGAGGTCGGTGTCCAGCAGGTCGACGACGAGCCGTCCGGTCTCGAGGCCGTAGTCGATGCCCTCGCCGTTGAGCGGGTTGATACAGGCGGCGGCATCGCCGATGAGCGCCCAGTTGGCGCCGGCGACACCGCTCACCGCACCACCCATGGGCAGCAGGGCACTCGTCGCCATCCGCGCCTGCCCCTGGAGCTCGAAGCCGTCGCGGCACTCCTCGACGTAGCGCGCCATGAGCGGCTTGATCGCCACCTCGGCCGGGCGCTTCGTCGTGGCGAGGGTGCCGGCGCCGACGTTCACCTGACCGCCGCCGAGCGGGAAGATCCAGCCGTAGCCGGAGAGGATCTCGTTCTGCTCGCCGCGCAGCTCGAGGTGGCTGCTGATCCACGGGTCGTCCGACTGGGTGGAGTCGACGTAGCACCGGCCGGCGACGGCATAGACGGTGTCCTTGTGCCACTCGCGGCCGAGGACCTTGCCGAGCCCGGAGCGCACACCGTCGGCGACGACGAGCCGTTCGCACTCGATCTCGAAGGTCTCGCCGTCGCGCTGGAAGGTCACTCCGCGGACGCGGCCACCCTCGACGCGGGCGTCGACGGCCTTGGCACCCTCGACGCCGACGGCGCCCGCCTTGAGCGCGGTGGTGCGGAGGTGGTCGTCGAGCTCGGTGCGCGCGACGGCCGAGCCGTAGTCGGGCAGCGACCCACCCGGCCAGCGCAGCTCGAGCACCTGGCCGAAGCCGTGCGCCCGCAGCCCGTGGTTGACCGTGTGCGCGCGGACCCAGTCGTCGAGGCCGAGCCGCTGGAGCTCGGCGATCGCGCGCGGGGTGAGGCCGTCACCGCATGTCTTGTCGCGCGGGAAGACCGCGGCGTCGGCGAGGACCACGTCACGCCCGGCGCGTGCCGCCCAGGCCGCCGCGGCCGATCCGGCCGGGCCGGCTCCGACGACGAGGAGATCGGTGCGCTGCGGGGTCGTGGTCACTGGCTCATTGTCTCAAGCGGTCGGCTCAGCCCGAAATCGCGAGCGCCTCGTGCGCGACCTGCCGCAGCCGCTCGTGCGCGCTGCGGTGGGACTCGGGGTCGACCGGCACCTCCACGACGGTGATCCCCTCGGTGGCCGCGGACAGCGCCTCGGCTGCCGCGTCGCGGGTCTCGGCCAGGACGTGGCGTATGCCGTGTGCTCGGCACAGTGCCGCAAGGTCCGTCCCGGTCGGGGTGCCGAAGATGCGACTGAAGTCGTCGGCCCGCTCGGGGGCGCCGTGCTCGAGGGTGCGGAAGATGCCGCCGCCGCCGTCGTTGGTCACGAGGACCGTGAGGTCCGGGCGGGGCTCGTCGGGACCGATGGCGAGGGCGTTGGAGTCGTGGACGAAGGTGAGGTCGCCGACCCACGCGTAGCTCGGGGCGTCGGTGGTGAGGGCGAGCCCGACCGCCGTCGAGAGGCAGCCGTCGATGCCGGCGAGGCCGCGGTTGCCGACGACGGTGAGCGGCGCGCTGCGCGGAGCGAGGCCGAGGTCGAGGTCGCGCACCGGGTTCGAGGAGCCGACGAAGAGCCGGGCGCCCTCGGGCAGGACCTCGCCGAGGAGCTCGCCGACCGCCAGTCCGGTGCCCCACTGCGCCGGGGAGGCCGATACGGCCTTGGCGACCGCCGACCCGTCGTCGGCCCACGTCGCCGCCCACGCTCCGTCGCCCTCGGCCTCTGCACCGGTGAGGAGCTGGACCAGGGGGTGGACGGCATGGGCGACGTGACCGGGGTCCGACCACTGGGGCTGGCCGCTGAACAGCTCGACGCGTACGGCGGGGTTGCGCAGGAGCCCGGCGACGGCGCGCGAGAGCGTGATGCGACCGACGACGAGGACTCGCTCCGGCAGGTGCCGGGCGAGCCAATCTGCGTCGGTGAGGAGCAGCGGTCCGTGTGGAACGACGCCGTCCCGGGCGTGGTCGCCGAAGGGTTCGGTGATGACGGGGTACGAACGTCCCGCAGCCCATCGCAGGACCTGCTGCGAGCTCACTGGCGACGGCGTGAGGTCACCGAGGACGACGAGCGTGCGCGGGACGTCACGGATGCCACCGTGCCCCACGACGTAGGAGTCACGGGTCACCTCGACCCACGGCCGACCATCGGCCCGCCCTTCATGCACCCCCTGCAACTGAGTGCCCGGTTGGGACAGCTGCGGAGAGCCTTCGACCCGATCGTGATGTCCCAAGCGGGCAATGAGTTGCTCGTCGTCGGGGGTGAGGGGGTCGCGGAAGGAGACGTTGAGGTGGACGGGGCCGCGGTGAGACGCGGGTACACCACTGCCGGGAGCGCCGAGGGCAGCGGCGAGGGCACGGCACACGGAAGAGCGGTGGAAGGCGCCCACGGACTCGACCGACTCCGGTGCGGGCAGGTCCGCGGACCACCGCACCGCCGGGCCGAACATGCCGGGCTGGACGGTCGTCTGGTTGGCGCCCGTCCCCCGCAGCTCCGCGGGGCGGTCGGCCGAGAGCACCACGAGCGGGACGCCGGTGTGGTGGGCCTCGAGTACCGCGGGGTGCAGGTTGGCGACGGCCGTGCCCGACGTCGTGATGACGGGAACCGGTGCGCCAGAGCCCTTCGCGAGCCCGAGGGCAAGGAAGCCGGCCGTGCGCTCGTCCACCCGCACGTGCAGCCGGAGGCGACCGTCGCGCTCGGCCTGCTGGACGGCATACGCGAGGGGCGCGGAACGCGAACCGGGGGCGAGGACGACGTCACGCACCCCACCGCGGACGAGCTCGTCGACGAGGACGCGAGCGAGCGCGGTGGAGGGGTTCATCAGCTGCCCGAGGCGGGCGGGCCGACGACGAGGGCGAACCCGGTGAGGCCGGCAACGGCCACGAGGCCCACGACGGCGGCGAGGCCGGGGTTGCGGGTGAGCCAGGCGAGGACCCGCTCGGGGACCGAGGAGGGGGTCTCGCCGCCGGCGCCGAAGCGCCACGGGCCCTCGAGCAGCCCGGCGGCCTCGATGCGGCGGTCGAAGAGGATCGTCGCGAACGGTGGGACGGCGCTCACGAGAGCGAGCATCCCGACGCCCAGCTGCCAGCGCTGGTTGACCCACGTGGTGATCGCGATGAGCCCGTAGGCGATGAAGACGACCCCGTGCACCATCCCGAAGATCCGGACACCGAGGTCGGTGGTCTCCGTGACGTACTTAAGGAACATGCCGACGAGCAGCAGGGCCCAGGTGATCGCCTCGGCGACGGCCACCCGGCGGAACAGGAGTTTGGGGGTCACGAGTCGCGATTCTGCCATCGCCGCTCGGAGCGGAACTCATGCACCACGGGCTGCGCGCCCGGCGCGAGGGCCAGCGCGGGTGCCAGGCCCGCACGCCAGTCGCGCAGCGAGACGTCGTCGGACCGGTCCACCCTGGCGGCCGTCGCGCGATAGGCGGAGAGGGCATGTGCGCCCGCGGTGAGGTGGGCCCGCAGCCCGACCGGCGCAGCCGCCTCGACCGTCGTCCAGCTGCTGCGGTCGGGTGGCGGCGAGACGTCGAGGGCGTGCACGGGGTCGGTCGCGTGCTGCAGCGAGAGCACCTGCGTCGCGTCGGGGATCGGGAAGTCGTCGATCGGCGAGCCCGCCGTGACGACGTGGGTGACGCGATGACTTCGCGTGAACGCCGGGTCCGACGCCAGCGCCGCCGCCACGATGCCGCCCTGGCTGTGGCCGACGAGGACGACCCGGTCACGAGGGCCCGCGCGGCCCGCCTGCGCCAGGTCCAGTGCTCGAGCGACCGCCACCTTGGAGGCGCTCGTCGCGCTGAGCATGAGGGAGACGTTGGCCGGCCAGTCCATCGGCACGTCGCCGCCCTCGGCCCAGCCGCCGTGGGTGCCCGGGACCTGGACGACCCACGTCGTCGTGCCGTCGCCCGCCGCGAGCTCGACGACCCGGACCCCGCCGCGACTGTCGGCGTCACCCAACGTCTGGACACCGGCCAGCAGGGAGTCGGTCGACGCCGGCGCCGGGACACAGGCGGGGGCCGCCACCCGCGTCACCGCGACGTCCCACCCCTCCCCCTCGTCGAGCAGCCCGAACGCGCGACCCGTCGCCTCGGACACCAGCCACGCGAGCGACATCGCCTGGTCGTGCAGCCCTGACACCAGCCCACGGGTCGTCGCCTCGGCGCGCTCGTAGCCCGTCGCCGCCCGGTCGGTCGAGTCCGCGAGCCCGTGCAACCGATCCACGACGTGACCCACCGCGTCGGACACGGCGGCGCCCGCCAGCCGGGCCCGGACGACGAGGTGGGCGAGCTCGGGTGACACGGAGGGCAGGCCCCAGGGAGGGGCACGCCACCGCTCGGGTGTCGCACCCTCCACCACGTCGGCCGTCGCGCGCAGTCGGGATGCGGCCCGCCGGAGGTCCTCGACGGCCACCTCGACACCGCCGACTCCGCCCGTGACGTCAAGGTCGCTCACGCCGCCCTCTCCGCGGCGTCGGCCACCCGGTCGAGCAGGTCGGCGACGGCGTCCTCACGCTCGGCGAGGTCACGCAGCTCGCGCAGCCGCACCTCGATGATCGCCCGGAACTCGGCGGCCGAGGGCGACCGCCAGCTCAGCTCGCCCACGTGGCGCAGCACGACACACTCCTGTCTCGTCACGTCGGCAGCCTCGCGCCACCGCCCCGCCCGCCGTCTGAGATCCGCTGCATCCACCATGCGAACAGCCAAGTCCGACAGCGCTTCTCGCGTCGACCCGGTCGGCCGAGCCTGTGGACGGCGACAGCGGGATGCGGCACCTGTGGACAGGCGTCAGGGGCGAGCGCCGGCCCTCACGACGAGGTCGTCCACGAGGTCCAGCACCTCGAGCGCGGACGCCGCCGGGTCCGTCACCGGAGCCTGTACCGCCCGGACCACGCCGGCCGGGTCGAGCACCAACGTGCACCGCTTGAGCCGGTCGACACCGCCGGACCGGAAGGTCGGCAGCCGCAGCGAGCCGGCGAGCCGGAGGTCCTCGTCCGAGAGGAGCACGTACGGCAGGCCGGCGTGCTCGGCGAACGCCGCCTGCTGGTCCGGACGCTGCGTGCTCACGCCGTGCACCACGACGCCGCGCTCGACGAACGCGGCCTGCGCCGCGGCATACGCCTTCGCCTCGACGGTGCACCCGGCAGCACCGGGGATCTCCCCCCAACCGGGCGAGTAGCCCTGTGCCGCAGGGGCCCAGGCACCCGGCATACAGAAGAGGACCGCCCACGAGCCCAAGGAGGACAGGCCGACCGGTATGCCGTCGTGTCCGGTCAGCGTGATCGGCGGCACCGACTGCCCCACGAGCTCACCGACCCGGTGCGCCTCGGCCGACCCGAGCGTGATCCCGGCGCTCACCGAACCGTCACCGAGAACGTGGCGGGCACCCCAGTCCTGGAGTGCGACGAGGACCGGCAGGAGCGCCTCACCCTTGGCCGTGAGGACGTACTCGTGGCGGAGAGGGCGTTGCGAGTAGGCGATCCGATCGAGGACGCCGTCGTCGACGAGCCCGGAGAGGCGCTCGCTGAGCGCGCGGCGGCTGATGCCCAACCCGGACTGGAGGGCGTCGAAGCGGGTGGCCCCGCCGGCGACGTCGCGAACGATGAGGAAGGTCCACCAGTCCCGGAGCACGCCGAGGGACTGGGCGATGCCGCAGTCCTCGTCGGACAGGTCCTCTCGGCGCATGACGTGAGTATAGTCCGTTCCATATTGGAACTAACTCGATGCGGAGGCACGCGTGATGACGGGGAACGCACGCTCGTTCTGGACCTACTGGGGCGCCAGCGCCACGAGCAACCTGGGCTCAGCCGTGGGGTCGATCGCCCTGCCGCTCACCGCCATCACCGTGCTCGACGCGACGCCGTTCCAGATGGGACTCATCGCCGCCGCCGCGTATGCCGCGTGGCTCGTCATCGGCCTGCCCGCCGGTGCGCTCGTGGCCCGCCTGCCACTGCGTGGGACGCAGGTGACGATGGACCTCGCGCGCACCGTCGCCGTCGCCTCGGTGCCGGTCGCGTGGTGGACCGGCCACCTCACCATCGCCCAGCTCGTCGTCGTGGCGCTCGTCGTCGGGTTCGCGGACGTGGTCTTCGACGTGGCGAACTCGACCTTCCTCCCGCTCGTCGTCCCGCGCGACCAGCTCCACGAGCGCAACAGCCTCATGTCGGGGACCTACGCGACGACCCAGCTCGGCGGCCCGTCGGTCGGTGGGCTCGCGATCCAGCTGCTCGGCGCTGTCCCGACGCTCCTCGTCGACGCGGTGAGCTATCTGGTGTCGGCGGTGCTCCTGCGGACGCTGCCGAGCCGCCCCGCAGCCACGAGCGCGCACGACCGTCAGCCGATCCGGCAGATGATCGGCGAGGGGTGGCGCTTCGTTTCCCGGCACCCGGTCATGGCGCCGTGCATGTGGTCGGCCACCGCGGTGAACTTTGTCTGCGGTGCGCAAATGGCGCTGTTCCCGCTCTACCTCGTGCGCGACCTCGGCACCCCTGCCGCCCTCGTCGGGTTCCTGCTCGCCGCCGAAGGGGTGGGCGCCCTGATCGGCGCGGCGCTGTCGCCTCGCGTCGTCCGGGCCCTCGGGTCGGCTCGGGCCTGTGTCGCGGCCTCGGTCGTGTCGTTCGTCGGCGGGCTGCTCATCCCGCTCGGGAGCGGGTGGGTGGCGTGGGCCGCCTTCGCGCTCGGCAACGTCGTCTTCTCCGGCGGAGTCGTCGTCTTCAGCACGGCCACCCGCACCTACCGGCAGCAGGCCAGCCCGCCCGAGATGCTGTCGCGCGTCATGGCCACGGTGCGGTTCGTGTCGTGGGGCGCCATCCCGGTCGGTGGGCTCGTCGCCGGGGTCCTCGCCACGTGGGTGGGTGCGCGGTGGGCGCTCGTGGCGTTCGCCGTCGTCGGCATCGTCGACGTCCTCGTCGTCACGCTCAGCCGCATCGGCCGGATGCGCGACCTCACCGACCTCGATCCGGTCGACGCGACCTCGTCCACCGTTCGCTGACGTGGCGGTGAGTGCCAAGGGCGTCACGGGTGACGCGATCGGCACCCAGGTGCACCCCGAACGGGACGCGGGCACCCGGCATACGCTGCTGTCATGGCGACGCACCACGACCTGATCATCATCGGCACCGGGTCGGGCAACTCGCTCCTCACCCCCGAGCTCGAGGGGCTCGACGTCGCGATCGTCGAGGAGGGCACGTTCGGCGGCACCTGCCTCAACGTCGGTTGCATCCCGACCAAGATGCTCGTCCTGCCCGCCGACCGCGTGCTCGAGTCGCGCGAGGCCGAGCGGCTCGGGGTGCATATCAGCCGCGACGTCACCGTCGACTGGCCGGCCATCCGCGACCGGATCTTCACCGACCGGATCGACCAGATCGCCTCGGGTGGAGAGCGCTACCGGCGCAGCCAGGACCACGTGACCGTGTATGCCGCGACCGCCCGTTTCGTCGGGGAGCGTCGCCTCACGCTGTCGACGGGTGAGGAGATCACGGCCGACCGCGTGGTCGTCGCGGCCGGCTCGCGCGCCGACCTGCTCGACGTCGACGGCCTCGACCGCGTCGACCCCGCCCGCGGCGTCCACACGAGCGACACGGTGATGCGGGTCGACGAGCTGCCGAAGCGGATGGCGATCGTCGGAGGTGGGTTCGTGGCCTGCGAGTTCGCCCACGTCTTCGGCTCGCTCGGGGTCGAGGTCACGCAGATCCAGCGGTCAAGCCGGCTGCTGCGCGTCGAGGACGAGGAGATCTCCCGCCGCTACACCGAGCTCGCCCGCGGTCACCACGACGTCCGCCTCGAGACGACCGTCTCGTCGGCGGTGCGGTCCGACACGACCGGGACGTGGACCCTCGGGCTCAAGGGCCTCGACGGTGACACCGACGTCGAGGTCGACGCCGTCCTCGTCGCCATCGGCCGCACCCCCAACGGCGCACGGCTCGGCGTCGAGGCCGCCGGCATCGAGCTCGACGACCGGGGCGTGGTCGTCGTCGACGAGCAGCAGCGCACCACCGCAGACGGCGTCTGGGCCCTCGGTGACGTCGCGAACTCGTGGCAGCTCAAGCACGTCGCCAACCACGAGGCCAGGGTCGTCGCGCACAACCTCGCCGTCGACACCGGTCGCCACCGCGACCCGGCAGCCACGCCGATGGAGGCGGACCACCGGTTCGTCCCGCACGCCGTGTTCGAACACCCGCAGATCGCGGCGTTCGGGCCGACACGCGCCGAGCTCGAGGAGTCCGGGACGCCCCACGTGAGCTACACCCAGTCGTTCGGCGACACGGCATACGGATGGGCCCTCGAGGACACCACCGGCATCCTCACGGTCCACGCCGACCCGACCACCGGCCTCCTCCTCAGCGCCCACTGCATGGGCCCGCACGCGTCGACACTCATCCAGCCGCTCATCCAGGCGGCGTCCTTCGGCCAGCCGGCGCGCGAGGTCGCGCGTGGTCAGTACTGGATCCACCCCGCCCTCGCCGAGGTCGTGGAGAACGCCCTGCTCGGCCTCGACCTGGAGGGCTAGCGTGACGGGATGACTCCCGTCGCACTCGTCACCGGCACGTCCTCGGGCATCGGCCTGCACACCGCCGTCGAGCTGGCCCGGCGCGGCCACACGGTCGTCGCGACGATGCGCGACACGGGGCGGGCCGGCCGTCTGCGCGAGGCCGCGGATGCGGCCGGTGTCTCGCTCGACGTCCGCCGGCTCGACGTCACCGACCACGCCTCGGCGGCAGCGGTCGTGGGGCAGGTCCACGCCGACCACGGACGTCTCGACGTCCTCGTCAACAACGCCGGCCAGGGGCTCGTCGGCACCGCCGAGCAGCTCACCGACGACCAGCTGCAGGCGCAGCTCGACGTCAACTACCTCGGTCCGGTCAACCTCACCCGCGCCGCCCTACCGCTCATGCGTGAGGCGGGCGAGGGCCGCATCCTCACCGTGAGCAGCGTCGGCGGCGCCGTCGGCCAGCCGTTCGCCGACGCCTACTGCGGCGCGAAGTTCGCGGTCGAGGGGTTCATGCAGTCTCTTGCGCCGGTCGCCCGATCGGTGGGCGTGTGGGTCAGCGTCGTCGAGCCGGCAGCGGTGGGCAGCGACTTCGTCGACAACGGCGAACGCACCGAGGCGGGACCGTATGCCGTGCAGCTCGACGCCTACCTCGCCCGCGCTGCGACGTCGTTCGCCAACGCTCAGAGCGCTGAGGACGCGGGGTCCGCGGTCGCCGACGCCGCCACGGCCGACGAGTACAGGTTCCGCTGGCAGACCTCGGACGCGGCACGGACCTTCGTCGGGGCCTCGCTCTCCGACCTCGACGGGTCCCGCGTCGTCGACTACACCTCCACCTGGATCGAGCCGCCCACCGAGGGATAAGCCGTCTCGGCGGCAGGTGAGGTCAGGGCGTGGGGTTGCGCGCGTCGTAGCGCAGGAAGCCGGGTGTGACCCGCGCAAGCACGACGATCGCTGCGACACAGGCGAACCCGCCCACCACGGCCGTCAGCCCTTCGCCGATGTTCTCGGCCACGAACCCGCCGAGCAGCTCACCGAGCCGTGGCCCACCCGCGACGACGACGATGAACACGCCCTGGAGTCGGCCACGCAGGTGGTCCGGCGTCGCCGACTGCAGGATCGTCGTGCGGAACACCGCGCTCACCGAGTCCGACCCACCCGCCACGCCCATCGCCACGAGCCCGACCCACAGGGCCTGCCCGCGGGTCAGCACGTCGCCGGCCGCGAGCATCGCCGCTCCCAGCCCCGCGATCGCCGCGCCCCACCCGATGATCGAGATGAGGATCGCCCTGCCCTGGTGGATCACCGAGCCGAGCCGGCCCGAGAAGAACATCGCCCCGATGCCGCCCACCGCGGCTGCCGCCGACAGCAGGCCGACCGTCGTCGCGCCCCCGCCGAAGATCACCGCACCCGCCGCCGGGAAGAGGACCCGCGGCTGCGCGAGCACCATCGCGCAGATGTCGGCGATGAAGGTCATGCGGACGTTGGGACGGGTCGCGAGGAACGAGAAGCCGTCGAGGACGGACCGTATGCCGGGCGCTCGCCTCGTCGACGTCGCCTCACCTGAGTCGCTGGGTTCCGGTGGGAGAGAGGGCAACCGGGCCAGACCCCACAGGGCGGCGGTCGTGATGACGGCGTCCACGGTGTAGGCCGCGCGGAAGCCGCCCCAGTCGACGAGCAGGCCGGCGAGGAGCGGCCCGACCGTCATCGAGGCGTTCATCGCGAACACCGACAGCGCGTTGGCCGCGGGCAGCTGGTCGCGCCGCAGGATGCGCGGGTAGATCGACGTGCGGGCCGGCGACGACACCGCGAACGCCGCGTTCCACGCGGCGACGAGCGCATAGAGCACGAGCACCGACGTGTTGCCCATCCAGGCCTGCAGCACGCAGAGCACCGAGACGACGAACGCGACCGACTGGGCGACGAGCCCGACGATGCGCCGGTCGAAGTGGTCGACGAGCGTCCCGCCGTACAGCCCCATGACGACGAGCGGCACGAGGGCGCAGAGGCCGACGACACCCACCGACGCCGTCGACCGGGTGAGGTCGTAGACCTGGAGACCGATGGCGACGACCGCGAGCTGGGAGCCGATGTTCGACAGGGTGAAGCCGGCATACAGGCGTCGGTAGTCGGTGTTGCTCCGCAACGGTTCGAGGTCGAGGAGCAGCGGCACGCGAGGAAGCCTATGTCCGGACGTGGGCGGACGGCATACGCGTAGGAGGCCGTCTCACAGCAGGTCGAACGCCTCGAGCTCCTCCTGCGTCATGAGCCGGCTCCGGATGAGGAAGCGCACACCCTCGGGCGCCTCGACCGAGAAGCCCGAGCCGCGCCCGGGCACGACGTCGACGGTGAGGTGGGTGTGCTTCCAGTACTCGTACTGCGAGCGGCTCATCCAGAACTCGATGGGCGTCACACCCTCGGGCGCCAACGTGCCGAGCAGCACGTCGGCATCCGAGGTGATGAAGTCCCCGACGGGGAAGCACATCGGTGACGACCCGTCGCAGCACCCACCCGACTGGTGGAACATCAGCGCACCGTGGATGCGCTCCAGGCGGGCGAGGAGCTGCGCGGCAGGGTCCGTGAGCTCGACGCGGGTCGCCACCGATGGCTGGTTCATCGCAGGCCGGCTCAGAAGAAGCCGAGCTTGTCGGGGCTGTAGCTGACGAGCAGGTTCTTCGTCTGCTGGTAGTGGTCGAGCATCATCTTGTGGTTCTCGCGACCGATGCCCGACTGCTTGTAGCCACCGAACGCGGCGTGCGCGGGGTACTGGTGGTAGCAGTTGACCCAGACGCGTCCCGCCTCGATGCCGCGACCCATCCGGTATGCCGTGTTCGTGTCGCGCGACCAGACTCCCGCACCGAGGCCGTAGAGCGTGTCGTTGGCGATCCGGAGGGCGTCCTCCTGGTCGGTGAACTTCGTGACCGACAGGACCGGCCCGAAGATCTCCTCCTGGAAGATCCGCATCGAGTTGTCGCCCTCGAAGACCGTCGGCTCGATGTAGTAGCCGCCCTCGAGACCGTCGACCGTGCGCTTGCTGCCGCCGGTGAGGACCTTGGCACCCTCCTGGCGGCCGATGTCGAGGTAGCTGAGGATCTTCTCGTACTGGTCGTTGCTCGCCTGGGCGCCGACCATGACGTTCGGGTCGAGCGGGTTGCCGACCGTGATGGCCTCCACCCGGGCGATCGCCTTCTCCATGAACTCGTCGTAGACCGACTCTTGGACGAGGGCGCGGGAGGGACAGGTGCAGACCTCGCCCTGGTTGAGGGCGAACATCGTGAAGCCCTCGAGGGCCTTGTCGAGGAACGCGTCGTCCTGCGCCATGACGTCGGCGAAGAAGACGTTGGGGCTCTTGCCGCCGAGCTCGAGGGTGACGGGGATGATCTTCTGCGAGGCGTACTGCATGATGAGGCGCCCGGTCGTCGTCTCGCCGGTGAACGCGATCTTGCTGATGCCGTCGTGCGAGGCGAGCGGCTTGCCGGCCTCGACGCCGAAGCCGTTGACGACGTTGAGGACGCCGTCGGGCAGCAGGTCCGCGATGAGCTCGACGACCTTGAGGATCGACGCGGGCGTCTGCTCGGCCGGCTTGAGGACGACGCAGTTGCCGGCGGCCAGGGCCGGGGCGAGCTTCCACGTCGCCATGAGGATCGGGAAGTTCCACGGGATGATCTGTCCGACGACGCCGAGCGGCTCGTGGAAGTGGTAGGCCATCGTGTCGTGGTCGATCTCGGAGATGCCGCCCTCCTGGGCGCGCACGCAGCCGGCGAAGTAGCGGAAGTGGTCGACCGCCAGCGGCAGGTCCGCGGCGAGCGTCTCGCGCACCGGCTTGCCGTTCTCCCAGCACTCGAGGACGGCGAGCTCCTCGAGGTGTGACTCGAGCCGGTCGGCGATCTTGAGCAGGATGTTGCTGCGCTCCGTGGTCGAGGTGCGACCCCAGGCGTCCTTCGCGTCGGTCGCGGCCTGCACGGCGGCGTCGATGTCGGCCGCCTTGCTGCGCGCGACCGTGACGAACGCCTTGCCGTCGACGGGTGAGATGTCATCGAACGTCTCACCGTCCTGCGCCGGGACCCACTTGCCACCGATGAAGTTGTCGAGGTGCGACGGGAGCGTCACCTTCGAGCCGTCGGCGTTCGGGGGTGCAAAGACCATGACCGGACCTCCTTGTCCACGGGCGACGCGCCACTGCGTCACCACCTGGGACGGACCGTAGGTCGGTGGAGGTTGGTCAGAGGTTGGCCCAGCTCGTCGGGCGCGCGACCACCCTCGTCAGAGGTTGCCGGCTCTCGCCTGCGCCACCAGCTCGGCCCGCGCCGGGTGCGGCCGGTCGCCGAGAACGGCGAGCGCGCGCTCCACGACCTCGACGTCCCACGGCACGGCCCGCGCGTAGCGGACGACGACGTCCGGGCGCGGGTCGGCGAGCAGGGACTCACGGACGGCGACGGCGAGGTACTCACCCGTCGACGTCAGCTCCGGCGACTCCGTGCCGGGGACGAGGTCACCGCCGTAGTGCTCGACCGCGCGCTGCACGTCGCGTGCCCGGACGGCCTCGGTCACGGTGATGGCGTCGCAGGTCACCGGCAGGTCGAGGCGGTAGGGCCGGGACGAGAGCCGGCCACCGAGGGCGTGCCGCAGGTGCGACACCTCGGCCTTGAGCGTCGAGGGCGAGACGCGCGCGTCGCCGTAGAGCGCGGCGTGCAGGGCGTCGAGGGTCAGCCCTGCGGGGTGGAGGGCGAGCAGCGCGAGGATCTCGCTCTGGCGCCGGGTCAGGAGCAGCCGGGCACCGTCGAGGTGGGCCTCGGCAGCGCCGAGGATGCGCAGGGTGAGGCCGCTGCCCAGGCGTGGTGGCGCACCTACCGGCCCACCGCGTGGGATCTCGCGCTCGAGCAGGGCCGCGAGCGCGGTGGCCGTCGCAGCACCGATGGGGTGGGTGCGGTCCCACGTCGTCGACAGGTCGAGCACGCCAATCTGCTCGCCCGTCGTCGGGTCGTGGACCGGCGCGGCCCAGCACACCCAGTTGTGCACGATCGGCGCGAAGTGCTCGGCCGAGAAGACCGTCTGGGTCCGCCCGGTGCGCTGCGCGAGGCCGAGCGCGTTGGTGCCGACGCTCTCCTCGTCCCACCGGCCGCCGGGCACGAAGTTCACCCGCTCGGCCTTGCGCCGCATGACGCGCCCGCCGTAGGTCCACAGGATCCGGGTGTCGCGGTCGGTCACGGCGACGACGAGGTCACCGTCCTCGGCCGCCCGCCGGAGCTCGGTCGAGATGTTGCCGACGGCGACGTGGAGCGGCGAGTCCTCGAACTCGGCCCGCGTCTGGTCGGGGTCGGCCATGGGCGCCTCGGTCATCCCTTCGGACACGTGGCCGGCGCTGCGTTCCCAGCTGTCGACGATCGTGTCGTCGACGTCGGTCGGCACCGGGCGCGGTCCGAGGCGGTCCGCCCACGCGGAGCGCGCACGTTCGAGCGCGCTGCGTCGACCTCTCAGACCCTTGGTCGCCATCGACCCTCCATCCGTCGCTTCGCAGACGCTAGCCCGCCATCCTGTGCCCGCGCGGGGTCGCTGCTCACTCCTTGGGCGGCAGGCTGCGCACGAAGGCCACGCCCCGCCCGACCCAGAGCCGCAGCCGGGCGTCGTCGGCGAGCTCGGGGCCGTCGACGAGCAGCCACCCGTTCATCGTGCGCCCGCGCATCTCCATCGGACGCACCGACGTCCCGTCGCTCCATGCGTCCCCGTCGACAGGGTCGACGCGCACCATGAGGGAGCCGCCGCTGCCGGCCGCCACCGCCATGTGGCCGTCGAGCATGAACCCCAGGCCGCCGAACATCGCCCGCGTCGACAGGCCCGGTTCGGCGTCGAGCAGGTCGTGGAGCCGCTGCGCCAGCACCTCGTCGTACGCCATGGTCGCGAGACTAGGGCAGGCCACCGATGGCCGTCCGGGCTTCGGGCTCAACCAGGCCAGCCAGCCCAGCCAGCCGTCGGGCGTGACGCGCGCCCGGCCCCGGGCTCAGGGCCGCCGGTCGGTGAGGCAGTGGACCCGGCCCACCGGGTCCCGCATCACGGTCCAGAACTCGTGCTCGGAGACGACGACGGCACCGGCGGCGACGTGCCCTGACCTGGTCGCCTCCCGGTCGAGGCAGGCGAGGTCGAGGTGGCCGCGAGCCGTCCCGCTCGGCTCACCGAGTCGTTGGAGCAGCAACCGCAGCGGTATGCCGTTCGGTCTCGTCAGCGAGACGAACTCCGGGAGCGAGCCCGGTCGCTTCGGCCAGCCGGTGAGTGCCTCCCAGAAGTCGACCTCGCGGGAGTAGTCGTCGGAGGGGATGTCGATGCAGACCTGGTCGAGGAGGTCGGCCTGGCCCTCGCGCACCTGCGTGGATGCCGAGCCGGCGTTGCTCCACGACGTGAGGCAGAAGGTGAAGCCGGCCGGCGAGCGCATGATGACGAAGTCGCTCTCGCGGTGCACCTCGGTCGCGCCGAGCCGTGTCGCCTCCGCCGCCGCTTCGGGCAGCGGGACGTCGACGTCGAGGTCGAGGTGGACCCCACCACCCTCACCCACACGCTGCAGCTTGACCCAGGCGTCGCCCCGTTCGGGGACGAGCGTGGAGAACTCCTGCCGCGGCCCTCGCCGTTCGGCGAGAGCCGAGCGCGTCACCGTGCTCCAGAACTCCCACGAGCGGTCGGCGTCGGCCTCCACGGTGTCGACGAAGACCCAGACCCAGCGGACGTCGATCATGTGAGCTCCCAGGCAGCAGCAACCCTGTCACGCCACCAGGCGACCCGCTCGGGCGAGGCGGCGTGACGGTCGAGGAGGTCGGGGTCGGCAGTGACACGGCGCACCGGCAGTGCACCGTCGAGAGGGGTGAGCGAGTCGGCGGTGACGTCGCCGTCGAGCAGTGCCACCGTGCCGAGCCCGCACGCGTGGTCGAGCCGGGGCAGCGCCGCCGCCAGGGCGACGCCGGCTGCCATCCCGACGCTCGTGTCGAGGGCCGACGAGACCACGGCGGGCAGGCCGCACTCCTGCACGATCTCGAGGGCGCGGCGCACTCCCCCGAGCGGCGCTGCCTTGATGACGATGACGTCGGCGGCATCGAGGTCACGCACGCGCATCGGGTCCTCGGCCTTGCGGATCGATTCGTCCGCGGCCACCGGGACGTCGATCCCATTGCGCGCCAGCACGACTCGCAGGTCACGCAGCTCCTCGACCGTGGCGCAGGGCTGCTCGGCGTACTCGATGTCGTATGCCGTGAGCCTCCCGAGCACCTCCGCCGCGGCGTCGACGTCCCAGGCCCCGTTGGCATCGACCCGGATCCGGGCGGAAGGTCCCATGGCGTCACGGACGGCGGCCACACGGCATACGTCGTCGTCTGCTGACTGGCCGAGTTCGGCGACCTTGACCTTGGCGGTCGTGCATCCCGGGAAGCGTTGCAGCACACCAGGGACGGCGTCGGGAGCGACCGCCGGGACGGTGGCGTTGACCGGGACCGTGTCGCGGACCGCAGTGGGCCAGCCGACCCACGCCGCCTCCACCGCCGAGGCCAGCCAGCGGCTCGCCTCGGGCGGTGCGTACTCGAGGAACGGCCCGAACTCGCCCCACCCGGCCGGCCCCTCGACGAGTGCCACCTCGCGCTCGGTGACGCCGCGGAAGCGGACCCGCATCGGGATCGACACCACCCGCAGCGATGCGAGGACGTCGTCGAGCGCCGGCCCGGTCATCGGCCGCGTGTGCAGAGGGGCAAAAGCATGCTGCGAACCTACTCTGGAGGGATGCAGACGACGATCAGCCTCGACTCCGCCCTCCTCAAGCAGGCCCGCGGCTACGCCAAGCGCCAGGGCATGACGTGGAACGAGTTCGCCGAGAGCGCCCTGCGGGCCCATCTCGAGGTCGTCGACCCCGACGGCACGATCGACCCCGCGACCCTCACCGAGGCCGAGCGGACCCACTTCGTCGTCGTGCCCGACGAGCTCGTCGAGGCCGAGGACGCGGCCGACCGCCACTGGCAGCGCTGACTGCGGGTCGCCGCCGGACGGCCCACCGTTAGGCTCCGACGCGTGACTGCGATCGATGGTGTGAGTGAGACGTTCGACCCGGCGGCGTGGGACGAGGTCGACGGGTTCGACTTCACCGACATCACCTACCACCGGGCCCGTGGGCTCGGTGCCGTCCGCATCGCGTTCGACCGGCCCGAGGTGCTCAACGCGTTCCGCCCGCACACGGTCGACGAGCTCTACCGCGCGCTCGACCACGCCCGTCGCAGCGCGGACGTCGGTGTCGTCCTGCTCACCGGCAACGGCCCCGGCCCGTCGGGCACGGGCAGCGAGGGCAAGTGGGCGTTCTGCTCCGGCGGTGACCAGCGCATCCGTGGACGGTCCGGCTACCAGTACTCCCAGGAGGGCACCGACGACGCGTCCGCCGGCGGCGTCGACGAGCTCCGGGTCAAGGCCGAGGGCGGACGGCTCCACATCCTCGAGGTCCAGCGCCTCATCCGCACGATGCCCAAGGTCGTCATCTGCCTGGTCAACGGCTGGGCGGCCGGTGGTGGCCACTCGTTGCACGTCGTCTGCGACCTGACGATGGCGTCGCGCGAGCACGCCCGCTTCAAGCAGACCGACGCCGACGTGGGCAGCTTCGACGGTGGCTACGGCTCGGCCTACCTCGCCCGCATGGTGGGCCAGAAGTTCGCCCGCGAGATCTTCTTCCTCGGTCGCACCTACACCGCCGACGACATGCACCGCATGGGCGCGGTCAACATCGTCAGCGCGCACGCCGAGCTCGAGTCCGACGCCCTCCAGGTGGCGCGCGAGATCATGTCGAAGTCGCCTCAGGCCCAGCGGATGCTCAAGTTCTCGTTCAACCTCGTCGACGACGGGCTCATGGGCCAGCAGGTCTTCGCCGGCGAGGCGACGCGGCTGGCGTACATGACCGACGAGGCCGTCGAGGGGCGCGATCAGTTCCTCGAGAAGCGTGACCCCGACTGGTCGCCCTTCCCCTGGTACTTCTGAGCCTCAGGAGCCCGAGGGCCACTGCTCGCAGGTGGTCCGGTACGCCGAGTGCGGGAAGTGCTCCTGCCACTCGGCCCGGGTGAGGTTGCGCCCGGCGACGGCACAGGCGCGGTCCACCCATGACTGCGGCTGGGTCTCGAGGGTCCAGGTCATCCCGTCCCGACCGGTGACCACCACTCCGCTGCCGTCCGGGAGGTACGAGATGCGCGGCGAGGGACTGGGCGCCGGGAGCATGAGGGCCGCCTGGCGCTCGCCCGTCCGCCCGTCGTAGAGCTCGATCCGGCCGCCCGTGAGAGTCGCGAACTGGGTTCCGTCCGGCGACAGGGCGAAGGTCTCCAGCCGCTCGTCGTGACGGGCGGAGACCCCGACCGGTCGCCACGTCTTCGTGTCGACGAGCTGGACCCGTGGCTCGTCACCGACCGGGGCGAGGAGGCGCCGGCCGTCGGGCGTGACGTCGACCTCGACGCTGGCTCGACCGGCAACCGTCCGGTCGGGCGCCACCTTCTCGACCCTGCCGGAGGTCGGGTCGACGCGCAGCACCGCACCGCCCCGGGTGAGGGCGATGACCGTCCCGTCGCTCGGGTGGGGGGCGATGCCCAGGGAAGGCTCCCCCAGGTCGATCGGGGCACCCACCGGTTCGAGGGAGGGTGCCCGCAGGACGTGCAACCGGCGCTCCGCCGGGACGTTGACGTAGACGCGGTCGCTCGAGGGACCGAAGACCGCGATGAGGTCCACCCCGCGGGGCAGCGCGGACCGCGCCGCGACCCGACCCTGGGCGGGGTCCCACAGCTCCAGCCCTGCCTCTGCGCTCATGGTGAGGTGCCACCGGGAGTCGGGACTCCACTCGTGGTACGACATGGGATGAGGGGTCGGCTTCGTCGTGCTCCCCGTGGCCTCGTTGACGAACCACGTGCGGCCCGCCTGCTCGCGAACCGCAGTGCGGCCGTCGGGGGCGGTCTGGGAGGTGTCGTAGCCCCCTGCCCCGGACATGGTGCCGACCGAGGCGAGCCGGCGTCGCCCACTCAGGTCCCAGCCGACCAGACCGGCACCGGCCACGCTGAGCAACGAGTGGTCGTCGGCACCGAAGGCGAGCCCCCAGGCCGAGCCACCCGGCGCGCGCAGCACGGGATCACCGCCCTTGCGCGCGTCCCACACGAGCACCGTCCCGCCCTCCGTCCCGCCCGCGACGAGGGAGCCGTCGTGCGAGTACTCCACGCGCTCCACCGGATCCCCGACGTCACCTCGCAGCTCGGGCCTGATCGGCTCCAGCGTCTCGGTCGCCACCCGGTGCACCGAGCTGCCGGACGCGACGGCGAAGGTCTTGCCGTCCGGGCTGAGCGCGCCGGACACATGGCTGCCGTCGGTGGCCCCCAAGCTCTGGGGAGCGGAGCGGACCAGCCGTCCCGAGTCCACGTCGTACGTCCGGATCGGCTGACCCGGGCCCTCGCCGGTCACCGCGACATGGAGCCGACGCCCGTCAGGGCTGAGCTCCAGGACGGGGTACTCGGGCACCGGGACCTCCACGAGGGGCCTCGACGGCGCTGCCAGGTCCCAGACCGTCGCACGGGTCCGGAGCACCCCACCGGTGACCGGGTCGAGCTGGTCGACCGCCGCGACCAGGCGCCGCCCGTCGGCGCTGAAGTCGAGGGCGTACTCGACCGAGGCTCCCTCGGGGAAACCACCGAGCTGCTGGGGGGCGCGTTCACCGTCCGTGACCACGATCAGGCGGATGGGAAGGGCGTCGAGGCGAGGTGGCCCACCATCGTCGCCCGGCCACTGGTTCACCGCCGTGGCGAGCAGCCGGCCGTCCGGGGAGTAGGCGACCCCACTCGTGGGGGTCTCGTCGTCCACGGGGCTGGTGGCGCCCGATGCGAGGTCGAGGAGGAGGGGACCCCCGTTGGGCCGGCTGAGGGCGATCGTGTCGCCGTCGGGGCTGGCCGCGACGTCGACGACCGACATGTCGAGCGGTCGCAGGGACACGATCGAGGGCCACCGCATGAGGACGGACCCGAGGTTCTCGCGGGCGCCGGGTGACGGGTCGAACTGCAGCGCCGCCAAGGAGAGGAGCAGCGACGTGGAGGGGTCCTCGTGGTCGAGGGCCACGGTCTCGGCCCGGCGGGCCTCCGCGAGAGCCGCGGCGTCGAGCGCGCGAGCCGCCTCCGCCTCGGCCCGGCCCGCACTCCGCGCGGCCATCGCCCCGGCAACGAGTCCCAGGACGGTGACGACGGCGACTCCCGCGAGCGCACCCCGCAGGCGGCGCCGGGCGCCGCGCTCGCGCATCAGCTGCTCGCTCGCGGCGCGCTGCTCCGCCTCCGACAGCGCGGCCGACGACGCGAGGTAGGCGGACTCGAGGTCGCTCAGCTCGGGGTCGCAGCGGTCGCGCCACTCCAGCGTGCGAGCGAGCCTGGCTCCCCGGAGGAGCTCGCTGTCAGGGCGGTCCATCGCCTCCCACGCGTCCGCGGCACCGGCCAGGTGCCGCAGCAACCGCTGGCCGTCCACGTCGTCGTCCAGCCAGCCGCGCAGGCGCGGCCAGACCCGGACGAGGGCCTCGTGCGCGATCTGGACGCTGTCACCGTCGATGCTCACGAGCCGTGCGCCGACGAGCTGCTCGACGAGGCGGGCATGGTGCTCGTCGACCGTCACCCTGGTCCGCGGCACCCGGGTGCGGACGGCCTCCCCGGCCTCGCTGGGCACGACGAGCCGCAGCAGCAGGCCGCGCAACCGGCTGCGCTGCGCGTCGTCCATCGAGTCGTAGAGCGACTCGGCCGAACGCGCCACTGCGTGCCTGATGCCACCGGTCGCCCGGTACCCGGCGACGGTCAGCGTCGCTCCCTCCCGGCGCTCCCACGTCTCGAGGAGCACGTGCGAGAGCAGGGGCAGGGCCGCGGGCTCGCCCTCGACCTCCTGCACCAGGAGGTCGACCAGACCCGGTTCGAGCCGCAGACCGGCTCGACGGGCCGGGCCCTCCACCGCGCTGCGGAGCTCCTCCTCCCCCATGGGGCCCAGGAGGTAGAGACCGTCCTCGAGCACCCGGGCGATGTCCGGGTGCGAGGCGAAGTCGCCGAGGTGGTCGGCGCGCACGCACAGGACGAGCCAGCCGCCGGCCCCGACGTGTGCCGCCAGCGCACCGAAGTAGCGGGCGCGCTCCGCCGGGTCGGTGCAGAGCGTGACCGCCTCCTCGGCCTGGTCCACCACGAGGGTCTGCCTTCCACGAGGCTTGAGACCGGCGAGCGAACGCACGGGGTGCGAGCCGGGCGTGGTCACCATGACAGGTGTGCCGGCACCGACCAAGGCGGCCACGACACCCGCGAGCACCAGGGAGGACTTCCCGACCCCGGAGGCGCCCACCACGGCGAGGAGCCCGGTGTCACGCAACCGCCTCAGGCAGGCGGCGCAGTCGTCCTCGCGCCCGAAGAACGTGTCGGCGTCGTCGGTGCCGTAGGACATCAGACCCGGATAGGGGCTGGTCGCGCTCACGACGTGCTCGACCGGTGGGCGCAGCGACGGGTCCTGCCGCAGCAGCCGTGTCTCGAGCTCGACCAACTCGGGACCGGGGTCGAGGCCGACCTCGTCGGCCAGCATCGTCCGAGCACGCCTCACCACGGCGAGGGCTTCGGCCTGGCGCTCCGCCTGGTGCAGGGCCGTCGCCAGCAGCACCCAGCGGCGCTCCCGGAACGGCGCCTGGCTCACCATGGACCGCCCTCGCTCGATCACGGCCTCGGCGTGCCCGGCGCGCAGTTCGGCTGCCATGAGGACCTCCTCGGCCTCCATCCGCAGCCCTTCCAGACGCGCGGCCTCCACCCGTCCGGGCTCCCACTCCTCGACGTCACCGAGGGCTCGGCCTCGCCAGAGGTCGAGCGCCTCCCCCACCAGGTAGGAGGCGCGCGCCGGGTCGTCACCGTCGAGTGCTTCACGGCCGCTTGCGAGCAGGTGCTCGAACCGGCTGTGGTCGACCTCGTCGCTGGTCAGCGTGAGCCGGTAGCCCGAGGTTCCCGAGTCGATGGCCGCCGGTCCCAGTACCTTGCGCAGCCGCACGATGCAGCCCTGGACGACCTTGACCGACGTCGGCGGCGGGTGCTCCCCCCAGAGCGCGTCCGCCAGGGTGTCGGATCGCACCGGGTCGCCCCGCGCGACGACCAGCGCCGACAGGACCACCCGGTCCCTCGGGCTGAGCCCGTCCGTCCGCCCGTCCACCTCGAGTGGGCCGAGCACTCCGACACCCATGCCACCACTGTCGACCTGCCCGCGGGGGGCGTCAACGGCCCCGATACCGCGCTGTTACCGCCCCGGTGGCCCCTCGGAACCGGGCGGGTGTCCCGTGGCCCTGACGGCCCCGAGGAGCGGCTGCCGGTCCGGGGGCTGCCGGCGACGCCGTGCCCCCGGACTACACCCTCGTGGAGGAGACCTACCTGAGAGGTCCGGGCCGGTGGGCCCTGCCTGCGGACGGAGCGACCAGGGCGCCGCTCGCGGTGTTCACCGTGCCCGCGGGCTACCAGGGACGTGACCACTACATCTGGACCCATGACGAGGCCGACCTCGCCGAGCACCCGGGGCAGGTGCTCTACCGGTCGCCGACACGCGTCATCCCCGACCCGTGCGACAGCTCCGAGCCCTCGACGCCACTCGGCCCCAGCGTGCAGGACCTCGCCGACGCACTGTCCGACCAGCAGTGGACCACCACCTCGACCCCCGTCCCGGCCACCCTCGGCGGCCATCGCGGGCTCTACCTCGAGCTGACCTCGGATCCCGGTGTGGACTTCGCGACCTGCCGCTCCGGCGACGGGATGGTGCTCTGGGAGTCCGGGAGCCGCGACTCGCAGCGGGTCCTCGAGTTCGCCGCGACCGACCGCTACTGGATCCTCGACGTCGAGGGCAGGCGGGTCGTCGTCACGGCGATGACCCCCTCCTCGGCCACGGGCGCGTCGGTCAGGCGGGTCACCGACGTCGCCACGTCGGTCACCTTCGTCACGCCCTAGCCGGACCCGCCGATGTCCACCTCGTAGGCCTCGTAGATGAGGTCGGCGCCCCGCTGCCGGTGACGGATGATCCGCCCGACCAGCTCGGTGGCCGCCTCACGGTGCGCGACAACGGCTTCGGCGCTCTGCAGCCCCGCCTCGCGCTCACCGAGGAGCCGCTGCACGACCTCGACGAAGTCGAGGTGGTCCTCCATCTGGCGCTTCGCGAGAGAGGCCAGCCGGGGCGCCCGGGCCACCGCGTCGGCATACAGGCCCCCGGGCTCCTCGGTGATGGCGCGGTGGTCGCGCAGGTCGTGCTCGAGCTCGGTGAGCGCAGCCCGCACGCGCCGGCGCCACAGCACACCCAGCCCGATCGGCAGCGCGAGCGCCGCGTCGAGCGCGGCCAGCGACTCCCCGAGCTCGGCCCGGTGGGCACGCACCCGCTCGAGGTATGCCGCGAACTCGGGGTCCATGCGCCCATCATCCTCACGGGTGAGGCCCGTGCCTAGAGTTGGTCCCATGAGGATCGAGCCGCTCGCCGTACCGGCCGGCGCGGCAACGCTCGAGGTCCTCCCCCGCCTCGCGAGGGCCCTCGAGGGCGGTCACCCGATTGCCCCGTATGCCGTCGGCTCGCCTCCCCCGGACCTCGCACCCGCCGCCGCGGGCGGGATCCCCGATGATCCCGACCTCCCCGACGACCTCGCTGTCGTCGTCGGCACGTCCGGCTCCACCGGCACCCCGAAGCGCGCGATGCTCACGACCCGCAACCTGCGCAGCAGCATCGACGCCACCGCAGCCAGGCTCGGCGGGCACGGCCAGTGGCTGCTCACGGTCCCCGGCCACCACATCGCCGGGCTGCAGGTCCTGCTCCGCTCCGTCGTCGCCGGGACGACCCCGCACGTCATGGAGCTCTCCGACGGTTTCACCCCGGCCACCTGGGTTGCCGCCGTCGACGCGATGCCCGGCACCGACCTGCCCATCTACGTCTCCGTCGTCCCCACCCAGCTCACCCGGCTCCTCGCCGAGGATGCCGCGACCGAGCGGCTGGCCCGCTTCGCCGGCGTCCTCGTCGGTGGCGCGGCCACGCACCCCGACCTCCTGACCCGCGCGGCCGAGGCCGGGGTCACCGCCGTGACGACCTACGGCATGAGCGAGACCGCTGGTGGCTGCGTCTACGACGGGCGCCCGCTCGACGGCATGACCGTCGACCTCGACGACGACGGCCGCATCTCGCTGCGCGGAGCCACCGTCGCCCACGGCTACCTCGGCGGCCCCGACCTCACCCGCGCGACCTTCCCCGTCCCGGGCACGTTCCGCACCGACGACATCGGCCACCTCGACCCCGACGGGCGACTGCGGGTCGACGGGCGCATCGACGACCTCGTCAACACCGGTGGGCTCAAGGTCGCCCCGCGGCTCGTCGAGGAGGCGGTCGCCCGGCTCGACGGCATCAGTGAGGCCGTCGCCGTCGGCATCCCGGACCCCGAGTGGGGTGAGGTCCTCGCCCTTGCCGTCGTGCGCGAGGCGCCGTCGACCACACCCGGCCACGCGCTCACGGTGAGCGGGCTGCGCGAGCAGCTGCGCGGCATACTCCCCGATCACGCCCTCCCCCGAGCGCTCCGGGAGGTCGACGCGATCCCGGCACGCGGGCCCGGCAAGCCCGACCGGGCAGCCATTCGAGTGCTGTTCGCGCGCGTGGGAGAATAGCGACGTGCTCCGCTTCCTGCCCTTCCTGATCGCGCTCGCGCTGTCGATCTACTGCGTCGTCGACTGCGTCCAGACCGACGACTCGCTGGTCCGGGGCCTGCCCAAGCTCATCTGGGTCTTCGTCATTCTGCTGTTCCCCTTCGCCGGCTCCGCGGCGTGGCTCCTCGCAGGACGCCCCAAGGCGACTCCGCCGGCGCCCCGCCGCCAGATGCCCCGCGGCCCCGACGACGACCCCGACTTCCTCAAAGGACTCTAGGCACCTCCGCTCATGGCCACATTCGAACAGTGGGTCGCCGGTGCGCGCCCCCGCACGCTCTTCGCTGCCATCGCCCCGGTCGTCATCGGGACCGCCGCCGCGGCCCAGGACTCGCACCCGAGCTACGCGATCGCGATCCTCGCCGGCGTCGTCGCCCTCGCCCTCCAGGTGGGTGTGAACTACGCGAACGACTACTCCGACGGCATCCGCGGCACGGACGACTCGCGCGTCGGCCCCGTGCGGCTCGTCGGCCAGAAGCTCGCCCGTCCCGAGAGCGTGAAGGCCGCGGCGTTCCTCTCGTTCGGGTTCGCGGCGGTGACGGGTCTGGCCCTCGTCGCGCTGGCGGAGGCGTGGCTGCTCCTGCCCCTCGGGATCCTCTCGATCATCGCCGCGTGGAAGTACACCGGTGGTGACAACCCCTACGGCTACCTGGGTCTGGGCGAGGTCTTCGTCTTCGTGTTCTTCGGGCTCGTCGCGACGCTCGGCACGCAGTACGCCCAGGTCGGCACGGTGACGTCGTTCGGCGTCGCTGCCGCGGTCGGCGTCGGCGCCATCGCCTCGGCGATCCTCGTCGTCAACAACCTGCGCGACATCCCCACCGACTCGCAGACCGGCAAGCACACGCTCGCCGTCCGCCTCGGGGACGCCGGGACGCGACGCCTCTGGCTGGGGCTCATCGTGCTGAGCATCCTCTGCGTCGGCGTCATGGCCATCTGGGACCCGTGGGCCCTGGCCGGCCTGCTCTCCATCGCGGCCATCTGGGGCGCGGTGCAGGTCGTCATGGGCGGCGCCGAGGGGCGCCGGCTCGTGCCCGTCCTCGGGTCCACGGGCCGCTACGAGCTCGTGTATGCCGTGACGGTCTTCGCCGGCATCCTCGCCTCGCGCGCCCTCGCCTGACCCGCGACCGCCGGCGCCAACCCGCCCGCCCCGGTTGTCGCGGGCATCTTGCGCTGCCGCCCGTGAAGTGACAGACGACAACGCGAGATGGGCCCGACAACGGGCTTTGCCAGCCTGTTCGAGTCGGCGCCCGCCTCCGGCGGCCCAGACGGTCTAGCGGAAGTCGGAGTCGCTGCCTGCGTCGTCGGTGCGCGTGGCCGGGCGCCGGATCTCGGCGTCCTCGGCGGCCTCGTCGGTGCCACCCTCGCGGTCCCGACGGCGCTCGCCACGACGGTCGACCCGCTCGGCGATGTCAGCCGAGGCCTGCTGCCGGAACGGCTTGAGCACGAACGCCGAGATGACGAGCGACGCGACGGCGGCGATGACCACGGCGAGCAGCTGCTCCTCGCGGTCGCGCATGCCGAGCAGCCAGGTCGCCGCGAGGCACCCGACGAAGATCAGCGTGCGCAGGATGAGGTAGCGGACCATCGACATGTGTTCAGAGTCCCGAGTACGAGTGCTGGCCGACGAAGTAGACGTTGACGACGGCGTAGTTGACGATGATGCAGACGAACCCGGCGACGGCGACCCAGCTGGCCGACTGCCGGCGCCAGCCCCGGGTCACCCGCGCGTGCAGGTATGCCGCGTAGACGACCCAGATGATGAACGTCCAGACCTCCTTGGGGTCCCAGTTCCAGTAGGAACCCCAGGCCTGGCGGGCCCAGATGGCACCGGCGATGAGGGTGAACGTCCACAGCGGGAAGGCCACGATGTGCAGGCCGTAGGTCAGGCGCTCGAGCGTCTTCTCCTGGGGCAGCGCACGCAGGAACCCGCGGTCCGTGCCGAACCGGTCCTTGGCGAGGTAGAGCAGCGCGACGACGAACCCGACGGCGAACAGCCCGACCGAGATGGTCGCGACGGTGACGTGGATGATGAGCCAGACGCTCTTGAGCGAGGGCATGAGCTCGGCGGCCTCGGTGTACCAGACGGTGTTGGCCAGGCCGAGCAGGATGAGCACCGGCGCGACGACGAAGAGCCCGAGCCACTTGAGGTCGCGGCGCACTCCCCACGCCACGAAGACGAGCATCGTGAACAGCGCCGACGCAACCCCGAACTCGAACATGTTGCCCAGCGGCCAGCGCTGCACGGACGCGCCGCGCAGGACGGCCGAGACGAGCAGCAGCACCGTGCCGAGGATCGCGAACATGTGCGCGACGCCACCGGCCTTGCGCGCCCGCAGCGGGACCTCGGTGGTCGTCGCGGTGCCGGTCGCGGCGACCTCGGCCCCACCGTCTGCACCGGCGACCGTGCCGCCACCGGCGGAGACCAGCTCGCGCTCGTGCGTCTCGGCGCCCTCGACGGAGTCGGCCCGCGCCTCACGCGCCGGGAGCAGGCCCGCGAGGTACGCGGCATACCCCAGCATCGAGAGAGTGAGGACCGCCATCGCGGAGTACAGGCTGAGGTTGGAGTAGCTCGCCAGGGTCTCGTGGGTCACGTGCGTGGTTCCTTCAGTCGGGTGAGGACGTCATCGAGCTCGTCGCCCATGCCCTCGTCGTCGTCCTTGGCCAGGCCGCCGATGCTCACTACGGTACGACCCTCCTCCGCTGCGGGCGCAACCCGCACGAAGAGCCGCCGCCGCCGGATCGTCAGCGACAGGATGAGCCCGAGCAGCGCGACGAGCGCGGCAACGAGCGTGAGCTCCTTGCCGGGGTCGTTGCGCACCGAGATCCCGGCGAAGCGCTCGACCCCGTCGAAGGTGATCGAGCCCTGCCCGCCCGGCAGCGTGTAGGTCTGTCCGGGCTTGAGCCAGATGCGCAGGAGGTCGGTGCCCTCCTTGTTCTTGAGCTGGGTCATCCCCTCGGTGTCGAGGGAGTAGACCGACTGCGGCCGCCCGCCCGGGAAGAGCGTCCCCTCGAACGCCGAGAGGGCGAGCGCCGGCTCGAGCAGGTCGGGGAAGACCGAGTGCGGGCCCTGCTCGTCGAGGACCGCCGTCGGGAGGAAGAGCCCGGCGAACCCGAGCTGCTTGCCCGCGGGCCCGGCGCCTGCGACCTTGACCGCGCCGACCGACGTGTAGTTGTTGTCCTGGGCGAGGAACGGCGTCGCGTCGGAGTAGGTGACGTTGCCCTGCGCGTCCTTGACGGTGATCTTCGGGGCGTAGCCGTTGCCGAGGAGAAACGCCGTCCCGCCACCGGTCTCGAGCGGGCCGTTGACCCGGATGACCTTCTTCTCGACCGCGGCCCCCGGTGCCTTGGTGAAGTCGACGTGGGCGGTGAAGTCGCGCGGCGAGCCAAACTGCCCCTTGCCCTTGACGTCGCTCTCGAACTCGGCGTCGAACTTCGTGAGCTTCATCGTGAACGGGTCGAAGTCGGCCGGGTCGACGAGCGGCCCGGTGCTCAGGGTGTCGTAGCGGGCGGCGACGTTGGCCATCGTCTCGCCCACCGGGAGGATGATGTCGGCCTTCCAGCCGAAGAGATGACCGCCGGCCATGCCGACGATGACGCCGATGAGCGCGAGGTGGAAGAAGAGGTTGCCGGTCTCCTTGAGGTAGCCCTTCTCGGCCGACACCGTCGAGTCGTCGTGCGAGTGGGTGCGGAAGCGGCCGTCCTTGAGGGCGGCGCGCACCCGCTCGAGGACCTCGTCCGGCGTGCCGTCGACGGTGACCCGGTCGTGGGCGGCGAGGCGCTCGAGCCGCTTCGGCGCACGCGGCGGCTGCGATCGCATGGCCTTCCAGTGGACCTTGGAGCGGGGTAGGACGCAGCCGACGAGCGAGACGAAGAGCAGGAGGTAGATCGCGGCGAACCACGGCGAGGCGTAGACCTCGAAAAACCCGAGGCGGTCCAGCCACGGGCCCGCCGTCTCGTGCCGGGCGATCCAGTCGGCCGTCCGCACGGCGTCGATCGAGCGCTGCGGGAAGATCGAGCCCGGCAGGGCGGCGACCGCGAGCAGGAGCAGCAGGAAGAGCGCCGTGCGCATCGAGGTCAGCTGGCGCCACGCGAACCGCAGCAGCCCCAGCGGTCCGAGCGAGGGCTGGGTGATGTCGTCGCGGTCGGTCCGCGGGTCACGGGGCTGGGTGGACAGACTCATCAGATCGGCACCTGGAACCCGTTGACGAGCTCGGACTGGACCCAGCGCGTGAGCGACTCCCACACCCCGGTGAGGAGCAGGAGCCCGACGACGACGAGGAGCCCGCCGCCGACGAGCTGGACGACGCGGTGGTGCCGGCTCACCCAGCGCGAGACGCTCCCGAACCTCTCGATCCCGGCCGCCGCGAGGATGAAGGGCAGTCCCAGACCGATCGCGTATGCCGTGGCGAGCGTCACGGCGCGACCCGTGCTCGGGTTCGTGGTCGAGGCGGACAGGGTCATGACGGCGGCAAGGGTCGGGCCGGTGCACGGCGCCCAGCCGAGACCGAACACCGCACCGAGGACGGGGGCCCCGACGAGGCCGGCCCGAGGACGCCAGGTCGGGGTGAACTGCCGCTGCGAGCCGGCCCGGGCACCGACCCCGAGGAAGACGAGCCCCATGAGGATGACGAAGACACCGCCGAGGCGGGTGAGGAGGACACGGTTCTCGATGAGCGTGCGTCCGAGGGTCGCGATGAAGATCGAGCCGAGGACGAAGATCACCGCGAAGCCGAGGACGAAGAGGAGGGCGCCCAGCACCATCCGACCCTTGGAGCGCTGCTCGAGCGCGGTGTCGCTCAACCCGGTGACGTAGCCGAGGAACCCCGGCACGAGGGGCAGCACGCACGGTGACGCGAACGAGACGAGCCCGGCGAGCGCCGCCACGAGGACGGCGAGGGGCAGCGCTCCGGAGGCGATCTGGTCGGTCATCGGTGGCTGGCGCTCAGGACTCGAGGACGTCGTCGATGAGGCCCTGCAGCGTGGCGGCGGAGACGGCGCCGTTGGCGCGGGCCGCGACCCGGCCCTCCTTGTCGAGGACGATCGTCGAGGGCGGGCTCGTCGGGGCCTGGCGTCCGAACGCGAGGATGAGCACGCCCGACTCGTCGGACAGGCTCGGGTAGGTCATCTTCTGCGTCCTGACGAAGGCCTGGCCGCGCTGCGGATCCTCTCGGAAGTCGATCCCCATGAACTGCACCGGCTTGCCGGCGGCCTGCACGTCGGTCCACACCTTCTCGAGGTCCGGGATCTCCTCGATGCACGGCGGGCACCACGAGCCCCAGAGATTGACGACGACGACCTGCTTCCCGCGCTCACGGGTGCTCGACCACTGGCGGCCGTCAAGTGTCTCGCCCTCGAGGGTGATCGGGTCGAGCCTCTTGTCGGACGGGATCTGCTCGATCGCGCCGTTGCCGGCGATGTAGCCCTTCTGGTCGCCCTTCTTGGCCTGCTCGGCGATGGAGTTCGGGTCCGACGAGCACGCGCCGAGCGCCAGGAGCGCCGAGACCGAGGCGAGCGCCATCATGCGACGGCGGGACACGGCATACAGGGGAGGTCGAGGGGTCATGCACCTGCTCCGGAGTGGGCCATGGGAAGCAGCGCGGCCGCGGGCTCGCTGTAGGCGAGCGACTCGAGCTCGTCGCCGCGGTAGGTCAGCGACGTGAGCGAGGCGAGCGTGCACTGGCGCTTGCGGGGGTCGTGGACGAAGCGGCGACCCTCGATCGCGAGGCGGAGCATCCAGATCGGCGCCTGGTGCGACACGATGACGGCCTCGTGGCCACGGGCCAGCTCACGGGCGGAGTCGACCGCGGCCTGCATCCGCGCGGCGAGGTCGACGTAGGGCTCGCCCCACGACGGACGCATCGGGTTGGTCATGAGCTTCCACATCTTCGGGTCGCGGAAGATGCCCTTGCCACCGGCGACCGCGCGCCCCTCGAAGGCGTTCTCGGCCTCGAGCGCCCGGTCGTCGATCTCGACCTCGAGCTCGTGGGCGGCCGCGATGGGGGCTGCGGTCTCGCGAGCCCGCTCGAGCGGGCTCGAGATGACGTGGGTGACGTCGTGGTCGGAGAGGTGGACGGCGACGAGGTCGGCCATCTCGCGACCGAGCGCCGAGAGGTGGAACTCGGGCAGCCGGCCGTAGAGGATCCGCTCGGGGTTGTGGACCTCACCGTGCCGCACGAGGTGCACGACCGTGCGGTCGACCGCGTCGGAGGCGTGGGCGGGCGGGGTCATGACGCCGATTGTCGCAAACGAACCTGAGCGTTCCGTCAACCCCCGTCGGCCGCCGCCCGGGCCGCCGCGGGCAGCGCCTCGACGACCTGGCCGACCGCCTCGTCGTCGTGCGCGCCGCTGACGAACCAGGCCTCGAACGCGCTCGGCGGCAGGTGCACTCCCGACTCGAGCATGGAGTGGAAGAACCGTCCGTATGCCGTGGTGTCCTGGTCGCGCGCCTCGTCGTAGTTCGTGACGGCGGAGTCGCGGAAGAACACCGAGAACATCGAGCCGGCCCACTGCACGGTGTGCGCCACTCCCTCGGCTGACAGCGCCGTGCTGGCGGCGTCGGCGATGGTGTGGGCCGTGGCCTCGAGCCGCGGGTAGAGGTCGTCGGTGCAGCCCTTGAGGGTGGCGAGGCCGGCGGCGGTGGCGACGGGGTTCCCGCTCAGCGTGCCCGCCTGGTAGACGGGGCCGAGCGGCGCGAGGTGGCTCATGAGCTCGGCACTGCCGCCGAAGGCCGCGGCCGGGAAGCCGCCACCCATGACCTTGCCGAAGGTGAACAGGTCGGGTGCGCCGCCGGCATACGGGCCCTCGAGGCCGTACCAACCGGCCTTGCTGCACCGGAAGCCGGTCATGACCTCGTCGGAGATGAGCAGGGCGCCGTGCTCGCGGGTGATCCGGCGCAGCGCCTCGGTGAAGCCCGGCGCCGGCGGGACGACACCCATGTTGCCGGCGGCGGCCTCGGTGATGACGGCGGCGATCTCACCACCGCGCGCGGCGAAGGTGGCCTCGAGCGCGGCGACGTCGTTGTAGGGCAGGACGACCGTGTCGGCGGTCATCTCGGCGGGGACCCCTGCCGAGTCCGGAAGGGCCAGCGTGGCGACGCCGGAGCCGGCGGCGGCGAGGAGGGCGTCGACGTGGCCGTGGTAGCAGCCGGCGAACTTGACGATGACGGCTCGACCGGTGGCGCCGCGGGCCAGCCGCACGGCGCTCATCGTCGCCTCGGTGCCGGACGAGACGAGGCGGACCTGCTCCAGCGGCTCGATGCGCGAGACGATCTCCTCGGCGAGGAGCACCTCGTTCTCGCTCGGGGTGCCGAACGAGAAGCCCTTGGCGGCGGCGGTGCGCACGGCCTCGAGGACGTCCGGGTGGGCGTGCCCGAGGATCATCGGGCCCCAAGAGCAGAGCAGGTCGACGTAGCGGCGGCCGTCGGCGTCGGTGAGCCACGGCCCGCTGGCCTCGGCGATGAAGCGGGGCGTGCCGCCGACGGCGCGGAACGCACGCACCGGGGAGTTCACCCCGCCGGGGATGACGCGGGTCGCGCGCTCCAGGAGGGCTGCGGAGGCGGGGGCGTCGGTGGCTGCGGCAGGGGTGGGGCTGGACGTCATGCGTCCATTGTCGTCCTCAGACGATCTCGTCCTCCGGGCGGGCACCCGGGACGAGGTGCGAACGCACCACCGAGAAGGCGTCGCGCAGCACGCCGAGCTGTTCGGGGCTCAGGTGGTCGATGAAGTGGTCGCGGACCGACTGCACGTGCGTCGGCGCGGCGGTCTCGACGAGGCGGCGCCCGGCGGGCGTCAGGGCCAGCGCGACGCCACGACCGTCCTCGGGAGTGGGCTCGCGCCGGACCCAGCCGCGCGTCTCGAGGCGCTTGGCCGTGTGGGTCACCCGACTGCGGCTCTGGACGACGAGCTCGGCGAGCACCGACATGCGGGCCCGGTCGCCGTCCTGCTCGGAGAGCATCGAGAGCAGCTCGTACTCGGGCAGGCTGATGTCGAAGGACGTGAGGTCGCGCTCGAGGGCGACCTGGAGCTCACGGTGCGCCCGCAGGTAGGCACGCCACGCCTGCTGCTCGTCGTGGCTGAGCCATCGAGTGCCGGAATCCTCGTCCCCCTGCATGGGCGAATGCTATCGGCTGGTCCCCCGTGCCCCGTGTCGTTCCGGGCACTTCAATGTGACCCACATCACACGACTTCAGCAGGAAGGTTGAAATATCTACTAATACGGTGAGGTTGAACCCTGTGAACGTCACCACCCCCCACCCTTCCCAAGGAGTTCGTCCATGAGCACCACCGTCACCACGCAGCAGATCCCCGCCGGCACCTGGACCGTCGACGCCTCCCACACCGAGGTCGGCTTCGTCGCCCGCCACCTCATGGTGAGCAAGGTCCGTGGCACCTTCCGCGAGGTCTCCGGCACCGTCGAGGTGGCCGAGGACATCACGAAGTCCACGGTCGACGTCACCGCGCAGATCGCGTCCGTCGAGACCGGCAGCGCCGACCGTGACGGTCACCTCAAGAGCGCCGACTTCTTCGACGCCGAGCAGTTCCCCACCATGCACTTCGTCTCGACCTCCTTCGACGGCGAGACCCTCACCGGGGACCTCACCATCAAGGACGTCACCAAGCCCGTGACCTTCGACGTCGACTTCGGCGGCGTCGGCCAGGACCCGTGGGGGAACACCAAGGCCGGCTTCGAGGCCACCACGACCGTCAACCGTAAGGACTGGGGCCTCACCTGGAACGCGGCCGTCGAGGGTGGCGGCGTCCTCGTCTCCGACAAGATCACGATCAACATCGACGTGCAGCTCGCCAAGCAGGCCTGACACGCTCGACTGATTGCCCCATGACGAGGGCCCCCGCAGTGCCGACAGGCACCGCGGGGGCCCTCGTCATGGGGCAATCAGTCGTTCAGATGCGGTGGGCGACGTCGAGGGCGCTGTAGGTGAGGATGATCTGCGCGCCGGCCCGGCGGATGTGCAGGAGCGACTCCATCACCGCGCGGTCGCCGTCGATCCAGCCGCGCTCGGCGGCCGCCTTGATCTGGGCGTACTCACCGGAGATCTGGTAGGCCGCGATCGGCACCGGCGAGACCTCGGCCGCCATCGCGATGATGTCGAGGTGGGTCTGGGCCGGCTTGACCATGATGATGTCGGCGCCCTCGGCGAGGTCGAGCTCGATCTCGCGCAGCGACTCCGTGGCGTTGGCCGGGTTCTGCTGGTAGGTCGCGCGGTCCCCCACGAGGGAGGACTGGACCGCTTCGCGGAACGGGCCGTAGAGCGCGGAGGTGTACTTCGCGGCATACGCGAGCAGGATCGTGTCGTGGAGGCCGGCCTCGTCGAGCGCCTCGCGCACGAACGCCACCTGGCCGTCCATCATCCCGCTCAGTCCGAGGACGTGGGCGCCGGCACGGGCCTGCGCCAGCCCCATCGCGGCGTAGCGCTCGAGGGTGGCGTCGTTGTCGACCCGGCCCTCGTCGTCGAGCACGCCGCAGTGGCCGTGGTCGGTGAACTCGTCGAGGCAGAGGTCGGCCATGACGACGAGGTCGTCGCCCACCGCGTCACGCACCGCGCGCAGGGCGACGTTGAGGATGCCGTCGTCAGCGTCGGCACCGGAGCCGGTGGCGTCCTTGTCGACGGGCACGCCGAAGAGCATGATCCCGCCGAGCCCGGCCTCGACACAGCGCCGGGCCTCGGCCACGAGCGACTCGACGGTGTGCTGGAGCACCCCCGGCATGGCCGCGATCGGCTGCGGCTCGTCGATGCCCTCACGCACGAAGACGGGCAGGACGAGCTCGGCCGGGTGCAGCCGCGTCTGCGCGACGAGCCGCCGCACGCCCGGCGACTGACGCAGCCGGCGCGGGCGGACGGGGAGCAGCGGCGAACGGCCTGCCACGGAGCCGGTCACTTGGCGCGACGGCGTGCGGCGGGGCGCTTCTGGCTCGGGCGGACCGCGCTCTCGCCGGCCTCGGCGGCCGTGAGCGCCAGCGACCGACCGTGGTCGGCGAGGGCGTCCACGAGCTCGTCGGCGGACGGCTCCGGTGCGAGGACGTCGACCCGCAGGCCGCACTCCTCGGCGGTCTTGGCCGTCGCCGGCCCGATGCACGCGATGACGGTCGACGGGTGCGGTTTGCCGGCGATGCCGACGAGGTTGCGCACCGTCGAGCTCGACGTGAAGACGACCGCGTCGAAGCTGCCGCTCTTGATCGCGTCGCGGATCTCGGCCGCGGGCGGAGCCGCACGAACGGTCCGGTATGCCGTGACGTCGTCCACCTCCCAGCCCATGTCCTGGAGCCCGGCGACGAGCGTCTCGGTGGCGATGTCGGCCCGGGGCAGGAAGACCCGGTTGATCGGGTCGAGCAGCTCGTCGAAGGGCGGCCACTCGTCGAGAAGGCCCTTGGCCGACTGCTCGCCCTCGGGGACGAGGTCGGGGTTGATGCCCCATTCGCGCAGCGCCTCGGCAGTGACACCGCCGACAGCGGCGACCTTGAGCCCGGCGAACGAGCGGGCGTCGAGGCCGAACTCCTCGAACTTCTCGCGAATGGCCTTGACGGCGTTGACCGAGGTGAAGCCGACCCACTCGTAGCGGCCGGTGACGAGGCCCTTGACGGCGCGCTCGATCTGCTGCGGGGTCCGCGGCGGCTCGACCGAGATGGTCGGGACGCTCGTGGCCTCGGCGCCGTAGCGCTCGAGGCGACGCACCATCGAGCCGGCCTGGTCCTTGGTGCGGGGCACGAGGACGTTCCAGCCGAAGAGCGGCTTGGTCTCGAACCACGACAGGGTCTCGCGCAGGGCGACGGTGTCGCCGACGACGGCGAGGGCCGGGAACTGCATCGCCTTCGCGGCCTTGGCCACCTCGCCGAGCGTGGTCGTCACGGTCGCCTGCTGCACCGTGGTGCCGCGCTCGGTGACCGCCACGGGAGTGTCGGCTGCGCGACCGGCGTCGCGCAGCGCCTCGAGGGTGGGCACGAGGGTGTCGGGCTGGCCGAGGACGACGACGGTGACCGAGGGGTCGGTCGCGGCGGAGACGTCCTTGATCTTCTGCCCGGCGGTGATGACGTGGATGCCACGCGAGCTCGTCGTCGTCAGCGGGACGCCGGCGTAGGTCGGGACGGCGCTCACCGAGCTCACACCCGGGACGACCTCGAAGGGCACGCCCGCCTTGACGCAGGCAGCCGCCTCCTCGGCGAGGCCGTTGAAGGTGGCGGGGTCGCCGTCCATGAGCCGGACGACGAGGCCACGCGGGTGGGCCTTGGCTGCCCTGACGACGAGCTTGGCGCGCGACGCGTGGGTGAGCGGCTGGCCGTGCTCGCCGTGACCGGCGTCGACGACCTCGACCTCGGCGCGGGCATGGCGCGCGACGACCTGTTCGCGGGCGACCTGGTCGATGACGACGGCGTCCGCCTCCGCGAGGTACTCGAGGGCGCGCACCGTCATCAGCCCGGCGTCACCCGGCCCAGCGCCGACGAAGGCGACGCGCGCGGGGGTGCGGGCAGGGGTGGTCGGTCGGTTCGAGCGGGTGGTGCTCACAGGTCACGCTCCGGGACGTTCGGTGTGGACGATGGGACGAGAAGTCAGGGGGGCGAGGTCGGCGGCGCCGTCCTCGAGCAGGAGCCGGGCGAGTCGGCGTCCGACGCCGTCGGCGTCCGCCGGGGAACCGGCGGCCGAGCGGCGCACGTCACCCTCGCCGTCGATGTTGGCGACGACGGCACGCAGCGAGAGCTCGTCACCCTCGTCGCCGAGGACGATCTCGGCGAGGGCTCCGATGGGCGCGGAGCACCCGGCCTCGAGCTCGGCGAGGACCGCCCGCTCGGCGACGACGCAGGCGCGGGTGTCGGCGTCGTCGAGGGCGGCGACGGCGTCGCGGGTGGCGGAGTCGTCGGCGCGGACCTCGACGGCAAGAGCACCCTGGCCGGGCGCCGGAAGCATCTGGATGGGGTCGAGCACCTCGGTGACGACGTCGGCGCGGCCGATGCGGCGCAGACCGGCGTGGGCGAGGACGACGGCGTCGAGCTCGCCGTCGGTGACCTTGCCCAGTCGGGTGCCGACGTTGCCGCGGAGCTCACGCAGGTCGAGACCGAGACCGAGCGCCTCGAGCTGGGCCCGGCGACGCGGCGAACCCGTGCCGACGGTCGAGCCGGCGGGGAGCTCGCCGAGGGTGAGGCCGTCGCGGGCCACGAGGGCGTCGCGCGGGTCCTCGCGGGTGGGGATGGCGGCGACCACGAGGTCGTCCTCGGGGGTGGTCGGCAGGTCCTTGAGCGAGTGGACGGCGAGGTCGACGGTGCCGTCGCGCAAGGCCTCGCGCAGCGCGGAGACGAAGACGCCGGTGCCACCCATCGAGGCCAGCGGGGTGTTGCGGTCGCGGTCGCCCTCGGTGGTGATCTCGACGAGCTCGACCTCGTGCCCGAGGGCACGCAGGCGGTCGGCGACCCACGAGGACTGCGTGGTCGCAAGCGTCGAGCGGCGGGTGCCGAGGCGCAGCGTCATCGGCCGACCTCCTCGTCGTCGGTCACGGGGATGACCGGCGGGGTCGAGACGACCGACACCTCGCGCGGGTCGAGGTCGAACAGCTCGCTCAGGGCCTTGGCATAGCTGCCGCCCTGGCCGTTCTGCGCCATCTCCTTGACCCTCACGGTCGGGGCGTGGAGGAGCTTCTCGACGATGCGGTGCACGGTGCGCTGGACCTCGGCCCGGTGGGCTTCGTCGAGGTCGGGCGTGCGGCGCTCGAGGCGCGCCATCTCGTCGTCGACGACGGACTGGGCACGCGAGCGCAGCGCGGCGACGGTCGGGGCGACGGCCTCCCCGGAGCGCTCGGTGAGGAAGGCGGCGACCTCGCCGGTGACGATGTCGCGGGCCTCGCGGACCTGGGGGACGTCGCCGGCGGAGCTCAGCGCTTCGCCGAGCTCGGCGAGACCGATGCGGGTCACGCCCTCGAGGTCGGCGACGGAGAGGTCGATGTCGTGCGGCAGCGCCAGGTCGACGTAGAGCTGCGGCCGGCCCTCGCGCTCGACCATCGCCGCAGCGACGTCGTCGGCGGTGACGACGACTCCCGTGGCACCGGTGCTGGAGATGACGATGTCGGCGTCGACGAGGGCCGCGATGCGCTCGCCCCACGGGCGGGCCGAGCCGTCGACGCGGTCCGCCAGCCGCTCGGCGCGAGCGAGTCCGCGGTTGACGACGGTGACGGACGCGGCACCGGCCTGGCTGGCCGTCGTCGCCGCGAGGGCACCCATGCCGCCGGCGCCGATGACGAGGACGCGGGCGCCGTCGATCGAGCCGACGACGTCGTCCGCCACACCCAGCCCGACGCCGACGAGCGAGCGGCTCACGTCGTCGATGCCGGTCTCGCTGTGGACGCGCTTGCCGACCCGAAGTGCCTGCTGCAGAAGCGTGTTGAGCGCCGGGCCCACGTGGCCGCGACGCTGTGCGCGGGTCAGGGCCTCCCGCAGCTGCCCGAGGATCTGGGCCTCGCCCACGGCCATCGAGTCGAGCCCGGCGGCCACCGAGAACGCGTGCGCGATGCCGCGGTCCTCGTAGTGGACGTAGAGGTGGGGCTGGAGGTCCGGAAGCGGCACTCCGGTCGCCGCGGCCAGGGCCTCGGAGACGTCGGTGAGCGCGCCGTGGAAGGTCAGCCCCTCGGCGTAGACCTCGGTGCGGTTGCAGGTGGAGACGACGACGGCCTCGACGACGTGCTCGGAGCCGACGATCGTCGACTCGAGCCGGCCGCGCGACGCCGGGTCGAGCGCCGCGGCCTCGAGGAGGCCGATCGGGGCGCCGTGGTGCGACAGTCCGAGGACGAGCAGGCTCACAGCGCCACCTCCTCGACATCGGTGGCGGTCTGCGACAGGTCGAGCTCACCGGTGCGGCGCTGCTCGTGGAAGGCGAGGATCTGCAGCTCGGTCGACATGTCGACCTTGCGGACCATGACGTCGGCCGGGACGTCGAGGACGCACGGCGCGAAGTTGAGGATCGACCGCACACCGGCCTCGACGAGGCGGTCGGCGACGTCCTGCGCCGACTCGGCGGGCGTCGCGATGACGCCGATCGCGAGGCGGTCGTCACGCACGAGCGAACCGAGGTCACCCATCGGGCGGATCTGCCGCTCCCCCACCGCCGTGCCGACGAGGTTGTCGTCGCGGTCGAGGAGGGCGATGACGTTGAAGCCACGCGTGGAGAACCCGCTGTATGCCGCGAGCGCACGACCGAGGTTGCCCATCCCGACGATCGCGACGGGCCAGTCCTGGGTGAGCCCGAGCGCGGTGGAGATCTCGTAGGCGAGCCGGTCGACCTCGTAGCCGACACCGCGCACACCGTAGGAACCGAGGTGGGACAGGTCCTTGCGCAGCTTCGCCGAGCTCACGCCCGCGGCCGCCGCCAGCTCCTCGGAGCTCACCGAGCTGATACCCCGCTCGGCGAGGTTGGTCAGGGCCTGCAGGTATCCCGGGAGTCGCGCCACGGATGCATCGGGGATACCCCGGCGGGCTGCGACGTCGGCGGACACGAGGCCTTCGACTCCTGTTCTTCAAGGTGGTGGTGCCCTGCCAGCGTACGCATTTGTGAAGGGATGCACAAAGTCACGAGCGGACCCCGAGACGGAGTGCTCGTGACCCTCTGGTACAAGCGGGACGCGTAACCGCTTGCACGTCCGATCCGGCGCGTCCCGTCAGGGCCGCGGGCGGGCCAGCGCGGCGCGCAGCCGGGCCGCGTCGACCCGCCAGAAGTCGTGCTGCCGACCGTCGACGAGCGTCACCGGGATCTCCTCGGCGTAGCGCGCCATGAGCTCGGGCTCGTCGAGCACGGAGCGCTCGACGAACGCCTCCCCCAGCTCGGCCGTGACCATCTCGATGACCGCCCGGGCGTCGTCGCACAGGTGGCACCCCGGCTTGCCGATGAGGGTGACCCGCGGCTGCGGGTCGGGGGCGGACGGCATACGGAGGTCCTCGGCTCAGAAGAAGACGGAGCGACGCTGCATGAGCAGCGAGTACAGGGTCTGCTGGATCGTCTCGCGCACCTGGTCGGTGAGGTCGAAGACGAGCATCGGGTCGTCGGCGGCCGCGGCGCCGTGGCTCGCGGTCTCGATGGGGGCGCCGAACTCGATGATCCACTTGCTCGGCAACGGGATGAGCCCGAGCGGCCCGAGCAGCGGGAAGGTCGGGGTGATCGGCGCGTAGGGCAGGCCGAGCAGGCGGGCCACGGTCTTCATGTTGCCGATGATCGGCGCGATCTCCTCGGCGCCGACGACCGACGTCGGGATGATCGGCGCGCCGGCCTTGAGTGCGGCCGAGACGAACCCGCCACGGCCGAACCGCTGCAGCTTGTAGCGCTCCTTGAACGGCTTGCCCACACCCTTGAACCCTTCGGGGAACACCCCGACGAGCTCGCCCTTGGCGAAGAGCCGGTCGACGTCGTCGCCGGTGGCGAGCGTCGAACCGCCGCGGCGGGCGAACGAGCCGAGCACCGGGGTCTGGAAGACGAGGTCGGCGCCGAGGGCGCGCATGACCCGGTGCTTCGGGTGCTCGTCGTGGATGGCCTGCGCGACCATGAGCGAGTCGATGGCGATGGTGCCCGAGTGGTTGCTCACGATGAGGGCGCCACCCTCGTCGGGGATGTTCTCGAGGCCGCGGACCTCGACCCGGAACCAGTTGCGGTAGATCGGGCGGAGCATCGGGAAGATCACGTGCTCGGCGAAGTGCTCATCGTAGCCGAACTCGTCGACCGAGTAGTCGCCCTCGAGCCGGCGCCGCACGAACGCCAGCGTCGCGGCGATGCGGCGCTCGACCTCCTCGGGCGAGATTCCGGCCCCCTGCGCGGCCATCCGCATCGCGGCGATCGAGGCGCTGAGCAGCTCCTCGATGCCGGGCACGGGCAGCGACATGTCGGTCTGGGTGGCCGTCGGGTCCGGCGACGCCGGGCGCGCCGGCTTGGGTGCGGGCTCGGCGACGGGGGCCACGCGCAGGTGTCGACGTGCGGCCTCGTCCGCCGCGCGCTTGGCCCGCGGGCTCTGCGGTCGTATGCCGGCCTGTCGCGTCGCCTTGGCCGACGCCTTCGCGCGGACCGTGGGCTGGGGACGGTGGGCCGCACGCCGGCCAGCGGGTGTCGACGCTGCCGACCTGGCCTCGGGTGCGGGCGCGGGCGGGGGCTCCGGAGTCGGAGACGCCGGGGCGACGACGGGCGCCTCGGCTGGCTTCGCTGCGGGTGCCGCCGACGTGGTCTCGGTCGCCGAGGCCGACAGCAGCGGTGTAGAGCGGCGGCGGGCGCGCTCGCCCGAGGCGCGCGCTGCACCCGCGGCGACGGAGGGCGAACGGCGGGCCGCCTTCTTGGGTGAGGCGTTCTTCGCGGCCGGAGTCTTCGGCGCGGCCTTCTTCGTCGCGGCCTTGGCGGCGGAGGGTGCAGGGGCCTTCTTCGTCGCCACCTTCTTGGTCGCAGCCTTGGTCGTCGCCACCTTCTTGGCGGTGGCGGTCTTCTTCGTCGTCGCCATCAGCGCCGCCCTCCCGTCGCGCGTCCGAGAACCTGTTGGGCCACACCGGCCACACCGCTCACGGCGCCGCTCATCGCGTCGAACGACGGGACGATCGGGCTGAGCGTGCGGGCGAAGTCCTCGAACGCGGCTCGGGTCGAGAACGACGGGTGGAAGCCGAAGCCCTCCCGCATCACCGTCGTGTCCATCCCCCGCCCGAAGGCGAGGAACGACATCTGGTCGGGGCTGAAGTCGACGAGACCGAAGCGCTTGCCCAGACCGCCGAGGGGGCCCGCTGCGGCCATGGGCACCATGACGAACGGACGGCGGGCGATCGCGGCCGCCTGCACGACGGTGAGCACCCCGTCGCCGGCGAGGTTGACGACTCCCGTGGTCGACCCGGTCACGCCGCGGGCGAGCGCGGCGATGGCGTCGTCCTCGTGGAAGAACTGGAGCCGCGCGTCGTAGCCGAACGGGATCGGGATGACCGGCAGGTTGAAGTAGTCGGTGATCGAGGTCCGGATGCGCGGGCCGATGATGTTGGCGAAGCGCAGGGTGAGGATCTCGGCGTCGGGGCGGCGACGGGCGAAGCCGCGCACGTAGCCCTCGACCTCGATCGAGTCCTTGCCGAAGCCCGAGGACGGGAGGCGCTTGGCCGTCATCTCCTCGGTGAACATCGCCGGGTCGCGCGGGGTCGAGCCGTAGACCGCGGCGGTGGACTTCACGACGAGTCGCTTGACCGTCGACGCCTTCTGGCAGGCAGCGAGCAGCTGCATCGTGCCGATGACGTTGATCTCCTTCTGCGGGGTCCGTCCCCCGGCGAAGGTGGGCGTCGCGATGACGTTGGCGTGCACGACCGTGTCGACGTCGCCCTGGGCGATGACCTTGCCGATCATCGGGTTGCGGATGTCGGCACGGACGAACTCGGCGGCCCCCAGGTCACGTGGCGGCGGGATGACGTCGACACCGATGACCTTGTCGACGGACGGGTCGGCCGCGAGCCGCCGGGCGAGGACTCCGCCGATGTAGCGGGACACCCCCGTCACGAGAACAACCTGGCCCACGGGTCCTGCCTCTCCTCGTGTCGACACCGTCGGTCACGACCCTACTTCGTCACTCCGGTGCGACGGCACTGTTGATGGCGAGAGTCCGGTCACCCGTGACCACCGGCGGCCAAGGCGCGCGGACGGCGCTCGGCGGGCGGACGGCATAGCGGGTCCGAACGCAGGACGACCCCCGCCGAGGGGGCGGGGGTCGTCCGGTCGCGTCAGGAACGCGTCACTTCTTGTTGCGACGCTGGTGGCGCGTCTTGCGAAGCAGCTTGCGGTGCTTCTTCTTCGCCATGCGCTTGCGACGCTTCTTGATCACTGAACCCATGAGCAGTCCTTGCTTTCGAGGAATTCGAACGACGGTGGACCAGCAGCTGCTGGTCGGCCTGCGCGGCCGACCGGCGCGCGTGTGTCAGGGGGCAACCCTACCGGCGCACGGCCGCGCGCCCAAACGGGCCCGGGAACGCTGAAGGCCGGACCGCCTCGGTCCGGCCTTCAGCATGGAGCTCGGCTCGCTCAGGCGGTGCCCATGTAGGACTCCCGGAGGTACTTCTGCACCTCGTCCTCGGGAACCCGGAAGGACCGTCCGACACGGACGGCAGGGAGCTCGCCGCCGTGGACCATGCGGTAGACGGTCATCTTGGACACGCGCATGATCGAGGCGACCTCGGCGACGGTGAGAAACCGCACCTCGGCAAGACGTTCCTGGGACATGGCCACCTCAACTTCTGCACACGCGCATCGCCGGCTTCCCCACCGGCGGTCATCTACGGGCGTGCAAGAAGCAACCATAGGGGCTGATGTGACCATTGGGGAAGCGGTTGGAGCGGAATCTTTGCCAAGTCCAGCCGACACGCGGCGCAGTGGGGAGATTTCCTCCACTAGTCGAACCACGGGTCGAGGCCGTGGAGCGGGAAGACGGCTTGACGCGTCGCGAGGATGGCGGCGTCGACGGGGCGGTCCGGGTTGTGTCCCATGCCCCAGGACCGCACCCAGATCGGCAGGTCCTCGGGGCGCAGGTCACCCATCGTCGCGGGCCCCTCGCGGCCGCTGATCTCGAGGACGTGGTCGCGCCACTCCTGCGGGATCGGCGTCTCCGGCGGCACCGGCGCGTGTGCCGCGATCGCGGCGAGGTGCGTCCACGAGCGTGGGACGACGTCGACGAGCTCGTAGCCACCACCGCCGAGGGCCACCCAGCGACCGTCGGCGACGTCGTGGGCGAGCCGGTGCAGGCAGTCGTGGGCGCGGCGCTGGGCGTCGACCGACACGGTGAGGTGGGCCAGCGGGTCCTGGCTGTGGGTGTCGCAGCCGTGCTGGGTCACGAGGACGTCGGGGTCGAACGCCTCGACGAGCTGGGGCACGACGGACTCGATCGCACGCAGCCACTCGGAGTCACCGGTGCCCGGAGGCAGGGCGACGTTGGCCGCGCTCCCCCGGGCGTCCGGCCCACCGATGTCGCCGGGATAGCCCGTGCCGGGGAAGAGCGCCCGCCCCGACTCGTGGACCGACACGGTGAGGACGCGGGGGTCGTTCCAGAAGATCCGCTCGACGCCGTCGCCGTGGTGCACGTCGATGTCGACGTAGGCGACGCGCGCGGCGCCGCTGTCGAGGAGGTGCTGGATGCCGACCGCGGCGTCGTTGTAGATGCAGAACCCGGCGGCGTGGGTGGCCATGGCGTGGTGGAGGCCGCCGCAGTAGTTGACGCCGTGGTCGATCTCGCCGCGCCACACGGCGTCGCACAGGTCGACGGTGCCCTGGACGATGCGGGCGCTCGCCTCGTGCATCCCGAGGAACGCCGGGTCGTCCTCGGTGCCGAGACCCCGTCGGGCCTCGGCGGCACTCGGGTCGGCGGAGGCGGCGCGGACCGCGGCGACGTAGCCGGGGTCGTGGACCGACGAGAGAACCTCGTCGCTCGCGACGCCGGGGCAGACGACCTCGACCTTGTCGAGGACGCCGAGCGCGCGCGCGAGCCGGGTCGTGAGGTCCAGGCGTACCGGTGCCATCGGGTGGCTCGGACCGAAGTTGTATGCCGTGAAGCCGTCGTCCCAGACCAGGCGCGTGCGGTGAGCCATGTCGGGCACGCTACCCGCCGCGGGGCCACCGGGCGTTAGCCTCGTGCCGTTGCGCCCGTCATCGTGGACCCGCCGTCGCGGCTGGCCCGTCACCAGGAGGAAGCCGTGGGAGGCAAGAACAGCGATCTCGACGTCCTCGTCGTCGGGCTCGGCCGGTTCGGCGGCGCTGCCGCGCTCGAGCTGCGCCGGCTCGGGCACCGCGTCGTCGCCATCGAGAAGGACGGCTTCCTCGCCGAGAAGTTCCTCGGCCGCCTCAGCTCGGTGATCCACGGCGACGCCAGCGACGCCCAGGTCATCCGCGACGCCAAGGCCTCGCGCTACCAGATCGCCGTCGTCGGGGTCGGCTCCTCGATCGAGGCGTCGGTGCTCTCGTCGGCCAACCTCGTCGACGCCGGCATCCCCGACATCTGGGCCAAGGCGATGTCGCCCGAGCACGCGCGCATCCTCGACCGGATCGGCGTGCAGCACATCGTGCGGCCCGAGGCCGACACCGGCCGTCGCGTCGCCCACCTCGTCGGCGGCAAGCTCCAGGACTACATCGAGTTCGACGACGGGTTCGCCATCGTCAAGATGCGCCCGCCGACCGAGGCCATCGGCTTCACGCTCGAGCAGAGCGCCATCCGCAGCAAGTACGGCGTCACCGTGGTCGGCGTGAAGTCACCCGGCGCGGACTTCACGTATGCCGTCCCCTCCACCAAGGTCTCGGCGCACGACACGATCATCGTCAGCGGACCCACCGAGCTGCTGGAGCGCCTCAGCTCGCGTCCCTGACCACCTCGGCGCCGCACCCCATGAGGACGAGCAGCTGGGCTCAGAACGTGACGGGAGCCGACCCGCGGTCGCCGCCGAGGGCGAGGACCATGGAGACCTCGTCCTCGTCGTCGTCCGACTTGACGCGCATCGGGCGGCGGTCGGCGGTGGGGCGGAACCCGAACCCGCTCGCGAAGGCCACCGCGCGGCCGTTGTCGCTGCCGACCCAGTAGGCGAGCTGGGTCCGTCCCTGTTCGCGAGCCAGGTTGGCACCGGCGCGGACGAGTTCGGTCGCGACACCACTACCACGGGCCTCGGGTGAGACCCACAGCCCGAACAGCTCCGAGGTGTGGGGGCGCTCGTCGCTGGAGGCGCCCACGCTGACGATCCCGACCGGAGTGCCCTCGCGCTCGGCGAGGAGCCGGGTGGAGCGCTGCATGCGTAGCCGCCAGAAGTCCTCGTCGTAGGCCTCTTCCTCGTCGACCGTCGCGGCGAAGGCCTCGGGCGACTCGCGGAGCGCGGTCAGGCGGGTGTCGCGGTACTGGCTCCAGTCCTCTTCGCCCAGCGGGCGCACGCTGATCTCGCTCATGCCCCCACTGTCCCCGACGCCGCCGACGAGCGGCAACCCGGGTCCACCCTGACCGCGTACCCGATCTCGCGAATCCCGCCGTAGAGCGGGTTGTCCCACGTCGTGCCGGTGCGGGCGAACCCGTGGCGCTCGTAGAGCCGCTGTGCGGGCAGGTTCTCCTCGCCCACGTCGAGCAGCACCCGGGAGTACCCGGAGTCACCTGCGGTGTCGAGCACGGTGGAGACGAGCAGGTCGCCCACCCCGTGTCCTCGCGCGGAGGACGACACCCACATCTGGATGAGGTAGGCCTCGTCCTCGGGCAGCTCGTCGTCGCGCGACAGGGCGATGACCCCGACGGGGCGGTCGCCCTCGAAGGCGAGCCACACCTGCACGGACGCGAGCAGAGCCAGCCAGGCGCTCTCGTCGCGAGCCGCGGTGCCGGCATACGTGCTCGCGAAGGCACGAGGGGTGTCGAGGAGAGCGGCGAGGCGCACGTCGCGGTAGATGCGCCAGTTGTCCTCGGTGACCGGTGCGACGTGGAGGGTGGTCGAGGTGGTCTCAGCCACCCGAGAGCTCCTTGGACCGCACGGCGGCGGCCTCCATCGCGCTGATGAACGCGGCGCGCACCTTGTGGTCGTCGAGCTCGCGCAGGGCGGCCGCGGTCGTGCCGCCGGGCGAGGTGACCTGCTCGCGCAGGACCGTCGGGTGCTGCCCGGTCTCGCGCAGCATGGTGGCGGCGCCGTAGAGGGTCTGGGTGACGAGCTCGGTGGCGGTCGCGCGGGGCATCCCGAGCACGACGCCCGCCTCGATCATCGCCTCGACGACATAGAAGATGTATGCCGGCCCGCTACCGGAGATCGCCGTGACCGCGTCGAGCTGCTTCTCGGGGACCTCGGTGACCTTGCCCGTCGCGGCGAGGAGCTCGACGGCGTGCTGGAGCTGCTCGGGAAGGCAGTGCCGGCCGGCGCTCACCGCCGCCATGCCCTCGTCGACGAGCGCGGGGGTGTTGGGCATGACGCGAACGACGGAGCGCCCCTCGGCGAGGCGGCTCTCGAGGAACTCGGTCGTGATGCCGGCGGCGAGACTCACGACGAGGTTGCCGTCGGCGACGTGCGGACTGATCTCGTCGAGGAGGGCGGCCATGTCCTGCGGCTTGACGACGAGCACGAGCGTGTCGGCCTCGGTGGCGGCCTCGACGTTGCTCACGGCACGCACGCCGTACTTCTCGGTCAGCTCGGCGGCACGCTCGGCGCGGCGCTCGGTGATCAGCAGCTCGTCAGCCGGTCGGCCCGCTCGCAGCAGACCCGAGAGCAACGTCTCGCCCATGACACCCGCACCGAAGATCGCCACCGTTCCCATGGCGCGAGACTACGGCCTGCCCGGGTCTCACTTCAGGCGGGTTTCAGGCGTGGAGCGCGCACGGCGCGCGGCAAAGGGGCGGACGGCATACCCATGTCGTGCTCGGCGACCAGCGCGTCACGTGCCTTTGCCGCGCACGGTGCCCCGCAGGGGGTCAGCCCTTGGAGACGAGCGAGCGCAGGAAGAACTGCAGGTTGGCGGGGCGCTCGGCCATGCGGCGCATGAGGTAGCCGTACCACTCCTCGCCGAAGGGCACGTAGACGCGCATCTGATGGCCGCGGTCGGCGATGCGGGTCTGCTCGTCGGGGCGGATGCCGTAGAGCATCTGGAACTCGTAGGAGTCGGGCTCGCGGCCGTGACGGCTCGCGAGCGCGCGGGCGATGTCGATGAGGCGCGGGTCATGACTGGCGACCATCGGGTAGCCGTCACCGGCCATGAGCACCTTGAGGCAGCGCACGTAGGACAGGTCGACGTCCTCGGCGTCCTGGTAGGCGACCGACGCCGGCTCCTTGTAGGCGCCCTTGCAGAGCCGGACCCGGCTGCCGGCGGTGGCGAGGTCGCGGCAGTCGCCCTCGGTGCGGTGGAGGTAGGACTGGAGCACGGCCCCGGTGTCGGGGAAGTCCTTGCGGAGCTCGGCGAGGATCGACAGCGTCGAGTCCGTCGTCGTGTGGTCCTCCATGTCGAGGGTGACGGTCGTGTCGGCGTCCCTGGCCGCCTCGCAGATGATGCGCGCGTTGTCGAGGGCGATCTTCTCGCCGTCCTGCGGCAGCGCCTGTCCCACCGCGCTGAGCTTGACGCTCACCTCGGCCGCACCGAACTGCGAGAGGTCCTTGGCCTTGAGCGCGCGCAGGAGCCCGACGTACGTGTCGACGGTGTGTGCCGCCTGCCCCGCGTCGAGGGTGTCCTCACCGAGGTAGTCGATGGTGACCTGCCGGTTCGTCGCGCGCAGCTCGGCGGCGGCCGACACCGCGTGGGCGACGTCGGTCCCCGGCACGTAGCGCTGGACGACGGCGCGGCTCACGGGCGCCTTCTCGATCGTCGTGCGCACGAGCGAGGAGTCGGACAGGTGCAGCAGGCTGGAGCGAAGCAGGTCAGAGGCATCCACGGTCGTCAGGCTAACCGCTCGCGAGGCGTGCCCAGAACCGAGCCGGTATGCCGTTCGCCCACCTCGCGCTCAGGGCGTGCGCCGCCGCAGGGTGAGACTGCCGAGGGCCAGCGCCAGGGCGATGGCGCCGATGATGATGCCGATGTCGGAGGTGACGTCGGCGAGGGGCTCGGGGACCGAGGCGATCGTGCGCATCGCGTCGACGGCATACGACAGGGGAAGCCAGTCCGAGACCGTCGAGAGGATCGACGGCAGTGCCTCGCGGGGCACGAGCAGGCCGCAGAGGAGGAACTGCGGGAGCACGAGGGCCGGCATGAACTGCACCGCCTGGAACTCGGTCGATGCGAAGCCGCTCACGAGCAGTCCGAGCGCCGTGCCGAGGAGTGCGTCACAGACGGCGATGACGACGAGCAGCCACACCGGGCCGGCGACGTCGAGGTCGCACACCCACACGGCGAACCCCGTTGCGACGAGGGCCTGCACGACCGCCATCAGTCCGAAGGCGAGCGCGTAGCCGAGCATGAGGTCGCCCTTGCCGAGCGGCGTGGTGAGCAGGCGTTCGAGCGTGCCCGAGGTGCGTTCGCGCAGGGTCGCCACGCTCGTGACGATGAACATCACGACGAACGGGAAGACGCCGAGCAGCGCCGCACCGATCCGGTCGAAGACCGGTGTGCCGTCGAAGATCCAGGCGAGCAGGCCGAGCAGCACGCACGGCACGACGAGCATCATCGCGATGGTGCGGTGGTCGGACCGCAGCTGGCGCAGGATGCGCGCCGCGGTGGCGAGGGTGATGCGCGGGTTCATGACCGTCCTCCCGCCACGTGGTGGTCGTCCTCGTGCCGGCCCTCGTATGCCGTCCGCCCACCGAACCCGGCCCCGCCCGGCGGTCTCCCGGCCGCCTCGTCGACCAGGGCGAGGAAGGCCTGCTCGGCGTCGAGGGCCCCGGTCCGGTCGAGGAGCTCGGGGAGCGTCGAGTCGCTGAGGATCTCGCCCTCGCGGAGCAGGAGCAGGCGGTCGCACCGGGTGGCCTCGTCCATGACGTGGCTCGAGACGAGCAGAGTGCGACCCTCTTCACCGGCGAGGCGGCGGAAGAGGTTCCACAGGTCGCGTCGCAGGACGGGGTCGAGGCCGACGGTGGGCTCGTCGAGGACGAGCACCTCGGGGTCGCCGACGAGGGCGGCCGCGAGCGAGGCGCGCGAGCGCTGGCCGCCCGACAGGGTCGAGACCATCGCGTCGGCGTGGCTCGTGAGGTCCACGGCCTCGATGGCCCGGTCGACGGCGTCCTTGCCGGCGCCGAGGACCCGCGCGAAGTAGGCGAGGTTGTGGCGCACCGTGAGGTCGGCGTAGATGCTCGGCGCCTGGGTGACGTAACCGACGCGGTGGCGCAGGTCGGGCGAGCCCGCAGACTGGCCAAGGACCGTCACCGTGCCGCCCTCGACCTGCTGGACGCCGACGATGGCGCGCATGAGTGTGGACTTGCCACCGCCGCTCGGGCCGAGCAGGCCGACGACCTGTCCAGTCGGGACGATGACGCTGAGGTCGGGCAGGACGTCCCGCCCGCCACGCCGCACGACGAGGTGCTCGACGACGATCGCGTCGGTCACTGCCCTCTCCTGCCGGCTTTTCATCATGTGATGAATTTAGACCCGAGCAGCCCTCGCCCGCAAGACCCCAACTGATTGCCCCGCCGTGCGCGCCCAAGGGCAATCAGTTGCAGGGGTGACGCGACTGATTGCCCCGCCGTGCGCGCCCGAGGGCAATCAGTGGGGTGATGGCGGGACGAGGTGGCGCTGGAGGGTGGGCCCCAGGATCGCGACGAGTTCCTCCACACTGGCGTCCGCGACCGCGGGGACCTTGACGACATAGCGGAGCAGCCCCATCCCGATGAGCTGTGCCGCACCGAGCGCGACCCGCACCTCGAGCGACTCCCCGTCCCGCGGACCGATGCCGGGTTCGGTCCGCATCGACGCGACGACCCGGTGCAGGACCTCGCGCCCGACGAACTCACGCACCATCCGGGCGTGCTCCTCGTGGGCCGCGGCCGCCGCGAACATCGCGGCGAAGCGCTCGCGACCCTCGGGCCCGTCCCACGCCGCAAGGAACACGCGGGCGAGCGTCTCACCCAAGGCGTCCCGTGGCACCGCCGCGATCTGCTCGACGAGGACCGCAGGGTTGGCCGGGAAGGACATGACCTCGACGAAGAGCTCTGACTTGCCGTCGAAGTAGTGGTGCACGAGAGCGGGGTCGACGCCGGCCTCGCGCGCGATCCCCCGCAGCGAGGTGCCGTCGTAGCCGCGCTGTGCGAACTCGGTCCGAGCCGCGGCGATGATCGCCGCCCGGGTGTCCTCGCCACCGGGCCGGCGCCCACGCGGACTCATGTGCCCTCCCCCGGTTCGAGCGCACCCGCGAGGTGCAGCCGGCAGAACACGAGCGACTCGGTGAGCGCCATCTCGCGCTGCTCGGCCGTGAGCCGCCTCGTCGAGATCTCGACGACGACGGACCCCGAGTATCCGTTGTGCACCAACGTGTCCAGCACCTCCGCGCACGGCTGCGACCCGTGGCCGGGGACGAGGTGCTCGTCGCGCATCGACCCCAGGCCGTCGGCGAGATGGAGGTGCGTGAGCCGCGGCCCGAGGGCCCTGACCATCGCCAGGGCGTCCGACCCCGCGGTCGCCGTGTGCGACAGGTCCAAGGTCACGTGGTCGTAGGGCTGCGGCACCGGGTCCCAGTGCGGCAGGTAGGCCTCGATCTCGCGGCCACGCACCCGCCACGGGTACATGTTCTCGACGGCGAGGGTGATGCCCGACTCGTGCTCGCGGGTGGCGATGCCGTCGGCGAAGTCGCGGGCATAGTCCTTCTGCCAGCGGAACGGCGGGTGCAGCACGACCGTGTCGGCGCCCAGGTCGTGCGCGAGCTCGAGCGACCGGTCGATCTTGCCCCAGGGCTCGACGCCGTAGATCCGCTGGCTGATGAGCAGCGTCGGCGCGTGGACCGAGACGATCCGTATGCCGTGCAGCTCGGCGAGCGCTCTCAGCGCGCCGGCCTCCTGGGTCACCGGGTCGGTCCACACCATGACCTCGACGGCGTCGTAGCCCAGCCGGGCGGCGTACTGGAAGGCCGCAGCGCAGTTCTCCGGATAGACCGACGCCGTGGAGAGCGCGACCGGGATGTCGGGGATCAGGACAGCGTCACGGGCAGCCATCAGTGCATTCCGTCGAGCCTGCGCAGGATGATGCCCTCACGCAGCGCCCAGGGGCAGAGCTCGAGGCGGTCCACGCCGAGCAGGTCCATCGTGGCGGAGGCGACGAGACCGCCGGCGAGCAGCTGCTGCGCCCGCGACGTGGAGACACCGGGCAGCGAGCTGCGCTGTGCCGCAGTCATGCTCGCGATCCTGGGCAGGATCGCGTCGAGAGCGGCGCGCTCGAGGTGGCGGACGGCATACATGCCCTCGCTGCTCGGGGCGGCTCCCGTGATCCGGGCGAGGGAACGCATCGTCTTGGAGGTGCCGACCACCCGGTCGGGGCTGCCGGCCTTGGCGAGCGGGCGCAGCTCACGGGCGATGGTCGCCCGGACGTGCTTGCGGGCGGCCCGGACCGCGGCCTCACCGGGCGGGTCCCCGGCGAGGTGGTCGCGCGTGACCCGACCCGCGCCGAGCGGCAGCGAGATCGAGATGTCGGGGTCCTCGTCCATGCCCTGCGCGATCTCGAGCGAGCCGCCACCGATGTCGGCGACGAGGAGGGTTCCGGCCGACCAGCCGAACCAGCGGCGAGCGGCGAGGAAGGTCAGGCGCGCCTCGTCCTCGCCCGAGAGCACCTCGAGGACGACACCGGTGCGCTCCTTGACGGCGGCGAGGACATCGTCGCCGTTGGGCGCCTCGCGGATCGCGCTCGTGACGAATCCCATGAGGTCCTCGACACCTTGGTCCTCGGCGACGGTGAGGCACTCGGCGACGAACTCGGCGAGCTGCTCGCAGCCGGCATCGTCGATGGCGCCGTCGTCGGTGACGTGCTCGGAGAGCCGGAGCTCGCGCTTGTGGGAGCTCGCCGGGATCGGCTGGGCGCCGACGTGGGCGTCGACGACGAGGAGGTGCACGGTGTTGGATCCCACGTCGATGACCCCGAGCCGCATGGGTCCACGGTAGTCGGCGGGTGGCGACATAGGGTGAACCGGTGGCCGAGACCCCGTTGGACATCCCCCGCACGTGGGTCGAGTTCCCCGACCCCGCCGCCGCCGGACAGCGCTTCCGGTGCGACCTCACGTGGCTGACGTCGCGCTGGACCTGCATCTTCGGGTCCGGGTGCGAGGGCATCTATGCCGAGCGCCCCGACGACGGGTGCTGCACCCTCGGAGCGCACTTCTCCGACGACGACGACCTAGCCCGGGTGGCCGCCGTCGTCGAGCAGCTCGGTGAGGACGAGTGGCAGCTGCGACCGGACAAGAAGAACCCGTCCAAGGTGTCGCACTGGACCGAGCTCGAGGACGACGCCCGCAAGACCAAGGTCGTCGACGGCGCCTGCATCTTCCTCAACCGCCCCGGCTTCCCCGCCGGCGCGGGCTGCGCGCTGCACCAGCACGCGGTCCTCACCGGCCAGCCGCCGCACACGCAGAAGCCCGACGTCTGCTGGCAGCTGCCGATCCGCCGCACCTTCCGGATCGTCGAGAACCCCGACGACACGAGCTACCTCGAGGTGTCGATCGGCGAGTACGACCGCCGCGGCTGGGGCCCGGGCGGGCACGACCTCGACTGGTACTGCTCGGGCAACCCCGACGCTCACGTCGGTGCCGAGCCGGTCTACCGGAGCAACCGTGCCGAGCTCGTCGAGCTCATGGGGCAGGAGGCCTACGACGAGCTGGTGCTGCGCTGCGAGGCGCACCTCGCGGCCGTCAAGGCCCTGCGTACCCCGGCGTCACGCCGACTGCTGCCGCTCTTCGTCCACCCTGCGACGATCGAGGCCGACCACCCGACCCTCCGCAAGGGTCACTGACCCCCGACTGATTGCGCTGCTGGGACAGCAGCGCAATCAGTCGGTCTCGGGGAGCAGATCGAGGGCGAGGTCGAGGATCGGCGAGGAGTGGGTCAGCCCACCGACGCTGAGGTAGTCCACGCCGGTCGCGGCGTAGTCCGCCGCCACCTCGAGCGTCAGCCCACCGGTGGCCTCGATCTCGACGTCCTCGCCGGTGCCACGCACCGCCTCCACCGTGGCGCGCAGCAGGTCCGTGGACATGTTGTCGCACAAGAGGAACCGCGAGCCCGCCGCGACCGACTCGAGCGCCTCCTCCGTCGTGGTCACCTCGACCTGCACGGGCACCTCCGGGAACTGCTCGCGGACGGCGGCGTATGCCGCGGCGAGACTTCCCGCGGCCAGCTTGTGGTTGTCCTTGATCATCGCGACGTCGTAGAGCCCCATGCGCTTGTTGGTGCCGCCGCCCGCGCGCACCGCGAACTTCTCGAGCGCACGAAGGCCCGGCGTCGTCTTGCGGGTGTCGAGGACGGTGGCGCCGGAGCCCTCGAGCTCGTCGGCCCACCGCCGGGTGTGCGTGGCGATGCCGGACAGCCGGCTGATGAGGTTGAGCAGGGTCCGCTCGGCGACGAGCGTCTCGCGCGTCGACCCGCTGAGGCGTGCCACGACGTCTCCGCGCTCGACCCGGTCGCCGTCGGCCGCCACGAGCGAGACCGACACCGGGTCCGCGCCGAGGCGCCGGGCGACCTCGTCGAGGGTGAGGGCGATGACGTCGACACCGGCCACGGTGCCCGCCTCGCGCGCCACGACCGCGGCACGGGTCCGCTGTGACGCGGGGATCGTCGCCATCGTCGTGACGTCGACACCGTCGGGCCCGCCGAGGTCCTCGTCGAGCGCCACGGTGACGACACGTCGGGCGTCCCCTTCGGGGAAGGCGAGGTCGGGTCGCGAGGGGGAGCTCACGGCATACTCCGTTCGGTCACGGTGAGGGAGCGGTCGGGTGCGACGACGACGCTCTGGCGCACGAGCCATCGGTCGTCGTCACGGTCGGGGAAGTCGCTGCGCACGTGCCCGCCGCGCGTCTCGGCCCGGCGGTGGGCGAGCTCGGTCAGCGCCTGGCCGAGGTGGAGCAGGTTCGTGGTCTCCCAGGTACGTGGGCCGGGAGCGGCGGTCGACGGTGGCAGCGCCGACAGCTCGCCCAGCTCGCGAGCGGTCGAGGCGGTCGACTCGGCCGAGCGCACCGGCCCCGAGCCGACGGTCATGGCGCGCTGCACGGCGAGCCGCTGCGAGCTGTCGAGCAGCGCGCCGGGACCCGATCCCTCGCCGCCGGCGTGGGTCGGTGTGGTGGGCACGACCACCTCGGGCAGCTCCCCCGCCGCGATCCGCTCGGGGATGTCGGCGGCGATCCGGCTCGCGAAGACCAGGCCTTCGAGAAGGCTGTTGGAGGCGAGCCGGTTGGCCCCGTGGACCCCGGTGCACGAGCACTCGCCGCAGGCATAGAGGCCGGGCAGCGACGTGCGGCCGCGAAGGTCGGTCGCGACGCCACCCGAGGCGTAGTGCTGTGCCGGCGCCACGGGCAGGAGGTCGGTCGCCGGGTCGAAGCCCAGTGAGCGGCAGGACGCGACGATCGAGGGGAACCGCTCCTCGAGGAACGCGCCGCCGAGGTGGCGGGCGTCGAGGAAGACGTGGTCGGTGCCCTGCTCACGCATCGTCTCGAGGATCGCCCGAGCGACGACGTCGCGCGGCGCGAGGTCGGCCAGCTCGTGGCGTCCCTCCATGATCCGGCGACCGGTCCCGTCGACGAGGAACGCACCCTCACCGCGCACGGCCTCCGAGATGAGCGGCTGCTGCCCGGTCGAGCCCTCTCCGAGGAAGAGCACGGTCGGATGGAACTGGATGAACTCGAGGTCGGTGATGCGCGCACCGGCTCGCAGGGCCGCGGCCATGCCGTCACCGGTGGCCACGGGCGGGTTCGTCGTCGAGGTGTAGATCTGGCCGAGGCCGCCGGTGGCGAGGACGACCGCACGGGCATAGGCCGCCCCCACGCCGTCGAGCTGGCCCTCGCCGATGACGTGCAGGGTGACGCCGACGACCGGCGCACCCTCCCCCTCCCCCGAGTGCGGTCCCGAGCCCGGCTCGGACTGGAGGAGATCCACCACAAGCGCGTGCTCGACGACCTCGATGCCCGGGTCGTCGATGACGCGGTCGAGGGCCGCGATGAGCGCCCGCGAGATCTCCCGACCGGTCGCGTCACCACCGGCGTGGGCGATGCGGTCGCGGTGGTGGCCGCCCTCGCGGGTCAGCTTGATCTCGCCCTCGGCGTCGCGGTCGAACTCGGCGCCGAGCGCGACGAGCTCGCGTACCCGCTTCGGACCCTCGGTGACGAGCGCCTCGACGGCGTCCCGGTCGCACAGCCCGACACCGGCGACGAGGGTGTCCTCGAGGTGCTCCTCCGGCGAGTCCTCGGGGTGGAGCGCCGCGGCGATCCCACCCTGCGCCCACGCCGTGGAGCCCTCGTCGAGCACCGTCTTGGTGACGAGCAGGACCCGGTCGACCTGTTCACGCAGCCGCAGGGCACACGTCAGGCCGGCGATGCCCGAGCCGACGACGATGACGTCGGCGGACGTGGTCCAGCCCGGGGCCGGCGCCGCGAGCGCCCGTGGGATCCGGGCGCCGCTCCGGGTGCTCGCCTCGGGCCCGGTCACCCGTGCGAGCGCTTCGTCACGGCCGACGTGCTGAGGCCGAAGCCCTCCGGCACGTCGCCCGCGTCGTCACCGACCTCGACGATCCGGTTGTCCTTGTCGACGAAGACGACGTTGGGGTCGTGGGCCCGTGCGTCCTCGTCGGACATCGACGCGTAGGCGATGATGATGACCGTGTCGCCGGGGCTGATGAGCCGGGCGGCGGCGCCGTTGATGCAGAGGATGCCGGAGCCGCGCTCGCCCTCGATCGCGTAGGTCGTGAGCCGGTTGCCGTTGTCGACGTCGACGACGTCGACCTGCTGCCCGGGGAGGAGGTCCGCGGCCTCCATGAGGTCCATGTCGATCGTCAGCGAGCCGACGTAGTGCAGGTCGGCCTGCGTGACGGTGGCGCGGTGGATCTTGCTGTGCAGCATGTAGCGGTACATGGGAGTGCTCTCCTGGTCGAGATGCCGGTTCACGATGCCGGGCGGGCGGGGATGCTGCCGGACTCGGGCTGCGAGAAGACGTCGAGTCTGCCACCGCCGGGCCCGACGAGGATCGGGGTGTTGTCGATGAGCCGCGTCGTGCCGACCCGGGCCGCGACGGCGAGCAGCGCCTCGCCGCGGTACCACTCGGGCACGTCCTGGAGCGTGCTCGGGTGGACGAGCACGAGGTAGTCGACGAGGGCGAGCGGCTCCTCGACGACGACGTCGCGGGCCGCACGGCGGATGGCGGACGGCCCGTATGCCGCCTGGTCGGCTCCCGCGGTGAGCGCGCGGCTCAGGCAGAGGGCCACCTCGCGGTCGGAGTCGGTGAGATAGGTGTTGCGGCTGCTCAGGGCCAGACCGTCGTCCTCGCGGACGGTCGGGACGGAGACCACCTCGACCGGGAAGTCGAGGTCGCGGACCATGCGCCGGATGAGGAGCAGCTGCTGGGCGTCCTTCTGGCCGAAGAAGGCACGGCGGGCGCCGGTGAGGTGGAGCAGCTTGCCGACGACGGTGAGCATGCCGTCGAAGTGGCCGGGCCGCGACTTGCCCTCGAGGACGTCGCCGAGCGGGCCCGCCGAGACGCGCACGCCGGGGTCGCCGTCGGGATAGACGACGTCCGGCGTCGGGGCGAAGACGATGTCGACGCCGGCGTCGGTCGCGATCCGCATGTCGTCGTCGAACGTGCGCGGGTAGCGCGACAGGTCCTCCTTGGGCCCGAACTGGAGCGGGTTGAGGAAGATCGTGAGGATGACGTGCTCCGCCGCCTGACGGGCCTCCCGGATGAGCTGGGCGTGACCCTCGTGCAGCGCACCCATCGTCATGACGACGGCGACGTCGCTGCCGGCGAGGGCCGCCCGGGCGGCCCGCATCTCGTCGCGGGTGCTCGCGACGACCGGTCCGCCGGCGGCGTCGTCCGGTGCCGCGGTGGAGGTGGCGCTGTCGGTCACGGTGTCGGCTCCTGGGGTTCCTGGTCGGCGAGGGTGTCGAGCAAGGGCTCGGCGGCCGACGGCCGGAGCCGTCCGCTCTCGAGCGCACGCACCGCGGTGGCGCGGGCCAGGGCGACGTAGGTCGTCCTGATCTCGGGCGAGATCCGGTCCAGCTCGCGCAGGTGCGAGCCCACGGTACTCACATCGCCACGGGCGACGGGTCCGGTGAGCGCTGCGTCACCCAGCCGCAACGCGTTGTCGAGAGCGGCGCGCGCGAGCGGTCCGAGGACGGCGCGCGGCTGCTCGACGCCGGCGGCGGCCAGGACCTCCATGGCCTCGGCGATGAGCGTGACGAGGTGGTTCGAGCCGTGGGCGAGGGCCGCGTGGTAGGCCGCCCGCTGGTCCTCGGCGACCCAGACCGGCTCGCCGCCCATCTCGACGACGAGCGCCTCGGCCATGGGCCGCAGCGCGTCCGGACCCGTGACGCCGAAGGCGCACTCCTCGAGCCGGCCGAGGTCGAGCGCCGTGCCCGTGAAGGTCATCGCCGGGTGGATCGCCACGGGGAGGATGTGCGCCGACATGGCGGGGCGGAGCACGTCGGCGCCGTAGCGCCCGCTCGTGTGCACGACGATCTGCCCGGCCTGCCACGTGTCGGTGGCGGCCAGCCCGGCGACGAGCTCGGGCAGGGCGTCGTCGGGCACGGCGAGGAGGACGAGGTCGGCGCCGTCGATGACGTCGGGGATCTCCTTGAGCGGCACTCCCGGCAGAAGCGCTGCCGCGCGTTCACGACTCTCGGCGCTCACGGCATACGCGGCTCTCACCTGGTGCCCCGCGCGGGCGAGGGCGGCACCCAGGACGGCACCCACCCGACCGGCCCCGATGACCCCGATCGACAACCGTGCGGGGTGCTCGCCTGCGTTCACGCAGCCAACCTATTACCTCAGACCTGCGCGACGAACCTGGCTGCCCGCTCCTCCAGCCCGGCGACGCGCCGAGCGATGAACTGCTCACGGGCCGACGGGTCGTTCGACCCGAGCTCGGCGAAGGTCGGCTTGCGCCGCACGTTGGCCGAGCACCGGAAGTCCGTGCAGATGAGGGTGCCCACGGTGTCGCCCTTGCGGCCCTCGGCGCCCGACCGCTTCGCGACGTACAGGCTCACGTCCTGGGTCTCGAGCGGGTCCTCGCACCAGGCGCAGATGGCGCTGCGTCGTCGGCCGCCCAGCGCCGTGGGCGGAGGCGCGGCCCGCAGGATGATGCCCCGCGGCTCGTCGTCGACGACGACGACGGCGTAGCCCAGCGGTCGCTTGCCGTCCTGCCAGCCGAGGTACTCGAGCCGGTCCCAGTCCAGGCTCGACAGGTCGGGCAGGCTCGCCTGCGCCACCTCGCGCTTGGACGCGTTGACGAAGCTGGAGCGGATCTCGTTCTCGGTGAGGGGTTTCACCGCATCGAGTGTGCCGTCGCCGGCCCTCCGACGCGAACGCATTTGCTGCCGTAGGTTGGCGCGCGTGAGCCCTCGACCCTGGCGTGACGCGTGGTGGGACGCGCTCTACGGACCCGACGGCTTCTACCGCCGCGACGAGGGGCCGGCCGGGCACTTCACCACCTCCGCGCACGGAGACCTGGGAGCCGTCCTCGCCGAGGCGGTCGCTCGCCTCGCGGACGAGACGGGCGTATGCCGTGTGGTCGACCTCGCGTGCGGGCGCGGCGAGCTGTTGCGGCACCTCCGGGGCTGCCGGCCCGAGCTCGAGCTCCTCGGGGTCGACGTCGTCGGGCGGCCCGACGACCTGCCCGACGACGTCGGGTGGCTTCGCTCCCCCGGCGGGTCGCTGCTCCCCGACGACCTGCACGACCTCGACGCCCTCGTCCTCGCCCACGAGTGGCTCGACGTCGTCCCGTGCACGGTGGCCGAGGTCGACGACGACGGCGTCCTGCGCGAGGTGCTCGTCGACGGCGACGGCTCCGAGTCGCTCGGTGACGATGTGACCGGCGACGACCGCGCCTGGGCCGACGCGTGGTGGCCGAATGCCACGCCCGGCGAGCGCGTCGAGATCGGACTGAGCCGCGACCTCGCGTGGCGGGACCTGGTGTCCCGCAGTCTCTCCGGGCTCACGGTCGCCGTGGACTACGGCCACACGCGGACGGGACGTCCGCAGCACGGGACGCTCACGGCATACAGGGAGGGCCAGGTGACCGAGACGGTCCCGGACGGGCTGCGCGACCTCACCGCGCACGTCGCCACCGACTCGCTGGGCGCCGACGAGGTCGTCACGCAGCGCGAGCTGCTCCACCGACTGGGCCTGATCTCCGCGACGCCGGAACACGCGCAGGCGAGCACCGACCCGCTCGCCTATGTCCGGGCGCTCGGCCGTGCCTCCGCGGTCGCCGCGCTCACCGACCCGAACGGGCTCGGCGGGTTCTCGTGGGTGATGACGCGGCATACTCGGGGCCATGCCTGAGCCGACGAGCATGCCGACGCAGACGACGACCGTCGCCGTCGGGGCGGGCGGGCTCGCGACCGCCGACATGGTGCTCAACATCGGCCCTCAGCACCCGGCGACGCACGGCGTGCTCCGGCTCCGTCTCACCCTCGACGGCGAGCGGATCGTGCGGGCCGAGCCGATCATCGGCTACATGCACCGCGGCGCGGAGAAGCTCTTCGAGGTCCGTGACTACCGGCAGATCATCGTGCTCGCCAACCGCCACGACTGGCTCAGCGCGTTCGGCAACGAGCTCGGGGTCGTCCTCGCGGTCGAGGAGATGCTCGGCATGGAGGTGCCCGAGCGCGCGGTGTGGCTGCGCACGATGCTCGCCGAGCTCAACCGGGTCCTGTCGCACCTCATGTTCCTCGGCTCCTACCCGCTCGAGCTCGGTGCGATCACGCCCGTCTTCTATGCGTTCCGTGAGCGCGAGGAGCTCCAGGCGGTCATGGAGGAGGCGTCGGGTGGGCGCATGCACTACATGTTCAACCGCGTCGGCGGGCTCAAGGAGGACGTGCCCGCGGGGTGGCTCGGCCGGGTCGACGACGCGGTCAAGGCCGTGCGGGGTCGCCTGCCCGACCTCGAGTCGATGCTCGTCGGCAACGAGATCCTCACCGCCCGCACGCGTGGCGTCGGCGTGCTCGACGTCGAGACCGTCCAGGCCTACGGCGTGTCCGGACCCATCGCGCGGGCGTCGGGCCTCGACGTCGACCTGCGACGGGACGCGCCCTACCTGGCCTATGGCGAGCTGTTCGGCGAGGACGGGCCCGGCCGCGTCGTGACCCGGACCGCGGGCGACTGCCTGGCCCGGCTCGAGGTGCTGCTCGAGCAGGTCCACGTGAGCCTCGACCTCGTCGAGCACTGCCTGTCGGTGCTCGGCGGCCTCGCGGCCGGGCCGGTCAACCAGCGACTGCCCAAGGTGCTCAAGGTCCCCGAGGGCGAGACCTACGTCGCCACCGAGAACCCGCTCGGGTTCAACGGCTACTTCCTCGTCTCGCGCGGCGACAAGACCCCGTGGAGGCTCAAGCTGCGCTCGGCGTCGTTCAACAACGTGCAGGTGCTCACCGAGCTGCTGCCCGGCACGCTGGTCTCGGACATGGTGGCCATCCTCGGTTCGACGTTCTTCGTCGTCGGCGACGTCGACAAGTAGCCCCCTCCCGACTTATTGCGACTTCGCAGAGTTGCGAGCGCCAGCGAGCGACTCTGCGAAGTCGCAATAAGTCGGTCAGTGGCCGTCAGTCGTTGTCGTCGCGGGGGTCGACCCGGCACCACGACTGGGCGACGAGCCCAGCCGCCGCGAGCACGAGCCCGGCGGCCACGAGGACGGCCAGACGCCACAGCCGGTCCTGGTTGGCCACGAGCGAGAGCTCACCGGCGACGACGAGCAGCTGGCCGGCATACCAGCCGACGGCGGCAGCGCCGGTGAGCGTGGCCGCCTGGGCGAGCACGACGACGCGCGCGGCGCGCAGCGGGTCGAGGCGTTTGGTCGAGCGACCGGCGAGGTAGGAGCGGACCGGCCAGGCCCACCCGGCGACGAACGCCGCCATGCCGACGAGCAGCACGGCCGCGAGCCACGACGGGCGCGGCACGAGCCGACCCTCACCCGTGACGAGCTGCCAGAGGACCCACGAGGCGATGCCGACGACGAGCGTCACGAGCACGGCGACGCGGGTGCGCACGCCGTGGCCGTTCACCACCCGTCCTCCAGGAGGTCGACGTCCGGTCCGAGTGCGACACCGGCGCTGCCGACCTCGGTGGCGAGCTCGGCCACGCGCCGGACCTGCCCGTCGACGCGCAGCGCCGACTCGGGGTCGGCGTCGGCCCACGGCACGAGGACGAACGCCCGCTCGTGCGCCCGCGGGTGCGGGAGGGTGAGCGCCTCGGTCGTGAGGCGGACGTCGGTGTCGAACACGGGGTCGCCGTACTGGATGAGGTCGAGGTCGAGCGTGCGCGGCCCCCACCGCTCCTTGCGGACCCGGCCGTGGTCGAGCTCGATGTCCTGGAGCGTGCGCAGAAGGCGCTGCGGAGACAGCGAGGTCGTCCCGACGACGACCGCGTTGAGGTAGGCCGACTGCGCCGGCCCGCCGACGGGTGCGGTCTCGTAGACGCGCGATGCCGACTTGAGGTCGAGCGCGAGCCAGAGGGCGCTCACGGCGTTCTGGATCGTCTCGAGCGGGTCACCCATGTTGGAGCCGATCGCGACGACGACGGGTGTCTCGCGCAGCCGCTCGACGGTGACGGCGACGTCGGTGAACGGGTGCCCGACGGGCGCCTGCGGCTTGTGGACGGTGACGACGACCGACTCGACGAGCGGGCGGGTGAGCACCTTGGCCGCGATCCGGTCGGCCAGCGCCTCGATGAGGTCGAGCGACTCCCCCTCGATGAGGGCCACGACGTCGCCGGCGACCTCGGCGTAGTTCACCGTGTCGACGAGGTCGTCGCTCGTGCCGGCCTGGGTGAGGTCGACGTCCATCTCGACGTCGACGACGAACGTCTGGCCGTCACGCTTCTCGAAGTCGAGGACCCCGTGGAAGCCCTCGGCCGACACGCCCTTGAGGGTGATCCGGTCGCTCACGCATGCTCCTCTGCATCAGGGCCCTTGAGTGCGTCGGCCACGTCGAGCGCCTCGATCGTCGCGGCGACGTCGTGCACGCGCACGGCCCACGCACCGCACCGTGCTGCGTGGAACGACGTCACGGCGGTCGACAGGTCGCGCTCGGTCGGCGGCTTCGGGTCGGCACCGGCCGGGCGCCCCAGCCGGCCGAGGAAGGTCTTGCGGGACGTCCCGACGAGCACGGGGTGGCCCAGCGCGACGACCTCGTCGAGGCTACGCAGGAGCGCCCAGTTGTGCTCGGCCGTCTTGGCGAAGCCGAACCCGGGGTCGAGCACGATGTTGACGGGGTCGATCCCGCTGTCCTGCAAGGCTTCCACGCGCTCCTGCAGCTCGCGGCACACGTCGACGACGACGTCGTCGTAGACCGCGCGTGACTGCATGTCGGTGCTGTGCCCGCGCCAGTGCATGGCGATGAAGGGTATGCCGGCCTGCGCGGCGAGCGCTGCCATCTCGCCGTCCGCGAGGCCCGCGCTCACGTCGTTGATGATCGCGGCGCCGGCGTCGACGGCGGCCGCCGCCACGGACGCGCGCATCGTGTCGATCGAGATGACCGCGCCCTCGTCGGCCAGGGCCCGCACGACGGGCACGACCCGGCGCAGCTCCTCCTCGACGGACGGGCGCTCGGCGCCCGGACGGGTCGACTCGCCACCGACGTCGATGAGGTCGGCACCGGCAGCGAGCAGCTCACGCCCGTGGGCGACTGCCGCCTCCGGCTCGAACCACTCGCCACCGTCGCTGAACGAGTCGGGTGTGACGTTGACGACCCCCATGACCAGGGGTCGCGGACCGGCGACGAGCGGGATCACCTGGTGCCGCTCACCGCTTGCCGCCGAGCAGCAGCGACATCGCCTCCGCGCGGGTGGCGGGGTCGCGCAGCTGGCCGCGCACGGCCGAGGTGATCGTGCGGGAGCCGGGCTTGTGCACGCCGCGCATCGACATGCAGAGGTGCTCGGCCTCGATGACGACGATGACGCCCTGCACGCCGAGGTTGTCGACGAGCGCGTCGGCGACCTGGGTCGTGATCCGCTCCTGCACCTGCGGACGCCGGGCAAAGACGTCGACGAGGCGGGCGAGCTTGGACAGCCCGGTCACCGTGCCGTCGGACGCGGGGATGTAGCCGACGTGGGCGACGCCGTGGAAGGGCAGCAGGTGGTGCTCGCACGTCGAGAAGATCTCGATGTCGCGCACGATGATGAGCTCTTCGTGGTCGATCGAGAACCGCGCGGACAGGACCTCCGCGGGGTCCTGGGACAGGCCGGCAAACAGCTGGGTCGCGGCACGCGCGACGCGGTCGGGAGTGTCGAGCAGGCCCTCGCGGTCGGGGTCCTCGCCGATCGCGCTGAGGAACTCGCGCACCGCCGCGCGGGCTCGCTCGTGGTCGACCTGTCGCGGGGGAACCGAGTCGGTCTCGCGCGTCGTGTCGACCACGTTGCTCGTGTCCGTCGCGTCGCTCGAGTCCGGCACCGGCCGACCCTCCTCAGTGGGCGTCGGGGTCGACACGCTGGCCCTCGGGAACCTCGATCACCTGGGTGGGCGGGTGCTCACCGGCGGCCTCGGCGGCCGGGTGCGCACCCTCGGTGGCGGCGCGGTCGATCGCCGCGGACGTCGACGGGTCGCCCTCGTTGACGTGCGCACCGCTCGGCTCGCCCGCCGGGCCGTGGCCGTTGAGGGCCACCTGCTCGGCCGGGGTGAGGACCGGCGGCTGGTCGGAGATGCCGCGGTGCTCGCTCGAGAGCCACGTCGGGCGCAGCGGGCGCTTGACGATGCCCTCGAAGACCTCGGCGATCTCCTTCTGGTTGAGGGTCTCGCGCTCGAGAAGCTCGAGGACGAGGCGGTCGAGGATGTGGCGGTTGTCGTTGATGACGTGCCACGCCTCGTCGTGCGCGGCCTCGATGAGGTTGCGCACCTCCTCGTCGACGATGCCGGCGATCTTCTCGGAGTAGTCGCGCTGGTGGCCCATGTCGCGACCGAGGAAGACCTCGCCCTGGCTCTGGCCCAGCTTGATCGCGCCGACGCGCTCGCTCATGCCGTACTCGGTGACCATCTTGCGGGCCATCGCGGTGGCCTTCTCGATGTCGTTGGCGGCGCCGGTCGTCGGGTCGTGGAAGATGATCTCCTCCGCGACGCGGCCACCGAGGGCGTAGGCGAGCTGGTCGAGGATCTCGTTGCGGGTCGTCGAGTACTTGTCGTCGATCGGCATGACCATCGTGTAGCCGAGTGCCCGGCCGCGGGGCAGGATCGTCACCTTGGTGACCGGGTCCGTGTGGTTCATCGCCGCGGCCACGAGGGCGTGACCACCCTCGTGGTAGGCCGTGATCTTGCGCTCCTTGGCCGACATGATCCGCGTCTTCTTCTGCGGACCGGCGATGACGCGGTCGATGGCTTCGTCGAGCGTGGCGTCGTCGATGAGCGTCTTGTCGGTGCGGGCCGTGAGCAGCGCGGCCTCGTTGAGGACGTTGGCGAGGTCGGCGCCGGTGAAGCCGGGCGTGCGCCGGGCGACGGCGAGCAGGTCGACACCGGGAGCCATCGGCTTGCCCTGCGAGTGGACCTCGAGGATGCGGTGGCGGCCGAGCATGTCGGGGGCCTCGACCGCGATCTGGCGGTCGAAGCGGCCGGGGCGGAGCAGCGCCGGGTCGAGGATGTCGGGGCGGTTGGTCGCCGCGATGAGGATGACGTTGGTCTTGACGTCGAAGCCGTCCATCTCGACGAGCAGCTGGTTGAGCGTCTGCTCGCGCTCGTCGTGCCCACCGCCGAGGCCGGCGCCGCGGTGGCGGCCGACGGCGTCGATCTCGTCGACGAAGACGATGGCGGGCGCGTTGGCCTTGGCCTGCTCGAAGAGGTCACGGACTCGGGAGGCGCCGACACCGACGAACATCTCGACGAAGTCCGAGCCCGAGATCGAGTAGAACGGCACACCGGCCTCGCCGGCGACGGCGCGCGCGAGCAGGGTCTTGCCGGTACCGGGCGGGCCGTAGAGGAGGACGCCCTTGGGGATCTTGGCGCCGACGGCGAGGAACTTCGCCGGGTCGGCGAGGAACTCCTTGATCTCGTGGAGCTCCTGGACCGCCTCGTCGGCGCCGGCGACGTCGTCGAAGGTGACCTTGGGGGTGTCCTTGGTGGCGAGCTTGGCCTTGGACTTGCCGAACTGCATGACCCGCGAGCCACCGCCCTGTGCCTGGCTCATCATGAACCAGAAGAGTCCGACGAGCAGCAGGATCGGGAAGATGCTGATGAACAGGCTCCAGAACGGGTTCTGGGTCTCGCGCTTGTCGTTGTAGCCGTCGGTCGGGGGGTTGGCCTTGACGAGCTCGACGAGCGACTCGGCGCGGGCGTCGACGAACTCGGCGCGCACCTTGTCGGCGCCCGAGATGTTGGCCTTCTCGTCGGTGTAGGGCGAGTCCGACTTGAGGTCGAGGTTGAGGACGTTGTCGCTCGTGAACTCGGCCTTGTCGACCTTCTTGTCCGTGATGAGCTTCTCGGCCTTGGCCGTGTCGATCGTCGCGTAGCCGCCGTCCCCTCCCAACGAGAACATCACGACGGTGATGGCGATGACCGCAAGGACCCAGAACAACGGGGTCTTGAACACGCGCTTGGCATCCATGAATGTGAATGGGGCGCAGGGCCCCACGTCCTCCTGATCAACGAGCTCATTCCGTGCACGCTCGCGCGCCACAGGCTGGTGTACACGCTACCCGTGCAGGTGGGTCCTGGCCCGGGTGCGTCCGAACCGACAACGACCGGCGTATGCCGCGTGTTCCGGGCCCCTCGGCCCTCGCGCCCCGGCGCTCGGGGTCAGGAGTAGACGTGCGGGGCGAGCGTGCCGACCTGGCGCAGCCCGCGGTACTGCTCGGCGTAGTCGAGGCCGTAGCCCACGACGAACTCGTTGGGGATGTCGAACCCGACCCACTTGACGTCGACCTCGACCTTGGCGGCATCGGGCTTGCGCAGCAACGTGCAGATCTCGACCGAGGCGGGGTTGCGCGACTCGAGGTTGGAGCGGATCCACGACAGCGTGAGGCCGGAGTCGACGATGTCCTCGACGATGAGGACGTGCTTGCCCGAGATGTCGGTGTCGAGGTCCTTGAGGATCCGCACGACACCCGAGCTCTTGGTGCCCGAGCCGTAGGACGACACCGCCATCCAGTCGACCGGCGCCGTGATGGGCAGCGCGCGCATGAGGTCGGCCATGACCATGACCGCGCCCTTGAGGACGCCCACGAGGAGCAGGTCCTTGCCGGCGTACTCGTCCGCGATCTCCTGCGCCAGATCGGCCAGCTTGGCCTGGATCTCGTCCTCGGTGACGAGGACCCGCTCGAGGTCTGCTCCCATGTGGGCAGCGTCCACGGTGCACTCTCCCTGTTGTATCGACGGTCCGTCAGGGTCAGTCAACCGGACGGACGGGGCCGAAGGACAGCCGGGGGACCCCCGAGTGGGCCTCGACCTGTCTAGGGTCGGGGCATGGCGACGCGCGAGCTGTCCGGTGCCCGAGTGGCCGTGCTGGGTGCCAGCGGCGTCCTTGGCTCGCTCGTCACCCGTGAGCTGACCTCACGTGGGGTGCGCGTCCTGCTCGTGGGCCGCGACCCCGACCGGCTCGCCGCTGCGGCCGGCAGTGCGCCGACCGTCACCATCACCGACCTCGCCGACGCTTCGGCGGGCGAGACGGTGACGGCGGCGGCCCGTGAGCAGCTCGGTGGTCTCGACGGGGTCGTCAACGCGGCGGGGGTCGTCGCCTTCGGACCCCTGGTCGACACCCCCGACGAGGTCGTCGAGGAGCTGTTCCTCACCAACGTCGTCGGCCCGCTCCTCCTGCTGCGACGGCTCCTCCCCCTGCTCGTCGAGTCGCGGGGCTTCGTCGCCCAGGTCAGCGCCGTGGTCGCCGAGCGCCCCCTGCCCGAGATGGTGGCCTACTCCGCGAGCAAGGCCGCGGCGAGCGCGGTCGCCACGGCGCTGCGTACCGAGCTCCGGCGGTCGGGGGTGAGCGTGCACGACCTCCGCCCGCCGCACACCGAGACCGGGCTGGCCGACCGTCCCCTCGCCGGGTCCGCCCCGAGGCTGCCCCGCGGCCTCCGGCCCGAGGACGTGGCGCGACGCATCGTCGACGCCATCGCCGCCGGTGAGGACGACGTCGCCGCCGCGGCGTTCGGCGGCCCACCACGATGAGCTCCGGAGCCGGCTCCTGGCTCGTCCTCGCCGCCGGCGCCCACCTCGGCTTCCAGCTCACGGTGACCCTCGTCGCCTACCCGGCGCTCGCCGACGTCCCACCCGACCGGTGGGCTCGGGCCCACGACAGCCACTCGCGCCGGATCACCCCGGTGGTCGCCGTCGTCTACGTCGGCCTGCTCGTGGCCGTCGTCGCGGCCCTGCTCCACGAACCCGTCTCCAACGGCACCGTCGTCGCCGCGGTCGGCGCAGCAGGGTCGATGGTTCTCACCGCCGCCGGGGCCGCACCGCTGCACGGACGGCTCGGGGGCGGTCACGACACCGTCCTCGTTCGCCGGCTCCTGCTCGTCGACCGCATGCGCCTCGTCGCTGCGGTCGTCTGCGCCGCCGGAGCGCTCGCCGCGCTCTGACCCTCACCGGGCGAGCGTGACCCAGCCGTCCGCACGCGTCGCACGCAGGTCCCCCGGGAGGTGCGCCGGACCCTGACCCCGCCAGCTCGTGACGAGCGCATCGCAGGCGTCCGTATGCCGGGTGCCCACCTGCCCGGCCGGAGCACCTGCCGCGACGAGGAGCCTCCTCCAGACCCGGGTGCGGACGGCCCGGGGCAGCGCCGCGAGCACCTCGGCCCGCCAGGGGCCGTCACCGAGCTCCCGCACCGCCACATCGGCGAGAGCGTCGAGGTGGTCGGCGTCCTCGCGCAGGAGGTCGGCCGAGCGTGCCAGCGCGGCGGCGACTCCCGGCCCGAGGTCGGCCTCGAGGTCGGCCACGGCGCGTCGCGCCCGGACCCGGGTGAAGGACGTGTCCTCGTTCATCGGGTCGTCCCACCAGGCGACACCCTCGGCCTCGAGAGACTCCCGGCACTGCGTGCGGGTCACGCCGAGGAGGGGACGGCGGAAGCGGTCTCGGGCCGGCGGCATACCGGACAGGGAGCGGGCACCGGCCCCGCGGACGAGCCCGAGGAGCACCTGCTCGGCCTGGTCATCGAGGGTGTGGCCGAGGAGGACGACGGCAGCGCCGACGCGGTCGGCGACGGCGCCGAGGACGGCATAGCGGGCGTCACGTGCGGCCGCCTCGAGTCCGGAACCGTTGTCGGACACCGTGACCCGCTCGACCGCGACCGGGTCGAGGCCGAGGTCACGCAGCCAGCCGGCCGCCCGGGCGGCCACCTCGTCGGAGCCGGGCTGGAGCCCGTGGTCGACGACGACAGCACCGCTGCACCAATGGGCTCGCCTCTGCTCGTGCGCGACGGCCTCGGCGAGCGCCATCGAGTCGCCTCCCCCGCTGCACGCGACGAGGACGACCGCCCCCGGCGACAGGTCCGCGAGAGCCGAGCGGACGGCATACCGGATCGTCGCCGTCGACGGATGCGGACCGCTCACGGGAGGTCCGGCTCAGCCGTGGACGCGCGTGACCCAGGCGGCCGGGTCGGTGATCTCGAGCGGCTTGGGCAGGGTCTCGGGCGAGGTCCAGATCGCGTTGAAGCCGTCGATGCCGACCCGCTCCTGCACGCCGCGGACGAAGGCCGCGCCGTCCTTGTACTGACGCATCTTGGCCTCGAGCCCGAGGAGGCGGCGAAGCATCTTGTCGACGGCGCCGGCGCCCTTGCGGCGCTCGGTGAACTTCGAGCGGATCTCCGCCACGGTCGGGATGTGCGCGGGCCCAACGTCGTCCATGACGACGTCGGCGTGGCCCTCGAGCAGCGACATGACGGCCGTGAGCTCGGCGAGCTTCTCGCGCTGCTCGGGTGTCATGACGAGCTCGGTGATCCCGCCCGAGCCGCTGCTGAACACCTCGGGCAGCTTCTCGCGCAGGGCCTTGGTGAGCTCCTGGAGGCGGTCTTGGTCGGGCGCCATCTCGGTCGCGAGGGTGCGCGCCTCGGCGACCATGTGGTCGCGCAGCCACGGGACGGCGGTGAACTGCACCCGGTGGGTCTCCTCGTGCATGCAGACCCACGCGCGGAAGTCCTCGGCGTCGACGTCGAGCTCGCGCTGGACCTGCACGAGGTTGGGCGCGACGAGGAGGAGGGCCGGGGTACCGCCCGGCGCGAGGTCGTACTGCCCGAGCACCTTGCTCGACATGAACGCGAGCAGCGCGCCGGCCTCGGCACCGGTGACCTTGCCACCGATCGAGGCGGCGAGGCCGCTCGGGGCCGCGGCGTCGCCCCGCTTGGTCATGATCTGCTCGAACGCAGGGTTGAGCATGGCGCCCATCGAGTCCGCGTTCATCGCGATCCAGGTCGGACGGTCGATGACGAGTGCCTCGGGGGCGTCGTCGGGGGTCCGCAGGCGCGAGGTCTCGGCGACGGGCCCGTGGGCCTTGCGCGCGGCCTCGCGGATGGCGCCCACCTCGGCGGCGGCCTCGTCCGCGGACACGCTCGGACCGGCTGCGACGAGGGTGCGCCCCGTGGTCTTGGCGAACTCCCAGTCGACGTAGCTGTTGCTCACGTGCCCTCCTAGTGGCATCCGCACAGGGTGAGTGCGGTGACGAAGCGATCCAACGCCGCGCGTGCGCCCAGCGTTCCCGACGAGGCTGGCACACGGTCGGCGAGGATCGTGAACGTGACCAGGCGTCCGTCGGCCGTCACCGTCGTCCCGGCCAGGCTGGAGATGCCGGTCAACGTGCCGGTCTTCGCCCGGGGTATGCCGGCCACGGCCTTGGTCTCCCTGCTCTGGAACCGCTTCGACAACGTGCCGTCGAGCCCCGCCACCGGGAGGTTGGCGACGACCTCCCGCAGCCAGGGGTTGCGGTCGGTGGTCGCGAGGGTCAGGACCTCGCTGAGGGTGGTCGTGGAGACGAGCTGCCCGTAGGCGAGACCACTCGTGTCGAGCGCGGCATACCCGGTGACATCGACGCCCGCCGCCACCAGCGACTCCCGCACGAAGGCCGGGGGCGCTGCGGGCGAGGCCGCCGAGACCCCGGCGGCGGCCATGGCCTGGCGGACGAGGTTCTCGGTCAACGCGTCGTCGCTGTCGCCCAGGGCCAGGTCCACGATCTCGCGGTAGGTCGCCGACTCCACCGAGCCGAGCTCCTGGGCCGCGTCGGGTGCCCGGGTCCCGTGCCCGCTGAAGGGAGCGAGGGTCGTCGCGATCCCTCGCTGGGTGAGGAGCGCTGCCAGCCTCCCGGCCACCGACACCTCGGCGACCGCCACCGAAGGCCGCCCGATCCGGGGGCGCTCCGTCGCGCGGCCCAGCATCGCCACCCCTTGGGTGAAGCCGTCACGGACATCGATGGCCTTCCATTTCGCCGGGTAGCGGGGACCAGCGGCATAGCTGGCGTCGACGCTGAGGGTCACCGCCGTGAGTCGGCGGTCACGCAGGGACTCCGCGACCTCGTCGGCGAGGGTGGCCAGTCCTGCGCGACCCTCGACCGACGCCGGGTCCGAGGCACCCTCCCCGAGCCTGGTGTCACCACCGGCGACGAGGACGATCTCCGCCGGACCCTTGCCGCCGACGACCTTCGTGGTCATCCGGGCGTCGGGGTCCAGGTGCTCGGTGATGGCCACCGCTGCGAGGAGCTTGAGGGTCGAGGCTGGTGCGCGGGCAACACTGGGGGACACGGCATACAGCTCGGTTCCCGTCACTCCGTCGCGCACGCTGATGCCGACGCTGGGACCCAGCCACGGGTCCTTGGCGAGCGCGGCGAGGGCCTTCGTCAGACCGGCTGTGGTGGGTACCGCTCCGGCTGCCGTGGCGGTCGGCGAAGGGGTCGCGGTGGCGGGCGCGGCGCTCGGCAGCGCGGCCCAGACGGGCGAGGCGGACGGCGACCCGGTGGGGGTCGGCGGGTCGACCGGGGCCCCGTCGTAGGTGAGGATCCCGGGGGCGAGGTCGGCGACGTCGGCGGCGGCGTAGCCCACCCCGCCGACGAGAAGAAGGGTGACCCCCGCCACTACTGCCCGCCGCATCGGACCCCTTTCTTTGGTGCCCCCTCGCTCATACGGGACACTGGTCCCCGAGCGTAGGTCATCCATACCCATCCGAAAGAAGGCCACCAACGTGGAGTTCGACGTCACCATCGAGATCCCCAAGGGACACCGCAACAAGTACGAGGTGGATCACGAGACCGGTCGCATCCGCCTGGACCGCATGCTGTTCACGTCGATGGCGTACCCGTCGGACTACGGCTACGTCGAGGACACCCTGGGTGAGGACGGCGACCCGCTGGACGCCCTCGTGCTGCTCGACGAGCCCACGTGGCCCGGCTGCCTCGTGCGCGCCCGCCCCATCGGCATGTTCCACATGCGTGACGAGGCCGGCGGCGACGACAAGATCCTCTGCATCCCGGCGGGCGACCCGCGCAAGGCGCACATCACCGAGCTCGAGCACATCAGCGAGTTCGACCGCCTCGAGATCCAGCACTTCTTCGAGACCTACAAGGACCTCGAGCCCGGCAAGTCCGTCGAGGGCGCCCACTGGGCCGGCCGCGAGGACGCCGAGCGGTGCGTCGACGAGGCGATCGAGCGCGCCCGGGAGGCCGGGATGACCACGGCCCGCTGGCGTATGCCGGCCGCCCAGGAGTCCGACGCCAAGGCGGCCTCCGCGGCACGCACCGAGGAGGAGCACGCCCACGCGGCCGCGAAGGCCAAGGAGGAGCTCGCCACCAAGGAGAAGCCCCTCAGCGACGACTGACGCCCGACCGGAGCCGTCAGGAGGCCGCCAGCGACGTTCGCTGGCGGCCTTCGTCGTCGAAGTTCGCGGGGTCGAGCCACGCGTCGTGCCGGGCGCGGACGTCCGGCCACTCCTCGCCCGTCACCGAGAACCAGTCGGTGTCGCGGTTGCGGCCCTGCGTGACCATGTGGTTGCGGAACCGACCCTCGTAGGTGAACCCGAGGCGGTTGGCGGCGCGGCGCGACGGCTCGTTGAGGCTGTCGCACTTCCACTCGAACCGGCGGTAGCCGAGGTCGTCGAAGGCGTGGCGCATGAGCAGCGAGATCGCTTCGGTCGCGGCGCGGGTCCGCTGGAGACTGCGTGAGTAGAGGACGCCCGCGACCTCGACCTGGCCCGTCGCGGGGTCGATCCGCATGAACGAGGCGATGCCGCTGGCCCGCCCGGCCCGCTCCTCGAGCGGCACGAGGGCGAACGCCACCGTTGCCGGGTCCTCGACCACGGCAGCGAGGTGCATCCACAGCGCGGCGAGGGTCGTGGGCCGTGCGACCGGCCGGTAGGTCCACAACGGCCCGTCGTCGGGACCGCACACGGCGTCGAAGAGGTCGGAGTAGTGCACCGAGTCGAGCGGCACGACCCGCACGTAGCGGCCCTCGAGGGTGACCGGCTCCGGTCGGGGGCGCGGCTCCCATCCAGGCACCGCGACGCCGACGGGTTGTCCGAACGTGTTGACGTCGCTCACACGGGCACCGCGAGGTCGTCGTGCAGCGCCGCGAGGGTCCGGGCGATGTTGCGCTCCTGGAACGCGGCAAAGGTCCGGCCCCCGGCGAGCCGGGAGTCGAGGAGGTCGACGGCCCGGTCGGCCACCACCCGGCACCGGGTCTGCCACCGCGCGCCGGGGACGTCCACCGAGCCACTGACCTTCATCCGTCGCGCCATCGTCCGAGCCTAGGCGAGGCGCCCGGGACGCCCCGACCGAGCGCCCGGTTCAGCGCGCCGGATCAGCGGGACACGTAGATCTGGAACCCCGGGTGGTCGGTCCAGTCCAGGCTCATGACCCGGGTGCTCGAGAACGCGAACCCGTTGGAGGCGAGGAAGTGCTGCACGGACCCGTCGCCCTTGCGGTACATCCCGGACGGGACGTAGGTCTGTGCGTTGGGCGAGCCGCCGTAGGTCATGTTCCAGTCGCCGCCGAGGATGACCGAGCCGCCGCTGTTGTAGCTCGAGATGATCGACTTCATCTGCGATGCCTGGCTGGTGCGGGCCGTCCCGCTGGTCGCGAGGTGCGTGACGCAGACCCGGAAGGCGCCCGAGGCGCACGACAGGGTGCGCTTCTCGACCGTCGAGCTCTGCGCGTTTAGGTGTGGCGCACCACGGACGAGGCCGTGACGCCGGACCGGAAGAGCACGGCATTGCCGTAGGCCGAGCCGTTGCGGCACTTCTGGGTGCCCGACTGCGTGAACTGCCCCCGGAACCCCGTCCCGCTCGCGATCGCCGTGATGTCGTTGGCGCACGCCTCGTTGAGGGTGACGGCATACGGGGTTCGTGCCTTGATGAGCGCGATCGTCCCTGCCTGGGCGCGGCCCGTGTAGCACCCGGCGTAGCCCGAGTTGCACATGTTGACCTGCAGCACGCTGTAGGAGGTCGCGGCATGGGAAGGCGTCGCCCACGAGAGGCTGCCCATGACGAGCAGGAGACCGAGCAGCAGCTGGACCGGCCGACGCGCGGCCCCGAGGGTGGCTGTCATGCGTCGAGACTAGGGACGCGGCGCCCGATGCGCACCACTTCGGGAGATCGGAGCCGCTGACGGCGCGTACTCAGGCGCCGTCACTGCCGTCGTTGCTTGACTGTGGCCATGGACGCACCCCGGCCGGTCCCCGTCGAGCAGACCTTCGTCGTCGGCGACGACGACACCGCCCTCGCCCTCGGCTCGGGTGCCCTTCCGGTGCTCGCCACTCCCCGGCTGCTCGCGTGGATGGAGGCAGCGACGTGCGCCGCACTCGAGCCCGTCATCGGCGAGGGACGCACGAGTGTCGGCACCCGGGTGGACCTCCAGCACTCCGCCGCCTCCCCCGTCGGCGCCGAGGTCGTCGTCACCGCGGACCCGTCCCACAGCGACGGGCGACTGCACCGGCTCAGGGTGAGCGGACGGCATACGGACGGCAGGGTCGTCGCGACCGGCGAGGTCACCCGCGTCGTCGTCGACGTCGACCGCTTCCTCGGACGGCTCTGATGCCGACGCCGCGCCAGCACCTGCGGAACGCCGCCGGGTTCGCGCTGGTGTGGGCCGCGGCGGGGGTCGCGCACCGCGTGCGGTTCCGGACGATGGGTTCGGTGCCGCGCACCGGCCCGGCCATCGTCGTCGCCAACCACCTCACGATGACCGACCCGCTCGCCGTCGCGCGGGTGGCGATCGGGCACCGACGCTTCCCACACTTCCTCGCGATGCAGGAGGTGTTCGGCTGGCCCGGCATCGGGTCGTTGGCGCGCGCGACCGGCCAGATCCCCGTGGCCCGCGGGTCGGCCTCGGCCGCCGCGGCCCTCGACCTCGCGTCCGAGCACCTGGCCAAGGGCCACCTCGTCGCCCTGTATCCCGAGGGTCGGCTCACCACCGAGCCCGACCAGATGCCCGGTCCGGCGCGCACCGGCGCGGCACGACTCGCCCTGCGCCACCCCGAGGCGCCGGTCGTCCCGGTGGGGACGTGGGGGCCGAAGCAGGGCACCGAGCACATCTGGCACCGGCACACGGCCTGCCTGTCGGTCGGGCCGGCGGTCGACCTCTCGCGGTGGACCGGCCGCACCGACGAGGCCGCCGCCCGCGAGGTCACCGACGCGATCATGGGCGCGATCCTCGAGCAGATCGCCGTCGCGAAACAGATGTGGCACAAACGCTGACGCCGTGACCGGACGTCCGATCGTGCCCGGCTTGCCGCTGATTGACCAGGGCACAAATGGTCACCCACGCATCGGTATGCAGAGCGGCGCGGGTTCTAGCGTGAAGAAAGCCCGCGAGGCGCCCGACCGCAACGGGAGGTGTCCAGATGTGCGATGGATGGCAGTGGTGAAGCCCCCACGCCCCCTGCGCTGCGGCCTGGACTCGGTGGCCACGCCAGCGGGCTGACGCGTCTCGAGCCGTCTACGCGCCCTATCCCGGGGGCGTTCTTGGCACCATGGCGCCATGCACACGGGTCGGATCAGGACGTGGGGGGAGGCGCACTTCGGTGAGCCCGCCCCACCACGACGGATCGAGGCGCTCGAGAGGGACGTGGGTCACCCCCTGCCGTTGGAGTTGCGCGAGCTCCTGCTCGAGGCCGACGGCATCGAGGGCGAGTACGGACTGGGGCTGCTGTGACCCGCGGAGCGCACCGCGGCGGACAACGCCACCTTCCGCACCAGCCCCGCGTTGACCGACCACTACATGCCGTTCGACGGCCTCCCTCCCGGGGGACGAAGACGCCGGAGACCAGAAACGCCCCCGACCGGAGTCGGGGGCGTTGCCTGAGCCGCTTGTCGGAATCGAACCGACGACCTATTCATTACGAGTGATACGTTGGAGTCATGGCGACCCCACCTGCTCTGTGTATTTGTGCAGGTCAGCCGCATATTCGGCTGGTCTGCGCCGGATCATTCCGGCCTGATCCAGAGTGTACTATAGAGTGTACTGCCATGGATAGCGGTCAGGCATGGTGAAGAGCAAGCGCCGAGACAAGGGCGACGGCTCCCTCTTCCAGCGCCACACCAAGGACTGCCCGCCGGCCGTCCCCACCGAGCAGCCTGACGGCACGACGAAGCGCGAACGGCCCAAGCACCGGTGCAACGGGCTCTGGATCGCCCGGGTCGAGCTCGACGACGACAACGGCAAGCGCCGCGTCAAGGAGCGAGCCCGCAAGGACTACGCCGACGCCGTGAAGGTCCTGCGCGAGCTGCGCAAAGAGGTCGCCGTCCACGGCACCATCGCCACCGGCTCCATGAGCGTCGAGACCTGGCTGCGCCACTGGCACGCCGAGGTCGTCTCCGTCACCGAGGCACCCTCCACCGTCGCGTCCTACCGCTCCATCATCGAGAACCAGCTCATCCCCACCCTCGGCAAGAAGCGCCTGGACCGCCTCACCCCCGAGCACGTCCGACAGATGCACAAGACGCTGCGTGCGCGAGTCACCGTCCGCGGCAAACCGCTCGCCGAGTCCTCGATCCTCAAGGCCCACAACGTCCTCTCCTCAGCGCTCGGGCAGGCCCACGCCGACGGCAAGGTCAACCGCAACGTCGCGCGCATCGCGAAGAAGCCGACCCTGCCCGACGTCGACAAGGCCACCCTCACCGCTGACCAGGTGCGGCACTTCCTGCGCGCCAACGCCGAGCACCCACTCCTCCCCCGCTTCGCCACCGCCCTCTTCACCGGCGAACGACAGGGCGAAGTCATCGGACTCACCATCGACCGGCTCGACCTCGAGCACGGCATCGCCGACGTCACGTGGCAGCTGCAGCGGATCAAGTTCCGCCACGGCTGCAATGACACCTGCGGCATGAAGAGAGCCGGCTCCTGCCCCAAGCGCGAGCTCAACATCCGACCGGGCCTGCGCGGAGCCGTGCAACAGCTCGACGGCGGACTCTGCCTCACCCGGCCCAAGTCGAGGAAGGGCAAGCGGCTCGTGCCACTGCACCCCTTCCTCGTGGCGCTGCTCACCGAGCACCTGCGCCGAGCCGAGCCCAACCCCCACGGCCTCGTGTTCGCCCGACCAGACGGCCGACCGCTCGACCCGCGCCGCGACCTCGACGAGTGGTATGCCGCGCTCGAGCGGGCCGGGATGGACCAGCACGGCACCCACCTCGCACGGCGGGTCGTCGCCACCAGCCTGCGCGCGAAGGGCACCGACCGAAAGACCATGCGCGACGTCCTCGGCCACGCGACCGACCAGTCGACGGACCACTACCTCACCGGCGACCTCGAGCTCGCCCAGGTGGCGATGCTCGCTGTGGGCAACGAGTTCACGCCGCGCAGCGACGACCCCGGTCCCGACGAGACCTGAGCACGCCCATCACGATCGGGTATGCCGCCCACGCCTCGGCATCGTCGAGCAGGGCGTTGACCCGCTGCCAGCTGCGTACCGCCGACAGCCCGGTCCGCTCGGCCATCACACTCTCGAGGCGCCCGTCGCGGCCGCGGTTGAGGTGCTCGCCGATCGCCTCGAGCAGCTGCTCGTCCTGCGGCGTCATCGCGGCGTCACCGTCACGTCGGTGACCGTGCCAGCCGACAGGGCGCACGAGTAGTTCAGCGTCTGCTTGCCGCCGAGCTGGTTCTCTCCCGTCAGCGTCCCCGCGATGCGTGAGGAGTTCTGCACGTCCGGATAGGAGAAGTCTGCGGTCGACGGGTTCTTCAACCGCTGGCTCACCATCTCCTCGCAGATCACACGAGCACGGCCAAGGTCGGGCTCGTCCGGGCTGTCGCCCCCGCCGAACAGCACGACGGCCATGCCGCCCACGAAGAACAGGACGATGAGCGGGAACACCACCTGCTCCCACGTCTTGAGGCGGAGGTAGTAGGCCTTCGCGCGCTCGAACGCGGTGGACGCCTGTGGGTCACTCTCGGTCGTCATGCGGGATCCTCCAGGTCCTCGAGCCGGCTGACGATGATCGTCCGCTCGGCAGGGTGCAGGTGGGCGGGGTCGAGACGGTGGGTCAGCACACGCGGCGTCACCCAGAGCACGTCGGCGGCCTCTCCGACGTGGCAGCGCGACCAGGCGAGCGCGTCCGCCACGACGTGCGGGTCAGGCAGCAGGTAGCGCGCAGCGGCTGCCTGCACTCGCCTCTCGACGGGCTCAGGCTGGCAGCCGCGGTGGTCGCGGCGGACGTGCTCGAGCTCGTGCGCGAGGACGCAGCGCCGCTCCACCTGGGTCATGTCCGAGCGCATCCAGATGCGTTCGCCGTCGGTGGCGCCGCGGAGGTATTCGGGGAGGTCAGAGCGCCAATGGAGTAGTAGGTGAGACATCCCCCGGAGCGCCCGCCATGGGTGTGGCTGGTGCATGTCGTGGACGCTACGTGGCGCATCCGACAGGCCTCAGTCCTCGCCCGGCGGGCGCTGATCGCCGTGCGCCCGAGTGGGCTTCGAGTTGACGTCCGCAGCCAGGCCGGCCACGTCTTCAACCGACGCAGTGTCTGCGTACTTCGGATCGTTGGGGTCGACCTTGCGGCGTGCCGCGAGGTCGTCTTGCGCCGACGTCACGTCGGCATCTCTGGTGGGGGGACCATCACTGGTGTCCTTTCGAGGGTTGGCCTGCAGCGCACGGATTGCGCGCTGCGCTTCGGCAAGGTCGATGCGTAGTTGGGCGAGCTCGGTCTCTACCTGAGACGCCCGGGCGAGTCGTGCGGTGAGCGTGGCGATGAGCGCGACATCGTCGCTTCCGGTGAGTGCGTCCGCCGCTTGGGCGCCCTGCGCCTCGCGACGGAGTCGGGCTAGATCGGGCAGGGCTTCGATGGCGCCCTCGGGGGCCATCTCCTCTTCCGCGATCTCTTCTCCGAACTCCATCAGGAGCGAGTGCAGCTCGCGGATGCGGCCGAACTTCCAGCCGAGCACCTTCTCCAGGTCCTGCTGCGCCTCGGCGGGGAACGGCTCCATGCGCCCGTTCTCGATCTTGCCCATCGTGGTCTTCCCGGGGCCGCCGTACTCGGCGACCTGCTCTTGGGTGATGCCGACCTGCTTGCGTCGCCACCGCACGATGTTGCCGATCGTCTTCCACGCCTCTTTGTCGTTCATGGGTTCAGCGTGCCCGGGAAAGCAACGACAAGTCCAGTAGAGAAGTGACAAGTCAGTGACACCGAGTGACCGCAGGTGGGGAAGTTACGCACGTGTCTTTCAGCACGTCGGGGGACTTGTCACCGACAAATTGGTGACAAGTGGTTGCACTTGTCATCGCTTGTCTGTAAGTTGTCAGTCATGCCAGCAACCAACGCACTCGGACCCATGGTTCGCATCAAGGACGTGCGGCTCGCCCACAACCTGACGATGAAGCAGCTCGCCGAGAAGATCGCCGAGCAGGGAGTCGCCATCAGCGAGGGCGGGATCAGCAACGTCGAGAACGGCAACAAGCAGGCCTCGGACCGGCTGCTCACCGCCTGGTCTCAGGCACTCGGCCTCGACCCGCTCACGGTGTGGCATGGCCCCCTCCGCCCGACCGTCGTCCCCGGCGTGCCGACGAAGAAGGCGTCATGACCGCGCCCCGCCTGTGCCAGTGCGGCCTTGAGATGTCGCCTGACGCCAAGGGAGTCCTGTGGTGCAACCACTGCGACCAAGGCTGCTCGCGCGGCCTCGCCTGCCCTCAGTGCTGGAAGCTCACAGCCTCGCTCGGCACCGGCCCAAGGACGGAGTACCGGCGATGAATGCTCCCGGACCCATCTCCCTCCCCCTGGCCGCAGCTGCCGCCTCGGTGGGGCTCGGCGAGCGCTACCTGCGTGACGCCATGGACAGCGGCGACCTCATCGGCCACTGGGCCGGCTCGAAGCGCCTCTTCCTCATCGAGGACCTGCGCGAGTGGGTCGAGGCGATGCCGACCAGCAGGCCCGAGAAGAAGCCCTCCTGAACCACCCGTAATGCAAGCGGGCCGGCTCCGCCCTAGCAGACGAACCGGCCCAACTCACTGAAAGGAAGTGTCCCACGATGGACGCCGATCGCACCACCGCCAACTGGGAAGATCCTCCGCCGGATCGCCGCGGCCAGGCCGGAGTCCGCCTGGCACCCGAGCTGCTCGCCGAGATGCAGGCGAACCCGGGTCGCTGGATGAAGTTCCCCGAGCGCCTTCACCGTTCAACGCCCTACCGCTGGTCAAAGCGCTTCGGACTCGAAGTGACGGTTCGGAAGATTGCCGCAGACGGAACGGCTGACATCTACCTCCGTGTGCCCGAGGCGACGTCATGAGCGCCACCTTCGACGTCATCCCCGTCATCGAGCAGGGCGACCACGGCGAGCACGACCGCCACGAGATCCAGCTCGCGCTCACCCCCAACGCGCAGCGCCAGCTCATCCGCGCCATCGCCCGCGCCTGCCTCATCGCGAAGCACGACGGCACCCCGCTCTACGTGCCGCTCCTCGCCGCCGGCCACCCGCAGATCGACGAGATCCAGTCCCACGCCCTCGACCAGGTGCAGGCCGTCATCGGCACCTCGTGGGCCAGCTTCACCGTCTCCCCTGACGAGGCCACCGCCCTCGGCAACGCCCTCCTCGACGCCGGCGAGACACCCACCACGTGCACCGCGTGCGGCCACCTCATCGACACCGACTGCGCGGGCACCGAGTGCGTCCGCTGCTCCGAGACCCCGAAGGGACTCCGATCCGCATGAGCATCGACCAGAAGACCCTCAATATCGTCGAGCGCGCCCACCTCGTCGCCGAGGTCGTCGACGACCTGACCGACATGCGGCTCGCTGTCGCCTCCGCACAGGCCGCCGACTACGACGGCATGTCTGTCCAGGTCCTCGGCGGCGAGGACGCTGTCGACCGGGCAGCCGAGCACTTCGACCTGCCCATCCCCGACGACGGCCTGAGCAGCATCTACCTCCGCGCCGGCGCTGTGCGCGGCGTCGGGCTCCGCATCTACAGCAGCCGCACCCGCCCCGTCCCGGCGTGCACCGTCCCCGAGCACGCCACCACCGGAACCGTCCTCGGTTCCGCCGCCGAGGAAGAGCACGACGTCGAGGTCGGCCCGTTCACCGACGAGCACGGCTTCGACCGCACGCCCGGTCAGTGGCCGATCGGCGGTGCGCTGTGACCAGCCCCCGCCGCGCCGAGGACACCGCACACGGCCGCTACTACACCCACCCCACCAGCGGCGCACAGCTCGTGTCCGTCACCAACGCCCTCTCCGTCGGATGCGCCAAGCCCGCGCTCGTCCCGTGGGCCACCAAGATCGTCGCCGAGAAGTCGTGGGACCACCTCCCCGCATGGTCAAGGCCCTCTTCGCCAAGGACTGCGGCGCCGGACCCAAGCGCGACCAGGCATGCCACACCTGCCGCGACTGCGTCACCCGCGACCTCAAGGCCGAAGTCACCCTCGCCCGCGACAAGGCCAGCGACCTCGGCTCCCGCGTCCATGCCCTCGCCGAGGCGAAGCTCTCCGGCGCGGTCCTGGCATACGAGGACGGCGACGAGCTCGCCGAGGAGTTCGTCGCCCAGTACGTGAAGTTCCTCAAGGACTTCGACGTCGACCCGGCCAAGGACGTCGAGTCGGTCGAGCTCACCGTCGCCAACCCGGCGCTCGGGTATGCCGGCACCCTCGACGTGCTGCTCTATCTCAAGCTCGACGGCTACCTCGCCGGGCAGCCCGTCAAGCCCACCGAGGGCGACTCCCGCCGGCTCTGGCTCATCGACCTCAAGACGAGCCTCACCCGGGCCGCCACCAGCGTCTACGGCGAGTACGCACTGCAGCTCGCCGGGCTGCGCAACGCCTCCGAGATGTGGCTGCCCGACGACACCACGCAGCGCATGGTCGGCGTCCACGGCACCGCGGTGCTCAACCTGCGCCGCAACACCTACGAGCTCATCCCGCTGCCCACCGGGCAAGCCGAGTTCGAGGCGTTCCGCGGCTGCCTGGCCATCGCGAAGTGGATGCACTCCACCGGCGCCGACGTCGCCCGAGGCGACTACCGGCCCATCACCGCCAAGGGCGGCTTCAAGCCCAAGCGCGGCGCCGCCAAGAAGGCCGCCGCCGTCCCCACGAAAGCAGCGTGACGACATGCCCATCTCCCCCATCGTCCTGCAGCGCAGGCACGCCGAGCTCGGACGCATCCGCCTCGGCCAGAAGGTCCCCACCCAGCGCGGCGGCTCCCGCCCCGAGAAGCTCGACCGCTTCCGCTTCACCAGCGGCGACGAGCGCCTCATCACCGACATCGCCACCCTCTACGGCGGCGAGGCCCGCTCCTGGGACAACAGCGGCAAGGCCGAGTTCGAGGTCATCACCGACGCCAAGTCCATCCCCGTCATCGTCGTCAAGGGCGGGTTCTCCCAGTGGATGGAGACATGGTCCGGCGGCGGCTGCACCCACCGCTGCGACGGCATCAACAACGCCCTCACCGGCGGCCTGTGCGACGACAACGACCCGGCCCACAAGAACGCCAAGGCCACCACCCGCCTGTCCGTCATGCTCCGCGACGTCGAGTCCCTCGGCGTGTGGCGCCTCGAGTCCCACGGCTGGAACGCCGCCGCCGAGCTGCCCGCCGTCGCCGAGCTCGCCATGCACGTCGGCGACCTCGTCCCCGCCCTGCTCCACCTGTCCGAGCGGCGCGCCATCAAGGACGGCAAGACGTCCCGCTTCGTCGTCCCCGTCCTCGACCTCGCCGTCTCCAAGCAGCGGCTCGTCGAGATCGTCTCCGGCGTTGCAGCCGGCGCCCAGCAGATCGGCGGCACCGCCCCCCTCGCGATCGAGGCCGGTGGAGCCGGCCTCACCGACGAGGAGATCGACGAGATCGCCGACGCCGCCACCACCGACCAGCTCAACACGCTCTGGCGCCGCCTGGGCGAAGCCGGCCGCCTCACCGACGACGCGAAGCAGCGCATCGCCGCGGCAGCCGCTGAGATCAAGGCCGCCACCGAGACCCCCGAGGCGGGTGACGCGCCCCTCCCCCCTGCCGCGGCGCCCGCCTCGGGCCCGACCGCCGAGCGCGACGCCCTGCAGATGCAGGTGCTCGCACAGGCAGCCGAGCGCGGCATGACCTCTGACGAGGTCATCGCGGACCTCGAGCAGGAGTTCGCGCAGCCGGTCGACGACCTCACGCCCGAGCAGCTGCGTCAGTACCTCGCGAAGGAGCGTGCGGCGTGAGCACCCTGTTCAACGCCGACTGGCGCGACTGGCCCCTCCTCGCCGTCGACACCGAGACCACGGGACCCAACCCCGACGTCGACCGCATCGTCACCGCGACCACGGTCCTCATCGACGGACCGACCACGACGCCGACCACCTGGCTTGCGGACCCCGGCATCCCCATCAGCGACGGCGCCGCCGAGGTTCACGGCATCACCAACGAGGTGGCGCAGCGTGACGGACGCCCCGCCGCATTCGTCATCGCCGAGATCGCCAACGTCCTCCGTCGCGCGATCGACGACGGCACCCCGCTCGTCCTCTTCAACGCCTGCTTCGACCTCACGCTCATCGACCGGGAGTGCCGCCGCCACGGGGTCGAGCTCGACCTCACTCGGGCCCTCGTCATCGACGGCTTCGTCATCGACAAGGCCGTCGACCGGTTCCGCAAGGGCAAGCGCACCCTCACCGCCACCTGCGAGCACTACGGCGTCCGGCTCGACGACGCGCACGACGCGACCGAGGACGCCCTCGCGGCTGCGCGCGTCGCGTGGAGGCTCGCACAGCGGTTCCCCGACCAGGTGTGCGTCGACCTCGCAGTCCTCCACGAGCGCCAGAAGGTGTGGCGACGCGACTGGGCGGAGTCCTTCGGCCAGTACCTCGTGAAGCAGGGCAAGACCGATGACGTCGAGCGCGACTGGCCCGTCGCCCCCCTGCCCCTGGGCTGGACCCCGGACGCCCTGCCCGTCGAGCGGGTGGCGTCATGAGCGCCGACGTCACCACCTTCGACCCGACCCACATCAACCCGTGGGTCGCAGCGTTCATCGTCATCCTGCTCCTCATCGTGCTCGCCGCGCTCGAGGTCCGGGCCAGCATCCGCGAGCGCGAGGAGGAGGCCCGCGCGTACTGGATCGCCCGGCAGGAGGCGAACCGGACTGCGCACGTCCCCTACGGCGAGCGCTGCATGATGCCCCGCTGCGGCAACCGTGCAGCACCCGACCCGTACGACGGCTGGCGCCGCTGCGACGGCTGCAAGGCGAAGGCGGCGCGGCTTGCTGGGGGTGCGGCATGACCCTCACCTACGGCGAGCTCTTCGCCGGCTACGACGGCCTCGGCATGGGCGTCCGCTCCGTGCTCGGCGGCGAGACCTCATGGTTCTGCGAGTTCGACAAGGCACCGTCGCGCATCCTCGCCCACCACTACCCCAACGTCCCCAACTACGGCGACGTCACCAAGGTCGACTGGGCCACCGTCCCCAAGGTCGACGTCATCACCGGCGGCTCACCCTGTCAGGACCTGAGCCACGCCGGCAAACGAAAGGGCATGACCGATGGCACACGCTCCAACCTCTGGGTCCAGATGCGAGAAGCCATCGCCACCATCCGACCCCGCCTCGTCGTCTGGGAGAACGTCCGCGGCGCACTCTCCGCGAACGCTGCTAGCGACGTGGAACCCTGCCCGGGATGTATGGGAGGTGCCGATGACGGAGGGCCTTCTCTGCGAGCACTTGGACGTGTGGCGGGAGACTTGGCCGAGCTCGGGTATGACTCGCGCTGGTACGGCCTACGCGCTGCCGACGTGGGAGGAGCGCACGGACGGTTCCGAATCTTCCTCTTCGCCACTCCTGGGGACACCTCGGGTGACGACCTCTGGAATGACCGCCTCGCAGGCGGCAGTCGACCGTGGCGAGACGAACAGTCGACTGGAGGCGCAGATTGCGCTCCTGCCGACCGCCACGGCCAGGGACTACAAGAACGTCGGGACGCGGGAGGCGTTCGAGCGGCGCAGGCTGGATCACCCGCAGCCCCTCATGGAAATAGTGGTTCACGGGCTCACGCGGCCGACGGACTGACTCTCCTGCCGACGCCCGCCGTCAACGACATGGGCGCCGCGTACACCCCCGAGACGTGGGACGCATGGACCGCGAAGCTGAAGGCTGACCACGGCAACGGCAACGGGCACGGCAAGTCCCTCGCCATCGAGGCGCAGCGGCTCCTGCCGACGCCCGTGTCGGACAACTCCCGCGGGCTGCCGTCGGCGTCAACGGACTATGCATCGTTGGCGAACGAGGCGGCGCGACTGTTTCCGACGCCTCGCGCAACGGATGGCACGAAGGGTGGCCCGAACCAGCGCGGCTCGTCCGGCGACCTGATGCTGCCGAGCGCCGTCCACCTGTTGCCGACTCCGACGACGACGCAGCGCGGCACCGACGCGAACCTCGACACCCGAGAAGGGGCACGCGCGAACCTCCACAACGAGGTCGCCAAACTCCTCCCCACGCCGACGACCGGCAATCGCACCAGCGAGAAGGCCAAGACCGGACGTGACACGAGCGGCCCCTCCCGTGGCGGCCCCAGCATCGGGCTGGAAGACGTTGCGGCAGATCAGGACTGGCGGGAGTACGCCGCCGCGATCGCACGCGCCGAACACGCCACCGGACGCACCGCACCCCCACCCACCGAACCCGGCACCAAAGGCAACCCGCGACTCTCCCCCGCGTTCGTCGAGTGGCTCATGATGCTTCCCGCCGGCCACGTCACCGACCCCGCCATCGGCCTCACACGCAACGAGCAGCTCAAAGCCCTCGGGAACGGCGTCGTGCCACCCCAGGCAGCCGCAGCCACCCGCGCATTCATCGCCGACACCATCGCCGAGCGAGGTGCGGCGTGAAGCGCCTCCCCGACACCTGCCCCGGCTGCGGCCGCAGGACCGCCGAGAACTTCTCCCGCCCCAAGCGCGCAGGCCTCCACTGCCACCAGGACAACACCGACACCTGGCGCACCAACTGCGGCGTCATCGTCTGCGCCTGCGGCAACCACTACCACTCCCGCGGGAGCCAGAAGGGGAACAGGTCATGAGCCTCACCTACGTCACCCGCCCGATCTCCGACCGCAGCTGGATCCGCACCCCCGCGCAGCGAGAGTGGTCACGCTTCGACACCGCCTGGAGCAAGACCCTCAAGGACCTCGAGCGCGAGATCGACATGCTCCGTGGCCGCAACGTCGTCATCGAGGTCGACGTCCGCGAGCGCGACATCCGGCTCGACGGAATGCTCCGAGCCGACGCCCGCGCCAGCAGCCCGGCCGTCGTCATCGCCTTCGAGTCCAAGCACGGGCCCCTCATGTACCGGTGCGACCGCTTCACCCGCCGTTACTCCGACCAGGGCCCCGACTGGCAACACAACGCCCGTGCCATTGCGCTCACCCTCGAGTCCCTGCGCGCCGTCGACCGCTACGGCGCTACGAACACCGGTCAGCAGTACGCCGGCTGGAAGCAGCTCGAGGCCTCCGCCGCGGTCATCACGGCTGCCCCATGGACCGTCCTCGAGGAGCTCGCCTCCACTGGCGTCGCCGACGTCGGCGAGGAGCGCGTCATCAGCCTCGCCCGCCGCAACGCCCACCCCGACCACGGCGGCACCTCCGAGACGTGGGCCCGCTTCGACGCGGCATACAAGGCGGTGCAGCGATGATCCGCCTCGTCTGCGCATGGGTGGGCCGCTGGCTCTGCTCCTACGAGATCCACGACACCGGCACCGCCCGCGAAGGCCAGTGCCTCCGCGGCGGCGCGGAGGTGAGCGACCGATGAGCATCATCTACGGCATCGACCCCAGCCTCACCGGCACCGGGCTCGCCCGCCTCGACACCGACGACATCCTCGACGTCGACACCTGGACGATCGCCACCACCGGCAAGGCCGACGCCACCCTCACCCAGCGCCGCGACCGCCTCGCACGGATCGTCGACACCATCGCGCTCTACAACGTCGACCTCGTCGTCGTCGAGTCCCCCTCCCTCGCACAGGGATCGCAGCGCGGCACCCTCGACCGCAACGGCCTCTGGTGGCTCATCGTCTCCGCCTTCGAGTGCCCCGTCGTCGAGATCGCTCCGTCGACGCTCAAGGTCTACGCCACCGGCAAGGGCAACGCCTCCAAGGGCCACGTCATCGAAGCCGTCACCCGCCGCTACCCCCACGTCACCACCGACGGCGACGACAACCGCTGCGACGCCCTCGTGCTCGCCGCCATCGGCCACCACCTCCTCACCGGCCGGCCGCTCGTCGACCTCCCCGCAACCCACACCCGCGCCCTCGACAAGGTCGCCCGACCAGGAAGCAGCGCAGCATGAAGGCCTACGGCAACGCAGCCACCATCCCCGGCGGCACCCGCACCGGCATCCCCCTCCCCAAGGGCCCCGTCGTCCACGCCGGCGGCCACATCCTCGACCGGCTCGAACGCGAACACACCCGCGTCTCCCCGATCGTCATGCACAACCCCGCCGAGTTCACGCCCGAACAGCTCGCCCGCGCAGGGTATGCCGTCGTTGGCACCAAGACCGCCCGGCGCCGCTCCACCTACGTCGGCCCCAACGACGACCGTATCGCCCAGCTGCACCGCCAGGGCCTCACCCTGCAGGACATCGCCGACGACGTCGACATGACCCCCGCCGGCGTCCGCGGCGTCCTCGACCGCCTCGGCATCGAGCGACCCAAGCGCGTCGGACGACGCGGCAAGCTCGTCACCGTCACTGACGACACCCTGCGCGCGCTCTACGTCGAGGACGGCCTGTCCTGCCGCGAGATCGGCGAACGCTTCGACTCGTCCGAGTCCGCGATCTCCCGCCGGCTGCGCGCCATCCCCGACCTCACCATGCGCACCAAGGCCATCACGCCCGCGCGCTGCGCCCGCAGGCCCGACCTCGACCGTGACGCCATCGTCGCCCAGTACGAGGCAGGCGACACCGCCAAGGCCGTCGCCGAGCGCCACCAGTGCTCCGACCGCACCGTCCTGACGATCCTGCACCAGCGCGGCGTCGCCATCCGCGGCCGCTCGTCCTACGACACCCACTTCACCCCGCGCCCGGCCCGTATCGACCTGGACAAGGCCGTGCTCGAGCGCCTCTACGTCGACGAGCAGCGCACGGCATACGAGATCGCCGACGAGCTCGAGGTGTCGCTGTCCACCGTCCGCCGCCAGCTGCGCCACCACGACATCCCGCTGCGCGACGACCGAGCCCGCAACGGACGCCGTCGACAGTCGCTGGACGGCCTGCGGGACACCGCATAGCTGCCGTCCCGGGCCCGCCCCACTGCGCCGAGCGGCGTGCCCGGGACCGGCCAGCAGACCACCGACCAACGCGGACCACAGGAGCAGCGTGAGCATTTACTACCAGGACGAGAGTGTGACTCTGCACCTCGGGGACTGGCGCGAGGAGATCGCTTCCGACTTCTGCGCCGATCTCATCCTGACCGACCCGCCCTACGGCGAGACCGCCTTGGACTGGGACCGGTGGCCCGCGGGTTGGGTCTCGCTTGCCGCACGGCACGCGCAGTCCATGTGGTGCTTCGGCTCCATGCGGATGTTCCTCGACCAGAAGGGCGAGTTCTCCGAGTGGACCTACTCGCAGGAGGTCGTCTGGGAGAAGCACAACGGCTCCAGTCTGGCCCGTGACCGGTTCTCGCGCGTCCACGAGTTCGCCACCTTCTGGTACCAGGGCCCTTGGGCTGACCGTCACCACCAGACGCCCACCACGGCGGACTCCACGGCCAGAACGGTCCGTCGAAAGCCCAAGCCGGCTCAGTGGCAGGGAGCGCGCGGCGCATCGGAGTACGTGTCGATCGACGGTGGGCCGCGCCTTATGCGTTCCGTCATCTACCAGCGCTCCATGCACGGGCGCGCGATCAACGAGACCGAGAAGCCCGTACCGCTCCTCGAGCCGCTCATCCAGTACGGCTGCCCGGTCGGCGGGACCGTCGTCGACTTCTACGCCGGGTCATCGGCCACCCTCGTCGCCGCGCGCAACCTCGGCCGCGAGGCCGTCGGGTTCGAGAAGCGCGAGAGCCAGTGCGAGAAGGCCGCCCTTCGCCTGAGCCAGGGCGTCCTCGACCTCGGCGAGGTGACCGCATGAGCCTGAGCCACGTCCCGCCCCTCGACGAGGAGGACCCCCGCGCGGCACCGACGCTGCCTCATGACGACGAGGCAGAGAAGCAGGTCCTCGGCGCCATGCTCTCCGGCGACCGCTGGGCCCTCGACGCCGTCACCACCACCATCAGCGGACCCGACTACTACCAGGCCAAGCACGAGTACATCCACGACGCCTGCGTCCACCTCTACGCCCGCGGCACCACCCCCGACGTCATCGCCGTCACCGCACACCTACGCGACACCAAGAACCTCACCCGCGCCGGCGGCCCCGCCTACCTGCACACCCTGCACCAAGGCCTCATCGTCGCCGCCAACGCCGACTACCACGCCGACAAGGTCCTCGAGCACGCCACCCGCCGCCGCGCCCTCGCAGCACTCGACGCCGCACGCGCCCGCATGCTCACCCCCAGCGACGACGACGCCCACACCCTCGTCGACTCGCTGCGCACCCAGATCGACCTCATCCCCCTACGACCAGCCGGCGTCGACGAGGAGACCTCCACCCACCCGTGGACCCCCGTCGACTTCGACGCCATCCTCGACGGCGACCTCGAAGCACCCAAGGCCACCGTCCTCGCCCGCCGCGACGGCAAGCACCTGCTCTACCCCTACGCCGTGCACTCCATCAGCGGCGAACCCGGCAGCCTCAAGACCTGGGTCGCGCTCCTCGCCGCCGTCCAAGAGCTCGAGCAGGGCAACCCCGTCGTCATGATCGACTTCGAGGACCGCCCCCAGTCCGTCGCCGCCCGCCTCCTGCAGATCGGCGCACGACCCGAACAGCTCCGCGACCGCAGCCTCTGGCGCTACATCCGCCCCGACATCGCCCTCGACGAGAACGGCACACGGCACCTCGCCGCGGCAGTCGCCGGCGCCACACTCGCCATCATCGACGGCGTCACCGAAGCCATGTCCCTGCACGGCATGAGCGTCAACGACAACGACGACGTCGCCAAGTACATCCACATGCTCCCCAAGCGCGTCGCCGACCTCGGACCCGCCACCCTCCAGATCGACCACGTCACCAAGGACAGCGACTCCCGCGGCCGCTACGCCATCGGCGGGCAGCACAAGCTCGCAGCCGTCACCGGCACCGCCATGAAGGCCGTCGTCGTCCGCTCCGGCGGCAAGGGCGAGCACGCCATCGTCAAGGTCGTCCTCGACAAGGACAAGCACGGCGACGTCGGCCCCACCGGCCTCACCGTCGCCGAGTTCCACCTCGATGACACCCAAGGCGGCTACACCTCCGCCTGGCTGGACCACCCCACCTCCAACTTCGACGACGACGGACACTTCCGGCCCACCACCCTCATGCGCCGCGTCTCCGACTACCTCGACATGACCGGCCGCGCAGCCTCCATGCGCGAGATCCGCCAGGGCGTCAAAGGCAACAACTCGTCCATCGCCACCGCCGTCGACACCCTCGTCCGCGAAGGCCACATCCGGCTCGAAACCGGGGCTCGCGGAGCCGTCATGCACCACCTCGTCACCCGGTTCGAGGAGGGGTCATGAACACCCCCAACGACCGGTTCCTGAGCGGTTCCTCGACCGGTTCCTTTTCGACCCGTCCGACGACTGGTTCTCCGGTTCCCTCCCCTACGGGAACCGGAACCGGTCGGAGCGGTTCCCCGAGGGACCAGAACCAGAGGAACCACTCGACCCCGCAGAGCAGCACCCCACCCATCAGCAGCACCCACACGGAGGAACCCATGAGCAGCACCACGACCAGGCCACGAGGACGAGTGAGCCTCACCCACGGCACCATCCACGGCCTCGTCAGGGCGAACCGCCGACACCGCTGCGACGGCCACCTCATCGACCCTGACGATGTCCACCACATCGAGCCCGGCGAGTACTACGTCGCCAGCGCCCTGCCTACCCACAACCCCGAGATCGGCAACGAACGCTGGTGGCACGCGCGGTACTGCCTCGACTGTGCCCCCGTCCAGTACGCCGAGGCCCAGCGATGACGGCCCACGACGACGCCCCGGAGTCGCTGCGGGACACGGAGGCGTTCTGCGCGTCGAAGGGTCTGCCCCGAACTCGCATCGACGAAGCTCTCGCCAGGTGGGAGGCGAAGGGTCCGACGTCGCTCACGGTGGCGCTGGCCGTCGATGCGCTCTACGGCGCACGGGAACGCATCGCCCAGACCCACGACATCTTGGACGCGGTTGAAGCCAACCCGACCGGATGGGGTGGCCCTCCGGTCGTCTCACTGGCTCGCTCAATACGCGCCGCTCTCGCGGGTGGGGTTGCCGCCGACGCACCCACCAGCAGCGACGGAGGTGCGAAGTGAGCGCCCGTCGGGAGCGAGCGGCGAAGCGTCGGCAGTGGGTGGAGGCAGCCAACGGCCGCAACGGGCTCGTCATGCGCTGCATCCAATGCGGAGGGGCGGGACCCCACTTCGTCCCACCGTCGTTCGGCGACATCGGCTTCTTCATCTGTGACCCGCCTGCTGACATCCGGAACCACAGCAGGGAGGTGTCCCGGTGAGCGCCGTCGATGAGGGCCTCGACGCCGCCGTGCAGCGGGTCAAGCGCATCGCGTCGATGAGTGCCTACATCGTGGAGGACTCGCTGATCGAGCGGGTGGTGCGTGCTGCTCGTGAGGATGTGCCCGCCCTCACCCAGCAAGCCCGCGCCGACGAGCTCGAGGATGCAGCCCGCGCGTATGCCGGCGATGACGACCCTGAATGGATCGACGGTTCGTCGTTCCTGCTGGAGCGTGCGGCCGCAATCCGGGAAGGCCGCGAGCCATGACCGACCTGTGTCCCGACCACGAGCACGCCGCCGCCACCTGCCTCGACAAGACCGGCCACCACCCCGAGAGCCGAGCCGCCGAACGGCTCCGCGCCGACCTCGCCACCCAGTGCACCCCGGGCCGCTACTGCCCGCCCCTCACCGCCCAGGAGGCCAAGCCATGAGCACCCGACGAGAACGCGCCGCGAAGAGGGCCCGCTGGGTCCGGGACGCCAAGGGCATCCCGCGACCCCTGTGCCCGAACGGGTGCGGTGAGCCCGGCTCCCACTTCTTCCCACCGTCGCTCGGCGACCCCGGTTTCTACATCTGCCAGCCTCGACCAGCCCAGGAGACACGATGACCCGCCCCCGCGTCACCGCCCACCACGAGATCGAAGCGTTCACCGACGAGCGTCAGTGCACCGACGGCGGACACACCACGCCGAGCGTCGAGGTCCGTGTCGACTTCGACCTCCACGACCACATCACCGCTCTCGCCCAGCTCGACACCGCGGTCGCCAAGGTCAAGGCCCAGATCGAGGAGGCGAAGCCGTGAGCACCCCCGAACCCCCGGACCGACCCGAGCCCCTGCCCAACCCGACATACACGCCCCCCGACCGCTCGTGGATCACCACCGAGACCATCCGTGGCGCCGGAGGGTCCGGCGGCGACTGGACCGGCGTCCTCCTCGGACTCGCGCTGGTCATCCTCGTCGTCGTCCTCGTGAGGAGCAGCCGATGAGCGACCACGACCGCACCCACGGCTGCGACAAATGCGGGCAACCCCACCCCCGCTGCTACGGCCACAACGGCCGCGGCCTCCCCTGCGGCCTCCACCCCATCACCGGCCTGCGCGTCTGCGGCAAGCACGGCGGCAGCGCACCCCAGTCCAAGACCGCGGCCGCCCGCAACGTCGAAGAGGCCAAGGCGGCGAAGGAGCTCGCCCGCCTCGGGCAGAAGGTCGACGTCCACCCCGCCGAGGCGCTGCTCGACCTCGTGCACTGGACCGCCGGCGAGGTCGCCTACTGGCGGCAGGTCGTCACCGCCATCGCCGACCAGGACGAGGCCGACCTCACTTGGGGCCGCACGAAGACCAAGGAGGGCGGCGACGACCGCGGCACCACCGAAGAGGCCAAGCCCCACATCGCCTACGTCCTCCTCGAACGCGCCAGCGACCGCCTCGCCTCGTATGCCGCCGCAGCCCTCAAGGCCGGCGTCGACGAGCGCCGCGTCCAGCTCGCCGAACGCCAGGGCGATCTTGTCGCCTCCGTCATCCGCCGCATCCTCGACCGCCTCAACCTCGACGAGGCGCAGCAGGCCCTCGTCGGCACCGTCGTCCCCGAGGAGCTGCGGCTCCTCATCTCACCCACCAAGGAGACCGCGTGACCCAGCCGGCCGCCACCGCCACCCGCGACGAGCCCACCCCCGCGGAGTACTCCGCCCAGATCCGACGCCACCTCGAGACCATCCGCCGCGCCTGGCTCTGGCTCCAGTTCCCCACCACCACCCCCGGCGGAGCACCCACCGGCAAGCCCGGCAGCCGACCACCCATCCCCGTCGACCCCCTCTCCCTGCGCGCCGAGATCACCCACGACCTCGCCTACTGGTGCCACGCCCTCCTCGAGGACCACCCCGAAGGACGTCGCGCCGACGCACCCCTGCTCGACCTCACCGACGTACCCGCCATGCTCGAGCACCTGCTGGCCGAGACCCGCTGGATCGGCGGCTGGGCCTTCGCCAAGCGCATGGAGGACGAGCTCCGCTACCACGCCATCGACGCACGCACGATCGCGTGGCCGCGCACCTCCGACAGCATCTTCCTCGGCGAGTGCCCCGTCACCATCGGCGCCGGCGGCGAGGCCGTCACGTGCGGCGGCCGGGTCCGCGCCACCGCCCGCCACGTCGGCGACATCCCCTGCCCCCGCTGCAAGACGAAGGACACCATCGAGGGCTGGCTGCTGCGCATCGTCGGAACCGACCGGCCGGTGACGATCCCGCAGCTGGTGCCGATCCTCGCGGGACGGCTCGGGGTGCGCGTCGACGAGCGGACGCTGCAGCGCTGGCACAAGGCCGGCCGCATCACGCCGTGCGACGGGACCGAGGGCAAGCCGTTGTTCGACCGGCGGCACGTGCTGACCGTGGTGGTGGCCCGGGAGGCGATGAAGGGGCAACGGTCTGCGTGAAGGGGCGTCCATGCGGTCGTGGGGCAAGGCGGGTCACCATGAGGTCGTGTCGCGTCTTGCTTGACATGGTGTCGCACGTCAGGCGAGAATCCGACATAACGGCGGTGAACCATGTCCAGTGACAGGTTCCACCGTCGTTCCGCATTCGTCCCGCCGCCGGCTCACGCCCACCCAGACGGGCGGATGGCCAGCACGCCCTCACCAGTAGCAGCCAGCGCCGATGCCCCCGCGTGAGCGGATAGACCTGGCGAGCGAACCGAGCAGCGACTGACCGCGCATCCGCACCGCAACAGCGTGAGGCTCGAGCGGCGGGCACCCCTCCACAAACACCGCCCGGGAGCCACAGGCCAGGGCGGTCATAGCGCGTCCCGGACTGATCACCCGGGCCGGCACCACGCTATGGAAGAGGCAGGTGACCGCCATGGCTGACCACCAGCAAGGCGTGATCAGCCTGCCCGACAGCAGCGACGACGAGCTCGACGCGCTGCTCCGCGGTCTCGCCGTCACCGCTGCCGCGCATCGCCGCTGCAGCTCCGGCGACATCCACTGCGCGCAGCGACGCAGCGCCCTCGAGTGCATCGACGCCGTGCTCGAGGAGCAGACGACGCGTCGCGCCGCGGCCACCCAGCCATGACCGACGTCGCCTGGGCCGAGCACGCCGCCCGTCTCTTCGAGCCGCCCCGCCGACGCTGGGCCACACCCGGCGACCTCGCCGCTGAGCTCAACCCCAAGACGGTCCGCACGCCCGCGCTCGACCTCATCGACGCCGAGCTGGTGCGCCTCCTCGACGAACCCGACAGCCGGCTCATCATCACCATGGCCCCGCAGGAGGGCAAGAGCCTGCGCGTCGCCGGCGACCTGCCCATCTGGGCCCTCACTCAGAACCCGGACCTGCGCATCATCGCCGCCTCCTACGGCCAAGGCCTCGCGTCCCGCAACGGCCGCCAGATCCGCAACCGCATCATCGTCAACCCCGACCTCGGCCTTCGCATCGCACCCGACAACGGTGCCGCCGGCGAGTGGCAGATCGACGGCCACGACGGCGGCGTCTACTCCGTCGGCATCGGCGGCGCCATCACCGGCCGCGCCTGCGACCTCCTCATCATCGACGACCCCATCAAGTCCCGCGCCGAAGCCGACTCCAAGGTCTACCGCGACCGCGTCTGGGACTGGTGGACCGACGAAGCCGCAGCCCGCCTCGCCCCCGGCGCACCCGTCGTCCTCATCCTGACCCGCTGGCACCACGACGACCTCGCCGGGCGCCTCCTCAAGGAGCCCGACAGCGACTGGCGGATCCTCAACATCCCCGCCGAATGCGTCGACCCCGACACCGACCCCCTCGGCCGGACCGAGGCCGGCGAGTTCATGGTCTCCGCCCGAGGCCGCACCCCAGCCCAGTGGCGCTCACGCAAGAAGGCCGCCGGCTCCCGCACCTGGGCCAGCCTCTACCAAGGCAACCCCACCCCCGACACCGGCAACCTCTTCCCCGCCGACGGTTGGGCCCGCTACACCCACCTGCCATGGATCGAGCGCGAGGACGGCGCACGCATCGTCCCGGACGCCCACCGCGACCCCGACGTCGAACTCGTCCAGTCCTGGGACTTCGCGTTCAAGGACACCGCCTCCTCCGACTACGTCGTCGGGCAGGTCTGGCTGCGCCGCGGCGTCGACGCGTTCCTCCTCGACCAGGTGAGGCGCCGCGCCGGCTTCACCGAGTCCTGCCAGATGATGCTCGACATGACCGCGCGCTGGCCGCAAGCCGTCGCCAAGCTCGTCGAAGACAAGGCCAACGGACCCGCCATCCTCAACGCGCTGCGCGCCAAGGTCGGCGGCCTCATTCCCGTCGAGCCCGAGGGCAGCAAGTACGCCCGCGCCGCCGCGATCACCCCGATGGTCGAGTCGAAGAACGTGCTCCTGCCCGACTCCAGCATCTGCCCGTGGATCACCGACCTCACCGAAGAGGCCCGGGACTTCCCGTCAGCTGCGCACGACGACACTGTCGACGCCATGAGCCAGGCCGTGCACCGCCTCCTGCTCGTGCCGCTCATGGACTCGGAGATGCACGACGCGGACGACATCCTCGACCACTTCGACGAGCAGCCCCTCGACTGGGCACCCCAGTACTGACGACCCAGGAGGTATGCCGTGACCGACACCGCGCCGGCATACACCCCCGAAGATGTCGCCCAGCTCGAGCACATGGTCGAGGTCCTCGAGGACGCAGTCGCCGACGCGATGCTCGCCGCCGAGGACCGCGGCTGGTCCACGATGGGCGACGCCACCGACGGCGCCATCACCCGCGAGAGGCTGCTCTCCGAGTCCCGACGGGCCCGCGTCATGGCCGTCGCCGACCCCCTCATCCGGCGCGGCGTCAGCCTCCGCACCGCCTACGTGTGGGGTCAGGGCGTCGCGGTCGAGGCCAAGCAGGACGACAACGCCGGCCAGGACGTCAACGCCGTCGTGCAGGCCTTCCTCGACGACGACACCAACGCCGTCAGCTTCACCAGCGCGCAGGCCCGCGAAGAGCTCGAGCGACGCTTCGCAACCGACGGCGAGGCGTTCCACTGCCTCGTCACCGCGCCGCGCACCGGCCGCGTGCAGGTGCGTGTCATCCCGCACCGCGAGATCGTCGACATCATCACCGACCCCGAAGACGCCGACACGATCCGCTTCTACAAGCGCGAGCATGTCGCCAAGGTCGTCGAGGCCGACGCTTCCGGCGGCACGGTCATCAACCGGGAGACCCGCACCACCTACTACCCCGACCTGCGCTTCCGCCCCACCACCCGCGCCCGCACGATCGACGGCCACCGGGTCGAGTGGGACAAGCCGGTCCTGCACACCGCAGTGAACCGGCAGACCGGGTCGCTGTGGGGCGTGCCGGACCTGTATGCCGCGCTGCCGTGGGCCGACGGCTACAAGGGCTTCCTCCTCGACTGGGCCAAGCTCGTCAAGGCCCTGTCCCGGTTCGCGTTCCAGGTCACCGCGAAGAACCGTCGCGGTGGAGCGGCCGTGCGCGACCGCATCAGCGCCGGCGCTGGAGACGGGGCCGTCGGGCAGACCGTCGTCACCGGGCAGGACCAGTCGATCAGCGCCATCGGCAAGTCCGGGGCCACCATCGACTCCGAGTCCGGGCGACCCCTGGCGTCGATGGTCGGCGCCGCACTCGACCTGCCCGTCACGATGCTGCTCACCGACCCCGGCGTCACCGGCGCCCGGGCGACCGCGGAGACCCTCGACCAGCCGATGCGGCTCATGGTCAAGAGCCGCCAGCGCCTGCACGCCGACCTCATCGCCACGATCCTGCACTACGTCATCGACCAGGCCATCAAGGCGCCCGCCGGGGCACTGCGCGGCACGATCGGGCGCAACCCGTTCACGGGCCGTGAGGTCCTCACCCTCGCTGGCGACCAGGACCGTAGCCTCGACGTCACGTTCCCCGACGTCGACGACGCCAACACCGCCGAAATGGTCAAGGCCATCGTGGAAGCAGCAGGCACCGAGCTGCTGCCTGAGCTCACCCTCGCCCGGCTGCTGCTGCAGGCCCTCGACGTCGAGGACGTCGACGAGGTCCTCAAGCTCGTCACCGACGCCGACGGGAACTTCATCTACCCGGCCGACCGTGCCGCTGCCACGTCCCAGCAGGACGCCGTGCGCGACGGCGACGTCCCGCAGGACTGACCGTGGCCGTCACCCGCGAGACACTGCAGCTCCTCGACGGCATGCGGATCGCCGTCAATGGTCGCGTCGACGCCGCCTCCGAACGGATCATCCTCGCCTGGGCAACCGCCTGGAACGAGATCGCCACCGAGTGGCAAGCCGCCATCGACGACCTGATCGAGGCCAGCAGCGACGGCGCCTGGCCGTCCCGGGCGAAGGTGTCCCGCGCGCGACGCGCACAGCGCGCGCTCGAACTCACCCGGGCCGCACTCCTGGACCTCTCCCGGGACCTGCCCGTCACCGTCGCCCAAGCGCTGCCCCTCATGACCGCTGACGCCGCCGACTGGTCTCGCCGACTCGCCGGCTCCCAGTACCCACCGCAGGCCGGTGGCACGCTCCACATCGCCAGCACCTTCGATCGGGCTGGCGAGGACGCACTCAAGGCCATCGTCACCCGCACCACCGGCCGCGTGCACTCCACCGCCCGACCCCTGTCCGGGCAGGCTGAGCGGGCGATGAAGGCCACGCTCATCCGCGGCATCGCCGTCGGGGAGAACCCCCGCACCGCTGCCGCGCAGATGCTGCAGCGCGTCGAGGGTGCGTTCAACGGCGGCCGCAACCGGGCCCTCGTCATCGCCCGCACCGAGATGCTGGACGCTTACCGTGCCGGCGCCCTCGCGCAGGAGAAGGCCATGGCCGACATCCTGCAGGGCTGGCAGTGGGGCGCCACCCTCGACAACCGCACCTGCCCCTCGTGCTGGTCACGTCACGGCACGGAGCACCCGCTCGGCACGCCGGGCCCCGAGGACCACCAGCAGGGCCGCTGCGTGCGCCTCCCGCTCACCAAGAGCTGGAAGGACCTCGGCTACCCCAACGTCATCGAGCCACCGTCGCTCATGCCGAACGCGCAGGCCATGTTCGACCGGTTGCCGCTCGAGGACCAGATCGCGGTCATGGGCAAGGCCCGCCTCGACCTGCTCCGCACCGGCAAGACGACGTGGTCCGACCTCGCGACGAAGCGCCACACCGACGGCTGGCGCGACTCCTACGCCCCCACCCCGGTCAGCGCACTGCGCGCCACAGCGAAGGCCGCGTCCTAGACCCAACCGCCGAGCTCGTCGGGTCCGACCAGCGCGATCGCCCCACACAGCGCGCACGACTTCTCGACGTGCGACCCGTCCGCCGCGATCACGACGGCGTCCGTCATCCACAGGTGCTCATCGCACCCGTCACCGTCAGCGACCACCACCGGTCCATCGTCCCACTCGCCCAGGAGGCGCGCATGCCGAAGCACCTGATCCGCGAGGCCGTCCCGACCCCGCTCGAGTCGACGAAGCCGACCAAGTCGGGCCGGCTGGAGGTCACCCTCATCACCCCCGGCTGGGGCAGCTCGGGCTACTACAGCGCCGCCGTCCTCAAGAACGCCGCCGAGGAGGGTCTCTGGCAGGCCGGCCACCAGATGTTCGCCGACCACCCCGGCGAGAACGAGTCCTACGACCGCCCCGAGCGCTCCATCAAGGACCTCGCCGCCACCCTCACCGAGACCGCCCGATGGGACGAGGAGGGCCAGCGCGTCGTCGCCGAGGCCCGCGTGTTCCCCCACTTCCTCGAGCTCCTCACCGACGAGGACTTCGCGGCCGCCATCGGCGTCTCCATCCGGGCATACGCCGAGTCCCGTCACGGCGAGGCCGAGGGTCGCAAGGGCCCGATCATGACCCGCATCGACGAGGCCGTCTCCACCGACTTCGTCACCCGCGCCGGCCGAGGTGGCGCCATCGCCGCCGTCATGGAGTCCGCACGGCCCGCGCAGGTCGCCGCCCGCGCCGTCGCGCACGGTGTCGAGGAGGCCACCGCCAACGACACCCGGGCCGCGCTGCAGGCCGCCGTCACCGGCGAGTACGGCGGCGACAAGACCTGGGTGTGGGTCCGCGACTTCGACGAGTCCCGCGTCTGGTTCACCCTCGAGACCCCCGACACGTCCGCCATCTACGAGCAGGCGTACGTCGTCGACGGCGAGCAGGTCGCGCTCGACGGTGAGGCCACTGAGGTCCGCGCCCGCACCGAGTACGTGCCCGTCACCACGCCGACCAGCACCGCCGCCGAGAGCGGCGCCCCCAAGCCGACCAAGGCCCAGGCACCCGCCGGGCAGTCCACCGCCACAAAGTCCGAGGAGACACACATGGCAACCACCGAGATCGAGGAGAGCCGCCTGGCTCAGCTCGAGACGGACGCCGAGCGGGTGCAGTCGCTCGAGTCCGAGCGCGACACCGCACGCACCGAGCTCGCCGCCTTCAAGGCGCGCGAGGCGGCCCGCCCGGCCGTGACGGCCAAGGTCGGCGAGTCCACCGACCTGCCCGCCCGCCGTCAGGCCCGCATCGTCGAGGCCGCCCTCGACGAGCTCACCATCACCGACGGCAAGGTCGACACCGAGGCCCTGACCCAGTCGATCGAGTCGCTCGTCACCGACGCCCGCGAGGAGCTCGCCGAGCTCGCCGAGTCCCTCGGCGTCGGCAGCGTCACCGGCTTCGGCAAGTCCGAGGACACCAACACGGTCGTCGAGTCCGCCGACCCCGCCATCGCGTCCGCGTTCGGTCGCACCGTCAAGGAGGCCTGAGCCCCATGCGCAACGAGTACATGCGTCCCGCGACCGAGCTGTCGCTGCCCGTCGTCGCCAGCACCGTCTCCGGCGACCCCGTCCGCGTCGGCTCCATCAACGGCGTCGCCGCCACGAACCGCGGCGAGGGCGGCAACGCCTCCACCCACGCCACGGTCATCACTGACCAGCGCGCCTACCTCTACGAGGTCGGCGGCGCCATCGCAGGCCCCGGCACCCCGGTCTACCTGACCGCCCGCGCCGGCGCCACCGCGCCCATCCTCTCCACGACCGCCTCCGGCGCCGTGTGGGGGCACACCATCCCCAAGGCGGGTGAGACCGGCGTGCGCGCAGCGACCTCCGGTGTCGTCGTCGTCCGTCCGGCCCAGGTCTGAGGAGGCCACCCATGAGCAAGTCCCAGATCCTCGCGCTGGCCGAGTCCCTCGGCGTGACCGAGCGCGACCTCACCAACGGCATCCGCCGCGGCGCCGCCAGCGAGGCCGACGTCGCCAGCGTCGCCCAGATGCTGCAGTCCGCGTGGCAGGGCAACGCCCGCGTGCGGCACGCCGTCAACGAGGCGCTCACCACGAGCGACCTCTTCGTCACCGGCACCGGTGTCGTCTTCGACCGCGAGCTCCTCGCCGAGTACACGGCGATGCCGCGTCAGTGGCAGAAGTTCGCCTCGCGCACCGTGCTCAACGACTTCCGCCCGAAGAAGCTCATCGACCTCATCACGGGGTCGGCGGCCTTCGCGGACGTCCCCGAGCACTCGAACTACCCCGAGGCCAAGTACGACGAGGCCGAGCGCACCATCCAGGTCAAGAAGACCGGTGAGCAGTTCGGGTACACCTTCGAGATGCGGGTCAACGACCAGCTCAACGAGCTGCAGAAGATCCCGAACTCGTGGGCCGGCAAGGCCATCGCCACGGAGGACCTCGCGGCCCTCTCCAGCCTGGCCAACCCCCTCACGGGTGCCCCGAACGCCGGCTTCTTCAACGTCGGCAACGACAACCTCGGCAGCCTCGCGCTGACCGACACGAACCTGCAGACGGTCATGACGACCGTGCGCACCCGCCGCGACGCCTCGGGTGCGCTCCTGTACCCCGGCGCGCTGCAGCTCGTCGTCGGTCCCGCGCAGGAGTTCACGGCTCGCCGGATCCTCAGCTCCACCGAGGTCCGCGTCACCAACGGCTCGACCACGACGATCCAGGCCAACCCGTTCGCGGGCATCACCCTGACCGTCCTGGACAACCTGCCGGGCACGGCGTGGTTCGTGCTGCCGCTGGCCAACGCCCCGCGACCGGCGTTCTACGTCGGGTTCCTGCGCGGCCACGAGACCCCGGACATGCGCGTCAAGCGCGACCAGGGTCAGCGCCTCGGTGGCGGCGACGTGCCGGTGGAGGACGGGTCGTTCGACGACGACACGATCTACTTCCGCGCCCGTCACATCACGGGCGGTGCCGCCGGCGACCCCCGCTTCGCCTACGCCAACCAGCCGGCCTGAGCCGGAGAGAGCGAGTCCCCATGGCTGACAACGGCAAGCTCCTCATCCCCGAGTCCGACTACGTGACCGTCGTGAACGGTGACGGCGTCGAGCTCGCGCACAAGGTCCCGAAGGCGTGGGTGGGCACCGACCTGCTCGAGCCGGGCGTGACCACGAAGGCCGAGCACGAGAAGGCCCAGAAGGCCGCCGAGGCCGAGGCCAAGGCCTACGAGGAGGCGGCGAAGAAGGCCGCCGACGAGAAGGCCAAGGCGGAAGCCGAGGCGGCCAAGAAGGCCTCGTCCGGCAGCTGACCCCGACGTCCCGCCCCGAGCCCTCCGACGGCCCGGGGCGGGACGAGGTCACGCACACCGTCTGGTCGGGGCGTCAACGTGGCAAGCGCGACGACGTCCCACGCGAGAGCAGTTCACCGCCCCGAAGGGCCAACCGGGGGAGCCGTGGCGGGTAACGCCGGGCAGCGTCGACGCCCATCCTTTCCTCCCCTGACAAGGCAGACCCTGCGCCCCGACCAGCACCCCACGGAGGTACGCCATGGCCAGTGAGACCGTCGACCAGGTCCGGCTCATCATCGCGGACACCGACAGCAGCAACCAGCTGCTCGACGACAGCCAGATCGCGTCGTTCCTCGCCCTCACCGGCGGCAACGTCCGCCTCGCCGCGGCTGACGCACTCGAGGCCATCGCGGTCTCCGAGGTGCTCGTCGCGAAGAAGATCCAGACCCAGCACCTGCAGACCGACGGCCCCGCGGTCGCCGAGTCCCTGCGCAAGCTCGCGGCCACCCAGCGCCAGCTCGCTCGGGATGAGGCCGACGCCGGTGACGAGGGCTTCTTCGACGTCGTCGACACCATCAGCGACGGCAGCGGGCCCGAGCACACCAACCGGCCCGTCTGGGGCCTGTAGGCCATGAGCCCCCTCCCCGGCACGCGCGCCATCCCCGCCGGCTGGTCCGCCCACCACGCCCCCGTCGCCGAAGGCGCCCTCAACGGCGCCGGCACCGTGTACGACCCGGACCTGCGCACCACCGGCTGGGACGACGCGACCGAATCCCCCACCGTCGTCGAGGGCGCACCGCTCTACGACGGACCCCTCGGCATCATGTCCACCCAGTCCGAGCAGACCGCACAGCAGGCCGGCGACGTCGTCCGCACACGCGAGTACCTCGTCCGCTTCGCCGCCGACTGCCCCTGGCTGCGCGAAGGCCTGCTCGTCAAGGTCACCAACGGCCACGCCGACGTCGACCTCACCGGTCGCACGCTCACCGTCATCGACGCCCAGCTCGGCACCGAGCGCTTCCAGCGCGACGTCGTCTGCCGCGACTCCACCGAGACACCCACCGCCTGACCGGGAGGTATGCCGTGCGCATCGAGATGGACGGCATCAACGACCTCGCCGCAGGCTTCGCCGCCGACAACCTCACCGTCATCAAGGAAGCCCGCAAGGCCGTCGAGAAGACCGTGGCCGCCGCGGTGCGCGACGCCAAGACCTTCGCACCCGTCGACACCGGCGCCCTGCGCAACTCGATCAGCGGCGAGGTGTCCTACTTGGCCGCCAGCACCGTCGGCGAGTTCGGTCCGACGGTGAACTACGGCCAGTTCGTCGAAGAGGGCACCTCACGGCAGGCACCGCAGGCGTTCGTCGGCCCGGCGTTCGACAGGAACACTCCGCCCTTCATCTCCGCCATGGAAGCCATCGTCGGGAAGTTGGGCAAGTGAGCACCGTCCTCGAGCTGCGGACGGCCGTCCTCGACGCTCTCGCCGCCCAGCCCAACCTGCAGGTCTTCGACGGCGAGCCTGGCTCCGGTCTCAAGTCCATGGGCTTCGGCAACGAGAGCACCGCGGTCGTCATCGACGCCGACAAGCGCGCACACATGCACGCCGCGCTCTACCTCGGCATCGGTCGCCCCGACGACGAGCGCGCCAACGGCGGCCACGGCGCGACCAACGACACCTTCCAGGTCACCTGCGTCGGCGGCGACTCCTACCGCTGCCTCCTCGCGATCGCCAAGGTCCAGACCGCACTCGAGGGGCTGCGCGTCCCCGGCGCGGGACGGATCAGCCAGGACGACGTCGACCTCGGCCCGCTGCGCGTCGACCCCGACCCCTCCCCTTCGCGCACCTACCTGCCGCTCATCTTCCGCGTCCTGCTTTGACGCCCCACGAGTCTCCGACCAGACCCGTCCACCCACCCGCCCCGCACAGGGAGGCATCACCCATGCCCAGCAACACCAGCGGCCCCACCAGCGGGGCCTCCAAGTCGGAGGGCTCGCCCTACGACCTCGTCCGGGTCCGCTCTGAGCGGTCCGGCAACGAGCACACCGTCACCCGCGTCGTCGCCGACAGCTCCGACGACCTCAAGGTCCTCGACAAGGCCGCCGTCGACGGCACCGGCAAGCCGCTCCCGGCCCGCGCCAAGCCCACCACCCGCACCGACAAGGCCGGCAAGCCGGCGCAGGAGGCCTGACCCTCATGGCATTCAGCATCGACGTCCCCCCCGGCTTCGACGCCGGCGGCATGTTCCAGGCCTGGTTCATCCCGGGCGCCACCAGCGTCGCGTCGGTCTCCGTCGCCGACCTCCTCGAGGCAGACACGGTGCAGGTCGGGTGCTACTTCACGACCCCGCCGGAGCCCACCGCCGCGACCGAGACGATCGAGGACGACCGGGCCTGCCTGCGTGACCCCGGCCAGTCGCGTGGCTCCACGACGTGGACGATCAACGACCTCGAGTACATCTACGACGTCCAGAACCCGGCGTCGGTCAGCAACAAGGCGTACGCCGCGATGACCGAGGGCTCCGAGGGCGTGCTCGTCATGCGCTACGGCATCGAGTCCGGGAACGCGCCCGTCGCGACCACCCAGTTCGTCGACGCCTACGCCATCGAGCTCGGCCCGCAGCGCAAGCTCCCGCTCACCCGCAACACGAAGGGCCGCGTCTCGCAGGCCGTGTTCGTGAAGCCGGGCGGCCGCGCGAAGGACCTGGCGCTCACCGCCTGAGTCCCCCAGATCGGGTGCGGGGCCGGCTCTGGTCGGACGGCCCCGCACCCCCCCTGCGTCACCCCTTCCGACCAGAACCCCGACCAGTCCGACCAGAGGAGCACCACCGTGTCCAAGAAGCGCACCCCCGCGAAGGCCACCGCAGCCACCAAGGCGGGCGCCGCGTTCGGCATCGACGAGCAGGAGCCCAGCGCCCCCGACGCCAAGACCTTCGACCTCCGCTCATGGATGGCCGGCACCGCGCTGACCACCCGCAGCATCGACGTCTGCGGCAAGCCCCACCTCATGGGCCGCATCCAAGAGCTCGCCGCCAAGCTCGAGCGCCCCGAAGCGCACGTCGTCGACGAGCGCGCCGCCGGGATGAGCCAGAACGAGATCGACGCCCACGCCGTCGCCGAAGAGCTCGAGGCGCTGCGCGAGGAGATGCTCGAGTCCATCGTCACGTGGAAGATGCGTGGCCTGTCCTCGGCCGAGATCGCCGAGATCAAGGAGTCCACCCCCGAGTCACCGGACGGCGTCGCCGGCGAGCGGGACTACAGCATCTGGGCCGCGCAGGTCGTCTCCATCAACGGGCAGCCCATCGAGCTCGAGTGGACGGACCTGCAGACGCTCCACCGCGGCGCCAAGGGCGTCGCCGGGCTGGGCGAGTACTTCCTGCAGACGATCGCCGCCACCGCGAACGCCGCACACCTGGGGGTCGGCGTGACCGTCCCTTTCTCGCAGAGGTCCTCGTCGCTGACCAGTCCGCCGCCGAAGAGCTGACGGTCGCCCGCTCGGCCGGGCTGCTCCCCTCGGAGTGGTGGGGCATCCGCCCACGCGGCTCCCTGCCGACTGACGAGGACCGTGACCTTCTCGTCGCGCTCCGTCGATACGAGGCCGGGCTGTGCAGTGGCGGCTGCGGGGCACACAAGGACGAGTCCATGGACGAGGCCAACGATGGCACCCCCGGTTCGTCCGGGAAGTACGTCGTTCCGCCGCCGTTCCTGTGCTTCAAGTGCGACGCCCTGGCGAAGGCGCAAGCCGAGTTCCGACGAGCCCTCGAAGAGGCGGGCTCGCACGACCACGGCCAGTACCAGTGGACCGCCCATCTCGCCCCGACGCAGCAGCCACAGACGACGTGACGAGAGGGCGGTGAGCCAGTGACCCAGCGCACCGTCACCGCCGTCTACCGCGCCGACGTCGACCGCTTCATCTCCGACACGCTCAAGGCGAAGGCAGCGGTCACCGGCTTCGGCAAGGAGGTCGCGGGGTCCTCGGCCAAGAGCCGCGCGGCCGCCAACGACGTCGCTGGCGCGTCGGCGAAGGCTGGCCTCGCCGTGAGCGCGGCACTCGCCCTGTCCGGCAAGGCCGCGATCGACTGGGAGTCCGCGTGGGCGGGCGTCACGAAGACCGTCGACGGGTCCGCCTCGCAGATGGCTGTGCTCGAGGGCGGTCTGCGCGACCTGGCGACGACGCTGCCGTCCACGCACACGGAGATCGCGGCCGTCGCCGAGGCTGCCGGGCAGCTCGGTGTGAAGCGCGAGGACATCCTCCAGTTCACCGAGACCATGATCGCGATGGGCGAGTCGACGAACCTGACGGCTGACGAGGCCGCCACGTCGATGGCCCAGATCAGCAACGTCATGGGCACCATGTCCCGCGAGGGTGCCGTCGGCGTCGAGCGCCTCGGTTCCACGATCGTCGCTCTCGGCAACGCCGGGGCCTCGACGGAGAAGGACATCGTCTCGATGGCCACGCGCCTGACCGGCGCGGGCAAGCTCATCGGGGCGACCGAGGCCGACGTCCTCGCCTTGGCCAACGCAATGTCGTCGGTCGGCATCGAGGCCCAGCTCGGTGGCGGCGTCATGTCCCGGGTGATGCAGCAGATCAACTCTGCGGTCATCGAGGGCGGCGAGACCATGGAGGGCTTTGCCCAGATCGCGGGCGTCTCTGCCGAGGAGTTCGCGTCCAAGTGGAACGCTGACCCGGTCGCCGCGATCGACCTCTTCGTCCGTGGCCTCGGCGGGATCAACGAGTCCGGCGGCGACGCGGTCGCGGCCCTCAAGGACGTCGGCATCGCGGGCACGGAGAACACCTCCGTCCTGCTGCGCCTCGCCGGCGCCGGCGACATCCTCACCGACTCCCTCAAGCTCGGCAAGACCGCGTGGGAGCAGAACAACGCCCTGCAGGACGAGGCCGCGAAGCGCTACGCGACGACCGCCTCCCAGCTCAAGATCGCACGCAACAACGTGCAGGACGCCGCGATCGACTTCGGCGCCGTCCTCGCTCCCGCGATCGTCAAGGCATCTGACGCGGTCTCCGGTGTCGCACAGGCCATGGCCGACCTGCCCCAGCCCGCGCAGACCGCGATCACCACCGTCGCCGGCATCGGTGCGGCCGCGCTCCTGGCTGTCGGCGGCACCATCAAGCTCACCACCACCGTCCTCGACCTCAAGGAGTCGCTCGACGCCACCGGCATCAGCGGCGGCAAGTACGCCCGCACCCTCGGCGTCATCGGGGCCGCGGCCGCCGGTGCTGCCGCAGCCACGGCGCTCTTCGACAAGTCCGGCTCGGTCATCGCCGACTGGATGGGTGCCAGCGTCACCGGCACCGAGGCTGCGACCGCGAAGATCCTCAAGGGCAAGGACGCCACCGCCGACTTCGCCACCTCTCTGGCGACCGCGACCTCGGCCGGGTCGACCTTCGGCTCCGTCATCGAGAAGGTCTCCCCCGTCGCCAACCTCTTCGGCGGCGGCATCGACTCTGCTCGCGAGTCGCTCACGTCCTACGACGCGGCTCTCGCGCAGCTCGTCGCGTCCGGCAACGGCGACAAGGCTGCGGAGTTCCTCAAGGCCGCCGGCGTCTCAGCCGAGGACGCCTCCCGCTCCCTGCCGGCGTATGCCGCGGCGCTGCAGGAGGCCGACAACCAGCAGAAGCTCGCGGCTGGCTCGGCGGGCGACGCCGCGGGTGAGCTCAAGGCCGTCGGTGGCGTCATGGAGGACTCGGCTCAGTCGGCCGAGGACTACGCGGAGGCCCTCGACGGTGTCAAGGAGGGCATCGTCGCCCTCGGTGGCGGGCTACGCGCCGAGCAGCAGGCGATCTCCAACTCGAGCGAAGCCTTCAAGGCCGCACGCGACGCCATCAAGGGCACACAGGTCGAGCAGGAGACCGCGCTGCGCGAGCTCTCGGCCTCCTACCTCGAAGTGTCGGCGGCCCAGGTCGATATGGGCCGCGGTGCAGGCGAGATCGGCGCGACGATGAAGCGCAACCGTGAGGACTTCATCGCCACCGCGGTCGCCATGGGTTACAACGCCACCTTCGCCGCGCAGCTGGCCGACAACTACGGACTCATCCCCGAGAAGGTCTCGACCTTGGTCTCGGCCGTGGGCGCCGAGACGTCCGCTGAGCAGGTCACCAATCTCAACACCGTCATCAAGGGTCTGAACGGCAAGACCGTCACCGTCCAGGAGGCCGGCAGGGCCAAGCCCTCGACGAAGAACATCGTCGAGATGGACGGTGCGATCTTCGGCCTCAAGGACAAGACGGTCAAGGTGCAGGAGCTCGGCGCCACCGCCTCCGGCGATCGGGTCGTCAAGCTCAACGGGAAGATCTACACCCTCAAGGGCAAGAAGGTTACGGTCGCCGCCAATGTCACGGGCCTGAGTGCGCTCGACGCCGCCGCCGCCAAGATCGCACGGCTGCGCGACAAGCGCATCAACATCGGCGTGAACACCGACTACACGACCTCGGGAAGTCGCTCGACCGCTGGCGGCATCACCCGCGCCGGCGGTGGTGCGGTATTCGGTGCCGGCACGGCCACGTCGGACTCCATTCCGGCCCGCCTGTCCAATGGGGAGCACGTCTGGACGGCCGCCGAGGTTCAGGCAGTCGGAGGCCAGGCGGCGATGTATGCGCTGCGCGCCGCAGCTCGCGCCGGCAGGGTCCCGAAGTTCGCCGACGGTGGCGCGGTCATGTCGACGTCACGGGCCGCGCAGTATGCCGCCCGCCCGGCGCTGTCGACCGGCTCCCCGATCGTCCATGTGAGTGCCCCCGCCTCCGACCTTGCGCCCCTGCAGGACTCCATTGCTGCGCTCGGCGCCGACATTCGCGGGCTGCGGCTCCGCGTCGACGGCCGCGACTTCGGACGGATCGTCTCCACGCACCAGACCCGCAGCCGCGAGAACGGAGGCGAGTGATGACGCTCATCGCGACCGCAGAGCCGGACGCGTGGCCGCCCCGGGTCAAGCTCGAGACGGACGGTGCCGCCGTCACCCGCACCGACGCCTCCGGCGACGTCGTCACCGTCCGCGGTGGCGTGGTCAACGGCGTCATCTACGACTACGAGGCGCCGCAGGGTGTCGCCCTCACCTACGAGGGCGACTCAGGCGACTGGGACACGGTCGCGTTGCCGGACGTCGGCAACTGGCTGGTGCACCTGTCTCGCCCCGAGCTGTCGTATCCGCTCGAGGTGCAGGCTGAGGGTGACGTGGAGATGCCAGCGCGCGTGTCGTCGGCCCGCCCCTACTCGGGCCGAGCGATGTCGGCCGCGACGGGCAACCGTGACTGGGTGCAGTCGTCGATGACGGTGCACGGCATTACGCGCGAGGACGTCATGGGCCTGCTGGACCTGCTCTACGACCAGACCGTGCTCTTCCTCTCGACCCACCCCGGGCACGACGACGAGGGCCCGCGGTACGTGCGCGTGCTCGACGTCTCCAAGCGACGGTTCATCAACGCCTGCGAGTCGCCGCGCCGGATCCTCACCCTGCCCTACCTCGTGCAGGACCGGCCGTCGGTGATCGAGGCCGACGCTTACGGCTGGGACCTGATGCCCACGAAGTGGTGGGCTGGGATGCCGACGCTCTGGGGCGGAATGCCGTGATCTACGGCTCCGAGATCGTCGAGGAGGCGCTGCGCGGCCCCCACAACATCAGCCTCCGAGCCCAGGTCTGGCACCACGCGTACAAGCGCGGCAACCTCGACGTCGTCGACGGCGCGTACCGCATCTCCAACGGGGACCTGGTGCGCCGCACGGGCACGATCGAGGTCCCGAACTCGCGCGAGGTCCGCGACCTGCTCGTCCCCGGCGTGGCCGTGCGGCTCTGGCGCGGCGTCGAGGGCGTCGGGCGGCCCATCCCGATCATGTGGGCCGTCGTCGGGCGCCCCTCGCGTGACGGCGCGACCCTGTCCCTGCCCCTCACCGACTTGGCACGTCGCGTCGGACGTCACGGCTTCCTCACCCCCCGCCGTTCCATCGCCGGCGCGACCATCGCGGGCCAGATCGAGTCGCTGTGGCGTGAGGCCATCCCCTTCATCCGCGGGTTCATCGACGAGTCCTACGACGGCAGCGCCATGCCGGGCGTCACGTGGATGGAGAGCGACTCCCGCGCCGCCGTCATCATGGAGCTCGCGACGTCGATCGGCTGCGAGACGTTCCTGCGCCCCGACGGCTGGGTCGTGCTGCGCCGTATCGGCGGCATCTACTCCCGCCCAGTCTGGTCACCATCGGACGACCTGCTCATCGAGGCCGACGCCGAGGCCGACATCGAGGAGGTCGTGAACTCCGTCGCTGTCCAGGCCGAGCACCCCTCCGGCGCCCGTCACACCGGCTCCTACACCGACGCGTTCAGCGACACCGGCACCAGCGCCATCGGCACCGTTACCCGGGTCGTGCGCACAGCAGTGCCGACGTCGAAGTCGCAGTGCGACCTCATGGCCCGCGCGATCGTCACCCGCACGTCTGGTGCACGCGTCTCCGTGGACTACGAGGCGAAGATGCATCCCGGCGTCGAAGCCGGTGACGTGCACGGCATACGCACCACCACGCAGGGCAGGCGCCGCCGCTACTCGGTCGTCATCGACGACGTCGACGTGCCGGACCTGTTCGGGGTGTCGATGCGCGCCTCCGGTCGGGTGGCCAAGCTCGGCGACGGCCTGTCGGATCTGGACGAGGAGTCGGCATGAGCCCGCGCAACGACGCGATCGGACGCCCGGGCCGGGTGGTGGAGCTTGGCGCCGACGGCTTCTACATCGTTGAGGTTGGCGGTGGCCAAGTCCCCGCTTACCTCTCGGACCGCGCCACGACAGCATCCCTCGAGATCGGCTCCGTCGTGACGCTTCTGCCGATGCTTGGCGGGTTCGAGATCGTGTCGACCCGCACCGGCCCGGACGAGAGCGGGGGCATGATCTTCGGCCCAGAGCTCCTGTCGAACCCGGGGTTCGAGGCCGGGATCCCGGGCGAGTGGCCGAACCAATGGCAGCCTGCATGGGACTTCCGCACAGGCGAGCCGGACCCGCTGGACGTCAGCACCGACTCGCCCCTCTCGGGGACTCAGGTCGCGCGGGTGACCTCGCCACCGGGCATTTGGCAGCACAACACCGTGGTGCTTCGCACGCAGGCCGCGCGAGTCGACGCGGGAGCCACCTACCGCGTGTCGGCGTTCGTATCGGCCAAGCCCACTGGCGCGACCGACTTGAAGGTCGACATCGAGGTTCTCACGGCTGCCACGCAGGATGACGCCGCCTACTTCAACCCCGCTGCGACCTTCCACCTGCTGGCTCAGGTGCTCGCCCCAGGCGAGGCGTGGCCTCTGTTGTTCGCCGACTTCGTCATCCCGACCGGCCACCAGTGGTGCCGCGTCGGTCTGCGAAGCGAGGCGGCCGCCGGTTCGACCGTGGATGTCCGTTGGGACTCCGCTTCCCTCAAGCAACGACTCGCCTAGGAGAACTGACCCATGGCCGCACCAGCTGGCTTCTTCGAGACGCCGTCGGGCTACCCGATCATCGACCCGGACACGATCAACCCCCGTGAGGACTGGCCCGCAGGGATGCAGGCCCAGGCCGACTGGCTCGACACGCACACCATCCTGCGGTTTGCCAACAAGACCGCCCTGCTGCTGGCGCGTCCCACGATGCCGCCCGGCCAGTCCGGCTGGGCGATCACGGAGAACAACGGCACCCTCTGGCGGTGGCGCGGCACGTCGAACCAGTGGGTGCCCGCCGGGGGGCGTATGCCTCGCGCGTCCGGCACGTTCGGGTCGGTCGCGGCCCTCGGCGCCGGCGCATGGTCCGGCCTCGGCTGGTCCGTTGCGACGACTGACGCTGACGTGTTCGAGGTCACCGCCGGGAAGGTGAGGTGCCTCATCGCCGGTGAGGTGCAGGTGCAGGCGCAGGCGCTGTTCGCGGCGACCCCTGCCGGCCAGATCAACGTTCGCATCCTCGGGGGCGGCTCGGTGAAGCGCAGCAACGTCTCCACCTCGGACCGCTCGGTGCCCGTCACGGCGGCGTTCAACGTCGCCGCGGGCGACCTGATCGAGGTGCAGGTCTACCAGAACCCAGCCTCCGGCAGCGCCACCCGTGACGTCGGCGGCGACGCGTCCGTCATGGCGTTCGATGTTCTGTGGAGGGGTGCAGCGTGATCGAGCTCATCATCGACCCGCGTGACCCCGAGCTCGCGCACCTGGGTGTTGCGGGCGACGGGTCGAGCGTGCGGTCCTACACCGCGACGATCCGTCCGTCCCGCACTGTGCGGCTCACGAGCGGCGGGTTCCTGTCCTCGGTGGTGCCCGCGCCGAAGTCCGCGACGACCGAGCAGTCGGTGACGTTCACGGTGCCTGCGACGGACGGTCCCGAGATCCTCGCCGCGGACCGCTCCACGTTCACGTACACGGTCGACATCGAGTTCGATGGGATCAGCGGGCGCGGCCGGGGCAATGCGCGACGGCTGTCGTTCGCGGGCATGCTTCCGGCGTCGCTGGGTGCGTCGGCGCCCGTGACGGCCATCGTGAACGCCGAGCCGGTGCCGCCCGAGTTCGCGAACGTCGCGGACCTCGTTGCGGACGTGAACGCCGCCGAGGCGGCGGCCACATCTGCTGCGTCCTCTGCCGCGACCTCGGCGACGGCTGCGACCAACGCCGCGAACCTCGTCGGCGCGCCCGCGGACTCTGCCGTCGCAGCAGCCATCAACGGCACCACCTCCAACACGCGCGTCGCTCTCGCCGGGGCGCTGAACCGGTACGACATCCGCGACTACGGTGCCACCACCGCCGCCACCGACAACGGCCCCGCGATCCAGGCCGCGATGAACGCCGCCGCCACCACCAAGGGTGTCGTGTGGGTTCCGACCGGGACGTGGAAGATCGTTGGCAAGGCTGCCCGCACCCTCACCGCGCCCGCGAACGTCACCATCGAGGGGCAGGACCGCCGCGGGTCCATCCTCAAGGTGACCGGGACGACGGACTGGGCGTTCCTGTTCTGCTACCCCACCACCGGGTCGTGCGACGGGTTCACCGTCCGCAACCTCACCGTCGATGGTGCCGGCACGACCGGGATGACGGGGACCGCGGGCGACTTCGCGAAGGCCCGCACCCTGTTCAACCTCATCGGCGCCAACATCACCATCGAGTCGTGCGACCTCATCTGCAACGGCGTGTGGGGTGTCAAGCACGTCGGCGCGAACGTCAAGCTCCGCGACAACAACATCACCGTCGACCTGACCGGGTACACCCTCGGCTGGTTCGACATGTCGGTGCTGTGGTCGAACTCGATGGACGGTCGCTACCAGGACAACTCCTTCACCGTCATCGAGCCGACCACCAACACGTTCGTCGCACAGACCGCGATCGAGTTCCAGGGCCACCGCAACACGGTCGCCGGGAACAAGACCACCGGCTCGTCGAAGTTCCGCAACGGCGTCATCTTCACCGCGAACACCTACATCGACCCGCTCGCCACCTACTACCCCGGCTGGCCCAAGGGCGCCGACGACAACGTCATCGAGAACAACCGCATGACCGTCACCCGGTTCGGTGTCGAAATCTGGGGCATGGCGGTCACGTCGCCGGCGCCGATGCAGCGCACCCGGATTCGCCGCAACGCGTTCACCATCAACAACGTGGGCGTCGCTGCTGCGGGTGCGCTGGTCAGCATGTACCTCGGCACGCCCGGTGCTCCCGGCAACGACGGCACGCAGACGTCGCCGCTCATCGACCTCAAGATCAGCGACAACGTCGTCACCTACGCGGTGCGCCGCGTGTCGGGGGTCTACTCGTCCGCGGACTCGGCTGTGCGCCTCTACACGGAGGTGGCGCTGACGGGCGTGCAGGTCATCAACAACACCGTTGACAACTGCGGCGGGTTCGGCGTTCTCGCCTACGTCGCAGACGCGTCGTCGGCGTGGATCGACGGCCTCGACGTCACCAGCAACAAGTTCGTCAACGTGCGCGAGCCTGTCCGCATCGTCCGCAACACGAAGAACTGGCGCGTCGCGGAGGGCAACGTGTTCTCGCAGACGTCCATCTACGGGACACTCACCGACAACATGATCGAGACCGTCGCGGCGCGCTCCGGCTCGCAGACGGACGGCACGGTGCGCGGCAACATGATCCGCTGCGCGGCGGGCCACAAGCCGTTCTACCCGATCCGTAACCAGGGCATCGCGGAGGCGTTCTACCCGGCGTCGTCCGGGTTCGTGGTGGAGCAGATGGGTGTGCAGCTCGAGGCGCCCACGCAGACGGTCACGGTCGGCTCGAACGATCTGGTGCGCCGGGTCGCGGGCACGTTCGTCAAGTCACAGTTCGCGGCGGGCGCGACCCTCGGCACCCTGACCGCCGCGGGCGGTGGTGCCGTCGCCATCACGTCGGTGACGGACGCGCGAACGATGACAGTCAACGACGCCACGAACATCCTGCCCGGTCAGGTTCTCGCGATCCCGTTCAATGCGCCGTTCGCGTCGGGATCGGCGGTCGTGGTCGCTGTAGTGGGGAACGTCGTGTACACGGGCGCGAACCATCTGGCGGCGGCTGCGGGTCACGCGTGGTCTGAGGCTGCCGGCGTCACGCTGACGTACTACAGCGCGGTCACCACCGTTTCCTGACGCAACAGACCCCGCACGGCAACCAGTTGGGCTGGAAACCGTGCGGGGCTGAGAGACACCCGTCGGCGCCGGGCGCCGCCCTCAACCATGGAGGCTCCACGTGACCATCGTCCGCCGCGTCATCCACCAGGCAGGCAACCGCCTCGACCAGGCCGAGCACTACATCCTCGCGATCGCGCTCATCCTCACCGCGATCACCGCAGGCATCGGCATCACACAGCTCACCAACCCCGAGTCCTACCTCGCGGCCAAAGGCTTCACCGTCACCTACGAATGGCGACCGATCCAGCAGTGGGGCGCCGGCATGCTCGCCCTCGCCCTCGCCACGGTGACCGCGATCCCCGGCGGCCGCCGCACCCTCGCGCTGTCCTTGGGCGCACAGTCGCTCATCTGGACCGCTTGGGGGTTCGCGCTCATCCAAGCCTCCGCCCGACTCGGCACAGCCCCCTCCGGCGCGATCGCCTACACCGGCCTGTCCTGGGCGCTGATGATCCTCGCCGCCTACTACCTCTTCTCCCGCAAGAAGGGCCCGGTGCTCGGATGACGAAGGCCCTGTCGATCACGTCGACCCGACACGCCGCCGCCATCACGCTCTACGTCGTTCTCACGTGGCTCGGACTCCTGCACATCCTCGACGTCGCCGGCCACGAGTGGGTCACGGCCAAGCTCGGCGGACCGCTCACCGCGCTGTGGGCGTCGCTGTACTTCATCGGCCCGGCCGTGGTTCTCGCGTCCGCGATGCTCGCGCCGACCGTGCGCCTCCCCGTCATCCCCCTCTGGTGCGAAGCCGCCGGCTGCGTTCTCACCGCGGCCATGAACATCGTGCTCGTCACCTGCGTCGTGCTCGTCATCGGCTTCGACTCTGCGTCGAACTTCACCACGATCTTCGGCGGCATCGTGGTCGGCATGCTCGCCCGGGTCGGGCAGATCTGGCGCGAGCAGAAGAAGCTCAAGGCCGCGCACGCCCACCCCCGGCCCGCCGACCCGGCGCCGCTGGCCGAAGCCGACACCACGCGGGAGTAGCCATGGAGCGCGCGGTCTCCCTCGCGTTGCAGGCGCTTCCCATCTTCGCCGCAGCCTGTGCCGGCCTGTGGGTCGTCATCCGGTACTTCCTCGAGCGTCGCCGCGGTCCCCGCCCTGACCCCGCCACGGTCCAGCAGGGCCAAGTCATCCCGCCACCGTCCGACGAGTGGGCGACTCGTGCCTACGAAGGGCTGCAGCGCGAGCTCAAGGACGAGATCGCCGACCACGCCCACACGATCAACCGGCACCGCCTGTGTCACGAGCTCATGGCTGACCACGGCATTCCGGTCCCGGACGACCACTGACCCCGTCGCCGCCTCGAGCGGCCACCACCCCGAGTGCACCTCGGGGCCTTCGCCATGCCCAGACCAGGAGGACCCACATGGCACGGCTGCTCACCGACCTCGCCACCATCGCCCGCGCCGCCGGGCTCACGGTCGTCGAGATCCCCGGTTGGAAGACCCGCGGGCGTCCCGGCGACTTCAACCCCCGCGGCGTGCTCTGCCACCACACCGCCGGCGCCGGCGACACCCGGCGCACCGCCGAGCAGATGGCGCTCGAGGGCCGACCCGACCTCAAGGCACCGCTCGCGCAGCTCGCGCTCTCCCGTACCGGTGTCGTCTACGTCATGGCCGCCGGTCGCGCCAACCACGCTGGCAAGGCCAAGGCGTTCGGCGGCATACCGGCCGGCGACGGCAACGAGCTCTACGTCGGCATCGAGGCCATGAACACCGGCTTCGAGGGCTGGACTTCCGCGCAGTACTCCGCGTACGTCCGGCTCGTCGCGGCCCTGTGCACGGCGTACGGCTGGCCTGCGACCCGCGTCGCCGGGCACAAGGAGACGAGCGAGAGCGGGAAGATCGACCCCGGCAAGATGTCGATGCCCGACTTCCGCGCCGACGTCGCCCGCGCCATGAGCGCCGGCACCGACCTGCGCCGCGGCGCCACAGGCGACAAGGTCGCCCGCGTCCAGAACGCCCTCTCCCTCACCGCAGACGGCTCGTTCGGACCCGCCACCGAGGCCGCGGTCCGCACCTTCCAGACGGCCAAGGGCCTGCCTGTCACCGGTGTCGTCGACACCAAGACCTGGGCGGCCCTGTTCCCTCCCGCTTCCCCGACCCCGGCGCCCGCCCCGGTCACCCCGAACACGTCCGAGGAGGACGAGCTCATGGCACTGCAGATCCAGCACCCCACCGAGAAGGGCAAGACCTGGCCGTTCTCCCGGGCCGTCTGGTCCATCTGGACCTACGCCTTCAACGCCGCCGTCGACGCTCGCGCCACCCGTCGCATCGTCGAGGCGCTCGCCCAGAAGGGCGCACCGCTCACGGTCGACGAGACCAAGCAGGCCGTCAAGGACGCCGTCACCGAGGTCGAGCAGGAGGCGCAGGCATGAGCGCGCTCGAGCCCGCCCGCGTCATCGACCCGCCCAAGGGCGTCACGATCTTCGGTCGCGAGCCGGCCATGGTCGTCGGCTTCATCGAGGCCCTCCTCGCGCTCGCGCTGTCGTTCGCCGCGTTCATCAGCGGCGAGCAGGCCGCGCTCGTCATGGCCGTCGTCTCCGCCGCGGCCGGCTTCTACGTCGGCTACGCCACCAAGGACGTCGGCCTCGCCCGCGTCATCGGCCTCATCAAGGCCGTCGTCGCTCTGGCAGCCGGGTTCGGGTTCGCGATGTCCGACTCGCAGCAGGGCGCACTCATGGCTGCCGTCGCCGTCGGGTTCTCGCTCATCAACCGCGACCGCACCTCCCCCGTCGCTGACCCCGTCGACCCGTCGCCGCAGCAGGTCACGCCCGTGCTGCCCACCGAGGACGTCGCCAGCCAGCTCATCCCCGGCACCCTGCCGACGAGCTCGCAGACATTCGACCCGCACATCGACGACGACTACTCGGGGAGGTGACGGGCATGAAGCGGATCCTCCTCGCGGTCCTCGCGCTGGCCCTCGGCTGGCAGTGGTGACCATCGCCGGTCGCAACATCGACCTCGCCCGTCACGGTCTCGCCGAGCGCTTCATCCTCGACGCGACCGTGACGGCTCTCGTCCTCATCGGCCTCGGCCGCTACCTCTCCCGCGAACTCCCACACTGACCTGAGGACTTCCGCATGGCCATCACCGCAGCTTTCGACCGGCCCGTCTACAACCCCGGCGACCAGATGACCCTCACCGTCGTCACCGGCCCCACCGACCGCGACCAGTACGCGGAAACACCCGTGCAGGTGCGCGTGTCCGTCGCAGGCGTCGGCGAGGCCGACGTGTCCGCGGTGCTGCGCCAACCCGCCGCCGACACCGCCGTGGTCGTGGTCGACCAGGCGCGCGACTGGACCCTCACCAGCGACGACGGCGTGACGGCCGTGTTCACAGCGACGGCGTGACCGTGGCCGCCGTCAGCGTCACCGTCGTCAACGAGCAGCCGCACACCGTCACCGTCAAGGACTCGAGCACGGCCGCGGTGAAGGCTGCCCGCGACGAGCTCCTCGCATCCAAGGGCGCCGGCACGGGTGCGGCACGCAAACGGATGCTGTTCCCTCCCGGCGTGTTCGACATCCGCGAGAACGACGCGCTGCTCACCCCGTCCGACGGCAACAACGACGGCTTCTTCGGTGTCGAGATCGTCGGCTCCGGCCGGGAGACGACGACGCTGCGGTTCACACCGTCCAGCACCGGCAGCGACCCCCGCGTCGGGAACCTCATGTCCGCGAACAAGCGCCTGCGCATGGCCCGCGTCGCGGACATGACCGTCGAGTCGGCACACCCCGACGCGTCGTTCCTGTACGCCTACCACGACGGCGGCGGCGCCAACCAGAACCAAGGATGCACGTTCGAGCGCCTCAACTTCCGCGGCAACTGGAAGCGCGTGTTCGGGTTCGACGGCGGCTCCACCGCCAACCTCAACTCCGAGATGAGCTTCGCCCACATCTCCGGGCAGACCGCCACCTACAGCGACGCGTTCCTCAAGGTCGGTGGCATCTCCGGCACCTACAACCAACAGAACCAGTTTCTGGACTACTGGATGCGGGACTGCTTCTTCATCCTGGCCGGCGGCACACTGATCGACTTCGTGAAGGGCGGCAACCTGCACGTCCGCAACGGGTCGTGGTCGGCGTCGTCCAGCGCCGCGCCCGCGATGCGGTTCATCCACCTCGGCCTGAACTACAACAACCTGGGCGCGGCACAGTTCTCGTTCGAGGGTGTCCGTTTCGAGCCGAAGGCCGCGAACCATCGCGTCCTCGACTGCGAGCTCGGTCACGGCACGGTCGGGTTCCGGCACTGCACTGACCAGTCGTCGATCCAGAACACCACCTCCTACGACTACCCGTTGACGCGGGTCGTGGGGCAGTCGCCGTGGGGCTTCCCGATGCACCCCACCCTGACCTACGAGCAGTGCCACCTCGCCGGGTATGTCTCCTACGAGGGCGGGCCGGCCACTCGCGGACGCATCCGCGTCCTCGGGTCGCACCTGTACCGCGGCAACAACCACGCCCTCGCGAACCCGACGCAGGACCAGGGCGGGCAAGGGTTCCTCCGTTGGCCGGGCGGCGCACCCCGCTACCACGTCGAAGACTGCAACACCGCCGAGCGCGTCTACGCCAACTGACTCAGGAGCCCTCATGTCGTTCACCGTCACAGGCCGTCTCGAGCGCCCCGACTCCCCGGGCACGCCGCAGGCAGGCACCCTCGTGTTCACGCCGACGCCGGGCACCTTCATCGAGGACGACTCGGTCAACTTCGGTGACGTCGAGGTCGAGCTCGACGAGCAAGGCGCATTCTCGGTCGAGCTCAAGTGGAAGCCCGGCATGGTGTGGCATGTCCGCTTTCGGTACGTTGCGACAGGCTTCGAGCCCTTCACATTCGAGGCTCCCAAGGTCGACGGCGCGACGATCGATCTGCTCACCGTCACGCCCGTGCAGGTGCCGACCGGGATCGACCCCGCCCGCTACGTTGCCGTCCCGGTTCCGGGCGGGGAAGGCGGCGCAGTCGCGTCCGTCAACGGGCAGACCGGCGCTGTCGTGCTCACAGCGGCCACCGTCGGCGCGGCCACGACCACGCAGGGCGCGAAGGCCGATACGGCGTCACAGCCCGGCCACGTCCAGCCGGCGAACTCGATCACCGACCTCGCCGAGACGGTGCGCGACCTCGTCGCCGCGTTCGTCGTGGCCGGGTCTGGGGTCGTCGTCACCCATGACGACGCCGGCGACACCTTCACCATCACCGCGACGGGCGGAGGCGGAGGCGACACCGACCCGGAGATCGTGCGTGACGTGATCGGCTCCGCGCTGGTCGCCGGTACGGGCGTGCAGATCGTCGTCAACGACGCGGGCGATTCGATCACCGTCTCGTCGACGGCGGTCCAGCCCACACGGCAGATCGCCACCGGCGCCGGCCTCCTTGGCGGCGGCGACCTGTCCGCCAACCGGAGTCTCTCGGTCGACTTCTCCCAGGTCGCGACAGCAGCGCAAGGCGACAAGGCGGACAGCGCCGTCCAGCCCGCGGCGCTGACCACCGAGGCGACCGCTCGCAGCGACGGCGATGCGGCAACGCTCACCGCTGCGCAGGAGCACGCGCAGGCCCTCGTCAACGCGCTCACCGCCGCGTCCCCCGCGACGCTCGACACCCTCGCCGAGATCGCGGCCGCTCTCGGCAACGACCCCAACCTCGCGGCCACCCTCACCGCCGCGTTGGGGAAGCGCGTCCGGGTCGATGCTGCCCAGTCGCTGTCGACCCCGGAGCAGGCGCAGGCGCGGGCGAACATCGGCGCGGGCACGTCGTCGTTCGACGGCGCCTACGGTTCCCTGAGCGGGCGGCCGACGCTCGGTACCGCAGCTGCTACCGCCTCGAGCGACTACGCGCCCGCCACGCACAACCACGACAGCCGCTACTTCACCGAGACCGAGGCCGACGGCCGCTTCGTGCGCACCGTCAACGGCACCGGCCCGGACGGCGCCGGCAACGTCGTCGTCTCCGGTGAGCCCGGACCCGCGGGGGCGGACGGTGTGAGCGACGTCGTGTTCGCCGTCGGCACCACCGGCGAGGACGTGCCTGCTGGCACCCCGGCCAACACTCTGGTGGTGCTGCGTGCCGCGCCCTGACCCGCAGTGGGTCAACAAGACCCGCGCCGTCAACCAGACCGGGTCTGCGACGCTCACCATCGCCAAGCCCGCCTCGCTCGTCAACGGCGACTACCTCGTGTTCGCGGTGCGCGAGCAGAACGCCACTGTCGGGGACTACACCAACGCGCACGGCTTCACCCGGATCAGCGCCACCTACGTGCAGGACAACAACGTCCGCCTCGTGTCGGTGTGGGCCAAGTTCGTCACCGACGCCGCCGCCGAGCCCGCGAGCTACACCTTCAACCTCACCGGCGGCGGCCGGTACGTCGCCGAGATGTTCGCCGTCAAGAACGTCGACCCGAGCACCCCCACCGGTGGGGCGAGCGCGTTCGGCGGCACCGCCATCACCAACGGGCGCCGCGCCGAGGCGGTCGCGTTCACCACCGGTCGGCCCATGCTCGCCCTCTTCGTGTCCGGTCGCGAGGCCACCGCCAACCAGGCGAGCTCACCGACCTCGACGCCGGCAGGGTGGACCCTCGTCACCGACACCGACACGGGCGGCCCCGTCACAGGCTCCCGCACCACGTTCCACATGTACTCCCGCGCCTACGACACCAGCCCCACCGACGCCGCGAGCATCACCTGGGCCGCGACCGTCACCGGACCCCACGCACAGGTCGTCGTCCTGCGAGGCACCGCAGATGCGCCACCAGCTCACGACCCCGGCCCCGGGCATGCAGCGTTCGACGGCAACGGGGCCACGACGAAGGTCTACGTCACGAACGACGCCGGGCTGCCCGTCACTCCGACCGCGCTCGTGCCCATGTTCCGCGGGTTTCGCGACGTCGACGAGATGCTCGCCACGCCTGGCTTCACGATGGCGCACCGAGGCAACTCCACCCGCTACGCCGAGATGAGCCTCTACGCCTACACCCAGTCCGCCCGGCTCGGGTACGGCGTCATGGAGGTGTCGCTGGGCCGCACCAGCGACGGCGTGTTCGTCGGCCTCCACGACGACGACATCAACCGCACCTCCGGCGTCACGGGGCAGCCCGCGATCGCGTCGATGACGTGGGCACAAGTGCAGGCCTTCAACAACGTCCTCGGCGCCCAAGGCATCCCCCGCCCCTACATGAGCCTCGACCAGTACATCGCGGCATACGGAGACACCCACGTCACGATGTTCGACCCGAAGTCGATCAACCTCGCGGGCCGGCAGGCGCTCTACGCGAAGCTGCTGGCCGAGGTCGGCCCAGCGCGGGCGATCATCAAGTCCTACGGCGACTCCGCCCACATCGGGCTCGAGGCGCGAGCCGCTGGTCTGTTCTCGTGGGGGTTCTTCTACGCCGTCAACATCGGCACCGGCATCCTCGCGACGGACCACTCGTCGTGGGACTCCCTCGGCCTCGAGTACAACGCCAGCCAGGCCGACTGGGACACGCTGCTCGGGCTCGCGGGGTCACGCATCACGATCGCGCACGTCCTCCCCACGCAGGCCACCTACGACACCGCCATGTCGAAGGGCGCGTTCGGCGCGCAGGTCTCCGGCTCGCACGTCGTCCGGCCCGTCTCGTGGTGGACCTGACAGCCCGAATCCACAACATGCGACAGCGCCCCACCTCTTCGGAGGTGGGGCGCTTCTCGCGTTGTCAGGCCGCGGTCGTACCCTCACGCCGTGCTCGAGTACACCCTGGCCGACTACGACCCCGAGACCGACGGCGACGAGGTCGACTGGGCGAAGCGCCTCGATGCGCAGGGCTGGCGCACCTGGCACGAGGGTGGCGGCGCTTGGACCACGATCAACGGCCGGCGCGTGAAGCGGTGGAGCCTGCGCCGGCGGAAACCTCAGCGTGAGGCGTAGAGCTCGGCGAGCGCCGTGCGGTCGAACTCCGTGACGGTGGCGCTGCCGTGCTCGCGGTCCTCTTCGCCGCCGGCGACCATGAGGCTGCGCGACTTCTCGGTGTAGAGGTGACCGGCCAGACCGAGGCAGTGGCCGAACTCGTGCGTCAGCACGGCGTCCGTGGCGCGTGCCGGGTCCAGCCGCATCGCGCACCCGACGATCCGGTCGCCGTCCACGACCGGTTCGGCGTCGCCGCGCAGGTCGCCGCCTGCCTTGGCCGCGCCGGTCAGGTCTACCCACGACACCCGCACGTCGGCCTTGGCCGCGAACTCGACACGGAACGGGGAACCCCACTGCTGAGCCAGCTCGACCACGCGAGCGTCGTCGACGGTGACGACCGGTTGCTGCCACGTCGGCTGGACCGTGACGGCGTTCGCGCGCTGGTATGCCGTCCAGGTCAGGGCGAGCATCGTCGCGACGAACGCCACGAAGAGCACCGTCCAGACGTGCTTAGAGTGGACTTTGGAGTGTACTGACGCCAGAACCACGAACGGCTCCCCACCTGTTTATGCAGGTGGGGAGCCGTTTCTGAGTGAGCCGCTTGTCGGAATCGAACCGACGACCTATTCATTACGAGTGAATCGCTCTGGCCGACTGAGCTAAAGCGGCGCGGTGTCCGACCCTTGGGTCGAGCACGCCGCACGAGTATACGAACAACCCGGGCCCATCGCGAAACCGAGGTGGACCCGAGGCGACACCGAGCCACCCACGCCCCACGGCGCTCAGCACTCGAGGCCGTCCTCCGGCACCGTCCCCTTCGTGTAGAACGTGTCGATCGGCTTGTCGACGCAGTCGTTGGACCGCGTGTATGCCGTGTGCCCGTCACCGTCGTAGGTGATGAGCGAGGACTGGGCCAGCTGGTCGTGCAGGCGCACTGCCCACTCGTAGGGCGTCGCCGGGTCGCGCGTCGTGCCGACGACGACGATGGGGGGCGCCCCCTCCGCCGTGATCTTCGACGGTGGCTGCGACGAACGCTCGGTCTTCACCGGCCACGAGCCGCACGTGAGCGAGGACCACATGAGGAACGGGCCCCACGTCGGCGCCTCGGCCTTCGACGCCTCGGCCGCCCTGGCGTGCTCCTCGACCGAGTCCGACTCGGGCTTGTCGAGGCAGTTGACCGCGTAGATGACCTCCATGATGTTGCCGGAGTAGCCGCCACCGGGCTTGCGGTCGGCGTAGCTGTTGGCGAGCCCCATGAGCTCGGCGCCGTTGCCGGCGAGCGCCTGGCGCATCGCCTCGACGAGGCCGTCCCACATGCCCTCGTCGTACATCGCCGCGGCAATGCCGGTCGACGCCCACCCCTCGGTGAGCGCGGGGATCGCGGGGTCGCCGGTCTCGGTCAGCGGCTCGTCGTCGACCCTGGCCAAGAAGTCACGGATCCCCTGCATCACCTCGTCGACCGAGCCACCGAGGGGGCAGTCGCCCTTGTCGATGCAGAACTTCGCCCAGGCGCGGGTCGCGGTCTCGAAGCCCTTGGCCTGGCCGAGGTTGACCTCCTGGGCGGTGAGGTCGGGTGCGACGACGCCGTCGAGGACGAAGCGACCGACGAGCTGCGGGAACAGACCGGCATACGTCGCGCCGAGGTAGGTCCCGTAGGACTTGCCGAGGTAGTGCAGCTTCTTCTCGCCGAGCGCGGCCCGCAGGACGTCCATGTCCTTGGCGGCGTCGACGGTCGACACATGTCCGAGCAGCGGGCCGGCGTTGTCGGCGCACGACTGCGCGAAGCCCTTCCACCGGTCGGCGAACTCCTGGTCCTCGGCGGGGTCGTCGGGCGTGGGGTCAGCTCCCAGGAGGCCGTCGAGCTGGCTGTCGTCGACGCAGTCGATCGGGGCGGAACGGCCGACGCCGCGGGGGTCGAACCCGACGATGTCGAACCGCTGCCTCACCGACGAGCCCACGACGAAGTCGGCCGCGCGGGCGTAGTCGACACCGGACCCGCCGGGGCCACCCGGGTTGACGACGAGCGAACCGATCCGTTGCGACCCGCGCCGGGCCGGGACCTTGAGCACGGCCACCTCGATGGTGGCGCCGTCGGGCTCCTCGTAGCTCCGGGGCACCTCGAGCCGGGCGCACTGGGCGCCGCCGCAGTCCTGCCACGAGAGCTGCTGCTCGTAGAACGTGTCGGTGCCCTCCATCCCGGCCGGCGGCTCCTGCGCCGACCACGAGGGGGCGGGCGCGGACCGGTCGAAGAGGTCACCGACGGCGGTGCACCCGGATGCGACGAGGGCGACCGAGACCAGTGCTGCGGTGAGGGGCAGGCGACGCATGGCGTCGACCCTACGGGTCGAACCTGAGGTATGCCGTGCGCCCCGGCCCGCGCGAACGCCCGGTGCTGGGCCGTGCCCTCAGCGGGGCAGGCGGAGGTCGAGCGCCATCGCCTCGAGCGCGAGGAGGGGCTGGACGTTGGCGGCGATCCGCTCGCGCGCCGTGCCGATCGCGTCCATGGCGACAAGCACCCGCTCCGACGAGAGCACCTGCGCGACCTGCTGGACGACGTTGCGCGAGTCCTCGTTGACGAGCGCCGTGGGGGCTCCGGTGCGCAGGACGAGCGCGTCGCGGTAGACCGAGAGCAGGTCGACGAGGGCGCGGTCCACCATGTCGCGCGAGAAGCGGGTGGCCCGGGCCTTCTGCTCCTTCTCGAGCGAGGAGAGCTGCGAGCGGATGTGCGGCGGCTGGGTACGAGCCGTGGGGTCGGCGCCGAGCACCTCCATGAGCCGGGCCTTCTCGGCGGCGTCGCGCTCGGCCGAGGACGCCTGCGACTCCTCGGTGGCGATCGTCGACAGGTCGGCGGCCGCGTCGATGGCGTCGCCGACCGTGCGGATCTTGGACGCCAGCGTGATGACGTCGTGGCGGCGGATGCGGGCGTTCTCGTCGCGGGCCAGCCGTCGGGCGAGGCCCACGTGGGACTGGGCGGCGCGGGCGGCATACATCGCCATCGGCCGGTCGACGCCGTCGCGGCGCACGAGGAGGTCGGCCACCGACTCGACCGAGGGCGTGCGCAGCCGGACGTGCCGCGAGCGCGACCGGATGGTGATGATGACGTCCTCGACGGAGGGGGCGCAGAGCATCCAGACGGTGCGCGGCACCGGCTCCTCGAGGGCCTTGAGCAGGGCGTCGGCGGCCCGCTCGGTGAGCCGGTCGGCGTCCTCGACGATGATGACGCGCCACGCGCCGACGGACGGGCGGTGGGCGGCGAGCGCCACGAGGTCGCGGGCCTGCTCGACCTTGATCGACAGCCCCTCGGTGGCGATGACGTCGACGTCGGCGTGGGTGCCGTCGGAGGCGGTGCGGCACTCGCGGCACTGACCGCAGCCGTTGACCGGGCACTGGAGGGCGGCGGCGAACGCGCGCGCCGCGACCGAACGGCCCGAGCCCGGCGGTCCGGTGAGCAGCCACGCGTGGGTCATCGACGCCGGGTCCTCGACGGCCCGGGACAGCGTCGTGACCGCCGGCTCCTGGCCGATGACGTCGCGCCAGACGCTCACGCGGCGCCCCCGTCGAGGAGGCCGGACGACTCGAGCCGTCCCATGACGGCCGCATGGATCTGCTCGGGCGAGAGGGTGCCGTCGACGACGAGGTAGCGCTCGGGCGCGCCCTGGGCCATCGCGAGGAAGTGGTGGCGGATCGCCTCGTGGAAGGTGTCGGCCTCGGACTCGAGCCGGTCGTGGACCTCGCCCCGCCTGCTGCGCCCCTCCTCCGCCGAGATGTCGACGATGACGGTGAGGTCGGGCACGAGCGAGTCGACGGCCCACATCTGCAGGTCGTGCACCTCGACGGCCCCGAGGTCCCGACCGGCACCCTGGTAGGCGACCGAGGAGTCGGTGTAGCGGTCGGTGACGACGACGGCGCCGCGGTCCATGGCCGGCCGGATGAGCTGGTCGACGTGGTGCGCCTTGTCGGCGGCGAAGAGCAGCGCCTCGGCCCTCGGCGACACGTGGTTGCCGTGCAGGACGAGGTCGCGGATCTCGGCGCCGAGTGGGGTGCCTCCCGGCTGGCGGGTGACGACGACCTCGCGCCCGAGCGACTCCAGCGCCGCCGCGAGCAGCCGCACCTGCGTCGACTTGCCCGCGCCGTCGCCGCCCTCGAAGGCGATGAAGAGTCCCTGTCCGCTCACGGGCCGAGCCTAGGCGAGCGCGAGGACAGGCGGGCACCGCGGCGAGCGGACGGCATACGGGCGCTGTGTCAGCCATCCGGAGGGAAGCTTGAGGGTCCGGAGGGACATCTTCCCTCCGGACCCTCAAGGTTCCCGCACGGGGAGCAAAAGTTGAGACGCGGCTCAGGCGTGACGGTCGGCGTTCGCGTGGATGGCGTCGCGGACGTACTGCGCGAGCCCCGGCGCGATGCCCTCGTACGTCTTCGTGAACCGCGGGTCGGCGACGTACATGTCACCCAGGTTGCGGTGGAAGTCGTGCGAGCAGTCGTAGAACCACGTGTGGATCTGCAGGCGCGCGGCCTCGGCGGCGTCCATCGCCTCGGGTGAGGTCGCCGGGAGCCCCGCCTCGAGCGCCGCGACGAACTGTGCGTTCACCGCGTCACCCTCGGCCTTGATCTGCTCCCAGTCGGCCTTGGTGTAGCCCTTCGTGCGGCGTGCCGACTGCTTCCACGCGTCGGTCTCGCCCCAGCGCTCCTGCGCCTCCTGCTGGTACTCGTCCTTGAACCCGTCGCCGAAGATCTCCTTGAGGTCCTCGTGGGTCGCCGGCTGCTCGTTCATCTCTCGCTCCATCGCCTTGTCGATCGCGTCGACGAGCCCCCTGAGCTCGTCGACCTTGTGCATGACCGCGACACGCTGGCGCCGAAGGTGCTCGATCGTCGAGCCGTCGCCGCGCAGCAGGGCCGCCACCTCGTCCAGCGGCAGGTCGAGCCGCCGGTAGGTGACGATGGTCGCCAGCCGCTCGAGGTCGTCGGCCGTGTAGAGGCGGTAGCCGGCGTGCGAGCGCTCCGACGGCGTGAGCAGCCCGACCTCGTCGTAGTGGTGCAGCGTCCGCACCGTCACGCCGAAGGTCGCGGCCACCTGTCCCACCGTGAGCAGCTCGTCCACCGTCACAGTCTCTCGTGTCGTGGTCATGGGACCACCGTGACGGCTCACGTCGCGTGAGGGTCAAGTCGTTTCTCAGACCACCGCGTCGTATGCCGTGCGCCCCCCATCCGTGGCGGACGCACCTCCCGCGGTGGGAAGGTGGGCCATGGGCTTCCTGAGCACGCTGACCGGCTCCTTCTCCACCCCGGCCGACGACAACCCGACGGTGGCGATGATGGAGGCGGCCTACGCGGCGGCGGGGCTCGACGCCCGCTACGTCAACGTCGACGTCTCCTCGGCCGACCTCGCCGACGCGGTCCTCGGGGCCAGGGCGATGGGCTGGGTCGGCTTCAACTGCTCGATGCCGCACAAGGTTGCCGTCATCGACCACCTCGACGGGCTGGGCGAGTCGGCCGAGCTCATCGGCGCCGTCAACTGCGTCGTCGCCCGGGACGGCGGCCTCATCGGTGAGAACACCGACGGCCGTGGCTTCGTCGAGGCGATGCGCGAGCAACGCCACCCCGCCGGCACGCACGTCGTCGTCCTCGGAGCGGGTGGGGCAGGGCGCGCCATCGCCGTCGAGTCCGCGCTGGCCGGTGCCGCCCGGATCACCGTCGTCAACCGCAACGCCTCGCGCGGGGAGGCGCTCGCCGCCCTCGTCGACCAGCACACCGGCGCGGACGCGGACTTCCAGCCGTGGACCGAGTCGTATGCCGTCCCGACCAGCGCCGATGTCGTCGTCAACGCCACCTCGGTGGGACTCGGCAACCCCGACGAGCTGGTCGCGGTGGACGTCGAGAGCCTGCGGCCCGAGCTCCTCGTGGCCGACGTCATTCCCAACCCGCCGCGGACGGCATACCTGCGCGAAGCGGAGCGCACGGGCGCCGCCAAGCTCGACGGGCTCGGCATGCTCGTCGCGCAGGGAGCGGTTGCGATCGAGCTGTGGCTGGGCGTCACGCCGAACCGCGACGTCATGCGGGCGCGACTGTCCGAGGTCCTGGGTCTGGATTCGACGATCTGAGCCGAGCCTGTACCGTCAGGGCCGTTCCCTCGTAGGAGCAGCGACGAATCCGCTGCACGAGGTGATCAGCAAAGGACAGGTGCGCCATGAGCCCCACCACGAAGGCCCCCACGGGCCGCAAGCTCGTCATCGTCGAGTCGCCGGCCAAGGCCAAGACGATCGCCGGCTACCTCGGCCCGGACTGGGACGTCGAGGCCTCCGTCGGCCACATCCGCGACATCCCGACCCCCTCGGAGATGCCCGCCGAGATCAAGAAGGGGCCGTTCGGCAAGTTCGGCGTCGACGTCGACAACGACTTCGAGCCCTACTACGTCGTCGACAGCGACAAGAAGAAGAAGGTCGCCGAGCTCAAGCGGCTGCTCAAGGGCGCCGACGAGCTCTACCTCGCCACGGATGAGGACCGCGAGGGCGAGGCGATCGCCTGGCACCTCCTCGAGACCCTCCAGCCCAAGGTCCCCGTCAAGCGGATGGTCTTCCACGAGATCACCAAGGAGGCCATCCAGCGCGCAGCCTCCAACACCCGCGACCTCGACACGGCCCTCGTCGACGCGCAGGAGACCCGCCGCATCCTCGACCGCCTCTACGGCTACGAGATCTCGCCGGTCCTGTGGCGCAAGGTCAAGGCCGGGCTCTCCGCCGGACGTGTCCAGTCCGTCGCCACCCGCATGGTCGTCGAGCGCGAGCGCGAGCGGATGGCCTTCCGGTCCGCGAACTACTGGGACGTCGAGGGCGAGTTCACGCCCGACGCCGAGTCCTCCGCGTTCACGGCGCGCCTGTCGTCGGTCGACGGCCGCCGCGTGGCCACCGGCCGTGACTTCGGCGACGACGGCCACCTCAAGGGCGACGTCGCACACCTCGACGAGACCGCCGCGACCGGCATCGCCACCGCCGTCCTCACCGCCGACGTGTCGGTCGTCTCGGTCGCCGAGAAGCCCTACACCCGACGCCCGAGCGCGCCGTTCACGACGTCAACCCTCCAGCAGGAGGCGTCGCGCAAGCTGCGCCTGTCCTCGAAGAACGCGATGCGCGTGGCGCAGCGGCTCTACGAGAACGGCTACATCACCTACATGCGTACCGACTCGACGGCCCTGTCGCAGTCGGCGCTCACCGCGGCCCGCCAGCAGGCGCGCGACCTCTACGGCGGCGACTACGTCCCCGACGCGCCGCGCAACTACGCCAAGAAGGTCAAGAACGCGCAGGAGGCCCACGAGGCGATCCGCCCCGCCGGTGACCGCTTCCGCACCCCGGCCCAGGTTGCCGGCGAGCTGCGCGGCGACGAGTTCGCCCTCTACGAGCTCATCTGGAAGCGCACCATCGCCTCGCAGATGGCCGACGCCCGCGGGTCCACGGCCACGGTCAAGCTCGGCGCGGACCTCGCTGCCGGGGCCCCGGCCGAGCGCGTCGAGTTCACCGCGAGCGGCACGGTCATCACGTTCCGAGGCTTCCTCGCGGCCTACGAGGAGGGCCGGGACGAGCAGCGCAACGCGACGGCCGACGAGGAGCGACGCCTCCCCCGCCTCGGCGAGGGCACCGCGCTCACGGTCATCCGGGCCGAGGCCGGCGGGCACGACACCTCGCCACCCGCCCGCTACACCGAGGCCACGCTCGTCAAGGCCATGGAGGAGAAGGGCATCGGCCGCCCGTCGACCTACGCCTCCACCATCGGCACCATCCAGGACCGCGGCTACGTCTCCAACCGCGGCAACGCGCTCGTGCCGTCGTGGTTGGCGTTCGCGGTGACCCGGCTCATGGAGGAGCACTTCACCCGGCTCGTGGACTACGACTTCACGGCGTCGATGGAGGAGGACCTCGACGAGATCGCCGGCGGCAACGCGCAGCGTGCGACCTGGCTCAAGCGGTTCTACTTCGGTGACGAGGCGTCGTCGAGCGAGGGGCTGCGCGACCTCGTCGCCGACCTCGGCGACATCGACGCCCGCGGAATCTCCACGATCGAGATCGGCGACGGCATCGTCGTGCGCGTGGGCCGCTACGGCCCCTACGTCGAGGAGGTCGCGCCGGCCGGTGTCGACCCGCTGACCGGTGAGGTCTCCGAGTCGTATGCCGGTGACTCGGCCTCCGATTCGGGTGCCGGTTCTGGTTCGGGCGAGGGGTCGACGCCGCGGCGCGCGACCATCAACGACGACATCGCCCCCGACGAGATGACGCCCGAGAAGGCGCGTGAGCTGCTCGCGACCGCGGCCGACGACGGCCGCGTCCTCGGCCAGGACCCGGAGAACGGCCGCGACATCGTGGCCAAGGCAGGGCGCTACGGGCCCTACGTCACCGAGGTGCTGGACGAGGAGACCGCTGCGCTCAAGGGCAAGGCCAAGGTCAAGCCCCGCACCGCGTCGCTCTTCGCCGACATGGACCTCGCGACCATCGAGCTCGAGACGGCGCTCAAGCTGCTGTCGCTGCCGCGCGTCGTGGGTGTGGTCGACGAGACGGTCACCGGCGAGGACGGCAAGGAGTCGACCAAGAAGGTCGAGATCACGGCGCAGAACGGCCGCTACGGTCCCTACCTCAAGAAGGGCACCGACTCGCGCTCGCTCGAGACCGAGCAGCAGCTGTTCGACATCACGCTCGAGCAGGCCGAGGCGATCTACGCCCAGCCCAAGCAGCGTGGCCGCGCCGCGGCGAAGCCGCCGCTCAAGGAGTTCGGCCCCGACCCCGTGTCGGGCAAGCCGGTCGTCGTCAAGGACGGTCGCTTCGGCGAGTACGTCACCGACGGCGAGACCAACACGACGCTCCGCCGTGACGACGACCTCGAGACGCTCACCGCCGAGCGCGCCTTCGAGATGCTCGCCGAGAAGCGCGCCAAGGGCCCGACGACCCGCAAGCGCGCTGCCAAGAAGACGACGAAGAAGTCGGCCGCGAAGAAGACGGCCAAGAAGGCGACGGCGAAGAAGGCCACCAAGAAGGCCTGACGCCACGCAGGACTCCCGGCCGGGATGAAGGTCCCACGGAACGCGGCCCCTACGCCGCACTCCGTGGGACCTTCCGCGTTCGATGTCTGCACCGGACAGGCGTGGTGTGACCGGAGGCACAGGGAGCGAGCCGTTGTCGCTCCACCTACCCGCAAGTAGGGTCGAGGCTGATCCCCTGACCTCAACGAGGAGGAGCCTCGCGATGACCAGCATCGACCCCACCACCTTCGGCACCATGAGCGCCGCGGAGTTCGCCGACACCGTGAAGAAGGCCTCTGACAAGGAGATCAACGAGGTCATGGGCGGCGAGCACCGCACCGCCATCCTCGACGCGATCTTCGAGCGCTTCCCCACCCTGTTCAACCCCGAGAAGGCCAAGGGCGCCGACGCCCGCGTCAACTGGCGCATCACCGGTGGCCCCGGCGGCACGGACGACACCTACGCCGTCGTCGTCAAGGACGGCACCTGCACGATCGAGAAGAGCCCGACCGCCGAGCCCAAGACCTCGATCATGCTCGGCCCGGCCGAGTTCGCGAAGCTCATCACCGGCTCGGGCAACCCGACGATGATGGTGATGATGGGCAAGGTCAAGGCCCGCGGGGACCTCAGCGCGGCGATGGCCTTCCAGAACTGGTTCGACACGCCGAAGGGCTGAGCCATGGCGATCAGCCTGCTCACCGTCGGCACCGTCATGGCCCGGCGGGGCATGCTCGCGCCCGCTCCTCCGTACCGTCAGGTGGCCCAGCTGCTCGCGCTCAAGAAGTGGGGCTTCGGCCTCGGCGGCGAGCTGCGCCAGGCGGCCAACCGCAGCCCCGACCAGGTCGCCGTCATCGACGAGGACCAGGGTCCGGTGACGTACTCGGACCTGTTGGCGCGCAGCGAGAAGGCGTCGGCACTGCTGCGCGGCAAGGGTTTCGAGCCCGGTCAGCGGCTGGGACTCCTGGCCCGCAACCACGTCGGCGCCATCGAGATCATGACCGGCGCCTCGGCGGTCGGCATCGACCTCGTCCTCCTCAACACCGGCCTGTCGTCCGGCCAGCTGGCACAGGTCGTGGATCAGCAGGAGGTCGTCGGGGTCATCCACGACGACGAGTTCGACGCGGCGGTGCAGGACCTGCCCGACACCCTCACGGTGGTCCGCGAGAGCGACTGGTCGGCCGAGCTCGACGCCGCACCCGCCGCGCCCTCGCTCGCCCCACCGGCCAGGGGCGGCCGCACGATCATCCTGACGTCCGGCACCACCGGCACCCCCAAGGGCGCCGCCCGCAAGACGCCGGGCGGCTTCGGCCCGCTCATCTCGATCATCGAGCGCATCCCGCTGCACGCCGAGGACCGCACCCTCATCAGCGCCCCGATCTTCCACACCTGGGGCTACGCCGCGATGCAGCTGGCCTTCGCGATGCGGTCGACGATCGTGCTGCAGCGGCGCTTCGACCCGCAGCGGGCCAAGGACGCGCTCGAGACGCACTCGTGCCACACGATGTTCGCGATCCCCGTCATGCTCCAGCGGATGATGGAGCTGCCGGCGGACCCGCAGGGTCGCAGCCGGCGCCCCCACCTCCGCGTCGTGGCGACCTCGGGCTCGGCCTACCCGCACGGGTTCACGACGAGGTTCATGGACGAGTACGGCGACGTCCTCCACAACCTCTACGGCTCGACCGAGGCGTCCTGGGTCTGCATCGCGACGCCGCAGGACCTGCGCCGCGACCCGGACACCGCCGGCACCCCGCCCCTCGGGACGGTCGTGCGCATCCTCGACGCGGACGGCCAGGACGTGGAGCCCGGCGAGACCGGCCGCCTCTTCTGCGGCAACGACCTCGTCTTCGAGGGCTACACCTCCGGGGACAGCAAGGACTTCGTCGACGGCCTCGTCTCCACGGGCGACATGGGCCACGAGAAGGACGGGCTGTTCTACGTCGACGGTCGCGACGACGACATGATCGTCAGCGGCGGCGAGAACGTCTACCCGATCGAGGTCGAGTCGCTCCTCGTCGAGCACCCCGCGGTCCGCGAGGTCTCGGTCGTCGGCGTCCCCGACCCCGAGTTCGGGCAGCGGCTCGCCGCCTTCATCGCGCTCCAGGACGGCCACGACCTCACCGAGGACGAGGTCAAGGAGCACGTCAAGGCCCACCGCGCCCGGCACTGCGTCCCGCGCGAGGTGCACTTCCTCGACGAGCTGCCCCGCAACGCGACCGGCAAGGTCCTCGCGCGCGAGCTGCGCGACCGCATCGGCTGAGACAGGCACACGGCAGACGCACAGGCGCCCCCGGTGGGGGATGCTCGATGGGCCCCTGAACCCCACCGAGCACCCTCCGCCGGGGGCGCCTGCCGTATGCCGGCCGCCCACCCGGGGCGGCCGGCCTTCGGGCTACTTCACCTCGCGGTGCATGACCCTCCAGGCGCCGAGGAGAAGGGGCAGGAGCACCCACACCCCGAACGACGTCGACAGCTGGCCCCAGTTCTCACCGGTCATCGACCCGCTGAACAGCGGCTCGGTGACCTGGTTGAGGTCGAGCCACTTGCTCGGCTCCGCCAGCGACGACACGAGACTCACCGCGATGGTCCAGAGCGTCGGCAGGAGGAGGGAGGCAACGATCGCGAACGGGGTGTTGAGGAAGACGAACCCGAACGCGAGCCCCTGGAGGACATAGATCGCGAAGCCGAGGACGACGCCGAGCCCGACCTTCCACGTGACGTCCCACGCGCCGCTGCCGTCGCCCACGGACGCCCCGACGACGTTGGCCAGTGCGGCGAAGACGAACGCCGCCGCCGTGACGACGAGTCCGAGGATGAGGGCCGCGACGACCTTGGCGACGACGACCCGGCCGCGTCGCGGCTCGAGGGTGAACGTCACGAGGCCGGTGCGCTGGCTCCACTCCGCCGTCGCGGCCATGATGCCGAGGATCGGCAGGAGCATGGCGAGCGGCAGCGCCGTGAAGCCGAGGAACGACTCGTAGGTCATCTCGTCGGACTCACCCCAGATGAGCAGCGCCGTGACGACGACGAGCGAGATCGACGACATGACGATGAGCATCCAGCGTCCGGCCTTGGTGTCGACCATCTTGCGGAGCTCGACGTGGATGAGCCGCTGCATCGGCACGCCCGGCCGGCCGTCGGCACCCGGCGTCGAGGTCGGCTGCACGAGGCTCGGGTCGAGCGCCGGGTTGCGGGCCTCGGTGCTGGTGTCGGTGGTGGTCATGCTGCGGTCCCTTCGCGTGACGTGGCTGCGGTGAGGCTGAGGAACATCTCCTCGAGGCCCTCGGACCCGCCGGAGCGGAGCTCGAGGAGGACGATGCGCTCGTCCAGGGCGATCTGCCCGACGACACCGGGCTCGGCGTCGACGACGAGGCCCGAGGCGATGTCGGTGACGGGGACCTCGGCGCGCTGGAGCGCGGCGTGCAGGGCCTTGTCGTCGGTCGAGCGGACGGTGGTGCCGCCGCGGCTGAGCAGCTCGTCCTTGGTGCCCTGGGCGACGATCTGGCCGCGGCCGATCATCACGAGGTCGTCGGCGATGACCTGAACCTCGTGGAGCAGGTGGCTCGACAGGAGCACGGTGCCACCGCCGTCGGCGAAGCCGCGGAGCAGGCCGCGCATCCAGTGGATGCCCTGCGGGTCGAGGCCGTTGGCCGGCTCGTCGAGGATGAGCACTTCGGGCTGTCCGAGCAGCGCCGACGCCAGGCCGAGCCGCTGCCGCATGCCGAGCGAGTAGTTGCGGACCCGGCGTCCCGCCTCCTCGTCGGTGAGCCCGACGAGGGCCAGCGCCTCGTCGACGCGCGCTCTGGACACCCCGATCTGGATCGCGGCGAGCCGCAGGACCTCGCGACCGGTACGGCCGGGGTGCTGGGCGGAGGCGTCGAGCATGACGCCGACCTGGCGTCCGGGGTTGTGCAGGTCGCGGTAGGGCTTGCCGAGGACGGTGGACCCACCGCTCGTCGGCGGCGTCAGCCCGGTCATCATCCGCATGGCCGTGGACTTGCCTGCGCCGTTCGGCCCGAGGAAGCCGACGACGCTGCCGGGGCGCACCTCGAAGGAGATGCCGTCCACCGCGGTGAAACTGCCGTAGCGCTTCGTGAGGTTCTCGACTGTGATCATGGTGTCCACCCTGCCGTCGTGGCCGGGTCGCCCACATCGGCCGCCGGTCCCGAGCGGCATACGACTTTGGTATGCCGTGGGCGCACCTCCCGCAGCCCGGAGTCTGACGCGCTCGCGCGCGCCGGCTGCCTAGGCTCGTGCCATGCCCGACACCTCCGCGCCCGAGTACGGCCGCCTCGGCTCCGTGTGGCGCTGGTCGCTGGCGGGCTTCATCAGCCTCGTCGCGTGGGGGTTCACCGGTGTCGCCATGGCCGACGCCAACATCGACGACGAGCCGATCATCGCTTGGTTCTTCGTCGGCGACCTCGCGCTGGGGCTCGTCTCGGTGCTCCTCATCCGGGTGCGCCACCGCTGGCCGCTGGGCGTCTCCGTCGTCACCAACCTCTTCGCGTGCGTGTCGACGAGCGCCGCCGGGCCGGCGACCTGGGCAGTGGGATCGGTCGCGGCCCGCCACCGGTGGCGCGACGTCGCGGTCGTCGCTCCCCTCGTGGTCGTCTCCGGCATCATCCAGGAGCGCTTCTACCCGGGGGAAGACGAGCTGCCCGTGTGGGCCGCGATCCTCTTCGGCGCCCTCATCGCGGGCATCGTCATCGCGGTCGGCTACGCCATGGGCGCGCAGCGCGACCTCATGGCGTCGCTGCGCGAGCGCGCCGTCACCGCCGAGCGCGAGCAGCAGGCCCGCGTCGCCCAGGCCCAGGCGGCCGAACGGACCCGCATCGCTCGCGAGATGCATGACGTTCTCGCGCACCGCATCTCGCTCGTCGCGATGCACGCCGGTGCACTGAGCTATCGCACCGACCTCGCGCCCGAGGAGCAGGCCACGGCGGCAAGGACCATCGAGGAGAACGCCCACCAGGCGCTGCGAGACCTGCGCGACGTCCTCGGCGTCCTGCGCGACCCCACCCTCCCCGACGCCGCGGCACCCGAGCGCCCGCAGCCGGTGCTCGCCGACATCGCCGCGCTGGTCGCCGAGGAGCGCGCCGGCGGGATGCGGGTGAGCCTCGACGAGTCCTGCGCGGGTGACGTGCCCGACGGACTGGGGCGGACGGCATACCGGATCGTCCAGGAGGCCCTGACCAACGCACGCAAGCACGCCAACGGCACCTCGGTGACGGTGAGCCTCACCGGCTCGCCGGACGACGGTCTCACCGTCACGGTCCGCAACGCTGCACGGGTCGGCGCGCGTGGGACCCGCCTGCCCGAGTCGGGGCTCGGGCTTCTCGGCCTCGACGAGCGGGTCGCCCTCACCGGTGGACGCCTCCGGCACGGGCCGGACTCCACCGGGGGCTACGTCGTCGAGGCGTGGATACCGTGGGGCCCGTGAGCGACCCTGCACCGATCCGGCTGGCCATCGTCGACGACGACCCGATGGTCCGCGCCGCCCTCGGCATGATGCTCGGCGGCAACTCCGGGATCACGGTGGTGGGCGAGGCGAGCAACGGCGAGGAGGCCCTCACCCTCGTGCCGTCGTCCCGTGCCGAGGTCGTGCTCATGGACATCCGTATGCCGTTGCGCGACGGCCTGAGTGCGACCGAGGTTCTGCTCGGCCGGGACCCGTCGCTCAAAGTCATCGTGCTGACGACGTTCGACGCCGACGACATGGTGCTCAGGGCGCTGCGCCTCGGGGCCGCCGGCTTCATGCTCAAGGACACCCCGCCGGCCCGGCTCGTCGAGGCGGTGCGGACCGTCGCCTCGGGCCAGCCGATGCTGTCGCCCAGCGTCACGGCCCAGCTCATCGCCGCCGTGGCCGGCCCGGCGTCGGCCTCGGACGACCGTGCCGACGCCCGCTCCCGCCTGGCCGGCCTCACCGAGCGTGAGCGCGAGGTCGCCGACGCCGTCGGTCGCGGGCTGAGCAACGCAGAGATCTCGGCCGAGCTGTTCATGAGCGTTCCCACCGTGAAGACCCACGTCGGACGCCTGTTCACCAAGCTCGGCGTCGACAACCGGGTCCAGGTCGCGATCCTCGTCCACGATGCCGCGGAGTGAGCCGTCGGTGGCCCCCGTCGAGCACCTCTGTGGGGTCGTCGTCCACCCCCTCAAGGCACGCAGCGGCGAGGCGGTCGCCGCGGTGCGACGCGCGACGCGACGCCGCGGGTGGCCCGAGCCCGTCGTGCTCGAGACCACGCGCGACTCCCCCGGCACCGACGAGGTCGTCGAGCTCCTCGCGCGTGGCGTGGACCGCATCGTCGCGGTCGGCGGCGACGGGACCGTGCGCGAGGTCGCGGCGGCCCTGTCCCGCTCGGGGGCCTCGGCGGACCGCGTGGCGCTCGGTGTCGTACCGACCGGGACGGCGAACCTCTGGTCCCGCACCATCAGCCTGCACGGTGAGGCGTTCGACGTCGTCGTGGACCTCGCGGTCGACGGCCCCGTGCGCGACAGCGACCTCGCCTGGGTGACCGTGACGAGCGCCGACGGCACGACCCGCACCCATGACATCGCGGTCGTCGCCGGCGTCGGGATGGACGCCGAGGCGTTCGCGGCGACCGACGAGCGCAGCAAGGTGAGGGTGGGCTGGGCGGCGTACTTCGCCGCGCTGGCGCGGCGGGCGGTCGGCGACCCGGTGACCGTTCGACTGGGTCTGGACTCACGGCCCGGTGAGCCCGAACCCGTGCGCACCGTCCTCGTCGGCAACTGCCGGGTCCTGCCACTCGGGCTGCCGCTCATGCCCTCGGCGTCGATGACCGACGGGCGGCTCGACGTGCTCGTGGTGGCACCGCGCACCGTCGTCGGGTGGCTCGGCGTCGCCGCCGGGATCGTCGCCCGGCGCCGTGACCGATGGACCGGCCTGCGCACCCACCGGACCCGTCACGTCGTCATCGACGTCGACGAACCGACGGCCGTCCACGTGGACGGAGACCCGGTCGGCGACGCCGTACGCCTCGAGCTGGGGGTCCGGCCCGGCGCGGTGCTCGTCCGCTGCCGCGCCGAGCCCCGCGACACCGAGTCCGAGGTGCGTCGCCTCCTCGACGGGTCCGAGCGCGACCTCGCGGCTCTCGCCGACGCGCTGCAGCACGGCCACAGCTGGTCCTCCGACCACGCCCGCGAGCTGCTCGTCCGCGACGCGTTCCTCGCGCTCACCGGCGCCGACCTCACCCGGTTCAAGAGCCTGCTCAACGCCGGCCCCGACCACCGCGACCTCGAACACCTCGTCTTCGACGTCGTCCAGGACGAGGGGGTGCGGGCCGACGTCCTCGACCACATCGCCGCCCAGGCCGCCCTCGTCGAGGTGCCCGACCTCCACGTGCTCAGCGACATCGACGACACCCTGCGCTGCGCGCTGCACGACGACCGCTACCCGCGCGGGACGCTCTACCCGGGTGTCATCGCGCTCTACCGCGCTCTCGATGCCGGCCACGCCGCCGACCCGGAGGCTCCCGGCGACCTCACCTTCGTCACAGCGCGACCGATGGACCCCGCCGGGCTCATCGAACAGCACACCCGCCGTGGACTGCGCGAGCTCGGCCTGCCGCCGCACTCGGTCCTCTCGGGCACCTTCGGCGGGCTGCGCGACCACGACTCGATGGCGGGCGCCAAGCTCGAGAACTTCCGCCACTTCCGGGCGCTCATGCCCGAGACCGAGGTCGTCTTCATCGGCGACAGCGGCCAGGGCGATGTCGAGGTCGGGCGCCGCATGCTCGCCGAGGATCCGTCGGCCGTGCGGCTCGTCCTCATCCACGACGTCGTCGACACCCCCGCCGACGAGCGAGCGACCCTGCGATCCGAGGGCATCGTCGTCGTCGACACCCCCGTGGGCGGTGCCCTCGAGGCGTATGCCGTCGGGCTCGTCTCCGCGGACGGTCTCGCCTCCGTGGTCGACGCTGCGGAGCGGGACCTCGCCCGGATCGACTGGGAGTCGCCCGAGCAGGCGTCGGCGACCACCGCGCTCCTCGAGCGGGACCTCGCAGCGGCGCGAACGGCATACGAGGGGACTCGCCCCACCCCTTGACTTCTGGACAGTGACACTATCCAATGTTGGGAAGTCCCACTATCCAAGGAGATCCGCATGACTCTGCTCGCCGACCCCCACGCCTTGGCGACCGTCGGGGCCGTCCTGTCCGACGAGTCGCGCACGACCGCGGGCATCCTCCTGCTCGCGCTCGTCACCGTCGAGACCGGCGGCCTCTACATGGTCAAGATCGTCAGCGGCCGCGCCGGCGTGACGGAGTTCCAGGAGAAGTTCGCCCGCGCCGGTCACGCCCATGCCGGCGTCCTGCTCGTCCTCGCCCTGCTCTGTCAGGTGCTCGCGGACTCGACCGACCAGTCCGGTGCGCTCGGGTGGCTCTCACGGTCGGGCGTCGCCGTCGCGGCCCTCCTCATGCCCGGTGGGTTCTTCTTCTCGTCGATGGGTCAGGGGCGCACGAGCCCCAACCGGCTCATCTGGATGGTGTTCGCCGGCGCCGTGGTGCTCGCCGCCGGGCTGCTCTCGCTCGGCATCGGCCTGCTGACCGCTTGACGACTGGGCCGTGACTTCGGCCGTCCGACGTGCCCAGAATGGTTGATGGTCACCCCAGCGAGCCCGTCCCGCCGCCAGCTCCTGACCGGCGCCGCAGCCTCGGTTGTCGCGTCCACCAGCGCCATCGCTTCCCCCGCCGAAGCCGGACGGCGCCGCGCCGGGCCGGCTCCCGAGACCGTGCCGCTGCCCGACGGCATCCGGCCCGAGGGCATCACCTCCGGCCCCGGTACCCGCTTCTACGTCGGGTCGCTCGCCGACGGACGGATCGTGGCCGGCGACCTCCTCACCGGGAGGTCCTCGACGCTGTTGGCCGGCGCGACCGGACGGGCCCTGCGCGGGCTCTTCTGGGACTCGCGGACCAACCTCGTCTGGGCGGCCGGCAACGTCGGCTCGGTCGGGCACGTCTGGGCCGTCGACGGCACGACCGGCACCGTCGTCCGTGACGTGGTCGTCCCCGGCGCGGTCTTCCTCAACGACCTCGTCGTCCTCGGCAACGCGGTGTGGGTCACCGACTCCCGCGTCGTCCCGGACCGGCTCACCCGCATCGCCCTCACGGCGGGCGGCGCACCCACCGCCGCGGCACCGACCTTCGTCCCGCTCACCGGGGCCTGGCCGCAGGGCAACGGCACCGACGTCAACGCCAACGGGATCCGTGCCCTCGCCGACGGCAGCCTCGTCCTCAACAACTCGCGGGTCGGTGGCCTCTGGCAGGTCGACCCCGCCACCGGTGACACCTCCGAGATCCCCGTGAGCGGCGGCCCCGGCATCACCGGCGGCGACGGTCTCGTGCTCGACGGACGCTTCCTCTACAACGTGCGCGGGTCGGGCCAGGCCGAGGTCTCGGTGCTCGAGCTCGTCCCGGTCGGCAGTGCGTGGGCGGCCCGGTGGCGGGGCGCACGCACCGACGAGACCCTCGACGTGCCGTCGACCGCGACCCTCGCCGGAGGATGGCTGTGGGCCGTCAACGCCCGGTTCGGCGTCGCGTCACCGGGCACCGCGTCGTACTGGGTGACCCGCCTTCCCGCGCGCTGATCCCGAGGGACGGGACCACGGCCCCCGATCGGCCTAGAGTCGCGGTGTGGACACGACAACGCCCGTCATCTACCTCAGCCACGGTGCACCACCGCTCGCCGATGACGAGCGCTGGACCGGTGAGCTCTCGAGCTGGTCGACCGACCTGCCGAAGCCCACGAACATCCTCGTCGTGTCGGCGCACTGGGAGCAGGCCCCGATCTCGGTGAGCTCGACGACGGCGGGTACGCCACTGCTCTACGACTTCTGGGGCTTCCCGCAGAAGTACTACGAGGTCACCTACGACGCTCCCCCGGCCGCCGCGCTGGCGCAGTCGGTCGCCGGGCACCTCGGCGACGTCGGCGGCGGCCTCCACCAGGACCCGAGCCGCGGCCTCGACCACGGCGCCTACGTCCCCCTCGTGGAGATGTTCCCCGAGGCCGACGTGCCCGTGCTCCAGCTGTCGATGCCGACCCTGGACCCCAAGGAGCTCTTCGACATCGGGACCAGGCTCGCGCCGCTGCGTGACGAGGGCACCCTGATCATCGGCTCGGGCTTCACGACCCACAACCTGCGCTGGTTCAACCCGCGTGCCGGGGCCGACAGCGCCCCGCCGAGCGCCTCGGCCGAGTTCGACCACTGGGCCGCCGAGGCCGTCGACGCGGGCGACGTCGACGCGATCCTCGACTTCATGGACAAGGCGCCGGCCGCGCAGGAGGCCCACCCGCGCACCGAGCACTGGGCGCCACTGTTCGTCAGCCTCGGCGCCGCGCACGCGGGTGGCGGCATCGACGGCCAGAGCGTCATCGACGGGTTCTGGTTCGGACTGTCCAAGCGCTCCTGGCAGTTCGCCTGACGTCAGCCGCCCACAGACGCGAGATGCCCCGTATGCCGTGAGGACGGCATACGGGGCATCTCGCGTTCTCGGGTCGTCAGCTCCCGTGCTTGGGCTTGGGCTTCTTGCGCGGGGCGGGCCGGGTCGGGTCGTCGGTGACGGGCTCGATGTGGTCGGGGACCACGGTCGGGCGCAGGCGGGCCCAGGTCATGAACCCGGCCGAGACGACGAGCAGCACGAGGCCGGTCCAGAGGTTCGCGTTGACCCCACCGGTCTTCTCCAGCTCCTTGTCACCGAAGAGGCCCATGAGCGTGAGGATGATGCCGTAGAGCCCGAGCAGCATCCCGATGAAGTTGCGGATGTCGAAGGCTCCGGCGGTCTTCTTGGTGTCAGCCATGTCGAGAACCTCCTTAGAAGGCGACGTTGAGGATGAGGACGAGGACGGCGGCGATGCCGGCCAACGGGATCGTGCGCTGGAACCAGGGTCGACCCGCCTCCTCCGGGTCGACGAGGTCCTCCTTGGGCGTCTCGGAGTAGACGAGACCCTTGAGCTCGGACGCCGGCTTCGGCTCCGTGACGAGCGAGACCGCGACCGACACGAGGATGTCGACGACGAAGGCGGTGGACGCGGCGACGAAGCTCGCGCCCTGGCCCTCGAGCGGGATCACCCCGAGGCTGGCCGTACCAAACGCGTCCTTCGAGAGGAACGCGACGAGGACGGCGGACAGCGTTCCGGCGACCAGACCGGCCCAACCGGCGGTCGGGGTCATCCGCTTCCAGAACATCCCGAGGATGAAGGTCGCGAAGAGCGGGGCGTTGAAGAAGCCGAACAGCGTCTGGAGGTAGTCCATGATGTTCGAGAACCCGCCGGCAATCGACGCGGTGAAGATCGCGATGATCGTCGCCGCCACGGTGGCGAGGCGCCCGATCCGCAGGTAGTAGTCGTCGCTGCGGTCCTTGCGGATGTAGCGCTCCCACAGGTCGTAGCTGAAGACCGTGTTGAAGGCCGAGATGTTGGCCGCCATGCCCGCCATGAACGCCGCGAGGAGACCGGCGATGGCCAGTCCGAGCAGTCCGTTGGGGAGCACGTCGCGCATGAGGAGCAGGAGCGCGTCGTTGTACTTGACGTCACCGCTCGCTCCGCCGGTGGGCGCCCCGCCGTTCTTGAGGTCCATGATCTCCTTCACCAGCACGGCCGCGACCATGCCCGGGAGGATGACGATGAACGGCACGAACATCTTGGGGAAGGCGCCGATGATCGGTGTCTTGCGAGCCGCCGAGATCGAGTTCGAGGCCATGGCCCGTTGGACCTCGACGAAGTTCGTCGTCCAGTAGCCGAAGGAGAGCACGAACCCGAGGCCGAAGACGATGCCGATGACCGACAGGAACCCGGAGTCGAAGCCGGTGAGGGCCTGGCCGGGCCAGGACTCGAGCTGCTGGGCTGCGGGGGCCACCTCGGCCTTGGCGGGTGCGGCGTCGGCGAACGCGGTGATCTTGTCCTTGAGGCCTCCGTAGCCACCGACGCGGTGCAGGCCGATGAGCGTCAGCGGCAGCAGCGAGGCAACGATGACGAAGAACTGGAGGACCTCGTTGTAGATCGCCGCCGAGAGGCCACCGAGCGTGATGTAGGACAGGACGATCACCGCCGCGACGATGAGCGCCACCCACAGGGGCCAGCCGAGCAGGGCCTGCACGATCGACCCGAGGAGGAAGAGGTTGACGCCGGCGATGAGCAGCTGCGCGATGGCGAAGCTGATGGCGTTGACGAGGTGGGCCCCGGTGCCGAAGCGCCGGAACATGAACTCCGGGACCGACCGCACCTTCGAGCCGTAGTAGAAGGGCATCATGACGATGCCGAGGAAGAGCATCGCCGGGATGGCTCCCACCCAGAAGTAGTGGACCGTCGGCAGGCCGTACTGCGCGCCGTTGGCCGACATGCCCATGATCTCGACGGCGCCGAGGTTGGCCGAGATGAACGCCAGACCCGTCACCCACGCCGGCAGCGACCGGCCGGACAGGAAGAAGTCGATCGAGTCGGAGACGGCGCGTCGGGCGGCGAGCCCGATGCCCATGACGAACGCGAAGTACAGCGCGACGATGAGGTAGTCGACGACGTTGGCGTCGATGAGCGGTTCAGCAGCCGCCAGGGCTACCGGTGCGAGGGTCGATGGCATCAGCGGCATCCTCCGGGTCGACGTCGGCTCCGTGAGCCCGAACGCCGTTCAACCTACTCTCGCGCCGGTCGCCGTGCCGTGTGGAGGCGCGGCAGTCTTCGGCGGTCGGCACTGGTCAGCGGCTCAGGTCGAGGCGCTCCGTGATCCAGTCGCCGAGCTCGACGAGCAGCCCGAGGGTGATGCCGTGGCCGCCGGGGTCTCGGTGCGAGCGGGTCGTGGCACCGGAGCCGGCGGTGAGGTGCTCCCACGTGCGGTCCAGCAGCTCACGCGGGATGACGTGGTCCTGGTCGCCCTGCGCGACGAAGGTGTGCGCACCCACGAGGCCGCCCGGGGTCACCGGCAGCCCCGCGTCGAACGGGAGCGTGCCGTGGAGGACCCCGACGCCGGCACACCCCGTCGGCCGCTGCAGGAGGAGCGCACCCGCGAAGGCGGCGCCACCGCTGAAGCCGACGAGGACGACGGGGCGACCCACCGGGGCCACCTCGTCGAGCCACGCCGTGAACCACGCCGTCGTCTCGGCCAGCGACTCGGCGACGGGACGGCCGATGCCGCGGTTGGCGAACCACGCGTAGCCGCCACCCTCGGCGATCGGTGCCCGCACCGCGGCGTATGCCGGCCCCTCCGGCAGGTGCCCGGCGAGCGTCATGATCTGGCGCTCGTCCGAGCCCCGACCATGGAGGAGCACGACGAGGGGCGCGGCCGGGTCGGTCGTGCCGGCGACGGCAACGACCGGCGGAGCGAACTCGCTCCCGTCGGACTGGGTCACGCGGACGCCTCGGTCACGATGCGGCCGGCGGTGCGGACACCGCTCCACTCGCGGATCGCGCCGGGGAGGTCGAGCGGGAGGACCGGTGCGAGGTCGTCGAACTCGCCCCACTTGTCGGTGGGCAGCATCCACATGATCTCGAACTCGTTGCCGTCGGGGTCCATGCCGTAGACGCTCTTGGTCGCGCCGTGGTCGGACTCGCCGGTGTAGCCGCCGACCTGCTGGAGCAGGTCGCGGGCGGTCTGGAGGTCCTCGATCGCGTCGACCTGCCAGGCAAGGTGGTACAGGCCGAGACCGCGGGTCTTGGGAGCGGCGTTCTGGCCGACGCCGAAGAGGCCGAGGTCGTGGTGGTTCCCCGAGCGCGGCAGACGGAGGAAGGCCGCACCCATGCGGGGCTCGTGCGCCGCGATCTCCATGCCGAAGACGCGGGTGTAGAACGCGACCGAGCGGTCGAGGTCGGCGACGTAGAACACGGCGTGGTTGAGGCGGACGGGGTTAATGCTCATGGCAGCGCTCCTGATGATTAGTTGTTGTGACAACTATCCTAACGGAGAGGTGGGCACGCGTGTTCCACAGGGTGGGTTCAGGTGGGCGGGAGTCTGCCCGGAGGAGGGCGAGGGGGCGACGCGTAGGCCGGCGGCTGGAGTCGCTCAGGGGGCCGAGCGACGGTCCTGCGGCGCGTCGCCCATCGGGTCGACCCGGGTGAGGATCGCGCCGAGCGCCTCGGAGAGGGCCTGCACCTGCTGCTCGTCCAGCGGGTCGAAGACGTACTCCCGCACGCTCGCGAGGTGGCCCGGGGCGGCGGCCGCGAGGGCCTCGAAGCCGTCCTCGGTGAGCGCGGCGTTGATGGCCCGCTTGTCCTCGGGCGCGACCGAGCGCTCGACGAGCCCCCGGTCCTCCAGCCGCTTCACGACGTGCGAGAGCCTCGGGAGGGTGGCGTTGGTCTGGAGTCCGAGATGGGTCATGCGCAGGGTGCGGTCGGGGGCGTCGGAGAGCATCGCGAGCACCTGGTACTCGAAGTGGGTGAACCCGCTCTCGCGCCGCAGCTGCGTGTCGAGGATGCCGGGGAGCCGCTCGGTGACCGCGACGAGGCGCAGCCACGCCGTCATCTCCGCCTGGTCCAGCCACCGCGGCTCGCTCGAATCGGTCACGCGACGAACCCTATCCGCGGAACCAGGAATGGACGGGCATGCTCATTAGTTGTAGCTTGAAGTAAGCGCGAAAGTCCCCCACTCGAAAGGCAGTTTCGACATGACCAGCATCACTATCTTCGGCAGCGGCAACATGGGCACCGCCATCGCGGGCATCGCCGGCAACGGCGACAACGACGTCCAGGTCCTCGGCAAGGCCGACACGAACCAGGCCGTCACCGGTGACGTCGTCGTCCTCGCAGTCCCCTACGGCGAGGTCGCCCGCATCATCGAGGCTCGCCGCGACCAGCTCGCCGGCAAGGTCGTCATCGACATCACCAACCCGGTGGACTTCGAGACGTTCGACTCGCTCACCGTGCCCGCCGACTCCTCCGCCGCCGCGGTCATCGCCGAGGCCCTGCCCGAGGCCAAGGTCGTCAAGGCGTTCAACACGACCTTCGGTGGCACCCTCGTCGCCAAGGAGGTCGGCCCCCTCCCGACGACCGTCCTCATCGCGGGCGACGACGCCGATGCCAAGGCCCTCGTGACCGAGGTCGTCGAGGCCGGTGGCCTCACCGTCATCGACGCGGGCGCCCTCAAGCGGGCCCGTGAGCTCGAGGCCCTGGGCTTCCTCCAGATCACCCTCGCCGCCGCCGAGAAGGTCTCTTGGAACGGCGGCTTCGGCGTCATCCGCTGATCCCCACCCCAGGCCTCACACCCCACTGCGTCCGCAACCTTGGTCACCTTTGCGACCAGGGTTGCGGACGCTGTCGTATGCCGTCCACCTGCGTCCGCAACCTTGGTCACCTTTGCGACCAGGGTTGCGGACGCAAGCGGGTGAGGGGGTGCGCTACTCGACGGGCTCGGCGACCGCGGAACGGAACTGTGCGGCATACAGGTCCGCGAAGGCACCGCCCGCGGCGAGCAGGTCGGCGTGCGAACCCTGCTCGACGATGCGGCCGTCCTGCATGACGAGGATGAGGTCGGCGTCGCGGATCGTCGAGAGGCGGTGCGCGATGACGAAGCTCGTCCGGTCCTGGCGCAGCGCCGACATCGCACGCTGGACGAGCTGCTCGGTGCGCGTGTCCACCGACGACGTCGCCTCGTCGAGGATGAGCAGCGCCGGGTCCGAGAGGAACGCCCGGGCGATGGTGACGAGCTGCTTCTCACCGGCGCTGATGTTGCCGGCCTCGGCGTCGAGCACCGTGTCGTAGCCGTCGGGCAGCGAGTGCACGAACCGGTCGACGTAGGTCGCCTGGGCCGCCTCCATGACCTCGTCGTCGGTCGCGTCCGGCCGGCCGTAGGCGATGTTGTCGCGGATGGTCCCGCCGAACAGCCACGTGTCCTGGAGCACCATGCCGATCTCGCCACGCAGGTTGTGCCGCGACAGGTCGGTGATGTCGACGCCGTCGAGCGTGATCCGGCCCGAGTCGAGCTCGTAGAACCGCATGATGAGGTTGACGAGCGTCGTCTTGCCCGCTCCGGTGGGGCCGACGATGGCCACCATCTGACCGGGCTCGACGGTGAGGTCGAGCTCCTCGATCAGGGGCTTGTCGGGGCTGTAGGAGAACGACACCTTCTCGAACTCGACCCGACCGTGCGGGTCGTCGAGCACGGTCGGCGTGGCCGACTCCGCCTGCTGCTCGGGCGCGTCGAGCACCTCGAACACCCGCTCGGCAGAGGCGACTCCGGACTGCATGAGGTTGGCCATGGACGCGACCTGGGTGAGCGGCTGGGTGAACTGGCGCGAGTACTGGATGAACGCCTGGACGTCACCGAGGGTCATCGAGCCGCTCGCCACGCGCAGCCCGCCGACGACAGCGATGATGACGTAGTTGAGGTTCCCGATGAACATCATCGTCGGCATGATGATGCCGCTGACGAACTGCGCGCCGAAGCCCGCCGCGAAGAGGTCGTCGTTCTTGCTGCGGAAGGCCTCACGGGCCTCCTCCTGGCGGCCGAAGACCTTGACGAGCTGGTGACCGGTGAACGTCTCCTCGACGATGCCGTTGAGCTCGCCGGTCGACTTCCACTGCTGGACGAAGTGCTTCTGCGAGCGCTTGCCGATGACGGCCGTGACGAGCATCGTCACCGGGATCGTCACGAGGGCGATGAGCGCGAGCAGCGGTGAGATCCACAGCATCATCCCGACCATGGCGACGACGGTGAGCAGCGAGGTGAGCAGCTGGCTCAGCGTCTGCTGCAGGCTCTGCGAGACGTTGTCGATGTCGTTGGTGACGCGGCTCAGCAGCTCACCGCGCGGCTGGTTGTCGAAGTACGGCAGCGGCAGCCGGTTGAGCTTGTCCTCGACATCGCGCCGCAGGTTGAAGATCGTCCGGTTGACCGCCCCGGTGAGGATCCAGCCCATAGCCCACTGGAGCAGGCTCGCGACGACGTAAATGCCGAGCACGAGGAGCAGCACCCGACCGACGGCGCCGAAGTCGATGCCCACCCCGGGGACGAGGTACGGCATGCCCTCGACCATGTCGGCGAAGGTGTCCTGGCCCCGGGCCCGCAGGCCGGCGACGATCTGCGCGACCGTCCCCTCGGACGGCAGCTGCTTGCCGACGACCCCGGCGAAGATGAGGTCGGTGGCGCGCCCGAGGATCTTCGGGCCGATGGCGTTGAGGCCGACGCTCGCGAGCGCGAAGGCGAGGACGGCATACAGGGAGAGACGTTCGGGACGCAGGAGCCCGAGCAGCCGGCGGGCCGAGACGCGGAAGTTCGTCGACTTCTCGCCCGGCTGCCCGATCCGCATGTGTGGCGGGCCGCCTCGTTGGGTGGCGCCGGGACCGCGACGCTGCTCCGCGGCCTTCTCCTCCTCGGTGAGGATCCGGTCGCCGCTCATGCTGCCGCCTCCTCTGCGCTGCGCTGGCTCTCGACGATCTCGACATAGGTCGGGCAGCTCTCGAGCAGCTCGTCGTGCGTGCCCGAGCCGACGACCGCGCCGTCCTCGAGGACGATGATCTGGTCGGCGTCGATGATCGTCGACACCCGTTGTGCGACGACGACGACCGTCGTATGCCGGGTGACCGGCTTGAGTGCCGCCCGGAGCCTCGCGTCCGTGGAGAGGTCGAGGGCGGAGAAGCTGTCGTCGAAGAGGTAGACGTCGGGCTTGGCGACGAGGGCGCGCGCGATGGCCAGGCGCTGGCGCTGGCCGCCCGAGACGTTGGTGCCGCCCTGGGCGATGGCGCTATCGAGGCCCTCGGGCATGGCGCGCACGAAGTCCTCGGCCTGGGCGATGCGCAACGCCTCCCACAGCTCGGCGTCGGTCGCGTCGGCGTCGCCGTAGCGCAGGTTCGAGGCGACGGTGCCGGTGAACAGGTAGGGCTTCTGCGGGACGAGCCCGATGCGACCCCAGACGTCCTCGAGAGTGGCGTCGCGGACGTCGACCCCGCCGAGCAGGACCTCGCCGTCGGTGACGTCGTAGAGGCGCGGGATGAGCGAGAGCAGGGTCGACTTCCCGGAGCCGGTGCTGCCGATGATCGCGGTCGTGCGACCGGGTGCCGCCGTGAGCGAGATCCCCTGCAACACAGGCACATCGGCGCCGGGGTAGGCGAACTCGACGTTACGAAGCTCGACCGACGTCCCACCCTCCGGCAGGGTGACGGGCTGGATCGGCTGGACCACGGTCGAGGCCGTGTCGAGCACCTCGGTGATGCGTCCGGCCGAGACCGTGGCCCGCGGGATCATCATCGACATGAAGGTCGCCATCATCACCGACATGAGGATCTGCATGAGGTAGGCCATGAACGCCGTGAGGGCACCGATCTGCATGGCCCCGCTGTCCACGCGCTGCGCACCGAACCAGAGCACCGCGACGGTCGAGGCGTTGAAGATGACCATGACGATCGGGAAGACCAGCGCCATGAGGCGACCCACGGCCAGCGCCGTGTCGGTGTACTGCGTGTTGGCCTCCGCGAAGCGGGCGCGCTCGTGGTCCTCACGCACGAAGGCGCGCACGACCCGGATCCCGGTGATCTGCTCGCGCAGCACGCGGTTGACCCAGTCGACGGACTCCTGCATGAGCCGGAAGTTGGGGATCATCTTGCGGATGACGAGCGCGACGCAGAGCGCGAGCAGAGGCACAGCGACGGCCACGAGCCAGGACAGGCCGACGTCCTCGCGCAGGGCCATGACGATGCCGCCGACCATCATGATCGGGGCCGACACCATCATCGCCGCCCCCATGAAGACGACCGTCTGGACCTGGGTGACGTCGTTGGTGTTGCGCGAGATGAGCGTCGGCGCACCGAAGCGCGACACCTCCTGGGCGGAGAAGTCGCCGACCTTGGCGAAGACGCCGGCCCGCAGGTCCCGTCCGAGACCGGCAGCCGCCCGCGCGCCGAGGTAGGTCGCGCCGACGGTGGCGGCGATCTGGACGAGCGAGACGGCGAGCATCCAGCCACCCGCGGTGAGGATGTAGCCGGTGTCGCCCTTGGCGACGCCCTCGTCGATGATCCTGCCGTTGAGACTCGGCAGGTAGAGCGAGGCGATGGTGCCCGCCAGCTGGAGCAGGACGAGCACGACGAGCGAGCCGCGGTAGGGCCGCAGGTAGTCGCGCATGAGTCGGAGCAGCACTACGTGGTCTTCTTCCTCGAGAGGGTGGGAGGGGTGGTGGGGGTGCGGTCCTGGCTGCGGTCCGGGCCGTGGCCTGAGCCACGGTCGAGGGCGCCCTCGAGGAGCACGTCGACGAGTTCCTCGGGAGTGGACGCCTGCCCGCCGAGCATGGGGTGGACGCTCGAGAGGGTGAGCATCCGCAGGTAGCCGATGAACGTCGTGGCGCTGACCCGCAGCAGCCGCGCGTCGTCACCGATGAGCTCGACGAACGCCTCGTCGAGCTCGGCCGTCGCCTCCTCGCGGCGCCGGTGCGCGTCGCCGTCGTGCGTCGGCGGGCGCATCGGCTGGCCGGAGGCGTGGAGCACCGTCATGAGCGCGAAGACGCCCTGCAGGTGCTCCTGCATGATCGCGACCGCACGGGCCAGCCGGTCCCGCAGGCAGAGCGCCCGGTCGATCTCGGCGAGCTCGACGAGCAGTGTCGAGTTGTCGAACGCGTCGTGGACCGTCGCGTCGATGAGGTCGTCCTTGCTGTCGAAGACCCGGAAGATCGTCCCCTCGGCGATGCCGGCCGCCTTGGCGATCTCCTTGGTGCTGACGATGCGCCCCTTCTCACGCAGCAACGGCATCGTCACCGCGATGATCGAGGCGCGGCGGTCGTCCGGGCTCATGGCCGGGGCACGGGGAGGAGTCACGTCCTCAAGTATGAGTGAGTGAGCACTCACTCACAACTGGCTTTCTCCCGTGCTCAGCCGAGCCGCTCGGTCACCGTTCGGGGCCCCGCCACTCATTCGCGACGGGGTGTTCGGCGCGGCGTCAGACGCTCTCGTCGGCCCCGTCACCAGCCTGGTCGTCGGCGACGTTGACGTCCGTCCGCCCGCCGTCGAGGTCGTCGTTGACGTCCGGGGTGTCCGGCACGCTGTCGGCGCCACCGAGCGCGGTGTCCGGGTTGAGGCCCGCCGAACCGGCCTCCGACACGGTGCCCTCCTGCCCGTCACTGCGGCCCTGGCCCGGGGTCGTCGACTGCTCGTCGGACGTCGGCTCGTGCTCGCTGGGGATGTCGTGGTGCGTCATGCGTCCAACATAGGCGGGCGACGGCGTCACGGCCGGACGAGCAGCCCGTCCTTTGCGGCGTCACGGACGAACGCGAGCACCTCGCGCTCGGTCTCGGCCGGGTCGAGGTCGAGGATCCCCGCGATCGCGCCCACCGCCTGTCTCGGCGTGAGCTCGCCGTCCGCGACGGAGAGGTATGCCGCGGTGACCGTCGTGAGCTGGATGACCCGTCCCAGCCCACTCCCCTGCCGGGCGACGATGACCGACGGGTCCGACGCCCCGGGCAGGGTGTGACGCTCCTCGGTGACGTCGGGCGTGGCCCTCCACGCCTCGTCGAGCACGTCGTCGTCGGAGTGCTCGGCGAGCCAGACCCTCGCCTCCAGCCCGACGCGGACGGTCTCGCCCATCGCCGGCGGCACCGGCCCACGCTCGTCCATGAGGTCGACGAACGTCTCGCGCTCGGTGCTCGGACGGTGGAGGGTGATGACGCCGAAGCCGATCGACTCGACGTCGCGAGAGGCGAAGTCGTCGAGCCACGCGGCATACATCGCGTCGAAGTCGGCGGTCCCCGCGTGGTGACCACCGTCGCGCGACCAGGTCTCGGCGTACTCCGCCGGGTCCTGCACCTCACGCTGGACGACCCACGCGTCGACGCCGGCGCCGTCGAGCCACGACCCGACGCGCTCGGTCCAGGTCGAGCCCTGCGACACCTCCCAGTTGCCGAGGAACTGGGCGACTCCCCCCGGCTCGAGGTGCTCACCGACGGAGCGGACGAGTCCGGCGACCACGGCGTCCCCGGCCGCGCCACCGTCGCGGTACTCGAAGAGCGGGACCTCGCCCGAGCGAGGCGTGATGACGAACGGCGGGTTGCTCACGACGAGGTCGAACCGCTGTCCTGCAACGGGTTCGAGCATCGAACCGGAACGCACGTCCCACTCGCACTCGTTGAGGGCGGCGTTGAAGCGGGCAAAGGCCAGCGCGCGTTCGGACAGGTCGGTGACGACGATGTCGTCGACGTGCGGGCCGAGGTGCAGCGCCTGGACGCCGCAGCCGGTGCCGAGGTCGAGGGCCCTGTGGACCGGGCGCCGGATCGTCCACTGAGCCAACGTCGTCGACGCCCCACCGATGCCGAGGACATGGTCCTCGCGCACCGGCGAACCCGTCGCGACCTCGGCAAGGTCCGAGGCGACCCACCAGTGCCGCTCGTCCGAGGCGTAGGGCCGGACGTCGAAGCGCGCGACCACGCCGTCACCCTCCTCGGTGACGAGCCCGAGCTCGACGGCTCCGCGCAGGCGCAGCGTCGGCAGGGCCCGCTCCACGTCGGCGGCGTCGACGGGGTCACCGAGCGTGAACAGGCGGATGAGCGTGGCGGCCGGCGAGGTCGATGCCCCCGCGACGCGGCGGGCCGGCAGTGGCTGCTCGCGCCCGAGCGCGGCGCTCGCGAGCGGGCCCAGGACCTCGAGCACACCGGTGACGGTGAAGTCGGCGGCGGCGAGGTCGGCGCGCAGGCGTGCGACGAGCCCCTCGTCGACGTGCGGGACGGGTGCAGTCATGCCGTTCAGCCTAGGGCCGCACGTTCTCCGTCTTGGGCTCCCTCCCGCAGGCGCGGCCGGGCGCCGGCCCCTCGTCACCGGCGCAGACCGTGACCACCGGCGCTGCCATGTGAGCGCCGCTGGTCAACTTCTGCGCCGCTGGTCGCGAGTCGCACGGTCAGGCGACACCCGAGAACCAGGTGTTCTTCGCCTGCGGCCGGATTCCTTGGTCGGCGAGGATGCGCGCCATCCGGCTCGGCTGCACCGCATCGGCCCAGACCCACCGCGCCATGCGGTTGCCCCGGGCGCGGATCCGATCCTCGCGGCGCTTCTCGCGCCACAGCACCCGCTCGGCATCCCGCGGGTCCGCTCCCTCGGCAAGGCCATACTTCTTGCGTCCGTCGAACTCACCCATCACCTCCTCCCAGCCGAAGTCGCAGTAACCGACGAGGCCGTCGGAGTCCTCGACCCGCACCTGCAGCCGAGGTCGTGGCAGGTTGAGCCGGAACATCTGCACCCGGGACAGCGACTCACCCACCGACATCGACCGGGAGTCCACGAGGTCGATGGCCAGCTGGGCACGAGCCCGTCCGGGCACTCCCGGCTCCAGAAGGGTGAGCTCGTTCAGGAGCTCGCCCCAAGTGCACTGCTGGTGGTGCAGTGCATGGTCCGCGGCCGCAACCGCGTCGTGCAGGTCCTCGGTCCGAGCGAGGTCGATGAGCGTACGCGCGAGTGGCGTCACGGTCAGTCCCGCCACCACGGTCGTCACGGTGACCTCGAGGTCGTGGCGGCGGATGAGTCCGGATGAGCGCACCCTCCGACCCGGCCGAATCACCTCCACCAGCTGCGGCCATGGCGAGACCCGGGGCAGGCCCCAGACCGCAGCCGCCGACGAGTGCGAGAAGACCGACGGCCCGTTCGCCATGCGAAGCGCAGCAGCATGGACGAACGCCGCGTGACGGTGTTCAGGGGTGAGGGTCCGCCAAACCTGCGCCGGCGCCACGACGCCGTGCCGAACTCGCACCCACGCCCTGCGCCCATCCGGGCCGGTCTCACGGGTGTCGCGACCGGCCCTGCGGACGTCGGCCGCCAAGCGCAGGACCGTCGGGTCGAACGGAACCGGACGTGGCGTGGTCATCGCCAGATCGTGGCAGTTCGGGCCGATCAGGCCGGGGCGCCATCCACAGCCCTGCCGATGACTGGCACGAGCGGCGCACATCCTGATCACCGGCGCAGGCATGCGTGCGCCGGTGGTCAGCTTCTGCGCCGCTGACGACGGACACGTCGGAGGGGGAACGGCGCGGCGGCCGGCTCACCCTCTCGGGTGGGCCGGCCGCCGTGTCACTGCGTTGGCGTATGCCGTGTGCTCGGGTCAGCGCTGCGCGGGAACCTCGAGCGCGTCGCCGTTCTCGACCGACTCGTCGACGGCCTCACCGGGCTCGGTGACGGCGCCGGAGTCGGGCGCGGAGGCGTCGAGCTCGTCGACACCCTCGATGTCGTCGTCGCCACCGATGGCGAGGTCGCGACGCTTGGAGACCGCGACCGCCGTGACGACGATGATGAGACCGACGGCGGCGATGCCGTAGCGGATCGGGGCGCTCGCGCCTCCACCGATGCTCAGGGTGACGATCGCCGGGGCGATGAGCACGGCCACGAGGTTCATGACCTTGATGAGCGGGTTGATGGCCGGGCCGGCGGTGTCCTTGAACGGGTCACCCACGGTGTCACCGATGACGGTGGCCTCGTGCGCCGCACTGCCCTTGCCGCCGTGGTGGCCGTCCTCGACGATCTTCTTCGCGTTGTCCCAGGACCCGCCCGAGTTCGCGAGGAAGACCGCCATGAGGCAGCCGGTACCGATGGCGCCGGCGAGGAAGCCCGCGAGCGCACCGATGCCGAGACCGAATCCGACGACGACGGGCGTCAGGGCAGCCAGCAGACCCGGGGTGGCGAGCTCGCGCAGCGAGTCCTTGGTGCAGATGTCGACGACCTTGCCGTACTCCGGCTTGGTCGTGCCCTCCATGATCCCGGGGATGTCGCGGAACTGGCGACGGACCTCGAAGACGATGGCCCCGGCCGCACGCGTCACCGCGTTGATGGCCAGACCGGAGAAGAGGAACACGACGGCCGCACCGAGGAGCAGACCGACGAGCGTGGCCGGGTTCGTCACGAGCGCCTGGGCGTCGGAGAGGAAGGACTCGGCCTGCTGCTGCGTGGTCGTGCCCGGGTCGGTGATCTCGCGGACCGCCGTCTGCCAGGCATCGGTGTAGGAGCCGAACAGCGCGGTGGCGGCGAGCACGGCCGTCGCGATCGCGATGCCCTTGGTGATGGCCTTGGTCGTGTTGCCGACCGCGTCGAGCTCGGTGAGGATCTGCGCGGCCTCGGCGTCGACGTCGCCGGACATCTCGGCGATGCCCTGCGCGTTGTCGGAGACGGGGCCGAACGTGTCCATGGCGACGATGACACCGACGGTCGTGAGCAGGCCACAGCCGGCGAGCGCGATGAGGAACAGCGAGAGCGCGACCGAGCCGCCACCGAGCAGGAAGGCGAGGTAGACGGCGCCGCCGATGATGGCCGCGGTGTAAACGGCCGACTCGAGGCCGACGCCGATGCCGGAGAGGACGACCGTCGCCGCGCCGGTGAGCGAGGTACGGGCGACGTCCTTGGTCGGGCGCTTGTCGGTGCCGGTGAAGTGACCGGTGAGCCACAGGATGATCGCCGCGAGGACGATGCCGATGACGACGGCGAGGATCGCGGTGATCCGCGGGTTGCCGTCGAGCGCGCCGATCGCCTCGTCACGCGAGCCGAGCTCGCCGAACGTCGCGGGGAGGTAGACCCACGCGGCGATGCCGGAGAGCACGGCCGCGATGGCCGCGGAGATGTAGAAGCCGCGGTTGATGGCGTCGAGCGCGCTCTCGCCGCCGCGGGCCTTCGTGATGAAGACACCGATGAGGGCCGTGATCGCACCGATCGCCGGGACGAGGAGCGGGAACACGAGGCCGTAGGCCCCGAAGGCCACGGAACCGAGGATGAGAGCGGCGACGAGCATCACGGCATACGACTCGAAGAGGTCGGCCGCCATGCCCGCGCAGTCGCCGACATTGTCGCCCACGTTGTCGGCGATCGTCGCGGCGTTGCGGGGGTCGTCCTCCGGGATGCCGGCCTCGACCTTGCCGACGAGGTCGGCGCCGACGTCGGCGGCCTTGGTGAAGATGCCACCGCCGACACGCATGAACATGGCGAGCAGGGCGGCGCCGAAGCCGAAGCCCTCGAGGACCTTGGGCGCGTCGGCCTTGTAGAGGAGGACGACGATCGAGGCGCCGAGCAGGCCGAGGCCGACGGTCGCCATGCCGACGGTGCCACCGGTGCGGAAGGCGATGCGCATGCCCTCGTCGCGACCGTTCTCACCCCGCGAGGCAGCAGCCACGCGGACGTTGGCCTTGGTGGCCAGCTTCATGCCGAGATAGCCGATCGAGGCGGAGAACAGCGCACCGACGATGAAGAACCCCGAGCGACCGAGCTTGACCCCCCAGTCGGGTGCCGGCAGGAGGAGCAGGAGCCCGAAGACGAGCACGACGAAGATGCCGAGCGTCTTGAACTGACGGGTGAGGTAGGCCTGGGCCCCCTCCTCGACAGCGGCGCCGATCTCGCGCATCTTGTCTGTTCCGGTGTCCGCACGTAGGACCTGCTGCCGGAACACGAAGCCCATGACGAGGGCGATCACGGCGATGACCGCGACCCCCACGACGAGCGTGACGTTCGATCCGGTGAGGTCCAGCGTGGAACTCGCCTCGGCTGGTGCGAGCGCGAGTGCAGCCATTCCATCCTCCTTGACGGGTGCGCGCCGTCGAGGCCCGGGACCGAATGCCCACAGGCAGGCGCGGGGTGGACCTTACCCGGTGACCCACGTCACAAGAAGGGCCGGGACCTCGGTGTGACTGCTCTCACCCCGGGTCGCGGTCGACGGTAGCGCCGCAGGTCAGGCGGTGGCGCCCGGGTCCGCGACGTCGTCGCCGAAGGCGGCGAGCGCGTCGTCGACGGAGTCGTGGAGGGGGAGCACCCGGTCGAGCCCGGTGATGCCGAAGAGGCGCAGGATGCGCTCGTCGGTGCAGACGACGCGCAGCGACCCGCCGACCTTGCGCAGGGCCTTGAGCCGGCCGACGAGCACACCGAGGCCGGTCGAGTCGATGAAGGTCACGCCCTGGAGGTCGACGACGACCCGGGTCTGTGCTTCGGCGACGCGCTCCTCGAGCGCGGACCGCAGCTGCGGCGCGGTGTAGACGTCGACCTCACCGGACACGGTCATGATGGCGACGTCTTCGCGGTCGGTCCTCGACAGGCTGAGCTTCACTGGGGCCGGCTCCTCGTTCTCACGCATCCGACTTTCGGATGTTTCCTCCGTGCAGCTCATTCGCGGCGGCCAGGGAGCCGGCAGCGGTGTCGGTGCACGGCCATACCGTAACCCCATGTCGTCATCCGCCGAGCCGACTGCGCTTCTTGCCGCCCTCGCGGCCGGGGAGCGCAGTACCCGCCTGCGCCACGTCGAGCACCTGCCCGCGCGCGCGGCGCAGGTGGCACCGTGGCCCGAGTGGGTCGCGACGCCCGTCCTCTCGAGCCTCACGGGCAGCGGCATCGCCCAGCCCTGGTCGCACCAGCGCGAGGCGATGGACCTCGCGCACGCCGGCTCGCACGTCGTCCTGTCGACCGGCACCGCCTCGGGCAAGAGCCTGGGCTACCTCGTGCCCGCGCTCTCTGCGGTGGTCGACGGGCTCGACGCGCCGACCGGCCGCGGGGCCACCGTCCTCTACGTCGCACCCACCAAGGCCCTGGCCGCCGACCAGCTCGCCCGGATCGAGGCGCTCGCGATACCCGGTGTGCGCGCGGCGACCTACGACGGCGACACCCCCACCGACGGGCGCCGCTGGATCCGCGAGCACGCCAACGTCATCCTCACCAACCCCGACCTGCTCCACCACTCGCTGCTGCCGGGGCATTCGCACTGGTCGCCGTTCCTGCGTGCCCTGCGCTACGTCGTCATCGACGAGTGCCACATCTACCGGGGTGTTTTCGGTTCGCACGTCGCGTCGGTGCTGCGGCGGCTGCGCCGGGTGGCGGGCCGCTACCGCTCGCAGCCCACCTTCGTGCTCGCCTCCGCGACCGTCTCCCACCCCGCGTCACACGCCTCAAGGCTCATCGGTATGCCGGTCAGTCCCGTCGAGGTCGACGGCTCACCTCGCGAGGCGCTCACCTTCGCCCTGTGGGAGCCACCGATGGTCGACGAGGCACGCCGGTCGGCGACGACGGAGGCGGCCGAGCTGCTCGCCGAGCTCGTGGAGCGCGACGTGCAGACCTTGGCGTTCGCCCGGAGCCGCGCCGGGGTGGAGGGCCTCGCGTCGTCGGCGCGTCGGCGCCTGGGGCAGGTGGGCGGGACGGCCGGGGCGACGGTCGCGGCATACAGGGGCGGTTATCTCCCGCAGGAGCGCCGCGAGCTCGAGCGCGCGCTGCGCGACGGTGAGCTGCGCGGGCTCGCGGCGACCAACGCGCTCGAGCTGGGAGTCGACATCAGCGGGCTCGACGCGGTCCTCATGGCGGGGTGGCCGGGGCGGCGGGCCAACCTCTGGCAGCAGGCCGGACGTGCAGGTCGGTCGGGGCGGGAGTCGCTGGCGTTGTTCATCGCCGCCGACGATCCGCTCGACACCTACCTGCTCGACCACCCCGAGGCGATCTTCGGGGCGCCGATCGAGTCGACGGTCATGGACCCGTCCAACCCGCACGTGCTCGCGCCGCACCTCGCCGCCGCCGCGCACGAGCTGCCGCTCACCGAGGCCGACCTGCCGATGTTCGGCACCGGAGCCCGCGGCGTGCTCGACCTGCTCGTCGAGCGCGGGATCCTGCGTCGACGGCCGACCGGCTGGTTCTGGGCTCGTGACGACCGGCCCGGCGACCACGTCAACCTGCGCGGGACCACCGAGGTCGTCTCGATCGTCGAGCGCCGCAGCGGTCGCGTGCTCGGCACCATCGACGAGGCCTCGGCGCACTCGCAGGTCCACACCGGAGCGGTGCACGTGCACCAGGGCGACCCGTTCGTCGTCACCGACCTCGACCTCGACGCGGCGACGGCGACGGTCGTGCGCGGCGACCCCGGTTGGAGCACGCACTCGCAGTCGCGCAGCTCGTTCGAGATCCTCGGCGCGCAGCGGACGCACCAGTGGGGTGAGGTCGAGGTCTGCTACGGCTCCGTGCGCGTCACCAACCAGGTCACGTCTTTCCTGCGACGACTCCCGTCGGGTGAGGTGCTCGGCACCCACCCGCTCGACCTGCCCGAGCGCTCGCTCGTGACCCGGGGCGTGTGGTGGACGATGCCGCTCGACCTCCTCGAGGCCGCAGGGATCGAGGAGGCTCACATCCCCGGCGCCGCGCACGCCGCCGAGCACGCGGCCATCGGCATGATGCCGCTCGTGGCGACCTCGGACCGCTGGGACATCGGCGGGGTCTCCACCGACCAGCACCCCGACACCGGGCTGCCGACGATCCTGGTCTACGACGGGTACCCCGGCGGCGCGGGCTTCGCCGAGCGAGCCCACACCGCGTTCGGCGAGTGGGTCGAGGCGACCCGCGACGCCATCGCGCGGTGCCGGTGCGAGCGGGGCTGCCCTTCGTGCGTCCAGTCACCCAAGTGCGGCAACGGCAACGAGCCGCTCGACAAGGACCGCGCCGTCCGGCTGCTCGACGTCGTCCTCATGTCGCGGCCCGGCTGAGTCGTGGCCGGCTGAGGTTCGGCCCTGCTGAGGTTGGGCCCGGCTGAGTCGCGGCCCGGCTGAGTCGCGGCTCGGCCCGGAGGTCGCGAATCGGGTGCGCTGATCAGCGAGAACGCCTCCAGATCGCGCTAGCCTCGCAGGCGTGATCATCCTCGGACTCATCCTCGTGCTGCTGGCCATCGCTGCTGGAATCCTCCTCTTCGAAGGGACCCGGGCGCTGACCGACGGCGTGGACATCGACGTGCTCAACGGCACCGTCAGCCTTCCCCCGCTGGCCCTGCTCATCACGGGAGCAGCGGTCATCACGATCTTCTGGCTCGGGTGGGCCCTCATGCGCGCGGGCATGCGGCGTGGGTCGCGACGCCGTCGTGAGGCCAAGGAGCAGGCCGCCCTGGCCGAGCAGCGTCGCGTCGATGACGAGCGGCGCATGCAGGAGGAGTTCGCGCAGCACGAGCGCAAGCTCGCCGAGGAGCGACAGCTCCGGGAGCAGGAGACGTCCACCTTGCGTCGCGACGCCGACCAGCGCGTCGAGGAGCAGCATCTCTCGACCGAGGAGGCGCGTCGTCGCGCCGAGATCGCCGAGGCGCGCAATGCCGAGGGCCAGAACGTCGAGGGCGCCCACTCCACCGGTCGCACCGGCGACGCGCGCGTCGCCGACGACTCGACGTCCTCGACCCGCGAACTCCCCCGCGAACCTCGCGCCTGAGCTTTCAATCCCGCACGCCTGACTGCCCGCGGCCAGCGCGGCAGAGCACCTGGATGGCCAGCCCCTGAACGACCGACCAGGCCTTGTCGGGCCCATGTTGCGATGTCGGCTGACACTGTCCGCGCGACGGCGCAGGATGGCACCGACAACGGCCCGGCAAGAACCACGTCTGACCACCTGAGCAAGGGGGCAGCCGAGCGATGGTCCTCGCGGGGAGTCGGGCACCCGACCTGAGCACCCCCGTCAGGGCGCGCGCATCGGCGCCGGTCCGGCTCGCGCTGACGCCGTGGCCACACGTGGGACCCCGGGCCAGCGGCCGGGGACGTCTTTGGCCACCCGGACCCTCAAGGACTCGGCGGTCTCCATGCGGCAGGACGTCAGGCGTGCGCCGTTGCGCGTCGCCAGGTCCGACGCTCGTGAGCACGGGTCGGCCGTGCCCTGCTGCAGGGCCGTCGCTCCGGCCAGCGCGGCGAGGTCGGCCGCTGCACGAGCGCGGTGGGCGGCAACTGCGGCGGACGCGACCTGGACTCCGGCGAGGATCACCACGAGGAGCACCCCCAAGGCGGCGGTGACGAGGACCGTCCCGGAGCCACGTTCCTCCCGCCGGGACTCGAGACCGACCCGGCGTCTCACGGCGAGTCCTCGGGCACGGCATGGGCCACACCATGTGGTCGAGCGCCGACGCCGAGCCCCGACAGCACCGCCGGGAGGTCTGCGCTCACCTCGGCCCGGACCCTCTCGGCGCCGACCTCGAACGAGATCCGCGCGCCGTCTGGCGCCTGGTCGGCGACCTGTCGCCGGACCTGCTCGACGTCCTCTCCCCTGGCAAGGAGGCGAGCTCCGGTCCGGGCGGCGTCGACGCACCGGAGGTGGTCCGTCAGTGCTGCCACCGCTCCGAGGCCCAGGGTGAGGACGAGGACGAGCGCCGGCAGGGCCACGGCGATCTCCGCCGTGACCATGCCGGCCTCGCGCCGTGCAGGTCGGGTCACGTGCCCGTGCCGAGGGCGGCGGTGATGACCTTGGCCAGCGCCGACTTCACCGGGCCGGACTTCACGACCACCATGAGGACCGCAGCGAACGCGCATGCGGCGAGCGTGCCCACGGCGTACTCCGCGGTCGTCATACCTGCCTCGGCGGACTGCTTGAGGTGCGCCAGTCGGCGCGAAAGACGGTGTGTCACAGGAGAGCTCCTCGATCGGTGCGGGGTGGTTCCCCGCGTCGACTCGAGTCCAGCCGACGGGTGGGCTGAGGGCCACCCACAAGATGCCGACCTGTGGACGGGCGGGCCTGCTCGGAGGAGGTGTGGACGACGGCGCCCGGTCTTGCGGCAGCGCCTGTCACTGCCGGATCGTCCTCCGTTGCGGCGGCGACAGGGTGCCCCGACGTGACTGGTTTCGGTGCAGCGACTGGTTGCGCTGGTGACGACGCCATGCACCCACCCCGTCCCCAGGAACCCGTCAGCCGGAGCCGAGGCTGACACCGGCGAGGTGGAGCACCACCGGCACGACCGTGGTGCCCACGAAGCCTGGGAGGAAGCAGACGCCCAGCGGGAGAACGAGCAGCACCCCTGCGCGCTGCACGGCCGTCTCCACGCGCGAGGCCTCTTCTCGGCGCATCCGCTGGGCCGCCGCGAGGACGACGCCCGCCGGGGCGGCGCCCGACTGCTCAGCCGCCTGCCATGCGAGCGATGCGGACTGCCAGCCGTCGCCGACGTGTCCCCATGACGTCGCGGCATCCTGCCCCCAGCGATGGGCGCTCGCAACGATGCGCAGCTGGCGTGCCACGGCCTCTGGCACTCGATCGGCGACCGCCTCGAGCGACTCGACCGGACCGAGCCCCGACCGCAGTGCCAGCGCACACAGGACGAGGGCGTCGGCCGCCTCGTCGACGGTGGGCCGGGCCGAAGCTCGTCGGGCACCGGTTGCGTCGACGCCGTCCGCTTCCACGTTCCCCTCGGCGGGTCCCTTCGGCTCCGCCGCCGACGGTCCGCCACGACCGGGCCACAGGAGCACGGCTGCGACGACGAGGACGAGGGCAGCAGCGAGCATCAGCCGATCTCCGCCGGACGCAGCGCCCGTCGCACCAGACGTCGCGACCAGAGCCACCCGACGCCGGTGAGAAGGCACCCCACCGCAGCGGCGACCAGAGGGGCGGGGCCGCCGTAGACGTCCGTGACGGGCAGGCCCAGCAGCACGGTCACCATAGGTCCGGACAGGGGCAGGACGGTGAGGAGCCACATGGAGGCGCGGGGACCTGCGGCGAGGACCGTGCGACGGTCGTCGGCGGCCGCCCGCTCGCGCAGGACGTCGGCCGAGGTACGGGCGGCGGGTGCTGCGGCGATCCCGAACTCGTCGGTGAGCTGCCACGCCGCGGCGAGGAATCTCAGGTCGGGGTCGCCCCGCGCCTCCTCGGCGAGGCACGAGCCGACGCCGTCACCCCGCGCGTCGACCTCGGCGAGCCGATCCGCCAGGTGGCCCATCTCGCGCCGGGACGCCCCCTCCCCGACCGTGCATGCCAGTCGCGCGGCCTCGGCGGACGGCAGCCCGGCGTCGAGGCCGACCGCGGCGAGCTCGGCGAAGTCGGCCACCCACCCGCGGCGTGCGCGTCCGAACCGCACCTCCCGCCCGAGCAACAGGCGCATCCGCCCGAAGGCCCGGGCACCACCGTCGGATGCTGCGTAAACAGGTCCGCCCGACGCATCCGGTCCACCCGCCGAGCCGGCCCTCGACGACGCGCTCCGCACCACTGGCCGACCACGCGGCCACAGCACGACCGCGAGGACGACGAGCGACACGACGAGCACCGTCATGCCACTCTCCCGGCACCGGCGCCAGGACCGGCGCCAGCACCGGCTCCAGCACCGGCGCCAGCACCGCTCCCCGAACCCACCACCGTCCCGATGCCCACCTCGTCAGCGCGACCAGGAGACGGGACAGGTCCAGCGACACCACCGCCGAGTCGGTCGTCGAGCAGCTGCTCGAGCCGCGCGGCTCCGGGTCCCCGCACGACCCGCTCGATCTCCGGCAATCCCGCCGCGAGAACCTCGCCCGACGCTCCCGCGCCCGTCGCCCCCGCGCCCGGCGTTTCCGCGATCACGCCCCCGCCTCCAGCACGCGCGCCCACCACGAACGCCTCGTCCACGACGACCTCGGACCCCGTCCAGCGGGTCACCCCGACCGCCCGAACGTGACGTAACCCGCCGGTCCGGCCGACGTCGACGACGACCTGCACCGCACCCCGCAGCTGGGCATGGACCGCCTCGCGTCGCAGGCCGGCGAGCGCACCGAGGGCCTCGATGCGCGCCGGCGTCTCGGCGAGACCGCTGGCGTGCAGGGTGCCCGCCCCTCCGTCGTGCCCGGTATTGAGGGCCGACAGGAGCTCGCGGACCTCTGCCCCGCGCACCTCACCGACGACGAGCCGGTCCGGGCGCATCCTCAGCCCCTGCCGGACGAGGTCGACCAGGGTCACGGCGCCCACGCCCTCGACGTTCGGCGAACGCCCCTGCAGACGCACGACGTGCGGGTGGGTCGGGTCGAGCTCGCGCACGTCCTCGACGACGACGATGCGCTGGTCCGGTGCGCAGTCCGCGAGCAGCGCCCCGAGCACGGTCGTCTTGCCGGCGCCGGTGCCACCGACGACCAGGAACGACAACCGGGCCGCGACCACCCGTGCCAGCACCGAAGCCAGCCCCGCGCCCACCGCCCCCAGCCGGCGCAGCCCGTCGACGCCGACGGGTTGGCGTTGCGACACCCGCAGGCTGAGATGTGTCCCCGACTCCGCGAGCGGCGGGAGGATCGCGTGCAGACGCACGCCGCCGGGCAGGACCCCGTCGACCCACGGCTGCGCCTCGTCGAGACGCCGCCGGGCCAGCCCCGCCAGACGGGTCGCGAGCGCGCGGGCGGCCACGGGCTCCACCACCTGACCCGTGGCCTCCAGACCGCCTCCACGATCGATCCAGACCGAGCCGTCACCGTTGACGAGGACGTCCGTGACGCCGGGCGCGCCGACCCACCGCTCCAGGGGTCCGAACCCAAGCACCCGCTCGCGCAGGAGCTCGCCCTCGGCCGCCGCGCCGTCCGCTCCGAGCTCGACGACGTCGCCCGCCAGCTCCGCGATGACCCCGGCATCGGGCGCACGCCCACCCCGGATCGCCGCCTCGACGCCGGGCCATCTCTCCTGGGCACCGGCCGAGCGGTCCACCGCACCGCCACTCACGCCGCACCACGCCCGAGCTGCTCCACGAGGTCGAGCACGACGCCGTCTGCCCTGTCGCGCAACGTCCCTCGCAGACCCGGCCAGTCACCGCGCTCCCCGTCGCGTCGCACGCGGGCGTCGTCACGCACGTGCGCGAGGTGGGCCACCCCGAGGTGCTCGATCACCTCCGCCAGCTCGGCCGACACCGCTCGCTCCCCGCGCGTCACCATCCCCACACGTGCCTCCCCGCCCGCCCCCGGGTCCGGCATCGACACCCTCGCCAACACCGCCTCGGCGTCCGCCAGCTGTCGGGCCCGCAGCCCCGCCACCACGTGCACGGCGTCAGCACCCTCGACGAGCCGCCCGGTCACCGCCACGTCCACCCGACCGTCGACCACCACTGGCACCTCCCCGCGCAACGACCCGACGACGTCGAGCACCGCCGAGTCGGGCACCACCTCACCTCGCCCACCGGCGGACAGCAAAGGCACCTCGCCGCACGGCAGCGCCGCCAGCAGCCGCGAGCACGACGCCGCCCCCCGCAATCGAGCAAGATCGGGCCATCGCAGCCCGGGCACGTGCTCGGTTCCGCAGGTCATGTCGAGCCCTCCCCCGCGGACGTCACCGTCGACGAGGACGCACTCGCCGAGGTGCAGCGACAGGCGCCAAGCGAGCGCGGCCGCCCAGGTCGAGGCACCCAGGCCACCGCTGGCGCCGAGGACCACGATCAGTGGAGCTGCGAGAGACGTCATGCGGCCACCGTGACCGCCGACGGACCCGGCCGACCACCCCACGAGAGGGATCTGTGGACAGGGCGGACGGCATACGAGGGCTGTGGACAACCGCGTCCCCAGCGCAGGAGGAAAGGCGACGGCCCCGGTCGGGGGGAGGACCGGGGCCGTCGGGTGGGCCGAGCTCCGGGGGGGGAGGAGCCGGACCACCCTTCGCTACGACCCCGAAGGGGAGCGATGCGTCAATCGTCGCCGATCCGGTCCCCCGGTGCAAGGCAAGGACGAAAACTCAACCAAATCTGGTCAGTGGGTAGTCATCACGACGATGACGCCCCTACCAGAGGGGCGTCATCCGCCGCGGGTGCTCGGGGCGACCAAGCGTGCATCTCATCGCCGTCGTACCGGGTCGAGCCCGGACGGACCGGTCCATCAGTGGACTGCCCGCGCGTGGGTACCCGTCGCGTCCCGCGGTTGTTCTCGAGATCGGATGGTTCCCGAGGGCCTGTCCGATGGCTCCTGTCTACTCTCCTGCGACAGGCACGACAAGACTTGACATTCGTCAGGTGAGGCGGCCGGCGAGCACCGCGTCGGCGATCCGCTCGCCCTCCTGTGCGCCCGCGACGATCGCGTCGCAGCAGTGCGTCAGCCAGAGCCCGACGCCTGCGGCGTCACCGCGCGTGTATGCCGTGAGCCCACCGAGGTAGGCCGGCCCACCTCCCGTGCCGTGCCCCATCTCGGGTACGGCGACGCCGGTGGGGTCCAGCCCTCCGGCCTGGATGACAGCGCGCTCGACGGCGCGGGCGACGACGCCGTTGCCGCGGGTGAACGGCCGTGCGGTGACGATCTCGGCGTGTGCGAGCGCGGCGACGATCGGCACCGGAAGGCTGGCGGCGTTGGCCAGCACCTCGACGACGCGGGCGAGCCGCTCCCGGGCCTCGGCGGCCGGCGGGGCGGCACCGATCTCGACGAACTCCCGGCTGTCCTCGCCGTCGAGCCGGGGACGGCCGAGCTCGGAGTCGGGGACGAGTCCGGCGGCTGCGGCGGTGTGGAGCCGGGCCAGCGCCTGCATCGGCGCGGTGAGGACGACCGGCCCGAGGCGTTCGGTCTCGGCGGTGGCGGCGATGACGCCGCGCATGACCTGTTCGACGGGGTCCATCTCGTCGTGCCAGGTCACGGCGCCGCGCATGAGGTCGCGGACGATCTCGACGGAGAGCCGGGCGCCGTCGAGCTCACCGCTGGCGCGGGCGCCGCGGACCCGCGACTCGGCCGCGGCCTCGGGGATGCGGCGGCGCAGGGCGTTGTGCCATCGGAGCTGCGTGCAGGCCTCGCGGGCCGCGTCGACCTTGTCGGCGACACCGGGCAGGGACGCGAGGGCGGTGACCGCGGAGGTCACCTCGGAAGGGGTCTGGGGCACGGCAGGCGGCCTCAGACGCTCTCGGGGGCGTCCGGCATACCGGCGTCGGGCGACGGCGCACCGGCGTCGGGCGGCGGCGCAGCAGCGTCGGCAGACGGCATACGGACGCCGGCGAGCTGGCGCGACTGGGCCACGACGCGGTCACGCGAGTCCCAGATGACGGCGTCCTCCTCGAAGAGCCCACCGATGACGTTGCGGGTCGTGATGCGCATGCGCAGCCAGCCCGGCGCCGGACGCGAGCGGACGTGGCCGGAGAACGCGATCGTCGGCGCCCAGCCCAGCGCGCCGAACGTGAACGTCACCGGCGGCATCGCGTCGAGGAAGAACGGCAGCGACAGCGCGTCGGGCTCGCGCCCATCGGCGAACCGGATCCACGCGCGCATCTCGCCGTCGCGGGCGGGCTGGCCGAGCGCCCAGCCGACCGTGGCGGGGTCGATGCGCATGTCGAGGCGGTCGAGGATCCGGATCTTCTCGGCGAACCCTCCGCGGGCGGCCGGGACGCAGACCTCGGGGTCGGGCAGCTCGGGCGGCGCCTCCATGAGGTGGACCGGCTCGCTGTTGGCGTCGAGGTCGGCGAAGGTCGCGGTGTGTCGCACACAGGTCGTCTCACCCTGGGTCAGCGTCACCTCGGCCGTGGAGAACGAGCGGCCGGTGCGCAGGACCTGCGTCTCGACGCGGGCCGGACCGGGCTGGGCTGCCGCGAGGAAGGTCGTGCTGAACGCGACCGGGTCCTGGTGGCTGTCGACGGCGTGGAGTGCCTCGGCCGCGGCCTTGGTCGCGAGCGACATGAGCAGCCCGCCGTTGACGGCCTCGCCGATGACCCAGCCCTCGCCGAGCTCGGCCCGTCCGTCAGTGAGGGTCAGGGCGTCGTCGAACTCGGTCATGGCTCGACAGCGTATGCCGTCGGCCCACCTCGTCCGTGCGGGTGTGGGCAGCGCCGCAGCCGCCTACCCTTGCGCCCATGACAGCGTCGTTCCACGTACCCACCGCCGTGGTCGTGGCCGGGGCGATGCTGCTCCTGGGGCTCGGCGTGTGGGCGGCCGGGCGCGGTCGGCGGCGTGGGTTCCTCTCGACGGTCGACCGCGTGACGTACTCGACGCTCCACACCGCCTCCCTCGCCTCGCGCCACCTCTCCGACGGGCTCACCCCCGAGGCCGCCGAACGCGCCGGGCGACACCTGCTCGCCATCCTCGGCGCCAGCTCGGTGGCGATCTGCGACGCCTCCGGCGTGCTGTCGTGGACCGGGCCCGGCGACCACCACGCACCCGACGCCCACGGCCACGCCTCCGAGAGCCGCACCTCCGCGGCGCCCTCGGTGCTCGGCTCCGACGTCATCACCTGCAGCGACCCGGACTGCCCGGTGCGCGCCGCCGTCACCGCCCCGCTCATCGCCGACGAACGCGTCGTCGGGACGCTCACGGCATACGCACCGGCTGCGTCCGCGGGTCTCGCGCGGGCGACCGGAGAGCTGGCCCGCTGGGTCTCGGCCGAGCTCGACGTCGCCGAGCTGGGGCGGGCGCGCACCCGCGCGATGGAGGCCGAGCTGCGGGCGCTGCGGGCCCAGATCAGCCCCCACTTCATCTACAACTCGCTCGGTGCCATTGCCTCGTTCGTGCGCACCGACCCCGAGCGGGCACGCGAGCTGCTGCTCGAGTTCGCCGACTTCACCCGCTACTCGCTGCGCCAGGGCGGGCCGTTCACGACGCTCGCGGAGGAGCTGCGCAACGTCGAGCGCTACCTCGTGCTCGAGCAGGCCCGCTTCGGCGAGCGGCTCCAGGTCTCCCTGCTCATCGCGCCGGAGGTGCTGCCCGTGCGCATCCCCTACCTCGCGGTGCAGCCGCTGGTGGAGAACGCCGTCCGTCACGGCCTTGCGTCCAAGGAGGGCATCGGCCACGTGACGATCAGCGCGTCGGACCAGGGCGGCGAGGCCGAGATCTCGGTCGACGACGACGGGGTGGGGACCTCGCCGGAGTCGGTGCAGCGGATCCTCGACGGGGTGTCCCGGGCGGACTCGATCGGGCTCGGCAACGTCGACGCCCGGCTGCGCCAGATCTACGGTGACGACTTCGGTCTCGTCGTGGAGACCGCCGAGGGCGCCGGGACGCGCGTGAGCTTCCGCGTCCCCAAGTACGCCCCCGGGGTTCACACCGAGTGACCCACACCGCCCCCTCGTCCGTGGATATCCTCGACGCCATGGCCAGTGCCGGCACCCTTCGAGCCCTCGTCGTCGACGACGAGCTCCCCGCCCTCTCGGAGGTGAGCTATCTCCTCGACTCCGACGACCGGGTCGGCGAGGTGCTCACCGCGACGAGCGGCACTGAGGCGCTGACCATGCTCGAGGAGCACGACGTCGACGTGATCTTCAGCGACATCTCCATGCCTGGGCTCGACGGCATCGCACTCGGGCGGGTGCTGGCCCGCTTCGCCTCTCCTCCGCAGCTCGTCTTCGTCACCGCGCACGACCAGCACGCTGTCGATGCCTTCGCGCTCGCCGCGACGGACTACGTCATGAAGCCGGTGCGTTCGGAACGACTGCGTGAGGCCGTCCGTCGCGTCGTGGCCAAGCAGGACGAGGCCGGTATGCCGGCCGCCCCAGAGCGCGGGGCCCCTCCCCTTCTCGAGTCCGGTGCGCCGGGTGTGGTGGCCGCCGGCTCCTCTTCCTCCTCCGACCTCGCGCCGGCCGAGGACGAGACGATCCCGGTCGAGCTCGGCGGGGTGACCCGCTTCATCAGCCGGTCGCAGATCCGGTGGGTCGAGGCGTCCGGCGACTACGCCCGGCTGCACACGGCCGACGGCAGCCACCTCGTGCGCATCCCGCTCGCCGTGCTCGAGGAGCGTTGGGGCCCAGCCGGATTCGTCCGCATCCACCGGTCCACTCTCGTCGCGCTCGGTCACGTCACCGAGGTCCGGATGGACCACGGGCGGTGCGCGGTCATGGTCGGCGACGTGGAGCTCCAGGTGAGCCGACGGCATACGAAGGGCCTGCGCGACGTGCTGCTGAGGCGACCCGGCTCGAGCGGCTGATGGTGCCCGAGCGCGGCGACACCCCGGCCCGGGTGCGGGTCACGAGCTCGCGGCGTGGGGCGCGCACGGCGCGGACCCGGCCGCTGTCCACCGACCTCGACGAGCAGACCGAGCTCGGGGACGTCTATCTCGACGGGCTGCGGCGGGCGCAGCTGCGGCTCGGGCTCACCGTGCTCGGGCTCATGGTGCTGGCGCTGGGTGGCTTCCCGGTGCTGCTGTCGCTCATCCCGTCGACGCGGACGATGACGCTGGCCGGCATTCCGCTGCCGTGGCTCGTGCTCGGGGTTCTCGTCTATCCGGCGGCGTGGCTGCTCGCGCGCGGCTACGTCCGGCAGGCGGAGCGGATCGAGGCGGAGTTCGCGGACATCATCGGGGCGGGGCGAGATGTCTGACACGTTGTCGGTCGTCGCGGTCGCGATCGTGTGCGTGACGACGGTCGTCGTCGGCGGGTTGGGGCTGCGGTTGTCGCGGCGGACCTCGGACTTCTACGTCGCGGGGCGGACGGTGTCGCCGAGGCTCAACGCGAGTGCGATCTCGGGCGAATACCTCTCTGCCGCTTCCTTTCTGGGGGTTGCCGGGCTGATCTACGACCAGGGCGTCGACCTGCTGTGGTTGCCGGTGGGCTACACGCTGGGCTACCTCGTGCTGCTCGTCATGGTGGCGGCGCCGATGCGGAGATCGGGGGCGTACACGCTGCCCGACTTCGCCGAGGCACGGCTGGGGTCGGTGTTCGTGCGGCGGCTCGCGGCGGTCCTCGTCGTGGCGATCGGCTGGATGTATCTCGTGCCGCAGTTCCAGGGAGCGGGGCTGGCACTGGAGCTCGTCACGGGAGCGCCGCAGTGGGTCGGGTCGCTGTTGGTGGCGGTCGTCGTGGCGGCCGCCGTCGGTGCCGGTGGGATGCGGTCGATCACGTTCGTTCAGGCAATGCAGTACTGGATCAAGCTGACCTGTCTGGCGGTGCCGGCGTTCGTGCTCCTGGCGCTCTGGTTGCGTTCTGGCGCAGGGCTGCCCAGCGTGTCGGACGCGTGGTCGCTGCCGTTCTCGCCGAAGTCCGCCGACGACCACCCCCACTACCGGACGGCGTCGATGATGCTCGCCCTCTGCCTCGGGACGATGGGGCTGCCGCACGTGCTCGTGCGCTACTACACGAACCCCGACGGGGTCGCGGCGCGGCGCACGACGGTGTCGGTGGTCGCGTTGCTCGGGGTCTTCTACCTCCTGCCCCCTGTGTATGCCGTCCTCGGGCGAGTGCACCTGCCGTCGCTGCCCGCGGGGGTCCGGTCCGACACGATCGTGCTCCAGCTGCCCGAGCGGGTGGTGTCTGGTCTTGGCGGGGACGTGCTGACGGCGATGTTGGCGGGTGGGGCTTTCGCTGCGCTGCTGTCGACGGCGTCGGGGCTGGCGATGTCGGTGACGGGGGTCCTGCACCAAGAGCTGCTGAGGCCCCAGTTGTCGCGGCTCACCGGAGGGGACGCGTTCGGGTTCGGTGGGTTCCGGCTGGCGGCGGTGGGTGCGGTGCTGGTGCCGTTCGTCGTGGCGCGCTACGTCGAGCAGATCGGGATCGCGACCACGGTCGGGTTTGCGTTCTCGTTGGCGGCGGCGACGTTCGCTCCGTTGTTGATGTTGGGGGTGTGGTGGCGGCGGCTGTCTCGGGTGGGGGCTGTGGCAGGGCTGGTCGTGGGTGCAGTGGCGGCGACCACGGCGGCGCTGACGACGTTCGTGGCGGGACCCCTGGACGGGTGGCCGGGCGCGCTGTTGGCGAACCCGGCGGCGTGGTGCACACCGTTGGCGTTCGCGACGGCGGTCATCGTGTCGTTGGCGACCCCGGCTTCGGTACCCCGCGACACGGCCCGGGTCATGGTCCGGCTCCACACGCCCGAACAGGTCCACCTGGCCCGCAGCCGCGTCCCCGACTGAGTCCAGGAACACGTCTGATCAGGGATGCCGACATTCGGTCATGCCGTACCGGGCCGGCGGGAGATCCGGTGGGTCGGTCTCGCTCGCGGACGCGGTCAAGACCGTGCAGGGGGATCGTGCTTGTCGTTGACGCCAGCGTCATTGCGGTCGCGTTGGCTGATGACGGCCCGGACGGAGATACCGCTCGCCTCCGGCTGCGCGGTGAGACGTTGCCCGCGCCAGAGCTGGTCGACCTCGACGTCACCTCGGTGCTGCGTCGTCAGAACCAGATGGGGATGCTCGACGGTCGCCGGGCAGGCTTGGCCATGACCGACCTGGGGGCGCTGCCGATGCACCGCGCCGGGCATCTGGCGCTGCTGCCGCGCTGCTGGGAGTGGCGGGACAACCTGACGACCTACGACGCCGCCTACGTCGCACTGGCCGAGGCGCTGGACGCAACACTGCTCACCGGCGACCGGCGACTCGCCAATGCGGCCGGCCCCACCTGCCCCATTGAACTGCTCAGAACGCTGCGCCGTTGAGCGAGGAGCATTCGTCCGCAAGTGCCGCAGACCGTGCTCGCCTCCTCACAGGGCGACGCGTTCATCTCCTCCGTTCAAAGGGGCGCACCTCGCCGAGAACGGCCCCGTGGTGGCCGTTGACGATCACTCGAGGTGACCCTCGCTTGGTCGAAACGAGGACGACCCGGCCGTGCCAAGGCACCATGACCGTCCTGTTGTCGAGCGAGAGCGACTCCACGTCGGCGCTGGTCCGTAGGACGACGTAGCGAATCCAGCGACCGCTCCACGGCCACCGAACCGCTCCCCCTTGGTCGTCCTGGATCCCGCCGCCGCCATCGACCGCGACCAGCCCGGGGTCAATCTCGGTATCCGCGGTCTCCGACAAGTGAAGGGCGGCCGGCAGTCGGGTGGGGCGTGGGGCGAGCAGGTCATCCTCGGCAGAAGCACCGCCGCCGCCAAGCAGATGCCAACTCGCGCCACGCTCGCTCAGGACCCACGTCTCAGACAGGACACAGCCGACCCCACGGCGGGCGAACAGGGTGACCGCCACGTCGCCTGCGACGTCGACCGCCATCGGAGCGAACCGACGACGCCGGCTCAACCGAGACACCGGTTGCAGATGCCCGGACTGAATCAACTGGACGCTCTCAGTGAACGCGTCGTAGGCCACGGCCACATGCTAGGAGGACAGTGACTCAACATCGCTCCATTGGGAGTGACGTCCGACGTTGCCGCTGTCGGTGTGGCTGAGGAGGCGAGCGTCGTACCGTCCCGTACATGCCACAGGGTCGGAGCGCCTTCGTGGCTACAGTCGCGGCAGCCCGTCGGGGACACTGGGGGAACACCGACCGTAGTTCCGACAAGGAGTCACTGATGACCGAGGGAACCGTCCGTTGGTTCGATACCGAGCGGGGGTTCGGCTTCATCGCCCTCGGGCAGGATGACGCAGAGGACCTGTACGTGCATGCGTCCGAGGTCGTCAGCGACGATGCGGTGAAGCTGCTCCGCGAAGGACAGGTGGTCGAGTTCGAGATCGGCGAGGGGGACCGAGGTCCGCAGGCACGCCGCGTCCGGGTCACGGCCGACCGAGCCGCCGATACACCACTGGGCGTGCTTGGCACCGTCGCCTGGTACGAGCCCGCCAAGGGGTACGGCTTCATCACCCCAGACGAGGGTGAGACGCAGATCTTCGTGCACAGCTCAGCCATCGTGGGAGGTGGCGTGGTCTCGGAGGGGCAGCGGGTGGCGTTCCTCGTCATCGACGGGGAAAAGGGGCCGCAGGCTGACCATTTGCTCCCCCTGGCCGCCCAGGCCGCGCAGCAGGCTGTGGCGCATGACGGGGCGGACGGCACGGTCTCCTGGTACGACGGGGTCAAGGGCTTCGGGTTCATCGCCCCCGACTCGGGCGGCCCCGACCTCTTCGTCCACGTGCGGGAGCTGGCCGATGGGCTCGCCGAGCTCAGCGAGGGGGAACGGGTGACGTACGAGATCGTCGAGAGCGAGAAAGGCCCGCAGGCCCGCAACGTGCGCCTGGCACGCAGCGCGACACCGCGGGGCGCGTCGACCTCAGCGACCCGCACCCGATCCAGTCACCACGAGGCATCCCGCGTCCCCGCGCGCGGCGGCGAGGGAGTGGTCGCCCGCTATGACGCGGAGCGCGGGTTCGGCTTCATCGTTCCGGACGCCGGAGGCGCGGACCTCTTCGTGCACGTGTCGGTCCTCCTGGGCACCGACGCGCTGCACGAGGGCGATCGCGTGAGGTTCCAGGTGCGACAGAGCGATCGGGGACCGCAGGCCAACCGTGTCGAACGTGTGTGACCCGGAGCCCGACCCGGCGGAGCTCGCCATCAGGGGGTGGGTTCGCTGCCCCGCCTAGAGTCGAGACATGGACCCTTCCCCGATCACCCTCGGCTCGGTCAACATCGAGGCCGCCGATCCCTTGGCTCTGGTGGAGTTCTGGGCAGGAGTCACCGGTGCCACTCCATCGGTCAACGAGGGTTCCGCCTACCTGCCACCCGTCGGCCCCGGTGGCTTCGCGATGTTCTTCCAACCACTGACCGCGCCGCGCCCGGCCCATGTGCCCGTCCACCTCGACCTCACCGTGCCATGGCAGACGCGCAGCACCGAGGTCGACCGGTTGGTCGCGCTCGGCGCGACGAAGAAGTGGGACGTCCTGGACGAGCACCCGCACGTCAGATGGACGACCTTGGCCGACCCCGAGGGCAACCTCTTCTGTGTCGCCGAACACCCGCCCGCAGCCGAGGCCTCTGCCTGACGTCACGGGCCCACTGGGCAGGACCGGGTTGCGCCATGACAACGAGATGAGCACGACGACCTTCCCCGGGGGGGGTGCCCGAACCTAGACTCCGCCTGTGATCAGACTGCTGGTGGTCGGCGGCGCCGTGACGGCGCTTCTCGGCGCGGTGCTGATCCCGCTGCCCGGTCCCGGCGTCCCGCTGCTCGGCATCGGCGCGTTCGCGTTGGCGGCTGGCACCCTGCACCACCTCATGGCGCGGCAGGGGACGTGATGCCGTCCAACGTGGACAAGAGCGCCCTGCTGATCCTCGTCATCCCGACGGCAATCGTGGCGGCGGGGCTGGTGTGGGCACTGACGACCGGCGACCTCAGCGTCATTGCCTCCTTGCTGCTGGTCGTCGGAGCGATGGTCTGGGGGTTCGTGCGCGCGCGAGTCGCGCGGCGCAACTCCGCGACCCACTCGAGGTAGGAGCTCGAAAGAGCTCCGCCTGCCGCGATCCACCGGGGTCAGGTCGGCCACCGCGCGTCGCACGCGCGCGGCAGGCCACGCCTTCCGGGTGTCCCGCGATGCCTCGACCGAGCCACTGACGACGCCCTGTGAGCGGAGGAGGATGCGAGTCGTGGGGGCAGCTCTACAGGCAGGAGAGGCCCATGTCGAACAAGCAGAACATCGACGCCCCGCACGAACGTCGGCCGTTGCAGGCCCACGGCCACATGGACGTCGTCACGCTCGACGGTGGCTTCACCTTGGGCCGTGGCGTCTTCGAGGCCGGCTGGCGCTGGTCGGACGACGTCAAGCCGATCACCGGCACCGACTCGTGCCAGGTCCATCACACGGGCTTCTGCCTGTCCGGGCGGATGACGGTCAAGCCCGACGACGGCGAGGAGTTCAGCATCGAGCCCGGCGACGTCCTGGACATCGACCCGGGGCACGATGCGTGGACCGACGGTGACGAGCCGTGCATCCTCATCGACACCGGCGTCGCGGCCTACGCCAAGCCTGCCTAGCGCGCCAAGCGCCTCACTCCGACAGTCGCTGCCGCGCCGCGAGGTTGCGAAGCACCTCCGACGGCGTCAGGTCGTAGCCGGTCGCCCCGCGACCGCTCCAGTTGAGTCCGACGAGGACCCCGTCCCGCTCGAGAATCTTCAGCCAGTGCTCACGCCACCGATCCCCGTCGATCTCGACGACCTCGAACACTGCGTAGTCCGGGACCGTGTCCACGATGCGTTGCGCCCGGCTCCGCTTCGACCAGAACGGCTGGGCTCGTTGCCCGCTGCCGTTGAAGGGCTGGGGATACCCGCCGTCGTCCTTGACCGTGAACACCACATCGTCGGCGAGGAACTCGCGATAGAACGCATCGGCCTGTGCCGCAGCCACACTCATCGTTCACCCCTGCTCATGGAGTCATCCTTGCCACTGCCCGTCAGTCGTGCCAGTAGGACGCGGGAGCGATCGACACACCCTCGGCCACGAGCCGCTCGTCCTCCGGGTCATATTCCGCCCCTTCGACGAGCTCGCTCGGATCGCGCGAGGCCATCGACCAGACGCAGAAGCCAGCGTCGTAGACCCGCCCGATGTCGACTGGACGGCTCGTGAACCCCGCTCGCTCGAGATCGCCGTGGACGTCCTCCATGAGGCGGAACGTCAGCTGGATCTCCCCGAGGAACACCTCAGCAGCCCCTTCCCCGTGGAACACCTCGACGAGCGCCACGACCCCGCCGACGTCGTAGTGGACGGAGAAGTTCGGTTCGGTGTCGTCGTAGAACGCCCGGTCGTCGTCTCTGGAGCTCGGCTCGCCCATCACCGACTCGACGTCGGTGCGGGAGTCCCCGATGTGCACGCCGGGGATCCCGACCCCCGGGGAGACCTGCACGCCCACTCTCGGGCGCTCAGGCGACGGCATCGCGCGCGGCCTTGAACGCGTCGACGCAGCGCCGCACGTCCGCCTCCGAGTGCGCAGCCGACAGCTGGACCCGGATCCGCGCCTTGCCCCGCGGCACCACCGGGAATGAGAACGGGATGACATAGACGCCGTCAGCCAGCATCCGGTCGGCGATCTCGCCCGCCAGCCGCGCACCGTCGTCACCGGGGAACATCACCGGCGTGATCGGGTGCGTGCCGGGGAGCAGCTCGAACCCGGCCTCCTCCATCAGCCCACGGAACAGCACCGTGTTCTCCGACAACGCATCCCGCGCCGACGCGGACGACTCCACGAGCTCCAGAGCCTTCAAGGAGCCGGCCACCACACCGGGAGCCACCGAGTTCGAGAAGAGATACGGACGCGAGCGCTGGCGCAGCAGGTCGACGATCTCCCGGTGCGCGGCGACATAGCCACCGGACGCCCCACCCAGCGCCTTGCCCAGCGTCCCCGTGATGATGTCGACGCGGTCCATGACCCCGAACTTCTCCGGCGTCCCGCGCCCACCCTCACCGACGAACCCCACGGCGTGAGAGTCGTCGACGAGCACCATCGCCTCGAACTCGTCGGCCAGGTCGCAGATCTCGTCGAGCGGCGCGAAGAACCCGTCCATCGAGAACACGCCATCCGTGACGATCACCTTCCGGCGAGCACCGGCAGCCACCGCCGCCTCGAGCTGCGTCCGCAGATCGGCCATGTCGGCGTTGCGATACCGGTAGCGAGCCGCCTTCGACAGCCGGATCCCGTCGATGATCGACGCGTGGTTGAGCTCGTCGCTGATGATCGCGTCCCCGGCGCCGAACAGCACCTCGAACACGCCACCGTTGGCGTCGAAGCACGACGAGTAGAGGATCGTCGCCTCCGTCCCGAGGAACTCCGAGAGCGCGCCCTCGAGCCGCGAGTGCTGCGTCTGCGTCCCGCAGATGAACCGCACCGACGCCATCCCGAAGCCCCACTCGTCGAGCGCGTCCTTCGACGCCACCACGACGTCCGGATGGTCGGCGAACCCGAGGTAGTTGTTGGCGCAGAAGTTCAGCGCCTCACCGCTGCTCGTGCCGACGTGCGACGACTGCGGCGTGGTGAGCTCGCGCTCGCTCTTCCACAGTCCGGCGTCCTTGATCTCGGCCAGCGTCGCGGTGAGCTCGTCCTTGACGGATCCGTACACGGCATACCTCTTCTTCGTCGCTTGTGGCGGTCAACCCCGAGCGTATGCCGTCCGCGCACCGACGCACGCCGCGCCCGATCCGAGCCACGAACCGCCGCCAGGAACCCTCAGCCGGACAGCTCCTCGAGCATCTCCCCGACGTCCGCCACGAAGTCGCGGCCGGCGGGCGTGAGCACCTCGAGGTGCTGGTGCGCCGCCTCGAACAGTCCGAGCGCACGGGTGCGGGACTGCTCGACCCGCGCCTCGGCATCCTCCGCCGTCATGGCGTCCTCGTCCGCCCCGGTGGCGGCGTGACCGAAGAACACGGCGAGCGTGAGATACGCGTGCATCGACGTGAGGACCCGGTCCACCGACCACTCGTGGTGCAGCGGGTCGTCCTCGTGCCACGTCGGCGTCACGAGCGGCGAGCTCTGCGGGCGGAAGCCGGGCGCGAACAGCGGCGAGATGTAGTCGATGTCGAGCAGCTTGAGCTGGGACGACTCGTGCACGAGCAGCTCGGCCAGATCGATGCCGCTCCGGATGGCCTGCGGTGAGACGACGACGACGCCGGCGAGCCCCGGCAGCGTCAGCGCGCTGAACAGGTGCCCGGCCCCGTCGAAGTCCCCGACGACGACGACGCACGTGTGCGCGAGAGTGCTATCCGCCAGGTCCGGGGCGACCTGCACGGCCAACCGGTTGGCCGCCTCGAGCAGTGCCACCTGCTCTGCGTCCGGGCGCCGGAGCCGAAGCCCCGGCAGGCGTCGAAGCACCTGGTCCTCGAACCGCGAACCAGCGGCGGATCCCTCGGCTGCGCCCAGCCAGACACAGCCGGACCCACGCTCACGACGCGCGAAGACGGTCGAGAGCCCCGGGTCACCGAGCAGCGTGAGCTGCTCGCCCGAGGCCGCGTCGGCGGCGGCGTGGAGCAGCTCGTCGAGCAGGTCCTCGCCGATGCTGTCGAGACCTCGGACGGCACCGGTGCCGTCCTCGATGGTGCGACGCAGGAGCGAGTCGCGCAGCACGACCCGGGTGCGCGCTCCGTCGAGGGTCCGCAGCACCTCGAGCAGGTGCTGGGCACCCTGCGACTGCGCGCCGAGCAGGGTGAGCAGCTGGACGTGGACCCGGGCCACCCGCGTCGAGATGAAGTCATGGCTGCCGAAGGGCGTACCCGAGGCGAGACGCTGCTCGACGGCCGAGAACGCCGTGACCTCGCCGGGCGGTGACGACATGCCCGCCGCCTAGGACCGCGGCGTCGAGGGCACCTCGGTGATGCCGTCCGGGTACCAGTAGGCGTGGGCGCGCGGAGCCCGAGCGACGGACCCGCGAGACGCCCGATGCTCCTCCGCGTGCGCCGTCTCGAGCCCCCTCAGGATGACGTCCATGACGTCGGCGCCGACGCCGGCCATGGTGCTCGTGGAACCGGTCGCGTTCGTGGAGCCGTAGCCGCTCATGAGGTCCTCCGATCGTCGGTGCCCTCGCCACGGCGGCCGAGATCCCCTGCGAGCCCCACTCACCTGAGGGGGCGAAGGCACCGTCCAGTCTCTGCCCGCCCCGCCGCCGCGCGACATGGGCCGTCCTGCCCACCTCGCCGGTCCCGGCGCACTAGTCCCGGACCAGTCACCGCACCCCGATCCCGTATGCCGTTCGCCCACCTCCCCCGGTCGCGCGCCGGGCGCCCTCTGGTTACGTTCGACGCATGCTGACACTGCGCACGCCTGCGACCCTGCTCCTCGGAGGGGTGCTCGCGCTCTCCCTCGCCGCCTGCGGGTCCGGGTCCTCCGACGACGCCGGCACGAGCGGATCGGAGTCGTCGACGAGCGACACGAGCGCATCGGGCTCCTCCCCGAGCCCGACGCCGAGCAACAGCGGCATCGTCCCGGAGAACACGTGGGCCTCCGTCTTCAAGAAGGCGATCCCGCCGCTGGCCGACAAGAGCGACGAGCAGGTCGCGGCCGCCGCCAAGAAGGTCTGCACCACGTTCGAGGCGAACCCCGACGAGGCAACGGCCAAGGCGATCCTCGCCGACCTCGGCACCACCCTGGCGCTCGACCCCACACAGCAGCAGATCTTCGCCTCCGGAGCCGTGACCCACTTCTGCACCGGACAAGCGGACGAGTGGACCAAGGCCTCGCTCGGCTGACCCGCTCCGCCGTCGCGGGACTGGCGGCGGACGCAAAATCCGTTGTGCCGCACCCGCTCGACGTGAGAGCGTCGACGCGGTCCTGTCCCCCACGAACGGAACGACGTTGCTCCTCTGAGGTTTGCCGCCCTCGTCACCTCGGTGACCCCCGCAACCTTCCTCTGGAGCACCTATGTCCTCGCGCCCGTCCCTGTCCGTCACGGACCTCACCTTCTCCTGGCCCGACGGCACCCCGGTCCTCGACGGCCTCGGCTTCACCCTCGGCCCTGGCCGTTCGGGCCTCGTGGGCCGCAACGGCTCCGGCAAGTCCACCCTCCTGCGCCTCCTCGCGGGTCACCTCACACCCCGGTCCGGGACGATCCGGTATGCCGGCTCGCTCGGCTACCTGCCCCAGGACCTCACCCTCCGCGTCGGCTCACGAGTCGACGACGTCCTCGGCATCGGTGAGACCCGTGCGGCCCTGCGGGCGGTCGAGGCCGGCGACGTCAGCGAGGCGGTCTTCGAGGCCATCGGCGACGACTGGGACGTCGAGGAGCGCGCTGCCGCCCTGCTCGACCGGCTCGGTCTCCGCCTCGGGCTCGACCAGCTCGTCGGCGAGGTGTCCGGTGGTGAGGCCGTCCTGCTCGGGCTCGCCGCCGAGCTGCTCGTCGAGCCGGACGTGCTCCTGCTCGACGAGCCGACCAACAACCTCGACCGGGTCGCTCGCACCCGGCTGCACGGCGCCGTGGAGGCGTTCTCGGGCGTCCTGCTCGTCGTCAGCCACGACCGCGAGCTCCTCGAGCATGTCGACCAGGTCGGCGACCTCCACGACGGCGGGATCCGTTGGTACGGAGGCGGGTTCACGGCATACGACGAGGCCCTGGCAGGTGAGCAGGAGCGCGCCGAGAGGAGCGTGCGCACGGCCCGGGCCGACGTGCGGCGGCAACGGCGCGAGCTGTCCGAGGCCCAGACCACGCTGGCTCGGCGCGAACGCTCCGGCAACAAGGTGTCGGCCACCGGCGGCCACCCGAGGATCGTCATGGGCGCGTGGAAGCGCAAGGCGCAGGTGGCCGCGGGCAAGCACCGTGGCCTGCACGAGGACAGGCTCGCCACCGCGCAGGACGAGCTGGCCGCTGCGGAGGAGGCGGTCCGCGACGACGCGGTGATCCGCGTCGACCTGCCCGGCACCGAGGTGCCGAGCGCGCGGGTGGTCCTCACCCTGGACCGCCTCGTCCTGCCCCACGGAGACCACGAGCCGCTCGACCTCGAGGTTCGCGGGCCCGAGCGCATCGCCCTCGTCGGTCGCAACGGCGCGGGCAAGACGACCCTGTTCCGGACCATGACCGGACAGCTCGAGCCGGCATCGGGCCGCCTCGACCTGCGCGTGCCTGCACGGCTCCTCCCCCAGCGGATCGACGTCCTCGACGACGACCTCTCGGTGGTCGACAACGTCGCTCGGTTCGCCCCGGACGCCGACACCAACGCGCGCAGGGCCCGTCTGGCCCGTTTCCTCTTCCGCGGACGCGCAGCCGACCAGCCGGCGGCGACGCTGTCGGGCGGGGAGCGGTTCCGCGCAGCGCTCGCCGCGCTGCTGCTCGCCGAGCCCGCACCGCAGCTGCTCCTGCTCGACGAGCCGACCAACAACCTCGACCTCGCGAGCATCGACCAGCTCGTGAGCGCGTTGGAGAACCACCGGGGCGCGCTCGTCGTCGCCAGTCACGACGAGGCGTTCCTGGATCGGATCGGCATCACCCGGACGGTCGACCTCAGTCGAAGAGCGGCTGGGTGAGGGCGTGCCACGTCGCCGGGCCGACCACACCGTCGGACGGCGGGGCGAACATCGCTTGGAAGTCACGCACCGCGGCCTCGGTCAGCGCACCGAACGACCCGTCGACGGTGAGGCCACCGGGCACGAGGGTCTGCACGGCCTTGACCGCCTCACCGCTGTCGCCACGACGCACCGTGGCGACGAGCGAGGGCCAGTCGAGCTGTCCGAGCGTCGTGCCGAGGTCGGTGCCCCGCAGCGTGCCCTGGAAGGCGCGGACCGCCGCGCCGCTGGCGGGCCCGAAGCTGCCGTCGGCGGCGATCGTGGCACCGCGGGCGCGCAGCAGGTGTTGTGCGGCGAGCACCCGCCAGTTCGAGTCCTGCGTCGCTCCGCGCTTGACGAGCGGCCACGGGCTCGGGCCCGGGCTGAACGTGCTGAGGAAGGACCATGTCTCCGGTCCGGTGACCCCGTCCATGTCGAGGCCCCACTGGCGCTGGACCTCGGTGACGCGCTCGGCCGTCGCCGGGCCGTAGGAGCCGTCCACGGCCAGCGGGTCGAGCCCCGGTGACGACACGAGACCGAACTGCTGGACGGCGCGGACCGCGTCGCCCGAGGAGCCGGCCCGGGTGGTGACGACGAGCTTGGCCCACGTGGCAGGTCCGACGACACCGTCCGCCGTGAGCCCCGACGCCGACTGGAACGCCATGACGGCGGCCTTGGTCGCCGGACCGAAGGACCCGTCCGGGGCGACCGTGCGGCCGTGGGCGCGAAGGAGGTACTGGATCCCCTTCACGGCGGGCGAGGTCGCACCGGACGCGGCCGTTCGCCAAGGCTTGGTGTTCATGGGGGACCTCCTGCGTCGTCGACCTCCGCGGCTGGAGGTCTCCGCCCTAGAAGAGTCCCACCGCCGGGTCCCAGATACATGGCGTTCGGCGGATCCAGCCGCCAGGTGCCCGCCTCGCCACCGGGCGGCCGGACCGCCTCGGCTCAGCTCGGCTGCCCGCGGCATGCCGCTACTCCTGAGGGAGTACGCGGGACCAGTCGCCCGCTCCTGTGCAGTGCTCCACCCCGACGCAGCAGTGCACAGCACCCTCCGCGCGCCTGAGTGCTGCGCTGCACGCCCACGGACCAGTGCACAGCACCACCCGCGTAGGTGCGCGAGCAGCTGTCCGGCCGCGCACGTCAGCTCCAGTCGAGGACGACCTTGCCGCACTCGCCCGAGCGCGCGATCTCGAAGCCCGTGGCCCACTCCTCCGCCGGGAAGCGGTGGGTGATGACGGACTGGACCGCCTGGCGAAGCTCGGGGCTCGTGGCGAGCATCGAGCCCATGAGGTACCAGGTCTCGAACATCTCGCGGCCGTAGATGCCGCGGATCGTGATCATGTGCGTGATGACCCGCCCCCAGTCGATCGGGTACGGGTCCTTGGGCAGGCCGAGCATCGCGACGCGGGCGCCGTGGTTGAGGTTCGCGAGCATGTCCTCGACCGCGCGCGGCGCACCGGACATCTCGAGCCCGATGTCGAAGCCCTCGAGCATGCCGAGCTGCTGCTGCGCCCACGCGAGGTCCTGCCCCTCGGCGACGTTGACGCAGAGGTCGGCGCCGGCCCCGCGCGCGAGGGCGAGCCGGGACGAGCTCATGTCGGTGACCGCGATCCGGCGCGCACCCGCGTGGCGGGCGATGGCCACCGCCATGACACCGATCGGCCCCGCGCCCGTGACGACGACGTCCTCGCCGACGACCGGCCACTGCAGGGTCGTGTGGGTGGCGTTGCCGAGCGGGTCGAAGATCGCGCCGAGGTCGGGGTCGAGGTCGGCGGGCTGCACCCAGGCGTTCATGGCGGGGATGACGACGTAGTCGGCGAACGCGCCGTCGCGGTTGACCCCCACTCCCACGGTCTTGATGCAGAGGTGGCGGCGACCGGCGCGGCAGTTGCGGCAGTTGCCGCAGATGAGGTGGCCCTCGCCGGACACCCGGTCACCGACGGAGACGTGGTCGACGAGCGAACCCACCTCGACGACCTCGCCGTAGAACTCGTGACCGATCGTCATCGGCGCGTTGACCACGGATGCCGCCCAGTCGTCCCACTGCTCGAGGTGGAGGTCGGTCCCGCACAGCCCGGCCCGCAGGACGCGGATCTTGACGTCGGCGTCACCGCACTCGGGCTCGGGGACGTCGATGAGCTCGAGTCCGGGACCGGCGGTGGTCTTCACGAGTGCGCGCACGGCGCCCATCATGCCGCCCCTTGCATGGCTAACGTTGTTAGCCTAGACTGGCTAACAACGTTAGCCTTACGGAATCGCCGCACAGGCTTCTCCCCCGCAGGAAGGTCCCCCATGTTCACCCACGAGATCCGCCGATCGCTCGACATCGCCGCCACCCCCCGACGGGGTCTGGGACGTCCTCGCCGACCTCGCGGCATACGACGAGTGAAACCCCTTCATCCGCGAGGCGAGCGGGACGTTGGAGGCCGGCCAGCGACTTGCCGTGACGATCTCGCCGGCCGCCGGCAAGCCCATGTCCTTCCGCCCGCGCGTGCTCGTCGCCGAGCCCGGGCGCGAGCTGCGCTGGCTGGGACGCGTCCTCGTGCCGGGCCTGCTCGACGGCGAGCACTCGTTCACGCTCGACCCGGTCAGCGGCGGCACCCGCCTCACCCACGCCGAGCGCTTCTCGGGCGCGCTCGTGCCCTTCGTCAGGCGAACGCTCGACGTGGGTGACGACTTCGCGGCGATGAACGACGCGCTCCGGGACCGGACCGAGACCGGCGCTACTCTCGGCCGGTGACCTGCCCTCCCGAGCTCGACCCCGCGCGTCTGCTCACCCCGAGGGCACGCGAGGTGCTCACGGCGGCCCGCGTGGTCCTCGAGCGTGAGGGCTGGCAGACACTGACGATGCGCACGCTCGCCGACGAGCTCGGCATCGCGGCGCCCTCGCTCTACAAGCACTTCGCGAGCAAGGACGCGCTGCGCACCCAGCTCATCGCCCTGGCGCTCAAGGAGTTCGGCGAGGCGGTGCGACCCGTGACGACGGTGGCGACGCTCGTCCGGCGCTACCGCGACGTCGCCGCCGACAACCCACAGCTCTACCGCCTCGCGACGAGCGGCTCACTCGACCGCGAGGCCCTGCCACCGGGGCTCGAGGAGTGGTCGGGCAGCCCGTTCTTCGAGGCGACCGGCGACCCGCACCGGGCGCAGGCGCTCTGGGCCGCCGCCCACGGCATGGTCGTCCTCGAGCTCGACGGGCGCTTCCCGACCCGCAGCGCGCCCGAGGCGACGTGGCGCGAGCTCGTCGCCCACTTCAGTTGAGGCCGCCGACCCTCGCGAGCCGCTTGCCGAAGCACTTCACGTAGGGGGACTCGGCGTAGTGCCCGAACGGCACCACCGGCTCGTAGCCGGACGACTCGTAGAGCGCGATCGCGTCGGGCTGCATCGTCCCCGTCTCGAGCACGAGGCGCTGCACCCCGGCCTCGGCACCCGTCGACTCGAGGTGTGCCAGCAGTTGCCGTGCGAAGCCTCGCCCGCGCACCGATGTCGACACGAACATCCGCTTGACCTCCGCCACCCGGTCCCCGTCGAAGCGTTCGTCGAGCTCGGGCCGCCACCGCCAGCCGCCCATCGCGACGGGCTCACCGCCGACGAGCCCGAGGGCGAACAGCCCGCGTGGCGCACTGAACTGCAGCGGGTCCACCGGCGACTCGTCCGGCCCGCCGTAGATCGCGACGTAGTGCGCCTGGACCTCGTCGACGAGCCGCTGCACCCGGTCGTCCGCGAACGGCACCTCGACGAGCACCAGCTCTCGCCCCTGCGTTCGGTCCTGCGATGACCCCGACGACTCCACCCGCACATCCAACCCCACGCCCGGGGCGACCTGCACGTATGCCGTGCGCCCCGACCGTTCGCCGCACCTCACCTGCCGCTCGGCGCAGCCGCGCGACGTGACCTGCGCCACCGAACGAGGCCCGGCACCCGCCCGCCGAGAGACGGGCGCGGCAGGCTCGCGGACGGCATACCGGCTCCTCGACAGTGTGAGGCGAACCCGGCGGATCCTTGAGCTGCCCGGGACCGACCACTGGAGGTGCACGTGAGCAACGACGCTCGCATCCGTGGTGACGAGGACCCCTACGTCGCCATGCAGACCACCGACGAGTTCCAGGCGCTGCGCAAGAAGTTCCGCAGCTTCGTCTTCCCGATGACGGCCTTCTTCCTCGTCTGGTACTTCGTCTACGTCCTGCTGTCGACCTTCGCCCCCGGCTTCATGGGGACCAAGGTCGTCGGCAACATCAACATCGGCCTCCTGTTCGGACTCGGCCAGTTCGTCACGACGTTCGCGATCACGTTCATCTACGCCCGCTGGGCCAACCGTGAGCTCGACCCGCTGGCGGACGCCATCGGTGCGCGGCTCGACGGCGTGAAGGAGCACTGACCGATGGCCTCCCTGACCTCCGTCCCGAGCCTGCCCGCCCTGCCCACCGAGGCCGCGACGAGCGTGGGCTCCCCCGCGCTCAACATCGCGATCTTCGCGGGCTTCGTCATCGTCACGCTCGTCGTCATCGTCAAGCTCGCCAGCGGCAAGAAGAGCGCCGGCGAGTTCTACACCGCGAGCGGTGGCTTCTCCGGTCGACAGAACGGTGTCGCCATCGCCGGTGACTACCTCTCCGCCGCGAGCTTCCTCGGCATCGCCGGTGCCATCGCGCTCCAGGGCTACGACGGCTTCCTCTACTCGATCGGGTTCCTCGTCGCGTGGCTCGTTGCGCTGCTGCTCGTCGCCGAGCTCATGCGCAACACCGGGCGGATGACGATGGCCGACGTGCTGTCCTACCGCCTCAAGCAGCGGCCGGTCCGCATTGCGACCGCGACCTCGGTCCTCGCCGTGTCGTTCTTCTACCTGCTCGCCCAGATGGCCGGCGCCGGTGGCCTCGTGTCGCTGCTGCTCGGCGTCAAGGGTGAGGGCGCGCAGAACATCGTCATCGCCGTCGTCGGCATCGTCATGATCGCCTACGTCCTCATCGGTGGCATGCGTGGCACGACCTGGGTCCAGATCATCAAGGCCGTCCTGCTCATCGCGGCCACGGCGATCATGACCGTCTGGGTTCTCGGCAAGTACGGCTTCAACCTCTCCGGGCTGTTCCAGGCCGCGGTCGACAACAACCCCAAGGTCGGCGAGAAGCTGCTCGAGCCCGGCGTGAAGTACGGCGTCAACACGACGACCAAGATCGACTTCATCTCGCTGTCGCTCGCGCTCGTCCTCGGCACCGCCGGTCTGCCGCACGTGCTCCAGCGCTTCTACACCGTCCCCACGAGCAAGCAGGCCCGCAAGTCGGTCGAGTGGGCCATCTGGCTCATCGGCGGCTTCTACCTGCTCACCCTCGTCGTCGGCTACGGCGCCGGCGCCCTCGTCGGCCCGGCCGAGATCAACGCCGCACCGGGCAAGGCCAACTCGGCCGCGCCGCTGCTCGCGTTCCACCTCGGTGGCAGCCCGTTCCTCGGCATCGTCTCGGGCATCGCCTTCGCGACGATCCTCGCGGTCGTCGCCGGACTGACGATCACGGCGAGCGCGACGTTCGCGCACGACATCTACAAGGAGGTCATCAAGAAGGGCCAGACGACCTCCGACAACGAGGTGCGCGTCGCCCGGATGTCGGCCGTCGCGATCGGCGTCATCGCCATCCTCGGTGGCATGTTCGCCAAGAGCCAGAACATCGCCTTCCTCGTGGCGCTGGCCTTCGCGGTGGCGGCCTCGGCGAACCTGCCGACGATCCTCTACTCGCTGTTCTGGAAGCGGTTCAACACCCGCGGCGCACTGTGGTCGATCTACGGCGGCCTCATCTCGACGATCGTCCTGATCATCTTCAGCCCGGTCGTCTCCGGCAAGGCGCCGCTGCCCGGCACGACCGTGAGCCCGTCGATGATCACCAACCCGGGCATCGACTTCTCGTGGTTCCCGCTCGACAACCCGGGCCTCGTCACCATCCCGCTGGCCTTCTTCCTCGGCTGGCTGGGCACCGTGACGAGTGCGGAGCACAACGCGCAGAAGTACGCCGAGATGGAGGTCCGCTCCCTCACCGGCCACGGCGTGGCCAAGGCGCTCGACCACTGAGCACCTGACGCACCACCCGCGGTCTCACTGCGTCCGCAACCCTGGTCACCTTTCCGACCAGGGTTGCGGACGCAGTCGTGTGTATGCCGCGTGCATGCCGCGTGTATGCCGTCCGCGCCCCTCCGCGTGTATCTGACGGGGCACCCCGCCCTCCTCTCCATGTCAACCGAGGAGGACGGCATACGCGTCTTCCCGGTAGCACCAACCCCCGAGGAGGACACCATGAACCGCACCACCGTCCGTCGCAGCGCCGCCGCCCTCGCCCTGGGCCTCGTCGCCGCCACCGCACCCGCCGCCGTCGGCGCGTCGAGTGCCACCGCCGCGCCCTACTGCGGCATCACGTGGGGCTCGCTCCCCAAGTCGTCCGCGGTGAGCACGCTGCCCGCGGTCACCGGCGTGAGGGCAGGCCGCCACGCCTGCTACGACCGCCTCGTCATCGACCACAAGGGCCGGGCCACCGGCTTCGACGTCCGCTACGTCTCGCAGATCACGGCGGACGGCTCCGGCAACGTCATCCCCACCCGCGGCGGGGCCAAGCTGCAGATCATCACGCGCGGCACCCGATACGCCGCACCACCGGCCATGCCCAACGTCACCGGCTACACGACGTTCCGCCAGGTCGTCTGGGCCGGCTTCTTCGAGGGCCAGAGCACCGTCGGGCTCGGGGTCCGGGCACGGCTGCCGTTCCGGGCCTTCACGCTCTACGACAGCGCGACCAACACGAGTCGCCTCGTCGTCGACGTCGCCCACCAGTGGTGACAACCCTCTGACGACTTATTGCCCGTTTGGGCCCCGACCGCGGTCCAGAACCGTTGCTGGGGGTAGCCCAAACGGGCAATAAGTCGTTGCCGGGTCCAGCGGCGTCGTCATGCGCCGTCGGGCGCCCTCAGGCGTCCGTGGGCGCGACGAGACCGCGCTCGACCGCCTCGACCCGCAGCTTGGTGGCGAGGTCGTCGTCGACGGTCTCGAAGAACGAGCCGACGACGTCCTCGAGCTCGTCGAGGCCCTCGGCGCAGAAGAGCACCGGCTGGTACTGCGTGATGTCGTAGTTGAGCGTCCCCATGTCCGCGAGGTCGAGCGAGCGCAGCTCCATGTGCGCGAACTCGTCCATCTCGCCGTAGCTGCTGAGGATGCCGGCGCCGTAGGCCTTGACCTCGCCGTGCTCGCGCATGACGCCGAACTCCATCGAGAACCAGAAGACGTCGGCGACGAACTTCATCGCCTCGTCGGTCTCCACCCGCAGCGACGCCTGGCCGGCGGCCTCGGTGATCCGCGCGAACCGCGGTGAGGCGAGCTGGTTCCCGTGGCCGATGACCTCGTGGATGATGTCCGGCTCGGGGGTGTAGAGCGGCTGGCTGCCGTGGCGGAGGTACTGCGTCGAGTTGAACGTCCGCGCCCCGAGGTCGCCGTAGAAGTCGCGCAGCGGCACGAGGCCGGGCGCGGCGACGTAGGTCCAGCCGGTGATCGGCTCGAGCAGCTCGCTCACCTCGTGCAGCTGCGGCACGTGGTCAGTCGGCAGCCGCAGGGCGTGCTTGGCGGTGAGGTACTCGCTGTGCGCGTACTTCTCGTGCTTCGGCGCGAGCTCGGCGCTCACCGTGCGCCAGATCTCGTGCTCGGCATCCGTGTAGTCGATGACCGGGATCGGTTCGCCGCGCGTCCAGGACAGGGCCGCGCCCGCGATCTCGCCGCGTCGGGCCATGTAGGCCGGGTCGTTGCGACCGGGGTGGTTGTCGCTCAGGTGGACCTCGACGGTCCCGTCCTCGTGCCGGGTCACGGGCGAGTACAGCTGGCCTTCTTCGAACATGGCCCACCTCCTTGTGGTGCGTGTTGACCACAGGGAAGCAGAATGATGGGCAGAGCGGAACCGTTGCCTGACACGCTGGGCACAGAGTGCACGTTCCGTCCACTGTCCGCGACGGCATACCCGACACTTTGCTCAGTTTCGAGCAGGCGCAGGTATGCCGTCCGCCCACCCCTGTGGACAACTCGAGTCGCGCTCCGCGGCTTTGTCCCTAGACTCGAATCCAGTCCTTGACACACGAACGGGTGGGGAACTTCCGTGAACAAGACCTGGGGCCGTGCTGTGGCCGTGCTCGCCGTCGGCGCCGTGATGCTGTCCGGGTGCACCGGCGACGACGAGCCGACCGCCGCTCCGACGCCGTCGGGCTCCCCGCCCGCGCCGTCCCCGACGGTGTCGCCGTCGAGCTCTGGGTCGGCCAGCGCGAGCGCGAGTGGGTCGCCGTCGTCGTCGGGTGCGGAGGTCCCGGCAGCAGCCAAGGCCCGCACCGAAGCCGGCGCACTTGCCTTCCTCGACTTCTTCGTCGCGGAGGTCAATCGCGGCCAAACATCGCCTGGGAGCGTCGACTTGTCCACGCTCAGTGACAAGGACTGCATTGCCTGCAAGAAGCTGCAGGGCAATTTGCAGGAGTACGTCGACAACGGATGGTCCGTGAAGCAGGCCCCTGTCGTCATCTCCAACGCCGCTCTGGCCAACGCGCCGAACGAGGAGCGCGTAATCGTGAACTTCACGTACAAGCAGTTGCCCGTCGCCTACTACAAGGACGGCACCGAAGTAGGAAAGCTCAAGGCGACAACGACCAAGAATGCTGCCGCCCTTCGGTGGGGCGGTGCTGCGTGGCAGATCTATGACATGGAGGAGCTGTGAGAAGCCGGCTCCTGCTGATTGGCTTCACTACGATGCTGCTCCTCGCTGCTCCTACGTCGCGGGCGGTTGCTGACGGCGATGGTCCGGGGACGGACGGTGGCTTCACGGGCGGGGGCACGCGAGTCATCCTCACGCTTGAGGACATCCGCAAGGCCAAAAGCGATGCAGCAGCGGCCGTGGGGAAGCCGGGTCCTCGGTGGCAGTACCGGACCCGCCTCAACTGCGGCGCGAACGGTGGCGACGCGGGGTGCGCGACGGCTGGTCGGGCGTGCACGAACGGCCAGTTCCAGGCCGTCGTCCTGCGCCGCCTCGTCAACGCCGACGGGACTTCCGTCACCGGCCCGCAGGGCATCTGGTCGACGTGGGGCGTGACCTGCTTCCCCAACGAGCTCCCCGGCAGCAACCTCCCGACGATGGCGATGATCCAGCAGGCGTTCCGCGACATCGACTTCACCCAAGGCGGGCTGAGCATCCAGCCGGTCGGCAACGTCACCCTGGTCAACCTGCCCACCTTCTTCGAGGCCGACTGGCCCGAGACCGGGGTGGGACCGGACGAGGTCGACACGAGCACCCTCCTCGGCTACCGGCTCGAGATCCAGCCGATGGTCCGGTCACTCACCTACGTCTACGGCGACGGCAACAGCAGCGGACCCACGCAGTCGCTCGGTGGCCCTCACCCGGACGGCGACATCCGCTGGACCTACACGCGAGCCGGCGCGATGTCGACCAGGCTCGACACGACCTACGGAGCCCGGTTCCGCCTGCAGGGTGGGGCGTGGATGACGATCCCCGACACCGTGACGGTCCAGGGCACGCCGATCACCCTCACCGTCCGCGAGGCGAAGGCTCGCCTCTACGAGTGAGGCTGGTCACGCGGCCTTCGTCGCCCGGCGACAGGTGAGCACGGTCGCGGTCACGACCAACAGCACGGCCAGCACGACGGCCACCCAGATCCAGCCGGTGTAGACCTGCGGCGCCGTCCTGACGATCTCGAGCCCGTGCTCTCGAACGTGGTCGACGAAGCCTCGCCCCACCACGGGCGCAGCCTTGCCCGGGTCGGCGAGCTCCCCCGCGCGCAGCCCGCTGAAGCCGATCCACAGACTGGTGGACACGACGACCGCCGCGAGCCAGGTGAGGACGACCCGCACCACGGCGAGGATCGTCGGCGCGACCCGGTCCGCCGTCGCGGCCCAGAAGGGCAGGGCCACGGCGATCGCCAACAACAGACCACGGGACCACGTCGCCGGCGACAGACCGGCCACGAGTGCGATGAACGACGCGGCCGAGACGACGCCCTTCGTCGCGCGCGCCCCCACACCCAGACCGACCAGCATGCCGATCGCCGCCAGCGCGGCGAGGACGACCCGCTCGCCGGGCGCGAACGTGATCGAGCCGTCCGCGAGCACCCAGGCGACTGCGGTGAGCGCGACCGCGATGACGAACTTCGGCCAGGGTGACGCGACGAGCGCCGAGACGACGGCGCCGGCGACCAGACACCCGAGCAGCACGACTCCCCCGCTGATCGGCGCGACGCCGCCGGACATCTGCACCAGCGGCAGGTGCATCCACGGCCCACGACCGGAGAACCCCGTGGGCCACCACAGGACCACAGCGAGAACCACCGCGACGAACGGCCAGAGGCGACGCGCCACGGCGCGTGGATCGCGCGGCCCGGACGCGGGTGTCGCGGTGACCTCGTTCCGGGTCCGTGAATCGCTCATGCCGGGGAGGTTACTGCGCGTCAGGGTGAGGGACGTCGATCATGTGCCGCTCGTCGCACCACCCGCAGGGGCGAGGACCGGGGTCGGACCGAGGCGTCGGCCCGCTCCGCCCTCAGGCGGTCCTCTGCGTGGCCCGCGTCCTGACGGCGTTGGCGATCAGCGCGAGAGCGATGGCCGCGACGATCGTGATCCAGAACATCGGGGTGTCGATCTCGGGCGCCGTCGTGACGATCTCGATGCCGCGCTCCCAGATGAAGCTCACGAAGCCGCGGCCGATGTCGAGCGCCGCCGCCTTCGGGTCGGCGAGCGCACCGACCTCGAGGGAGGCGAAGCCGGCCCACAGGCTCATCGAGAAGACGACGGACACCAGCCAGACCGCGACGACCCGCGCCAGCGCGATCGCCGTCTCCGCGGCCCGCTCGGAGGTGGCCACCCAGAACGGCAGCGCGAGCGCGACGGCCAGCAGGAGACCACGGGGCCAGGTGGCCGGGGTCAACCCGGCGAGCACCGCAAAGAGGGTGGCGGCCGGGAGCATCCCACGCATGGCCTGCGAACCGACCACGAGACCGAGCAACATGCCCAGCCCGACGAGCCCGGCCAGCACACCCCGCTCGCCGCGGGCGAACACCACATCGGTCTCGGTGAGCATCCACGCGGCCGCCGTGAGGGCGACGGCGATGGCCAGCCTCAGCCCCGGCGTCGACACGAGCGCAGCCACGAGCGCGGCCGCGACGAACGACCCGAGGAGGAGCTCGCCACCGCTCAACGGGACGATCCCGCTGTCGGTCTGCATGAGCGAGAGGTGCATCCACGAGGCGCGCCCGGCGAAGCCCGCCGGCCACCAGAGAGCGACGGCCAGAGCCGTCGCAACGAACGGCCACACCTGCCGCGCTCGTACCGTCAAGTTGCCCATGCCCGGACGCTACTTCGCGTCCGTTTGCCCTAGACGGGAATGGTCAAAGAGTGCCGCAGGTCGCACCGCTGGTCGTACCATCCCGCTCACCGCGCCGCTGGCCGCAGCACACCCGCCTCCGGGCGACGATCGGGCACCCGTGGTTGATGCCGGTCCACGAACAGGGTTGGCTGGGACCCAGTGTCGTGCTGCGCCACGCGCCCGCCCCCAATGACGAGGAGCCCCGAAGTGACCGACGAGAACCTCTCCAGCCACCTGGCCGAGCTCGACCTCTCACCCAGCGACGAGATGCGGTCGCAGGCGGTCGGCAGCGAGGACCTCTTCACCGAGGCCGACGCCGACCGCGAGGCCTTCTGGGCGACCCAGGCCCGCGAGCGCCTGACGTGGAGCAAGGACTTCGACCAGACCCTCGACTGGAGCGGCGCCCCCTTCGCCAAGTGGTTCGTCGGCGGCGAGCTCAACGTCGCCTACAACTGCGTCGACCGTCACGTCGAGGCCGGCAACGGCGAGCGCGTCGCCCTGCACTTCGAGGGCGAGGGCGGCGACACCCGCACGGTCACCTACGCGCAGCTCAAGGACGACGTGTGCCGCGCGGCCAACGCGCTCACCGAGCTCGGCGTGGAGAAGGGCGACCGGGTCGCGATCTATCTGCCGATGATCCCCGAGGCCATCGCGACGATGCTCGCCTGCGCCCGGCTCGGCGCCCCGCACTCGGTGATCTTCGGCGGCTTCTCGGCCGAGGCCCTGCGCACGCGCATCAACGACGCCGAGGCCCGCGTCGTCGTCACCGCCGACGGCCAGTGGCGTCGCGGCAAGGCGGCCCCGCTCAAGCCCGCCGTCGACGAGGCCCTCGCCGGTGGCGACACCCCGGTCGAGAAGGTGCTCGTCGTCAAGCGCACCGAGTCCGACGTCGAGTGGACCGACGACCGCGACGTCTGGTGGCACGACCTCGTCGACGGCCAGAGCACCGAGCACACGGCGGAGCCGATGGACTCCGAGCACCCGCTCTTCATCCTCTACACGTCGGGCACGACCGGGAAGCCCAAGGGCATCTTCCACACGACGGGCGGCTACCTGACGCAGACGGCATACACGAATGCCGTGGTCCACGACGTCCACCCGGAGACCGACGTCTACTGGTGCACCGCCGACATCGGCTGGGTGACCGGCCACTCCTACATCGTCTACGGGCCGCTCGCCAACGGCGCGACGCAGGTCCTCTACGAAGGCACCCCGGACACCCCGCACCAGGGTCGCTGGTGGGAGATCGTCGAGAAGTACAAGGTGTCGATCCTCTACACCGCGCCCACGGCGATCCGCACGTTCATGAAGTGGGGCGCCGACATCCCGGCGAAGTTCGACCTGTCGAGCATCCGCGTCCTCGGCTCGGTCGGCGAGCCGATCAACCCCGAGGCGTGGCTCTGGTACCGCAAGAACATCGGCGGCGACAAGGCCCCGATCGTCGACACGTGGTGGCAGACCGAGACCGGCGCGATCATGATCAGCCCGCTCCCCGGCGTGACGACCCTCGAGCCCGGCTCGGCGCAGCGCCCCATCCCGGGCATCAGCGCCGAGATCCTCGACGACGAGGGCCAGCCGTTCACCGAGCCTGACAAGGTCGGCTACCTCGTGCTCACCCAGCCGTGGCCGTCGATGCTCCGTGGCATCTGGGGCGACCCGGAGCGCTACAAGGAGACCTACTGGAGCCGGTTCGGCGAGAAGTACTACTTCGCCGGCGACGGCGCGAAGTACGACGACAAGGGCAACATCTGGCTCCTCGGTCGCGTCGACGACGTCATGAACGTCTCGGGCCACCGCCTCTCCACCGCCGAGATCGAGTCGGCGCTCGTGTCGCACCCGTCGGTCGCCGAGGCCGCGGTCGTCGGTGCCACCGACGAGACCACCGGTCAGGCCGTCGTGGCGTTCGTCATCCTGCGTGGCGGTGCCGAGGACCACGGCGACGAGACGGTCCAGGAGCTGCGCAACCACGTGGCCAAGGAGATCGGCCCGATCGCCAAGCCGCGCCAGATCATGGTCGTCCCCGAGCTGCCCAAGACCCGTTCCGGCAAGATCATGCGCCGCCTCCTCAAGGACGTCGCCGAGAACCGCGAGGTCGGCGACGTCACGACCCTCGCCGACAGCTCGGTGATGAACCTCATCCAGCAGGGCCTGTCGAAGGACTCCTCCGACTGAGACCCGAGCGCGACTGATTGCCCTTTCCAGCGCGAGGAGCGCAGCGACGACCGCTGGAAAGGGCAATCAGTCGCAGGTATGCCGTGCCGTCGGCTTCCCGGGTCAGCGCGCGGCGGCCGCCTCGGCCTCACGCGGGCCGACGCCGGTGAGCTCGGGCAGGGCCGCGACGAGGTCGGCGAGCTCCGGCGTCGCCTCGGCCTGCGCCACGGCGTCACGCAGCGCCCGGTCGTGCAGAGGACGCGCCTTGCGCAGCAGCGCACGCCCGGCCGGGGTCAGCTCGGTGTAGATCCCGCGCCGGTCGTCGGCGCAGAGGATCCGGGTGAGGAGCCCACGGTCCTCGAGGCGGTTGACCAGACGCGTCGACGCGCTCGGTGACAGCGCAGCCGCCCGCGCAAGCTGTGACATGCGCATGTGCCAGCCGTCCTGGCGCGAGAGCGAGTCGAGGACGCTGAACTCGACGACCGACAGCTCGTGCCCACCCTGCAGCGCTCGCTCGAGCTCGGTCTCGATCATCTGGTGCAGCGCGGCGAGCCGTCGCCAGCCCTGGGTGCGGACCTGCACCGCGTCGTCGGAGATACCCATGGAGCGATCATAGCGCCGTTTTGCAATATCCCGCGCGTGCAACTAACGTGCAGCCAGTAGTTGCACACGCGCTATATCTCACCATGGAAGGAACGCAGTGACCACGTCGCTGGCACCACGGCACGACACGTCGACGACGGCTACGACCAGCCGCCGCCTTCCCCTCGGCCTGCTCGCCCTTGCCGTCGGCGGCTTCGGCATCGGCCTCACCGAGTTCGTCATCGCAGGGCTCCTCCCCGAGGTCGCGCGAGACTTCGAGGTCACCGAGACCGCTGCCGGGTGGCTCATCTCCGGCTACGCGCTGAGCGTCGCCGTCGGCGGCATCGGCCTCACCCTTGCCGCGGCTCGCCTGCCCCGCAAGCACGTGCTCCTCGGCCTCATGGTGCTCTTCATCGTCGGCAACCTCCTCTCCGCGGTCGGCACGTCGTATGCCGTGATGATGACCGGGCGTGTCGTCGCGGCCCTCTGCCACGGAGCGTTCTTCGGCATCGGCTCGGTCGTCGCGGCCGGCCTCGTGAGCAAGGATCGCGCCGCGAGCGCCATCGCCCTGATGTTCGCCGGCCTGACCACCGCCAACGTGCTCGGCGTCCCCCTCGGAACCCTCCTCGGCCAGGCGTACGGCTGGCGCTCGACCTTCTGGGCCATCACCGCGATCGGCGTCCTCGCGCTCGTCGCCATCGCCGCCCTCGTCCCGGCCTCCGTCAACGCCCGCCCCTCCGCGACCGGAGACGACGACGCGAGCGAGCAGCACGGCATACGCCACGAGCTGTCGGCCTTCGCGAACCGCCAGGTGTGGTTCTCCCTCCTCGTCACCGTCCTCGGCTTCGGCGGGATGTTCGGCGCCTTCACCTACATCGCGTTCACGCTCACCGAGGTCTCGGGCTTCGCCAGCAGCTCGGTGCCGTGGCTGCTCGTCCTCTTCGGCGTCGGCCTCTTCGTCGGCAACCTCGTCGGCGGTCGCGCGGCGAACCGCTCCGTGCCCCGCACGCTCGCCACCGTGCTCGCTCTGCTCACCATCGTCATGGTCGGGTTCGCACTCACCGCGCAGTCGCAGGTGCTCACCCTGCTCTCGCTCGTCCTCATGGGCGCCTTCGGCTTCGCGACCGTGCCCGGGCTCCAGCTGCGGATCATGACGTATGCCGGGTCCGCCCCGACCCTCGCGAGCGGCGCCAACATCGCCGCGTTCAACGTCGGCAACGCCCTCGGCGCGTGGCTCGGCGGCGTGACCATCGCCGCGGGCCTGGGCTACGTCTCGACGATCTGGGCCGGAGCCGCGATGGCCGCGGCGGCGCTGGTGACACTGCTCGTGGCCGAGCGCGTGCGGTCGTGAGCGCGGTGACGCACCGATAGAATCGATGGCAGGTGCGCCGGGAAGTCTGGTCGGCAACGACGCCGCCGACCCCGAAAGGGCACCATGATCTCCCCCGCCGCACGCGACCGTCTCTTCCGACGTCCGAGCTGGACCGAGGCCCAGACCGTCGCCCGAGCGTTGCGGACCGAGACCGTCGGTGGCGCGATCCTGCTCGTGGCGGCCGTCGCAGCCCTCGTTTGGGCGAACTCGCCCTGGCGCGACGCGTATGCCGGCCTGCGCGAGACCACGGTGGGCTACGCACCTTGGCACCTGGAGCTGACCCTGGGCCACTGGGCGGCGGATGGGCTGCTCGCGATCTTCTTCTTCGTCGCGGGGCTCGAGCTCAAGCGCGAGTTCCTCGTCGGCGACCTGCGCTCACCGGCGAAGGCCGCGGTGCCGGTCGTCGCGGCAGCAGCCGGTGTGGCGGTGCCGGCCGTGCTCTTCACCGTGACCGTGCTCGTCTCCGGGGCCAAGGGTGATGCGCTGCGGGGGTGGGCGATCCCGACGGCGACCGACATCGCCTTCGCCCTCGCGGTGCTCGCCGTCATCGGTTCGTACCTGCCGTCGGGGCTGCGGTCGTTCCTCCTCACCCTCGCCGTGGTCGACGACCTCATCGCCATCACGATCATCGCCATCTTCTACACGCAGGGGCTCGAGCTCGTCCCGCTGCTGCTCGCGCTCGTGCCACTGGCGGCGTTCGCCTTCCTCGCCCAGCGGCGGATCGTCGTGTGGTGGCTGCTCGTGCCGCTGGCGTTCGCCGCGTGGGCGCTCGTCCACGCGTCGGGGATCCACGCGACCGTCGCGGGCGTGCTCCTCGGGCTCACCGTGCCGGTCCGCCCCCGGTCCCACGTGCCCGTGGTGTCGACGCTGTCGGCCGAGACCGACGTGGCAGAGCGTCTCGAGCACCGGCTTCGCCCGCTGTCGGCGGGGTTCGCAGTGCCGGTGTTCGCCTTCTTCGCCTCCGGTGTCACCGTCGTCGGCGGTGGCGCCGGCGCGGCACTGCGTGACCCCGTGGCGATCGGCATCGTCGTCGGGCTCGTCGTCGGCAAGGTCGTCGGCGTCCTCGGCAGCACGTGGCTGATGGCCCGGTTCACCCGCGCCGAGCTCGACGACGACCTCACGTGGACCGACGTCATCGGCCTGGCCCTGCTCACGGGTGTCGGGTTCACCGTGTCCCTCCTCGTCGGCGAGCTGGCCTTCGGCGCCGGGTCGGAACGGGACGAGCACGCCAAGATCGCGGTCATGGTCGGCTCCCTCCTCGCCGCGGTCCTGGCCTCGGCCGTGCTGCGGCGCCGCAACGCGGTCTACCGGCGGATCGCCCTCGCCGACGCGGTGGACGATGACGGCGACGGGGTGCCCGACGCGTTCCAGCGGCGTTCACCCCGGGACGCACCCGAGTGACGGGGCGCGCGATGGGTAAGGTCGGTGCAGACCTCCCGAAAGCCTCCCGACCTGCGAAGGTGAGCAGCATGACAACCGGAACCGGACCCGAGCGGACCATCGGCCAGCTCGTGGCCGACGCCACGCACGACGTGCAGGGCATCGTCCGCAGCGAGATCGCCCTGGCCAAGGCCGAGGTGTCCGCGGGCGCCAAGGTCATGGGCAAGGGCGCCGGGCTCCTCGGTGCCGCCGCGTTCGTGGGCCTTCTCGGGCTGATCTTCCTGTTCCACACCCTTGCCCGGGTCATCGCCGTGTGGCTGCCCGTGTGGGCGGGCTACGGCATCACGACGCTGTTCATGTTCATCGTCGCGGCCATCCTCGGTCTCATGGGCAAGAAGTCCCTCGAGAAGGCCAAGCCCGCACCGAGCCGCGCCATCGCCGAGGCCCAGCAGACGATCGCCACCCTCAAGTCCTGACCGGGCCACGTGTCCGACTTGTTGCGAGTTCGCAGAGTCGCTCGTTGCCCTCGCAACTCTGCGAAGTCGCAATAAGTCGGAGGTGGGTCAGGTGCGGTTGCGCATCCAGTCCGAGAGCACGTGCTCGGGGATCGGCCGCTCGACCGTGGCGTCCCACGGCTGGGTCAGGCCGCCGAGGTCGAACACGGCGCCGAGCAGCAGCGCGGTGAACCCCCAGACGAACAGGCCCCCGGCCTCGAACCCCGGTCCGCGGTAGCCCGACGGGTGCGCCACGGTGAAGCGCCGCTGCGGGTCGAGCAGCTCGGCGAGGGGTACCCGTTCGACCCGCTCGACCTCACCGGGGTCGACGACGCTCACAGGTCCCGGCACCGGCCACCAGCCGAGCACCGGCGTGACGGCGTTGCCGCTGGGGGTGAGGAAGAGCTCGGGGAGGGCCCCCACGACGTCGACGCTCGCCGGCACGACCCCGACCTCCTCGTGGGCCTCACGCAGGGCGGCATCCACGGGTCCGGAGTCGGTCGGGTCGACCCGCCCGCCGGGGAAGGACACCTGGCCGGGGTGGGCGCGCAGCGACCTCGACCGGGCAGTGAGGACGACGTCGGTCTCGCCGTCGTCGCTCGGCCCGAAGAGCATGAGCACGGCCGAACGACGGTCCACCTCGTCGGGTGGGGCGAACGTCGAGAACGCCTTCGGCCGGTCCTCGGCGATCGTGTCGAGCACCCGCGCCATCCAGTCGGGGCGGGCAGCGGTCACGCCGGCTCCCCGGCCGCCGTGGCAGCGTCGTCACGGGCCCTCTCACCGGGCAGCGGTCCCGGCGGCGGGTCGGGCAGCTCGGCACCGGGGGCCAGCTCGTACTTGAGCAGTGCCAGCGCCTTGACCGGATCCGTCTCGCCCTCGCCGTAGGACGGGCACCACCGGGCCACCGGGCATGCGCCGCACGCAGGCTTGCGGGCGTGGCAGGTCCGCCGTCCGTGGAAGATCAGGACGTGGCTGAGCATGACCCAGTCCTTGCGCGGGAAGAGCGCACCGATCTCGTGCTCGACCTTGACCGGGTCGGTCTCCTCGGTCCAGCCGAACCGGCGCGCGAGCCGTCCGAAGTGGGTGTCCACGGTGATCCCCGGCACGTCGAAGGCGTTGCCGAGGACGACGTTGGCGGTCTTGCGGCCCACTCCGGGCAGGGTCACGAGGTCCTTGAGACGGCGCGGCACCTCACCGTCGAACCGCTCGACGAGGGCCTGGCTCAGCGTGATGACCGAGTTGGTCTTGGCTCGGAAGAACCCGGTCGGCTTGAGCACCTCCTCCATGGACACCCGGTCGGCGGCGGCGAGGGCCTGCGCGGTGGGCCAGCGCGAGAACAGGATCGGTGTCACCTTGTTGACGGTGACGTCGGTGGTCTGGGCCGAGAGGACGGTGGCGACGAGCAGCTGGAGCGGCGTCTCGAAGTCGAGCTCTGCGTGCGCGTAGGGATAGCGGTCGACGAGGGCGCGATAGATCTTGCGGGCCCGGCGCGTTCGAGCGACCGGTGACTCTGCGGCATACGCAGCGGGAGAGGCAGGCACGCACGCCAGACTACGGCCGAGCACCGACGGTGGCGGCGCACGCCGTCACCCGCCGGGGCGAACGGCGACGTGGCACACTGTGCCCCGTGGATCACGACATCGTGCGCAAAGCCCCGCTGTTCGCGGCCCTCGACGACGAGGCGGCCGCAAGCCTCATCTCGTCCATGACGGCCCAGCACATGGAGCGCGGTGACGTGCTCTTCCACGAGGGAGACCCGGGCGACCGGCTCTACGTCATCGGCGAGGGCAAGATCAAGCTCGGCCGCTCCTCCGCGGACGGCCGCGAGAACCTCCTCGCGATCCTCGGCCCGGGCGAGATGTTCGGCGAGCTCAGCCTCTTCGACCCGGGGCCCCGCACGGCCACCGCCACCGCCGTCGCCGAGACCCAGATCGTGGGCCTCACGCACGACCAGCTCAAGGCGTTCCTCGGTGAGCGTCCGGGTGTCGCCACGACGCTGCTCGCCGCACTGGCTCGCCGCCTGCGCCGCACCAACGAGTCGCTCGCCGACCTCGTCTTCACCGACGTCCCCGGTCGCGTCGCCAAGGCGCTCATCGACCTGTCCGACCGCTTCGGTCGGCCCGTCGAGGGTGGCGTTATGGTGAGCCACGACCTCACCCAGGAGGAGCTCGCCCAGCTGGTCGGCGCCTCCCGCGAGACCGTCAACAAGGCTCTCGCCGACTTCGCGACCCGCGGCTGGCTCAAGCTCGAGGCCCGCGCGGTCCTCGTCCAGGACATGGAGCGCCTGCAGCGCCGCGCGCGCTGACCTGCTCCGAGGGCTCAGCGGATCCCCAGGTAGTCCAGCTGCGCGCGGATGCTCATCCGCGCCGCCGGCCACACCTCCCGCGGCACGTCCGCGTAGACGCGCGTCAGCACGCCCTCGACCGGGTCGGCCTCGCCGGCCGCACCGTCGGTCAGGGCCTGACGCACCTGCTCGAGCCGCTCCTGCCGGTGCGTGCTGTAGAACGCGACCATCGCGGCGGCGTCCGGCACGACGGGGCCGTGGCCGGGCAGGATGCGGGTCACCTCTCCGTTGCCCGTGAGGTCCGCGATCCGTTCCAACGACGCGAGGTATGCCGCGAGCTCACCATCCGGGTGCGCGACCACCGTGGTGCCGCGCCCCAGGACCGTGTCGCCCGTGAGCAGGGAATGGTCGGCCGCGAGCGCGAACGAGACGGAGTCGCTCGTGTGACCCGGTGTGGCGACGACCCTGATCTCGAGTGCGCCCGCCGTGATGACGGAGCCGTCGGAGAGGTCGTCGTGGCCGCGGCCGACGGCCCGGGTGCGAGTCCCCGTGAGCTCGGCGAAGCGGGGCGCCGCCTCGGCGTGGTCGTGGTGGCCGTGGGTGAGGATCGTCTCGGTGACGCGTGCGCCCATCGAGGCGACCGTGTCGACGACCCGGGCGAGGTGCCCCTCGTCGAGCGGTCCGGGGTCGATGACGACGGCCTCGGTGCCGCCCGGCTCGAGCAGGACCCAGGTGTTGGTCCCGTCGAGTGTCATCGGGCCCGGGTTCGGCGCGAGGACGCAGTGCGCCCGCTCCGTGACCTGCCCACCGGCCCACGCCTGCTCACTCATTCCCCCACCCTGCCATCCGGAGCGGTGGGACGCCGAGCGGTGCACGGTGCGCGGCAATCGAGGCTCTGCTCCGAGATACTGAGCCTGCAGCCGGCCGGAGCGCAGCCTCTTGCCGCGCGTCGTGCACGCCTGTGGAGAACCCGACGGCGAGCAGCCCCGGATCGAGAACCATGTCCTTGTGAACGTCGCGACGACCCTCGAGCGGCTCGGAGGCTGGGCCACGTGGGTCGAGCTGCGCCGCCACCACCCACGCCGGGCGGTCGAACGGGCAGTGCGCGAGGGCAGAGTGGTCCGGGTCGGCCACAACCGCTACACCCTGCCGGGCACCGTGACAGCACTGGTCGACGCCCTCCGAGTGGGTGGAAGCCTCAGCCACATCAGCGCCGCCCTGCATCACGGCTGGAAGGTCAAGACCGTCCCGGAGGTCACGTGGGTCACTCTCCCTCGGGCTCGGGGGACGTTGCGCCGGAAAACCTCCGGGGTCCATGTCCACCGCAGCGACCTGCCCGTTGGCTCCTCCCGGGCACGGGTCACGGACCCGTTGCGCACGGTGCTCGACTGCGCCCGCATCCTGCCCTTCGACGAAGCCCTCACGGTGGCCGACTCGGCCCTCCGCTCAGGCAAAGTGGCACGCGACGAGCTTCGGCGGGCAGGCGCCGCCGCCCGCGGGCCCGGAGCTGCGCAGGTTCGTCGGGTCGCTACCCATGCCGACAGTCGAGCGGCGAACCCCCTCGAGTCCGTGCTCCGTGCACTTGCCATCGAGGTCGGGCTCGCCATGACCCCGCAGCTCGAGGTAGCCGAGTCAGGGCTCTACGCAAGGGCTGACCTCGGCAACGAAGACCTTCGGCTGCTCCTGGAGGCCGAGGGCTACGAGACCCACGGCACCCGGCAGGGCCTGCGACGGGACTGTCGTCGTCACACCGACTTCGTCGTTCACGGGTGGACGTCGATGCGTTTCGCCTACGAGCACGTCATGTTCGAGCAGGACTGGGCGAGGTGGTCGCTCGCGGCGTGGCTCGCCCGTCACCTTGGCCAGCCGGTGCCCGCCCGACCGAAGCCTCAGTGGCGGCGCGCCGCCTGATCACGATGCGCGGCAACCGGCATGGGTCGCGGGGTGGGGGCCCCAGTCCTCAGCGTGGACAGTCGAGGGGCGACGCCCGTTGCCGCGCAGGGTGCCCACCTGTGCCGACGGGGTCAGGGGATGTCGGAGCGCATGACGAGCCGGTCGCCCAGGTCGACGAGCTCGGGCGAGACCGCAGTGAGCACCGGCCGGTCGGCGAGGAACTCCTCGGCCGACCCGAACTCGGCGAGCTGCTCGAGCATGACCACGGTCGGCGGCAGCATCACCGCACGTCCTTCGGCGTATGCCGTGAGCAGGCTCCGTGGGAGTACCCAGGCGTCGTGGTCGGTCTCGGTCGAGGTCCCCTCGGCAAGCTGGCCCTCGGGGAGGGCTGCCGCGAAGAACCACGTGTCGAACCGACGCTTCTCGAACGGCGGGGTGATCCAGTGGGCCCGCGGGACGAGGTCGGCCACCGAGAGCCGCAACCCGCACTCCTCCTCGACCTCACGCACGGCCGCCGACAGCAGGGGCACGGCCTCGTCGGGGCCGACGCCCATGGCATCGGCCAGCTCGCTCACCGCACCCGCGTCGAGCTCCGCACGTGCATCCTCGGGGTCGACACCGCCGCCGGGGAAGACGTACATCGACGGCGCGAATGCCATCGTCGACACCCGGCGCTGGACGAACACCGCCGGCCCGTCGACTGTGTCGCGCACGACGAGCACGGTCGCGGCGCCCCGGGGCTCGAGGGGCTCACCGGGTGACGCGAGCCAGGCGCGCGCGTTCGCGACCCACGCGTCGGAGCGCGGGGCAGCGAACTCGCGCCACGGCATACGGAAGGAAGGGTCAGTCGGCGACGTGGACGATGATCTCGACCTCGACGGGGGCGTCGAGGGGGAGAACAGCGACACCCACGGCCGACCGGGCGTGCACACCCTTGTCGCCGAAGGCGGTGCCGAGCAGCTCACTGGCACCGTTGACGACGCCGGGCTGGCCGGTGAAGGCCGGGTCGGAGGCGACGAAGCCCACGACCTTGACGACACGCTCGACCTTGTCGAGGTCACCGACGATCGACTTCACGGCGGCGATGGCGTTGAGGGCGCAGAGCTGCGCGAGCTCCTTGGCGCGGTCGGGGGTGACGTGTCCCTCGCCCTCGCCGACCTTGCCGGTCTCCGCGAGCTGCCCCGACACCATCGGGAGCTGGCCGGACGTGAAGATCCGCGACCCGTCCTGGATCGCGGGAACGTAGGCGGCCACGGGGGCGGCCACCTCGGGCACGGTCAGGTCGAGCTCGGCGAGACGGTCCTCGACTGCACTCATGGTCAGGCTCCCTTCGGACGCTTGAGGTAGGCCACGAGGCCGTTGCCATCGGGGCCGGACACGACCTGCACGAGCTCCCAGCCGTCCTCGCCCCACTGGTCGAGGATCTGCTTCGTCGCGTGGATCATCAGCGGCACCGTTGCGTACTCCCACTTCTGCATGACGCCCACCCTAGTGCCGCCCGCCGTAGGCTTGCGCCGTGCCCTCATCCACCCTCACGGACCTCTCGGCAGCCCGGCTGCACGTCATCACCGGCAAGGGAGGAGTCGGCAAGACGACCGTCGCCGCCGCCCTCGCCCTCGCCCTGGCCAGCACCGGCAAGCGGGTCCTCCTCGTCGAGGTCGAGGGGCGCCAGGGCCTCTCGCAGACGTTCGACGTGCCGCCGCTCGGCACCGACGAGGTCAAGCTCGTCTCCCACCCGAGCGGCGGCGAGCTCTGGGGCCTGTCCGTCGACGCCAAGGCCGCGCTGCTCGAGTACCTCCAGCTCTTCTACAAGCTGGGCCGGGCGGGCACGGCGCTCGAGAAGGTCGGCGCGATCGACTTCGCGACGACGATCGCGCCCGGAGTGCGCGACGTGCTCCTCATCGGCAAGGTCTACGAGGCCGCGGGCCGACCCAGGGGCGGGCGCGGTGGCGGCAAGAAGGGCGGCGACCTGCACTACGACGCCGTCGTGCTCGACGCACCCCCGACCGGGCGCGCGGTCCGCTTCCTCAACGTCAACGCCGGCGTCGCCGACGTCGCACGCATGGGCCCGATCAAGTCACAGGCCGACTCGATCACCCGCATGCTCCACGACCCGCGCACGCTCGTGCACATGGTGACCCTGCTCGAGGAGATGCCGGTGCAGGAGAGCCTCGACGGCCTGCGCGACCTCGCCGACGTCGGGCTCCACCTCGGCGCCATCGTCGTCAACCAGATCCGCGAGCCCCGGCTCACGCCCGCCCACCTCACGGCGCTCGAGGGCTCCGACGACGACCTCGACGAGCTCCTCCGCACCGAGCTCACCGCGGCCGGGCTTCGGCCCACGGGTCCCATGGTCAAGGGCCTCGTCCAGGAGGGGCGTGACCACGCCGAGCGCCTTGGACTCCAGGACGAGATGGCCAAGGAGATCGCCGACGCCGGCCCGCCGGTCATCGAGCTGCCGGCCCTGGCCGGCGGCATCGAGGAGGGCGGGATCGCCGTCCTCACCGACGAGCTCCTCGACCAGGGCGTCGCCTGATGGCCGCGCGGACGTCCGCCCCCTCGAAGGCACCGAAGACCCCGACGAGACTCGATGTCGACGGCCTGCTCGCCGACCCCGATGTCGGGATCATCGTCTGCTGCGGCAGCGGTGGCGTGGGCAAGACCACGACGGCCGCCGCCCTGGGCATCCGCGCGGCCGAGGCGGGACGCAAGGTGGTCGTGCTCACGATCGACCCCGCCCGCCGCCTCGCTCAGTCGCTCGGCCTCACCGAGCTCGACAACACCCCGCGCCCCGTCGCCGGTGTCGACCTCGCGGCGGGCGGGTCGCTCGACGCGATGATGCTCGACATGAAGCGGACCTTCGACGAGGTCGTCGAGGCGCACGCGACCCCCGACAAGGCCGCCCAGATCCTCGAGAACCCCTTCTACCAAGCCGTGTCGAGCTCGTTCGCCGGGACGCAGGAGTACATGGCCATGGAGAAGCTCGGCCAGCTCCGCACGCAGGCCGAGCGTGACGGCACCTGGGACCTCATCGTCGTCGACACTCCCCCGTCCCGGTCCGCCCTCGACTTCCTCGATGCTCCGAAGCGCCTCGGTTCGTTCCTCGACGGACGCTTCGTCCGCCTGCTCATGGCACCGGCCAAAGCGGGAGGCCGTGCCTACCTCAAGGTCTTCAGCGTCGGTGTCGACCTCGCCCAGCGCACCCTCAGCCGGGTCCTCGGGGGGCAGATGCTCCAGGACGTCCAGACCTTCGTCGCGGCGCTCGACACCATGTTCGGCGGGTTCCGCGAGCGCGCCGACGTCACCTACGCCCTGCTCAAGGAGGACACGACGGCGTTCGTCGTCATCGCCTCACCGGACCGCGACGCCCTGCGCGAGGCCGCCTTCTTCGTCGACCGGCTCGGACAGGAACGTATGCCGCTCGCCGGCGTCGTCGTGAACCGCCTCCAGTCGCTCGGCGCCAGCGCGCTCTCGGCCCCGCGCGCCGAGGACGCCCTCGACCAGCTCACCGAGGCCGGTGAGGAGGACTCGCTCACGGCGGGCCTGCTGTCGCTCCACGTCGACCTGGCGTCGTCGGCTGCCCGGCAGCACGGGTTCGTCTCCCGGTTCGCCGCCTCGCACCCGCACGTGCGGCTGTCGACCGTTGCGGCGTCGGCCACCGACGTCCACGACCTCGACGGGCTCCGAGAGGTCGGCGCACTGCTCGCCGGCAGCTGATCCACTGGCCGGGCCCTCGGGATCCAGACGTCCGGGGACGAGAAGGCCGGGGACAAGAAGGCCGGGCCGGCCCACGAAGGGGCCGACCCGGCATACGTCGGCGGGTCTCAGCTCTGCTGCGTGCGACCCAGCGTCTTGTTGAGGACGTCCTTCCACGAACGGACGTCGGGGTGGCGGCGGAGCAGGGCACGGCGCTCTCGCTCCGTCATCCCTCCCCAGACGCCGAACTCGGTGCGGTTGTCGAGAGCATCGGCGAGGCAGTCGAGGGCGACGGGGCAGCCACGACACACGATCTTGGCGGCGCGCTGCTCCTTCCCCTGGACGAAGAGTGCATCAGGGTCGGTGCCCACGCAGGTGCCGCGGGTGGACCAGTCGGACGTGCTGGTTGAAGCAGTGGCAGGAGCTGATGTGATCGTCATGCGATTTCCCTTGGCTGGGCCATTCCCTCCCGAATGGCGCTACTCGAAAACTAGGGAGTAGGGGCAACGTGCGCTATGACGATTCTGGGGACTAGTCACATAGTTCCTTATGACTAGTTACTTCCTAGCCCTTCTTCTGTTGACGTGCAGGAATGCTCCACGGCCCGGCGTTCCAGGGGGGTCACATGTTCCCGCGTTACCCTGCGGGTATGGAAGGTCGTGCCCAAAACCTGCCCCACGTGCTCCGTCTGCTGCTGGGGCTCGTCGTCCTGAGCACCCTCATGGGGCTGCTCATGGCGGGCATCGCCATCCCCGCGATCGGCGCCGGCGGAAGCGCCACGACGACGGGGGTCAAGGCGTTCAACGACCTCCCCAGCGAGTTCTCGATCTCGCCGCTGGCGCAGCAGTCCAAGATCCTCAGCGCGGACAAGAAGCTCATCGCCAACCCCTACGACGAGAACCGCATCATCGTCCCGCTCACCAAGATCTCGCCGTGGATGCAGAAGGCCCAGATCGCCATCGAGGACTCCCGCTTCTACGAGCACGGGGGTCTCGACGTGCGCGGCTTCACCCGCGCCATGGTGTCGAACTTCTCGAGCGGTGACGTGCAGGGCGCCTCGACCATCACCCAGCAGTACGTCAAGATCACGCTCCAGGAGAACGCCCTGCGTCGTGACGACAAGGACGCCGCGCAGGCCGCCGTCGCCAAGACCTACACCCGCAAGCTGCAGGAGCTCAAGTACGCCCTTGACGTGGAGCGCAACTACACCAAGGAGCAGATCCTCGCGGGCTACCTCAACCTCGTCTACTACGGCGACCAGGCCTACGGCGTCGAGGCGGCGGCCCAGAACTACTTCGGCGTCCCCGCCGCCAAGCTGACGCTGGGCCAGTCCGCGCTCCTCGCGGGCATCGTCCAGCAGCCGACCAAGTACAACCCGGTCATCAACCCCAAGCAGTCGCAGTCGCGCCGCAACGCCGTGCTCGACCGCATGCAGGCCCTCGGCCTGGCCACCCCCGTCAACGTCGCCGCGGCCAAGAAGCAGCCGGTCGCCAAGATGCTCGGCAACCGCAAGCCGCCCAAGGGCGTCTGCCAGCGCTCCAGCCAGCCGTTCTTCTGCGCCTACATGATGGAGTACCTCCAGAAGTCGCCGCAGATGGCCGTCCTCGGCAAGACGCCGGCCGAGCGCCTCAAGAACATCAACCAGGGCGGCCTGACGATCAACACCACGCTCGACACGAAGCTGCAGGCCGCGACGATGCGCGAGCTCACCAACGCCGTCCCGATCGGCAACAAGAGCAACCTCGGTGCAGCCTCGACCGTCCTCGAGCCGGGCACCGGCAAGGTCCTCGCCATGGCCCAGGCCACCGACTTCGGTGACAGCCAGCTCAACCTCAACGTCGACCAGCGCTACGGCGGCAGCCAGTACGGCTACCAGTTCGGCTCCACCGCCAAGATGTACGCCCTCGTCACGGCCCTCGAGTCCGGCATGCCGCTCGACGCCACGGTCACCGCGCCGGTGGCCTCGCCCGAGGACTCGCACGTCTTCACCAACAAGGACATGCACGACAAGTGCCGCACCGCCAAGGAGGGCTGGCCGGTCAAGAACGACTACAAGAGCGGCGGCACGCTCACGCTCGCCAAGATGACCGCCGAGTCGATCAACACGTCGTTCGCGCAGCTCACCATCGACCTCGGCGCCTGCAAGGTGCACGAGACGATGAACCGGATGGGTCTGCACCAGGGCGACGGCAAGCCGATCGACACGGCGATCCCCGCCGTCGCGCTCGGCGCCGGCGTCGTCACCCCGATGACGATCGCCTCGTCGTACGCCACCCTCGCCGCGCGCGGCAAGTACTGCGAGCCCACCCCGATCGCCTCGATCACGACGTCCAACGGCAAGGTCATCAAGGTCCCGCCGACGCCGTGCAAGCAGGTCATCCGGGCAGACGTCGCCGACGGTGTCAACCAGCTCCTCAAGGGCCCGCTCTACGACAGCCGCGGCACCGCCGAGGGCTCGTGGACGGTCAAGGACCGCCCGGCCGCCGGCAAGACGGGAACGACCAACAACCACAACCAGTCGTGGTTCGTCGGCTACACCCCGCAGCGCGCCGCCTCGGTCTGGATCGGCAACGTCAAGCCGGCCAAGGCCAACGGCGAGCTGCTCACCCTCAACCGCAAGACCTTCGGCAAGTACGGCTACAAGCGCAGCGTCTTCGGTGGCACGGTGGCCGGCCCGGTGTGGGGCAAGATCATGAAGGCCGCGACCGACGGCCTGCCCATCGTCCCGTTCACCCCTCCGTCGAGCGCCGTGCTCAACGGCAACTACGTCCCGCTCCCGGACGTCGTCGGCGACAGCGTCGAGACGGCCACGGAGAAGCTCGAGGGCGCCGGGTTCAGGGTGCGCGTCGGCAGCCGCGTCGACAGCACCGTGCGCGAGGGTCGGGTCGCCATGACCGCGCCCAAGGCGCGGGCACCCAAGGGCGGACAGGTCACGCTGCTCATCTCACGCGGCTACCAGCAGCCGGTGTTCCGCTACGACCCGCAGCCCCAGCCCCGGCAGACGGTCGTCACGCCACCGCCGACGAGACCGACGGCCGGACCCGGCCCCAAGGTCAAGCCGACGAAGCCGCCCAAGCGCCCCTGAGTCGCTGAGGTTTCACGTAGCGAGGCCCCCACCACGACCGGTGGGGGCCTCGCTACGTGCGGGCGGGTCGTCGCTCAGCCGGCGAGCACTCGCTTGACGATGGCGGCCACGCGGCCACCGTCGGCACGACCGGCGATCTCGCCCTGAGCGACCTTCATGACCTGCCCCATCTGCGCCATGCCACTCGCGCCGGTCGACTCGACGGCGGAGCGGACGATGCGCTCCAGCTCGGCGTCGTCGAGCTGCTTGGGCAGGTACGCCTCGAGGACGGCCAGCTCGGCGTCCTCGGTCGCGGCGAGCTCGGGGCGGGATGCCTCGGTGTATGCCGTCGAGGCCTCCTTGCGCTTCTTGGCCTCCTTGGCGATGACCTTGAGCACCTCGTCGTCGCTGAGCTCCTTGGCCTCGTCACCGGCCACCTCGGCGTTGGTGATCGCGGTCAGGGTCATACGGAGCGTGCCGGAGCGGACCTTGTCCTGGCTGCGGATCGCGTCGTGGAGGTCGCTGCGCAGCGCCTCCTTGAGAGTCGTGTCGGTCATGCCCCCAGTCTCGCACCCGGCGTCAACCGGGATACTGGGCCGATGACCCCTCCGATCCGGACCGCCCTGACCACTCTGGCCGGCGTGGCGGCGGCGGGGGTTGCCGGGGTGGCCTACGCGGCGCTCGTCGAGCGCAACTGGTACGCCCTGCGCGAGGAGACCGTGCCGGTGCTGCCGCCGGGCTCCGAGCCCGTGCGTGTGCTCCAGGTGAGCGACCTGCACCTCATGCCCGACCAGCGCCGCAAGATCGAGTGGGTCCGCGGGCTCGCCTCCCTCGCCCCCGACTTCGTCGTCAACTCCGGCGACAACCTCGCCCACGTGGAGGCCGTCGGCCCCCTTTTGCGGGCCATGGAGCCGCTCATGGAGTTCCCCGGAGCCTTCGTCCTGGGCTCCAACGACCGCTACGCCCCGGTGCCCAAGAACCCCGCGCGCTACCTCACCCCCGGCTACGCCAAGGCCCCGAAGACCCCCCGCGGCGACCTCCCCGTCGACGAGCTCGTCGCGGGCCTGCGGCAGGGCGGGTGGTCCGACCTCGACAACGCGCGCACGACCGTCACCATGGGCCCGCACCGCGTCGAGCTCGTCGGGGTGGACGACCCGCACATCGAGTACGACCGGTATGCCGCGGTGTCCGGTCCCGCGGCCACCGACGTCGCGCTCACGGTGGGGCTCGTGCACGCGCCCTACCAGCGGGTGCTCGACGCCATGACCGCTGACGGCGCCGGGCTGGTCCTCGCCGGGCACACCCACGGCGGGCAGCTGGCGGTGCCGCTCTACGGCGCCATCGTCACCAACTGCGACCTCGACCGGGGCCGGGCCAAGGGCCTGTCGCGGTGGTGGCCGGGAGCGGGAGGCGACGTGCCCACGGAGCCGGAGCGGGCGGCATACCTGCACGTCTCCGCAGGACTCGGCACCTCGCCGTACGCTCCCGTCCGGTTCGCCTGCCGCCCCGAGGCAACCCTGCTCACCCTCGTCGCGCGCTGACGGGGGAACCGATTTCGGGAGGCGGGTGACCGTCGGCTATCCTCTGGTGTCGCCGTCTGCAAGGGCAGTGACGTGCCACGGGGTGTGGCGCAGCTTGGTAGCGCGCTTCGTTCGGGACGAAGAGGTCGCAGGTTCAAATCCTGTCACCCCGACCAGAGTCACGAAGGCCCTCCGCTCAGCGAGCGGAGGGCCTTCGTGCTGCTCGGGGTGGTCGCCGCGTCAGCGACGCAGCCGGTCCCGCAGCGCGGTCGCCAGCGACGGCGTGAGCGGCAGCCGCGGGATGAGCGTCGCCTGCACCGCGTGGTAGAGGTCGGCCTTGGTGTCCCACGTCGTCCGCGACACCTCGCCCTCCGGACTGAGCTCGTGCCACCACGAGCCGCCCGCGCGGTCGATGACCTCCGTGTCGACGTAGTCCCACCAGGTGCGATACCAGCGGTCGTATGCCGTGTCCCCCGTCGCGTGGTGCAGCGCGGCGGCCGCTCCGATCGCCTCGGCGGCCACCCAGTGCATGCGCTCGCGGACGACGGGACGCCCTTCGAAGTCGACGGTGTAGACGAAGCCCGGGGAGCCGTCGACGCACCAGCCCTCGCGCACTCCCGCGTCGAAGAGGCCCTGCGGGTCGTCGAGCATCCACGCGGCGGGCTCGTCGCCGAGGGCGGTGAGGGCGGCGCGGGCGTGGAGCGTGAGGCGGGCCCACTCGAACCAGTGGCCGATCGTCGCGCCGAAGGGTCGGAACGGGTCGGCCGGGCGGTCGCGGTTGTAGTCGGGGACGGCCGTCCAGGTGGCGTCGAAGTGCTCGGGCAGACGCCACGACCACTCGCGCGCCCAGCCGTGCACCACGCGCTCGAGGATGCGGACCGCGCGGTCGAGCCACCTCCGGTCCTCGGTGACGTCCGCGGCCGCGAGGTAGGCCTCGACGGTGTGCATGTTGGCGTTGACGCCGCGGTAGCCGTCGAGCGTCGTGAAGGCGCGGTCCCACTCCTCCACCGCCATCCCCTTCTCGTCGTCCCAGAAGTGGCGCTCGCTCACGTCGAGGGCTGCGGCGAGGAGCTCGGCGGCGCCGGGGCGTCCCGCGGCAGTGGCGCTCGAGGCGGCGAGGATGACGAAGGCGTGCGGGTACGCCTCCTTGGCGCCCGACGACGGCGTGCCGTCGCGGGCGACCTGCGAGAACCAGCCGCCGTGCTCGGCATCGGCGAAGAGGGTGGTGATCGCCGCGACACCGTGGTCGACCAGGGCGCCGCACCCCGGCCGGCCCATGAGGTGCCCGAGGGAGTGGACGTGCGTCATGCGGCAGGTGAGCCACAGCTCGAGGGGTCCGTCCTGTGGCGACCCGTCGTCGCCCTGGCGCGCGAAGCCGCCCGCCTCGAGGCGTGAGCCACGGCCGAAATCGAGCAGCCGGTCGGTCTCGGCCTCGAGCCACCTCTCGTGCCAGGCGGACCCCAACCACGTGCCGACCTCGGTGGCCGACCCGTCGTGCTCCTCGTGCATCCCGCTCCTCCAGTTCCCGCGCCGTGCGACGATGTCCCATTGTCGTCGCCGCGGACGGGCGCGCACGGGCAACCCTCGAAGCTGTCCGGCCCGGGGCCGGCGCTGTCAGGTTCTGGGCGCTGCCGCCTCCTCCGGCAACCCGTCGGTCCAGAAGTCCAGCGTCTGGGTCACCCAGAACACGGCGAAGGACACGAGCAGGACGACCTCGACCCACAGCACCCACTCGTCGGGGGTCCCACCACCACCGGCCTGGTCCATCACGGCGAGCACGATGGCGACCGCGAAGGCGATGGCCATGACCGCGGCCACGGCGCCGTAGACCGAGGCGTAGGCCTTGGCGGCCCTGGCGTCACCGGCACGGTCGCGACGGGCCCTGGCCTTGCGTGCGTTGACGAACGCGACGGCGGTGATGAGCCCGAACAGCGGCACGGCGGCACCGAAGTGGGCAGCGTCGAGGAACGAGTCGCGGCCCACCGTGAACCAGAGCAGGAAGGCGACGAACACCGCTGCCGCGAGGATGAAGCCGATCCGGGTGGCGCGCGACGACTGCCGCCGCCTGACGACGACCCAGCCGCCGAGCGCGAGCCCGAGGACACCGAGAGCGACGAGCCCCCAGACGTTGTTGACGACGGACGGCACGAACTCGGGCGGCACCGAGCACCTGCCCTCCGGGTCGCACGGTGTGCCACCGGCTCCGCGAGGCGTCGGCACCATGGCGACGACGGGGGCGAGCATCCCGGCGATGTTGAGGGCGGTGTCCTCGAAGCCACGGCGGCCGACGATGGCGACGAGGCTGATGCCGATGGCCACGAGGGCTCCGACGAAGACGCTGCGCGCCGGCGTGTAGTAGTACGCGCTGATCGAGCCGAGGTGGCGGTTGGCCTCCGCGCCACCGAGCCGCTCGAGCCACACGCAGAAGAGCAGGAGGACGACGAGCCCCACGAGGCTGAGCCTCAGGTAGCGGTAGGTGCGCACCGACGCGCTCGCGCGCACCGTCGGCGGCGTGATGACCGGGGTCACGTCCGGGACCTCGGGCAGCTGGGCGGACAGGTTTCTCATGGCGCACTCCTCTCGACGACACCAGTGTGTCGCTGGGAAGGAGGCGCGAGAAGGCCTCGGAATACACACGGTCCGATGGCTCTCCCGGTCGTCCGCCCCCGTGGCCCGGGCGCCCGGGTCGAGGGCGCATCGTCCAGCGCACCGAGAGCTCTCGGCCTTCCTCCCGTGCCCCTTTCGCTCGTACGCTCGGACGGTGGTCGACACACCCCACCCGCCGACGAGCGTGCGGAACGCGGCCGAGGCGGTCGCCCGGCACGGCGCGCTCGGCTCGGCCTACCTCGCGGGCATGTGGGTCGGCGATCCCCTCGCCGACGCCTGCGCCGACGAGGCGGCCCGGATCGGTCGAGGTCGCTTCATGCGGCTGCTCCGCCAGGCCCTCGCCGACGGCATCGAGTCGGTCCCCGACGCACCCGAGAGCCTCGTGGCACTCTTCGCCCAGCTCGACGACGTCCCCGACTGGGTCGACCTCCCGGCGATCGATGCCGGCGTCCGCGACCTCGCGCGCTACAGCCGCGAGACCGGCATCGTCCTCGGCGCGGCCTCCCTGCTCGTGGGCTACGCCAACCCGACCGCCTCGCGCCCGCTGGCCATGACCGGCCGCTACGTCGAGAGCGCCGGGATGCGCACCATCGAGGTGGCCACGTGGCTGCGCGCGGTGACGAAGCCCGGAGGGCTGGAGCGGTTCTCCCCCGGCTTCGAGCGCACCGTCCGCGTCCGGATGATCCACGCCTTCGTGCGCCGCCACCTGCGTGACGACCCCGCCTGGGACCTCGAGGCGTGGGGCGAGCCGATCTCGCAGGCCCACCTCGCCTACACGGTCGACGAGTTCTGCCTCATCGTCATCCGGGCGCTGGCCCGCGTCGGCGTGCACTTGCGCCCCCACGAGGTCGCCGACGGCCACTACGCCCGGTGGCGCTACCTCGGCCACCTGCTCGGCGTCGTCCCCGAGCTGCTGCCCGTGAACCGGGCCGACCAGGAGGCGCTCGAGGATCTCCACCTCATGACCCGCCCGCCGGTGGAGGACTTCTGCCGGGCCCTCGTGCGCGGGATCAACGCCGAGTTCCTCGTGCCCGAGCTCGACCTGCTCCTCGGGCCCTGCCGGCGCTGGTCGCCGACGACCGTCCACGGGCTCGAGCGCCTCTTCCTGGGTGACGACATCGCCGACGACCTCGGGGTGCCACCGTCCCGGGTCGGACCCGTCGTGGCCGGCCTCGGCCGACCGCTCGGCGTGCTCAACCGATCGCTCGACCGCGTGCCCGCCCTCGTGAACTGGCGGCGCCGCCGCGGCGAGGCCTACACCGACCGCCAGGAGGTGCGCCTGCGCACGACCTACGGCGTGACCCACGAGATGGTGGACGACTCACCCTCGTCGGGTGCGCCGCACCCCGCACGCGTCGCCGGGTGACGGTGGGCGCGTCGCCGTCCTGGCCCCTCCGATGAGGGGTCGCCCCGTCGCAGCCCGCCGCCTCAGGCCTGCTGGATCGACTCCTTGAGCTCGACGAACCACGGCACCGTGGCGTCGAACGCCTTGCCACCGGCGATCCTCGGGAACTCGATGGCGCGCAGCTCGTCGCCCCGCTCCTCGTCCTCGCCCACGACGCCGGACTCGCCACGCAGCGCCGCGTCGACGGCGAAGTCGGTGCAGCGCCGGATGAGCGCGAGGTCCTCGTCGTTGGCGGCGGCCGACCGCGAGAAGTAGCCGGACTTCTGGACCATGACCTTCTCGGCGCCGAGCCGCTCGGCGAACTGCTTGCCGAACCAGGCGCCGGGGTTGACCTTGTCGAGCTGCACGTGCCCGAACGGGTCCACCGGGACGTCCTGCCCGGCGGCCTCGAGCTCGGCGACGACCTCGCTCACCCCCGCACCCTCTGACAGGAAGATGTTGACGCAGCCGATCTCGTCCATGACGGCCTTGAGCCGAGCGCTCTCACCCGCGAGGTCGATGTGCGACTCGGGGACGAAGACGGCGTGCACGTCCCAGCGGCGCTGGTCCAGACCGATGCCCGGAAGCCACTCCTGCTCCCCCACCCACGCGTGGTGCCGACGGGCCGTCTCGGCCGTGAGCCAGCCGCAGTGCCGTCCCATGACCTCGTGGATGATGAGCATGCGCGGGTTGGACGAGTGCTCGGCGAGCACGTTGCGGGCGAACAGCGCGCCCTGCTCGGCTGCGGTCCACGCACCCAGCGACTGGCGGATCGGGATGACGTCGTTGTCGATCGTCTTGGGCAGGCCGACGACCGTGAGCGGGTAGTCGTTCGAACGCAGGTATGCCGCGAGGTCGGCTGCCGTGGTGTTCGTGTCGTCGCCGCCGATGGTGTGGAGCACGTCGACGCCGTCGGCGGTGAGCTGCTCGGCCGCCACGTGGAGCGGGTCCTGCCCCTCCTTGACGAGGCCGCGCCTGACGCAGTCCTCGACGTTGGTGAGCTTGACCCGGCTGTTGCCGATCGGCGAGCCGCCGAAGCGGTGCAGCAGCGCCGCACCCTCACGCACCTCGGGCGTCACCTCGACCGAGCGGCCGGTGAGCAGGCCGGCATACCCGTTCTGGTAGGCGATGATCCGCACATCGGGAGCGATGGAGGTGTAGCGCTCGATGAGGCCGCCGACGGCGGACGACAGGCAGGGGGCAAGGCCACCGGCGGTGAGCAGGGCAACGGTCTGGACAGCCATGGCCCCAGTCTCTCAGTGTGACCGACCGCACAGTGAGGGGCCGCCCGAACCGTGGACGTCGAGGTCGGCTTGCGGGTCAGTCGCAGGGGCGGCTGACCGTCGGTGGGGGGTCCTTGCGCACGGCCTCGCGCGGGGGCAGCTCGGCGGTGGGGGTGACCTGCTCGAACTTGTTGCCGAGGACGACGTCGATGACCATGTTGTTGCGGGGCACCTCGGCGAGGACCGCGCCCTTGATGTGGCGGGCGACCTGCGCGGCGGCGAGGTCGGCGTCGGGGCCGTGACGGATCACGGCGACGTCGTTGGGCAGGAACGAGTGGTCGGGGTCGTTGCCCTGCTTGCCGGGGTTGAACCCGCGAGCGGTGAGCTCGGCCATCGCCGCCTTGGCGAGACCGGGCTTCCAGGTGGCGTTGTAGACGTTGACCTTGTAGGACTTCTGCGCCGGGGGCTTGGGCGGCGGCGCGGGCAGCATGGTGGTGAACTCGGCGCCGAGGACGAAGGAGATCGAGGTGCCGGCGCGACCGTCGAACTCGAGCTCGGCGCCGGCGACGGTCTGGGCGGCGAGCAGGGCCTGGTCCAGCCCGGCCCTGCCGTGGTAGATCCGGACGGGGGCCTTGACGTAGAGCGAGCGTGGGGCGGTGGAGGCCTCGACGACGGTGAACCCGCGGCGGGTGAGGTCCTTGCCGACCTGGTGCGCGGCGCCGTTGAGCCCGGTGGTGTTGAGCACCTTGACCTTGAACGACCCGGTGGCGGGTGCGGGCACGACGGTCGGCTGGCAGGCGGCCGTGGCCGGCTCGTGGGACATCAGGCCGGTGCCGTATGCCGTGGCGATGCTCGCCGTGCCCAGGATGACGGCCGGGATGGTGATGAACGCGGCGAGGTGGCGGAACTGGTAGCGACGCCAGATCTGGTCGTCGCTCAGCTCCTCCTGGGCGCGGGCGCGCTCGAGCAGCTCCTTGTGCACGGTGTCGCGCGTCATGCCGACGCTCCGGCGGGCGAGGTCGCGAGCGGCACGACCCGTCCGCCTGGGCAGCGACCCGCGCTCGGGCGACGACGTCCGATCCCTGAACACGACCACTCCTCACACCTGTCGTCCGACAGCGGTCCCACAACCGCGTGGATGAATTTCACCATGAGTCACACCAGTCACACGAGTAACACGCGCATGTCGTTACCCACACGAGACTCGACCTCGAGCGACATCCCCGGCGACCGCGACCCCCGCGGTCCGCGCAGGGTCGCAGGGCAAGGTGTCCGGCACGGGTCCGGGAGGTCACGCACCGGTCAAGGGCGGCGTGTCGCGCCGCCGAGGACAGCGTGTCCCGCGCGTCGCACGCCCCCGCCGGAGCACTCGCCCGGTGACGCCGCGACGACCGTGCCGCTTCGGCCACGGCCTCGCTACGACTACAGCGTCGCCGCGACGAGCTCGGCGGTCTGGAGCATGTTGAGCGCTGCGCCCTTGCGCAGGTTGTCACCGCAGACGAAGAGGTCGAGAGTGCGCGGGAAGTCGATCGCCTGACGCATCCGGCCCACGAACCGCGGGTCGGCCCCGACGATGTCGACGGGGGTCGGGAAGTCGCCGTGCTCGGGGTCGTCCATGACCACGACGGCCGGGGCCTCGACGAGGGCCTGCCGCGCCTTGTCGACCTGGATCGACTTGGCGAACGTCGCGTGCACCGACACCGAGTGCGTCGACACGACCGGGACGCGCACGCAGGTGGCCGAGACCCGCAGGTCGGGCATCCCGAGGATCTTGCGGGTCTCCTGGCGGATCTTGGACTCCTCGGAGCTCCACCCGTCGCCGACGTGCGAACCCGCGAACGGCAGCACGTTGAGTGCCAGCGGTCCACCGAACATGCTCGGGCCCAGCTCGTGCTCGATGATCCGTCGCACGTCGCCCGGCGCCATGCCGAGCTCACGCTTGCCGCCGACGACGGCCATCTCGTCGTGCAACCGGGACATGCCGGCCCGGCCGAGACCGGACGCCGCCTGGAAGCTCGTGACGACGAGCTCGGTGAGCTCCCACTGCGCGTGCAGCACGGCGAGCACGTCGATCATCGTCATGACGGTCGCACCGGGGTTGGCGATGATGCCTCGAGGCCGCTCGCTCACTGCCTCGGGGTTGATCTCGGGGACGACGAGCGGCACCTGGGGGTCGCGGCGGAACGTCGGGCTGTTGTCGATGACGACGGTGCCCCGCTCGACGGCCACACCCGCCCACTCGGCGGAGATCTCCGGCGGGATGTCGACCACGGCGACGTCGACGTCGTCGAAGAACTCGGGGGTCAGGGCCTCGACGGTGAGGTCCTCGCCGGCCACCCGGCATACGGAACCGACGTCCTCGGCGCCAGCGGCAAGCCGCACGTCTCCCCAGACGTGACGGCGCACGGGCAGCACGTCGCGCACGACGGTGCCGACGGCACCGGTGGCGCCGACGATGGCAAGGGTGGGGGCAGAAGGTGACAGGGTGCTCATCCGATCGGTACCGACGCTCAGCGGCCGGTCCCGGCGTACACGACGGCCTCGCCGTCCTCGGAGTCGAGCCCGAACGCGGTGTGCACCGCCCGCACGGCCTCGTCGAGCAGCTCGCTTCGGGTCACGACCGAGATGCGGATCTCCGAGGTGGAGATCATCTCGATGTTGACGCCGGCGTCGGCGAGCGCGCGGAAGAACGTCGCCGAGACACCGGGGTTCGAGCGCATGCCCGCGCCGACGAGCGAGAGCTTGCCGATCTGGTCGTCGTACTGGAGGCCGCTGAAGCCGACCGCCGCCTGGATCGACTGGAGTGCCTCCATGGCGCCCTGGCCGTCGGTCTTGGGCAGCGTGAAGGAGATGTCGGTGAGGCCCGTGTCGGTGGCCGACACGTTCTGGACGATCATGTCGATGTTGGCCTCCGACGCGGCGACGGCCTGGAAGATCTCGGCCGCCTTGCCCTTCTGGTCCGGGACACCGACGACGGTGATCTTGGCCTCGCTGCGGTCGTGCGCGACTCCGGCGATGATCGGGGCTTCCACGGCTTCTCCTTCGAGGCCACGGGGGCCGGGCTGGTCGGTGACGATCGTGCCCTCCTTCGGCGTGAAGGAGGACCGGACGTGGATCGGGATGTCGTAGCGGCGGGCGTACTCGACGCTGCGCAGGTGCAGGACCTTGGAGCCGCACGCGGCGAGCTCGAGCATCTCCTCGGCGGAGATCCGGTCGATCTTGCGGGCCTTGGGGACGATGCGCGGGTCGGCGGTGAAGACGCCGTCGACGTCGGTGTAGATCTCGCACACGTCGGCCTTGAGGGCGGCCGCGAGCGCGACGGCGGTCGTGTCGGTGCCGCCGCGACCCAGGGTGGTGATCTCCTTGGTCGTCTGGCTCACGCCCTGGAAGCCGGCGACGATGACGACGTGCCCCTTGTCGAGGGCCTCGGTGATGCGGCCCGGGGTGACGTCGATGATCTTGGCCTTGCCGTGAGCCTCGTCGGTGATGACGCCGGCCTGGCTGCCGGTGAACGAGCGGGCACTCATGCCGAGGTCGTGGATCGCCATCGCGACGAGCGCCATGCTGATCCGCTCGCCTGCCGTCATGAGCATGTCGAGCTCGCGCGGCGGCGGCACCGGGCTGACGTCCTGGGCGAGGTCGACCAGCTCGTCGGTGGAGTCACCCATGGCGGACACGGCGACGACGACGTCGTTGCCGGCCTTGCGCGTCTCGGCGATGCGGCGGGCGACCCGCTTGATGCTCTCGGCATCGGCGAGCGAGGAGCCGCCGTACTTCTGGACGACGATGGGCACGAGGACTCCCAGTCGGTTGGATCGCGTGGTTCCGGACGGCTGCGAGTCTAACGAGGTGCTCGACCAGCCGAACCGACGCCCGTATGCCGGTCCGTCGTCACGCGACGTGCCAGCGGCGCAGGGGCCGTCAGGGGTGGAGCGCGTCGAACTCGGCCTCGGCGACCGCATCCGCGTCGGCGTCGAGGCGGATGTGGGCGAGGAGAGCCTGCAAGACCCTGAGTGCGCTGGCCGCGCGCTCGCCCCAGTCGGAGAGATAGCTGAACTGCCACCACCACAGCGCCTCGAGGATGCGGCCCTCGTCGTGGTGGCGCAGGCCGTGGGCCAGGGCGGAGGCGACGACGGTGAGGTCGTTGGACAGGGAGCCCGTGGTGAGCGTGGGCTCGGTGACCGGGTCGACGACGTCGGCGTAGTCGTCGAGGCCCTCGAGGAGGTTGGAGAGGTTCTCGCGCAGCGGGTCCAGCTCGACGTCGGGTCCGGGGTCGGCCTCGAAGCGGTCCTCGGGGACGATGTCCTCGATCGCGCCGAGGCGGGCACCCATGAGCAGCACCTGCGACAGGGCGAGGAGCCCCAGCGGGAGGGCGGCTGCGGGGTTGGCGCCGGACGCGATGTCGGCCACCGTGGCGAGGTAGGTGCGAGCCTCGTGCGCCGAGTCGGCGGCGAGGGCGCGCAGGTCCGACATGCTCTCGGACTCCTCGGGCGACGGGGCCGCACCGGTCGGGTCAGGCATCGAGCAGCCTCCGCCCCTCGAACGCGCGACCGAGGGTGACCTCGTCGGCGTACTCGAGGTCGCCGCCGACGGGGAGCCCGGAGGCGAGCCGGGTGACCTTGAGGTCCATGCCCTTGAGGAAGCGCGCGAGGTAGCTCGCGGTCGCCTCGCCCTCGAGGTTGGGGTCGGTGGCGATGATGATCTCGGTGACCTCACCGCTGGCGAGCCGCGTCATGAGCTCACGGAAGGTCAGGTCGTCGGGGCCGATGCCGTCGATCGGGCTGATCGCCCCGCCGAGCACGTGGTAGCGGCCACGGAACTCGCGAGTGCGCTCGATGGCCACGACGTCCTTGGGCTCCTCGACGACGCAGATGCTCGTGACGTCGCGGCGCGGGTCGGCGCAGATCCGGCACTGCTCGGACTCGGCGATGTTGTGGCAGGTGACGCAGAAGCGGACCTTGGCCTTGACCTGGGTCAGCGCGTCGGTGAGGCGCTGCACGTCCACGGCGTCGGACTGGAGCAGGTGGAAGGCGATGCGCTGGGCGCTCTTGGGGCCCACGCCCGGAAGTCGGCCGAGTTCGTCGATGAGGTCCTGCACTGCGCCTTCGTACACACCTTGAGCCTAGGCCACCGCGCCGCCACTGGGCGCCTGCCGCGCGCTGCGCTGCCCATCGGAGGGAACCTTGCGGCTCCGGACGGAACATTCCCCTCCGGACCCCCGACCTTCCCTCCTGGGGAGCAAAAGTTGGGGCGGCTGGGGCGAGGCGGGACCGGTCAGTCGTCGGGGGTCTCGGTGGCGGGGCGCTCGTTGTAGGTGTCGGCCCGCTCCTGGCCGGTGAGGGCGGCGATCGCGTCCATGACGTCGTCGGTGAGCTGGCGACGCGCACGGCCGGCGGGCAGGCCGGCATACGAGGACGGCTGGATCGGTGACCCGAAGGCCACGGTGACGTCGGCCATCTTGAGACCGCGGGTGCCCACGGGCTGGACCTTGTCGGTGCCGATGAGTCCGACGGGGACGACCGGCACGTTCGCCGTGAGCGAGAGGAAGGCGACGCCGGTGCGGCCGCGGTAGAGACGGCCGTCGCGCGAGCGGGTGCCCTCGGGGTAGATCCCGAACGCCTTGCCCGCACGCAGCACCTCGAGCGCGAGGTCGAGCGAGTCCTGCGCGCCACGCGAGCTGTCGCGGTCGACGGGGATCGCGTCTCCGGCCTCCATGAACCCGCGCACGAAGCGGCCGCGGATGCCGGTGCCGCTGAAGTACTCCGCCTTGGCAAGGAACGAGACCTTGCGAGGGGCGGCGACAGGGATCGCGAACGAGTCGATGAACGACAGGTGGTTGCTCGCGAGGAGCACCCCACCCGTCTTGGGGACGTTGTCCTTGCCGAGGATCGTCGGGCGCCAGATCGCGTGGGCCAGGGACATCACCGCGGTGCGGCTGACCCAGTAGTAGGTGCTCATGCGTCCTCTTCGGAGATGACCTTCCCGCCCAGGACTCGCTCCACGACGGGGACACCGACCTCGCCGAGGCCTTCGATGTCCTCGTCATCGTCGCTGATCGCGGAGTCATCGGCGACCGGCGTCTCATCAGGGTCCGGCTCGGAGGCCACCGCCTCCTTGGCCCGCGCGAACGGGCTGACGACCTCGCCGGCACCGGCAGCGCCCGGCGTCGCCCAGGCGGGGGCACCTCCGCCGTCGTTGCCGCCGCTGCCCCACTCGGCCTGCGTCGTGGGCGGCTGGCTCGGCACGTATGCCGTCGGCTCGCCTCCCGCACCCGGCGCGTCGTGCGCTGCGGCTCCGTTGGCCTCGGCCCGGGCCTGCGCCGACTGTTGCTGCTGCTGCGGCGGCGGGGTGCGTTCGGGCTGCGCCTGCGGCACGGGGTCGGGGCGGTTGGGGTCGATCGTCGGCACGCCGACGGTGCCGCCGATCGCGGAGCCGTCGGCGGGGACGCCCTCGACCCGCGCGTCCACACCGAGCACGTCGATGAGCGCCTGCTGGACGTAGGTCGCGTGCGGTCCGCGGCGGAAGGTGTTGGCGAGGCCGGTCGTCGAGATGCCGAGCAGGAGCCGCTCGCCGTCGTAGTCGAGGACCTGGGCGTGCTCGGACACGAAGGTCCACGTCGTGCGGCGCAGCTCGAAGACCTTGGCGAGGACGTCGGGCCACGACCGGCGGATCGCGGCCGTGTCGAGCCCACCCGGGGCCCGGGTCGAGGCTTGGGGCCCGGGCGCCTGCTGCGACTCCGTTGCGTGCTCCGGCGCGTGCTGCGGCTCCTGGAACTGCTGGCGCTCGGGCGCCTGGGGCTGCGGCTGCTCGGGACGCTGCGGCTGGCCCTGCGACTGCGCCGGCGCGTGACCGCCCTGCTGGGGCTGCCTCGGCTCGGGCGCCTCGTGCTGCGACGGTGGCCGGGGCTCGAGGAACTCGGGCTCGGCGGGCTCGTCGTCGTCCGGGGGCTCCTCGTCGGTGCGCTGGTGTGCGGGCCGCTCGGGGACGACCGGCGCGGCCGGGGCGACGGTGGGCTGCGGCGGCCGGAGGTCACGCTCGTACGGCGCCTGCACCGCGGGAGCGACGGACGCCGCAGGTGCCGCGACCGGAGCCGCAGCCGGAGCCGCAGTCGGCGCCGACGCGGCGGTCCCCTGCGACGGAGGAGCCTGCGTCGGCTGCGGCGCGGCCTGGGGGGACGGCGACGGTGCGGCCACGGGGTGAGCCGCGGCCGGAGCGGACGCCGTGCTCGGGACCCCACCCACGTCGAGGCGACGCTCGAGACGGTCGAGCCGTGCGGCATACCCGCTCTCGCCGGCGGCGGCCGGCAGCAGGATCCGCGCGGCGATGAGCTCGAGCTGGAGCCTCGGCGCGGTCGCGCCGGTCATCTCGGTGAGTCCGGCGTTGACGATGTCGGCGGCGCGCGACAGGGCCCCGTGGCCGAAGCTCGCCGCCTGCTGGCGCATCCGCTCGAGCTGGTCCGGCGGCAGGGCCCGCAGCACCGCGGAGGCACCCTCGGGCACCGCCGCGACGACGATGAGGTCGCGCAGTCGCTCGAGGAGGTCCTCGATGAAGCGCCGCGGGTCCAGACCGGTCTCGATGACGCGCTCGATCGCCGAGAACGCACCCGCGCCGTCACCGGCACCGAACGCGTCGATGGCGGCGTCGAGCAGCTCGCCGTCGGTGAAGCCGAGCAGCGACGCCGCCGACTCGTAGGTCAGCCCGTCGGGCCCCGAACCGGCGATGAGCTGGTCGAGCACCGACAGCGAGTCACGCACCGAACCGCCACCGGCGCGCACGACGAACGACAGCACGCCCGGCGCGACCGCCACCTCCTCGGCGACGCAGAGCCGCTCCATGTAGTCGGAGAGCTGGCCGGGCGGCACGAGGCGGAACGGGTAGTGGTGGGTGCGCGAGCGGATGGTGCCGATGACCTTCTCGGGCTCGGTCGTCGCGAAGATGAACTTCACGTGCTCGGGCGGCTCCTCGACGATCTTGAGCAGCGCGTTGAAGCCCTGCGGCGTCACCATGTGCGCCTCGTCGATGATGTAGATCTTGTAGCGGCTCTGCGCCGGGCCGTAGGACGCGCGTTCGCGCAGGTCACGGGCGTCGTCGACACCACCGTGGCTGGCCGCGTCGATCTCGATGACGTCGACCGTGCCGGCGCCACCACGGGCCAGGGCCACGCACGAGTCGCACTCGCCGCAGGGCGTCGCCGTCGGGCCCTGCTCGCAGTTGAGACAGCGGGCGAGGATCCGCGCGCTCGTCGTCTTGCCGCAGCCACGCGGGCCGCTGAACAGGTAGGCGTGGTTGACCCGCCCCGTGCGCAACGCCTGCATGAGCGGCTCGGTCACGTGCTCCTGCCCGATGACGTCGGCGAACGTCTCGGGGCGGTAGCGGCGATAGAGGGCGGTGCTCACGGCGACCAACCTAGTCGGCGCGAGGGACAGCCGGTATGCCGCGTGCTGGACCTCCCGGCATACGCTCGCCTGCGTCCGCGGAAGTGGCGAGGACGCCGACCGACGTTGCGGACGCAGAGGGAGGAACACGTGGAGATCCGCGCCGAGGACGTCTCGAAGGTCATCGGTCCCGCAGCCCTGCTCGCGCCGGTCTCGGTCACCGCCCCCAGCGGGTCGTGCCTCGTCCTGCGCGGCCCCAACGGCTCGGGCAAGACCACCCTCCTGCGCATCCTCATCGGGGCCCTACCTGCCTCCACCGGGACCGTCCACGTCGGGGAGCACGTCGCCGACGAGCGCGACCCGGCGGTCCGGGCGGCCGTCGCCGCGCTGGTCGGGGCGCCCGCGACCTACCGCGACCTCACCCTGCGCGACCACCTCGTCCTCCTCGACGCGACGTGGGGCGGCGACGCCGACACCTGCGACGACCGCGTCGCCGCAGCGCTCGCGGAGGTCGGGATCGGCGCGCTCGACGGACGGTTCCCGCACGAGCTGTCCTCGGGGCAGACGCAGCTGTTCCGGCTGGCGCTCACCCTCTTCCGCCCCTCGCAGGTCCTCGTCCTCGACGAGCCCGAGCAGCGTCTCGACACCGTGAAGCGCACCCTCGTCGCCGACCTCGTCGCCGCTCGTCGCGACGCCGGTACGACCGTCGTCCTCGCCTGCCACGACCCGGCCATCACCGAGCGGGTGGCCGACCAGGTCGTCGACCTCGTCGCGGCGGAGGGTTGAGTCCCGTGCCGTCCGCCGCCTCCGCCGGACGTGACCGCGAGCGCCTCGCCGACATCGTCCACGTGCTCCACGGCCCGTCGGGCAGTCCCGCGCGCAAGGAGGTGGCGTATGCCGCGTACGTCGCCTTCATCCTCGTGGGCCTCTACGGCTTCCCCGTCCTACGGGCCCTCGTGCGCGCCGGCGACCGGGGCGGGATGGCCGACGCGCTCCGCTCCCCCTGGCTCGCACTGGTGGCGCTCGTCGTCGTCGCGGGCTCGGCGGCGCTCGCGCGCGAGGCGGGCCGGGTCCGTGGCCCGCTGGTGGCGCCGGTGCCGTGGGTCGACCACGTCGTCGCCTCGTCGCTCGACCGGTGGGCGGCGCTGCGGCCGTGGTTCGGGTACTCGCTCTTCGCGGTCCTGGCCGCAGGTGCGACGACCGGGCTCCTCGTCGGCGCCTCGTTCTGGGGCGCACGCGTCGCGCCCTTCTGGGTCGTGGCACCCGCGGTGGTCGTGGGGGCTGCGGTGGGGCTGCTCGTCGGTGGCTCCTGGCTCCTCGGCCAGTCCAGGTCCGGCACGACCGCCGACTCGCCTGCGCCCGGCGACGGCCCGCCGTGGGTCGCAGAAGTGCGCCGGCTCGGCCTGCACGACCTGCGCACGCAGTCGGCACGGTCCAACCGGATCGTCGGCGGAGTGCAGGCGGGCGACCTCCGGGCGGTCCGGCTCGAGGCCGCCCGGCCGGTGACGCGCGCGCGCTCGGCACGGCTGCGGCACCGAGGTCCGGTGATGACACTCGTCGCACGGGACGTCCTCGGTCTGCGCCGTGCCCCCGGCGCCGCTGTCGTCGGCCTCGCCCTCAGCGCCACCGCGGCCTGGGCGCTCGGCGCCACGCTGTCGAGCACCTCGGTCCCACCACTCGTCGCGTTCGTCGCCGCGTTGGTGAGCCACATGGGGTTCAGCAGCCTGTCGGAGGGTCTGCGGCTCGAGGCCGACACGATGGGGACGCCCGCGCTGTTCGGGTCACCACCGGTGCGCGCGGCCGCCACCCACCTGCTCGTCCCCGGCGGGATCCACCTCGCCGTGACGACCGTCGTCGGCTGTGCCGCCGCCGTGGTGGCCGGCGCGGACGTCGGGACCGCCCTTCCCTGGCTCGTCATGACGACGGTGGTGCTCGCGGGCGGCAACCTCCTCGCGGCCTATCGCGGACGGCCGCCGACGGGCCCGTTCAACGCGGTGCCCAGTGCGCAGGGCGTCCTGCTCTGGTTCGCGATGCCACTCCTGCTCGACACCCTCATCGTGGGCGGCATGGTCTGGGGCATCACCCGCTGGCCCACGTCCGGGCTGATCGTCATCGGCTCGTGGGTCGCCCCGGCCGCCATGCTCTATGCGGGGCTCAACCGCGTGCAGTCGGAGTCCCTCGCCCACCGCGACGTGTGAGACCGCCCTCGGGCAACCCCGCGGCATACAGGGCGGCTGCGACGAGCACCGGCTGGAACGCGAGGCGCGCGAGCCGCTTGGTGTCGGTGTCAAGGCCGAACGCGTCGATCCCCTCGACGTACTGCCCGATGTTGCCCGGGAAGATCGCGACGTAGAACGCCGCGAGCGCGAGCCCGGCCATCCGGCGCCGACCCGGGAGGGCGAGCAGGGCGGCACCCAGCCCGACCTCGGCGACACCGGAGGCGAGCACGACGAAGTCCTCGTCGAGCGGCACCCAGTGCGGCACCTGCGCACGGAACTCCTCGCGCGCCGTCGTGAGGTGCAGCACCCCGGCCCCGGTCATGAACGCGCCGAGCGCGATCCGGGTGAGGTTCTGCGGCAGCGTCGCCGGCACCTTGCGCGTGAGGAAACCCATGCCGACACCGTATGCCGCACTCACGAGGACGCTTCGTCGAGAAGGTGCCGGACGTGGTCGGCACATCCCTCGAGCACCCTGAGGTCGCGCAGCGAGGGGCTGACGGAGGCCTCCACCTTGGCCTGCAGCGCCTCGAGCCCTCGTCGGGCGCCGGCGACGTCACCGTCGAGCGCACGCAGGACGGCGACGAGCTCCTCTGGGCGCAGCGCCGGGACCCCCGCCTCGATGAGATCGGCGAGGTATCCTGGACGGTGACAGCTGTCGATGAACCCTTGCGCCCTCTCGTCGACGTCTCTCAGGAGGGTCGACAGGGCACCGGGGACGTCATCGACCGTCGCGAGCGGCACCTCGGACCACCCCTGCTCGGGCGGGAGGTAGCCGATGTTGAGGTAAAGGGTCGTCCACGCCGGCTCCGCCCGGGTCCAGCGTGCAAGGAGGTCACGCGCCTCCTCCACCAGGACACCGACGGAGGGGTCGACGAGGTAGTGGTCGGCCGAACCCTTGGCGGAGCTGGCGACGCCGATCTGCGCCTCGACTCCGGGGGCCACTGCCCTGACGAACCGTTGCGTTCCCCTGACCTTGGTGAACCCACGTTCCTTGAGGGCCGAGGCGATGCCTCGGTACAGCAGGGCGCGGGCGTCACCACGCGCCGTCATGACGTCTCCGCGGCGCGCGGCGGCCTGCGGCTGGCCGGATTCATCGACAGGGCCATGGTCCCCGCAGCGACAGCGTCACGGACGGTCGGCGTGCACGACACCCGCCGGCCGTCGACCTCGACGGTCGCCAAGTGACGCTTGAGCCAGCGATGCAGGCGAGCGGCGAACGCGACGAAGTCGGCGTCCTTCGGCACTCCCTCCGACGTGACCGGCGTGTGAAAGAAGCGACCCACGGTCAGCGTCCCCTCGGACACGGTCGATCGCCTCCCCTCCACGACGGGGTCGACGACGGTGTCGGGCAGCCAGTGGTCACGCGCAGCGATGTGGCGCGGACGGATGCGCCCGACGTCGTTCTTCGCCGCGACGAAGGTGAAGACGTCGGTGGCAGCCGGCGCCTCGGCCGGCGGGGCCTCGGTCGCCCACCACCACGGAAGCAGCCGAGCTCCGTGCACCGTGTCGAGCTGGTCCGCGAGCCGAGCCACGTCGTCGGGGTGGGTGAACACCGCGACCTGTCGTCCGACCGCCATCCGTCACCCTCCGTCGGGCGCACGAAGGTCTCGAGCTCGAGGCGGTACGTCTCGCCGGCGGCGGCCGGCCGCACCTCGAGGACGAAGTCCGACAAGGCACCCTCACGCGGGTCGCCGTCCTCGTCCACCATTCCGGGCTCGGCCTCCCAGTCGATGAACTGGACCACGACGGACCACTCGCCCGCAGCGGTCTCGACCTGCACGCCCTCACCGGGAGGGGATCCGATGCCCTCGAGCCCGCTCAGCACCACCGGGCCCGAGGCGACGAGCCGATAGGCCGCTGACGTCACCGCCACGAACCGCGCCTCGCGCTCGGTGAGCAGGGTTCCCCGGCCGATCCGCACGGTGAAGCCGAACGCGCCGTCCACGCCGATGTTCACCGGCACCAGAGTGCCGGCGGCGACGTGGCCGGCCAGTGCGCCCTCGTCGGCGACGTGGTCCTCCCACTCGTCGATCTCCGAGACGGAGGCGAACGCCTCCGGCTGCCACAGGGCGAACATGCCCGCGTCGGTCCGCACGGGTGCCGTCGTCTCCCACTCAACTGTCATGCGCCACACCGTAGACAGACCGGTCGCCGTCGGCAGCGCGACTACAGCTCGTGCGCGACCTGCAGCGGGGACATCCCGGGATCGAGGGCGAAGTCGAACGAGTACCCGTCGTCGCACACGGTGAGGCCGACCGCGTCGTCGACGAGGCCCCGGACCCACACCATCACCTCGGCCGAGCCCTCCGGGGTCCCGTCGAGGAAGAAGCACGTGAGCTCCTTGTTGACCGCGACCTCCACGACCCCACCCTCCGCAGTGCGGGCCTCCCACTCGAGGACCCGCGACCGGTCGAGCGCGCCGAGGTCGACGACGGGCTTCGCGACCGCCCACTGCTCGGCCACCGCAGCCGCCAGCTCGCCGAAGGTCAGGCCCGCGGCGCCGGCGTCGTCGAGCACCACGAGATACGTCACACCGCGTCCTCGACGGCGACCCGGTCTCGGGGAGACCTCGACTCCAGGCCCGCCCAGACGGCGGCCCGGCTCACGTCGTCCAGCCACTCGTCGAACGACGTCCCACCGCCGGGGAACCACCACTGCGAGTGGGGACCCACGGCGGCGAGGTCGTCGTCGACGTCGTACCTGACCTCGAGCTGCACCTGGACGTAGGACTCGTGCTCCCCGTCGGCATCGACGACCTCGAGCTGCCGCACGACGCTCACGACGAACGTCGGCTCCGGCAACCAGCTCACCGGTCCGTACTGGAAGAGCCAGCCGTCCGCGTCCGCCTCCTCCGGCACGTCGAACTCGACGAAGGAGAGCTCCCGCGCCGCCTCGACCAGCCACGCCAGCGCCGGTTCGTCATGGTCACGCGCCTCGACGAGCCGCGACGCGATCTCGCCCGCTGCGGCGATCGCGTGCTTCATCCTGCGCTCACCACCCCGTGCTCGTAGGCGAAGACCACGGCCTGCGCGCGGTCCCTCAGCCCCAGTTTGGCAAACACGCGTGACACATGGGTCTTGACCGTCTGCTCGGCGACGAACAGCCGGTCGGCGATCTCGGTGTTGGACAGTCCCCGGGCGACGAGCTCGAGGACCTCGAGCTCGCGAGGGGTGAGCTCGCGCAGCCGCGGCGACTCGCGCGGCACACCCGACCGGGTCCGGGTCACCTCGGCGATGAGCCGCTTCGTCACCGACGGCGCGAGCAGCGAGTCCCCGGCAGCGACGACGCGGACGGCCCGGGCCAGCTCCTCCGCCGGCGCGTCCTTGAGCATGAACCCGCTCGCACCGACCCGCAGCGCCTCGTAGACGTAGTCGTCGACGTCGAACGTCGTGAGCATGAGTACGTGCGGCCGGTACGGGCTCGGCGACGCGAGGATCGTCGCGGCCGCGTCGAGACCGTTGACCTCCGGCATACGGACGTCCATGAGGACGACGTCGGGGCGCAGCCGTGCGACCTCGCGCACCGCAGCCGCCCCGTCCGCCGCCTCCCCGACGACCCGGAGGTCGGGCTGCGCCCCGAGCAGCGCACCGAGACCCTGCCGCACCATCGCCTGGTCGTCGACGATGACGACCGTGATGACCTCGCTCATCCCCGCCCCGCCACCTGCGGGCGCCCGACGAGCGGCACGGTCGCGATGACGACGAACCCCTCCCCGACCGGCTCCGCCTCGAACGTGCCGCCGACCGCCCGCACCCGTTCGGACATGCCACGTATGCCGTTGCCGCCGTTGCGTCCCGGGTCTCGCCCTTGCGTCCGCGACCGTGGTCGGGATCGTCGCCAGGGTTGCGGACGCTGGAGGCGCCGGTGGGGGTGGCGGCGGGTGGGGCGACGGGTGGGGCGGAGCTGCGGACCATGAGCCGGGCCCAGCCCGACTCCTGCTCGAGGGTCAGCTCGACGGCTGCCCCGGGTGCATGGCGGGCGGCGTTGGCGAGCGACTCCTGCGCGACGCGGTAGAGCACGAGCGCCGTCCCAGGCGGCACGTCGGCCGGGTCGACCCGCAGACGGGAGGTGAGCGGCATACCGGCCGTCTGGGAGGAGCGAACGAGCGACGGGAGCCGGGTGAGGTCCGGCTGGGGCTCGGTCTCGACCGGCCCGTGCTCGTCGCGCAGGACGCCGAGGACCGACCGGACCTCGGTGAGCGCCTGCCGCGCCGCACCCTCGATCGCCGAGAACTCACCCACGACGGCGGGGTCGTGGACGCCGTGGCGCAGCGGGGCGCTCTGGGCCTGGACGACGATCATCGACATGTGGTGCGCGACGACGTCGTGCAGCTCGCGTGCGATCCGGCTCCGCTCCTCGACGACCGCCCGCCGCGCCCGCTCGGTCTCGACCTCGTCCTGCTGGACGGCGATCGTGCGGCGGGAGATGACGAGCCAGCGCACGAGGAGGGCGACCCCCATGACGAGCGCCTGACCGAGTGCCCAGGGCTTGAGGCCGTCGGGCATCGCCACGAGCATGAGCACGCCGGTGGCGGCGACGACGACCGGCACCTCGCGCCAGCGGCCCCACAGCCCGACGGCGACGATCGTCGCGAGGAGTACGAGGAACTGGACGACCGGCCACGGCATCGGCGGCACCTCGGGCCCGGTGGGGACGACCGCCCACCAGAGCACCGACGTGGCGGCCGCGATCCCCCAGGCGACGAACGGGGCCCGCCGGAGCAGCACCAACGGCACGGCCTCACAGAGCGCGAGCACCGGGAGCAGCGAGGCGGGGGCGTCGTGCCAGGGACGGACCGTCGACCAGCCGATGACGAACATCGCCAGGGCGAGCAGGCCGAGCGTGACATCGGTGTGGCCGGCCACGGCCCGCGCCGCACGCATGAGGGGTCGTCCGAGGGGACGCAGCAGGCCGGCGGTGCGCGTGGCCACCCAGCGGGACGCTCGCCCGCCGGATCTCACCACTCGTCCTCCGACCATGCCTCCAACCCTAGGGAGCCGACGGCGCCGCGTCGTCATACGACGGGGTGAACCGGGGGTCACTCCGGGGTATCACCCGTCCCCGCGACCCACCCCCGCGTCTCACCGCCGAACCGCTCCCGAGGGCGACGACCGCACGTGCTCCCGGCTCCGAGCCTTGCCGCATGTTCCCCGGACACCACCTCCTCCGCACCGTCGTCGTCGCCGGTCTCGCCACCGCCGTCGGCCTCGTGCTCGCACCTGCCGCGTCGTCGCTCCCTGCACCCGATCGCGCCGCCGACCGGGCGATCGCCGTCCTCGTGTCGCGACCAGCCTCCGCAGCGAGCGCCGCACTGCCGCAGGACTTCTCGCGGCGGTTCGGCTACTCCCCCGACGTCACCGACGGTCTGCTCGGCGACCCGGCGGGTGGCTGCTCCTCCCCCGTCCCCCTCCCGGTCGAGTTCACGGCCGCGTGCCGGAAGCACGACCTCGGCTACGACCTCCTCCGGTATGCCGGCCGGTCCGGCCACGCCCTCCCTCGCGAAGCGCGTCGGGCCGTCGACGAGCGGCTCGGCATCGAGCTCGAGTCGTCGTGTTCCACCCGTAGGCACCGGGTCGGGCACGCCACCTGCCTCGCGTGGGCCGACATCGCCCACGGCTTCGTGCGGGTCAACTCGCTGCGGCAGGGCGACGCCGTCCCCGAGCCGGAGTCGCCGCTCACGGTCGCTCCCGCCGTCGCCGCCGGGGTCGCCTGCCTCGGAGGCGCCGGCCTGCTCCTCGGCTCCCGCCGGTCGCGCGGGTCGCATCGGTCGGGCGGGTCGCATCGGTCGCGACAGGAACGGCGGTCGCAGTCGGCTCGGCCGTCCCGGCGGTCACCACGAGCCACCCTCGCGATCGAGGGAGGTGCGCGATGAGCGCCGCCACCCGGTCCCGGCTTCGGCTGCCGAGGGCCTCGACCGCCCTCGCCGTGCCGGTCGCGCTCGGAGCCGCGACCTTCCCGTCGTTCCTCCCGGTGCAGCCCGTCGCCCTCGGCGTCCTCCTCGTGCTGTCGCTGGGCGTCGCGCTCGTCGCCGCTCGCCGCATCGCCTCCGTCGGGCCGCGGCTCACCATCCGCGCCCAGCAGGGAGCGGTCGCGCTGGGAGGTGCGCTCACGGCATACGTCGCGTTCCTCGCGCTCACGACGCAGAACGCGATGCGCGCACGGATCGGCATGGACCCGCTGTCGCCGATCGACGTCGGCGTCGCCCTCGGGACCGCGCTCGTCCTCGTCGGCGCCACCCGCGGGGTCCGGTGGGCCTGGCGTCACCGGGCGGCGGTGTCACGTCGCGCCGTCGCGTTCGTGACCGGCCTCGCGCTGCTGACCTTCGCGCCCGCGAGCGCGCAGGCCGCGGCGACGACGAACGACCAGGTGCTCCTCGCCACCTCCCCGGTCGGGGCCGTGCGCGCGTATGCCGGCCTCGCCGACGCCGCGGACGACTCCGAGCGCGCCCGGATCGCCGTCGAGCGGCTCACCGCTGCCGGAGGGCTGACCCGCGGCCACCTGCTCGTGGCGATCCCGACCGGGTCGGGCTGGGTCAACCCCGAGTTCGTCGCCGGGAGCGAGCACCGCTTCGGGTCGGACGTCGCGACGGTGTCGATGCAGTACGACTCGCGCCCGAGCTGGGTGGCGTTCCTCCTCGACCGCGACGGTGCGGTGACGGGAGCGCGGGCCCTGCTCGACGAGGTCCTGCTCGCGGTGTCGAGCCTCCCGCGGTCGCAGCGACCCCAGGTCCACGTCGTCGGGGAGAGCCTCGGCGCGACCGCCGGACAGGCCGCCCTCACCGCACCGGATGCGGGCGCGCTGCGCGACGCGGTGTGCTCGACGTTCTGGCTCGGCACGCCCGGCGGCGGGCGCACCGGGCTGCCCCGCGAGACCCTCGCCGCCAACGTCGACGACCCGATCGTCCACGCCCGCCCGTCCATGGCGCTCGTGCCGACGGACGAGGGCCGCCCGTGGCTCCCGCTGGTCTCGTTCGTGCACGCCGGAGCCGACGTCGTGGCCTCGCTGGCGGTGCCCGCGGGCTCGGGCCACCGCTACGGCGCCGAGCAGCCCGACCGCCTCCAGACCTGCGCGGCCGGCGCCTCCACGGGAACGGCTTGACGAGCGCGGGGACTCGGGGTTACAACAGGAAATGAGCACGAAGTTGAGCGGCTCCCACTCAAGAAAGGCCCCCTCGAGGTCGAGCAGATCGACCTCCCGTTCATCAAGGAGAATCGTCATGAGCACCACCCCCCACGACCCGTTCCGCAGCCTCGACCGGACCTTCGACCGGTTGTTCAACGAGGGCCTGCGCGGCCCGTCGGGCGCTGCCGGCTCGGTCATGCCGATGGATCTCTACCGGTCCGGGGAGAGGTTCGTCGCCCACATCGACCTGCCGGGAGTCGACCCCGAGAGCATCGCCATCGACGTCGAGGACCGCACCCTCACGGTGCGCGCCGAACGCCCGGCGCCCGAGACCGAGGACGCCCAGTGGCTCTCCCGCGAGCGCCCCAGCGGCACCTTCGCCCGGCAGCTGTCGCTCGGCCGCGGACTCGCGCTCGACCGGATCGAGGCCGACTACCGCGACGGCGTCCTCACGCTGACGATCCCCGTCGCCGAGGAGGCGAAGCCGCGCCGGATCTCGGTCTCGCACGGTGGCTCGTCGCGCGAGATCGAGTCGGGGCACGGCGACGAGGGCACCCGGACGGCCGAGTCCGCCTGACCCCGCGCCCGGCACCGCACCGGGAGCCGGCAGGAGGCCCGACGGCCGGAGCCGTCGGGCCTCCGACGTATCGTCGGGGCCATGCGCATCGATGTCTGGTTCGACCTGGTCTGCCCGTTCTGCCACGTGGGACGGCGCCGTCTCGAGCTCGCCGTGGACCAGTTCGTCGCGGCGTCCGAGCCCGGCGAGCCGCGCGACGTCGACGTCGTGTGGCACAGCTACCAGCTCGACCGCTCCGCCCCGGCCGTCGCCGAGGGGTCCAACGTCGACCGCATCGCCGCCAAGTACGGCCGCACCCGCGAGGAGATGGTGGCCCAGCACGAGTCGATGGCCGCCGATGCCGCCGAGGTCGGTCTCGACTTCCAGTGGGACAAGGTCGTCAGCGGCAACTCCTTCGACGCGCACCGCGTCCTCCACCTCGCGCGGGCCCGCGGGGTCGAGAAGCCCGTCACCGACCGGGTCATGCGGGGCTGGTACACCGAGGGCGCGGCCCTGGGCGACACCGACACCCTCGTGCGTCTCGCCGTCGAGGGCGGGCTCGACGAGTCGGACGTGCGCGAGATGCTCGGCTCCGACGACTACGGCTACGACGTGCGGGCCGACGAGGCGACCGCCAACCAGATCGGTATCACCTCGGTCCCGACCTACGTCCTGGACCAGAAGTTCGCCGTCACCGGCGCCCAGCCCGTCGACGGCCTGCTCCGTGCCCTCGAGCTCGTGTGGGAGGACCGCGGCAACGCCCCGGAGGCCCGCGGTGGCGGGTGCGGCGGGTGCGAGGGTGGCTGCGCCTGCGGCGCCTGACCGCTCGCGGAGACCGCTGGGGGAACGCGAAGACACCCCGCGTACCTGGAAGAGCTCACCTGCCCTTGCTGCATTCCTGCCCTGGGGGAGTTCAGTGAGGTACCACCACGCGGGGTGCCGGGTCCAAGTCTAACCCGGTGGGACCAGCGCCCTCCAACTCGGCCCGACGGGCTCAGGAGAGGTGCACGTATGCCGGGTGCCTCGGGATCGTTCCCGTCTCACCGAGCACGGTGGCCAGGTGGAGGGCGCCGTCGAGCGCACCACCCACGGCGGGGGTGAGCGACTCCCCGGCCGACGCCACCGCCGCCTCGAGCGCTGACCGCACCGGCTCCGCCGCGAGCAGCCCGCCGGTCGCGACGAGGACCGGCGAGTCGATCCCCCGGGCGGCCGAGAGCAGCGACTCCGCGAGCGACTCGCCCGCCGCCGTGCAGATCCGCGCGGCCACGGCGTCGCCCAGCGTCGCGGCCTCGGCGACGCGCGGCGCGAACGACGCGAGCAGCGCCGGGGCGTCGCCGCCGGTCATGACCCGACGTGGCCAGTGCGAGGTCGCACCGAACGCCGACTCGCCCTCGGAGAGCAGCCGGTCGGACCCACCCGGCAGCCCGTCGTGGAACCGCAGCCCGGCGCGCAGCCCTTCGAGCCCGACACCCGCTGCCGAGCCCCGGTCACCCAGGACGTGACCCCAACCGTCGACGAGCCGCCACACCGACGTGTCCGCAGACCCGAAGTCGGACCCGAACGCCACGGCCCCCGTGCCGGCGGCGACGACCGCTCCCGGGCGCACGCCACCGAGCGCCCCGACGAGCGAGGCGACGGCGTCGCTGACGACCGCGGTGCGCTCGGCGCCGAGGGCACTCGAGACGACCCGCACCACCTCGACCGGGTCCGACAGGAAGAGCAGGCCACGCTGCGACCAGCACACCGCAGCGACGTCATCGACCCCGCCGTCGTGCAGCAGCCGGGCCGCGTCGCCCGCGAGGGCCGGGACGTCGATGCCACCGGACCCGATCCGCACCCCGGGCGCCGTGAGCACGGGACCGGGCGCGCCGGCATACGACCACTGCAGGCGAAGTCCGGAACCGCCCACGTCCACGCCGACGACGGCAGGCGATCGGTCCGCACTCACGGGCGGAAGCCGATCACTTCGACATGCCGGCGGTCAACCCCGCGACGATCTGCTTGGTGGCGAAGAGGAAGAGCACGATGAGCGGGATCGTCGTGATGACGAGCCCGGCGAAGAGGGCCGAGTAGTTCGTCGCGTTCTCACCGAAGAAGTTCGTCAGGCCGACGGGCAGGGTGTACTTGGACTCCGAGCGGAGCAGCACGAGCGGGTAGAGGAAGTCGTTCCAGATCGGCACGAACCGGAAGACCGCCACCGTCGCGAGCGCCGGTCGCACCATCGGCACCATGATCCGCCAGAACGTCTGCCACGGGCTCGCGCCGTCGAGCACGGCCGCCTCCTCGAGCTCCTCGGGCAGCTGCCGGAAGAACGTCGTGAGGACGAAGATCGAGAACGGCACGCCGGCGGCGGCGTACATGAGGGCGAGGCCGAGCCGGCTGTCGATGAGGCCGAAGCCGTCGAAGAGGAAGAACACCGGCAGGATCGCGAGGTGGATCGGCAGCATGAGCCCCGAGAGGAACAGCGACTCGAGCCAGCGGAAGATCCGCGCGCGGCTGCGCGCGAGACCGTATGCCGCCATGGTCGAGACCGCGGTCGAGATCGCCACCGCACCCGCGGTCACCGCGAGCGAGTTGGTGAAGTAGGTCCCGAAGCTGCCGACCGTCCACGCCTCCTTGTAGGCCGCGACCGTCGGTGACGTGGGCAGCCCCAGGGGGTTGGTGATGAAGTCGGCGTTGGTGCGGAAGGAGTTGAGCACCATGATGACCAGCGGTGCGAGAGCCAGGACCGCGTAGCCCCACAGCAGGATGCTCGCGCCGACACCACCGACCGGGTCGCTCGAGCTCGTGCCGCGGCGGCGGCGCGGTCGGCGCTGTCCGCCGTCGGCGGAGTCGGTCGCGTCGACCCCGGTGGGTGCGGCGTCGGCCGCGGTGAGCGTGGTCGTCATGACGCCATCCGCCTCTCGTGCCGGCGCAGGACCTTGGTCGCCGCCATCGCCCCACCGAAGATGATGAGGAACAGGACCGTGGCCAAGGCCGAGGACGTCCCGATCGCGTCGACCGCACCGGAGTCGAATGCCGAGCGGTAGAAGAGCAGCGAGACGAAGTCGGTCGAGCCGGCCGGGTTGCCGGTCGATCCACCGAAGGCGAACGGCAGGGCGAACGCCTCCATCGCGAAGATGAAGGTGAGCACCGAGACCGTCCCGATCGCGGGGATGAGCAGCGGGAAGGTGATCTTGCGGAACACCTGACCGTGCGTGGCCCCGTCGACGCGCGCTGCCTCGGTGAGCTCCTCGGGGACGCCGCCGAGCGCCGCGCCGTAGAGCAGCACCGGGAAGCCGACCCACTGCCAGACCGAGACGAGGATGACGACCCAGAGGGCGGTCTTGGGGTCACCGAGCCACGGGAGGGCGAACTGCTCGAGGCCGACCTTGGTGAGGAGCTGGTTGACCGGGCCGAACGTCGGCGAGAGCAGGAGGGTCCAGAGGTAGCCGATGACGATCGGGCTCACGAGGTAGGGCATGGCGTAGAGCGTCTGCAGCATCCGCCGCGTGCGGGCCCGGCGGTGCAGCAACGTCGCGACGGTGAGGCCGATCGTGTTCTGGACGAGCATCGTGCCGACGAAGAAGAGCACGTTGTGGAGCAGCGCCTTGGGCAGGTCGGTCTTGAACGGTGCCCGGTTGACGAGCGCCGAGAAGTTCGACAGCCCGGCGAACCCCTGACGGTTCGTCCCCTGCCACTCGAAGAAGGCGTACGAGAACGCCGTGAGCATCGGGTAGAGGACGAACACGCCGAAGAGGATCAGCGCCGGCGCGAGGAAGGCCAGTCCGGTGCGCGTCTTCACGACAGCGAGTCCAGCACAGCCCGCGACCCGGAATCCACCCCGGTCACGAGGAGGGCTTGAACCAGGCCTTCACCCCGGTGTCGATGTCGGCCGCGACCTGCTCCGCCGTCTTGGAGCCGAGCAGCAGCTGCTGCGCACCCTTGCCCATGAGGTCGGTGCCCGACGGGGTGCCGTAGCGGAAGTCGGTGAGCAGCAGGTAGGGCGACGGCGACTTCTCGTAGTTGTCGGCCATCTGCTTGAGCAGCGGGTCGTTGTAGGTGACGCCGGGGACGGCCGAGATCTGCTTGACCTCGTCGGCGACCATCTGGCCGAACTCCTTGGTCGACATCCACTTGACCAGCTCGAGGGCGGCCTCCTGGTTGGGCGACTTGGCGTTGACCGCGAAGTTGCCGTCGGCCCAGCCGGCGGTCGTGGACTTGTCCTCGGGCGAGCCCTCGGGGGCCGGGACCTCGAAGACGCCGAGGTCGATGTTGGGGTTGGCCTTCTTGAGCGTGGCCATGTCGAACGAGCCACCGGGGAACATCGCGGCCTTCTCCGCGGAGAAGAGGGTCTGTGCGTCGGTGACGGCGACACCCGTGACGTTCTTGGGGAAGTACTTGGTGAGCTGCTTGAAGACGTCGATCGAGGCGACGAAGTTGGGGTCCGTGAACGACTTCTTGCCGGTGAGGACCTCTTCCTGGAAGGCCGCACCACCGAAGCGCGGAGCCGCGAGCACCTCGTGGACGATCGGCAGGGTCCAGTCGTCCTTGGCGCCGACGGCGATCGGGGTCACGCCACCGGCGAGGAGCTTGTCGCCCGCGGCGGTGAAGTCGGCCCACGTCGTGGGGGCCTCGCTGATGCCGTTCTTCTGGAACAGGCCCTTGTTGTAGAACATCTGCACCGTCTGGCGCGCCAGCGGCACCGAGTACAGCTTGCCGTCGGCCTTGGACTTCGCCGAGTTGACGACGTTCTCGTCCCAGCCGGAGAGGTCGACCTTGCCGTCGAGCGGCACGAGCGACTTCGACGCGATGGTCGGCTCGACCTGGCCGTAGGAGCGGACCTGCGGCACGTCCGGGCCGTCGGAGCCGGCGAGGCCGGTCGCGAGGATCTTGTTGTACTCGGTCGCCTTGAACGGCTTGAACTCGACCGTGATGCCCTCGTGCTTGGCCTCGTAGGCGTCGAAGATCTTGTTGTATGCCGCCTCGTCCTCGACGCGCCACGACCAGACCGTGAGCGTGGTCGCCTTGGCGTCACCGCCGTCGCCGGAGCCCTTCGAGTCGCTGTCGCTCGACGGTGCGCAGGCCGCGACGGCGAGCACCCCCGTGAAGGCGATGAGGGTGAAGGTGGAGCGGCGGGTCCGCTGGGTCATGACAACTCTCCTGTCGACGCTGACTGGCTTGAGGTGGGGCTCGGGGTGGGGGCTGTGGGGGGTGTGGGGCTGGACGAGTGGGTGGGGCTGGAGGTCGTGAGGGCCGTCAGAGCGGTGGCGACGGAGTCACCGCCCGCCGCGAGGGCGCTGAGCGCGACATCGACGGGGACGTCGGCCAGCAGCGAGAGCAGGGCCGGCTTGAGCTGGCCACCGGCCGCCTCGAGGACGATCCGGGCGTCCTCGTCGCTGGCGCCCGTCGCCTCCTGGAGGATGCGCACGACGCGGCCGCGCAGCTTGGCGTTGGTGGCGACGACGTCGACCATGAGGTTGGACCACGTCCGGCCGAGCCGGATCATCACGGCGGTCGAGAAGGAGTTGAGGACGAGCTTCTGCGCCGTGCCGGCCTTGAGCCGGGTCGACCCCGTGAGGACCTCCGGCCCGGTGTCGGCGACGAGGAGGTGGTCGGCGTGTGCCGCGAGCTCCGATCCCGGGTTCGCCGTGATGAGCGCGGTGCGCGCCCCCATCTCGCGGGCGCACATCAGGGCGCCCTTGACGTAGGGGGTGCGACCGGAAGCGGTGAGCCCGATGACGACGTCCTGGCCCGTGACGACGCTGGCGTCGGCACTGCCGAGGTCGATGTCGTCCTCGACGTTCTCGACGGCGCGCAGCAGCGCGGTCGGACCGCCGGCGTGGTGGGCGACGAAGAGCCCCTCGGGGGCGTTGAACGTCGGCAGCAGCTCGGCGGCGTCGAGCACGGCCAAGCGGCCGGACGTGCCCGCCCCGAAGTAGTGGACGTGGCCACCGGCCCGGATCGCGGCGACGGCGTGGTCGACGAGCAGGGCCAGCTCGGGGAGCAGCTCACCGACGGCGTCGGCCACCGTGCGGTCGGCCTCGTTCATCAGCGTGAGCACCTCGAGGGTCGACGCGGTGTCGATCCCGACGGTGCCGGGATGGCGTTCTTCCGTGGGCGCACTCACCCGGACGTCGCTGACCATTCTTGAAGGTTAGTTTCTTACGCGCCCAGCGTCAACAATGTGAATGACTGACTTCGGGGGCGCCGGCGGGCACCCGCGCGAACGCCGCCCCAGCACCTCCAGCGTCCGCAACCTTGGTCGGGAACCCGACCACCTCTGCGAACGCACGCACCCGGCATACGCCACCGTCCGCAACGTTGGCCGAGAACTCGACCACCTCTGCGGACGCCATGCCTCGACGTGCCACCGTCACGCGATGTGGTGGCCCTCGACGGCCTTGCGGCTGTCCGCGACGGCCTTGCGGGCCCGGCGCAGGTCCCGCTGAGCCACCGCGATGTAGAGGCAGTCCACGACGGTGAGGGCCGCGATGCGGCTGGCCGTGGCACCCGAGCGCAGCGACGTCTCCCGGGCCGCGGTGGTGAGCACGATGTCGGCGCCCTTCGCGAGCGGGGACAGCGGGAAGTTGGTCACGGCGATCGTGCGCGCCCCGTGCTGGCGGGCGACGGCGAGCGACTCGATGGTCTCGCTCGTCGACCCCGAGTGGGAGATGCCGATCGCGACGTCCTGCTTGGTGAGGAGCGTGGCGCTCGTGAGGGCGATGTGCGGGTCGTTCCAGGCGAAGGACACGACGCCGATGCGGTGCAGCTTCTGCTGGAGGTCGGCGCCGACCGTGGCGCTCGCCCCGATGCCGTAGACGTCGACCCGGGTGGCCCGGGCCACGGCGTCGACCGCCGCGGTCAGCGAGTCGCGGTCGAGCTGCTGAGCGGTCTCCTCGACCGCGCTCGAGTCGACGGAGGCGACCTTGGCGACGATGTCGTCGATCGTGTCGGACGCACTGATGTCGCTGCCGGCCATCCGCTGTTCGCGGGGCATCGCCGACTCCGCCGCGAGCGCCAGCCGCAGCTGCGGGTAGCCCTTGAGCCCCAGCCGCTTGCAGAAGCGCAGGACCGTCGTCTCCGACGTCTTCGCCGCCTGGGCGAGCTCGGTGATCGTGAGGTCGGAGGCCCGACGCGCGTCGGCGAGGACTTGGGCGGCGACCCGCTCCTCGGCAGGGGTCAGCGAGGGGAGGATTCCACGCAGACGGACAAGGAGCGGGGCGTCAGCCACGTCGAAGGACTGGGTCGAAGTCGACATGTGCCAAAACTACGACCTCCGGGACAGAGTCCAGCCAGAAGTGGCGAAGTCGTCCGGACTGCGGTCGGCGTCGAGGAGCAGTCCGCGGCCGGCCACGGCCCTCACGCGGCTCACGGCGACCCCGCGGCCCAGGGTGTTGGCGTCGGTGGCGTAGCGCCACCGCAGCAGCTGCTCGCCGGCCGGGAGGTCGGCACGCACCTGGCGCCACCGCCGCTCGCCGTCGGTCCCGCTGATCGGGCCGGTCGTGCCGTCGTCGAGCTCCGCGCGTGCGACCGAGCCGTCCCGCACCCGGTCCTCGCCCTCGCGGGCGTCGCCGGGGCTCCGCAGTCGCAGCGGCAGGGGCTGCCACGTGGACCCGCCGTCGCTCGAGGTCTCGACGTGCAGCACGTCGGTCTCCTCGGTCTGCGCGACGAGGTCGAAGCCGAGGCGGGCGCCACCCGCAGGGACCGCGAGCGGGACGGTGAGCGTCGACGTGCTCGCGTGCCGGGCCACGGTCTCCCAGAGGACGTGGTTGCCGCGGGCGGTGATCGGCAGGGCCATGCCCAGGCCGCGCGCCCATTCCTGCCGGGCGACGTTGATGCTCCCCCACGAGCGCGACGGGTGGACGCGGTTCGTGAGGAGGATGGCGAACGAGCGCGAGGCGAAGTCGATGACGATCGAGGTGCCCGTGTAGCCGGTGTGGCCCGCGGTCCTCGGGCCGCTCAGCGCGTCCATGTACCAGGTCTGGTTGAGCTCGAAGCCGAGCCCGTGGTCGTCACCCGGGAAGGCCTCGTTGAAGTTCGTGATGAGCAGCGAGACGCTCTTGCGGTCGAGGATGCGCTCGCCGCGGTACGTGCCACCGTTGAGCAGGGCCTGCGACAGGACCGCGAGGTCGTCGACCGTCGAGAAGACACCGGCGTGACCGGCGACGCCCCCGAGGGACCAGGCGTTCTCGTCGTGGACCTCGCCGCGGACCATGCCCCGGGCCGGAACGGCCTGGTACTCGGTCGCGGCCGTACGGTCCTTGGCCACGGGGTTGTACCCGGTGTCGCGCATGCCCAGCGGCCCGGTGAGCCGCGAGGCGACGACCTCGTCGAGCGACTGGCCCCGCAGTCGCTCGACGAGGACGCCGAGTGTGATGAGGTTGAGGTCGCTGTAGAGGTAGACCGTGCCCACCGGGTTGGTGAGTGGCTGGTTCATCACCGCAGCGATGCGTGAGGCCTTGTCGGGATACTTGCTGTAGAGCGGCAGCCACGACGTGAACCCACTCGTGTGGGTCAGCAGGTGCCGGATCGTCACCGACTCCTTGCCGGCCGCGCCGAACTCGGGCAGGTAGGTCGCCACCGGGGCCTCGAGCGCGACCTTGCCCTCCTCGATGAGCTGGACGACGGCGATCGACGTGAAGAGCTTCGACACCGAGGCCAGGTCGAAGATCGTGTCGCGACGCATCGGGACCCACTGCGCCTGCGGCAGCTCCTCCGTCGCGTTCTTGTAGCGGAGCGCAAAGCCGTCGACCTGGGTCGCGACGACGACCCCGTCATGCGCCATGAGCCCGACGTGCCCGGGATAGAGCGGGTGCCCACCGGGAGCCGCGACCTGGTGGCTGCGGACCTGGTCCTTGGTCAGCTGGATCGGCGCGGGGTCCAGACCCACCGACGCCGGCGTCCCGGCACGCAGCACCGTCGACGGCGGCGCGAACCCGGTGAAGGGCTTCGTGTAGTCCTCCGCGCGGGCGGCCGGGGCGGTGAAGAACGCCGCCCCGAGGACGAGGCCACCGCCGAGGACGGTGCGACGGGAGAGGCTCATCGAGCCGGGCCGTTGTAGATGAGGTAGGGCTGGCGGGCCGCGTCGAACTTTGCGAGCTCGGCCTTCCACGCCCCCACGACGGTGGCGACGTCGGCACCCGCGGTGATCTGGTCGCGCAGGCGGGTCGAGCCGGTCAGCTTGTCGATCCAGTACGGACGGGCCGGGTCGTAGGTGTCGTAGCGCCACTGGAAGTCCTTGTAGATGGACTTCGCCGCGACGAGCATCTCGACGCCCACGAGGACGGGGTCGATCGCCGAGGGGTCGGTGATGTGGACCTGGACGCCTCCGCAGACCTTGCCGACGTGCTTGTTGAAGGTCGGCGTGAAGTAGGCCTCGCGGAACGCCACACCCGCCACGTCACGACCGGCCAGGCGGTCCGCCCACTTGTGGTCGACGTAGGGGGCACCGATGAGCTCGAACGGCCGCGTGGTGCCACGCCCCTCGGAGAGGTTGGTCCCCTCGAACATCCCGGTGCCCGGATAGACGAGCGCGGTGTCGGGGGTCGGCATGTTGGGACTGGGCATGACCCACGGGAGGCCGGTGCCGGCATACGTGACGTCGCGGCGCCAGCCCTTGACCTCGACGACCTCGATCTCGGGAAGGCGACGACCACCGGTGTCGGTCGGCAGGATCTCGACGTTGAGGAAGCGGGCGAGCTCACCCACGGTCATGCCGTGCGCCTGGACGATCGCCTCGGCGCCGACGCCGGACGTCCACGGCTCGGTCATCATCGGGCCGTAGGCCGTGCCGCCGATGGGGTTGGGGCGGTCGAGGACGACGAAGCTCGCGCCGGTCTCGACGGCCGCCTTCATCGCCGTGTACATCGTCCAGATGTAGGTGTAGAAGCGCGCGCCGACGTCCTGGATGTCGAAGACGACGGTGTCGACGCCCGCCGCGCGGAACATCGAGGCGAACTTCGCCGTGTTGGCGCCGTAGGCGTCGTAGACGGTGATGCCGGTGCGCTCGTCGACGTAGGTCTCCTCGGCCTCGCCGGCCTGCGCCGTGCCGCGGAAGCCGTGCTCGGGACCGAAGACCCCGCGGATGTCGACCGTGCCCGCGTCGTGCATCTCGTCGACGATCGAGCGGAGGTTGAGCAGGATGCCGGTCGGGTTGGTGATCACACCGACCTTGCGTCCCTTGAGGACCGACCAGCCACTGGCGGCGGCGACGTCCGCGCCGGGGGTCACCTTGCGCTTCGGGTCGTTCGAGGCGGAGGTGTATGCCGTCGGGCTGGCGAACGCGGGTCCCGCACCGAGGGTGAGGGCGGCGGCGCCGGCGAGCCCGGCCCCGCCCGTGAGGAGCTGGCGGCGGTTGGGTGAGGTCATGGTCAGATCTCCACTCAGTAGGTGAGGCCGTGGCCGAAGGGGAAGAGCACCGTGGTGGGCGCGCCCTTGGCGGGGATGTCGACGGGGAGCTTGCCGGTCGGTGCGACGGCGCCGGAGATGACGCGGGCCGCGGCCTCGATGGCGACGGGGCTGTAGGAGTAGGTCGAGAGGTAGGTCGCGGTGCCGGGCAGGTAGGCGATGTCGTAGGGGTCGCGTGTGGCGACGACGATCACCGGGATCCCGGTGTCCTGCAACGCCTTGACGAGCTTCTGCTGACCAGCGCGCTTGTCGGTGACCGCGGTGTCCCAGGCCTTCATCGTCGTGACGACGACGGCGTCCTTGCCCTGGGCCGAGGCGACGGCCGAGGCGATCTGGGCGTCGGTGGGCGAGGTGCCGGTCTGGTTGACCGTCGTCGTGGCGCCGGCCTTGGCGAGTCCGTCGGCGAGGATCTGGGTCGTCGTCACGCCGTAGCCGGTGACGAGGACCTTCTTGCCCTACGTGGCGAGCGGGAGGACCTTGGCGTCGTTCTTGACGAGCGTGCTCGTGCGGTTGGTCACGGCGTCGGCGGTGGCGAGGTGCTCGTTGGTGCCGACGACGGAGCCGAGGGCAGCGGGGTCGACCATCGGGTCGGCGACGATGCCGCGCTTGACCTTGAGCTCGAGGACGCGACGCACCTTGGCGTCGAGGTCGGCCTGGCTGATCCGGCCGGTCTTGACGGCGTCGATGACGGCGGCGTACGCCTTGTCCATGGCGGGAGTCATGAGGAGCTGGTCGACGCCGGCCTCGAGGGCGCGGACGGCGACCTCCTCGTCGCCGTAGAGGTCACGAACGCCCTGCATCTCGAGCGCGTCGGTGACGATGACGCCCTTGTAGCCGAGCTCACCGCGGAGCAGGTCGGTGATGATCGGCTTGCTCAGCGTGGCGGGGTTGCCCGAGTCGTCGAGCGCCGGGAACGACAGGTGCGCGGTCATGATCATGTCGATGCCCTGCGCGATGGCGGCCTTGAACGGCGGCGCGTCGAGCTGCTCCCACTGCTCACGGCTGTGCGTGATGATCGGGAACGCGACGTGGCTGTCGGTGGCGGTGTCGCCGTGGCCGGGGAAGTGCTTGGCGCTGGCGGCGACCTTGCCGTCCTCCTGGTAGCCGGCGACCTGCGCGGCGACCATCTCGGCGGCGAGCTCGGGCTTGCTCGAGAACGAGCGGGTGCCGATCACCGGGTTGAGCGGGTTGACGTTGACGTCGGCGTCGGGCGCGAAGTTCGTGTTGACGCCCATGGCGCGCAGCTCCTCGCCGGTGATCGCGGCGGCAGTGCGGGCGTGGTCAGCCGAGCGGCTCGCGCCGAGGGCCATCGAGCCGGGGAACTGGGTGGCGGGCGGGCCGATGCGCGTCACGACGCCCTGCTCCTGGTCGGTCGCGACCTGGAGGGGGATGCGCACCTTGGACTGCTGGCTCAGCGCCGCCTGCTGCAGGCCGTTGGAGAGCCCGGCGATCTGCTGCGGGTTCTTCACGCTGTCGGTCCACGCGAAGTAGATGACACCGCCGAGGTGGTACTTCTGCACCACCTCGGCGGGAGTTGAGACCCCGTAGAGGGGAAGGTTGCGGGCGTCGGGCGTGGTGGCGTCCTGGCCGTAGACCTGCTGGACGAAGAGCTGGCCGACCTTCTCCTCCAGGGTCATCCGGACGAGGGTCGACTGGACCCACCCCTTGGGACCGGCCGGGACGGCGGCATCCGCGGTCGTGACCGGGATGGCTCCGGCGGCGAGGGTCGCAGCGACCGCCGAGGCGATCGCGGTGCGGCGGGTGACGGACGGACGGGGCATGACATCTCCGGTCTCTCGGGTCCACGACGATGTGAACCATTCACGCACTTGGTGTTGCCAATGGAACTTAGCCACACGTCCGGACATGCGCAACAGGTACGGACCAGTCACTTGCTGCCGTCGTTGGGAAACAGGGCTCGCGAGCCGGTCCTCGTCTCGCGAGCCGCGTCAACGAGGCTCTGGAGCCGACACCCGGCTCGCGAGCCGGGGTGGGACCGCGCGACCGGGCGACGGTCAGGTGATGACGGCGCGGAGCCCGGCGACGACGAGACCGCCGACGACTGCGACGCCGAGCCCGTGGAACCACCGCAGCCGGTGTTCGACGTCCTCCCCGTCCGGCCCCGGCTCGGTGGGCGCGGAGGTGCGGGGCCACCAGAGCTCGGCCACGGCATACGCGACGAAGCCCAGACCCATGCCCACCGTGGCACTGAGCACCCAGAACGGCCTGGTCCCCCGCGTCGGCGGAAGGGCGACGAGGCCGGCCACCCACATGAGGACGACGAAGAGGGCGGGGAAGGCGGCCCAGTCACGGTTCGAGGGGAAGGTCTCGGGCGTGTACGGCCGGGTACCGGAGTCGACCAGCGCCGTGAAGATCTCGGGCCCGTCGGGCATGCCGACGTAGAGCTCCGGCGCCCACCGCGTGCGGGTGCTGCCGTCGAGCGTGTAGACGAGCTGGCGCGGTGGGACATCGGTGGGACGCCCGGTGGAGTCCGCGCCGGGGACGTCGGCGTACCACGCGGACCCGAGCGCCGAGAAGTCCATCGTCTGGGGGCGGACGTTCTCGACCGCCTGGAAGCCGGTGACCCGCCCGGACCTCACGTCGGAGGCGACCTCGTGCGCCTTCACCTCCTGCAGCGACGACATCCACGACGGCACCGCCCAGGCCGCCCAGGCGGCGACGACGAGCGCGCCGAGGAGGCGGCGCAGCCAGAGCGACCGCCGCGCCCCTGCGGGCTCGGCCCCCAGGACCGTCTCCCCCACACCGGTCGTCATGGCCAGATGCTGACAGAACGGAGGCCCACCTGTCTGCACGTTCGACCGTCGGGTCCAGACCGCGACGGCACGTCGACCCTGCACCGTCATGTCGACATGGCGACGTGGCCGTGCGAGATCGACGTGGCTGTGAGTACACAGAAGGGGCTCCGACGTGGAGTCGGGGCCCTTCTGTTGGCGCGGGTCCCACGCTCTGCGTGGGCGGATAGGGGATTCCCCAACCAGACGTCCACCCCCATGCAGAAGGGCCCCGACATGGAGTCGGGGCCCTTCTGTTGGCGCGGGTCCCACGCTCTGCGTGGGCGGATAGGGGATTCCCCAACCAGACGTCCACCCCCCATGCAGAAGGGCCCCGACATGGAGTCGGGGCCCTTCTGTTGGCGGAGGATAGGGGATTCGAACCCCTGAGGGCGTTAACCCAACACGCTTTCCAAGCGTGCGCACTAGGCCACTATGCGAATCCTCCAACGGAGGAGGTTACCCGAGCACCGAACGCCGACGAAATCGCGTCACCGCTCGCTGCGGTAGCGGCTCGGGGGCACCCCGACGAGCGAGGTGAAGTCGCGGGTGAAGTGGGCCTGGTCGTACCAACCGAACCGCTCCGCGAGCGCGGTGAGCGGCCCGTCGTAGCCGTCGTCGAGGGCGGCCACGACGTCGTGCATCCGGTAGCGCCCGAGCACCTGCTTGGGACCGACCCCGACGTAGTGCAGGAAGTCGCGCTGGAGGGTGCGCGCCGAGACGTGGTGGCGATGCTCGAGGTCGGCGACGCTCACGAGCTCGGGCTCGCGCAGCATGGACGTCACGACGTCGAGCACGCGGCCGTAGCGGGGATCGGCCGCCTCGGGCTCACCAGGGAAGGCGCCCTCGACCGCGCGCATCCCCGCCTCGACCGCCGTGTCGTCGCCGTCGAGGTCCAGTGCCGCGAGCGCCGCCACGACCCCTTCGGGGACGACGCCCCGCGCCGCCACGGTCCCATCGGTCCACGCGCGCGCCGACTGCCCGGTGAGTGCGGCCAGGCCTCCCGGCCGGAACCGAAGCCCTGCCACACGACCCCACCCGCGCACCTCGACGTCGAACCGCCGGGTCACCACACCGGTGACGACGACCTCCTCGCCCCCGGCCTCCGGCCTCGGGTGCGACCCCCGTTCCACCGTGAGCGAGCAGGTCGGGTGCGGGATGACCTCGCTGGAGAACCAGCGGCCCTCGGGAAGGTCCCACCGCAGCGACCAGTGGTTCTCGACCCAGTGCGACACCCGCGGCGACGCCGGCCACCGCCGCAGCCGCACGAACCGGGCCAGCTGCTCGGGCCGGAGGATGCCCGCGAAGGTCGCGGTCGCCCCGGATGGCGGGTTTGTCCTATCCAGCACGACCCCACCCTAGGCAGGCTCGGTGACACACCGACGCGATCCACCAGCCCTCACCACAGGAGTCCCCACATGGCCGTCGCCGCCCTCAAGATGCTCACCCTCGACAGCTCCGACGCGAGCCGGGACGCCGCCTTCTGGTCGGCCGTCCTCGGCTGGAAGGTCGCCTCCGATGGCGACGGCTACGCCATGCTCACCGGACCCGACCACGCGCTCGGCTTCGGCACCGTCCCCGACCACGAGGCGCCCGCCTGGCCCAACGAGCACGGCTCCAAGCAGTTCCACCTCGACCTCGCCGTCGACGACCTCGACGGCGCCGCCCAGCAGTGCGTCGAGCTCGGCGCCACCCTGCCGGACGAGCAGCCCGGCGACACCTGGCGCGTGCTGCTCGACCCCAGCGGCCACCCGTTCTGCCTCACCCGGGCCGAGAACTGGGGCTGACGCCCCGACGCCCTGGCGCCCTGACGCCCTGACGCGCGAGCCACCGCGACCACCCCACCTCCCCCACTCGGCGCACCGCGCGGCCCGCTCGTCTCGCCGCTCGTCGAACCACTGGTCGCGACCCCCTCTCGACCCCCACGATGGCGGCATGAGCACCGACGCCTACCGCACGGCATACGCGCAGTCCCTCGAGGACCCGGACACGTTCTGGCGCGCCGCCGCCGACGGCATCGAGTGGATCACTCCCCCGACGACGGTGCTCGACGACTCGAACGCGCCGCTCTACCGCTGGTTCCCCGACGCGACCCTCAACACCTGCTTCAACGCGCTCGACCGGCACGTGCGCGACGGCCGCGGCGAGCAGCCCGCGCTCATCCACGACAGTCCCGTCACGGGCGCGAAGCAGACCATCACGTATGCCGGCCTGCTGGCTCGCGTGTCGACGTTCGCCGGTGCGCTCGCCAGCCTGGGTGTGGAGAAGGGCGACCGGGTCGTCGTCTACATGCCCATGGTCCCCGAGGCCGTCGTCGCGATGCTCGCCTGCGCCCGGCTCGGCGCGATCCACTCCGTGGTCTTCGGCGGGTTCGCCCCGGCCGAGCTCGCCGCGCGGATCGAGGACGCCGAGCCCAAGGTCGTCGTCGCGGCGAGCTGTGGCATCGAGCCGAGCAGGGTCGTGGAGTACAAGCCGATGCTCGACGCCGCCCTCGACCGCAGCACCCACAAGCCTGAGTCGGTCATCGTCCTCCAGCGCGAGCAGGCTCGGGCGGCGGTCGGCGAGCGCGACACCGACTGGGAGGAGATGGACTGGGAGGAGCTCGTCGCCGACGCCGAGTCGGCCGACTGCGTCGAGGTGGCGGCGACCGACCCGCTCTACGTGCTCTACACCTCGGGCACGACCGGTCGCCCCAAAGGCATCGTGCGCGACAACGGCGGCCACGCGGTGGCGCTGCGCTGGTCGATGGGCAACGTCTACGGCATCAGCCCCGGCGACGTGTGGTTCACGGCGAGCGACGTCGGCTGGGTCGTCGGCCACTCCTACATCGTCTACGCGCCGCTGCTCACCGGCGCGACCACCGTGCTCTACGAGGGCAAGCCGGTGGGCACGCCCGACGCCGGGGCGTTCTGGAGGGTCATCGCTGAGCACGGGGTGATGGCGATGTTCACGGCCCCCACGGCATACCGGGCGATCAAACGCGACGACCCGCGCGGTGAGCTGCTCCGGGAGCACGACACCTCCTCACTCGAGACCGTCTTCCTCGCGGGCGAGCGGCTCGACCCCGACACCTACGAGTGGGCGAGCTCGACACTCGGCGTCCCGGTCGTCGACAACTGGTGGCAGACCGAGACGGGGTGGCCCATCGCCGCGAATCCCCGCGGACTGCAACCGATGCCGATCAAGGCCGGCTCCCCCACCGTCCCCATGCCGGGGTATGCCGTGTCCATCCTCGACGAGACCGCCGCCGAGCTGCCGGCGGGCGAGGAGGGCGCCATCGCGATCCGCCTGCCGCTACCGCCCGGGACGCTCGCGACGTTGTGGGGCGACGACCAGCGCTTCGTCGACGGTTACCTCTCGACCTACCCGGGCTTCTATGCCACCGGCGACGGCGGACTCGTCGACGAGGACGGCTACCTGTTCGTCATGGGGCGCACCGACGACGTCCTCAACGTCGCCGGCCACCGGCTCTCGACCGGGTCGATCGAGGCGGCACTCGCCGGGCACCCCGACGTCGCGGAGTGCGCCGTCATCGGGGTCGCCGACGAGCTCAAGGGCCAGCTGCCGCGTGGGCTCGTCGTCCTCAAGGGCGGCGTCGACACGTCCGGCGACCACGCCGAGCGGATACGGGCCGAGCTCGTCAAGCGGGTGCGCGACGAGGTCGGGGCCGTGGCCGCGCTGCGCCATGTGGACATCGTGGCGGCCCTGCCCAAGACGCGCTCGGGCAAGATCCTGCGCAAGACGATGCGCGAGATCGCCGACGGCCGCACGCCGACCGTGCCCGGCACCATCGAGGATGCGTCCGTGCTCGACACCCTGGCCCCGGTCCTGCGACCCGGCGGCTGACGCCCGGCTCGGCCGGGCCCAGCCGGCCAGCCAGCCAGCCAGCCAGCCAGACGAGACGAGCACAAGCTGCTGAGGCGAGCGCCTGTGGGTGCTCGCCTCAGCACACGATGCTCGTCTCGCGCCGCGCGCGAACCCGCGAGTCCCACCCTGTCGCGCGAGACGGGTCGGCGCGGGCTGCCCCACGCGACCTAGCCTTGCGCCGTGCAGGGAGTGTTCACGGGGTTCGCCACCATCGGCGTCGTCATCGCCGTCGGCGCGCTCCTCGCCCACCTGCGGATCGTCGACCTCACCGCGCAGCGCGTGCTGTCGCAGATCGCGTTCTTCGTCGGGTCGCCGGCCCTCATGGTCGTCACGCTGAGCCGGGCCGACGTGCACGACGTCCTGTCGGCCAACCTGCTCGCCACGTCGATCGCCGTCCTCGTCCCCGTCACGATCTACGGCCTGCTCGCCCGCTTCGTCTGGCGCCGACGTTTGGGTGACGCGACGATCGGCGCGCTGTCCGCGGCATACGTCAATGCGGGAAACCTGGGCATCCCGGTGGCGAGCTACGTGCTCGGTGACGCCGCGCTCGTCGCGCCGACGCTGCTCCTCCAGCTCCTCGTGCTCCAGCCGATCGCCCTGGCCCTGCTCGACACCGACCGGATCGGGCGCGCGCCGTCTTTGGGACAGCTGGTCACGCGACCGCTCCGCAACCCGCTCACCCTCGGCTCGCTCGTCGGCGTCCTGCTCTCGCTCACCGGGTGGACGCTGCCCGAGTTCGTCGGCAACCCGCTCGAGCTGCTCGGCAACGTCGCGGTCCCGGCCATGCTCATCGCCTACGGCATCGCGCTCCGCCTCGGACCCGGGCTGGGCGCCGCGGGGTCCCTGGCCGAGCTGGCGACCACCTCCGCCCTCAAGCTGGTCGTCCAACCGCTCGTCGCGTATGCCGTGGCGCACTTCGCGCTCGGCGTCGAGGGTCACGCGCTGCTCGCCATCGTCGTGACGTCGGCCCTGCCCACGGCGCAGAACATCTTCGTCCACGCCACGCGATACGACCGGGCAACGGTCCTCGCCCGCGACACGATCCTCATCACGACGATGGGCTCGGTGCCGGTGATCCTGCTCGTCGCCGCGCTGCTCGGCTGAGGTCGGCGCACAGGCGGTCGCCGCGGCCTATCCTGTGCCCATGCCGGGACCAGTGCTGGTTGGGGGGACATCGGCCGACGTCGGGATCCTGCACGAGCACCTGTGGACCGGGGCGACGGTCATCACGGCCGTGCGCACGGTCGGCTCGGCGGCCGTGGCCGCATGGGGTGCGCTCGAGGGCAGCCTCACCCTGCTCGTGGTCGCACTCGGCATCTACTGGGTGGGCGACATCGCCGACGGCACGTGGGCCCGGCTGCGCCGGTGCGAGACCCGCATCGGCGCGGTGCTCGACATCTTCTCGGACCGCTTCAACGCCGGCGCCTTCTACGTCGGGCTCGCGTGGCTCCAGCCCGACCTCGCACCGGCGGTGTTCGTCTACCTCGCCGAGTTCATGGTCGTCGACACCTTCCTGTCCATCGCCTTCCTCGCGTGGCCGATCCGCAGCCCCAACTACTTCTACGTCGTCGACCGCACCATCTGGGTGTGGAACTGGTCCAAGCCCGCAAAGGCCGTCAACAGCGCCCTGTTCGCGGTGCTGCTGCTCGTCACCGGGTGGATGGAGGTCGGGCTCGTGATCGCGCTCGCGCTGCTCGGCCTCAAGTGCTGGTCGGTCGCGCGTCTCCTTCGCATCGGGTTGCCCGTGCCGGACCCGGTGCCCACGCATGTGGCCTGAGGTCCTCAGCGTCGCGGGCTTCGCGATCGCCTCGGCCCTCATCCCGCTCATCAACATCGAGGCGATCGTCGCCCTCGCCGCCACCCAGGGCCACGCACCGACCTGGCTCATCGTCGTGGTGTCGTCCGTCGGCCAGATGGTGGGCAAGCTGTTCTGGTACTACGGCGGCCGCGAGGTCGAACGCTTCGGCTTCGTGGCCCGCCGCATGGAGAAGCCGCGAGCCAGAGCCGCGCTCGAACGGTGGCGGTGCCGCACCGAGGGCCGTCCGTGGTTCACCGCCGGACTGCTGCTCGTCTCGTCGGTCGTCGGCATTCCTCCGTATGCCGTGATCGCCGTCCTCGCGGGCGCGCTGCGCGTGCCGCTCGTGGTCTTCCTCGTGACCGGGCTCGTCGGTCGTGCCGTGCGTTTCGCCGCGGTCGTCGGTGGTGCCGCCGCGGTCGTGTCCTGGTGGTGACGGCGCCGGCTGCGGTGCCAGCTCCGGCACCGGCTCCGGTGCCCGCTCCGGTGCCCGCTCCGGTGGCAGGGCCGTCCGGGCGCTGCTAGGAACGTGGCATGACCCGTCGCGCCCTCCCCGCCCTCGCCCTCGGCCTCTCGTTCGTGGCCATGCCGCTCACCCTGGCCGCTGCCCCGGGGGCGACCGCTGCTCCGTCGATGACGACAAGTGCTGCTGCACAGGGCCATCCGACGGCTCCCCCCGAGATCGTGGCGCTGCGCGACATCGATCCGACGATCGTGCACGAGATCCGCTACGCGACCAACCACAACTTTGTCGGCGAGCGGATCGACGACTACCGCGCGCCGTTGTGCCTGCTCACGCGGCCGGCTGCCGAGGCCCTGTCCCGTGCCCAGGACCGCCTGCGCCCGCAGGGGCTCACCCTCAAGGTCTACGACTGCTACCGACCCCAGGGCGCGGTCGACCACTTCGTCCGCTGGGCCGAGAACCTCGACGACGAGCAGATGAAGTCGGAGTTCTATCCGCGCGTCGAGAAGTCACGGCTGTTCGAGGACGGCTACATCGCCGCGAAGTCCGGACACAGCCGCGCCAGCACCGTGGACCTCACGATCCAGCCCATCGGTGCCCGCCCGGGTCCGACCCCGCACTCGCCGCACCCCGGCGGGTCGTGCTTCGGCCCGCTCGCCGACCGGGTGCCGGACGCCTCCCTCGACATGGGCACCGCGTTCGACTGCTTCGACGTGCTGTCGCACACCGCGAACCCGGCGATCACCGGCGCCGCGCGCGCCCATCGCGACCTGCTCGTGAATGTCCTCGGCGCCGAGGGCTTCACCAACCTGCCGGAGGAGTGGTGGCACTTCACCCACAAGCCCGAGCTGTTCCCGACGACGTTCTTCGACTTTCCCGTCTCGCGAGCGTCGCTGGCCAAGCACTGATGGCGGGGGCGATGCACGTCATGATGGGGCGGTGATCAGCCTCGAGCTCGCCCGCCGCGTCGTCCACGAGGCCGGTGTGCTCTGGCAGCCGGCAGCCGGCGACCGCTTCGTCATCGACGCCGAGCTGCTCACCGGTCAGGTCTTCTGGGTCAGCGACCTCACGGTCGAGCCGCAGACGTTCGGTGAGCAGACGGTGCTCGGCTTCAACGGCACGACGGAGTGGGCGCTCGACTCGGTGAGCCTCGACAAGGCCGTCTGGCTGCCCCGCGAGGACCAGCTCCGCGAGCTCCTCGGCGACCGGCTCGTCTCGCTCGCACTCACGCCCTTGGGCTGGGAGGTGACGTATGCCGCGAGCGACGGCTCACGGCATACGGTCACCGAGTCCGACGTCGAGGACGCCTACGCGAGCGCCCTGCTCAGCCTCTAGGCCCTGACCCGCCCGTCCTTCCCGATCGACAGGACCACCCGGTCGTCGTACTCACGGCGCTCCGTGCGGGTGACGCGGTAGTCGGTGTCGACGACCGGGAAGACGTGCACCGGCGTCAGCGTCATGCGGGCGCCGTCGCGGGTGCGTGCGACCTCGACGTGCAAGTGGCCGTAGTGCTTGCCGCCCGAGGTGAGAATCCGCACGCCGCGCCGGTCCTCCCACACCTCGGGCTCGTCGCGGTCCGCGGTCCACTGGCGGTAGGGGTTGTAGCTGAGCCGCTCGGAGTCCGGCCCGGCGACCCGCCGCTCACCGCGCAGGCCGTCTCCCGCGATCCCGACGTCGTAGTAGTGGACGCCCACGCCGTCGCCGTCCTCGTCGACGAAGCTGCGCTCGAAGAGCTCGCTGTGGCCGCAGATCACGGCGGCGACGCCGTAGCGCTCGGCGAGGACGTGGTACTGCCTCATCGGCGTCCCACCCTGGCCGGACGTGTCCTTGTGATACATCGGCAGGCCGTGCTCGCCGCTGCTGAACGGCGAGTGGTGCCACTGCATGACGATGATCTGGCCCCGCTCGCGGGCATCCGCCAGCTGCGCCTCGCACCAACGCCACTGGGTGCTGCCGGGGTTGAAGTCGGAGAGGTCGGTGCCGCCGGCGGCGGCGTACTCGGCAGCGGTGAAGTTGTTCTGGGTGTCGGTGCCGGGGCCTCGGTACTCGCGGCCGACCGCCTGGTTGCCGGTGTAGTTCTCGGTGTCGTCGTCCGGCTCGCCGTTGTTGGAGTCGAGGGTGATGACGGTCAGGGGGCCGTAGTCGATGGCGTAGTAGTTGTCGCGGTGCTCGGGCGTCCCGTTGTCGGGGGCGTCGAAGTAGGCGTGGTACTTGCCGCGGGAGCGCACGACGATGGAGCGGTCCGCGCTGGAGCCGTAGCCGCCGTTGACCGCGCCGCCGAAGCTCTCCCAGTTGCCGAACGCCGTGAGCGCGGGGGTGCGGCCCAGCCGGTCACCCGCCGGGCCGGCGTTGCACCGGAACCACTCGTCCCAACCCGGCTGGTAGCCGCCGCCCTGGACCAGGTCGCCGGGGAACATCATGAAGTCGGGCTTGCTGGCGTCGACGACGCGCAGGTTGGCGAGGTACCCCTCGTCCTCGGTGAGGGGGTAGCGCAGGACGCGCGCGCCGTTGAGCACGGTGGTGCCGAAGACACCGTCCCACGTCGACCCGGCCGTGGCGTCGGGCCGGCCCAGCCCGGCGACCTCCCCGGGCGCCCACTCGCGCCGGGTGACCCGGCCACGCGGCTCGGTCTCGTGGTCCGACATGGCGATGAAGGTGACCCGGTCCCACTCCTGCACGCTCGGTGCGGTCCGGAAACGACCCTGGTAGCGGTCTCGTCCCTGCACGACCTCGTAGGTGTAGTGGCTGCCCGGCCGAAGCCCCTCGACGTCGACGACGTGCTTGACGTTGCCCTCGCGGAGCAGCCAGGAGCCCTTCACCAGGCCGGGGATGTCCTCGGCCCGCTCGCCCTCGGTGTAGCCCAAGATCGGCATCGGCTGCGGGGTGCTGACGACGCGGCGTCGCCCACCTCCGAGTCCCGGACCACGCACTGTCAGGGCACCCGGAACGTTGGCGTAGCTGACCCAGCTGATCGTCATCGAGGTGCTGGCCGGGTTCTGCAGATAGGGCAGGACCCGCAGGTCCCGCATGGAGCGGGCGGGCGCACCGGCCGGCGCGGCCGAGGCCGCGGCACTGGCTGTGGCACACGACAGCGTCGGCGGTGTGAGCGTGGCGGCCGCGAGACCACTCAGGACGACACGGCGGGAGAGGGTCGGTCGGGTCTCAGACATCGTTGTCCTCGGAGGTGGAGAAAAGTAAGACGCCACCGGTGGTGCGCGTCAAATTTCCACCTTAGGGGAGGGAGGCGTAGCGAGCCAGTGATGAGTGAGCGCACCACCGGCGCAGGACGTGACGAACGGCGTCGTGATGACTGTGCCGGTGAGCAGGATCTGCGCCGGTCGCTCGGTCAGCGCCTGCGGGTGCCGAAGATCGAGCGGGTGATCTCGCGACCGATGACCGTGCCGGCCGAGCGCAGCGCCGAGCGGAACGCGCTCGACTTCACGACCTGCTCGACGAGGCCCGGGTCCTCCTTGGGCGCCGCGGTCTTCCTGGCCGGGGTCGGGGCCGGCGCCTTCTGGCCGGCCTCGGGTGCCGGCGCCGCCTGGACGCGGGCCGCGAGCTTCTCGTAGGCCGACTCCCGGTCCACCACGGCCGAGTACTTCGACGCGATGGGCGACGCCGCGATCGTCGAGTCGAGCAGGGACTCGGGCGACGGGGCCATGAGCGACTGCGGGGCACGCATCCGGGTCCACGCCACCGGCGTCGGTGCACCCCTCTCGGACAGGACCGTCACGACGGCCTCACCCGTGCCGAGCGTCGTGAGGAGCTCCTCGAGGTCGTAGTCGCTGTGCGGATAGGTCTTGACGGCCGACTTGAGCGCCTTGGCGTCGTCCGGCGTGAAGGCGCGCAACGCATGCTGGACGCGGTTGCCGAGCTGGCCGAGCACGCCCGCGGGCACGTCCTTGGGTGACTGGGTCACGAAAAAGACGCCGACACCCTTCGAGCGGATGAGCCGCACGGTCTGCTCGATCGCCTCCTGGAAGGCCTTGCTCGCGTCGGCGAAGAGCAGGTGCGCCTCGTCGAAGAAGAAGACGAGCTTGGGCTTGTCGACGTCGCCGACCTCGGGCAGGTCGTGGAAGAGGTCGGCGAGCATCCACATGAGGAACGTCGAGAACAGCGCCGGGCGGTCCTGCACCGCGGGGAGCTCGAGGCAGGTGACGAGCCCCTTGCCGTCGGCGGCGGTGCGGAGGAGCTCCTTCGTGTCGAAGGCCTCCTCCCCGAAGAAGGCGTCGGCGCCCTGGTCCTCGAAGGCGATGAGCTCGCGCAGGATCACGCCGGCAGTGGCCGACGAGAGACCGCCGAGGGCCTTGAGCTCGGGCTTGCCCTCGTCGCTCACGAGGTGCTGGATGACGGCGCGCAGGTCCTTGATGTCGAGGAGCAGGAGCCCGTTCTTGTCGGCGTAGTGGAAGACGAGCCCGAGGCTCGACTCCTGGGTGTCGTTGAGCCCGAGGACCTTGGACAGCAGCGTCGGGCCGAAGTCGGTGATCGTCGCGCGGATCGGGACACCCTTGCCCTGACCACCGAGTGAGAGGAACTCCGTGGGGTATGCCGTGGCCTGCCAGTCCTGCCCGACGTCCTTCGCGCGTGAGGCCGTTCGATCACTCGGCTCCCCCGGGCTCGCCATGCCGGAGAGGTCGCCCTTGATGTCGGCGAGGAAGACCGGGACGCCCTGGCCGGAGAGCTGCTCGGCCATGAGCTGGAGGGTCTTGGTCTTGCCGGTGCCGGTGGCACCGGCGACGAGACCGTGCCGGTTGAGCACGGCCAGCGGGATCTGGACCGGGGCATCGGGGTGGGCCGTGCCGTCGATGACGGCGGCGCCGAAGTTGAGCGACGGGACCGAGAAGGCGTAGCCGGCACGGATCTCGTCGAGGTGCGCGTTGCCCCCGGCGGGCGCGGCCTTCTCGTCAGGAGCGGGTGCTGCCTTCCCTGCGGGACTGGTGGTGGCGTCGGTGGCGGGCGTCTCGGGCGTCGCGTTCTCGGTCACCTTCGGCACTCTAGTGCTGGCACGGGCTGCGCACAGGGGTGAGCGCGAGCGTGAGGCGGGCGGACGGCATACCCGGTCGTCGCCCGCCCACCCGCCCACACACAACTGATTGCCCCACCGCGAGGCCTCGCGGTGGGGCAATCAGTCGAGGAGCGGGTCAGCGGATGCCGTAGAGGTGCTCGAGGGCCAGCTGGTCGAGGTGCTCGAAGCCCATGCCGCGGGCAGCGGCGACCTCCGGGTCGAAGTCCTCGGCCCGCAGCGCGTCGAGCCCCTCTCCCTCGGCGAGCGTCGGCGTCGCGAGCTCGTCGAGCCGCGAGGCCTTGAGCGCGGCCTGCACCTCGGGGTCGGCGCGGAACGCCCGCGACTTCTCCTTGAGCACGAGGTAGTTGCGCATGCACCCTGCGGCCGAGGCCCACACCCCGTCCATGTCCTCGGTGCGCGGCGGCTTGAAGTCGAAGTGCCGCGGGCCGTCGTAGCCACCGGTCTCCACCGTGTCCACCGTCCAGAACGCGCCACGCGCGTTGCCGGCGCCGAAGCGGAGGTCCTGGTCGTAGCGCGGACCGGTCTGGCCGTTGAGGTCGAGGTGGAAGAGCTTGCCGTGCCACAGGGCCTGGGCGATGCCGTGGGCGTAGTTGAGCCCGGCCATCTCCTCGTGCCCGACCTCGGGGTTGAGGCCGACGAGCTCGGGCCGCTCGAGCTCGTTGATGAACGCGAGGGCGTGCCCGATCGTCGGCAGGAGGATGTCGCCGCGCGGCTCGTTGGGCTTGGGCTCGAGCGCGAACCGGATGTCGTAGCCCTGCTCGACGACGTAGTCACCGAGGAGGTCGAACGCCTCCTTGTAGCGGTCGAGCGCGGCCCGCACGTCCTTGGCCGCACCGGACTCGGCGCCCTCGCGCCCACCCCAGGCGACGAAGGTCGTCGCGCCGAGCTCGACGGCGAGGTCGATGTTGTCGGCGACCTTGCGGATGGCGTAGCGACGGACGTCGCGGTCGTTGTTGGTGAAGCCGCCGTCGCGGAAGACGGCGTGGGAGAACAGGTTCGTGGTCACCATCGGCACGACGAGCCCGGTCTCGTCGAGCGCCCTGCGGAAGGGCGCGAGCTGGTCGAGCCGCTGCGCCGTCGACGTGCCGAAGTCGCTGATGTCGTCGTCGTGGAACGTGATGCCCCACGCACCGAGGTCTGAGAGCCGGTGCACGGCATCCACCGGGTCGAGCGGCGGACGGACCGCGCCGCCGAAGACGTCGACGCCCTGCCAGCCCACCGTCCAGAAGCCGAACGAGAACCGGTCCTCGCGGGTGGGGGTGAAGTCCGCCGCCACCGCGCCGTCGCCGCTCACTGCTCGTCCTTGCCCGAGCTGAACGCCGCGTCGAAGGCCGCCTCCGGGCGCTCGAACGCCAGCCGCCGCACGAAGCCCACGGCCTCCGCCGCACCGACGAGCCGGTCCATGCCGGCGTCCTCCCACTCGACCGAGATCGGCCCGTCGTAGCCGATGGCGCCGAGCGTGCGGAAGCAGTCCTCCCACGGCACGTCACCGTGACCGGTGGACACGAAGTCCCAACCACGGCGCGGGTCCGCCCACGGCAGGTGCGAGGAGAGACGACCGTTGCGGCCGTTGCCGACCCGCATCCGGACGTCCTTGCAGTCGACGTGGTAGATCCGGTCCTGGAAGTCCCAGATGAACGCCGCGGGGTCGAGGTCCTGCCACACCATGTGCGACGGGTCCCAGTTGAGGCCGAACGCCTCGCGGTGGCCGATCGCCTCGAGGGTGCGCACCGTCGTCCAGTGGTCGTAGGCGATCTCACTCGGGTGGACCTCGTGGGCGAACTTCACGCCGACCTTGTCGAAGACGTCGAGGATCGGGTTCCAGCGGTCGGCGAAGTCCTGGTAGCCCGCATCGATGGTCTCGGCGGACACCGGCGGGAACATCGCGACGTACTTCCAGATCGCCGAGCCGGTGAAGCCGATGACGACGTCGACACCGAGCTTGGCGGCGGCCCGGGCCGTGTCCTTCATCCGCTCGGCGGCCCGCTGCCGCACACCCTCGGGATCACCGTCCCCCCACACGGAGGCAGGGAGGATGTCCTGGTGGCGCTGGTCGATGGGGTCGTCGCAGACGGCCTGGCCGACGAGGTGGTTCGAGATGGCCCAGACCCCGAGGCCGTGGCGCTCGAGGATCTCCCGGCGTCCGGCGACGTAGTCGTCCTCGGCCAGGGCCCGGTCGACCTCGAAGTGGTCACCCCAGCAGGCGATCTCGAGCCCGTCGTACCCCCACGAGGCGGCCAGACGGCATACCTCCTCGAAGGGAAGGTCGGCCCACTGTCCCGTGAACAGGGTGATCGGTCGTGCCACGGTGTCCTCCAGTTCGTTCTTCTCGGCCGGTTCCACGAACGTAGAATCCGGGTCACGTCCTACTGGTCAAAGAGTCGGGCGGAAGCCGTTCCCGGTCGGGTTCGTTGCTGCAACAGCGAACCCGACCGGGACCGGTGATCAGCGTGTCAGCCGCGCAGGGCGGCCAAGTTGTCGTAGCTCGTCTGCGCGAAGGCGAGCGACTGGCCGGGGTTCGCGGTGCCACCCGGTGCAGTGTCCTGCTCCCACATCGGGTTGTGCGAGCCCTTGGCCCCGACACGGCGGAAGAACGTCGAGTAGTCGATGTCGCCCTCGCCGAACGGCGTCATGACGTAGCCGTTGGTCTGGGTGGCGTCGCGACGCCCGTCCTTGGCGTGGAAGAGCGGGAAGCGCTTCGTCTGGGCCGCGACGACCGCCGCCGGGTCGAAGACCGACCTCACCGAGCTGCCGTCCGGTGCCGTGTAGGTGTGGTGCTTGTACTGCGCCACGTGCGCCCAGTAGATGTCCATCTCGAGGAACACGTGCTTGGGGTCGGTGTTGGCGAGGAAGTGCTCGAGGCGCCGGATCCCGCTGCTGCGCGTGGGGCGGCCTTGGGCGTCGAGCGGCCCGCTGTCGAGCAGGAAGCTGTAGGCGATGTCGTGGTTGTGCGTGTAGAGCTTGAGCCCGTGCTGCGAGGCCCGCTTGCCGAAGAAGTCCCATCGCTCCGCCGCGGCGACCCAGTCGGCGACGTAGGCCGAGCTCGTCGGGTCGTTGCCGGTGCCGATGTGTCCGAGGCCGAGGATGTTGGCGATCTCGCAGGCGGTGTCGAAGGCGGCGATGCTCTCGGGCGTGATGGTGCCCGGGATGCTGCCGTGGTTGCCCTCGGCCTGGAGCCCGAGGTCGTCGAGCCACGACTTGAGCAGGGTGGCGCCCGCGACCGTGTTGAGGTTGTTGCCGCCCTCGGCGTTCGCGTGCTGGCTGTAGCCGGCGAACTCGATCTGGCGGAAGCCGATGCGCGACAGCTCGCCGAGCACCTCCTTGAAACCCGAGGCGAGGTCGGTCGTGTTCGGGTCGCGCGAGATCGCGTCGCGGACCGTGTAGAGGATGATGCCGCGCTTCGAGGCGGGCACGAGCGTCCCGTTGGCGTTGCCGACGGGCGAGGCGTATGCCGTCCCGGCACCTGCCGCTGTCGCGGCACCTGCCGTGGCCATGGCGGTCGTCGCCGCGAGGAACTGGCGGCGGCCGAGACCGAGGGTCCGGGCGAGCTCGGGGATCTTGACGTCGTTGTCGTTCATGTGGTGCTCCTTCGTCACTGCAATGACAGGGGGGAACAGCGGGGACCGTCAGCCTCCTTCGGTGGTGCGGGTGTGGGGGTCGGCCACGGTGGTGCGGGACGGGGGTGGTGGGACGGACCCGGTCACGGCTGCGCGCCGGCCGGGGGGTCGATGGCGGTCCAGGCGGAACGGCTGGCCGCGCTGGTCTCGACCGCGGCGAGCACCTCCTGGACCGCGAGCCCGTCGGCGAACGACGGGGTGGGGTCGACGCCACGGGCGATGGCGTCGACGAGGTCAGCGGCCTGGTGGGTGAAGCCGTGCTCGTAGCCGAGGCCGTGGCCTGCCGGCCACCAGTTCTCGACGTAGGGGTGGCTGGGCTCGGTGACGGTGATCTTGGTGAAGCCCGACTCCCGGGCGTCGACGGACGCGTCGTGGAGGTGGAGGACGTTCATGTCCTCGAAGTCGAAGGCCAGGCTGCCCCTGGACCCGTTGAGCTCCAGCCGGATCGAGTTCTTGCGGCCGGTGGCGAAGCGCGTCGCCTCGAACGTCCCGAGACCTCCCCCGCTGAGCCGCGCGATGAAGATCGCGGCGTCGTCCACGGTGACGGCGCCACGCGCGCCACCGTCCTGCGCCGAGGCCGACAGGCCCTTGACGCTGCCCGCGACGGGGCGCTCCTTGACGAAGGTCTCGGTCGTCGCGCTCACCCCGGTGATCCGCTCGCCGGTGATGAAGTGGGTGAGGTCGATGATGTGGGCGCCGATGTCGCCCAGCGCACCCGAGCCGGCCCGCTCCTTCTCGAGGCGCCACGTCAGCGGGGACTCGGGGTCGACGAGCCAGTCCTGGAGGTACTGCGCCCGCACGTGCCGGATCTCGCCGATGCGTCCCTCCTGCACGAGCTGCCGGGCGAACGCGATCGCGGGGACGCGACGGTAGGTGAAGCCGACCATCGAGCGAATCCCGTTGGCAGCGGCGCGTTCCGCGGCCTCGGCCATGCGGCGGGCCTCGTCCACCGTGTTGGCGAGCGGCTTCTCGCACAACACGTGCTTGCCCGCCTCGAGTGCGGCGATCGCGATCTCGGCGTGGGTGTCGCCGGGCGTGCAGATGTCGACGACGTCGACGTCGACGCGTGCGACGAGCGCGCGCCAGTCGGTCTCGACGTGCTGCCAGTCGAACCGGCGGGCCATCTCGGCCGCCGCCGCTCCGTCACGCCCGGCGATCGCGACGAGGTCGGGGGTCAGCTCCGGGTCGAAGAAGCTGCGGGCGTTGCGCCAGCCCTGGGAGTGGGCCAGCCCCATGAAGGCGTAGCCAACCATGCCGATGCCGAGCCGTCCGGCCTCCTTCGAGGCGACCGCCGCAGGTGCGGACGTGGAGGGTGCGGCCGTCGCAGGTGCGGACGTGGAGGGTGCGGCCGTGCCGGCCGAGTGGTCGGTCGACGTGGTGTCCGTGGTCATGAGAACCCTTTCCGGGAGGTCTCCGGGGGCAGCGCGCGGCTGCCCGGGGTCGAGGGGGGCGGGTCCGCGCGGCCCAGGGATGGCCGCGCGGACCCCGGTCGAGGGTCGGTCCGGTCGCGCCGCTCAGGGCGCGCTCGATCGGGCCGCGTCGGTGAGGACGCGGTCCGTCAGGACTCGAAGCCGAGCGGGAGGTACTCCTCCACGTTGTCCTTGGTCACGACCGGCGCGTCGAGGACGATGCGGCGCGGGACCGCGACCTGGACGAGGTCGCTCATGCTCTTGTCCTGCGCGAGGAGCCGGGCGAGACGGATGCCGTCGGCGGCCTGCGTGGGCGGGTAGAGGACCGTGGCCTCCATCTTGCCCTCCTTGATCCAGCGCATGGCGTTGGCCGAACCGGCGCCACCGATGAACGCGAACTCGCTGCGCTTGGCGTTGTCGAAGGCCGCCATGACACCGACACCCTGGTCGTCGTCGTGGTTCCAGATGATGTCGATCTTGGGTGCGGCCTGGAGGAGGTTGGAGGCGACCTTCTCACCGGACTCGACCGTGAACTCCGCGGCGACGCGGTTGTCGACCGTCTGGTTGCACGCCTTGAGCGCGTCGGCGAAGCCCTTGCTGCGGTCCTGGGTCAGGGGCAGCGCGTCGATGCCGGCGATCTCGGCGATGACCGGGTTGCTCAGCTTCTTGTCGGTGACGAGCTTGCAGGCGTAGGTGCCGGCGCTCACGCCCATGCCGTAGTTGTCGCCGAGGACGGTGGTGCGCGCCGCGAACGGCGTCGAGAACTCGCGGTCGACGTTGACGACGATGATGCCGGCGTTCATGGCCTTGGTGGCGACCTCGGTGAGGGCGGCGCCATCGGTGGGCAGCAGAACGATCGCGTCGACCTTGTCGTTGATGAACGTCTCGACCTGGGCGATCTGCTGGCTCGCATCGTTGGTGCCCTCGGCCGCCTTGAACTCGACGTCGGAGAACTTCTTGGCCTCGGCCTGGGCGGCGCTGTTGATCGCACCGAGCCAGCCGTGGTCGGCCGCGGGGCCCGAGAAGCCGATGGTGATCTTGTCACCGGGCTCGTCGTTGTTGCTGCCGGCCCGCTGCGTGTCCGAGGACGAGGAGGTCTCGGCCTCGGGGGTGTTGCTCGTGCAGCCGGCGGCGACGAGGGCGACGACGCCGAGGGCCGCGGCGGCGCGGACCGGGCGGGAGATGGTGCGACGGTTCATGGTGGTTCTCTCCTGGGGCTGTGGTGCGAGGGAAGGGACTGGTGGAGCCGTGCGTGACGCTGGGGTGGAGCCGATGTGGAGCCGGTGCGCGCCTGCGGATTAGGTGCTTCGGCGACGGGTGGCGAGCCGCTGCTGGAGGAGGACGGCGGCGACGATGATCACGCCCTTGGCGACGTTTTGGCTCGAGGTGTCGACGTTGTTGAGCGTGAAGACGTTGGTGAGCGTCGTGAAGATGAGGACGCCGAGGACGGTGCCGACGATCGTGCCGCGACCGCCGCTGAGGAGCGTCCCGCCGATGACGGCCGCGGCGATGGTGTCGAGCTCGAGCAGGTTGCCGTGGGTCGAGGTGCCGGTCGTCGTGCGGGCCATGAGCATCACGGCCGCGAGTCCGCAGGCGAGTCCGAGCAGGACATAGAGGTATGCCGTCTGGCGCTCGACCTTGATGCCGGCCAGTCGCGCCGCCTCCGGGTTGCCACCGATGGCGAGCGTGCGACGACCGAAGGTCGTGCGGTTGAGGAGCACCCAACCGAGCGCGGCCACGATGGCGAAGATGATGACGAGGACCGGGATGCCGAGGACGCTGCCGCCGAAGAAGTCGATGAACGAGCGGTCGCGCACGATCTGGGTCTTGCGCTGGGCGATGAGCTCGGCGAGGCCACGGGCGCTGGCGAGCATGGCCAGGGTGGCGATGAAGGGTGCCACCTTGCCGTAGGCGACGAGCACCCCGTTGACGAGCCCGCAGGCGCCACCGACGAGCAGTGCGGTGATCACCATGACGATCCAGTGGATGTCTGCGGCCATCGTCTGCGTGGCCAGGGTCGTGGCCCAGACCGACGACAGGGCGACGATCGCACCGACGGACAGGTCGATGCCGCCGCCGCAGATGACGAAGGTCATGCCGACGCTGACGACACCGACGACCGCCGCGAGGCGCAGGATCGTCAGGGCGTTGTCGATGCTGCCGAACCGCTCGCCCGCGGTGGCGAGGCCCACGACGCAGAGCAGGACGAGGGCGATGACGAGCCCGAGGTTGCGGGTCGCCGACCCCTCGAGGAAGCGGCTCACCGCGCTCGGGCCCGAACCGGCCGTGGCAGCGGGGGCCGCCATCTCCTGGGTGCCCGCGGGCTCCTCGGAGGCGCGGGGGGTCTCGACGCTCATGCGGCGTCTCCTCTCATGATGATGTCGAGCACCTGGTGCTCGTCGAGGTCGCCGGAGGGCGCCTCGTGAAGGACCTGACCGTCGCCGACGACGAGGACGCGGTCAGACAGACCGAGCACCTCCTCGATCTCGCTCGACACGACGACGACGGCCACGCCGTCGTCGGCGAGCCGGCGGACGAGGGCGTAGATCTCGGAGCGGGCGCCGATGTCGACACCACGCGTGGGCTCGTCGAGCAGCAGGACCCGGCAGCCGCGGAGCAGCCACCGCGCGAGCACGACCTTCTGCTGGTTGCCGCCCGAGAGGGTGCGGATCTCGCGGGTGATGCCGGTCGGCCGCAGCTCGAGGCTCGTGGCGAGCTCCTGGGCCGCGGCGTTCTCGGCGCCGCGGTCGATGAGGCCGCCCCTGGAGAAGCGGGTGAGCGTGGCCATGCTGATGTTGTGGGCGACGCTGTTGCCGAGGACGAGCGCCTGGCTCTTGCGCTCCTCGGGGCACAGCCCGACGCCCGCGGCCACCGCCGACCCGACCGACCCGGGCCGGAGGCGGCGGTTCCCGACCGTGACGGTGCCCTCGTCGGCCTTGCGGGCCCCGAAGACGGTCTCGACGATCTCGGACCGGCCGGCGCCGACGAGTCCGGCCAGACCGACGACCTCACCCGGGCGCACCGAGAAGCTCACGTCCTGGAACTCGCCACGGCGCGAGATGCCCTCGACGACGAGCAGCGGCTCACCCTCGGGAGTCGTGCCGCGCTCCGGGAAGACGTACTCGATCGACCGGCCGGTCATGAGTCGGATGACCTCGGCGGTCGGCGTCTCCTTGGCGGACAGCCCGGTGGCGACGGTGCGACCGTCCTTGAGCACGGTGACGCGGTCGCCGATGACGCGGATCTCCTCGAGGCGGTGCGAGATGTAGACGACGGCGATGCCCTGGGCGGTGAGCTGGCGGATGACGTCGAAGAGACGGTCGACCTCGCCGCTGTCGAGCACGGCGGACGGCTCGTCCATGACGATGAGCCGTGCCTTGCGCGACAGGGCCCGCGCCATGCTCACGATCTGCTGACCGGCGGCGGACAGGTCACCGACCTCGGTCGTGGGCGAGATCTCGGGGTGGCCGAGGCCGGCGAGCAGCTCGCGCGCCGCGGCCCGGGTCGCCGACCCCTGCGAGAGCCCGAACCGGGACGTCTCGTGCCCGAGGAAGATGTTCTCCGCGACGGTGAGCCCCTCGACGAGGTCGAGCTCCTGGTACATCGTCGCGATGCCCATGTCCATGGCCGCCTGCGGGTGGCCGAGGGTGACCTCGGCGCCGTCCCACGTGATCGTTCCCTCGTCGGGGGTGCGCACCCCAGCAAGCGTCTTGATCAGGGTGGACTTGCCCGCGCCGTTCTGCCCCAGGAGGCAGTGCACCTCGCCCGGGAGCACGTCGAGGTCCACGCCGTCGAGTGCCGTCACTCCGGGGAACCGCTTGACGATCCCGGCCATCACCAGAAGTGGTGAGGCGTCATTGCCTCTGCTCATGGGTCTGAACCGTAGGAGGCTTTTGCATGGGCGTCAAGCAAAAGACCTGAATTGGTGCGACACATTTGTCGGTGGCGTGGGCGAAACCCCTCGTTTGTGCTTGACTACCGCCGTGAACTCCCCCGGCACCCTCCCCCTCACCGATGGGCCTACGGGTGCCGGCGCCCTGCTCCAGCTCATGCGCGACGGGCGTCCGCGCACCAGGGCCGAGATCATCCAGGTGACGGGTCTGGCCCGCTCCACCGTCGGCGCCCGGGTCGACTCCCTCCTCGCGGTCGGGCTGCTCAGGCCCGCCGGGGAGTCACGGTCGACGGGTGGCCGCCCACCGGTGCGTTTCGCCTTCAACCCCTCCGCGGCCGTGGTCATCGGCGCCGACCTCGGCGCGACACACGCCACCGTGGGACTCACCGACCTCGACGGCACCGTCATCTCCGACCGGACCGTCGAGCTCGACATCGCCGGCGGCCCCGGACCCGTCCTCGACCGCGTCGTCGAGCTCGGTCGCGAGCTCCTCAAGGAGGCCAAGCGCACCCGGGCCGACCTCGCCGGCGTCGGCATCGGCCTGCCCGGCCCCGTCGAGCACTCGAGCGGCCGCCCGGCGTCCCCGCCGATCATGCCGGGCTGGGACGGCTACGACGTCCCTGCGCACGTCTCGGCCGGGCTCGGCGGGCCGGTCCTCGTCGACAACGACGTCAACATCATGGCCCTCGGCGAGCACGCCACGATGCACCCCGACGTCGACCACCTCGTCTTCGTCAAGGTCGCGACCGGCATCGGTGCGGGCATCATCTCCGGTGGCCAGCTCCACCGCGGCGCCCAGGGCGCGGCCGGCGACCTCGGTCACGTCGCCGCGCCGCACGGTGACGGCGTCCTGTGCCGGTGCGGCAACGTCGGCTGCCTCGAGGCCGTGGCCAGCGGTCCGGCGATCGTCGCCCGCCTGTCCCGCAACGGCGTCGACGCCCACGACACCCGAGGGCTCGTCGACCTGGTGCGCGGCGGCAACATCGAGGCGATCGCCGAGATGCGCGCGGCCGGTCGCGAGATCGGCGCCGTGCTCGCCTCGACGGTGAGCCTGCTCAACCCGCAGGTCATCGTCGTCGGCGGCCAGCTCGTGCAGTGCGCCGAGAGCCTCCTCGCCGGGATCCGCGAGGTCGTCTACGGACGGTCGCTGCCCCTGGCCACCGAACAGCTCCAGATCGTCGCGGCCCGCACCGGTGGTCACGCCGGCGTCATCGGCGCCGCGACGATGGTCATCCAGCACGTGCTCTCCGCCGAGGAGGTCGAGCGCCAGCTCGCCTCCGTCGCCTCCTGACCACTGCATCCGCAACCTTGGTCAGGAACCCGACCACGATTGCGGACGCAGCCGACGTTGCGGGCGACCCGCGGGTGCGCCGGTCCGCAAGACGGGGGCGCGGGTCCCACGCTCCGCCCGGGCCGGCATACCAAGGTGGTCACAGTTGCGCCCACGAGACGGAAGGGGGCGCGCGTCCCGTCGTCGCGGCCCATACAGTGTCGGACGTGATCTTCAAGGCCGTTGGCGACACGCGTCCGTACCCCGAGCACGGGTACAGCACGCGTCAGTGGTCCAACGTGCCCCCGCGCCTGGTGCGGCTCGACGACCTCGTCACCACCAAGCGCACGCTCGACCTCGGGATGCTGCTCTCGGAGGACTCGACGTTCTACGGCGACCTCTTCGCCCACGTCGTGGAGTTCGAGGGCACGCTCTACCTCGAGGACGGTCTGCACCGGGCCCTGCGGGCCGCCCTGCACCAGCGGCCGACGCTCCACGCCCGCGTCCTCGTCATCGAGTAGCCCGCCATGGCCGATCGCGACCTGTCCTCAGAGCTGCGCCACCGCAGGCAGAACCGCCGGGCGGCCACGACGATCCTCATCGTCCTGCTCCTGCTCTTCTTCGCGTTCTGGTACGCCTACTCCTACTACCGGGCGTCCGGCGGGGCGAGCGACGCCAGTCCGCGCACCAGCGCCACCTGTCGACCCTTCAACCCCAAGGTCCCGACGCCGGCGAACACCACGGTCAACGTCTACAACGCCTCCACCAAGACCGGTCTCGCCGCACGCACCGCCGCGTCGCTGCGCCAACGCGGCTTCAAGATTGGTGCGGTGAGCAACGACCCGCTGGACCGCAGTGTCGCGGTGGCCGAGGTGCGGTTCGGACCCGCCGGTCGCGGGCGTGCCCCGCTCGTCGTTCCGCTCGGGGGCAAGGGCACGACCCAGCTGCCCGACACCCGCAGGAACACGACGGTCGACCTGGTGCTCGGCAACAAGTTCACGACGCTCGCCCCGGCCCCGAAGCCGACCGGCCTGCCGATGTGCCCCGCGCCACGACCCACCGCATCGCCGTCGTGACCGTCGCGACGGGAGCGCCGATCGTGCTCTCCCCGGACATGACGACGACGCAGGCCCTCGACGTCATCGTGCGCTCGGCCGGCGAGCACATCCGCCGTCACAGCGAGCTGCTCGGCGCCGGTCTCGACCCCGAGGCTCTGCACCAGGTGCGGATCGGCGTCCGCCGGGCGCGGGTCGCCCTGTCTCTCCTCCGGCGCCCCCTGGGCGACGGCGAGAAGCTCGCCTGGGTGAGCACCGAGATCCGCGACCTCGCCGTGCCGCTGGGCAGGGCGCGCGACCTCGACGTCGCCGTCCGCGACCACGCCGACGGCCTGTCTCCTGACCCGCGGACGCTGCTGCTCGAGCGCCAGTCCGCGGCCCACGCCGAGGTCCTCGAGGTGCTGGCCTCCGACCGGTGGAAGGACCTCAGGACCCACGTCGACGGCCTCCTGCGCCACCTCCACGACGAGGTGCCCCACGACCCGCCCGTCCTCGAGTCGGCCCCGGACGCGCTGGACCGCCGACTCCGCCGCGTCCTGCGCCGGGGGGCCGACCTGCCCACTGCCTCGCGCGCGCAGCGCCACTCGGTGCGCAAGGAGGCCCGCAAGCTCCGCTACGGCATCCAGTTCTTCGGAAGCCTGTATGCCGTCCCACCCGAGTCCGCCCAGGCGCCCGGGTCCGCGCCCCACGAGCTGGCGCAGCGGGTGGCTCGCCTCCAGGACACGCTCGGCGAGCTGGGCGACCTCGAGACCAGCCACCACCTCCTCGAGCTCGTCGATGCCGCACCCGACGAGGTCGACAAGGAGCCCCTCGTGGGACGGGCGTCGTTGGTCGTCGCCGATCTCGGCTCGCGAGAACCCTTCTGGCAGCGCGGTCGCGTGACAGCCCCGTGACCGACCTGCGCACGTCGCCCGCGGTCCGTGCCGGTGCCGCATTCCTCGCGTCCCGGCTGCTGCTCGCACTCACCGTCCTCGCCATGGCCGCGGTCGCCGGGCAGGGAGCCGTCGACCACGAGTGGGCGAGCGGCGTCTGGTGGCTCGACCGGTTCTCGGCGTGGGACAGCTACCACTTCGTGCGGATCGCGACCCTGGGCTACCTGCCACCGGGGCTCGACTGCTGCGACCAGGCGTTCTTCCCCGGCTACCCGCTCCTCATGGCCGCGGTGTCCCCGCTCACCGGCGGCAGCGTCACCGGCGCCGGGGTCCTCGTGTCACTCGTCGCCGGTGTCGTCGCCGCTGCCCTGCTGTGGCGCCTCGTCGCCGACGACGCCCGCGGCGGACCGGTGGCGGCACGGCGGGCGGTCCTGCTGCTGACCCTCGCACCGTGCGGCTTCTTCCTCACCGCCGTCTACACCGAGGCCCTCTTCCTCGCCCTCGCCCTCGGCGCCTGGCTGCTCGCGACCCGGCGCCACTGGTGGTGGGCGGGTGCCGTCGCCGCCCTCGCCAGCGGGGTCCGGGTCAACGGCCTCTTCCTCGCGGCCGGGCTGGCGGTGATGTACGCCGTGCAGTGGCACCACGACGGACGCCCGCGACCGCGCCGGGACGTCCTCGCGCTCGCCCTGCCCGCCGTGAGCGTCGCCGCCTACATGGCGCACCTCCACTCGCTCACGGGCTCGTGGGACGCGTGGCGCGAGGCCGAGCAGCGCGGCTGGGAGCGCTCGACCGCGACCCCGTGGACGGGCATCGCCTCGGCCTGGCAGGCGCTCGTCGACAGCCCCGACAGGTGGCTCGCCGCCAGCCGGGCCGCCGACATCGTCGCGGTGCTCCTCGGTGTCGTGGTGTGCGTCCTCCTTGCGAGACAGCGCCGTTGGCCCGAGCTGACCTATCTCGCCCTCACCGTCGGCGTCGTCGTCTGCTCGACGCTCTGGGTGTCGGCGCCGCGCTACGCCCTCACCTGGTTCCCCGCCTACCTGGCGGTCGCGACGATGCGGGACGGGACGGCATACAGGCGTGTGTATGCCGTGGGGCTGGGACTGTCGGCCGCCCTCCTCGTGGGCGCGACGTGGGCGGCGGCGACGAGGCACTGGGTCGCCTAGCCGCGGACTGCCCCAGCGAACTCCCAGACCCATGGGTGACAATCTGTCGCGACACCGTTCGATTTCTCAGGAGTGTGACGTGGCCCCGTCCGGCAGTGGCAGCAAGAAGGCGCGCGCGAGCCAGCGCAACGCCTCCGACCGTGTGGCGCAGATGCGCAAGGAGCAGCAGGCCAAGGACAAGCGCCGGCTGGTCGCGATCTGGGGTGCGGCCGCGGTGACCATCGCGATCGTCGTGGGGGCCGTGGTGTTCGCGGTCGCGCACGACAAGGCCAACACCCCCGACCTGTCCGCGGTCAAGGACTACAAGTACGACGCCGGGGCGCACGTCCAGACACCGGTGACCTACAAGGAGACCCCGCCCGTCGGCGGCGAGCACAACCCGGTCTGGCTCAACTGCGGCGTCTACGACTCGGCGGTGCCCAACGAGAACGCCGTCCACGCGCTCGAGCACGGTGCGGTGTGGGTGACCTACAAGCCCGACCTGCCCAAGGCCGACGTCGACAAGCTCAAGGACGTCCTGCCCAGCACCTACGCGCTGCTGTCGCCGTACGAGGGTCTCCCGTCGCCGGTCGTCGCCTCGACCTGGGGTCACCAGATCCAGCTCACCGGCGCCGACGACCCGCGCCTCGAGGAGTTCATCAAGAAGTACCGCCAGGGTCCGGACACGCCCGAGCCCGGCGCGCTGTGCACCAACGGAACCGACGGCACCGACCCCTCCGTCTCGCCGAGCCTCACCGGTGGGGCGCCGGCCGCTCCCTCGACGGGCGCGACGCCGTCGACGAGCCCCTCGTCGATGCCGGGCGCGACGCCCTCGCCGTCGGCATCGTGACCGAGTCCCACCCCGCAGTGCCGACGGCCTCTCCCCGCTCCCGGGGCGAGGTCGTCGGCCTGTCGGTCCTGCTCGCGGTCGGCTCGTTGCTCGCCGGGCTGGTGCTCGGGTGGGCGTTGTTCGGGCGGGGCGGCTTCCCGCTGGACGGGTCCGCCGAGGCAGGGTTCGCGCGGGACATGCAGACCCACCACGGGCAGGCGGTGCAGATGTCGCTGCTCGTCGCCGAACGCACCGAGGACCCGGCCATCCGCACCTTCGCCAACGACATCGCGACGAGCCAGCAGCAGCAGGCCGGGCAGATGTTCGCCTGGCTGCAGCTGTGGGGGCTCACGCCGACGGGTTCGCAGGCGCCGATGGCCTGGATGGGGTCGGACCACCACGGAGCGACCTCGGCGTCGGGTGACGCCGTGCCGATGCCGGGCATGGCGTCCGAGGCGGACCTCGCGCGGTTGTCGGCCGCGCGCGGCGTCGAGGCCGACCGGATCTTCCTCACGCTGATGATCGCCCACCACCGCGGCGGGGTCGAGATGGCCGACGCCGTGCTCGCCCGCTCGGACCGCACCGAGGTCGTCACGCTGGCCCGGGCCATGAAGTCCGCCCAGACCTCGGAGATCACGGCGATGCAGCAGATGCTCGCCGCCCGCGCCTGAGGCCGGGGCCTGAACTTTTGCTCCCCATGCGGGAACCTCGAGGGTCCGGACGGAACATTTCCGTCCGGATCCTGTCGTTTCCCTCCGGATGCCCGCCCGCCACGCGTCGGTATGCCGGCCTGCCCGCCCTCGATTTCGCTCCTGCGGTCGCGTTGCGTATCCTGCTTCGCGGTGGTGTGTCCGAGCGGCCTAAGGAGCACGCCTCGAAAGCGTGTGAGGGTGCAAGCCCTCCGTGGGTTCAAATCCCACCGCCACCGCCAGAACGAAAGAACCCCGAGCCTCGGCTCGGGGTTTTTTCGTCGTCCTGCGCTTCCCGTCCTCACCAACTCGGCACATCTCGCTCGTTCGCGAGGACCGCGGTCACGACGGTGCGCTCCGGGCCCTGACCGCTGGGCATTTATTTACCACCGTTGACGTCGCCGGAATCCCATGTGCAATATATTGCATGCCAATCCCCCAGGACTCCCGGACCCTGCCCCGCCTGCTGCTGCGCGACGACGCCTACCTGGCACTGCGCGCCGGGATCATCGACGGCACCTTCGCCCCGGGTGAGCGCCTCAACGACGCCGACCTGGGCCAGTGGCTCGGCGTGAGCCGGACCCCGATCCGCGAGGCCCTCGGCCGGTTGGAGCGCGCCGGGCTCGTCCAGTCCAAGCCCGGCAGCTACACCCGGGTCAGCCCGCTCGACGTCCGCGAGGCCCGCGCCTCCCAGGCCGTCGCGGCGGCGCTGCACGAGCTCGTCGTCCGCGAGTCGGTCCCCAACCTGTCCGAGGGCGACCTCCGGGCGATGCGCGAGGCCAACCGCCGGTTCGCCGACGCCCTCGACGCCCACGACGCCGAGGCCGCACTGTCCGCGGACGACGACTTCCACGCCGTCACCGTCGTCGCGAGCGCGAACCCCGTCGCCTCGACCGTCCTCGAGCAGGTCACCCCCGTGCTCCGACGACTCGAGCGGATCCGCTTCTCGAGCCTCGACGGTCGACGCTCGATCACCCTGCACGAGCAGATCATCGCGCTGTGCGAGTCCGGCGACGCCGCTGCGGCGGGCCGGGCCGCGCAGGAGAACTGGCAGACCCTGCTTCCCCTCGTCGACCTCGTCGACGAGGACACCGACAGCCAGGCCGGCTGAGCGGCCCCTCCCCCCGCACCAAGGAGACACCCATGTCCATCGCGGACTTCGAGCGCTACCCCCTGACCTTCGGCCCCAGCCCCGTGCACGCCCTCGACCGCCTCACCGCCCACCTCGGTGGCGCGCAGGTGTGGGCCACGCGAGGACGTCAACTCCGGCCTCGCCTTCGGCGGCAACAAGACCCGCAAGCTCGAGTACATCGTCCCCGACGTGCTCGCCTCCGGCGCCGACACGCTCGTGTCGATCGGCGGCTACCAGTCGAACCACACGCGCCAGGTCGCCGCCGTGGGCGCGAAGCTCGGCCTCAAGGTGCGCCTCGTCCAGGAGCGCTGGGTCAACTGGGAGGACCCCGGCAACGACCGGGTCGGCAACATCCTGCTGTCGCGGATCATGGGCGCCGACGCGCGCCTGGACCCAGCCGGCTTCGACATCGGCATCCGGCAGTCGTGGCAGGAGGCCATCGACGAGATCGAGCGTGAGGGCGGCAAGCCCTACCCGATCCCGGCCGGAGCGTCGGAGCACCGCCTGGGCGGCCTCGGGTTCGCGAACTGGGCCTACGAGCTCGCCGCCCAGGAGGAGGAGCTCGGTGTCTTCTTCGACACCATCGTCGTATGCACCGTGACGGGCTCGACGCACGCCGGCATGATCGCCGGCTTCGCCGCCCTCGAGGAGGCCGGGGGCCGCCCCCGCCGCGTGCTCGGCATCGACGCCTCGGCCACGCTGCAGAAGACCCGCGACCAGGTGGGCCGGATCGCTCGGCACACGGCCGACCTCATCGACCTCGGCCGTGACCTGCGCGACGACGAGATCACCGTCCTCGAGGGCTGGGCCGGCGACGAGTACGGCATCCCGGTCGACTCGACCATCGAGGCGATCCGCCTCGCCGGCAGCCTCGAGGGGATGATCACCGACCCCGTGTACGAAGGGAAGTCGATGGCCGGACTCATCGACCTCGTCACCTCCGGCGAGATCGCCAAGGACTCCACGGTCCTGTACGCCCACCTCGGCGGCCAGCCGGCGCTCAACGCGTATGCCGGCGCGTTCGGGTGAGGTGGCGGCGTGAGCATGCTCGTTGACACCCCGGCGGCCCCGCCACGGCTGGCGGTGGCCGAGGCGAACGAGCAGGCCAACCCGCAGCACCTGCACCGTCCCCAAATGCCCAACATCGGCTTGGCGCATCGTCCATGATCTGACGGTGAACGTCGAGGAACTCGTGATGACCCGGTGGCGACGGTGGGGGCTGGACCGCCTGTACGTCGAGTCCGGCGACGGTTCGCGGCTGGGGTTCTGGGACCTCACCGCCGATGTGGGACACCCGGACCTGCCGGGTCTCGAACCCACGCTGCTCGAGGCGGTGACACATTGGCGACAGCAACAGCCGATCGGATCAGCGGTGCTCGCAGGTGCTGTCGGCGCCACCGGTGCCGGCTCCCCAGCAGCCACGGAGGCCTCTGCCGAGGTTGCCGAGCCCGAGACCCCCTCGGGTATGGAAACCCTCGACGCGCCTGACACGGCTGTCGCCGACCGTGTCGAGATCGACGAGTCGCCGCGGGCCGACGAGACGACTCCGACCGGGCCAGCACGCCCTTGGGTCGACCTCGCCACCAACCATGCGGGGGCGGAGGCTCGCGAGCAGGCCCACGCCGCCAGGGACGCCGCGCCCGTGAGGACGGTCTTCGCCCGACTTCTCGGCGTGCACACCGACGAGCGTGCGTGGCGCATCGGTGCCGACGGTGGGGAGAAGGTGGCCGCGCAGCTCAGGAAGGTCCAGAAGCAGGACCCGCGGTGGCGCTGCCTCCACGCGGTCCCCGTCGGTGGACGCGGCTCCGACATCGACCACGTGATCATCGGACCCGGTGGCGTCTTCACGGCGAACGCCAAGCACCACCCCGACGCCACCATCTGGGTCGGCGGCGGCACCTTCATGGTCAACGGCAGCAAGCAGTCCTACATCCGCAACGGGCGACACGAGGCGCAACGTGCGTCGCGGCTGCTGTCCGAGGCCTGCGGATTCCCCGTCCACGTCGAGGGACTCGTGGTGACCGTCAACGCCAAGAGCGTCACGGTGAAGTCCCAGCCCGAGGGAGTGTCCGTCCTCCCCCGCATGCAGCTCGCGAAGTGGCTGCTGCGCCACGGGGACATCCACACCGAGGAGGTCGTCGACGCGATCTTCGAGGTGGCGCGCCGGTCCACGGTCTGGCGCTGACCGGCATACGGCATGGAACAGCCCGCGGGCCTGCCGCTCCGAATTGGGAGGCGGCGAGTGCAGGGGACGACCTGCACGGCCCGCGGGCTGCGGTGAACTGCGTTGGATTGCGCCGGGCGGCGCGACCTCGAGCAGTCGAGGTGCACGACTAGCGCGCAGTCACCTCACGCGTCCAATGAGAAATCACTTCTTGGACCACCTCCCTTCCGTGTCCTCCGACGCTAAGCCGGGAGGCCCGTCGGGCGCAACGGTTTTTGACTCGTCGTGGACAGCCGACGGACGGGGCGGGTGTGGTCTGGTGGAGGGATGACGCGATACGGCTTCCACGCCTCCCACGAGCAGGTGAGCCCGCGTGACCTGCTTCGCGACGTGCAGCACGCCGAGGCCGCGGGCTTCGAGATGGCGATGTGCAGCGACCACTTCTCGCCGTGGAGTGTGCGGCAGGGACACAGCGGCTACACCTGGGCGTGGCTCGGCGCCGCCCTCGCGACGACGAACCTCACGATGGGGTGCGTCAGCGCACCGGGTCAGCGCTACCACCCGGCCGTCGCCGCCCAGAAGATCGCGACGCTGTCGCAGATGTTCGAGGGGCGGTTCTGGGTCGCCCTCGGCAGCGGCGAGGCGAGCAACGAGCACATCACCGGCGACGGTTGGCCGCGCAAGGAGCTGCGGGACCAGCGCCTCGACGAGTGCGTCGACGTCATCCGGCGGCTGCTTGCCGGCGAGGAGGTCAGCCACGACGGGCTCGTCACCGTCGACCGCGCGAAGTTGTGGGACCTGCCGGAGCAGCCGCCCAGACTCATCGCGCCGGTGGTCTCGGTCGAGAGCGCCGCGCGGGTTGCCGCCTGGGCAGACGGTCTCATCACGATCGTCCAGCCCGAGGAGACCCTCACGAGGGTCGTCGACGCCTACCGCGGGGCGGGCGGGCGCGGGCAGCTCTCGCTCCAGGTCCACCTAAGCTGGGCCGAGTCCGAGCGCGAGGCCGAGGCGATCGCCGTCGACCAGTGGCGCAGCAACGTCATCGGGCCACCGGTCGCGTGGGACACCGAGACCGCCGAAGCCTTCGACGCCATCGGCCAGCAGGTCGGCGTCGATGCCGTCCGCGATGCCGTCCAGGTCTCCGCCGACCTCGGTGAGCACCGCGACCGGCTCCGGCGCCTGGCCTCGCTCGGCTTCGACGACATCTACCTGCACCACGTGGGTCAGGAGCAGTCGGCCTTCATCGACACGTTCGGCGCGGAGCTGCTGCCGCAGCTGACGACGCAGCCGGCGACCCCGGGCGGGGCAGAGCCCGCAGCCGCCCCTCCTGCCTCCGCGACGCGACTCTGAGGAGACTCCATGCGCATCACCGACACGAGCGACCAGTGGTGGAAGTCCGCCGTCATCTACTGTCTCGACATCGAGACGTTCTACGACTCCGACGGCGACGGCATCGGCGACCTCCAGGGCCTGGCCCAGCGCCTCGACTACATCTCCGAGCTCGGCGTCACCTGCATCTGGCTCATGCCCTTCTACCCGAGCCCGCAGAAGGACGACGGCTATGACGTCGCCGACTTCTACGGCGTCGACCCGAGGGTGGGCACCGCCGGTGACCTGGTCGAGGTGATCCGCACCGCCCACGACCGCGGGCTCCGGGTCATCACCGACCTCCTCGTCAACCACACCTCCGACCAGCACCCGTGGTTCACGCAGTCGCGACGCAGCACCGACAACCCCCGGCGCGACTGGTACGTCTGGCGTTCGGACGCCCCGCCGGACACCAAGGCACAGGTGGTCTTCCCGGACAAGGAGGACTCCATCTGGGCCAAGGACGACCGGACCGGCGAGTGGTACCTCCACCACTTCTACTCCCACCAGCCCGACCTCAACGTCGCCAACCCCGAGGTCCGCGACGAGATCGCCCGCATCGCCGGCTACTGGCTCGAGCTCGGGCTCGACGGGTTCCGCGTCGACGCCGTTCCGTTCTTCGTCGAAGACGTCGAGACGGCCCGCGAGAAGTCCTCGGGCTCGGGGCGCAACGACGACGTCACCGAGAGCCTCAGCCCGCACCAGCACCTCAAGGACCTGCGGGCGTTCATCAATCGCCGCAACGGTTCTGCCGTGATGCTCGGCGAGGTCAACCTCCCCCACACGCAGCAGCGCGAGTACTTCGGTGGCGAAGCCGGCGACGAGCTGCACATGATGTTCGACTTCATCGGGATGCAGAACATGTATCTCTCGTTGGCCCGTGAGGACGCGCGCCCGCTCGCCAAGGCCCTGCTCGACCGACCACCGGTCCACAAGACCTGCCAGTGGGCGACGTTCGTCCGCAACCACGACGAGCTCACGCTCGACAAGCTCACGGACACCCAGCGGCAGGAGGTGTTCGACGCACTCGGCCCGGACCCGGAGATGCAGATCTACGACCGTGGCCTCAAGCGCCGCCTGCCACCGATGCTCGGCGGGGACCCTCGACGGGTCCGCATGGCCTACAGCCTCCTGTTCTCCCTCCCGGGCACACCCACGCTGTTCTACGGGGAGGAGATCGGTATGGGAGAGGACCTCGCCGGGGAGGGGCGCCTCGCGGTGCGGACCCCGATGCAGTGGAGCTCGGACACCAACGGCGGCTTCTCGACGGCGCCGCCGCGCAGGCTCGTCCGCAGGGTCACCCCCGGTGGCTTCGGGCCCGATCACGTCAACGTCGTCTCCCAGCGCACCGACCCCGACTCGCTCTGGAGCTTCATGCGCCACCTCGTTCAGACCTACCGGTCGTGCCCGGAGCTCGGCTGGGGCGAGTTCACCGTCCTCGACCAGCCCAACCCCCGGGTCCTCGCGCACGAGTGCTCCACCGGCGAGGCGGCCGTCGTCGCCGTCCACAACTTCGGCGCCGAGCCGCAGACCGTCACCCTCGACCTCTCGCACTGGGTGGAGGAGGAGGACATCGAGCTCGCCGACCTGCTCTCCGGCGCTGACGTCAGCACCGAGGGTGGCTCGCTCGAGGTCGTGCTCGACGGCTACGGCTACCGCTGGCTGCGGGTCCACCCCGCCGGCGACCTGCGGATCCCGTGAGCGCCGAGGGCCTCGGTCGCGCGCCGAGCGCCTCAGGCGCGTGCCGACGCCGTCCGTCGCCAGCTCCACACCGCCACGCCCACGATGAGGAAGCCCCCGAGGAGCACCGCCCCCACCGTCCCGAACCACGACACCACCTGCTCGTACGACTTGCCTGCGGCGTAGCCGGCGAGCACGCTCCCGACCGCCCACGACCCGGCGCCCAGCAGGTCCCACGCGAGGAACTTCGGGTACGGCATACGCGAGATCCCGGCGAGCGAGGGCATGACCGAGCGCACGAACGGGGTCCACCGGCCCAGGAACACCGCCAGCCCGCCACGCAGCCGCAGCCGTGCCTCGGCGCCCGCCAGACGCTGTCGTCGCGCAGGGTTCGTCACGCGCCGGTGCAGCCGCGGGCCGACCCGGCGCCCGACGGCATACCCGACGTTGTCCCCGAGGATCGCCGCGGCGAGCACGACGACGAGGACGGACGCGAGGGAGGTCTGGCCGATGGCCGCCGCGGCGCCCGCGAGCACGGCGACGGTCTCGCCCGGCAGGACCATCCCGACCAGCAGCGCGCACTCGCCGAAGACGACGAGGCCGGCGATCGACAGGATGACCCACGGCGGCTGGTCGAGCAGGAGGGCGAGGAGGTCGCTCACCGGCGCTCCCCGAAGAAGTCGAGCAGCTGGCGCGACGCCTCGGACTCGAGGACTCCCCCGACGACCTCGATGCGATGCGTCGCGCGCCGGTCGCGCACGACGTCCCACACCGAGCCGGTCGCCCCGAGCTTGGGGTCCCACGCCCCGAGGACGATCCGGGAGATCCGCGCGAGCATCGCCGCGCCCGCGCACATGGGGCACGGTTCGAGGGTCACGACGAGCGTGCAGCCCTCCAACCGCCACGAGCCCGTATGCCGTGCCGCCTCACGGAGAGCGACCACCTCGGCGTGGGCCGTGGGGTCGCCGTCGACCTCCCGCAGGTTGTGGCCCTCACCGATGACCTCGCCACCGGGGCCGAGCACCACGGCGCCCACCGGCACGTCGCCCTCCTCCGCGGCACGCGCGGCGAGCTCGAGCGCGCGGCGCATGGGGCCGGCATACTCCTCGCGCAGCGGGGCGGTTGTGGGGCCGGACGCTGGTCCGGGGTCGGGGCACACACGCTAAGTTTCACCCATGCGCGTTCACGTTGCCGACCATCCGCTCATCGCACACAAGCTCACCTACCTGCGTGACAAGCGGACGGACTCCCCGACGTTCCGCCGGCTGGCCGAGGAGCTCATGACCCTGCTCGCCTACGAGGCGACGCGTGACGTGCGGGTCGAGCCGTTCGAGATCGAGACGCCGGTGGCCCCGACGACGGGCATCAAGCTCTCCAACCCCAAGCCGCTCATCGTGCCGATCCTGCGCGCGGGCCTCGGCATGCTCGAGGGCATGGTGCGCCTGCTGCCGAGCGCCGAGGTCGGGTTCCTCGGCATGCAGCGCAACGAGGAGACGCTCGAGGCGATCACCTACGCCAACCGCCTGCCCGACGACCTGTCCGGTCGTCAGGTCTACGTCCTCGACCCGATGCTCGCCACCGGCGGCTCGATGGCCGACGCGATCAAGTTCCTGCTCGACCGCGGCGCCGACGACATCACCGCCGTCACCCTGCTCGCGGCGCCCGAGGGCATCGCGCACCTCGAGGAGTCGCTCGCCGACGCCGGGGTGCCCGTCCAGCTCGTCACCGGGTCGATCGACGAGAAGCTCAACGAGCTCGGCTACATCGTGCCGGGCCTCGGCGATGCCGGCGACCGGCTCTACGGCGTCGTCTGACGCCCGGCCCGACACGCCGTGTGGCCACATGAGTCACACCAGTCACACGTCCATCCGTCATCATGAGGTGCTGCGAAGTCGAGCCTGCGCGCGCCCCTGCGTCAGGCCTGAACCCGAGAGAGAGTCGACGTGTCCATGCCCCCGGTCAAGAAGATCGTCACGTGGCTGCTCGTCATCTTCCTGCTCTACGCCATCTTCACCTCGCCCTCTGACGCCGCCAACATCGTCGGCAGCGCCTGGGACGTCATCGCCAACGGCGTGGCCAACATCGGTCGGTTCTTCGACTCCCTGATCGCCCGGAGCTGACCTTGGCGGCCGGGCGCCTCGATCGAGAGCTGGACCGCTACCTCGTCGAGGGCGAGAACGTCGTCACGATGGTGCGCCAGCACTGGTTCTCGCAGATCCGCCCGATCGCGCTCTTCGTCGGCCTGCTCTTCCTCGCGACGTACGTCGAGGCCGAGGCCCCGCGCACCCGCGGCGGCGCAATGCTCGCGAACTTCTTCTGGTATGCCGCGTTCGCCGGTGCGCTGTACCTCCTGTGGCGCTATCTCAACTGGCGCCACGACTGGTTCGTCGCCACGGACAAGCGCTTCCTGCTCTTCTACGGCTTCATCCGTCGCAAGGTCGCGATGATGCCTCTGACGAAGGTCACCGACATGACCTTCGACCGCTCGGTCATGGGGCGGATCATCGGCTACGGCACCTTCCTCCTCGAGTCCGCCGGCCAGGACCAGGCCCTCGGCCACATCGAGTACGTCCCGCAGGCCGAGCGCCACTACCGCGCCATCTGCACCGTGCTGTTCGGCTCGGACGCGCCGCGTGACCCCGACGACGGGTGGGACGAGGACGACGAAGGTCCCGACGACGGACCCGGCGGGCGCGGTGGACGCGGAGGGCGTCCCGGCTCCGGACCGGACAGCGGCTACGACGACGGCTGGCAGGACCACTGGGAGGACCCGCACGGCTGGCGCGACTACCTCGGGCAAGGCGAGGGCGCGCGGGGAGCGGACGGCATACACAACCCGGTTCGCGACCACCGCGGAGTGACGCCGCCCCACGAGACCCTTTACCGCAGCTCCGATCTCCTGCACGCTTCTCGGTTGGAGGACACGGGTGAGATCCCCGTCATCAGGCCACGCAGCCAGCGCCGGCCCGGACGAAAGGGAATGCGATGAGCGTCATGCGGACCAAGTCCATCGAGCAGACCATCCGCGAGGGTGACGAGCCCGAGTACCAGCTCAAGAAACGCCTCACCGCCCTCGACCTCACCGTGTTCGGCGTCGGCGTCGTCATCGGCGCCGGAATCTTCACCGTCGCCGGCCGTGCGGCCAACCAGCTCGCCGGGCCCGCGGTCATCATCTCGTTCATCGTGGCCGCCATCTGCTGTGCGCTGGCGGCGCTCTGCTACGCGGAGTTCGCGTCGTCGATCCCGGTGTCGGGGTCGGCGTACACGTTCTCGTACGCGTCGCTCGGCGAGCTCGTCGCCTGGATCATCGGGTGGGACCTCCTGCTCGAGCTGCTCCTCGGTGCATCCGTCGTGGCACAGGGCTGGTCGGCGTATCTCGGCATCTTCCTCGATCACCTCGGGATCACCATTCCCGAGTCGGTGGCCTACGGGTCCTCGTTCGACCTGCCGGCGTTCCTCCTCGTGCTGGCGCTCACGGTGCTCGTGTCCGTCGGCATCAAGGAGTCGCTGCGGGTCAACATGGCGCTCGTCGCCCTCAAGATCTTCATCGTCCTGTTCGTGATCTTCGCCGGCCTCTCCTACGTCAAGACCTCGAACTACAGCCCGTTCATCCCGCCGTCGGTGCCGAGCAAGAGCGGCTCGACGATGGAGCAGCCGCTCGTCGAGTTCCTCTTCGGGTTCGCCCCGTCGGCATTCGGCATCTCCGGGATCTTCGCCGCGGCCTCGCTCGTCTTCTTCGCCTACATCGGGTTCGACGTCGTGGCGACGACGGCCGAGGAGGCCAAGAACCCGGCGCGCGACCTCCCCCGCGGCATCCTCGGCTCGCTCGTCATCTGCACGGTCCTCTACTGCGCCACCGCCCTCGTCCTCACCGGCATGGTGAAGTACAACGAGCTCGAGGAGTCCGGCTCGCTCGCCAACGCCTTCGAGCAGGTGGGCAAGCCGGGGTACGCCACACTCATCTCGGCGGGCGCCGTCGCGGGTCTCACCACGGTCGTCATGACGCTGCTCATCGGGTCCTCACGCGTCGTGTTCGCGATGTCGCGCGACTGGCTGCTCCCGTCGGGGCTGGGCCGGGTCAACCGCCGGACCGGCACCCCGCTCAGGATCACCATCGGCCTCGGGCTGCTCGTCGCCATCGTCGCCGCCGTCACGCCCGTCGGCAAGCTCGAGTTCATGATCAACATCGGGACGCTCACGGCGTTCTTCCTCGTGTCGATCGCCGTGCCGGTGCTGCGCAAGCGGCGGCCCGACTTCGAGCGGCCGTTCAAGGTGCCGTTCAGCCCGTGGCTGCCGTGGCTGTCGGCGGCGATCTGCGCCTACCTCATGTTCACGCTGCCGGTGGAGACGTGGATCCGCTTCATCATCTGGATGGCGCTCGGGTTCCTCATCTACTTCGTCTACGGGTACCGCAAGTCGCGGCTGGCGGGCGAGGCCCGCGAGGGCGAGGTCCCCAGCATGACAAGCACCTGACCCTCACCCGCATCAACTTTTGCTCCCCATGCGGGAACCTTGAGGGTCCGGACGGAACATTTCCGTCCGGACCCTCAAGCTTTTGTCCGGATGCCCGGCTGTCCACAGGCACCCCGCTCCTCTGCGGTCGTCCACAGGTCGATCAGCTGCCTCTCGCCCTCTCGCCAGGTCCGTCGAATGCTGGCGACCATGACCTCCCTCGATCCGTCACTGCGAGCCCTCGCCGAAGCGCAGCACGGGCTCTTCACGACCAAGCAGGCCCACCGGACCGGGCTCTCCGCGGTGGCGCTCGTCCACGCCGTGCGTTCCGAGGAGCTCCTCCATCCCGCCAGAGGCCTGTATGCCGTGGCCGAGCTCGTCGACCCGACGTCGCCGTCGAGGTGGCATACGGACCTGTCCTTCGGTGCCGGGCTGCTGTGGGACGACGCCACCCTGAGCTCCACGACGGCCGTGCTCGCACATGGGGTCCAGGTGTGGGGCGCGGGTCTGTCCACCGTCCACGTCCTGCGTCCGATCGACCGGTCGATCCGGGTCGGGCCCTATCGCGTTCGGCAATGGACAGGTCAGCCGACCGCGCCCACGGCCGTCGGCGCAGCCGTCGATCTGCCCACGGCCCTGGCCGCTCATGCGATGGAGCAGGGAGTTGTCCAGGGTGTCGTGAGCGCCGATCACGCACTGCACCAAGGTCTGGTGTCGTTCGATGATCTGCAGGCCGCCGTCGAGGTGGTGGGCGGTTGGCGTCACGGGAGCCGGGCGGTCTCGATGCTCTCCTTCGCCAACGGGCTCCGGGAGTCTGTCGGCGAGTCGCGCTGCTCGGTCATCCTCGAGATGGCCGGCCTCGTCCTCACACCTCAGGTCGAGATCCGGGACCACGACGGACGGCTCGTCGGTCGCGTCGACTTCCTCGTCCACGGCACCAACGTCATCGTCGAGTTCGACGGACGGATGAAGTACGACTCGGGCGACCCGGCGGTCCTGTGGGCGGAGAAGCGCCGAGAGGACGAGCTTCGACGTCTCGGTTATGTCGTGGTCCGTATCACCTGGGCAGATCTGGAACGCCCCGGGGCAGCGGCCGCCAAGGTGCGCTCCGCGATCGCGGCGGCTTGACGGCATACGAAGTCCGTTGGGCATGCAGCCGGAGGCAACATTGAGGGTCCGGAGGGAACATTTCCCTCCGGACCCTCAAGCTTCCCTCCTAGGGAGCAAAAGTTGGGCGCGGGTCAGAGGGCGGTGAGGATGTCGTCGACGCGCTGCTTGGCGTCGCCGAAGAGCATCTGCGAGTTCTCCCGGAAGAACAGCGGGTTCTGGACACCGGCATAGCCCGTCGCCATCGAGCGCTTGAAGACGATGACGTCGTGCGCGTTCCACACCTGGAGCACCGGCATCCCCGCGATCGGCGAGGTCGGGTCCTCGGCGGCCGCCGGGTTGACCGTGTCATTGGCGCCGATGACGAGGACGACGTCGGTCGACGGGAAGTCGTCGTTGACCTCGTCCATCTCGAGCACGATGTCGTAGGGCACCTTGGCCTCGGCGAGCAGCACGTTCATGTGGCCGGGGAGGCGCCCCGCGACCGGGTGGATCCCGAACCGCACCTCCACGCCGCGATCACGCAACCGCTTCGTGAGCTCGGCGACGGGGTACTGCGCCTGCGCCACGGCCATGCCGTAGCCCGGGGTGATGATGACCGACGACGCGTCGCGCAACAGGTCGGCGGCGCCCTCGGCGGTGATCTCGCGGTGCTCGCCGTAGTCCTTGTCGTCGCCGACGACGACCTCCTGGCCGAACCCACCGGCGATGACCGAGACGAACGACCGGTTCATCGCGCGGCACATGATCCACGACAGGATCGCACCGGAGGCACCGACGAGCGCGCCGGTGACGATGAGCAGGTCGTTGCCGAGCATGAAGCCGGCCGCGGCCGCCGCCCAGCCTGAGTACGAGTTGAGCATCGACACGACGACGGGCATGTCACCGCCGCCGATCGACGCGACGAGATGCCACCCGAACGCCAGCGCGATGAGCGTCATGAGGATGAGCGGCACGACCGAGTGCGACTGGACGAACCACAGCAGCAGCAGCGCCGACACGACGAGCGCCGCGAGGTTGAGCCAGTGGCGTGCCGGAAGCATGAGGGGCGTCGAGGGGATCCGTGCGGACAGCTTGAGGAACGCGACGACCGAGCCGGTGAGCGTCACGGCGCCGATGAACACCCCGAGGAAGACCTCGACCGAGTGGATCGTGTCCGACGCGTCGCCGACGGTGAGGTGGCTGTTGAGGCCCACGAGCACGGCCGCGAGCCCCACGAACGAATGCAGCATCGCCACGAGCTCGGGCATCTGGGTCATCTCGACCTGGCGCGCCCGCCACAGCCCGATCGCGGCACCGATGCCCATGGCCAGCGCGATGAGCAGCAGTGTCACGAGGGCGTGCTCGGACCGCGAGAGCACCAGCCAGATCGTCGCACCGAGCGCGATGACCATGCCGGTCACGCCGTAGGCGTTGCCCTCCTTGGCCGACTCGTGCTTGCTCAGCCCCGCGAGGGAGAGGACGAAGAAGACGGCAGAGACGATGTATGCCGCAGAGACCACGTTGCTCGTCATCGTCGCCTCAGTCCTTCCGGAACATCTGGAGCATGCGGCCGGTCACTGCGAATCCTCCGAAGATGTTGATGCTGGCGACGAGGATCGCCAGGAACCCGAGCGTCTTGACGAGCAGGTTGTCGGAGTCGATCTGCAGCAGACCCCCGACGACGATGATTCCGCTGATGGCGTTGGTCTCGGCCATGAGCGGTGTGTGCAGGGCGTGCGACACGTTGGAGATGACGTAGAACCCGACGATGACCGCGAGCGCGAACACGGTGAAGTGACCGAGGAACACCGCGGGCGAGGCCGACGCGACGAGCGCGAAGACGAGCGACCCCACGGCCATCCAGAGGTACTTGAGGCGTGGATCCCGCTTCCTGGGTGGCTCGGGGGGCGCGGCCGTGGTCGGCGCCGCGGCAGCATCGCCCACCGCTCCCGCCGCCGACACCTGCACCGGTGGTGGCGGCCACATCACCTCCCCCTCGCGGACGACGGTCATCCCGCGTTGCACCGGGTCCTCCAGGTCGAGCTCGAAGTGGCCGTCCTTCTCGGGCGTCACGAGCTTGAGGAGGTTGACGAGGTTGGTCCCGAACAGCTGCGACGCCTGCGTCGGCAGCCGTGCGGGGAGATCGGTGTAGCCCAGGATCGTCACGCCGTTCGCCGTGACGACCTTCTGGTCGGCGACGGAGCCTGCGACGTTGCCGCCGTTGGCCGCTGCCATGTCGACGATGACCGAGCCCGGCTTCATCGACGCGACCATCGCCTCGTCGAGCAGCCGCGGCGCCGGCCGGCCGGGGATGAGGGCGGTGGTGATGACGATGTCGACGTCGGCGGCCTGCGCGGCATACAGCTCGGCCGCCTTGGCGTTGAAGTCCTCCCCCGTCTCCTTGGCGTAGCCGTCGGCCGAGGGTCCGGTGTCCTCGACGTCGATCCGGAGGAACTCCGCACCCATCGACTCGACCTGCTCGGCGACCTCGCTGCGCGCGTCGAACGCCCTCACGACCGCACCGAGCGAGCCGGCCGTCCCGATCGCCGACAGCCCGGCCACACCGGCTCCGACGACGAGCACCTTGGCGGGCGGCACCTTGCCGGCGGCGGTGACCTGCCCGGTGAAGAGCGAGCCGAACTCGTGGGCCGCCTCGATGACGGCGCGGTAGCCACCGATGTTGGCCATCGACGACAGCACGTCGAGCGACTGCGCGCGCGAGATGCGCGGCACCGCGTCCATCGCGAGTGCCGTCACCCCGCGCTCGGCCAGGGCGGAGACGAGCTCCGGGCGCAGCGCCGGCGCCAGCAGGGCGACCACGGTCTGTCCGGCGCGCAGTCGCGCGACCTCGGACTCGGAGGGGGCGTTGATCTTGAGGATGACGTCGGTGTTCCAGACGTCCTCGCCGACGATGTCCGCACCTGCCGCGACGTAGGCGGCGTCCTCGAACGTCGCGAGGTGACCCGCGCCGGACTGGACGAACACGGCATACCCGAGGTCGATCAGCTGCTCGACGGTCCTCGGGGTCGCCGCGACCCGGGTCTCACCCGCCAACGACTCCAACGGCACACCGATGCGCACGACCGACCTCCTGGGTCCGGGACAGATACGCACGCGAACCTACTAGCCGAGGTCGACCCCGTGCCCGACTTGTGACTGCTGCGACGGCGTGGCGGCGTTCGGCGCCCACCAACCGCCCCTCGTGACGCGAGTCCCACTACGGTCGTGCCCATGGATGACTCGGTGCTGTGGCTCGTCGGTGCGGTCGCCCTCGTCGTCGTGGTGGCGGCGTTGATCTGGGTCCTGCGCACCCGGGGCGGCTCCGCGGCGCCGGTGCACCACGGCTACGAGGCACCCGAGGTGACCGAGACGGGCCAGCGCGGACGCAGCGACGTGACCTTCGGCGGCACCGACGACACCGACGCACCCATCGACCAGACCGTCCCGCGCAGCAGGCTCGGCGGCGCCGGGTGGCGCGACCGTACCGACGCTCCGGTCACCCGCACGACCGACTCGTATGCCGGTGAGTCACCGTCCTGGGCCGACGAGTCGTCCGCGGACGGCTCGGACTCACCCCTCGAGCACCATGTGGCCGTCGACCCGACGGACGCGGACCGGGGCGTGGACGAGGAGCTCGACCGTCGGCGCGGAGGTCATTGGTGAGCCGCTGCCCCGTCGACTGAGGTCCGTGGCGAGAACGACGACGCCCCGCCGGTCGAGACCGGCGGGGCGTCGTCGTGCGCTGTGCGGGGTCAGCCCTCGGAGGGGTTGAAGCCCGCGCGGCGGGCGGACTCCTCGTCGTAGAACCACACGTCGGGCTCTGCCGAGTCGTAGCCGTTGGCGCCGGGGGCGCGGTAGGTCATCGTGTCGCGGTACGCCTGCACGGGGTGGTCGAGCGGCTGCGCCCGATCCTCGAACGGTGCGGCCGAGCCGACGCCGTAGCCACCGTCGCGGATCTCCTCCATCGCCGAGATCCGTCGCGACGAGCTCTCGCCCTCGGTCGAGCCGCCGTCCTCGGACGAGCCGCCGTCCGAGTCGCCGTCGGACCCGTGGTCGTCGCCGCTCCACGCGTCGCTCTCACGGTCCTGCGCGCCCTGGTCGTCCGACGCCGTCTCGTGCGTGTCGGACTCGTCGGTGGCGGACTGCTCGGAGCCGGCCTCGTCGGTGCCGTCGTCGACTGTGTTGATCCGGTCGGTCCCGTCGGGCCAGTGGGTCGCGTCGCCACCCTCGCCGGTCGTGTCGTCGGTCGTGTCGGTCCGGTCCCCGTCGGCACGCGAGTCGGACTCGACGTCGCGGTCGGTCTCGACGTCGCCGCTGCGGGCGTCGTCGTCGCCGACGGAGTCGTCGCCGCTCCCGGCGACCGTGTCGTCACGGTCGCCCTCGTGGTCCGTCCCCGAGGGCTCGGAGTCGGACGTCGCGGCGGCACCCGCCGCACCGGCAGCACCCGCAGTGGCGCCGGCTGCTGCGGCCCCGCCCCACTCGCCAGAGCTCCCGGACTCCGAGTCATGGGAACCGGAGCTGTCGGCGTCGAAGTCACGCGCTCCCGAGCTCGCCGAGACGGTGGCGTCGGTCGTGGAGTCGGACTCGTCCTCCCACGTCTCCTCAGTCGTCGGCTCGTCGTCGGTCGAGTCACGCGCCCCGGTGTCGGCAGCGGTCGCCTCGGTGTTGCGGTCGGTGTCACGGTCGGTCACCGCGTCGCGGTCGGCCACGGGCTCGTCACCGCTGCCGGTCCCGTCCTGGCGACCCGCGTCGGAGCCCTCGGAGGCGAGGGGGGAGGTGCCCGGGGTCTGCTCGTCCGCCGGGAGCGGCTCCGTGGACGCGTAGTCCTCGACGTCGCCGATGATCGTCATCTCGCCGGCGTCGCCGTCGGAAGCGTCCGGCGCGCGCTCGTCGCCGTCACGGAGGTCTGCGTCGCGACCGTCGGCATCACGCAGGTCGCGGTCACGACCGTCGCCGTCGCTCGGGTCGCGGTCGCTCGCGTGAGCACCACCGTCACCCAGGTCGCGGTCCCCCGCGTCACGGGCATCGTTCGTGCGTTCTCCGTCGGTCCCGTCGCCGGACGCGGCCTTGGCACCGAAAAGCTCTTCATCGGACATCGTCGTCTCCTGTGCTCGTGGGTCGCCCTGGTCCACGTCCGAGACGGAGTCCGAGGCCTGGTCCGCATCGCGGCTGCTGTCGACGGGCGCCCACGTGCGCGCGGCGGGCTCGTCGTCGTGGTGGTCGGCTCCGTTGTCGCTGTAGTCGACTCCCGACGCGAGCCGCGCGGAGGCGTCATCGGGGTCGTTGCCGCGCGTCGCGGCATACGCACTGCCCGCTGCGGCCGCGGCACCGCCAGCGACGGCGGCACCCGTGCCCCATCCGCGGTCGGTGCGGTCCTCGTCCGCGGAGTCGGGCGTCGTGACCGAGTCAGCGATGGGGGTCCCGGAGTCGGAGTCGGCGGAGCGGGCCCCGGCGGCCGAGTCGGCGGGCTCAGGGGTCGACGTCATGGCGGACGTCGCGGGCGCCTCCTGCGCCGTCATGGACGCCTCGGACCGCTCGGGCCCGTCGGACGCCAGGGGCGCGTCGGTGGTCTCCGGTGCATCCGCGGTGGGCGAACCCCAGCGGCTGGCTTCGGGAGCCTGGTCACCTGCGGTCGACGGAGCCGTCGCGGGCACGGGCGTGTGGACGCGGGTCTCCTCGAGGGGTCGGACGTCGTCGTCGAGGTCCTCGGGGAGCGGGCGGGGGTCGTCGTTGGCGACCTCGACGTCGGGGTCGAGCTCGTCGGCACGGCGGAGCTCGGCGTCACGCTCCATGCGCCCGCGCTCGAGGTCGGCCTGGTGCCGACGCGCCTCCTCCTCGACCCGCTGCGCCTCACGGGCGCTCTCCTCGGCCTGACGCGCCCGTTCCTCGGCCTCCTGGCGGGCCACCTCGGCGCGCTCGGTCGACTGCTGGGCGAACGACTCCTGGCCCGAGAGGGCGGCCGACCGCTCGTGGGCACCGGCGCGGATGCTCGCGGCCTCGGCCCGCTGCTCGTCGAGACGGCGCTGCTTGCTGCGCGAGACCAACCACCACACGAGGAGGAGGAGGGCAAGGATCACAAGGGCGCCGATGAGGTACTTCACGGTGACTGCTCCTGACGTCGTCGTCGGGTGCGGCGGCACCCGCTCGTGCCCAAACTACCGTCGGACCTGCACGGATGGGGCGCGGGTCACGCCCCGGCTGGGGGCCCCTGATCGAGGCCCAGCTCCGCCACCGTGATCTCGCGCATCTCGACCTTGCGGACCTTGCCGGTGACCGTCATCGGGAAGTCCTCGACGATGCGGACGTAGCGCGGGATCTTGTAGTGCGCGAGCTTGCCCGAGGCGAACTCGCGCAGCGACTGCGCCGTCATCGGCTCCGCACCCTCACGCATCCGGACCCACGCCGCGAGCTCCTCGCCGTACCTCGCGTCGGGCACCCCGACGACCTGCGCGTCGACGACGTCCGGGTGGGTGTAGAGGAACTCCTCGATCTCGCGCGGGTAGATGTTCTCCCCACCGCGGATGACCATGTCCTTGATCCGTCCGGTGATCTGGAGGTAGCCGGCGTCGTCCATGACGGCGAGGTCGCCCGTGCGCATCCAGCCGTCGACGACGGCCTCCGCGGTCTTCTCCTCCTCGCCCCAGTAGCCGATCATCACCGAGTAGCCCTTGGTCCAGAACTCGCCGGCCTGGCCGCGGGGCAACGTCTCGAGGGTCACGGGGTCGACGACCTTGACCTCGAGGTGCGGACCGACCTGGCCGACGGTGCCGACCTTGCGGTCGAAGTCGTCGTCGGTGCGGGTCTGCGTCGAGACGGGCGACGTCTCGGTCATGCCGTAGCAGATCGTCATCTCGTCGATGCCGGCCGCGATGACCTTCTTCATGAGCTCTGCGGGGCACGTCGACCCGGCCATGATCCCGGTGCGGACCGAGCTGAGGTCGTAGTCGGCGAAGGTGGGCAGCGCCCACTCGGCGATGAACATCGTCGGCACGCCGTAGAGGCTGGTGCACCTCTCCTCGGCAGTCGCGGCGAGAGTCAGGGCAGGGTCGAACCCCGGCGCCGGGATGACCATGCAGGCGCCGTGGCTGGTCGCCGCGAGGTTGCCCATGACCATCCCGAAGCAATGGTAGAAGGGCACCGGGATGCAGATCCGGTCCTCCTCGGTGTAGCGGCACACCTCGCCGACGAGATAGCCGTTGTTGAGGATGTTGCGGTGGCTCAGCGTGGCGCCCTTGGGGAAGCCGGTCGTGCCCGACGTGTACTGGATGTTGATCGGGTCGTGCGGCGAGAGCCCGTCGGCGACCTCCCTCAGTCGTGCGTCGTCCACGGAGTCGGCGCCGGCCACGAGGTCGGACCAGCTGTCCTGGCCGATGACCCACACGTGCTCGAGATCGGGGCAGTCGCCGCGCACCTCCTCGATCATCGCGACGTAGTCGGACGTCTTGAACGACGCCGCCGTGAACAACCCGCGTATGCCGGCCTGCTTCAGCACGAAGCCCAGCTCGTGGGAGCGGTAGGCCGGGTTGATGTTGACGAGGATGACGCCCACCTTGGCGGTGGCGTACTGCACGACCGTCCACTCGGCGCAGTTCGGCGCCCAGATGCCGACCCGGTCGCCCTGGACCAGGCCGGCGGCGAGGAGCGCCCTGGCGAGCCGGTCCACCTGCTCGCCGAGGACGGCATACGTCCACCGCACTCCTTGGGCGCGGTCGACGAGCGCCTCGCGGTCGCCGTGTCGAGCGATGGTCGCGTCGAGGTTCGCCCCGATCGTCTGCTCGAGCAGCGCCGGCTCGGTCGGGCCGGCTGCATGGGAAAGCGTCGGGTCGGCGGTGGGTGACATCGAGTGCCCTTCTCACGTCGGTGTGAGACCCGAACGTAACCCCCGTCGCACCCCGCTGTCTGTAGGGTCTCGACATGGACGCGAGCGAGGGTGACGCCATCCCCGACGGTGCAGTCGTCGTGGGGATCGGGAACAGCGACCGAGATGCGGAGTGCCTGACCTGGGCCGGCAACTCCGCCCAGCGGTCCGGCAGCCCGCTGCACATCCTGCACGCGCACGACCTCGGCGCCGAGCTCTCCGCCATCGACCCCGTCGCCGGCAACCCGGTCTCGATGGGGCCCGAGGGCGACATCGGCAACGCCGGCCTCCTCGACGAGACGCTCGCGAGGGCCCGCGAGCGCTGGCCCGACCTCGCCATCACGGGCAGCCTGCCGTTCTCCCGTCCCGAGCAGGCGCTCATCGACGCGTCACGCACCGCGCGCCTCGTCGTCGTCGGCGCCGCCCGCACGAGCACCCTCCAGCGGCTCGGGCTGGGCCGCTCGTCCCTCGCCGCCGCGATGCACTCGTCGTCCCCGGTCGTCATCGTCCCGCAGGGCGCCCGGGTCGACTCGGAGGGACCGGTCGTCGTCGGCATCGACGGCTCCAGCCACAGCGTCGCCGCCGCCGAGCGCGCGTTCTGGATCGCCGAGCTGCGTGACACCCCGCTCGTGGCCGTGACCACGTGGAACGTCGAGGTCGTCGACGGCATGGTCGTCACGACCCCCGGCACCGACGCGTGGAACTCCGTCGAGGCGAAGTACCGCGCCGTCGCCGACCGGGTCGTCGGGCCGCTGCGCGCCAAGCACCCCAAGGTCGACTGCACGGTCGAGGTCGTGCGCGGCGCCGCGGCCAAGGTCCTCGCCGAACGTTCGGCCCAAGCCGGGCTCGTCGTCATGGGTACGCGCGGCCGCGGCGGATTCGCCGGGATGCTGCTGGGCTCGCAGAGCCAGAAGGTCCTCGAGACCGCCACCTCGCCGGTCATGCTCGTGCGCGCAGCGCAGAACGACTGACCCACCTGACGTGACCCGCACGCGCGACCGCTTCCAAGGACACATCGCCGGCGTCGGCTCGTCCTCGGGCACCCGCGTCGTCGTCGGCCGCTGGCACACGACCCCGCTCGGCCCGTTCACCGACGTCTTGGTCGAGAAGGGGGGCGGCCACCGCGTCCTGCTGGCGCCGAGCGACGCGGTCGCGGACTACGTCACGTCGACGTACGAGTTCGACGAGGTGCGCGTGGAACCGTTGTCCTGCACCGAGTCCGAGTCATCGTGGACCGTACGCTCCGACTCGCTCTCGCTCGACCTGACGGTCGGATCCCGTATGCCGTTGGGCTGGCTCCTGCGCATCGTGCCCCGCCGGGTCGGGGCCAGTCCGACGTGGGCCCGCATCGTGTCGCCGGTCGCACGACGGGTCATGCCCGGAGTCCGGACCGTCGGGACGGCGCTCGAGGGCCGACAGGAGTTCTACGGAGCGACCGACCTCCGGCGCATCGCCGCGATGACCGGACAGATGGACGGTGAGCCGCTGGGATCGCTCGCCGACATCGACCCACCCTGCCGCTTCGGCTTCTCCTCCACGCCGAGGACACCGTCGGTGACGACGGTCGTCACCACCGTCGTCGGGTCCACCTGACAGGTGCGCGGGTGCACAACCGGCGCTCGACATGCGGGCACTGTGCGATGCGGATACGGTCATCCCGGGTCAGCCAGGGGGGATGCTCATCCCGTCGGGGGGCGAGGCGATCCGGGCCGGCCCGAGAGGAGCATCTCGTGAACATGCATGCCCGAAGGACCACCGCCGCGATCGCCGGCGCAGGTGCCGCGCTCGCCCTGACGGTGGGGATGGCACCGCAGGCGCTCGCGAACTCGTTCGACCACGTGACCGCGGCCGGGGGATATGGCTACGACGACGGCGCCGACCGCTTCTGCGTCGTCGCCCACCCGGGCCGGTCCATCTCGGCGACCCTGACGCCCGACAACCCCACTCGAGGACCCAAGCGGTCGCTGAGCGCGAGCAACGGTCGCAGTGACTGTGCGAGCCTCGCAACGGCCTACGAGGACTCGGGCTACACCGCTCGCGTCAGCGGGACGTCGAGCGTCACCGAGTCGGTGCACTTCTTCAGCTGACCCGGCGGCTGCGGACGGGACGCGCCGGGAGACCGAGTCCTCCCGGCGCGTCGCGCGCCGTCGGCCGGTCGGCGCCCCAGCGCGGCGCCGGTCCGCGAGCCACGCCCACGGCGGAACGTGCGCGCGGACGGCATACCTCGTCTGGAAGCATGCGGACATGCGCCCGATCGTCCAGAGCAAGAAGCTCCAGCACGTCCGCTACGACGTGAGGGGGCCGATCCTCGTCGAGGCCCAGCGGCTCGAGGCCGAGGGGCACAAGATCCTCAAGCTCAACATCGGCAACACCGCGCCGTTCGGGTTCGAGGCGCCCGAGGCGATCGTCGCCGACATGGTGCACAACCTGCCCGATGCGCAGGGCTACAGCGACTCGCGCGGCATCTACTCGGCGCGCACCGCGGTCGCGCAGTACTACCAGTCGCGTGGGCTCACCGAGACGACCGTCGACGACGTCTACATCGGCAACGGCGTCTCCGAGCTCATCTCGATGGTGCTCCAGGCCTTCGTCGACGACGGCAACGAGATCCTCATCCCGGCGCCCGACTACCCGCTGTGGACGGGCGCGGTGTCGTTGTCCGGCGGGACGCCCGTGCACTACCGGTGCGACGAGGAGAACGGGTGGAACCCCGACCTCGACGACATCGAGTCCAAGATCACCGAGAACACCCACGCGCTCGTCGTCATCAACCCCAACAACCCCACCGGCGCGGTCTACTCCGAGGAGATCGTGCGCGGGCTCGTCGACATCGCCCGCCGCCACCACCTCGTCCTGATGGCCGACGAGATCTACGAGAAGATCCTCTACGCCGACGACGCGGTCACACCGGTGCACCACCACGTCGCGACCTTCGCCGAGGACGACGTGCTGTGCCTGACGTTCAGCGGGTTGTCCAAGGCCTACCGCGTGTGCGGCTACCGCGCGGGATGGGTCATGGTGTCCGGGCCGAAGCACCTCGCCGAGGACTTCCTCGAGGGTCTGACGCTGCTCGCCAACATGCGCATGTGCGCCAACGTGCCTGCGCAGCACGCGATCCAGACCGCGCTGGGTGGCTACCAGTCGATCAACGAGCTCATCGTGCCCGGCGGGCGCTTCTACGAGCAGATCAAGCTCGCCAATCGGCTGCTCAACGAGATCCCGGGCGTGACGTCGGTCGAGCCGCACGGCGCGCTCTACTGCTTCCCGCGGCTCGACCCGGAGATGTACGCCATCGAGGATGACCAGCAGTTCGTCATCGACCTGCTGCGCGCCAAGAAGATCCTCGTGACCCACGGAACGGGCTTCAACTGGTTCGAGCCCGACCACTTCCGCCTCGTGACCCTCCCCGACACCGAGGTCCTCACCGAAGCCATCGGCCGCATCGCGGAGTACCTCGAGACGATCCGCCGCTGACGTGAGCAGCCCTGCGGCACAGCCGGATGCGACGCTCCTCCTCGGGATCGCCGCCGGTGGCGTCGTGGGTTCTCTCGGCCGGTATGCCGTGGGGCTGGCGCTGCCACACCCCGCCGGCTCGTTCCCGTGGTCGACCCTCGTGGTCAACCTCAGCGGTGCGCTGGCCATGGGACTGCTCGTGGCGTTCCTGCTCGGCCGGCCGGGGGCGCACCGCCTGGCGCGGCCGGTCGTGGGTGTCGGGATGCTCGGTGGGTGGACGACGTTCTCGGCGTTCGCGGTCGACGTCGTCACCCTGCTCGAGACGGGGCACGGGGGCGAGGCCGGGGCCTACGTGTTGGCCTCCTTCCTCGGCGGTGTCCTCGCGGTGACACTCGGATCGACTGCGGGACAGCGGATCTGGAGGCTGTCGGCGTGACGGCGCTTCTCGTCGCGCTCGGTGCCGCGGTGGGCGCACCCCTGCGCTACCTCGTGAACCACTGGATGCGTCAGCACTGGGGGACGACGCCGACGGCGGGGACGCTCACCGTGAACGTCCTCGGGTCGCTCGTGCTCGGGCTCGCCGTCGGCTCCGGTGTCGACAGGTCCTGGCTGGCCCTTGTCGGGACCGGGTTCTGCGGGGCGCTGACGACGTTCTCGACACTGGCGCTCGAGCTGCAGGACGCGTTCGGGGACGAACGTCCTCGGGATGCCGTCGTCAACGTCGTGCTCAGCCTCGCGCTCGGAGTCGGCGCCGCATGGCTCGGGTGGATGGTGACGGCGTGAGCCCTGACGTCGAGCGTGCCGAGAACGCCGAACAGGTTGGCCCTTCGGAGCAGCGGGTCCACGCGATCCACATCGCTCCGGGAAGCCGGCTGCCCACCCGCTCGGTCGACTCGGTCGAGGCCGAGGCGGGCGCGGGTCTCGTCGGCGACCGCTACCACGGGAGCCGGCACCGGCACGTCACCGTGCAGGCGCTCGACGACCTCGAGGCTGCGGCGCGGGAGCTCGGCCAGGATATCCCGCCGGGGCTGACCCGGCGCAACGTCACGTTGACCTCGGGTCCGATCCCCACGCGCCCGGGCGAACGGATGCGCATCGGGGAGGTCGAGCTCGAGGTGGTGCGGATCGCGGCGCCCTGCCGGCTCCTCGACGACTGGATCGGCGTCGGCGCGATGAAGGCGATGCACGCCCGGGGCGGCACCGTCTTCCGGCTCCTCGGTTCAGGCACCCTCCACGTCGGCGACGAGGTCCACCTCGGCTGACCGGGCGCGCCGACGCACGAGCGATCCGTCGAGATCGGGCAGACGGCGCGATGCTGCCCCACGATCGTGCGTTCTGCCGGATCTCGACGTCCGCGAGGGCTGCAGCGAGGTCAGCCCGCCGGGCGAGGCACCTGGTCGGCGAGCGCGGGCGGCGCCTGGATGCAGTAGGAGTCGGTGAGCAGCTCGGCCACCTCGTCCCAGTCGATGTCGTCGTCGAGGATGAGGCCCACGACGTTGCTCCCCCACCCCGCCTTGAAGTACGGCTCACCCATGTGCTGGAACGCCATGACCTCGTCGGGGTCGGCGCGGAACGTGATGCGGAAGAGCTGGTCCTCGCCGCCGAAGACGTGCGCGATGGTCGCCGACCGGACCTTCCACGCCATGCCGATCCACGCGTCGTGCTCGCGCACCTCGGGGAAGGCGGCGACGATCGCGGAGAGCCGGTCGACCCACTCTGCGGGCACGGGAGGCCGTTCGACGGACGCCATGGCCGAGAAGCCTAGAGCCGGCCCCCGACACGCACGACCCGCACGACCCTCAGGACCCGCACGACCCGCAGGAAGACCTGCCGCTCCCTCAGCCGAGCCAGTGGACGAGCCAGGTCCCGGTGACGACGAGCACACCGAGCCCGAACGCCACGGCCGTCCACGCGAGTCTCCCACCGTCCGGCGCCGCCCCCGCCGGGAACCGGGACGCCGACGCAGTGGCCTGCTCGATGGCGGCCGCGAGGCCGCGGTGGTCGCCGTCGCCTGGCGTGATGTCGAGGACGCTGTCGTCGTCGAAGACCACGAGGGCCGCCTCCGTGTCGTGCCGCACCTCGCGGACCGCACCCATCGAGCTCGTCACCCGGCTGAAGACGGTGGCCATCTCGAAGCCGTCGCGGGTCACCCGGATCCTCCGGGCCAGCTGGTCCAGTCCCCAGTGCATCGCCGAGGCGGTCCCGACGACCACCCCGACACCGGACAGGCCCACCTCGTCGTCAGCCAGGAGCCACACGCCCACCACGATCGCGGCCACCGCCACGAGCGCGCCCGCGACCCGACGCCACGCAGGCGCCTCGACCACCACGGGCAGAGGAACAGGGATCGTCCCCATCGGCACCGCCTCGGACCAGTCCCGCACGTCCTCGGGGTCACGGTCGAACGTGTCGAGGTCGACCTCGGTCCCCTCGGGCAGCGCCGAGATGGAACCCATGGGCAGACGGAGCCCCGTCGGCGACGCGAGCGCGGCCCATCCCCCGTGGCGCACGTCGCCGACGAGGTAGGTCTCCACCGGTGCCGCCACGCGCCGGTCGTCGGGGCGGTCCAGCCGGAGGTCCTCGTCGACGGGGAACTCGGCCAGCCCGCGAGTGGAGTCGGTGGCGACGAGCCCCACGAAGTCGAGCTCGTCGGTGAACACCCGGACCGGCACCCCCACGTGGTGCGAGGACTCCTCGAGGTGGCGGCGCCGCACCCGCACCGACAGCAGCCGCTCGCCGAGCAGCCCTGCGACGAGCAGCGCCCCGAGCCCCACGGTGAACCACCACGTCCGGTCCGGCTGCTCGGTCACGGGGTGCGTCCACGACGGGTCGCGCGGGTCGATCCGCAGCGCGACCTCGTCGCCGACCTCGGGCACGTCGAGGAAGGTCAGGTCGACGACGGCCGGGAACCCCTCGGGCCGCTGCGAGAGCCGAACCTTCTGGTCTCCCTCGTCGTCCTCGCCGGTGATCACCACCCCCTCGACGACCTGCGCGCGAGCGACGTGCTCGGCGTCCAGCCCGGTGGCCCGCTCGTAGCCGAACACGGACCCGGTGGCGACGAGGACGAGGGCCATCGCGGCGAGCGCCATGAGTCGGTGGGGCCCGTCGGTGCGGAGCGGTCGCTGCAGACCTCGCGGCCACGGTGGCAGCACGACGCTGGCCGCCCGGGCGATGTCGCGCTGGCGACGCGCGCGGGACCGGAGGTGGACGGCATACGCGACGAAGGCGACCGCCACGACGGGCCACGCGACCCTCGCGGTGAGGACGTCGTCGAAGGCGACGTCGACGACCGCGAAGACCACCGCGCACGCGGCAGCCACGAACGGACGCCACCACAGCAGTACCAGCGCCCCGAGGCAGAGGACGACCGCCACCGAGAAGTCGGGCTCGGGTCCGCACGGCTCCGCCACCGTGCACGGCGCCGTGTCACCCATGGCCGACACGACGAACGCCGCGGCCCAGAGCACCGCGAGCACCCAGCGGGGCCAGCGCAGCGGCGCCGCCGCGACCCATGCCCGCACGCGCTCGTCGGTGAAGCCAGTCGTCACCGGCGCACCGTACCGCCGCCTCGGGCGGCCCGCACGGCAAACGGGCCCACGCACCCACGGCCCATCCACAGGGGCGGCGCACCGGACGGACCTTCCGGGTCCGCGCAGGCACCGGGCCTATGCTTCGCGAATGCCCAAGCGCCGCCGCAACGGACCCATGCCGGACGTCTTCGAGACGTTCGCGCACCGGGTCGACGAGGAGGAGCACTCCGAGGTCCAACTGGGTGCCGGACGCGTCGCCAAGGGCGCCGGGGTGTCCCTCGGGCTCATGGTGCTCGCGGCGCTCGCCTTCGTCCTGGGCTTCTGGACAGGCACCCGGAACGAGCCCGACCTCGCCTACGACCATCTCGTGTGGGAGGGGATCATCAAGGTCGGGTTCGCCGTCCTGTGCGGCCTGCTCGCCGCCGCCGTCGTGCTCGCCCTCGCAGCGCTCGCGATCGGCATCCCGTGGGTGCAGCGCCAGCGCGAACGCCGTCGCTGACCGTGGTCTCACGACCGACCACGTGCGCCCCGGCCCCGCCTACTTGAGCTGGCTCGAGCTCATCCCGAGCAGGCGCCGCGCCACGACGAGCAGCTGGATCTGCTGCGTCCCCTCGAAGATGTCGAGGATCTTGGAGTCGCGCGCCCACTTCTCGAGCAGCTCGCGCTCGGCGTAGCCGGTCGCACCGGCCAGCTCGACACAGGCGAGCGAGACGTTGACGCAGGTCCGGCCGGCCTTGGCCTTCGCCATCGAGGCCTCCATCGAGTTCGGGCGGCCGTTGTCGGCCATCCACGCGGCGCGCAGCGTGAGGGCGTGCGCCGCCTCGTACTCGGCCTCCATCTGCAGGAGCCGCGCCGCGGCATACGACTGCACGTATGCCGGCCGGTCCCAGTCCACGGTGACGCCCGCCTTCGCGAGGAGCTCGGTCGTGAGGTCGAGGCTCGCGCGGGTCAGCCCGAGGGCCATGGCGGCGACGAGCGGCCGGGTGTTGTCGAAGGTCTGCATGGCGCCGCCGAAGCCGCCCGCGGTCTTGATCTCGGGGTCGCCGAGCAGGTCGTCGGCAGGGACGCGGCAGTCGTCGAGGTGGAAGGCCGCCGTGTCGGAAGAGCGGATGCCGAGCTTGTGCTCGAGCCGGACGAGCCTGAGCCCCGGGTTGTCGCGCCGGACGACGAACGACTTGATGGCCTGCTTGCCCAGGCTCTTGTCGAGAGTGGCCCAGACGACGACGAGCTCGGCGCGCTCGCCGGCGGTGACATAGATCTTCTCGCCGTTGAGGACGTACTCGTCGCCGTCCCTCACGGCCGTGGTGCGGATCGCGCCCGAGTCGGAGCCGGTCTCGGGCTCGGTGATCGCCATGGCGGCCCACTGGCCGGCATACCGCTTCTTCTGCTCGTCGTTCGCGACGGCGGCGATCGCCGCGTTGCCGAGACCCTGGCGGGGGATCGACAGGGTGAGGCCGACGTCGCCGCGGCAGGTCTCGAGGATGGAGAGCACCGAGGCCAGGTTGGAGCCGTTGCGGACCTCGCTCGTGGAGGCGTGCGAGCGTCCGGAGCCGACGGCGGCCACCTCGGACTCGCCGTCGTCGGCACGTTCGGCGGCCTCGTCGGTGGCGCGGGTCGTCTTCGACGCACCCGCACCCTGGCCGGCGCCGGAGCTGCTCATGCCGTCGATGACGGCCGAGACGAGGTCGAGCTCGCGCGGGTACTCGTGCTCGGCGAGGTCGTACTTGCGCGAGATGGGGCGGAAGACCTCCTCGGCCATGCCGCGTGCCTGGGCGACGAGCGGTCGGAACTTCCGGGGAACTTCGAGATCGATCATGGTGTCAGTCCTTGGGTATGCCGGTCAGACGAGCAGGGTGCCCTCGAGGACACCCGCTCCACGGAGGTCACGGAACCAGCGCTCGTTGTCGAACTCCTTGACGAAGCCGTGTCCGCCGAGGAGCTGGACCGCGTGCGAACCGATCTGGGCGGCGTGGGTCGCCGTGAGCGAGCGCACCTCGGCGACGAGCGGCGCGGCATCGGTCCCGGCGTCGAGCCGGGCGGCGGCCTTGAGAACGGCGAGGCGCAGCCCGTCGAGCTCGATGGCGATGTCGGCGATGAGGAACGCGACGGCCTGGCGCTGGCCGATCGGCTCACCGAAGGCCTTGCGCTCCTGGGCGTAGGTCGTGACTTGGTCGAGGACGGCCTGGCCGGTACCGACGGCGGCGGCTGCCCACGCCAGCCGGCCGCGACGGACGGCGTCGCGGTGGTCGTCCGCGGTGCCGAGCAGCTGGGTGCGGGCCACGGTGACGTCGGTGAGGACCACGCGGCCGGTGCGGGCGGCGCGCACCCCCATCGCCGGGTCGTCCTCGATGGTCACGCCGTCGGTGGCGGCCTCGATGACGACGAGACGGGCCTCGCCCTCAAGCATCGCCGAGACGATGAAGAGCTCGGCGCGCTCGGCGTTGGCGACGAGGGCCTTGGTGCCGTTGAGGACGAGTGAGTCCCCCTGCGCCACGGCCGTCGTCGTCAGGGCGAACGGGTCGAAGAGGGGCTGGGGCTCCTGCAGCGCCAGCGCCGCGGCAGCGACCGGCTCGTCACCGGTGAAGTGCGGCAGGTAGGTCGCCTGCTGGTCGGAGTCGCCGTAGAGCGACAGGGCGGTCGCGACCGCTGCCGTGCCCATCTGCGCCACGGCGATGCCCATGTCGCCACGGGCGAGCTGTTCGAGGACGAGGACACCGGCGACCGCCGAGCGCTCCTCGGCGATGCCGCCGAGCTCCTCGGGGACGCCGACGAGCTCCAGGCCCATGTCCTGCATGGCCTGACGGGCGTCGTCGGGGACGGCGCGGTCGGCGTCGGCACGCGGGCCGACGGGGCGGATGACCTCGTCGGCGAGCTCGCGGGCCGCCTGCTGGAGCATCTGCTGGTCCTCGGTCGGCGTGAGGTCGTAGACCCCGCGACGCGTGGACGGGCCCGGGCGCCGGGCCGGGCCCGAGCCCTTGGCCCGGGTGAAGGCACGCCCGACTGCGACCTGCGCCTTGAAGCCGGAGTGGGCCCCGCGGTTGAGGATCCGCTCGACCCGGCCGCGAACCTTGGGGTCGGCCATGACGGGGAGCCCGCCGGCCTTGGAGATGAGCCGCAGACCGAGGCGCTGGCCCCGGTCGGCGAGAGTGGGTGGCGTCGTCGCCATGATGGCTTCCCTTCGAGGAAACGTGGTCGGTGTGAGGCGGTCGGGTCCGGGGTCGAGCCGTGGGTTCAGGTTCTCGACGAAGTATCCGGTACTCCGGGTGCCTGATACCGACTGTACCGCAAACTTGTCACTCGGTAACCAGAGCCGGATGACGGCACCACAAGCCGGGGGTGAGGGGGACGAGTCGGCATCGGACCCGGTCCCGACTCGTCATGGACACGCCGACGGGTCGGGCGTGCCATGCAGTGGACCTCAGCCGACTGCGGCCCCACGACCCACGGCGATCTCGGTGCCGAGCTCCCAGCCGGGCACGAGCGGCAACGAGTCGCCGCTCCAGAAGCGGCCCGGGTCGTACCAGTTCATCGGGGCGTCCGGCGTGAGCAGCCCCATCTCCTCGTAGGTGAGCGCGACGACCTCGGCGCAGTAGGCGACCTCGGGACGCAGCGCCTTGAGGTCGAGGTCGCGCGCCGACACGTGGTGGTCGCGACCGGCGAGCCACCGCCACGCGAGCCTGCCGGTCGAGGGGAAGGAGACGCCGTCGAGCCGAGCCACGCAGCGCAGCACGGCGTCCTCGTGCTCCTCCCCCACCTCCGGCGTGAGCTGGCGCAGCCAGGCGCGCTGGTCGTAGGTCTCCTGCCACCGCGACACCGCCGCGCGCAGGTCGTGCAGCTGCACCCCGCGGTGGAAGTCGCCGGTCCACATGTCCTGGAGGGACTTGCCCATCTCGGCGTGCCACATGAGCGGCGGCAGGTCGTCGAGGACCACCGCCATGCCGACGTGGTTGACCGGGGCGTTGGTCGCCGTCTGGATCGCGCGGTCGGCGATCGAGCGCCCACGGAAGATCCACACGTCACCGGTGCGGGTGAGGTCGACGGCCTCGTCGAGCGAGAGGCCGTCGGTGGGCTCGTCCACTGCACGCATGACGAGAGCCTATGCCGCACCCCCACTCCCCCGACTGATTGCCCTTTCCGGCGCCGCTCCGGGACGGTGACGGACCGCGGAAGCCGCTGGAAAGGGCAATCAGTCGCGCCGGGGCACGGCGGCATACGCTGCGGTCATGCAGTCGAACTGGTGGAAGCTGCTCGGTCTCGCCGGCGTCGTCTCGGTCGTCGCGACGGGTGCGGTCGTGGCGCGCAACGAGAGGCAGCGGCGCGCCTACACGCCCGACGAGGTGCGCGATCGCCTCCACGAGAGGCACGCCCGGGCCCAGCAGCAGCGCCCCTGACCCCGACTGATTGCCCCACCACGAGGAGCGAGCGCCGGCGAGCGCCTCGCGGTGGGGCAATCAGTCGCAGCAGTCGTGCGGGTCAGACCCAGAGGCTGGTGCAGCGGATGTAGCCGCCGCCCTTGGCGAGCTCGTCGACGTGCGGCGTGATGACCGACAGACCGGCGCTCTCGACGTCGGCCCGCAGCAGCGGGGCGCTGTCGCTCATGACCACCGTCGTGCCGGTCGAGACGAGGTTGCAGGCGAACGACTCCATCGCCTCGGACTCGGCGATCTCGATCGTGTCGACGGCGTCGAGGCGCGCGAGCAGGTCGCGGCTCTCGGGGGTGAAGGCCTCGGGGCAGTAGGCGATGAGGCCGCGCCCGTCGGCGTCGGGCTCGCGCAGGACGGCGAGCGTGAGGTCGATGTCGTACCAGTAGCTGTCGGGCCACCCGCTCACGGCGTTGACGTGCGGGCTGCCGTCGGCATTGAGCAGCGGGAGCGTCTGGAGCTGGATCCGCTCGAGACCGAAGCGCTGCGCGGCATACGCCAGGGCCGGCTCGTCGGAGCGGTAGCCGGCCCCACAGAAGACGAGGTCGCCGCAGACGAGGGCGTCGCCCTGCCCGCTGAAGCGCCACGGCTCGGGCAGGTCCTCGACCCGGTAGCCGAGCTCGGTGAGCTTGGTCCGCGCCCATGGCTCCTCGCCCTTGCGGGACGGGGGCAGGGTCGCCATGAGCGCGACACCGTCGCGCACGAGGGCCCAGTTGGCGGTGTAGACGCCGTCCTGGCAGGCCGGTGGGGCATCGACCTGGATGATCTCCGCGCCGGCCGAGCGGAGCGCGTCGCGGATGCCCGCGTGCTCGAGCTCGGCCTTGGCCGTGTCGACGGTCTCGCCGTCCTCGTAGTAGGGGTTGAGCTTGTGGTCGTTGCCGAAGTGGTGGGCGGACGACATCAGAAGCGTCGAGTTCAACACCGTCGGACTCCCGTGCGAGGTGGAGGGCGCGCCTCACGGAAACGGAGACTCGGGGGCACGCTACCCCTTGCGCGGCCTCATCCCGACACGGGAGCGGCGATCTGGGCCGCCATGTGGCCGGCGCCGTATCCGTTGTCGATGTTGACGACCGCGACACCCGGCGCGCAGCTGTTGAGCATGGTGAGCAACGGCGCCAGCCCTTCGAACGCGGCGCCGTAGCCCACCGACGTGGGGACGGCGATGACGGGAGCGGCGACGAGGCCCGCGACGACTCCGGGCAGGGCGCCGTCCATTCCCGCGACGACGACGATGGCCCGCGCGGCGCGCAGCTGGTCGAGCCGCGACAGGATGCGCTGCAGCCCGGCGATGCCGACGTCGACGACGAGTTCGGCGCTGCGGCCGAGGTGCCGCGCCACGAGCAGCGCCTCACGGGCCACGGGCAGGTCGGACGTGCCGGCCGCCACGACGAGGACGCCGCCACCCGTGGGCTCGGGCGGCTCGGCCGGCCACGCGACGAGCCGCGCCGTCTCGTCGTGGGCGGCGTCGGGGAGAGCCGCGAGGATCGCGTCGACGTGGTCCGCGGAGGCACGGGTGAAGAGGGTGCGAGCCTTCCGCTCCCCGACGGCCGCGGCGATCGCTCCGACCTGCGCCGCGGTCTTGCCCTCGCAGTAGACCGCCTCGGGGTAGCCGCGCCGGGCGGCGCGGTCGAGGTCGAGCTCGGCGATGTCGCGCAGCGCGTCGCCCGGCTCCCAAGGCCCCCGGGTCCGCGGTTCAGCCACGCGCTGCTGCCACGAGCGGGAGGGTGAAGGCACCGGACTGGATGCCGCGCAGGTCGACGGTGACGAACCGGAACCCGGCACGCCGGACCACGACGTCGACCTCGTCACGCAGCCCCGGGGCGGTGGCGCGCTCGATGTCGTCGGGCAGGAGCTCGACCCGGGCGACCTCGCCGTGGTGGCGCACCCGGCAGTCGGCGAACCCCAGCGCACGCAGCCCCGCCTCGGCCGACTCGACCTGCGCGAGCTTCTCGGGCGAGACCTCCTCGAAGTGCGGGATCCGCGAGGCGAGGCACGGCGCGGCCGGCTTGTCGGCGCACGGGAGCGCGAGCACTCGGGCAACCCTGCGGACGGCGGCCTTGTCGAGTCCGGCGTCGGCGAGCGGGCGCAGCACGCGGTGCTCGGTCGCGGCCCGTGACCCGGGGCGGTCGGGCCGCAGCGCGTCGTCCGCGTTCTCGCCGTAGGCGACCGCGCCGAGCCGATGCGCGGCGACCACGTCATCGTCGATCCGGGTGAACAGCTCGTCCTTGCAGTGGAAGCACCGATCCGGGCCGTTGAGCCGGTATGCCGGGTTCTCACCTTCGTGGGTCCGCACCTCGACCACGGGGACGCCGATGAAGGCAGCCACCTCGTGGGCCGTGGTGCGCTCGTCGGCGGCCAGGCTCGGGGAGACGCCGAGGACGGCGACGACTCGGTCGGGACCCAGCGCCCGGGTGGCCAGGGCGAGCAGGGTGGCCGAGTCGACCCCGCCGGAGTAGGCGACGCCGACCCGCTCGAACGGGGCGAAGGCATGAAGGACGCGCTCGACCCTCGACTCGTCCGGGCCGAAGCTCACGTCCTCCATGCCTTCACCTTCTCACTGTTCGTCCCGAGTCCGCCGAGCCGCCCGCGTCCCGACCAGCGCACCGGGCACCGAGCGCCACCACCCCGCCTTGCCAGCCGTTGAGGCCCCCGGCAAGAGTGAACCCATGACATCGACGATCGAGGAGACTCCCGCCGAGGCCGCCCTGCGGGCAGCACGCATCGGCGACGAGCACGGTGTCCTGCCCACGGAGCAGGTCACGACCTTCATCGCCGAGCAGCTGGCCGCAACCGACCTCGACGGCAGGAGCGTCTGCATCGTCGTCCCCGACGGCACGCGCACCTGCCCGCTGCCGATGCTCCTGGGCGCCGTCCACGCCGCCCTCCACGGCCGGGTGACCCGGATGACGACCCTCATCGCTCTCGGCACGCACCAGCCGATGAGCGACGAGGCCCTCGCCGCGCACCTCGGCTACGAGGTCGGCGCGCTCGAGGAGACCTATCCGGGGATGGAGGTCGTCAACCACGAGTGGTGGGACCCCGAGACGTTCGCCGACCTCGGCACCATCCCGGCGGCGCGACTCAGCGAGCTCTCCGAGGGACGGCTGACGATGGACGTGCCCGTCCTCCTCAACCGCGCGGTCGTCGAGCACGACGTCGCCCTGGTGCTCGGTCCGGTCCTCCCCCACGAGGTCGTCGGTATCTCGGGTGGCAACAAGTACTTCTTCCCCGGGGTCGCGGGCCAGGAGATCATCGACGTGTCGCACTGGATCGGCGCACTCATCACCTCGGCCGAGATCATCGGCACGACGGCGATCACGCCGGTGCGCGCGCTCATCAACGAGGGCGCCTCGCTCGTCCCCGCCGAGAAGCTCGCCTTCTGCGTCGTCGGCGAAGCGGGCAGCCTCGACCTGCACTCGATCTCGTTCGGGGACACGATCTCGTCGTGGGCCAGCGCTGCCGAGGTCTGCGCGGCGACCCACGTCCACCACCTCGACGAGCCTGTGTCGCGTGTCATCTCGGTCATCCCCGAGATGTACGAGGACATCTGGACCGGCGCCAAGGGCTTCTACAAGCTCGAGCCCGTCGTCGCGGACGGCGGCGAAGTCATCCTCTACGCACCGCACATCACCGAGATCTCGACGAGCCACCCCGAGATCCTCGAGATCGGCTACCACTGCCGCGACTACTTCGTGAAGCAGTGGGACCGCTTCAAGCACGTCCACTGGGGCACCCTCGCCCACTCGACCCACCTGCGCGGCGCCGGCACCTACGACGCCGGGACCGGCGAGGAGCGCCTGCGCGTCAAGGTCACGCTGGCGACCCGCGTCCCCGAGGAACAGTGCCGCCAGGCCAACCTCGGCTACCTCGACCCGGACTCGCTCGACCTCGCCGCGGCCCAGGCCGACGGCGAGACCTTCGTCGTGCCCAACGCCGGTGAGGTCCTCTTCCGGCTGCGCTGAGACCTGCGATCCGGACCGGAGCCCGTATGCCGTGCACCGGGCACGTCGCCCGGCCGCCGGTGCCTGCCACTACCGTTTCGCGCATGACCACCCACCTCTGGATCGACGCCGGCGCCGGCGTCGCCGGGGACATGCTGCTCGGGGCGCTCGTCGATGCGGGCGCCAACCTCGCCGAGGTCCAGTCCGTCGTCGACGCCGTCCTGCCCGGGACCGTGCGGCTCGCCCTCACCGAGGTGAGCCGTGCCGGGCTGCGGGCGGCCAAGGTCGACGTCGAGGTCATCGCCCCCGACCAGCCGCACCGCCGGTGGACCGAGATCCGCACGCTCATCGAGGTCGCGGACATCCCGGAACCGGTGCGCGACAGCGCCGTCCACGTCTTCGAGGTGCTCGCAGACGCCGAGGCGCACGTCCATGGTGTCGACCCTGCCGACGTCCACTTCCACGAGGTGGGCGCGTGGGACTCGATCGCCGATGTCGTCGGCGTCTGCGCCGCCCTCCACCTGCTCGGCGTGACGTCGGTGTCCGGAGGTCCGGTCGCCCTGGGGTCCGGCACCGCCCGCACCAGCCACGGCACCGTCGGGGTCCCCGCGCCGGCGACCCTGCGACTTGCCACCGGGTGGGAGGTCGCTGCCGTCGGCGAGGGCGAGCTCGCCACCCCGACCGGTCTGGCCCTCGTCCGGGCGCTCGCCACGACCTGCGAGGCCCTGCCGCGGATGCGGGTCACCGCCTCGGGTTCGGGCGCCGGGACCAAGGACGTCGAGGGTCGCGCCAACGTCACGCGCGTCGTCGTCGGGGAGGTCACGGACACGGACACCCCTGCCGCACAGGCACTGTGGGTGCTCGAGGCCAATGTCGACGACCTCGACCCCCGCCTGTGGCCCGGGGTCCTCGAGTCGCTGATCGAGGCCGGCGCCGCCGACGCATGGCTCGTCCCCATCCTCATGAAGAAGGGGCGCCCCGCCCACACCCTGTCGGTCCTGTGCGACGACGCCCACCGTGCGCCACTGCGCGACCTCGTCCTGCGGCACACGACGACACTCGGCGTCCGCGAGCACCCGGTCACCCGCCACGCGCTGGACCGGTCCTTCGCGACCGTCACGATCCACGGGCACCCGGTGCGGATCAAGCTGTCCCACACCGGTGACGGCACCGTCGTGCACGCGACCCCCGAGTTCGAGGACGTCCGTACAGCAGCCGAGCAGGCCGGCATACCGGCTCGGATCGTCCTCGACACGGCGAACGCCGCCGCGCAGGCTGCGGAGCTCCGCGAGCCTGCGCGACGGCGTCAGGACTGAGTCGGGCCGGTCGCCCGACAGGGGTCAGCCGAGGTCGACCGGCCCCTCCTGCTCCGGCTCGCCCTCGCGCTTGCGAGCCGCGCGGGCGATGAGGAAGAGCACGGTGCCGACGACGACATAGCCGGCGCTGATGAGCCACGTCTGTGCGCTCTGCTGGGTGAGCAGGGCGACGCTTGCGACGAGCGCGAGGATCGAGACGATCGACGGGGTGCGGAAGTACGAGTGCTCGACCTCGTCCTTCTTGAGCACGAGCACGGAGATGTTGGCGGAGATGAAGACGAGCACGAGCAGCAGCACCGTCGTGTCCGCGAGAAGGCCCACGTCACCGACGAAGCTCATGACCATCGTCATCGCGCCGACGACGAGGATCGCGACCCACGGCGTGCGGCGGGTCGAGGCGACGTCGCCGAAGATCCGCGGGAGCAGGCCGGCCTCGGCGAGGCCGTAGGTCGCGCGGCTCGCCATGACCATGAAGAGCAGCGCGCCGTTGCCGATCGCGACGAGGGCGATCGCGCCGAACAGCCAGGTCGGGAAGGAGAGCGCCGACGCCTTGATGACCTCGAGCAGCGGCCCCTCGGACGCGGCGAGCTGGTCCGTCGGGACGACTGCGCCGGCGCCGAGGGCGATGAGGAGGTAGATGAGCGCGGCCGTGAGGATCGCGCCGAACAGCGCACGTGGGTAGGCCTTCGAGGGCTGCTTGACCTCCTCGGCCATGTTGGCCGCGGCCTCGAACCCGAGGAAGGAGAAGAACGCGGTGATCGTCGCGGCGAAGGCGCCCTGGAGAGGCGTCACGCCCTCGGCGAAGGTCGTGAGACGCGAGACGTCGGCGTCGCCCTTGCCGAAGACGATGCCCGCCACGACGATGATGATCACGAGGCCGGTCATCTCGATGACGGTGGCGCCGACGTTGGCCATGAGCGACTCACGCACACCGCGCAGGTTGATCGCAATGAGGGCGCCGATGAAGACGAGCGTCACGGGGACGGACGGCAGGTCGACGAGGGCCTTGAGGTAGTCACCCGCGAACGCGTTGGCGAGGGCGGCCGAGGTCGTGATCCCCGACGAGAGCATGAGCCAGCCGATGATGAACGTGGCGTAGGGCTTCTTGAAGGCGCGCTCGGCGTAGCGAGCCGCACCACCCGCGTGCGGGTACTTCGTGATGAGCTCGGCGTAGGTGCCCGCGGTGAGCAGGGCGAGGACGAGAGCGAAGATCAGGGGCAGCCAGATCGCCCCGCCGACGTCGTTGGCCATGGTGCCGACGAGGGTGTAGATCCCCGCGCCGAGGGTGTCCCCCACGATGAAGAAGAAGAGCAGCAAGGGGGTGATCCCCCGCTTGAGCTTGGTCTCGGACTCGCCTGACTGTCTGACATCGGTGTCTGCTGACATGACGCCACACTCTGCCGTGGGACTGGCTGATCTGCGACTTTGCGATCAGGGCAATACCCGGCTACGGGACACCCGCAACCTCGCCGCCCCCGGCCGCGCGCACCGGCGCACCGTCCGGGCGTTCAGTCCTCGTCGGGCGGCAGCACGAGCGGCGGCCCCGGCACGACGGCCGCGTCGGCTCCGGAGCGCCGCTGCGACGTGACGAACGCCTCGAGGCAGCGCAGACCCGAGACGGCGGCGGCGCCCGCGACGTAGCGGGTCTCGCGACCGGCCCCGCTCTCGGCGTCGACGGCGTCGATGAGGCCGTCGACGGCCCGCCGCGCCGCCAGCACGTCACCGTCGTCGGGGACGGTGTCGTCGACCGCCTCGAAGAGCACGGCGAGCGAGATCATGAGGTCGGCCGTCCGGCGCCGCAGGTCGTCGGTGAGCGGCTGCGCGTGGGGGTCGAGGATGACGACGGCCATCGACTCGACGGCCGTGCTGCACCGCTGCAGCGTCTCCCCGAGGTCGAAGAGCGCCCGGTGGATGTGCGCGGTCCGGGGCGCGCGGGGGTTGCCCTTGCGCGCGCTCCTCGCCTGCGCGATCGCGAGCCGCACCCGCTCGCGTGCCGGTCCGACCTCGGGCAGACCGGCGAGCGCGTCGTCGGCGCGACCGCCGCCCTCGTCGGACAGCGCGTTGGCCACCGCTCGCACCTGCCGGGCGAGCTCGCGCCGCAGGTCGGTGGTCGACTTCTGCAGCTCGTGCAGCGGAAGAGGCGCGAACGCGACGAAGTTGACGAGCATCCCGACGAGCGCACCGACGACGATCTGGACGACGTAGGCCTCGATGTAGCCCTCGGGACGGGCACCACCCACCGCGAGCACGAACAGCGCAACCACCGGCACCCACGTCGTCTGGTCCCGCAGCCAACGCCAGGCGCCGACGAGGACTCCCAGTCCGACCGCCAGGCCGACGGTGATCGGGTTGGTCCAGGCCGTGAGCTGCAGCCCCATCGCCAGCAGGGCTCCGAGCAGGACCCCGACCACGGCACGCGCGGCCTGGACCACCGAGTCCGAGACGCTCGGGTAGATCACCGAGTAGGCGCCGAGCGCCGCGTAGTAGCGGTACTCACCGAGGTCGCCCGGCAGCAGACCGCCGAGCCAGAAGGCCAGCCCCGCCGCGGCCGCGGCCTTCGCGGCGAGCGCGGACACCGGGTGGTGCCACGCCATCGAGATCGCCGCCCGCGGGCTGGGGCGACCGAACCGCTCTGCCATCTGGGCCTCCGTCTGGTCTGGGACAGCCATCGATCGTCCCATCCCTCTCGTATGCCGCGTGCACGAGGGACCTTGGACCCTCGCGTCCCCGCCCCACCGGGGCGACGCTCGAAGCGTCGAAGGGAGAGCGCCATGAGCACCACCGACTCGTCCACCGGTCACCCGGTCGTCGTCGGCGTCGACGACGGGCAGGCCACAGGTCGCGCCGTCGAGGAGGCAGCCGCCCAGGCCCGCCGGTGGGGCCGGCCGTTGCGGGTCATGCACGCCACCGGGCTGAGCATCGTGCCGTGGACCGACGAGCACCTCGTGCGGGTCGCCAACCGCACCGAGAGGTGCCGCGAGCGCGCCCTGCGCGCTGTGCCCGACCTCCGGGTCAGCGCCGTCACGGAGGTCGCGGACCCCGCCGCGATGCTCGTCGAGGCGAGTCGGCAGGCGTCGATGGTCGTCCTCGACGGCGGCCGGCTCGGACAGGCCGAGGCGATCCTGCTCGGCGCCACTGCCGACAAGGTCATCGCGCACGCAGCCTGTCCGGTCATGGTCGTCCCTCTCGCGGCGGACCGGTCGGCGAGCGGCCCCGTCGTCGTCGGCGTCGACGCGCACCAGCACTCCGCCCCCGCCGTCGCGCTCGCCTTCGCGGAGGCCTCTCGTCGTCAGGTGCCCCTCGTGGCCGCGCACTCGTGGTGGTGGGACGAGGCGAACGCCGCGTTCACCCGGGGCGACCCCGAGGAGGCGCGCGAGCGTGTCGTCGAGTCGCACCGGCTCCTCGTCGCGGAGATGCTCGCGGGCTACCGCGACGAGTACCCCGAGGTGCGCGTCACGGAGTCCCTCGTGCATGGCATCGCCGGACCGACCCTCGTCCAGGCGTCGCGCGGCGCCCAGCTGCTCGTCGTCGGGCGACGCGGCCTCGGCGGGTTCCCGGGCCTGCTGCTCGGGTCGGTGGGTGCCCACGTCGTGCACCACGCCCACTGTCCCGTCGTCGTCGTGCCGTCGGACTGGGCCGAGGACGGCGACGCCTGATGGGCGTCGTGCTGACCTTCCTCGGCGCGGCCGGCACGGTCACGGGCAGCAAGACGCTCGTCGAGCACGACCGGCGCCGCACCCTCGTCGACTGCGGGCTCTACCAGGGCGAGCGCCAGTGGCGCCGGCTCAACTGGGAGCCGTTCCGGTCGCCCGCCTCGGGCATCGAGGAAGTCGTCCTCACCCACACCCACCTCGACCACTGCGGCTACCTGCCGGCGCTCGTCCGGCAGGGCTTCTCCGGTCCGGCCCGGTGCAGCCGGGCCTCGGCGGCGCTCATCCCGATCGTTCTGCGTGACAGCGCCCACCTGCTCGAGCTCGAGGCCGACGACGCCCGGTCGTCGGGCTACTCCCGGCACGATCCGCCACTCCCGCTCTACACCGCGACCGATGCGGAGCATGCGATCTCGCTGCTCGAGCCCACGGCATACGACACCGCGGTGCCACTGCGATCGGAAGGTCGGCTGACCCTCGTGCGGGCGGGGCACGTCCTCGGCTCGTCGAGCGTGCTGCTCGACCAGGGCGACACGTCGGTGCTCTTCTCCGGAGACCTCGGACGACCACACCACCCGCTGCTGCGGCCCCGCCCCACTCCCCCGGCCGCGAGGCACGTCGTCGTCGAGGGGACCTACGGCGACCGGACGCACCCCACCGGCGACCCCGGGCACCACGAGATGGCCGCGACGATCAGCCGCACGATCGAGCGTGGTGGGTCGGTGCTCATCCCGGCCTTCGCCGTCGACCGCACCGAGCTCGTCCTCGAGGCGCTCGGCCGCCTGCGCCGTGACGGGCTCATCCCCGACGTGCCGATCCACCTCGACAGCCCGATGGCGCTCAAGGTGCTCGAGGTCTATCGCAGTGCCGTCGCGCAGGGCGAGCTCGCCGAGGACATCGAGACCACCCTGGCGAACCTGCCGCGCTGGCAGCTCGCCCTCACGGCCGACGAGTCGCGCGCCCTCAACAGGCCGCGGACGCCGAGCATCGTCGTGTCGGCCTCGGGGATGGCGAGCGGCGGGCGGGTGGTGCACCACCTCGCCTCGATGCTGCCCGACCCGCGGCACACCGTGCTGCTCACCGGCTACCAGGCGGTCGGGACTCGCGGCCGCGCGCTGGCCGAGGGGGCGAGGGAGGTCAAGATCGCCGGCTCCTACGTCCCGGTGCGGGCCGAGGTCGCCCACGACGAGGGGTTCTCGGTGCACGCCGACGCGGACGAGCTCCTGGGGTGGCTGCACTCCCTCCCCGACGAGCCGGACACCGTCTTCGTCAACCACGCCGAGGCCGCCTCCGCGGAGGCACTGGCCGGGCGGATCCGTGACGAGCTCTCGTCCGCGGTCGTGGTGGCCAGGCTCGGGGAGCGCGTCCGCGTCGCCTGACCCGCCACGACAGTGGCCGACACGGTCTCGGGCGCGGCCGCAGCGGACGCCCAGGTCCTCAGGACGACCCCTCGGGGACGGACGCTTGCCGAGGGGGGCCTGCCGTCGCCATGGACTCACGCAGCGCGTCCACGAACTCCCGGATCGCGGCACTCTGGCTCCGGCTGAAGCGGACGACCTCGGGCTGCGCCTCGTCGCCGGGCGGACCCACCAGCCGCAGGGTCAGGGCGCCCCGGCTGAGAAGTGTGGGTGGCTCCAGCCCGACGGCGGTGATCGACTCGAACGGGATCATCCGCTCACGACGACCCGCCGGCGGACGGCTGGCGGTGCCGCCCAGCTGCCTCACCAGGGTCACGGTGCCGTCGGCGAGGACCAGCATCGCCAAGTGACCCTGGACCGTCAGTGCATCCATGCCCCAGACCTACCCGCAGACGCCACCGGCCATGCGTGCGCGCGGTGACGCCTGCGGTCGAACGGCCCGCAGCATTCGCCGGTCAGGCGACGCGCTCCCGTGGTGCGGTCTCGGCGGTCTTGCCGGGGTCCCGCTCGACGACGTCGCCGAGGACCTCGTCGATCTGGTCCATCAGCTCGGGCTCGAGCCGCACACCGGCGGCCTTGACGTTCTCGTGGACCTGCTCGGGCCGGGAGGCGCCGACAAGGGCCGCAGCGACGTTGTCGTTCTGGAGCACCCACGCGACGGCGAGCTGGGCCATGGTCAGCCCGGCCTCGTCGGCGATCGGCTTGAGGCCCTGGACGCGGGTGAGGACGTCGTCGTTCATGAACCTCTTGATCATGTCGGCGCCGCCCTTCTCGTCGGTGGCGCGCGAGCCCTCGGGCGGCGCCTGACCCGGCTGGTACTTGCCGGTGAGCACGCCCTGGGCGATGGGGCTCCACACGATCTGGCTCACACCGAGCTCGGCGCTCGTCGGGACGACCTCGTCCTCGATGACGCGCCACAGCATCGAGTACTGCGGCTGGCTGGAGATGAGCTGGAAGCCGAGCTCCTTGCTCAGTCGCACGCCCTCGCGGATCTGGTCGGCGGTCCACTCGCTGACGCCGATGTAGAGCGCCTTGCCCTGTCGCACGATGTCGGCGAAGGCCTGCATCGTCTCCTCGAGCGGCGTCTCGGTGTCGTAGCGGTGCGCCTGGTAGAGGTCGACGTAGTCGGTCTGGAGCCGCTGCAGGGAGCCGTTGATCGACTCCATGACGTGCTTGCGCGACAGGCCGGTGTCGTTCTTGCCGCCAGGGCCGGTCGGCCAATAGACCTTGGTGAAGATCTCGAGGCTCTCGCGCCGCTCACCCTTGAGCGCCTCGCCGAGCACCGTCTCGGCCTTGGTGTTGGCATAGACGTCGGCGGTGTCGAAGGTGCTGATGCCCGCCTCGAGCGCCGCCTGCACGCACCGGGTCGCCATGTCGTTCTCGACCTGCGAGCCATGGGTGAGCCAGTTGCCGTAGGTGATCTCGGAGATCTTGAGTCCGCTGTTGCCGAGGTATCGATAGTCCATCCCCCCACCGTATGCCTGCGACGACCCGCGCATTCCCGCAGGTCAGGCCACCTCTCCCGCCCTGTATGCCGTCCCGCTCACGTAGCGTCGCCAGCAGGCCCCACCGGGTCGTGACCCCAACGAGAAGGAGCACTGATGTCGGACGACGAGAAGGCTGCCGAGGAGCTGGTCGAGACCCTGCGCGACGGCGAGAAGGGCTTCGCCGACGCCGCCGCCAAGCTGCGCGACAGCGACCGCGCCGAGTGGGCGAGCGTCCTGGAGCGCCTGGCACAGCAGCGGGCCGGGTTCCGCCGCGAGATCGTCGAGCTCGGCCACGAGTACGGCGACGACGTCGACGAGAGCGGCACCGCCGCCGCGGCCGTGCACCGCGGCTGGATCGCGCTCAAGGACGCCCTCACCGGCGATGACGCCGGCGGTGTGCTCGGCGCTGCCGTGACCGGCGAGGACCACGCGGTCTCCGAGTACGAGAAGGCGCTCGAGAAGGACCTCAGCGCCGGCTTCCGCGAGGTCGTCACCCGTCAGCACCAGGCGGTCGTGGCCGCGCGCGACGAGGTCAAGGCACTGCAGACCGCCGACTGACCAGCCCGCCACACGACGAAGCCCCGGCCGCGATCCCGCTGCCGGGGCTTCGTCGTGGTGGCCAAGGTGTGGCTAGATGTGATGCCCAGGGACGTTGGTCAGTCGGGTCACTGGCGGGTGGCCTCCGATCGCGGAGTGGGCGCGGTGGTGATTGTAGAAGTGGAGCCAGTTGGGCAGGGCGGAGTTGCGCTGGTTGGTTGACTCGTAGAACCGGGCGTAGGCCCAGCCGTCGGCCAGGGTGCGGTGGAAGCGCTCGATCTTCCCGTGCAGATCTCGGCGTAGGCGACGCGGGAGTGGTCATCGATCACGGTGTGCACGTACGCGGTCCCGATCAGCGGGCCACGCAGCTTGCCCCTGCGGCGCTGGGTGTCCGTGGCTGCCCGGTTGCGGAAGCCTTGCTGCTTGCTGACGTAGCGCCAGCCACCGCCGTCGGGGATATTGCCGAACTTGGTGACGTCGACATGGATCAGAGAGCCGGGGTAGTCGTGTTCGTAGCGGCGCAATGGTTCGCCGTTGACCCGGTCGATGCGGGAGAGGCGGTTGACCCGGCACCGTACGAGCACGGCGTGGACGGTTGATGCTGGGATGCCGAGCCGGCCAGCGATCTGGACCGGGCCGAGGCGGTGACGCCACCGCAACCGCACGATCTGACGCACGACCTTGGTCGGGGTCTTGGTGGGGCAGTGGTGTGGGCGAGAGGACCGATCCGCCATCCCGGCCGGGCCCTCGAACCGGTACCGGTCAGCCCACTTCTTCGCCGTCTTGGGGGCGACCATGAACATTTTCGCCGCCGCCGAGTACGTCCATCTGTGCTCGACGATCAGGCGCGCCAGCCTCAGTCGGGTGCGTGGGGTCAGGGTCGCGTTCGCGTGGGACACGAAGGCCTCCAGGTTGGGAGCGGTGAACTAGACAGCTCCACTCCACAACCGGAGGCCTTCACCTGTCAGCGCGACTCACCGCCTTTGGGCGGGACGACCTCCTTGGACATCACAGCTAGACGCACACCCAGCAGTAGATCCTCTGCCCCGACTCCGAGGCCCGCTCGGCAAGGGCCGAGAGCTGATCGAGGAACTCGGCCAGGTCAGCAGGGTCGGCCCCTCCCCAGAACTCCTCGGTCTGCGACCACTGCGGAGCCACGCTCGCGAGCCGCTCGGACCCCGCGCCCACCAGGGCTGCGGTCAGGCCGTCGGTCACCGCCAGGACGAGCCGCTCCCCACCGTCCCGCACCGCGAGGGTCTGGCCGCTGCGCGCGTCCTCGACGACCTCGTCGTAACTCCTGCCGGTGAGCAGCGACTCCAGCGTGCCGAGCTGGACCACCGGGTCGATCCCCCAGCCGGTCACGGTGTCGAACCCCTCGGCGCCGTGCTGTGCCGCCGGGCCACCGTCTCGGTCCACGACCGCAGCCGCGATCTCGTCGGACGGTGCTGCGAAGTAGTCGAAGAGGACGGACATGGACGCATCATGCACGAGCCCACACGGTCGCGGCCCGGGCACGACGAAGCCCCGGCGCGTTTCCGCTGCCGGGGCTCGCCCTCTGTCTCAACACAGAGTGCGCCCGAAGGGATTCGAACCCCTAACCTTCTGATCCGTAGTCAGATGCTCTATCCGTTGAGCTACGGGCGCGTGTCGCACCCTGTCGGGGCAACGATCGGAAAGCATACGCGAGCACCCGGCATACCGAGAAATCCGTCCGCGGACGCGCTCGCGCGAGGCCTCGAAGCGGCGGAGGCGGACGGCATACCCGCAGGTAGGCGTGCGTGTGAGCGACCTCATAGGTGCGGAAAGGTTTCCGCTGCCGTGCCTGTCCGGCGGACCTCCTACGGTGGACAGACCGTGCTCCCCGGAGCACCCGCCACGGTTCTCGCCCATGGGACAAGATGCGTCTCACGATGCGAGTACCGTGAACCATCCAGCAGGTCAGTCGTCGGATCGCCTCCGAGGTGGCTCCGGCGTCGACCGGGCCACAAAGCCGGGCTCACGCTCGGAACCGGAAGGACAACGGACGCAGATGACCGCCCCCGCCGCACCCGTTCAGGGCACCACGCACGCAGGCCTCCAGGCCTGGGTCGACGAGGTCGCCGCGATGACCACCCCCGACGAGGTCGTGTGGGTGACCGGGTCCGACGAGGAGTGGACCCGGCTCACGGACAAGCTCGTCGCCGCCGGCACGTTCGTGCGCCTCAACGAGGACAAGAAGCCCAACAGCTTCTACGCCGCGTCCGACCCGAGCGACGTCGCCCGCGTCGAGGACCGCACCTACATCTGCTCGGTCGACGAGAAGGACAGCGGGCCCACCAACAACTGGATGGACCCGAACGAGATGAAGGACCTCATGCGCGGGCTCTACGCCGGCTGCATGCAGGGCCGCACCATGTACGTCATCCCGTTCGTCATGGGCCACCTCGAGTCCGAGAACCCGATGTTCGGCGTCGAGCTCACCGACTCCGAGTACGTCGTCGCGTCGATGCGCGTCATGGCCCGCTGCGGCAGCCAGGTCTTGCGGCGGATCGAAGACCTGGGCGAGGCGGCAAAGTATGTCCCGGCCCTGCACTCGCTCGGCGCCCCGCTCGAGCCCGGCCAGCAGGACGTGAAGTGGCCCTGCAACCCCGAGAAGTACATCGTCCAGTTCCCCGAGGAACGGATGATCTGGTCCTACGGCTCGGGCTACGGCGGCAACGCCCTCCTCGGCAAGAAGTGCTACTCGCTGCGCATCGCCTCGGTCATGGCGCGCGACGAGGGCTGGATGGCCGAGCACATGCTCATCCTCAAGCTCACCTCGCCGGAGCAGCAGGTCTACTACATCGCGGCCGGCTTCCCCAGCGCCTGCGGCAAGACCAACCTCGCGATGCTCAAGCCGACCATCCCGGGCTGGAAGGTCGAGACCCTCGGTGACGACATCGCCTGGATGCGCTTCGGCAAGGACGGCCGTCTGTATGCCGTGAACCCGGAGTTCGGCTTCTTCGGTGTCGCGCCCGGCACCAACGAGCACACCAACCCCAACGCGATGGCGACGATCAACAAGGGCAACTCGGTCTTCACCAACGTCGCGCTCACCGACGACGGCGACATCTGGTGGGAGGGCCTGGAGAACATGCCCGAGCACGCCACGTCGTGGAAGGGCGAGGACTGGACCCCCGAGAAGGGCGAGGCCGGCGAGCTCAGCTCGCACGCCAACAGCCGCTACTGCACCCCGATCAAGCAGTGCGACATCCTCGCGCCCGAGTACGACGACCCGCAGGGCGTCCCGATCTCGGCGATCTTCTTCGGCGGTCGCCGCAAGACCACCGTGCCGCTCGTCACCGAGTCGCGCGACTGGACCCACGGCACCTTCATGGGCGCGACCCTGTCGTCCGAGACGACGGCAGCCGCCACCGGCCAGGTCGGCGTCGTCCGCCGCGACCCGATGGCGATGCTCCCCTTCATCGGCTACGACGCCGGCGACTACTTCCAGCACTGGATCAACATGGGCAAGGACGCCGACGCGTCCAAGCTGCCGAAGATCTTCTACGTCAACTGGTTCCGTCGCGACGAGGAGGGCAACTTCGTCTGGCCCGGCTTCGGCGAGAACGCGCGCGTCCTCAAGTGGGCCATCGAGCGCATCGAGGGCAAGGCCGCCGCGGTCGAGACCGCCATCGGTCACGTCCCCACCCCGGAGTCGATCGACACCGAGGGCCTCGACATGGACCCCGACGAGCTCGCCAAGGCGCTCACCGTCGACAACGAGGAGTGGAAGGCCGAGATCCCGCAGATCGAGGAGTGGTTCGCCAAGTTCGGCGACAACCTGCCGACCCAGCTCCAGGTCGAGCTCGACGGCCTCAAGGCCCGCCTCGGGGTCGAGTGACCTCGCGCTGAGATCTCGCAGAGAGGCGCCGCTCCCCCTCGTGGGGTGCGGCGCCTCTCGCATGCTGTCGCCGCAACCCCACCGTCGTATCCCGTTCGCGTGACTTTCTCCCGGTAGCCTCTGCTTCTTTGCCAACTCCTGACTCTTTGGGGGGTGCCGTGCTGACCCACCCCCGACTTGGCTGGTGGCGGCACCAGGTCGAACGGCGCGACATCCGTGGCCGTCGGGGGTGCCCTTGTCACAAGGGGAGTTCCACATGACACACGGAGGAAGGCGCCACGGGGTCACCCTCTCCGCGGCGGCACTGGCAGCAGCCGTCGCGGTGGGAACCGCGACGTCGGGCACGGCGCTGGCGGCGCCGAACGACCGGCCAACATCGGTCCCGCCCGCAGGCGACAGCCACGACCACCTGCCCGACATCGACCTGCGCAAGGCGTCCGTCGCACCGACGGCCGCGCAGAGGTCGGCGGCCGCCCCCGCCGGCAAGGCCAGCCGCGGCACGGGCGGGTCGACGGTGACGTTCAACCGCTTCGGCTCGGTCGGCACCGTCACGCCCGAGGGCACGGCGGCGCTCGCGACCGGCCTCGGCTCCGAGCCCGTGGCAGCCGCCCGCACCTACCTCGAGCGCAACGCCACCGCGTTCGGCCTCACGGCCGCCGACATCGCGTCGATGGAGCACGTGAGCACCAACGCCGTCGGCGGCTCCTCCGTCGTCATGCTCCGCCAGGTCATCGGCGGCGTCCCCGCCGGCATCGACGGCCTCGTCGTCGTCGCCGTCGAGAAGGGCAGCGCCCGCTACGTCAGCTCGACGCTCGCGCCGCTGCGGGGCGAGAGCTCGGCTCGTCGCGCCGCCCCGTCGGTCAGCCCCGAGCAGGCCCTCGAGAAGGCCGCCGCCAACATCGGCGCCAAGGCGTCGGACGTCACAAGCGGCGCCGCCACCCAGCGCAGCAAGGAGGCCGGCTGGACCACCCTCAGGGCCAAGGGCCTCGTCGGCGACCAGCAGGTCAAGCAGGTCGCGGTGCCGGTCCCCGGCTCAGGTGCGCGGACGGCATACCAGGTGGTCGTCCGCGACGGCGACGACAGCGGCTACTCGGTCTACGTCGATGCGACGAACGGGAGCGTCATCGCCCGCGAGTCGCTCGTCGACTTCGACAGCGACAACCCGCGCTGGAAGGTCTTCACCGGAACCCCGGCCACCGACCACAGCTCGACCGACACCCGCGTCGAGTGGTGCTGGACGACGGCCACCGGCTGCACCGAGACGGTCGCCAACAGCGCCTCGCCGAAGGCGTGGGACGTCGACCCGCTCACCGGCCAGAGCACGACGACGACGAACGGCAACAACGCCTACAGCGGCGAGCGCTGGCGCGGCATCGGCGCCGTCAACCCGGCGCCGCTCACCCCGGACCGCAACTACACCTTCCCCTGGACCAACCAGTGGTCGGCCAACAAGTGCAACCCGGCGAACTACACGAGCAGTGCCCGCAACGACATCGACGCGGCCACGACCAACCTCTTCGCGATGCACAACCGGATGCATGACTGGTCCTACAAGCTCGGGTTCACCGAGACGGCATGGAACTTCCAGCGCGACAACGCCGGGAAGGGCGGGCTCGGCAACGACCCGGTGCTCGGCTACAGCCAGTCCGGTGCCCAGTCCGGTTCGCGCAACAACGCCAACTTCGGCACCCCGCCCGAGGGCGTGAGCGGCTACAGCAACATGTACCTCTGGCAGCCGCTCGCCGGCTCGTTCTACGCCCCGTGCGTCGACGGTGACTACGACATGTCGGTCATCGGCCACGAGTACGGCCACGGCATCAGCAACCGCATGGCGGGCGGCCCCAACAGCGGCCTCTCCGGCCTCCAGGCCGGTGCGATGGGCGAGAGCTGGTCCGACCTCATGGCCACGGAGTACCTCCAGGAGTGGGGCTACGTCCCCGTGAGCGCGACGGCGACCCCGATGGGTTCGTACGTCACGGGCAACGAGGACCGCGGCATCCGCAACTACAACTTCAGCAAGAGCCCGCTCAACTACAGCAACGTGGGCTACGACCTCACCGGCCCCCAGGTCCACGCCGACGGCGAGATCTGGTCGGCCACCCATGGCGACATCCGCAGCGCGTTCATGGCGCGCTACGGCACCGGCGACGCCACGGTCCAGCGCAGCTGCGCCACCGGCGCCACCCCGGTCACCTCGTGCCCGGGCAACCGCCGCTGGATGCAGCTCGTCTTCGACGCGTGGCTGCTCATGCCGTCCGGTTCGGTGAGCATGGTCGACGCCCGCAACGCGATGCTCGCGGCGGACCTGCTCCGCTTCGGCGGCGCCAACCAGGACCTGCTGTGGAACGGCTTCGCCGGTCGCGGCCTCGGTCAGGGTGCGGCGTCGGTCAACAGCAACGACAGCAACCCGACGCCGTCGTTCACCTCGGCCTACGGCGACCCGGCGACGCTGCGGTTCAACCCGACCGACGAGGACGGCCGTCCGGTGCCCGGTGCGCAGCTCTTCGTGGGCGAGTACACCGCGCGCTCGACGCCGATCGCGGACACCGACCCGGCGACCGACCTCGCCGACACGTTCTCGATCCTGCCGGGTGAGCGCACCTACACCGTGCTCGCCGCCGGCAAGGGCCAGACCCGGGTGACCTTCACGGCCAAGCCGCGCCAGACCCGCGACATGCCGGTCAAGCTGCTCACCAACCTCGCGAGCAGCGCGGCGGGAGCCACGGTCACCGGCGAGGGCGTCGACGTCCCCGCGATGATCGACGGCGACGAGGGCTCGACGGCGACCACGGTCCCGGCACCCTCGGCAGCGCAGAAGCAGTTCACCATCGACCTCGTCGGCGGCCGTCAGGTCGTCCGCAAGGTGCAGGTGAGCGCCCTCCCGGAGCCGGGCGCAGCCGGTCGCTTCCAGAACCTGCGCTCGTTCACGGTGCTCGCGTGCGACGCCAAGGGCCGGGTCCTGTGCACGCAGGACGCGGACTTCCGCCCGGTCTTCACGTCCGCACCGGACGCGTTCCCCGGCGCGGCGCCCCGACCGGTCGCCCCGGAGCTCAAGATGCGGACGTTCGACATCCCGCAGACCGCGGCGACCCACCTGCGGATCGCGCTCGACACGAACCAGTGCCAGGGCGGCCCGCAGTTCCAGGGTGAGCAGGACGAGGACCCGAACAACGCGACCGACTGCACGACGGCGTATGCCGGCGCGCAGACGATCGCGGTGACCGAGGTGCAGGTCCTGCGCAAGTGACCTGACCCGCGCAGAGGCGCCGCTCCCCACCCGGGGGCGGCGCCTTCGCGTTGCCGAGTGGCGCGAGCGCGCCCGAGCATGAACAATTCTTCCTGTGACCTTCCTCTCAAGTCCGCGCACCACGGCCGTCGCCGGTGTCGCGGCCGTCGTCTCGAGTGCCGCCGTGGTCCTGCTGCCGCAGCCGGCGCCGACGATCGCGGCACGGCCGACCAACACGGTCGGGACCTGGGGGACGGCGGTGGACACGACGACGTTCACGTTGGCCGACCAGACGGTGCGCAACATCGTCCACACGAGCGTCGGCGGATCCGGACTGCGGATCTCGCTGTCCAACGCCTTCGGCTCGGTGCCGGTGACGTTCGACTCCGTGTGGGTCGGGCAGGCCGGCCAGGGCGCGGCCGTCGAGGCCGGCACCAACCGTCGCCTCACCTTCGGCGACGAGACGTCGGTGACCGTGCCGGTGGGCGCCGAGGTCCTCAGCGACCCCCTGCCGGGAGACCTGCCCGCCGAGTCGACGCTCGCCGTGAGCGTCCACGTCGTCGGCGACGCCGGCACCGTGAGCGGGCACAAGCTGGCCCACCAGACCAACTGGGTGTCGACGCCGGGCGACCACGCCGCCGACGAGAGCGCAGCCGCCTTCCCGACCTCGACCGGCAGCTACGCCTGGGTCGAGTCGGCCGTCGTCGAGACACCGCAGCAGGTCGACACCGTCGTCACGCTCGGCGACTCCATCACCGACGGCGACCGGTCCACGCCCGGCCTCAACCGCCGCTGGCCCGACTTCCTCGCCCGGCGCGTCCTCGCCCGGCCCACGCCCCACCAGTACGGCGTCATGAACGCCGGGATCTCCGGCAACCGGGTCCTCGCCGACGGCTCGGGCGTGAGCGCGCAGGCACGCTTCGACCGCGACGTGCTCGCCCAGCCCGACGTGCGGACCGTCGTCGTCATGGAGGGTGTCAACGACCTCCGCTGGGACTTCGCGACCAAGCCCGCCGACCTCATCAACGCCTACCGCCAGCTCGCGGCCCGCGCGCACGCCCGCGGCGTCTGCATCGTCGGCGGCACCATCACGCCGTGGGAGGGCGGCAGCCGGTGGTCCGCGCAGCGCGAGGCCATCCGGGTGCAGGTCAACCAGTGGATCCGCACGACCGGCGAGTTCGACGCCGTCGTCGACTTCGACGCCGCGATCCGCGACCCGCAGCGCCCGTCCCGGATGCTCCCGGCCTACGACGGTGGCGACCACCTCCACCCGGGCGACGAGGGCTACCGCGCGATGGCAGCGGCCGTCGACCTCGGCGACCTGGAGTGCAGCCGCTGATCGAGGATCCCTCGACGCGGACGTGACGAGGGACGCACCGGCACCGTTGTTACCCATCGGTTCGGCTGCGTATCGTGCTCGACGAACCGAAGTCGCGCACCTCGAAGGAGCACGTCCATGCCCGAGCAGCCCCAGGCCGTCATCTACGACGCCCTCCGCACGCCCCGCGGACGGGGGAAGTCCTCCGGCTCCCTCCACGAGGTCAAGCCGATCGACCTCGTCACCGGTCTCATCGATGCCGTCCGCGAACGCAACCCGAGCCTCGACACCGCGCAGATCGACGACATCGTCCTCGGCATCGTCTCGCCCGTCGGCGACCAGGGAGCCGTCCTCCCCCGCGTCGCGGCGATGTATGCCGGCCTGCCCGAGCCCGTGGCCGGCGTCCAGGTCAACCGCTTCTGCGGGTCCGGCCTCGAGGCCGTCAACCAGGCCGCCTCGCGCGTCCGCTCCGGCTTCGAGGACCTGCTCCTCGCCGGCGGTGTCGAGTCGATGTCGCGCGTCCCGATGGGCAGCGACGGCGGCGCGTGGGCGATGGACCCGGCGACCGCCCTCGCCACGGACTTCGTGCCGCAGGGCATCGGCGCCGACCTCATCGCCACCCTCGAGGGCTACGACCGTGCCGAGGTCGACCGGTTCGCGGCCCAGTCGCACGCCCGCGCCGCCGCCGCCTGGGAGGCCGGACACTTCTCCCGCTCCGTCGTGCCGGTCAGGGATGCCAACGGGCTGACCATCCTCGACCGCGACGAGACGATCCGTCCCGGCACGAGCGTGGAGTCGCTGTCGTCGCTCAAGCCGTCGTTCGCCGGGATCGGCGAGGCCGGCGGGTTCGACTTCGTCGCCACCGAGAAGTACCCGAGCGTCGACCGGATCCAGCACGTGCACCACGCCGGCAACTCCTCGGGCATCGTCGACGGCGCCGCGCTCCTCCTCATCGGCAGCGAGCAGGTCGGCCAGGAGATGGGCCTGACGCCTCGCGCCCGGATCGTCTCGACCGCCGTCGTCGGCTCGGAGCCGACGATCATGCTCACCGGACCGGCGCCCGCGTGCCGCAAGGCGCTCGACCGCGTCGGCATGACCGCCAGGGACATCGACCTCGTCGAGATCAACGAGGCCTTCGCCGCCGTCGCCCTCAAGCTCATGCGCGACATGGGCTGGAACGAGGAGCAGACCAACGTCAACGGTGGCGCCATCGCCATGGGCCACCCGCTCGGCGCGACCGGCGCGATGGTCCTCGGGACCCTCGTCGACGAGCTCGAGCGTCGCGACCTCGAGCGTGGCATCGCCACCCTCTGCATCGGCGCCGGCATGGGCATCGCCACCGTCGTCGAGCGCGTCTGACCGCGCCCGACCGCCTCCGACTGCCTTCGAGCCATCCCTGAACTCCGCACCTGAACTCCGGACAGGAACCCCAGACACCATGAGCGAGAACATGATCCGTTACGACCGCGACGACGAGGGCATCGTCACCCTGACGATGGACGACCCCGCCGCGGGCGCGAACACGATGAACGCGGCATACAAGAGCGCGATGGGCGAGACGATCGACCGGCTCGAGGCCGAGCGCGACGAGATCACCGGCGTCGTCCTCACCTCCGGCAAGAAGACCTTCTTCGCGGGCGGCAACCTCACCGACCTCCAGAAGGTCACGTCCGACACCGTCGGCGAGACGTTCGCCGAGGTCGAGGGCCTCAAGGCGCAGCTGCGCCGGCTCGAGCAGCTCGGCCGTCCGGTCATCGCTGCCATCAACGGCGCCGCCCTGGGTGGTGGGCTCGAGATCGCCCTCGCCTGCCACCACCGGATCGCCGTCGACGACGACAAGGTCAAGCTCGGCCTGCCCGAGGTCACCCTCGGCCTGCTGCCCGGCGGTGGCGGCGTGACCCGCCTCGTCCGGATGCTCGGCATCACCGAGGCCCTCATGGGCTGGCTGCTCCAGGGTCAGCAGCGCACCCCGGCCGACGCCCACGCCAAGGGCGTCGTCGACGAGCTGGTCGCCACCCGCGAGGAGCTCGTGCCGGCCGCCAAAGCGTGGATCCGCGCGCACGCCGGCGACGAGACCGCGGCGACGAAGCCGTGGGACGTCAAGGGATTCAAGCTCCCCGGTGGGACCCCGACGACGCCGGCCTTCGCCGCGAACCTCCCGGCCTTCCCCGCCAACCTGCGCAAGCAGCTCAAGGGCAGCCCGGTGAAGTCCCCGCGCGCCATCATGTCGGCGGCGGTCGAGGGCGCACAGGTCGACTTCGACACCGCGAGCCGGATCGAGTCCCGCTACTTCGCCGGGCTGGCCGCCGGGCGGGAGTCGACAGCGATGATCCAGGCGTTCTTCTTCGACCTCCAGGCCATCAACAGCGGTGCCCTGCGACCCGCAGGTGTCGACAAGCGCCTGGTCCGCAAGGTCGGCATCCTCGGCGCCGGGATGATGGGCGCCGGCATCGCCCACGCCTGTGCCACCTCGGGCATCGAGGTCGTCCTCAAGGACGTGAGCCTCGAGGGCGCCGAGAAGGGCAAGTCCTACACCGCCCGGCTGCTCGACGCCAAGGTCGACAAGGGCCGCCTCGACGCCGCCGGGCGCGACGCCGCCCTCTCCCGGATCACGCCGACCGCCGACGCCTCCCACCTCGCGGACGTCGACGTCGTCATCGAGGCGGTCTTCGAGGACCACGACCTCAAGGAGAAGGTGTTCGCCGAGGTGGAGGCCGTCGTCGGGCCCGACACCCTGCTCTGCTCCAACACCTCGACCCTGCCGATCACCGGGCTCCAGGGTTTCAGCAGCCGCCCGAAGGACTTCATCGGGCTGCACTTCTTCTCGCCCGTCGACAAGATGAAGCTCGTCGAGATCATCCGTGGCGAGCAGACCTCCGACGAGGCGACCGCCCGCGCCGTCGACCTCGTCCAGCAGATCCGCAAGATCCCCGTCGTCGTCGGCGACGGTCGCGGCTTCTACACCAGCCGCGTCTTCGGCACGCTCATCCTCGAGGGCGCCGTGGCCGTCGCCGAGGGCATCGACCCGATGACCGTCGAGCGGGCCGCGACGTCGGCCGGCTTCCCCGCGCCGCCGCTGGCGATGCTCGACGAGGTCTCGCTCACCCTGACCCAGCACATCCGCGCCGAGGCCGAGAAGGCCGCCACGGCCGAGGGTCGCACCATCGAGAAGTCGGCCGGCGAGGAGCTCATCGACACCATGGTCGAGCTCGGGCGCAGGGGCCGCGCGTCGGGGGCCGGGATGTACGACTACCCCGCCGATGGGCCCAAGGTGCTCTGGCCCGGGCTGCGCGAGCGCTGGACCCGGGACACCCGTGTCCCGCTGCGCGACCTGCAGGACCGCTACCTCTTCGCGATGGCGCTCGAGACCGCCGCGTGCTTCGAGGAGGGCGTGCTGCGCGACACCGAGTCGGCCAACATCGGTGGCATCTTCGGCATCGGCTTCCCGCCGCACACCGGTGGCCCGGCGACGTTCATGACCAACCACGAGGGCGGCCTCGCCGGCTTCGTGGCCCGCGCCGACGAGCTGGCCGACACCTACGGCGAGCGGTTCCGTCCGTCGGGTTGGCTCAGGGGTCGCGCTCGCGCCGGGACGCTCGTGGACGCCGGGGCCTGACGTGCCCGGACCGCTCGAGGGTGTGCACGTGGTCTCGGTCGCCATCAACCTGCCGGGGCCGGCCGCCGTCGCGCGGCTGGTCTCGATGGGGGCGAGCGCGACGACGGTGCTCCCGCCGAGCGGTGACCCGCTCGAGCACTACGCCAAGGCGTACTTCGACGAGCTGCACGCCGGACAGGAGATCGAACGCCTCGACCTCAAGAGCGAGGAGGGCCGGGCCCGGCTCGACGTCCTGCTCGCCGGGGCCGACGTCCTCGTGACGAGCTCGCGCCCCTCGGCCCTCGCGCGCCTCGGTCTCGACCACGAATCGGTGGGCGGACGGCATACGCGCGTCTGCCAGGTCGACATCGTCGGCCATCCCGGAGCCGAGGGCGAGGTCGCGGGGCACGACCTCACCTACCAGGCGGGCGCCGGCCTGCTCCACGACGGGCGGCTGCCGTCGACGACAGCCGTGGACCTCACCGGGGCCGAACGCGCTGCCGCCGAGGCGTGCGCAGCCCTCGTCGAGCGCGCCCGCACGGGAGTCGGGTCGCGGCGCGAGGTGGCCCTGTCGGAGGTCGGGGTGTCGATCGCGGCACCCTTCACCCACGGGCTGAGCGCACCCGGCGGCCCGCTCGGCGGAGGACTTCCCGTGTATGCCGTCTACGCCGCTTCCGTGGGGCACGTCGCCCTCGCCGCGCTCGAGCCGCAGTTCGTGGCTCGGCTGTGCGCCGTCCTCGAGCTGGCACCCGAGGACCTCACCGGGGACCGGCTCGGCGAGGTCTTCGCCGGACGCACCGCGCAGGAGTGGCAGCAGTGGGCCGACGAGCACGACATCCCGCTCGCGGCGCTGGCCCCACCCGTCTGACCGTCCGCCCCGTCTGGCCGTCCGACCCGCCTCGCCCGACCCGAAGGAGCCCGCCGTGGCCGACATCCTCCAGCCGCCGACCTACGTCTCACCGTGGATGGCGGACGAGGTCGCGGACGTCGCGACGCTCGCGCGCACCTTCTTCGAACGCGAGGTCACGCCGCACCTCGCGCGCTTCGCCGAGCAGCACCAGGTCGACAGGGACACATGGCTCGCGGCGGGTGCCGCGGGACTGCTCTGCATCTCGGTGCCCGAGGAGTACGGCGGTGGCGGTGGCACGTTCGCGCACGAGGCCGCGGTGCTGTGGGAGCAGGGGCGGGCCGGTGACGACGCACTCGGCTACTCCGTGCACTCGACGATCGTCGCCCACTACCTCCTGACCTACGGGACCGAGGAGCAGAAGCAGCGGTGGCTGCCGCGGATGGCCTCCGGCGAGCTCGTCGGCGCCATCGCGATGACCGAACCCTCGACCGGGTCCGACCTGCAGCGCATCCGGACGACGGCGAAGCGCGAGGGCGACCACTACGTCGTCAACGGCAGCAAGACGTTCATCACCAACTCCACCCACGCTGGGCTCGTCATCGTCGTCGCCCGCACCGGCGGCGAGGGCTCGAAGGGCATCTCGCTCCTCGTGGCCGAGGTCGACGGCCTCGAGGGCTTCGAGCGGGGCCGGGTGCTGCAGAAGGTCGGCCAGCACGGGCAGGACACCCGCGAGCTGTCGTTCACCGACATGCGCGTCCCCGTCGCGAACCTTCTCGGCGAGGAGGAGGGGCAGGGCTTCTACCAGCTCATGCACCAGCTGCCGCAGGAGCGGCTCGCCATCGCCGTCGGCGCCGTGGGCGCTGCCGACCTCGCCGTCGAGCTGGCGGTGGCGTACTCCAAGGAGCGCGAGGCGTTCGGCGCCCCGATCGCGAGCTTCCAGAACACCCGGTTCACCCTCGCCGAGGTGAGCACCGACGTGCTCGCGGCACGCACCTTCCTCGACTGGTGCGTCGGGCTGCACGTCGAGGGCCGGCTCGACGCGGCCACGGCGTCGCGTGCGAAGTACTGGACCACCGACGTCCAGTGCGACGTCGTCGACCGGTGCCTCCAGGTCTTCGGCGGCTACGGCTACATGCTCGAGTACCCCATCGCGCGGCTCTATGCCGGCGCGCGCGTGCAGAAGATCCACGGCGGGACCAACGAGATCATGAAGGAGCTCATCTCCCGCAGCCTGTGAGCGCGGGACCGGCCGCGTTCACAGGAAGCACACAGCGAACTCATGGACTGGACCGATCCGGTGACGCTTCACTGGGTTCCATGAGCACGACTCCGACCTCGTCCGCCAAGCTCCAGCGGCCCGACGGCAGCCCCGTCCGGGTCCTCGTCGTCGACGACGAGTCCAACCTCACCGAGCTGCTGTCGATGGCGCTGCGCTACGAGGGCTGGGAGGTCCGGGCCGCGGGCACGGGGATCAAGGCGGTCAAGGCTGCCCGTGAGTTCCAGCCCGACGCCGTCGTGCTCGACATGATGCTGCCCGACTTCGACGGCCTCGAGGTGCTGCGCCGGATGCGCGCCGACAACGACGCCGTGCCGGTCCTCTTCCTCACCGCCAAGGACGCGGTGGAGGACCGGGTCGCCGGGCTCACCGCCGGTGGCGACGACTACGTCACCAAGCCGTTCAGCCTCGAGGAGGTCGTGGCCCGGCTCCGCGCCCTCATGCGCCGCACGACCGTGGTCGCCGAGGATTCCTCGTCGCTGCTCGTCGTCGGCGACCTCACGATGGACGAGGACAGCCACGAGGTGACCCGCGGCGGTGTCGAGATCGCGCTCACCGCAACGGAGTTCGAGCTGCTGCGCTACCTCATGCGCAACCCCAAGCGCGTGCTGTCCAAGGCGCAGATCCTCGACCGGGTGTGGAACTACGACTTCGGCGGCCAGGCCAACGTCGTCGAGCTCTACATCTCCTACCTCCGCAAGAAGATCGACGCCGGCCGCGAGCCGATGATCCACACGATGCGCGGCGTCGGCTACGTCCTCAAGCCGGCCCCGTGAGCACCACCACGACGGCGCCCGGCGCCCGTTCGTGGTTCGACCCGACCGGGTGGTCACTGACGACGAAGCTCGTCGCCGCGGTCGTCGGGCTCTTCCTCGTCATCACCGTGGCCACGTCCGCGTTCACTGTCATCGCGCTGCGCAACCACCTCCTCAACCAGATCGACCAGGACGTCACGTCGAGCCTCGTGCGCGCTGGCGGACCCCGCGGTGGGGGAGGCGGTGGTGGCGGCCCGATCCCCGGCGGCGGTGGCGAGTCGCTGCTCGTCGTCCAGCGCGACGGGGTGGTGGCGGTCAACCGGGTCGAGAGCGGCCGAACCGTGGGCGAGCTGTCCACCGAGCAGCTCGCCGCGCTCGACCGGGCCGGGCTCGGGCCGGTCCCCCGCACCGTCGAGGTCGAGGGCCTCGGCGACTACCGCGTCGTGGCGGCGCGGCAGCCCGACGGCGACACCGTGGTCTCGGGGCTGCCGATGAGCGGCATCGACAAGATCGTCGACGCCGTCCTCGGGCTCGTCGTCGGCACGACCATCACGGGTCTGGCCCTCGTCGCGATCGGCGGCCAGTGGATCGTCCGGCGCAACCTCGCTCCCCTCCAGCGCGTCGCCCACACGGCCACCCAGGTGAGCCGGCTCGAGCTGGACTCGGGCGCGGTCGCACTCGCCGAGCGCGTCCCCGCCGCCGACACCGACCCCCGCACGGAGGTCGGGCAGGTCGGCCAGGCTCTCAACAGCATGCTCGACAACGTCGAGGGCGCCCTCATGGCCCGGCACGAGTCCGAGACCCGCGTCCGCCAGTTCGTCGCGGACGCCTCGCACGAGCTGCGGACCCCGTTGGCCTCCATTCGCGGGTATGCCGAGCTGTCCCGTCGCGAGCGCGAACCCGTCCCCGCGTCGGTCACCCATGCCCTGGCTCGGGTCGAGTCGGAGTCGCTGCGGATGCAGGGGCTCGTCGAGGACCTGCTGCTGCTGGCCCGGCTCGACGCCGGGCGCCCCCTCGAGAGCGGGAGCGTCGACCTGTCGCTGCTCGCCATGGACGCCGTCTCCGACGCCCACGCGGCCGCACCCACCCACGTCTGGGAGCTCGATCTGCCCGACGAGCCGGTCGAGGTGGCCGGCGACCAGGCGCGACTGCACCAGGTGCTGGCCAACCTGCTCGCCAACGCCCGGACGCACACGCCGCCGGGGACCCGGGTCGTCACGTCGCTGCGCCGCGAGGACGACTGGGTCCGCCTCTCCGTGCTCGACGACGGGCCGGGTGTCCCGGTAGCGCTGCAGGACACCGTGTTCGAGCGCTTCTCCCGAGGTGACGAGGCGCGCACCCGGGCGGGCGGCTCCACCGGGCTCGGGCTGTCGATCGTCGACGCCGTCGCCAAGTCGCACGGCGGCCAGGTGAGCATGGACAGCCGCCCCGGGCACACGCGCTTCTCCGTGTTGCTCCCGGCCACCGTCTGAGCCGTCCCTCGACCCGTGCCGGAGCGAGCCCAGCTGCACCCGGCACCTAGGTCGTCGCGCACTCACGCCAGCACGACAGGGGCACCACAGCAGGCCCACAGCCACCGGCTCGACCGTTGTCGGCATGAACGCGATGACCTTCTCCCCCGGCCCTGCCGACGCCGACGCGTCACGCCCCGTGGCCCTGTCCCCCGACCGGAGCGGTGACCTCACGGCGCGTGGCCGTCGCCTGCTCCGCGGCGCACCCGAGGACCCCTCCTGGGCCCGCCCGGCACTCCTCGGACTCCTCGTCCTCACCGCGGTGCTCTACACGTGGAACCTCACGAGCAACGGCTGGGCCAACAGCTTCTACTCCGCGGCCGTCCAAGCCGGCAGCGACTCATGGAAGGCGTTCTTCTACGGGTCCTCCGACGCGGGGAACTCGATCACGGTGGACAAGCCGCCGGCGGCCCTGTGGGTCATGGCGCTGAGCGTGCGCCTGCTCGGGCTGAGCTCGTTCTCGATCCTCCTGCCCGAGGTCCTCATGGGGGTCGGGACGGTCGCGGTCGTCCACGCGACGGTGCGCCGCCACTGGGGTCACGCCGCCGGGCTCGTCGCCGGCGCGGTCATGGCGCTCACCCCGGTCGCGGTCCTCATGTTCCGGTTCAACAACACCGACGCGCTGCTCGTCCTCCTCATGGCGCTCGGCGCCTGGGCGACGATGCGCTCGATCGAGCAGGGGTCGGCCCGGTGGATGGCCCTCGTCGGCGTCTTCATCGGTCTCGGGTTCCTCACCAAGACCCTCCAGGTCCTGCTCGTCGTGCCCTTCTTCGGCATCGCCTACCTCGTCGCCGCCGACACCACCCTGCGCCGCCGGGTCATCGGCGCCGCGACCGGTGTCGCCGCAATGGTCCTCTCGGCCGGCTGGTGGGTGGCCGTCGTCGAGCTCGTCCCCGCGAGCATGCGCCCCTACATCGGCGGCAGCCAGACCAACTCGTTCCTCGAGCTCACCTTCGGCTACAACGGCCTCGGCCGTCTCAGCGGCGACGAGACCGGCTCGGTCGGCGGCGGCAACGGCTGGGGCACGACCGGGCTCGGCCGAATGTTCAGCAGCGGCATCGGTGGCCAGATCTCGTGGCTCATCCCGAGCGCGTTCATCCTGCTGGCCGTCGGCCTGTGGCTGCGGGGTCGCGCCCCCCGCACCGACCTGCGACGCGCGGGCTACATCGTGTGGGGCGGCTGGCTCGTCGTGACGATGCTGACCTTCTCGCTCATGGCCGGGATCTTCCACGAGTACTACACGGTCGCCCTCGCCCCCGCCGTCGCCGCCCTCGTGGGCATGGGGTCCGCGGAGGCGTGGCAGCGCCGGGACTCGCTCGTCGGGGCGGGCGCCCTCGCACTGGCGACCGGGGCAGCGGCCGGTTGGGGCTTCATCCTGCTGGGCCGCACCACGGCATACGGGGACTGGCTCCGCGTCCTCGTGCTCCTCGTCGGGCTCGCGGCCGCCGTCGGCCTGCTCCTCGTGACCCGCCTGCCGCGGCGCGCCGTCCCGGCCGTCATCGCGGGAGCCCTCGTCGCGGCGCTCGCCGGCCCCACGGCATACAGCCTCACGACGGTGGGCACGAGCCACACCGGCTCGATCGTCACCGCCGGTCCCAGCACCGCGGGCACGGGCGGTCCCGGAGGACGCGGTATGCCGGGTGGTGGCGGTATGCCGGGCGGCACGCCTCCCCAAGGCGGCTTCCCCGGTGGTGCGCAGGGCGGGTTCCCTGGTGGAGCGCAGGGAGGCTTCCCGGGCGGGGGCATGCCGGGGGCACCGGGCACGACGCGGGGCACCACCCCTGGCGGCACGACCGGCGGCACCCCCGGAGGGACGGGCGGTGGCATGGGCGGCCTGCTCGACGCGAGCACCCCGAGCACCGAGGTCGTCGCAGCCCTGTCGGAGAACGCGAGCAGCTATCGCTGGGTCGCGGCGGCGGTCGGCTCGCAGAACGCAGCAGGCCTCCAGCTCGGCACCGAGCTCCCGGTCATGGCGATCGGTGGGTTCAACGGGTCGGACCCCAGCCCGACCCTGGCCCAGTTCCAGGAGTACGTCGAGCAGGGGCAGATCCACTGGTTCGCCGCGAGCGGTGGCGGGATGGGCGGCCGCGGTGGCGGCATGGGCGGCAACGGCACCGCGTCGGAGATCTCGTCGTGGGTCCAGGCGAACTTCACCGCCGTGACGATTGACGGGTCGACGTTCTACGACCTCACTTCCCTCGCCGGCACCGCCACCTCGACGACGACCACGTCGAGCACGACCGTGGAGACGGTGTGAGCGCCGTGCTCGAGGTCGTCGTCCCGGTCCACAACGAGGAGCGGGTGCTGGCGGCGAGTGTGCGGCGGCTCCACGCCCACCTTTCGGCGACCTTCCCCCACCCGTTCCGGGTCACCGTCGCCGACAACGCGAGCACCGACTCGACGTGGCTCGTGGCACAGGAGCTCACCGCCGAGCTCGACGAGGTCACCGCCGTGCATCTCACCGAGAAGGGTCGCGGCCGCGCCCTCAAGCACGTGTGGCTGGCATCCGACGCCGACGTCCTCGCCTACATGGACGTCGACCTCTCGACCGACCTCGCAGCCCTCGGCCCGCTCGTCGCGCCGCTGCTGTCGAGCCACTCCGACCTCGCCATCGGGTCCCGGCTCGCCCGTGGCGCGAGGGTGGTGCGTGGCCCCAAGCGCGAGGTGATCTCGCGGGCCTACAACCTCATCCTGCGCGGCTCCCTCGGCGCCCGCTTCACCGACGCGCAGTGCGGGTTCAAGGCGATCCGGGCCGACGTCGCCCGCGAGCTGCTGCCGCTCGTCGAGGACACCACGTGGTTCTTCGACACCGAGTTGCTCGTCCTCGCGCAGCGCGCCGGGCTGCGGATCCACGAGGTCCCGGTCGACTGGTGCGACGACCTCGACAGCCGCGTCGACATCGCGAGCACGGCGCGCGACGACCTGCACGGCGTGTGGCGGATGCGACGCACCATGGGTGCCTCGTCCGCCCCAGTCGTGGCGGTGGCCGACCGTTTCGGACGGCGTATGCCGGGTCCCCACCTCGCGCGCCAGGCGACGGTCTTCGCCGTGGTCGGCGTGGTGTCGACGGTGCTCCACCTGGGGATGTTCGCGCTGCTGCGCCAGGGCATGGCCTCGGCGGCGCTCGCCAACGCCCTCGCCCTGCTGCTCGCCACCGTCGCCAACACTGCGTGGAACCGGCGCTGGACGTTCGGCGTGCGGGGGCGCGTGGGCGCCGCGCGCCAGCAGCTGCAGGCCCTCGTGGTGTTCGCGACGACGCTCGCTCTCACCACGGCCGGGCTCGGGCTGCTCCACGCCGTGACGACGTCGGCGCCGACGTGGGTCGAGACGGCCGCGGTCGGGGTCATGGCGGCCGTGTCGACGGTGGTGAAGTTCGTGCTCATGCGGACGTGGATCTTCACCCCGCACCAGTCGGCTGCGACCTCGCCCGGGCAGGCGGCGACCACGTTCGTCACCGCCCCGCGCTAGTCCTCGAGGTGGAGGCGCGAGGCGGGCGGACGGCATACGGTCACTGCATGCGGACGATGCTGCTCGCCGACGAGCTCCTCCTCCAGGTGACCCTCCCGGACGGCCGCGTCATGGGCGCCTCCTCCGGCACGATCGGCCTCGGCCTCGCCGGCGCCCTGCTCAGCGAGCTGGCGCTGGCGGGCCGGATGGGGATCGATACGCGGGGCCGGCTCACGGTGCTCGACCGCACGCCGTTCGGGGACCCGGCGCTCGACGGGGCGCTGGCGGCGTTCGCCAGCCATGAGGGCAAGAAGCCCAAGAACGTCCTCGGCAAGGTCGCCAAGGGACTCAAGGACAGGCTGTATGCCGGCCTCGCCGCCACGGGGCACGTCGAGCAGCGCCGCTCGAGACTGCTCGGTGTCATCCCCCAGACGCAGTGGCTGCCGCGGGCCGGTGGCACCCGGGACGCCACGCGGCGCGCGCTCGGCGAGGTCCTCCTGGGCTCGAGGACGCCCGACGCGCGGACCGCCTCCCTCCTGTCGCTGCTGCTCGCCGTGGGCGCCGTGCCGACGCTCTTCAAGGGGCTCGGCGGCCTCCCCGGCCGCGAGCTCAAGCGGCGGGCCAAGGTCGTGTCCGAGGGCGGCTGGGCCGGTGAGGCCGTGAGCAAGGCCATCTCGGACGTCAACGCCGCCGTCAACGCCGCGGTCATCGCGGCCGTCGTGGCGTCGACGGCGGGAGCCGGCGCGGCCGGCAGCTAGGACCTCGACCGCAGCGCGTGGCACAGCCGCCACGGTGTGGCGGCCGCGGCGGCGACCCCGATCCGGGGAGCCGCTTTGCTGTCGGCGTGGCCGGACGGTTACCCTGATCCGGCTGAGGAGGCGTCGCCTAGTCCGGTCTATGGCGCCGCACTGCTAATGCGGTTTGGGCTAACCGCCCATCGAGGGTTCAAATCCCTCCGCCTCCGCACACTGGAACTGCCCCGGGTCGCGTGCGGCCCGGGGCTTTTTCATGCCTCCTCGGCGGCGGCTGTTCGGCCTCCGCCCACCGCCTGCTGCCGGTCCTCACGTCAGCCTGCTGTCGGTGCGATCAGGCACACTGACGCCATGCGTGAGCTCCTGACCCGGCGCCGGTCGCCCCGCGCGCTGCTCGGGATCATGGTCCTCGCCTGGATCGTCACGGTGGGCACCATGCAGGCCGGGGACTCCGCACCCGACTCGTGGCTGCGCATCCCGATGGCCCTCGTCATGATCGTCGGGCTGGCCGTCTCGGCCGCCTGCCTCCTGCTCTTCCTCGTCCAGTCGTTCCGGCGCTGACGATGGACTCACACGCCGCGCCGCGCAGCCGTTCAACGGGCATGACGACCGACCGCCGCCACGCCACCGTCACCACCGACCTCGGCGACCTGCTCGCCGTGGCCGAGGGCGACGCCCTGGCCGGCCTCTACTTCCCTCATCACTGGCACCCGCCCAAGGTCGAGGACATCGGCGCCGAGGTGCCCTCGGCCGATGACCCGGTCTTCGAGGCGACCCGGCGCGAGCTCGGCGAGTACGTCCGTCGCGAACGCACGACCTTCACCGTCCCCACCGTCACGCACGGTGACGCCTTCAGCGAACGCGTGTGGGACCTGCTCGTGACGATCCCCTACGGTGAGACGACGACCTACGGCGCGATCGCGCGCGAGCTGGGCAACGTCGGCCTGGCCCAGCGCGTCGGGCAGGCCGTCGGCCGCAATCCGGTGAGCGTGCTCATCCCGTGCCACCGGGTCGTGGGTGCCGACGGCTCGCTGACGGGCTACGCCGGCGGGCTCGACCGCAAGGCCCGGCTCCTCGAGATCGAGGAGCCACCCGAGGTCGCCGAGTCCCGTCTCTTCTGACCGGGCCACCACAGCCCCTGCCACGCCGTCCGCGTGCCCATTCACTCCTGCCGTCGTCCGGCTCCCGGAGCGCGGGTCAGGAGCAGATGTCGTCGCTGGCCTTGCGGGCCTGGATCGAGGCGGACGACGACGGCGTGGACTTGAGGGTCGGCGTGGGCAGCGGCTCGGTGCCGAGGCGGTTGGGGACCTCGACGACGTCGGGCGAACCGGTACCGAGCGTCACCCGGATCTCGCGGCCGAGGTCGCGCTCGGACTCCTTCACCGTGGCGCCGGGGAAGGCCGCCGCGACCGTGCGAGCGGCCTCGGCGCGGTCACCGGAGTACTCGACGGTGGCGCCCTTGACGACGCCGTCGCCGTTGCTCGAGGTCACCTCGCCGAAGCCCTGGACGCGCAGCGCACCGACGGCCTGCTTGGCCAGCCCGACGACACCGGAGGAGTTGACGACCTGGACGCGGATCTGGTCGGGAGTGACGGTGAGCGGCTGGGTCGACGTCGGGCTGGGCGTGGGCTTCGGGGCTCCGAGCTCGCGGTCGGACCGGATCGACTCCCACAGCTCGTCGGCCTCGGGGGCCCACTGGACGCGGTTGCGGTCGGGGACGTAGGTCTCGGTCGGGACCGTGACGAACTGGATCTTGTCGACGCCGATGCCCTTGACGCTCTCGGCGATGTCCTTCATCGGGCCGAGGCCGAACTCCGGGTCCATCTGGAGCGAGCTCGTCGCCGCGCCGAGGAAGCGCAGCAGCTTGTCGGGCCGCAGGAGGAGCTTGGTGTCGGTGGCCTGCTGGGCGACGGACGCGAGGAACGCCTGCTGGCGCTTGATGCGCTGGATGTCGGAGCCGTCACCGACGCTCTTGCGGGTGCGGACGTAGCCGAGGGCCTGCTCGCCGTCGAGGACGTGCCGCCCGGCGGAGAGGGTGAACTTGGCCTTGGGGTCGTCGATGTCGAACGGCGTGCAGGCGGGGACACCGCCGAGCGCGTCGACCATCCCCTTGAACCCGCTGAAGTCGACCACGGCGAAGTGGTTGACGAAGATGTCGGTGTTGCCCTCGAGGGTGCGGATGACGCAGCCGGGGCCACCGGTGTTGAAGTTCTGGTTCCACTGGTGGATGCGCCACTGGTCCTTGGGCGCGTCACCGTTGCAGTCGACCGGCGCCGGCACCATCGAGTCGCGCGGGATCGACACCATCGTCACGGACTTCCGGTCACCCGAGATGTGCATGAGGATGTTGGTGTCCGAGTGCTGGCCCGGCTCCCAGTCCCCACTGCCGTAGGTCTCGTTGCCCTCGCCCTCACGGACGTCGGAGCCGATGAGCAGGATGTTGAGCGGTCCCTTGGCGACGTCGCCGGACGGCGTGGGCCGGTCCTTGCCGACCATCTTGGAGACGTCGAGACGGTCGATGTTGCCGTTGAGCTTGAGGTAGGTCGCGACCATGCCGACGACGAGCAGCGCGGCGACCACACCCACGGCGGCGAGCCACCGGCGGCGGCGGCGCTGCTTCTTGGCGCGGTGGGTCTCGCGCATGGCAGCACGCGTGTCCGAGCCCCCGTCCTCGGGGTTCGGCTCACCACGTTCGTCGCGCACGTCGTCCTGCACTGCGTCCTCTTCGTCTGCTGCCTCGGGTCCTGCGCCCGAGTCCTCGACGGTCGAGGCGCCCGACGAGTGTAGAGGCCCAGCCTGAGAGGTCGCTGACACCGGGTGACCCCGTCACGACCGCGCAGGTCAGGGGCTCGGCGGACGCGACGAGGCCCCCTCCGCCGTGGCGGAGGGGGCCTCGCTCAAAGACTGTGTGGAGTCCTCGATCAGAGGGGGCGGACCTGCTCGGCCTGCGGACCCTTGGGACCCTGGGTGACCTCGAACTCGACCTGCTGGTTCTCGTCGAGGCTGCGGTAGCCCTGGGTGTCGATGGCGGAGTAGTGAACGAAGACATCCGGTCCGCCGCCGTCCTGGGCGATGAAACCAAAGCCCTTCTCAGCGTTGAACCACTTCACGGTGCCCTGTGCCATGTGGGGTAACTCTTTCCTGTGTGTAGCACTCGGACGCAGCAGAATCGCGGCGCCCAGCGGCTGCACGCAACCACACCCCATGAGACCGGACGGACCGGCTCAGACACATCAACGCCCGCCTTCTGTGGAAGCGAGACGGGCGCGTACTGCGACCTGCGAGGAACTGCGTTGTGCAACCGGTCACGAACTTACCAGCAAACCCCTCGCGTGTGCCTGCCAACCAAGGTCGCGTCGCCAGATGTTCACGCACCCCGAGAACGACGAGAGGTATGCCGGGAAGCAGGCTCCCCGGCATACCTCTCGTCGCTCGCTTGCGTCTGCGGATGTGGCGGCTCTAGCAACCGCATCCGCAGACGCAAGAAGGAAGGGTGCGGGCGGTTCAGGCCTTGACCGCGAGCACCGCGCAGGTCGCGTCCAGGAGCACCTGCTGGGCCGTGCTGCCCGTGACGACCTTGCCGAGCGGCGAGCGCTTGCGCACCCCGATGACGATGAGGTCAGCACTCACCTCCGCGGCGACCGAGAGGATCTCCTCGGCGGGGGCGAGACCCCTCGTCGACTGGCGGACCTCGTGGTCGATGCCCTTCTCGGTGAGCTGGGCGTCGAGGGCGTCGAGGTCCTGGGGGTCGGCGAAGCTGGCGACGGAGTAGTCGCCCAGGACACCGGAGTTGACCACGACGAGCCGGTCCTGGCGTCGCAGCGCCTCGTCGATGGCGGCGTCGACGGCGGCCAGCCCCTGGGGACTGGGGATGTAGCCGACGACGATCGTCACGGCGCGGCCTCGCTGAGCTTCTTGGCGCCGGTCATGATCGCCACTCCCTCACCCATGTCGTGGGTCTCGGGGGTGATGACGCCGGCCCGACCGCCGAGCCGCTGGATGTGGATGCGGTCGGCGACCTCCCACACGTGCGGCATGTTGTGCGAGATGAGGATGACCGACAGGCCCTTGTCCCTCAGCTGCTTGACCATGTCGAGGACCATCCCCGACTCCTTGACGCCGAGTGCGGCGGTCGGCTCGTCGAGGACGACGACCTTGCTGCCGAACGCGGCGGCGCGGGCGACGGCGACGGCCTGGCGCTGACCACCGGAGAGGGTCTCGACGGCCTGACTCATGTTCTGGATCGTCTGGATGCCGAGGTTCTGCACCGACTCCCCGGCCCGTTTCTCCATGCCCTTCTTGTCGAGCATGCGCAGGACCGAGCCGAGCGGACCCTTGCGGCGGTCCTCGCGAGCGAGGTAGAGGTTGCTCGCGATGTCGAGCGCAGGGATGACCGCCAGCTGCTGGTAGACGGTCTCGATACCCGCGTCGCGGGCGTCCTGCGGCTTCTTGAAGGAGACCGGCTGACCGTTCATCGTCACGGTGCCCGAGTCCGGGACGTAGGCCCCGGTGAGGCACTTGATGAGCGTCGACTTGCCGGCACCGTTGTCACCGATGACCGCGAGCACCTCACCCGGGTAGAGGTCGAGGTTGACACCGTCCAGCCCGACGACGCGGCCGAAGGTGATGACGAGGTTGCGCGCCGAGAGCACGGGCTCCTGGGCGTAGACGTGCTCCTTGCCGGCGGGCACGCCGCCGTGGGCGACCTCGAGGTCTGTTGCACTCATGACTTGACCTTCCGGATCCACTGGTCGATGGCGACCGCGACGATGACGAGGATGCCGGTGGCGAGGACTCGCCACTGCTGGTCGACACCCATCTGGGAGAGTCCGAACGCGAAGGTCTGGACGATGAGCGCGCCGATGAGCGTCCCGATGAGTCGACCACGCCCGCCGAACAGCGACGTGCCGCCGATGACGACGGCCGTGATGCTCGCGAGGTTGGCGTCCGGCGCCGCGTTGGGCGTGGCCGCACCTGCACGGCCGATGAGGATCCACGCCGCGATCCCGTAGATGAGGCCGGCCACGGTGTAGACGGCGAGGAGGATCCGCTTGCTCGGCACGCCCGACAGACGAGCCGACTCGGGATCGTCGCCCACGGCATACACGTATCGACCCCAGGCCGTCTGGGACAGGACGAAGCCCATGACGGCATACATGAGGATGACGACGACGATGCCCCACGTGATGCGGAAGCCCGCGATGCCGAATCCCTCACCGAGGAAGTTGAGCAGCCCCGGCAGGTGGTCGGCCTGGATGCTGGAGCCACCGGAGTACAGCAGGGCGATGGCGGTGAAGATGCTCAGCGTGCCGAGGGTGACGATGAACGGCGGCAGGTTGATCCGGGTCACGAGCCAGCCGTTGAGGAAGCCCGCGGCCACGGCCAGCAGCACGCCGATGAGCAGTGCCAGGATGCCCGGCATCCCGTCATCCTTGGCGAGGGTGGCCATGACCATCATCGACAGGACCATGATCGCGCCCACCGACAGGTCGATGCCGGCAGTGAGGATGACGAGGGTCTGCCCGATGGCGAGCGCCGCGACGACCGCCGTCTGCTGGAGCAGGATGCCCATCGAGTTTGCGGTGAGGAACGTCGGGGTCGCGATGAAGAACGTGATGAAGGCGGCGATGAGCAGGAACAGCGGACTCAGCCACGGCTTGCCGTGCAGCTGGTGCTGCAGCCTCTGCACCGGGGACTGCTGCCGCCGAGCGAACTCGGCAGCAGCAGACGTGACGTCGGCAGTCATGGTCAGTTGCCCCAGCAGATCTTGGAGCCCTCGTCGGCAGTGATGCTCTCGACCCCGTCGACCGGCTTGTCGGTCACGAGGGCGACACCGGTGTTCTTGAAGTCGAGGCCGGCGTCGGGCTTCGGCTTCTCACCACCGCGGGCGACTGCGGCGATGGCAGCCATGCCCTCGGTCGCCATCTTGAGCGGGTACTGCTGGGCGGTGGCGCCGATGACGCCGCTCTTGACCGAGGCCACACCCGCGCAGCCACCGTCGACCGAGACGATGGTCGCGGTCTTGCCGGCTGCCTTGAGGGCGGCGTTGGCACCGACGGCCGTCGGCTCGTTGATCGTGTAGACGACGTTGATGTTGGGGTTCTTGGCCAGGCACTTCTCCATCGCGGAGCGGCCACCGTCCTCGGCGCCGTTGCCGGCCTCGTTGCAGACGATGGTGTAGTCGCCGCCACCGGCCGCGGAGTACTTGCCCGTGGGAGCCTCGTCGCCGTTCTTCTTGCCGTCCTTGACCTCGATCCCCATGCCCTCGAGGAAGCCCTGGTCGCGGTTGTAGTCGACCGAGACGATCTTGTCGTTGAAGAGGTCAAGGAGAGCGATGGTCGCGGGCTTGCCGGCGACCTGCCCCGCCGCCCACTGACCGATGAGCTTGCCGGCCTCGCGGTTGTCGGTGGCGAAGGTGATGTCGACGGTGTCGGCCGGGTCGGGCGGGGTGTCGAGCGCGATGACGTAGAGGCCGGCGTCGCGGGCCTTCTTGATCGCGGCGTTGACGCCGGTGCTCATCGGGGTGATGAGGATGCCCTTGTCGCCGCGGGCGATGGCGTCCTCGATCGCGGTGATCTGGCCCTGGTCGTCACCCTCCTGCTTGCCGGAGGCGACGGTGAGCTTGACGTTGTTCTTGGCCGCGTCGGCCTTGCCGCCGTTCTGCATGGCGACGAAGAACGGGTTCGTCGAGTCCTTGGTGATGAGGGCGACGCCGACGGGGGCCTCGCCCCCGCTGCCGGTGTCCGAGTCGCTGGAACGGTTGCAGGCCGCCAGGCCGAGAGCCGTCGTGGCGGCCACGGCCATGACGAGGGCGCGGGATCCGCGCGAGGCTCGAGTGGTGGTACGCATGGATGTCTCTCCTTTGAGTGTCCGATGACAACGTTGTCAAGGTCATTTATAGGCCCACCTTGCGCTCAGGTCAAGGGATGGCGTACAACTCGTGACGTGACAGTGACATCGTTGTCGTGCTGCCGGCCCCGCGCGGTGCGCCGTGGCTGACCGGGTCGGGCGCGCCACCATGCGCGACGTCGCTGCGCTCGCGGGGGTCAGCATCAAGACCGTGTCGCGCGTCGTCAACGACGAGCCCGGGGTCGCCGAGCCCGTGCGCGAGCGGGTGCAGGAGGCCGTGACACGGCTGGACTACAGCCACAACCTCGGCGCCAGCAACCTGCGTCGGGCGGCGAGCCGCAGCGGGCTCATCGGCGCCCTCCTCCAAGACGTGAGCAACAGCTTCTCCGCAGCGCTGCTGCGCTCGCTCGAGGACGCCGCCCGCAGCCGCGGATCGGCGATCCTGTCGGCCAGTCTCGACGAGGAGCCCGACCGCGAGCGGAGCCTCGTCCAGGACCTCGTGACCCGGCGTGTCGACGGGCTCGTCATCATGCCGTCGACATTGCGCCAGGACTACCTCTCGTCGGAGGTGCGCGCCGGAATGCCCGTGGTCTTCGTCGACCGCGAGCCCCGCGGTGTGGCCGCCGACTCGGTGAGCGTCGAGAACCGCGAGGGCGCCCAGATGGGCACCGAACACCTTCTCGCACAGGGGCATCGGCGCATCGCCTGCCTGACGGACCTCCCCGAGATCGCCACCGCCCAGAACCGGCTCGCCGGCTTCACCCAGGCGTTCGCCGAGCGAGGGCTGCGACCCGACGCGCGGCTCACCATCTCGGGCCTGCGCGGCGCGGCCGCGGCCGAGGAGGCGGTCGTCCAGCTGCTCGACCTCGATCGGCCGCCGACTGCCGTGTTCGCCGGTCGCAACGACCTGGCGCAGGGCACCGTCCGGGCCCTGCGCCGGCGCGGGCTCAGCGAGTCGGTCGCCGTCGTCGGCTTCGACGACTTCCCGCTCGCCGACCTGCTCACCCCGGGGCTCACGGTCATCCGCCAGGACGTCGGCCGGATCGGCCGCCTCACCGCCGACCTGTTGATGGCGCGGATCGACGGCGACCGCAGCGCGCCGCACCGGGTCATCGTCGAGCCCACGCTCGTCGTCCGCGGCTCCGGCGAGATCCCGCCACCCTCCTGAGGCCCGCGACCTCGCTCGACCCATGTGGCCCAGGACCACCGGGCGCGGCCCGTTGTCGGGTCTCGCCCGGTGGTCCCGGGGCCATCAGTCGGTGGGTGACAGGCCCGTCACGGCCGCAGCGGGGTCACCTTGACGTCGACAGCCTTCGCCGACCCACCGACGTCGTACGTCCCGACGTCCGTCGCCGAGGCCGGAGGGTAGATGAGGTCGGTCACCGAGCGCTGGCCGCCCTCCGCGAGCACCTCCACCGAGCTGCGGTCGAGGTATGCCGTGAAGGCCACCTCTCCGTCGCGTACCGTCACCCGGGCCTCCTCGACGCTGGGGAACAGCGGGTGGAACCCGACGTTCCCGCTCCGGGTCCGGTCGACGACGAGCGTGCCGTCCCGCCGGACACCGACGCGGGTGCCGACTGACCCGTCGGCGCTGCGCCGCAGCACGACACCGGCCTCGCTCGCTGAACCGAGGGCCACCCTGACCTCGACCCGGGCGACCGTGGCGTCGAGGCCGGTCGCTCGCTCCCCGGACGGGACCGGGCGCACCTTGGCCTGCTCCTTGTCGCGGTTGACCAGCGCCTTGTCGATCGCCGGCACGGGGGTCTGCCGCAGCTGCGGTCCGTCCGCCGACGACACGAGGGCCAGCGTGCGCGGCATCGTCATCTGACCGCGCCACGGGCTCGTCGGGACGTCCTGGGCGTACTCCCAGTTGTTCATCCAGCCGATCGTCGTGCGCTGCGAGTCGGACAAGCCGTTGAACGTCACGCCCGCATAGTTGTCACGCCCGTGGTCGACCCAGCTCGCCCGCTCGGTGCCGTTCTTCGCGGGGCTGGGAGAGAGCATGAACTGGTCGGCGAGGATGTGGCCCCAGCCGCCGGAGCTGTGGTCGATGATCCGGATCTGGGCCGAGCGCCCCTGGAGGTCGGCCAGGTCCCACGAGGCCCAGTCGAGCGCCTCGCTGTCGGAGCCCGTGCTCGACCGGACGACCTGGCCGCCGACGACGAGGTTGACCGTGGTCTGGGTGTCGCGCGGACCGGCTGCGGTGTCGGAGAACCGGATGTCGTCGACCATGAGGTGACCCCAGTCGCCGCTGCTGTTCTCGTCTCGCACGACGATGCGGGCCTTCTGGCCCACCACGGACCGGGCGTCGATGTGGCGCCAGTCCATGTCTCCTGAGCTGTTGCCGGTCACGGACCCGACGACCCGGCCACCCGAGACGAGCTCGACCACCGTCGGCCCACTCGTCCCGAGCGGGTGCGCACCGCCCGCGGTGAGGAGGTTGACCCAGCCGCGGTTCACGGTGAACTCCGGCGACACGAACGTGCCCGTCGCCGGGTCGCACCGGTCGGGGACGACGCACGTGTCCAGAACCTTGTCACCCTGGTGGTTGGGCAGGCCCGAGCTCGTCGCTCCGTAGCCGACGAACTCGCCGGTGGCGCTCCACCCCGCTGGCAGGTGCGTTGTCGGGTCGAGGGTCTCGAAGTCGGTGAAGACCTCTCCCCCGGGGTCGCCCTGCGTCGCGCCCGGGACCGCCGGGTGCCGTCCGCCACCGATGAGGAAGTTGAGGTGGCGCTGGTCGATGGTGAAGCTCGGCGAGTTCAGCTCGCCCTGCGCGGCGTCGAAGTCGACGAAGCTGTTGACGAGGCGCTGGCCGACGTAGCCCGTCACGCTCTGCTGCCCGGGCAGTGATCCGGCCGCGGGCTGGGAGCCGAAGGCGGTCCCCGTCGCGGTCCAGCCGGCATACCCGTTCTCGAAGCCCTGGAGGAGCGTCCCCGTGGGCGGCTCGTAGGTGGCAGGGCCGTCGGCCCTGAAGGTCGTGCCGTCGAAGTCCCCGACGAAGTATTGCGTTCCCGACCCGCCGGCGATCCCGCCGGGGTTGAGGCTCACGAGCATGACCCACTTGACCTTGCGCGGGTCACCGTCGACGGCGAGCGGGAAGAGGTCGGGGCACTCCCACACCCCTCCGGTCGCGTTGCGCGGACCGAACTCGGACAGGCGGCTCCACTTCTTGAGGTCGTTCGAGCGCCAGATGAGGACCTTGTGCTCGTTGGCGATGACCGCGACCATCCGCCACTCGCCTGCCGGCGCGTACCAGAACACCTTGGGGTCGCGGAACTCGCGCGAGCCGATGTCGATGACCGGGTTGCCCGAGTACTTCGTCCAGCTCAGGCCGTCGTCGGTCGAGTAGGCGAGCGACTGCGCCTGGATGCCGTCGCGGCCGCTGGCTGCGGTGTAGGCGCTCGTGTACATCGCGACGAGCGGCGGGTTCTGCGCGGAGCCGAACCCCGACGTGTTCGCCGTGTCGACGACGACCGACCCGGAGAACACCCCCTCGTTCGCGTCGAACGGGATCGCGACGGGCTTCTCGGTCCAGTGGACGAGGTCGGTGCTCGTGGCATGACCCCAGGACATGTTGCCCCAACGGTCGCCGAGCGGGTTGTACTGGAAGAACAGGTGGTAGACGCCCTTGTGGAAGACGAGCCCGTTGGGGTCGTTCATCCAGTTCTTGGCGGGGCTGAAGTGGTAGGCCGGTCGGTGCTGTGGCGAGTCCACGGCGGTCGCCGAGGGGGCGACGCCGAGCGCCACGAGGGCGGCGGTGACGAGCAGGACGACGCCGCGACGGCGTCGTGGACGTGATCGAACGAGTGAAGGCATGTGAGAGGTCTCCCCGGGATGACAACGTTGTCAACCACGATGAAACGGGAGACCCGCGGGTACGTCAAACGGAGGGACGAAACGTGAGACGACGCCACGGCGGCGGGGCCGCGCGGCGCGGACGTGGCGGCGGGTGTGGGATTTGAACCCACGAGAGGTCTCCCTCTGGTCGCTTTCAAGGCGACTGCACTAGGCCACTATGCGAACCCGCCCGGCCCACCGGCGAACCGGTGACCGACAGACAGGGTATGCCGCGAGCGCCCCTGACGTGGAACCCGCACCGCATCCTCCGGCGGGTAGGGTCGAGGGCCAACGGAAGGACACCGACACCGATGCCCAGAATGAGTTTCCTCGTCGGCCTCGCGGCCGGCTACGTCCTCGGCGCCCGAGCCGGGAAGCAGCGCTACGAGCAGATCAAGACCGTCTCCGGCAAGGTCTGGCAGAGCGCACCCGTGCAGAAGCAGGTCGCCGTGGCCAAGGAGAACGCCCGCACGAAGGCTGCTCCCGTCGTCGCCGACCTCGTCGCCGATGCCGCCAAGGCCACGAGCGAGAAGCTGCGCGCCTCCCGCACCGTGCCTTCACAGGTGAGCGCGGGCCGTGACCGCACCACCGGCGAGGACCCCTGGGTGGCGTCCTCCGCTGCCCACGGCGAGGACCCCTGGAGCAGCGCCACCCGGCGCTGACCTCCACGCGCTGGCGCCCTCGCGCCGACCTCCACGCGCCGACCTCCAGGCGCTGACCTCCATCGCTGACCGTCCTCAGCGCCCGCCCCGGACCCCACCCGCTCCGAGCAGCACCAGAGAGGGGACGAGGCCCGGACGGGCGAGGTCGGCGAGCAGCACGGCCGTCCCGGCGACCCCGGTGGCGAGCGAGACGTCACCGTCCGCGCCGCGCAATCCGCAGGGCCACTCCCCGGGGTCGGTCGGCGCCGCCGCGACGAAGGCCGCCGCCGCCGCGAGCGCCCGCTCCCGGTGCTCGTGCACGCCGAGCACGTCGGAGGCCAGGGCCACCATCCCTGCGGGTCCACCGGCGCCGTGGCACAGCGTCCACCCGCCCGCCACGGCCTCGGGTCCGCCCGTCACGGTGAGCTCGGCCGCGTCGGTCATGGCGCGCCCGCACCGCTGCACGGCCATCTCGGCCTCGGCCCGGGTCGTGTCGGTCGACCACGGCAGGTCGAGGCCGGCGTCGGCGAGCTCGAGCAGGCGCAGCCGGACGGCGCCCGCGCCCGCCGCGCCGTGGCACCAGAGGTCCGGCCACGTCACGTCTCCCTCACGCAGGTCCGGCCAGCCGCCACGCACCGGCTCGGCCCACGACGCCTCCCACTGCAGCGCCTCGCACGCCAGCTCCAGGGCCGCGGGGGCGAGTCGCGGCCACACGGCGGCCGCCTCGGCGAGGGCCCAGACGATCCCCGAGGCCCCGTGCGCCAGCCCGCACAGGGGGCGCGCCGCGTCGCCCTCGAGGCGGTGGTCGGGCCAGCTGCGCCCCCACGGCTCGACCCGCGAGCGATGGCGCAGCTCGGCGACAATGGCGCTCGCGTGCTCCTCGTGGCGATGCCTGCGCGCCAGCGACAGCAGGATGCCTGCGAGACCGTCGGTGAGGTCACTGCCCTCGGACCAGCCGATCCCGTCGGTGCCGCGCACTCGGGGCAGGAGCGACAGCCCCGCCTCACCGGCGAGCAGGCCGGACTGCACGTCGGGCCCGGTCGGGCGGTGCCGTCCCAGGGCGTCCGCTCCGGACGCGGCGAGCTCGGTCGCGTCGGGTCGCCGCAGGGCGGTGCCGAGGTGGGTCAGTGCCCACACCACCCCGGCATCCCCGTCATAGAGGGAGCGCCGACCGGCGACGACACCCACGGCGCCGGCTGGCCCCATCTCCCACGAGGGCCATGTCGGGTGGCCGGAGTCGTCGATGATCGCGGTGCGCACGAGGAGGTCCACGCAGCGGTGCGCGGCATCGAGGACGAGTGCCCGGTGATCCTGCGGCTCCTGACCGCCCATGCCCTCGTGCTCCCTTGCCCTCGCGGCGACGCTCATCGCCCTACCGCCCACCTTCGGACCCGAGGTGGGGGCTGGATGGGTCGACCCCGCTCCGGCTCATCTCTTCGGCGACGAGGTCGAGCCATGCGCTCGTACCCGCTCCCGTCCCGTCCAAACGCCCGTATGCCGTCGCGACCGCCTCGCAGCGCCCCTCACCGAAGCTCCGCCCGTCGCCGGGGTCCTGCGCCCAGCCGACACCCTCTGCGAGCCTCTCCGTGAGGGGCGGCGGGTCCCCCGCGGTGAGACCGGCGACCGCCGTGACGACGAGGTCACGGTGCGCCTCGCGCCGCGGCCCGGCGAGGTAGACCACACACGCGTCCGGCCGCTCGAGCTCCTCCGTCGTGGTCGCCACCTTGAGGAGCCACTCGTCGGCCTCCGCGAGCGCCGACGTCACGGCGTGCACGACCCGACCGACCTCGCCCTGGTCCGGACGGAGATAGACCCGCACCAGCTCCTCCGGGACCGCGCCGTGGTCCCATCGACCGCCCCAGGTCCGCCACCACCCCTCCTGGATGACGGACCCGGGGCGCTCGAGCACCCGCACCCGGTCACCGACCCGCGGCGGGAAGCCGGGCCGGCCCTGCGTCGTGACGTACTCCCCCCGGCACAGGGCCCGCCTTCCCGTCGCCGTGGCGACGACGGCCACCCCGGCGATGCCGGTCGCGACGACCTCGGTGTCGTCGACGCTCCACCGCACCGCTGCCTCGTGCGCCGCCCGGGCCGTGCCGGCCACGGGAGCCGCCCACCGGGGTGGCGCGCCCGCGCGAGGTGGGCGGACGGCATACCAGCCGCGGTAGAGGACGTCGGCAGGTGAGGCGTCGGCGGGAGACGACCGAAGGACGTCGTATGCCGTGAGCACCTGGGCCGCGTGCTCGGGTCGCCAGGCGTTCATGCCGGACCCTCCTCGGCGGCGGCCTCGGCCAGCGAGAGCAGCCGGGCGACATCGGCTGCGCCTGACTCGCCGTGGTTGAGGGCGACCTGCCACGCGGTCATGAGCGCGCGGACGCAGCGCCACGGCCCGGTGAGGGTGCCGGGGCCGCACGCGGTCCAGTAGGCGTCGAGGCACAGCGCGGCGAGGTCGAGCCCGGGGCGCGAGAGGCTGGTGAGCATCGCTGCGGCAGAGGCGAGGTCGTGCTCGGGTGAGCCGAGGCCGCCGAGCTCGAAGTCGATGAGGCCGACCCGCACCCCTCCCGCCGGCGTGGTCTCGACGATGACGTTGCCGGCGGCGATGTCACCGTGCACGAGGTGGGTGGGCCGCCACTGCGCACGAGCCCGGTCCACGGCGCGCCGGATGGCGAGGGTGTCGAGCCGGGCAAGGACGGACCGGGTGTCGTCGCGCAGCCGGCCGCCCGACATCGACGGCGGCAGCGCGTCGAGGAGCGGCCAGGGTGTCGTGGCGCGGGGCAGCCTGGCACCGGCGACGGCGTGCCGGTGCAGCCGGGCCAGAGCGCGGCCGAGGTCGGTGGCGACGGGCCGCAGCACGGCATCGCCCCCCACGCCACGGAGCTCGACGCCCGGCAAGGGAGTCATCCACACCGGCCCCGATCCTCCCTGACGGATCGGGGTCGGTGCGAGTCGCAGGGGCGCGATCGCGCCCAGGATGCTCGCCTCGACGGAGACGGTGTCGTCACCGTCGAGGGAGGCGGCCGTGCCCGGCTGCTTGACGTAGCCCACGGCGACCCCGGCCCGCTCGACGACGTGCACGTGGTTGCTGCGCGACACCGGTCGCACGTGCACGCGGCCGGCACGGACGTCCGACACGGGCACGAGGCCGTGCCGAACGGCCGAGCCAAGCAGGCTGGGGGTCGAGTCCACGGTCAGGCACCACCCGAGCTGCCCGTGGTGCCGGCGCCCGTGGTGCCGACACCCGTGGTGCCCGAGCCGCCGCTGGCGGAGTCGAGCGCGTCGACCTCCTCGAGGGCAGCGCGGTAGCCGGTCCAGAACGCCTCGTCGGCCGCGGACTCGATCTCCCGCGCGGAGGCGCCGTAGCCGTCCTGACGGCCCCCACGCACCCACTGGTCGATCGGCGGGCGCTCCCACTCGCCCCCGCAGGCGCGGGTCGGGAGGGTGCAGCCCGGACGGGTGACCTCGAGGTCGCAGACGACCGGGCGAGTGACGAAGTCGCAGACCGCCGGTCGCGTGACGAACGTCGGGCACAGCGCCGGGATCCGGGTGCGGATCGTCGGACAGCTGAGCTCGAGCCTCGTGCGCAGGCACACCGAGATGCGGGTGTTGAGACACGTGCCGATCGGCCGGGTGAGGGTCAGGACCGGCGCGGTGACGAGGTCGACCCCCAGCTCGTCGAGCGCGGCCTGGACCGGGTTGGCGAAGGTCATCGACCCGTCGTTGCTCCCGGCGAAGAGCAGGCCGACGACGTTGCGCGAGGTGTCGAGGACGACCGAGCCCGAGTCACCGTGGTCCGAGAACCGCGGGTTGCGGGTGGTGTCGGTGTCGATCCGGATCTGGTGCCGGAGCGTGCGGGACCCGACGTCGCTGCCGTAGTCGATCGTCACGGTGAAGTCGGTGGACGCGACCGTGCCGAAGGTGTGCTCGGTGGTGCGCCCACGCTTCTGCACGGCCATGCCGACGGTCGCCGGCGTGCTCCCGTTGACGTCACCGACCCCGGTGACGGTGGCGGTCCACGGCTCCGACGTGTCGACCGTGATGACGGCGCCGTCGACGTTCTCCGAGAGGACGGCCCGGGTCAGCGAGCCGAACTCGCCGGTGGGCGCGCCACCGTCGACGAGCGAGGGCTGGACCATGCGGTCGCCGACGGTCCACGTGTTGTTGACGCACGCCACGTGGAAGTTGGTCAGCGCCATAGTGGCGCCGGACGCCCGGTCACGGACCATCGCGCCGAGCGTGCCGACGAAGACGTAGTTGCCCGCCGACGGCACGTCCGGTGGCGACAGGAAGACGGAGCGTCGCGGGCCGATGCTGATGCCACCGGCGAGCGTCGGGTAGTTCGACGGGTCGACGAACAGCTCGGCGTCGTCGACCTTGCGGAAGGCCGGCTGGAGCTCGATGACGAGCTCCTGGACGTCGGTCTTGACCCCGTCGATCTCCGTGGGGATGAGCGCGTCCTTGGCGAGCCTGGACTTCGGCTTCTTCTTGTCGACGAAGACGACGATGCTCAGCTCCCCCGTCTTCCTGCCCCCCGTCTCCTTCTCGGCGATGTCGACCGCGACGACCCCCGGCGTCGCGATGAGACGGTCCTCGACGGACTCCTTCACCGGGCGGATGGCTGCGCGCTGCGCCGCCTGTTCCGACTGTGTGGCCATGACTGCTCCTTCACGAGTGTGCGGGGCCGCCCCTGTACGGCCCCGACAGCGACAAGGAGTCGGTCAGGCCGCGCCAGATACATGGTCGCGTCGACGAATTCGCACAGAAAGATGTGCCGAACAGGTATCTGGGCGGCTTTCCCGAACTCCTGACGTGGTGACCGACCACTCCCTACGCTGAACTGACGGCACCAGCCGCCGCGAGTCAGTTGGCAGAGCTCTCGGAAGGCACCGATGAACCACGACGAGCGGCCCGAACGGGCCATGCGACGCATCCCCACGACCGTCATCCCGGGCACGGCGGTCCGACGACTGGGCGTCCGCTTCCTCGACCCGACCACGGCGGTCCGGGTCGACGGGCGAGCGCCCGAGCCCACGGCATACGTCGGGGACGTCCTCCTCGTCAGCGGCCTGCAGGGACCGGACTTCGACGACCGGTTCCGCGCCCTCGAGGAGTCGGCCAAGGACGTCGGGTATGCCGTGGAGCCGGTTCCCGACGACGGTCTCCTGGGTTTCGCTCGGGAGAACGGGCTCATCGAGCAGCTCGATGCGGTGGGGCACACCGCCGTTCGCCTCGTGGCCACGCAGCGCAACAGCCCGCCTGCCGACGCCTGGGAGGTCCTGCAGTCCGCGCGGGCCCGTGGCGTGGGCGGCGTCGGCCTCGCCCACGTCATGACCGCCACCGGTTGGGGCGACGGCATCGGCTGGGGCGACGGCATCGGCTGGGGCGACGGCATCGGTTGGGGCGACGGCATCGGTTGGGGTGACGGCATCGGTTGGGGTGACGGCATCGGCAGTGGCTCCGGCGGACGGTTCCCCGTCGTCTGGTCGGCCCCGGTCCCGACGGCCTCGACGGAGGACGGACCCGTGGTCGCCATCCTCGACACCGGTCTCGGGCAGCACCCGTGGTTCGACTCGGGGGTCGAGCGTCATCCCGATGGCTCCGCCTCCTCTCTCGGGGTGACGTTCCCCGCCGGTCACGACCCCGAGGTCGGCGGCGTGACGATCGACCCGGTCAACGGTCGCCTCGACCGGCTCGCCGGGCACGGCACGTTCATCGCCGGCGTCGTCCGGCAGCACTGCCCGGACGCGCGGATCCTCTCGGTGCCCGTGATGTGGGGCGACGGGGTCGCCGACGAGGTCGACGTCGTCCGGGCGCTCACCGGCCTCTACGCCCGACAGCTGCTCGCGGCCCGCGACGGCGACGCGGCCAGGGCCGTGCACGTCGTGACCCTGTCGCTGGGCTATCGGCACGAGACGCCCGGCGCCTTCGACGACGAGGAGGCGCTCTTCCGGGTGCTCCGGGGTCTGTCCTCGCTCGGGGTCACGGTCGTCGCGGCGGTCGGCAACGACGCGAGCGACGTCGAGTTCTTCCCGGCGGCCTATGCCTCCCAGGTGACGACGGGCGCGCCGATGGTGAGCGTTGGCTCGCTCAACCCGGACCGCCGCACCGTCTCCGTCTACTCGAACACCGGACCGTGGGTGCAGGCCTACCTCGCGGCGACCTCGGTGGTGAGCACGATGCCCACGACCTTCAACGCCTCGCGCCGCAGTCCCGTGCAGAAGCAGGCCGACGCCGTGGCCCTGCCGGCCGTCCCCACCCGCGGCGCCGTCGACACCGACGACTACAGCGGCGGGTTCGGGGTGTGGAGCGGGACGTCGTTCGCCGCCCCCGCCATCGCCGGCGACATCGCCCGGGGACTCGGCCACCGCGAGGCCAAGGGCGTCGACGAGCTGGGCGAGCGGGCCCGCAAGGTCGTGACCGCCGTCCTCGAGTCGGCGCGCAAGGCCGTCGAGGAGAAGACGCCGTGAGCACGGGGGCGACCGACCGTCCGGACCAGGCCGGACCCGCCGCACCCAGCCTCGCTGTCGTGGCGGCACAGGCCTTCTCGCGCCACCGCGATGGCGACTCGAGCGCGATGGACCGCCTCGTCGACGACGTCACCCCGCTGCTGTGGCACACCGCGAGGTCCCAGGGCGCTGACCGGGCGACGGCCGAGGACGTCGTCCAGACGACCTGGCTGCGGCTCGTCGAGCACACCCACGACATCTCGGACCCGCAGGCGGTCCTCCAGTGGCTGCTCATGACCACCAAGCGCGAGGCCTGGAACGCCGTGCGCCGCGTGCGCCGCACGGTCCCGCGCGAGCCCTGGGAGGAGCCGACCTCGGGCGACCCGACATCGCCGGCGTCCGTGCCCGACCCGGCCACCGCGTCCGAGGAGTCCGAGGTCGCGCAGGCGATCTGGCAGCACATCGAGCGGCTCCCGACACGCTGCCAGCAGCTCCTGCGGCTCGTCGCGTTCGTCGACCGGCCCGACTACTCCGTCGTCAGCGCGGCCCTGGGCATCCCTGTGGGGAGCATCGGGCCCACCCGCGGCCGCTGTCTTGCCAAGCTCCGCCTCGCACTCACCGCCGACCCCACCTGGGAGGTGACGGCATGACCCCCACGAACCCCACCGAGGACCTCCTCGCCGGGCAGCCGATGGACGCCGACGACGAGCGCGCGCTCGCGCTGGTCCGCCAGCACCTCTCCGCCAGCGACCCCGTCCCCTCCGGCCTGGCCGAACGCGTGAAGTTCGCGATGACCGTGGCCAGTCTCGAGGCCGAGGTCGCCCACCTCATCAACGAGGGCTCGACGGCCGGCGCCGTGCGGACGACCGAGTACGACCGGGCCACGACCGTGACCTTCGAGAGCCACGGGCTGAGCATCATGGTCACGCTCGAGGAGGCCGAGCGCGGCACGACGACCGTGCGCGGGTGGGTCACCGCACCCGGCGCCGAGGTCGAGCTGCGCGAACGGGCCCGCTCGGCCCTGACGACGGCCGACGACGAGGGTCGGTTCGTCTTCGAGGGTGTCGAGCGCGGCACCGTGCACCTTGTCATCCGCCACCACGACGAGCCGGGCACCCGCCCGGTCATCACCCCGGGCATCGAGATCTGAGGGGCGGCGCACGAACACGCTCGACACCATCCGCCACCTGCACCAGCTCGGCCAGGCCGAGAACTCGGCGGGGCACTACCGGCGCGCCGACGCCGCGCTGTCCCGCGCGCTCAACGCCATCGACGACGTCGGGATGCTCGGGCTCGAGTCGCCCGAGGACCTCGCCCAGCTGCGGGCCCGGATCCTCATCACCCGCGCGGTCTCACGCCTCGGCATCGACGGGCCCGAGGCCGCACTGACCATGCTCGCCGGCGTGCAGGACCTGGCCCGGGACAACGGCGTGCCGCTGCTCGAGGTGCTCGCCCACCTCCAGGCGGGCGCGATCCACGTCATGAGCTCGAACTGGATCGCCTCGCTCGACGAGCTGCGCCACGTCGGACCGCACCTCGACGAGCTCGTGCCCCGCGAACGCTGCTCGGCCCTGCTCAACCGCGGCCTTGCCTCCGTGTCGCTCGGGGAGCTCGACAAGGGCCGCGCCGACCTCGACGAGGCGCTCGCCCTCGCCGTCGAGCACGGCCTGCCCGCGCAGGAGTACAAGGCACGCCACAACCTCGGCTGCCTCGCCTACCTTGCCGGCGACATCCCCGGCGCCCTCGCCCTCATGCGCGAGGCGTCGGAGATGCCGGTCGACATCACCACGGCTCGCGGCCTGCTCGACCTCGGCAACGTCCTGCTCGACGCCGGGCTCATCGACGAGGCCGAGACGGTCCTCGAGCGCGGCCTCGCGGCGGCACGACGGGACCGGCAGCCCCTCGAACGCGGCGACGTCCAGCTCGACCTCGCCCGGTCGGCCCTGCTGCGGGGTGACGTCGCCCAGGCCCGGGTCCGCGCCGGCCATGCGGTGCGCACCTTCCGCGCGCTCCACGCGGACCGCCGCACCGAGGAGGTCGAACTGTTCGGCGCTGCCGTCGACCTCGGTGTCGGTCGCAACCTCACCCGCGCGGCCAAGGTCGCGACGAAGTGGACGACGTCGTCACCGACCACCCCTCCCGAACGCCTCGCCACCCGCATCCGCGTCGAGGTCGCCCTCGCCCGTCAGGACACCGACGCCGCCCGCGACGGGCTGTCCCGGCTCGTCACCGACCAGCCGCAGCCGCTCGGCGCGCGCCTGCACGAGCACCTGCTCGCGTCGCGGCTCGCGAGCGCCGAGGGCGACGACGCCCGGGCCACCCGGATCCTCGAGGAGGCCGCCGAGCAGCTCGCGCTCGAGCAGGGCGGGGTGCACAGCATGGAGATCCGGGCGGGCCTGGCCTTCCACGCCGCTCGCATCCGCGAGGCGGACGTCACCTCGGCCACGGACTCCGGGTCGCTGCCGCGCCTCTTCGAGAGCGTCGAGCGCTGGCGCGCGGCCTCCCACCGTGCCCCTCCCCTGCGCCCGCCCGACGACGAGGTCACGGCAGCCCTCGTCGCCCGGCTGCGTCGGCTGCGGCAGACGGGGCAGCAGGACGAGACGCCGCTCTCCGACACCCAGCGCGAGGTCGTCGTCCTCCAGGGCGAGATCACCGAGCGGCTGCGGGCCGCGCGCGGTGACCGCGGCGACGCCGACGTGCGGGCCGTGGGGTTCGAGGAGACCGCGCGCACCGCCGACGAGCGCCACGTCACCCTCGTGACGTTCCACGAGGTGCGCGGGACCGTCGTGCGACTGGTGGTCGGTGGAGGCTCGGTGAGCCAGAGCGTGCTCGGCCCGACCCGTGACCTCGCCTCCGCCACGGCCAGGTTGACGTCCGACGTCCGGGCGGCGGCGATCGCACGGCCCTCGATGGCGACCTTCCTCGCACGCGCCCGCGAGTCGTCGCTGCGCGACGTGGACTCGCTGCTGCTGCGCGGTGTCGAGCTCACGGGCACCGTCGTCGTCGTGCCGACCGTGGCCCTCGCCCCGCTGCCGTGGCGCGCCCTGCCCTCGCTCGGCGAACACCCCGTCGTCGCCGCTCCTTCGGCCACCGCATGGGTACGCCGGTCCGTGGACGCCCGACGCACACCGTCCGTCGCCGCCCTGTCGGGCCCCGGGCTGCCTCGGGCGCGCGAGGAGGTGCGATCGGTCGCGCGGGTGTGGGGACGGCATACGGTCCCGTCGTCCGGAGCCACGGACCACGGGTATGCCGTGAGCGCGGACGTGCGCTCGGCGCTCTCGTCCGCGAGCATCGTGCACCTCGCCGCCCACGGCCACCACGTCGACCAGAGCCCGTTGTTCTCCTCGCTCGACATGGCCGACGGGCCGGTCTTCGCGCACGAGCTGAGGGCACCGCTCGCGGCCGAGCTCGTCGTGCTGTCGGCGTGCGACGTCGGGCGCAGCCGCGGGCGGCCTGGCGACGAGCCGCTCGGCCTGGCCGCGGCCCTGCTGGGGCTCGGCGCCCAGTGTGTCGTCGCCGCGACCAACCCGGTGCACGACGAGGTGGCCGCGGCCGCGATGGTCGACCTGCACGAGCGGCTGGTCGACGGCACCGACGTCGCGACCGCGCTCCAGCGGACGGCCTCGTCGGTGTCGGGCGCCGAGGCGTTCTGCGCCTACGGCAGCACGTGGCGCACGGGCTGAGCGCGACTCAGATGAAGAGGGCGGGCTCGTTGAAGAGCGCCTCGTAGGGGTCCTCGCCCGGGTGGCCGGGGTAGCGCACGCGCGCCGGGATGCCGGTGGCGATGGCACCGTCCGGGACGTCCTTGACGACGACCGAGTTCGCGCCGATCTGAGCGTCGTCGCCGACCTCGATGGGCCCCAGGATGCGGGCGCCGGCGCCGATGGTGACCCGGCTGCCGACCGTCGGGTGGCGCTTGACCTTGGCCAGCGAGCGGCCGCCCAGGGTGACGCCGTGGTAGAGCATGACGTCGTCGCCGACCTCCGCCGTCTCACCGATGACGACACCCATGCCGTGGTCGATGAAGAAGCGCTTGCCGATGGTCGCGCCGGGGTGGATCTCGACCCCGGTCACCGCGCGCGTCGCGGTGGACAGGACCCGCGCCGCCGGCTTGAGGTGCTCTCGCTTCCAGAGCTTGTGCGCGACCCGGTAGGACCAGATCGCGTGCAGGCCGGGGCTGTTGAGCACGAGGTCGGTGCGGGAGGCCGCCGCGGGGTCGCGCGCCACGGCGGCGTCGACGTCCTCGCGCACGCTCGCCGCGGCCCGCTGGAGGCGGGACCGCAGGCGGGCGAACGGCATACCGGAAGGGGGGTTCGTGAGCATCGCGTCAGTCGACGAGACCCTCGAAGAGCACGGTCGAGAGGTAGCGCTCGCCGAAGCTCGGGATGATGACGACGATGGTCTTGCCGGCGTTCTCGGGACGCGTGGCGACCTCGTTGGCGGCGGCGAGGGCGGCGCCGGACGAGATGCCGACGAGCAGACCCTCCTGGGTGGCGGCCTTGCGCGCCCACTCGACGGCGGTGCCGGCGTTGACGTCGATGACCTCGTCGTAGATGTCGGTGTCGAGGATCTCGGGGACGAAGTTGGCGCCGATGCCCTGGATCTTGTGCGGGCCGGGCTGGCCGCCGTTGAGGATCGCCGACTCCTCGGGCTCGACGGCGATGATCGTGACGTCGGGCTTGCGCTCCTTGAGGACCTGGCCCACGCCGGTGATCGTGCCGCCGGTCCCGATGCCGGCGACGACGATGTCGACCTTGCCGTCGGTGTCCTTCCAGATCTCCTCGGCGGTGGTCTTCCGGTGGATCTCCGGGTTGGCCTCGTTGGCGAACTGGCGTGCCAGCACGGCGCCCTCACGCTCGGCGACGATCTCGTCGGCCTTGGCGACGGCGCCCTTCATGCCGGTCGACGGGTCGGTGAGGACGAGCTCGGCGCCATAGGCCCGCAGCAGCGCGCGGCGCTCCTTCGACATCGACTCGGGCATCGCGAGGACGACCTTGTAGCCCCGGGCCGCGCCGACCATCGCGAGCGCGATGCCGGTGTTGCCCGACGTCGCCTCGACGATCGTGCCGCCCTCCTTGAGCGCACCGGCCTTCTCGGCCGCGTCGATGATCGCGACGCCGATGCGGTCCTTGACCGAGCTCGCCGGGTTGTAGAACTCGAGCTTCGCGGCGACGGTCGTGCCCTCGGGCGCCTCGATGATGCGGTTGATCCGCACGAGCGGGGTGTTGCCGACGGCCTGGGTGACGTCCTCGAGGATGGGCATGGGGTCTCCGTTGCTTCGTGTCGTCCGGCGCGGTGGCCGGGAGGTGGGTCGGGTGCTGGGGCCAGTCTCGCAGAAACGTGGCTCCTGCTTATGTGCATTCCAACACCACGTTATCCCTCGACGTTCCCGTGTGGTCCCGCCACCTCGCTCTGCGTATGCCGTCCCCTTCCTAGGGAGGGTGCGCCGGGGCCGTCGCCGACCTACGGTCGGGGGACACGACGACGAGGAGTTGAGCATGCGCATCGGCTACACCTTGATGACCGAGCAGAGCGGCCCGAAGGACCTGGTGCGGTGGGCCGTCGGCGCCGAGGAGGCGGGCTTCGACTTCGAGGTCATGAGCGACCACTACTTCCCGTGGCTCTCGGCGCAGGGCCACGCGCCCTACGCGTGGTCGGTCCTCGGCGCCGTGGCGCACGCGACCGAGCGGGTCGACCTCATGACCTACGTGACCTGCCCGACGATCCGCTACCACCCGGCGGTCGTCGCCCAGAAGGCCGCAACCGTGCAGCTCCTGGCCGACGGCCGCTTCACCCTCGGGCTCGGCAGCGGCGAGAACCTCAACGAGCACGTCGTCGGCGAGCGCTGGCCGGCCGTCGCGACGCGCCAGGACATGCTCGAGGAGGCGATCGAGGTCATCCGTGCCCTGCACACGGGTGAGCTCGTCGACCACCACGGCGAACACTTCCGGGTCGAGTCGGCGCGGATCTGGGACCTGCCCGAGGGTGGTGTGCCGATCGGCGTCGCGGTGAGCGGCGAGGAGTCGGTCGCGCGGTTCGGACCGCTGGCCGACCACCTCGTCGCGGTCGAGCCGAAGGCCGAGCTCGTCGACGGGTGGAACGCGACCGAGGGTGCGCCGACCATCGGGGACGGAGGGGCCCGCGCGATCGGGCAGATCCCGATCTGCTGGGACCCCGACGAGAAGGCCGCCATCGAGCGGGCCCACGACCAGTTCCGCTGGTTCGCCGGAGGGTGGAAGGTCAACGCCGACCTGCCCACGACGGCGGGGTTCGCCGGCGCCACCCAGTTCGTGCGCCCCGAGGACGTCGCCGACTCGATCCCCTGCGGACCCGACCTCGACGCCATCGCCGAGGCCGTCGCCGAGTTCGATCAGGCGGGCTTCACCGACCTGGCCCTGGTGCAGATCGGTGGCGAGCACCAGGAGCAGTTCCTCGCCGAGGCGGCCGGGCCGCTGCTCGAGCGCCTTCGCTCCTGAGCCCGCCCACACGAGGGGCGAGCGGCACGAACGGGCACGTCAACGGCATACGGAGATCGCTCGTGAGTCGTGCCACAACGGGTGCGAGCGCGGTCACTGAGAGGTAAGCGAGCGCTTGGCCGACACTAGACTCGCGGCCATGTCCGCGCTCCAGATCGTCGCCTCCGCCATCTGTTTCCCGCTGATGCTCGTGGGGTGGGCCCTGCTCTTCCGCCAGATCGGGCGCTTCGTCGCGCTCTACCGTGTGGGACAGGCGGATCCGCGCCGCTCGGACGCGCCGATGTCGCGCACGGTGACGCTCGCGAAGGAGTTCCTCGGGCACACGAGGATGTCGCGGCTGCCGGTCGTCGCGGTGGCGCACTGGTTCACGGCGCTGTCGTTCATGCTCCTCTTCGGGACGCTCGTCAACGCCTTCGGCCAGCTCATCAAGCCGGAGTGGCAGCTGCCGATCATCGGGCACTTCCCGCCCTACGAGTGGCTCACCGAGGTCTTCGCGTGGACCGGGCTCGTCGGCATCGTCGTGCTCATGGTCATCCGCCAGCTCAAGCACCCGCGCTCGGCGGCCGGCGAGAAGGGCCGGCGCTCGCGGTTCTTCGGGTCGACCTGGTGGCAGGCCTACTACGTCGAGCTCACCATTCTCGGCGTCACGCTCTGCATCCTCACCCTGCGGGTGCTCGAGGCGGCGCTGACGAAGATCCAGCACCCCGAGGAGTCGATCGGGCTGCACTTCCCACTCACCGGGTGGCTGTCGGGGGTCTTCTCCGGGCTGTCGGTCGACGGGCTCGAGACCTGGATCGTCCTCGTCGCGACGGTGAAGATCATCATCTCGTTCGCGTGGATGATCACCATCTCGCTCACGCCGACGATGGGTGTCGCCTGGCACCGCTTCCTCGCCTTCCCCAACATCTGGTTCAAGCGTGAGGCCTCGGGCCGGACCGCGCTCGGCAACCTCAAGCCGATGACGATGGGCGACGGCCGGCCGTTCTCGATGGAGGCCATGGAGGCACTTCACGGCGACGAGGACACTGAGTCCGAAGAAGAGCCGGTCCTCGGCGTCGGCAAGGTCGAGGACTTCACCTGGAAGGGCCTGCTCGACTTCTCCACCTGCACCGAGTGCGGCCGGTGCCAGTCGCAGTGCCCCGCGTGGAACACCGACAAGCCCCTGTCGCCCAAGATGCTCATGATGACGTTGCGCGACCACGCCAACGCGAAGTCGCCGTGGCTCACCGCCTCCGAGGAGGCCCGCGCGTCACTCCCCGCGGCCACGACGGCGCTCGCGGAGCTCCCCCTCATCGGGCAGACCGGCTACGACATCGACAGCCCGCTCACGGCATACAACCCTCATGGTCCGGACGCGGTCATCGACGAGGACGTCCTCTGGTCGTGTACCACCTGTGGCGCCTGCGTCGAGCAGTGCCCGGTCGACATCGAGCACGTCGACCACATCGTCGACATGCGCCGCTACCAGACGCTCATCGAGTCGGCGTTCCCCTCCGAGCTCGGAGGGCTGTTCAAGAACCTCGAGTCCAAGGGCAACCCGTGGGGCATGGGTGCGCGCGCCCGCCTCGACTGGGCCAAGGACCTGCCGTTCGAGGTCAAGATCCTCGGCAAGGACGTCGAGTCGGCGTCCGAGGTCGACTGGCTGTTCTGGGTCGGCTGCGCCGGCGCCTACGAGGACCGCGCCAAGAAGACGACCCGCGCCGTAGCCGAGCTGCTCGACACGGCCGGCGTCTCCTTCGCCGTCCTCGGTGACGGCGAGACCTGCACCGGCGACTCCGCCCGTCGCGCCGGCAACGAGATCCTCTTCTCGATGCTCGCCGAGCAGAACATCGAGACGCTCAACGGCGCCGGCGCCCAGAAGATCGTCGTCACCTGCGCCCACTGCTTCAACACGATCAAGAACGAGTACCCCGACCTCGGCGGTCGCTTCGAGGTCGTCCACCACACGCAGCTGCTCAACCGCCTCGTGCGCGAGAAGAAGCTCGTCCCCGTCGCGCGTCCCGCGGATGCTCCCGGCATGTCGTCCGCGAAGAACGCGGCCTCGACCGCTCCCTCTGTCACGTACCACGACCCGTGCTACCTCGGTCGCCACAACAACGTCTACGCCCCGCCACGCGAGCTCATCGGCGCACTGCCCGGCGTCGAGCTGCGCGAGATGGAGCGCTCCAAGGAGAAGTCGTTCTGCTGCGGCGCCGGTGGCGCCCGCATGTGGATGGAGGAGAAGCTCGGCGGTCGCATCAACATGAACCGCACCGAGGAGGCCCTGGCCACCGGTGCCGAGCGCATCGCCATCGGCTGCCCGTTCTGCCGCGTCATGATCTCTGATGGGTTGACGGCCAAGCAGTCCGAGGGCGTCGGCGAGGACGTCGAGGTCGTCGACGTCGCGCAGATGCTGCTGGCTGCCGTGCGTCGTGGCGAGGAGGACGAGTCGGCTGCCGCTGCGGTCGCCTCCGAGTCGGAGGAGTATGCCGGCCAGTCCGGTTCCGCTGCTCCTGCCGGTGCCGCTGCGGCGGGTGCCGCGGCTGCGGGCGGCGCTGCAGCTGCGACCACGGCAGACGAGTCCGAGAAGGACGAGGCGACCACGGTCGAGGCGAACCACGCCGAGGCGACCACGGACGCCGAGGCGGACCCGTGGGACGAGCCCGCCACCGCTCCCACGGCCACGGCTGACGAGTCGAAAGCGTCCAAGACCGAGGCGCCCGCTGCCGCCGCCGAGGCAGACCCGTGGGACGAGCCCGCCCCTGCCGCCAAGGCTGCCGAGCCGGAAGCACCCAAGACCGAGGCGCCCGCTGCCGCCGCCGAGGCAGACCCGTGGGACGAGCCTGCGTCTTCTGCGGCCAAGACCGCAGAGCCCGAGGCCCCGACCTCGGCTGCTCCGGCCGAGGACGTCGACCCGTGGGACGAGCCGTCCGTTCCGGACTCGAAGGCGGAGACGCCCCAGACCGAGGCGAAGGCATCGGTCTCCGAAGGCGCCCCCTCGCCCGAGAAGATGGAGACCGCGGCCGCGGCCTCGACCGACGACGTCGACCCGTGGGATGAGCCCGCCTCCCCCGCGGCTGCCACCTCCAAGGCCGCCGCCGAGGACGCGAAGGCTGAGAAGTCCACGCCCGAGGCCAAGCCGACCGAGGCACCCGCCACGGCCGCAGCCGCCGACGACGTCGACCCCTGGGACGAGCCCGCCACTCCAGCGGCTGCCGCACCCACGGCCGAAGCCGATGCCGCCGAGCCGCAGACCCAGGAGGCCGCCACCGACACGCCCACGGCCGAGTCGACCGAGGCACCCGCCACGGCCGCAGTCACCGACGACGTCGACCCCTGGGACGAGCCCGCCACCCCCGCGGCCGCCGCACCCACGGCCGATGCCGACGACGAGCCGCAGGCCCACGAGCCCGACACCGCCACCGACGCGCCGAAGGCCGAGTCGACCGAGGCACCCGCCACGCCCGCAGCCACCGACGACGTCGACCCGTGGGACGAGCCCGCCACCGCAGCCGCGGCTGCCGCGCCTACGGCCGATGCCGACGACGAGCCGCAGGCCCAGGAGCCCGACACCGCCACCGACGCGCCCACGGCCGAGTCGACCGAGGCACCCGCCACGCCCGCAGCCGCCGACGACGTCGACCCGTGGGACGAGCCCGCCACCGCAGCCGCGGCGGACTCCGATGAGGCGACGACGAAGTCCCAGGCACACGAGACGGATGCGACCGAGGGTGACGACACGCAGGCGGATTCACCGGCGCCCGTGGCAGCGCAGTCCGACGTCACGAACCGTGACGAGCTGCTCGGCTCGCCCGACCCGTGGGACGACGCCGACGACCTCTCGGAGCGCGCCAGCCTGACCACCGACGCCGCCACCGCGGCCTCCAACGCCGACGAGGAGCCCGCGGCGGGCGTCGAGACTGAGCCCACCGACGCCCCGAAGACCGTCGAGGGCGAGACCTCCGAGGTCGAGCCCGAGGCCACGACCGATGTCGAGGCCGAGTCCACCTCCGAAGCCAACGCCAAGGCCGGCGACGAGTCTGTCGACACGACAGAGAAGGCGGACGACTCGAAGGCACCTGCGGCACCGGCCACGCCGGCCAACGCCGACGACCTGCTCAACGCCCCCGACCCTTGGGACTGAGCACTGACGGCCCCATCGAGCCCCCACCGGCATCTCGCCGATGGGGGCTCGATGTATGTCCATCCATTTCCAAGGGTGACTTTCCCACCCGAAGCGCAACACCTGAGCCTGCTGTGACAGCAGAGGCCTCCAGCATGCACAGCGTCGAATAACGTTGCGCCACAGCCCATTTCGCCACCGATCGACTGTCAGTGCCACCCCGTAGGTTCGATCCATGACCACAGCGACGGAGCTGACCTACACGGAGTGCGTGCAACGCCTGCACGCAGCCCGTGAGGCCGCAGCCGCGCTCCCATCCGTGCTGTGGCAGGCCACCGGCAGCGAGCTCGCTACCGGCCTCGAAGCGCTCGGCGAGCTGTCCGCCGCCGGAGAGGGCGCCGAAGTCGCGGTGGTCCTCGAGGCCATCGAACGCGGCGAACCCGGCTGCGCCTCACCCCCACAGACCCCACGCGAATGGGTCGTCGCGCACCACCGCCGCTACGCCGTCGCCGGCGCCACACGCGTCGTCGACGTCGCCCAGGCCTGCCGCCAGAGCAGCCACCACATCCTGCGTGAGGCCGTCGTCACCGGACGGGTCAGCATCGGCACCGCGCAGGTCGCGCTCAAGGAGATGCGCCTGCTCAAACCCCACCTGTGCCCCGACGCCGTCGACACCGTGTGGAAGGGCCTGATGACCCTGGGCGAACGACACGACGCCCGCACCGTCCGTCAACTGCGTGAACAGCTGCTGGCCGCCTACGGCATCGCGGACGCGTTCGACGACACCGAGGACAGAGCCCGCGCAGGCGCGTCCCTGACCGCCGGCAAAGAGATCGCCCCCGGCCTGTACGAGTACCTCCTGCGCCTCAGCCGCGATGGCCGCGCCCTGCTCGAAGCCGCCATCGGGCCCCACGCGGCACCCACCCCCGGCCCCGACGGCGAACCCGACGAACGCCCCACCGAACAACGCCGCGCCGACGCGCTCCTCGCCGTCATCGGCCGCGCCCTCACCGCCGGCGACAGCAGCTGGTCCTCGACCAAGGCGCAGGTGTTCGTCGGCATCGCCCTCGCCGACCTTCGGACCCACCACGGGGGGACACGCACCGGAGCAGCGCACACCGACCAAGGGTTGGCAGTGCCCGGCGCCGGGACACTGCTCGGGGCGCTCACCAGCGGCGACCTCGTCACTCCCGACACCGTCCGACGCTGGGCCTGCGACGCCACCATCATCCCCACCGTCCTGGGCTCCCACGGTGAGGTCGTCGACCTCGGCCGCGCCACCCGCCTCTTCACCCCCGCCCAGATCAAACGCCTCTGGCTCCGCGACCGGCACTGCACCTACCCTCGATGCGACGCCCCCGCCGCCTGGACCGACGCCCACCACCTCATCCACTGGGCCGACGACGGACCTTCGGACCTGTCCAACGCCGCCCTGCTGTGCCCACGCCATCACACCGTCGTGCACTCGCGACGCCTCCACGGACACGTCACCACCGACCCCCAAGGCCGGCAGAACGTCACCTGGGACCTCACCCGCGGCTCCTACGACACCGCCCTCACCCACCACGCCACCGCACCGGGCCACGCCCACCCCACCACGACCCCACCCGACACCACACCAGACCAACGCATCTCCGGAGACGACACCACCTGGCCCCGACCATGACCCCGCCCCACACCCCGACACCACACAGGCGACGGGGCCACAGCCACGTGTGTCCCGGGTTCCTGGCGTGGAGTCAGCGGCGAGCGAGCGCCGCGATCCTCTCGATGTCGTCCGCTCCCGTGAGATCCGGCAGGGCCAGGAACACCGTCCCGACTCCCGCTTCGAAGAGCCGGTCGTGCCGTTCACGGTGAGCCGCCACCTCAGCAGCGTGGTGGCGCGCGGCATACGACGCTGCCTTGGTCCGTCCGCGCAGCCGCTCGACCCGCGTCCACGTGTCGTCGCGGTCGGAGCCGACGACAGCGACGTCGAGCACGGTGACCTCGACCTCCTCGTGGGGTCGCCCCAGCTCGTCGCAGTGGCGACGCAGGACCTCGGTCTTGTGGGTGACGATCTCAAGATCCCCCTGCACGTTGCAGGCGTCGCCCCATCGGGCCGCGATGCGCAGCGTCCGCCGTTCACCGCCACCGCCGATGACGAGCGGCAACCGACCCGCCGGCCGCGGATAGCACGTGGTCTCGGGCAGCGACACCCGCTCGCCGTGGTACGCCTTGGTGCCGGGCGCCCACAGGGCACGCACCGTCTCTGCCGCCACCTCGAGCCCGTCGAGCCGACCGGCCGTGGCAGGGAAGTCCACGCCGAACGCAGCGTGTTCGCGCTCCCACCACCCGGCTCCGAGCCCGCAGAAGGCCCGGCCCCCGCTGAGGACGTCGAGCGTGGCCGCCGCCTTCGCGATGACGCCTGCTGGTCGGTAGGTGGCCGGAGTGCACAGCGTGCCGAGCATGAGGTCGGTGGGGAGCGCGGCGAGCGCGCCCAGCGTCACCCATGGCTCCGGGATCGGGTCCCACGCACGACCGACCTGCGGGATCTGGATGAGGTGGTCCATGAGGGCGAGACCCGCGAACCCGGCCTCGTCCGCCGCGAGCGCGATGCCGCGCAGCCAGTCGAGCGGGTCCTCGCCCCACGGGAAGCGTGAGACCTGGAGCATCACCTGTGGCCCGTCGGACCTCGCAGCCACGCCGGCCGAGTCAAGCCTCACCGCCCTCGCCGGATCCGTCGACGACGACGGGTCGGTCCGTGAGACCGTCGACGACATCGGAGATGACGTCGGCGCCGACGCCGCTGCCGACGCCTCGCCGCTCACGACGTGCACCTCCCAGCCCTCGGCCTCGAGCTCGCCGCGGACGTCGCGCATGCGCTGCAGCTGTGAGCCGAGGACAGACGCGGGGACCGGACGGTCACGCGCAGCGTTGCGGGCCCGGCAGGCCGCAGCCGGGGTGTCGATCACGACCGCCACGACGGGGAGCCCGGCCCTGCGCGCCAGCGCTGCCCAGCCGGCACGCCGCTCGGCGTCGAGACCCAGGGTGTCGACGACGACGGTGAGACCTCGCTGGGTCCGCCCCGTCACCACCTGGTCGAGGATCCGGAACGCGTCGTCCGAGGCGTCGAGGTCGGCAGGTCCACTCCCCAGCAGCGCACGCAGGGCGTCCGAGGAGACGACCTCGGCCGGTCGGTAGTGCCCCGCGGCCCACGTCGACTTCCCTGAGCCGGCCGCACCGACCAGGACGACCAGCGCAGGGTCGGGGATCCGCATCTTCGCAGTGTGGCACCCCGACAACCCCGCTCACCTCAGACCGATGACGGCGCCGGACGCGGCGAAGGGGTGCCAGCGAACGTCGTCGAGACGGTCTCTGGCACCCCTTCGCGCGGGAACTGCGACCAGACCGAGCTGACGGTGGATGACCGCGGGTCAGCGCGCGCCTGTCAGCCCAGGTTGTTGTCCTTGAGGAACTGGGCCGCCACGTCCTTGGCGTCCTTCTTGTCGGTGACGGTCTGCTTGAGCAGGCCAGAGATGACTTCGGTGGTGAGGGCCTTCGACACGGCGTCGAGCGCCGGGGCCAGCTGCTCGGCCTTGTCCTTCGCGACGAGCGGGACGATGTTCTGCGAACCGAAGAGCTTGTCGGTGTCCTCGAGCGAGACGAAGCCGTTCTCCGCGATCGACGGGTCGGTCGTGAAGATGTTGGCCGCGTCGACCTGGCCGTTCTTGAGCGCCTGGACGAGGCCCTGTCCGGTGAGCGGACGGAACGACTTGAAGGTCACGCCGTAGGTCGAGGCGAGACCGGGCACGCCCTGAGGCCGCTTCTGGAACTCCGGCGGCGCACCGAGCGACATCTGGCCGGCCGTCGCCTTGAGGTCGCCGATCGTCTTGAGGCTCTTGGAGTCGGCCGTCTCCTTGGTCACGACGATCGAGTCGTTGTCCTCGGCGGCGGACTTCTCGAGCATCGCGAACGTGTCGGGCAGGAGCCCTTCGACGGCCGAGTAGACCTTGTCGGGGTCGGTCTCCTTGAAGTTCTTGTCGTAGAAGAACCCAAGGGCGCCGGTGTACTCGGGGATGGCCTGGATCGACCCGTCCTCGAGCGCCTTGAGGTAGATCTCGCGGGAGCCGATGCGCGGCTTGGTCGTCGCGTTGACGCCCTTGGCCTTGAGCGCGCCGGCATAGATCTCGGCGAGCAGCTCGGACTCGGGGAAGTCGGCGGAGCCGATGACGACGTCGCCGCCGCTGGCCGAGGTCGACGAGCCTGACGGCGAGTCGGACGACAACGGGTCACCGCCACCGCCACAGGCCGACAGACCGAGGATCGCGGTGGTGGTGAGAGCGAGTACGGCAGTCATGCGCTTCATGGGGAACCCTTTTCGTTGCGATCGATCTGGCGTCGGTGCTGGTGGCGTGGGCGGCGGTGCCGGGCTGGGAGACCGGGTCCCGCGTGGTCGAGCGCGCGACATCGACCGAGGCCGTCATGTCGCATCGGGTGCAACTCCACCATCGTCCACCGACATTCCGCCTCGGGAGGACGAGTTCGCGACCTCGGGGTTGCGCCGGCCGCGCAGCGAGCGACCCGACCGCCCACCGGTGAGTCCGGGCGAGACGACGAGCCGCTGCACCAGGGCCAGGATCCCGTCCACGAGCAGCGCGAGCAGCGACACGACGAGCGCACCACCGGCGGTCGAGACGTAGTCGCCGGTCTTGATCCCGTCGACGAGGTAGCGACCCAGCCCACCGAGACCGATGTATGCCGCGACCGTCGCCGTCGCGATGACCTGGAGGAAGGCAGAGCGCAGGCCGGAGAGCATGAGGGGCAGGGCGTTGGGGATCTCGACCTGGCGGACGACCTCCATCCCGCGCATGCCCATCCCCCGTGCGGCGTCACGGGTGGCGGGGTCGACAGCCTCGACGCCGGCATACACGCCGGAGAGGATTGGCGGGATCACGAGGATGACGAGGACGACCACGCTCGGGATGAGGAACGCGAGGTCGCCCGAGATCTTGGGCCCGAGCCACAGCGCCACGGCGAAGAGCAGGCCGAGGGTCGGGACGGCACGCAGCGAGTTCGCGAGGGTGACGAGCCAGCGCGCTCGCCCGGTGTGTCCGACCCACAGCCCCAACGGAACGGCGATGACGGAGGCGATGGCGACGGCGAGCAGGGAGTACCAGAGGTGCTCGACGATCCGCGCCGCCAGCCCGCCCTCGCCCGACCACGTCGCTGACGAGGTGAGCCACTCGACGATGCTGGCGATCATGCCCGACCCCCCTGCGCCCGCACCCACGGCGTGAGCAGCCGCTGCCCGACGAGGATGAGCCCGTCGAAGAGCAGCGCCAGCACGACGCAGGCCACGATGCCGGCGACGATCTCGGCCGTGATGAACCGGTCGTAGCCGTCCGTGAGGAGGTTGCCGAGCTGCGCGACACCGATGAGCGAGGCCACCGAGACGATGCTGACGTTCGACACGGCCGCCACTCGCAGCCCGGCCGCGATGACCGGGACCGCCAGTGGCAGCTCGACGCCGAAGAACCGGCGAAGTCCCCTGTAGCCCATCGCCCGCGCCGCCTGCAGCACGTCGTCGGGGACCGAGCCGAGCCCGTCGGCGACCGTGCGCACGAGCAGCGCGACGGTGTAGACGGTCATCGCCACGACGACGTTGGACCGGTCCAGCACCCTGGAGCCCGGGATGATGAGCGGCATGAGGACGAACAGCGCCAGCGAGGGGATCGTGTAGAGCAGCCCCGACGCCGAGATGAGCACGGGATAGACCCGCGACCAGCGGCGCGCCGCCCACCCGAGCGGCAACGCGATGAGCAGCCCGAGGATGAGCGGCAGCCCGGCCAGCCACACGTGGCTGCGCGCGAGCGAGAAGATGTCGCCCCAGTGGTCGTTGACCCAGGTCACGTGGTCACGACCTGTCCCCGCTGCCCTCGGCCGCCTCGGCGAACGCGTCGGCCTTGTCCTCGTCGGGACGGTCGGCAGCCTCGATGAGCGAGAGCACCTCGTGGGCCCGCACCGTGCCGACGAGCTCACCGTCGTCGTCGACGACGACCCCGCGACGCGACGGCGACGACAGGGCAGCATCCAGGGCGCCGCGCAGCGATCCCGAGGCCCGCGCCACGGTCCCGCCGCGGTGGAGGTGGTCCGTGGTCACCTCACCCGACACCCGCGCCGGCTCGACCCACCCGAGCGGTCGGTGCGAACCGTCGACGACGAGCACCCAGTCGCCACTCATGCCCGACGTGGACTCGCCGAGCAGCACGGTGCGCTCGGAGGCGAGCGGCAGCCGCGGCGCCGGCTGGAACTGCAACGACCGGTAGCCCCGGTCCCGTCCGACGAAGTCGGCGACGAAGTCGTCGACCGGGTGAGCGAGGAGGTATGCCGGGTCGGAGATCTGCGCGAGCTTGCCACCGACACGGAGCACCGCCACCTGGTCACCGAGCTTGATCGCCTCGTCGATGTCGTGCGTGACGAAGACGATCGTCTTGCCGAGCTCGGACTGCAGGTCGAGGAAGACGTCCTGGAGCTGGTCACGCACCACCGGGTCGACGGCGCTGAAGGGCTCGTCCATGAGCATCACCGGCGGGTCGGCCGCGAGCGCCCGCGCCACACCCACCCGCTGCTGCTGGCCGCCGGAGAGCTGTGACGGATAGCGGTCGGCGAGCTCGGGCGCGAGACCCACCCGTGAGAGCAGCTCGCGCGAGCGCTCGAGCGTCTCCTTCTTGTCCCAGCCGAGGAGGCGCGGCACGGTGCCGACGTTGTCGAGGACGGTGCGGTGGGGGAAGAGGCCGGCGTGCTGGATGACGTAGCCGATCCCGCGCCGCAGCTGCGCCTCGTTCATCCGCCCGGTGTCCTGGCCGTCGAGCAGGATCGTGCCGCTCGACGGCTCGATCATCCGGTTGATCATCCGCAGCGACGTCGTCTTGCCGCAGCCGGAGGGGCCGACGAGGACGGTGATCTTGCCGGTGGGAGCCGTGAGGCTGAGGTCGTCGACGGCGACCGTCCCGTCGGGGTACTGCTTGGTCACGCCGTCGAACCGGATCATCTGTGCCCCTCGTCGCGGTTGGAACCTCCAAAATAACCGGGCCACGCGGCATACGCGCAGTTCAGAACGCACGAATCGCGAGGGAGAAAACTCCCCGGTCGCGGCACCGGAGCAACAGAAACGCAGCAATGACGCCTAGCATGACGCCGACCACCCACAACGACGAGGGACGAGGTGCGACGTGACGACGACGACCGGTGACCCGGTGCGCGCCGAGCACGACCCCGAGCAGCCATCCGAGCCGAAGTCGACCACCGCGGCCGGCGCCGAGGCCAGGCGGGAGCGCTGGATCGCGCTCGGCTACCTCGTGCCGGCGCTCGTGATCTTCGGGCTCTTCATCTTCTGGCCGCTCGTGAAGTCGATCCTGCTGTCCGTCCAGGGCACCGACATCCTCGGCAACCCGAGCGGGTTCGTCGGGTTCGTCAACTACACGCGACTCTTCAGCGACCCCGACTTCCTGCAGGTGCTGTGGGTGACGTTCGCGTTCACGATCCTCACGGTGATCCCGAGCATCGCGATCGCGCTCCTCATCGCACTGCTGCTCCAGTCACGGATCCGGGGAGTGCGGTTCTTCCGCACCGCTTTTGCGCTGCCCTTCGCGTTCTCGGTGGCGACGGCATCGGTGATCTTCGGCGTGCTGTTCAACCCGGCGAGCGGTGTCCTCAACGGCATCCTCAACACCTTCGGCGTCGACAAGGTCCAGTGGCTCACCAACCCCGACCTCGCGCTGTGGTCGGTGTCCGGTGCGACGGTGTGGATGCAGATCGGCTACAACCTGCTCGTCCTCTCCGCGGGCCTGGGCGCCCTGCCCGAGGACGTCCTCGAGGCGGCGCGGCTCGACGGCGCGAGCGGCTTCCGGCTCCAGCGCAGCATCATCATGCCGCTGCTCACGCCGCAGCTGTTCTTCCTCGTCGTCGTCGGGACGATCCACTCGCTGCAGAGCTTCGGGCAGATCAAGATCCTCACCGTCGGTGGCCCCGAGGACCGCACGACGACCCTCGTCTACTCGATCTACGAGCAGGCGTTCGCCAACAACAACAGCAACTACGGCTACGCGTCGGCGCAGGCGATGGTGCTGCTCATCATCGTCCTCGTCATCACCGCGCTGCAGTTCGGCGTCCTCGAGAGGAAGGTGTTCTACCGGTGACCACCACCGCGCAGAAGCCGGAGCAGAAGCCGACGCAGAAGCCGAGGCGGCGCTCCTCGTCCAAGCCGTCGAACATCGGCAGCTACCTCATCCTCGGGGTGCTCTTCCTCGTCGTGCTCTTCCCCGTCTACTACGGGCTCGTCGGCTCGTTCATGGGTGAGCGCGACACCAACAGCTTCCCGCCGGCGCTGTGGCCCAAGAACGGCGTCCACCCCGAGAACTACTCCAAGGCGCTCGACATCATCCCGCTGGGCAACCAGTACCTCACGAGTGTCCTGCAGACCCTCGGCATCACCCTCGGTCAGATGGTGACGAGCGCCCTCGCGGCATACGCGTTCGTCTTCCTCAACCTGCGCTGGCGCGCGTTCTGGTTCGGCGTCTTCCTGTCGACGATGATGATCCCGTTCGAGTCGATCATCATCCCGAACTACCTGCTCATCTCGCAGTGGGGACTCAAGGACACGATCGCCGGGCTCACCCTGCCGTTCCTCGCGACCGGCTTCGGGACGTTCCTCCTGCGGCAGTCGTTCCTGTCGTTCCCGATGGAGCTGCGCGACGCGGCGCGGGTCGACGGTGCCGGGCACTTCCGCTTCCTCTTCTCGATCCTGCTGCCGCTGTCACGTCCCAGCCTCGCGGCGCTCGGCATCTGGTCGGCACTCTCGGCCTGGAACATGTACTTCTGGCCACTCCTCGCCACCGAGGACCCCAAGCACCAGACGATCCAGATCGGCATCAGCCAGCTCCAGAGCTCGGACTCCGACTCCCCCGGCATGGTGCTGGCCGGCGTCATGCTCGCGCTCTTCCCCACCCTCCTGCTCGTGATCTTCGGGCAGCGCTTCATCGTCCGAGGCCTCACCACGGGCGCCGTCAAGTAGTTGAGAACAAAGGAGTTCCACGTGAAGACGAGACCAGGCGCCCCCAAGGCGCGCAGGCTCCGGTATGCCGTCCCGGCAGCTGTGGCATCCGCGTCACTGTTCCTCGCCGCCTGCGGCGGGGGCACGGACGACGGCGGGGAGGGGGGCGACGGGGGCAGCGGAGGAGCCCCCGCAGCCGACGTCCTCGACAAGGCCAGCGGCGTGACGACCGTCGCGTTCTGGCACGCGATGGACGGCACCAACGCCGAGGCTCTCACCAAGCTCGTCGCTGACTTCAACGCGCAGAACACCGGCAAGATCGAGGTCAAGGCGACCTATGCCGGCAAGTACGACGATGCGATCACGAAGTACAAGGCGGCAATCCAGAGCAAGTCCACTCCCGACGTCATCCAGATCTACGACATCGGCACCCGCTTCATGATCGACGCGAAGCAGACCATCCCGATGCAGTCGTTCATCGACCGCGACAAGCTCGACGTCGGTGACCTCCAGCCCAACATCACCGGCTACTACAGCATCGACGACAAGCTCAACTCGATGCCGTTCAACACCTCGATGCCGGTCCTGTACTACAACAAGTCGCTCTTCAAGAAGGCCGGACTCGACCCCGAGGCCCCGCCGCAGGACCTCGCCGCCATCCGCACCGCTGCCGAGAAGCTGTCGAAGAAGGCCGGCGGCCCCGCCGACTACGGCTTCGGGGCGGCGATCTACGGCTGGCTGCTCGAGCAGTTCATCGCCACCGACGGCAAGGAGTACTGCGACCAGGGCAACGGCCGCGACGGCAAGGCCACCAAGGTCCAGTTCGACTCGCCCGAGTCGGTCGAGGTCGTCAAGTGGTGGCAGACCATGGTCAAGGACGGCCTCGCCGCCAACACCGGTCGCGACACCAAGGCGGCCCAGGCGGCCTTCAAGTCCGGCCAGCTCGCCATCACGCTCGAGTCGACCGGCCAGCTCGGCGGCTTCAGCAAGGCGGCCAAGGAGGGCGGCTGGGAGCTCGGCGCCGCCAACTACCCGCACATCAAGGCGGGCACCGAGGGCGGCCCGATCATCGGCGGCGCGTCGCTGTGGATCAACGGCGAGAACCACGAGGACGCCAACAAGGAAGCCGCGTGGCGCTTCGTGAAGTTCCTCGCCGACAAGAAGAGCCAGGCCCAGTGGCACACGGGCACCGGCTACTTCCCGATCAGCAAGGGCGCGCTCGACGAGCCGGTCGACGTCGAGTACCGCAAGGCCAACCCGCTCTTCGACGTCGCGGTCAAGCAGCTCGAGAGCACCAAGCTGAGCAAGGCCACCCAGGGCTGCCTCCTCGGCGTCATGCCGCAGGCGCGCAAGGCCTCCGAGGACGGTCTCGAGGCCGCGCTCAACGGCACCGACCCGCAGCAGGCCATGACCAAGGCGGCCGAGTCGCTGTCCGGTCAGATCAGCCAGTACAACTCCTCGGTGGGCTGACCCCCACCCCCGACTGATTGCCCTTTCGTGAGGTGAGGAGCGCAGCGACGAGCCTCACGAAAGGGCAATCAGTCGTCGGACGCCAGCGAGGCGAACGGTGACGCCTCCTCGAGATCCACGGCGATCTCGAGGAGGCGTCGCTCTTCCCCGAGCCGGGCGGACAGCATGACGCCGACGGGTCGACCGTCCTCGGTGCGACCCAGCGGCAACGAGATCGCCGGCGCCCCGGTGGCGTTGGCCAGCGGCGTGAACGCGGCGTACTCGACGAGGCGGGCGAAGTGGACCTCGAAGGGCTGGTCGGCGCCGAGGTGACCGATCCGCGGCGCCGTCGTCGCGAGCACCGGCGTGAGCACGAGGTCGACGTCACCGAAGGTCCGCTCCTGGAACCGGCCGGACGCGGCGAGGCGCGCGACGAACAGCGGCGCCCGGTGCGCCCGCCGCCGGAAGCGCTTGGCGAGGCCGAGCGTCAGCGGGTCGAGGGCCGCCGTGTCGAAGTCGGGCCCGAACATACCGCCGCGGTTCTTCGCGACGGCCCAGGCGAGCAGCGACCAGTAGTCCTCGAAGTCGGTCTTGAAGAAGCCCGGGATCGGGGGCGCGTACTCGACGACGGTGTGCCCCAACGACTCCAGCAGGTCACGGGTCCGCTCGACTGCCGCGCGCGTGTCGGCGTCGGACGGCGGGGCGAACGGCGAGTCGACCATGACCCCGATCCGCAGCGGTCGCGCCGGGCCGTCGTCCACCCGCCCGATCGGCTGGAGCCGCGGGTTGCGATAGCTGCGCTCCGCCGCCTCGAAGAACCGGGCCGTGTCACGCACGCTTCGGGTCAGCACGCCGTCGACGACGACCTTGACGGGCATCGACGCGTTGCCCTCGTCCAGACGCAGCCGACCGCGTGACGGCTTGAGCCCGACGAGCCCGCACGCGGCCGCCGGGATCCGGATCGACCCGCCGCCGTCGTTGCCGTGGGCGATCGGGAGCGCACCGGAGGCGACGAGCGCGGCCGAGCCTCCCGACGAACCACCGCTGCTGTATGCCGTGTCCCACGGGTTGCGCGTGACGTCGCCGCCGACCCTTTCGGTCGTCGCGGTCCACCCGAACTCGGGCATCGTCGTCGAGCAGACGGGGATGACCCCGGTGTCGAGGAACTGACGCGTGAACGCGCCGTCGACCTCGCCGGGCTGGGACGGGACGGCCCGCGAACCCATCGTGGCCGGCATACCGGCGACGTGGATGTTGTCCTTCGTCGCAGTCGGGACGCCCGCGAAGGCCCCACGCACGCGACCGGACGCGGCCCGGCGCCGAGCACGGTCCCGGTCCCACGCAGCCACGGCGTTGACGTCCCCGTTGACGACCTCGACGCGTGCGATGGCGGCGTCGACCGCCTCCTGCGCCGAGATCTCGCCGCGGGCGATGCGTTCGGCGACGCCGGTGGCGTCGTCGGTGCCGAGGGCGTCGTCGGTGAAGGCGCTGATCCGCGTCGTGGCAGCAGTCATGCACCAGTCCTACCGGACGGTAGCCCCGGACGGAGCGGACGTGTGACCGATTCCCGGCGTTGGACCGGTCAGACCGTGCGGCGCAGCAGCGGCAGCCGGTTGAGGATCTCGCTCACGACGAACGACACGACGACGACTCCGACGTTGAGGGCGAGCAGCATCCCGAGCGTCGTCGCGCCCTTGGGGAGGTCGAGAACCCGCAGCGCGACGAACAGCACGAGCAGGTGGCAGGCGAACACCCCGAGGGTGAGGTTGCCGAGGTGCCGCACCCGGCCGGCGATCGCGGGGGCCGCCAGCCTCGACGTCGGCGAGACGATGCTGCGGCACAGCAGGTAGACGCCGATCGAGCCGAGGGCGAGCAGCCAGCCTTGGTAGGACAGCGGGACCAGGGTGTTGACCGCCTTGGGCAGCGGGGCCGGCAGCTGGGGCAGCACCGTGACCTGGAGGGTGAAGCCGAGGCAGATGACGAACGTCGCGACGGCCAGCGCCACGAGGCGGGCACCCCGGACGACGACGTCCTTGAGCACGTAGCCGAGCAGGAAGAAGCCGACCCAGGGCAGGAACTGCGTGACGACGGTCGGCCCGGTCGCGAGGCTCGACGACCCCGCGAGGAGCGGGATGACCCGCTGCAGCGTGAGCTCCGCCGCGGGCAGGGCTGTGATCCCGAGTGCCACGACCGTGAGCGCATTGGTGCTGAACGCGTCGATGACCGGCCAGATGAGCGGCGTGACGACATAGAGGCCGAGGATGAGCCAGAAGAAGTACATCGCCGTGTAGACCTCGCCGCGCAGCAGGCTCGCGGCGAGCTTGCGGAGGTTGGGCGAGCCCTCGGACTGGTAGAAGAGGATCCCGATGTAGACGAGGTGCCAGAACACGAGCGGGATCCCGATCCGCGACAGCCGCCGGCGGTAGAACGTCATCGGCGACCGGTCCCGCGGGGGCTTGAGCAGCAGCGCGCCGCTCACCATGACGAAGACCGGCACCGCCCACTTCGTGCTGAACGTGAGGAGCGCGGCGACGTGCCACGTCCCCGTGCCCTCGAGCGCCGGGTTGGCGTACGTGTAGCCCGCGACGTGGATGAACGCGACGGCGATGATGGCGACGACGCGTGCGTAGCTCGTCCAGGCGAGCTCCCGGACGCGGGCATCGGGGTCGCTGGCCGGAGGGTCGGCGGCAGGAGGGTCGGTGGCGGGGCGGGTCGTAGTCATGGCACCGAACAGCATCCTCCACCAGCGCCCGAGAACCCAGCCGGCCACGAGCATTCGTGCCCCGCGGGCGCGACAATGGTCGACGTGACCGAACTCCTCACCCGGGACACGACGCGCGGGCGCGTCACCCTCACCGCCGTGACCCTCGGGTCGGGCATCGCGATCCTCGACGGGTCGGTCGTCAACGTCGCCCTGCGCACCATCGGCACCGAGCTCGACGCGTCGCTCGAGCAGCTGCAGTGGGTGATCAACGGCTACATGCTCGCCCTCGCCTCGCTCGTCCTCGTCGGCGGCGCGCTCGGTGACCGGCTCGGGCGCCGGCGCATCTACCTCGTCGGGATGGCGTGGTTCCTCGTCGCGAGCGCCCTGTGCGCCGTCGCCCAGACCCCTGGACAGCTCATCGCCACGCGTGTCCTCCAGGGCGTCGGGGCAGCGCTGCTCACGCCGGGCGGCCTGGCGATCATCCAGTCGGCCTTCCGGCGCGAGGACCGCGCGGCCGCGATCGGCACGTGGGCGGGGCTGAGCGGGATCGCCGCAGCCATCGGGCCGTTCGTCGGCGGCTGGCTCGTCGACAACGGGGGCTGGCGCTGGATCTTCGGCATCAACGTCCCCCTCTGCCTGGCGGTCATCGCGCTGACGCTCTGGGCGACCCCGGAGTCACGCGACACCGAGGCGACCGGTCGCGGGTTCGACGTCCTCGGCGCGGGGCTCACGGTGCTCGCGCTCGGAGGGCTCACCTACGCCCTCACGGCGTCGGCGACGATGAGCCGACCGTTGCTCGTCGCCGTGTCGGTCGTCGCGGGGGTCGCGGCCGTGGGGTTCGTCGTCGTCGAGTCGCGTGCCCGCACGCCGCTCGTCCACCTCTCGCTCTTCGGCGACCGGGTGTTCTCTGCCGCGAACGCCATGACCTTCGTCGTCTACGGCGCCCTGGGCGTCGTCTTCTTCATCCTCGTCCTCCAGCTCCAGGTGTCGGCCGGCTGGTCCGCGCTGTCGGCGGGGCTCACCGGCCTGCCGGTGACGATCGCCCTGATGTTCCTGTCGTCGAGGGCATCCCAGCTCTCGGAGCGCATCGGACCGCGCATCCCGATGTCGGTCGGACCAGTGGTGTGCGCCGTCGGGGCACTGCTCCTGCTGCCGGCCGGGCGCGGGGCGACCTGGTGGACGGTGCTGCCGGGGCTCGTCGTCTTCGCCCTCGGTCTCGCGCTGCTCGTCTCCCCACTCACCTCGACCGTGCTCGCGGCCGCCCCGGACCGGTATGCCGGTGTCGCGAGTGGCGTGAACAACGCCGTCGCGCGGGCCGGCTCGCTCCTCGCGGTGGCCGCCCTCCCCGCGCTCGTCGGGCTCACCGGCGACGACTACCGGGACCCGTCGGCGATGACGTCCGGGTTCCGCGCGGCGATGGTCATCTGTGCCGTCCTGCTCACCGTCGGGGGCGTGGTGAGCTGGTTCGGGCTGGCCGGCCGCTCGCACCCGGCGCCGGGGACCACGGATGAGACGGTCATGTAGGAATCTTCCACTCGGAAGTTCTCGACTGTAGGGTTTCTCCGAATCGCCTCGCCCCGGCGACCGCACCCGAAGGCACAGGAGATCGACGATGATCCGCACCGCCCGCCCGTTCGCCCCGCTGAGCCTCGCGGCCACGGCGGCCGCCTCGCTCGTCCTCGTGTCGGCGTGCTCGAGCGGCGCCGGGACCGGAACCGGGACGGGCACCGAGGCCAGGACCGAGCCCGGCAAGGCCGGTGGCACGGCGGTGTTCGCCATGACGAGCGACCCCGACACGCTCATGCCGTGGAAGGCGACGCAGTTCCAGGCGGTCAACGTCCTCGGCAACGTCTACGGCACGCTCACCGAGTATGACAAGGACCTCAAGACCGTCCCCGGGCTCGCCGAGAAGTGGGAGCCCTCGGCCGACGGCAAGACCCTCACCCTCACCCTGCGCAAGGGTGTGAAGTTCACCGACGGCAGCGACTTCGACTCCGCCGACGTGAAGTTCTCGCTCGACGCGATCCGCGACGAGAAGACCGCCGCCGTGGCCCGCAGCGCCCTCGCCAACGTCACCGAGGTCACGGCCACCGACCCGTCCACGGTCACCCTCACGCTCTCCGCCCCGGACGCCGCCCTCCCGGCCGGCCTCGCCAGCGTCAACGTCGCCATGCTCCCCTCGGAGGCGTCCGCGCCTTCCGCCATGAGCGCGCTCGAGACCACCCCCAACGGCACCGGCCCCTTCACCTTCGAGAGCCGCACGCCGTCGCAGTCGGTCAAGCTCAAGCGCAACGACGCCTACTGGGGCGACAAGGCCCTCCTCGACGGCCTTGAGTTCCGCGTCATGCCCGACGAGAACGCGATCGTCACCGCTCTCAAGTCCGGCAACGTCCACCTCGCGACGATCAACGACCCGCTCGTCGCGCGCACCGCCGAGGGCGGTGACCTCACGGTGACGAAGACTCCGCAGCTGAGCTACCACACGCTCCAGCTCAAGGCCTCGAGCACGACCCAGCCGGCGCTCGCCGACGTCAACGTCCGCCTCGCCATCGCGTGCGCTGTCGACCGGCAGCAGGTCCTCGACACCGCGGCATACGGGGAGGGTGAGGTGACCGGTCCGATCACGGCACCGGAGTACAAGTCCGACCCGGCCAAGCGCCCGTGCCCGAAGCGCGACGTCGCCAAGGCCAAGGAGTACCTCGCCAAGGCCGGCGGCGGTGCCCTCGTCCTCAAGACGATCGTCAGCCAGGGCGAGTACGCCACCTCGGTCAACGAGGCGCAGAACCTCAAGAGCCAGCTCGCCGAGGCCGGGATCACGCTCGACCTCGAGGTGCTCGACATCGCCGCGTTCGTCAAGCGCTGGGTCGCCGGTGACTTCGAGGCCGCCGTCGCGCTCAACGGCGGTCGCCCGGACCCGGACACGATGTACGGCCGCTACTTCACGAGCAAGGGCAACCTCCAGGCCGTCGCCGGCTACTCCTCCCCCGCGCTCGACGCGCTCTTCGCCGAGGGCAAGGCCACGCAGGACGAGGCCAAGCGCAAGGAGGTCTACGCCAAGGTCTCCCAGGAGCTCGAGGACAACGCCGCGTGGGTGTGGTTGTTCACGAGCAACGCCAACACCGTCGCGTCGTCCAAGGTCGCCGGCTTCGTCCCGATGAGCAACGGAAGCCTGCAGTCGCTGCGCACGACCACCATCCAGTGACCTCGCCGGCACTCACGTCGAGGTCGGTGTCCTCGCAGGCACTGCGGCGGTTCGCCTGGCGCCTCGTCGCGGTCGCGGCGACGCTGCTGGGGGTCGCGCTGCTCGTCTTCGTCATGCTCCGCGCGATCCCGGGCGACCAGATCACCGCCTCGCTCGGCACCGAGGCCGCGGCGCTCACCCCGGCCCAGCAGGCGGCGCTGCGCGAGTACTACGGCATCGACCAGCCGCTCGCCGCGCAGTTCTTCTCGTGGCTCGGCGAGCTCGTCCAGGGCAACCTCGGCTGGTCGATCCGGTCCCGCACGAGCGTCGCCTCGCTCACCGGGGCGGCCCTGCCGGTGACCCTCGAGCTGGCCGCGCTCTCGATCGTCGTGGCCCTCCTCATCGGCATCCCCGTGGGCATGCTCGCGGCAGCCACTCCCCACACCTGGCGCGACGGTCTGGGCCAGCTCGTCGCCCTCCTCGGCCTGTCCGTCCCGGCGTTCCTCCTCGCGAGCTTCCTCCTCACGTATGCCGCGTCGGGACTCGGCTTCAACCCGAACGGCCAGCCGTATGCCGTCCCCTGGGACGGGGTCTCGTCGCTGGGTCTCAACCTGCAGCAGATGCTCCTGCCCGCGCTCACCCTCGGGTTCGGGATCGCCGCGCCGATCGCGCGCACGACCCGCACGGCGGTGCTCTCGGTGCGCGACGAGGACTTCGTCCGCACGGCTCGGGCCAAGGGGGTCGGCGAGCGTCGGCTGCGCCGTCGCCACGTGCTGCGCAACGCACTGCTCCCGGTGACGACGATGACCGGGCTGCAGCTCGGCTACCTCCTCGGTGGCGCCGTCGTCGTCGAGCAGATCTTCTCGCTCCCCGGGATCGGGCGGCAGGTGCTGCTCGGCATCCAGCAGAAGGACTACGCCGTGGTGCAGAGCACCGTCCTCGTCATCGCCCTCGCGTTCGTGCTCGTCAACATCGTCACGGACCTCGTCTACCGGGCGGTCGACCCGCGGGTGCGTGCGTCGTGAGCGCCGACGGCGCGGGAGCCGCGGGTGGTCTCAGCGTCGACGTGACGTCGGCGCCGACGCGGCCGTGGCACCGGCTGCGGCGTTCGGTGCCCGGGATTCTCGGGCTCGTCATCATGGCGGTGCTCCTCGTCGTGGCGGTCCTCGCCTGGCTCGGCGCCCTCCCGCACGACCCGATCGCGCAGGACGCCCCGAACCGGCTCCAGCGCCCCTCGGGTGCGCACTGGTTCGGGACCGACCAGTTCGGCCGTGACGTCTTCTCGCGGGTGGCTGCAGGCCTGGCCAACTCGGTGCTCATCGCCGGTGTGGCCGTCGCCCTGTCGGCCGCCGTCGGGACGCTCGCCGGTGTCGTCGCGGGCTACCTGCGGGGTGCGGTCGACGCCGTCTTCGGTGGCGTCGCCAACGTGTTCTTCGCGTTCCCACCGCTGCTGCTCGCGCTGACGCTGGTGTCGGTGCTCGACCGGACGTGGTTCACCGTCGCGCTCGCCATCGCCGTCGTCTACGTCCCGATCTTCTTCCGGGTCGCGCGCGGACCGGTGCTGTCGCTGCGCGAGCAGGACTTCGTCCGTGCCGCCGTGAGCACCGGCCAGAACCCGTGGGCGACGATGGCGCTGCACGTGCTGCCCAACATCAGCGGGCTCGTCATCGTCCAGACGGCGCTGTCGCTGTCGTGGGCCGTGCTCACCGAGGCGTCGCTGTCGTTCCTCGGCCTCGGCGCCCCGCCGCCCGCCCCGTCGCTGGGCTCGATGATCTTCGAGTCCCGCAACATCGTGTCGATCGCGAACTGGACGATGATCGCGCCCGGCATCATCGTCGTGCTCCTCGTGGGCGGCCTCAACCTCCTCGGCGACGGACTCCGCGACGCCTTCGACGTCAAGGGACGGAACTGACCATGCGCTGGCTCGGGCTCATCTCGGGAACCTCGCTCGACGCCGTGGACGCGATCGTCGTCGACCTCACCCTGGGTGGTGAGACCGGCGACGTCCTCGAGGCGCGTGTCGTCGGGGGCCGCTCGACGCCCTACCCGCCCGAGCTGCGGTCGCGGCTCCTCGCGGCCCTGCCTCCGGGGCCCTGCACCGCCCACGAGCTCACCCAGCTCGACACGCTCGTCGGCCAGCACTTCGCCGCGGTGGCCGCGTCGGTCGCTGACGAGCACGGCGGTGTCGACGCAGTGTCGAGCCACGGCCAGACGACCTACCACTGGGTCGAGGACGGCCATGCTCTCGGGACGATGCAGATCGGTCAGCCGGCGTGGATCGCAGAGCGCCTCGACTTGCCCGTCGTGAGCGACCTTCGCGCGAGGGACGTTGCGGCACAGGGGCACGGCGCGCCTCTCGTCCCCCTGCTCGACGTCCTCGCCCTGGCGGGAGCCGGTGACACCGACGAGGTCGTCGCCGCTCTCAACCTCGGTGGGATCTCCAACATGACCCGGGTCGAACCGCAACCGGACGGGGGACCGGGCATCACGGCATACGACATCGGTCCGGCGAACGGTCTCGTCGACGCGGTGGTGACGGCCCGCGGACTCACGCCCGAGGGCTACGACGTGGGCGGTGCGATCGCAGCGTCAGGTTCCGTCGACGAGGAGCTGCTCGCGACGCTCATGGCCGACCCCTACTACGACCTGCCGGCGCCAAAGTCGACCGGCAAGGAGTACTTCCACCTCGACCACGTCTTCTCCGCGCTCGGTGACCGCACCCTCGGGGACGCCGACCTCGTCGCGACCCTCACGCGACTCACGGGCGAGGTCGTCGGACGAGAGCTGCTGCGCACCCATGTCGCTCGCGTCCTCGCGTCCGGCGGCGGCTGCGACAACCCGGTGCTCATGCAGGCGATCACCGACGCCGCACCCGGCATCCGGATCGACACGACCGAGGACCTCGGGATCCCGACCGACCTCAAGGAGGCGTTCGCGTTCGCACTCATGGGCTGGGCGACGTGGCACGGACTCCCGGGCAACGTCCCCGCGGCGACCGGCGCGTCCGGTCCGCGCGTCCTCGGGTCGCTGACTCCCGGTGCGGATCCGCTGCGCCTGCCCGAGCCGCTCGCCTCGCTGCCGCGTGCCCTGGTGGTCGTGCGGTGACGGCGGTGCGTGCCGCGTCCCGCGACGACCTCGCCGCGGTCCAGGACCTCTTCTGGGAGTGCTGGACCCGTTCGTATGCCGCCTTCGCGGCTCCCGAGGTCCTCGCAGGGTTGTCGCGCGCCGACGCCGACACCCGCTGGTCCGACGCGATCGGGAGGGACGAGACGCTCGTCGCCGCCGACGACACCGACGCGGTCGTGGGGGTGGTGCGCTTCACCGCCGACGACGACCGGCTGGCGGTCCACTCGCTCTACGTCTCGCCGACGGTGCAGGGCCGCGGCATCGGTGGACTGCTGCTCGACGCCGCCGACCACGCCGCACCGGGCGTCGCCGGCTCGGACCTCTGGGTGTTCGACGACAACGCGCCGGCACGAGCCTTCTACGCCTCCCGGGGCTGGCTCCCCGACGGCGGCACCCGGATCGACCACCGCTTCGGTATGCCGGAGGCCCACCTCACCCGGACCGCTCCCGGAGGGGCGGCTCGGGTGCTGGTGGGTCGGGGAGTGTGCGTCGAGGACGCGGAGAACCCTCCGCCCGGTGCCGTCGTCGGAGCATGGACGCCGGGCCGTGAGGCGATCGAGGTGGCCGGGGTGCGCGACACCTCCGGTGCGCCCATGACCCGCGACACCGTGCACGACCTCGCGTCGGTGACCAAGCTCGTCACGACCTGCGCGGTCATGGCGCTGGTCACCGCCGGCCGGCTCGACCTCGACTCGCCTGTCTCGCGGCACCTCGCGTGGACCGGACCCGACCCGACGATCCGCGACCTGCTCCAGCACCGCGCCGGCCTGCTGCCGTGGCAGCCCCTGCACCACGTGGTGCGCAGCCCCGACGAGGTCCTCGCGGTGCTGCCGGGGATGCCGCGCGGTTCGGGCATCGGTGAGGCGTTCGCCTACTCGGACCTGTCGTTCATCACCCTCGGGGCCGTCGTCGAGGCCGTGACGGCTCAGCCGCTGAATGCCGCGATCCGCACCCTCGTCACCGAGCCGCTCGGTGTCGGGCTGCACTTCCGGCCGGTTGCCGGAACGGGCAGTGACCCCGGCGACGTCGCCGACGCGAGAGACGTCGCCGAGTCCGCGCTCGACGAGGGGTGGGAGGAGCGGATGATCGCCACCGGCGAGCCGTATCCGGTCCACCTCACCCCCGCTTCGGACCTCGCACCCCTGCCACGGCGCAGGGAGCCCATCCGCGGCTCGGTCCACGACGCCAACGCGTGGCATGCGATGGGCGGGGTGTCCGGTCACGCGGGCCTGTTCGGCTCGGTGCCCGACCTGCTCGCGCTGGGGCGCGCCCTCGTCGACACGAGCCATGGCCTGTGGAGTCCTGACGTCGTCGAGAAGTTCACCACTGCCGGGCCCGACCCGCTGCAGGGGTTGGGTTTTCGCGTCCGACCGCTGGGCGGGGAGCGAGCCGCAGGGCCACGGCTCGCGTGGCACCCCGGCTTCACGGGCACGGCCCTCGGGGTGCGGCTCGGGGCCGACCCCGCCGTGGTCGCGATGGCGACCAACCGACACCTGCACGGCGGAGCACCCGTGCCCACCGACCGGCTGTGGGAGCGCGTGCTCCAGGCCGAGCTGTTCGCCGAGGAGGCGCACCGATGACCGACGACGCCCCGGCCCTGAGCATCACCGACCTGCACATCGGTTTCCGGTCGCGCAGCGGCCTCGCCCCTGCCGTGCGGGGTGTGAGCTTCGACATCGCCCGGGGCGAGACGCTCGCCCTCGTCGGCGAGTCGGGATCCGGCAAGTCCACGACCGCCGCCGCCGTGAACCGGCTGCTGCCCGACACCGCCGAGATCGGCTCGGGCTCCATCGTCGTCGCGGGCCGCGACGTCGCCGCCCTCGATCGTCGTGAGCTGCAGGCGCTCCGTGGAGCCGGCATCGGGCTCGTCCCGCAGGACCCGATGACGAACCTCAACCCGGTGATGCGGGTCGGCGAGCAGATCGCCGAGGCCTTCGAGGTCCATGACGTCGCCTCCGGTGCGGCCGCACACGCACGCGCCGTCGAGCTGCTCGAGGCGGTCGGCATCACCGACGCCGCCGCCCGCGCCCGCCAGTACCCTCACGAGTTCTCCGGCGGCATGCGTCAGCGGGTCCTCATCGCCATGGGGCTGGCCTGCAAGCCCGCGCTGCTCATCGCCGACGAGCCGACGTCGGCCCTCGACGTCACCGTCCAGCGACGGGTGCTCGACCTCCTCGACGACCTCACCGACGAGATGGGCACCGCGGTCCTGCTCATCACCCACGACCTCACCCTCGCCGCCGAGCGCGCCGACCGGGTCGCGGTCATGCAGAACGGCGAGATCGTCGAGATCGGAACCGCCCACGACGTCATGCACGCACCCCGGCACGACTACACCACGCGCCTGCTCGCCGCCATCCCCGGCACCACCGCGACCACGCGCGCCCGTCTGGACGACCGCTCCGTCGCCGAGGGCACGCCCGCCGATGGCTCGTCGGCCGACACCGCCGCAGGCCCTCCCCTCGTCGAGGTGCGCGACCTCGTCAAGGTGTACGGAAGTGGCCCCGGGTCCCATGCTCTGCGTGGGCCGGCATACGCCGCTGTCGACGGGGTGAGCCTGACCATCCCGGCCGGGAGGACGGTCTCCGTCGTGGGTGAGTCCGGGTCCGGCAAGTCCACCGTCGCCAACCTGCTGCTCGGGCTCGTCGAACCCACGTCGGGCACGGTGCTCGTCGACGGCCGGGAGCGCGGGCGGGGCCGCAAGGCACTCAAGGCGGTGCGGCGCCGCATCCAGCCGGTGTTCCAGAACCCCTACGCCTCGCTCGACCCGCGGTTCACCGTCGGGCGCAGCGTGGCCGAGCCGATGGGCGTCCACGGCATCGGCGACAAGGCGTCGCGGCGAGCCCGTGTCGCCGAGCTCCTCGAGCAGGTGGCGCTGCCCGCCGACGTCGCCGACCGGCACCCGCACCAGCTCTCCGGCGGTCAGCGTCAGCGCGTCGCCATCGCGCGCGCCCTATCGCTCGAGCCCGACCTCGTCGTCCTCGACGAGGCCGTCTCGGCGCTCGACGTCCTCGTCCAGCAGCAGATCCTCGAGCTGCTGGCCCGGCTCCAGTCCGAGCTCGGGCTCGCCTACCTGTTCATCAGCCATGACCTCGCCGTCGTACGGATGATCTCGGACGAGGTCCACGTCATGCAGCGCGGCAAGATCGTCGAATCGGGCTCTCCCGAGGCGCTGTTCAGCTCACCGAAGCAGGACTACACGCAGGAGCTGCTGTCGGCCATCCCCAGAGGCACCTGATCAGCCCGGAGACGGTTCGCCCAGCAGCGACGAGGTGACGAACTCGGCGACCTCGCGGTGCCACGTCGGCGCGTGCCGGAGCATCGCGTGACCCTCGCCCTCGACGGGCCGCCACGTGACGTCGGCGCCCTTGGCCCGCAGCTGTTCCGCGAGCCGCTGGGTCCGGCGAGGGTCCGTGGTCCGGTCGCCGAGTCCGTGCATGAGCAGCACCCGCAGCCCGGGGTGCCCAGGGCGCGGGTCGCCCTCCTCGACCCACGGCGCCAGCGCGACGACCGTCGTCACGCCGGGCTCACCGGCGAGGTGGGTGACGACCCGGCCACCCATGGAGTGACCGACGAGCGCGACGGGCAGGCCGGCATACCTCTCGCGGACGCGGTCGAGAGCCCAGCGGGCGTCGGTGAGGGGTGTCTGCTCGGAGCCGTTCCAGCCGAAGTAGCGGTTCTTGAGCCGCACGACGGCGAGCCGGTCGCCCGCGCGCCGCTCGATCGCCTTGGCGAAGGGCCACATCCGCAGGACCGGGCCGTCCCACCACGGCATCGGGCCGAACCCCTTCTCGCCACCGCCGTGCAGCACGAGGACCACGCCCTCCGGCGACGGCGGCATGGTGCCGCGCAGGTCGTGGGCGACGAGCCGACCGAGCGGGTCCTTCACCGGCGCGCCGTCACGGGAGCCGAGTCACGATCGCTCACCGGCGCCGACCTCCGCGACGAGCCACGCGGCGTACGCGGCACTGGCCTCGACGATGGGCACCGCGATGATCTCGGGGGTCTCATAGGGGTGTTCCTCGCCGACGCGGTCGAGGATCTCGTCGAAGCGCGAGCGGTGCGTCTTGGCGACGACGAGCTGCTCCTGCGCCGTCGTCACGGACCCGTCCCACCGGAACGTCGACACGACGCCGGGCAGGACCTGCACGCAGGCGGCGAGCCGTTCCTCGACGAGGAGCCGGGCCAGGCGTGGGGCGTCGGCCGCCGGCGCCGCGATGCGGACCTCGAGCAGACCGTTGCCTCCCGCCACGGCTCAGACCTGGGTGCGGTGGAAGTTCTTGAAGCTGCGGCTGGCCGTGGGGCCGCGCTGGCCCTGGTAGTGCGAGCCGTACTTCGTCGAGCCGTAGGGGTTCTCGACCGGGCTGGACACCCGGAAGAAGCAGAGCTGCCCGACCTTCATGCCCGGCCACAGCTTGATCGGGAGCGTGGCGACGTTGCTCAGCTCGAGCGTGACGTGGCCGCTGAATCCCGGGTCGACGAACCCCGCCGTCGCGTGGGTGAGCAGGCCGAGCCGTCCGAGGCTCGACTTGCCCTCCACGCGCGCGGCGACGTCGTCGGGCAGCGTGACCGTCTCGTAGATCGAGCCGAGGACGAACTCGCCGGGGTGCAGCACGAACGGCTCGTCCGGCTCGACCTCGACCAGCCGGGTGAGGTCGGGCTGGTCCTCGGCCGGGTCGATGTAGGGGTACTTGTGGTTGTCGAACAACCGGAAGTAGCGGTCGAGGCGCACGTCGATGCTGCTCGGCTGGATCATCTCGGGATCCCACGGGTCGAGGACCACGCGTCCCTTGTCGATCTCGGTCTTGATGTCTCGGTCGCTGAGCAGCACGACGCCACAGTAGTCGGCGGGGACGCCACGCGTCCGGTGGGCAGCCGGGCTGCCCACCGGACGTCAGGGGTCGGTGTCAGTGCACCTGGGTGGGGTCCGCGCCGACGTGCGCGTCCGCGGGGATGATGCGGGTTGCCACCGCGGTCACGAGCGAGAGCACCGCGACCACGACGAGCACGGCGACGTATGCCGGCCCCAACAGGTCCGTGGGCATCGTTCCGGTCTGCCGGGCGGCCACCTCGAAGAAGAGCGTGCCGAGCGCGGCGGCGCCGACGGCGTTGGAGAGCTGGCCGGTGGTGTTGAACTGGCCGGACGCTGCGCCCGCGTGGCGCCCCTCGACATGCATGAGCCCGAGCGGGGCCGTCGAGGAGACGATGAAGCCGAAGCCGGCGCCCATGACGACGATGCCCGGGACGAAGGCCCAGGCGCTCGTCGCGGGGGAGGCGCCGACGACCGCCACGGCCGTGAGTCCGGAGCCGGCCGCCATGACGACGGCGCCGAGGCTGAGCACGGCTCGGCCGATCTTCGGCATGAGCACGGCCGCGCCGAGACCCGCGGTCACGGTGCACACGACCGCGAACGGGATGCCGACGAGGCCGGCCTTGAGGACGCTCCAACCGAGCCCGAGCTGGAAGTACAGCGTGTTCGCGAGGAAGTAGCCCGCACTGGCGACGAAGAGGAGGGCGCCGACGACGGTGCCCCCGGTGAAGGCCCGGCCCGCGTAGAGCTCGGTCGCGATCATCGGGTCGCCCCCACGACGACCCTGTCCGTGCTGCGAGCGCACGAGCGCGCCCAGGACGAGGACGCCTGCTGCCATGACGGCATACGTCCAGGTCGGCCAGCCGAGCTCGTGACCCATGACGAGCGGGTAGAGCACGGCAAGGAGCCCGGCCGAAAGGATCGCGGCGCTGCGCAGGTCGATGCGCGGGGCGCGGGCGGCGCGCGACTCGGGAACGAAGCGCAGCGCGGCGAGGAGGGCGACGACACCGATCGGGACGTTGACGAGGAAGACCCAGCGCCAGCCGGCCGTCTCGGTGAGGATGGCTCCGAGGATCGGGCCGAGGACGGCGGAGATGCCGGCGAGGCCGGAGAAGATGCCCATCGCGGTGCCGCGTTCGTGCGGGGCGTACATCACCTGGATGCTCGTGAGGACCTGCGGCACCATCGCCGCGGCCGCCACGCCCTGAAGGACGCGGAAGGCGACGAGCGCCTCGATGCCCGGCGCGAACCCGCACGCCGCCGACGCCACGGTGAAACCGACGAGTCCGACGAGGAAGAGCCGACGACGACCGAAACGGTCGCCGAGCCGCGCGCCGGTGATGAGCGAGACGCCGAACGCGAGCGGGTAGGCCGCGACGACCCACTGGAGCATCCCCGCGCTCGCGCTGAGGGCCGACTCGATCGTCGGGAGGGCGACGTTGACGATCGTGATGTCGATGAGCTCCATCATCGAGGCGAGAAGGAGGCTGACGAGGGCGAGGGTGCGCGCGCGTCCGCTGATCGGGGTATCGACGGCGGTGGCCGTGCCGACGGTTGCGGCGGCAGAGGCGGCTGAGATGGGCGAGGGGTGTTCCGAAGCGGTTGTCGTGGTCATGGGATCGACGCTAGAAGTCCTTCCGGTCAGTTTCTGTCCGTTATGTCTGCGACTCTGGATCCATGGCGAACACGAGCTCACGTACCCTGCGTCTGCTGTCCTTGCTCCAGACCCACCGGTTCTGGCCCGGCGTCGAGCTGGCCTCCCGACTCGAGGTGTCCGAGCGGACGCTGCGCCGCGACATCGACCGGCTGCGCGAGCTGGGCTACCCCGTGTCGTCGTCGCGCGGGCTGGAGGGCGGCTATCAGCTCGGGTCCGGTGGGTCGATGCCCCCGCTCGTCGTCGACGAGAACGAGGCGATCGCCATGGTCGTCGCCCTGGGGCAGACGGCGTCGGCCCAGTCGGGCGCCCTGGCCGACTCGACCCTGTCGGCGCTGTCCAAGGTCGTGCAGGTGCTGCCGGCGCGGCTGCGGCGTCGGGCGGAGTCACTGCGGGCGGTCACGGTGGACTCGCCGTTCGCGGAGGCGCCCGAGGTGTCCGCGGCCGTACTGGGTGCACTGGCCCAGGCGATCCGTGACGCCGAGCGGATTCGGTTCTTCTACACCGCTCGTGGCGGTGCGCGCGCCGGGGAGGAGGCACGGCGGCACGTCGAGCCCCACCAGCTCGTGACGGTGGGGCGGCGCTGGTACCTCTTGGCGTTCGACCTCGAGCGGGCCGACTGGCGCTCGTTCCGGCTCGACCGTCTCGGGGAGCCGCAGGGGACGAAGTCGCTGTTCCGCCGTCGCGAGATCCCGGGCGGGGATGCTGCGGCGTACGTGCGGGCGGGGCTGTCGGGTCGCGCAGCGGGGCACCGGCTCGTGACGGTGGTTGCGGCTCCTGCGGCGGAGGTCGAGAAGCGGATCGGCCGCTGGACGACGGTCGAGGACCTCGGGGACGGGCAGTGTCGCGTCACGGGCGAGGCGCGGGACGTCGGCTTCCTGCTGCTCGGCATGGGGTTGGTGGACGCGCCGTTCACCGTCGAGGAGGCGGGTGACGAGGTGCGTGCGGCGCTCGAGTCGTGGTCGACACGGTTCGCGGCGGCGAGCTCCGGCGGGCCGTCGGGCGGGCCATCGGGCGGGTCATCGGGCGGCGGAAAGGCTTCGCTCTAGCCGTCCGAGGGGCGGCTGCGACCGTGGGTTAAACTTCCCACCGCGCCCTCACGTGGGGGCGCTTGCCGGTGTAGCTCAATGGTAGAGCGCCAGCTTCCCAAGCTGGACACGCGGGTTCGATTCCCGTCACCGGCTCCACAACCGCATGACGTGGCGCCACGCCCTGTCACCGTCGCCACTTGTCCCAGTCGATCCGCCCGGTCATGGTCGGCCGGACGAGAGCGGACGCGAGCAGCCCGCCGACGGCGAAGAAGATGGGCGCAACGAAGTCCGGGCCCATCCGCACGTCGGCGACGTTGCCCTCCGGGTCGGCCGGGTCGTAGACGACCTCTGCGTCGTCACCGACCCTCGGCGTCGGGTCGAAGAAGTAGTTGCCGACCTCGGCCTCGACGTCGTCGCCGTTGGTGTCGCGGAACCGGATGACGACGTAGGGATCCCGCCCCGAGTCCTGCACCTCGATGATCTCGCCGGTGGTTCTCACACCGTTGTCGCTTAAGGACGTCGCACTGTGCCACGTCGTCCAGGCCCCGAACCCGCACCCCACGGCCGCGACCACGAGGAACCAGCCCGCCACCCGGGGACTGTTGGCCCAGCGCGCGAACCTGTTGCTCACGTGGCGACCCTCCGGATCATGGGTGCGAGGTTGCCACGATCCGGGCCGAGTGGAGCATTCCAGAGGTCAGGATCTCGGTGATCCTTCACGCGGATGGCGCGACCGGCGGCACTGGTGTGGGGTCAGGCGTCCTGGGCGGTGTTGACGCGGGACGGCGGGTAGGGCGTGAACATCCCGTCGGGGAGACCGGACACCACGGGACTGACGGCGGACTTGGCTCCCTCGACGAGGTGGTCGGGGGCGGTCCCCGCCGGAAGCCGCAGGGCTGCGGCGAAGGCAGCGGCGTCGGCCGGTCGCTGATCGGGCAGCTTGGCCAGACCGGCCAGCACGGTGGTCCGCAAGGGCTCGGGCACGGTGTCCGGGAGCTCCGGCGCCGGCTGGCCGACGTGGGCGAGGGCGGTGGTGATCATCGACTCGCCCGCGAACGGACGGTCACCGGTGATCATCTCGAACCCGACGACGGCCAAGGCATAGATGTCGCTGGCAGGCGTTGCCGGGCGGCCCTGGACCTGCTCCGGCGCGAGGTAGTGGGCGGTGCCGAGCATCTCGCCGGTCTGGGTGAGAGCAGAGCCCGACATCGCCTTGGAGATGCCGAAGTCGGTCAGCCGCGCGTAGCCGTCGTCGTCGACGACGATGTTCGCCGGCTTGACGTCGCGGTGGACGACCCCGGCCTCGTGGGCCGCCTGGAGGGCCGACGCCGCCTGGTGCAGGATCTCGGTGGCCAGGTCGGGCGCGAGCGGGCCCTCTTCGGCGATGACCGTCGACAGCGGCCGGCCCTCGATGAGCTCCATGACGAGGAAGGCCGAGTGCTCGCCCTCGCCGAAGTCGTGGACGGTGACGATGTTGGGGTGCTGGAGCGCGGCGGAGTTGACGGCCTCGACCCGGAACCTCTCGACGAAGGTCTCGTCGCCACTTCCGCCGGGACGCAGGACCTTGACGGCCACGGGTCGCTGCAACCTCTCGTCGAGGGCACGCCAGATCTGACCCATGCCGCCCTCGGCGATGAGGTCCTCGAGGCGGTAGCGGTCGCTGAGCAGCAGTCCGGGTACGTAGTTCACGAGCGGGGTCCCGTAACGCCGGCGGCGGGAGCAGCGCCGGGCGTCGGGAGGCAGGGGCTTGGGGTGGTCACGAGAATCCTGAGCAGGGAGGGTTCCCTCCACGACAGAGGGACGACACCACCATTGTCGCAGGTCGCAGGCCTGTCGTGGACATCACGAGCCCTCTGACTGAGCGCCGCAACGTCACCGCACACCGCCCGGGGCAGACTCGACCCGTCCGCACGAAGCCCCACCCTGCTGAGGGAGAACACCCATGAAGGCCTTCCGCGAGCTCGTCGAGTCCTCGATCGCACACGGCACCCTCACCGGTGTCGAGGCCCTCCTCGCCGACGACGTCGTGTTCACGAGCCCGGTCGCCTTCACCCCGTATCCGGGCAAGGCCCTCACGGCCGCGATCCTCGACGGCGTCGCCCGCGTCTTCACCGACTTCCGCTACGTCTCCAGCATCGAGGAGGGCAACCGCAGCGCCCTCGTGTTCGAGGCGATGGTGGGCGAGGTCTCGGTCAACGGGTGCGACTTCATCACGACGAACGACGACGGCCTCATCAGCGAGTTCACCGTCATGGTTCGACCGCTCTCCGGCGCCAAGGCCCTTGCCGACGCGATGGCACAGCAGTTCCCTCGCATCCAGGCCGAGGCACGGGACGCGGCAGCGCCTCCCTCCTGACCCGACGCCCGACCGTGGGCCGAGCCGGTGACGGTTCGGTGCACGCCCAAGCAGACGGTCAGACCCGCGCGTAGCGCGCCCGCGCGCCTCCGTAGACCCCGAACGCCGCCAGGCCGATGGCGACGAGGGTGAGGAGGACCTGGCCGGCGGGCGCCTCACGCAGCGTCCTCAGGGCGCCGTCCAGACCCGTGGCCTCCGAGGGCTTCTGGCGGATGGCGGCCACGACGAACAGGACACCGACGACGGTCAGGGCGACCCCCTTGGCGACGTACCCGATCCTTCCGGCCCGGACGGCCCAGGTGCCCGGGTGGCCCTCGAGATCCTCGAGGAACGTCTTCTTCCACCCCTTGTAGACGTGGTACCCGCCGACGCCGACGACCCCGAGCCCGAGCGCGCCGACGAGCAGCTGGCCACCCGAGTGGCTCATGAGGCTCGCCGTGACGTCCTTGGTCTGTCCGCTGCTGGAGGAGGACGAGCCGGTCGCGAACGTCAGGGCGGTCCAGGCCAGTGCGGCGTAGACCACGAGCTTGCCCACCGCCTTGGCCCGGTCGGCCGCCTCGGCTCCGTGGGCGCCGGTGATCGCCTCGGTGAGCTGCCACACCGCGAGCAGGACGAGCCCGACGACGGTGAGCCAGAGGACGAACGACCCACCGGTGCTGCCGGCCAGCGTCGCCAGGGCACCGGACTGGTCGGCCTTGCCTCCACCGGAGGTCCAGGCGACCTTGAGCGCGATGTAGGCGATGAGGAGGTGGAGCAGGCCACTCACCGCGTAGCCGAGCCTGGCGCCACGCTCGACGACGGTGGAGTTGCCGGCCTCGTGGGCCGCAGTCTTGACGTCCGGGGTCTTCACGCGCGTCAGCCTCCCACAGCAGCGCGCGGGTAGGTCGAGGTCGGGTCAGCCCCCGGGGACCATCCAGCGCAGGATCTCGATGAGCCCGACGATCGCGCAGACGACGACGAACGCCGCGATGACCCACGCGATGATCTGTGCCGCGTCGATGCCACCGCTCGACTCAGGGGGCGAGCTGGGCGTCCCGACCGCCGTGGACGCTGCCGCGTCGGCGGCGTCGCGCGCCTCGAGGGCCTTGGCCCGCAGCGCCTCGACCTTCTTCGAGCGCGGCTCCTGACGGACCGAGCGGGGCAGCGAGCGCCACATCGCGGCGAAGTCGTCGCCGTGCGACGTGCGCCAGGCATCGACGGCCGCCTCGACCTCAGGTCCCTTGACCCCCGCCCCGAACCACGCGGCGCCGGCCGCGGGCAGGTCGCCCATGCCGTGGTGGACCTCGCCGAGCAGCCGCAGCGCCTCGACGTCGCGCTCCTCGCGCACGTGGGCCGCGAGCAGGTCGCGCGCCACCCACAGCTCCTTGCGCTCGACCGCCGCGGTCGCCGCGTCGACGACCGAGCTCGACTCGGCTGCGTCGGGGGTCTTCGGTGCGTCGTCGCTGGGGGCGTCAGGCATGGCAGCCAGCGAACCACACCGCCGCGCCCGAGAGCAGGACCGGCACACACGGCATACCTAGGTTGTGCCGGTATGCCGGCCGCCCACCTGCCGTGACCCACGCCACTAAGCGTGCGCTTAGTCACAAACCCCGACCCCACCTTGCCTCGGCCTACTCGCCGGTAGCACCATGGTTTGCATGGGCCACTACAAGAGCAACCTGCGCGACATCGAGTTCAACCTCTTCGAGGTCTTCGGTCGCGGCGACGTCCTGGGGCAGGGCCCCTACGCGGACGTAGACACCGACACCGCGCGCGAGATGCTCAAGGAGATGGCGCGCCTGTCCGAGAACGAGATCGCCGAGTCGTTCCAGGACGCCGACCGCAACCCGCCCGTCTACGACCCGCAGACGCAGGTCGTGACGATGCCCGAGTCCTTCAAGAAGTCGTATGCCGCCTACCGCGAGAGCGGCTTCTGGAACGTCGACGTCCCCGGCGAGCTCGACGGCACCGTCGCCCCGCCGAGCCTGCGCTGGGCGATGAACGAGCTCGTCCTCGGCGCCAACCCGGCGCTCGCGATGTTCAACGCGTCCTACTCCTTCGCCAAGCTGCTCTTCCTGCTCGGCACCGACGACCAGAAGAAGCTCGCGCGCTGGATCATCGAGAAGGACTGGCACTGCACGATGGTGCTCACCGAGCCCGACGCGGGCTCGGACGTCGGCGCCGGCCGCACGAAGGCGACGCAGAACGAGGACGGCACCTGGGACATCACCGGGGTCAAGCGCTTCATCACGAGCGCCGAGTCCGACATGGTCGACAACGTCGTCCACTTCGTCCTCGCCCGCCCCGAGGGCGCCGGCCCCGGCACCAAGGGCCTGTCGCTCTTCATCCTCACGAAGTACGACGTCGACCTCGAGACCGGCGAGCTCGGCGAGCGCAACGGCGTCTACGTCACCAACGTCGAGAAGAAGATGGGCCTCAAGGTCTCCACGACCTGCGAGCTCACCTTCGGCGGCGAGAAGCCCGCCACCGGAACGCTGTTCGGCGACGTCCACGACGGCATCGCCCAGATGTTCCGCGTCATCGAGAACGCCCGCATGCTCGTCGGCACCAAGGCCATCGCCACCCTGTCGACCGGCTACCTCAACGCGCTCGAGTACGCCAAGGAGCGCGTCCAGGGCGCCGACCTCACCCAGCAGACCGACAAGTCCGCCCCGCGCGTGACGATCACCCACCACCCCGACGTGCGCCGCAGCCTCATGCTGCAGAAGGCCTACGCCGAGGGCCTGCGCGCGCTCGTCCTCTACACCGCGAGCCAGCAGGACGTCGTCGACACCGAGCAGCTGCGCACCGGCGCCGAGGCCATCGAGCAGGGCACCCCCGCCGAGCTCGCCAACCGCGTCAACGACCTGCTCCTCCCGATCGTCAAGGGCCTGGGCTCCGAGCGAGCCTGGGTGCTGCTCGGCACCGAGTCGCTCCAGACGTTCGGTGGCTCCGGCTTCCTCCAGGACTACCCCGTCGAGCAGTACGTCCGCGACGCCAAGATCGACACCCTCTACGAGGGCACGACCGCGATCCAGGGCCTCGACTTCTTCTTCCGCAAGATCATCAAGGACAAGGCCCAGGCCCTGACCACGATCGCCATGCAGATCCAGGAGTTCGCCAAGGAGCTCGGCGGCCACGACGGCCGGATCGACCGGGAGCGCGAGCTGCTCGGCGAGGCCCTCGAGAACGTCCAGGGCATCTTGGGCTACATGGTCGGCGAGCTCATGAAGTCCGACCCGCGCCAGGGCGGCGACGTCGCCAACCTCTACAAGGTCGGCCAGAACACCACGCGCCTGCTCCTCGGCGCCGGTGACCTCGTCGTCGGCTGGCTGCTCCTGCGTCAGGCCGACATCGCGCTCACCGCCCTCGAGGGCGAGGTGTCGGACAAGGACCGCGACTTCTACACCGGCAAGGTCGCGGCGGCGCAGTTCTACGCCCGCCAGGTCCTCCCCCGCCTCGCCGCGGAGCGCACCATGGCCGAGGCCACGGACAACGAGCTCATGGACGTCCCCGAGTCCGCCTTCTGACAACTCGACTGGTTGCGCGGTCGGGACGGCGAGCGCCAGCGAGTTGTCCCGACCGCGCAATCAGTCGAGAAACGGGCTTTCGGTATGCCGTCCGCGCACCTCGCGCGGACGGCATACCTGCGTCTTGGGCGAGAAGTCGCGAGGATGGTGTCGATCGGGCCCCGGGTCGTTCGTCATCGGGGTGAGGCGGGCACCGGGTCCGTCGACGACGTCGCTGACGACGAAGGAGAGAGCCATGGCCGAGTACCTCATCTACTTCAACCAGCAGTGGGTCGGCGACCACCCGCACGAGTGGTTCCTGTCGCGGGTGGAGCCGTCGATGGCGGTCATCGGCGAGATGCAGGAGGCGGGCGTCTACGTCTTCGCCGGCGGGCTCGAGGAGGGCGGTCCGGCCTGGGCCGCGGACGCGACGAGCGGGGAGGTGACGGTCACCGACGGGCCGTTCGCAGAGACGACCGAGCAGCTCGGCGGGTTCACCGTCATCGACGTCCCGGACGACGAGACCGCGACAATGTGGGCGGGCAGGGTGGCGCAGGGGTGCGGCTGGCCCCAGGAGGTCCGACGGTTCGGGGCGAAGCCGGACCCGTCGTCCTGACCTGGCACCGAGCCCGGCATGACGTGGGCGAGGCGCCTGCTCTCCCCTCGTGAGCAGGCGCCTCGTTCGTCGGCTCGGCCACCACCTGCCCGAGCCGGCGGATCCCCCGATCCGCGCTGGTGCCAACCCTTCCAGCACGCCCGCGGCCTGTCGATGGGGAGCACTCCCCACACGCGCGAGGCCCCGGTGACCGTGTGGTCACCGGGGCCTCGTCGGGCGTGCGCCGGACGTCAGAGACGCGAGTCCGGGTCGACGCGGGTCTCGTCGACGCGGGAGCCCGACACCGGGTCGACCTGCGTCGAGCGGGTCGCGGTGTAGCCCGCCGGACGCGTGCGGCCGCGCATGGCGAAGGACAACAGGATGGCGAGCACACCTGCGGCGATGAGGATCCAGCCCAACATGCCGTCGTCCATGCCGGGGATGTCCACCTGCAGGACGAACGCGAGGATCGCGCCGATGACGATGAGGACGATTCCGAGTCCGATGTACATGGTCACTCCTTGTGGCCGCGTCCGGGCTCAGGGTGCCCGGATCGGGACCAGACTCTACCGCTGACCTGCGCGAATGACGGGGAGGACGGCACCCGGATTGAGCAGGCCCTCGGGGTCGAGCGCGTCCTTGATCCGCTGGTTGAGCTCCATGACGTCGGGCCCGAGCATCGCGGGGAGGGCGTCGCGCTTGAGCCGGCCGACGCCGTGCTCGCCGGTGATGGTGCCGCCGAGCTCGATGGCGGCAGAGAGGATGTCCTCGAACGCCGCCCGGGCGCGGGTGGTCGAGTCGGCGTCGGCGGCGTCGTACATGACGATCGGGTGGGTGTTGCCGTCGCCGGCGTGGGCCACGCACACGATGTCGACGCCACGGTCGGCCCCGATCTCCTCGACCCGGGCGACGAGGTCGGGCAGCTGCGGCACGGGCACGCCGACGTCCTCGAGCAGCAGCGAGCCCGCCGCCTCGGCCGCGGGGAAGGCCAGGCGGCGGGCACGGACGAACGACTCGCCCTCTGCCGGGTCGTGGGTGACGAACACGTCGACCGCACCGGCGTCGACGCAGGCCTTCTCGATGACGGCCATCTCCTGCTCGCGCGCGCCCGCGGGGGCGTCGGACTGGACGAGGAGCAGCGCGCGGTCGCGGTCGAGCCCCATCGGCGCGAAGTCCTCGACCTGGTTCACCGTCGGCTTGTCCATGAGCTCGACCATCGAGGCGCGCACCACCCGACCCATCCCCACGACCGCGTCGGCGGCGGCCCGCACCGTGTCGAACGTCGCGACGAGCGTCGAGGGGGCGAGCTGCGCCGGCACGAGACGCAGGGTCGCGCGCGTGACGATGCCGAGCGTGCCCTCGCTGCCGACGAAGAGCTTGAGGAGCGACAGGCCCGCGACGTCCTTGATCCGCTTGCCGCCCAACGTGATGAGCCGCCCGTCGGCGAGGACGACGTCGAGCCCGAGGACGTAGTCGGTGGTCACGCCGTACTTGACGCAGCACAGCCCGCCCGCGTTGGTCGCGACGTTGCCGCCGATCGAGCAGATCTCGAACGAGCTGGGGTCCGGCGGGTACCAGAGGCCGTGCTCTCCCGCCGCCTTCTTGACGTCAGCGTTGAACGCACCCGGCTCGACGACGGCGCACCGGGCCGCCGGGTCGATCTCGATCGCGGTCATCCGCTCGAGGCTGACGACGAGTCCTCCCTCGACCGCGGATGCGCCTCCGGAGAGGCCCGATCCCGCTCCGCGGGGGACGACGGGTATGCCGTGGCTCGCCGCCCAGCGCACGGCCACCTGGACGTGGTCGGCACTCTCGGCACGCACGGCCGCACACGGCATACCGGCTTCGGGGTCCTTGGCCCAGTCGAAGCGGTACTTCTCGAGCGCCTCCGGTCGGGTCGCCACCACCCCCTCAGGGAGGGCGGCGGTGAGCTCTGCGACGGCGGCGCTGCGATCGGTCACCGGGCCATCCTAGGAACGGGGACACTGGACTCGCCCGACGACGTCCGGGGAAGGAGATCGCGTGAGGCGCTGGGTCGTGGTCGTCCTGCTGGTCCTGGTCGGCATCGGTGCGGCCTGCTCGAGGGGGCAGGATGCGGGGATGACGAACCCCGGGACCGACCTGCTCGCGGCGGCCGAGCGCGGCGACGACGACGCCGTGTCGGCAGCACTGGACGCGGGCGCCGACCTCGAGGTGCGCGACGAGCAGGGGCGCACGCCACTGCTGCTCGCAGCGACGTTCGACCACGTCGAGGTCGCCCGGACGCTCGTGGCGGCCGGCGCTTCGCCCGACGCGCTCGACGACCGGCACGACACGCCGTGGCTCGTCACCGGGGTCACCGGCAGCGTCGCGATGCTCGAGGCACTCCTGCCCGCGAAGCCTGACCTCACCCTCCGCAACCGCTACGGCGGCGTCTCGGTCATCCCGGCGAGCGAGCGTGGGCACGTCGACTACGTGAAGCGCGTCGTCGAGACCGACATCGACGTCGACCACGTCAACGACCTGGGCTGGACGGCCCTGCTCGAGGCGGTCATCCTCGGCGACGGCGGTCCGGCGCACCAGGAGATCGTCCGGATCCTGCTCGGGGCGGGGGCCGACCGGGCCCTCGCCGACAAGGACGGCGTCACCGCCCTCGAGCACGCCCGCGAGCGCGGGCAGACCGAGGTCGCGGCGATCCTCGAGGGCTGAGGCGGGTTCGCTGCGGGCGTATCCCGCGGGGCCCGGAGTGTCCGACGCGCACGGCAGGATGGGGACATGGCCACGATCGTCTTCCTGCACGCCCATCCCGACGACGAGGCCTCCGGCACCTCGGGGACGATGACCCGCCTGTCGCGCGAGGGCCACCGCGTGGTCGTCGTCTACGGCACCGGCGGCGAGCACGGCACCGCACCCGAGGACCTGCCCGAGGGCACTTCGCTCGCGGAGTTCCGGCGGGGCGAGGCCGAGGCGTCCGCCCGGGTCACCGGCACCGAGCGGATCGAGTGGCTCGGCTACGTCGACTCGGGCATGCAGGGCTGGGAGCAGAACGGGCACGACCGCTCGTTCCACGGCGCCGACCTCGACGAGGCCGGCGGGCGCCTGGCCGACCTGCTCGACGAGGAGGACGCCGACGTCCTCGTGACCTACGACTGGCACGGCGGCTACGGCCACCCCGACCACGTCAAGGTGCACCAGGTCGCCCATCGTGCCGCTGATCTCGCGGCGCAGCGTCCGAGGCTGCTCGAGTCGACGATGAACCGGGACGCGATGCGGATCGGCTACCAGCAGGCGCTCGAGGCGGGCCAGGGCGACGAGAGCTGGGACCCCGACGCCCCCATCGACGGCGGCGAGCCGCTCGGCACGCCCGAGGCACAGATCTCGTGGAAGGTCGACGTCACGCCGGACATCGAGTCCAAGCGGGCGTCGCTCGCATGCCACGCCAGCCAGACGAGCGACGTGGGCATGATGCTGGCGATGCCCGAGGACGTGTTCCGGGCGTGGTTCGGGACGGAGTACTACATCGAGCCCGGGCGGCCCGCGGGCATGGTCGAAGGGTGGCCGTTCGCCGACCTCGACGCCGGCTGAGGGAGCCTGCGGGCGCGTCCGCAGACTCCGGCGCCGATGGGTGGTCGGGTGCTGAGAGTCAGGCGGTGCGCCTCAGGCGCGGCTGGTCAGCGCTCCGCGCACGAGGCTGTCGCCGGAGTGCTGCGGCTGGTCGTCGAACTGCTCGCGCGACAGGTCGACGATGACGTAGCCCTCGTCGAGCAGCCGGCGCGAGATCGGGAACGACTGGTCGGCGACACCGTCGTCGAGGACTCCGACCGACACCATCCGCTTGAGGTCGCGGTTGATGAGCCACACCTCGACGTAGCCGCCGTCGGTGGGCTGCAGGTCGCGGGCCGCGACGTCGAGCGTCACCGAGTCGGCGCGCTCGCTCACCGTGGCCGTCCCGCGCTGCTGTGCCGTGTCGAGGGTGTCGAGCTGGGCGGTCGCGACCGTCCGGGCCGCCACCGTGGGGGCCGGGTCGTCACCGAGACGGTCGGCCGCGACGACCCCGCCGGCACCCAGCAGCACACCGGCGACGCAGGCTGCCGCCAGCCACCCGAGCCCGGGCCGAGCCCGACTGCCCGTGCGCCCAGCCGCGAGACCCGTGCGGTCCAGTGGCACGACGACCTCGGGGGAGCCCGAGGAGGTGGTCGGTGCGGGCAGGACGGCGACGTCGGGGGCGGGCCCGACCTTGAGCGGAGCGGGCACCACGTCGCGAGCCGCGTCGGGCTCATCCATATCGGGGGCGTCGGGCTCGTCGGTGTCGGGGGCCGCGAGCTGGTCGGCGATGCGCGACCAGAGGGCCGGTCCGGGCTCGGCGAGCTCGACCGTGGCGGCGGCCCTCGTCGCGGTGACCGTGCGCGTCATGGCCGCGAGCTCGTCGTGGCAGGCAGGACAGGAGTCGAGGTGGTCGTGCTCGGGCTGCGACAGCCGCTCGCCGAGCGCGAGGTCGACGAGGCGCTCGTCGGCGAGGTGGCGCCCGTCGTCGACCTGGGCGGTGGTGGGTGGCGGTGTGGCGTTCACGGGTTCACCTCCTCGAGGCGGTGTCGGAGGTCGAGCAGACCTCGACGGATGTGGCTCTTCACGGTCCCGAGCGGGAGCCCGAGCGCGTCGGCGACGTCCTGTTGCCGGCGGTCCTCGATGATCGCCATCCGGATGATCGTCGCCCTCGGGTCACCGAGCGAGGCGAGCTCGTGGGCCACGACGACCCGGTCGGCGACGTCGTCCGGGAGCGGCGTCGGTGGTGGTGCGGGGCCCAGCGCGGCGACGACCCGGTCATCCCTCTGGTCGCGCGCCCGGGCCGCATGGTGGTCGGCGCACCGGCGGCGGGTGACGGTGGCGAGCCACCCCGCGAGAGAGCCCGACGCGGGGTCGAGGCTCCCCCGGCTGCGCCACAGGGCGAGGAAGACCTGCTGGGTGATGTCCTCGGCGTCGTGGTGGGCCCCCACCGAACGCAGGGCGATCGTGTGCACGAGGCCACCGAAGCGCTCGTAGACCTCGGCGAGCGCGTCCCGGTCCTCGTCGGCGACGCGCTGCATGAGCTCCGCGTCGCTCGTCTCGGGAGGGGCATCACTCAACACCCATCTCACGATAGGCGAAGGCTCAAGCGACGGAGGCGCGGCGGGCGATTGCAACGACGTTGTCCTCGTAGTGTCGGGTCCTCGGGTCCCACGTGCCGCCGCAACTCACGAGGTGCAGCCGGGCGGGGCCGGATCGGGCGAAGAGGGCGTCGACGTCGAGAGCCTTCTTGGCGTACTGGTCGACCCGCTCCACGACGTACTCGACCCGGGCTCCGCCGACCGTGACGACGATCGTGGCACCGACATCGAGCCGGGGCAGCTTCGCCAGCGGGCCGACCTCGTCGCGCGAGTCGACGTGTGCCGAGATGACGTTGGCTCCCCGGGGCGACGTCGGCGCCGGGCCGAATCGATACCACCCGGCGACGTCCGGGTCGTCGGGCAGCGCCATCTGGCCGTCCTTGGCGACACCGACGGGAACGACGGGCATGCGGACGCCGAGTGACGGGATCGTCAGCTCGAAGCCACCGGTCGCCGGCCGGGCACCGCGGGCCGGCGAGGGTGTCGCCGGACGCGCGGGGCTCGTCACCCGCGGCCCGCCGGACGCCGTCGCCGACGGGGAGGGGCGCCCCGTCGGCGACGGCGCGGCGGACAGTGGCCGGGTCGGTTCCGCCGTGGCGGGCTCCGGGTCGAGGGCCGCTGTCACGTCAGCGGGGTCGGTGAGCCGGTCGGGTGACCGGACGGCATACGCGCCCCACGCGAGCAGCCCGGCGAGGAGTGCGGCCGCCGCGACGACGACCGCCCTCCTCGGGCCGGAGCTCCACGCGTGGTTCACGTCAGGCGCGCACTTCCTGGCGGCGGCGGGTCGCGAGGAGCACGAGCCCACCGGCGAGGAACGCGGCGCCACCGGCCACCGTCAGCGGCTGCCAGGTGGTGGTGCCGGCCTTGCCGCCGGTCCCGCTCGGGACGCCGCTCGGCGAGCTGTGCAGACCGTCGATCGTCTGGACCGCGAGGTCGAGGTTGTCGTCGGCTGCCGAGCCCCAGGCGTAGACGATGGTGTTCGTCCCCTCCTTGAGGTCGACGTCGGCCGGACCGATGGCGACGGTGTCGGTGCCGGCGAGCACGACGTCGGCCTTGATCGCACCGGCGGGCAGGTCCGCCTTCGCCTCCTTGGGGTTGGTGAGGTTCGGGAAGGCGACCTCACCGTTGGCCCGCACGTCGACAGCCGGAGCAGCGGCGGTGTGCCGCACCGTGATCCGCGCCTGGCCCGCCTTCGTCGGCGCGGTGTCATTGACGAAGGGGGTGAGCACCGGTGTGCCGCCCGCGTTGAGGTGGGCGACGACGGTGACGTTGGCGCCACCGGGCACGGTGACGTCATTGGCCTCGATGACGGCGGCGCCGTTGGGGCCGGCGCCGGCCGCCGTGACCTTGAGGTCGTAGGACCCCTCGGGCAGCGTGAGCGGGTCGGTCAGCGTTCCGGGTTTGAAGTCCTCGAGGATGGCGTCGCCGTTGGCATAGACGTCGACGGTCGCTCCCGGCACGGCGTGCAGGATCGAGACCTTCGCGTCGGCGGCGTGGGCCGGGACGGCGAGGACGGTGCCGAGGCCGGCCGAGACGGCGAGGACGGCAAGGGTTCGGGTGGTGCGCATGGCGTTCTCCTGTCGGGTACGAGTGGGCCGTCGGCTCAGAGGTCGACCGGGCGGAGGACACCCGTGAGGCCGTGGGCGATCTGCTTGTTGCCCTTGTTGATGTTCACGGCGAAGGGGTTGATGTACGGGTTGCGGTCGTTGGTGTCCTTGTCCCGCAGCTGGATGAGCGGCAGCCGCTTGCTGAGCACGCGGACCCCGACCGTGCCGCCGTGGGCAGTGGTGAGGGCCGCTCCGTTGCTCGCCGCGGCCTGCTTGGCGGTGATCGTCGCGCCCGGGACGACGTGGTAGAGCAGGACCGTCTCGACGGTGTCGATGCCGAGCCCGGCGACGGCCTCGAAGACGGCCTTCTCGGACGACAGCCGCGTCCCGGCGATGTCCTTGACGAGCGCCTGGAACGCGCGGTCGTTGGGGATGAACGCGGTGAGGGCCACGTTGCCGTCGGCGAGCAGGGCGACCGGGCTGTTCGGCTTGTTGGCGATGACGGCCAGGACCGCCTCGGTGACGATGTCGTAGTCGTACCAGTTGCGGTCGAACTGGTTGCCGTCCGCGGTGAGGACGGCAGCCAGGCTGCGGGTGCCGGTCGGGGCCGGGTCGGTGCCGGGGTGCGACCTGCCATGCGCGGACGCGCTGGGGGCGAGCACCACACCGGCGAGGCCGGCGGCCATGAGGGCGGAGAGGATCTTGCGTGCGGTCATCGTCGATCTCCCTTTGTTCGGGGACGCGGAAGTACGTCCATGCCCCCTACTTCCGCCCCCACCCCCGCCAGGGATGCACCTTGGACAAACTTTTTACAAAGAAGGGCGAAGCGACGTCACAGGCGCCGGTCGGCGAGCACCGGGAACGCCTCACGGGTGCGCGCGACGAGCCCCGGGTCGACGTCGACGACGAGCACGTCCTCGTTCGTCCCCGCCTCGGCGAGGACCTCGCCGGTGGGCGCGACGACCTGGCTGCGCCCGCCCATCTCGGTGCCGGCGTGGGTCCCGGCGGTGTTGCACTGCACGACGAACGCCTGGTCCTCGACGGCCCGCGCGCGGCCGAGCAGCGTCCAGTGGGCGACGCGCGCAGCCGGCCACGCGGCGGGCACGACGAAGAGCTCTGCCCCCGCGTCGAGCTGCTGACGGTAGAGCTCGGGGAAGCGCAGGTCGTAGCACGTCGACAGTCCAACGGTGACGGGTTCGCTTGTGCCCGAGGGGATCTCGACCGTGACGACGTCCGTGCCCGCCTCGAGGAGCTTGGGCTCACCCGACCCGAACCCGAACCGGTGGATCTTGCGGTATGCCGTCCGCCCACCCTCCGCGGTCACGAGCAGTGAGGTGTTGGCCAGGGTCCGGCCGTCGGCCCCGGGCGCGGCGAGGCGCTCGACGAAGGACCCGGCGTGCAGGGTCGTGCCGGTCTCGGCGGCGAGCAAGGTCATGGCGGTGGCCCACGGCCCGTCGAGCGGCTCGGCCGCGGCCTCCCAGCGCCGGTAGTCGAAGCCGGTCGGCGCCCACAGCTCGGGCAGGACGACGAGGTGGGGGTGGTGGGCGTCCACGGTCTCGCGGACGAGGCCGGTGACGCGCTCGATGCGCTCGCTCATCGGCTCGTCGTCGCCGTATCCCACCTGCACGAGTGCGATGCGCATGGTCAGTCGACCTCCTTGGACTGCGACCCGAGTCGCTGGAGCCGCTCGTTGTAGGCCCGCAGGGCGGCGTCCTCGTCGCGGTCGGCCTGCCGGTCCAGACGCTTGGTCTCCTGGCGGTCGCGCGCGAACCACTGGCGGGCGACGAGGATCGCGAGGACCAGCGTCGGCGCCTCACCGAAACCCCACGCGATCTCGCCGGCGCGCTGCTGGTCGGCGAGCGCATCGGGCGCCCACGGCAGGTTGATCTGCTCGAAGAAGTCGGACGCGAGGACGAACTGGGTGCCGGTGAGGGCGACACCGAAGAACGCGTGGAAGGTGATCGTCGCGAAGAGGATGAGCAGCAGGATCGCCGGCGACCACCGCGGCGGTCCCGGGTCGATGCCGATGAGCACCCACGTGAAGAGGTAGCCGGTGAGGAGGAAGTGGGCGAGCATGAGCAGGTGACCCGAGTGGGTCGTGAGCGCGAGCTCGAACAGCGGCGACCAGTAGAACGCGGCGAGACTGCCGAAGAAGAGCACGGCGGCGACGACCGGGTTGGCCAGCACCTGCATGGCACGGGAGTGCACGACCTGGAGGATGAGCTCGCGCGGCCCCCACGTGCGGTCGGGACGGGCGGGCAGGGCGCGCAGGGCGAGCGTCAACGGCGCCGCGGGGACGAGCAGCAGCGGGACGATCATCGCCACGACCATGTGCATCACCATGTGCACGGAGAACTGCACCCGGCCCCAGATGTCGGGCGCACCGCTCGTGGCCCAGACGAACGCGACCCAGCCGAGGGTCCACAGCACCGTGCGGTGCAGCGGCCAGGCGTCACCGCGACGCGAGAGACGGCGGACGCCACCGGCATACAGACCGACGGCGACGACCGCGATGGCGATCATGAGCCAGTTGGGCCGCCACTGGGTCAGCCAGTCGGACGTCGTCATCGGACCGGGGTCGGGGAAGCCGGTGATCGACAGCACCGCGCTCGGCGACTGCTCGGAGTCAGGGACGGGCGGGGGTGTGCGACCGAGGACCGCGCCCAACCCGAACGCGGCTGCCATGAGCCCGAGCTCGACGAGGACGAGCCGGGCGAACCCGCTGCCGTCGGTGGCGATCGTGGCGATGACCCGGCGGCGCTGCTGCCAGCCGAGGACGCCGAGCGCGACGAGGATGGCCGTCTTGGCAAGGACCATCGCGCCGTAGGCCGACCCGAGGCCCGAGAGCGAGCCGAGCCGGATGACGGCCTGCTGCAGGCCGGTGACGGCGACGAGCGCGTAGGCCCAGCCGGCGAGCACCGAGTAGCGCGAGACCGTCGCGGACAGGTCCGTGCCGATGCGCGGCTGCATGAGGGCGATCGCGAGCAGTCCGCCGGCCCAGACCGAGACACCGACGAGGTGGACGCCGAGGGAGTTCACCGCGTCCTCGTGGCTCGCGCTGCCCGCGGAGTGCCCGGTGAGGGCGACGATGACGATGCCCGACAGCGCGATGGCGGCCAGCCACGCGTATGCCGTCCGAGTCCGGGCGAGGAGCGCGCCCAGCGTGACGACGAGCGCGACCGCCGTGGAGATCGAGAGCACGCGGGTCACCTCGAGCGACCACACGAACGTGAGGAACTGTCGGGCCAGCTCGGGATCGCCCAGGCGCAGCCCCGCGAGCGAGGCGAAGGTGAAGAAGACGCCGAAGGCCGCGGAGACGACCCAGATCGCGCCGGTCACCGCGGCGAGGCGTGCGGCCTGGACCCGGCGCTCGGTCGTGCGGCGCTCGGGGACGAGGAAGGCGGCCAGCACGAGCAGGCCGAAGGTCGCCGCCGATGACAGGTCGCTCACCACGCGCATGAGCGGGAGGGCCCAGCGGACGAGTGGCCCGGGGTCGTCGAGCACGAGCGGCGACAGGACCCCCGCGAGCGAAGCCGCCACGAGGGCGACGACGAGCCCGGTGACGCCGACGACGGCGACCGGACCGATCGGCGTGCGGGCGGTGGCGGGCGCGGTGCTCATGCCTCACAGCGTAGGCAGCACGGGGCCGGGACGACCCAGCCACCCATGGACCGATCGACTGAGACACTGGCGGCATCGTGATCTCCCCGACCGCTTCCTTCACCCTCGGCGTCGACGTCGAGGCGAGTCCCGACGTCGTGTGGGACCTGCTCGTGCGGCTGCACGAGTGGCCACGGTGGGGTCCGACCGTGCGCGAGGCACGACTCGACGACGGCTCGCCGCTGCTCCATGCCGGCGCGTCCGGGCGGGTGCGGACCGTGGCCGGGCCCTGGGTGCCGTTCCGGGTGCAGGAGTGGCGCGTCGACGAGGAGGTGCGGCACTGGTCGTGGCGCGTGGCCGGCATACCGGCGACGGGTCACACGGTCACGGCGCGGGGTGCCGGGTGCCGGGTGGAGATGTCCGCTCCGTGGTGGGCCGCCGGCTACTCACCCGTCCTGTGGCTCGGGCTGCGGCGGGTCAGAGCACTGGCGGAAGCACGTCCAGCTGGAGACGACACCACGGGCTGACGTCACGCCCTCCGGACAACGCGTCCTCGCGGAACCGCGCCCAGGGCACCCACTCGTGCTCGGTCACCTCGTCGGGGTCGGGTGCCAGCGACGCGGGGTCGGGGCAGCGCGCGACGTAGACGGGGCAGACCTCGTTCTCGACGACACCGTCGTCCATCACCGCACGGTAGCGGAAGTCGGGCAGGACGGGGCGCAGGTCGGTGACCTCGAGCCCAAGCTCCTGGCGCAGCCGCCGACGCACCGCGTCCTCGACCGCCTCGCCCGGCGCCGGGTGGCCGCAGCAGCTGTTGGTCCACGCTCCCGGCCACGTCGTCTTCGACCAGGCCCGACGGGTCACGAGGAGGCGACCGGCGTCGTCGAGGACGTAGCAGGAGAAGGCGAGGTGGAGCGGCGTGTCCAGGTGGTGCACCTCGCTCTTGGGTGCCGTGCCGATGGGCTTCCCGTCGTCGGACAGGAGCACGACCTGCTCCCGGGTCGCCGTCATGCGGGCCGCGCCAGCTGGTTGACGGCGGCGCGGAAGACGGCGGGAGCGGCACTGGCGGCGGGCACGAGGGCCCGGCGCACCGACGGCACCCGGGTCGCGGTGACCAGCCCGAGCGTGAGCAGGTCGTGGCTGCGACCGAGCCGGCGCCAGCTCGCCTCGTAGGCCTCGGGCTGATCCGCCACGACGGCGTCGACGGCGGCCCGGGCCTGCGCGAGGCCCAGCGCGAGGCCCTCACCGGTGAGGGCGTCGACATAGCCCGCGGCGTCCCCGACGAGCAGCACCCGCCCCTGGACCCGGCGGCGCGAGCGCTGGCGCAAGGGCCCGGCTCCCAGCACCGGGGAGCGGGGGTGGCCCGCGATCCGGTCGCGCAGCTGGGGGAAGGCGTCGAGGAGCTCGGCGAACGGGCGACGGTGCGAGCTGAGGAGTGCCACCCCGACCTCGTCCTCGCCGACCGGCGTCACGTAGGCCTCCCCCGCTGCCGCCCAGTGGACCTCGACCAGCGAGGACCAGGGTGCGCAGGCGACGTGGACCCGCTGTCCGTAGCGGCGCAACCCGGCGCGTGGGGCATCGAGACCGAGCATCCGGCGGACCGGAGAGTGCAGGCCGTCGGCGGCGACGAGGTGACGCACGGGCTGGCCGTCGACGACGACGTGGTCCCCGCGCTGCTCGACCCTTGCGACGGCAGCCTGCTCGACCTCGACCCCGGCGGCGTCCGCCCGGTCGAGGAGGGCCGAGTGCAGCTCGGTGCGCCGCACCCCGCGTCCGGTACCCGAGGTGAACCGCGCGTCGACCCTCCGGCGGCCGTCGACGTAGCGGATGCCCTCGATGGGGCGGCCGGTGGGGTCGACCCCGAGGTCGGTGAGCGCGGCGACGGCGCCGGGCATCAGCCCCTCGCCGCAGGCCTTGTCAATGGCGCCGGCCCGCGGCTCACGGACGGTGACCGCGAGACCGGACCGGACGGCATACAGGGCGGCGGCCAGCCCCACGGGACCGCCGCCGGCGACGAGCAGGTCACGCACGGGCGTCGACCGGGACCGGGGGGAGGGTGGCGAGGGCGGCGTTCTCGGCGCGCAGGCGGACCGCGAGCAGTGCGGCGTTGACGAGCGTGAAGACGAGCGCGGTCACCCACGACGCGTGGACGAGCGGGAGCGCGACGCCCTCGGCGACGACGGCGACGTAGTTGGGGTGCGAGAGCCAGCGGTAGGGACCGGAGCGGACGGGCGCGAGCCCGGGCACGACGATGACGCGCGTGTTCCAGCGTGGACCCAGCGTCGCGATGCACCACCAGCGCAGCGCCTGTGCGGCCACGACGACCGCGAGCATCGACCACGCCAGGGCCGCCGGGACGTCGGGCCGGCGGATGAACGCCTCGACGAGCATGGCGGCGAGGAGGCCCGTGTGCAGGACGACCATGAACGGGTAGTGGCCCTGCCCGGTCTCGACCCCGCCGCGCGACAGGCTCCACGCGGCATTGCGCTTCGAGACGACGAGCTCGGCCAACCGCTCGACGCCGACGAGCAGGACGAGGACCACGAACGCGGTGAGGGTCGTCATGCCGCGGCCCCATCGTCGTCGGCGCGCAGGAGGACGAGCTCGGAGCAGAACCCCGGGCCCATCGCCATGAGCAGCCCGTGGGTACCGGCCGGTGGGGGTCGCTCGGCGAGGGTGTCGGCGAGGACGTGAAGGACGGAGGCCGACGAGAGGTTGCCGATGCGCGAGAGGCTGCTGCGAGTGAGGGCGACGTCGTCGTCGTCGAGCCCGAGCGTGTCGCGCAGGGCGTCGATGACCTTGGGGCCGCCCGGGTGACAGACCCACCAGCCGATGTCGTCCCGGGTGAGCCCGTGGTCGGCGAGGAACCGGTCGACGTCCTCGCCGAGGTAGCGCGAGACGATCGCCGGCACCTGGGCGTCGAGGACGATCCGGAGACCGGACGAGCCCACGTCGAAGCCCATCGTCCGCTCGCTGCCGGGGTAGAGCCGGCTCCGGCTGTCGAGCACCTGGATCCGTCCGTCGCGCTCGGGCCCACCGACGACGACCGCCGCGGCGCCGTCGCCGAAGAGCCCGCTCGCGACGAGGTTGGCGACGCTCGCGTCGTCGGGCTGGACCGTGAGGGAGCACAGCTCGACGGCGACGAGGACGGCCACGTCGTCGGGGTGGCCGAGCAGGTGGTCGTGCAGCCGAGCGATCCCCGCCGCGCCGGCGACGCAGCCGAGGCCGAAGAGCGGGATCCGTTTGACGTCCTCGCGCAACCCGACGACCCCGGCGATCCGGGCGTCGAGGGACGGGACGGCGAGCCCGGTGACCGTGGTGGAGACGATGAGGTCGACGTCGGTGGGCGTGAGGCCGGCGGCCTTGAGGGCGTCCTGGAGGGCCGTCGCCCCGAGCGACACCGCGTGCTCGAGGAAGAGGTCGTTGGCCTCGTCGAAGCCGGCGAGGCCCTCGTAGTCACCGAGCGGGAGGACGAGGTGACGTTGTGCCACACCGGCATTGCCGTGGATCGAGCGCAGCAGACGCTCGCTCACCGTCCCGCGTGTGCCGACGACCCGGGCGAACGCGTCGGTGATCTCACCCTGGTCATGGCGGTGGGCGGGGAGAGCCGTCCCGACGGACAGCAGGCGGGTGCGCACGGAGAGCCTCGCTTCGGACCGGGGGTCATCGACACGGTCATCGGACCACGAGGACCACGACGTCCGTGAGGGCGATCCCGACGGCGGAGTAGAAGGGTGCCCGACCTCGGCCGAGGAGGGCGAGCCCTGCCAACACTGCCACGAGAACGCCGCCGGCGACCGTCGACGCGAGCCCCATCGAGCTCGTGACCAGCAGCAGGACCGATCCCGCCACGAGCAGCGCGACCGCGAGCAGGGTGCTGCGGCGGGCTCCGAGCCGGTGCGGGAGACCGCGCACACCCGTGGCGGCGTCGTCGGCGAGGTCGGGCACGACGTTGAGCAGGTGAGCGCCGACCCCGAGCAGGGCACCGCCGGCCACGACCACCGCCGGTGGGCGCGACCCGCCGGCGAGGTGGACGAAGGCAGGCAGACCACCGAACGACACGGCGTACGGCAGCCACGACAGCACGGTCGCCTTGAGCCAGAGGTTGTAGGCCCAGGCCGAGGCCACGCACCCGAGGTGGACGAGTCCTGCAACCGGCCCGCACGCGAACGACAGGACGACCGTCGCGACGACGGCGGCGCCGCAGGCCCGTTGGACCGTCGCGACCGCCAGCGCCCCGGTCGCGAGTGGCTTGTCGGACCGCCCGACGGCGGCGTCGCGCACCCGGTCGCGCAGGTCGTTGGACCACCCGACGGACAGCTGCCCGGCGAGGACGGCCGCGGTCACGAGGGCGGCCCGTCCGGGCGACAGGCCCGCCGAGAGGGCGAGCAGGGCCGACAGGACGGTGACCGCGAGCGCAGGTCCGGCATGGGCCGCGCGCAGCAGGATCGCGGTGGTCCCGGCGACGGTCCCGGCGGCGGCGCTCACCCCCTCAGCCTAGGCACCGACTCGTTAGGGTGACGGCATGTCGCTGCACCCCGCCGCCCCCGAGGACCTGCCTGCCCTCACCGCGGCCTACGTCCAGACGGTCCAGTCGATCAGCGACCTCGGGCACTCGCTGCGCCCCGGTGACGCCGAGCGCGAGACGCAGTGCCCGGGCTGGACGGTGCACGACCAGTTCGCCCACGTCGTGAGCCTCGAGGCGTGGGTCCAGGGCGAGGAGCCGCCGGAGCTCGAGGACGCCGAGGGCGACGGGCCGCAGGCCCAGCCGGGCATCAACGGCATCGTCGCGCGCTTCCTCGCCTCGCGTCGCGACCGGTCCCTCGAGGAGCTGCTCGAGGAGCTCGACGACCTCGCGACGAGCCGGGTCCAGCACCTCGAGGCCGAGACGACCTCGCCCGACGACCCCGCCGTCGGGCCGTTCGGAGCGACGACGCTGCACGGACTCACGGAGAACCGGCTGTTCGACCTCTGGGTCCACGAGCAGGACATCCGCGAGGCCATCGGCCGGCCGGGCAACCTCGACGGCGCCGCCGCGGCCCACTGCGTCAGGCTGCTCTTCGCAGCGCTCCCCCGCATCGTCGCGCGCACCGCGCAGGTGCCCGAGGGGCACGCGGTCATCCTCGACCTCAGCGGGCCGGTCGTCGGTCGCGCCGGCGCGCGCGTCGAGGTGCGTGACGGCAAGGCACACGGCATACCGCTGTTCTCCGGCGACTCCGAGCACCACCCCGACGTCGTCACGACGACGATCACGATGTCGACCCAGGCCGCGACGCGGCGGGCGACCGGCCGGGTGAGCACGGACGACACGCACGTCACGGTCACCGGTGACGAGGAGATCGCCCGGCGCGTCCTCGACGCGATGGTCATCGCGCCCTGACCTTGCCGGTCGCCCTGCCGGCTCCACAGGACAGTTGCGTCTCGCAACCATCCGGGTGCAGACTTGATTGTATGCCGCAAGCAACTGAGCCGTCGGACGTCCGGTCCGGCTTCGGGGACTCCCTCGTGCGCGCGATGAAGCTCATGGGAGCCGTCAAGCAGCGCGTGCCACGGGTCAACCCGCAGGTCGACCCGGTCGGGTACCCGCTGATGTTCAACCTCACCGGCGAACCCCGCCGGGTCTCCGAGATCGCCGAACGCGTCTACCTCGACATCTCCACGGTGAGCCGTCAGGTGAGCGCTCTCGTCGGCCAGGGATACGTCTCCAGGGTCGCGGACCCGAGCGACGGCCGCGCGCACATGCTCACCCTCACCGACGAGGGACGCCACCTCCTCACCGCGATCCGCGAGCGCCGCAACGAATGGCTCGGCGAGGTCACCGCCGACTGGAGCGACGACGACGTCGCCACCTTCGCCTCACTGCTGCGCCGGTTCGCCGACGACGTCGAGGCCCACCCGCTCTTCACCCCCAAGGACCCCTCATGACCGCCACCACCGCCACGACCGACCAGCCGCTGAGCCACCGGCAGATCGTCACGATCCTCGTCGGGCTCATGTCCGGCATGTTCCTCGCCGCGCTCGACCAGACGATCGTCGCCACCGCCATCCGCACCATCGCCGACGACCTCAAGGGTCTCGAGCACCAGGCGTGGGCGACGACGGCGTACCTCATCACCTCGACCATCGTCACGCCGCTCTACGGCAAGCTGTCCGACATCTACGGCCGCAAGAAGTTCTTCACCGCGGCCATCACGATCTTCGTCATCGGCTCCGTGCTGTGCACCTTCTCGACGTCGATGTTCGAGCTGGCCGCGTTCCGCGCGGTGCAGGGCCTCGGCGCCGGCGGCCTCTTCTCGCTGGCCCTGGCCATCATCGGCGACATCGTCCCGCCGCGAGAGCGCGCGAAGTACCAAGGCTACTTCCTGGCCGTCTTCGGCACCTCGTCGGTCCTCGGCCCGGTCGTGGGCGGGTTCTTCGCCGGCGCCGACTCGATCCTCGGCATCACCGGTTGGCGCTGGGTCTTCCTCGTCAACGTGCCGATCGGCATCGCCGCCCTCGCCCTCGTCTCCAAGACCCTGCACCTGCGCCACCAGCGCCTCGACCACCGCATCGACTGGACCGGCGCCGCCCTGCTCTCCGTCGCGCTCGTGCCGCTGCTCCTCGTCGCCGAGCAGGGCCGCGAGTGGGGCTGGGGCTCAACCAACGCCATCGTCTGCTACGCCATCGGCGTCGTCGCCGGCGTGCTGTTCTTCTGGCAGGAGGGACGGATGGGTGACGAGGCGATCCTCCCGCTCTCGCTCTTCCGCAACCGGACCGTCGCCGTCTCTTCGGCGGCGTCGATCCTCATCGGCATCGCGATGTTCGGTGGGCTCGCCTCGCTCCCGCTCTACCTGCAGATCGTCAAGGGCGCCTCGCCCACCGAGGCCGGCCTGCTGCTCGTGCCGATGACGCTGGGCATCATGTCGGGTTCGATCATCTCGGGCCAGGTCATCAGCCGCACCGGCCGCTACCGCTGGTTCCCCATCGTCGGCGTCGGGCTGCTCATGGTCTCGCTCTTCGTCTTCCACTACGTCGAGTTCGACACCCCGCTCTGGCAGACGATGATCGTCATGGTCTTCTTCGGCCTCGGCCTCGGCTTCAACTTCCAGCCGCTCACCCTCGCGGTGCAGAACGCCGTCCCGCCGCAGCAGATCGGTGTCGCCACGTCGACCGCCACGTTCACCCGTCAGATCGGCGGCACCATCGGGACGGCCGTCTTCCTCACGATCCTCTTCTCGCTCGTGCCGGAGAAGATCGCCGGCGCCATGCGCGCGGTCGCACCGACCCCGGAGTTCCAGGAGGCACTGCGCGACCCGGCCAACGCCGAGTTCGCCCGCCAGATGGCGCAGTCGCAGGCGTCCGGTGAGGGGTCGGCAGCGGCGAGCAGCGGTGTCCTTCAGGACAGCTCGTTCCTCAGCACGCTCGACGAGCGGCTGGCCAAGCCGTTCCTCATGGGCTTCTCGGAGGCCATGGACCACGTGTTCCTCGTCGGCTCGGCCGTCATGGTCCTCGGCTTCATCATCATGTGGTTCCTGCCCGAGGTCGAGCTCCGCAAGGGCTCGGCCTACCAGGAGCGCAACGACGCCGACGCCGGAGCCGCTGCCACCCACTGATCCCGACTGCGCACGGACGCAAGGAGCGGCCTCGTCGAGTCCCGACGGGGCCGCTCCTGCGCGTCACGGGTCAGAGCAGGCGGCCGGCAAGCCGCAGTCGCCGCTCGCGCACGGCGATGAAGGCGGGCATCAGCCAGGTGAACGCCGTGACGCACAGCAGCGCCAACGCCGTCCAGAAATGCGGTGAGCCGGTCTCGGTGCGCGCGATGACGGGTCCCAGCCACTGCGCCATCTGGACCAGGTAGGGCACGACCCAGAAGACGACCATGGCGGCAACCGCCATGAGCCCGGCAAGGTGGACCCACCCGAACCACGACGCGACGGCGCGGTCGTGGGGACTGATCCGTTCGAGCTCCTCGCGCTCACCCGCCGTCAACCGCAGCGTCCGTCGCTTCGTGGTCAGCCAGGTCGCGCGGTAGAGGTTGTGGCACTTCAGGAGGTTGGCGAGCAGGGCGTAGGCGTCGCTTCGGAGGAACACCATGGCCCACTGCTGCGTGATCCCGAGGATCTTGAGGAAGGCCACCGCCGCAGCCACCCTGCCCAAGGTCGAACCCTCACCCGTGGTCCCGCGGTCAGCCCCCCACTCGACGGCGAGGGCCAGCCCCAGGATCACGGAGTCGACGGCCATTCCGGCGAGGTAGATCCCGTTGCGCCGCGCACGTGGGAGGGTGACGACCTCGCTGAGGTCGGTCTCGAAGACGAGGAAGACCCCCCGCCTGCTGACGCGAAAGCCTCCGGAGAGCCCCTTGGCACGGCCGGCCAGCCAGTGCCAGAACTCGTGGACGCCGGCCAGGAGCACACCGACCACGGCGACGAGCAGCGTGGAGAGCGCCTTGTCGTCGGCGAACCAGAGATCCGCGTACCCCGGTCGCAGGGTCGAAGAGGCGACCATGGCCATCACGGAAAGAGCCGCGGCGAGCCCGTAGACCGTCCACGCGAGACGTCCGAAGAGGACTCCGGCAACCCGTGGCGTGATTCGGGGCCACTGCGGGCGCTCCTCGACTTCTGGCTCTGCGAGCAGGCCCATCGCGGCCAAGGCCTGCACGAAGTCCTGTCCGTCCACCGCCTCACCGGCCACCTCCGTCGCGGCGCGGGTGGCCCGCTCGAGGTCGCCGTGGGTCTGCAGCTCTCGGACGAACGCCCCGCCGGCACGCGGAACCGTGACGAACCTTCCCAGGTCGGGCCGACCGAGAATGCAGTCGTCGCCCTCGTCGGCCACCACGAGCCGGGCAAGGCCGGTGCCGAGCACCGGTTCCCCGGACTGCGGGACCAGATGCTCGGACTGCGTGACCGGTTCGTCGGACTCCGTGGCGGGCCGGGTGTTGCTCATGGGGATCTCCTCAGTGCGTGCCGGTCCGGGACCGGAGTGGCTCCGGTCCCGGACCGGCAGGCAGGGGTTCTGCTGGTTCAGCTGTCGTAGTCCGGGATGAAGTAGGTGAGGCGGGTGTTCTCGACCTCGCGGATCTCGATCTTCATGGGGCACCTCCTCTCGCGTCGACGGGTCATGACGTCAGACGCCCAAGGGCTGTCGTGACGAGCTCGGAGAGTCCACGGACGGTGCGGAGGAACCGGAGGGCTCGCCCACGACCTGTGCAAGGGCTGAAGGGGCGGTCGCGGCGGACCCGCACGCCGGGCAGTCCGGGCGTCGTTCCCACTCCTGCAGCGTCGTGGAACACCCGTCCGTGAGGTTGATGGTGAGCAGGGACCCTGCGTACTGGGGCGTCTCGAAACCGGTGAGGAGGCGCAGGCACTCGAACGCGGCATACGAGCCGAGCAGTCCCGCGAGCGCACCGATGCCGCGGTTGACGCGGGGCTTGGACTCGTAGAGGCGTCGGGCCGCGTCCGTGTGCGCGTCGTCGGTCCCGGGCGACAGGTCGAGCTCCCCGTTCGTGGGGTCCGCGAGCTCGAGGCACATCCGACAGGCGCTCACGCTGGGCACGACCGACCAGACCCCAGCCGTCGAGACGCCCATCCCGCCCCGGACGAACGGGACGCCGCGCGAGACACAGGCCTCGTTGACCCACAGGTCCACCCCGCGCGGGGAGTCGATGCCGGACATCACGAGGTCGGGCCGCGTCTCGTCGAGCAGACGCGCCACGTCCTCGCTCCCCCGGACGTCGAGCTCGCGCGTCGAGACGTCGATGTCGGGGTCGAAGCGCTGGACCCAGGCACCGGCCGCCTTGACCTTGGAGTGCCCGAGGTCGCGCCAGGTGTAGAGGTACTGGCGGGCGAAGTTCTTCGACTCGACGACATCGCGGTCGGCGAGGGTGAGCCGGCCGACGCCCAGCCCGGCGAGGTGCGGGACGGTGTTCGAGTTGAGACCGCCCGTGCCGAGGACGAGCACGTGGGCACCGCGGGCGCTGTCGAGGAGGTCCTCGCGGGAGCGCTCGAGCGTCGCGAACGTCTCGAAGAAGGCGAGGTTGGAGTAGTGGCGGTCGTGCACGCCGCCGGTGTAGCGACCGAGCCGGTCGGCGTCCTCGACGAGGCGGTGTCCGTCGAGGGCGGCGACGATGCCGTGCACGTCCTCCGCCGACACCTCGGGGCCGGCAGTGCTGAGCTGCGCCGCCAGCTCCGGGACGGTGTGGTCCCCGCGGCGCAGGAGGCCGAGGAGGGTCTCCATCCGGCCGTCGACGTCGGAGACGACGAGCGGGGAACGCTGGTCGAACACGAGGGTGAGCTCGTCACCCATCCGTTCCCAGACGACGTCCTTGAGCCGAGGTCGCACCGCTGCGTTCCTTCCACCGACAACCGGCGCCGAGCGGCACCGCCGGCTCATGCTGCCCCCGTCCCGAGCCGCCCGGAAGTGCAGTTGCAGGAACCTGCACTCGGCGCGACAGGAACGCCGTCGGGGTTCCGCGGCGGCGGACAGCGGCCCGTCCCAGCCCGCCCGCACGCCACCCGGGACGTGTCCGCGACCCGCTCGCGTCGCGTCAGGTGCCGGGGTGCGCCTTGGCCTGGCCGAGGAGGAAACCCGCCGAGAAGCGGGACCGCGCCTGGAGCTCGTCGAGGATGTGCGCGACGTCCGCCCGCACGGTCCGCACGCTCACGTCGAGGGTCCGCGCGATGGCCTCGTCGGTCATGCCGGAGCGCATGAGCCCGACGACCCGGCCCTGCCGTTCGGTGAGCATGGGCTCGCTCGCGCGCTCGTGACCGCAGTCGAAGGCGGAGAGCATGACGGCGTTCCAGTAGCGCATCGCGAGCTCGAAGACCTGGGGTGAGCGGACCACCATGACGGAGTAGTCGCCGTCGCGCTCAGGCCCGAGGAGCAGGACGTCCTCACGGTCGATGATCTTGACCTGGACCTCGGCGATGCCGAAGAGGTACTGCCCGACGGGCTCGTCCGCGATGAGCTGGCGACACTCGGCGTCGACCCGCTCGTAGTCGAAAATGCTCACCATCTCCATGCCGCGCAGCACCATCGCCCGGTTGTTGGGGAGGCTGAGGCGCATCTCCTCGATCGTGGCCGTCGGGCGGACCGAGAGCAGGTGGCTCCACCGCTGCGACTCCTCGAGGAGCCAGGGGTTGACGTCGTCCCCGACCGCGCCGATCCGGCAGTCGGTGGCGGTGCCGTCCTCCAGTGCCTGGCACAGGCGACCCCGCACCGCCCAGAGGGCCATCCCCGCATCCATCACGGCCGCACGCTGCGCCTGCGCGAAGCGGCCCCGCGGCCACGGCTGCGTGTTCGCCACCTGAGGCCTCCCCTCGTCCCGGTCGATCCCTGCGGGAACCGACTCTAGGACCTCGATGCGGCTCCTTCCCCCCGGACGGACCGACCGAGAAGCCGACCCCACGCGGCCGCGATGAGCGCCGAGAGCAGGGCTGCCGTCATCGGGAGCGCGAACGTCTCGTGCGCGCCCCAGGCGTCGACGAGTATGCCGCTCAGTGCGGTTCCCGAGGCCAGTCCGATGAGGAGGCCGGTGATGACCACGGCCATGCCCTCGGTGAGGAACGCGCGGGGCACGAGGTGCTGCACGAGCGTCATCCCGGTGATGAGGGTCGGTGCGGTCGCGGACCCCGCGACGAACATCAGGGCGGTGAGGCCCCAGAGGTCGTCGACGAGCAGGACCGGCGCCTCGAGGACGAACATCGCCAGCGCGCACCACACGAACCGCCGCGCGATCGAGCCCGTGAACTTCCTCGTGCCGAACACGATGGCCGACAGCGCCGACCCGAGCGCGAAGGCCCCGAGGATGACCGAGCTCATCCCGGTGCGACCGGCCTCGTCGGCGACGGCCACGGCGACGACCTCGTTGCCGCCGAAGACGGCACCGACCATGAAGAGGGCTGCCGCCACCGCGGCAACGCCGGGACGACCGATCGCGAGGCCGTGAGGCCGCTCGTCGTGGGGCACGACGGGCGGCTCCGACCGCCGTTCGGCGAGGAAGAGCACCGACCCCGCCGTGAACACGACGTAGGCGAGCAGCAGCCCGGCCTCGGGGAAGAGCGTCGTCGCCGCGAGCACGCCGAGCACCGGGCCGAGGACGAAGGTCGCCTCCTCGACGACCTGCTCCAGCGACATCGCGGCGTGCAGGGCATCGGGCTCGTCGCGCAGCAGGTGCGCCCAGCGGGCCCGGGACATCGGCCCCATCTCGGGGAGGAAGGCGGACACGGCATACCCGACGAAGAGGGTCCACGCGGGTGCGCCGACCGCGGACAGTGCCACGGTGACGAGTCCCGCGACGAACGTCATGAGGATGAACGGCATCGACGCGCGGCGCTGACCGTGCTTGTCGACGAGTCGGCCGATGACCGGGCCGGCCACGGCGAGGACGACGATGCCCCCTGCCGAGACCGCGCCGGCGAGGCCGTAGGAGTCGCGACGGGTGGCGATCATGACGATGATCGCGACGCCGAACATCGCTCCGCCGACCCGCGACAGTGCTCCGGCTGCGAGGAACCGCCACGCCCCGGGGATCGCGAACAGCGGGCGGTAGGTCGAGAGCACCCGTCAAGCGTGACAGCCGACCCGGACGATCGCGATGGCGGGTGGCCGCCACACCCCTCGTCCTCGACGTCGTGGACGGGTCAGGGTGCTCTCGCGCGGCAGGTACGGCCGCGCTGCCACGACGACCAAGGAGAACGACATGAAGCGCATGCTCGCCGCGACCGCCCTCGCCCTAGGGGTCGCCGCCTCGGGGATGGCCGCACCTACGGCGAACGCAGCGACCACTGGGGCGGGCCTCCCCACGGGCTCCTGCGTCTACATCGCCAAGGCCGACACCCAGCTCTACGAGGACACCCAGGGCAACCCGAACTACGTCGGGCAGTTCCGGTGGATCTCGCAGAACGTCCGGGTCGCCGGCCCGTGCCGCAGCAGCGACGGCTGGACGGAGATCAACCGCGTCTACATGTGGGGAGACTGGCACGCCACCGCCGCCTTCGTCGGCGACAAGGACTACATGCGCACCAAGCTGCTTTTCTTCTACGGCACGAAGTAGCCCGAAGCGCCAGAGAGGCGGCGGGTGCCCGCCACACCGTTGCTGCGCTGCCTCGACGGCTCCTAGGCTGCGACGACAGGCGACGCAAAAGACACCTCAAGGGGGATGCATGAAGAGCAGGCTCGCCCGTGTCCTCGTCGGCGCGGTGGCCGTCGTCGTGGGCTTGGCCACGCTCACGCAACCGGGGGCCTCGGCACAGGACTCCATGGCATGGGAGCCCTACCGGGTCACGGTGAAGACCGTGATCTACGAGGACCCGGGCAGCACAGTCAACTCGGGCCCGTCGAGCCTCGTGGTCGGCGACATCGTCTACATCCGTCCGACGACGGCGAGCGGAACCTTTGCCGAGGTCGACTACATCCAGCGTGTGGGCAAGCCCCTCCTCAGGGTCACCGACGGAAACGGCGACACCGACTACGTCAGGTCGACGGTCATCGAGCGCACCGTGGACCCGGGCTGGCGGTGGGGGACGGGCTGAGCGCCCGACCTGCGGGTTCGTCACACCTCCGCGTCGATCCTTCCTAGGATCGACGCGGAGGTGTTCGCGTGCAGGGGAAGTCCAGGTCGTCCGTTCGGGATCTGACGGCGCAGTTCGCCGATGCCTGGGGCTCGGCGCTGCGTGAGCGTGGTGGCCGCCGATGGTCGGTTCTCGCCACCACTCCCGAGCAGCTCGACGACCAACTGCGGGCCGTCGAGGCGCGGACGCAACGTTCGCTCGTCAACATGCAGAGCCGGTGGTGGATCGACCCACACGACCGCAGCGCACCCCTTGACGACCGGTCGCGCGCCCGCGGCGTCACCGTCACCCTCTTCGTGCCCCGGCGCGCGCTCGAGCTCTCACCCCTCCTGCCCTCGACCCACGGCGACGTCTGGGTAGCCCCGGTCCTGCAGGACGCGATGCTCGTCGACGACACCCTGGCGATCCTCAGCGGCGGCCTCGACGACGAGGGCCAGCGAGTCTTCTGCTCCACCACCGACGCCGAGTTGGTGGGCCTGTTGCGGCAGGTCGTCGCCGCGCTGAGGCAGGTGGCCGTGCGACCCGAGGAGGTCACGGGAGTAGCACCGCTCACAGCCCGCCAGGTGCAGGTCGCGCTTGCGGTCGCTCGCGGCGACAAGGACACCTCCACGGCCCGCCGGCTCGGTACCTCGCTGCGCACAGTCGAGCGTGAGGTCAGCGCCGTCGTCGCCCACCTCGGCGTGCGGACCCGTCAGGAGGCGTCACTCGCCATCCTCGGCGAGCGGACCTGACCCGACGCTGACCCGCACCGACCCCGTTGTCGGGGGAATCACCCGCTGTCGCCGGAAGATGGACGGGCGACACGGCGAGGTCCCCCCGACAGCGCGTCGGAGGGACCTCGTCACGTTCAGCGAAGCGGTCGGGGTCAGCCCCAGACGAGCGCGCGTGCCGGGTCGGCGAGGATCGCGGCGACGTCGGCGAGGTAGCGCGAGCCGAGCTCACCGTCGACGAGCCGGTGGTCGAAGCTCAGCGCGAGCGTCGTCACGGAGCGCGGCTCGATGCTCTCGTTGCCGTCGGCGTCGGTGACGACCCACGGGCGGCGGTTGATCGTGCCGAACGCGAGGATCGCGGCCTCACCGGGGTTGAGGATCGGCGTGCCCGCATCGATGCCGAAGACACCGATGTTGGTGATCGTGATCGTGCCGCCGGACATGTCGGCCGGCTGCGTGCGACCCTCGCGGGCCGTCGCGGTGAGCTGCCCGATGGCCTCGGCGAGACCGCGCAGGTCGAGCCGGTCGGCGTCCTTGATGTTGGGCACGACGAGCCCGCGCGGGGTCGCCGCGGCGATCCCGAGGTTGACGTAGCTCTTGAGCACGATCTCCTGGGCCTGCTCGTCCCAGGCCGCGTTGATCTCGGGGTTGCGGCGCGCGGCGAGCACCATCGCCTTGGCGAGGATGAGCAGCGGCGTGACCTTGACGTCCTTGAACTCGCGGTCTTGTCTGAGCTTGGCGACGAGGTCCATCGTGGCCGTGACGTCGACGGTGACCCACTCGGTGACGTGCGGCGCCGTGAACGCGCTGCCGACCATCGCCTGAGCGGTCATCTTGCGCACGCCCTTGATCGGCACGCGCACCTCCCGCTCACCGGTCCCGAAGGCGCCGTATGCCGGTGCGGCAGAACCGATCCCGGTCACCGGCGCCGTCGTGGACCCGGCCGCGACGGCGGGTGCACCGGCGGCGGCAGGTGCGCCTGCGGCATACGACTCGACGTCGGAGCGCGTGACGATGCCGCCCTCACCCGAGGCGGGCACGGAGGCGAGGTCGACGCCGAGGTCCTTGGCGAGCTTGCGGACGGGCGGCTTGGCGAGCACCTTGCCGCCGCCCGCGGCACCGTCCGCACCGCCTGCGTCTGCGTCTGCGGAAGTGGCGGTTCTAGCAGCCGGATCCGCAGACGCTGCGGGAGCCGCGGCGGGCGCCGACGCTGCGTCTGCGGAAGTGGCGGTTCTAGCAGCCGGATCCGCAGACGCTGCGGATGGGGCGGCGGCCTTGCGGGCCCGACGGGTCGTGCCACCGGCCTTGGGGCCGTAGCCGACGAGCGTCTTGACCGGCTCCTCCTCGACCTCGGCGTCAGCGGCCGCAGCGGCGTTGCCCGGTCCGACCTCGACCGAGCTCTGCGCGCCGGCCTGGACGTTGGGCACGACGGCGGGAGCGGAGTCCCCGCCCTGGCCGTCGTCGATGGTGATGATCGGCGTGCCGACCTCGACCTCGTCGCCGACGTTGACCAAGAGCGCCGAGACCGTGCCGGCCCAGGGGATGGGCAGCTCGACGAGCGACTTGGCCGTCTCGATCTCGACGACGATGTCGTTGACCTTGACGGTGTCGCCGACGGCGACCTTCCACTCGACGATCTCGGCCTCGAGCAGGCCCTCACCGGGGTCGGGGAGGTTGAAGTGCTTGGCACCCATGTGTGTCGTTCTCCTCAGGCGGGTCGGGACGTCAGTGGGACAGCGCGCGGTCGACGCCGTCGAGCACGCGGTCGAGGTCGGGCAGGTAGTGCTCCTCGAGCTTGCTCGCCGGGTAGGGCGTGTTCCAGCCGGCGACCCGGATGACCGGGGACTCCAGCGAGTAGAAGCAGCGCTCGGTCACGAGCGCGGCGATCTCGGAGCCGACCGACACGAACGACGGCGCCTCCTGGGCGACGACGAGCCGTCCGGTCTTCTCCACCGAACGCGTGATGGCGTCGATGTCGAGCGGGCTCACCGAGCGCAGGTCGAGGACCTCGATCGACGTGCCCTCCTCCTCGGCCACCTTGGCGGCGTCGAGGCAGGTGCGGACCATCGGGCCCCAGCAGGCGAGCGTGACGTCGGTGCCCTCGCGCACGGTGTGCGCGGAGAACAGGTCGCGCGGCGCGGCAGGGGCGTCGAAGTCGACCTCGCCCTTCTCGTGGTAGCGCCGCTTGGGCTCGTAGAAGATCACCGGGTCGTCGCACTCGATGGCCTGCTGGATCATCCAGTAGGCGTCCTCGGGGTTGGAGCAGAAGACGACGCGCAGACCGAGCGTGTGCGCGAAGTACGCCTCGTTGGACTCGCTGTGGTGCTCGACCGCGCCGATGCCGCCACCCATGGGGATGCGCACGACGACGGGCACCTTGACGGCACCACGCGAGCGCGAGTGCAGCTTGGACAGCTGCGAGACGATCTGGTCGAACGCCGGGTAGACGAAGCCGTCGAACTGGATCTCGACGACGGGCCGGTAGCCGCGCAGGGCCAGGCCGATGCCGGTGCCCATGATCCCGGACTCGGCGAGCGGGGTGTCGATGACCCGGTCCTCACCGAAGTCCTTCTGGAGGTGCTCGGTGATGCGGAAGACGCCACCGAGCTTGCCGATGTCCTCGCCCTGGAGGATGACCTTGGGGTCGTTCTCCATCGCCTTGCGCAGGCCCGCGTTGATCGCCTTGGCGATCGTGCTCTTGGTCGTCGTCATGCCCGCGCCTCCTCGGCCGCGAAGGAGTCGTTGTATGCCGTGAAGGCCGCCTTGTCGTCCTGCACCTGGCGGTGCGGCTCGACGTAGACCTGGTCGAAGATGTCGGACACGTCCGGGTCGGCCATCGACACCGTCGCGCTGCGCACGTGTTCGCCGAGCTCGTCGGCCTCGCGGTCGATCGCGTCGAAGAAGTCGGCGTCGGCGATGCCCTCGGAGGTGAGCCAGCGGCGGTAGCGGGCGATCGGGTCGCGCAGCTTCCAGATCTCGACCTCCGCGGACACGCGGTACTTGGTCGGGTCGTCGGAGGTCGTGTGCGCGGCCATCCGGTAGGTGAAGGCCTCGACGAGGGAGGGGCCCTCACCGGAACGGGCGCGGTCGAGCATGGCGGTCGTCACGGCATACACGCCGAGGACGTCGTTGCCGTCGACCCGGATGCCGGGGAAGCCGAAGCCGTCGGCACGCTTGTAGATCGGCGCGCGGGTCTGGCGCTCGTTGGGCTCGGAGATCGCCCACTGGTTGTTCTGGCAGAAGAAGACGACCGGGCTGTTGTAGACGCCGGCGAAGACGAACGACTCGTTGTTGTCGCCCTGCGCGGTCGCGCCGTCGCCCATGCAGGCGATGACGGCGGCGTCACGCTCGGGGTCGTCGGTGCCGACGGCGCCGTCGCGCTGGATGCCCATGGCGTAGCCGGTGCCGAGCAGGCTCTGGTTGCCGATGACGATCGTGTAGGGGTGGAAGCCGAACTCGGCCGGGTCCCACGCGCCCTTGTCGACACCGCGGTACATCGCGATGAGACGCATCGGGTCGACGCCGCGGGCCCAGGCGATGCCGTGCTCGCGGTAGCCGGGGAAGCAGTGGTCCTGCTTGCGCATCGCGCGGCCGGCGCCGATCTGGGCGGCCTCCTGGCCGAGGAGCGAGGCCCACAGGCCGAGCTCGCCCTGGCGCTGGAGGGCGGTGGCCTCCTGGTCGACGCGGCGGATGAGCACGAGGTCGCGGTAGAGGCCGCGCAGGTCGTCGTGGCTCAGCGCGTCGATGATCGCGTCGTAGTCCGCGTGCGGCTGGCGCTCACCCTCGGGCGTGAGGAGCTGGACCATGTCGGGGCCGCCATCGGCCGCCGAGCGGGGCTCGGTTGGTGCTGCCGGGTCCACCGAGACGTGGTGGTCGATCCCACCGGTCGGCGGGGTGGCAGCGACGTCGGTGTCGCTCACGGGCGCTCCTGTTCCCTGGGGGATCCGCTCGTGGCGGATGCCCGGCTCGGGCCGCCGGCTCCTCACGCTCGTGCGCGCGCGGCCCGGACGGCGGTGTCTGGGGAGTGGGTTCGGGGTGTGAACTCGGGCTCCCTAGCCTGCTGGGGCAAACGTACCGCGAGGGCGCCGCGACCTCCCAAACGTGCTGGCCGGCCCCACCCGGAGAGGTAGCGTCCGGGCATGCGTCGCCGCCGTTGGCCCCGGGTCCTTGCCGTCGTCCTCGTCCTCGTCGTCGTCGCCGCGGTGGGCGCCTACTGGTACGCGCGACCGCTGCTGCGGACCGGCACGGGGTATGCCGCCCACAACGCGTGCGCGCTCGAGTTCGTCGCCGGCCGCCAGGCCCCGGAGACCGACCTGCCGCCGAACCCGCTCGTGCCCTACCTGTCGACCAGCGTCGACGGCGGCGCCAAGCGGGCGAGCACGTCGATCAAGGGCCTGCTCGCCGGGCAGGAGGCCGCGTGGGCGCCGGAGACCGGCTGCACCGTCGGTGGTGCGCCGGAGGTGGCCACCCCGGGCCCCGCACCCGCCGCGGCCGGGAGCAACCCGTTCGCCGAGGCGAGCAGCACCGAGGACCCCGAGGTGGCGCGGCTCATCGCCACGGCCTTTGGCGACGAGCTCGGCGACGTCGAGCGCGAGCGGCTCGGCACGCGCGCGGTGGTCGTCGTCCGCGACGGCGCCATCGTCGGCGAGCGCTACGCCGACGGCTTCACCCAGGACACGCCGCAGCTCGGCTGGTCGATGACCAAGTCGGTGACCAACCTGCTCACCGGGCGGCTCGTCCTCGACGGCACGGTGAAGCTCAACGACGACCACCTCCGCCCGGAGTGGACCGACGACCGCGCGAAGATCACCGTCGACCAGCTGCTGCGCATGACCGGCGGGCTCGCGTGGGACGAGACCTACGACCTCGGCACGCCGATCACCCAGATGCTCTACGGCGAGCGCGACATGGCCGGCTTCGTCGCGTCGCAGGAGCTCGCGCACGCGCCCGGCACCCACCAGCAGTACTCCAGCGGCAGCACCACGCTCCTCTGCTCCGTCCTCGGGGCGAAGGCGACATCACGCCTCGCGGCGGCCCAGGTCTTCGCTCCCCTCGGCCTCAGCTCGGCCGTCCTCGAGACCGACGGTGTCGGGACGCCCGTCTGCAGCTCCTATCTCTGGGCGACGCCCCGCGACTGGGCCGCGCTCGGTCAGCTCGCCCTCCAGGACGGCGTCTGGGACGGGCAGCGGCTCCTCCCGGAGGGCTGGATGGCCGCCTCCACCAGGGTCACCCCCGTCGCGACGACCGAGGAGAAGGGTTATGCCGCCGGGTGGTGGTCCAACACCGACGCGGACGGCAGCCTCGTCGAGCCGACGCTCACCCCGGACACCTACTCGATGCAGGGCCACGACGGGCAGCGCGTCTACGTCGTGCCGAGCAAGAAGCTCGTCGTCGTGCGCCTCGGCTTCAGCCCGGAGATGTCCGGCGAGGACCCTGCGGTCGCGCCCCTCGTCGCCGCCCTGTCGCGCTGACCCGCAACCGGAACCGTTCGCGGCCGCGCCGCGTCGTAGGTTCATGACCATGCCGACGCGACCGCACCGACAGACGATCTCGTATGCCGTGAGCGCCCTGTGCGCGGTGACCCTCCTGTCCGCGTGCGGAGGAACGGGGGACGGCGGCTCCGACGTGGGACCCTCGAGCATGCCCTCGTCGTCGTCACCCTCCCCGTCACCCTCCTCTGACCCGAGCGGCCCCGCCGGCACCAGCCCGAGCATGCCGCCCAGCGGACGCGCCCGCCCGACGACGATGACCGGCCGCGTGACGAGCGTCGACGGCGACTGCACGGTCTTCAAGAGCGACCGCGGCGCCACGACCTGGGTCCTCATCGGCGAGACGGGCACGCTCCGGGAGGGGACGGCATACGTCGTGGAGGGAGTCGCGATGGACGCGATGGACCCCGCGTGCCCGCAGGGGCTGCCGTTCCAGGTCACCAAGGTCACCGAGGGCACGTTCACCGAGGACCTGCCCGTGCCCCCACCGGCGAAGGGCTCGGGCGTGACCATGCTGACCGGGGTCGCGGCCGACGGCGTCGAGGCCGGCTGTCGGACGCTTCAGACCGACAAGGGCGTCTTCGTCCTCGTCGGCCAGGTCCCCGTGCCCGATGGCCGCGTCGAGGTCCGCGGCGTCGTCCGCGTCGGCATGGCGACGACCTGCCAGCAGGGCACCGCCTTCGAGGTCATCAGCGCCCGCCCCGTCGACTGACCGGCATACCGGCTCGTCCTTCTCGCGCTCCGGGCACACGCGCCGGGACAGCGAAGGGCCCCGCGGCGAAGTCTCGCCGCGGGGCCCTCAGCTGTGGGTCAGGCTCGCGTCACGGGGTGACCGAGCCGATGAGGACCTCACCGGTGCCGAGGAGCGCACCGGCGCTGGACAGGACCTGCATCTCGCCGGAGACCTGACGACCGGAGGCGGGGACCGCCGCGACCGTGAGGTTGCCGGAGACCGGCGTGGACGCACCCGTCGCCAGCTCGGTCGTCGTCGCGGGCACCGAGAGGGTGCCGAGACCGGCCGAGTAGAAGACGTCGAGGTAGTCGTACTGGCTCGAGCCGGCCGGGACCGAGTAGCCGTCGACCTCCACCGTGTAGGTGCCCGCGGCGGGGTTGGTGATCGTCACGGCCTCCTCGCTGTCACCGTCGGCCTGCTGGGCCACGATCGTCCCCGCCGCGTTGCGGACGAAGAGGTCGAGGTCGGCAGCCGGGTCGGCGGTGTTGCCGATCTTGGCCACGAACTTGGTCGCACCCGCGGGGATGGTGACCGTGAACTTCTGGAGCTCGTGGTTGGCGATCGTCTTGCGCTCCGACACGGCCGAGCCGAGGGGCCCGCCCTTGGGAGCGACGGTGACCGGTGCCAGGTCGTTCGTGACGGTCCACGAGACCGGGGTGGCCTGGCCGACCTTGGCCGACGGCACCGTCTGGGTGGCCGGGTTGACCGTGACGCCCTGGGCGCTGGCGGTGATCTCGAACGGGTTCTTCAGCGTCGGCGTCGTGCGACGAGCCTCGACCTGGAGCTCCCAGATGCCCGGGAGCGGGTTCGAGTAGGCACGCGACGTCGGGTTGCACCCGCCACCGTTGTTGAAGTTCGTGAAGCACACGAGCGAGGACGTGGACTCCACCGGGTTGCCGTACGGGTTGTAGGCGATCCAGCGGACCTGCGACCCGTCGGCGTACTTGCCGAGGTTGACCTGGAGGGCCTTGGCGCCCTCGGGGACCGAGACGAAGAACTTCTGGAAGAGGTTGCGCTCCACCGTGTCCGTCTTGGCCACCGAGTACGTCGGGGCCTTGAGGTCCTGGCCGAGGACGACCGTGAGCAGGACCCGCTTGTCGACGACCGACGTGGCCGGGTCGTCGATCTCGAGGATCGCCGAGTGGACACCCGGCTTCGAGGTGAGGACCTTGACCGGGATGTCGACGGTGCCGCCGAGCGGCTGCGGACGCTGGCTCACCGGCAGGGTGAACGTGCCGTCGTTGCCGACGAGCCGCAGGTTGTGCTTGACGTTGCCCTTGACGCCGGAGGTGCGCGTCGAGGTCAGGGTGACGTTCTTCGGGACACCTGCGGTGAGGCCACCGTTGGCGGCGTCACAGCGGTTGTACAGGCCCGTGCCCTGGTTCGGCGTCGCGAGGAAGCCGGACAGCGGCGTGCAGACCGGGGCGGTGACGGTGTAGTCCTGCGAGGACGGACGGGTCTTGAGCAGGGTCCACGCCTTGGGGACGTTGACGAGACCGGCGCCCTGGCCGATGGCCTCGATGTTGTCCTTGTAGTCCGCGGTCGTGTAGAGCGAGTCACGGATCTGGCGCGGCGTGATCTTCACACCGGTGGCCTTGGCGGCCGAGACGAGCAGGGCCGTGGCGCCTGCGGTCTGCGGGGACGCCATCGACGTGCCGTTGAAGTGCGCGTAGCCCGGGGGCAGGGAGTAGCCGGCCTCGGGGACCGGGCCACCCGGCTGCCAGGTCGGGATCGACGAGACCGCCGAGCCCGGAGCCATGACGTTGGGCTTGAAGCCACCGTCCTCACGCGGACCGCGCGAGGAGTAGTTGTGCAGCGCGATGTCCGAGCTCACGTCGGCGCCGTAGTTGGACTTCCACGTCTCCTTGGTGATCGAGGAGGCGACGGACACGACGTCGGTGGCGACCGACGGGTCACCGATCGAGTTGATGCCGGGGCCGCTGTTGCCGGCCGAGATGACGATCTGGACGCCGTACTCCGAGATGAGCGCGTCGTAGAGACGGGCCCGGGCGTTGTTGCCGTCGTTGAGGGCCGGGAGGCCACCGATGGACATGTTGACGACGTCGACGCCACGGTTGGCGACGAGGTCGACCATGCCGTCGGTCAGCGCGACGGCGGTGCAGCCGCCACCCCAGGAGCAGGCGCGGCTGGAGACGATCTTGGCGCCGGGCGCCTGGCCGTCCATGGCCCCACCAAAGAGCGAGTGACCCGCGGCGATGCCGGCGACGTGCGTGCCGTGCGCGGCCTCGACGACGCCGATGTTGACGAAGTCGGCCTTCTGGCCGGGCAGGCCGGCGGCGGTGAGGTCGACGTCCTCGCGGAACTCGACGACGAACGGCATCGACTCGGCGATCGGCGTCGCCGGGTTGTCGACACCGAAGTGGCCGACGTCGAACTTCTCCTTGTAGGGGCGCATCTTCTCGTCGGCCGAGAAGACGAAGTCCTGGTTGGCGTCGACCCAGATGTCGTTGGTCGCCTCGTCGTAGAGGATGCCCCAGCGGTCGGTGGTGTCACCGTCGCGGTTGAAGTCGCCCTGCGCCTCGTCGCCCAGCGAGATGTTCTCGGCGACGCGCTGGAACTTGTAGGTGCCCGCGGGCGCCGTGTAGGTCCCGACACCGTTGAGGGTGAACTTCGGTCCGGTGACGGTCGTGAGCATCGCGCGCCACGAGCCGTCGCTCTCGAGCAGCGGGTCGGTGCCGGTGACCCAGTCGACGATCTTGCGCTCGCCCGTCGACGTCTTCTGCAGCGCCGGGTGGTCGAGGTCGACACCGGAGTCGATGACACCGATGGTGGTGCCGCGGCCGTCGAACGTCGGGTTGGCCTTCTTGAAGGCGATCGAACCGATGTCGCGGGTGGGCATGTAGGGGTTGTCGTCCGGCGTGCCGGCACCCGGCGCGGGCGCGGCAGCCGCCTCGGCGCCGGAGGCCGCCTCGGCCTCGGGACGGGGGAGCGCGATCCGCTCGTTGAGGTCGACCGCGACGATGGCGGCGTCCTTGGCGACGGAGTCGACCTTGCCGGTCGGGACGCTGGCGCTGATGTAGCCGAGCTTGTCGTTGACCGTGGCGACGACACCGCCGCTCGCCTTGATGGCCTCGACCGCACCCGCGGTCTGGCCCTTCGCGGTCGAGATCATGACGACGACACGCGATGCCTTGGTGTCGACAGCCTTCTCGAGGAGGTCACGGTCGTGACGCCCCAGCTTGTCGGCCGGCTTGGCGGCCTTGGGCTTGCTGTTCTGCGACTGCGCGGTGGGCGCTTTCGCGACGGTGATCTCACGGTCACGCGGAGCCGCCCCGGACGGGGGCGCCACAGCCGTCGCGGCAAGGGCCGCGGCTGCGATTCCGGCGACCGTCGTGAAGCTTCGGCGCAGGGTGCGTCGGGTCACGTCGGTGTCCTCTCGGGTCCTCGTGGGCACAGGGGGTCCCACGACTCGCACCCGCAGGGAACGGGCGGAACCGTCAGTGTGACCGCTCGACGCGCGACCCGCTAGAGGTCTCGCAGAGAAAATTGTGTGATACGCGGGGATCAATCTCGATTCCACCCCTACGGGTGGTCCCGACCGACCTCACCGGAGGGCTGGCGGGCCACTCGCGCCAGACCGTCAGACCATCACCCGGCTGCGTTGCGGGCGACGTCCCTGCGGGCGACGTCCCTGCGGGCGACGTCCCTGAGGGCGTCCACGGCGCGGCGGACGACGGCCCGCTGCGCCCGGTCGGGGCGCGACATCGCCACGACCCAGCGCCGCGCGTTGACCCCCCGCAACGGGCGGAGCACCACCCCGTCCCGCGGTCGCGTCGTGAAGCGGGGCAGCAGGGCGAGGCCCACTTCGGCCGCGACGAGCGCCTCGGCGATGCGGTTGTCGCGGATCCGCTGGGTGACGGTGACCGGCCGTCCGGTGACGCGGGCGACCGAGTCGAGGACCGTCTCGAAGGGGTATCCGGCCGGGACACCCACCCATGTCTCGTCGACGACGTCGCGTGGTGACAGCTCGTCCTTGGCTGCCAGCGCGTGCCCGCTCGGCACGGCGACGTCGATCGGCTCGCGCACGAGCACGGTGCTGGCCAGGCGCTCGGCCCCCGCCGGGACCGCCCCGAGCAGGCTGTGCCCGATGACGACGTCGTGGTCGGCGGCGAGGTCGGCGTAGTGGGCCTCGGAGACGTCGGTGTCGGTGAGCTCGACCGCGATCCCGTCGGCGGCCAGGACGGCGAGCGCACCCGGGACGAGGAACTCGGCGGCGCTCGTGAGCGCGGCGACCCGGACCCGGCCGGTCGGACGCCCACGGAACTCGTCGAGCCGCGCCTCGACCCGGGCGAGGGCGGTCTCGACGTCCACCGAGGCCTCGGCGAGCAGGCGACCGGCGTCGGTGAGCCGGATCCCGCGGCCCACCGGCTCGACGAGGGCGACGCCGAGGTCACGCTCCGCCGTGCGCAGCTGCTGCGACACCGCCGACCCGGTGCGGTGGGTCGCGACGGCGACCGCCGTCACGCTGCCGCGCTCTGCGAGCTCGCGAAGGAGGACGAGATGACGGACATCCATGCAGTCACCCTAATCAGTCATTTCAAGAACATTCAGTAGACCGAAGCAGTGTTCACGTCGACGATGGAGCGGTGCCCGTCCGTCACCGCCTTCTCGCCGTCCTCGTCGCCGTCCTCTGGGGCCTGAACTTCATCGCGATCCACGCCTCGCTCGAGCAGTTCCCGCCGTTCTTCACCGTCGCCCTGCGCTGGGCCCCGCTCGCGGTCGCCGCGATCCTCTTCGTTCCGCGGCCGGACGTGCCCTGGCGCTGGGTGCTCCTCTACGGCCTGGGGTTCGGGATGCTCCAGTTCACCTTCCTCTACTGGGGCATGGCCGCCGGTATGCCGGCCGGTCTCGCCTCGCTCGTCCTCCAGAGCTCCGCGCCCTTCACCGTCGTCCTCGGCGCCCTGCTCGGGGAGCACCTGTCCGCCCGGCGCGGCATCGGCGTGCTCGTCGCGATGCTCGGCCTCGGGATCGTCGGCTCGCAGCGCGGCGACGTCTCGGCCGTGTGGCCCTTCGTGCTCACGGTCCTCGGCGGTCTCGGGTGGGCGTTCGGCAACCTCGCCGTCCGTCGCGCCCGGACCACGCAGCCGGTCCGGCTGACGATGTGGATGAGCGTCGTGCCCCCGCTCCCGATGCTGGCGCTCAGCCTCGTCGTCGAGGGCCCGGCCCGGATCGGCGACTCCCTCACGAGCCTCGGGACGTCGGTGGGCGGCACCGCGATCGCCGGCCTGCTCTACACGAGCCTGATCGCCACCGTCGTCGGCACCGGGATCTGGTCCTGGCTCATGGCCCGGCATCCCGCCGGGACGGTCGCGCCGTTCTCGATGCTCGTGCCCGTCACCGGGCTCACCGCGGCCTGGCTCGTCCTCGGCGAGCGCCCCTCAGGGGTGGAGTGGCTCGGGTGTGCCGTCGTCGTGGTGGGCGTCCTGCTCACGGCAGGCGGGCGTCCCACGATGCCGGCGGGACGGCATACACCGCTCGTCCCGGAGGCGGCTCAGGCGCGAGGGAACGCCGCCATGACCTCGAGCAGCCGGTCGTTGGCCTCGGGCTCGGCGATGGTGACGCGTACGCCGTCGGTGCCGTAGGGACGCACGGTGAGGCCGGCCGCCAGGCAGGCGGCCGCGAGCTCGGGCGTGCGCTCGCCCACGCCGAACCACACGAAGTTGGCGTCGGTGTCAGGGACCTCCCAGCCCTGCTGCTCGAGCGCGGCGACGACCCGGGCCCGCTCGGCGACGAGCTCCTTGACTCGGACGTCGAGCTCGTCGTAGGCCTCGAGCGAGGCGATGGCGGCGGCCTGCGCGAGCGAGTTCACGCCGAAGGGGATGGCGGCCTTGCGCAGCGCCTCGGCCACCGGCTCGTGCGCCACGGCATACCCGACCCGCAGGCCCGCGAGCCCGTAGGCCTTGGAGAAGGTCCGCAGCACGGCGACGTTGGGGCGGGCGCGGTGGACGGCGAGCGCGTCGGGGGCCTCGCCGCTCGTGACGAACTCGAGGTAGGCCTCGTCGAGCACGACGAGCACGTCCTCGGGGACGCGGTCGAGGAACGCCTCGAGCTCGGCGGAACGCACGCTCGGCCCGGTCGGGTTGTTGGGCGTGCAGACGAGGACGACCTTGGTGCGCTCGGTGATCGCGTCGGCCATGGCGTCGAGGTCGTGGCGAGCCTCGCTCGTGAGCGGCACCTGGACGGCGGTCGCACCGGCGAGCGCGACGAGGATCGGGTACGCCTCGAAGCTGCGCCACGCGAAGACGACCTCGTCACCGGCGTCGCACAGCGCGGTGATGATCTGGCCGAGGACGCCGACACTGCCCGGGCCGGTCGAGATCCGCGCGGCGGGGACGTCGAGCCGGTCGGCGAGGGCCGCCGTGAGCGCCGAGACGCCCATGTCCGGGTAGCGGTTCATCTGCGCCGCCTGCTCGCGCACGACGTCGAGGACCGAGGGCAGCGGCGGGTACGGGTTCTCGTTGGACGACATCTTGTATGCCGTGACACCCGCCTGCGGTGCGGCCGGCTTGCCTGCGACGTAGGCCGGGACGGCGTCGAGGGAGCCTCGAAGCCGCACGGGGGTGGAGGGGGTCGAGGGCGTGCCGTCGGTCATGCCCGCCACTGTATTGCCCTCGCGCGAGGGCGAGAGACCGACCACTTCGTCGCCCGGGTCGTTCCCCGGCCGCGGCGATCATGGGAGAGTGACGGCGTGCAGAACTTCCTGATCCGGGTACTCATCAACGCCGTCGCCCTGTGGGCCGCGGCCGGACTCATCAGCGGCATCAGCTTCGGCGACGACGACGCGTGGACCAGCAAGGTCGTGACGATCGTGCTCGTCGCGCTGGTCTTCGGCCTGGTCAACGCGGTCATCCGACCGATCGCCAAGGTGCTGTCGTTCCCCTTCGTCGTGCTGACGCTGGGCCTGTTCACGTTCATCGTCAACGCGTTCATGCTGCAGATCACCGAGTGGATCGCCGAGCCGCTGGGCCTCGCGTTCACGATCGACGAGTTCTTCTGGGACGCCGTCTTCGGCGCCGTCATCATCACCATCGTGTCGTGGCTCCTCAGCGTCGTCCTGCCCGACGGCGACGACGACTGAGCACCACCGCAGCCCGCTCCTCCTGCTGAAGCAGCCTCCACCATGGGTCGTCACCACGCGCAGCCTGCTGCGCCCAACCAGCGCGGGATCATCGCCGCCCTCGTCGTCGGAGGCCTCGTCGTCGCGGGCGGCACCTACGCCCTCGGCAGGGGCAGCGGGGCGACCGACGCCGCGAACGCCGATGGCCGGTCCCCCTCCTGCCCGACCGCGCCGCTGCGCGTCGAGGTGGCGACCGAGCTCGCCGATCTCGTCGAGACCCAGCTGGCGAGCGCGACCAGGGCCAACGCTTGCCACCGCTACGAGGTGATCGGCAGCCGCTCGTCGAGCGTCGCGAGCCGGATCCGACAGGGCAAGGCTCCTGACGTGTGGATCCCCGACTCGTCGGTGTGGCTGGACCAGACGACTGCGGGCAGCACCGGCTCGGCGGTCAAGGCCGACTGGGTCGCCGGTGGCTCGATCGCGCACTCCCCCGTCGTCCTCGCCAACCCGGTGACGAGCGCCAGCAAGCTCTCCGGTGCCTTCTCGTCGTGGAACGAGCTCGTCAACAAGACCGGCTCGGTCCACCTCGCCAACCCGCACCTCGACACGGCAAGCCGGCTGGCCTTCATCGGCTCGCGCACCGGCGCCGGCGCGACGACCAAGGACGTCACCGCCGGCCAGCGGATCATCCTGCTCTCGCGCTTTGCCGCGACCGGGACCGTGGAGCTGCTCGCTGGCGCCAAGGACCCGTCGAAGTCGACGACGACCCGCAGCGAGCCGTTCCCGATCAGCGAACAGGCGCTCGCGGCATACGCCAAGGACAGTCCGGGACTGCTCAGCCCGCTCCTCCCGAGGGCCGGCACCCTGTCGATGGACTACCCGTGGGTGGCCGCGCCGGACCTCTCGCCGGCACTCACCGAGGTGGCCGCCGCAGGGCTGCGTGCCGTCACCTCGCCCGCGGCCGTCGAGGCGCTCACGGCGGCCGGCTTCCGCGGCGACGACGACACCGGCGGGCCCACGATCGAGGGCGTCGAGGCCGCGAGCTTCACCACGCTCAAGGCCATGACGGGCGACGCGCGGCTCGCGGCGCTGCGCCAGTGGGACGTCCTCAAGGCTGACGCCCGGATGCTCGCGATCATCGACGTCTCCGGCTCGATGACGACGGTCGCCAAGGACACCGGCGGAAAGACCCGGGCCAAGGTCGCCGAGGAGTCGCTCACCACCGCGGTCAAGCAGCTGCCCGGCGGCAGCCAGGTCGGTGGGTGGATCTTCTCGACGGACAAGGGTGGCAAGGGCAAGGACTGGGCGCCGATCGCGCCCATCGCCCGCCTCGACGACCCCGAGGGTGCGGGCACCCACCGGGACGCCATCGTCGCCGCCCTCGCGAAGTTCCCGAGCTACATCAGCGGCGACACCGGTCTCTACGACACGACTGCCGCAGCCTTCGCCGAGATGACGCGGACCTACGACCCCGAGTACTTCAACTCGGTCGTCATCATCACCGACGGCAAGAACGACGACCCCGGCGGCGGGCTCGAGCTCGGGCCGCTGCTCGCCCGGATCACGAAGGCGCACGACCCGACCCGACCGGTGCGGATCATCACGATCGGCATGGGCGAGGCCGACCCCAAGGCGCTGCAGGCGATCGCCTCGGCGTCGGGTGGCGCGACCTACACCGCCAACACCTCCGACGACCTGCTCACGGTGTTCGTCCAGGCGCTGCTCGCGCGCGAGCCCTCCCAGGCGCAGTAACCCGTCTCCGACGGCCCGGGGACAGCACCAGTCGGGGTACGTGTGACGAGTCGGGGGTCGCGGTCAGCCCGACTCGTCACGCCACCCCCGACTCGTGAGTCCCGGGACGCACTGCGGGCAGATGGGCGGACGGCATACTGGGCGCTTTTGTCCTACTACGACCTGTCGTATTACTATCGGTCGTAGTAGGACACGGACGCGACGACCGAGGAGACCGATGGAGCCCGTCGACCTGGCGAGGTGGCAGTTCGCCATCACGACCGTCTACCACTTCCTCTTCGTGCCCGTGACGATCGGACTGTCGTTCGTCGTCGCCGTGACCCACGTCGCCTGGGTGCGCACCCGCACGGAGGAGTGGCTGCGGCTGACGAAGTTCCTCGGCAAGCTCTTCACCATCAACTTCGCGCTCGGGCTCGTCACCGGCATCGTCCAGGAGTTCCAGTTCGGGATGAACTGGTCGGACTACTCGCGCTTCGTCGGCGACGTCTTCGGTGCACCGCTCGCCCTCGAGGCGCTGCTCGCCTTCTTCGTCGAGTCGACGTTCCTCGGCCTGTGGATCTTCGGCTGGGGCCGGATCCCCGAGAAGCTGCACGCCGCGACGATGTGGGTCGTCCACATCGGCACCCTGCTCTCGGCCTACTTCATCCTCGCGGCGAACTCCTTCATGCAGAACCCGGTCGGCTTCCGCTACGACCCGGAGAACGGGCGCGCGGAGATGACCGACTTCGTCGCGATCCTCACCAACAAGGTCCAGCTCGTCGCCTTCCCGCACGTCATCACCTCGGCCTACATGGTCGGCGGCGCGACGGTCATGGGCGTCGGCATCTGGCTGTGGCGGCGGGCGGCCACCCCGGGTGCCAGCGACGCCGCGGACGTGCCGATGTATCGCCGTGCCACCCGGCTCGGCGCCGTCCTCACCCTCGTCGCGAGCCTCGGCGTCATCGTCAGCGGTGACGAGCAGGGCAAGATCATGACCGAGGTCCAGCCGATGAAGATGGCTGCGGCCGAGGCGCTCTACGAGACCGAGGCCGGCGCCGGATTCTCGATCCTCACCATCGGCTCGCTCGACGGGACGCAGGAGCACTTTGCGATCAAGGTGCCCAAGGTGCTCGCGTTCATGGCGACGGGCAACCCCAACGGCACGGTCGAGGGCATCAACGAGATCAAGGCTCGCAACGCCGAGCTCGTCGCCTCGATCGAGCGGACCTACGGCCCCGACGTCGCCGCGATCACGACCGACGCCGACTACACCCCGAACGTGCCGCTGGCCTACTGGACCTTCCGGCTCATGATGGGGCTGGGCTTCGTGTCGATGGGCCTCTCCGTCCTGCTCCTCTGGCTGACGCGCGGCACGGGCCGGCCCCCGCTCTCGCGCTGGTGGGTATGGGCCGGCGTCGCCGCGCCGCTGCTGCCGATCTTCGCCAACAGCTTCGGCTGGATCTTCACCGAGACCGGTCGCCAGCCCTGGCTCGTCAACGGCCTCATGACGACGTCGTTCGGCGTCTCACCGTCGGTGTCGACGACCGAGATCTGGATCTCGATGCTCGTCTACACGGCCCTGTATGCCGTCCTCGCCGTCGTGGAGGTCCGTCTCTTCCTGCGCTACGTCGCCCACGGCGCGGAGCCCTTCCACGAACCGGAGCAGGTGCGCGACCAGGACGCACCTCTCCAGTTCTCCTACTGACCGCGGCCCCGCAGCCGCTGCGAGAGAGGCGATCTCGTCATGGACTACCCCCTCATCTGGTTCCTCCTCGTCGGAGTGCTCTGGACCGGCTACCTCGTCCTCGAGGGCTTCGACTTCGGCGTGGGCGCGCTCCTGCCAGTGCTCGGTGGCGGCGGCGCCCGCGTCGGCGCGGCCGTCGACGAGGCCGACCAGCGCCGGCGCGTCATGCTCACCTCGATCGGCCCGCACTGGGACGGCAACGAGGTCTGGCTCATCACCGCGGGCGGCGCGATGTTCGCGGCGTTCCCGGAGTGGTACGCGTCGATGTTCTCGGCGTTCTACCTGCCGCTCCTGCTCCTGCTCGTCGCGCTCATCGTCCGCAACATGGGGCTGGACTACCGCCACAAGCGGGACGACGGCACCTGGCGCCGTCGCTGGGACGCCGCGATCATCGGCGGCTCGGTGGCCGCGCCCTTCCTCGTCGGCGTGGCCCTCACCAACCTCGTGCGGGGCGTCCCCCTCGACGCCGACCACGAGTACGTCGGGACGCTGTGGACCCTGCTCAACGGACCCAGCCTCCTCGGCGGGGTCGTGTTCGTCGCCCTGTCCGTGACGCACGGCGCGATCTTCCTCAGCCTCAAGACCGACGGTCCGCTGCGCGCCGACGCGCGGATGGTCGCCACCCGGTCGGGCCTCGTCACCGTCGTTCTCGCGGCGACGCTCCTCGGGTGGCTCGTGACGACGCAGGGCGGCCTGCTCGTCACGTCCCTCGCGCTCGTCGCCGCCATCGCCCTCGTCGGTGGGCTCGCCGCCAACCGGGCCGGCCGCGAGGGCATGGCCTTCGGTGGCACGGCCCTCACATGGGCCGCCGCTGCCGCGGCCTACTTCGTCGCGCTGCACCCGGCGGTCATGCCGACGACGCTGGCCGACGGGGCCTCGCTCACCATCGACAACGCGGCGAGCTCGACGATGACGCTGCAGATCATGACCGTCGCCGCACTCTGCTTCGTGCCGATCGTCCTCGGCTACACCGCCTGGACCTACTGGGTCTTCCGCCGCCGTCTCTCGACCGACCACCTGGGCGCACCCGCGCTCGTGAAGTGAGCGGACGGCATACGCGATGAGGCCCTTCGACCTGCGACTGCTGCGCGCGGCACCCGAGGTGCGCGGTCCCGTGGCCGCGCTCACCGTCGTCGCGGGGGCGCAAGGCGTCGCGGCGATCGCGCTGGCGTTCGCGCTCGCTCGGCTCGTCACCGACGTCGTGTCGGGTGGCGACTGGCAGCGCAGCGCGGTGTGGGTCGTCGCCACGTTCACCGTGAGGGCCGGGCTGGGCGTGCTCGTCGAACGGGTGGGTGCGAGCACCTCGCACCGCGTCAGTGCGGGGCTGCGGCGCCGGCTGCTCGCGCGCTGGCTCACCGCTCCCGCCGAGCGGCGCCCGGACCCGGAACGCGCTTCGACCCTCGCGGTCCAGGGTGCGAGTGCCGTCGAGCCGTATGCCGCACGCTTCCTCCCAGCCCTCGTCGCCGGGGTCGTCGTTCCGGTCCTCGCGGTCGGTGCGCTCGTCGTCGTCGACCCGCTGAGCGCCGTCATCGTCGTCGTCACGCTGCCGCTGCTGCCCCTGTTCGCGGCGCTCATCGGGCGGGAGACGCAGGACGACACGATGAGCCGCTGGAGGGCGCTCGAACAGCTGGCCGGACACTTCGGCGACGTCATGCGCGGGCTGCCGACGCTCGTCTCCTACGGTCGGGCGCGGCGCCAGGTCGAGGTCGTGCGCGCGGTGTCCGAGCAGCACCGGACCGCGACGATGCGCACGCTGCGGGTCGCCTTCCTCAGCTCGTCGGCGCTCGAGCTGCTGGCCTCGATCTCGGTGGCGATCGTTGCGGTGACCGTCGGGCTGCGGCTCACCCACGGGTCGATGACCCTCCACGCCGGGCTGCTCGCGATCCTGCTCGCGCCCGAGGCGTACTGGCCCATCCGTCGCGTCGGCGCCGAGTTCCACGCGGCAGCCGACGGCGCCACCGCCGTCGACGCCATCCTCACCGAGCTGGAACCTGCAACTGATTGCCCCACGCCGAGGGACGCTGCGGCTCCGACCCCTCACGGTGGGGCAATCAGTCGGGGGGTGGTCGACGCCGAGGGGGTGGCGTATGCGTACCCGGGGTCGGACCGGCTCGTGCTCGACGACGTGTCGCTCGTCGCCGGACCCGGCCTCACCGTCGTCACCGGCGAGTCGGGCGCGGGCAAGTCGACGCTGCTCGACGTCGTCGCCGGTCTGCGGATGCCGACGCAGGGGCGGGTGTCGACCGCGGCCGTGCACTACGTGACCCAGCGGCCGTTCCTGCCCGACGGCACCGTCGGCGAGGCATTGCGGCTCGGCGCTGCGCGTGAGCTCACCGACGCGTACCTGCTGTCGGCGCTGGGGCGGGTGGGGCTCGCGGAGTTCGTGTCCGGGCTTCCCGACGGGCTCGACACGTCGCTGGGCGACGACGGGTTCGGGCTGTCGGCGGGACAGCGCACCCGCCTCGCCCTGGCTCGCGCCGTGCTCTCGACCGCACCCGTTCTCCTGCTCGACGAGCCCACCGCGCACCTCGACGACGAGTCGGCGGCACGGGTGCGCGACCTGGTCCGCAGCCTCGCCGACGACCGGTGCGTCGTCGCCGCGACCCACTCCTCGGACCTCGTGGCAATCGCCGACGAGCACCTGCACCTCGCCGGTTCGCTCGCCGAGGCGGTGACAGCATGACCGGCTCGACGGATGGGAGCAGCGCGCTCGAGGTCACCCTCTCGACCGGCTCGAACGGCCGGACCGATGCGCACGGCTGGCTCGCCGGGCTCTGGGGCGGGCTCGCCCTCACCTCGGGCGTCGCCCTCACCGCGACGTCGGGCTGGCTCATCGTCCGCGCCTCCGAGCGCCCGGTCATCCTCACCCTCCTCACCGCGATCGTCGGCGTGCGCGCCTTCGGGATGGCTCGCCCGTTCTTCCGCCACCTCGAACGCCTGCGCTCGCACGACAGCGCCCTCGGAGACCTCGCCGCCGCCCGCACCCGCGTGTATGCCGCCCTCGTCCCCCTCACGCCGGCCCGCCTCGGTCGCCGGTCCCGGTCTGCCGTGCTCACCGGGGTGGTCGATGACCTCACCGACGTCGTCGAGGCCCACGTGCGGGTACGGGTCCCCGTGCTCTCGGCCCTCGTCGCCGCCACGGCGACCACCCTGCTCACCGGCCTGCTCGTGCCGACCGCCGCCCTCGTGGTCCTCGCTTGGGTGCTCGTCGTGGCCCTCGTCGGTGCGGCCGGGCTGACGCTGGAGCGGTCGGCGCAGCCGGTCCTCGGCGCGGCACGCGCGGAGGTGGGCCGGGCAGCGGAGCTCGTGGCACGGCATACGTCGGAGCTCCGGGCGATCGGCGCCGAGGGCGACGTCCTCGACCGGCTCGACCGCGCCCACGACGACCTCGGGCGCGCGCTCCGGCGGCAGAGTCGGGGGCGGGCCCTCGTCACCGGCGGAGTGCTCGCGTTGACGGGGCTGGCCACGCTCGCCATGGCCCGCGTCGCGATCGGGTCGGACGTCTCGCCGGGTGTCATGGCGCTGCTCGTCGTCGTCCCCGCCGCGCTCGCCGACGCCCTGCTCCCCCTCGCCGATGCCGCCCGGGCGCGGGCGCGCGCCGAGCAGAGCGCCGCACGGATGGGCTCGCTCCTCGACCAAGAGCCGGCCGTCGCCGACCGGGGCACCGGCCCCGTCACCACCCGCACCCCGCACCTGCGGCTCGAGGGCCTGGGCGCCGGCTGGGTCGACGGGCGCACCGACGTCGCCGGAGTGGACCTCGACCTGCCGCCCGGACGCCGGGTCGGCCTCGTCGGCGCCAACGGCTCCGGCAAGTCGACGACGCTCGCCGTGCTCGAGCGCGCGCTCGACCCACAGGCCGGCCGCTACACCGTGGACGGGCACGACGTCACGGACCTCTCGCTCGACGCCGTGCGCGACCTCGTGGCCGTCGTCGACGACGAGCCGCACGTCTTCGCCGCGGACCTGCGTGCCAACCTCCTCCTCGCGCGGCCGGACGCGACCGACGCCCACCTCACCGCGGCGCTCGACGTCGCCGGGCTCGGCCGCTGGTTCGAGGCCCTCCCCCAGGGCCTCTCGACACCGCTCGGCACCGGCGGACGCGGCATCTCGGGCGGCGAGCGCGCCCGGCTCGCCGTGGCCCGCGGGGTGCTCTCCGGGCGGCCCGTGGTGCTGCTCGACGAGCCGGTCGCCCACCTCGACCCCCCGACGGCCAGGAGCGTCATGCGCGACGTCTCGACGGCCCTCGCGGGGCGTACCGTGGTGGTCGTCAGCCACCGCCCCGAAGGACTCGAGTCGCTCGACGAGATCGTCGACCTCACCCCCACCCGCTAGGACTTCGCTGTGCCAGCCTCTGCCTCCGCCCCTCGTCTCGGCGACCTCGAGCGCTCCGTCATGGAGGAGCTCTGGGACTCGACGAAAAGTCGGCCCGACGGCGCCAGCGTCCGCGAGGTGCTCGAGGCCCTGCCGAGCGAGCGGGGCCTCGCCTACACGACGGTGATGACCGTGCTCGACCGCCTGAGCAAGAAGGGGCTCGTCACCCGCGAGCGCGACGGCCGGGCCTGGCGCTACACCCCGGCCGGCACCCGCGAGTCGCTCACCGCCGAGACGATGCGCGCCTCGCTGGGCGACGTGACGGACCGCCGGGCGGCCCTGCTGCACTTCCTCGACGGTGCCACCTCGGAGGAGCTCGACGACCTGCGCGCAGCCCTGTCCGAGGTGGAGCAGCGGCGCGGCTGAGGCCGGACCAGCGTCGGTGTACGCCCTCCTTTTGGCGCTCCTCGCGCTCGTCCTCGCCGGCCTCGCGCCCCGGGTGATGGCCCGGCTCGGCGGCTTCCGGCGGGCACCGCGTGCCGCGCTCGTCGCCTGGCAGGCGGTGTCGCTCTCGGCCGTCCTCGCCGCTCTCCTGGCCGCTCCCGCCGCCGTGCCGTACCTGGATCCCGGCACCCCCGTGTGGTTGGCCTGCAGCAGCCTGGACCCGTGCGGCGCCTCGATCTGGTGGGCCGAGAACCGGCGGTGGGTCGTCCTCGGCGTCGCCGCCGCCCTCACCCTGCTCGTCCTCGGCCGGCTGCTCCTGTCCGGTCACCGCATCGGCACCCGGCTGCGTGCCGCCCGGGCTCGGCACCGCGACCTCGTGGACGTCCTCGCCGAGCCCGGGAGCGCGAGGCAGGCGGACGGCATACGGGTCCTCGACCACGCCACCCCGACGGCCTACTGCCTGCCCGGGCGCCGTTCGCGGGTCGTGCTCACCGAGGGGGCGCTCGCGGCGCTGCCCGACGACGAGCTCGACGCGGTCCTCGCCCACGAGCGGGCGCACCTGCGTGGGCGGCACGACCTGCTCATCGAGTACTTCACCGTGCTCCACCACTCGGTCCCCGACCCGGTGCGCTCCCCCGAGGCGCTGCGTGAGGTGCGGCTGCTCGTCGAGGCGCTCGCCGACCGCTCGGCCGTGCGGGCGTCGGGACCCGTCGCCACGGCCCGGGCCCTGCTCACCCTCGCCCACGGCCAGGCGCCCGAGGCCGGGCTCGGCGCCGCCGGAGACGGCACCACCGCCACCCGGATGCGACTCCTCGCCGAGGACGCGCTGCCCGTGCCGACCGTCGTCGTGATGTACGTGTATGCCGTGGCCGTCGTCGCGCTGCCGCTCGCCCTCGTGTGGCTCGCCTGGCGCTGAGTCAGCGCTGCACGTCGTAGGTGACGTGGACGGCGTGCGGCGAGACCCGGACCTCCCGCTGGACGAGGGTGCGGGGGACGGAGCCCTCGAAGAGGGAGGTGCCCGCGCCCAGGACGAGCGGGGAGACGTGCAGGCTCAGCCGGTCGACGACACCGGCATCAAGGCAGCCACGGACCACCTCGCCGCCACCCATGACGTAGACGTCCTTGTCGCCGGCCACCGAGCGAGCCTGCTCGACCGCCGCCGCCGGGCCGTCGAGGACGAAGGTGAAGTCGTGCGAGTCCGCGAGCCGCACCGACTCGGGCTCGCTGCTCGTGACGACGAAGAACGCCGGCTTGGCGGCGTGGCCGGCGCCGTAGCCGACCTCGTCGTTCCACCCGTGCGGCCCGTCGATGACGTCGAAGAGGTGGCGACCCATGACGACCGCCCCCGTGGCGACCGTCGCCTCCTCGAGCACGGCGCGGTCGACGTCGTCGCCCGAGAAGACCCACGCGTGCAGTCCCTCGGCGCCGTCGCCGAGCCCGTTGTCGGGCCCGGCCCCGGGTCCGGTGACGAAGCCGTCGAGGGAGACCGAGATGTCGGCCACCACGTGCGTCATGCCCTCACCCTGCCCGCGGGGCCGGCGCGGCACAAGGCGGTGCGACGGTGGCCGGACCGGATGGGAGGATGAGGGTCATGGCCTCCCTCGCTGACGTCACTCCTCCCATCGCGCTCGGCGCCCTCGACGGTCGCTACCGCGGAGCCGTGGCACCCCTCGTCGACCACCTCTCCGAGCCGGCGCTCAACCGCCAGCGGATCCACGTCGAGATCGAGTGGCTCATCCATCTCACCGACCGGTCCGTGGTGCCCGGCGTCCGCACGCTCACCGACGACGAGAAGGCCGCGCTGCGGCAGATCGTCGACGACTTCGGCCCCGACGAGATCACCGAGATGGGCGAGACCGAGAAGGTCACCCAGCACGACGTCAAGGCGGTCGAGTACTTCCTCAAGAAGCGCCTCGCGCAGATCGCCCCGGCCGAGGACGACAAGGGGCTCGCCGAGCTCATCCACTTCTGCTGCACGAGCGAGGACATCAACAACCTCTCCTACGCCCTCATGGTCCAGGGCGCCATCGAGGACGTCTGGCTGCCCCGCGCCGCCGCCCTCGTCGAGGCGCTGTCGACGATGGCGTCGGACCTGCGCGAGGTGCCGTTGCTCTCGCACACGCACGGTCAGCCGGCCACGCCGTCCACGCTGGGCAAGGAGCTCGCCGTCCTCGCGTGGCGGCTCCAGCGCCAGCTGCGCCGGGTCGAGGACGCCGAGTTCCTCGGCAAGCTCAACGGCGCGACCGGCACCTACGGCGCCCACCTCGCCGCCGTCCCCGAGGCCGACTGGGAGGACGTGAGCGAGTCCTTCGTCGAGGGCCTCGGGCTCACCTGGAACCCGCTCACCACCCAGATCGAGAGCCACGACTGGCAGGCCGAGCTCTATGCCGACGTGGCCCGCTTCAACCGGGTGCTGCACAACATGTGCACCGACGTCTGGACCTACATCTCGATGGGCTACTTCGCCCAGGTGCGTGGCCAGGGCACCGTCGGCTCCTCCACGATGCCGCACAAGGTCAACCCGATCCGCTTCGAGAACGCCGAGGCCAACCTCGAGGTGAGCAACGCCCTGCTCGACGTCCTCGCCTCGACGCTCGTGCAGTCCCGCCTCCAGCGCGACCTCACCGACTCCTCGATGCAGCGCAACATCGGCGTCGCCCTCGGCCACTCGCTGCTCGCCCTCGACAACGCGACCCGCGGTCTCGCCGGCCTCGACGCCGTGCCGGAGGCGATGGCGCGCGACCTCGACGCCAACTGGGAGGTGCTCGGTGAGCCGATCCAGTCGGCGATGCGGGCTCTCGGCGCCCAGGGCGTGCCCGGCATGGAGGAGCCCTACGAGCGGCTCAAGGAGCTCACCCGCGGCCGCCGCATCGGCCAGCCCGAGCTCGTCGAGTTCGTCCGCGGGCTCGGCCTGCCCGCCGAGGTCGAGGAACGCCTCGCGGCGATGACGCCGGCGACCTACGTCGGCATCGCGCCGGCGCTGGTCGACCACCTCGACTGAGCCTGAAGCGCCGCATACACGCCGAAGCGCCCCGCCGGACCGGAGTCCGTGCGGGGCGCTTTCGCGCGCCGTCCACTCGCCTCAGAGGGTGACGAGGCCACCGGGGGTCTCGAACGTCACCGACATGATGCCGGGGTTGCCCTTGGGCGAGACGAAGTTGAAGTCGATGCCCTCGGGCACGTAGTCCTTGTCGACGCCGACCCAGTCGCGCACGCGGTCGGGGTCGCCGGCGATCTCGAGCGACTTGAGCGCGACCTGCGTCTCGCCGACGCCGGAGGGGTGGGGCACCTCGGCGTCCCACTCGACGAAGAACGGGAGCTGCGGGTCCGCGATCAGGCCCTTGATGCCCAGCTGCTTCCACCGGAGCTCCACACCGTCGGGGCGGTGTCGGCTGCCGACGACGGACTCACGCCCGAGGCGTCCCTCCTGCTGGGTGATGTCGTCGACGCTCAGGACCCAGCCGAGCCAGCCACCGCCGGACTCGGAGCGGGCACGCACGGCCTGGCCGAAGGGAGCCTTGTCGGACGCGGGGTGGTCGAGCACCTCGACGACCTCGAGATAACGGTCACCGAGAAGCGGAAGGATGACGTTGCGCGTCCCGAAGCGCGGATGCACACCCCCGTCGACGGCTGCGATACCGAGCTGCTCGGCCAGACGTGCGGCCGTCGCTCGTGCGCCGTCGTTCTCTGCGGCATAGACAACATGGTCAACTCGCATGCGGATTATCGTGACACACCTTTGAGGGTGCTCTTGACACAGGGGCTAGTCACCCTGATCCTCCCCTCGGGCTCAGGCGCCCCGACCGCGCTGCCGCACGGCCTCGTAGACGACGATCGCCGCAGCGGCCGAGGCGTTGAGCGAGTTGACGTTGCCGTGCATGGGGATGCGCACCCTGACGTCCGCGGCCCGCAGGGCCTCGTCGGTGAGACCGAACTTCTCCGTCCCGACCGCGATCGCGACCGCGCCCGTGAGGTCGGCGTCCGTGTGCATCGTCTCGGTGTCGGGGGTCGTGGCGACGAGGCGTATGCCGTGTGCCCGCAACCAGCCCAGCGTCGCGTCGAGCGTCGCGCTGGCGACCGGGACGGAGAACACCGTGCCCTTGGACCCCCGCACGACGTTGGGGTTGCCCCAGTCGGTCACCGGGTCGACGCCGATGACGGCGTCGACCCCGGCAGCGTCCGCCGTGCGCAGCATCGCGCCGAGGTTGCCCGGCTTCTCGAGCCCCTCGCACACGAGCAGCAGCGGCTCCGCGGGGAGGTCGAGGTCGGCCAGCCCGGCGCGGACGGCCGGGACGAGGGCGAGGAAGCCGTCGGGACCCTCGCGGTAGGCGATCTTCTCGAAGGCCGCCCGCGACACCCGGATGGTCTCGACGCCGGAAGACCGCACGTCGTCGACGACCTGCAGCTGCTCGTCGGCGTCGAGCATGAGCTCGGGAGAGTAGAACAGCGTGCGCGGCCGCACCCCGGCGTCGAGCGCGAGCCCGAGCTCCTCGAAGCCCTCGACGACGGTGACGCCGACCTCGTCACGAGCGCGGCGACGGCGCAGCGCGACGACCTGCTTGAGGCGCGGGTTCGCGGGTGAGGTGATCTCGAGGTCGGGACGGGACGGCATACCGCTCATTGTGGGTGACCCTCAGTCGGCCTTGGCCTCGCCCCACCCGTGCCAGTGCTCCACCTCGACCCAGCAGCTCACCCGCGGGCGGTCACGGACGCGGTAGGGCTTGCCCGTGTAGTGGACCGAGAGCCGGTCGATGTCGGCGAGACCGCGCTCGGGGTCGTCGTCCCAGCGCACGACGCGGCCGCGGATGCTCACGTGGGTGTACCACTCACCCTCCTTGAGGGCGGTGAGGGCGACCTCGGGCCGCTCCCGCATCCAGCCGAGGCGGGCGCGGCCGGCGTCCATGTTGAGGAGCACCGTGCCGTCGTCCTCGACGAGGTACCAGGTCGCGACCGACATGGGCGCACCCTTGGGCCGCAGGACGGCGACGACGGCGGGGTTGGGTCGCGCGAAGAGCTCGGCGACCTCGGGCGGCAGGGGTGCTTTGGGCATGGGCCCATCCTGCCCTCGCCTCGGCCCTTCAGGGCGCTGCGGTCACAGCAGGGAACGGAGCACGGGGACGAGCCCGTCGTCGTCGACGTCGAGAGTGGTCTCGTCGGTGACCGCCTTGACCTCGTCGGGCGCGTTGCCCATCGCGACCCCACGCGCGGCCCACTGGAGCATCTCGAGGTCGTTGCGCTGGTCGCCGACGGCGACGGTGTGGGCCGGCTCGACGCCGAGGTGGCGGCGCACCATCTCGAGGGCCGAGCCCTTGCTCACGCCCTCGGGGTTGATGTCGAGCCATGCGGTGAAGCCGACGGCGTAGTTGACCTCGTGGAGCCCGATGCGCTCGGCGAGACCCATGAAGTCCTCTGCGGTCCCGTTGGGGTCGCGGAAGGTCACACGGGTGACGGGGTCGGCGACGAGCTCGTCCCACGGCACGACCGTGATGTCGCCCTGGAGCTCGCCGTCGGGGAACGGCGCACTCACCTTGAAGCCCACGCCGAGGTCCTCGACGGCGACGACGGCGTCGGGCAGCTCGGCGCGCAGCAGGTTGAGGGCCGGAGCGGGGTCGAAGGTCACCGCCTCGATGATCTCGAAGCCATCCTCGAGGGCGGGGTCGAGGCGGAGCGTGACCGCCCCGTTGGAGCACACGGCATACCCCGCCGTGAGACCGAGCTCCGCGAGGATCGGGGTCGTCGCGACGATGGAACGGCCGGTCGCGATGGTGACGTGGTGGCCGGCGTCGGCGACGGCGCGCACGGCGTCACGGACGACCGGCGACATCTCGCCGGCGTGGTTGATCGTCGTGCCGTCGACGTCGAGCGCGACGAGGTGGGGGGTGACCGTCATGCGGCCAACCTATCGACCCGCCCGGACGCGCGGTCAGCCCCGCTCCTGACCCAGCTTCCAGTAGCCGGAGAAGAGCACCTTGCGCCGGTCGACACCGGCGGAGCGCACGAGGTGACGTCGCGCCTCGGTGACCATCCCCGACTCGCCGCAGACCCAGGCGTAGCCGAGGTGGCCCAGCTGCGCCTCCGCGAGCGCGGGGAGCAGGGCCGAACCGGGTCCGCCGTCCGTGCGCAGGTGCACCGTGACGTCGGCTCCGCCGAATGCGTATGCCGCGAGCACGGCCGGGTCGGACACCTCGACGTGGATCGTGGCCCGGTCCAGGACCTCGGGGTGCGCGTCGAGGATGGCCGCGAGGGCGGGGACGGCCGTCTCGTCGGCGGCGAGCAGGACGGGGGTGTCGCACTCGTGCCCGCGGAAGAGCGCGCCGCCGGAGCGGAACCCCACGCGGTCGCCCGCGGTGGCTGCGCAGGCCCAGGCCGACCCGGGACCGGAGTCGCCGTGGGTGACGACGTCGACGTCGATGGTGGCGTTGAGGGCGTGGTGGGCGCGGATCGTGTACCAGCGCAGGTCGGGGCGCTCGGTCTCCGGCATATCCGCGATGGCGGCCCGGACGTTCTCGCGACCGTCCTCGGGCATGGTCAGCGTGGCGCCGGGTCGCGGCATGAGCAGGCCGAAGTACTCGTCGGCGCCGACCCGCCGGAAGTCGGCGAGCTCGTCGGCGACGAAGGTGATCCGGCGCATCCCGCCGCCGAGGTCGCTCACCGCGGCGACCGTCATCTCGAACTGGGAGTCGCTGTCACGGTAGACCGGGGAGGCCATGGTGAGGCGGGCGTAGGCGGTGGCGGCCTTCATGGCGACCTTGTCGAGGACGGTCATGCGTTCTCTCGCTTCCTGCGGTGGGGGATGACGACGGGGTCGCCGGTCGTCGGGTCGGCGACGACGGAGGCCGCGATCCCGAAGACGGACTCGATGACGTCGGGGGTGACGATGTCGGCGGGTGCGCCCTCGGCGACGATCGCGCCGTCACACATCGCGACGAGGTGGTCGGCGTAGCGCGCGGCCATCGCGAGGTCGTGGAGCACCATGACGACCGTCGTCCCCTCGCGGGCGTTGAGGTCGCGGACGAGCTCGAGGACGTCGATCTGGTGGGCGATATCGAGGAACGACGTGGGCTCGTCGAGGAGCAGCACCGGCGTGCGCTGGGCCAGGGACATGGCGATCCAGGCGCGCTGGCGCTGGCCGCCCGAGAGGCTGTCGACCGGGACGCCGGCGAGGTCGACGAGCTCGGTCATCTCGAGGGCCGCGGCGACGACGGCCTCGTCCTGGCGCGACCACTGCGTGAACAGCCCGTGGTGCGGGTGGCGGCCGCGTTCGACGAGCTCGACGACGGTGATGCCCTCGGGCACGATCGGTTGTTGCGGGAGCAGGCCGAGGCGCCGCGCGACCTGTTTGGTCGAGAGGTTGCCGATCACCTCGCCATCGAGCAGGACCCGGCCCTCGTGCGGGGACAGCAGCCGCGAGAGACCACGTAGCAGCGTCGACTTGCCGCAGCCGTTGGGGCCGACGATGGCGGTCACGCGACCGGTCGGCACGGCGAGGTCGAGGCCGTCGACGACGACCCGCTTGTCGTAGGCGAGGCTCAGCGACTCGGCAGAGAGGACGGACGACATGACTTCGCTCATTTCTCGACGATCGACCGGCGGCCCGCGACGAGCAGCCACACGAGGACGGGGGCGCCGGCGAGCCCGGTGACGACGCCGACGGGGAAGGCGGTGCCCGGCACGGCATACGCACTGACGTAGTCGGCCGCGAGCACCATCGCGGCGCCGACGAGCGCAGCGGCGGGCACCGAGGTGCGTCCGCCGGTGAGCCGTCGCGCGATCGGGCCGCTGAGGAACCCGACGAAGGCGATCGGGCCGCACACCGCCGTCGCCGAGGCGGTGAGCAGCACGACGAGGGCCGTGACGAGCGCGCGCAGCCGGTGCGCGGGCACACCCAGGCCGGCGGCGAGGTCGTCGCCGAGACCGAGGACTCCGAGCTGGCGGGTGGCGACGGTGAGCACCGGCAGGGCGACCGCGACGACGACGCCGAGACGCACGATCTCGTCCCACGACACCGAGCCGAGGCTGCCGGTGAGCCACACCAAGGCGTCCTGCGCACGATAGATGTCGGCGCGCAGGAGGACCCAGTGCACGACCGAGCTGAGCACGGCGGCGAGCCCGACGCCGACGAGGATCATCCGACCGGTCGCTGCGCCACCTCGCCCCGCGAACCCGTGGATGGCCAGCGCCACGGCGACGGCCCCGGCGAACGCCACGACGGCCACCGGCGTCCCCGACCAGCCGAGGAGCACGACGGAGAAGACGGCCGCCGCGCTCGCGCCGAGGTTGATCCCGAGGACGTCGGGGCTGGCGAGGGGGTTGCGCAGCATCGACTGGTACGCCGCACCGGCCGAGGCGAAGGCTGCTCCCGCGAGGACCGACATGCACGCGCGCGGCAGCGTCGACTCCATGAAGATGAAGGACGCACCCGGGATGGTCGTCCCGGAGACCATCCGTATGCCGTCCACGAACGAGATCCGGTAGTCGCCGAGGAGCGCGCGGACGAGGAAGAGGCCGACGACGAGCAGGGTGAGCGCGACGAGGAGGAGCCGCTGGCGGCGGCGGACCCGACGGCGCACGCCGCGCAGGGTGGCGAGGGTGTCGGCGCTCGCGGGCGTGCGGGCGGTGCCCGTCGACCCGGTCAAGCCGGTCGAGAGGAGAGAACTCGCCGCGTGCACGGTGGCACCGGCGGCGTGTTCTCTCCTCTCGACCGGGTCCACGACGGGGGTGCTCATGCGGGGTCCCCGCGGAGTATCCGGGGGAGCGAAGCGGCGGAGGAACTTCGTGGGGTGCTCATGCGACGTTCATCCGGCGGACGAGCGCGACGAGGAACGGGGCACCGACGACGGCGCAGATGATGCCGGCCTGGACCTCGCTCGGGGCGGCGACGACCCGGCCGAGGGTGTCGGCGCTGACGACGAGGACGGGCCCGGCGAAGAGCGAGCCGAGCAGGATGCGGCGGTGGTCGGGGCCGACGACGGCGCGCACGACGTGGGGCACCACGAGCCCGACGAACGCGATCGGCCCGGCGAGCGCCGTGGCGGAGGCGGCGAGCAGGATCGCACCGGCCGCTGCGAGCAGCCGGTGGAGCAGCACGCGCTGGCCGAGCCCGCGGGCGAGGTCGTCACCCAGCGCGACGGTGTTGAGGATCGAGCCGGACGAGAGGGCGAGGGCGAAGCCCACGACGAGGAACGGCGCGACGTCGAGGACGATCGAGGCGTCGCGCCCGGCGACGGAGCCGACTTGCCAGAAGCGGAAGACGTCGAGGGCGCCCTGGTCCGAGACGAGGATCGCGCCGACGAGGCTCGTCGACGTCGCCATGACGGCGGCACCGGCCAGAGCCATGGTCACCGGCTGGGCGCGCACCGGCGCGAGGAGGGCGAGCAGCTGGACGACGACGGCGGTGACGACCGCTCCGGCGAGCGCGAACCAGACGTAGCCGCCGACCCCCGAGATGGCGAAGACCTTGATCCCGACGACGACCGCGAGGGCCGCGCCGGAGTTGATGCCGAGGATGCCGGGCTCGGCGAGCGGGTTGCGGGTCAGGCCCTGGAGCACGACGCCGCAGACACCGACGGCCGCCCCGACCACGAGCCCGATGAGGGTCCGGTCGATGCGTGAGTCGACGATGCCACGCACCTCGTCGGTCACGGTCCCGCGCGTGAGCGCGTCGACGATGCGGGACGGCGAGACCGACTGGGTGCCGACGAGGAGTGAGAACGCGACGGCGAGCGTCACCGCGGCCACCCCCGCGGCCACGACGACGGTCACAGGCGTGCGACCGCCCCGACCCACCCTCCCTGTGCGGTGGGCCGGGGCAGCCGGCTGAGGAGTCCCACGCTCAGCGTGGTCATGGGTCCCACGCTCGGCGTGGGTGTGGGGCACACGCACCGCGTGGGGGTGGGTCCCACGCACCGCGCGAGCCGGCATACCGACACGCTCTGGTCCGGCCGGCATACCGGTGCGCTGTGCGCGAGCCGGTGCTCCGGACACGGTGGGGACCCGGACGCTCACTGGGCCGGGGTTCCGTCCACGGCCGAGGCGATCTTGGGCAGGAACTTCTCGAGCGCGACCGGCATCGACAGCGGCGAGGGGGATGACATCGTCAGGGCGACGGCGTTGTCGGCACTCGCGACGTAGTGGTCGGTCTTGAGCGCGGGGATCTGGCCGAGGAGCGGGTGCTTCTTGAGGGTGTCGACCTCCTCGGGCTTCTCGACGTAGAAGATCAGGGCGTCGGCGGCGAGCGTCGAGGACTTCTCGGCGGAGAGGTTCGCGCTGAACTGCGCGTTGCCCTTGCTCAGCGCGGTCACGGTCGGGGCGTCCACCATGCCGAAGCGTCGCAGGATCTGCGGGCGGAGGTCGTGCGTCGTGTAGAGGCTGACGACGGAGAGGTCGGTCGGCGTGAACCAGGCCCACGCGGCGGACTTGCCCTTGATCTGGGGGTACTTCGCGACGGCGTCGTCGATGGCCTTGTTGGTGTCGGCGGTGACCTTGGTCGCGAGCTCGGTGCGGCCGAGGGCCTGGCCGACGAGCTTGACGCTGTCCTCCCACGACGTGCCCCAGGCCTCTCCCGGGAAGGCGACGGTGGGGGCGATCTTGGAGAGCTTGTCGTAGTCCTCCTTGGTGATGCCCGAGTTCACGCCGAGGATGAGGTCGGGCTTGGCCGCGGCGATCTCCTCGACCGGGACGCCGGCGGTGTCGTCGTAGCGGGCGATCTGCGCGTCGGAGTCGAGCTTGGTCACGGCCGCGTCGAACCAGTCGGTCGAGCCGCCCGCGTTGCCGCCCCAAGTGATCTTCGTGGCGCCGACGGGGATCACCCCGAGCGAGACGACGACGTCGGCGTCGTTCCAGCCGACGGTGGCGACCCGCTTGGGCTCGGCGCTGATCGTGGTCTCGCCGAAGGCGTGCGTGACCGTCGTGGGGAAGGCGTCCTTGTCGACCGCCGAGGCGTTGGCCGTCGCCGGGTCGGCCGAGGCCTCGCTCGACGGACCGGTGGAGCACGCGGTGAGGAGGAGCGCGGCGACGCCGGATGCGGTGGCGGCGACGAGAGAGCGACGTGTCAGCATGGAGCCTTCTGGGATCGGGCCACGCGCAGCGCGGCGACAAGGTCAGTAAGGCAAACCTAAGTTAGGGTGCCCTCACCTTGTCAAATCCCGTCCGCTCCGCGTCGCCCGTCCGCCTGCATCCGCAGAGATGGTCACCTTCTCGACCACCCTTGCGGACGCTGTCGTATGCCGCCCGCCTGCGTCCGCAGAGATGGTCACCTTCTCGACCACCCTTGCGGACGCAGGCGAGCGACGTCGGCGCGGGGCGTCACTCGGGGGTCGACCACGCCTGTCGCAGGCTGAGCCGGCCCTGGGTCTGGAGCAGCGAGCGCTGGTAGAGCCGCGCCGCCACCCGGACGACGAGCGCGGCGGTCGCCACGAGGATCGCGAGCGCGACGAGCGCCTGCCACCACGAGGCGGAACCCTCGAGCACCCGCATCGGCATGAGGATCGCCGAGAACGGCGGCACGAACGACAGCACGACCTGGGTGGTCCCGCTCGTGAGCAGCGCCGAGAAGAACACGCCCATCGTGAGCATCGTCAGCGGCGTGGATGTGGTCTGGACGTCCTCGGTCCGCGAGGCGAGCGCCCCGGCGACGGCCCACAGGCACGCGAGGAGCCCGAACCCGACGACGAAGAAGACGACGAACCAGCCGACCGCCCCCGACACCGCCGGCAGGAAGCGGCCGTAGTCGGTGAAGGTCAGCCCGACGAGCCCCACCGCGACGAAGAGCGCCATCTGGGCGAACGCCAGCCCGAGGTTGCCGATGACCTTGCCGGCGAGCAGCTGGCGCACCGAGATCTTCGTCGTGATGATCTCGACGATGCGGCTCGCCTTCTCCTCGACGACGCTGTTGGCGAGCGCCAGACCGAACGTGAACGACGCGAGGTAGAAGAGCAGCGCGAGGGCGAACCCGACGGCCTTCGCGACCCCCGCCAGGTCGGAGTCTCCGTCGAGAACCGTGGTGCTGACGTCGGATCCGCGCGTGAGCGCGTCGACCGTCGTGCCGGCGGCATTGGCGTTGGCGTCGAGGGTCGCGTCGCGGATCGCGGTCCGTGCCGACGCGACGAGGTCGCCGGGCACGTCGTCGTGTCCGGTGAGCACCCACCCGGCGTCACCCTGGTGCAGCCACACGTCGGCGGTGTCGTCCTCGACGGCGGCGCGGGCAGCGGCGTCGTCGCCGACCTGGCTGAGCGTCACCGCGAGCTGGTCGTCGGAGGCCTCGGCTGCGGTCTCGACCTGCTGGGCCATCTGGTGCGCGGCGCTGGAACTGGTGACGACGGCATACTCCGAGGTCCTCCCGGCCATCCACGCCTGCACTCCGAGCACCACCGCGAGGATGAGGACGAGCCCGAACGTGCTGAGCAGGAAGGTCTTGTCGGTGAGCTTGGTGACGATCTCGCGGCGGGCCACGGTCATCCAGGGGGCGGAGGTCATGCCGTCACCTCGCGGTAGATCTCGGACAAGGCGGGCACCTGGCGGGCGAAGTCGACGACGACGCCACGGTCGAGGGCGGAGCGGAGGAGGGCCTGGCGCGCGGCTTCGTCGTTCGGCTCGACGAGCGCTGTGCTCCCGTCGACGTCGTGGACGTGTATGCCGTCCGCATCCCTGACCCAGCCCGCGTCACCTCCGAGCGTGATGCGGTAGAGCTCGGGGCCACCGCTGCGCAGCTCGCTCACCGAGCCGGTGGCGACGACGCGGCCGTGGGCGAGGACGACGAGCCGGTCACAGAGCCGTTCGACGAGGTCGAGCTGGTGAGAGCTGAAGAGGACCGGGATACCGCGGGCCGCGTGCTCGCGCAGGAGGTCGACCATCGAGTCGACGGCGGTCGGGTCGAGGCCAGAGAACGGCTCGTCGAGGATGAGCGCGTCCGGCGTCGTCATGAGCGCGGCGACGATCTGCACACGCTGCTGGTTGCCGAGCGAGAGCTTCTCGACCCGCTCCCCCGCGCGGTCGGCGAGACCGAACCGCTCGAGGTGCTCCGCGACGGAGGCCTTGGCGTCCGCGGCGGTCATGCCCGAGAGCTCGCCGAGGTAGACGAGCTGGTCGAGCACCTTCTGCTTCGGGTAGAGGCCGCGCTCCTCGGGCATGTAGCCGATGCGTCGGCGCACGGCCGTGGTCATCGGCCGCCCGTCCCAGCGGACCTCGCCGCCATGGGCGGCGAGCAGCCCCATGACCATCCGCATCGTCGTCGTCTTGCCGGCGCCGTTGCCCCCGACGAACCCGGTGAGGAGACCTCCGGGGACGGTGAAGCTCACGTCGTCGACGGCCTTGAGCTCCCCGAAGAAGCGCGTCAGCCCGGTGACCTCGATCTGTGCCATGCCTCCACGCTAGGCAGGGCGGCACCGCGTCGGATCAGCCCCGAGGGTGAGGCCGGCTCTCCGCCGGTCGGATGAGCCCGCTCTCGTAGGCGAGGACGACGGCCTGGACCCGGTCGCGCAGGTGGAGCTTGGCGAGGCAGTTCGACACGTGGGTCTTGACCGTCGCCTCCCCGAGGAAGAGCTCGCGGGCGATCTCGCTGTTGCTCTTGCCCTGCGCCATGAGGACGAGCACCTCGCGCTCGCGGTCGGTGAGCCGGGCGAGCTGTTCGTGCGACCCCACCGTGGCCGAGGTGGCGGCGGGTGAGGCCGGCGAGGAGCCCGGGGCGGAAGCGACGCCCGGGGCCGCGCCGCCCGGCGAGGTCACCATGGCCGCGATGACCCGGGTCGTCACCTCCGGCGCGAGCAGCGCGTGCCCACCGGCGACCGAGCGCACGGCGTCGACGAGCTGCTCGGGCTCGGCGTTCTTGAGGAGGAACCCGCTCGCGCCGGCCCGCAACGCATCGAAGAGGTAGTCGTCCCGGTCGAACGTCGTGAGGATGACGACCCGCCCGAGGTCGGCCCCGACGACGATCCTGGTCGCCTCGATGCCGTCCATGACGGGCATCTGCACGTCCATGAGGATGACGTCGGGGCGCAGCTCGCGGGCCGCGGCGACGGCGAGCTCGCCGTTGGCGACGTCACCGACGACCTCGATGTCGTCCTCGACCGACAGCATCATCGTGAAGCCCGACCTCACGAGATGCTGGTCGTCGACGATGAGCACCCGGATCGGGGCTTCCGACGTGGACAGGTCAGGCTCGGACATCGCTCTCCCCCAGTGGAACTCGCACCCTCACACGGTAGCCACCGGTCGGTCGGGGCCCGATCTCGACCGTGCCGTGGAGCGAGGCGGCCCGCTCCCTCATGCCGAGCTGACCGAGCCCGGATCCCGACGTGCCGGCGCGCGGCCGCCCGTTGTCGACGATCTCGACCTCGGCGTACGCCCGCCCCGGCCCGTCGTCGACGACCCGGGTCACGACATCGGCGACCGTGGCCGTCGAGTGACGGGTGACGTTGGCCAGGGCCTCCTGGGCGACCCGGTAGAGCGTGAGCCCGATCCGTGGCGCGACGTTCGCGTGCGCGCCGTCGTGCGACTCGACGAGCCGGTATGCCGTCCTCAGCCCGCCGCTGTCACGCGCGGCCACGAGGTCGGGCAGGTCGGCGAGCGTGGGCTCGGGGCCGCGGTGTGCCGCGGGCGACTTCTCCACGCCGGGATCACGTGCGGGCTCCTCGCCCGACGTCTCGATGTCGCGCAGCGTCCCGAGCAGCGACCTCATCTGGGTCACGGCCTCACGCGAGCTGGCCTCGATCTGGCCCAGCGCGGCGGCGGCGTCCTCCGGCCGCTTGTCGAGGACGCGACGAGCGGCACCGGCCTGGATCCCGATGACCGACACGTGGTGGCCGACGACGTCGTGGAGCTCGCGGGCGATGCGGAGCCGTTCGTCGACGATGGCGCGTCGTTGCAGCGAGTCCGACTGGGCCGAGATCGTCGTCGCCTGCTCCTCGAGGCGGGCGCGCTGCCGCGCTCCGCGCCACGCGACCTGACCGACGAGGATCGCGCCGACGAAGTAGAAGACGTTGACCGCGAGCGACGTCACGACGGCGGCGACGATGGGGCTGAACCACCCGTCGGCGCCCTCGTCGACGGCGTCCTGGGTCAGCTCGGCGAGCCCGTCGCCGAGGGCGAGCTGCCAAGCGACCCACAGCAGCATGAAGACGGTGATCCCGGCGACGATGAGCAGCGCCGAGCGCCGGTGGCGGGCATAGGCCACGGCGGCGTAGATCGCGACGAAGTAGACGATCTGCAGCGCGACCTGGCCCATGACCTGGGGCATCGTCACCCCGACGACGAACATGTGGGCGGCCGCCGCGCACCCCACCGCGACGGGATGCTGGCGCCGCCACACCATAAGCATCGCGCCCGAGACGATGGCGACCCACTGGACCCAGTGCGACTGACCGCCGGCGTCGATGTCGACGACGCTGCGCATCATCTCGAGGAGCAGCAGCCCGGTCACCGACAGCAGGACACCGACGGCCCAGTCGAGCGGTCCGATGGGTGGGGCCGGGCGCTCCCAGTCGTCGTCCACGGCGAAGAAGTCGCCGACGGTGGACGACAGCGAGCGGCGGGCGGACGGCATACGGCTCAGCCTAGGGACGGAGCCCTCGGGTGCGGATCCGCCTCGGGAGGGACTGAATTTCGAGAAACCGGTTCCGGTTCGACCCGCGCGGGTGTATCCCTTGTCAGGTGGAGCCGACGCGCACCCTCACGTGTGCCACGGAGCTTGCCCACGCGGGATCGCGGAGCGAGTCGATCGACGTCGCCCACCCTCGGCCCCGAGCACCCCACGGGCCTCATCCCCACCTGACCACGGTCGGGTGCACGCACCACCGCCCACCTCGGCGAGAGGAGGGAAGAGCTCGACTCCTCAGACAGGGGTGAGGACGTCGAGACCGATGAACGGACGCAGCGCCTCAGGGACGACGACGGAGCCGTCCGCCTTCTGGTGGTTCTCCAGGATGGCGACGAGCCAGCGCGTCGTGGCGAGCGTCCCGTTGAGGGTGGCGGCCACACCAGTGCCGCCACCCTCGACCCTGTAACGGGTCTTGAGGCGACGGGCCTGGAAGGTCGTGCAGTTGCTCGTCGAGGTGAGCTCGCGGTGCCGGCCCTGGGTGGGCACCCACGCCTCGCAGTCGAACTTGCGCGCCGCCGGGCCACCGAGGTCGCCGGCAGCCGTGTCGATGACGCGGTAGGGCAGCTCCATGAGCTCGAGCATCTCGCGCTCCCAGGCGAGGAGCCGCTGGTGCTCCTCGGCGGCCTCCTCGGGGCGGCAGTAGACGAACATCTCGATCTTGTTGAACTGGTGGACGCGGATGATGCCGCGGGTGTCCTTGCCGTAGCTGCCGGCCTCGCGGCGGTAGCAGGTCGACTGGCCGGCGTAGCGGACCGGACCCTTGGACAGGTCGATGATCTCGTCGGCGTGGTAGCCCGCGAGCGCGACCTCGCTCGTGCCGGTGAGGTAGAGGTCGTCGGCCTCGAGGCGGTAGACCTCGTCGGCGTGGTGGTCGATGAAGCCCGCGCCGGCCATGACCTCGCTCTTGACGAGGGTCGGCGTGATCATCGGGACGAACCCGGCCTCGATGGCGCGCTGCATCGCGAGGTTGAGCATGGCCATCTCGAGGCGGGCGCCGACGCCCTTGAGGAAGTAGAAGCGGCTGCCGCTCACCTTGGCGCCGCGCTCCATGTCGAGCGCGCCGAGGCCCTCGGCGAGAGTGAGGTGGTCCTTGGGCTCGAAGCCCTCGGCCGCGAAGTCCCGCGGCGTGCCGACCTCCTCGAGCACGACGTAGTCGTCCTCGCCGCCGACCGGGACGCCGTCCTCGATGACGTTGCCGATGCTGCGGGTCAGCGTCGCGAGCTCGGTCGCGGCCTCGTCGGCGGCGGCCTGGTTGGCCTTGACCTGGGCTGCGATCTCCTTGGTGCGCGCGAGGAGGGCCTGCTTCTCGTCACCCTGGGCCTGCGCGACCTGCTTGCCCATGGCCTTCTGCTCGGCGCGTAGCTGCTCGTAGGCCGTGAGGCTGGAGCGCTGCTTCTCCTCGGCGGCGAGGACGGCGTCGACGACACCCTCGTCCTCACCCCTGGCGCGCTGCGAGGCGCGCACACGGTCGGGGTCGTCACGGAGCAGCTTGAGGTCGATCACACGCCCCAGCCTAGTGCGCGTACCGGCGGGGCCAGGACCGCACGGGACTCGGTGCTGCAGGACGCGCGCCCTGTCGCGCGAGCTGCAGCACCGATGCGGGGTGGCTCGGGTCAGTCGCGCTCGACCGCGGGCTCACGCACCCGCCCCTGCCAGTCCATGGCCAGCGGCGCGGTGAAGCCGTGCAGGTAGACGGACACGAGGACGGTGAACGCGACGACCGACCACAGCCACCGGATCTCGGCGAAGTCCGCGTGCGAGCCGGCATACGCGAGGTAGAACAGCGAGCCCACGCCGCGGACGCCGTAGAAGGCGGCGACGATCCGCTCGCGCCGGTCGAAGTCGAGCGGACCGCTGCGGTGCGGGTGGCCGAGGAAGGAGACCAGGCCGGCGAGGGGGCGCAGGACGAGCAGGAGGAACAGCGAGATGCCGACGCCGCGCCAGTCGAGGTTCGCGAGGATCCCGTTGGTCAGGGCCATGCCGAGCAGAAGCAGCACGACGAGGGTGAGCAGGCGCTCCAGGCGCTCGATGACCGCGTGCATGTCGTGGTGGTAGGAGTGCTTGCGCTCGAAGCTGCGGATCGCCATGGCGCACGAGAACACGGCGAGGAACCCGTAGCCGCCGAGCACCTCGGCCAGGCCGTAGGTCGCGAGCAGCGCGGCGATGGCGACGAGGGGCTCGCCGTTCGCCGCGAACCGCAGGTCGCGCGAGCGGGCCCTGAAGGCCAGGCGTGCGATGGCTCGGCCGAGGACCATGCCGACGGCGACGCCGAGGACGATCTTGCCGAGGAGCTCCCACCCGACCCAGCGCAGCCCCCACTCCGACACGCTGCCCACGGTGACGAGCAGGATCGCGGCATGCACGAACGGGAAGGCCAGGCCGTCGTTGAGACCGGCCTCGCTCGTCAGCGCGAACCGGACCTCGTCGTCCTCGTCGATCTCCTCGGAGTCCTCCCTGGCCTCCCCCGCGTCCTCCCCCTCGTTGGGACCGCCGACCTGCACGTCGGAGGCGAGCACCGGGTCGGTCGGCGCCAGCGCACCACCGAGCAGCAACGCCGCCGGCGCCGCCACCCCCATCGGGCCCCACGCCAGGAGCGCGACGCCACCGACGGTGAGCGGCATCGCGATGCCCAGCAGGCGCCAGGTCGGCGACCAGGTGCGCCAAGACTCGACGCTGCGCAGCCGGAGCGGTCGGTCGAGGGCCAGACCGACGCCCATGAGCGAGACGAGGACGGTGAACTCGGTGATGTGGGTGACGGCCACCTGGTGCGACGTGGGGTCGAGGTCGAGCTCCCGGAACCCCGGCAGCAACCCGAGACCGAGCCCGAGGGTCACGAGCACGATGGGGGCGTTGACCTTGAAGCGGCTGAGGACCGGCGGGAGGATGACGGCGAGGAAGAGGGCGAGCCCGAGGGCGAGGTAGATCCGGGCCGAGGTCACCCTCTGACGTCCCAGACGTGGTGGGCGAGGTCGTGCAGGGCGTAGCGCCCGAGCGTGAGCACGGTGAACTCGGAGCCGTTGGAGCGCAGCCCGCGCCGGTCCCACTGCTCACCGGACAGGCCGGCATACGCACCGGAGAGGCGGGCGGCAGCCGCCGGGATCTCGGCGGCGACCTCGGGAGGCGACTGCTCGGCATACCGGCTCTCGACCGCGGTGACGTCCTGGTCCCAGTTCGCGAAGCGGGCGCCGTCCTCGTCGAGCATGAGCTGAACCCGCGCCGCGAAGAGGTCGCAGACGTCGCGGACGTGGCAGGCGTACTCCAGCGGGGACCACGTCGTCGGGTCCGGTCGCGTCGCCGCGTCCGGTCGCGCGAGCACCTGGCTCCACGGCCGTGTGTATGCCGTGACGAGACCCGCGATGTCGGTCGCCGGGACGCTGGCGGCGTCGAAGCCGCAGTCGGGGCATGCCCGCTCGAGCGTCCAGGTCCAGTCCTTGTCGTCGGGCGCGATCTCGCTCATGGGCTCAGCGTAGGCGGGGCGGGCGATCGTGGGTCCGTGGATGTGACTGTGGGGTACGGTCCCTGACGTGACCGACTCCTGGCCCGTGATCGTGGCGATCCTCGGACTGCTCCTGGTCATCGGTCTCTTCGTGGCCGTGGCCACGGGATGGGGCCGGTCGCAGGGGCGTCATGCCTCCCCGAAGCGCCCCACGCGCTCGTCGTTCCGGCAGGGCCAGGACGACGCCCCGGAGCCGCCGAAGAAGCGCGTCGCGGTCATCCTCAACCCGACGAAGTTCGTCGACGTCGCGGCCGCCCATGAGCTCGTGCGCGCCACCGTCCTCGCCCACGGCGAGTGGGACGAACCGATCGTCAGCGAGACCACCCTCGAGGACCCGGGCTTCGGGCAGGCCCGCGCCGCCCTCGCGGAGGGCGTCGACCTCGTGTGCGCCATCGGCGGAGACGGCACGGTCCGCTCGGTCGCGCACGTGCTCACCGGCACCTCGACCCCGATGGGTCTCATCCCCGCCGGCACCGGCAACCTCATGGGCCGCAACCTCGGGCTGCCGCTCGACGTCGCCGGTGGCATCGAGGTCGCGCTCACCGGGCGCAACCGCCACATCGACGTCGGCTGGCTGACGATGGACCCCGACACCGAGCAGGCCTCGACGCAGGAGCTCGACCCCGGTCACGACGGGCCGACCGAGCCCGACGTCGGCGCCGACGACACCCACGGCTCGGACCCGGCGCCGAACCAGCACGCCTTCCTCGTCATGGCCGGCCTCGGGCTCGACGCGAGCATCATGCACTCGACGACCGAGGAGGCGAAGGCCCGGATGGGCTGGGGCGCCTATGTCGCCACGGGTGCCAAGAACCTCCTCGGCGCCCGCTTCGCCACCCGCTTGCGGATCGATGGTGGCGAGCCGATCGCCCACACCGCACGCACCGTCGTCGTCGGCAACTGCGGCCGCCTCACCGGGGGCATCACGCTCATGCCCGACGCCGAGGTCGACGACGGCATCCTCGACGTCGTCGCGATCACGCCCAAGGGCATCGTCGGCTGGGCCGGGGTCGCCGTCCACGTCCTCGCCAAGCGCGGGCAGAACCACCCGAAGCTCGACCGCTACCGCTGCCAGTCGATCCTCGTCTCGCTCGACGCCCCCCAGATGGTCGAGATCGACGGCGACGTCATCGGCGAGGCCCGACGGGTGCGCTTCGAGGTCCGGCCCAGGTCGCTCATCGTCCGGACCTCGGGCACGCCGACCGCCGACGAACAGGTCCGCTGGGCCTGACCCGGCACGTCAGCGCCTGACCGCCGAGTCAGCGGCGGGCGCCGCCCCTCAGCGGCGGCACCGCCCCTCAGCGCCGGGCGCCGCCCTCGATGGGTGACTGCGGCCCCGGGTCGGGGTTCTTGTCGCGCCACTTGCGCTCGAACGGCAGCCGCCACGTGTGCGGCGCGACGAGCTGGTGGATCTGGTTGGGGCCGTAGGTGCCCTCCGCGTAGGGCCGGACGACGGGCGGGTTGTCGAGCAGCGGCTGGCTGACCTCCCAGAGCCGCTCGATGCCCTCGGCGGAGGTGAAGAGCGTGTGGTCGCCGCGCACCGCGTCGTAGATGAGCCGCTCGTACGCCTCGAGCACCGCCCCCGCCCAGTGCGTCTCCTGCATGGCGAACTGCATCGAGAGCTTGTCGAGCTTCATCCCCGGCCCCGGGCGCTTGCCGTAGAAGGACAGCGACATCCGCGCCTTGTCGGCGAGGTCGAAGGTGAGGTGGTCCGGGCCGTGGTCGCCGACGCCGGACCCCGGCGGGAACATCGACTGCGGCGGCTCGCGGAAGGCGATGGAGATGATCCGCGCCCCCTCGGCCATCCGCTTGCCGGTGCGCAAGTAGAACGGCACCCCGGCCCAGCGCCAGTTGTCGATGTAGCAGGTGAGCGCGATGAACGTCTCGGTGTCGGAGTCGGGCGCCACCCCCGGCTCGTCGAGGTAGCCGATGTACTGGCCCCGCACGACGTCGGCCGGCTTGATCGGCAGCATCGACTCGAAGACCTTGTTCTTCTCGCGGCTGATGGCGTCCGGCTCGAGCGAGGTCGGCGGCTCCATCGCCGTGAACGCGAGGATCTGGAAGAGGTGGGTGACGACCATGTCGCGGTAGGCGCCGGTCGCCTCGTAGAAGTCGCCGCGGGTGGCCAGACCGAGCGTCTCGGGCACGTCGATCTGGACGTGCGCGATGGAGTTGCGGTGCCAGATCGGCTCGAACAGGCCGTTGGCGAAGCGGAACGCGAGGATGTTCTGGGCCGGCTCCTTGCCCAGGAAGTGGTCGATGCGGAAGATCTGCTCCTCGGCGAACACCTCGTGCAGGCGCCGGTTGAGCTCGACGGCGGAGGCGTAGTCGGTGCCGAACGGCTTCTCCATGACGACCCTGCTGCGCTCGACGAGTCCGGCGTCGGCGATGGTCTGGACCGCGGCGAGCGCGGCCTTGGGCGGGACCGACAGGTAGTGCAGCCGCAGCTCGGTCTCGCCGGGCAACAGCTCCTCGGCCGCGCGCACCGCGTCGCCGAGCGCCTGCGGGCCGGCCGACAGCGGGACGTAGTGCAGCCGCTGCGCGAACGTCGCCCACTCGTCCTCGTCGAGGTTGCGTGTCGAGAACTCCTTGATGGCGTCGTGCGCCAGGTCGCGGAACTCGTCGACGCCCAGCTCGTCGAGCGAGGTCCCGACGATCCGGAGGTCGTCGAGCAGCTTGGACTCGAAGAGGTGGAGCAGCCCGGGGATGAGCTTGCGTTTGGCGAGGTCGCCCGTCGCACCGAAGAGGATGACGGTCGTCGGTGCAGTCGTCGGCTCGCTCATGGGTCCACTCTGGCACCGAGACGCTCGCGGATCGCGGCATACACCGTCTCGTCTCGCACGAGCGCGAGGTGACTCACGCCCGGGAGCACGACGACGTCCTCCGCCGGGAATCGACGGTGCTCGGGTGAGCGACGCCCCGACCCGCGCGCGCTGGCCGCGGTGACGATGCCGTCGCCGAAGAGCTGGGCGACCCGGCTGTCGACCTTCTTGCCCAGCAGTCCGACGATGGCCAGATGCCGTATGCCGGGGTGCAGCGGGACGTCGACCCGTCGCCCTCGGCGGTCGGCCGGGTCCACCCCGTCCCACTCCTCGTCGAGGATGTTGCCGTGCCGGAGGTCCTGGATGCCGACGCTGCGCGAGCGGAGGAGGTCGGCGAGGGGACGGACGTGGCGCAGGGTGCCGAGCGCGCGGGCGGCGTGGTTGGCCCCGCGTTCGAGCGGGGCGCCGAGGTGGGGCGAGCCGAGGGTGACGGTGTCGCTGACCCTGCTCACCCACTCCGCCCCCGGGCCGGTGACGTCGGCCTGGGCGAGCGCGCTGTGCACGACGAGGCCCCCCATCGAGTGGCCGACGAGGACGAGGCGGGTGACGGGGACGGGCCAGTGGGCGACGAGTGCGGCGAGGATGCGGTCGAGGTCGTGGCCGTTGTGCGAGATCCGCAGCCCGGTGTTGTAGCGCACCGTGACCGGCGTGAGCCCGAGATCCTCGTGCAGCCGGTTGCCGAAGCGGCCCTGCTGCCAGAAGGTCTCGGTGACGAGCAGCCCGTGGACGAGGACGACGACCTCGCCGGTCGCCTCGGGATACGCCGCCGCCAGGCCCTCCCGGGTCAGCGGCACCGAGCGGCCGCGGCGGCGGACCCCCATCGTGTGCGAGAGGGCGGACCCGGCGACGTCGAGCCGGTCGCCGAAGAACGCGTTGACGAGCGCGCGGGCGCCGTTGGGCCCGCGGTGGTGGACGATCTCGTCGGTGACACCGGCGACCCGCTCGACGCCACGCATCACGGCCCGCTCGACCCGGGTCGACTCGTCCTGATCCTCGTGTTGGCCGGCGCCGTCGTTCGGGGTCTCGCTCATGCCCCGAAGAGTTGCACGCCCCAGTCCTCGGCGTCACCCAGCCCGGGTGGCACGGCGAAGAGCGCGGACCCGGTGTGCTCGATGTACTCGTTGAGCTTGTCCGACTTCGCCAGCGCCTGCTGCATCGGCACGAACTGCCGGTGCGCGTCGCGGACGAAGGCGATGAAGAACAGCCCGGCGTCGAGGTGGCCGCTGCCGTCGCTGCCGTCGGTGAAGGTGTAGCCGCGACGCAGGATCCGTATGCCGTCCAGCTGGCTCTCGTGCGCGAGCCGGACGTGGCTCGTGAGCGGGATGCGGGGTGCGCCGTCGACGCCCTTGGCGGTGAGGTCGAGCGGGGCGTTCTCGTCGCGCCGGTCGGCCGGGAGGTGCAGCGAGGCGCCCACGGCCTTGTCGCGACCGAAGATGTCCTCCTGCTCCTGCAACGGCGTGCGGTCCCACACCTCGATGTGCATGCGGATCCGGCGGGCGACGAGGTAGGAGCCACCCGCCATCCACGCCGCGTCGCCCGGCACGTCGGCCGGGTCGACCCAGACGTGCTCGGTGAGGGCGGCAGAGTCCTCGGCCTTGATGTTGGCCGTGCCGTCCTTGAACCCGAAGAGGTTGCGCGGCGTCGCCTGGCTGGTCGACGTCGACGACGTGCGGCCGAAGCCGAGCTGGCTCCACCTCACGGAGACGACGCCGAAGCCGATCCGGATGAGGTTGCGGATGGCGTGGACGGCGACCTGCGGGTCGTCGGCGCAGGCCTGGATGCAGAGGTCACCGCCGGTGCGGGCCGGGTCGAGGTCGTCGCCGGTGAACCCGGGGAGCTCGCGCAGCGCCTCGGGCCTGCGGTCGGCCAGACCGAACCGCTCGTCGAAGAGCGAGGGCCCGTAGCCGATGGTGACCGTGAGGTTGGACGGCGGGAGGTCGAGCGCCTCGCCGGTGTCGGTCGGAGGCCGGTGTGGACCGCCGCCGACGACCCCACCGGGCGTGGCCTCGGCGCCGTAGGTCATCCGCTCGGCGGCGCGGGTCCACTCGCGCAGCAGCAGCCGCAGCTCGGCCGGGTCCGTGGTCACGACGTCGAGGGCGACGAAGTGCATCCGGTCCTGGGCCGGGGTGACGATGCCGGCCTGGTGCTCACCGCGGAACGGCACCGGCTCGGGCTGCGACGCCGGACCGGACGAGGACTGGTGTGCCGCAGCGGAACTGGGGCGGCCGGCATACGTCAGGCCCGCGGCAGCGCCGGCGATGGCGACGCCGGCACCCGAGGCGAGGACGCTGCGCCGGCTGGCGCCTTCGGGACGAGGGCTCACGGGTTCGCGACGACCCCGGCGACCTTGGCCACGTCCTCGGCCACGGCGTCGAGGGCGTCGGAGAGCGCGCGGACCTCGATCGGGGTGAGCTCGGTGTAGAGCTGGTAGCCGTCGCCCTTCTGGTGCTTGGCGACGAGGGCGTCGAGCGCGGCGGCCCGCTTGTCGTACGACGCGACGAGGGCGGCGTCGCGCTCCTCGAGGACGGGACGGAGCGCGGCGATGGCGCTCTTGGACCCGTCCCAGTTGGCCGCGAAGTCCCAGAGGTCGGTGTGGCTGTAGCGCTCCTCCTCGCCGGTGATCTTGCCGGTGGCCATCTCGTCGAGGAGGGCCTTGGAGCCGTTGGCGAGCTGGAGGCCGTTGAACTCGACCTTCTTGGCCTCGGTGACGATCGTCGTCACGTCGGCGAGCAGCTGGTCGGCGATGGCCCCGCTGTCGGCCTGGAGGCCCTTGACCCAGAGGTCCTGCTCGAGGCGGTGGTAGCCGGTGAACGCCATGCCGTCCTCGACGACGTCCTCGCGGCCGTCGATCTTGGGGTCGAGATCGCCGAAGGACTCCGCCACCGGCTCGATGCGCTCCCAGTAGGAGCGGGCGACCGGGTAGAGCACCTTGGCCTCGTCGACCTTGCCGGCCTTGACGAGACCGACGAACTCGGTGGTACGGGCGAGGAGGGCGTCGGACTGGCTCGCGACGTAGCGGGCGTACGACGTCGTGGCCGCCGTGACCTTGGCGTCGTCGGTCTGCGGCGCGGCGCTCGCACCGGTGACCGTGAAGTCGCTGCGGATGCCCTTGCCGACCATGCCCGGCTTGCACGCCGTCTCGTAGGTCCCGGGCTCAGCGACCTCGACGTGGAACGTGCGGGTCAGGCCGGGCGCGATGTTCTCGACCTCGCCCATGATGCGGTCGCCCTCGGCGTAGACGTAGAACTCGTTGACCTTGGTGCCCGTGTTGGAGACCGTGAACTCGATCTGGCCGGCCGGTGCCTCGGCGCGGGCGACCTCGCACGCGGTGTCGCTCGCGCTGACGGTGATCGGACCCTTGCCGTCGGCGGGTGCGGCGGCGTCGGAGCCGCCACCGCACGCCGCGAGGGCGAACGTGGCCGGGACGAGGGTGAGCGCGAGGGCGCGGCGGGTCATGCGGTCTCTCCTGGGTGCGAGGGGGTGAGGGGTGCGGGCCGGGGCGCGGGCGCCTTGACCGGTCGGAGGAAGAGCGCGAGGACCACGACGACGTAGGCCGTCCACGCCACGGCCTGGAGGACGGTCGTCGCGGGCGTGAAGTTGAAGATCCCCTTGAGCAGGGTGGCGTACCAGCTGTCCGGCGCGATGGTGCCCGAGACGTCGAACGCCAGCGTCTGCAGGCCGGGGAGGAACTGCGCCTCCTGCAGGTCGTGGATGCCGTAGGCGAGGATTCCGGCCGCGACGAGGACGAGGGCGATGCCGGTCCACCGGAAGAACGAGCCGAGGTTGATCTGGACCGCGCCGCGGTAGATGAGCCAGCCGAGGACGATCGCGGCGCCGAGGCCGAGCAGCCATCCGACCAGCGGAGTGTTGTTGCCGGCGCCGGCGGCCTCGGTCGTGGCGTAGAAGAAGATCGCGGTCTCGAGCCCCTCGCGGCCGACGCCGAGGAACCCCACGAGGGCGACGGCGAGCGGCCCGAGGTCGAGCGCCTTGTCGAGGCGCCCCTTGAGCTCACCCGAGATGGTGCGGGCTGCTGTGCGCATCCAGAAGACCATCGCGGTGACGAACCCGACGGCGAGGATGCTCGCGCTGCCGCCGATGAGCTCCTGCGTCTCGAAGCTCAGCTGACGGGTGCCGAAGGTCAGGGCTGCGGCGAGACCGGCGCTGAGGACGACGGCGGTGACGACGCCGACCCAGACGTATCGCAGGGCCCAGCGGCGGTCGGTCTTGACGAGGAAGGCAACGAGGATGACGACGACGAGCGCGGCTTCGAGTCCCTCGCGGAGACCGATGAGGGCGTTGCTGACGAGCATGGGACCTGCGATTCGACGGGGAGGTGCGGGGACGGGCGGCGAGACTTAGGTGAGCCTTGCCTTTGCAGAAGGTACGCCCCACCCCTGTGTCCGCGTCAACTCGGTCCACCGTCTGTCGCGTCACACGGTCGGCCGGGCCGGGTTCAGCGCTCGAGCAGACCCCGCAGGTCGTCGGCGGTGAGGGCGCTGGACAGGAGGTTGCCGTCGTCGACGACCCGGGCGAAGAGGTCGCGCTTCTTGTCCTGCAGCGCGACCACCTTCTCCTCGATGGTGTCGCTGGAGACGAGCCGGTAGACGTTGACCGACTTGGTCTGCCCGATGCGGTGCGCCCGGTCGATGGCCTGGTTCTCGGCGGCGGGGTTCCACCACGGGTCGAGCACGAAGACGTAGTCGGCCTCGGTCAGGGTGAGCCCGAACCCGCCCGCCTTGAGCGAGATGAGGAACACCGGGGCCTCACCCTCACGGAACCCGCGGACGACCTCGGCACGGTCGCGGGTCGACCCGTCGAGGTAGGCGTAGGGGATGCCCTCGGCCTCGAGCCGGGCCCGGACGATGGCGAGGAACCCGGTGAACTGGCTGAACACCAGGGCGCGGTGACCTTCGGTGGCCAGTTCGGCGACCTGCTCGACGAGCGCCTCGACCTTGGCGCTCGGGGCGGCGCCGCCGTAGGCCTCCTCGTCGACGAGCGTCGGGTCGAGCGCCATCTGGCGCAGCACGGTGAGGGCCCGCAGGATCGCGATGCGGTTGCCATCGAGGTCGTCGATGAGCCCGAGGAGGCGTTGGCGCTCGCGCGCGAGGTGTCGGTCATAGATCGCCCGGTGCTTGGGGTGCAGCGCGACGTGGAGGATCTGCTCCTGCTTGGGTGGCAGGTCGGCGGCGACGGCTTCCTTGGTGCGCCGAAGCATGAGGGGCCGGATCCGGCGGCGCAGCGTCGCGAGCGCCTCGGGCGACTCACCACTCTCGATCGGCTTGGCCCACTGGTCACGGAAGAGCTGGGGGCGCGGGTGCAGACCGGGCGCGACGATCGACAGCAGCGACCAGAGGTCCATGAGCGAGTTCTCGAGAGGCGTGCCGGTGAGCGCGAAGGTGACGCGGGCCGGCAGGCGGCGCATCGCGGCATACGTCTTCGCCTGGTGGTTCTTGACGAACTGGGCCTCGTCGAGGACCGCTGCCGACCACGGGACCGAGCGGAACTCCTCGGCGTCGATGCGGCCGACGGCATAGGTCGTCACGACGAGGTCGGCGCCGGCGATCGCGTCGGCCATCGGCACCTTCGCCTTGCCGCGCGTGCGGTCGAGGACGGCGATGCTGAGGTCGGGCGCGAACTTCTCGACCTCGTCGACCCACGTGCCGAGCACCGAGGTCGGCGCGACGATGAGCATCGGGTCGACGAGCTCGCCACGCTCCTTGGCGCGCAGTGCGGTCGCGATGACCTGCACGGTCTTGCCGAGACCCATGTCGTCGGCGAGCACCCCGCCGAGGCCGAGGTCCCACAGCAGCGACAGCCACCGGAACCCCTCCTCCTGGTAGGGCCGCAGCGTCGCCTTGAGGGTGGCCGGGACCTCGGCCGGCGGCGGCGTGTGCGCGGCGTCGATGCCGAGCAGGGCGTCGACCGACCGCTGCCAGCGGCCCGACTGCTCCTCGACGACCCCGATCTCGACGAGCTCGTCCCACAGCCCGGCGTGCAGCACCGAGAGGCGCAGTGGGTCGGTGGCCTTGTCCTGCAGCGTCCGCGCCTCCTCGACGAGGGCGCGCAGCTTGTGCAGCTCGGGTGCGTCGAGCGTGAACCAGGCGCCGTCGGGAAGCAGCATCCGCTCCTCCCCGCGCGCGAGGGCGGTGACGAGGGAGCCCAGCGGGACCTCGTGCTCGCCGACGGTCACCGAGATCTTGAGGTCGAACCAGTCGTTGCCCTCGCTGGACTGCGTCGTGCCGACCGCGATCCGCGGCGCGTCCGTCACCTCGGCGTATGCCGTCCGCTCACCGACGACGTCGACCTCGACGTCGGCGTGGCCCTCGAGCCGGGGCAGGAGCTCGGTGAGGGCGACCGTGTCGAACCCACCGAGGGTGACCTCGTGCCGCAGCCGCCAGCCGAGCCGGGTGAGGTCCCAGAGCGCGGGGAGGTCGTCGCGGCCCGGCGCGTGCTCGAGCAGCTCGGCCTCACGGGTCGGGTCGCGGAACGCCTCGGGGTCGCGGAAGGACACGTGCTCGCGGGTGATCGGGACGGACACCGGGGCGTCGAGCGGCCCGTAGCGGAAGGTCCAGGCGAGGTGGGCCGTGTGCTTCTTGCCGAAGCGGACGGCGAGGTGCAGCCGGGGCGGCGCGACCTCGGGCAGGCTCAGACCGTCGTGGGTGCGGACGGTGGCGCGGCGCCGCAGGACCGGGAGCTTCTCGATGGCGAACGTCGACCAGTCCTCGCGGGGGATGGTGAACGACCCGCGCTCGACGACCCGGGCGGCTGCGACGTCGACGTCGGGCCCGAAGCCGCCCAGCCGCAGGTCGGAGCCCTCCTGGCGGAACCACCCGGTCGGCGGGTCGCCGACGATGACGAGGTCGCCCTCGCCCTCGGGGAGGTCGAGGCTGGGCACGGCCCGGACCGCACCCCCGTCGGTCGGGGAGAGGTCGAGGACGAAGTGGCCCTCGTCGGCGACGAGGTGGACCTCGCCGGACCGGCTGGCGTGCGGGACGAGGACGACCCCGGCGTCACGCGCGCGGGCGAGCAGGTCCACCCACCCGCGGCCGAGTTGAGCGAGAGGGATCGAGGCCGGCATCCGCCCGTAGGACGCCATCCGGCTGGCCCGCCGGTGGGCGTCGGCGATGGCGGTGAGTGCGTCGAGGGGCGGTCCGTCGAGACGGAACGCGTAGGACGAGTAGTAGCCACCGGCCACCGCCTCCCACGAGATGCCGGTCTTGATCCAGCGCCCCGGGACGGCACCCGGGACGACCGGCCGGAGCTGGATCCGCGTCACGTCGCGGTCGGGGTGCCACGGGTTCGACCGGCCGTGCGGGACCTCGACGTCGAGGAGCAGGCCGACCGAGCCGGTCTCGGGCTCGGGGTCGACGACGTCGAGCAGCTCGTCGAGGGCGTCGCGCCACGAGGTCGTGCGCGGGGCGCCGTCGGAGGCGTCGTCGGAGCGCCACGGTCGCTGGGTGCGCATGGCGATGACGAGTGCGGCCGCGTGCTTGCAGGCGACACCGACGGGGCAGGTGCAGTCGCTGTCGAGGAAGGGGCCGTGGGTGTCGCTGGCGAGCGACACCTCGGTGCGGTAGATCGCCGGGCCGCTGCCGATGACCCGGGCCGCCGCCCGGGTCCCGCCGTCGGCGACGACGATGCTCGTCACCCGCCCGGCTCGTGCGTAGTCGCCGCCCCGGACGAGGGTCATCGAGTCGAAGGCGCCGGCGAGCTCGCGGTCCGAGACCTCGGCGAGGGTGTCTGCCTCACGTTCCACCGCCGGGTCACCTCCTCCGTCCGCGCAGCAGGGGACAACGGTATGCCGTCCTGCTGACATTCCCGGACCGTCATCCACAGCGCCCTGCTTGCGTCCGGCGCCCTGGTGGCCCTGTCGTCAACCTGCCGGACGTTGCGTATGCCGTCCGCCCCGCCCTCCCTGCGTCCGGCACCCTGGTGGCCCTGTCGTCAACCTGCCGGACGTTGCGTATGCCGTCCGCCCCGCCCTCCCTGCGTCCGGCACCCTGGTGACCCTGCCGTCAACCTGCCGGACGTTGCGTATGCCGTCCGCCCCCGCCCTCCTTGCGTCCGGACCCTGGTGGCCCTGTCGTCAACCTGCCGGACGTTGCGTATGCCGTCCGCCCCCGCCCTTCTTGCGTCCGGCACTCTGGTGACCCTGCCGTCAACCTGCCGGACGTTGCGCGGCACGTTCTCGGGAGCGGAGCAGCGCCCCGAACCGCTGGAACCACCTCGCAGCATCGATCCGCAGTGTGAGCACGGACACCGACAGTGCGACGTCACCATCGGTCACGAGGCCGAGTAGTCGCAGGTCGTCATCGAGGGAGTTGAGAAGGTCGCCGTGACCCGCACCCTGGATCTCGAGGGAGACTCCCTGACGCTCCCACCGGCAGTCGACATAGATGCGGCCGTCCGGACCACGACGGACCACCTGCTGGGCCGGTGCCGGAATCCCGTGAGCTCCGCACAGGCGCACGAAGTCGAGCTCGTTCATCGAGTGACCACCGGCGCGAATGTCGGCAAGGACCTGCCGCAGGACGTTCCTGAACTCGTGACGCCGAACGCGCTCGAAGGCCTCCAGGAGGTGGTCCGCGGTGACGAGCCGCTGTTGCACGGGGAGGACGAGCATCAGGGAGGCCTCGCGCACGCTCCGTGACCACAGTGCCGCCTGCACGGCGGCCACGGCCGGCCGAGCACGTGGGATGCCCGAGTCCACCGCGTCGGCGTCATCCCATCGGCGCGACTCGTGAAGGACGACCTCGCCTGCCATCGTGGACCGCCCCTTGCGGACCGACTTCCGGACCCACACGTGAATCGCCGTATCGCTGAGACCGGTGACGCCGGCTGCCTGCAAGGCGGTGACCCCGCCGAGTCGGGCTGTGCACGCGACCTCCGCCAGAGCGGCCCGCCACGCGTTCGTCGGGTCGAGCGGACCGCAGTCGACCACGACGCCTCGGTGGGGGATCGAGCGCCACCGCTCGGCCTCGACATGGTTGCGCCGCGTCCCCCGGCTCACGCCCGCCTCAGTCAGCTCCGCCAGGGTGTAGACGCGCTGGCCCGCTGAGGCCGGCGCCTCGAGGTTTCTCAGTCTTCGAGTACTCATGCCCACGCAGCCTTCTGCCCCGTGTCGCGGTCCGGAAGACCTGTTCACGCCGCCTGTGGACAGCGCGCCAGATCCACGGTGACTGTGGATATCCGTGGCGCCGGGACGGCATACACACCACGTCCGGCACCTCGACGGCAGAGCCACCACAACGCCGGACGCAAGGCGCCGGTGCGGGTGGGAGCGAGTGGCGGGGTCAGTCCTCGCCGGGGAGGCGACCGTCGGGGTAGGTCGCGCGCAGCTCGTCCTCGCTGGGCGTGCGCTGCTCGCGCGCCTCCGGCGGGAGCAGGTCGCTCACCGCTGCCATGATCCGCTTCGTGTCGGCGGCAGCCGAGCGGTAGAGGAGGTCGACCGGCGGACCGACCCGGATCCGGACGGTCGGCGGGTTCGAGAGGTTGAGCAGGTTGGGCAGCTTCGACGAGCGGGGCCAGACCTTCTCGGTGCCCCACATGCCGACGGGGATGACCGGCGCCCGGCTCGCCGCCGCCAGCCGCGCCGCCCCGGTCTTGCCCTTGAGCACCGGGTCGAAGAAGGCCTCGCCGCGCGGGATCGTCCCCTCGGGCAGCAACCCGACCATCTCGCCGCCCTCGAGCGCGAGCGCCGCCATGTCGTAGGACACCGCACCACCCTCGGCCCGGTCCACCCGGATGCCACCCGCCGCCGAGATGAACGAGCCCAGCACGGGCACGTCGAAGAGCTCCTTCTTGCCGAGCACCCGGGCCGTGCGCCCTGACCGCCGGACGACGTTGGCCATCGCGACGACGTCGAAGTAGCTGCGGTGGTTGCCGACGAGGATGACCGGACCGTGGCGCGGGATGTTCTCGATGCCCTCGATGTCGAAGCGGGCGCACGGGAAGAACGTCGAACGCAGGCCCTCGAGCAGGAACCGCTGGAGCTCGATCCCGACGACCGGCACCTTGAAGACACCCGGCGACACGTCGAAGTGCACGATCGGCCACCGACGGGCCACGGCATACATCGTCAGTCGTGGGTCGGGGTTGACCGCGGCAGGTGAGCCGACCGCCTCGAGGAGGGGCACGTCGAAGATCGAGTCCGAGTAGGCGAAGCTCTCGGCGAGGTCGATGTCGTTCTGGACGGCGAAGTGCCGCACCGCGCTGAGCTTGCCGGTCGACCAGACGAACGGCCCGCGGATCGAGCCGTCGAACCGACCGTCGTCGCGAGTGCCGTATCTGGTGGCGAGGACGTGGTCGAAGCCGAGACGGTCGGCGAGCGGCTTGATGAGGTGCTCCGGGGTCGTCGTGGCCATGACCACCGGGCGCCCCTCGGCCTTGTGCTGCTCGATGAGCGCGAGCGCGAAGGGGTGGACGAGCTCGGCGATGACCTCGGCGGCGTTGGCCGCGGCCTCGTCGAACGACGTCGAGTCCTTGCCCCGCGCGACGAGGGTGGCCTGGCGCGCCAGGAAGATCGATGGGAGGTTCTCGCCGACGAGGTCGAACGCCTTGAAGAGCAGGCCCTGCCCCGGCAGCGACCGCGGCACGACCCCGAGGTCCACCATCGCCTGCGTGAGGTGCGGGCCGGTGCCTCCCTGGAGCAGGGTCCGGTCGAGGTCGAAGAACGCGGCGCCTGGCATGGCCCCAGCCTATTGCGGTGCACGCGGCCGTGCCGTCGGCCACCGCTTCGGTGCATAGGCTGCCGGTATGACGACGGCGTACGTGCTCGGCGGCGGTGGGGTGCTCGGCACGACCCAGCTCGGGATGCTGCGGGCACTGGCCGAGCGCGGCGTCCGACCGGACCTCGTCGTCGGCACGAGCATCGGTGCGCTCAACGGCGCCTTCGTCGCCGCGGACCCCTCCGTCGACGGCATCCGGGCGCTCACCGAGGCCTGGCGGGCTGTCGGCTCGAGTGGGGTCTTCCTCGAGAACCCCATGCGCTCGGCCGCCCGCATCGCCCGCTTCCGCACCCACCTGCTCACGAGCGCGCCGCTGCGCTCGATCGTCGACGACCACCTGCCGGTCGACACGTTCGAGGAGCTCGAGGTGCCGTTCCAGTGCGTCGCCGCCTGCATCGAGACGGCCGGCTCGACGTGGTTCAGCAGCGGCGAGCTCGTCGACCCCGTCGTCGCGTCGTGCTCGGTGCCCGGCCTCTTCCCTGCCGTCGAGATCGCCGGCCAGCACTACCTCGACGGTGGGCTCGTCCACTCCATCCCCGTGGGCCGGGCGGTCAGCCTGGGCGCCGACCGGATCTTCGTCCTCCAGGTCGGCCGGGTCGAGCAGCCACTCTCTCCTCCGCGCCGTCCGTGGGAGGTCGGGGTCGTGGCGTTCGAGATCTCGCGCCGTCACCGCTACGTCCACGAGATGGAGTCGATCCCCGACGGCGTCGAGGTGCACGTCCTGCCCAGCGGCGCCCCCGAGACGCCCTCGGTCGCACTGACCTACGGCCGCGCCTCGCGCCTCACCGAACGTGCCGAGCAGGCGTATGCCGCGTCGACGGCATACCTCTCCGACCTCTGATCCCCAGAGCGTCGCCCACCCCACGGCATACAGTCACGTCATGGGTCTTGCGGGAATCCCGAAGCCGCCGCGGTTCGCCCGTCGTGTGCTCCCCGTGGTGTGGCCGGTCGGCGCGGCCGCGCTCACCGGTCTCGCGACGCCGGTCATCGTGGCGGGGGCGTTCCACGCGTTCGTCGACAGGCGGGCCCGGCTCTTCCGGGTGAGCTGCCTCGGCGTCGGCCTCATCTGGGTCGACGTCCGCATGCTCATGGACTGCTGGCGCCTGCAGCTCAAGAACCCCGACCACACGGCGCCGGCGTGGGAGGACGACCACGAGAAGGTCTTCCTCGCCGGGCTCAACCGGGCGATGATCCTCGGCAAACGCTGGGTCGGCTTCGAGGTGCGCCTCGACGACCGCATGCACTTCGGCAACGAGGGCGCCCCGCTCGTCGCGTTCGCGCGACACGCAGGTCCCGGTGACTCGATCGCCCTCGCCTGGCTGCTCGGCCACACCGCCGAGCGCATGCCCAAGATCGTTCTCGCAGAGGCCCTTCGGTGGGACCCGATGGTCGACACCCTGCTCACGCAGATGCGGTCCTACTTCGTGCCGTCGCGCACCGGCGCCGGTGACGACCGCGTCGAGGGGGTGCGCGAGCTCGCCCGTGGACTCAAGCACGACGACGTGCTGCTCCTCTTCCCCGAGGGCCAGAACTTCTCGCCCGACCGTCGCCGCCGGCTCATCACCCGGCTGCGCGAGGCCGGCCAGGAGCTGCGCGCCCGCCGCGCGCTCCAGCTCTGGAACACGCTGCCGCCCAAGACCAAGGGGGTCGTCGCGGTCCTCGACGAGCGGCCCGACGCCGACGTCATGATCGTCGGGCACGCGGGCTTCGGCCGGCTCACGACCCCCAGGGAGCTGTGGGACGCGATCCCGTTCACCGACCGGCCCTTCCTCGTGCGCGCCCACACCTACGCCGCCGACGAGGTGCCCGACGACGTTCCCGCCATCGAGGAGTGGCTCGACGAGCGTTGGACCGAGATCGACGAGTGGGTCACGACCTACGAGGACTGACGGCGCCGCCCGGCAGTGGGCACGGTGCGCGGCAAACGGCCGGACGCACCGAACGCTGAGCACGAACCCCGACCCACCCGGGTTCGGTTGCCGCGCGGGGTGCGCGGAGCGGCTCAGCTGATGGGCCGGCCCCGGGTCAGGTGCCGCGCAGCGACCGCAGCCAGTCGCGAGCGCCGGCGAAGTCGGCGTCACTGGTCAGCGGCGCCACCTCGACGGCTGCACCGTCCTCGCGCGGGTAGGACCCGAGGAAGCGCACCTCGGCGCAGACCCGCTTGAGCCCCATGAGCGCCTCGCCGACGCGCTCGTCGAGGACGTGGCCCTCGAAGTCGATCGAGAAGCAGTAGGAGCCGAGCGAGCCCTTGGTCGGGCGCGACTCGAGCCGGGTCATGTTGATGCCGCGCACCGCGAACTGCTCGAGCAGCTCGAGCAGGCCACCCGCCCGGTTGTGGCGCTGGAAGAGCATGACGGTCGTCTTGTCGGCGCCGGTGCGCTCGGGCAGCGTGCCCGGCCGCGAGACGAGGACGAAGCGGGTCACGGCGCCGGCGCGGTCGCCGATGTCGGAGGCGAGGACCTCGAGCCCGTGGTTCGACGCGGCGACCGGGGCGCAGACGGCGGCGTCGTAGGCCTGGTCGACCCCGCCCGCCAGCCCGGCAGCCGCGGCGGCGGTCGACAGGGTCGGGACGTAGGCCGCACCCGGGAGGTTCGCGTCCATCCAGCCGCGGACCTGCGCCCAGGCGTGCGAGTGGGTGCCGACCGCGCGGACGTCGGCACGCGGCATACCGGCTCGGGCGGCCAGCACGAAGGTGATCGGGACGTTGACCTCGCCGATGACGACGAGCGGGTCACCGCTGGCGAGGGCGTCGAGCGTCGCGGAGACGCCGCCCTCGACGGAGTTCTCGATCGGCACCATCGCGGCATCGATCTCGCTGCGCCGCAACGCATCGAGCGCCGAGTCCACCGACCCGAACGGCACGTGCTCGCCGTCGTGCGACTGCGACCAGGCGAGCAGCGCCATCTGGGTGAAGGTGCCCTCGGGGCCGAGGTAGCCGTAGCGGGTGGTCATCGCTGCCTTCCGGTGCGGGCGGCGCTCAGCGCCTGCTGCTCCTCGGGGGTGAGGGTCGCGTCGGAGCCGCCCTCGGTGATGCCCTTGGCGTAGGTGCGGGACTCACCGCGCGCGTGGATCGAGGACAGGACGACGCCGTCGCCGCGGTCGTCGACGATCGCGGCGCTGAAGCTGAGCCGCCCACCCATGTCACCGAACGCGTCGTAGCGCACGACCGCCACGTGCCGCAGCGCCTGGCCGATGTCGGCGCGCAGGGCAGCGAGGTCGCCGGCACCGACGGGCCGCTGGCGCTCGAGGTGCTGCACCCGGGCCCGCAGCCGCAGCACGAGGACGACGAGCGCCACCAGGGCGGCGATCGGGAGCACGACGAGGACGAGAAGGATGACCACCTCGGCGACGCTGCTCGCGAACATGGGCGCCAGCGTATGCCGTCCGCTCACCCGCCGCGGGTACGTCCAGTCCGCGTCGGCTACCCGAGGCGAGCAGAAGGTGGCGAGGCGAGCAGCGAGGGGTGCTCGGCTCGGTCGGCAGTGCTCATCTCGACCTGCTGCGCCTCGTCGCGGCCCACCCACCAGAGCAGCCAGAGGGCGACGAGGCCACCTGCGACGTCGGCGTTCTGGAGGATCCGCCCGGGCAGCTCGGGCCACTCCGGGTGGTTGAGCCAGGAGATCCCCCACCACGGCATCCGCATGAGGAACCACCCGGTGACGACGAGCCCGGCGGCCAGCCGTCGGGTGCGCCACCACGGCACGCCCGGCCCGCGGCGGCGCCACGGCTGCGCACCGAGGAGGGCGAACACGACGACGACGATCCAGTGGAAGTGGTGGATCCACGCCACCGGGGAGAGCAGGCAGGCAAGCAGCCCAACGACCGCCACCTCGCCGATCGAGTCGTCGCGCAGCCACATCCGACGAGCCAGCCGGAACCCGAAGACCCCGACGACCGCGACGAGCACGAGCCAGATCGCCGTCCCGGCGAAGCCCTCCGGACCGACCCGGAGCAGGAAGCCGCGCATCGACTGGTTCGACGTGCCGAAGTTGGGCCCGAGCCGGGCCGGGTCCTGCAGCGCCCCACCCCAGAACGCGAATGACGCTTCGGGCAGCAGCACCCACGCGCCGAGGGTCACGCCGACGGCGGTCCCCACCGCGGTCGCGGCCTCGCGCCAGCGCCGGTTGACGAGGTAGTGGATGACGAAGACGCCGGGCGTGAGCTTGATCGACATCGCCAGCCCGACGAGGACGCCGGGCGGCACGTGCCGCAGCAGTCCGGGTCGCGGGCGGCGCAGGTCCATGAGGCAGGCGAGCACCATGAACGCGTTGACCTGCCCGAACCGGATCCCGTCCGACACCGGGTGCAGCCACAGCATCGGCGCGACGAGCGCCGCGAGCGCGAGGGGCACCCATGGTCCGGCGCGGTGGACGAGGCGCCACCCGGCATACCAGACGATCGCGGTCGTGGCGGCGACCTGGGCGGCGGTCCACAGCCAGCCGGCGACCCCGAACGGGACCCACGCCAACGGAATCGCGAGGATCGCCGCGAAGGGCGGGTAGGTGAACGGCAGCAGCTGCGGCGCCTCGGTCATCGCAGCATAGATCGGGCGCCCGGTGAGGATCGAGACGCCGGCATCGCGATAGACCTCGACGTCGACCTGCCACTGGTCCATCGGCCAGAACACGAGGTAGCGCAGCACCGCCGGGACGGCCGCGAGCGCGATGACGACCACGGCGAGGGCCCACTGCCACCGTGCCGGCACCGGGCGCCGAGAGCGTGGCGAGGTCGGGGTCACGGGGCCATTGTGTCTTCACCCGTCCCTCACATGCTCACCACATGACGCGTGTCCGGCCGCACGTAGGATCGCTGCCGTGACTCGTCGAGCCCTGGCCGTTCTCATCGCTGCGCTCGCGGCCCTCCTCGGTCTGGGCGGCGCGGCGCTGCTCACGACGTCGGCCGACGCGGCTCCGACCGACGCGGCCACCTCCACCTCCATATCGGCGACGTCCGCGTCGTCCACGTCGTCCGCGACCTCCGCCGCACCCGAGCCGTTCGGCGCGACGGTGCTCATCGGCACCGGCGGGATCACCTGGACCGACGTCAGCGAGAAGGCCACCCCCAACCTCTGGATGCTGCTGCGCGACGGCTCGAGCGCGGCGATGTCGATCCGGTCGGTCGAGACCAACACCTGCCCCGCCGACGGCTGGCTCGGCGTCTCCGCCGCGAACCGCGCGGCCGCGCCGCGACCGGGCACGGGCAGCGCGCAGTCGCGCCCCTGCACCCCGCTCGAGGAGCCCAGCGGTGGTGTCGTCCCCGGCTGGGACGCCTACGAGCAGGCTGCCGCCTCCCGCAAGTTCGACAGCAAGCTGGGGCTGCTCGGTGAGTCCGCGTCGAAGTCCGACGTCTGCATCAAGCCCGTCGGACGCGGTGCCGCCATCGCCGCGGCCATGCCCGAGGGCACCACCGACCGCTACTCGCCGTACTCCCCCGAGACCCTGCTCGTCGACATGAACACCTGCCCGCTGACGATCGTCGACGTCGGCAGCGTGCGCGACCCCGACGACATCGCCGAGGGCGAGCAGGCCGTCGAGGGCTCGCGCGTCGAGCAGGTCGCCGCCATCGACAAGCGGATCGGCGAGGTCATCACCGCCGCCCCTGGTGGCGCCGACTTCATCGTGGCCAGCCTCTCCGACGCCGGCGTGACCGAGCGCCTCCGCCTCGTCGTCGCCCGGGGACCCCACTTCGGGCCCGGCAGCCTCAACGCCGCCTCGACCCGCCAGCCCGGCCTCGTGCAGGCCCAGGACGTCCCCGTCACGGTCATGAACCTCACCGGTGTCGCCGTGCCCGACGGCCTCGGAGGCGCGACGATGACGAGCGAGCAGGCCCCGGACAACTCCGAGCGCCGTGCCGCCGAGCGACTCCAGGGGCTCGTCGACTACGACCTCGCGAGCCACGAGGTGCACAGCCTCGTTCCGCCGTTCTTCAACGGGTTCGCCTACGGCCAGCTCGTCATCTACCTGCTCGTCCTCCTCGTCTGGAAGGGCAAGATCGGCACCGATGACACGCGCCGCCGGGTCCTGAGCATCGTCCGGGTCGTCGCGGTGGCGGCGGCGTCGGTGCCCGCGTCGACCTTCCTCGCCAACCTCCTGCCGTGGTGGCGCTTCCCGATCCCGATGATCTCGATCGTCGGTGCCGTCGGGCTCTTCGTCGCCCTCATCGCGTATGCCGCCCTGCGCGGACCGTGGGGACGCACCGCTCTCGGGCCGCTCGCCTTCGTCTCGGCGGTGACGATCGCGGTGCTCGCCGGCGACGTCATCACCGGATCCCGGCTCCAGCAGTCCTCGCTCATGGGCCTCCAGCCGGTCGTCGCGGGACGCTTCTACGGCATGGGCAACGTGACCTTCGCGCTCTTCGCCACCTCGTCGATCCTGCTGGCGACCGCCATCTCGAGCTACCTCGTGCGGCAGGGCCGCGACCGCATCGCCGCGATCGCGGTGCTCGTCATCGGCATCGGCGCGGTGATCATCGACGGCGCACCGTTCTGGGGAGCCGACGGCGGCGGGCCGCCCGCCCTCATCCCCGGCATCGCCTACCTCGTGCTGTCGATCCTCGGGCTGCGGATGACGTGGCAGCGGGTGCTCCTCATCGGGGTCGGGTCGGCCGCGTTGTTCTTCGGCGTCGCGTTCCTCGACTGGCTGCGCGAGTCCGAGAGCCGCAGCCACCTGGGCAACTTCATCCAGGCCATCATCGACGGCAACGCGATGGACATCGTCGTCCGCAAGGCGCAGCAGAACTGGAACATCCTGCTCGGCAACGCCCCCCTCACCCTGCTCGTGCCGGCGGCGCTGCTCTTCGTCATCTACGTCCTCGCCCGGCCCACCTCGTGGGGCTCGCGCGGCCTGGGCAAGGCGTCCGAGAAGGCCCCGACCCTGCGCGCCGGGCTCATCGCGCTCGTCATCATGCTCACCATCGGGTTCCTCATCAACGACTCGGGCACCGCGATCCCCGCCGTCGGGGCCACCGTCGCCGTGCCGCTCATCGTCAGCGTCGTGGTGCGGACCCTCGAGGAGGACCTGCGAGCGGTCGCCGGAACCCGCCGCGCACGGCGCTCGTGACGAGCCAGAGCCACACGACGAGCATCGCCACCGGCGCCACGTTCGTGCGCACCGTCATCGTGACGTCCTCGACGCCCGGGGTCATGCCGAGGACCCGCCCCGGCGTGTAGGCCATGGTCATGACCCACAGCCGCAGCAGCAGCACGAGGTCGGCGACGCCGGCGACGACAGCAGGCAGGGTCGCCCAGACGACGACGTCGTACCAGGGCAGCGAGTAGGACGCCGCCATCGCGTAGGCGCCGGTGAGGACCGCGACGGCTGCGAGCGCCCTGGCCCCGACGGACGACTCGGCCGGCCGCACGAGCCGCCACAGGCACAGCGCGAAGACGACGGCGAGCACCGCAGCGCACACGGAGACGACCCGGCGTGCGTCCGCGTCCCCGCCCAGGGTCTCGAAGACCCACCGCCACGGCGTCGCCAGCGAGACCGCCCGCGCCGACCGGCCGATCTGGTCGTAGACGTTCGGTCCGGCCCACAGCTGGAGCCCACCGACGACGACGCCGGCTGCCACGAGCAGCACCGCGGACCGTGCGACCCGCCGCGCCGAGAAGGCGACGACGAGCGCGAGGAGGACGACGGCATACGTGAACTTCGACGAGATCGCGAGGGCTGCGAGGGTGCCGGCGAGAGCGGCCCCGCCGAGGCCGGCATACCGGTGCGCCGCCCAGACGGCGGCGACGGCGAGCGCGGTCGCGAGCAGGTCGACGTGGGCGCCGAGGACACCGACCGAGAAGACGAGGGGGTTGGCCGTCCAGACGGCGTCGATCCGACCCTCGCGGCCCGGGAGGATCCGGCGCAGGCACCAGCGGACGGCGAGCCACGACGCGATGACGACGAGCTGCCACAGCCACACGGTCTGGCGCAGGTTGTCGCCACCGCCGAGCGAGGTGAGCCCCTGGACGACCGTCGCGAACGGGCCGTAGACGCTGGGCTCCTCGGTCCACGGCGCCTCGACGGCCGAGACGACGGGGTCGCTGCCGCCGCGCCACGTGTCGGGTGACACGACCCACGGGTTGTCGCCGAGCGCGAGGATCCGCCCGTAGGCCGCGTAGCTCACGTGGTCGCCCGAGCCGAACGGCGCGGTGAGGGCGGCGCCGACCGCGAGCGCCGCGACGACCGCTCGGGGCAGCTCGGTGCCGCGGCCCAGGACCGCGAGCAGCACCCCCACGGCTCCCAGCACGTATGCCGTCCACAGGGCTCCCGTGACCACTGCCGGCGAGAGCGCGACGGGGAGGAGCGTGCCCGGCGCCCACCCACGGGGGCCGAGGTCGGGGGCGGCGGCGTGCGGGAGCGCCAGGCCGACGAGGAGCAGGAGGGCGAAGGACGCGAGCAGCAGTCCTCGGCGGGCGACCTCCCCTGTGTGCCCGAGGGCGAGACCGCTGGGCGCCTCGCCGGCGTCGGCGTCAGATGCGGTGTGCGACACCGGGTGCACGCTTGGAGAGGGCTCGGCGCAGACGCCGCCGGGTCAGGGCACGCCAGACGTCGCGGTATTGCATGGCGCGGTGCACCTGACCGCGCCAGTCCTTGCCGGAGACCCGGTGGTGCAGTTCGCACGGGACCTCCTCGACGCGCAGCCCGGCGCCGAGCACGTCGACGGTGAGCCCGACCTCGACACCCCAGCCGGGCGCGAGCGGGCTGGCCGCCTCGAAGGCCTCGGCGGTGAGGCAGCGCATGCCCGACAGCGGCTGGACGGCGGTCCAGCCGGTGAGGTCCTCGATGCCCTCACGGGCAAGGCGGACCACGAACCCACGCCCGCCACCGGCGACCTTCTGCGCGGGCAGGGTGGCGATCGTCATGTCGGCGCGGCCGTCGCGGACCGGCGGGACGAGCACGTGGAGGTTGGTCGCGGAGCCCTCGAGGTCGCCGTCGACGAAGAGGAGGTGGCGCGGGCCGACCCCGGCGCCCTCGGCGGCCTCGAGCCCGCGGAGGTGGCGGACACCCGTCTCGAGCGCGGCCGCCTTGCCGGCGTTGCGCGCGTGGACGATGACGTCGGCCCCCGCCGCGTGCGCCACGGCCGCGGTGTCGTCGGAGCTCCCGTCGTCGACGACGACGACCCGGTCGACACCCTCGAGGGTGAGCACCGCCTCGACCGTCGCAGCGATCCGGTCCGCCTCGTCCTTGCACGGGATGATCGCGGCGACAGCGCGCGCAGGTCCTCCGGGCGCCGACATCAGCGCAGCGTGACCTGGCGGCTCAGCAGGCCGGAACGGGCGCGGCGCTCGTCCGCGGTGAGGGCGGCCGTGGAGGCGAGCGCGGCGGCATACCGCGTGCCGAAGGTCGCGAGCGCGTCCTCGTGCTGGGACGGGTCGCTGTCGGCCGGGACCTCGAAGACGGGGACGAGCAGGCCGCAGGCGCGGAAGGCGCCGAGCAGCCGGGTGCCGTCGCCGAGGCCGGACTCGGCCGCCGCGTGCAGGCGGGCGAGGGCGTCGGTGGCGGTGTCCTCGTCGTCGGGCAGGACCAGGCGGATGTAGGTGCGCTCGCCGATCTTGACCCAGTAGGCCGAGGGGAGGGCGGACATCCGCCGGGTCGGCACGACCGACTCGTTGGCGCGGTCGAGCGAGGCCTGGCCGTCCTCGTCGAGGTCCTGCCCCTCCACCCAGAAGTCGAAGCCCTCGTGCACGACGAACTCGAACGGCTCGCTCGTGTCGATGAGGTCCTGCAGGCGCGGGGTGTCGGCGGTCGCGGCGGCGACGTGCTGCACGGCGGTGCCGGGTTCGGCGGCGGCGCCGGCGAGGAGCTGGGCCGCGAGGTCGCGGCTCGGGTCACCCGTCGACGAGCCGGACTGCGTCCCGATGAGGACGGTGCCGTCGGAGCGGTGCAGCGCCGGCCACGCCATGGGGAGCACCGTCGCGATCGTCGCGGACTCCACGCCCTCGGGGGCCTGGCCATCGGCGAACCGCACGGCGACCGTGGCGGCGGGCAGGATCTCGCGGATCGCCACCCACTCGGTCTCCTGCGGAAGTCCCTCGAAGGGACGGTTCACGTAGGGGACGGCCGCGGTGCGCTGCCGCCTCGCGGGTGCGCCCTGGTCGTCGGTGGTCCTGCGTCGTCGCGAAGCCTTGCCCATGGGCGTCAGCGTAGTGGTGCGGCGAGCGTGCTCAGGTCAGGTGGCTCGGAGCGCACCGGGCCGGAGCGACGCTCAGGTGGCCCGGCGGCGGCTCGGTCCGCCCATGGCGGCCCACACCGTCTGGCCGCCCTTGTCCTCGCCGACGCCCCACTCGTGGGCGAGCGAACGGATGATCCGCAGTCCTCGCCCGCTCGTGAGCCAGACCTCCGGCTTGGCGGGAACGGGCACGGTGTCGCCGCCACCGTCGGTGACCTCGACCTCGACGACCTCGCCGCGGACCTTCCAGCGGACGCGCAGGCACCCGTCGGCGAGCGGCCGCGCGTGGCGGATGGCGTTGGTCATGAGCTCCGAGGCGACGATCTCGGCCTCGTCGATGGTCTGCTCGGCGAGGTCGCGGGCCCGGAGGTCGGCGACCACGGCCTTGCGCACCTTGGGCACGGTCGACACACCCCAGGGCGCTCGGATGGTGCGGACCTGGCCCTTGCCGATGGTGCCGCCGAACTCGTCGAGCTCGGGGGTGTTGGAAGACGTCACGCCGGGGACTCTAGCCGAGCAATCCCATGACGTCCCGAGGTCGATCGCTGATGATGACGTCGACGCCGAGGTCGGCGCAGCGTTGGACGTCGTCCGGCTCGTTGACGGTCCAGACGTAGACCTCGTGCCCGCGACGCTGGTGCGCGCGCACCACCGACGGTGTCCTGCGCAGGATCCGGACGTCGAGCCCGATGATGTTGACCCCGCGCGGCAGGGACCCGTCCCACGAGAAGCGCGGTGCCGCGGCGTCGACGAGGTAGACGAGCGGGACCTGCGGCGCCAGCCCCCGCATCCGCATGAGCGCGAGGATCGAGAACGACATGACCCGGACGTGCGGCAGCTGCGGCAGGTCGCCCGTCGTCAGGCCGAACTCGCGCAGCACGGTGACGAGCTGGCGCTCGACGAGCCCGCCGTAGCGGGTCGGGTGCTTGGTCTCGATGAGGGTGAGCAGCTCCTGGCGCTGGTCGACGAGCGAGTCGAGCAGCCGGCGCAGGGTGAGCAGCCGCCCGCGCTCGGGGTCGACGTCGGCGTCCTCGCGCGAGGTGCCGTCGTCGAGCTTCTTCCAGCTCGACCAGTCGAGCTGCTCGAGCCGGGCGAGCTCGAGCGTGGAGATGACGCCGTTGCCGTTGCTCGTCCGGTCCGCGCGACGGTCGTGGACGCAGACGAGGTGGTGGTCGGCGGTGAGGCGGACGTCGCACTCGATCCCGTCGACCCCGTGGCCGAAGGCCGTCGTGTAGGCCGCGAGGGTGTGCTCGGGCTGCTCGGCGCTGGCCCCGCGGTGGGCGACGACACGCGGCCGCCCCCGACTCCCCGAGCCCTCCGGGGTCCCCGCCGAACGCGCCTCCATCGGGCCATGGTCCCAGTGCGAGCACCCGGGTGACGGGAGCGACTCACACGTTCGGACGGCATACCGTTCCATCATCGTGAGCCTGCCGCCCTTCCAGAGCCTCGTCGACGCGCACTGGCGCGACGTCGGCCGACTCGCTCATGCCCTCGCGGGTCCGAACCTCGGCGACGACGTCGCTCAGCAGGCGTGGGTGCAGGCGCTCGCGGCCTACCCGCGGCTCACGTCGACGCGCAACCTGCGGGGTTGGCTGCTCACCATCACCCACCGGTGCGCGATGGACGCGCACCGCGCCGCCCGCCGCACCACGCCGCACGACGACCCGGCCTCACTGGCCACGGCGCCCGTGGTGGACGGCCCCGCCGCTCCCGACGACGGGCTCTGGGCGCGGGTCGGCTCGCTGCCGGAGCGCCAGCGCGAGGCCGTCGTCCTCAAGTACGTCGCCGACCTCGACCACCGCGCCGTCGCCACGGCCCTGGGCACCACTTCGGCGATGAGCCGGCGCCTCGTGTCCGACGCCCTCGCCACCTTGCGAATCGACCTGGAGGACCTTCGATGACCACCGACCTGCTCGGCGCCTTCGCGCCCGACGTCCGCCCGCCCGTCCTTCCGGAGTCCGACGTCTCGTATGCCGTCGAGGACACCGCCGTGGGCCGCCTCCTCCTCGCCGTGCGCGCCGACGGCCGGCTCGTCACGAGTGCCTACGTCACCTCGACCGACGACGAGGACGCCTGGCTGCAGCGCCTGTCCGACGTCGTGTCACCGCGCGTCCTGCGCCACGCGAAGCCGCTCGACACCGCGCGACGCGAGCTCACGGCATACCTCTCGGGCACGGTGACCGGCTTCTCGGTGCCGGTCGACCTCGTCCTCGCGAGCGAGTTCCAGCGCGCGGTGCTGGGCGGGCTCGTGGCGGGTGTGGGCTACGGCGCGTCGACGACCTACGGCGAGCTGGCCGCGACGATCTCGCGGCCGGGCGCCTCCCGAGCCGTGGGCTCGGCGCTGGGCGCCAACCCGGTCTGCGTCTTCGTGCCGTGCCACCGCGTGCTCCCGGCCGGCGGTTCCGTGGGCGGTCGCGTCGGCGGGTATGCCGGTGGGCCGGCCGCCAAGGAGTTCCTCCTCGCGCTCGAGTCGGGGGGGATCGCCGACTGACGCCGGGTGGCACTGCGGCTTGTCGGGGTTGCGGCTCCCGCCGCTCGGAATACGCTGGACAAACCATGTACACGATCAAGCGGGCCGCGGAGCTGACCGGCATCGGGCTGCCGACGCTGCGCGCGTGGGAGCGCCGCTACGGCGTCGTGTCACCCGTGCGCTCCGAGGGCCGCTACCGGCTGTACTCCGACGGCGACCTGCGGGCGCTGCGCATCATGGCCTCGCTCGTCGACGACGGGTGGACCGCGAGCGAGGCCGCCGCCGAGACGCTGCGGCGCCTGGACGGGGTGGACCCGGCGATGCTCCCCCCCGGCGGCACCGTCGGAGAGGGGACGGTGGACGGCCCGGCTCGGGTCGGCGGTCCGGCTGGTGGCTTCGTCGACGGGGTCGAGCCCGACGGGCTCCAAGAGGTCATGGAGGCTGCCGCCGACCTCGACGCGTCCCGGTTGGGCGTCGTGCTCGACCGTGCGTTCGCCGACGAGAACTACCCCCGGATGGTCGGCGGCTGGCTCATGCCCGTCCTGCTCTCGGTCGGGAGCGCGTGGGCCGACGGGCGGATCACCACGGCCGGCGAGCACCTCGTGAGCCACGCCGTCCACCGGCGGCTCGCCGCGCTCTACGACGCGACGCCCAAGGCGACCGCCGGTCCCCTCGTCGTCCTCGGCCTTCCTCCCGGGTCCCGCCACGAGCTGGGGCTGCTCGCGTTCTCGGTCGGGGCACGGCGGGCCGGCATGCGCACGGCCTACCTCGGAGCCGACCTCCCGACGGCCGAGTGGGTGGGCGCGGTCTCACGCCGTCACGCGGGCGCGGCGGTGCTGTCGGTGCCTCGGCTCGCGGACGCCGTCGCGGCCCAGGCCGTGGTCGACGCGGTCCGCCAGCAGGCGCCGGGCGTCGTCATGGCCGTGGGCGGCGGTCACCAGGGACAGGTCGCGGGAGCCCTCCTCCTCGGGCACGACCTCGCGGCGGGCGTCAAGGCGCTCGGCGCGTCGCTCCCCCGGACCCGGAGCGCTCGAGCCTGACGGGCTCCCGGGGCGCGGCGGGTGCCACGCGCGACACCGCCCCCCACACGATGCGCGGCGGGAGGCGGTGTCCTGCAACCCCGGTGCCTGCGGCGAAGGGCAGACGCGTCAGCACTCGGGGGAGTCGTCAGCACCAGGGGTAGATGAAGAGGCTCCTCTCCCCGGCGCGGTGGTCGGCGAGCACCACGCTCAGGGGCAGCGGGTCGGGCAGCGAGGCCACGTCGGTGCCGGCACGCGGGGTGACGCCCACGCTCACGGCGGTGCTGATCGGCAGCCCGCCCTTGGCGACGGCCGAGAAGAGGCCGGCGTCCTTGAGGGTGTTGATCCCGGCCCGCATGCAGTCGGTGTCCGGCTTGGCGCTCGCGGAGGGTGCGACGGCGACGGTCAGGGTGGCGGCTGCTGCGACAGCGGCGGCGGTGACGAGCTTCCTCATGACTTCTCCTGGTGAAGGGGACGGGTCCGGGGGTGTCGGGCCCACCTGTGAGACAACTCCTCGCCGCACCCATTGTCAAGGGTTTGTACAAGGTTGTGCGCTCCGCGCCCGGTGCGCCGCGGGAGACCGACACCAAACGCCGCCCCCCACCCCTTCTCGGGGTGAGGGGCGGCGCGTACGCACCCGATGCGGGGTCGGGAGGGGAGGCCGACACCACCACCGGGTATCGCTTGCCTGTCGCCTTCTGTCCCTCCAGAACACACCCCCAGCCTGGTCGAGTCAAGGTTTGTGCAGGGTTGATCACGGCCACTTTCGAGCCATTTTCCGGGTGGTCACGACGTGCCGTGGAGCGGTCGGGGCTCGCTCGGGCGGGCTGTGGCTCAGTCCCGCGGCCGGTCGTCGGGGAGGTCTGGACCCTCGATGTCGTAGCCGCCGAGCAACTTGGCCATCGCCAAGTGGGGCCTGGCCTCGTCGTGCCGGCTCTGGCGCTGCAGGGTGCGACCGAGGAGCAGGAGCGCATAGTGGTCGTCCCGGTGGTCGACGAGCATCGCCCGCAGGATCTCCTCGGCCCGGGCCAGCTGCGCCGAGTGGTAGTAGGACCGCGCGAGGTAGAGGCGCAGCTCGGTCGTGCCGTGCAGCGGCGGCTCGAGCGCGCTGCGGTCGACGAGGTCCACGAACAGCGACGCCGCCTCGCGGTAGTCCCCCGCCTCGAAGCTCGCGCGCGCCGTCTCGTAGTCGTCGGCGAACGTGTCGTCGCCCATGTCGCCTCCTCGATGACTCCCGCTAGCGTGTTCTAGCGGTCGTCCTAGACTTCACTATCCTGCCGAATCGACCGGTGAGGCACTGCTCAGCGGAAGGCCGGTTGCCCGGTGAGGGCCTGCCCGACAACGAGCTGGTGGACCTCGGATGTTCCTTCGTAGGTGAGGACGGACTCGAGGTTGTTGGCGTGCCGCATCGGCGAGTACTCCAGGGCGATGCCGTTGGCCCCGAGCAGCGTGCGGCACTCGCGCGCGATGGCGATGGCCTCGCGGCAGGAGTTGAGCTTGCCCAGGCTCACCTGCTCGGGTCGCAGCGTGCCCGCGTCCTTGAGCGCACCGAGGTGGAGCGCGAGGAGCATCCCCTTGCCGAGCTCGAGGGTCATGTCGGCGAGCTTGGTCTGGGTGATCTGGTAGCCGGCGAGCGGCTTGTCGAAGATCTCGCGGTCCTGCGTGTAGGCGATCGTCACCTCGAGGGCGTCGCGTGCGGCACCGAGCGCCCCGAAGACGATGCCGAAGCGCGCCTCGGACAGACAGGACAGCGGGCCGGACAGACCACGGGCCTCGGGCAGCATCGCCGACGCCGGCAGGCGAACCCCGTCGAGCACGAGCTCCGAGGTCACCGAGGCGCGCAGCGAGAGCTTGCCGGTGATCTCGGGCGCCGAGAAGCCGGGGGTGTCCGTCGGCACGACGAAGCCACGCACCGTGGAGCCGTCGCTGTCGTCGGTGCGGGCCCACACGACGGCGACGTCGGCGACCGAACCGTTGGTGATCCACATCTTCGAGCCGTCGAGCACCCAGTCGTCACCGTCGCGGCGGGCGCGCGTGCGCATGCCCGCGGGGTTCGACCCGAAGTCGGGCTCGGTGAGGCCGAAGCACCCGATGGCCTCGCCCGCGGCCATCCGCGGCAGCCACTCCTGCTTCTGCTCCTCACTGCCGAAGCGGTGGATCGCGAACATCGCGAGCGACCCCTGGACGCTCACCAGGCTGCGGATGCCGGAGTCGACCGCTTCCAGCTCCGCACAGGCCAGCCCGTATGCCGTGGCGCTCGTCCCGGCGCAGCCGTAGCCCTCGAGGTGCATGCCGAGGAGCCCGAGCTCGCCGAACTTCGGCGCCAGCTCGCGCACGGGCACGGAGCCGGCCTCGAACCAGCCGGGCACGTGCGGCCGGACCTCGGCGTCGAGGAAGGCCCGCACGGTGTCGCGCATGTCGCGGTCGTCGGCGGTGAGGAGCCCGTCGATCCCGAAGAGTTCCAACGGCTTCTGAGCGTCTGCGGCCATGCCGAGAACCTACCGTCGCCGATCCCGACGGCGCCCGTCGCGCGGGCCGGTCGGGTGCTCGCGGGCTCGATAGCGTGGCTGCATGGACCCACGGGGGACGGCTGCCATGAGGAACCACTGGGCGCGTGAGGAGGCGTGGCGGCCGGGTCAGCGTCTGTGGGCCCTGTACGTGACCTGCGGCTCGATGCCGCCGCTGGTGGAACACGCCACCGCGTACCAGGAGAGCCTCTCGCAGGTGCGCGGCCTGGATCTGGTGGAGCCGCGGTGGCTGCACATGACCGTCCTCGGAGTCGGCTTCGTCGAGGAGGTCGACCCCGATGGCATGGCCCGGCTCCTCGACCGGGTGACGACCCTGGCCGCCGCGGCCCCACCGGTCGACCTGGTCGCCGCTGCACCACGCGCGAGAACCGACGCCGTCTGGATGTCCGTCAGCACGACCCCGTCCATCGTCCCGCTGCGCGAGGACCTGGCGGATGCCGTCCGCACCTGTCTCGGTCGTGAGCCGCACGCGCTCCCGCTGCCGCGCGCCGGCTTCACGCCACATATCTCGATCGCCTACGCCAACGCCGACCCACCTCGCGCAGAGGAGGTGGACGAGCACCTGAGCGAGGTGGACCGCCCGCCGACCTCCTTCCGCGCCAGCCATCTGTCCCTGCTCCGGCTGCGGCGCGGGGACGCTCGCTGGTCCTGGGACCAGGAGCAGCGGATCCCGTTCGGCGACAGGAGTGTGCCGACGTCCTGAGGTCCCCGACGGGGCGCGAAGCGAGCCCGAAGCGATACTCGGGTGACGGGACGGCATACGGGCTTGGACAATCGACTCTCGTGGCACATCTCGAGGTCAACCAGGTCGGGTTCACGCTCCCGGACGGGCGTCCCCTGCTCGACGGCATCCAGTTCCGGGTCGGCGAGGGGCAGCGCGTCGCCCTCATCGGGCCCAACGGCACGGGCAAGACGACGCTGACCCGGATCGTCTCCGGGGACCTCACCGCGCACGAAGGTGCGGTCACGCTGAGCGGCACGCTCGCCGTGATGAACCAGTTCGTCGGCAAGGTCCGCGACGACTCGACGGTGCGCGACCTCCTCATCAGCGTGGCACCCGAGCGCATCCGCACGACCGCCACGGCCGTCGACGCCGCCGAGCTGCGGATCATGGAGGTCGACGATGAGCCGGCGCAGATGGCCTACGCGCAGGCGCTCGCCGACTGGGGTGACGCGGGTGGCTACGAGTTCGAGACGACGGTCTGGGACACCGTCACGACGCAGGCCCTCGGTATGCCGTTCGAGCGGGCCCAGTGGCGCGCCGTCACCTCCCTGTCGGGAGGCGAGCAGAAGCGGGTCGTGCTCGAGGCGCTGCTCAGTGGCCCGGCGGACCTGCTGCTGCTCGACGAGCCCGACAACTACCTCGACGTGCCGGCGAAGCGCTGGCTCGAGGACCGGCTCATCGCCTCCGACAAGACCGTGCTCTTCATCAGCCACGACCGCGAGCTGCTGTCGCGGGTCGCCACGTCGGTCGTGACGCTCGAGCCGGGGGTCAACGGCGCGACCGCGTGGACCCACCCCGGGTCCTTCGCGACGTGGCACGACGCCCGGGTCGAGCGCAACAACAAGCTCGAGGAGCTGCTGCGGCGGTGGGACGAGGAGCACGCCAAGCTCAAGGCCCTCGTCCTCATGTATCGCACCAAGGCCGCGTTCAACGACGGCCTCGCCTCCCGCCTGCATGCGGCCGAGACGCGCCTGGCGAAGTTCGAGAAGGCCGGACCGCCCGAGAAGGTTGCCATCGCCCAGAACGTCACGATGCGGCTGCAGGGTGGGCGCACCGCCAAGCGGGCCGTCGTCTGCACCGGTGTCGAGCTCCTGGCGCCGGGTGTCCCCGACGACGCCGCGGGTGACGTCGATCCGCTCATGAAGCCGTTCGACCTCGAGGTCTGGTTCGGCGAGCGCGTCGCCGTCCTCGGGTCCAACGGGTCGGGCAAGTCGCACTTCCTCCGGCTCCTCGCAGCCGGGGGCAGCGACCCAGACGTGGAGCACCGTCCGGTCAGCGACGTCGTCGTGCAACCGGTACGGCACAACGGATCGGCGCGTCTGGGATCGCGGGTGCGGCCGGGGTGGTTCGCCCAGACCCATGACTCGCCACACCTGCGTGGCCGGACCCTGCTCGAGATCCTCCACCGAGGCGACGAGCACCGGTCCGGGCGAGGGCGCGAGGAGGCCAGCCGCGTCCTCGACCGCTACGAGCTCGCGCGCCAGGGCGAGCAGACCTTCGACTCGCTCTCCGGCGGGCAGCAGGCGCGCTTCCAGATCCTGCTGCTCGAGCTGTCGGGCGCGACGCTGCTGCTCCTCGACGAGCCGACCGACAACCTCGACCTGCACTCGGCCGAGGCGCTCGAGCAGGCGCTCACGGCGTTCGAGGGGACGGTGCTCGCGGTGACCCACGACCGGTGGTTCGCTCGCGGCTTCGACCGGTTCCTCGTGTTCGGCAGCGACGGGCGCGTCGTCGAGACGCCGGAGCCGGTGTGGGACGAGGCCCGGGTCAGTCGCGCCCGCTGAAGTCGTCGGTGGGCGCCGGCTTCATGAGCGAGAACTCCTCGCCGTCGGGACCCTGCACGGTGACGATCCGCCCGAACTCGACGTCCAGCGGCGGATGTGGCGCGGACCCGCCGTGGTCGAGGACCCGCTGCCGGGCGGTGTCGACGTCGTCGACCTCGAACGTCACGCACCAGCGCGGTCCGAGGACGTCGCCGTCCTGCTGGTCGCCCATGCCACCCGCGGGCCACTGCGACCCGGGCGGCGTGAAGGTCGCGTAGCCGATCCCCTCCACGGACAGGTCGTCGTAGGTGAAGCCGAAGACGGTGCGGTAGAAGGCTTTTGACGTCGGGAGGTCGGAGGTGACGAGGTCGACCCAGCAGACGGCGCCGGGCTCGTCGTGGGCCTCGTAGCCCGTGTGGTCGCGCGACTCCCACGCCCCGAACGGCGCGCCCCTGCTGTCGACCCACAGCCCGATCCGGCCGAACGCGGCGATGTCCATCGGCTCCATCACGCACTGTGCGCCCGCTGACGCAGCGGCTTCGGCGGTGGCCTCGACCGAGTCGGTCGCGAGATAGGTCGTCCACACCGCCGACCCGTCGCCCGCCTCCTCCACCGGTGGTGACATCCCGGCCACCCGGCGCCCGCCGACGAGCGCGTTGTTGTAGTGGCCGTAGTCGGGACCGCTGTCCTCGAACTCCCACCCGAGGACCGCGGCGTAGAACTCCTGGCTGCGCGCCAGGTCACCCACGGTGATCTCGACCCAGCACGGCGTCCCGGCCGGCCACCTCTGCGTGTGCGTCGCCATCTCGAGACCGTATGCCGTGCGCGCCCTCCCGCGCACACGGCATACGGCGCTCCCTCAGTCGCCGGCGGAGGCGAGCTCTCCCTCGACGGGTTCGTAGTCCTCGTGCTGCACGGCGACCGACACGGCTCCGCGGGCGGCTGCCCTCCCGATGCCGCGAACATCGAGGTCGACCCAGCCGTCGGCATCCGTGACCAGCTCGACGACCGAACGACCGGCCGACACCCGCACCGACGCGCCGGGCACCGGGTCGCGGCCCTCGACGGTGGTCACCCGCAGCCGGGTGAGGTCCTCGACGATGTCGAAGCGCAGCGGTCGCCGCGCCTGCCGGCGCACGCGCAGCTCCGGGTCGCCCAGGAGGTTGAGGGTGAACACCGGCCACCGCCAGTAGGCGCTCGGCGAGTTCGCCGCCGCGACCGCGACCTTGGTGTCGTTGAGCAGCCCGAGGTGACGGGTCGACGTGAGGCGCGAGAAGAACCTGCGCTGGAAGTCGTCACCGATGCCGATCCACGAGAACCGGCTGTTGCCGACGTAGCCGATGGCGCCGCCCGCAGGGTTGGTGACGAGCGCCTCCCCGAACGCGTCGTCCGAGTCGAACTCCGAGGTGAGGCACGAGTCGGCGTAGCCCACGAAGCACAGCGGCCCGTTGGTGAGCGACCGCGCCAGCCCGACCGAGCCGCCGCAGCAGCCGTCGCCGTTGCCGTGGCCCGAGAGCGACACCAGCGCGGGGCTGCGCTCCAGCTCGTCGCGCAGCACCGCCGTCGTGAGGTGGCGCACCGGCCCGCCGAAGAACCGCTCCCACCACGTGAGGTCGAGGTCGTCCTCGTAGGCCCGGCGGAAGGAGGTGATCCCCGGGATGCCGGTGTCGACCTGGCGGCGCAGCGTCTCCTGGTCCGACATCGAGCCGTCCTGCCCGGTCCAGTCGACCTGGAAGGCCTGCGGGCGGCGTTCGACCTGCGACCCGTGCACGACGATCCAGCTCGTGCGGTAGGGCAGCGTGAAGAAGAACAGGTTGATCTCCGCGCGGCTGAGGTCGGTCTCGGAGCGGGCGTAGTACCAGCCACGGGTCGCCGGGTTCGTCGACGACTTCATCGGCAGGACCCGGCGGTCGGTGTCGCTCACCTGCGAGACGAGCTCGTAGTCCCAGGAGTCCGGGACCGTGCCCACCCGCAGCAGGCTGTGGTCCGCACGCGAGGAGTACTGGCCGTTGGCGGGCGTGTTCGCCGGAGTCGGCCAGACCCACTGCGGACCGCCCCAGCTCGACGATGCGAGGAACATCGAACCCGAGAACTGGTCGACGAGCGGACCCCACGGCGAGTCGAGCGACTCGTAGGCCGCGACCTTGGCGACGTAGCCTCGGGCCTCGTCGGCGGTGTCGGCCGGGATGCGGCCGACGCTGATGTCCGTGGACAGGTGCACGCCGTCGAGGTCCTGGCCGCCGACGGTGCACTGGCCGTAGACGCCGTTGTCGCGCACGTCCCAGTCGTGGGCGGGCTCGTAGACCCACGGCACGACGAACGAGAACCAGCCGACGTCGATCCGCCGGGTGCCCCAGTACCAGCCCTGCAGGCTCGAGTAGTAGAAGTCGGTCGGCAGCTGGTTCCAGTGGTAGTGCCACTGGAGCTGGGCGTTGACGAGCGAGGCCGGGCCGTTGACCCGGACGTACTGGCTCGGCGTGGTCTGCCGGACCGTGTAGGTCGAGTTCGTGAAGAACCAGCCCGGGGTCGCCGCGCTCGACGTGCCCGTCGGGTCGTACGGGATGAGCTGACCCGTGTCGGGGCGGGTGAGGAGGTTCGCAGCGCTGGCACCCCACCACTCCCCCGGGCCGGCGACGTTCATCCGCAGGTGGCCGCCGGTCCAGAACGACCGGTTGTCCTCGGGCGGGTTGGTCGCGGTCGTGTCGATCGTGCCGCGGCAGCCACCGGTGACGGTGCGCGACGGCACGGTCTCGAGGTCGCCGCCGAGGACGAGCCAGCGCACGCCCCACGTCGAGCGGTGGACCTTGAGGAAGCGGCGGATGACCTCCTGGAGGTCGCGCGACCCGTGCCGGAAGTCCCCGTGGACGCCGTCGACGATGTCGGTCACGGTGACAACGCGGGCGGTGATCCCCCGAGCCCGCTTGAGGCGCGCGAGCTCCTGGAACGCCTCGACGAGGCCGGGCCGCTCGCCCACGGGCTCGATCCTCGCGGCGTCCCACGTGCGGTCGTCGGTGATGACGAGGTACTCGCTCGGCAGCTGCCGCAGGATGACCTCGATCGTGTCGAAGATGTCGGGGTTGACGACGCGGTCGCGCGCCAGCTCGAGCTCGGCCGCGGTCACCTCGCGCGGCCCGTCGGGGAGCAGCACGAGCCGCTCCGGGTCGATGTCCTGGCCGAGCTCCTCGGCGAGCAGCTTCGCGGACTCGTCGCGGTCGGCGATGGTCGGTTCGTACGAGAACGCCACCGAGACGCGGAAGGTCGTGCAGAGCTCGATCGTGCCGTCCTTGGTCTGGCGCACCGGCGAGAGCTCGACGCTCGCGGCCCGCAGCCCCGGCATCGGCTCGATGCCGACGGCGGCCCCCACCGGGGGCGGCTCCTCGACGGCGCGGCGGTAGGACTCGGGGTCGGGCACCGTCGGCGTCGGCGGGTCGAACCTCTCGACGAGCGGCCCCTCCCCGTCGCCACCCGGACGGTGGCCGGCACGGCAGTCGCAGTCGGGTGAGCAGTGCCCGGAGTCGGCGTCGTGCGGGTCACCCTTGCCGCGCCCCTTGACCGGACGTTCCTTCGGCTCGCGCTCCTTGGGCGTGCGCTCGCGAGGCGGCAGCCCGGCCCGCGGCTCCTCGACCGGGACGACGACGCCCTTGGCGATGGTCACCCACTCCCCCTCCTCGACCTCCAGCGCGGTCGGCCAGGTGTCCGGCGGCACCCCGACGGCGACCCGGGTCCGCGGCAGCGCGGGCGCGCCCGGCTGGCCGGCGACGGACAGCCCGGGGACGTCGACGACGACCCCGAAGGGCGTCTCGCGGACGCCGACCTCCTTGGGCGAGATCTCGATGGTGGTGACGACCCGGTCGTCGCGACGTTCGCTGGTGACCTGCATGGCGTGCTCCTTCGGCGATGTGGGTTCCTCCTTGGAGGAGCGCCCGGAGTCGCCTGAGATACGTCCACAATGACCTCGTGACCGACGTGACCACCCGCGACGCCACCGCCGCCGACGCCGCGGCGTGCGCGACGATCTACGCCCACTACGTCGAGCACACGACGGCGACCTTCGAGGAGGTCGCGCCCACGACCGAGGTCATGGCCGGGCGGATCGCCACCGCGCAGGAGCGGCACGCCTGGCTCGTCGCCGTGCGCGACGGTGCGGTGGTCGGCTACGCCTGCGGCGGGCCGTTCAAGGCACGGTCGGCCTACCGCTGGTCCTGCGAGGTCAGCGTCTACCTCGACCCGTCCGCGCGTGGCTCAGGACTCGGACGAACCCTGTATGCCGTCCTGCTGGCTCGCCTGGAGTCGCTCGGCCTGCGTATGGCGTGCGGTGGCGTCACCCTGCCCAACGAGGCGAGCGAGGCGCTGCACCTGGCGCTGGGCTTCGAGCCGGTCGGCACCTATCGCCGGATCGGGTGGAAGCACGATGCCTGGCGTGACGTCAGGTGGTTCCAGAAGCCCCTCGGCGGGGACGGCCCCCCGCGCGACTGAGGGGCGCGCACCGAGCTCGTCGGCTCAGGGTGCGACCTCGCCGTCGGGCGCGCCGTAGACGAGCGGGACGTACTCGCGGTGCCGGGCGATCCAGCCCTTGATGAACGGGCACAGCGGCATGACCTTGCGGGCCCCGGCCTTGCGCACGTCGTCGAGGGCGAAGCGAGCCAGCGCCGAGCCGATGCCCTTGCCCTCGAACGCCGGCTCGACCTCGGTGTGCGTGAAGACGATGAGCTCGTCGGTGAGCTGGTACGCCGCGAAGCCCGCCAGCTCTCCCCCGAGCCGTGCCTCGTAGCGGTTCTCACCCTGGTTGTTCGTCACGACGACGTCATCAGCCATGCTGGTCATCAGACCACACGAGGAGGACCCCCATGTCCGACGTCCACGTCCTCACGCCGCGCGAGGTGCCTCTCGGCGGGCCGCGCGCCATGACGGTGCGCCGCACCCTCCCCCACCGCGACCGCTCGTTCGTCGGTGCGTGGTGCTTCGTGGACCACTACGGCCCGGACGACGTCGACAGCACCGGCGGCATGGACGTCCCGCCCCACCCGCACACCGGGCTGCAGACGGTGAGCTGGCTCTTCGAGGGTGAGGTCGAGCACCGCGACAGCGGCGGCGTCCACGCCATGGTCCGCCCGGGCGAGGTCAACCTCATGACGAGCGGGCACGGCATCGCCCACTCCGAGGTGTCGACGCCGGGGACGAGCACGCTGCACGGCGTCCAGCTCTGGGTGGTCCTGCCGGAGGCCGACCGCGACCTCCAGCGCGAGTTCCAGCACCACGCCGCGCCGGTCGTCCCGCTGGCGGAAGGCGTCGAGGGCCGCGTCTTCATCGGCTCGCTGGGCGGGCACACGTCGCCGGTCGTCACCCGCACCCCGCTGCTCGGGGCCGAGGTGACCCTCGCGGCAGGTGCGACGTGGACGGTCCCTGTCGACACGGCATACGAGCACGGGGTCCTCGTCGACACCGGGAGGGTGACGTTCGACGGGACGACCCTCGAGCGCGGCGACCTCGGCGTCGTCGACGCCGGGCCGGGCGAGCTGACGGTCGAGGCGCTCGAGCCCACCCGGATCGTGCTGCTCGGAGGCACGCCCTACGACGAGTCGATCGTCATGTGGTGGAACTTCATCGGCCGCGACCACGACGAGATCGTCGCCTTCCGCGACGCGTGGCAGGGGCGCGAGGAGCGCTTCGGCGAGGTCGAGGGGTATGCCGGCCGGCTCACCTGGTTGCCCGCGCCCGTGCTCCCGGGTGGTCGTCTGCGCAGCCGCACCCGCCACGGTCGCGAGGCCTGACGCGCCGGCCCCCTCTGGCGCTGCATACCCCAGGGGGGTAGAGTATCCAGCATGACGGAGCACGAGGGCCACCAGCACGCCTACATCGAGAGCGGCCAGAAGGACGACTACCTCAAGCGGCTGCGCCGCATCGAGGGCCAGGCGCGTGGCCTGCAGCGGATGGTCGAGGAGGAGAAGTACTGCATCGACATCCTCACCCAGGTCTCCGCGATGACGAAGGCCTTGCAGTCGGTCGCCCTCGGCCTGCTCGACGAGCACATGAGCCACTGCGTCGCCGACGCCGCCCGCAAGGGTGGGCCCGAGGCCGACGCCAAGCTCAAGGAAGCCAGCGAGACGATCGCCCGCCTCGTGAAGTCCTGATGTCCACCACCCCACCGACCTACGCCACGAGGAGCACCCCATGAGCACCCAGACCTTCACCGTCACCGGCATGACCTGCGGCCACTGCGTCGCCTCCGTCACCGAGGAGGTCACCGAGCTGCCCGGCGTCGAGGACGTCGCGGTCGACCTCGAGACCGGGTCCGTCACGATCACGAGCTCCACGCCGCTCGAGGACGACGCCGTGCGCGCCGCCGTCGAGGAAGCCGGCTACCAGCTCGCATGAGCACGCCGGTGCGGGTCGCCGGGTTCGTCGCCGCCCTGCTCGCCGTCCTCGGCATCTCGCTCGGCGCCGGACGGGTCATCGGACCGGTGGGTCCGTTCGGTGCGACCGAGGCGGCCGGGGCGGCCGGGGCGGCCGGCACTGCCGGCGCGACTGAGGGACACGGCCACGGTGAGACCCCGGCCGAGGCCCCGTCGGGCTCGCCCTCCACGGGCGGCCACGGTGCCGAGGTCCCCGGCGGCCTGCAGGTCTCGCAGGACGGCTACGCGCTGCGCCTCCTGTCCGCCGACCTCCCCGCGGGCTCCTCGACGCCCGTCTTCTTCGTCGTCGAGGGCCCGGACGGCGCTCCGGTGACGGCCTTCGAGACGCAGCACGAGAAGGAGCTGCACCTCATCGCGGTGCGCCGCGACCTCTCCGGCTTCCAGCACGTCCACCCCACCCTCTCGGCGGACGGCACGTGGTCGACGACCCTTGCCCTGACGCCCGGCTCGTGGCGACTCTTCGCCGACATGGCGCCGACGGGTGGCGAGCCGATGACCCTGGGCGCGGACGTCTCCGTCGGTGGCGCCTACGCCCCCGTCGCTCCCCCGGCCCCGGACCTGCGGGTCGCCGAGGTCGACGGCTACACCGTCAACCTCGAGGGCGACCTCACGCCGGGCGCCGACTCCGAGCTCACCCTCTCGGTGAGCCGCGCGGGCCGGCCGGTCACCGACCTCGACCCCTACCTCGGCGCCTACGGCCACCTCGTCGCGCTGCGCGCGGGCGACCTCGCCTACCTGCACGTCCACCCCGACGGCCACCCCGGCGACGGCACGACCACGCCCGGACCCGGCATCGCCTTCGGGACGAGCGTGCCGAGCGCAGGGACCTACCACCTGTTCCTCGACTTCTCGCACGGCGGCGTCGTGCGCACCGCGGCCTTCACCCTCACCATAGGATCGCCCGCCGCGGGCGCCACCGAAGGAGGCGACGATGGCCACGCGCATTGACCTCGACATCACCGGGATGACCTGCGCCTCGTGCGCCAACCGGATCGAGCGCAAGCTCAACAAGCTCGACGGCGTCACCGCGAGCGTCAACTACGCGACCGAGAAGGCACGGGTCGAGTACCCCGACACCGTCTCACCCGAGCAGCTCCTCGAGACCGTCGAGCAGGCCGGGTATGCCGCGAGCCTCCCTCCCGCTCCCGACGCACCCGCCGCCCCGGTCGGCGACGAGGCGGCGGACCCGACGCGGGCCCTGCGCGACCGGCTCCTCATCTCGACGGTGCTGTCGGTGCCGGTCGTCGCCATGGCGATGGTCCCGGCACTGCAGTTCACGTTCTGGCAGTGGCTCTCCCTCGTGCTCGCCGCACCGGTCGTCGCGTGGGGCGGTTGGCCGTTCCACCGCGCCGCCTGGGTCAACCTGCGCCACGGGGCCACGACGATGGACACCCTCATCTCGGTGGGCACGCTCGCGGCGTTCGGCTGGTCGGTCTACGCCCTCTTCTGGGGCACCGCCGGCACCCCCGGCATGACGCACCCGTTCGAGCTCACCATCGAGCGCGGCGACGGCAGCGGCAACATCTACCTCGAGGCCGCCGCGGGAGTCACGACGTTCCTCCTGGCCGGGCGCTATGCCGAGGCCCGGGCCAAGCGCCGCTCAGGCGCCGCCCTGCGCGCCCTGCTGGAGATGGGCGCCAAGGACGTCGCGGTCCTGCGCGACGGCCGCGAGCAGCGCATCCCCGTCGAGCAGCTCGCCGTCGGTGACGAGTTCGTCGTCCGCCCCGGCGAGAAGGTCGCCACCGACGGCGTCGTCACGTCGGGGTCCTCGGCGGTCGACGCCTCGATGCTCACCGGCGAGTCCGTGCCCGTCGAGGTCGGGGTCGGCGACGGCGTCGTCGGCGCCACGGTCAACTCCGGCGGACGGCTCGTCGTGCGGGCGACCCGGATCGGCAGCGACACGCAGCTCGCCCGCATGGCACAGCTCGTCGAGGACGCCCAGAACGGCAAGGCCGACGTCCAGCGCCTGGCTGACCGGATCTCGGGCGTCTTCGTCCCGATCGTCATCGCCCTCGCCGTCGGCACGCTCGGCTTCTGGCTCGGCACCGGCTCCGGCTGGACGGCCGCGCTCACCGCGGCGATCTCGGTGCTCATCATCGCCTGCCCCTGCGCGCTCGGGCTGGCGACGCCGACCGCCCTCATGGTCGGCACCGGACGCGGCGCCCAGCTCGGCATCCTCATCAAGGGCCCCGAGGTCCTGGAGTCGACCCGTCGCGTCGACACCGTCGTCCTGGACAAGACCGGAACCGTGACCACCGGCCAGATGTCGCTGCAGGACGTCGTGGCAGCGCCCGGCGAGGACGCCGACGTGGTGCTGCGGATCGCCGCGTCGCTCGAGGACGCTTCGGACCACCCGATCGCCAGGGCCGTCGTGGCCGGAGCGCAGTCGCGGGGCGTGGAGGTGGCGCCCGTCGAGGGCTTCGCGAGCGTCGACGGCCTCGGTGTCCAGGGTGTCGTCGACGGACACGCGGCCGTCGTCGGGCGTCCCAGCCTCCTCTCGCAGTGGTCCATCGAGGTCGGACCCGAGCTCGAGGACGCACTGACCTCCGCCCGTGCGACCGGCGCCACCCCCGTGGCCATCGGCTGGGACGGGCAGGCACGCGGCATCCTCACCGTCTCGGACAGCGTGAAACCCACGTCGGCACAGGCGATCTCACGCCTGCGCGACCTCGGCCTCACGCCGTGGCTCCTCACCGGCGACAACGCCGACGCCGCGCGCACCATCGCTGCCGGGGTCGGCATCGACGCCGACAACGTCATCGCCGACGTCATGCCGCAGGACAAGGTCGACGTCGTCCGACGCCTCCAGGACGAGGGCCGGGTCGTGGCCATGGTCGGTGACGGGGTCAACGACGCGGCCGCCCTCGCCACGGCGGACCTCGGCATGGCGATGGGCACCGGCACCGACGTCGCCATCGAGGCGAGCGACCTCACCCTCGTGCGCGGCGACCTGCGCGTCGCCCCCGACGCGATCCGGCTGGCGCGGCGGACGCTGTCGACGATCAAGGGCAACCTCTTCTGGGCGTTCGGCTACAACGTCGCGGCCATCCCGCTGGCCGCCGCCGGTCTGCTCAACCCGATGCTCGCGGGCGCGGCGATGGCGCTCTCGTCGGTCTTCGTCGTCACCAACAGCCTGCGCCTGCGGGGTTTCAGGGCCACCGGGTGACCGGGGCGATGGGGTCATTGACGGGCCACAGGGCCGGTGCCACGTTGATCTGAGGCTCGAGGAGGCCTCATGCGCAAACTTCTGGGAATCCTGTTCGCCGCCCTCCTGACGACGATGCTCGTGCAACCTGCCGCGGTCGCGGCCCGGGGACCCGCACCGGGGCCGGGATCTCCCGGCATCGGCGACCCGTACTTCCCGACCGACGGCAACGGTGGCTACGACGTCTCGAGCTACGACCTCAAGCTCGCGTACGACCCGGCGACTCGCGTGCTGCGAGGTCGCGCGACGATCTCGGCGAAGGCCATCCGCTCACTCTCGTCGTTCAACCTCGACCTCAACGGGCTGACGGTGTCGGACGTGCGGGTGGACGGGCAGGCCGCACGCTGGCGCCACGTCGGTGACGAGCTCACCGTGACGCCCCGGCACGCGATCGGCAAGAGGTCGCACTTCACCGTGGTCGTGCGCTACAGCGGCGTACCCGTGCTCCTCGAGGAGCCAGCCCTCGGCGCGTCCGGAGTGTTCCCGACCGCCGACGGGATCCTCATCGCCGGCCAGCCCCACGTGGCCGACACCTGGTTCCCGGTCAACGACCACCCGCTCGACAAGGCGAGCTACCGCTTCGAGGTCACCGTCCCCCGAGGGCTCGAGGTCGTCGCCAACGGCCGCCTCGCCGCGGTGAGGCACGACCGGAGGACGACCACGTGGACGTGGGTGGCCGCGGCGCCGATGGCCTCGTACCTCGCGACGGCCACGATCGGGCAGTTCAACCTCGAGCGTCGCAGGGTGGACGGCATCACCTACTGGGATGCCATCGACCCGGCCCTCTATGTCCAGCCCGAGCCACGCACGGGCGGCCGCTACGCGATCACCGGTGGTGACGACTCGGCATACAAGCGGCTGAGCCGTGTCATCGACGTCCCCGCCTCGGGCGGGCAGCTGTCCTTCTTCGTCGCACGGGAGACCGAGCCGACGTGGGACTTCTTCTTCGTCGAGGCACGACGGGTGGGCAGCGACGTCTGGACGACGCTTCCCGACCGCAACGGCCACTCGAACCAGGACACGGGCAACAGCTGCCCCAACTGGCTCGCACTCCACCCGTTCCTCACGCACTACCAGAGCGACGACGGAGCCGGCGGGTGCACACCCACGGGCACGACCGGCGCCTGGAACGCGGCCAGCGGCGCCAGCGACGGCTACGAGCGGTGGCAGGTCGACCTGTCCGCGTACGCCGGCTCGTCGGTCGAGGTGGCCCTCTCGCTGGCCAGCGACGAGTCGGTGTCGTTCAACGGTGTCTATGTCGACGACGTGGTCGGACCCGGTGGCTCCGGCACGACCTCCTTCGAGGCCGACGCCGACCCGTTGGACGGATGGGTCGTGCCCGGAGCGCCCGCCGGCAGCCCGGGCAACGCCGGCGACTGGCGGACGGCGAGCGAGGCTGCGGGCCCGTCCACGGGTGAGAACGCCGAGGCCGCGCTGGTGCGCGAGCCGGAGGTCGTCGACTTCCTCAGCGGCATCCTCGGGCCCTACCCGTTCGGGCAGTCCGGCGGCATCGTCGACGACGACCCGGGCATCGGCTTCGCCCTCGAGAACCAGACCCGGCCCATCTACGCGCAGGACTGGTTCACCCAGCCCGGCGACAACATCTCGGTGATCGTCCACGAGCTGGCCCACCAGTGGGTGGGCGACAGCCTCGCGGTCGAGGCGTGGAAGCACATCTGGCTCAACGAGGGTTTCGCCACCTACATGGAATGGCTGTGGGCGGAGGAGACCGGCAGGTTCACGGCGCAGGAGGCCTTCGACTTCTACACCTCCTTCCCCGCCGACGACCCGTTCTGGAGCACGGTCATCGGCGACCCGGGACCCGAGCACCTCTTCGACGGGCCGATCTACGACCGCGGCGCGATGACCCTGCACGCCCTGCGGCTCGAGGTCGGCGACGCGGCGTTCTTCCGGCTGCTCACGCGCTGGACGTCGAGTCAGGCGGGTGGCAACGTCCGAACCGACGAGTTCGTCTCGCTCGCCGAGCGGGTCACCGGACGGCAGCTCGATGACCTCTTCACCACGTGGGTGTTCACCGGCGCGAAGCCTGCGGGCCTGCCCGACGGTGCGGCCCTGCGCCGCGGGGCGGCGTCGACGACCTCCTTCGAGAAGCAGCTGGCGCGCACGGGCACCCATCGGCACTGACGCACCGACCCCGGCCACCGGCACCGGCACCGGCACCGGCACCGGCAGGTGTGGCCCCGGTGTCGGGACAACGTCAGGCGAGCGACTCGGCGAGGGCGGCCAGTCGGTCGAGCGACGCGCGCAGCTGCGGCTCCCCGGTCGCACGGGCACGCGGCACACGCCGCTCGTCCGTGAGCTCGGTCCAGTCGTAGGTGTGGGTCACCCGCGAGGTGCCGTCCTCGAGCGGCTCGACCTCCCAGCGCCACTCGTGACCGGCAGGAGCCCCGCCCTCGTCGCCCGGGCGCCACGCGATGCGCCGGCCCTCCACGAAGTCCGTGACGAGGTTGTCGCGGTGGTTGCCCTTGGTCGTCCGCATCGCGAAGACCTCGCCTGCAGCCCGGATCCGGTCGCCGGTGATGATCTCGACGAGGTTGTCGTTGCCGTCCCACTCGGGCTGGCGACGCGGGTCGGCGATGAGCTCGAAGACGGTGTCGGCGGGAGCGGCGATGGTCCTGCTGGCGCTGACGACGCGGTTCTCGGTCTCCATGTGCTCATCGAAGCACGTCGGCAGAGCTCCGTCGCCGGTCGTCGTCGCGGCGAAAGGCGCGCGACGCAGCCGGGCGCGCCTGACACGATGAGGCGCATGACCGACGAGCCCGCACCCCACCCCTCCCGCGACCTCCGGGTCGTGATGCGCGGTGCCCTCAAGGACGCCATGAAGGGCCGCGACCGCCTGGCGGCCTCCGCGCTGCGGTCCGCGCTCGCCGCCGTCGACAACGCCGAGGCCGTCCCCACCGAGCCCGGACCCACCGCCGGTGCTGGCGACTCGCCGATCGCCGGGGCCGTCGTCGGGCTCGGGGCCACCGAGGCGGCGCGGCGCGAGCTCACCGCCGATGACGTGTACTCGCTGGTGCGCGCCGAGATCGGCGAGAGGCACGCCGCTGCCGACGCGGTCGACGCCGCGGGCCGACCCGACCGGGCGGCCGACCTGCGCCGTGAGGCCGACGTCCTCGAGGCCGTGCTCGCGGGCGGCTCCCCCGGCTGACCCCGCGGACAAGTCCGCGGATTCGTGGGGTCACAGCGCGAGGAGACTCCGCGATCCTCGTCATGCGCCGGCCATCGAGGGCCGGTCACCGACACGGGGAGTCCCACCATGCGCACACGAATTCTCGCGGCCGCCGCGGCCGCCGCCGTCTCGGCCGGCATCGCCCTGACCTCGGCAGCACCCGCCCACGCCGCCGGGTGGGGGACGATCTCGTCCTCCTCGGTCGGGAAGTACCTGTCGTCCTCCTCCACCACCAACCTGGGCCGCTCGTTCGTGCCCGCCCAGCGCGTCGCGCACCGGATCTGCGTCGTCGGCAAGGGCGTCGGCTCGGCCAGCATCCAGCCCGTGGCGTACGCGACCACCGTGACCTTCAGCAACAGCTCGACGCTCGTCACCCGGTGCACCAAGTCGTGGACCACTCCGAGCGGCTACGGGTCGACGATGCAGCCGGTCGGCTTCAAGCTCAGCGGCACGGTCTACATCTCCTCGGTCTACGTGCAGCGCTACTACTCGGGGCCCATCCCGGTCTGAGATGACACGATCGAGGGCATGACCTCGATCCTCTGGCTGCGCCGTGACCTGCGGCGGAGCGACCACCCTGCCCTGCTCGCCGCGCGTGAGGCGGCCGGTGACGGCGACCTCGTCGTGGCGTTCGTCATCGACCCCGCCCTGTGGGAGGGCGCCGGGGCGGTGCGCCGGGCCTGGCTGGCCGCGACGCTCGAGGCGACCAACGAGGAGTACGACGACGCCCTGACCCTGCTCTGGGGCGACCCACGCGAGGTGCTGCCCACGCTCGCCGAGCGGGTCGGGGCGTCGTCGGTCCACGTCACCCGCGAGACCACGCCCTTCGGCGCGCGCCGCGACAAGGCCGTGGCCGAGGCACTGTCGGCCGCCGGTGTGGAGTGGGTCGAGACCGGAACGCCGTATGCCGTCGGACCCAGTCTCGTGGTCAACGGGAGCGGGACGGCATACAAGGTCTTCACCCCGTTCGCGAAGGCGTGGCGGTCGCACGGCTGGCCCGACCCGGCTCCCCGTCCGTCGAGCCTGCCTCTGCGCAAGGCTCGCAACGACGCCGAGGCGACCCGGGCGGTGAGCGAGGCGCTCGCGGCCCCCGGCCTGCCCGAGCTGCCGGGTGCGGGTGAGAAGGCGGCCGCGGTGCGGTGGCGCGGGTTCCTCGAGGACGCGCTGCCGGCATACCAGGGCGACCGTGACCGTCCGGGCACGGACGGGACGTCGCGGATGTCGCCCTACCTCAAGCTCGGGGTCGTGCACCCGCGCACGCTGCTCGCCGACCTCGCGAGCCGCCGCGGCGAGGGCAAGGAGACCTACGTGACCGAGCTCGCCTGGCGCGAGTTCTATGCGGATGTCCTGTGGCACAACCCTTCCAGCGCGTGGAAGGACCTGCGCGACGCGCTCGACGGGATGGCCTACGACGACGAGTCGGACGCGGTCGAGGCTTGGCGGACGGGGACGACGGGCTACCCGATCGTCGACGCCGGGATGCGCCAGCTGCTCGCCGAGGGGTGGATGCACAACCGCGTGCGGATGATCACCGCGAGCTTCCTCACCAAGGACCTGCACGTCTGGTGGCCGGTCGGCGCGCGTCACTTCCTCGACCACCTCGTCGACGGCGACATCGCCTCCAACAACCACGGCTGGCAGTGGGTCGCAGGGACGGGCACCGACGCCTCGCCGTACTTCCGGGTGTTCAACCCCGTGACGCAGGGCGAGAAGTTCGACCCGGACGGCGAGTACGTCCGCCGGTGGGTGCCCGAGCTGGCGCACCTGCGGGGCAAGGCGGCGCACCAGCCGTGGGAGCACGACGACGGCTACGAGCACGACTACCCGAAGCGGATCGTCGACCATGCCGAGGAGCGTCGTGAGGCGCTGCGCCGGCTCGAGGCGACCAAGCACTAGCGGCTTCGCGCCGCTAGGCGGGTTCCGCGGCCGTCGCCGGTCCGGTGGCCGTGAGCGGGTCCTTCGCCGCGGCATAGGCGTCGCCGAGCTGGCGGTAGGGGCGTGAGGCGAAGGCGACGAGCACGGTGACGAGCATGACGAGCCCGGCGAGGACGAAGACGAGGGCGATGCCGCGGGCGTCGCCGTCACCGAGCAGCCAGCCGAAGCGCTCGCGGCCGGCCCCGGACTCCATGTAGGGGATGAGGCCGAACTGCGCGATCGGTCCGATGAGGAAGGCCGAGACCGGGCTCGCCGCCGCCTCGACGCTCTGGGCGAAGCCGAACACCCGGCCCTGGACCCGGAACGGGATGACCCGTTGGAGGATCGTCTGCTCAGCCGCCTCCGCCACCGGGATGATGCACATGAAGACGAAAATGCCGACGGCGTAGATCCACCACGCCTCGCGGATCGTGAAGACCACGGCCAGCACTGCGACGCCGACGTTGGCGAGCAGGAGCGTGCGCAGCGGGCGGGGCCCGAGGCCGAACCGTGCGACGAGCCCGCCGCCGATCATGAAGCCAATGCTCGTGACGCCGAGGACGATGCCCCACGCCTCGACCGAGAAGAGGGTGAGGCCGTAGGGGTCCATGAGCGCCATGAAGACGCCCCCGACGAGGTTGTTGAACGTCGTGAAGACGATGAGCGCGAGCAGCCCGGGCACGGTGTGGACGGCAGCGAGCGCTCCCCGCACGTCCATGAGCGGTGCCCTCGTGCCCTCGTCGCGCTCCGGCCGGCGTTCGGGCACGGGCACGGTGACGAGGTGGAGCAGGGCCGCGGCGGTGAGGGCGATCGAGATGACGAGGGTCCAGCCCATGCCGAGCAGCCCGATCGAGAGGCCGCTGAAGACGCTCGTCACCATGAAGGCGAGCCCTTGCACGGTGCCGACGAGCCCGTTGGCCTTGTCGCGGTCCGGCGAGGGGACGAGCAGCGTCACCGTCGTCGACAGGGCGATGTTGCGCATGCTCTCGACGACCCCGCCGACGAGGATGACCGCGACGAAGACCCAGAAGACCGGGCCGTTCCAGTCGACGAGCTGCGCGGTGTCGAAGGCGAGGTAGAGCGCTCCGGCGACCCCGAACATCGCGAGCGGGACGATCCCCGACGCGATCATGACGTGCTTCTTGAGGTGCCGGTCGACCACGGCGCCGAAGACCATGCCGAACGCCGCGATGAGCAGCATGTAGGAGCCGCCGATGATCGACGTCGCCAGGACCGACCTCGTCTCGAGGTAGGCCCAGAAGGTCAGGGCGAACCAGAGGTAGCTCGTCGTGACGTTGGCGACGAGCGCGTTGACGAGGAGCAGGCGGAAGGCCCGCACGGTCTCGGGGCCCCGCTGGACGCCGGGCAGCAGGTGGGCCTCGGCCTGCGGCGCGTCGGGCGCGGTCGTCATGCGACCACGGTAGAGGGCAGCGGCGACGGTGACATCCGAGTTCTCGGGCGACCGGGCGGGCCGGGTCGGGTCAGCCCACGGCCCGCAGAAACGCCTCGAGCAGCGGTCCGGCGGTCGTGGCGCCACCCTCGCCCTCACCGACGAACACGGCCACGGCGAGGTCGCCCTGGATCCCGATCATCCAGGCGTGCTCCTTGAGCTTGCCGGCCTCACCGAACTCCGCCGTCCCCGACTTGGCGAGGACCGGTGCGCCGGGCACGTCCTGGAGGAACGTCCCGCTGCCGGACTCGACGACCCCGCGCATGAGCGCCCTGAGCTGGCCCGCCTCGGCGGCGGTGACGGGCGCGGCGGGGGCCTTCGGCGCGGCCTTGGCGGCCGGCGTGGTGACGAGCTTCGGGCTCACCGGCGCACCGGCCGCGATCGAGGCCGCGACGGTCGCCATGCCGAGCGGTGACGTGACGACCTTGGACTGGCCGATCATCGAGGCCGCCTCGTCGGTGCCGGGCCGGGGCTCGGGCACAGAGCCGAGGAAGCCGGGAATCCCCAGCGAGGGCTCGGCGGTGAGGCCGAGACCGGCCGCGGCGCTCGGCAGGTCTGCGGGCTCGAGGTCCTTGCCGAGCCCGATGAAGGCGGTGTTGCACGAGTTCGCGAAGGCGGTGCTGAACGGGACCGAGCCCAGCGCCGAGGTGGGGAAGCCGTCGACGTTCTTGAAGGTGCGGCCGTCGACGGTGATGGTCGGCGGGCACGACACGGTGGACGCCGGCGTCAGCCCGGAGCGCAGGAGCGCCAGTGTCGACACGGTCTTGAAGGTCGACCCCGGGGCGTAGCGGCCCTGGGTCGCGGTCGACATGCCTTGGCTGCCGGGGCCGCTGGCCGCGGCGAGGACGTTGCCGGTCGAGGGCTGGATCGCGACCACCGCCGAGGCCGAGGGGACGTCAGCGAGGACCGACTCGGCGGCGGTCTGGGTCGCGATGTCGAGGGTCAGGGTGACGGGCTGGCCCGGCGTGGCCTCGGTCGTGAACAGCTCACGCTCCTCCGCGCCGCCGGTGGCGACGACGGTGTAGCCCGGGGTCCCCGCGAGCCGGGTGTCGAAGGCGCCCTGGACACCGCCGACACCGACCCGGTCGCCGGCGACGACGCGGCCCTGTGACTTCTCGACGATCTCCGCGGTGGCGTCGCCGACGACGCCGAGGATCGGACGGGCGAACGTCGACGTCGGTGCGAGCGGGAGCGTGGCCTCGACGAGGAGACGACCCGGCGCCTCGACCTGTGCGGCCGCCTGGGCCTCGGCGCTGTCGGCGCGGGCCGTGATCGCCTCGACGAACGCCCGGTCACCGGCCTTCTGGACGGCCGCGACGAAGTTGTCGACGTTGACGCCCACGGCCGTGGCGAGCCGGCGGGCCGACGCGAGGGCGGCGGCGCCGCTCACCTGGGTCTTGTCGATGCCGATGCGGACGACGTCGCGTTGCTCGACGATGGGCTGTCCGCCCGCCCCGAGGACCTGGGCACGTTCGGGCTGCTGACGCTTGGTCCGCAGCACCTCCTCGGAGCCGAGGTCAGGCGCGACGACCGCGGGGCTCCACACGCCGGCCCACGTCCCGTCCGTCTTCGCGAGCTCGAGCGGCGTCTCGTAGGTCCAGGTCTCCTCCGAGCCAGGGAGGGTCCATGTGTGGGAGAGCGTGGCCCGTGCCGACCCACCGTCGGGGTCGGTCACCGAGGCGACCGTGACGTCATGCGTGGCCGCGCCCATTCCCTTGACGAGGGGCTCGAGCTCGGGTGCCTTGCCCGAGGCGTCCCGCATCGCGCCGGAGTCACCGAACCCGCCCTTCGAGAGCCCCTCGGCCACCCGGTCCGCGGCGGCGCGGGCGGCCGTCGCCTCGTTGCCGCGCCACCACACGAACCCCCCGACGCCTGCGGCGACGAGCGCCAGCACGACCACGACTGCACCGACCTTGAAACCCCACCCACGCGAACGCACTGCGCAACCCCTCGACTCGACAACGTGTCCTCGATCGCCGATCCGAGAGCGCCGGCGACCCCGTCACTCTGTCATCGCCCGCACCGCGAGGTCGCGCCGATCCCGGCGTCGTGCGCCGATCCTCACCGGATCGTCACATCTGCCTCACGTCCGCGGTGGTCCCGGGTCTCAGCTGTCGGCGAGGCAGCGCACGGCCCAGGGCCGGACCTCGAGGCGCTCCTCGCCGATCGGCTTGCCGCAGACCTCGCAGGTGCCGTAGGTGCCGTCCTCGACCTTGGCCAGCGCAACCCGGACCTGCGCCAGGGTGGCGAGCAGCCCCTCCTGCACCGTGACGGACGTCAGCCGGTCGACGGCGAGCGAGGTCCCCTCACCGATCCGCTTGCCGAACGAGATCGACCCGGCGTCCCCCTGCGGCCGGGTCACGGTCGCGAGCTCGTCGAGCAGCGACTGCTCCTTGGCTCGCAGCACATCGGCTGCCCGGGTGGTGTCCATCGACCGACCATACGCGGATGCCTCGACCTCGGTCGCCGCCCCCGGCGGCGCGGTCAGCCCACGTAGAGGCAGAACGTGTGGCCGGCCGGGTCGGCGAGGACGTAGAGCGGCTCCTCCTCGTCGTCGCTCCGGTCGAGCCGCAGCTCGGCGCCGAGCCCCAGCGCGATCCCCTTGTGACGCTCGAGCTCCTCGACGCTCTCCACGAGGTAGTCCACGTGCAGCTGCTGCGGCACCGTGTGGTCGGGCCAGGTGGTGGGCCGGTGCTCGGGCTCCTCCTGGATCGCGAGCTGGCGGGTGCCGTCGGGCCGGGTGAGGACGAGCCAGTCGGCGTCATCGGGACTGCCATCGGTCGGCGGCTCGTCGCCGGGCCGGTAGACCAGCCCGAGCAGTCGCCGGTAGAACTCGGCCAGCTCTCGTGGTCGCTGGCAGTCCAGGACCGTGTGCACGTATGCCGGGTACGTCCCCATCGCTGTTCCTCACCTTCGCCTCGTCCCGGCCATCGTGGCACCGCGCCCGAGCCGGGTCAGCCCGCAGCGCTGACGAACCGCTCCCCCAGAGCCTGCACCGCCGCCCTCACCTCGTCGCCGCGCTCGACCCGGAACGCCCCGGGCAGGGAGGCGAGGTCGGCGGCATACGACCGCGGGTTGCTCGTGCTCCCGACGAGGCGGCACGTGTCGTCGGTGACGGGCTCGACTCGGCCCATCGTCGTCGGGATGCACTGCGCGACGCGGTCGGCCGGTGCGTCGACGAGCACCTCGACGGGGAAGTCCCAGCCCTCGCCGAGGTGGCGGACGAGCGCGGCGACCGGGTCGAGGTCGGGGGGCGGGGTGAACCTGCCGGGCAGCATCGAGACGCGACGGATCCGGTCGATGCGGTAGGCGCGCGTCGCGTCGGACGTGAGCGAGTGGCAGAGGAGGTACCAACGGCTGTGCCTCACCACGACCGCCCACGGCTGCACCTCGATGACGAGCTCGCGCCCGGCCTCGGTGCGGTAGTCGATCCGTGCCTCCCGCCCGTCGGCGCACGCCCGCACGAGCGTCGAGGTCGACTCCGGGGCGGGGCGGGCGTCGGGTCGGTCGGGAACGGGCGCCGCGACACGTCGCACCGTCTCGGCCTGTGCCGCAACGGATTCGGGCAGGGTCCGCAGGATCTTGCCGATCCCGCTCCCGACCGGGTCGGCGGCGTCGTCGGGGTCGTGGTGACCGTCGAGCACGGCCATGACGAGACCCAGCGCCTCCTCCGGGGTGAAGACGACCGGCGGAGGGCGCAGGCCGCGCCCGGGCCGGTACCCACCGGCGGGTCCGCTCACCGACGCGATGGGTATGCCGGCCTCCCGCAGCGTCGCGACGTAGCGCCGGGCCGCGCGCGGTGTCACTCCCAGGCGGTCGCCGAGCCGCTCGGCGGTGATGCCGGGCTGCCCTTGGATGAGCTCGAGCGCCCGGAGGGCTCGGGCTGTGGGACCCGCCTCGGCGAGGTCGACGTCGGAGGTCGCGGACGGCATACGCAGAAGTCTTTCGCAGTTTTCCCGATTGCGGAAGTGTTCCGTCCGCAATAGCTCCTAGGTTGGCGCCATGACCGACATCGTCCTCTTCCACCACATCCAGGGCCTCACCTCCGGCGTCACGGCGTTCGCCGACGCGCTGCGCGGAGCCGGGCACACCGTCCACACGCCGGACCTCTTCGAGGGGAGGACCTTCGGTTCGATCGACGAGGGAGCGGAGTACTGTAAGAACGTCGGCTTCGGCGAGGTCCGCGAACGCGGCGTCCGCTCGGTCGCCGACCTGCCCGCGGCACTCGTGTATGCCGGCTTCTCCCTCGGCGTCATGCCGGCCCAGCAGCTGCTCCAGAACCGGCCGGGTGCGCTCGGCGGGTTGTTCTACCACTCGTTCGTCGACCCCAAGGAGTTCGGCGAGTGGCCCTCGGGCGTCCCGGTGCAGGTGCACTCGATGGACGCCGACCCGTTCTTCGTCGACGAGGGTGACCTCGACGCGGTCCGGCCCTTCATCGACTCCCACCCCGAGGCCGAGCTGTTCCTCTACCCCGGCAACGGGCACCTGTTTCTCGACAGCTCGCTCGCGGACCACGACGAGGCGGCGACGCGGCTCGTGCTCGAGCGCTCGATCGAGTGGCTGCGGACGTTGTGAGCACCGAGGCCGTCGAGCGCGCGGGCGCGGAGGCGCCACGCGAGTTCCGCGACGAGCAGCTGCTGGGTGCGACGTTCGACCACGTCGACCTCACCGGCTCGCACTGGGACCGCGTCGACCTCACCGACGCGGTGATGCGCTCGATCGACCTCACCCGCGTCGAGCTCAGCAACGTCGCCCTCAGCCAGGTGCGGGTGCGCGGCGCCTACCTCGTGGGCGTCGAGGTCTGGGGTGAGGTCGAGGGGCTCACCGTCAACGGGGTCGACGTGGGTCCCCTGCTCGAGGCCGAGCTCGACCGTCGCCACCCCGAGCGCGCCGCCCTGCACCCCACCGACGCCGACGGGTTCCGCGCGGCGTGGGACGTCATCGGCGAGCTGTGGGACGGCACGGTCGAGCGCGCCCGGCGGCTGGGGTCGCTCGACCCCGACCTCCTCCACGAGAGCGTCGGGGGCGAGTGGTCGTTCATCCAGACGCTGCGCCACCTCCCCTTCGCGACGAGCTCGTGGCTGCTGCGCGGCATCCAGGGCGACCCCGCGCCGTGGCACCCTCTCGAGCTCCCGTGGGACGAGATGAGCCCGACGCCAGGGGTGCCCCAGGACCGCGACGCCCGGCCGACGCTCGACGAGGCCCTCGCCGTGCGCCGCGACCGGTTCGAGCGGGTGCGCGAGCACCTCGCCACCCTCACCGACGAGGAGCTCGCCGGCAGGACCGCACCGGTGCAGGGCGTGGGGTGGCCGCCCGCGGGTGAGTCGTTCCCCGTGCAGGAGTGCCTCGCCACGCTCCTCAACGAGGAGTGGTGGCACCGGCAGTTCGCCGAGCGCGACCTCGCCGTCATCGAGGCCCGGGTCGCCGCCGAGACCGCAGAGCGCGACGCGGACGGGGTTACCGCGCCCGGCGCGGGCGAACGGCCCACGGAGGAGGAGTCATGACCGAACCCGTGCACGGGAGCGACGAGACGCCGTGGGAGCCGCCACTCGCAGGAACCGAGGCCGAGCAGGTGCTCGGTGCGCTCGACCGGCTGCGATGGACGTTCCGGTGGAAGGTCGACGGGCTCGACGCCGATGGGATGGCGGTACGGATCGGGGCGTCGACGCTCACGCTGGGTCGACTGGTCAAGCACCTCGCGGCGGTCGAGGACGACTGGTTCCACCGCAAGCTCTCCGGCGACCCGATGCCCGACGACTGGGCCGACAACGGGTGGGACGACGATGACGACTGGGAGCTGACCTCGGCCGACACCGACGACCCCGCGGCTCTGTGTGCGCTGTGGGACAGGGCAGTCGAGCGATCACGGTCCCGGGTGGACGCGCTGCTCACAACGGGTGGGCTCGACCAGCCCGTGCATGCCAGCGCCGACGGCCAGCACGCCAACCTGCGGCGGCTGCTGCTCGACACGATCGAGGAGTACGGCCGGCACACCGGCCACGCCGACCTGCTGCGCGAGGCGGTCGACGGTCGGGTGGGCGAGGACCCGCCTCCCCGGTGGCGGCCGGGGGCTCACGCTGCCGGCAGCTGACCCCACCCTCGGGTGTCGGCGATCCGGGGGCATCGCTGCGCGCGTGGGCCCGGATCCCGGCACCGGGAGTCACGGCTGGGTGGTGCGCAGGGCTTCCGGGTCGAGCGAGGCGTCGGCGGGTCGGGACAGGGTGATGATGGCGTCGACGACGAGCTCCTGCTCGGTCACCGCATCGGACAGCTCGTGCAGCCGCGCCGCCACCTGGTGCTCCGTGTCGTCGCCCACGAGGTCGACCGCGGCGACGAGGAGCATCCGCCCGGGACCGACGAACTCGAGGTGCAGGTGGGTCACGCGCTCGACCCCCGGCTGGGCGAGCAGGTGCTCGAGCGCCCCGCGCCGCAGGTCGGCCGAACCGGCCTGACCGACGAGGAAGTCGCGGTTGCGGCCGATGAGGAAGATCGCGAGGGCTCCGAGCAGGAGGCCGACCGCGATGGATCCTGCGGCATCCCACCGCGCGTCACCGGTGACCTCGTGCATCCCGATGCCGGCCGCGGCGATGACGATGCCGAGGAGGGCGGCGGCGTCCTCGAAGAACACGGCCCGCAGGGTGGGGTTCGACGTCCGGATGATGAACGGCAGGGTCGAGAGCCCGAAGCGGCGGGCAGTGGCCTGCGTCTGCCGGCGGGCCTGGAGGAACGACACACCCTCCAAGACGAACGCGATGGCGAGGACGGCATACGCCCAGACGTAGTCGGCTTCCTCCTCACCCCCGGAGCGGAGGCTGTCGACGCCGTGCCAGATCGAGACGATCGCGCCGGCGGTGAAGAGTCCGAAGGCGGCGAACATCGACCAGACGTAGGCCTCGCGACCGTGACCCCACGGGTGGTTCGCGTCGGCGGGGCGGCCGGCCCGGCGTTCGGCGATGACGAGGAACACCTCGTTGCCCGCGTCCGCCCACGAGTGCGCGGCCTCGGCGACCATCGACGCGGACCCCGTGACCGCTCCCACGACGGACTTGGCGATCGCGATGAGGACGTTGGCGCACAGGGCCACCAGCACCGTGAAGAGGCTCTCCCCACCGGTCTGCTCCGACGCGTCGTCCGAGTTCTCGCTCACCTGGCCCACTCTGGCACTCGGTCGGCGCCGACGGTGGTCCGAGCGCGACCTGGCGGTCCCGAGGTGGTCAGAACGGGATGACGTCCGGGCGTGGTTCGCGCGGAGGAAGGTCGACGTGGAGGTCGCTCCAGTAGCGGTCCACGTGGACGGGGCGCCGCAGTCCGTCGTCGGGTCGGTGACGGCGAGGTCGGGAGCGGGCGTGCCCGGCGAGCAGCTCGTGGAGGTGGTCGTCGAGCAGGCTGAGGTCGAGATGGCCGGTGCGTGCGGCCGGAGGTCGGTCGACCGCGGGCGGGTCGGGCGGAGCGGCCGTGTCACGAGAGGGGGGCGCGGTGCCGCCGAGGTGGAGGTGGTCGATGGCGGAGGTGGTCGAGCGCACAGCGGTGGGGTCGGTCCAGTCGACGGTGCCATCGGGGTGGAGGCGCGCGGTCCATCCGTCGCGTTGCTTGATGCGGTGGTGGCGCCGGCACAGGGCGATGAGGTTGGTGGGGTGGGTGGGTCCGGTGGGCCAGGGTCGGACGTGGTCGAGGTCGCACTGGCGGGCGGGGGTGGCGCAGCCGGGGAAGCGGCACCGCCCGTCGCGGAGCCTGACGAAGCGGACCATGGCGGCGGGGATGCGGTAGGTCCCGGTGTCGGTGGTGGAGGTGCCGGTGAGGTCGCGTCCGGGGGCGAGCCCGGCGGGGACGTCGCCGCCGACGAGGGCACCGGTGGCGGGGTGGCAGGTCAGCCCCGTCGTTGCTCCGTGAGTGCCGGATGCGGCGCGGGCGAGCCAGCGGGCCGGGACGAACGTGGTGCCGGGGGTGTCGAGCCCGCCGACCTCGCACCAGCCCTGCATGTCACGACCAGCACTGGCGTCACGTGAGGTGCCGCCGAGCGCCGTCGCCGCGGATTCCGGCTCGGTGTCTCGGGCGCGGGTGGCGTGGACGACGACACGCACGTCGGCGTGGTCGAGGACGAGCTGGGTCAGGGCGTCGGCGCGGGCCTGGGTGAGGTTGTCCGCGTTGCCCTCACGCACGATCTGGCGGGCGCGTTCGGTGATCGCGGACCAGGCGAGGCGGGCGGGTCCGGTGGGCAGGTCGGCGCGCCACTGGTCGGTGCCGTGCTCACCGGTGGTGCGGGTCAGCCCACGCCGCTCGTGGGCGCGTTCGGCCTCGTCGGCCACGGCGTCGGGGAAGAGCCGGGCGACGGTCCGGGCCACGAACCGGCGCAGCGGCCCGACCGTCAACCCCTGCCAGTGCGGGCGGATCGCGTCGACCACGGCCGCGGCGTGGTCAGCGGGCAGGAGGTCGGTCTCCTCGGTGACGACCGCGGCCCGTCTCTGGTCGAGCTCTCCGGCAGCCATGGCGTGGACCACGGCCGGGGTGCGGGTCAGCTGGTGGATCGCGTCGGTCACCCGGTTGGTCGCGACGTGTGTGGAGACGCCCAGGCGGGGTGCGGCGAGCTCGGGGGCGTCGAGGCGCTGGTGACCCAGGCCGTGGTGGACCTCGACCTGCGTGCCGTCCTCCTGCCGCACCGGGTCGATCGCCGACAGGTGCGCGAGCGCGACCGCCTGCCTCGCGCAGGCGGCGTCGATGTCGCGCTGGGCCTCCTCGATGACGTCGAGGAGCTCCTCGGTGGTGAGGGTGTGTGCGCTACCCAGCAGGACGGCATACGCGCCCTGACGGGCCGTTGTCGCGGTGCTGGGATCCATGACTAGACGCTACCCGAACAGGTGTTCGAAAGCAAGAATCAAGCGCGCGAATTCGGTTCTGCCGCAGGCGAACACGCACACCTCGACACGCCCGCGCAGCGACCGCAGGCCCTCGCCCGCACCCGGCCCTACAGTGACCTCGTGCCTGCCGACCTGACACCCCTCGAGGTCCTCGGCGGCCTCGTCCCCCTCGTCGTCGCCACCCTGACGCTGCTGCTGTTCCGCTGGCGACGACGCGACGAGGTCTACACCCAGGTCACGCCGGGTGAGGTGCCGCGCCTGGGCTCGGGCGACAGCTCCGCGCGGGTGCGTCGCGGCGTCGAGTGGAACGGCTCGGTCGCGCCCCGGTTCCACGTCCCCGACGACTCCACACCTGCCCTCTCGGGCGCGGTCGTCGACGGCATCGTCCACGGTCGCGACCTCACCGCCACCCTCGTCGACCTGGCCCTGCGCGGCATCGTGAGCCTCGAGAAGGAGGGCGACGACGACTGGCGGGTCAGCCGCACAGGGGTGGGCGAGGACTCGATGGCTGCGCACGAGCGCGTCATGCTCGACGCCGTCCTCGGTGGTGCGACCTCGGTGCGGCTGAGCGAGCTGCGGCGCGCCGAGGTGGCCCAGCGCTGGCGCGAGGCGGAGATCGCCGTCTATCGCGCCGTCGTCGACCGTGGCTGGTACGCCAAGCACCCACGCTCGCGCAACGGCTGGCTCGCCGCCCTCGGGCTGCTCCTCGTCGTGGGCGCGGCCGTCGCCGGGGTCGCCTCGGGCGTGGCCGACGACCACTGGCGCTGGGTGCCGCTCGGAGTCGGACTCGGGGTCGGCGGCGCGCTGCTCATGCGCCTCGGACGTGGCCGCACCCCGCGGACGGCGGCGGGGTCGGCGGCACGCATCCAGGCCCTCGGCTACGAGAAGTACCTCGCCACGGCCGAGGCCCACCAGCTCCGGCGCGAGGAGCTCGCCGGCGAGGTCCGCTCGATGCTCCCGTATGCCGTCGCCTTCGGTGTCGCTCCGCACGTCGCCTCGGTCCTCGGTGACGCCCTGCGGGCGGCCCGCCTCGCCGACGGCGCGCAGACCGCACTTGCCCTGGCGGTGGACGGAGCGCTGGATCCCGGTGTCTTCCAACTGGTCTCAGGTCTCGTCGACCTCGGCGGCGACCTCGACGTGCCGGACCTCGGCGCCCTCGGCGACCTCGTGCCGGACGACGCGTTCACGGCGCTCGTCGACGGATTCGAGGGACTGGGGTCCGCCCTGTCGTCGTTCGCCGGCGGGATCGGTGACGTCATCCCCGACGGCGACGTGCTCGACGGCTGCGACGGGTGCAGCGGCTGCATCGACTTCTGACGGGCGGCGGTCCGGCGTCGCCCACGTCCGGCCCGCCGTCTGCCACGATGACGGCATGTCGCTCGACGATGCCGACCTGACCCACCTGCGCCGCTGCGTCGAGCTCTCGCGCGAAGCCCTCGACGACGGCGACGAACCGTTCGGCTCGGTGCTCGTCGACGCCCAGGGCACCGTCCTGCACGAGGACCGCAACCGCACCAAGGAGGGCGACCAGACGCGTCACCCGGAGTTCGAGCTGGCGCGCTGGGCCGCCACCCACACCGACCCCGAGGATCGCGCCGGCTGCACCGTCTACACCTCCGGCGAGCACTGCGCCATGTGCTCGGCAGCGCACGCGTGGGTCGGTCTCGGACGGATCGCGTATGCCGTGTCCACCGAACAGCTCGTCGGATGGCTCCGGGAGTGGGGCGTCGACGCCTCGCCCGTCCTGCCGCTGGCCGTGCAGCAGGTCGCGCCCGGCGTCGTCGTCGACGGGCCCGCACCCGAGCTCGAGGACGAGGTGCGGTCGCTCCACGCCCGCAAGCACGGCATACGGGACGCCGGCCGCTGACACGCGCCGTGTCAGACTCGCTGACGTGGGGACGACGAGGAAGACGGGCGATGTCGAGCTGACGACTGACGACCTGCGCGAGGTCGTCCGGTATGCCGTCTCGTGCGCCGAGCCGGTCCTCACCCTCTTCGAGCGCGCGAGTCCGCACGACTCACGTCCCGCGGCTGCCCTCGAGGCGGCCCGCATCTTCGTCGACGGCGCCCCCCGCTCCCGCCTGCAACGGACCTCCGCGACGGAGGCGCACCGGGCGGCGAAGGACGTTCCGGACGAGGCCGCGGGGCACGCGGCGACGGCTGCGGGAGATGCGGCTGCCGCGGCATACCTGCATCCGCTGGCGAAGGCGACCCAGGTGCGGCACATCCTCGGAGCCGCGGCCCATGCGGCCCGAGCGGCGGAGATCGCGCGGGGCGAGGACAAGGTGGTCGCCGAGTACGTCCTGCACGCCGCAGCCAAGCGCGCGACATCCGAGCTGCTCGATGTGCTGTCGCGCTACCCGCGCGCGCCCAGGGGGCGTAGCCGGGTCAGCGAGCTCATGGTCCAGCTCGACAGCCTCCTGCGCGACCCGCCTCCGACCCCGCGCGTCGTCGACGACGAGGGTCCGTTCTTCCACGGCACCCGCGCCGACCTGCGCCCGGGGGACCTGCTCACGCCCGGCTGGGGGACGAACTACGACTCGGGGAAGACGTCGAACCACATCTATCTCACGGCTTCGCGCGACGGCGCGCCGCTCGCCGCGGCGCTGGCCCGAGGCGAGGGTCCGCCTCGCGTCTACCGGGTCGAGCCGACCGGCACGATCGTCGACGACCCCAACGTCACCGACAAGCGCTTCCCCGGGAACCCGACCCGGTCCTACCGGACGACCGAGCCGCTGCGGGTCCTCGAGGAGGTCGTCGGGCTGACGTTCCCGCCCGACGAGACGGTGCGGCACATGCGGGCCAGGGTGGCCGAGCTCCGCGAGCTCGGCATCGAGGCGATGGACGACTGACCGACGCCCTCAGGGCGTCAGCCGAGGCGCTCGGCCAGGGCGACGATGATCCCGTCCGGGCCGCGAACGTAGGTCATCCGCCAGACGTCCTCGTACTCGCCGATCCCGCCGACGAGCCCGTAGCCCTCCTGCGCGAGCCGGTCCACGATGCCGCGCAGATCCTCGACCTCGAAGCAGAGGTTGCGGATCCCCACCTCGTTCGACATGGGCGCCGCCGAACCCGTCACGTGCTCCGGATGGGTGAAGCCCGACAGCTCGAGCGCGGTGCCTCCACCCGGCAGGCGCAGCGTGACGATCTCGCTGCGGGAGCCGGGGATACCGATGACGGTGTCGACGAACTCACCCTCCATCGCCATCCGGCCCTCGGGCTCGAACCCGAGCACACCGAAGAAGGCGGTCGCGGCATCGAGGTCGGAGACCGTGATCCCCACGTGGTCGAAGACTCGGATCGCTGCCATGTGGGTCATCCTCCATCAGTGGCGTGCTCACACCTCGGCAACGTGGCAGGCCTGAGGTCGCCGACGTGACTCAAGCGAATGAGTGCGGAGCCACCGAGGTTGAGCTCGGCCGAAGGCAGGCGAGGTTAGCGCTTACCTTTGGCCCAGCAGTCTGGGCACACCGTCTTTGACTGCGAGCCCCCGTGGTGAGCGCCACAGTGCTTGCACGTGTAGTCATGTGCAACCTCGTTTGGCATCGTCATGCGCGCACACTCATGCGCGTGCGACCGTGACGTCCGGGGTTTCGGGTTGTCAGTGGTACTCAGTTCACGTGCGCGCTTTCGATGCCGGAAAAGCGGCTGCGTGGCTCGAGTTCCGGCTCAGGCGGTCTGCTCGCGCAGGTAGCGACCGAAGTGCGGCACGGTGAACGCGATCCGGCCGCGCTCCCCCGAGTAGATGAGCCCCTTCTTGAGCAGGGCGTCACGCGCCGGCGACAGGGACTGGGGCTTGCGACCGAGCTGCGACGCGACGTCGGCGGTGGGCACGGACTCGATGTCGTCGAGCTCCTCGACGCCACCCTCGGCGATCGCGACGGCGACGTCGGCCATCGCCCGGAGGTACTCGCGCTCACCCGGCGTCGCCCGCTCGAACCGCGAGCCGAAGAACCCGACGGCCAGCTCCGCCTCGGCCTCGGGCGCGGCGACGCGCACGTCGTCCGCCGTCACCGGCGACGCCGGTGCGCGGTCCCAGGCTGCCTTGCCGTAGGCCTGGATGAAGTACGGGTAGCCGCCGGTCGCGGCATACATCGCGTCGAGGGCGGCCGGCTCGTAGGCCGCGCCCTCCTCCTCGGCGGGCACGACGAGCGCCGCGTCCGCCGCCGCACGCGGGAGCCGGTCGATCCGCGAGTAGCGAAAGAGCCTCTCCGAGTAGGACTTCGACGCCGACAGCACGGCCGGCAGGTGCGGCAGCCCGGCACCGACCACGATGACCGGCAGCCCCGACTGGGAGATCTCGTGGCAGGCCGCGCACAGCGCCGACACGTCGTCGGGCCCGAGGTCCTGCATCTCGTCGATGAACACCGCGATCCCGCGGCCGGTGTCCGCGGCCAGGCCACCGATGTCGGTGAGCAGCTCGACGAGGTCGATCTCGATGTCGCCCGAGTCGGCGCGACCCGAGGCGGCCGGGGCGTCGATGCCCGGGTTCCACTTCTCGCGCAGCTTCGTGCCCGAGGGGGCGTCGCGCTGGGCGAAGGCCTTGATGACACCGAGGACGTGCTGCACCTCGTCGTCGCTGGCGTGGCCGAGCTCGCGCACCGCCTGGTGCAAGGCCGACGAGAGCGGTCGCCGCAGCGACTGGTCAGGTCGCGCCTCGAGCTTGCCCGTGCCCCACTTCGCGCGAACAGCCGCTGACCGCAACGCATTGAGCAGCACGGTCTTGCCGACACCCCGCAGGCCGGTGAGGACGATCGAGCGCTCGGGTCGGCCCCGCCGCACGCGTTCGAGGACGACCTCGAACGCGTCGAGCTGCTCGTCACGACCGGCGAGCTCGGGCGGGCGCTGGCCGGCGCCGGGGGCGTAGGGGTTACGGATCGGGTCCACGATCGCACCGTATCCGCTTCTCTAGGGCGGACGGCATACATCCGAATATCGTCGTATGCCGTGTCGCGGCGCCTTGGTCCGCAGGTGGGGTGTCGCGCCCCCTGCCACACGACACCCCACTCTGCTCGGGGAAGGATGGGGCGGGCCGCTGCGAAACCGCTGCGATTCCGCTGCGGACGGGGAACCCGCGCCTCCCCGGCCGCGTCCAACGAGCGGAGCACGGGTCCGACACCAGCGGATCGGCGCCCCGGCATCTGGACCGAAGGAGCAGCGATGAGGCAGTCGACCACCCGGTCTGCGGGCACTGTGGCCGTCGCGCTGGCCGTCACCGCGATCAGTGCATGCGGCACGCAGTCAGCCCGCGATGGCGCCGGATCACCCACCTCCTTCCTGTCGGCCTCCCCGAGCGCCAGTGCCTCGACCACCCTCGTCGACCTCGGCTCCGACGTCGTGGCCCACGGGATGCTCATGCAGGACACCCCGGACGGGCCGGTCGAGCTGTGCCTCGGCGGCGTCGCCGAGTCGTACCCACCCCAATGCGGGGGCCCGACGCTCGTGGGCGAGGTCGACTGGTCCACCCTCGCACCGCAGCGGGCCAACGGCGTGACCTGGACCGAGGGCGAGGTGTGGGCGATCGGACGGTTCGAGCCGGCGGGCACCGCGCACAGCGGCGGGCGGCTCACCCTCACGCGACCGCTGTCCCTCACGCCGCCTGCCGGGGTCACCTCCCCGACGCCCCCACCCATGAGCTTCCCGCAGCTCTGCGACGACCCGTATGCCGACGGCGGGAGCTCATCGGGCGGAACCGATGACGCGCAGAACGCCCTCATGGAGCGGCTGACGAGCCTCGACGGCTACGTCGGGTCGTGGGTCTCCGACGGGTCCTCCCTCTTCAACGTCGTCGTCACGGGTGACGCCGATGTCGCCCGGTCCGCGCTCCGGGCGACGTGGAAGGGCGGGCTCTGCGTCGAGCAGCGCGACCAGCCGACCGAGGCCGACGCGGCCTGTGCCCAGGAGGCCGTCACGTCGGTGCCGGGGTTGCTCAGCGCGGGTTACGACGCGACGTCGGGAGTGCTCGACGTCCAGGTCACGGTGCTGGACGCACCGACGCGCGACCGGATCGTCGCGGCGGTGAGCAGATGGCTCGACGCGGACCAGGTGAGGATGTCGAGCGCGGTCCAGCCCCTCACTTCGTGAGCCGAGGCGGTGAACCCTGTCCACATCGCGACACGACACGCGGCAGCGGACCGATCACCGCGCAGGACCGACCGGTCAGGTCACGGAACCGACCCTTGACCGACGCGGGACGGGCGGTGGGTGACTACCGTGGCGTAACCCAGAAGGGTCACTTCGGTCAGCACATCGTCGTCTGATCGGAGTAGTCCATGGTTCGCCCAGAGGGTTCCGGAGCACAGGTCGACCGCCGCAAGTTCGTCGCCGGAGTCGGTGGCGTGGCAGGTCTCGCCGCGCTCGCCACCACCACCGGGTCGCAGCTCGGCTCGGGCACTGCCGCCGCCACCCGGCGCGGCGCGAGCGGCGCCAACGTCGCCGCGACACCCGCCGACCCGCTCGCCCTGCTCAAGAAGATGCTGTCCTTCGACACCCAGAACTTCGGCAAGGGCGGCAACACGCGCCCGCACGCGGAGTGGCTCAAGTCCGTGTGGGACGAGGCCGGCGTGCCCGCGGAGATCATCGCCACGCCGCAACCCGACAACGTCCACCTCATCGCCCGCATCCCCGGGAGGTCGGGTTCGAAGGAGAAGCCGCTGCTCCTCCTCGGCCACTCCGACGTGGTCCCGGTCGAGCGCGAGAACTGGAGCGTCGACCCCTTCGCGGGGACGGTCAAGGACGGCGAGATCTTCGGCCGCGGCGCGCTCGACATGAAGGGCGCCAACGCCGCCTCGGTTGCCGCGCTGCTGCGCCACCTCTCGCAGGGCGCGGAGTTCGACCGCGACATCATCGTCCTCACCGACTGCGACGAGGAGGCCGGCAGCTACGGCTCGGGGTGGCTCGCCCAGAACCACTGGGACAAGCTCGACTGCGGGATGGTCCTCACCGAGGGCGGGTGGTTCCTCGCCCAGTCCGACGGCACGACACCGATGCTCATCACCGTGACCCGCCAGGACAAGGTCTACTTCAACCTCGACCTGCGCGCCCGCGGCACCGCGACCCACTCGAGCAAGCCGATGCCGGACTCGGCGATCGTCGGCCTGTCCCGCGCCGTGTCCGAGCTCGGTGACTACAAGGCACCGGTGGCGCTCACCGACGTCACCCGCGCCTACTTCGAGGCCCTCGCTCGCGCCACCGACGACCGCAAGCTCAAGAGCGCGCTGAGGCTCATGCTCAAGGCCCGCAGCCAGCGGTCCCTCGAGCGCGCCGCCGCCCTCGTCGTCAGGCTGTCCGACTACCCCTACCTCCACTCGGCGCTGCTGCGCACGACGATGGCGTACGTCATCGAGGACGCGGGCTACAAGGAGAACGTCATCCCGTCGGAGGCCCACGTCCGGGTCAACTGCCGCGGGATCCCCGGCGGGCAGAAGCCTCGCGACTTCCTCCGGACCATCCGGCGGATGATGGAGGAGCGCGACGTCGAGGTGACGCTCGCTGGCGCCGAGGGCGAGAGCGAGGAGCAGACACTCGCCGCCCTCGACAAGCGGTGGGCCACCCCGCCGGCCGACGTGAAGACCCCTCTCTTCAGCGGAATCTCGCAGGCCGCGGTCAAGACCTACCCGGGCGCCGTCTTCACCCCGGCACTCTTCGAGGCCGGCACGAGCCTGGGTCCGTGGCGCGAGAAGGGCATCCCCGGCTACGGCGTCTACCCCTACGTCATCGACAACGACCAGCTCATCGGGATGCACGGCAACGACGAACGCATCTTCGTCGACGCCCTGACCAAGGGCACCGACTTCATGTACGAGGTGTTCTCCCGCTTCCGCGTCTGACGTCAGAAGGAGCACGTATGCCGTGGGGCACCGTTCACGCGAACGGTGCCCCACGGCATACGGGAAGGAAGGACGGGCGAGTCAGAGGACCTGCGGGGTGCTTCCGTCGGAGGTCTGCATCTTTTTGCCGGCGGCGTGCCAGGCGCGCATGCCACCGTCGAGGTTCGCGACCTCGTAGCCCTGCTGCTCGAGCCACGGCAGGGTGCGTGCGACGCGGCCACCGCTACGGCAGGTGACCACGACCGTCTCGTCGCGCTCGAGGAACGGCGCGAGCTCGTCGACACGGGCCGGGAGCTCGCTCATCGGGATGTGCACCGCACCGGGGGCGTGGCCGCGGTCCCACTCGTCCTGCTCGCGGATGTCGAGGAAGACGGCGTCCTCGGCGAGGTCGGTCGGCTGGACCTGGGGGAACTGGCTCATGCCGTCGACGCTACGCCAACCCCGTCATCCACTGCTCAGTCGGCGGGGGTCTCGGCGGCAATCGTGTCGGCGATCTTCTGCTCGTCGGTGCGCGACGAGCGCAGCTGGCGCTGCGGCGCCGCCTGCTCCTGCTGGAGCCCGCGCATGCGGTCCTCAAGGACGAAGGTCGCCCGCGTGAACACGTCGGCACCCGGAGTCGTCACCTGTGGCACGCACCGGAACCGGGCGGTCATCTCGGTCGGGGTGATCGTCGTCGAGACGTAGCCGCGCAGGTTGGTCCAGAAGCGCAGGTTGGGGTTCCACGCCGCCCACGGATGGGTGCCGTCGGTCTCGTCGTAGCCGTTGCCGCCCGACGTGATCGACGAGGTGATGAGCTCGGACCCGACGGGCTTGCTGCTGCCCGCGGCGTCGTAGTCGAGGTAGAGGTCGCTGGCCCAGTGGGCATGCACGTCGCCGGTGAGGACGACGGGGTTGCAGACCTGTGCGTCCACCCAGCCCTGGGTGATGCGCTGGCGCGAGGCGCGGTAGCCGTCCCACGCGTCCATCGACACCGTCGTCCTCGCCGTGGCGTCGTTGTCGCGGCGACCGAAGAACACTTGCTGGCCGAGGATGTCCCAGCGGGCCCTCGAGTCCCGGAAGCCGTCGAGCAGCCACCTCTCCTGCTGCAGCCCGGGCAGCGAGCGCGCCGGGTCGTCCGCCGCGGGACAGTCCTTGTAGCCGTCGCCGCACGCCTGGTCCGAGCGGTACTGCCGCGTGTCCATCATGTGCAGCGTCGCGAGGTCGCCCCACGCGCTGCGGCGGTAGAGGTCGAGGTCGGGGCCCGCGGGAACCGAGCGGCGACGCAGCGGCATGTTCTCGTAGTACGCCCGGTATGCCGCGGCGCGCCTCTCGAGGAACCCGAGCTGCTCGACGGGGCGGTCGGCGAGGTCGTCGGCGTAGTTGTTGTCGACCTCGTGGTCGTCCCAGACGACGAGCCACGGCGCGGCCGCGTGTGCCTCCTGGAGGTCGAGGTCGGTCTTGTACTGCGCGTGGCGCTGCCGGTAGCCGGCGAGCGTCTTGGTCTCCGGGCCGGCGTGGGTGCGGCCGATGCCGGTGCCGCCGCCCTCGTACTGGTAGTCACCGAGGTGGAGGATGAGGTCGGGGCGCTCCTCGGCGAGGTGGCGGTAGGCCGTGAAGTACCCGGCGGGCAGGTTCGAGCAGGAGGCGAACGCCATGAGCAGCGACGACGGCGACGAGCCCGCAGCCGGTGTCGTGAGGGCGCGGCCGAACCGCGAGAGGTGCGGGCCGAGGCGGAAGCGGTACCAGTACTCGCGCGCCGGCCGGAGCCCGCGCACCTCGACGTGCGCCGAGTGGGCCCAGGCCGGGTCGGCCGTCACGGACCCGGCCTTGACGACGTCGGTGAAGCGCTCATCCGTCGCGACCTGCCAGTTGAGCTGGAAGCGCGAGGACGGCATACCTCCGAGTCCGTCGGCGGCGAGCGGGTCGAGGGCGAGGCGGGTCCAGATGACGAAGCCGTCCGGCTCCGGGTCGCCGCTCGCGACACCGAGCGTGAAGGGGTCCGAGCGGGGGATGACGGCGGCCGCGGTGGGCCGGGCGTCGGCACGCGGCGCGGCGCCGGCGGCGTTCGCGGCTCCCGTGACGAGCGCGGCCGAGCCGACGACGAGACCGGTGCGCAGGGCAGAACGGCGAGTGCTGTCCATGACGAACACCCTTGCGGCGCACCACGACCGGCGGGCGGCGGTCAGGCGGCGATCGGGTGAACCGTGCGTCTGGGCCGCACCAAGAACCGCGCCACGACCGACTGATTGCCCGTTTGGGCTCCTGCCAGCGACCGTTCGGCGCGCGCAGACAGGCCCGAACGGGCAATCAGTCGCACACAGTGGCGGGGCTGGGGGTTACTTGAGGAACTTGCTCGTGCGGCGGTCGGCGAGCGGCTTGCCACCGGTCTGGCAGGTCGCGCAGTACTGCAGCGACGAGTCGGCGAACGACACCTCGCGCACCGTGTCGCCGCATTCGGGGCAGACCTGACCCGTCCGGCCGTGGACCCGCATTCCCTGGCGCTTGGCGTCCTTGAGCTCGGCCGCGGGCTTGCCCGACGCGGCGAGGACCGCAGCGGACAGCGTCTCGCGCAACGCGGCATACAAGCGTTCGGTCTGCTCGTCGTCGAGCTTGGCGGCGATGGCGAAGGGCGAGAGCTTGGCGACGTGGAGGATCTCGTCGCTGTAGGCGTTGCCGACGCCGGCGATGATGTGCTGGTCGCGCAGGACGCCCTTGACCTGGGCGTTGCGGCTGCCGAGGATCTCGCGGAATGCGGTGAGCGAGAACGAGTCCGCGAGCGGGTCGGGCCCGAGCGCGGCGATGCCCGGCACCTCCTCCGGCGAGGAGACGATGTATGCCGCGAGCGACTTCTTCGTCCCGGCCTCGGTGAGGTCGAAGCCGGACCCGTCGGACATGCGCACCCGCAGCGCGATCGGCGACTTGCCTGGCCGCAGCCGCGTCTGCGACAGCGACTCGGACCAGCGCAGCCACCCGGCGCGGGCGAGGTGGAAGACGAGGTGCGTGCCACCGCAGTCGAGGTCGAGGAACTTGCCGTGCCGCGACACCGAGTCGACCGGCGCCCCGACGAGCGCCTCGGGTGGCGGGTTGAACGTCTTGAGCACCGAGATCGACCCGAGCTCGACGCCGGTCACGGCCAGGTCGGCCGTGCGCGACGCGAGGAAGTCGACGAGCGCCTGGACCTCGGGCAGCTCGGGCATGGCTTCACACTCCCCACATGTCGGAGGCCTCGAGCGCCTTGGCGCCGGCCTCGGGATCGGCGACGTCACCGTCGACGATGGGTGCGACGAGGCTCGCCAACGCGTAGCCGTCGTGCGCGCGGACCACGGGTGCCGCGATGTCCTGCGTCGGTGCCGGCGCCAGGTCGTCGTTGGCGACGGGGATGCCGTGCGAGAGCACCTGCTCGCCGACGCTCAGCTGCCGGATCGCGATGGCGCGCACCGAGTCCGGGCGTCGAGCCGCGAACTCGGTGTAGAGCTTGGGGTCGTTCTGGCCGTCGTCGCCGACGAGCAGCCACTTGACGTGGGGCAGCTCACGGGCGAGCCGGGCGAGGGCCGACCGCTTGTGGTCCTGCCCCGACCGGAACCAGCCGGTGTGCGTCGGCCCCCAGTCGGTGAGCAGCATCGGGCCCGGCGGGTAGCCGTTGCGGCGCAGGAACCGGGTCAGCGACGGGGCAGTGTTCCACGCGCCGGTGGAGAGGTAGATGACGGGCATGCCCGGGTGCGAGTTCATGAGCTCGCGGTAGAACGTCGCCATCCCCGGCACCGGGCTGCGCGTGCCCTCGGCCTTGACGAAGGTGTTCCACGCGGCGATGACCGGACGCGGCAGCGACGTCGAGAGCACGGTGTCGTCGATGTCGCTCACGAGCCCGAACGTCTGCCGGGTGCCGATGATGAGCACCGACGCCGTGCGAGGGCGGGCCAGCGGCGAGCTGATCTCGACCTGGTGCCATCCGGGGCCGAGCCCGTGCCCGTGGACGACGATGTCGACGAGGCCCGACCTGTCGGTGCGACCGTCGATCTCGCGCTCACCGATGCGGATCGTCACCGGCACGTCGATCGCGGGCGAGGTGACGAACGCCCGCCACCCCCGGGTCTCCTCCTCGGCCGACCTCAGTGACTGGACGCTCCCGGCGGCATCACCCGAGACGGCGCGCATCGGGTCGCGCGACATGAGCACCCTCGCGAGGACGCGCACGAAGCCGACGCTGCCGTAGCCGGTGTGCGGCACGATCTTGGTCCCCCAGCCGCGCTCGCGCAGGGTGTCGCTCTTGCGGCGGTTCCACGCGTCCTCCATCAGCGCGGCGAGGTGCGGGCGAGCCATGCACCGACTCTAGTGCCGGGCGGTAGCGTGCCGTCATGGAGGAGCTCGCGGCACTCGGCGAGGACGAGGAGTGGTTGTCCGTGCTCGTGGACGCACCCGTCGACGAGGTGGGTCGCCTGCTCGACGAGTGCCTCGGCGGCTTGGGCGTGTCCGACACCACCCGCATGCGGCTCGGTGAGCTCCTCGAGGGCGTCTGGTGGAGCGGTGGCGGCGGGTCGGGGGACCGGCAAGAGGTGATCGCGGCGATCGTGGAGGCGGTCCCAGCGGTCTCGGGCACCACGGCTGAGCCCATGCTCGCCCTCTACATCCGTGCGGTGTGCGAGGCGGCATGGGAGCTCACCTGGGACCACGCACCGATCACCGACCTGCTGCGGGCAGCGGAGTCGGAGTGGGACACCGCTCCACCCACGCCCGGGTCGTCCGCCGCACTGGCCGTGCGGGCCATGACGGCGCTGCGGGCGGATCTTCGTCTGGAGTCGGCGTGCTCCACGGGTGATCTCGGCACCGAGTCCATGGTGTCGGCGGAGGTCCGCGACACCCTCCAAGGCGAGCTGGACTCGGCCCACGGCCAGCAGTCGTCGGCCGTGGCGCGTCACGTGGTCTCCATGCTGCAGGATCGGGTGACCTATGCCGCGGCGGTGCACGAGGGCTCGGCCGCCGCCCTGGCCTTCCTCGAGGGAAGGGCGGACTCCCTCGACGCAGCGTGGAAGGTCCTCCACGAGGCCGAGCAGAACATGGCCGACCACGGCGCCCGCAGCGAGCTGCGCGCCCACCGGGTGGCCATCGAGCGTCTGTGCGAGGCCAGGCACGAGGACTGGCTCAGGGTCGACGAGGGCAGCATCGTCTGCACCTATCCCTTCGGGCTGCGCCACACGGACCAGGCGACCGTGGTCCGGGCCGTCAAGGAGCATGCCGGCGACTGGGTCATGGGTGGGCGCGCCCTGGCCAACAACTCCACCGGCCTGCTGCTGGTCGACGACGTCTGGCGTGGCGACGACCCTCTCGAGCGGCGCTACGAGGGCACGCAGCTCGACCTTCCTGACCTGCACCTCATCGGGCGCCAGGGACGCGACGTCACGGCGCGGGTCACGATCGTCATCTCCCAGCTCGGCAACCACCACGTCCGGGTGGAGCTGCCGCTCGTCGACGCCCTTCCCCATGACATCGCCGCTCGTGTGTGGATGGCCGCGCCGGAGTACGCCGACCTGGACGAGGTCGGCCAGAGACTCGTCCTCGGCGAGGCGGACGGCACGAGGCCTGACCAGGCTCGTGGATGGTCGCGCCTCAGCGGCGTCGTCCAGACCCTTCTCGACGACCTCGTCCACGCGCTCGTACGCACCGGGCTCGAGAACATCGACCTGAGCTTCCGCCCCGGGATGTACCACGTCGTCACGACCATCAACGAGGCGTCTGTGCTTCCCAGTGGTGACGCCGGTCGAGCGCACACGCTGGACCACGCCGCGAGGATCCCCACACTCTTCGGGAGCCAGTCGGTCTGCCACCCGATCCCCGCGGGCATCGGATCCCTCGCCTTCTGGGCTCGCTATGGGTCTCCCGTCGGGACGCCCGTCGAGTGCGCGGGGCTCACCGACGAGTACCTCCTCGCGAGCGAGAACCACACGCTCATCGCTTCCTTCAGCTCCCCCGACTTCATGGTGGCCACCGTGGGTCAGGCTGCCGAGTTCGCCGCCAGCCTCGACGGCATGTTCGCAGCGTGGCAGGACGAGCTGAGCGATTTCTACCTCGGTCTCACGCCACACCTCCGGCGCTTGGAGTCGCCCGACGACGTCGACCTCCAAGAGGTGCTGAGCGACCTCGAGCACCGGCACCTGAGACTGCGGCAGTTCCTCACGTCGGCACGGGTCACCGTCCTCTTCATCTCCTCGCCCGCGCTGGTCACCTCGCCGGTGATGCGTTCGACGATCAGCCGGCTTCTCGACCTTCGCCCTGTGTGGGTCCAGCGAGCGGACTTCACCGACATCGCGGGCCAGGCGCTGGCCGACCGCGTGACCGACCTCATCGAGACCTGGATGCGGCGCCGTGACGACGCGCAGGCACGGCGGAACCGCCTGCGGATCGACACGATGATCGCGGTCCTCACCGGCATCGGTATCTCGGGCGTCGTCGCCATCCTGCAGACCGGCTTCGACGTCGAGAAGGGCGGTTCGGTCGCTCTGGCGGTCGTCGTCCTGCTGCTGGCCGCACTGGTGGGACTGGCGAGCTTCCGATGGTCACGGCTCACGAACGAGAAGCGGTCGCGACCCTCGTCGACGAGAAGTCACCGCTCCGTGACGGATGGCCCATCTCCCAACACGGACCGATCGAGGAGATCGTCGTGACGCACGTGCGTGAGCTCTCCGCAGCCGACGACATCCGGGCGGTGCACGAGCAGCTGCTCACCCCGGCGTTCCCTCCCGAGGAGCTGGAGACGGTGGAATGGATGCTCGAGCGAGCAGCCGCGGGACAGCTCACGATCAGGGTCCTCGACCGCGACGGACCCGCTGCCGTCTCGGTGACGGAGACCCTAGGACCGACGGGTTCGGTGCTGCTCGACTACTTCGCCACTCGATCCGACCTGCGAGGCACCGGGCTCGGGTCGGCGCTCCTCGGCGACATGCTGGCCGTGGTGCGAGAGAGGAACCACCCTCGGCTCATCCTCGCCGAGGTCGAGAGGCCCGACCGGCACCCGTCGTCGCCGGGCCACGGAGACCCGGCCGCCCGTCTGCGCTTCTACCGCCGTCACGGAGCGCGGGCGCTCGATCTGCCGTACTTCCAACCGGCCCTCGGCTCCGGACCTCCCGTCCACGGCATGCTGCTGCTCGTCCTGTGGGCGAGCCCGGACGTCGTCGTCAGGGTCGGCGGTCACGACAACGAGCAGGACAGGAGGGGGGTGCCGGGAGGAGTCGTGCTGCCCGTCCTCCGGGCAATCTTCGGTGAGGCGCTCGAGGACTCACACCCCGAGACCGTGGCCTTGCGCGCAGCGGCCACGTCGGAGGTGGTGGCGCTGCGGGATCCGGTCGACTATCCCGAGATCGCCTCATCTCGCTGAGGGGCCTCGGCGCGGCCCTGCACCCCCGCGACGACCTGCTCGGCGAGCACCTTGACCTTGATGTTGCGGGCCTGCGACGACGTGCGCAGCCAGTCGAACGCCTCGTGCTCGTCGACGCCGCGCAGCGCCATGAGCACCCCCTTGGCCTGCTCGATGACGGCCCGGTTGGCCATCGCCTGCTCGAGCTGCCCGGCGAGGCGCTGGGCGCCCTCGAGCTCGGTGACCGCGACGACGGCGTCGGCGGCCCGGGCGGCGGCCGTCCGGGCGAGCGAGGCCTCGAACGCGTCGAACGCGTGGGGTACCCGGCCGTAGAGGTTGAGCGCGCCGACGCAGTGGGCGCCGCTGAGCAGCGGGAGGGCCATGAGCGAGCGCATGCCGTCCTGCCGCACGGCCTCGGCGAAGAGCGGCCACCGCTCGTCGGCGTCGCCGTCGGGCCCGATCGTCGCGACCACCTCCGTGCGCTCGCGCGCCGCCTCGAGGCAGGGGCCCTCGTCGAGCTGGTACTGCACGGCGTCGACCTCGAGGGTCGCCACGGTCGTGTAGGCGGCCGTGCTCGGTCGGCCGTCGACGAGCAGGGTGATGCCGACCTCGTCGCAGCCGGTGACGTGGCGCCGCACGGCGTGCACGACCCGGGTGAGGTAGTCGTGGGTCTCGTCGACGGACGCGAGCACTCCGGACACGTCGCGCAGCAGGTCCTCGTGCGGGTGCGACCCCGTCGTGGTGTCGGTCATGCGTTCTCCTCGGTCGTGCGTCGGGGGTCAGTATCACCCGCGACCCGGCCGCCCGCGCAAGGCCCGAGGTCCCTAGGAACCGGGGCTGCGAGGATGCCGTGGTGAGCGAGGACCCGGCCATCGATGCCTTCGGCGCACGGTGGGTCCTCGACGCCCGGGCGCTCGACCCGACCGCGCGCGACCGCCTCCACCACCTCTGGCAGAGGTGCCGCGTCCCGGGTGCTCGGCTCGGCGACGAGGGCGTCGAACCCTTCGTCGTGACCGACCCGGACCCGTATGCCGTCTCGCGCGCCCTCACGCTCGCCTCCCTCCGCCGTCGACGGGGCACCGCGGTGCTGCTCCACGCGGCAGGTCTCGAGTCCGGTGGGCAGGTCGTGGCGCTCGTCGGTCGGTCGGTGCCGGGAAGTCGACGGCAGCGTTGACCCTGGGGCGCGAGCTCGGCTACGTCAGCGACGAGGTCGTGGCCGTCGAGCCCGGTGGTGCCGTGTCCCCGTACCCGAAGCCGGTCTCGGTCGTCTCCGACCCCGACGCCCCGTGGGAGAAGGACGAGGAGAGTCCCGACGCCCTGGGGCTGCGGGAGGTGAGCGGGACGGCATACCTGAGTGCCGTCGTCGTCCTCGAACGCGACCCCGCACGCGAGGTGCCGGAGCTCGCCCCGCTTCCCCTCGTGGACGCACTGCTGGCCGTCGTCGCGCAGTCGTCGTCGCTCCCTCTCCTCGACCGTCCGCTGCACCGCCTCGCCGAGATGCTCAGCCGGTCGGGTGGTCCGTATGCGTTGCGCTACCGCGAGATCGGCGACTGCCTCCCCCTCGTGAGGGACCTGCTCGACCACCGCGAGCGCCTCCTCCCGGACGACGCCCGAGAGCCGTGGACGACCACACCCGGTCGGGCCGGCACCAGCGCGCCCCACGTCGGCCAGGTCGTCCGGGCCCCGTGGCGCGACGCCGTCCACGGCCAGGGGGGCACGGTCGTCCTCGTCGGTGAGGACGTCGTGCGGCTGGGTCCGCTGGGCGAGGCGGTGTGGCACGCCGCAGCCGAGCAGGTCACCGTCGACGATGCCGTCGAGGCCGTCGTCGCCGCGCTCGGCGAGCACCCGGACGCCGAGCGGCCGTGCACGACGGCATCGACGCGATGGTCCGGACGGGCGTCCTGCTCAGCCGCTGAGCGGAGGGCGCCGGGCCGGCAGGAGACACATCTCGTTGCCCGACGGGTCGGTCATGACCTGCCACGGCAGGTCGCCCCAGTCGTGCTCGTAGCGGCTCCCGCCGAGGTCGAGCACCCGCTGGGCGGTCTCGTCGGCGTCGTCGCCCGTCTCGAGGCGGATGTCGAGGTGGACCCTGTTCTTGAGCTTCTGGTCCTTGGGCCGCGGCTCGGGGCACAGCTCGAGCAACGGTCCGCGGCCGCTCGCGTGACGCAGCGCCCCCGGCATGGCGCTGTCGACCGGCACCCACCCGGACAGCTCGGACCAGAACGCGAGGTCGCGCGCCACGTCGCCGCTGTCGAGCGGCAGCGACGAGAGCGGGCCGGACGCGGCATACTCCGGGCGCGCCTCCATGACGCAGAACGGGTTGCCCTCGGGGTCGGCGAGGACGACCCACGGGACGTCGCGCTGGCCGATGTCGAGGTGGCTCGCGCCGAGCGACAGGGCGCGCTCGACGACCGCCGCCTGCTCCTGCGCCTCCCCGCCGTAGACCTCGAGGTGCAGCCGCGGCCCGGGAGGCGGCGGCTCCTGCACGAGCTCGAAGCAGAGGTCGAGCGACGGCCCGTCCGGTACGACGAGCCGCGTCTCGTAGCTCGCGTCCTCGTCGGTGAGCGTCGCGCAGCCGAGCAGCGCCTCCCAGAACCGTCCGAGGCGGCGCGGGTCCTGGGCGTCGACGACGACGTTCTCGAGGTACATGCCTCCTGCCTACCGTGCGCCCGGCCCGTCGACAAGGTGTCACCCGGCGTTCACCGCGGTGTCGGCCCACGGGCCCGCGCGCTCCATAGCGTCGACGACGGCCCGTTCCCCGCTGGCCCGCCCGCCGGACTCCACCCGGCCCCGGCCCCTGCCCCTGCCCCAGACGAAGGAACCGACGTGACGACTCCCGCCCGCCTGCTCCCGCTGTTCACCCGATCGCACGAGGGTGGCCGCAGCTCGATGACCTGCCAGTACCGCTGCGGCAACGCCTGCGACCAGGCCGTGCCCAACACCTCCGACAACGAGTACTTCGGCGACCTCGTCGCCGACGGCGTCTCGCGGCGGGTAGCCCTGCGTGCCGGCGGTGCCGGTGCCGCCCTCGTCGGCCTCACGGCCTGGGGTATGCCGTCCGCCGCCGCCGCACCGTCGGCCGCACCTGCCGCTGCGGGCGCCGGAGCGAAGGGACGCGGCAAGGACAACGGGCTGGGCTTCACCGGCATCGCGCCCACCCCGGCCACGGTCGACGCCGTCAAGGTGCCCGAGGGCTTCGCGTGGGCGCCGATCATCTCGTGGGGCGACCCGCTGTTCAAGGACACCCCGGCCTTCGACTTCGACAACCAGACCGCTGCCGCCCAGCGCGAGCAGGCCGGCTACAACTGCGACTACACGCAGTTCATGCACGGCGGCCCGGGCAACAAGGGCGCGCACAAGGGGCTGCTCGCGTTCAACAACGAGTACACCAACGACGAGCTGATGTTCCGCGGCGTCAAGTCCTCCGCCGACCTCACCGACGACCAGCTCGAGGTCGTCCTCGCAGCCCACGGCATCACCATCACCGAGGTCGAGCGCCGCAACGCCCACTCGCCGTGGCGCTGGGTCCAGGGCGGCAGGCGCAACCGCCGCATCCACACCGACACCCCGTTCGCGGTCGACGGCCCGGCCGCCGGTTCGGTCCACCTCCGCACGTCGCAGGACCCGACGGGCGAGCGCATCCTCGGCACCCTCAACAACTGCGCGGGCGGCGAGACCCCGTGGGGGACCTACCTGTCCGGCGAGGAGAACGTCAACCAGTACTTCGACGCCACCGGCGCCCCCGACCCCGAGGGCAAGCTCAAGCGCTACGGCATCACGTCGGCTGGCCGCGGCTGGGAGCGTGTGCGCGACCGCTTCTCGGTGGTCACCGAGCCCAACGAAGTCAACCGGTTCGGCTGGATCGTCGAGGTCGACCCCGAGGACCCGACGTCGACGCCGGTCAAGCACACGGCGATGGGCCGCTTCAAGCACGAGGGCGCGACGGTGACCCTGACGGCGGACGGGCGTGTCGCGGCATACATGGGAGACGACGAGCGGTTCGACTACATCTACAAGTTCATCTCCAAGGGCCGCTACACGAAGGGCGACAAGCGGCGCAACATGCGCCTGCTCTCCGAGGGGGACCTCTACGTCGCGAAGCTCACCGGTGACGGTGCGGCGGACGGTGAGTACGACGGCACCGGCCAGTGGCTGCCGCTCGTCGTCGGTGGTGTGTCCAAGGTCCCCGGCTTCAGCGTCGAGGAGGTCCTCATCTGGACGCGCCTCGCCGCCGACAAGGTCGGTCCGACGAAGATGGACCGTCCCGAGGACGTGCAGCCCAACCCGGTCAACGGCCGCATCTACGCCGCGATGACCAACAACACCTCGCGCACCCCGGCCCAGATCGACGAGGCGAACCCGCGCGCCAGCAACAAGCACGGCCACGTCACCGAGTTCACGCCGGCGGGCGGCGACCACGGCGCACTGACCTTCACCTGGAAGATCGTCCTCGTCGCCGGCGACCCGAGCGACCCGCAGACGTACTTCAACGGTTACGACAAGAGCGAGGTCAGCCCGATCAGCTGCCCCGACAACGTCGCCTTCGACGCGACCGGCAACCTCTGGATCTCGACCGACGGCATGCCGGGCACGCTCAACCACTGCGACGGTCTCTACGTCATGCCGCTCGAGGGACGCTCCAAGGGCAAGCTCCAGCAGTTCCTCTCGGTGCCGGTCGGCGCCGAGACCTGCGGGCCGACGATCCTGGGTCCCGACTCGGTCATCGTCGCCGTGCAGCACCCCGGCGAGGTGTCGGGTGCCTCGCCGGACAGCGTCGTCTCGCAGTTCCCGTACCGCGGCGACGGCCAGCCCCGCCCGTCGGTGATCCACGCCTACCGCCGCCACGGCCGCTAAGTCGGGACGCGTGTCGGCGGGCGGGTCTACCTTGAGATTCATGGCGACGACACTCAACCCGTACATCCAGTTCAAGGACAACGCCCGCGAGGCCATGGAGTTCTACAAGGACGTCTTCGGCGGCGAGCTCACCGTCTCGACCTTCGGCGACTTCGGCGGTGGCGACCCCGAGCACCAGGCGCCCGCCGACGGCGTGATGCACGCGCAGCTCGAGGCGCCCGGCGGTCTCACCCTCATGGCGTCCGACACCCCTCCCGGCATGGAGCACTCGGCCGGCTCCCAGATCGCGATCAGCCTCTCCGGCGACGGCGACGAGCTCCGCGGCTACTGGGACAGGCTGTCCGACGGCGGCCAGGTCCAGGTGCCGCTCGAGAAGCAGATGTGGGGCGACGAGTTCGGCATGTGCGCCGACAAGTTCGGCATCGGCTGGATGGTCAACATCGCCGGCGAGCAGCCCGCGGCGGAGTGAGCCTCCCTCCCGGACAGTCCCGTATGCCGTTGGCTCGCCTCGTCGAGACAGCGGAGGCGCTCGCAGCGACCAGGTCGCGCACCGCCAAGACCGACCTCATCGCCGCCCTCCTGCGCGACCTCGGGCCCGACGAGGCCGAGGCCGCCGTCGGGCTGCTCCTCGGCAGGCTGCGGCAGGGCTCGATCGGCCTCGGCTACCGCACCGTCGGCGCGGCCCGCAGGGCTGCGTCGCCCGCCACCGAGCCGTCGCTCTCGGTGACGGACGTCGACGCGGTCCTCGACACCATCGCCGGGCTCGGTGGCTCGGGCTCCGCCGGAGTGCGCAACGACGAGCTCGTCGCCCTCTTCTCGCGCGCCACCGCCGCCGAGCAGGACCACCTCGTGCGCGCCATGACGGGTGAGATGCGCACCGGCGCCCTCGAGGGCGTGCTCACCGACGGGCTCGCCAAGGCCGTCGACCTGCCGTTGGCCGACGTCCGGCGCGCGGTCATGCTCAGCGGGTCGCTCGCCGGGACGGTGCGCCTCGCCCTCACCGAGCCCGAGGCCGTCGCCGATGTCGGGCTCGCCGTCCTCACCCCAGTGCAGCCGATGCTCGCCTCGACCGCGGCCGACGTCGGCGCGGCGCTCGAGGTCACCGGTGAGGCGTCGGTCGAGCACAAGCTCGACGGCGCCCGGATCCAGGTGCACCGCAACGGCTCCGACGTCCGGGTCCACACCCGGTCGCTCGCCGACATCACCGCGCGGGTTCCCGAGATCGTCGAGGTCGCCCTGTCGCTGCCCGTCGACTCGGTCATCCTCGACGGCGAGACGCTCATGCTCGACGACGACGGGTCGCCGCGCCCGTTCCAGGACACGATGAGCCGGTTCGGCACCGACGAGCAGCGCGCCGAGGCCAGGCGCACGTCGCCCGACACCGCCGCCGAGGAGGTCACTGCCGACGAGGTGGGTGACGCGGCCGCGGCACGGCTCCTCGCCCCGCGGTTCTTCGACGTGCTCCACGTCGACGGCGAGGACCTCATCGACCAGCCCTTGCGCGAGCGGCTCGCGGTCCTGCAACGGATCGCGCCGGCATACCGGATCGAGGGTGAGGTGACCACCGACCCGGCCGTCGCGGACCGCATCTCGCGCGAGGCGCTCGCCGCGGGGCACGAGGGTGTCATGGTCAAGGGCATCGACTCGACCTACGCCGCCGGGCGACGCGGTAAGCACTGGGTCAAGGTCAAGCCGGTCCACACCTACGACCTCGTCGTCCTGGGCGTCGAGCGCGGGTCCGGGCGTCGCCAGGGCTGGCTGTCCAACCTTCACCTCGGCGCCCGCGACCCGGAGGGTGAGTTCGGGCCCGAGGGCGGGTTCGTCATGGTGGGCAAGACGTTCAAGGGGCTGACCGACGAGCTCTTGCGCTGGCAGACCGAGACGTTCCCCGACTACGGCACCGACGACAACGGCTGGGCCCTGACGATGCGGCCCGAGGTCGTCGTCGAGATCGCCATCGACGGGGTGCAGCGTTCGTCGCGCTACCCCGGCGGTGTCGCACTCCGGTTCGCCCGGGTCAAGCGCTATCGCGTCGGCGACGACGCCAAGCCCGCCGCCGAGGCCGACACGATCCAGGCGCTCCGTTCGTTGCTCCGCTGACGGCGCGCCGTCGCGGCAACGCCTCCTGTCCGACCCACCCCACCGACCCATCCCTGCACCGACCCCACTCCGAAGAGATCTCGTGGCCACACCTTCACCCTCGCTGACCCGCTTCGACACCCCCGGCACGCCGGGGGCCGTCATCCTCATGCTCCACGGCGGCAAGCCGCGCTCGGGCGACGTCGTCGACAACCGCAGCGCCTCGTGGCAGCGCTCGGCGTGGATGGCCCGCGCCATCGAGCGGCAGGCGCACGAGGCCGGGGCGAGCGTGTGGCTGCTCCGCTACCGCGAGCGCGGGTGGAACGGCGGCGCCGACCGCACCGCAGACGCCCGGTGGGCACTCGACGAGGTCCGCGCGGCACACGGTGACGTGCCGGTCGTCCTGCTCGGGCACTCGATGGGCGCCCGTGTCGCGGTGCACGTCGCCGACGACCCCTCGGTGACCGGGGTCGTGGCGCTCGCGCCGTGGTGGTCCGACGCCGATCCCGTCCGCCGCCTGGCCGGGCGCGCTCTCGTCGCCGCCCACGGACGCCGCGACCGGATCACGTCGTTCGCGCACACCCGCCGGTTCGTCGAGCGGGCTCGGTCGGTCGCGACCTCCGCCGAGCTCGTCGACATGGGGATGCTCGGCCACTACATGCTCGGCCGGGCCGACCGCTGGAACGACGTCGCCATCGAGTCCTCGCTCCGCCTCCTCGCACCGGCCACCCGCCGCAGCCGCGACTGACTGCCCCTGCACCCTGCGCAGACGTTGAGATCCGCGCGACACTTCATCTGCAGTAGCCTCAAGGATTCCGGTTATTGGTGCTACGTAGGGAACAATGCTCCCCGTGATTCAGCACACGGGCGCCGGCGCGGCGAGCACATGCGCCTTCTGCGGACGCCCGATCGACGTGGTGCAATACCGGCTCCGACCAGGCGCAGGCCCGCATGGCGACCCGTCCGATCTCGAGCCCGTGCCGTTCTGCAGCGACGACTGGCTCTATCTGTCGCAGGGGCAGCTGCCTCCGCTCTCACGTCAGGCAGAGCAGTCGGCCAACGGTGGGAGCAGCCTCGCGCGGCTCGGACTGCTGGCAGCCGGACTGCTCAGCGCTGCGCTCATGGTGTTCCTCGTGTGGCTGCTCGTCGCCCGTGTCTTCAGCTGAGCCATGCCCCTCGATCTCAAGTCCTGACGCGCCTGCGCGGGTGATGTCCTTCGTCAGGCGGAGAGGACCGAGGCAGGGGTCGTCGTCGCGGCGGTGAGGACGTCGGACTCGGGCAGGCCCGCGACGTCGACCGCCCAGCGGACGCAGTCGGCGAGGGTCGATGTCGAGCCTGCGATCGACCCACGGCCCGACCCACCCTCAGCGAGCCGCGCGACCCCGGAAGCGACCTCGACGTCGAGTGTCCCGATCGTGTAGGGGCCGTCGCCCAGACCCGTCGCCGCCATGGCGTCCGAGACGAGCGCGATGCGCTCGGGCCCGACGGTCTCGAAGACCATCCGCACCACCTCCAGCGCCACATGAACGCCGTCGGCGATGAGCTCGACGATGCAGTCGCCCCGCGCCGCGGAGGTGAGCGCCGCGGAGACGGGGCCCCCTGAGCGGTGGTGGAAGGCCGGCATACCGTTGAAGAGGTGGGTGACGAGCGGTGCGCGACCACACGCGTCCGCGATCGCCGCCAGGCTGCGCGAGACGACATCGGCCGCCGCGTCCGTGTGGCCGACGGCGGGGAGGATGCCGTGTCGCGCCAGGGCCGCGACGAGCTCGTGCGAGCCGTCGCGCTCGGGTGCGAAGGTCCACTGCACGAGGGCGTTCGGCACTCCCGCCTCGGCGCAGGTCTCGACGAGCGACTCGACGAGGGCGAGGTCGGGGTCGGTGAGTACCGACGGGTCGTGCGCCCCGCGGCGCTCCTCGGAGAGGAACGGGCCCTCGAGGTGGAGGCCTGTGAGCTCGCCCGAGGCGACGAGCGGTGCGAGCGTGGCGACCTGGCCGACGAGCGTGTCAGGCGAGGCCGAGACGAGCGACCCGACGAGCCGCGTGACGCCCGCGTCGCGGTGGTGGGCCGCGGCCGCGGACGAGCCGGCAGTGTCGCGACCGAACTCGTGCCCGAGCGCGCCGTGGCAGTGCAGGTCGACGAGCGGCAGGTCGGCGGAGTCGGTCACACCCACACCCTAGGACGTGGGCCGAAGGCGGATGCCGTCACGCGACGGGACCGACCCGCCAACCGAGAGTGGCTCACTCCCCGTAACAGGCGTCCTTGTCGAGGTGGGCGAGCAGGTCGCTCACGACCTGACCCCACGGCATGTCGATGAAGCCCTTGATGTCGGCGATGCGCAGGGCGATGGCCTGCGGGTCACCGGTCGCCTGCGGGACGAAGATCTGGCCGACGCAGGAGGCCTTGCCGGACGGACCGGCCGGTGCCACGGAGGCCGGCGAGGCGACGGCGACGGTCCCTGCGACAGCGAGTACGACGGCTGCGGCGCGAAGAGTGGTGGAACGCATCTCGAGCTCCTTCTCAGGTCGGGCGGACCGCGACCCGGGACCTCGCCGGTCATGCGGCGAGGCTCCAATGCCACCCGCGAGGGAGCGCCGCGGCCGCGGCTCCGTGGGCCGATCGTAGGACCGTCCACGACACCCGCACAGGCGTTCGGAGAAGTCCGGACCTACTTGACCGAGCCGGCGGTGAGACCACCGACGAGGTGCTTCTCGATGACCGCGAAGAGGATGACGACCGGCACGACGGCGATGACCGACGCCGCGAAGAGCTGGTCCCAGTTCTGCTCGTAGCCGGTGACGTAGGACCGGAAGCCGACGGTGAGGGGCTTCTTCGAGTCGTCGATCATGAGCGTGAGTGCCACGACGTACTCGTTCCACGCGGCGATGAAGGTGAAGATCGTCGCCGTGACGAGCCCGGGCAGGGTGAGCGGCAGCATGATCTTGCGCAGCGACTGCCAGCGCGTGACGCCGTCGAGCAGCGCCGCCTCCTCGACCTCGGTCGGGATCGAGCTGAAGAACCCGTGAAGGATCCACACCGCGAAGGCGAGGTTGAACGCCGCGTTGGTGAGGATGAGCGCGCCGTAGGTGTTGATCATGTTGAGCTCGAAGAACTCGCGGTAGAGCCCGACGACGAGCGCGGTCGGCGAGAACATCTGGGTGACGAGCACGAGCAGGAGGAACGGCGTGCGGCCGGGGAACTTGTAGCGCGCGGTCATGTAGGCCGCGGGCACCGACACGAGCATGACGACGACCGTCGACGCGAAGGCGACGAGCAGCGACGTGCCCAGCCAGGACCGGAACCGCTCGTCACCGAGGACGTCGGCGTAGGTCGACCACTGCCAGACCTGCGGCAGGAACGACGGCGGCGTCGCCTTGTTGTCCGAGGACGACCGGAGCGAGCCGAGCACCATGACGACGTAGGGCGCCAGGAAGGCGAACGCGAGCAGCATGCCGGCGCCGGAGAGCACCCAACGACGGCGCGAACCCGTTGCGGGAGAGGTCACTTCGTCTCCTCCCGCCAGTTGACGATCTTGAGGTAGACGGCGACCACCAGCAGGATGAGCAGCACGTTGATGACACCCGCGGCGGCCGACATGCCCACGTCCTTCTCCTGGCTCTTGAAGGCCAGCTTGTACATGAACGTGATCGTCGTGTCGTGGAGGTAGCCCGGGTTGCGGTCGTTGAGCGTGTAGACGATCGGGAAGCTGTTGAAGACGTAGATGACGTTGAGCACCGTCGCGACGAGCAGCGCCGGGCGCAGCAGCGGCAGGGTGACCCTGCGCCAGCGCTGCCACGGCGAGGCGCCGTCGACGACGGCCGCCTCCTGCACGTCGTCGGGGATCGCGTTGAGCCCGGCGATGAAGACGAAGATCGTGAACGGCAGCGACACGAACACGCCGACGAGCACCATCGACGCCATCGTCCACGAGTCGTTGCCGAGGAAGTCGATCGAGGTGTCGATGATGCCGAGCGACTTCAGCGCATGGTTGATGAGGCCGTAGTTGTAGTCGTAGAGCAGCACGAACAGCTGCGCCGTGATGACGAGCGAGGCCGCCCACGGCACGATGATCGCCCACCGCACGAACCGCCGGCCCGGGAAGCTCTTCACGAGGAACTGTGCGAGCCCGAGCGAGATGACGATGGTCAGCGCGACGACGGCGACGACCCAGACGAGGGTGTTGGTGAGCACCGTGCCGAGGTCGGGGTGCTCGAGCACGTTGACGTAGTTGGTCCAGCCCGCAGCGCCCTTGCGGAGCCCGGTGATGGAGTACTCGCTGCGGGAGGCCTGGAAGAGCATGACCGCGGGGAAGAGCACGACCCCGAGGATGAGCGCGAGCGCCGGGGCGAGCCACGCGAGGGCGACGAGGGGGCGGACGCGCCCCACGGCATACGAGGACTTCGTATGCCGTGGGGCGCGGGAGACGTCCGAGGTCACTTCTGCGATTCAGCCGTCTTCTGGAGGCTGTCGAGCACGGCCTTGGGGTCGCCGCCCATCGCACTGCCGAGGTTCTGCTGGACCGCGAGCTTGACCTTGTCCCACGTGGGGTCGTCGGTCGGCGTGAGCTGCGCGTTGGGCAGGGTGTCGAGGTAGACCTTGAGCTTGTCGTTGCCCTGGAACTTCTCGACGCCGGTCTTGGTCACCGGGAGGAAGCCCTCCTTCTCGATGAAGGTGTTGATCTGGTCGGGCTGGTAGTACAGCTCGTAGAACGCCTTGACGGCCTTCTCGTTGCCCGGCTTCTTGAACGCCATGAGGTAGTCGGTGACGCCGAAGGTCTTGCTGTCGGTGCCGTCGTTGCTCGGGAACGGCGCGACGACGTAGTTGACCTTCTTGTCCTTGTCGAGGTCACCCGCGAGCGGGCTGAAGCCGACGACCATGCCGGCCTTGCCGGACTTGAAGAGGTCGAACGCGTCGGCACGGTTGGTGCGGGCCGGGTTGTTCTGGGTGAGCTTGGCGTCGGTGAGCTTCTTGAGGAAGGTCAGCGTCTCGACGTTCTTGTCCGAGTTGATCGCCCAGGAGTCGCCGTCCTTCCACGCGCCGCCGTTGTTGAACAGCCACATCGAGAACTCGCCCTGGCTCTCCTCCGGGCCGAGCGGGAGGGCGTAGCCGGCGTTGCCACCCGGGAGCGCGGCGATCTTCTTGGCGTCCTCCTCGAGCTCGGTCCACGTCTTCGGCGGCCCGGCGATGCCGGCCTGCTTGAAGAGGTCCGCGTTGTAGAACAGGGCGCGTGCGCTGGAGAGGTCCGGGAAGCCGTAGAACTTGCCGTCGTAGGTGCCGTACTTGACGAAGGTCTCGAGGATGTCGGACTTCACCGAGTCGGGCAGCACCGTGTCGGCGTCGTGGAGGAGGCCGTCCTTGGCGTAGCTCGCGTAGGCGTTGAGGTTGAGGATGTCCGGAGCCTGGTTGTTCTGGATCATCGTCGAGGACTGCTGGTCGATGTTGTCCCAGCTGACGACCTGCACCTCGAGGGTGTAGCCGGTCTTCTCCTTGTAGGTCTTGGCGAAGGCGTCCCAGAACGCCTTGGTGTTGTCCTTGGAGTACTCGGCCGCGACGAGCTTGATGGTCTTGGCCTCCTCGCCCCCGCTGCTGCTGTCGCCGCCGCTGGCGTCGCCGGCACCCGAGCCGCCGCCGCAGGCCCCCGCGAACAGCACCGCGAACGCGGCCCCCGCGACGAGTGCGGACTTCCTTGTCGACCTCATGACTCTCCCATCAGCTCCCGGTTCCTCCGGGCGCGCCACTGCGACCGGACCGGCTGGGAGCCAACGTAGGACGTGAAAGGGTTCCGTGCAATGGTGCTCGCGCGTTAAATTCTTCCGTAACCGGAACGTCACTCGGAGGCAAGTGCCGCCTCGATGTCGCCGGTGAGGGACTCGGGCTTGGCCGTGGGGGCGTAGCGCTCGAGGACGCGACCGTCACGGCCGACGAGGAACTTGGTGAAGTTCCACTTGATCTTGCTGCCCAGCAGGCCACCCTTCTCCTGGCGGAGCCACTCGAAGAGCGGGTGGGCGTCGTCACCGTTGACGTCGACCTTCTCGAACATCGGGAAGGTCACGCCGTAGTTGCGCTGGCAGAACTCGCCGATCTGCTCGGCGTCGCCGGGCTCCTGGCCGCCGAACTGGTTGCACGGGAAGCCGAGGACGACGAGCCCGGCGTCGCCGTACTGCTTCCAGAGCTGCTCGAGCCCCTCGAACTGCGGGGTGAAGCCGCACTCGGAGGCGGTGTTGACGACGAGGACGACCTTGCCGGCGTAGGCACTGAGGTCCTGCGGTGCACCCTCGAGGGTCGTCGCGGAGAAGTCGGAGAGGTTCTGCTCGGTGCTCTGTGCGGTCATGTGCCGACCCTAGGCGCTACGGGGTTGCGTTCTCACACACAGTGCACGGTGGTTCCGCCCTCGCGCAGCAACGCGACCTGCGGGTGGTCCTCGGCAGCCGTCGTCACGAGGGTGGAGACTTGGGCGGCGTCGCAGATGACGGTGAACGCGCGCTGCCCGAGCTTGGCCTCGGCCGCGACGACGACGACCTCGGTCGAGCGCTCGACCATGAGCCGGGAGACCGCCGCCTCGTCCTCGTGCTCGCAGGTCGCCCCCTCGCGGCTCGACAGTCCGTTGACGCCGAGGATGGCGACGTGGGGCCAGAGCTGGTTCAGGCCCGCGATGGCCAGGGGCCCGGTGACCTCGTAGGACTCCGGGCGCGGGATGCCGCCGAGGCTGACGCACCGGACGTGCGGGCGCAGGACCGCCTCCACGGCGATGTTGAGCGCGCTCGTGACGAGGGTGAGGCCGGTCTCCGCGAGGTCGTCGCGTGCGGTGAGGTGTCGCGCGACGGTGGTGGTCGTCGTCCCGCCGTTGATCGCGACGACGGCGCCGGGGGCGACGAGGTCGGCCGCGGCGGCGGCGATCCGCTCGAGGTCGGAGTCGTGCTGGCTCGAGCGGTAGCGGTAGGGGAGCTCGTAGGCGACACCCGTCGCGACGACGCCGCCGTGGTTGCGGCTCACGAGGCGGCGCCGGGCCAGCTCGGCGAAGTCACGGCGGATCGTCGCCTCGCTCACTCCGAGCTGCGTCGCCGCGTCGCCCACGGTGAGCCGTCCCTGCGTGGCCAGCAGGTCGAGGATCGACGAGAGCCGCGAGGGTGAGGACATGGCTGGACTGTAGCGCCCGTTCGTGCTCCGCCGACGCCTTGCTGTGACCGACTCTGATCGCTTAGGGTTGGTATCGATCACATTCGCGCATCTCGGAAGGACCCACATGACCCACCTCGAGCGAGAGATCGCCACCCAGCCCGACGACTGGGCCGCGGTCGTGGAGCGCCTCCCCGAGGTCGCCCACCTCCTGCCGAAGCCGGGTGAGCGGGTCGCGACCATCGGCTGCGGCACGTCGTGGTTCATGGGCCAGGCGTATGCCGTCCTGCGCGAGTCCCTGGGCCAGGGCGTCACCGATGCCTTCGCGGCGAGCGAGCACCACCTCGCGCGGGGCTACGACCGGGTCGTCGTCATCACCCGCTCGGGCACGACGACCGAGGTCATCGAGGTCGTCGACGAGCTGCGCAGGGCGGGCACGCCGCACGTCGCGCTCGTCGCCACGGCCGGCACCGCCGTCGCCGAGGCCGCCGAGTCGGTCATCCTGCTGTCCGAGGTCGACGAGCAGTCGGTCGTCCAGACGCGCTTCGCCACTACGGTGCTCGCGCTGCTGCGTGCCTCTCTCGGCGAGTCGCTCGAGCAGGCGATCTCCGACGCCCGCGAGGTGCTCGCGGAGGGCGACGACACGGCATACGCCGGGTTGGTCGACGTCGAGCAGGTGACCTTCCTCGGGCGCGGCTGGACGGTCGGGCTCGCCAACGAGGCCGGTCTCAAGCTGCGCGAGTCCGTGCAGTTCTGGGCCGAGGCCTACCCCGCGATGGAGTACCGCCACGGCCCGATCAGCATCGCGGCGCCGGGTCGCGCGACGTGGGCGATCGGCGAGGTCCCCGAGGGCCTGGCCGACCAGGTGCGCGCCACCGGTGGCCACTTCGAGCACCGCGACATCGACCCCATGGCCGAGCTCGTGCGCCTGCACCGCTACTGCGTCGTGCGCGCTGCCGCCGCCGGTCTCGACCCGGACGTGCCCCGCAACCTCACCCGCTCGATCATCCTCGACGACGCCAGCTGATGGGACTGTCGACGCTCGCGCCGGTGCTCGCGCAGGCGCGCGCCGCCGGACGTGGTGTCGCGGCGTTCAACGTCATCCAGATCGAGCACGCCGAGGCGTATGCCGTTGCGGCAGAGCGGTCCTCACTCCCTGTCGTCATGCAGATCAGTGAGAACTGCGTGCGCTGGCACGGGTCGCTGCGTCCGATCGCCGCTGCGACGCTGGCCATCGGGGAGGCCTGCAACGTGCCGGTGGTCGTCCACCTCGACCATGCCGAGTCCACCGACCTCGTCGACGAGGCGGTGCGGCTCGGGCTGACGTCGGTGATGTTCGACGGGTCGACGCTGCCCGACGAGGCCAACCGCGCCACGACCCGGCGGGTGGTGCAGCAGTGCCACGCGGCCGGGCTCTCGGTCGAGGCCGAGCTCGGCGAGGTGGGCGGCAAGGACGGCGTGCACGCGCCGGGGGTCCGCACCGACCCCGCGGCGGCGGCCCGGTTCGTCGCCGACACCGGCGTCGACGCCCTTGCCGTCGCGGTCGGGTCCTCGCACGCCATGACGGAGCGGCGGGCCGTGCTCGACACCGACCTCATCGCGGCCCTGGCCGGCGCGGTGCCGGTGCCGCTCGTGCTCCACGGGTCGAGCGGGGTGCCCGACGACGGGCTCGTCGAGGCGGTGCGCGCCGGGATGACCAAGGTCAACATCGCCACGCACCTCAACAGGGTGTGGACCGAGGCGATGGTGGCGCGGCTCGACGAGACGCCCACGGTGGACACCCGGCACTACATCGGCTCCGCGCGCGACGCCGTCGCCACCGAGGCCGAACGCCTCCTCCGCCTCATCGCCGGGACCTGACCCCGACCTGACCTGACCCCCGACTTATTGCGACTTCGCAGAGTTGCGAGGGCAGCGAGCCACTCTGCGAAGTCGCAATAAGTCGGGGTCGTGGCGTTGTGGGGGTTGGGGTCAGGCGCGCTCGGTGACCTCGACGTCGTCGAGGAGGGCCTCGACGTCGAGGCGGTCGATGACCCCGGCCGTCGTCTGACGCACGGCCGCGGCGGACCACGCCACCCCGACGCTCAGGACCTCGGGCCAGTCGATCTCGTCGCGGACCGTGCCGTCGAGCCCACACGCGATCGCGGCGGTGAGGGCGTCACCGGCACCCGTGGCGCTGCCGGCGCCGGGCGTGCCCGGGCGTGCCTCGACGACTCGCCCCTCGGCTGTGACGAGCACGAGCCCGGCGGCGCCGCTCGAGATGACGGCGGCCCAGGCGCCGTCGGCGACGAGGCGGCGGGCCGACTCTGTGGGGTCCGCGGTCCCGGTCATCGCGGTCGCCTCCGCCGCGTTGGGCTTGACCAGTGCAGGGATCGTGCGCAGCACCTCGCCCACCCAGTGGCCGCGGCCGTCGACGACGAGCTCGGCGCCCGCGTCGACGGCGGCGCGGCACAGGTCCACGAGCAGGTCGTCGGGCGTCGACGGCGGCAGGCTGCCCGAGACGGCGAGGACGTCGCCGGGGCGGCAGCTCGTCCGCACGATGTCGGTCATCTCGCGCCACACCTCGACGGGCTGCGCGTCGCCCTGCTCGTTGAAGACGGTGTCCTGGCCGTCGGTGCTGAAGACGGCGACCGAGCGGCGCATCGCCACCGGCGACTCGACGAGGCGCAGCCGGATCCCGCGCTGGGCGGCGTCCTCGGTGAAGAAGGCACGTTGGCGCTCCCCCACCGGAGCGATGGCCACGTGGTCCACGCTCATGCAGGCGAGGACGCCGGCCACGTTGAGTCCCTTGCCGCCGGCGTGGGTGCCGGTGACCGAGACGCGGTGGGACTCGCCGACGTGGAGCCTCGGCACGGCATACGTGATGTCGAGGGCCGGGTTCGGGGTGAGGGTGAAGATCACGCGGTCGCCTCCATGGCGAGGAGAGTGGCCCCGAGCGCGCCGGCGCGGTCGCCGAGCGCGGCACGGGTGACGGAGACCCGGTCGTGGCCGAGCGCGCGGACGAGCCGCTCGCGCAGCGGGTCGAGCAGGACGGCACCGGACTCGGCGAGCCCGCCACCGACGAGGAGCACGCGGGTGCCGGCAGCCGCACAGACGGGGGCGATGACCCCGACGAGGGCGTCGACCGCGCCGTGCCACAGACGGACCGCCTCGGGGTCGGCGTCGACCACGGCCTGGCTCAGGGTCTCGGCGTCACCGTCGCGGCCGAGGTCGCGCCAGGCGCGGCCGAGTGCCGCGGCACTCGCCACCGCCTCGAGGCACCCGCGTCGACCGCAGCCGCAGACCGGTCCGTCGGGCTCGACGACCACGTGACCGATCTCGCCGGTCCACTCGCTGCCAGCGACGACCCGGCCGCCGGCGAGCAGCGCACTGGCGATGCCGGTGCCGAGCGGGACGAAGAGGGCGTCGGGCACGCCCTGGGCCGCGCCGAGGTGGAACTCCGCGAGCAGCCCGGCCCGGACGTCGTGCCCGACCGCGACGGGCACGTCGAGCCGCTCGAGCAGTCGCCGCCGCAGCGGCAGGTCGCGCCAGCCGAGGTTGGCCGACCACGCCGCCGACCCGGTCGACTCGTCGACGAGCCCTGGCACGACGGCGCCGACCGCGCCGAGCTCGCCGTCGAGGCCCTCGGCGTGGGCCGAGTCGACCAGGTGCGCGACGGTCGACACGATGAGGTCGACCACGGCGTCGCCGGGACGCTCCGGCGTGGAAGCGGTGTGGGACAACAGAACTGAGCCATCGGCGTCGGCGAGCACGGACTTGACGCGGGTCCCCCCGACGTCGACCCCCGCCCACAGCTCCATTGCCACGGGGGCAGTCTATGGGCCTGCACCGCGGCCCCCGTGACGGCGTTCACCCTGCGGCCGCACATCTCGATGCGGGGGAATCCCGCCCGAGGCACTAGTGTTGACGTCAGCGGTCCGTACCGTTCTGCCTCGGACTGCTTCTTCTTCTCACTGTCGATGCCGATGCGCCGCGACCGAGAACCCACGACCACGACAACACCGATGTTGATCGCTGCGTCGCGACTCGGATACGCGCCGGGCAGAACCGACTGCATCAGAACTCTCTGGAGTATCCCTTCGTGTCCACTGACACCACCCTGTCCACTCGCACCACCTCCGGCTTCGCCGCCCTCGGCGTCCCCGAGTCCCTCGTGCGCGTCCTCGCCGACCGCGACATCACGTCGCCGACGCCGATCCAGGCCGCGACCCTTCCCGACAGCCTCGCCGGCCGCGACGTCCTCGGACGTGGTCGCACCGGCTCCGGCAAGACCTACGCGTTCCTCCTCCCGGTGCTCGCCCGCCTCGCGACCGACGGCCGCCGTCGCCAGCCGAAGCGTCCGCGTGCGCTCATCCTGGCCCCGACCCGCGAGCTGGCCACCCAGATCGACGACGCGCTGACCCCGCTGGCCAAGCCGCTCGGGCTCACGTCCAAGACGGTCTTCGGCGGCGTCGGCCAGAACCCCCAGGTCCAGGCCATCGCCAAGGGCGTCGACGTCGTCGTCGCCTGCCCGGGCCGGCTCGAGGACCTCATCGGCCAGGGTCACGTCAACCTCGACTCGGTCGAGATCACCGTGCTGGACGAGGCCGACCACATGGCCGACCTCGGCTTCCTGCCCGTCGTCAAGCGCATCCTCGACCGCACCCCCCGGGACGGCCAGCGCATGCTCTTCTCGGCGACGCTCGACGGTGCGATCAACACGCTCGTCAAGCGCTACCTCACCTCGCCGATGACGCACGAGGCCGACTCGGCCCAGTCGCCGGTCTCGACGATGAGCCACCACGTCCTCCACGTCACCGCCGACGCCCACCTGCCCGTGCTCGTCGACCTCACGGCCGCCCCCGGTCGCAAGGTCGTCTTCACCCGCACCAAGCACCGCGCCAAGAAGCTGGCCCGCCAGCTCAACGCCGAGGGCATCCCCGCGGTCGAGCTGCACGGCAACCTCAGCCAGAACGCGCGCACCCGCACCATGGACGCGTTCCACGCCGGCACGGCGCACACCCTCGTCGCCACCGACATCGCGGCCCGCGGCATCCACGTCGACGACGTCAGCCTCGTCATCCACGCCGACCCGCCGGTCGAGCACAAGGCCTACCTGCACCGCTCGGGCCGCACCGCCCGCGCCGGCAACTCGGGCACCGTCGTCACGCTCATGATGGACGACCAGATCCGCGACGTCCGCGACCTCACCCGCAAGGCCGGCATCAAGCCGACCACGACCAAGGTCAACAAGGCGCACCCCCTCCTCAGCGAGCTCGCCCCCGGTGAGCGCACCTTCCCCGGCGCGTTCGTCGTCCCGGGTGCGGCCTCGCAGGGTGGTGGCCAGCGCTCCGGTGGCGGCGGTCGTCGCACCGGTGGCGGTGCCGGCGGTGGCCAGCGCTCCGGCGGTGGCCAGCGCTCCGGCGGTGGCCAGCGCTCCGGTGGCGGGCAGCGCTCCGGCGCCCCGTCCGCGGGCGGCGGCCAGCGCTCCAGCGGCGGCGGCCAGGCCCGTGGCCAGCAGTCCGGCGGCCAGCGCAGCGGCGGCCCCCGTCGCTCCGGTGGCCAGGGCGGGGGCACCCCCCGTCGCAGCACCGGCGGCGGCGCCGCGGCCTTCTCGTCGCAGTCGCGCGGCTACCGCGGCTGACCCGACCTCGCACCGCCTGTGCCCCGTCGCCTCGTGCGGCGGGGCACGGTCGTGTCCGGGACAAGTCGCGAACTGCCCAGGACCGCGTGCGGGGGCGGACGGCATACCGGAGGGGGAGAACCCGGCCACACCGCGGGACCGCCGCGCCACGCACCCGGTAGCGTCGGCAGCCGCGAGCCACCCCCTTCACAGGAGCCGTCAATGGAGTCGAGCACCCTCGCCGTCAGCGCAGCCGACGGCACGCCACTGCACACCTACCGCTGGCTCCCGGACGGTCCGCCGCGCGCGATCGTGCAGGTCGTCCACGGCATGGCCGAGCACGCGAAGCGCTACGAGCGGTTCGCGGAGGCGCTCACCGGCGCCGGCTACGCGGTGTACGCGCACGACCAGCGCGGGCACGGCGAGACGGCGAGCAGGGCCGACCACGGGTTCTTCGCCGAGCACGACGGCTGGTCGACGGTCGTCGGTGACGTGAGCAGCGTGACCGAGTACGCCCAGGCCGAGAACCCCGGCGTCCCGGTCGTGCTCTTCGGCCACAGCATGGGTTCGTTCGTCAGCCGGTCGTACGCCGCCCTGCACGGCGCGCGCCTCGCGGGTCTCGTCCTCTCCGGCACGGCCGGCGACCCCGGCCCGATCGCCGTCGCGGGCCGCACCGTGGCCACGATCCAAGGCCGCCTGCGTGGCCGCCGCCACCCATCGGGGCTCATGGACAAGCTGACGTTCGGTGCCTACAACGCGAAGTTCAAGCCCAACCGGACCGACTTCGACTGGCTCTCGCGCGACGACGCCGAGGTCGATGCCTACGTCGCAGACCCATTGTGCGGCAACACCTTCACGACGACGTTCTTCTCCGACCTGCTCGGCGGGCTCCAGGAGATCAACCGCACGAGCGCGTATGCCGCCGTCCCCCGCGACCTGCCCGTGCTCGTGTTCTCGGGCGAGCGCGACCCCGTGGGTGAGGACGGGAAGGGCCCACGCTCGGTGGCCGAGGGCTACCGCTCCGCGGGCGTGGCCGACGTGACGCTGACGATCTATCCGGACGGTCGCCACGAGATGCTCAACGAGACCAACCGCGACGAGGTGACCGCCGACGTCCTGGCCTGGCTCGACGAGCACCTGCCGACGCGCGACTGATGGGGCGCGCGCTCGGTCGGTTCGCCGTCGCCGCAGCGGTGTTCGGGGTCCTCGACGGGCTGTGGCTCGGCGTCATCGGGCGCCCGCTCTACGACGAGGCACTCGGTGACCTGCTCGCGGCGAAGCCGAACGCCGCTGCGGCCGCGGCGTTCTACGTCATCTACGTCGTCGGCATCACCTACTTCGTCACCGGCCCGGCGCTCGCCGAGGAGTCCGGGCGCAGGGCGCTCATGAGCGGGGCCCTGCTGGGATTCGTCGCCTACGCGACCTGGGACCTCACCAACCTCGCGGTCATCGAGGGGTTCCCGGCGTCGATCGTCGCCGTCGACCTCGCGTGGGGCACCGTCGCAACCGCGATCGCCTCCCTCGTGACGTATGCCGTGTGCCGCCGGGTGCCCGCGCTCGCCTGACCAGTCCCCGTCGTCGGCGGCGCACCTCCGGCACGGCAGATGTCTGGCACGGCATGTCTCTGGTCTGGCATGTATCTGGCACAGCGGGTGACCCCTCCTTACCCGTGACGGGCCGCTGGGGATCGTCAGGATCCGGGGGAAGGACCTCCCATGCCGAGCGCATCCGAACTCATCAAGGCCCTCGCCCACGCGAGGATCACCTCGCCGCACAGCGACCGACTCGAGTTCCTCGCCCACGTCGACGACGGGATCTGGGAGCTCGTCGGGGGTGGGCCCCAGGGCCTGCGCCACCGCGGCGACCTCGTCGCGCTCAACCCGCAACCGCTGCCACCGATCGAGGCCGGACGCCTGCTCCTGCAGGTCATGGCTCGCGGCATCATCGTCATCGGAGGTCGCGACGCCGACGCGCGTGAGACCTTCCTCGCCGACATCGAGGACTGGTGCGGCACCGGGTGGCCGCGCCACTGGCCGCGGCCGCCGCAGCCCGCGCCGTACCCGGACCCGCACGACCACGTGCAGCCCTCGGAGCTCCTCGGGGGAGCGCTCGCCGCGGCGGAGCTCGCCGCGAGCTATCCCGAGGGTGAGCTGCAGGACCTCTTCGCCGAGGCCGCGGACCAGCTCACCGATGCCGCCCTGAGCCTCTAGGCCGGACGCCGCTGGGGTCGCTGGGATCCCTGGTGCTGGGCTCGTTGCAGGCGTCGCGCTAGTTGCGCGCCCTGCGCCAGCCGGCGGCCACGGCCTCCTGCTCGGTGCAGAACCAGCGCTCGCCCTTGCTGGGCGTGATGACGGTGACGTCGTAGCTGCCGCCGCCGGGGACGTGGTAGATCTTCTCGCCCTTGGACGAGATGTTGCCCTTGATGACACACGTCCCGGAAGGCTTGACCGGCGCCGCGGTCCCCGTCGAGCCCGCCGGGGGCCTGGCGGCGAGGACCGGGGCGGCGCAGGCGGCGCTCCAGACACCAAGCCTCTTGGCCTTCGCGCGCTTCTGTGCGGCGAGGTAGGCACTGCGGTGCTCGTAGGCCGCGTCGTAGGTGTACTCCTTGCCGAAGCCGCCCTCGATGAGGACCTGGGCGGCGAGCCGTCCGTCCTGCGTGACGACGTGGCGGAGCAGCCGGCCGTAGCCGTCGCGGTCGGCCTGGGTGGGGTCGGCGACGAGCCGGACCGACCGGCTCTGGACCAGGCTCTGCATCTTGCTCGAGGCCTTCTGCGCCCAGCACTCGTCACCCCTGAGCTCGGGGGTGTCGATGCCGATGACCCGGACGCGCTCGGTGACGCCGCCGACGCGGACCTTGATCGTGTCGCCGTCGGTGACTCCGACGACGGGCAGGAGCGCCGCGGCCGTGCGGCGTGGCGTGGTCGTGGGGCGAGGTGGCGCGGGCGTGGCCACGGGGACCGGCACCGCGGCCCGCGTGGGCACCGGGGTGGCGGAGGGGAGCGGCCGCGCCGTCGCGGGTGCCGCGGTCGTCGGAGAGGCGGAGGGGGCCTCGCCCTCGGTCGGCGCGCCAGACGCACCCCCGGCGACCGGGTTGGCGGTCGCCTCGGGCGTGAGCTCCAGGGTCGACTCACTCCTGGCCCCGGCCCCGAAGACCACGGCCGCGACCGTGGTCGCCCCGACGACGAGTGCGACGAACGCCGCGAGGCACGCGAGCGTGATGCCGAGGACCCGCTTGCTCATGGGCGTCAGCAGGCCTTGGTGCCCGACGAGACCGGCTTGTAGGTGCAGGCGTGGACCTTCGCGCCCCGGGCGTTGATCAGGGTGGCCGCGTCGCCGGTGTTGTTCCAGACGTAGGTGTTGGTCTTGCCCCAGTAGGCGTTGGTCGCCGTGGTGCGGCCTGAGCCGGTGCGCAGGGTGACCGACTTGCGGGCACCGAGGGTGTAGCCCTTGGGGAAGGCGTAGGTGTGCTTGCGGCCCGCGTCGTAGACCTTGTAGCCCGTGAGCACGATGGCGCGCGACGTCGTGTTGGTGACGACGATGAACTCGGCGTTGAGCTTGGCGGTCGACATGGGCAGGTCGTTGCCGGCCGGATCGGCCCGGAACGTGCCGAACTTCAGCGGCGGGGTCGCCGCGCCGGCGGGACCGGCGACGGGCAGGACGACGGCGAGCGCCGCGGTGGCAGCGGCGGCGGACAGGGTGAGACGGCGCATGGCGAGGGACCCCCGGGGACGGCGACGAGCATGGTGGACGGTGCGTGAGGACGCACTCAGCCGGCACAGCCTAGGGGCGCGGGTCGTGAGCTGTCCGGCGAACGGGGGAACCCGGCGAGACGACGGATCCGCGAGGCCTGAAGGCTCTCGCGGATCCGTGGCGGGTGACGGGGTCAGCCGACGATGCGGGACTCGCGGTCGTAGTTCTTGCCGAGGAACTGGGGCACGAGCGCCCAGCGCAGGGCGAAGACCATGACGAGGAGCGTCGCGGCATACGGGAGCATCGAGACGAACTGGTGCGGGATGCCGATGCCCGAGACCTGGGCGCGCTGGGCGAGCACCTCCATCGCCGCGAAGAACGCCGACCCGGCGAGGATGTACTGCGGCCGCCAGCCACCGAAGAACGCCAGCGCGATCGCGAGCCAGCCTCGACCCGCGACGATCCCGTCGGCATACACACCCGAGAAGACCATCGGCAGGTAGGCGCCACCGATCGCCATGAGTGCCGCGCCGACCGTGCCGGCCCACATGCGGGTGCGGGCGACGTTGATGCCGAGCGAGTCGGCGGCCTTGGGGTTCTCACCGACGGAGCGCAGCCGCATACCGGCGTCGGTGCGGTAGAGCCACCACCACAGGAAGCCCGACAGCGCGAGCGCGACGAACACCATGGCGTCCTGGCCGAGGATCAGCTCGGGGAGCGGAGCGATGCGCGGCGGCTCGTCGTTGCCGATGACGACGCGGTAGAGGAGCGACGCGGCGCCACCGGCGAGGAAGAACAGCGCCAGACCGACGACGAACTGGTCGAGCCGCAGCGAGGTCGTCGCCCACGAGAGGACGAATCCGACGAGGGCACCGGCGAGCGCCGCGGCGATGAGGCCCACGACGTTGCCGCCGGCCTTGAGCGAGATGATGTAGCCGACCGCGGCACCGAGGAGCATGAGCCCCTCCTGTGCAACGTTGAAGATCCCGGCTCGACCGCTGAGCATCGTGCCTTGGGCGACGAACAGGAACGGCACCATCGCGGTGATGGTCAGGGTGAGGAACTCACTCATGCCGCCGCTCCCTTCGTGAGCAGGGCGGCGCGGGCCGCCCGTGAGGCTCGAGCTCGCCGCCACCGTTCGGTCGCGACGTCGGACATGAGCAGGAAGAGCAGGATCAATCCCTCGAGGATGAGGACGATCTCGGAGGGCGCACCGGACACGCGCTGCATCGAGCCGGCACCGACCTCGAGCACGGCGATCCCGAACGCGACGAACGGGACGGCCGTGAGCGAGCCCCGGGCGATGAGCCCGATGATGATGCCGAGCAGCAGGAAGTTGGACTGGATGCCCTCGAGCGTGCGCTGGTGGACACCGGCCACCTCGATGGCTCCGGCAAGGCCGGCCAGCGCACCGGCGACGAGCATCGAGGTCACGGCCACACGACCGGTGCGGATGCCGTGGAGCTTCGAGGCCCGCTCGTTGAGGCCGACGGCGCGCAGCTCGAACCCGGCGACCGACCGCTTGGCCATGACGGCGGCGACGACCGAGACGAGCAGGACGAGCAGGACACCCGTGTGCATCGGCGGGCGGCCGATGCCGGGCAGGACCGCACCCTCACCGATGGGCAGGGTCACCGCGCCACCGGCACCGGGGTCGGACCAGACGACCGACGCGACGTAGTCGAGGACCTCGAACGACACGAAGTTGAGCAGCACCGTCGAGAGGATCTCGTTGACCTTGAACGACTCCATGAGCCAGGCCGAGATCGCCGACCACACTGCACCGGCGAGGGTGCCGACGATGAGGACGAGCGGCAGCAGGACGACCATCGGCAGGTCCGACATCGTGATGCCGACGGCGGCGGCGCCGACGGTGCCGAGGATCATCTGGCCCTCACCACCGATGTTGAACCGGCCTGCACCGAGCGGGATGGCGAACGCCAGCGCGAGCAGCGTGAGCGGCGCCCACTTGTGCAGCGTCTGGACCATGCCCGTCTGGTTGCGGAACGAGTTCGTGAGGACCGCCCGGAACGCGGCCACCGGGTCGTGCCCGAGGGCGGCGATGAGGACGGCGACGACGACGAACGCGGCCAGGACGGCCACGGCATACGGGATGGCTGCGAAGGCGAGCGAACGCGCGCGCTGCGCGAGCGGCGGGGCGGCGGCGACGTCGTCCGTGACCTCGGGCGCCTGGGTGTCGATGCTCATGCGCCGACTCCTGTCATGAGTCGACCGAGGTCGTAGGGATTGGCCTCGCCGCGCGGGAACTCGCCCACGAGACGGCCCGAGTAGGCGACCGTGACGCGGTCGGCGAGCGCGAGCACCTCGTCGAGGTCCTCGGAGATGACGATGACGACGCAGCCCTCGGCCGCGGCGCCGCGCACCCGGTCGTAGACGAACTGGGTCGAGCGGATGTCGAGACCGCGCGTCGGGTTGTGCAGAAGGAGCAGCTTGGGGTGGTGCGCGAAGGCCCGCGCGAGGATGACGCGCTGGATGTTGCCGCCGGAGAGCTGGCCGCACGCGGTCGCGGCGCTCGGCGTCTTGACGCTGAACTCCTTGATGGCCTCGACGGCCTGGGCGCGCGCGGCGCGCCAGTTGATCATCCCGGCCTTCGCGCGCGTGCGGTGCGATCCGAGGACGAGGTTCTCGGTGATCCCGGCTCCGGGGAGTATGCCGTCCCGCTGCCGGTCCTCGGGGACGTAGACGACCCCGCTGCCCAGCCAGGTCGCGGTCGGCCGGCCGACGAGCTCGACACCGTCGACGGTGAGCGACCCCGTCGCGGTGCGGGTGCCGGTGAGTGCCTCGGCGAGCTCGCCCTGGCCGTTGCCGGCGACCCCGGCGATGCCGAGGATCTCGCCGGGACGCAGGTCGAGCGTGACGTCGTCGACGAGCGGCTTGCCGCCCGGTCCGGCGACGGTGAGGCCGCGGACGGTGACCCTGGCAGGGGGTTGGGCCACCGGGTCCGCGACGCCACCTCGCGGCTCGGCCTCCGACGCCGCAGGGAGGGCGTGCGTCAGGGAGGCCTCCCCGAGGTCTTCCTCGCCGAGCGCCACCTGCGCCGCCTGGGCGAGCGCGGCGGCGTCGGCGTCACTGCCCGCGACCTCGCCGATCATGGTCGAGGCGAGGTCGTCGGCGGTGGTGTCGGCCTTGTCGACGGTGGCGATCCAGCGGCCGTCCCGCATCACCGTCATCCGGTCGCAGACCTCCATGGTCTCGCGGATCTTGTGGGTGATGAGGACGACCGACATGCCGTCGTCGACGATGGCGCGCATCGACGAGAACAGGTCGTCGACCTCCTGCGGGGTGAGGTTCGTCGTCGGCTCGTCGAGGACGAGGATCTTGGCCCCGCGGTAGAGCGCCTTGAGGATCTCGACCCGCTGGCGGACACCCACCGGGAGGTCGGCGACCCGTGCGGACGGGTCGACGGACAGGCCGAACCGCTCGGACAGCTCGGTGATCCGCTGGGTGGCGGTCTGGGGTGAGCCGTCGGCGGCGGTGAGGCCGGAGGAGTCGGTGCCGAGGACGATGTTCTCGGCGACGGTGAAGACGTCCACCTGGAGGAAGTTCTGGTGGACCATGCCGATGCCCGCGGCGATCGCGTCCTTCGGGGAGGAGATGTCGACGGCCCTGCCGTCGACCTCCACCGTCCCGGCGTCGGGCGCGTAGAGGCCGTAGAGGACGTTCATCAACGTCGTCTTGCCTGCGCCGTTGCCTCCGAGCAGGCCGTGGATCTCGCGGTCGGCGACGGTGAAGTCGACGCCGTCGAGAGCCACGACCGGCCCGAACGTCTTGCGAATGCCGGACATCTGGAGCAAGGGTCAGCCGATCTTCGCGGTGTCGAGCTTGACCTTGACGGCGCCGGACTTGACGTCCTCCATCGCCTTGTCGACGGCGGCCTTGACGTCGGCGGGCACGCCGTCGGCGACCTTGATCGTCACGCCGGTGTCGAAGCCGAGGAGGTAGTTGCCCTTCTCCTCGCCACCCTTGATCTTGCCGAGGACGTCGGCGAGCGGCTTGTCGAAGTCGTACTCGAGGCTGCCCGCGTAGTGCTTGCCGGCGGCCGCGGCCTTGTCGGTGTACTTCGCGGTGACCCAGCCGTCGCCCTCGGGACGTCCCTCGAAGGCCTGGAAGGTGCCGGTCGAGCCGACGTTGAGCGAGCCGACGATGACGTCGGCGCCCTGGCCGAGGAGCTGGGTGGAGAACTGCTGTGCCTTGGCGGCGTCGTTGAAGTCGCCGGTCCAGACGGGCTTGATCTTCGTCGTCGCGCCGGTGTCGCTGATGGCCTGCTCCATGGCGTGGACCTCGGCCATCGAGAACGGCAGCGACAGACCACCGACGTAGCCGACGGTGCCGGTCTTGCTCAGCTTGGAGGCGAAGACGCCCATGCCGTAGAAGCCGAGGTGGAACTGGCGGTCGATCGTCCAGACGTTGGCCGGCTGGTCCTTGGGGACGCCGTCGTACTCGGCGATGAAGTTCACGTCGGGGTTGTTCTTGGCGACCTTGGCCGTCGCGTCGTAGAACTGCGAGCCGTGGGTCCACACGACCGTGGCGCCGTCGCCGACGGCCTCAGTGAGGCGGGCCTCGACGTCGGGGACGGCGACCTTCTCGCTGAACGAGATCTCGGCGCCGGCCGACTCGGCGGCCTTGAGGGCCTTGAGGCCGACGGCGTTGTAGTCGGCGTCGTTGGTCGGGCCGGAGAAGATCGCGGCGATGACCTGCTTCTCGCCGCCGCCGTCACCGCCGGAGCCGGCGTCGCCGCTGTCGCCACCGCCACAGCCGGCGAGCACGAGGGCGGAGATCGAGGCGAAGGCGAGGGTGGTGGCGGCGCGGCGGGTCAGGCCACGCGGCGCGGAGGTGGAGGGGAGGGAGAGGCGCGAGCGGGTCATGACGTGTCCTTCGTTGGACGGACCGACTCCCTGGGGGCGGGTTCGGTTCCTCGGTGTGCGGAGCAGTCTGTCCGCGCCGGAGAGGGGCGCTCATTGGCAGCACCTGCCAACGGTCTCCCGCGCGGTTGTCAGTCTCGACCGAACCGGGAAGTCAATGTTGCTGGCACGTCACGCCAGAGTTTCTGCTAGGTGCGGACCCGCCCGCAGCCCAGTCGAGACCCTCCCCAGACCCTCCCGAACCTCCCTCGGGTCAGTCCGTGAGGGACAGCGCCATGGCCTCGTCGAGCCGCTCCTCCTGAACCGGCTCCTCACGGTCGAGGTGCGCGAGACCGGAGCGGCCGGCATACAGGACGAGCATGGCGAGCACGACGGCACCGGAGCCGACCCAGAACGGCACGTGCGCGCTGACCTCCTCGCCGAGCTTGCCGGCGAGCCAGGGCGCGACGGCGCCGCCGGAGAACCGGACGAAGCTGTAGGCCGCCGACGCGACGCCGCGCTCGACCGGCGCCGCCTTCATCACGGACTCGGTGATGAGGGTGTTGTTGATGCCGAGCGCGAAGCCGGCGAGCACGACGCCGACGATGAGGACCGGCTTCGACGTCGTGAAGAGCGCCATCGCCGCGAGGATGACGGCGAACGCGGTCATGGCCGCCCAGATCGAGGGCAGGGTGCCGAAGCGGTGCTGCAGGCGCGGCGCGACGACGACCGACGAGAACGCGAGCATGAGGCCCCACCCGAAGAAGATCAGGCCGATCTGGATCGCACCGAGCCCGAGCGGGAACGGCGTGAAGGCCAGCAGGGTGAAGAAGCCGAAGTTGTAGAGCATGGCGGTGATGGCGACCGTGAGCAGCCCGCGGTGCTTGAGCGCGCGGAACGGGTCGGCGAGGCTCGTCGGCTTCGGGGCCGGCGGGGTCGCGGGGAGCATGACAGTCGTGAGGACGAGGGCGATGACCATGAGCCCCGCGACGCCGAAGAACGGCCCGCGCCACGAGAGCTCGCCGAGCAGTCCACCGATGAGCGGGCCGGTGGCGATGCCGACGCCGAGCGCGGCCTCGAAGAGGATGATCGCCTGCGCCGTCGACCCCCGCGCCGAGCGGACGATCGTCGCGAGCGCCGTCGCCACGAACAGCGCGTTGCCCAGCCCCCACACGGCGCGGAACATGACGATGCCGGTGACGCCGTCCTGGGTCCCGGCGAGGGCCGAGCCGACGATGATGATCGCGAGCCCGGTGAGCAGGGTGCGCTTGGCACCGATCCGGCTCGACACGACCCCGGTGATGAGCATCGCCAGGCCCATGACGGCCATGTAGCTCGTGAAGAGCAGCGACACCTGCGAGGGCGACGCCCCCAGCTCGTCGGCGATCGGCTTGAGGATGGGGTCGACCAGCCCGATGCCCATGAAGGCGATGACGGAGGCGAAGGCCACCGCCCAGACGGGGCGCGGCTGGCGCCACATCGAGGTCTCGGTCGTGTCGGTCATGACGATGCCTTTCATATCGAATACCTATATATCTGTGTATGCCGTGACGCCCGGTTGCGCGGGCGGGGCTAGGGGATGAGGCGGTCGACGATCGCGACGGCGCGAGTGAGGGTGGCGGCGTCCTTGGCGCTCAGCCCCTCGAGGAGCGGGACGACCGCGGCGCTGCGGGCGGCGCGGGCCTTGGCGAGCTCGCTCTCACCGGCCGGTGACAGGGCGATGAGGCTGGCCCGGGCGTCGTCGGGGTCGGCGGCACGGGTGAGCCACCCCTGCTTCTCGGCACGCTGGACCTGGGCGGTCATCGTCGGCTGGCTCGAGTGGTCGGCCTCGGCGAGGTCGCCGATGCGGGCCGGACCGACGTCGCCGACGAGGGCGAGCAGCCGCATCTGGGCCGGGGGCACCTCGAGGTAGGCGTGCCGGGTCGCCCAGCGGTGCAGCCGGGCCACGGAGCGCAGCAGCGCATCGCCGTCGACGGCTGCGGGCTGGGTCGTGGTCATCCCTCCAGATTACATAGCCTGTCGATGTATCTCAAGCCGCGGGCCTCCCACCCCGACTGATTGCCCCACGACGAGGGTCCGGCGCCTCGCCGTGGGGCAATCAGTCGGGATGCGGGCGAGACGGCATACGGTGGGGCGGTTGAGCGTTCAACGGTCGTGGAGGTCTGGGACTCGATCGTGCTCGGCGCCGGCCAGGGAGGTCTGGCGGCGTCGTACTTCCTGACCCAGCGCGGCGTCGACCACCTCGTCCTCGACGCGAACCCGGCGCCGGGTGGCGCGTGGCAGCACCGTTGGGACTCGCTGACGATGCACGACGTCCACGGCGTCGCCGACCTCCCGGGCGAACCCGCACCCGCACGCTCGCAGGAACGGGCCAACGTCGCGGTGCCGGCGTGGTTCGCCGAGTACGAGCGGCGCCAGGACGTCCCCGTCGTGCGCCCGGTGCAGGTCACGGCCGTGACGAACACACCGGGCGACGACCGCGACGACCGCGAAAACGACGCCGGTGCGCACGGCGACGAGGGCGACCTGCTCGTCGTCCACGGCACCACCGACGGCGTCGAGCGCCAGTGGCTGACCCGCACCCTCGTCAACGCCACGGGGACGTGGACCCGGCCGAACCAGCCCGCCTACCCGGGCGCCGACGACTTCGAGGGCGAGCAGTTCCACACCGCGACCTACCCCGGCGCCGCACACCTGCGTGGCCGGCGCATCGTCGTCGTCGGTGCCGGGGCGTCGGCGGTCCAGTTCATCGGGGAGCTCGCCCCCGTGGCCGACGTCGTCTGGGTGACGCGTCGACCGCCGTTGTGGCGCACCGGCGAGTTCGGGCCCGAGACAGGGCTCGCCGTCGTCACAGAGGTCGAGAAGCGGGTGGTCGCGGGGCTGCCACCGACGAGCGTCGTCGGCGCGACCGGCCTCATGCTGCGCGAGCAGGAGCAGGAGGCAGCCGGGCTCGGCGCCTACGACGACCCGCGTCCGATGTTCGAGCGTCTCGAGGCGGACGGGGTCCGGTGGGCCGACGGCAGCTTCGAACCCGCAGACGTCATCCTCTGGGCGACCGGGTTCCGCTCCGCCGTCGACCACCTCGAGCCCCTCGGACTGCGCGGTCCGCAGGGGGGCATCCCGCTCGAGCGGGTGCCGGGCAACGTGCAGGGTGCCACCACCGCGGTGCGTGACCCCCGCGTGCACCTCGTGGGCTACGGCCCGTCGGCCAGCACGATCGGCGCGAGCCGAGCAGCCCGCCGGGCCGCGCTCGAGGTCTCGCGGCAGGTGAGCGAGAACCGGGAGCTGGCGGGCTAGTCGCCCACCCGGACCGTGCCCGGTGAGACGACCCGTGCACCCATCCCGAAGAGCAGCCGCCCGTCCGGGGACCGGAGGTGCTCGAGCAGCCGGGAGCCGGTGCGCTCGCCCGTCACGGGGTCGAGGTCGATGACCGCGCACCGGTCCAGCGGCGCCGTGACCTCGACGACCGCGCCACCCAGGCGCACCTGCGTCCCGGGAGCCGGGTCCTCGTCGGCGTCGAGCGTCACCGTCGCCCGGAAGCGGGCGTCGAGAGGTGAGGGCACGGCATACCCGCTCGCGCGCAGCGTGTCGGCAAGGCGACGGAGGGCACCCGCGGTGACGACCGAGACCGCGTCGGCATAGACGACGTCGCCGCGCTCGGCACGCGCGAGGACGACGTCGCGACCGAGCTCGTCGGACAAGAAGGCGTTGAGATCGGTGTCCTGCACCCGGATCCGCGCGCCCCGCCCCCAGTAGTCGGCCGCCCGTATGCCGTGTGCGGCGTCCCGCGTCGTTGCCTCCAGCGTGCGCCCGTCGAGGGTCGTCACGCGCAGGCCGCCGGCGGTCGGGAGGACCGAGAGCGACAGCAGGCGTGGGTTCTCGACGGTGCGCAGGACGCGCGCCGCGGCCCCGTCGACGAGGCACCAGGTGCGGTCGCCGACGGGGCCGGAGGCGTCGAGCTCGATCTCGTCCCGGTCGAGGTGGCGGGTGCCCTTGAGCAGCGCCAGCCCGAGCCGGGTGACCGCGGGGCTCACTCGGAGAGGCTGGCCTCGAGGGTGATCGGCACGGCCTTGAGCGCCTGGCTGACCGGGCAGTTCTCCTTGGCGTCCTCGGCGGCGGCCTGGAAGTCCTCGGCGGACATGCCGTCGACGGCGCCGACGACCTTGAGCACGATGCCGGTGATGCCGGTGCCGGGGACGAAGGTCACCGCGGCGGTCGTGTCGAGGGTGGTCGGCGGGGTGCCGGCCTTGGCGAGGCCGTTGGAGAAGGCCATGTTGAAGCAGGACGAGTGCGCCGCGGCGATGAGCTCCTCGGGGCTCGTCTTGCCGTTCGCCTCCTCGGCGCGCGAGGGCCAGTTGACGTCGAAGGTGCCGATGCCGGACGACTCGAGGGTGACCTGGCCGCTGCCGTTGAAGAGGTCTCCCTCCCAGTGGTTCGTGGCGGTGCGGGTGGTTCCTGCCATGACGTTCTCCTCAGGGTCGACGGGGCTGTCCCGTCCACCCTAGGCCCGGCCGCGCACCGCCCACGCGACAGCGGTGACGTCGAACGGTCCCTGCGCCGGGAAGCCCCGTCGGCACTCGTCGCGCAGCGAGTCCCGGCTGCGCGCATCGAGCGAGGCGACGTAGTCGCCGGCGGGTCCGACTCCGAGCGTGTAGGGCTCCCACCACTCGTCGAAGTCGGGGTGGGTCACGGTGACCGAGAGCTCGGTCGTCTCGACGTCGAGCAGCCCGGCCTCGGTGGCGAGCTGCGCGAGGTGCCCCTCGCGGGCGCCGGGGAGGGAGGACTCGTCAGTGGCCAGCGGGTCGATCCGGCGGACGGCGCTCCACAACGGGCTGAGCGGCGACCGGTCGCCCGCGAGGTCCCAGGTGCAGGCCGCCACGGTGCCGCCGCGGGTCGTCACCCGCGCCATCTCGCCGAGACCGGTGACGGGGTCCTGCATGAAGTGCACGACGAGCTGCGCGAGCGTCTGGTCGAAGAGACCGTCGTCGTAGGGCAGCTGCTCGGCCGGGGCGAGGTGGACGTCGAGGTCGGGGAAGCGCCCGCGGACCGACTCGACGAACGGCGGGGAGGGGTCGACGGCCGCGACGTTGCCGACACCGACGCGGTCGATGAGCACCGCCGTGAGCGCACCCGGACCGCAGCCGACGTCGAGCACCCGCTCCCCGCGGCGCACGCCCGCCCAGTCGGCGAAGACCGGGCCGAGCGGCTCGGAGTAGCGCCCCATGAACCGCCCGTACGCCTCACCCGCCACGTCGAAGGTCATGCCCTCGACGCTACTCCCGGCCCGGGCGGTCGGCGGTGGGTTCGCTCTTGTGCGCGCTGCGGGTTGATGTATACATTTGATCCAGTTGCACACAACGATCGAGGAGTATGCCGTGACCGCTCGCCCCTGTTTCCACCTCGCCATCCCCGTCGACGACATCGCCGCAGCGCGCGAGTTCTACGGCGGCGTGCTCGGCCTGTCCGAGGGCCGGTCCGCCGAGCAGTGGATCGACTGGAACTTCTACGGCCACCAGGTCGTCACCCACGAGGTCGCGGTCCACCCCGGCCCCGCCGGCCACAACCACGTCGACTCGCACGAGGTGCCGGTGCCGCACTTCGGCGCCGTGCTCGCGATCGAGGACTTCCACGACCTCTCCTCACAGATGAAGGACGCTGGAGCGACGTTCGTCATCGAGCCCTACCTGAGGTTCGAGGGCCAGCCCGGCGAGCAGTGGACGATGTTCTTCCTCGACCCGGCGGGCAACGCGATGGAGTTCAAGGCGTTCGCCGACGAGTCGCAGATCTTCGCGAAGTAGGGTCTGCGCCCGTGACCTCCGCTGCCGCGTCGACGAAGGCCGGCCGCGTCCGGCAGGCCGTCCTCGACGACATCCTGTCGGGCGCCCTCGCGCCGGGGACGCCGCTCGACGAGGTGGCGCTCGCGCGGCAGCACGACGTGTCGCGTACCCCGGTGCGGGAGGCGCTGCGCGCGCTGCAGGCCGACGGGCTCCTCGAGGTCGGCCCGCGTCGCCAGCTGCTCGTCGTCGACGTCTCGCCCGAGCACCGCAGCGAGGTGACGGCCCTGCGCGTGGCCCTCGAGGGAGCCGCGTCGGCGGCGGCGTGCGAGCGGCGCGACGACGACGACCTCGACCGGCTCGAGCTCCTGCTCCTCAAGCAGGGACGGGCCGCGGCCGCTGGTGACGCAGAGACCTACCTGCGGCTCGACGAGGAGTTCCACCTCGCCCTGGCGGGGGCCGCACGGATGCCGACGCTGTCGCGGATGCTCGAGCAGCTCGGCGCCTTCGTCCGGCTCGCCCGCCTCGGTGAGGCGACGACCGTCGCGCACATGCACGGGCTCACGATCGAGCACACCGAGCTCGTCGACCACCTGCGCTCGCGCCGGCCGGCGAGGCTGCGCACCGCGCTGACCGCGCACATCGGCCGGACCGAGCCTCGCGGCTGAGCCGGACGCGCGGGTCCTGGGCGTACTGTCGGAGCACACAGACCCTTCGGGTCTCACCATCGAGGGACTCCTCATGTCCGACAAGTCACCACGCCACACGCTCTCCAAGAAGTCCAGCAAGTCGATCAAGGAGAAGCGCGCCGACAAGCGGGCCAAGGCCGACGAGGCCACCGGGATCGAGACGACGCTCCATGGCAAGAAGCGCTGAGGCGGACCCGATCACCGACACCCTGCTGTCCCTCGGCGTCCTCGCACACTCGCGCAAGGAGAACGAGCACCGGCTCCCGATCCACCCGGAGCACGTCGACCGGATCGATCCCGACCTGCGCGCCCGGATCTTCGTCGAGGAGGGCTACGGGCAGCGGTTCGGCGTCTCGGACGACACCCTCGCCGCCGCCCTCGGCGGCGTCCGGACCCGGGCCGAGCTCATCGCCGAGTGCGACGTCATCCTCCTGCCCAAGGTGCAGGCCGAGGATCTCGCCGAGATGCGCGAGGGCCAGGTCGTGTGGGGGTGGCCGCACTGCGTCCAGGACACGGCGCTGACCCAGGAGGCCATCGACCGACGCCTCACCCTCATCGCCTTCGAGGCGATGAACCACTGGGCCCGTGACGGCAGCTTCCTCCTCCACGTCTTCCACCTCAACAACGAGCTCGCGGGCTACAGCTCCGTGCTGCACGCGCTCTCGCTCGCCGGGACGACCGGCACCTACGGGCGCAGGCTGCGCGCGGTCGTCATCGGATTCGGCGCGACGGCCCGGGGCGCCGTGACCGGGCTGAGCGCGCTGGGCATCTCCGACGTCCGTGTCCTCACCAACCGCAAGGTCGCCGCGGTGGCGTCTCCGATCCACTCGGTCCAGATCGTGCACCTCGACCACGACGACGAGGACCCGTCGCAGACCTGTGCCGTGACGACGGAGGGTCGCGTGCCGCTCGCGCCCTACCTGGCCGACAACGACATCGTCGTCAACTGTGTCCTGCAGGACACGGCGGCGCCGTGGACGTTCCTCGTCGAGGAGGACGTCGCCCGCTTCCGGCCGGGCAGCCTCATCGTCGACGTGTCGTGCGACGAGGGCATGGGCTTCAGCTGGGCCCGCCCGACGTCCTTCGAGGACCCGACGTTCGTCGTCGGCGGCAACGTCACCTACTACGCCGTCGACCACACCCCCTCCTACCTGTGGGAGTCGGCCACCTGGGTCAACAGCGAGGCGCTGCTCCCGCACCTGCGCACGGTCCTCTCCGGTCCCGCGGCCTGGGCCACCGAGCCGACGATCGGGCGGGCCATCGAGATCCAGGACGGCGGGATCCGCAACCCGGCGATCCTCGCGTTCCAGTCCCGCGACGAGGCCTACCCGCACACGCGGCTCACCGGGGCGACGACCTAGGTTCGGCGTGCCCGGGCCACGGTGGTTCGTCCGCAGCGCTTTCGCAGTGGATGCGCAGCCGTGCTCGCCATGCTCCCCCAACCACCAACGAAGGGGAGCGTCATGAAGAAGATCCTGACCCTGGCCGTGGCGACGACCGGGTTCCTCCTGGTCGGCCCCACGCCGGCCCACGCGGCACCCCGACCACCGGCCGACCCGGCCGCGCAGCTCACCTGCGCGACGTGGAACGCCGGTGGCTGGAACCCCGTCTACAGCTGCTACGACCGCCAGTTCGACAACTTCTGGGTCTACGACGGCGATGCCGACGGCAACTCCGCCGTCGTCCGCTGGCGCACCGCGACCGGTGAGGAGTCCGGCTCGTGCCGCAACGCCGGCGGCAGCGGGACGTGGAAGCGCTGCGCCTACGACCTGCGCGAGTACAAGCCGAACGGCACCCGCAACACCGTGCGCTGGGACGAGTGGCGCTACGACTCGGCCTACGACTCCTGGCAGCTCATCACCGCCCCCGCGGGCACGTCCGCCACCTGACCCGGAAGGAACGACATGACCACCAAGCAGAAGGTCCGCATCGCGGCCGTCGCGACCGCAGCCCTGGCGACGACCCTCGTCGGGGTCGGCCCCGCGAGCGCCAACACCTCGCCCAGCGGCTGCGGGACGCCGCACTTCGTCAACAGCACCGGCATCTACACCGTCTGGGACGACCGCGTCGGCACCCTGACGCAGTACTGGGGCTGGTGCAACGGCAACCTGCGCAACTGGGCCCACGTCCACCTCGGTTCGGCCACCGCCTGGGAGACCAAGGTGAGCATCCAGACGCCCGACGGCGTCAAGCACGGCACGCGCGTCGGGCGCTACGGCAACGACTTCACCTCCTCGCCGACGGCGACGATGGACCGCCGGACCCGCGCCCGCGTCGAGGGCACGATCTTGGGCCCGGGCCAGCACGAGATCGCCCTCAAGGTGGGCGTGACGGCCTACTCGGGCTGACCTCTCGTGGCCGGCCGGCCGCCGCACACACGGCACCGACCGGCCACGGCACAGGCGCGGGCGCTACGTTCTGCGCCCATGGACGTCGGCACCGAGCTCAGCACGCGCCTCGCGGCCGCGACCACCGCCGTCCCGCTGAGCGGGGTCGTCACGGCGGGGCTCGCCGCCCTCGTCGTCGTCATCGTCCCGACGGTCTGGCTGCGGCTGCGCATCGTCATCACCCTCGTCCACGAGCTCGGGCACGCGATCGTCGGCGTGCTCTCGGGCCGCCGCTTCACCGGCTTCGTCGTCCGCGGTGACATGTCCGGCCATGCCGTGACCGTGGGGCCGGCGCGCGGCTTCGGCCGGATCGCCACGACCTGGGCGGGCTACCCGATGCCTGCGCTCGTCGGCCTCCTCATGCTGTGGGCCGCGACGCGAGGGTATGCCGGCGCCCTCCTCTTCGGCCTCCTCCTCACCTTCGTGGTCGTGCTCGTCTTCGTGCGCTCGGCCGGGACGCTGCTCACCGTGCTCGCGTCCGGTGGGGCCGTCGGCTCGCTGTGGTGGTGGCGCAACGATGAGGTCCAGGTCCTCGCCGTCGTCTCCACGGGGTTCGTGCTGCTCGTCGGGGCCTGGCGTCACCTCGGCGCCCTCGTCGGTGGACGCCGCGACCCGGGAAGTGACGCGGCCGTGCTCGCGAAGCTCACCGGCATACCAGCGCCTGTGTGGGTCGCGACGTTCGCCGCGGTGCTGGCGGCAGCGAGCTGGGCCGCCGCCAGCCTCGTCCTCGCGCTGACCTAGTCGCCCCGGGGGCGGTCCGAGCGCGGACCGACCGGACCGCTCGCGGGCGTGGCCCGACGGCTGCCCGCGAGAGTCTGGAAGCTGCGGGCATAGGTCGGCACGACCGTCGGCACGGTGCGTGGGTCCGGGCGGGCGCTCGTCGGGACCGGCGTGTGGTGGTAGTCCGCCTGCACCCGCTCGGGCGTGACGTCGAGGACGACGAAGCCGTGACTGATGCCGTCGATGTAGCGCAGCCACGGGTTGAGCTGCTGCGCGGCGCCGATGGCCTGACGGGTGGCGCCGACCACGACCTCGGGTGGTTGGCCGGCGAGCTGCGGAGTGCCGGCGAGAACCTCGACGAAGCCGTCGCTCGTCACGCTCGGGCAGACGAACTCGACGCCGGCGGACGTGTAGGCCGGGTTGCCCGGCGCCGACGTCACCGGCAGGTCGCAGACGAAGGACGCGTGGATGTCGCCGGTGAGCACGACGACGTCGCCCGTGTCGGCGCTGGGCTGGGCTGCCGCGTGGGTGAGGAGGGTGGTGCGGTCGGCGGTGTAGCCGTCCCACTGGTCGGCGTTGACGAAGGTGAAGCCGGGGGCGCCGAGGGCCGCGCCGGGATAGAGGACGGGCGAGACCATGACCTGGTTGCCCAGGAAGTGCCAGCGCCGCTTCGTCGTGAGGCCGTCCTTGATCCAGGCGAGCTGCTCGGGTTCGGGCAGGTGCCGGCCGGGGTGGGCGAGGGCGCCGTCGATGGCCGGGTTGAGGCCGACCGGGACGAAGCCGTCGAACGGCACGCCGGGCACGGTGACCTGGAGGCTGCGGTTCTGGCGGGTCTCGACCATCGAGAGGTCGCCGAGGTCACCGAAGGTGAAGCGCCGGAAGAAGCGGGTGCCCCGGTGCGGAGTCGACTGCGACTGGTCGGGCAGGCGGAACGGCATCCACTCGAGGTAGGCCTGCATCGCCTGCTCGCGGCGCGCGACGTAGTCGCCCTCGCTGCCCTGGTGGTTGCCGGCACCCGCCGCCCACGCGTTGTTGGCGACCTCGTGGTCGTCGAAGATCGTGATCCACGGGTGCTGCCGGTGCGCCGCGCGGCAGTCCGGGTCGGCCTTGTGCAGCGCGTGCCGCAGCCGGTAGCCGGTGAGGTCGATCGTCTCGGTCGGGGGCTGGCTGTCACGGACGCCGGCGAGCGACGCCGGGCCGTAGCGGTCGGCGCCGTTGCCGTACTCGTAGATGTAGTCACCGACGTGGAGCACGAAGTCGAGGTCGTCGCGCTGCGCGAGCGCTCGGTATGCCGTGAAGTACCCACCCGTGTAGTTGCTGCAGCTCACGAGCGCGAGACGAAGGGCGTGGGTCTCGCCGGGGATGTCGCCGGCGGTCTGGGTGCGGCCCGTCTCGGAGAACTCGCCGAGGCTCTGGAAGCGGTAGTAGTAGCGCGTGTAGGGGTCGAGGCCGGTGACGTCGACCTTGACCGTGTGGTCGCTGTCGGCACTCGTGTGGACCATGCCGTGGGCGACGACCCGGGTGAAGCGGGGGTCGCGGGCGACCTGCCAGCGCACCGGGATCGAGGCACCGAGACCGCTGCCGGGGGTCGCGACCGGGTCGTCCTTGTGCCGCTGCGGCGGGGTGGCACGCGTCCAGATGATGACGGCGTCCGCCGTCGGGTCACCGCTGGCGACGCCGTAACCGAAGATGCCTTTTGAGGCGGGTGCGGCTGCTGCCGCCGGGTCGAAGGCTCGAGGAAGTGCAAGAGCTGCACTCGCGACGGCCACGCCCTTGAGGACGCTGCGCCGGTCAACCGAGGGGTTCGTCATCCTCGGAGGCTATTCCTGTGCCGGGGTGGTCGGCACCGGTTCGGCAGATCAGGACAGGAGGGTGCGGACCTCCTTCTCGATCGCTTCCTGCCGGCGCATCGGGTTGCGACCGGAGGCCTTCGGGACGGTGATCGTCTCGCCGTTGTCGTAGCGGTCGATGACCCGGGGGTCGACGTAGGAGTTCTTGGCGATGGTGGGGGTGTTGCCGAGGTAGTCCGAGACCTGCTCGACGGCCTCCTTGACCGCGCGCTTGCGCGAGGCCTGGGTGTCACCGGGCTCAGGCGAGGAAGCCAGGCCCACGGCCGCGTGGACGGTGGCGTGCCAGGTGCGGAAGTCCTTGGCGGTGACCTCGGCGTCGAAGATGTCGTGGAGGTAGGCGTTGACGTCGGGCGCCTCAAGGTCGCGCCACCCCGAGTCGGTGCGGTAGGCGAGGACTCGCTTGGACTTCGAGCGGCGCTTGCGCATCTCGCCGATGGCCCTGGCGACGTCCTCGTCGCGGATCGTCACCTTCTGCGAGACACCGCTCTTGCCGTCGAAGGCGAAGACGAGGCCCTCGCCGACCTTGCGGACGTGCTGGCGCTCGAGCGTGGTGAGGCCGAACGAGCCGTTGGCGTCGGTGTAGACGTCGTTGCCGATCCGGAAGTAGCCGAGGTCGAGCAGGCGCACGGCGACAGCGGCGGCGCGCTCCAACGGCATACCGTCGCGGTGGAGGTCACGGGTGACGCGACGGCGGGCGGCCGGGAGCTGCTCGGCGGCCTCGAGGATGCGGTCGAACTTGAGCTCGTCGCGCTTGACCCGCCAGTCGGGGTGGTAGAGGTACTGGCGCCGGCCCGCGTCGTCGGTGCCGACGGCCTGGATGTGGCCGTTGGCGACGGAGCAGATCCACACGTCCTCCCACGCGGGCGGGATGGCGAGCGAGCGGATCCGCTCGACCTCGGGCTGCGGGAGCCGCTTGCCCTCGTGGTCCAGGTAGGTGAAGCCCTTGCCGGCGCGGCGCCGGGTCCAGCCGCGGTCCTGCGGGGAGACGGTGCGCAGTCGGGTCATGCGCGCCATCGTCGCAGGTCAGGAAGCCTCTCTCGCCACTTATTGCCCCATCGCGCGTCTTCCGGCCCACGTGCGCCGCCCGCGGTGGGGCCCGATGGGGCAATCAGTGGCGGTGGGCCTACCAGTCGTGGCCGTGGACGAGGAGTGCGGACTCGAGCTCAAACCGCTGGCTGCGCGACAGCCCGAGCCCGTCGGGGACGGGCAGGTCGACGCTGCGGCAGTAGTCGCGCAGCGCGAGGTCGTAGGCCAGGGTGCTGGCGGCCAGCCGCTCGGCCTTGTTGGGCTGGTTGCCCTCTTCGACCTGACGCAGGTGCTCGGCCAGGCGCGCCAGCTCGAGCCCGAGCAGGACGGGGGCGAGTGGCTCCGGCGGGCGCCGGTCGCGGCGGGCCACGACGACGGGGAGGAGGGCACCGAGCAGCGCCATCGCGACCAGTCCGAGGGCTGTGGCCATCTCGCTCACCTCGCCACCAGTCTGCTCCGAGGGGGGCGGTCCGGCAACGGCTGGACGGGAACGCACCCGCCCCCCAAACGACTGATTGCCCCATCGGGACCGTTCCGACGGACGCTCGCGTCCGCGGTCGGGTCCCGATGGGGCAATCAGTCGGCGCTGGTGGCTACTTCTTGACGTCGTAGCGGTCGAGGTCCATGACCTTGGCCCACGCGGCGACGAAGTCGTGGACGAACTTCTCGCCGGCGTCGTCGGAGGCGTAGGCCTCGGCGACGGCGCGCAGCTCGGAGTTGGAGCCGAAGACGAGGTCGGCGCGCGTGCCCGTCCACTCCTGGCCGGCCGCACCGCGACCCCTGTAGGTGTCGTCATCGGCCGGCGTCCACGTCGTGCCGAGGTCGAGCAGGTTGACGAAGAAGTCGTTCGTCAGGGTGCCGACCCGCTCGGTGAGGACGCCGTGCGTCGAGCCGCCGGCGTTGGCGCCAAGGGCGCGCAGGCCGCCGACGAGGACCGTCATCTCCGGAGCCGTGAGGCTGAGGAGGTTCGCGCGGTCGACGAGCGAGTACTCCGCCGGGAGGCGGTTGTCGCGCTTCTCGTAGTTGCGGAACCCGTCGGCCGACGGCTCGAGCCAGGCGAAGGACTCGACGTCGGTCTGCTCCTGGGTCGCGTCGCCGCGGCCCGGGGTGAACGGCACCTCGACCTCGACACCGGCGGCGCGGGCGGCCTGCTCGACACCGACGTTGCCGGCGAGGACGACGGCGTCCGCGAACGAGATGTTGTGCGCCGCCGCGACCTCCTCGAGCTTGGGCAGGACCTCAGCCAGCGACGACGGGTCGTTGGCCTCCCACGAGCGCTGGGGCTCGAGGCGGATGCGGCCACCGTTGGCGCCACCGCGCTTGTCGCTCGTGCGGTGGCTCGCGGCTGCGGCCCAGGCCGTCTTGACGAGCTGGCTCACCGTGAGACCCGAGTCGGCGATCGCAGCTTTGGCGGCGGCGATGTCGTCAGCAGACGTGCCGAGCTCGTTGGCCGGGATCGGGTCCTGCCAGAGGAGCTCCTCGGTCGGGACCTCGGGGCCGAGGTAGCGGTCGACCGGACCCATGTCGCGGTGGGTCAGCTTGAACCAGGCGCGGGCGAACGCGTCCGCGAACTCCTGCGGGTTGTCGTGGAACCGCTTGGAGATCGGACCGTAGATCGGGTCGAAGCGCAGGGCGAGGTCGGACGTGAGCATCCGCGGCTCGCGCTTGCCCTCACCGAACGCCTCGGGGACGAGGCCGTCACCGGCGCCGTTCTTGGGCTTCCACTGGTTCGCACCGGCCGGGGACTTCGTGAGCTCCCAGTCGTAGGCGAAGAGGATGTGGAAGAACTCGTTGTCCCAGCGGGTCGGGTGGTAGGTCCAGGTGACCTCGAGACCACTGGTGATCGTGTCCGGGCCCTTGCCGGAGTTGAAGTCGCTGATCCAGCCGAGACCGTTGGACTCGATGGGGGCGGCCTCGGGCTCCGGGCCGACGTGGGCACCCGGGTCACCGGCGCCGTGGGTCTTGCCGAAGGTGTGGCCACCGGCGATGAGGGCGACGGTCTCCTCGTCGTCCATGGCCATGCGGCCGAACGTGTCGCGGATATCGATGGCCGACAGCAGCGGGTCCGGGTTGGCGTTGGGGCCCTCGGGGTTGACGTAGATGAGGCCCATCTGGACGGCGGCGAGCGGGTTGTCGAGCTTGCGGTCACCCTGGTAGCGCTTGTCGCCGAGCCACTCGGTCTCGGGGCCCCAGTAGACGTCGTCGTCCGGCTCCCACGCGTCGACGCGGCCACCGGCGAACCCGAAGGTCTCGAAGCCCATCGTCTCGAGCGAGACGTTGCCGGCGAGGATCATGAGGTCGGCCCAAGAGAGCGACTTGCCGTACTTCTTCTTCACCGGCCACAGCAGGCGGCGGGCCTTGTCGAGGTTGCCGTTGTCGGGCCACGAGTTGAGCGGCGCGAAGCGCTGCTGACCGGTGCCACCGCCACCGCGACCGTCCTGGACGCGGTAGGTGCCGGCGCTGTGCCACGCCATGCGGATCATGAACGGGCCGTAGTGGCCGAAGTCCGCGGGCCACCAGTCCTGCGAGGTGGTGAGGACCTCGGCGATGTCGGTCTTGACCGCAGTGAGGTCGAGAGTCTCGAACGCCGCGGCGTAGTCGAAGTCGCCACCGAGCGGGTTGGTCGCCGGCTGGTTCTTGGCGAGGATCTTGAGGTTGAGCCGGTTCGGCCACCACACGCGGTTCGGGTCACCCTGGGTGGGGTGTGCCGCGGCGCCGTGCATGACGGGGCAGCCGCTGGGGGCCTCGCCCTCGGGGGAGGTGACGTCGGCCGGGGTGGTCGGCGCCTCCTGGTTCATCTCCTTGACTTCGGCGTCGTCAGGCATGTTGTCGTGGATGGTCATGAACGTCCCTTCTCATCTTCTGTTGCAGTGCTGTCGGAGTCTGTGTCGTCGGAGGTCGTGTCCGCGGCCGCCTCGGGGTGCTGGCAGTTCGGGCAGAGGCCCCAGTAGATGACCTCGGCCTCGTCGACGGCGAAGCCGTGCGGGTCGGAGGCGTGCAGGCACGGTGCCTTGCCCGTCGCGCAGGCGACGTCGGCGATGGCGCCGCAGCTGCGGCAGACGGCGTGGTGGTGGTTGTCGCCGACGCTCAGCTCGTAGCGCGCGACCGAGCCGGTCGGCTGGAGCCGGCGCACGAGCCCCGCGTCCGTGAGCGCGGCGAGGCAGTCGTAGACGGCCTGATGAGAGACCGTCGTATGCCGTCCGCGCACCGCGTCGAGCACCGTCCCGGTGTCGGCGTGCGGGCTCTCGCGCAGGGCGTGCAGGACCGCGAGTCGTGGCTTCGTCACGCGCAGGTGGGCACCCCGGAGCAGCTGCTCGTCGTCGACGTGCGAGACGTCGTCGAGGGGGGTGGTGGGCATGGCTCCACCCTTGTCTCTTTTCTTGAATGTGTCAAGAATCGAGGTCAGGCGCATGGGGCACTCGGCGACGCTCAGCCGGCGCCCTCGGATGCCGGGACCACGCGTCTGGACCGCATCAAGGGAAGCAAAGAGCCCGCAGGCCGCTCCCGGCGCCCCCGTGCATCGAGAGCGGTCGGCGGGTCGTCATGCTGCGGCAGGCTCCGGCAGCTCGTGCAGACTGCCCGGGCCCCACACGTCGGCGTCATGAATCGCCTCGAGCTCATCGATCGCGTCGTCGTCGAAGACCCAGATGTCATCCCAGGGATCGCGGCTCCCCACGTCGAGGGCGCGGCGTCGCCGCTCGGTGTCACGCCGTCGGTCGTCTCGTCGCCGCTCGGCCTCTCGCCGCAGTGTCGCGAGCCGCCCGGGCAGGGCCAGGTCGTAGCTCCCGGGCGTGCATTCCCAGGTGACGGACCTGCCGTCCTCGTCGGGTGGATGGACCGTGGCGACGAGCCGCTGGTCGTGGACGTGGGTGTGGTGTCGCTGGCACAGCAGGGCTGCGTTGGACAGGTCGGAACGTCCGCCGTCGGCCCAGTGCACGACGTGGTGGGCACGAGCCCACGACGCCGGCGCGTCGCACCCCGGCCAGGTGCAGCCGCCGTCGCGGTGGGTCAGTGCTCGCCGTTGCCCGCGGGTGAAGAGCCGGGCCGCTCGACCGACGTCGAGCACCTCACCGGCACTGCCGAGCACCACCGGGATGATGTCGGCGTCGCAGGCCAGCCGTCGGATGTCCCCGGCGTTGAGGATCGTGCCGGATGCCGTGGAGCCCAGCACCGTGCCGAAGGCTGACGTCGACGCGCACCCTTGCACCGAGCCCGCGGACGGGGTGCTGCCGGGCAGAGCGCTGCCGGGCCATGTGCTGCCGGACAGGGCGAGCAGGCGGACGAGGTCGGTGAGTCCCATCGTCACGTGGAGCGCTGTCGGCGCCCCCGCCGGAGCGGACTCCTCGCCGTCGCGCGCGGCGTGCCCGGTGACGATCGACAGGAGCGCCTCGGCGCGTCGCTGACCGGTGGACCGCGGGTCGAAGACACCCGTGGTCGGGTCGGGCACAGGCTTGGCGAGGGGCCCGAGGGCCGCCTCGAGGGCTGCGGACTGCTCGGGCGTGAGGCCCATGCGGTACTCGGTGATGTCGCCCTCGGCGACCTGGGGCTGGGACAGGTGGGCGGCGCTGCGCAGCCGGCGCTGCTGGTCCTCGAGCTCACCGTCGAGGCCGTACTCCGCCAGCAGGCGCGTGCGCACCTGCCTGACCTTGCCGACGCCGCACAGCACGCCGTGGTCGAGCATCGCCGTGGCCACCGTCGGGATCGCCTCAGGGCGGAGCCGGTCGGCCAGGCGCGCCATCTCGGTGAGCACCGAGCGGGCCAGTGGCAAGCCGACCTCGCCGGTGAGGACCCGCGCCCAGACCACGCCCTCGGCTCGCTCCGGGTCGGCGAACACACCCGCGCGCGGCCCCGTCGTCGACCACTGACCGGCCGGCGTGCAGTGGGCGACCTCGACCGCGAAGGACGCGAGCTGCCCGGCGCCAGCCTGACGCAGCGACGGCGCGTGCTCGATCACCCACTCGTGCGCGGACCCTGCTCCCCGGCGAGCCGAGACGAACTCGCCGCGGTGCGCCGCCTCGGTCGTCACGAGCACCTGGGTCGCCGCGGCCTCGGATCGGACCGCGTCGGCCAGCCCCAGCACCTCGGCCAGCTCGGCGCCGCTGAGCTGCGGCAGGACGTCACGCACGGCGGTCAGCGCCGCCCGGGCGGACTCGAGGGTCTCGACGGCAGCGGGGCGGCAGCTCGGTCCCGACGCCGGTTCAGCGCTGAGCCCGAGGCCCGACACGACGGACTCGGCGCGGGACTCGCGCTCGCCGTCCGTCACCTCTCGATCCATACCTCATTCTGTCGAACGCACGTTCGAATGTCAAGCACACGGAACCAGCTGTGGACAACGAATTCGACTGAGCGGCAGGCGAACTCACGCGATCGGCGACGCACGGCATACCCGCTTGCGACAGCCTACGACCGGGCACCGACACGTGGCCTCGACCCACGTGCGTCGGCCCTTTCCTGCAGTCACTCCTCGCGCGAGACGGCCCGTTCGGGCCACACTGGGAAGGTGCTTCCCCGGGACCACGCCCCATCGTCCGACGTCGACGGCGCCATCGTCTGCACGCAGCAGGTCGAGGCCGATCCGGTCCATGCCTTCGAGGTGTTCACGGAGCGGCTGGGCGACTGGTGGGACCCGAGGCTGACCGCGGACCCGTCGACGTTCGAGGGCGCCGACGTCGAGGAGGTCGAGGGAGGCGCGGTCGTCCTGCACCACGACGGAGAGGACTACCCGATCGGGCAGGTCACCGAGTGGACGACGGGCGAGCGCTTCTCGATGACGTTCCACCTGTCGCTGCCGCGCGACCACCCGACCGAGCTCGTCGTCGACTTCGAGCCGGTCGACGACGGCACGCTCGTCACGCTCACCCACGACGGCTGGAACCCCGACAACGTCGCGCGGCGGAGCAAGTTCAGCGAGTGGCCCCACCTGCTGGCGCGGTTCGCGGCGGTCGCCGAGGACTGACCGGAGCGACCCACCGGCCTACGGCCGCAGGTCGACGGTGGTCTCGCGACGTCCCCTTCGGACGAGGTAGCCGTTCCACAGCAGCCGCGCCGCGGTCGACCGGTGCGGGCGCCACTGCTCGCCGAGCTCCTCGAGCACCTCGCCCACCGGCACCTCCGCGAGACCCAGCCGTTCGCCGACAGCCACCTGGAGCGCGCGGTCGCCGATGGGCCAGACGTCGGGGCGGTCGAGGCAGGCGAGCAGGTAGGCCTCGGCGGTCCAGCGCCCGATGCCCGGCAGCGCGGTGAGCGCCGCGGCCACCTCGTCGTCGGGGAGGCCGGCCAACCCGTCGAGGTCGAGCTCGCCGGTGTCCACCGCGGTCGCGAGCGCCCGCAGGTAGCGGTCCTTCTGGCGCGAGACGCCGTCCTCGCGCAGCTGCTCGGGGGTGGTCGCGAGCAGCGCGGTCGGGGTCATGGCGCCGGCGCGGTCGCGCACCCGGCCGTAGGCCGCCGCCGCCGAGGCGAGCGAGACCTGCTGCTCGAGGATGAGCAGCACGAGGCTGGGGAACCCCGGCGGCCGCCACCAGCGTTCGGGCACCCCGTGGTCGTCGAGCTCGGCGGCGAGGTCCGGGTGCAGCGCCGCGACCTCGCGGACGTGCTGCTCCCACGTCGCGTGGTCGACCGTGCCCGGGCCCACGGTCGTCAGGACCTCAGCCCGGTCGCGTCGGCGACCCACTGCCACATGCGCCGGCGCTCGTCGGACGTCGCGGCGTTGCGGCCGAAGTACGCCGTGGGCCGCTCCCGCCGGTCCATCCAGAGACCGCCACCGCGCGGCCGCGGCTGCGCGGCGACGAGCCAGGTCGTCGTGTCGGCGCCCTGGTCGGCGTCGCGCAGGACGGGTCCCATGACCTTGTCGAACGTGGGCAGCGACTCGGTCACGCCGGGGGTCGCGGCCCAGCCGGGGTGCATGACGTAGACCGCGACGCCCGCCCTGGCCCAGCGGACCGTGAGGATGTCGAGGAGCTCGACCTGGGTGCGCTTGCTCCGTGCGTATGCCGTGGGCGGCGCGTAGGAGCCGCGCGTGTAGTCCGGGTCGTCGACGGGGAGCGCCTGGGCGTACATGCCGCCGGACGTGACGAGCACGACGCGAGCCTCGCGCCCCTCCAGCTTGGGAAGGAGCAGGTCGGTGAGCAGCACCGGACCGAGGACGTGGATCGACATCGAGAGCTCGTGGCCCTGGGGCGACTCGGTGCGCTCGGCGGGCATGGCACCGGCGTTGTGGACGACGGCGTCGAGCGGTGGCGCGTCGGCGAGCATCGTTGCGGCACAGTCGCGCACGCTGTCGAGGTCACCGAGGTCGCAGACCCAGGTCGTCGACGGGCCGGGCAGCTCGCGCGCGACGTCGGCGGCCTTGTCGGCGTTGCGCACGACGAGGTGGACGTGGGCTCCCAGGGCGCTCAGCTGGTGGGCCGTGGCGGTGCCGAGTCCGGAGGTCGCACCCGTGACCACGACGTGCTTGCCCGCCAGGGACCCGGGCGCCGGGTCGGCCGGCCACGTCGGGAGGCGACGGCGGACGGCATACCCGATCTTGGAGAAGCCCGGCACGACGGTGCGGTCGAGCGCGGAGTCGACGAGGTTCGCGAGGGGGCGCAGAGGCATGCCTCGACCCTACGGCGCGGGTCCGACCGCGCCGCGGGGTCGAGGCAGGGAACCTCAGGTGTAGAAGCCCACCCAGCCGGTGGACTTGTGGAAGGTGTTCGCGCCACCGGTGAGGAGCATCTGCGCCGCGCGGTCCTCGGGGATCGCGAGGTTGCCGGTGCAGTCCCGGGGGTTCGAGCGCGTCACCCGGAGGTGGTGCGCGTGGCTGCCGTCGGTGAGGCGCATGTCGGCGTCGGCATAGGCGCCGGCGGCCGTGGACCTCAGGGTCAGGCACAGCGTGTCGACCGAGTCGTCCCAGCTCAGGGTCGAGTGCAGGTTGCCGGCAGGGCCCGTGAGGCTGATGGTGCGGTCTGCCGCCTGCGCCGGTGCGGCGACGCCGACCGCGACGAGCGTGGCTGCGACGGCGCCGAGACCGGCGAGCGTGGTGCGGTTCATCCGTCCCCCGATCACGTGTAGAAGGTCGTGTCCTTGGACGGGCGGCCGGGATAGCTGAGGTTCATCCAGAAGAGGCGGTCCTCGGCGACCGACATGTTGCCGGTGCAGTTCGTCGACTTGCCGAAGCCGGCGTCCTGCGCCTGGTCGAAGGTGCCGCCGCCCGACGGGCCGATCTTGACGACTGCCATCTGGCCCGCGACGTAGCTGCGGACGCAGAGGTTGTCGGTGAGGTCGTCGTACCAGGCCTTGGCGAGGACCTTGGTGCCGGCGGCGTTGTAGATCCGCAGGACCTTGTCGTTGGCCTGCGCCGGTCCGGCGGTGGCGGTGGCGGCAGCCAGGGCGAGGCCGGCGATGGCGGTGCTCGTGATGATGCGCTTCATGACTCTCCTCAGGTCCAGAACGTGCCGTCGGTGCTGCGGTTGACGTCGCCGACGATGACGAAGGCGCGCTTGTCCTCGGGGATCGCGAGGTTGCCGGTGCAGTTGGGGGTGCTGTCGAGACCCGAGTCGGAGACCGACCTCGGGCCCCAGTCCTGGTCGAGCAGGGTGATCGTCGCGGTCATCTTGCGTCCCTTGACGAGGCTGATGACGCAGAGGTTGTCGTGGCTGTCGTCCCACGTGGCCCTGGCGATGAGGGCGCCGGTGCTGCTCCGGAGCGGGATGGTGGCGTCGGCGGCCGAGGCCGGCGTGGCGGCGGCCAGGGTGACGCCGACTCCGAGGACGCTCGCGGCGGCGAGGAGGCGTTTCATGAATGGTCCCTTCGTGGTGGTCCGACGGGGTTCGTGGACGGGATGGATGCTCACGGGTGGCGGTGCGGATGCACTGCGGATCGGCTGCGGAACCGCTGCGGTGCCTCCGCAGTGGTGCGTTCGCAGCACTACCCTCGGGAGGCATGACGGACACCGCCTCGTCCACGTCGATCGAGCTGGGACTCGACACGTTCGGCGACATCGCGCTGGGACCCGACGGGCAGCCGCTTCCGGCCGCCGTCGTCATCCGCGAGGTCCTCGCCGAGGGTCAGCTCGCGGACTCGCTCGGGCTCGACTTCTTCGGGGTGGGTGAGCACCACCGCCCGGACTACGCGATCTCGGCGCCCGACACGCTCCTCGCCGGCTTGGCCACCACGACCTCGACGATCCGGCTCGGGACGTCAGTGACGGTGCTGTCGTCGGATGACCCGATCCGCGTGTTCCAGAGGTTCTCGACGGTGGACGCGCTCTCCGGTGGTCGGGCAGAGATCTGCGTCGGGCGTGGGTCGTTCATCGAGTCGTTCCCGCTGTTCGGACTCTCGCTCGACGACTACGAGGTGCTGTTCTCGGAGAAGCTCGACCTGCTGGCGAAAGTGTTGCAGGAGAACGCGTTCGAGTGGTCGGGCACGACCCGGCCACCGGTGCGGACCTCTGGTCCCGTGATGCCGCCGACCGAGTCCGGAGCCCTGCGCACCTGGGTGGGGGTGGGCGGGACGCCGGCATCGGTCGTGCGCGCGGCGCAGTACGGGATGCCCGTCGTCATCGCGATCATCGGCGGGTCGGCGTCCCCGTTCGCCCCGTTGGCGGACCTCTATCGCCGTGCCTGTGCCGAGTTCGGGCACGCCGGGCTCCCCGTGGGTGTGCACTCGCCCGGGCACGTGGCCGAGACGGACGAGCAGGCGGTCGAGGAGTACCTCCCGCACTTCATCGAGCAGATGCGCAAGCTCGGCCGCGAGCGCGGGTGGGCGCCGATGACCGAGGAGGCGGCACGGGCGCAGGTCGGCCCGCAGGGCGCGGCCTACTGCGGCTCGCCGGAGACCGTGGCGCAGAAGATCGTCGCGACCTGCCGCACGCTCGGTGCGACGCGGTTCCAGTTCAAGTACTCCAACGGCCGCCTTCCGCACGACCTGCGGATGAGCTCGATCCGGCTGTTCGGCGAGCAGGTCGCGCCGCGGGTGCGCGAGCTCCTCGCCGCCGACGGGGCATGACCCGGCTCGAGGTCGTCGACCACTGCCGGCTGCTGCTGCGCGGGGTCCAGGTCATGCACGAGCAGGGCCTGGAGCTCACACGCATCATCCCCGGGATGGCACCGTCGGGCCTCTACTGGCGGCTCACCATCGTCGCCGCCCCGTCCCTTGACCCCGCCGACCCGCTCGGACGCACCGTCCTCACCGGCTCCGACGCGCTCTCGTGGACCTCGGGCGACAGCCCTCAGTTCGCCGGGCTCGTCACGAGCTCGCACACGACGAGAGACGACATCGCCGAGATCGTGACCGAGCGCCTCGGCGAGCGGGCGCTCGGAGGCGAGGACCCGGCATACGCCGCGTGGTATGCCGGCCTGCTCGCTGCCAGCGAAGCGGCCGGGACCGTGCCCGTCGCCTTCTCGGACGCGTGGGAGCCGCACGGGTGGACGATCGGGTTCGGTGGGCCGGAGTTCGAGCCCCCGCCACCTCCGGTGGGTTCACGGTAGGTCCGCGGTGGACGCTCGCTCGGTCAGGGGCGGATCTCGAGGATGATCTCGCCGTCCTCGTCGAGCTGACCCGTCGGAGTGAAGCCGAGCTCGGCGTAGAGGTGGGCCGCGGCGGTGTTGTCGGGGTGGTGGGTGAGCCGGGTGACCCAGTGGCCCGGCTGGTCCGCCAGCCACGCCATGAGGGCGATCATCGCCGCGCGCCCGAGGCCGCGCCCTTGGAAGGCCTGGTCGATGACGAGGCCGCCGATCCAGTGCGCCTCGTCGTCGTCGAGGCCCCACATCGCGTGCCCGACGACGGTGTCGCCCTCGTAGATGCCGAGCGAGCTCCACGGCCCGGGGCGCTCGGTCATGAGGAGGTAGCCCGCGGCCATGGGGTGGACGAAGTCGCGCTGCGAGTCCTTGGGCCGGACGTCCCCGACCTCGCGCCAGTCCTCGGCCACCGGGCGCAGGCTCACGGTGAGCCCGTGGTCCGGCTGGCCGTCGGGGAGAGTGATCTCCTCGGGCTCGGGCACGGAGGCGACACTGGTCCAGCCCTGGTTCTCGAGGCGGAGGTGGCCGATCGTCACGGCGTTGCTGTTGCCGTCGAGGTCGGGCAGCGACTGCATCTCCGAGACCCAACAGCCGGTGAGCTGGTAGGTGAGCACGAGCCGCCCTGCCTCGTCGTGCACGTGGATGTCGAGGTCCATGTGCGACGCGAGCTCACCGCGCGCGGCCCAGGCGACGAAGTCGGAGTCGTGGCTCGCGCCGTGCTCGAGGGCGATGGCCTCCGAGACCGGGCCGTCCTTCGGCGGGGCGTCGCCGACCACGACCGCGGTCGTGCGCTTGACGACGGTCAGGCTGGAGAAGCCGGCCACCTCGCGGCCCCCGCCGCGGACAGTGAACATGAAGGAGCCGTACGGCTCCGAGCGACCGGCGCCCTCGGGGTCGACGCTCATGCCCACCTCCCAGGGGGTCTCAGGTGCCCTGTCTCGAACGCTACCCGCGCGTTCTTGAGCCCGTGGCCGAATGGGAGGACGCTGGGGTATGGGTGTCGTCGAGTTCGAGCTGGCGCGCATCGTGCACGCCCCGGTGGCGGACGTCTTCGCCCGGCTCGCGGACATCGACGGCCACAACACGTGGATGCCGCAGCGGGGCAGCATCCTGCACCACACCGAGAAGACATCGCCCGGTCCGCCCGGCCTCGGCACGACGTACCTCGACCAGCAGCTGTTCGGCTGGACGCCGGGGGAGATCTCGGAGTTCGACCCACCGACGCTGCTCGTCTACCACTGGTGGGACAAGACGCGGCGCGGCAAGGTCACCGTCGAGGGCTGGCCCGGATACCGGCTCGAGGCCAAGGGCGACCACACGACGCTCGTCCACCACACGGCCCGGCTCGTGACCTACGGCGCCTATCGCGTGGCGACGCCGGTGCTGCACTGGATCGCGGTGCGCGAGCGCACCGCCACGCTCGACGCCCTCGAGACGTCGTTCGGGCACCACCACCACTGAGGGGGCGAGCGCCGAGCGCCGAACGGCGAACGCCGAGCGCGGGTCAGCTGCGGGTGGCGCAGGACGCGATGCCGAGCCACGTGTGCCGGTTGCCCCACCAGCACCAGCCGAGCTTGGGCGCGCCGGCTCGAGCGCGGCCGTCACGGCCGGTGCCGTTGCTGATCCACAGGGCAGGGGTGCGCGCGTCGAAGCCGCCCTTGGGCTTGCGCAGCCGCTACCCGATCGTCATGAAGCAGTGGTTGCGCTCGAGGATCGCGGGGTTCTGGATCGCCCAGTGGAGGCCCTCCTCGAGGGTCAGCGGCGATCGGCCGGCCGCCACCATGTCGGGGAGCGCCTCGGCCGGAGTGCGGTTGCGGTGGGCGTCGCCGCGGTCGAGCCCGTCGACGACGTAGGCGCCGTCGGGTCGGTTCGCCTCCGCGATCGGGAGGAAGTCGTCGACGTCGGTCATGTCCTCGACGACGAAGCCCTCCTTGCCGTCGAGTCGCAGCAGGGCGGCGAGGGCCGATGAGGGCGCAGGGGTGACGAGCAGGCCTGTGTCAGAGGCGTGTGCGCGCTCTCGCAGATCTGCCGCGGTGAGGCCGGCGAGGTCGTGCACCCCCAGCTCCACGAGTCGTCGGGCCTGGTCGGAGGGTGAGGGCAGCGGCGCGAGAGGCATGAGGGACTCAACGGCCCGCGGAGGTGGCGGGTTCCCGCGGAGGTGGGCGGACGGCATACGGGCGCGTTTGTGGGCCGTCTCGCAGGGGGTCGGCTGGAGGAGTGTCTTTGCGTCAGAACGTGAAGCGCGTGCAGTCCGTCGGGAAGGTGAACCACGCCATCGCCCGGTGCGGCGTGATGACCCGCAGGCCGCCGCCGTCCTTGCCGGACCACGAGTCGGGGCCGGGGGAGTAGCCGCTCGCCTTGTACTTGGTGAAGGCGTCGGACAGGCGCTGGCCCAGGTCGTCGGCGTCGGCCATGGTGGACATGGACTCGCCTTCGACGATGACGACCTCGGTTCCGCTCTCGAGCGTCAGCGTGACCGCGGGGTTGAGCTCGACATTGCGCGTATGCCGTGTGCTCGGCGCTCCGTCGTACCAGAACCTGCCGTCGAGCCAGACTCCCCAGCGGGGCACGGAGTGCGGGGTGCCGTCGGGCCGGACGCTGCTGAGCCAGTAGTGCAGCGACTCGACCAGCCGGGGCTCCACGTCTGCCCACGACAGCTGGCCCTCGGCGGTCGTGGGGATGCCGTATCCGTCGGGGATGACCGGGCGATCGGCGGTGGGCTCAGCGGTGGGCTGGGGTGCGATGGCGTCCATGGCGAGACGCTACGCCGGTCGTCGGACAACCTGCATTGGTCGGAGCATCAGCACCACACGCCCAAGGGCTGGGCGCGTCCGGTCGTGAACCGGCGTCCGTGGGGGCGCGCATGTGTAACTTCCTCACATGCGAACTTCCCGGGAGACAATTCTTCTCACCACAGCCGTCCTGATGCTCACCGCGTGCGGTGGCGCCGACAAGGAGGAACCGGGCACCGCCCCGACGCCGGCACCCACAACGATCAGCGCCCCAGCCACCGCCTCCCCCGGGCCGTCGGTGGCCCCGACGCCCCCTGAGGACGCCACCGCCGTCGCGAACCGAGTGAAGACCGGGGTGGCGTCGGTGACCAAGATCGTCACCATCACCGAGGACAACGACCCGAACGACAAGATCGGGCGACCCGGCGGCTACGTGTCAGCGGCCACCCTCTACGACTCCGGCGCCGAGTGCACCGAGCTGGGCGCCGAGTGTGGCGCGACCGTGGAGGTCTGGGCGGATGCGACCCAGGCCAAGCAGAGGTCGGAGTTCATCCTCGAGGCGCTCAAGGCTGCCAACGGCGTGCTGGGCGAGGAGTACCACTACATGGACGGCCCCGTCCTGCTCCGTGTCGCCGGTGCGGTCAAGCCGTCGGTCGCGAAGCAGTACGAGGCTGCCTTCACCGGCTGAGAGCCGACGCCCCGGCACGTTGGGGCTGGGTGCCGCACGTCCGCCCGGGTCGCTCCCCTGACAGCGACTCGGGCGGACGGCATACGGCGCTCCCGTGACGACAGACGTCACTCTCCCTTGGAGCGTCCCCTCACCACGACACCCGGCTCGAGCCGACCGCCGCCGTAGCCCGCCTCGGCGAGCGCCTTGGGGTGTGCGAGCGGGAGGTACTGGCCGAAGCGCACCGTCACCGTCTCGTCCTTGCCGACCTCGACGCCGCTGACCGATCCCTCGACCATGAGCGCCGGTGCGGCGAACGTCTGCACGACGTCGGCCGGCAGTGCCAGCAGCCCGAACGTCGCTGCCGTGATCGTGATCCGGCCCTCGCCGTCACGGATGCCCTTGCCCGACCAGCTTTGCCGGAGCAGCCCGGAGAACGCCTCGTCGAGCGACTGGGTCGCGACCTCGCCGGTCGTCTCGATGCCGCGGTTGACGTGGAACATCCGCGCGAGCGCCGGTGTGGCGCCGTCGTCCTCGGGGTCGAAGTGCAGGTTCGTCTTCGCGCCGGGACCGATGGGCGGCAGGCCTTGGACGGCATACGCGAGACGGAGGGTGGCACGTCCGGGACCGGAGTCCTCCTCCTTGCCGTCCTCGTTGAGGCGAGCCCACTGGCCGAGGGTGACGTCGAGTCCGGAGTACTCGGCGCGGATGCCGACCTGGTGCCGGACCTCGAGACCGTGCTGGCTCAGGCGCTTGCTCGCGTCGTCGGAGAGCCGGTAGGTGCCGTCGTCGTCGCGCTCGACGCCCTCCCAGCGACGGCTCTCATCCTCGTATGCCGTGAGCCGCTCGGTGTTGCGCGCCCGGACCGCGCCGCTCGCGGCGAAGACCTCGACCTGGCCGCAGCTGCTGCCGATGGCGTAGCCGTGGGGGACCTGGGCGGTGCCGCGGACGTCGATGTTGAGGACCTTGGCGATGGCCCTGGTGGTCTCGTCGTGCTCCTTGAGGCAGGGCGAGACGTGGGTCGCGACCGGGCTGGTGCGCGGGATGTCGGGGAGGTCGACCTTGAAGTCGATCTCGTTGAATGTCAGTGGCATGGCTGGTTCCTTGGGTCTCGGGCGCAGGCTGGGGCGCGGTCAGCAGGTGCCGCGCGCGGTCCAGAAGGACCGGTTGCTCACGGGGTCGGTGGTCTCGGCGGCGCGCAGCCGCTCGTTGTAGGTGGGGGCGCCGGGGGCCTCGGCCCGCAGGTAGGCCCACTGCACGTTGCTGCCCTCGACGATCTCGTTGGCCTCGGCCCACGCCTCGCGGACCGGCATGTCGATCTTGAAGAGCCAGCTCAGCGGGCCGTAGAAGAACCACGCGGCGTACATCGCGAACCACTGACCGCGGGCGTTCTGGCCGCCGCCGGAGTAGCTGCTGTTGTGGAAGCCGAGCATGTAGTGGAGGCGCTGGAACGCGGGGATCCAGCGGCCCACTGAGTTGTCGGAGCCGTGGTGCAGCAGGTCGCACGCGTGCGTCGCGAAGATCTCGAGGTCGTTCTTGCCGAAGTCGACCGCCTCGCTCGTGTCGACGCTGCCGCCCCAGACGAGGAACCCGTCCTGCCAGCCGTGCGAGCTCATCTGCATCGCGTCGACCTGGTCGCTGCGCTGCGTCGTGCTCGCGGTGGTGACGAAGTCGGACTCCTTGACGTCGCTCTCGCAGTGGTTCTGGGTCCAGTCGAACTCGGCGAGGCCGCCGAGTGTCGAGGCGAACCCCTCAGCCTCGAGCCCGGCGCCCGTCGATGTTGTCGCGGATCCACCACGACCCCACGTACTTGGCCATGTCGTGCTCCCTTGCGTTCCCCCGCGCCGTCACGGTGTCGGCTACAGGGGGAAGGAGGCGACGTATGCCGTCCAGATACATTTCACCGGCCACCAGAGCCGGATTTTCCCCTACACCTAGAGCGGCAAGTGTGGCGACTGTGGCCAGCTTGGGAATCTACAGAGCCTCCGCAGGGAAGCGCGTCCTAGGTTCGAACGGCTGCCCAATGCTGCCCCTTGAAGACCCCTACCTACCCCACTTATGGCCCGCTGGTGGCCCAATGGCTCCTGCCGTAAGCACGTAGTCTTCGTGACCAGTGGACCCAGTTGAATCGCGTTTCCGTGGTGACGGGCTCGAGATGCAGATCAGGTTGGGCGCGACCTCTCCGGGTAATCGCAATGGATCCGTGGAACCTCCACCCAACTGAGGGCGTGTCGCAGGCGTTCCTCGAACGTCCCGCCGTGGTAGCGCTCGTGTATAGGGCTCGTGTGTTGCCGCCAACGTGACGGATGTCTGGGCGCGCCGCCAATCTGGCCGATGACCGAATGACCGCCGAGGAGCAAGCCTCGATACGCGGCACCGGTCAACTGTGCCCAGTCTCCGCGGCTCCACCCTGGGGGGTTAGCTGTTCCCCAGGCCACGATCACCGCTTCAGCCGTGGCGGCTGCCGCGCTTAGGCGGCGCTGGACGGAGGCGGTGTCCACGTCATCAGCGAGGCCCGCTAAGAAGTGGGTTGACTTCGTGGGTACCTCGATCAGATTCTCCACCTTGACTGTGGCGTGCCCAAGAATGGTGGCCAGCACGGCCACGTTCTTCCATGAGACCGTGTCGGAAGGTTCCTTCAGTGGAGGGTTGCACAGAACGGCCAAGAGACCACCAGCACCGGCGCGTTCGGTGAGCCAGCTAGGGAAGGCGTCGTCGTTCATCACGAGGAGATCCTGTCCGAACCCGCGCCGGTCGACTGGAAGGGGGTATGTGGAGGGCAGTGTCGGTGGAGATGCGCTCGTCCACAACCATCCGTCGCGGACCTCGTTTTCCACAGTCGGCGCTCAGGGTCACTCTCGTGTCGGCGGCTTAACCTAAAGTTGCGGCATGTCCACGTCACTCCCCGTCGAGATGGTCCATCGGATCGATGACCCGCATCCCTTTGAGTGTCTGCTCGCGGAGCTGACGGGTATCCCCGGAACGTTGTCGCGGGAAGTTGAGAAAAGCCTCAATGTGGTCTTGGCTCAGTTGGGCCCTGTCGGAGACCTCGATAGAGAAGGAATTGCGGCGGAGTTCTACGGTCGTTTGAACCAGAAAATGGGTTCGAATAAGGAAACGATCAGCGCACTGTATGCAGAATGCGCCGCGGCTGGGATCACCTTCAACTCCCCGAGGAAGCGTCGACTCGAATGGGCAATCAATACGAATAATCCGAAGGGGCTGGTGAGCGAGTTGACGTCGCGGGGAGTCAGCCCGGAGGTCATTCGTCGGGTTATGGCCGCAATTGCGCCGGTGACCCATGCGGAGACGAGGCAACTGCTGCTCGGTGAGGCGACTGACCCAACGAAGTTGCGGAAACAGCCTGATCGCGACGTCGCGAACGACGTGTTCAATGCGGCTGCAGGCCCCCTTGTCTGGTCGATATGGAAACCGGCAGACCTGGCCACTGTCTTTACCGAATCTCCGATGCCGTTCTCTGGCGTTTACATGAACGATCTGCGCTCCTTCAAGCCGGAGATGTTTGAACGGCGACGGAGCCTTGTGGTCCGGCAAGTACAACCAAGCCCTGGGGAGGCGTACCAAGACATCCGGGGGAGGTTGACGCAGTGGATTGCTGACGAATTCGAGGCGCTTGACAACTACGGCTTTCTGGCCCTCGTAATCGAAGTTGGGGTTGGAGTCGAGGCTCAGGCTTGGGAACTCGCATCCGATTTGCCCTTGTTTGCCGAACGGTTCAGGGAAGAGCCGCTCAAACAAATGTTCTTTCGCTCCAAGGATGTGGAGCGGGAGACGCTTGGTCACGTTACGAAGATCGACGAGGCTGAAGCTCATTTTGAGTTGCTTAATGAGGGATTCACCTATCGGGACACTTTTGTATTGCACGACGAAGCGGATCAAGTCCGCAGGCTGGTGCTGGTCCTACAGAAGAATCGGCGGGACGAGACCAAGCTGCCGTGTCCTGGCTGTCGTAGTGACAATATCGGTGGCAATTCGTACCCAAGTTTCGGAGTCAAGAGCTGGGAGTGCGCAAACCCGCTCTGCACTGACCGCAGCATCTATAACCGGGGCAAGCGCTACGATTTCCGTTCTCTGCTCAAGGTGGAAGGTATTGAGGTCGATGGCAACCAGATTTCCGTCGAAAGTGTACGGCGATGGCAACGCGATGTCCTCCCTTTCCTCTCTGATGGGGAGATAATCGACACGCTACTTGCGCACTATTCAATGCGAGGTGATGTTGTAGTCCTGTTGGATACCAAGGCGCTGGCCTCGAAAGCTCTCGGTCGTGAGGTCCGCAGTGGGGAGGAGCCGGACACCGCGAGCCATCGTTTGGACTTCTGGGACTCCGCCTTCTTCCGCAGGTTTTTGCCCATCACCACCCCGGGCGTAGGTTGCATGCCCCTCCCGACATCAGGCGTCGGGGCGAAGGCGAGTCTCGGTACGAACCAGTCCAGTTGGTGCGTCCTCGAGGGCGACGCGATCGACGTTCTAAGCGAGATCCCAGACGACACTTTTGACCGGTCCATCACGTCGCCTCCGTATTACAACGCACGCGAGTATTCGCAGTGGCCGAACCTTTATGCCTACATGCATGACATGTACCGGATCGGCGAACAGGTTTTCCGAACACTTAAGCCGGGCGGATTATACGTTTACAACATCTTTGACTACTTCGATAACGACAGGGTCGTCACCTTCAGCGATATGGGCAAGAAGCGCTTGCTGCTATCCGCGCTCATGGTCGACACGTTTCGTCGAATTGGATTTAGCTACCTTGGCTCAGCCGTATGGGACAAGGGCGATATTCAGGGGAAGCGTGGATTCAATGCCGGAAACTTCGCGCCCTTCTATCAGTCGCCCTTCAACTGCTGGGAACACGTCTTGGTCGTGCAGAAGCCGATGTCGGGACCCGCGAGTGGGGCGCAGAGAAGTTTCCTGCCCGGCATTAATCAAGCCCTCCGGATTCATCCAGTGGTGAAAATGCTTCGTGGGCAAAACATTCTTGGCCATACGGCGCCCTACCCTTCGGAGCTTGTGACCGCTCTGCTTGCTGGCCTCCCGGTTGACTCCCTCGTCCTGGACCCCTTCGCTGGGTCTGGTACAACGGCTCGTGCGGCAATCAGTGCCGGACACCGGGCAGTTCTAATCGAACGAGACTCCACCTATGCCGACCTTAGTCGTCGTCTGACGCGGGAGCATGCAGCCAGCATGGCGGAGGAGCGAACTAAGGAGACCCTGTTCTGATTGGTCCAAGCTCCTGGCCCAGCCTCATGGGCCATCGGGTATCGCCCGGAGTCTGGCGGCTCCCCGAGTTGGGATGCGGCGAACTAACTTGCCCTTGATCCCCGCCGTCGGCATAGTTCCAAACTCGACGTCGTCGAACAGGGCAACCACGGACTGCCGCTGACTTCGTAGAGTCCATGCCAGCATGTCGTGACCGCGTGGCGCGAAGTTGATCCAGCCGTTCGCAACTGGCCAGATCGCGATGTCTGTCGTGGGGCGATCCCCCAGCGGATATACGAAGGGGATCGCGCCAACGGGGTGTTCAAAATATCGAATGACGTCCTCTTGGGGCACCTTGGCAAGAAAGCAATGGATGGCATCGCCGGGAACGTTTGCGGCGTGAAGGGTTGCGCCCGCAGGAATCGTCTCGTCGGAACTGAAGCGACGCGTGATGGCTCCGTCACCCCAGACAAGGAGATCGTAGGCCTCAGTCTCGTGCGCAATTGTGTAGTGGCCTTCTCGCTTGAGCCAGATCGCCATCGCCCAAGCTTCCTGAAAGCGAATGTCCGACATGGTCATGCCGTAGAGCCTGCAGAGCCTGGCCAGATCTTGGAGGGAGACGGGTCTAACTTCAAGGAGAATCCACATTAGTGCCTGTTGGGCTGGCAGGAGGGTACGTCCGGCACGCGCAACGTGGGACTTGCGCTTCGCTACGTTGTGTCTCCGGCAACGGAGGGTCATGTTCGAGAGGTAGTCTGCGTCTCGCGGATCCGGGTAGGTTTCGCGGCCCTCAATGTGGTCCGCCTGAAGGTCCAGCCTCGTCCCGCAGTCAACGCAGCGCCCTGTCATGGAATAGAGCCATGTTCGGACGTGGGACCAGAATGATTGACCTGTGTTCAGCGTGGCGTGGTTGTCTTTGAAGCCATAGAGAGTGGCACTTGAGGAGGCTATCTGAGTGCCTACCTGGGGTGGGTTCAGTTCACCCAGCACGGTTGTCGTGATTTCACGCCACGTGACGACGCCGTCGTCAACGAGATTTTCCGCCATTTCGCGCCACCTCGCTTCGTCCCATGAGGCGTCGTGAAGGCCATGAGCATTCTCGGCGATTCCTTCCTCTGCGGGCTCATCGGTCACGTGGCTAATCCTTCTTTTGGCTTGAGGAGTTACAAGTTGCTCACAGTGGCCACGGGAAATGGCGCCCGCCTACATTCGATCGATCCAGGTGTCTTCCTCGCGGTCGTCCCATGACGACCACGCCCTGAGCGAAGTGGGGGGTTGGGTTGGCTTTAGTTGCGCGAGAGCCTGGTCCGCCTCAGCGCTGGTCAGCGAGCGTAGTGAAGCCACTTGGCGCGCAACTGCGGCTTCGATGGCGGCCTGGCGGGCATCCATGGACCGAAGTCCCATGCCGTCAAGTACCAACCGAAGTTGACTGACTTGCGCATCGGTGACCGGGCCTTTGGCGGATGGCTCAGGAGCAAAGGTTTCGGGCTGCTGCGAGAGGAGTTCCGACACGGCATCATGTTACGGGGGAACCGCAGGTTGGTGACGTCATCTCGAGATTCTTGCGGCGTCGGCCGCCGAGGACGGTGCGACAGCGCCGCCCGCAGGCGCCTCGCCGGCGAAGCCGGCGCCTTGATCTGATAGAGGTCAATTCGGCAGTGAGGCCGATGCCGCGCGGCACCTTGAACTCAGAGGAGCCTGGATCGACGGGGAGGACATGATGGCTATGGAGGTACTAGTGAAGGTCGCGAGGGATCGCGACTCTTACGTTGTCTGGTCCTTCGACATGGACTGGCCGAAGGCTTGAGGTGCCCGGATCGACGTGGAAGATCTGGCGTCGGCCGAGGCCTTCGAGCTCGCAGATCAGCGAGGGATTGCCTTTATCGGTTCAGAGCCAAGCCCGGGTTGGGGCGGTTGGGACGACTCGCAGGGTCTGCAAGTTGGTGATCTTGGGGAGATTCACAGGGCCGGGCTCCAAACGATGCTTGAGCGGCTGGAGGAAGATCCCGATGCGGACGTCAGCGACCTACTAGGTTCCATCGATTCCGATGACGGCGATGAGTAGCCCCGCGTGGTGACGGGCTGTCGACGCTTACCGCAGTTCCGAACTGCGTTGTCAGTCGACGGCGATACAGTTCGAACGCTTCAGAGTGACATCGACAAGCACCTGGCTTGATGTCCAGCAACCTCCTCCGCGGAGGTGCTCCAGGGAAAGAGCTGGCTCGCCCATTCGGGCAGGCAAATGCGGATCTCCACGAGTATCGAGGGGTCCTCGTCCTAGGAGGTTCGTTGTCTGAGTCGTTGCACTCCCCGCAGGTCCAAGTGGCCGTGATCGTTCGGAACGCTGAGCGAGTAGTCGCCGAACTCGACCGAGATGACGTCCTGATGGCGCACGGCTACGCCTTGACGCTGATCTCGCAGGCGACAGAGCTGGCCAATGACCTTGAGCTGAAGGTTCGACAACTTCCTCCTGCCGAGCATGAGCGTGCCAATCCTTACCGCCACGTACCTCTGCACGGGGTCACGACGCAGGAAGCAGTGGCCCGGCTGACCACAGAGGACCTCCTGACCTCATGCCGCTACACGAATTGGACGCACGAACACCGAGCGAACCCCATGGCGCGATGGTGGGTGAGTAAGCACATGTCGATCCTCGTTCTCGAGCTCAAGAGACGTGGCCTTGACGAGGACGCATGGCGCGACGGACCCCGCTCCGAATGACCCGCTCGCCGTCGGTGCTGCTCGTTGATGACGTGCGCGATTTCCGCGACCGGAGACCCGCCGCTATTGCTCGCTCATCAAGGGAGGCGATGACCTGGCTACGCCGTCGCGGTGATTCCACGATCGCTGTGATATGGCTCGACTTCGATCTGCAAGGCGGGGATACCGCGCAGCCCATTGTGGACTACCTCGTTGACGAGGCAGCATCGGGCACCCCAGTCGCGGTTGCTCCCATCGAGGTGCACAGTTCAAACGCCAGAGCGGGGCGTCGGATCTACGACGATCTCCGCAGCGCCGGCTATAACGTGCATCGAAACTTCGCGGCCAAGCTTTGGACGCACCAACGCCACCCTGAACGCGGTTGGCGAACTGTCCCCAACGCCAGCCGGACGATGCGAACCAAGGCGCCTACGGCGGAGTCTTTGCAGTGACCAGAAGGCGCGGGCCCCTTAGGTAACCGGCTGCGATGCCGATACGGAACATGGCCACACGGGTCTGATGACTCGAGCTCTGAGAAACCGGCACGGCGTGGGCTTGCGCAGGCCAGCCACGCGCGTTCATCCCCGTCCTCGTCCTCAGCGCATGCGACCCAGCCTCGCGGACGGGGAAGACCGGAGCAACGGTCTACCGCAGGTGACCTGCCGGCGGCTCTTCGCCCAAAGGGTGGTCGTCTCAGGACGAGAGACCTTCAAGACTTGGTAAAGGATCCGGTTCCAACTGGATGCACTGCATGACCCGCTGCGCAATGGCTGTGGAGGAACACGCCTCCGCGGATGCAAGGGGACACCATGCACACCATTGTCAGCACGCTCGTCGCCGCTCCCGGTGACACCACCAACCTCCAGGCTGGATCAAGGAGAACATCATCCCGTTGCTCCTCCTGCTTGTCGCAGTGATGCTCTTCGTCGTCGCCCAACGAGGTGACAACGCGGAAGTTATGCGCGTCGTAGGTGGCGTCGTTATCGCTCTCACGGTCCTTGGTCTCGCTACCAGCGGCAACGCGGGCGAGGTCGGCACCTGGCTCGCCAGCCTGGCGACGGGTTGAGTCATGTGACTGCCCGTCGACGACGAGATCTACAACGTCAACTCGGTCTGGCTTGGCCCGCCCGGTCGCACCCTGCCGTTTCGCGCGCGATACGTCTGTGTGCCGTGGGGGCGGTCGTGCTTGTTCTGCTTCAGGGCACTTAGCGCCGCCTCGGCATCGGCCTCGGCTTCTTCGTCCTGAGCTACAGCGTCCTCGCGACCGTCGGGATCACGCGGGGCATCCTCGTGTTAGTCGATCCCCCGTATTCTCGACACTGCGCGCGCTTTCCAGCGACATCAGTGCTCCACGCGCCGACACGAGCCTTGATCGCGCCACCTTCCACGCCCGCCTCGGAGCGCCCTGTCCCGGGCGAGTGCTGTGCAAATGAAGGACGGCGTTGACACAGTGAGTTCGAGCCTGTCATCTCATCGACTCACCTCGCCACTGCAGCGTTAGCTCAGCGACAGGCCCGCACGCAATGCAGTATGGGTTGAGTGGAGACGAACGTACGAACGCCTATGCAAATCTTCAGCCTGCCGCAGCAGCTGGAGGTGCCGCTGTTTCAGCGTCCGTACGTGTGGGACGAGGGCGATCAGTGGGAGCCGCTTTGGGAGGACATCCGTCGACTGACGGAGATGCGACTCGCCAGCCCGGGGACGCTGGCAACTCACTTCCTTGGCGCGGTGGTGGTTCAGGCACACGAGGGTGCCATCGGCACCCTGAGCAAGAGCAACATCATCGACGGTCAGCAACGACTTACCACGCTTCAACTACTGATGGACGCTGCAGGCGCGGTCCTCGAGTCGGCTGGCTTCGACGGCCTTGCGGGCCAGCTCGAGAGCTTGACGCACAACCAGGCGAACTTCGTCGCCTCTCAGTCATCCCGCCTAAAGATCCGGCATACGAATCGTGATCAAGCCGCGTTTGATGAGGTCATGGGCGCGGATCCACCCATCGATCACGGATCGCTTCGCCATAGCGGGTCCCGCATCGTCCGGGCCCACGGCTATTTCACAGCCGTGGTCTCGGCATGGTTGGGCGACGGCGAAGAGCAAGCGACACGGGCTCAGGCCCTGGTTGGCTCACTCACAAGCGGTCTGCAACTCGTCGCAATCAACCTGACCGCAGCCGAGAACTCGCAGGAGATCTTCGAGACCTTGAACGCGCGCGGCACGCCGCTCACCGCCGCAGACCTCATCAAGAACTTCGTGTTCCAACGGCTCACTGCCGAGGGTGCAGACACAAAAACGGCGTACGCCGAACAGTGGCCCTTCGACACCAAGTTCTGGGAGTCGAGCGTCAGCGTGGGCCGGTACAACATCAGCCGAGGTTCGCTCTTCTTGAATCAATGGCTGGTCTCTCAACTGGGAGAAGAGATCGGACCCCAGCAAACCTTCTCGCGGTTCAAGGCCTATGTCACGCATGAGAGCGCAGTGCCGATGCACGATCTGCTGCTGCTGATCAAGGACCAGGCAGACCGGTACCAGGCCTGGTCTCATGCCGCCGACGACCCTGACAGGCAACTGTCCACGGTCGAGATGGCCATGTACCGGATGAACGCCAACGATGTGCACCTCCTCAAGCCGATCCTGATTTGGCTGCACTCGCGAGGCCTGTCCAAGTCGGAGATCGACGCCGTCGTCATGTCATGCGAGAGCTGGATCACGAGACGCATGCTCCTTCGGCTCACATCGTCCGATCTTGGGCGCGTTGTCGCTGACATCATCGCGCTGCATCGCGATGCCCCGGCGGACGAGCTTGCCGATCGAGTGACCAATCATCTGAGCCGACTCAACGTCGTCAGTACGTATTGGCCGGGCGATGCGGAAATACGTGAGGCATTGCGGGGAGAACTGGCGTATCGAAGGTTCAAAAGAGGGCGGCTACGCATGTTCCTCGAGGCCATCGAGAACGACTTTCGTCGTGGGTCGAATCAGCCGCAGGTCCCGCGACGTGGCTACCCCATCGAACATGTCATGCCGCAGAAGTGGTCGAGTCATTGGCCGGTCGAGAGTAACGAGGCTGAACTCACGCGAGCAGACCACATCCATCGACTCGGGAATCTGACCCTGCTGACGACCTCCCTCAACTCAACCGTGTCGAACTCGGGGTGGCCCACCAAACGAAATGCCCTCCGTAACCACGACACCTTGCTTCTGAACAGCCGGATGCTCGCCGAAGTGGGCAACGACGAATGGTCCGAAGAGGCCATCGACCGTCGAACGGAGCAACTCATTGATGAATTGCTCAAGATCTGGCCCGTGCCGGCTGGGCACAGCGGAACGGTGGTGGACCCACATCAACGATCATCCTCTGGCCCTGAGATGCGGGAGCTGGTCACCGCCGGTGTCCTTCCCGAGGGGACGGAACTGACACCACGGCCGGGGAATTGGGAGTCGCCCCGCGCAGTGGTGCGGGCTGACGGCAAGCTGCTGCTCGACGGGAAGGTCTTCGACTCGCCGTCCGGGGCAGGCAAACACCTCAGAGGAGGGGCCACGAACGGCTGGCACTTCTGGCGCCTACCGGACGGCCGCAAACTCGTGGAACTCCGCGCCGCCACGTCAGCCGTTGTTCTGACGCCAAGGATGCGCGCTTACCAGGACTTCTGGGGCGACCTCCTCGCCACGCTGACTGAGCGGCACCCCGGATGGACGCAAGCGACGACCCCCCCGGCTCAGTCGTGGATCACTCTGCCGTTTGGCTCCTCGACTATTTGGTACGGCATGGCTTTCACCAGCAAGGGGGCCCGGGTTGAGTTGTTCTTCGGCGGTCCCGACGCCGACGCCAACACCTTGGCTTTCGAACAGTTCGTCGCCAAGGGCGGGCCCCTCGTTGCTGAGTTCGGAGACTCCCTTCACTTCGACCCTCTCCCCGAAAACAAGTCATCAAGGATTTCGGTGGACCGACTGGGTCCTGATGTGGAAGACGAAGCCTCTCGTGAGGACACCCTCAATTGGTTCATCGAGACGATGGCTCGATTCCGGCCACTCACCCAGCACATTCGTTCGGAGATCCAGTCCTGAAGCCGACGAATGCAGCCGTGACCCGTGCGTGCAACGACCACTAGGAGGGCCATGACCCGACTCAGCAGACGACCCCATGACGTAGCCGCGGTGCGGGCTTTCCTCATCGACGTGGCTGGTTCGGACCCGTCTCGACCATTGCCCACATATGGCGATGTCGCGAGTGCGTACGGAGGTATCGCCCGCGCCGTTGCCCCTGTCCTCAACTCTGTCGCAGAGGACTGCCGACGCGCAGGGGAGCCGGATCTCAGCGCACTGGTGGTGAACAAGGCGAGCGGTTTTGCCGGCTCCTTCGACGGCGCACCCGTCGTGGAGGGCGCTCGTAACGAGGAGTCATGGTTGGCGGAGCTTGACCGGATCCGACGGCACCCTTGGGCCCGGTGAGTCCTGGGGATGGTCGACGCCGTTTCGATGGCAAGAACCGGCGCCGACTCGCCTCTTGGCGAGGATCGACCGAAACCTAGGTGAGAGTAACCCTGCGATTCGCTGGTTATGCGCCCTGTCTCTGATTATGGCGATCGGCGTTCAACCTTTCAGGAACTGAGGGTGACGCGTCGAGCACCTCGCATCCACAGGATGGCATCGAGGTGTCGCAGTCGATTGTTGGGGCTGCCCACCGCCGCACCTCGTCCGGCTGCTTGGTCGGTCAGTTCGTCGAGTCGTTGTCGGACGTCATCTGCTTGGAGCAGATGACGAAAGACCTGCCAATCGACCTGATAGTTGTGACCCAACCCCAACATGGAGCAGACGACGTTATCCCGCACTGGGAAGAGGTCGGGACGCTTTCGGGCGCAAAGCTTCGAGGCCGTCACCCAAGGGTTCTTGGCCTTGCTGTGGGACGGAGACAGATAGAGCTTCAGCGCCTCGTGCAGTTCGGCCATCGCCAGCAGGGTCGCGTCGTCCGCCATGGCGATGTCCGCATCCATGGGCAGCTGCTCCTCGGACAAGAGTCGTAAGACGTGGTTGCGCTGCGGTGAGGGCTCGAGCAGTTTGCGGACTGAGTAGGGAGGTGCCTGCACGGACAGCAGCGTCAGGGCCAGAAGGTCTGAAGGTGTGAGGTCCCATGGCGAGGAGGGGCCCAAGTCCACGAACGTCGCCCCGGCGTAGTTGCCGTCGCGGTCGTAGTAGGTCACCAGGTCCTGCACCACCATGTCGTCTTCAAGAGCCGCCCGGACCACGCCATCGGCTTTGCGTACGACTTCGTCACTCACCCCTTCCCAGCCCTCGGGGACGGAGTTGAATCGGTCGTTGGTCATGCCTACCCCCAGCTCGTCGTGTGACTCACCTCATCACGTTGCGTGGGCCGAGGGAGTGAGAACGCGCAGAGGACTCAGTCATCGGATTCCTTCACTCCCTGACCTGCTCGCTGAAGTCGGGCGCAAGTGAGGCTCAAGAACCCTCCGTCACTGTCGTGGACAGCAGCTCGACCATCCACGACAGGAGTCACCCAGTGTCCACCTCCGGCAACCCCACGATTCTCGTTCTTGGCTCGACCGGCCTTATGGGTCGCGAGGTCGTCCGCTCGCTCAACGAGCGCGGCGTCACCCCGCGCGTCCTCGTCCGCGACCCTGCCCGCCTCCGCCCCACCGACCAGGTCGAGGTCCACCGAGGCGATCTCCGCGACCCTGCCTCTCTCCGCGAGGCCATGCAGGGCGTCGACGCCGTCTTCCACATCTCCCCGCACGAGGCCGACGAGGTCGAGCTCACCCGCACCGTCCTCAACGCCGTCGAGCGCGAAGGCGCCCGCCTCGTCTTCTCGGGCATCCACATCGACGCCTCCAACCGACTCGCCAAGTGGGCGATGCGCACCATCTATGGCCGGATGCTCCCGCGCTACCGCGGCAAGATCGCCATCGGCCACCTCGTCGAGACCTCGAACACGAACCCGATCATGCTCGGCGTCGGCAACTTCATGCAGTGCGACGAGGTCCTCATCGACGTCATTTGCGACGGCCAGTTCGTCCTCCCGACCCACCCCAAGGGCCTCAACCGGGTCGACCTGCGCGACCTCGGCGACATCGCCGCCAACGTCCTACTCGACCCGACCACCCCCGCCGGTGCCTACCCCGTCTGCGGCCCGCGTTCCCTCACCGGAGCCGAGTGCGCCGACATCTGGGCGCGCGAGCTCAACGTCCCCGTCAGCTACGTCGGCGACGACGACGTGGCCATCGACACCGCCCTCACCGCCCACCTCACCGGCTACCGCCTCGAGGACTGGAAGTCGTCCTTCAAGGCCCTGCGCGGGTTCGCCGTCAAGACCAAGAAGTCCGAGCTCGACGCCACCACCCGACTGCTCGGCCGCCCGCCGACCGACTTCACCGAGTTCGTCCGCCGCGTTGTCGCCGAGCACGACCTGACCCCCGCCAACGCCAACTCCAACGCGACCGGAAGCGAGGCCCGGCGATGAAGCAGCTCGACCTCCCCGGCCAGACGCACGTCGCCGAGGGCCCGCTCGACCACACGGGCATGTACGTCATGCACCACGCCTTCCGCCGCGACCTCGCCCGCTTCGCCGCCGCCGCGACCGCCACGCCCCTCGGCGAGCCCGACACCTGGGCCGCCCTCAGCGCGCGGTGGGACCGCTTCACCCACGTCCTCCACGAGCACCACCACGCCGAGGACACGCTCTACTGGCCGGTCCTCCAAGCGGCCGTGAGCGCGCGAGGCACGGACGCCGACCGCGCCGAAGTCACCGCGATGAGCGACGAGCACGCCGAGATCGACCCCGCGCTCGCCGCTCTCACCACTGCCTGGCGCGCCATGGCCGACCACCCCTGCGACGACCACCGCCACGCCCTCGAGATCCGCCTCGCCGGACTGCGCGAACTCCTCGGCGAGCACCTCCGGCACGAGGAGACCGTCGTCCTCCCACTCGTCCAGCGCGTCATGACCGAGGACGAGAGGGCCGGCGTCGAGAAGGAGATCCAGAAGGGCTACGGCCTGCGCGAGACCCCCTTCCTGGTCGGCTGGGTGACCGACGGCCTCCCACCCGACGCACGCGATCACTTCTTCGCCTTCGCCGGTGGCCCGTTCAAGCTTCTGTATGCCGTGATACGCCGCGGTCACGCCCGTCGCGAGCAGCGCGCATTCCGTCACGCCGACCTCCTTGGAGCAGCCGCCCAGACGTGAGTCCGGGTGAGCACGCACCACACCACCGTGGATAGTCTCGAGACAGCCGACCGAGAGGACCTCACGCCATGAGCACCACGGACAACGGACCCCAGCCCAACACGTTCGACATCGAGACCGCGACGAAGGACAACACGGCATACCGAGCGGTGGCCTGGACCGGGAAGTACCTCCAGGTGACGCTCATGTCGATCCCGGTCGGCTCGTCCATCGGGCTGGAGGTGCACCCGGAGACCGACCAGTTCCTGCGGATCGACGCCGGCCGGGGCGTCTGCCGGATGGGTCCGTCCGAGAACGATCTCACCGACACCGAGGTGAGCGACGGCTGGTCGATCCAGGTGCCCGCTGGCACGTGGCACGACGTCGTCAACACCGGTGACGAGCCGCTCCAGCTCTATGCGGTCTACGCGCCCTCGCACCACGCCCAGGGCAAGGTGCACCAGACGGCCGAGGACGCCGAGAAGGACGAGGAGGCCGGCACCGACGAGCCTCCGGAGTGGACCGTCCAGCCGGGCTGACCCGGCCCGCAGCCCCGCCGCACCAGGAGGCTCAGATCTCGAGCGAGCGGCGCTGCTCCGCGAACCGGTCGAGGAGGACGGCCATGTCCCACTCGCAGGCCATCGCCTCTCCCCGGTCGGCCGCGGCGCGCGCCGCCTCGACGTCACCCGCCGTCGCGAGCGCCATCGCGAGGAAACAGTCGACCGGCCCCTGCAGGCTCGCGGTGCCGGCGACGGCCATCCGGCCAGACCACGGCGCGAGCCGCTGCGCCACCTGCCGCGCCAGGTCTGCGTCCTCGACCGCCGTCGCGGCGATCGCCATGAGAGCGAGGTCCATCGACTCGCTCCAGTCCTCCGTCGGCAGGCCTGTGCGTCTCAGCAGCTGCGCGACGCGGTCCCTGTCGCCGGCCACGGCAGCGAGGTGGAGCTGCGGCGTCAGGGTGATGTCGTCGGTGCCGGCCGGGTCGGCGGCGGCCATCTGCCCGGCAAGGACCGCGGCGGCCGGCGGGTTCCACGCGGCCATGGCGTACGCGATGCCGAACTCGATGTAGTCGCTCGCCGGGATCGACATCGTCACACCAGTGAGTCCACGCAGCGAGTCGGCGGCCGCGGCCGGGTCCTCGCGGCTGCGCAGGACGAGGAGGTTGAGCTCGACGAAGCGCAGCGCGAACTCGACGTAGGCCAGCCGCCGCCGCCGCGCGATCGCCAGCGCCGCACCGCTCGCGCTCTCCCACGTCGCCCGGTCACCCGCCTCGACCGCGGCACTCGCGAGCCCCGCCAGCGCCACCGCCTCGGCTGCGACGTCGCCGGAGGCCCGAGCCGCCGCGACCTCCTCCTCCGACAGCGCGCGCCGGACCCCGAGCGACCGACACCGCCACAGCGAGAGGTGGGCCGTCCGCGCCGCCCAGGCGAGGAGCGCCGGGTCCTCGAACCGCCGGGCCAGCGCCATGCCCTCGTCGACGAGCGCCTCGACCTCGGCGTCCGACCCTGGCTGGTAGTAGAGCTGCGCCGCGAGCGCGAGCATGAGCGTGCACCGCTCGGATGAGCCACCCGCGTCGAGCCACGCGAGGGTGGCCCGCAGGTCGTCGACGAGCTCGTGCTCGACCACGCCGAAGTCCATCGGCGTCCACACCGAGTAGCGCGTCAGCGACGCCACCGCGGTCGCCACCCGACCCGGGTCGTCGAGCGCGCGAGCCACCGCAACCGCCTCGACGACGGCGTCCACGGCCTCGCGCCACATCCCCGCCCGCGCCGCGCTCTCGTTGAAGCGCAGGAGTAGGTCGAACCTCTCGTATGCCGTCCCCTGCGGATCCGCTGCCTGCGCGCCGAGCGCGGCGTGGAAGAGGTTCGCGGCCTCGACGTTGGCGAAGTCGTCGGCGGCCAGAGCGCCGGCCGCGGCCGCAGCGGGCCAGGCGCTCCCGGCATACAAGGGTCCGGCCGCGAGCCAGTGGTGGGCGAGGTCGAAGGCTCGCTCGGTGGGGCCGACCGCGGACGGGGGAGCGGCCTCGAGGATGCGGGCGATGCGAGCGTGGGTGCGCGACAACCGGTTCGGTGTCGTCATGGCGAGGATCGCGTCGCGGGTCAGGGCGTGGTCGAAGGACAGCAGCCCCTGCGCGCTGTGCAGGATGCCCGCCTCGTGCGCCGGTTCGAGTCGGTCGAGCAGCTCGTCGGGATCGAGCTCGGCGACCCGGGCAAGGAGGAGTGGCGGGTGCCGGCGACCGAGCGCCGCCGCGAGGAGCAGCAGCTCGCGAACCGCCTCGGGCAGCTCGGCGACGCGGTGCCGGACGACCGACTGGACGCTCTCGGGCACGTCGCCGTCGACCCGGCCGGACTGCTCGGCGAGGCGGGCCAGCTCGACGAGGAAGAAAGGGTTGCCGTCGGTCCGTGCTCGCCATTCGGCGACGACCTCGGGCCGGGCGTCGGCGCCGAGGACCGAGTCGACGAGGTCACGCGCCTCGTCGTCGGCGAGACCGGCGAGCTCGAGGGTCGTGGCGCCGTGGCGCGCGAGGGCGGCGTCGAGCTCGGTGCCGGCGGCGCTGCCGTTCGCCACGGCCCGGCGGGTCGCGACGACGGCCACCCGGTCATCCGGGCGCAGGCGGGCGACGACCTGAGCGAGGCAGCGCAGCGTCGGGGTGTCCGCCCAGTGGAGGTCATCGAGCACGAGGAGCAGACCGCCGTCGCGCGCCGCCTCGCGCACCGCGCTCGCGATGGCGTCGTGGGCGGCGAAGGCCCGCTCGGCCGTCGTGCCGCCGCGCGTGCCATCGCCTCGCGTGCCGTCGCGTCGCGTGCCGTCGCCCGGGTTGCCGCTCGAGGTGCCGTTCGCGTCGTGGGCGAGCTCGGGCGGTGTCGGCAGGTCGAGGCTGGCAAGGACCTGCCGCCACGGCCACAGCGGCGGGGCGCCCTCGTCCGCCGAGCAGGTGCCGACCGCGGCAGCCATCCCGCGCTGGACCGCCTCGGCGACGGCCCACTCGACCAACCGCGACTTGCCCGCACCCGCCTCCCCGACGATGCGCACCGTGGCCGGCCGCCCGGCGAGGGCGTCGTCGAGCAGGTTCCCGATGGCCCGCCGCTCACGGGCGCGCCCGACGAAGGGTCGCTGTTGCCGCTCGGCCGCCACGACCTCGCCGACGGCTCGATTCGGCAGTGCGGCTGGAGGATCACCGGGGTCCTGGGCCCTGTGTTCCTCCGCCGGGGCTCTGCTGACAGGTGGCCCTGGGGGCTCGGGGGGCAACCACCCGCGCAGGACCGCGGGCTCCTGCTGGAGGAGGGCGCCCTCGAGGTCGCGCACCTCCTGGCCGGGGTCGAGGCCGAGCTCGTCGTCGAGCAGGCGGCGCAGCCGCCGGATCGCGTCGAGCGCCTCCGCCTGCCGACCGGCACGAGCGAGGGCCAAGACGTGGAGGGCCCAGCCACGCTCACGCAGCGGGTCGCGCGCGGTGGCCTGTTCGGTGAGCGCGAGCACGGTCGCGTGCTCCCCGAGGGCGAGCAGCCCGAGCGCGAGGTCGTCGCTCGCGGTGGTGCGCAGCGCCTCGAGCCCGGTGCGCTCGGCGAGGACGTCGGGATGGTCGGTGAGGTCGGCGTACGGCGTCCCCCGCCAGGTCCGCAGCACCTGCTCGAGCCCCTCGACCTGCTCCTCGACCTCGGCACGGGTGGGCCAGCTCGCGTCGGGACCGGTCGTGAGCTGCGTGGCGAGCGCGCCGAGCACTCGGTGCCGGGTGCGGACCTCGTCGACGAACGCCGTGGCGTCGACGGCGTCGCGTGGCAGTGCGAGCCGATAGCCCTCGTCCGAGGTGACCAGCACCGTCGGCTTCGCGCGCGGTTCGAGCCCTGGCTCCAGAAGCCGGCGCAGTCCGGACACGTAGGAGTGGAGCGTCCCGTACGCCCCCGGCGGTGCCTCGTCACCCCACATGAGCGCGACGAGCCGGTCCGCCGACACCACCGGTCCGAGGTCGAGCGCGAGGGCGGCGAGCAGCGCACGACGCTTGCGCGCCGCGATCTCGACGGGCCCGTCGGACCCGTGGAGCGCCGTCGCCCCGAGGACGCTGACCTGCACCGACACCTCGGCCACGCTACTGACGTCGCGGCCCCGGCGGAGGCTGTTCGCCGGCGACAGTCGCGCACAAGCCGGGCTCAAGCGGCTCCCGCGACTCTGACTCCATGACCACCTCCCAGCCCCTCCGCTCCTCCGACCGCTTCGCGGCCGCCTCCCGTATGCCGGCCCGCACAGATCGTGGGACCCGCGCCGACGCTTCGGTCACCACCGACCGGGGTGTCCAGGTCGCGGTCACGGTGCTCGCCGCCGTCTCGGTCGGTGGGGCGTTCGTCTCCGTCGCCGGCGGCCTCGCCGACTCCCTCCTCGACGCCATGGGCCCGACCGGACGCCTGTCGATCCCGATCCCGATGATGCTCGGGCAGCTCGTCGCGGCATGGGTGGCGTCGGGACCCCGTCGCCGCCCGGCCCTCGTCGCGAGCGCATTGCTGGCCCTCGTTGCGCCGGTGTGTGTCGTGTCCGGCTTCTTCGACGGCGGGTACTCGGACCCCGCACGGACAGGTGCGCACACGGCATACCAAGGTCTGCTCGTCGGCATGCTCGCCGTCGTCGGAGTCCTCGCTGCCCGCCAGTTCAGCCGCCTGCGGACGAGGAAGGGCTGAGGACCCGTCGGCGCTCGAACCAGCGCTCGAGCTCGGCGAGCGCCTCGGGATCGAGCGTCTCGGGGTCGGCCACGATGTCGCGCTGGATCCGCTCGCGCGCCACGGCATACATCGGTCCGCCCATGGCGTACTCGAGGTTTCGGGCGTACCAGGGACGGAAGCGCCGCGCGCCCCAGCGCTGGAGGGTGGCGGCGACGAAGCCGGGCCTGCCCCTTCGGCTCCAGAAGCCGACCACCACGCTCAGGACCCAGGCGAGGGCGAGCGAGACTCCCATGACGCCGAGGGTGGCGGTGATCTCGTCGCTCCCGAAGTTGTCCAGCACGCTGCGGAGGTCGGCATAGACCCTCTGGACCACGGGGTCTTGGAGGTTGAGCTGCGTGATGAAGTCCTGCGAGTCCTGGGCGTGGGTCTCGAGCTCCTTGAGTGAGTCCAGGTCAGGCCTGCCCGCCCATGCCGCCTGGACGTGCTCCTTGACCTGCGGGACCTTCTCGAGCACGTTGTTCGCCCGGATGCCGAGGAAGGCGTCCTTGGCAGCGGTGACCTCGTCGAAGGTCGCGCTGACCCGGTGGGCCGTCTCCACACTCCGCTGGACCGCGGCGTCGAGCTGCTGGGGATCGGGCGCGTGGTCACGCGCGTAGTCGAGGGTGGTCTGGACCTGCTCGCGATGCTCGACGACGTACTTCGCCTGGTGCCAGCGTTCGGTGAGGTTGGGGACCGCGTGAACCGCGTCGTACGCCTTGCCGCCGAGCGTCTCGGAATTGCTCAGCGCCACGCTCAGCGCGGCGGCGGCGCCGTAGGCCTTGAGCACGAACGCGACCACGGCGCCGAGGACGCGGCGAGCGAGCTCCTCCGGCCTGCGATAGAGGGGCAGGCCCTTCGCGACCGATGTCATGACGGACTCCAGGGGATGCAGGGTGGTGGCAGGGGGCGTCCATCGCACCACGGCCGACGGCCCGACAGCGCCCGACACCCTGCCCGCGCGCAACTCGGCGGACCTACTCCACCATGGCGAGGACGTCACCGACGACAGCCGCGACGTGTGACCCGTGGGTGTACGGCACCATGTGCGCACCCCTGCTCAGGGTGACCGCACGGCTGGCTGGACCGCCGTGGTGGGCGACCGCGCCGGCCCAGTCCGCGCGACAGATCGAGTCGTGCGCCCCTCGCACCACGACGACCGGCAGGCTCACACCGTCGAGGGTGCGCGGGAGGTCGTCGCGGCGGGCCGCATCCATGGCGCGCACCATGTCCGCGAACCCTGTCCGGGTCCACTGCCGCACCAGCACCGGCACCTGGGTCGGCCTCTCCCGCACGGCCGTGGGCAGCCATCGACGGACGAGCCCGGGCCACGACGCAGCGCGCGGGTCGGTGGTCGGGCCGACAAGGACGAGGGCCGCGAGCCGGTGGGGCGCGAGGGATGCCACGTGCGCGGCGACCTGCGAGCTCGCCGAGTGAGCGAGGAGCACGATCGGCTCGCCCCCGAGCGGCAGGGCGTCGACCACTCCGTCTGCCAGTGCACGGGGCGCGAGGTCGAGCCCACGGGGAGTCGGCTGACCGAACCCGGGAAACACGTGGACGTGCGTCCATACGCGTGGACGCAGCAGCTCGAGCGTCGGTCGCCACGACTCGGGGCCCAGCCCCAGGCCGGGCAGTGCCACGACACTGCTCCGACCGGTCATCCCGTCACGCTAACCGGAGCGCCCGAGGTCGAGGGCCCAGGGGGCGTGACCTGCGCGGCCTTCGTCAACACCGTCGGGCCGTGCGCATACTTCCTGTTTGGGTGGCGCCGCGGGCTCCCTGCACTCGACTGAGTGCCGAACCGGCTGACGCGAGCGGTCCCGAGTGGGATCGTCGAGGTATGCCGCACGTCCCCCCACCCGTGATTGCGCTCGCTGCCGCCGGGGTCCAGCACGCCGTGGCCCCGTCGAGTCGAACCGGTCCCGCCCGTCGGCTCCTCGCCGGCGCCGTCGCCATGGGCAGCGTCGCGCTCGCCGGCGCCACGATCCGGCGCTTCGGTGCCGCAGGGACCACCGTCGACCCGACCGATCCCGCACGGGCCAGCACCCTGGTCACCGACGGCCCGAACGCGGTGACGCGCAACCCGATGTACGTCGGGCTCGCCGGCCTCCTCGCCGCGCACGCCTTCGCCCGCGGCGGGCTCAGGACCTGGCTGCCGGTCGCCGGGTTCGTCGCGGCCGTCGACCGACTCCAGATCCAGCCCGAGGAGGCAGCGCTCAAGGCCACCTTCGGCGACGGATACGACGCCTACCGAGCCCGCGTCCGCCGCTGGCTCTGACCCGAGCCACCGGGCCACCAGGCCACCCGGCCACCGGGCTACCCGGCCGGGGTCAGGCGTCGACGTGGTGGAAGGAGTAGCGCGCCACCAGCGGCATCCAGGTGTCGACGAGCTGCGGGGTGAGCTTCTCGGTCGGGAGCGCGTCGCAGGCAGCTCGCACGAGACGCCACCCGGCATAGGCGTCCTTCTCACCACGGGACGACGGCTCCGGCAGGCCGGCGAGGAAGCGTTCGAGGTTCGGTTCCTCCATGGCGCGCAGGTCGCGGACCATGCCGTCGTCGAGCCGGGCGGTGCCCGTCATGAGGGCGAGGAGCACGAGGACCGGCTCGTACTCCTTGCGCTCGAGGAAGGCGTCCACGTCGTCGACCGAGACGCGGAGCAGCTGGTAGGTGTTGAGGAAGCGCTTGACGGCTCGAGGCGTCGCGATGAGTGGCAGGAACGTCATCATGACGTCGCGCTCGTCGGACGTGAGGCGCAGGGCGGCGGGGTTGAGGTCCTCCGCGGCCTCCGCCACCGGGTCGACCACGGGAGTGTCGCGGTCGCCGTGGACGGTCGTGCTGCCGACGGCCCCGTCAAGGGGACTCGCGGACCCGCTCCCGTCCGGATCAGGACTCGTGACACCGGCCCCGGCCCCAGCCGGTGGTCCGTGGCCACCCCACACCTGGCCCGAGGGCAGGGCTGCGCCGCTGCCGTCACCGTCCGCCGACCCGGACCCTCCCGACGCCCCGGTCGCCACGCGACGCGGTGACGCGTCGACCTCGCCGGCGAGGCTCGTCACCAGCCTGCCGAAGCCTTGGGGTCTCATCGGCTGGACCCAGAACGGGATCTGGATGATCTTCTCGAGATAGTTCTGCGGCGTCGGCGCCTCGGGGTCACGTTTGTCGAAGGCTTCGCTGAACTGGCCGTCGAGAGAACGGATGAGCCAGCGCGAGTCGACGGCGACGACCACGACGAAGAGCTCGAACCCGAAGAGCAGGTTCACCGCCTCGAGCACCCGGATGACCTCGCTGGCCGGGCAGCGGTCGAGGTCGTCGATGAAGATGACGATCCGGTCGATGCCGGGCAGGCCCTCGGCCTCGCGTGACTTGTCGGCCAGTCGCTCGAGGTCGTCCCGGATCCTCGGCGCCATGCCCAGCTGCTGCGTGTACTCCGCGGCGGTGCTGCGCTCGCTGACGAACCCATAGAGTCCCGCGAGCCCGGACGCCTTCGTCTTCGCGAGCTCGGCGTTGGCCACCGCGAGAGCGTCCTGGGCGCGCTGGAGCCGCTGCTTGTCGGCGTCATCGGCCTTGAGCACGGTGGCAGCCTGCTCGAGCCCCTTGTTCAGCGGCTTGAGCACCTGGGTGGCCGCGCCGACAAGCGAGAGCGCTCCGGTGGCGAGCGCGACCAGCTGCCCGTAGGTCTCGGGCGACCACACGTAGAGCGCGAGGCCGACGAGACCCAGGACGACGAGTCCGACGACGAGGGTCTTGCGCCCGGGCGTGGCCGTCGACCATCCCGCGAGCAGCCGCGACCGGGTGGTCATGAGCCGGTCGTACTCGGCCTTGAGCTCGCTCACCTGCTGTGTGGCGACGTCGAGGTCGAGCCCCTCCTTGATCTGCTTCGTGGAGTCCGCGCCCATCCCGTGGTCCTTGGCGACGTCGTCGATGACGCGGTCCTCCGCCGCCAGGCGCGAGTCGTCGACGACGGCCTGCGCCTCGTCGACCTTGGTGCGCGCCTGCGCCACCGCGATGTCCTTGTCGGCGATGTCCTCGAGCACCTTGCGGTAGCGGTCGTCGTTGCCCAGCTGCTCGCGGATCTGCTCGAAGACGCGGTTGATGAGCGCTGCCCACAGTGCCGTGCCGTGCGCGTACTGCCACGCGTTGAACTCGACCGGCAGGATCTCTCGCAGGTAGCCCGTTTCCTCCATCTCGGCATCCGGGTCCGCCGCCCTCGCCTCCGCGTTGCGCTGGTCGAGCGCCTTGGACTGCTCGGCCAGCCGCTCGATGCGCTGGCGCACCTGGTCCATGATGAAGCTCTTGCCCGACCCCCAAGGACCGAAGAGGCCGATCGACAGGGGCGGGTGCACGTCCTTGGACGCGATGAGCCGGGCGAGCATGTCGACGTCCGCCAGGATGCCGAGGTCGTCGTGCCGGTCGTCGAGCAGCTCGGCGATGGCCGAGTCGGCGGAGTAGTTGGCCCGACGGACCGACCCCCGCCGCAGCAGCGCTGACGCGATCTCACCGACCCGGGTGACCTCGCCCTCGTAGTCGGTCTGCGCCCGCCGATGCTCGTCGACCGAGAGGCTGACGGTGAGCTCGACCGGCTTCGGCGACATCAGGCCGAGTTCACCGGCGAGCAGCACGTCGCCCGGGCGGATGACGAGGACGATCGTCGCCGCCACCGCGTCACCACGAGCGCGGAACCACTCCTCCAGCGCCGGATGGAGGAAGAGCAGCTCACCGAGGTTGCGCACCCAGACCACCTCGGCCCCACTGGTGAGCAGCGCCTCGAGCTCGTCGGCCCGGATCTGGTTGTCGCCCACCCGACCCTCCACGACCTCGTGCAGGAGCAGGACCCGGTCGTCCCCGCGGCCGCGCAGCAGCGCCTCGTATGCCGTCCGCGCCGCTCCGCTGACCGCCGGCGCGATGATCGTCACGACGGGCTCACCCTCGCGCAGCTGTCGGTCGAGCTCGTCGTCGGCGTCCCGGCGGACGTACGGACGCAGCTCGTCGCCCGCTCGGAGCTGCACCCCGAACCGCTGCGGCGAGACCTCCCGCATCCTCGGCAGCTCGTCAGCTGGCGTGCTTGGCGGCGTCTCCCCGGGCGTCATGCGCAGCAGCGTGCGGACGATGGCCTCAGGCTCGGCACCCCACTTCCGCAGACGAGTGTCGAGCAAGCCGCCGTGGGCGACGACGTCTCCGAGGACGGCGATCGCGAGCGACCACGGAATCACCGTGCGCTGGCTCGCGCTCGGCTGCACGTAGGTGGTGAGGGCGCGGGTCAGCTCGCGGTCGAGCCCGAACGGTTCCGTCGTCGGCACCGGCTCGCCCGTGATCTTGAGCTCCTCCCGCCCGAACCTGTCGATGTCGACCCCGTTCTCGGCCAGCGCCGCTCGCACCCCGTCGTCGGTGCGGCCGAGCGCCCAGAGCATCGTGCTCCGGTTGACCAGGGGCCCGTCGGCGCGACTGCCGCTGTAGCGCTCGCCGTGCGCCGCCGCCGCCAACGCGTCGCACTCGGCCACCCCCGGCCCCACCACGAGACCCGCGGCCTCGATCATCGCCACGACCGGGTCCGGGACGTCGCCCACCGACGCGCTGCCCGGGGGCGGTGGAGGTTCGTAGCTCGTAGTCATCTGGCACCCCTGTCACCAGAACGTCCGACCCTCCATCGTCCCGCAGCCGCGCCGTCCGCGTCACCCTTTCGCGGCAACCGATGCACACCGGAGCCCGTATGCGGTGGACCCACCTCACGCGTCGGGACCATGGCCCCGGCCGACGTGACGCAGCATGTGGCACGGTGGTCGATGTGCAGCCACCTGCCAGAGTGTTCGACCTGTTCGCCGTGCCTGACGACGCCGTGGCGCTCGAGGGCGGGCACGGCCACAGCGTCCTCGCCGGCGATCTCGTCCTGTCACCCGGGCGCGACCCGCAGACCGCCAGGTGGCTCAACCCCGTCGTCGCGCCCCTCGCCGCCGAGCTCGACCACGAACGCCCCCGCTCGCTGCGCCTCGCCATGCCGATTCCGACCCGCGACCTGCACTGGGTCGTCGACGGCTGGGGCGCGAGCCGCTACGAGCCCGACACCACCCCCTGCCGCGATCTCGACGTGCTGCTCGCCACCGGTCGCCTGCTCCACGCACGACTCGCAGCGAAGGTCGGGACGCGGCCGGACGGCATACGGGATCGCGAAAACCGTTGGACCAGAGCGGAACTGGCCGCGTTCGGCGAGAGCCAGCTCTCCGGTCTGCCAACCCCGCTGGCGCGGCTGTCCACCCGCATCGTCGCCGCCCTCGACGCGACCGGCATCGGGCCGGACCAGCTCGTGCACGGCGACCTCGCGAGCAACGTCCTCCTCGACAAGGACGGGATCCCACTCGTCGTCGATGTCACGCCCTACTGGCGGCCCGCGCTCTGGGCCGACGCCGTGTGCGTGCTCGATGCCGTGCTGCACCTCGGGGCCGACGTGTCGGTCATGGCGCAGTGGTCGAGCGGCGCCGAGCGGCAGGCGATGCTGCGGGCGGCGCTGTTCCGGTTGCTCAGTGACGTCGACCCGGACCTGGACGCGTACCGCGAGGCGCTCGAGAGGGGCCCGATCTGACGGTGCCGCTCGTGGGTGCCCGCTGCCACGCTGGTCCCATGGCGGTCACGATCGACGACGTCCGCGCGGTGGCGAAGGATCTGCCGCGCACCTACGAGGCCGTCGTCCGTGACCGCGTGAAGTTCCGCGTCGGCAGCATCGTCTGGGTCGCCTTCAACGCCGCGGAGACCGAGATGGGCTTCGCGTTCCCCAAGGAGGAACGGGCCTGGCTCGTCGCGCAGGAGCCCGACATGTTCTTCCTGCCGCGCGAGTCGGAGATGCGGTTCAACTGGGTCGAGTCCCGGCTCGACCGCCTCGACGAGGAGCGGATGCGTGAGCTCGTGCTCGATGCGTGGTGCATGGTCGTGCCGCGCAAGCTCTGGCCGTATGCCGGCCGCTGACCGATCCGCGCGAGTCGCCCTCTCGAGCGAGGCACCTTCACGAGGACGGCGGCGGCCTGACAGAGTTTGGACCGCAGGGCGCACACCGGGTCCACGAGGAAGGAGCAGCCATGTGGCCGTGGGTCATGATCATCGCCGGGCTGCTGCTCATCGTCGCTGCCCTCATCGCGCGGGCTCGGATGATGCGGGCCTACCAGCGCGACCTCGACGCTCTCTCGGCGCAGGAGCCGCCTGCTGACAAGCCCGTCGACGAGCGCGCGGAGCACGCCGACTCCGTCGACACGGACTCGGTGGACGAGGACTCCACCGGGGAGACGCCGCCGGTGCAGCCGGCAGCCATCGCTGAGCCGACGCCCGTCCTGCCCGAGCCGGTCACCCCTCCCGCACCCCAGCCGTCGATCCGCGCCGTCCGCGCCAGTGACGTGCCGATCATCCTCGTCCCGACCGGCACCCCGAAGCCCGCGGACCCCGAGCCGGCCCCGGCCGAACCCGAGGCCGAACCCGAGGCCGAGGACACCGCCCCCCAGACTTCCGAGCCGGAGGCCCCGAGGCCCGTCCTCCCACCGCGTCCGGCGTTCGCCCGTGCGGCGCCTCCGGCCGCAACCCCTGCCACCCCCGCTCCCGCCGCGACCGCCGCCGCGACCTCTCCGTCCACCCGCGCCCCGGCGGCTGCGACCGTCCCCACCGAGCCCTCGCTGCTCTTCGCCGACCTCCCCGTCGACCACCTGCTCAGCGCCGCACCGACGCTTCGCGTGCGGGCGCAGGACATCCCGCTCCAGGACTGGCTGCGCTACTACTCCGAGGGCAACGCCTGGTCCGGCGTCATCCAGAGCATCAGCGACCGGATCCGGGGTGACCAGGAGCTCCGTCCGTGGTTCGGCTTCATGGACCGCACCGAGCTGCAGCGCCACGTCATGACGACGGTGATGATGCTGACCGGCGAGGGCGTGACGGTGGGTGCACTGCGCCGGTTCGCCGGTGCCCACCTCGACCACGTCCGTGGCGGTGGGGAGCCCCTCACCGAGCAGGCCTGGGACAGGCTCGCGGCCACCCTCGCCAACGCCATGCGCGAGCACAGCGTCCCCGAGTCCGCGGTGCAGGACCTCGAGGTCACTGCCGCTCCGCTGCGCTCGGTCATCGTCGCGCGCTGACACCTCCGGCCCTCCCGATCCGTTCGGCGCCTTCCGACCGCCACACTGGTCGGAGCGCTCCGACATCAGGAGTCCGGCGGAGGGAGCAGCGGTGCTCGAGACCCTGGGTGGCGTCCTCGCCCTCGCCGTCATCCTCGGCATCCCCATCGGCGTGCTCGTGCTGTCGCGCCGGCGCCGACCGGTCGACGAGGTCATCACCCGTGGCTCCGCGCACGGTCGCGACGGACTGGCCGTGCACCCGTGGCGAGGGCACCCGTCCCTCGACGTCGTCGCGTGGGTGTTCGTCGCGGTGGTCCTCGGGCTCGGCGTCTTCTACCTCTTGGGCGGACAGCCGTATGCCGCGGCGTTCTGTCTCGTCGGCGGTGGGCTCATGGCCTACATCGTCTGGGCGCGGTTCGTCGGCCGGGCGGGAGACGGCACCCTGACCCTCACCGCGGAAGGGCTGCACCAGCACCACGCGGGGAGCGAGGTCTTCGTGCCGTGGGAGGACGTTCGGGGACTTGTCACGACCCCGACGGACCTCATCGTCGAGACGACGCGCCCCGCCGTCCCCACGCAGCGCATGCTCCCGCTGCTCGGTCGGCGCAAGGTCGTGCAGGACGACGCCGTCGCGCTGCCGAGTCGGATGCTGCCGCCGCTGCCCTACCAGGACATGATCGCGCTCTACTCCGAGTCGGTCGTGGCACGCGAGGAGCTCGACACCGACGCGCCGGTCGATCGGGCACGCGACCTCCTCCGGGGCTTCCAGCGCTGACCCTCGCGTGCCGGCGCCGCTGCCGGTGCCCTCAACTCCACCCGGTGTATGCCGTCATCCTGATCGAGACGAGCAGACCGGGCAGCGCGACCCCGAGGGCGGCGACGTAGCGCGCCGGTGGCTGCGCCGTGAACCAGCGGGCGTACTCCTCGTTGAAGCCGTCGAAGTCCTGCGGGTCGGTGAGCAGGATCCCCACCTCGACGACGTCCTCGAGGGTCGCACCCGCAGCTTCGAGGATGGTGCGACAGTTCGTCAGCGCCTGGCGGGTCTGTTCCTGGATCGTGGGTCCGGCGAAGCCCCCGGTGTCGACGTCCACCCCCACCGTCCCGGACACGAGGACGAACGGTCCGGCCACGACGGCCTGGCTGTAGAGCGGCGACGCGGGGGCGTGGGCATCGGCGATGGTGGTGCGTGGCATGGGCTCTCCTCACCGGGGCGGTCGTGCCGATCGACTCACCGTCCCACCGGTGAACGCCGCTGGCAACGGTCGCCGTTCGCTCGTACCGTCCCGCGTGCTCAGGCCAGTGACAGGAAGAGCTTCTCCATCGCCGCGTGGTCCTCCTCGTTGATGCCGTCCGGCGAGGTGAGGCACTCGCGCAGGCCCGACGAGACGATCGCGAAGCCGGCCCGGTCGAGCGCCTTGTTGACGGCCGCGAGCTGGGTGACGACGTCCTTGCAGTCGCGGCCCTCCTCGATGAGGCGGATGACGCCGCCGAGCTGGCCCTGGGCGCGGCGCAGGCGGTTGAGGACCGGTGCCATGTCGTCCTGGTTGAGCGTGACCATGTGTGCTCCTGACGAGGTGCGGATGGAGGGGGGCGGAGAGACGCAGGGGCGCGCCGGCCTCCACAACAGTACCCCCTGGGGTATTTGACGAATATACCCCAGGGGGTACTACAGTGGCCATCGCCCGGCATACCCCGCCGGGTATCCAAGCTCAGTGGAGAAAGCATCCGATGTCCGAGATCTCACTCGCTCAGTTCGCCGCGACCCACCCCGGCGCCGCCACCGTCATCGACGTCCGGCAGCCGCAGGAGTACGTCACCGGACACGTTCCCGGCTCCCTCCTCGTGCCGATGACCGAGTTGTCGTCACGCCTCGGCGAGCTCGACCGCACCCGCCCCGTCCACGTCGTCTGCGCGAGCGGAAACCGTTCCGGCGCGATGGCCGACTTCCTCGCCGACCTCGGCTTCGAGGCGCTCTCGGTCGCGGGCGGCGTCACTGCCTGGGCCGGGTCCGGGCGTCCACTCGTCACCGGCGTCCGGCCGTCCGCGGCCGCATCCTGACCACCACCCCTGCCCTGCCGAACCACCTCCCACGGAAGGACTCCTCAGCCGTGAGCACCGCCCCCGTCATCATCCCGATCGACACGCCCACCCTGGGCGACCGTTCCTACCTCGCCCACGACGGCACGGTCGCGCTCGTCGTCGACCCCCAACGCGACATCGACCGCGTCCTCGCCCTCGCCGACGAGGCCGGTGTCCGCATCACGCACGTCTTCGAGACGCACATCCACAACGACTACCTCACCGGCGGGCTGGCCCTCGCGGAGGCGACCGGCGCGGCCTACCACGTCAACGGTGCCGACGAGGTCTCCTACGCCCGCACCCCGATCAGCGACGGGGACGTCGTCGAGGTCTCATCGAACCTGCGCGTGCGCGCCATCGCGACGCCGGGCCACACCTTCACCCACCTCTCCTACGCGCTCGAGTCGGTGTCGGACGGGGACGCCGAGGCCGTGGGCGTCTTCACCGGCGGCTCGCTCCTCTTCGCCGCGACCGGCCGCCCCGACCTCCTCGGCCACGAGCACACCCACGAGCTCGTGCACCACCAGTTCTCCTCGGCGCACCGCCTCGCCGACGAGCTCCCCGAGCACACCCACGTCCTCCCGACCCACGGCTTCGGCTCTTTCTGCTCGGCCGGGTCGACCGGCGACACGACGGCCTCGACCATCGGTGCCGAGAAGCGACAGAACCCCGCGCTCACCCAGGACGAGGAGCAGTGGGTCGCCGACACCCTCGCCGGGCTCGACGCCTACCCCGCCTACTACGCGCACATGGCGCCGGGCAACAGCACCGGCCCGTCAGCGCCCGACCTCTCGACGCCGGAGTCGGCCGACAAGGAGACGCTCGCGACGCGAATCGCAGCCGGGGAGTGGGTCGTCGACCTGCGCACCCGCACGGCCTTCGCGTCCGGTCACGTCGCCGGGACGCTCAACTTCGGCATCGACGGCCAGTTCGCGACCTACCTGGGTTGGCTCATCCCCTGGGGCACGCCGCTCACCCTGCTCGGCGACAGCCCGGAGCAGGTCGCCGAGGCCCAGCGCCAGCTCGTCCGCATCGGCATCGACCACCTCGAGGGCGCCGCGACCGGCTCGCCCGCCGACTGGACCGACGCGCCGCTCGGCTCCTTCGAGCGCGCGGTCTTCGCCGACCTCGCGCAGGTCCGCCACCACCGTCAGGTCGCCGTCCTCGACGTGCGTCGCGCCTCGGAGTACGCCGACGCCCACATCGACGGCGCGGTCAACGTCCCGCTCCACGAGCTGCTCGACCGCGTCGACGAGGTCCCGTCCGGCGAGGTCTGGGTCCACTGCGCCGGCGGCTACCGTGCCTCGATCGCGGCCTCGGTCCTCGCTGCCCGCGGCGTGCACGTCGTCGCGGTCGACGACAGCTTCGGCGAGGGTGCCGTGCCGTCCGGCCTGCCGATCGCCGCGGCCGCCTGAGCGCCAACCCCACTCCTCCAGCACTCCTCGACAACCCCCAACCCCCGAAATCCTAGGAGAACCACCATGTGTCGTCCCGCCACCTGCACCGTCTGCGGCAAGACCACCTGGGCCGGCTGCGGCCAGCACGTCGACCAGGTCATGGCCGGCGTACCGCGCGCCGAACGCTGCACCGGCCACACCGACGCCGAGAAGGCCGCCGCCTCGAGCGGCTCGCGGTTCGCCCGCTTCTTCGGCCGCGGCTGAGTGTCACCCCTCGTCATTCCCCTCGGGATCATCATCGGCCTGGCGCTCGGCGCGCTGGGCGGTGGCGGCTCGATGCTCACCATCCCGGCCCTCGTCTACGTCCTCGGGCAGGAGCCGGGCACCGCGACGACGAGCTCCCTGCTCATCGTCGGCACGACCTCGCTCCTCGGGCTCGCACCGCACCTGCGTGCCGGTCGCGTCCGCATCGCGCAAGGCTTGATGTTCGGTGCCCTCGGGACAGCCGGCTCGTATGCCGGCTCGCTCCTCTCCTCCCACGTCGCACCTGCCGTGCTCCTCACCGCCTTCGCCGGCCTCATGCTCGTCGTCGCGACGGTGCTGCTCGTCAGGTCCGTGCGGGGGTCGGGGTCCGACGGGTTCGCGGACCTGTCGCGCGAGCCGATCGTCACGTGGCGTCCGGTGACGTGTGCCTGTCCGCGGCTCGCCAAGCTCCTCCTGGCGGCGACCGCGGTCGGGCTGCTCACCGGGTTCTTCGGCGTCGGCGGCGGGTTCCTCCTCGTGCCGGCCCTCATGCTCGCCCTCTCCTTCCCCGTGACCGTCGCCGTCGGCACCTCGCTGCTCGTCATCGCGGTCAACAGCGCCACCGCGCTGCTGTCCCGCGTGTCGACCATCGGCACCGACCTCGACTGGCCACTCATTGTCGGGTTCACCGCGGCGGCGGTGGTCGGCAGCCTGGTCGGCGGCCGACTGGCATCCCGCATCCCGTCGACGATCCTGTCGCGCGGCTTCGCCGTGCTCGTCCTGGCCGTCGCGGGCTGGACCGCGGCGAGCAGCATCCCCGCGCTGATCTGACCCGTTCGGAGTCGTCCGCTCCGCTACGTTCGGCTCATGGTCGAACACCTCGCCCCCGATCGTGTCTCCTTCGAGGTCGACGGCGGCACGCCGACCGTCACCCTCACCGACGTCGAGGTCTCCACCGATCAGGGTTGGACGTTCCTCAACAGGACGACGATGGTCGTCGTCGACGGGCCCGGCGACGAGGGGTTCCTCCTCGGTCGGATGACCGGCGACGGCACCGACCTCGCTTCCGAAGGGTGGGACGACGCTGTCGGCGCCCAGGGCGAGCTCGTCGTCGTCGCCGCCGGCACCTCCTTCGTCGCCACCCCGGCCGGCTGAACAGGGGCAGGGGCAGGGGCATGAGCTACGACTTCGCCGTCCTCGTGCCGGAGGCGGTGGGCGACAGCGACCCCGACACGTTCACGCAGGCCCAGCGGCTGTCGGACGACGCCGAATCGACGGAGTCGGTGGACCCGCGCATCACCGCCTTCCACGACGACCTCGTCGCCCTCATCGACGCGCTGCCCGAGGACGGCCAGTGGCTCTCGATGTGGCCGCTGGCGCCGGCACCACGGGCGATCTCCATCCCGGTCCCCTATCCCGAGGCCGACGAGGCGCTGCTCACCCTGCTCCGCCTCGCCGCGACGCACGGTCTCGCCCTCGTCGACCTCAGCTCGGAGTCAGTCGCCCACCCCCCGCCCGGGGTGCCGGTGAGCGTCAAGGGTGGCGACGGCACCCGCCTGGGCGCCCTGACTCGCGACCGGTTGGCCGACCTCGTCGCGGGGCTGGCCCCGCCCGATCCCTACCTCGTGCTCGATCGCGGTGACCGGTTCGCGCAGACCTACCGTGTCGACGAGGGCTCGTACCTGCTCGAGCACTCCGGCCCGGACGGCCACCTCGGCACGACCGTCACCGACCCCGACGTCGTCACGAAAGAGCTCTGGCACTGGCTCACGGACGACCCCGGGTTCGGCAACGGGCTGACCTTCTCGGCGGTCTGAGCGTCGTGTGGACCTGCTCGCACTGCGGCGAGACCCACGCCGGGCTTGTGACCCCGCGCCGCGTGGACGAGCTCGACGCGCTCCTCACCGGGGGTCGGGCATGACCCGCTCGGTCGCCGAGCTCACCGGCGTCGACCAGCCTGCGTGGCCGGAGCTTCGCGAGGCCATCGACCGGTCGGACACACCGGTCACCGTCCTCCCGACGACTCGAGGACAGGGCGAACGCACGCTCCACCGGCTCCAGGTCACCGCTCGGTCGGTGCTCGGCGCGCTCGCGCTCGAGTGCGGGGGCCTCCTCGTCGACCACGGATGGCTCCGGGTCCTCGGAGGGGGAGCGCACGGCATACCCGATCTTGCCGAGGCCAACGGGCTGACCGAGCCGGACGACTCCACGCCACCACCGCCGTTCCTGATCGTGGCGCACGACGTCCTCGGCGGGAGGTTCGCGGTCGACGGGGGCGGGCTCGGTGTCGCACCGGGGCAGGTGTGCCACTTCGCCACCGACTCGCTGCGGTGGGAGGCGCTGGGGGTCGGCCACGGCGAGTTCGTCCACGCGATGGTCTCAGGCGCGACCACGCAGTTCTACGACGGGTTGCGCTGGCCCGGCTGGGAGGACGACTGCGCCGATCTGGCCTCGTCCGAGGGCTTCTCGCTCTTCCCGCCGCCGTTCACGAAGGAGGGCGCCGACCCCTCCACGGTGTCGCGACGCCCTGTCCCGGTCGCGAAGCTCTTCGCCTTCTACGACGATGCGGCACGCCAGCTGGACGGCTGATCGCCCACCCGGACCCCCGCCGTCACCGCTGGCCGAGATCGAGGTCATCCCTCGACGCCCGACCCGGACCGGGCGTACGGTGCGGGGCATGGCACCCCGCAGGAGGGCACTGACCATCGCGGCCGCACTGGCAGGCCTCGCCGGGGGGGTCGTCGCCGGTGCGGCGCCCTCGACGGGCGCCCCCGGGCCACTGCCGAGTGCGGTCGGCACCGCCGCTGCCCACGCCGCTCCTGCCGCTGCTCCCACTGCGGTCCTCGCCGCAGCGGCCGCTCCCGGGGTGCGTGTCACTACGCTGACGACCGGCCTCGGCTCCCCGTGGGACCTCACGGTGCTGCCGGACTCCTCGGTGCTCTTCACCGAGCGCGGCGGGCGGACCCTGCTCCGCCGCGCGGACGGTCGGCTCCAGGTCGTCGCCGCCTCGCAGCCGGACCTCTTCGTCGGGTCGGAGTCGGGCCTCATGGGCATCGTCCGTGACCCGGCGTTCGCGACCAACCGGATCTACTACACCTGCCAGGCCTACCGAGGCTCCGGCACGGCGGCCGTCGACATCCGGGTGCTGCGCTGGCAGCTCTCGGCGACCGGCACCTCCGCCGCGCGCAGCGGCGCTCCGGTGCTCACCGGCATACCGATCACGTCGGGACAGCACGGCGGGTGCCGGCTGCGCTTCGGGTCCGACGGCGTCCTCAACGTCGGTACGGGCGACGCGATCACGGGTCCCGTCCCGCAGGCGCTCGGCTCGCTCGGTGGCAAGACGCTGAGGGTGCGCACCGACGGCACCCCGCCGGCGAACAACCCGTACCTGTCGAGCGGTGGCAACGCCCGGTTCGTCTGGACCCGGGGACACCGCAACGTGCAGGGGCTGGCGCTGCGACCGGGCACGTCGGAGATGTGGAGCGCCGAGCACGGCCCCAACATCGACGACGAGGTCAACCGGTTGGTCTCCGGCGGCAACTACGGGTGGGACCCGCAGGACTCCGCGGGCCGCTACTACCAGAACGTGCCGATGACCGACCTCGCGAAGTTCCCGTCGGCGGTCCGTGCCGTGTGGCGTTCGGGCAACCCGACGGTCGCCACCAGCGGCCTGACCTTCCTCAGCGGCAGTTCGTGGGGCAAGTGGGAGGGCGCCCTCGCGACGGCCCTGCTCAAGGACACCGGGGTGCGGGTGCTGACCCTCACGCCGGACGGGCGGCTGGCCGCGGACGAGCAGATCGCCGCGCTCAACGGGACCATCGGGCGCGTCCGCACCGTGCAGTCCGCCGGATCGAGCGTCTACGTCTCGACGAGCAACGGCGCCGGCGCCGACCGCCTCGCGCGGTTCGACCCGGTGACGCCCGCGCTGCCGACCTGGCGTCCCGGCGTCGACGTGTCGCCCAGTGGCGTGTCCGCGGTCGTCCTCGGCGGCCGGGTCAACGTCTTCGTCCGCGGCAGCGACCGCCGCATCTGGTGGGCGAGCCAGGCCATGCCGGGCGGCGCGTTCAGCCGGTTCCAGGCGATCCCCGGTGAGGTGACGTCCGCCCCGTCGGCGGTGACGACCAACGGCACGAGCATCGACGTCTTCGCCCGCAACGCCAAGCACCAGCTCATCCACTCGAGGTCCTCCGGCCCCGGCTACACCCCGTGGGTGACCCGCGCGGGCAACCTCACGAGCGCCCCGTCGGCCGTCTCGCTCGCCGCCGGCACCATCGACGTCGTCGCCCGCGGCACCCAGGACGCCCTGGTCCGGGTGCGCTTCGACGGCACGAGCTGGAGCCGCTACTCGTCCCTCGGTGGCACGCTCTCCGCCGCTCCGGCCGCGAGCGCCAACCGGGCGACGGGCTCGATCCGCGTCGTCGTGCGGTCGGGGGGTGGGCTGCTCTACGACACGCTGCTCAGCGCCACCGGGACCACCCGCGGGTTCTCCTCGCTCGGGCGCACCGCGTGGACCGGGCCCGGCATCAGCCAGGGCGCCAACCCGGTCCTCGTGAGCCGCAACGCGGCGGTGCCCGCCATCGTGCGTGGCGGGTTCGCGACCGCGGTCGGTGGCACTCTCACCGGGTCACCCACGGCAGCCGCCCGCTCCGACGCCTCGTGGCTCCTCCTCGGGCGAGGCTCGGACGGCGGGCTGTGGACCTATGACGGGCGGGCCGGCCACCAGACGTGGACCAAGGTTCCCTCGCCGACGCTGGGGTGACAGGGGTCAGCCCCGTCGGCTGCTCAGGACCTTCGACGACGCGATCTTGAGGACGCCGCCCTCGTCGACCAGCCCGTAGCTCGTGCGCTCGATGGCGACGCGGCCGTTCTCGTAGCGGTAGGTGACGGTGGCGACGACCCGGTCGGGCGGAGTGGCCTGCACGTCGCTGACACTGACGTCGGCGATCGCGCCCCAGAAGCGCTCGAACGAGTCGCGGCCGCCGCTGGGGCTTCGCTGGTAGCCGGCCGTGAGCCGGGGCCACGCCGCGTCGGTGTTCTCGGGCAGCACGCCGTAGTAGTCGGTGATCGCGGAGGAGAGCCGGGCCGCCGAGCCCGCCGGGCTCGGCGTGGACGAGGCCCTCGGCGACGGGGTCGTCGGGCTGGGGGTGGGCGTGGGCGTCGACGACGGCGTCGCTGTCGTCGGTGTGGCAGAGGGCGTGCGGGACGGTGACGTCGCCGACGGGGACGGGCTCCTCGGTGTGCTCTGCGTCGTGGCGGGGCTCGCCTGTGACGGTGACCTCTTCTCGTCGTCGTCCAGGAGGGCGACGACCGCCCACACCAGACCGGCGACGATGACGGCGGCGACGAGCGCAAGCAGCGGCGAGACCCGACGTCGGCGGCCCTCCGCCTCACGGTCGTCACCCATCGGAGCCCGGGGCGGTGCTGCCACCGGGGCACGGCGGTCGTCGCGGCCCGCGTCGTCCTGCGGCATGAGCTCGTCGAAGAGGTCCGGCTCGCGCCCGTCGGCCTCGGTCGCCCCCACCGCCGGCGCTGCCTCCACCGCCGGCACCCCCGACACCGCCGGCACCCCCGGCACCGCCGCGATCGGCGCCGTGGTGTCGACGTCGAGCCCGTCGTCGTCGGGACGCAGGTCCGCGAGCATCACCGCGACCGCCTCCATGCTGGGGCGGTCCTCGGGCTCGGAGGCGAGCATCTCGAGCAGGAACGGGGTGAGGCTGCCCGCCCGGGTCGGCGGAGGGACGTCGGCCGCGGCCACCTTGTGCAGCAGGGCGATCGAGTTGCCGTCCGAGCCGAAGGGCGGAGACCCCTCGAGGGCGGCATACAGGGTCGAGCCGAGCGAGAAGACGTCGGCGGGGTACGACGCGTCCTCACCACGTGCCACCTCGGGCGCGAGGTACGCAGGGGTGCCGTGGACCAGCCCGGTGCGCGTGATCGCCGCGTCGCCGAGGGCGTGCGAGATGCCGAAGTCGCTGATGTGGGCGCCGCCGTCGGGGGCGATGAGGATGTTGCCCGGCTTGATGTCGCGGTGGACGATCCCGAGGGCGTGGGCCGCGGTCAGTGCGGACGCGACCTCGCTGCCGATCGTGGCGACGCGGCCGAGCGGCAGGGGTCCGCTCTCGGCGATCACCGCGGAGAGCGGCGTCGACGGCAGCAGCTGCATGACGAGGCAGGGACGCCCGTCGTGCTCCACGGCGTCGAAGACCGGCACCGCGTGCGGGTGGTGCAGCTTGGCGGTGATGCGCGCCTCGCGCATGGCCCGGTGCTTGGCCTCCTCGGCCTCCGCCTCCGGGACGCCGTGCAGGGCGTGGAGCAGCTTGACGGCCACGGACCGTTCGAGGCGCTCGTCCCACGCCTTCCAGACCACGCCCATCCCGCCGGCCGCGAGGACCTCGACGAGGCGGTAGCGCCCCGCGATCAGGGCTTCCGGGTCGTTCACGCGTGGCCTCCTTCCGGCGGTCATCGATCGAGCCTAGGGCGGTGCCGCCCACGGAAGGGACGGGGGCGACACCCCGATGTCGGGCGACGACCGTCTCCCGCACGACCCGTGAAGCCGGAAGGCCCCGAACCTGGGTTCGGGGCCTTCGCGATGTCCGAGGACACCGACACACGTGGGCGGTTCAAAGTCGCAGGTCACAGGCACGCCTGTGACCTGCAGAAACAGGGTATCCGCATCATCGTTCACAGACTTTTGGTCGGCCCATCCGTTGAGTCAAACTGGCCGCTGGTGAAGCCGTCGGACGTGGTGGGGACCGGGGGGCATTCGGCGAGGCAAAGTCTGGGGCCCGCTGGCGGGTTGTCCTTGGACGCTCACGAGTGGACAGAATTAGGGTGCAATTCTCGGTCCCAGATTTTCGACGTGCGGAAGGGCCAGGACCCATGGGTCCTGGCCCTTCCGGGTTCGAGTTAGGCAGCCTTGCGACCACCGGTTGATGTCTTGCGACGGCGGGTTGCTGGCATGCGCCGATCGACCGTGCTGTCGCTACCAAGTTGAGGTTCGCGAGGCGCCTTCCCCCCATTGCGTCGCAGGGTTTCGCGCCAGCGCTCTTGGATCTTGATGTTGGCCCGCGCAACCGCGAAGGCAATGGTCAGACTGACCTGCGGATTCCGGCGTGCGTACAGGGTTCGGTCCTGGAGGTTCCCACCTTCAGTCGAGGTCAGGATGCTGTTGAATCCTTCGTCGCGGGAGCGGTTCGACGACATCCAGTCCTGATGTTCCCATGAGCCTTCCATGACGGGCTGGTACTGGCTGAACTGGTGCTCGGTCAACACCATGGTGGTGGTTGCCTTGTCACAGACCTTGGGCCAGTGGTCAACTGGCGCAGTTGCGCTGACGTCCGGTAGTTCACGGTTGCGCGGGTCCCCGTAGGCTCCATCGTCATCGATGGTGGAGCGGATCGCGCACCGCACCTTCCCCTTCGCGGCCGGGCATTGAACTCGCAGTTTGACGACTCGCTCTTGTTCCTCACCAGAGTTCTTCTTGGGGCGCCCCTTTGCGCGGCGAACGGTCACTTGCGGAAGGCCGTTGAGGGGCATTTGAAGTCGCTGAAGCGCTTCCTGTTCAGCCTTGAAGCGGGCAGCGTGTGCATCCGTGTCGGCGTGGGTTGGGGCCAGCGTGCGGGTCTTGACCAACTGCTGGGCTGCGGGACACACGATGCCCCCGTAATACATGTAGGGACCAGGCTCGGTGGCTTCGTCGTCAACAGTTCGACCGAGGTCATGCACGAACTTGAGGCGCGTGGTGTTGGGGTAGCGCATGAGCAGCGTGTACCCGCGCTTGAGGACTTCAGTGTTGAAGATGATGGTCCGTGAGTACCCCATGTCGGTGACGAGATGAGTGCGCTCGTTGCGCTGTTTCGTAGGTCGAAGCGGAGTACGGCCGAATTCGTCCAGGCAGCGTAGTGCTGCTTGGATATCGCCCGGGGATGAGCCATTGATATCAAGGGCGACGCAGAGCGTGGGAACTCTGGCATCGCGCGGCCTCGACGTTGTGACGGCTCGCGTCAGACCCACGGACCAACCCTCACCCACGCGGTTCTGCTTCTTGTAGAACGATGCCATCGGTGTCGCCGACGCCTTCGATCCCTTGCCATCGAAGTACCGGGTGTTGGGCTTCGAGACGTGCACGACGTGTTCGTCGATGGCGAGGTCACCTCTCCAGTCGCTGAGCAAGGTCGGGTCGATCGTGGCGGTGATGAGGTCGTTCAACACCTTCCGCCGCAGGTCGGCTTCGGCCCCGAATGTCTTCTCAGCGCTTTCCTGGGCGGCGGCGTTCGCGTCCTTGTCGAATCGCGCATTTGCTGGACGCGCTGTGTCATCCATGGGCTGCAGGAGCCGATGAAGGTACTGCCAGAGTCGCTGGTGCTCGTTGCGCCAAGCGCGGTCGTCGGACATGAGTGCCGTAAGGCGCTCGGGTGTGCGCAGGCTCGGCATGCCGATGAGTGCCAGTTGTTCGTCCGTGTAATCCATCCAGATCAGGGCGATGAGTTCAGCGATGGACGCGGGGCGCCCCGCGTAGGCCGCGTGGAACATGGCGATGAGGACTCCGCGCGCCGTGTACTGGCCGTGCCGCGTTGGCGCACCCGCCGCGCTCTTTGGCTCTGCTGCACTCTCCAAGGTGTGCACGATTCCCGACCGATCGATGATCGGCGTGATGAGTTCGAGCACTGCGTCGGTGTCGGTGGGGCGTGTGCGATCTCGGGGGGTGTTGATCATTGTCGGGGTCCTTAGCGAGGGATTCGGGCGTAGTTGAGGTCACGCACGATGGCGCTGGTGTCGGGTGTGGCCGCGTGGACCATGAGGTCGCTGATGGTGTGTCCTCCTGAGCCGGGCTTCACCCCTGCGACCGCCCATAGGACGGTCGAGGGCACGCGGCGCTGCATCAAGAAGACGAGCCAGGAGTTCCTGGCACGTATGGGGTCCAAGTGGTCCAGTCCGGGGTGTTTGGCTGCCCTCGCGCGCACTTTGGACATCACGTTGTCTCTGTTGGTGAGCGTTGGGGCGAGGAGGTACTGCGAGGTGCCGCGAAATCGGGCCAAGCGATCTCCGGCGGCGCCGAACACGGGTACCTCTCGAAACTCTCCGTGACGGTTGGGAATCTGCAGCAGGGTCACGTCATCGACAATGCAGATCCAATGACCGGTTGCGTGGATTGCCTCCTGCGTCCGCAGTCCCGCCTCGCCCGTCAGGTCGAGCACCTTCATGAGTTCCGTGCGTAGGTCCTGGTCCACCAGGCCGTCGACTCGACGTCGCAGCGTCAGCCACTCGTCCTGCGTGTAGGGCAAGGCCGAGACCTTGCGAGGTATGCGGGCGCGGCGCGGCTTGTCCGGATGCCCTTCCCGGATGCGCAGGAGGGTGCTCCGGTGTGTGCTGAGGGAGGAGGGTGCGAGTTCACGCTGGCGATCGGCGAGGTAGTGCTCGATCAGGCGGGCTGTGAGGTGTTGGTCTGGGCAGAAGTCGCCTTTGCGCTCGTAGACGTAGTCGGCGAAGGCGTAGAGAACGGAGCACATCGTCTGGTCAGAGTCGGCTGATTTGAAGGGGACGAGAAGAATCTGTCCGACGACGGCGTCACGAACGATGCGGGAGGTTGCCATCGGGATTTTGGGCTGAACTCGGCGAAGCGCTTCCGCGCGTTGGGGGTCGAGTCGCTCTGCCTCAACGCGCAGGGCTGCGGTGGCCCGGCCCTCACTGGCGGGTGACAACTTCTCGTCATCGATGGGCGGCTGGTGGTCAGTCGGCTTCGCGGTGACGATAGAGGGCTGCGGTGGGTCACTGTCCTCCTCGTAGTGGCGGATCTGGCGGTCCATCAACGCTCTTACCGCGGACGGGTCGACGCTGAGTTTGCGTCCACGTTGCGTGGTGTTGCTGGGCATGTGTGGCTCTCCTGCGTTCGATGCATGTTGGTGCAGTGGCTGGACAGGAGCAGGACCACGTGCTTATGTAGTGAATCGACTACATACAGTTAAGGGTGGCGATCTTGGTACTTCAAGGGTTCTGGCTGAACTCCATCGGTGGAATTCGCCTTGGATCGAGCCGGGCGCCTCACACCTCCTTCCTGCCCTGTCCGATCCGTTCTGCCCCGTCCGAACACTCCATCGGCAGGCATGGGGACGATGTGCACCTCGCAGCGAAGGGCGCACCAAGCCGTGCTCACAGGCCACTTACGAGAACCCACTCCTGGGCTCGCCTCGGACGCGCTGAGCGGGCAACAACCACAGATGCGGGTCCCCGCTCGCCTCGTCACGAGTCCGGAGGCGCGGTATGAGCGCAAGCCCTTGGAGCGCGAGACTGGCATCGGACCGTCTGGACGCGCTTCGCCGCCTCGTGACGGTCCGTCCTGACGCCTACGAGCCGCACCCGACGGCTCAGACCGCTCACTACATGCTGGCTCGCGCGCTGGCCGACATCCCGAACTTCGATGAGGCGTCGATTTCGGCCATCGTGGCCACACTCCCTCTCTTGTGGGAGGGAGCCGACGAGGACGGCGACCGGACGCTCGCAATGGCGCTCGCGAGGACGCTGCAGGCATCACTGAGTAGCGAGTACGTTCGCGCGATGCTGGCCGGGGCCGTCATTCGATCGCACGAGACGCTCAGCCGCATGGAGCAAGCGGACACTCAAGCGCTTGCCTTCGGTTCCGCCGAGGTTGAAACCCAACGTCGTGACGCCGCGATGACGATGCGTGCCTTTTGCGCTTGGGAACTGGCTGCTGGGTTCGCGCCACCGGGAGGTACCGACGACTGGTGGGGCGGTCGACGGCCAGCCGTCCCACCCGAGAACGATCAACCATGAGCGATGGTCAGCCACCCTTTGTCTTTCCTCGACACAGCGGGGACCAGGCCCTGCTGTGGGACTTGGACAACGTCACTGTCGGTCGCGAGGGCAACCTGCGGTTGGCCCGAACGATCTTGGAGATCTGCGCCGCAACCGACCATCTCTACGCGGCTGGACACCGCAGAACGTGGCTTCAGCACCGCGGCTTGCTGGGGGCGTGCGGCATCACTGTCCTGAGCGGCGGCATTCGAAGCCAAGGCGCTGATCACCAACTCCTGGAGCGCGCGCACGGCCTCGCGGCCGAGGGAGTCTCCCGCTTCTTCCTGGCCAGCAATGACGGGGACTTCGTACGACTCCCCGCAGCCTGCACGATCACGGTGCTCACTCTCACCCCGGACAACGTTGCGAGACGCCTGTCCGGACGAGCGATCAGTGTCATCACACTGCCCAAGACCCGCGATGGAGCACAGGGCTGATCACGTGGCTCACGTGGACCAGGGCGGGCCAGGCCCGGGCGCACGCCGCCACCATCGTCGAGGCCCCCGCACGCTGCGCTTCTATGTGGCGAGCATTGCTCCGAGTCTCGTCTGCCGCAACGCAGCGATGCCCTCTTAGGGTGAGCCCACCAGGTCCAACAAGATGGACTGGCCATCCTCGGCCAGGCGGACAGGGACATCGTCCTCCCGCAGGGCGGCCAGCGTCTTCAACCCGTCCACCAGGTCGGCGAGCGGCTGGCTCGCCTGAAGGGACTGCACCTCATCGAGGGAGACGTTGCTTCTCAGGATCGCCAGTACGAGTTCGGGTTCCGTGACGCCGATCTCGTGGCAGCCTCGGATTTTGCCCAAGAGTGCCGGACCTGGATCGCGCACTTCGGCCACGTGAAGGTTCCCACTCGGCTCACCCGAGGCGTCGCCGGGCTGCAGGAAGTCCACGTGCAGAGAGAGGTCCGCGCTCAGGGCGAAGCGGTAGACGTTGACGCGGTCCAGGGAGCGAAGTTGCCCGTTCACGGCGACATCCCCATCCACGTCATCGAAGTCGAAGGACTCGTCGACCTTCCAGTCTCCCGATCGGAGTAGGCCGCCGAGAGTCGTTGCCGCTTCTCGGCGCAGAATCGCGCGGTAGGAAGCCCTGCCGTCGCCGTTCACGACTTCCCCCGAAAGGCGTAGGCCCACTGACCCGCGGTCGTATTCGACCTTGATCCCGTCCACTCAGTCGCCTCCGTCTGGCCCGTGATGACCTTGCCGCACTGTCCATCAGTGCGCCGCCGACAGTAGCGGGGACTGGCGACACGGACTCGCCTTCTTGGACATCCAGTCACCTTCGTCCTCGTAACGGCTTCGCGCACCGGTATCGGAACCGGTTGGCATAGGTCAACCTGCGACCGTGACATTCACGGCGTCGAGGACGCGCTCGGGCTCACTCCTGATGAGGTCAGCAGGCACTGCGCCATCAGCCGCCCCCTGCGGACTGGCGAACCATCCTGTGATCGAGAACTCGTCCCATCCCACGTCACGCAACGCGCCAAGTGCCTCTCGGAACCGTGGCCACAGGCGCCGCTCATGGTCGAACTGGAAGGCTGGACACGTCAAGCGGTTGTCATACGGGACCATCAGGTACGTGTCCAGATGGAGGAAGTGCCCGGTCCCCATCTCAGGGATGTTCAGCAGCCCCCACTCGCGGTGGATGTAGTCGAGAAGGGCCCTGTGTTGTTCCCCCGCTCGCGAATCCAGCGAAGGCGGCCCACTGGGAGGAGCAACGGTCCACGGTTCAACCCTCACGGACCACCCCTGCGCATCGTCGGCACGCAGATTGCCTCGCTCGGCACGCACTTGGGACGCTCGGAGTTCCGCGTCTGACATGACCGAGAACAGGCCGCGAAGGGACAACCCGTCACGCACGGCCCACACCATGTCACTCATGGCTGCCTCCGGTGACGAGATGACGAGTCCGCCCCTTGTGTAGCCAAGCACTGGCAGAACTCTGCTGCCGTGTCCCGACGTCCGGCGAAACTTGACAGATTGGATGCGATCGCCTGTGCTGCAACGGAATTCGCTCGAACAACCATGCCTCTCATAGTACGGACAGCGCCCGCTTCTGGGGCACAGTCGCGGCCGACAGGTTGGTCGAAGTCGACGCAACGAGCGCGCGCGAGGGTGGGCGCCCAACTGGAAGTTCGCGCCCGGCAAGTGGTCATCCAGCCGCGAGGTGGCTGGGTGGTCAGCGGGGACCTTGCCCGCGATCCTTTGACCACATGATCATCTGATCGCCGAAAACGACTTGCCGTCCTGAGACGCCAGGACCTCTCGCTCGGTGACCACGAGGATCTCAAAGCCTTGTGCTGTCTGGCTGGCGCTCACGGCCTGTGGGGGCGGGACCTTTGCACCGGTCATCGTCCACGTCTGTGCACCGTCGGCGCTCGTGGCCACCTCGCCGCCGGGCGTCACGCCCGCGACGACACCCGCATCGGCCCAGGCCACATGTAGCAGCAGCGGCGCATCGGGTATCGGCTGCCACGTCGCGCCCTTGTCGGTCGAGCCCAGCAGGGCGCCCTCTGTCGTCGCGAGGACTTTGCTGCCGTCCGGGTTGGCCGCGAGGGTTCGCGGGTGCGCTGGAAGCGGTGCTGTCGACCATTGGCGACCATCAGTGGTGCGGCGCAGTTTGCCGTCAAAGGCTAGGACGGTGTCGCCCGCTTGGGTCAGCGTGTGAAAGTCCGACTGGCCGCCTCGCGACAGCACCGTCCAAGTCTTGCCGCCGTCGGTGCTTTCGATGAGGCCCATGGGTTGGGGCAGTTCCGGCACCATGTTCGGGTGCCCCGAGGCGTAATAGTGGCCGGGCCCGGCGATCGAAAACCCCATGAGGTCGATGCTGGGTCCGACCCTGACGGGACCGTCGGCGGCATACCGGAACAGCCCTTCGTGAGTAGCCAACAGCAGCGCGCCGTCGCCGGGATCCCGGCCGACACCGTGAACGTGCACAGACGGCAGTGGCGCGCTGTCGGCGGCGGCCGACAGCGCAGGCGCTTGTCTCTTAGCGTTGTCGGCGTTTGCCGAGCACGCAGATAGCAGAGCCACAAACACCGTTACCGCGAAGAGTGCACGGACGCTCTGACGTGCTGTGTGGTGCATCGAAGCCCTTTCAGGCGAGGTCGTTTGGGTGGGCCAACGCGTGCTACAGAAGGCCCTTCATGGTGGCGATCTCCTTCTTCTGACCCTCGACGATCGCCTTCGCCATCTGCTCGACCTCAGGGTTCGTGGTCGTTTTGAGAACACCCTCGGCCATCTCTACAGCGCCCTCGTGGTGCTCGATCATCATGGTCAGCCACATCTTGTCGAACGCGGCTCCATTGGCGGCTGACAGGTTCTCCATGTCGTCACCGGACATCATGCCGTCGCCACCGCCGTGTCCTCCATGGCCGCTTTCTGCGGTCATGGGCGCGTTCCACTCCTGGAGCCACTTCGTCATCGTCTGGATCTCAGGATCCTGAGCCGCCTTGATCTGGGCCGCCAGTCCCTTGACCTCACTCGACGCGTCCTTCTTGAGCGCTTCGTCTGCCATCTCGACTGCTTGCTGGTGGTGCGGAATCATCATCTGCGCGAACATGACGTCACCCTTTCGCCCGGCGTCGACGTTCTGCGACTCGGTTGCTGATGTCGTGCTCCCGCCGCCCGCTGTTCCCGACCCAGCGTTGTCTGTGCCGCAGGCGCTGAGGGTGAGAAGCGCACTAACGCCTAGGACGGCCAGGACGGGATGGCGCTTCTTGATGTGCACAGAACTTCGCTCCTTGATGGTGAGTGTGTGGTGGTGCGCATCCGGTGAGGGGGAAGTCGGCTGCGCACCGGGTCCTACCCTCCAGTGCCAGGTGGACTGGGACGACGTGGATTCCCTGAAGGTTTGATGAAGATGACCGCCACCCGCTGAGACTCTGCACGGACCAGCGGATGGGTCAACGGCCCAGCGGGGCAGCCGCCTCGGACGCCGGTTCCCCCTGTACCTGCTCGTTGTCTGCGTGTGGTCCTGACGGAAGCCGGAGACGCTTGAGCATCAGCGCGTTGACGGCGACGATGACGCTCGATCCGGACATCGAGAGCGCCGCGACCTCGGGGCGCAGGACCAAACCCAGGGAGGGTTCGAAGACACCGGCCGCGATGGGTAGTGCGATGACGTTGTAGCCGACGGCCCACCCGAGGTTCTGACGCATCTTGCGGAGGGTCCCTCGACCCACGCGCAGGGCTATGGGAACGTCGAGGGGGTCCGAGCGCATGAGCACAAGGTCTGCTGTTTCGATCGCGACGTCAGTGCCTGCGCCGATCGCGATGCCAAGGTCTGCCTGGGCCAGTGCGGGAGCGTCGTTGACGCCGTCGCCGACCATCGCGATCTTCTTGCCCGCGGCTTGCAGTTCGGCGACCTTGGCGGCCTTGTCACCGGGCAGGACCTCGGCGATCACGGTGTCGATGCCGAGTTGACCCGCAATGCGGTCGGCCGTGGCTTGGTTGTCGCCGCTGAGCATGACGACTTCGGCGCCGAGTTCGTGGAGTTCCCGGATGGCCTGCTCGGAAGTCTCTCGGACTGCGTCTGCGAGCGCGATGACTCCCGCGCCTCGCCCGTCCACACCGATGAGGACGGCGGTGCGACCGCTGGCGGCGAGTTCATCACGGCGAGCCAGCCACGGTCCGACGTCGATTCCTTGCTGGGCCATGAGTTTGCGGTTGCCGACTACGACGCGGTGGCCGTCCACGTCGGCCACGGCGCCGTGACCTGGGACATTCTGGAAGCCAGACGTGGCCGCTGGAACAACGCCTCGGTCGACGGCATACGCGACGATGGCGCCTGCCAGCGGGTGCTCCGATTCGCGTTCCACCGCACTGACCAGGCGCAGCAGTTCGGGCTCGGTGAGGGCGGCGTCGACGAGGACGTCGGTGACTTCGGGCTCGCCCTTGGTGAGGGTGCCAGTCTTGTCGAGTACGACTGTGTCGATGCGTGCAGCGGACTCCAAGGCGGTGGCGGTCTTGAACAGGACGCCTCGGCGGGCACCGAGTCCGGTGCCCACCATGATCGCGGTGGGCGTGGCCAGGCCCAGGGCGTCGGGGCACGTGATGACGACGACCGTGATCGCGAACAGCAGCGCCACCTGCACGGTGGCGCCGACGGCCAGCCACACGAGGAACGTGCCGACCCCGCCGACAAGGGCGACGAGGACGAGCCAGAAGGCGGCGCGGTCAGCGAGCCGCTGTCCGGGGGCCTTCGAGTTCTGGGCTTCCTGGACGAGACGGACGATCTGTGCGAGCGCGGTGTCGGAACCGACCTTGGTGGCCCGGACTCGCAGGGCTCCCGTCGTGTTGATCGAGGCTCCGATGACCTCCGAGCCGGGAGATTTGCCGACGGGCATGCTCTCGCCGGTCACCATGGACTCGTCGACTTCGGAGAGTCCGTCCTCGACGGTTCCGTCGACGGGCACCTTCCCCCCGGGGCGGATGAGCACAAGGTCACCGACGACCACATCGGCGGTGGGGATCTCCAACTCCTTGCCGTCGCGAATGACTGTGGCCTTGGGTGGCGCCAGGTCCATGAGCGCGCGGATGGCGTCGTTGGCTCCGCCGCGGGCACGCATCTCGAACCAGTGCCCGAGCAGCACGAAGGTGGTCAGCATCGCGGCGGCCTCGTAGAAGACTTCGCCGCCGCCAGTGAGGGTGATGCCGACGCTGTAGAGCCAGCCTGCGGCGACGGCGACTGCGACCAGGACCATCATGTCCAGGGTGCGGTTGCGCAGCGCTCGCCACGCGCCGTCGAAGAAGATCCACGCGGAGTAGAAGACGACGGGGAGGCTGAGCACGAGGGCGAAAACGTCGTCGCGCAGCCCGAACGGGGTTGGGGCTGTGAAGCCGAACATGTCTCTGCCCATCGGTGACCACAGGGTGATTCCGGCGGTGAGGACCAGGGCGACCAGGAAGCGGTTCCGCATGTCGCGCGCCATGTCTGCCATGGACATGCCTGCGTGCCCGCCGTGCCCCATCATCTCGTGAGGCGAATGAGTGCTGTGGTCCATCACGTCATGCTCGGAGTGCGGGTCGTGTTGCGTGTGCTCCTGATGGCCCGCGTCGGGTGCATCATGGCGGCGCTGCGCATGGACTCCGCCATGGACATCAGCAGCACTGAATGACGGGTCCGGGGAGGGCTCCCTCATTGGCTCGCAGACGTGCTCGGGAACTGACTGACCGGAGCAGTGGTAGCCGCAGTCGCGAACCCAGCCGGAGAGTTCCGCCACCGACGTCGAGTCAGGGTCATAGGTGACCGTCGCGGTCTGGTTCGCCGCGTTTGCTTCGACGGTCTCGACGCCCGGCCGACGAGTCAGCGTGGTCTCGATGGCGCGGGCCGAGGTGGCCCAGTGGAGGCCCCCCAACTGCAGAACGGTCTTCTGGCTCATGGCATCACATCTCCGTGGGGTCGACTTGGAACTCGCTCCGACACGTCCAACGATATACCCCCCCGGGGTATTTCTGTCACTCCCGGGGACCGGTCATGAGGAGCATCATCACGGCCATCATCACCACGCACAGGAGCGCGTACGTGATGGCACCGGCACCCAGGACACCGGTCCCGACGAGTGCGAACACGATGAACAGCATGGGAACGCAGCAGGCCAGCATCATCAGGGCATGACTACGTGAGTGACCGCTTTGCGTCGGTCGTCCGGCTTCGTCGTCGAGCGGTTCCGACGTTGGATCGTCGGGGGTCTTGTCGTCGTGCCAGTGAATGGGACGGCGGTCGTCGTCACGCATGCCCCTCATCGCCCTTCCGCTTCAGTGAGGCCGGGACGTACCCGAGCATCTTGTACAGCGGGTAGTGCCCCATGGCACCTGTGGCGGATGTTCGCGGAGAACCCTGTGTTGTCCATGTCGACCCTCCTTCCTTCCTCTTCCACGGTCTTCGCCGGAAGTGGAGGTACCTGCAGCAATGGGATGAAGGTTCGTTGAAGCCCTCACGAGTGATGCTCGGTGTGCTCCTCTGTCGGTGACGGCGCAGGTCCGCGCTGGTCGGTGGGCGAACGATCGCTGATGGCGGGTCCCACAACGAGCGCTGACACGAGAAACATCACCGTGAAGAGTCCGACCGCAATGGCGGGCGCGAGCCTTGTGCGGAACTTTCTGTGGATCCGTCGGAGCATGGGAATGGAAAGGACCAGACCCACGACGTAAAGGGCGGCGTTGCCGCCTGCACCCGTGAGCACGGCAGTCCCCGCGATGATGCCCACGTGGTGCAGGACATGAGGCACCAGACCCAGGACCGTGCCGACCACCGCACCGACCGCGTCGCGTACGCCACCCCAACGTGGTGACCTGTCGCTCCGCCTCGTTGTCCAGACGGTTGTCAGGCAAGGGTCTCAGTGCGCCGAGCGCAGCATGACTTGCCGCGCCTGGTACTCGTTGGCGTCGATCTCACCGCGCGCGAACCGCTGGTCGAGGATGCGCCGCGCGTCGTCAGACCCGGTCTGGACCTGCCTCGAATCGGGGCGACTGTCCCTGAACAGAGCCACGACGGCCACGACGACCAGGGCCCAGAAGGCCATGGCCGTCAGGGCCATCACGATCCAGCCGGTCCAACCCATTCCGTCGTTCCACATCATCGTCCTCAACTCCTTCGATCGGATGCCTTCAATGTGGGGCAGCCACTCGTTCTGGAGGCCTGCGGTTCTGTGAAGGTTCGCTGAAGATGCGCCGTTCGGCCCCCTTTGCAGGTGGTCGCCCCGAGGACGGCTGCAACGATGTGTGGATGGCCGAGGAGAAGGCGGGGCACGAGGGCGCTGTCGAAAGCCCTACCAGCCGTCAAGCGTCACTGCGTGGCATTCGCGCCCTGGTCGTCGAGGACGACGAGCCCATGGCCGCCGTGGTCGCGAACTATCTGGAGCGTGAGGGCTACGAGGTTCACGTGAGCCATGACGGGTTGGACGCCGTCCAGGTTGCCCGGAGCGTCGACCCTGATGTGGTCGTTCTCGACCTGGGCCTCCCGGGGCAGGACGGCGTTGAAGTCTGTCGGTCGTTGCGGACCTTCTCCGACGCCTACGTCGTCATGCTGACGGCCCGCACGGACGAACTTGACACTCTGGTCGGGCTGTCGGTCGGAGCGGACGACTACATGACCAAACCCTTCAGCCCGCGGGTGCTGGTCGCTCGGCTCCGTGCCATGCTCCGTCGGCCACGCCCCTTGGGGGGCTCAGCGGACGGTCCGGCCTATCGCCGGTTCGGCCCCCTGGCGATCGACCCGGTCGGCCGGGACGTGTGGATCGATGACGAGCCGGTTTCCCTGACGCGGACGGAGTTCGACGTCCTTGCTGTGCTGTCCGAACGCCCGCGTATGGCCTTCAGCCGACGTCAACTCATCGAGCAGGTGTGGGGGCAGTCGTGGGTCGGAGACGAGCACCTCGTCGACGTTCACGTTGGACACCTACGCCGCAAACTCGGTGACGACGCCGGTGCGGCACGGTTCATCCGCACCGTGCGCGGGATCGGATATCGGATGGGGACCGGCGCATGACCGGGGCTCGCGGTACAACGAGACGCAACAGGCGGGCCGGGTTGGCCCCGCGCCTCCTCATCGCTCAGACGCTCGTGCTTGTTGCGGGCGCGGCCACGACATGGGTCGTCGCGGCAATCGTGGGCCCGAACATCTTTCATGACCACCTGCGCCAAGCAGGAGTCGGCCACTCACCCTCAGAGGTTGCTCACCAAGAGAAGGCATTCGATTCGGCGCTGATCATTGCATTGGGTGCAGCGCTCACCGCGTCCGTGATCCTCGCGCTGGGTGTAACCGCGTTCTTCACACGTCGGGTCCAGCGCTCGACTGCGGCTGTTGCGAACTCAGCCGCCAAGATCGCCAACGGCCAGTACCAGTCCCAAGTGCCAAGTCCGGGACTGGGCGCTGAGTTCGATCAGTTGGCCACGACGATCAACGACCTCGCGCGGCGTCTAGGTGACGTGGAGGCAACACGACGTCGGCTGCTTGCCGACCTCGCTCACGAGATGCGCACGCCTCTGAGCAGCATCGAGGCGCACCTCGAAGCAGTGGAAGACGGCGTTCGCAGGCTCGACGACGGGACACTTGAAGTCCTGCACGGAAACACCGCAAGGTTGCAGCGCCTCGCCGAGGACATCAGTGCCGTGGCGCGTGCAGAAGAGGATGGACTTGATTTGCGCAGGGTGCCGACCGACGCGACCGCCCTCGTGGAGTCTGCCGTGGCCGCGGCACGCAGCGATTTTCTAGCGAAACAGGTGGCCCTCGTCGTTGACGAGCGCGCCGAAGGCGTCGTTGCGGCTGACGTGGACCGGATGGCCCAAGTGCTCTCCAACCTGCTCAACAACGCACTTCAGCACACGGCGTCGGGCGGTCGTGTCCGGGTGTCCGTGCGCAAACCAGACCCCGACTGGATCGAGATCACCGTGTCCGACAACGGGGAGGGGATCGAAGCCCAGCACTTGCCTCACGTCTTCGAACGCTTCTACCGCGCAGACCCGGCGCGCAGTCGTGTTCGCGGCGGAAGCGGTATCGGTTTGACGATCAGCAAAGCACTGGTCGAATCACATGGGGGCGGCTTGTCAGCGACGAGCCCTGGACTGAGTCAGGGGTCCATCTTCATCATCCGGCTGCCTCTTGCCCGAACGTGAGCGCCGTTGGAGGCCGGACATTGCCGCGACCTGGCAATGACCGGTGCGGTGGTCACCGAGGGCGAAGTCATCGCCACCGTGCCGAGGGTACGGACGTTTCCAGCGAATACATTGCGCCAGCCGCTCATGACCCTCGTCCACCGGCCGAGCGGGTGACGCTCATCCACAGGCTGAGTGACACTTCGTGTCGCGTCGGGTGCGGAGTCTGCGCGCGTTGTTCTCGCGGTCGACCCAGCAGCACATCCTCCCGGGGTGTGAGACGGCCTGGCTGGCGCCTCGGCGGCTGGTGGTCGACGACCTGCGTGTTCACAGGCTCAGCGTTACCCAGTAGTCCCAGAACTGGACGACGATCAACCCAGCGATGAGCACGACCCACACCGTGACCACGCTCGGAACATAGGACGCCGCTGCCCGCATGCCGGTCGGGAGCAGGATGCGGGCGCGTCGGATGTTCTGTGCGGTCGCCGTGACAAATGCCGTGATGGCTGCGACCCACACGACCATGCAGTAGGGACATAGCGCTTCGATGCGGTACAGGCTCTGGAAGATCAGCCAGTGCACGAAGACGACCCCGAAGGTTGTCCCAGCCTGGATGCCCCACCAGAACCATCCCGGCAACGTCGCCCGGGTCAGCAGGACCACGCCGATCGTCAGGAGGGCGGTGAACCCTGCGACGCCGAGGATGGGGTTGGGAAACCCGAAGGCTGCGGCTTGGTCCGTGTTCATGACGGAACCGCAGGACATTACCGGGTTGATGCTGCACGAGGGTACGTAGGAGGGATCTGCGAGCAGGGCGATCTTCTCGACGAGGAGGGTGAAGGCCGCAAGCAGCCCAACAGTGCCGGACAGCGTGAGCGACCATGCTGTGGCCCGTCCCGCTTCGGCGCGACCTGACGGTTGAGCCACTTGCATGCTCTCAGTCATTGAGGGCGGCGTCGATCTTGTCGCGGAAGTCCTGCGTGGACGTCGGTTCGAGTTTCTTGCCGTTCAGGAAGAAGGTGGGGGTTCCCTGCACGCCGAGGTCGAGGCCGTCCTGCCGGTCCCGCTCCACCCTTGCCAGCGTCGATTTGTCGGCGACGGCCTTGTCGTACGCCGCCATGTCGAGACCCAATCCTTCGGCGAAGCCGCGGAACACCGACGCCTTGGACTCCCGCTGTTCGCCCCACGTTGCCTGGGTGTCATACATGCGCTTGTACATCTCCTCGAACTTGCCCTGCTGGGCCGCGGCTTCGACGGCGACCGCGGAGTTGACCGCGTTGGCGTGGCTGTCGATAGGGAAGTAGCGCACGACGAAGTCAACCTTGCCTGCGTACGTGGCCCGCATCTCCTCCACGACCGGGTACGCCGCACGGCACGACTCGCACTCGAAGTCCAAGAACTCGACGAGGACAACCTTGCCCGTTCCTGCAGCGCCAAGGCGGTGGCTGTTGTCGCGGACGAGTTTGCCGGTCGTGGTGCCGGTCGCGGCGTCCGCGGGGTCTGCCTTCCGGGCGCCGAACGTCAGAGCGGCGGCCACGAGGGCTACGAACAGAGCGATGACGAGCGACGAGACAATGATGTTGCGTTTCAAGGGAAGTATCTCCAAGGCAGTATGAGAAGGCATGGCTCGTTCGGCGAACGCTTTCAAGTCGGGTCAGGTTCCGGGCCGGTCGTCGTCTGGACGCCACGATCACTCCCCCCGCGCCTGCTGCGGGGCCCTTTTGTGACTACGAGATGGCGCTGCGGCTCGGCCTGGCGGGCCGAACGGTAGGCAGGAACCTGCCGGTGCGTATCTCGTACGTGCGGTACGCGTCGCCGTGCACGGTCCTCAGGTAGGGCTCTTCGACGATGCGGACCTGCAACTCCAGCGCAACGGCAAGGGCCAGAATCCCGGCGACGGCGATGACGTTGGGCACCATGAGGGTCAAGCCGAGGGCGGTGATGCACATGGCAGTGAATATGGGGTTGCGGACGATCCCGAAGACACCGGTGGTGACCAGGCTGGTGCGCTCGTTCTCGTCAACGCCGATGCGCCACGCGGTGCCCATCTGCAACTGCGCAGCGAGGGTGAGTGCGACGCCTGCGATGGCGACGACGAGCCCGATGCGGTTGCCGGTCGGGTGGTCGAGCCAGCCGATCGGAGCAAGTCCGAGGACTCCGGCGACGGGGGCGCCCACACCGGCCACGAGGGCGGCGACGAACAGGATTCCGGCCCACCAGGCGGCACTGCCGGGGCGGCCGGAGAGCCCTCGGAATCCGGTGTCGCCGGTGCGCAGCACCTGGATGAGTGTGCGGGCACCGAACGCGATGAGCAGGTACGCGCCGTAGACACCAATGGCGAGGGTGCTCACGAGAGGTTGCCGTCGGATCGGCCGAGGGTGAAGGTCTGCGGGGCGTTGGGGGCGGCGCAGCACCCGTCGGTGCAGTCGGCGGGGTCGTCCGTGCACGCGCAGCCCCCGTCCTGCTCGGTCGAGTGCTCGTGGGTGGAGCCGGTGGCGACGGGTCCACATCCGCAGGCCTCGCCCCGCCACGCCTCCAGGCCTTCGCGGACGGCGACAGCGGCGATGACGAGTCCGGCGATCGGGTCTGCCCACGACCAGCCGAGCGTGGCGTTGAGGACGAGCCCGACGAGCAGCACTGCGGACAGGTAGGTGCACAGCAGGGTTTGGGTGGAGTCCGCCACCACTGCGTTCGAGCCGAGCGCTCGGCCCGTGCGGCGCTGCGCCCACGATAGGAACGGCATGATCACCAACGAGATGGCGGCGAGCGCGATGCCGACCGTGGAGGGCTCCGGCTCGTGGCCGGTGAGCAGTGCCCGGACGGACTCGAAGGTCACATAGGCGGCCAGCCCGAAGAACGAGAATGCCATCAACCGCAAGGCGGTGCGCTCGCGTGACTCCGGCAGTGGGTGGCGGAACTGCCACAAGATGATGAGGCCACTGGACACCTCCACGATGGAGTCAAGGCCGAACCCGACCAAGGCCACGGACCCAGCGAGAAGTCCGGCGGTGATGGCGATGACGGCCTCAATGATGTTGTACGCGACCGACGCCCCAGCGAGAAGTTGCGCACGGCGTCCGTACCGACGTCGGTCCTCGGCTGAGGTGGCGGTGCCGTGGTGATGGGTGGTGCTCATCAGGCGCCCTTGGGGTCGGAAGGGAGGGCGCCGGTGCCGTAGGTGGTGCATAGCGCCACGGCGTCACCGGTCAGCGCGAGGAGACGTTCGGCTGCCGTCCACAAGTCCATGAGCGCCTCGGCGTGGTTGAGCGAGTAGACCGTGGCGCGTCCCTTCGGGCGGGCCGTGACGAGCCCGCAGTCACGCAGGCACGCCAGGTGCTTCGAAACCGTGGACTGTGCGAGCCCGACGTGAGCGGTCAGGTCGACGACGCGGTGCTCCCCAAGCGTGAGGTGCTGGAGGATCGCGATCCGGGAGGGGTCGCTGAACCCATGGAAGAGGCAGGCAGCGGCGGCGGTTCCATCAACCTCCGTGGTGTTTGGCGGCACCGATTCAGCGCCCATAACCGTTGTCATCGTCATATGGCGATGATACTGCCACTGAGGCGTGACGTCGACCCTGACAAGAATGGCCTTCACGGCCTCCCGAGTGATCCCGCCTTTGCCCTGACCTTCGCGGGTGTCTACCACCAGGCCTGGGCTGCGGGCCTGTGGCCGGGCTGGCCTAGTCGAACTTGAGGCGTGCGGCAGCCTCTGCGGCTGCTCGTTCCTGCTCTCGGCGCGCCGCGGCCGCCTGCTGTTGTTGGGCGCGCTCCCTGGCGGCCATGAGGTTCCTGTCTGCGTTGGCGGCGTTCACTGCCAACTTGAGCGTGCTGAGGTGGTACGCCCAACAACTCACCCCGAGACCGCCCACCGCCCCCGGGCCAACCCATGGCGGAACGCCAGCCGAGAACGGATGATGAACCCATGAAGATTGAACTGCTCTTCTTCGACGGGTGCCCGAACTCAGCGGTCGCCGAGGAACGGCTCCTGACCGCACTGCGCGGCGCCGGTCTCGGGCACGTCGACATCGAGCGAATCAAGGTCACCGACCCCGAACACGCCGAGCGACTCGGGTTCACTGGGTCCCCCACGGTGCGCGTGAACGGTCGGGACCCGTTCGCGACAGGCGACGAGAAGGTCGGTTTCGCCTGCCGCGTCTACACCGGTCCGGACGGCCTGTCCGGCGCGCCGAGCCTCGAACAATTCAGGAAGGCGCTGGCATGAAGCGTGTTCTCGTGATCCTGGCAGGGCTCTACCTGCTGGCTGCGGCGATGACGCGGTTGGCCGAAGCGCTCGGCATGCGCAAGTGCGGGTGCGCCGCCGACTGTTGGTGCAAGAAGCCCGGATTGAGCGCCTTCCGGTGGGTGTTCCCGCGGGCCCACCGGACCAACTGGCCGGACGACACCGGACCTTTCGCGAAGTCGGGGGACTCGCTTGCGGCGTCTTCGATGGTCGGTGCTCGGCTCTAGGCCGGAGGCCCACTGACTGACGCGAAGAGGCTGCACGGCTGTCATGGCTCTTTGGCAGTCTGCCCTGACCCAGATCGGCGAAAGTGTCCCCTGCTGGCCAAGCCCGCCCCCGCCGCGAGGCAGGCAGCGCACCGCAGCAGGTGTGCTACCCCGCCTGACTGATCCAACTGGCAGAGGCCCCGAACCACGACTTGTGGCTCGGGGCCTTGGTGGTGACTTGGGGTCAGGACGCTGGTGCGAGCCGCGGCGCCAGCGCGGCCACCCGCGACGCGAAGTCGTCGATGGCCGCGCGACATGTCGCTGCCTGCTCCTCGTCCTCCGGCAGTTGGAGGTTGATCGTCATCGAGTCCGGCACGGACACCCACTCGGCGAACGTGAGGGGCCCCCACCCCTACGGAGAGCATGGATGAGCGGCCCTAGGCCGCGTCCCGGTTCTGGACTGAACTCTTCTACGGCCATGCACGTACGGTGAGTCGCCGCCGTCAGCCGGGCCAGAGGTTGGAGTGAACTAGTGGGTATCGAACTGGGTGGCTCACCGGCTGGGCTTCGCAGCCGCGATTTGGGCAGCAATCCCTGAGATCTCAGGGATGCGTGGTTTCGCTCCCCGCTGATGGGAGCCGCCGCAGTAGCGAGGGGAAGCGCAGTCCAACGGCTCACCACAGGTCTTCATCAGCAACAGGATGAAGAGGAAGAAGATGATGAAGACACCTGCACCAGGGCACGCATCCCAAGGAAGGCGTAACCGAGACAGGTCATCCTCGGCGGGCTCGTGCGGCGAACTCGTCCAGCGCCGCGATGACGTCCTGGGCGATATAGACGATGTTGCGTTGGATACCGCTGGCCTTCGTGATAACCCCCGCCTCCCGCAACTGTCGTAGAGCGTTGTCGGCCGCGGGCTGAGACACGCCCATGCGGTCCTGCACCAGCGCGGACGTGATCGCGGGTTGACTCATGAGGACCGGCAGGAGTCGCCAGACCACCGCGTGCCTGCGCGCGTCCAATCGCGCAGCCCAGGCTTGGTGCGCGGCGTTCAGGTCTTTGGCCAAGAGTCGCCCGTTGTCCACCGCAGCGAAGGACGCTCGGGCAAATCGCTCAACGATAGGGCTTGCGTCACCCCGCCGGTAGGCGGTGAGTGCATCGAAGTATGCGTCGACGTCGTTCAAGAGCCCGGCGGAAACAGGCAGGGTGGAACGCGTCGTTGCACCGCCGCCCTTGAGGAGGGCGTGAACCAGCGCCCGTCCGGTTCGGCCGTTGCCATCAGTGAACGGATGGATCGTCTCGAACTGAGCGTGGGCCAAGGCTGCTTGGGTCAGTAGTGGGATGTCAGTACGGGCCGTGAACGCACAGAGATCGTCGATGCCGGACCGAACTCGGTCATGGTGCGGCGGGACAAACATCGCGCCGTGGGGGGTGGGGGACGCTCCAATCCACACCTGCTCCTCTCGAAACTGGCCGGGGTTGGCGTGATTTTGGCCGCGCATGAGGGCTTCGTGGATGTCCAGGATCGTCTCTGGGGTCACCCGGTCGGCGAGAGCGACGGCCCGGTTCATGGCGTCAACATTCGCCGCGACAAGTTTGGCGTTGCTGCCGTACTTCGCGAACCCGATCTCGGCGAGGGCAAGGGCGCGGGCGCCCGTGGTGATGTTCTCGATCTGCGACGACGACGCCGATTCAGTGCGAAGCAGCACCGACGAGAGTGGTGCGAACTCTCCCTCCGGGAACATCATCGACAGTTCGGCATCGAACCGGGCGATCGCATCACGGGCGTCGTCAGCCTCGGCGGCAACCTGTGGATCGATCACGAAGGTCATGGGCGAGATCTCAGCGGGGACAGCCGCCTTGTAGGTGGCTCGGATCTTCGCGCGTTGGGTTCGGGACAGGTGCTGATCCACCCCCGACTTCCAGGCCACGTCGTCCCAACCCAACGCCAAGGCCGTAATCGCAGACACGGCTGCCCTTTCTTTCGAGACATCTAAGATAAGGTTACTAGAGAAACCTTATCTTAGGTAGCGCGTGGGAGAGGGTTTCCCGGATGCCGCTCGTGCGGGTGGTTGGCGCCGAACTCAACGGTGAGCCGCTACTCGAAGAACTGGGTAGGACGCCCAGCGTCATCGTGGCCGCAACGCGTTGACGCTCACGCGCCCTCACCTCCCCGCGGTGCCGAGGGGGGCCGACGGTGACCCTCAGCCAGGACACACCCGACCGGGCGCGCACCACCCTCCCCGGCATTGGTCGAAGCGGGACGCAGTCATCCGACCTCGACCATCTTCATCAAACCTTCAGGAAACCCACATAATTCAGCCCTCCGCCGCCCAGCACGCTTGCCACTGGTGCGCACCGAACTTGCCCGCTTCGGTGCGCGACACCGTGACTGACGTGCAACCAAGGAGCGTCCCATGTCCCACCCTGACATCGCGGCGCAGCGCGCCATGTGGAACGCGTGGAACGGCGAGCATCGAGAGAAGCAGTTGGAGGAGTCGCCGCTGCGCCAGGCGCAGATCGTGTGCGCGTGGCTCGACGAACTCGGCCGAAAAGATCTCGACATCCTCGACGTTGGCTGCGGCGCAGGATGGCTAGAGCAGTCGATCTCGCGGTACGGACACGTCACAGCCACCGACATCGCTGACGAGGTGCTGGACAGGGCGCGGGTACGAAGTCCCGAGGTCACCTTCATCGCGGGAGACTTCCTCACGCTCCCGTTCGCCGAGGCCTCCTTCGACGTTGTCGTGTCCCTGGAGGTGCTCTCGCACGTCGCCGACCAAGCGGCCTTCCTCGACCGCTGCGCAGCCTTGCTCAGGCCAGGGGGTCGGCTGATGCTCGCCACCCAGAATCGCCCGGTTCTCGAACGCCTCAACGATGTTCCCCCTCCCAAACCAGGACAACTCAGGCATTGGGTTGACGCAGAAGACCTCCGAACCCTGCTCGCGCGTCGGTTCGAGGTCGAGGACCTGTACAGCGTCACCCTACGGAGCAGAGCCCGGCATCCGATCCACCTGCTGACGTCGACGCGGGTCGAGCGCGCCCTGCGCCCATACGCTGGACGCGGGCTCGACGCAGCGAGGGCTTGGGCGGAACGCCGATGGGGTTGGACCCTGATGACGCGGGCACGGGTTGCCCAGCGGCATGACGGACCCTCCTGACCGTCGGGCACGCAAGCACCACGCCAGCCCACCTGCGACCCATCTGCGCGCACTAGAAGCAGGGTGATGAGCCTCCGGTGGAAGCATGATCTGATCGCTGAGGACGCGGGTCATGGAGATTGTGCCGTCCTCTACCCTCCGTGAGTGAGTCGAAGAAGGCGTCGACGTCGTCGAAGAGCCGGGGAAGACAGGCAAATTCCTATGAAGGCCTTGGGATCGTCGCGCCATCCACTGTGCTCCGCGGCCCCAGGAACTCCCTTCTGGTCGTGCCTCGCGCGGTCAGTCGAACCATGGGAGCACCTTCGCGAGCGGACTCTTTTTACGCTTCGTGAACAGCCCCAGATCATTTAGGCGCTGCAGATCCCCGTTGGGAATCCGTTGCTTGGGGAACTTGGTGGTGTAGTTGTCGAACGCGGCGCGCAATTCAGGCTTCCTCCGAGGGGCGGCGCCGCCTGCGCGGAGGACAATCTTCGCTGCGTTTGGCCCGGCCCCGGCAACGTCGGCTTGGAGCAGGCTCATAGCCATCTCGTGGGCGGCGACGCGTGCGCTGCTCTCCTCCGCGAGGTTGGCAGTGATCAAACGACGCGTGGCGTTGGACTGGTCTTCGATTCTCACTCCGACGATTCGAGACTCCATGTGCTTCACGACTGTGGCGTTCACGCTCTTCGTCCCTGCTGCTTCGAGATGCGCGATGGGGTAGCCCTTCTTCTCCAGCGCGATCCACACTTTGCTTCGGTCGGATATGTTCCGCTGTTCGGCGTAGGCGGCCACGACCTGCTTGGGCATGGTCACAGTCCGCAGCAGCGAGTTGAAGTCGACCAATGTCGGTGTCGCGCCTACCCATTCGGCCAGCAGGCCAGGGTCAGGAGTGGCTGCCACCAGCACTCGGTTCAGTTCTAGAGCCCGCAGTGTCTTCCTGGCGGCTCGTTTTCGGGCCGCGATCCGCAGGCGCGCTAGGAAGATGGTCGGGTAGGTCTCCATCGCGGCGATCTTGTCGTCCAATTGCGCGGCGTCATGAGGAGCGAGTGACTGGATCTCCTCGATGAAGCGTCCGATCGCTGTGGCGCTGGCTTGTCCCGCGGCGATGACTTCGACCAGCGATGCCGTGATGTAGGTGCTTGCGTACTCCACGGTTCCGTCAACGGTCTCCAGGACGCTGAGTGCGCGCCGCAGCCCGTCTCGCAGGGCCGCGTTCTCAGCCATTCCAGCAGGTGGGTTCCTCGTGAGCCCCGAGTAGATGATCTGCGCGTCGTGTTCGGCTCTGTCAGCGTCGAGCCAACCCGAGAGGTCGCCGTAGAGGTTGAGCAGGACCGACCTGTCGACTAGCAAGGACTCTTGGCAAAGTTCGGTCACCACAACCTTCGAAGTCGCGCCCACAGTCGACCGGTCGGGGGTGGTTGGGCTGTCCGTGACGAGGAACTGGGTCCAGCGTTCGACACCCGGGGCTGACGCTTCACGAGCGATTGCATGGAGTACGACGTGGTTTTGACTAGCCGTGTCGTCGCCGAAGCCAGTGATCAGCCGGTCGAGGTCTGCGACGACCTCGGCGTACAAGTCGGAATCAACGTCAGTTCGGAGCGAGATGAGGATGACTTCGCGGAGGACTGTTGGGATCAGTCCTCCTTCCCGACCTATGAGGGCCTTGAGGAGATCGCCGTAGCGTTGGACATGTTCGGCTGGCGCCGCGGTATCCACGGTGGCTCTCGCTGCGGCAGAAGCGGTTGCTGACTTAACGGTGCGGGTAGTGGCGGCCGACCTGATTGGAGCGATGGGCGCTTCGAACTCGGCCACGATGGCGTCCTTCTCGGCATTCCAGAGGGCCGTAGCCATCTCGCAAGGCAACGTACTCAATGCGTCGTGCATGAGGGCCGGTCGTTCCCTGTACTCGTTCCCGAAGTACGAGAACAGCAGTGCGGCCCGATCAGCCAGGTGGGGCATCAGCGGCAGGAGCACGCCAAGGCTTCCGTTCGCACCCATCCTTTCAAGTTCCCCGGTACCGGCGAGCGGAGCCATAGGATCCGCGATGTGGTCATCCAGAAGTGCAAGCCGTAGCACACCAGGAGTGGCGTCGGATCGCCACCGCCCGTTACGGGCTTCGTTGAGCAGGGCACCTGCAGCGAACCGTGCAGTGTCGCGGGCTGCCTCAACGTCAAGTTGCTCCGCCAAGCGACATGCCGATTCGACGAGGTTTGCTCGCGACGGGCCGAAGTTGCTGCCCAGTTGCGTCGTCAGGAAGCGAACGGCGGCCTTTCGGTCGCCTGTGGAGGCGTCCTCGAAGTCGGTGACGAGCGTGTCCGGGGCAGTGTCCGCTGCCACGTCGAGGATGCGTGACAGTTCGGCGTTCTCAAGTCCCTCGGCATGGCCCGCACGCTGAAGGTAAACTAGGTCGGCTGTGGGCAACGGAATGTCCGCAGCATGAATCTTGCCGAGGTAAGCGACGAACTGCTCGTTGAGGCGACGGCGCGCAGCGTGCTCAGCGGCTTCGTTGTCGACCTCGGAGCGATCCGTGAGCAGTGGGGCGGCCGATGATTCTTCGGTGGTTACGTCGTCGTCCTCGTCCGTTCGCCGGTACCCGGCCACGACGGCTGCAAGTTCGGTGGACATCGCATCGTCAAGTGCGCCAGTGAGAGCCTCTAGTAGCCGGGGCTGGACCAGGAGGTCTCGCACGACGCTGGGAAACTCCGTCTGCAGCACGGTAAGAACTGCGACAGGGACGGCTCGCGCCTTCCAGTCCAAGCCCCGCGCGGCCATCACTCGGGCGCTTGTCGCGTAGTTGTTCAACAAGACCTTCACACGTCGAGGGCTTCTGATGTGCGCCGGTACGAGCGAATAGACGACGTCTTCGTAAGTGGTCCGCTCCGATCGGAGTTCGGCCCAGATTCCCTGGCGTCGGGTGCTTGCCAGCGTCATCGCGTAGGCGGTAAGCGCTTCGGGGCGGGTGGGCGGCAGCGACAGTTGATGCTGGAAGACCTTGTCGAGAAAAGCGCCTGACGTGGAGTAGTAGGGCTCGTTCTCCCGGACAGGTTTGGCCTGGGGCGCCTTCTCCAGCGCTTCTTCGAGGACTTCGCGGTCGGCCGCGACGAGGAATACGCACTGGTGATGGTCGAGGAAGGTAAGAAGGTCGGTCAGAGTCTTCGCCACATCTGACGGGTGGCACCGATCCAGTTCGTCGACGAAGACGACCAGCCGCTTCGTGCGCGGCTTGGTCAGGCGCCACCGGGTGACGGTCTTCATGAGCCGCTCGAAGGCTGCAAAGAACTGGTCAGCATCCTGCATTGGGGAGTATGTCCGCTTCTCCACAGCGGACGCGAGGCTCTGGTTGCTGAGCAGGAGGCCCGCGATGACCGCGCCGAAGACAACCGCTGCACTCGGCAGGGACCGCACCAGTTCCGCCTCGAACTTGGCATCGTTCGCGCTTGTGCCCACACCCCATTCAGTTGCCGCCCAAGCCGATAGAAACGCCCATCCCGCAGCCAAGCCGAAGGCAAGCAACAGAGCAACGACGAGGGAGCCCCAGTTGCGCCTCAGAAACCGTCCGAGCCTTAGCCGGGACGTCTCCGTCGCGCCGTGGATGCGGGAGATGTGGCGATCTTTGAGTTCGAGTTCCTCTGCCACGTGGGACAGGAAGTTGCGTTGCAGACTATGCCCGCCGAACTTCCAAGCGTCGTACCGGATCATCTTGACGCCGCTGTCGGCACGCATTTCGAGTCGGGCCGCAATCATGCCGTAGAGGCTCGACTTACCGGAGCCCCACGGTCCGAACAGCGCGATATTGGCGGGTGTCTGAACCTTGCTAACGAGGTCGGCGAGGACCGCTGCGACCGCGTCATGTTCGAGATCGTCGCCGGAGGCGTCCGCGAGCCTGCCGTCAGGAATCAGGTCCGCTTCGAGGAGGGCGGCGGATGTCGCTGTTGAGTCGGCCGTGTCCATTGTCTCGCCCCCGTCTTTCACCCGCGCTCTCCGACGGGTCCCACGCTGAACCTTAATCCGAGGCGCCGACAGAGGGACGCATCGAGATTATGGTCCACGCAAAAATCACTTGGGCTCGTTATGGCGCGTAGGCCATCTGCGCGGAAGACCAATTGAGCCAGCGATCGTGTGGCCTCGACTGCAGGCTGGCCGGGTTAGCGGTCCTGAGGAATCCAAACCCTTTCACGGATTCCGAGGTCACCGGAAAGGCCAATGGTGATGCCCGTTGGGCCGTGCCCGATCCCGGCTCGGCACACAGCCCAGGACGTGTGGCTCTGGCGATTACCCCGATGGCGCCGGGACCCAGTTCGAATCCGTGACAAGGGCAGCACCCGTACGCAAGGCTCAAGACGTGGCTCTCGACCCCGAACTCATCGTCGCCCTCGACGAACGCGCACAGCAGATCGGCATGCAGATCGGCTGGGACCTGCGCTTCATCACCGCACCGAACCCTGAGTACGTCGGCGTCACGGCCGCGGCGATCGACAGGAATGACGACTCCGTGAATCACATCTTCGTGATAGGACCCAGCGAGATCTCCAAGGGTGCCGTTGAGAACATCCGCTCGACGCTCGACCACCTCGTGAGCGGGATTCGGCGCATCGTTCTTGACGAGGATGGAGATCCGCGCCTGATGTGAAGTCTTGTCTCGCGAAGCGAGCCGAAAAGGCGCTGCGGACTTGGTCTCGCTCGGGTGACATGGTCGCCCATGCGCAATTCGCGCTCGCCACCCCCAGGAAGGTTCTTCCCGGATGTGACACGGGAAGTCGAAACGAAGGCCAACCGCTCGACCCGTCACACGCTTCCTACGCCCCTGGCAGCCATCCTCGTACCGCGTTGGTGCTTGGGAGCCATACCGATCGTCAGGTCGTGAACAGGTCCTGGGGTTGGGCACCCAGTGCCGCAGCGAGGGCCGTCACGTTGCTGACGCCAACGTCCAACTGACCGTGCTCCAACTTGTTGATGGTGACGCGGTGCATCCCTGTGGCGTCGGCCAACTGCTGCTGCGTCATGGACTTCGCCAGCCGCAGTTCGCGCACCCGGCCACCCAGGGCAGTCAACGCGTCATGACGCGCCTGCTCAAGTTCTGGGTTCAGTGGCATCGGGGTCACGCACCCAGCGTGTACGGGAGCACCGACAGGTCCGCCGATGAAGGGACGGACAGGCCCAGCAGAGTTTTGAGGTTCAACCGCACTCGATCCTCCGTTTCGCCCCAGTCAGCACTGAGTGAGCCCAGATGCAGGTAACTCCGCAGGTCAGAGACCTGCGGAGTTACCTAAACCGAACGGTCAGATTTCTCTGAACCGCCCACACGTGCGCAAGGGGGGATTTGAACCCCCACGCCCTTTCGGACACTGCGACCTGAACGCAGCGCGTCTGCCGTTCCGCCACTTGCGCGTGAGCCGTCCCAGTGTGCCGCACGCACCCCACGTCCTCCAAACCGGATGGCGTATGCCGGCCGGCACAGACCGTGGGACGCGCGGACCGGACCCGGACGGGCCACCCGGGGAGGCGTGCGCTCGTCGCGCACGCCTCCCTGGGCCCTGTGCCGTGCAGCCCGTCCGTCAGGGAGCGGTCCGGCTGTCGCACAGCCCGTGCAGGTTGGTCAGCGCCCCGCACGAGGAGTTCCACGACTGGTTCGGGGTCTGGTTCATCGCGACCTTCGTGTAGTAGGTCGCGCCGGAGAGCACCGCGCCGGTGCCCTCGAGATCGGTGAACGTCGCGCACGTCCCGGTCGGATAGAGGGTGCGCAGGCCGAAGTCGCGACCGGCTCGGGTCGTGTGGACGGTGACCTTCTGCCCGGCGAGGTTGCTCGAGCAGACGGTGAGCCGCAGGTTGCGGGCCGAGTCGACGGTCAGCGAGCTCGACGCGTTGGAGGAGAAGCCGGTGACGGTCGCCGAGGGGCACGACCGGAAGTAGTTGGAGACGGAGAAGTTGTAGCGCCCGCGCCAGTTCTGGAAGTTCAGTGGTCCGCTCGTGCAGCCGGTAAGGACGCCCGGGTCGAGACGGTTGTCACGCGTCGGCGTCGTCGAGATGCTGCCCGCCTTCTCCTGGTAGTGCAGGTGGGTGGCGACCCCACCACTGCCGCCCATCGTCCCGAGCCGTTGGCCGGCGGCGACCCGCGAGCCCTTGGCGACGAGAGGTGCGGCGGCAAGGTGGAGGTAGGACGAGGTCCGGTTGTCGCCCGCGTGGTAGACCGAGATCCAGTGCCCGGCCCCGGGGTACTGGTAGCCCGTGCCGACGACGAGCCCGTTGCCCGACGAGACCACGGGCGTCGAGGTCGGTGCCGCACTCGAGGGTGCGAAGTCGATGGCGGGTGAGGCAGAGCCCGTGCCGCCGTCACCCGTGGTGTGTCCGTAGGGCTCGCCGGCCGGGTGCGCCCACGTCGCACTCACCCTGACGGAGCCGATGATCGGCAGCCGGTTGGACAGGTCGCCGGAGTTGGCGCTCGCCGGTGTGGCCGTGGCCAGCGTGGCCGCCCCGGCCAGCGCGGCCGTCGCGACGACGGACAGAAGGCGCCCCCGGCGCCCTCCCACTCGTGTCTTCATGGGTTCCCCTTCGCTCGGTGGGTGCGCCGTTGCACCCGTGGCTCACCGTGGCGGAGGACCTCCTCACCCGAGAACCCACGAAAGCGCGGAACATGCCGAGCGGCACGCCTGCCCTTCCTCCCGGTCCGGGGCAGAGCACGATGGACCCATGACCGTGCGGATCGACCTCAACTCCGACCTCGGCGAGTCGCTCGGCGCCTGGCGGCTCGGCGACGACGAGGCGATGCTCGACGTCGTCACGAGCGCCAACGTCGCGTGCGGCTTCCACGCCGGCGACAGCCTGACCCTCCAACGGACCTGTCTCGCCGCCGTCGAGCGAGAGGTCGTCATCGGCGCCCAGGTCGGCTACCGCGACCTCGTGGGCTTCGGCCGGCGCTTCGTCGACATGGACCCGGCCGAGCTCACGGCGGACGTCGTCTACCAGGTCGGTGCGCTCGACGCGCTGGCCCGCGCCGCCGGAGGACGCGTCGCCTACGTCAAACCCCACGGGGCCCTCTACAACGCCCTCGTCTCCCACGAGGAGCAGGCGGAGGCCGTCGTCCGCGCGGTCGTCTCGCTCGACGCGACCCTCCCCGTCCTCGGCCTTCCTGGCTCGGCCTTCCTCCGCCGGGCCGAGGCGGCAGGGCTGCGCACCGTCACCGAGGCCTTCGCCGACCGCGCCTACACGCCTGACGGCACGCTCGTGCCCCGAGCGGAACCCGGCGCCGTCCTGCACGACCCCGACGAGGTCGCCGCCCGGATGGCTCGCCTCGTGACCGAGCACAAGGTCACCGCCGCGGACGGCAGCGACATCGACGTCCACGCCGAGAGCATCTGCACTCATGGGGACTCACCCGGAGCCGTCGAGATGGCCCGCGCCGTTCGGGCCGCTCTCGAGGCGGCTGACGTCGAGATCGCCCCGTTCGTGGGCTGACCCGACCGTGCCTCTCGACGTCCGGCTCCTGCCCATGGGCGAGTCCGCGTGGCTCGTCGAGACCGGTGACCTCGACTCCGCGCTCGCGCTCGAGGCCGCGCTGCGACCGCTCGTCGAGACCGGCGACGGAGTCTGGGGCGAGGTCGACGACCTCGTCCCCGCTGCCCGGACCGTGCTCGTCATCGCCCGCCCCACCACCGACCTCGCCGCTCTCGCCGCAGCCATCCGGACAGCCGCAACTACGACCGACCCCACCACACCACCCGCCGGGACCCACGTCGTCGAGGTCCCGGTCCGCTACGACGGGCCCGACCTCGACGCCGTCGCCACCCACACCGGGCTGACTCCCGCCAAGGTCGTCGAAGCCCACACCGGCACCCCGTGGCGGGTCGCGTTCGGCGGCTTCGCCCCGGGGTTCGCCTACCTCGTCGGTGGCGACTCACGGCTCGTCGTTCCGCGCCATGCCGATCCCCGCACCCGGGTCCCGGCCGGCGCGGTCGGGCTCGCGGGCGAGTTCAGTGGCATCTACCCCCGCGAGTCTCCCGGCGGGTGGCAGCTCCTCGGCTCGACCGACCTCGTGCTCTGGGACGCCGAACGCGACCCGCCCGCACTGCTCACCCCCGGCACGACGGTCCGCTTCACCGAGGTGCACCGGTGACGCCCGCCGTCGAGGTCCTCGACCCCGGACCGCTCACCCTCGTCGAGGATCTCGGGCGGCTCGGCCACCTGGCCGTCGGCGTCGGGCGCGCCGGTGCCGCGGACGTCGGCTCCTACCTCCTCGGCAACCGCCTGCTCGGCAACGCCCGCGCCGCGGCCTCGCTCGAGGTGACCTTCGGCGGCCTGCGCCTGCGCGCGGTCGGCGACCTCCTCGTGAGCCTCACCGGAGCGCGCGCCCCCGCCGACCTCGACGGCCGACCGGCTCCGCACAACGCGCTCGTCGAGCTCCGCGACGGCCAGGTCCTCACCCTCGGTATGCCGTCCGCAGGCCTTCGCACCTACGTCGCCGTCCGCGGTGGCTTCGACGTCCCCCGAACCCTCGGGTCGGCCTCCAGCGACACGATGTCCGGCCTCGGCCCGGCGCCGCTCGTCGCCGGGCAGGTGCTCGGCGTCGGCAGCCGCACCGAGTCCTTCCCGGTCCTCGACGCCGCAGGCCTCACCGATCCACCCACGGGCACCGTCGAGCTCGACGTCACCCCGGGACCACGCCACGACTGGTTCTCCGAGCCCGGTGCTCTGGCCTCGACGACCTGGGTGGCGTCCTCGCGCAGCGACCGGCGTGGAATCCGGCTCGAGGGCGCACCCCTTGCGCGCCGCTCCGACCGCCTCGGCGTCGAGCTCGCGAGCGAAGGGCTCGTCCGGGGGGCGATCCAGGTGCCTCCGGGTGGTCTCCCGGTCCTCTGCCTCAACGACGCCCCGGTCACCGGCGGCTACCCCGTCATCGGTGTCACCACCTCGGCCTCGGTCGACCGCGCCGCTCAGCTCCAGCCGGGACAGCAAGTGCGCTTCACCTGGTGCACGCCCACCTGACCCGCCGACCACACCGCGTCAGGCCACGCACGTCGTTAGGAGCTCGACTGCTCGCCCCACGCCGTCCTCACGACGAATTCCGTTGCCCACCAGCCGTGCTCGCTCGGCACCCTCACCCCGAGCGAAGCCCCGCAGCACTTCCGTGAGCCACTCGACCGACAGCGCGTGCCGCCGCACCGGGCGAGCCCCGACACCCAGCTCCCACACCCGCCGCCCCCAGAAGGGTTGGTCACCGATGTGCGCCACGACCGCCTGCGGCACCCCCGCCCGCAGCGCCGCGGCGGTCGTCCCCGCACCGCCGTGGTGCACCGCCCCGGACACCCGCGGGAAGAGCCACCCGTGCGGCACGGCACCCACGGCCTGCACCCACTCGTGGTCGTGCGACTCCAGCCCGGCCGATCCGGAGTGCAGCACGACCCGCACGCCCGCGGCCCGCGCAGCCCGGGCGACCAGCTCACCCAACGGCCTCGCCTCCCGGGTCGACATCGACCCGAACCCGACATAGGCGGTGCGCTCCTCACCCAGCCACGAGACCAGCCGTGCGTCCGGCACGAACCCGGGATCGTCGTCGAGGAACCAGTAGCCCGTCACCGCGGGGTTGCCCTCCCAGTCGGGCGCCGGAGGCACGACCGTCGGTGAGGCGGCGAGAAGCGCCGGGGTGCGACGGACCGCGTCCAGCACGCCACGTCGTCCCGTGCGCGGCAGGCCCATCTCGACCCGCGCCTCGTCCCCGGCGACCGCGATCACCGATGCGACGGTGCGCAGAAGTGCCTGTCCTGCAACGCGGTTCGCGACAGACGACCGGCGGGGGAGCGGCGGCTGGAGCCCCGCCCACCCCTCACGCGTCGGGCGCATCGGCGCGAACTCCGTCGTCACGTGCCGCCCTCCGCCGACCGCCACCATCGCATCGACCGCGTGGACGGTGAGGAACCCGCTGACCCACAGGTCGGCCGAACCGACGAGCGGGACCCAGGCCCCGGCATACCCCTCGACGGTCGACTCGACGAGGCGTCGCATCGCGGCCAGCTCGTGCCACGGGCTGCGGCTCGACTCCCCGAGCCAGGCCACACCGAGCTCGGAGGCGATGAGCTCGTCGATCCGCAGTCCGGCCGGGACGAAGCCCACGCCGTGCGAGGTCACGAGCGGCTCGAAGTCGTCGCCCGCGCAGATCGTCACCGTGTGGCCGGCCCGTTGCAGGCCGACCCCGAGCGCCACCATCGGCTGGACGTCGCCCCGGGACCCGGCCGCGATGACGTTGACCCTCACGTGAGGCGGATCCGATCGACGTGGTGCCAGAAGCGTTCGCGCACACCGTGTCTCGCGGCATCGTCGATGTCGTAGGCGCCCGACCGGCTCGACAGGTCGAGCAGCAGCGCGCGGTCCAGCTCTCCGGGCACGGTCGGGCGGGCCCCGCGGAGCTCGGCGAGCGACCCGGGGGTCGCGGTGCGGCACCACGACGAGACCACGGCATACGCGACGGCGTCCCACAGGCCGGGTCCCGCGTCGGTGACCGCCCCGGTCGTCGGGGTGAGTGGCTCCGGCAGGACGACCTCGCTCGCGCGCTTGCGACCGAGGACGGCCGGAGACGGACCGGGTATGCCGGCCGGCCGGCTCGGGGGGACCGCCTCACCTGCCTCCGTGGCCGCCCCATCGGGCTCGGGGACGGCCGACTCGTCCATCGACGGCTCGTCGGTCGTCGACGTGTCGCCCGTCGGGTCCGTGTCGACCGGGTTGAGGACGACCACCGAGTCGTCGGCCGCCACCAGCTCGTCCGCCACGGAGTCGGACCCGTCCGACGCCGGCACGAGACCGGGCGCGAGCGCCCGCGAGCGCACGCACAGGTCGATGGTCTCGGCGTCGACGAGCAGCTCGTCATCGGCGGCGCGGCGCAGGTGCTTGGAGACCGCGTGCGAGGTGCCGTGAACACCGGGGACGGAGAGCAGGCGCACCTGCACCCCGGCACCCTGCGCCTCCTCGACGGCCTCGGTGAGGTCGTCGTCGCCGGAGACGAGGTAGACGACGTCGGCGACGCGGGCCCGGCCCTGCAGCGCGAGGTCGAGGCCGAGGCGCACGTCGACGCCCTTCTGCTCGCCGGCATACGAGAGGCGTCCGAGGCGGAGCTTGACCTTGGGCAGGAGGCCGATCTGGTCCTGGTGGTGGTCGGGCTGGCCGCCGGGTCGGGCACCGGAGTCGTACCAGTTCACGCGCAGCACCGGCAGCCCCGAGTCGGCCTCGACCTGCTCGACGAGCCGCCGCACGAGCGCGGGGTAGTCGACCTCGACGCTGCTCCGCAGCGAGGAGCCGGTGACCCGGGTCGCCGCTGACGCGAGGAGGTAGCCGACGTCGACGTAGACCGCGGACCAGGAGCTCATGGCCCCACCCTCTCAGTCCGGCGGGACACGTGCTGCTGCGCGAGGCGACGCAGGGCGACGAGGACCGGGTCGACGAGCAGGGTCCCGAGGACCACGTGGCGCACGGCGGCCTCGGGGTCGGCCGGCACGGTGGACACGTCCACCTCGGCGATGCCCTCGACGTGCTCGGCGTAGCGGTCCATCCGGTCCTCGTCGAGGCCGAGCGCCGCGTGGTCGCAGGCGTCCCAGGCCCGGGCGAGGTCGTCGATGAACGGGTCCATCGGGTCGATCTCCCAGCCGTGCCGCTCGATCCAGTCGCGCACCCGTTGGGTGGATCCACCCTCGGTGCCGTCACCGGTGCGCGACGCAGTGCGGGCCAGGGTCCGCTGGGCCGCCTCGAGCACGTGCAGCCGGTCGGTGCCGGGCTCGGTGATGACCTCGAGCACCTGCTCGATCGTCGCCAGCGAGAGACCGCCGACCTCGCTCAGGGCCCGCACGAGCCGCACCCGGTCGACGTGCGTCGCGTCGTACTCCGCCGTGGTGCGCGACAGGCTCCGCCCGGGGTGGAGCAGCCCCTCGCGCAGGTAGTACTTGAGCGTCGCGACCGCGACGCCACTCTCGGCGGACAGCTCGGCGAGCCGCACGGTATACCTCCTGAGGGGACGACAACTCTTGACATTGGATAGTAGTCGTCTCCAAACTGGTCGAGTTCGAGATAGTTCCACTATCCAATGAGCAGGGAGCTCGCGATGACCGCCTCGACCGCACCGTCCGACGCACCGAACGTCGTCCGCACGACCCACCAGTGGGAGGACTCGCTCGTCGTCTTCCACATCGGCATGACCTTCCGGAAGCCGCACCGCCCGGATCTGTGGATGCCGGTCTTCCTCGCGATGCCCAAGATGCTCGCCGAGCTCGAGCGCAACAAGGCCGCCGCGGCCCGCGGCGAGGCGGAGGACCTCGGCTTCCTCGGCGCGACGACCCTCATCGGCGCGAAGGGCCCCTGGGTCGTCCAGTGGTGGCGCAGCACCGAGCACCTCTACGCCTACTCGCGGATGAGCACGAAGGCGCACCTGCCCGCATGGCGCGCCTTCAACGCGGCCGCGCGTCGCTCACCGGGCGCGGTGGGCATCTGGCACGAGACGTATGCCGTCCCCGCCGGTGGCGTCGAGACGATCTACGGCAATGGGGCGAGCGTGGGCCTCGGCGCACTGACCGGGACGGTCCCGGTGGTGCGCCGCGGTCGCACCGCCCGCGAGCGCCTCGGATCCTCGCTCAAGGCCTCGTGAGCGGGCGCGGTCCTCACTAGGGTGAGGAGGGCAGTCGACGTCTCACTCTCGAGAGGACCGCACGATGACGACCACCACCCTCGGCACTCCCTGGCAGTCGCGCGCCGACGCAGGAGTCCCCGGGCTCGACGACGCGACGCTCGACCGGATCCACCGGTGGTGGCGCGCGGCGAACTACCTGTCCGTCGGGCAGATCTACCTCCTCGACAACCCCTTGCTGCGTGAGCAGCTGCACCGTGACCACGTCAAGCCGCGGCTGCTCGGGCACTGGGGCACCACGCCCGGGCTGAACTTCCTCTACGCCCACCTCAACCGGGCGATCGACGAGCGACGGCAGTCGACGATCTACGTCACCGGCCCCGGCCACGGCGGCCCCGGTCTCGTCGCCAACACCTACCTCGAGGGCACCTACACCGAGACGTACCACGACATCACCCAGGACGAGACCGGGCTGCAGCGGCTGTTCAAGCAGTTCAGCTTCCCCGGCGGGATCCCCTCGCACGTCGCCCCGGAGACGCCGGGGTCGATCCACGAGGGCGGTGAGCTCGGCTACGCCCTCTCGCACGCCTACGGCGCGGCGCTCGACAACCCCGACCTCCTCGTCTTCGCCGTCGTCGGTGACGGCGAGGCCGAGACCGGCCCGCTCGCGACGAGCTGGCACGCCAACAAGTTCGCGAATCCTGCGACCGACGGCGTCGTCCTGCCCGTGCTCCACCTCAACGGCTACAAGATCGCCAACCCCACGGTGCTCGCGCGCATCGGGCACGACGAGCTCGAGTCGCTCATGGTCGGCTACGGCCACAAGCCGTACTTCTTCAAGGCCGGCTTCGACGACGAAGAGCCCGAGAGCTACCACCGCCGGTTCGCCGAGCTGCTCGACGAGGTCCTCGACGACATCGCCGAGATCAAGGCCGAGGCCGCCCGGGTCGGGGCCGACGAGGTCGAACGCCCGCGCTGGCCGATGATCGTCTTCGAGCACCCCAAGGGCTGGACCGGCCCCAAGGAGATCGACGGCAAGCCGACCGAGAACCACTGGCGCAGCCACCAGGTCCCACTGGCCAGCGCGCGCGACACCGATAAGCACCTCAAGAACCTCGAGGACTGGCTCCAGTCGTACGCCGCGGACGATCTCTTCGACGAGTCCGGCAAGCTGCACGACGACATCGCCGCGCTCGCCCCGGAGGGTCACCTGCGGATGGGGGCGAACCCCCACACCAACGGCGGACTCCTGCGCACCCCGCTGCGCCTGCCCGACTTCCGCGACTTCGCCGTCGAGGTCGACGAGGAGGCCCGGGGCGCCGCCGTCGCCGAGGCCACCCGCGTCCTGGGCAACTGGCTGGCCGAGGTCATGCGCGCCAACCCCGAGAACTTCCGGATCTTCGGACCGGACGAGACCGCCTCGAACCGGTTGGGCGGGGTCTTCGACGTGACCGCGAAGCAGTGGAACGCGGCATACGAGCCGTTCGACGGGGCCGACCCCATGGCCAAGGTGGGCAAGGTCCTCGAGATGCTCTCCGAGCACCAGTGCCAGGGCTGGCTCGAGGGCTACCTGCTCACCGGGCGCCACGGGATGATGAGCAGCTACGAGGCGTTCATCCACATCGTCGACTCGATGTTCAACCAGCACGCCAAGTGGCTCAAGGTCACCAACCACATCGAGTGGCGACGCCCGATCTCGTCGCTCAACTACCTGCTCAGCTCGCACGTGTGGCGCCAGGACCACAACGGTTTCAGCCACCAGGACCCCGGGTTCATCGACCACGTCGTCAACAAGAAGGCCGACATCATCCGGGTCTACCTGCCGCCGGACGCCAACACGCTGCTCTCGACCTGGGACCACCTGCTGCGCACCGACCAGTGCGTCAACGTGGTCGTCGCGGGGAAGCAGCCCGGCCCGACCTGGCTGACGATGCAGGAGGCGATCCACCACTGCACGCGCGGCCTCGGCATCTGGGAGTGGGCCGGGTCAGAGGGATCGGGCTCGGAGTGCGACGTCGTCCTCGCCTGCGCCGGCGACGTGCCGACCGTCGAGGTCATGGCCGCCGCCCAGCTGCTGCGCGAGAACCTGCCCGACCTCAAGGTGCGCGTCGTCAACGTCGTCGACCTCATGCGCCTGCAGGACGAGGTCGAGCACCCGCACGGGCTGAGCAACCGCGACTTCGACACGATCTTCACGCCCGACAAGCCGGTGATCTTCGCCTACCACGGCTACCCGTGGCTCATCCACCGGCTGACCTACCGCCGCACCGGCCACGAGAACCTCCACGTCCGCGGCTACAAGGAGGAGGGCACGACGACCACACCGTTCGACATGGTCATGCTCAACGACCTCGACCGCTTCCACCTCGTCATCGACGTCATCGACCGAGTCCCCGGCCTCGGGTCGAAGGCGGCCGGTCTGCGGCAGCGGATGCAGGACAAGCGGTTCGAGGCGCGGGCCTGGGCGACGACCCACGGTGAGGACCTGCCCGAGGTGCGTGACTGGGTGTGGGCCGACGCCGGTGACACCGGCACCCGCGAGGGCGGGCCCAATGCCACCCAGATGACCGGCGGCGACAACGACTGACCCACGGCCTGCAGAAGGCAGGACCTTGGGCCCAGTCGGCCACGACCCGTCGCTTCTAGCGTCGTAGGTACCGGAGGGACCGTCCCACCGGACCACCTACCAACTGGAGGTAGACATCATGACCACCAAGCACCCCGAGGCGGTCCGGGCCGGCAGCACGACCCGCACCCACGACGCCGACGGCTTCACCCACATGGAGGACGTGGTCCGCAACCCCGTCGCCCAGTGGGCCATGGTCGCCCTGCGCATCGTCCTCGGCTTCACCTTCCTCTGGCCCTTCCTCGACAAGCTCTTCGGCCTCGGCTACGGCACGGACGCGAAGAACGCCTGGATCGACGGGGGCTCGCCGACCACCGGGTTCCTCACCAAGAACCCCGCCGTCGTCGACGGCCCGTTCGGCGACTTCTTCGCCAACTTCGCCGGAGGGTTCTGGGACTGGCTGTTCATGTTCGGACTGCTCGGCATCGGCGTGGCCTTCCTCGCCGGCGCGGGCATGAAGATCGCCGCCTGGGGCGGCACCCTGCTCCTCGCGCTCATGTACTTCGCCGAGTTCCCCATCGGCCGCAGCGGCGAGGGCTTCACCAACCCGATCTTCGACAGCCACTGGATCGAGGCGCTGGGGCTCATCGTCCTCGCCTACACGTTCAGCGGCGACAAGCTCGGGCTCGGCCGCTGGTGGAGCAGGATCGTCGGCAACGACAGCATCCTGCGCTGACCACCCCCGTCGTCGGCCGCCGCATCCCCTCCGGTGCGGCGGTCGACCCCTGCCCGGCCCCGACCTAGCGCAACCGCGCCTTGGCCTCGCGGACCTGCAGCGTCGTCACCGGCTCGTCCTCGAGATCGGCCACCCCGTCGAGGTCCACCCACGCGCCACCATTGACGCGGTAGGCGCCGGTGAGTGTCGCGTCGACCTTGACGGCGGCTCGCGTCGCGGGCTGTTCATAGGTATGCCGGATGCGCCCTTCCGGATACGGCCCACCGAGATCGTCGGTCCAGCCGGACTCGGAGCCGTCACCGAAGGCGAAGTTGTAGCTCGCGGGGTCGATCCGGAACTCCACCGACCACGACAGGAGCTGCACGGGCCTGCTCACGTCACCGGGCCCGAGGCTGCCGGCCGGCCACTGCGCCTCGAAGTACGTCGGGAGGTTGACGAGGGTGACGTCCCCCTCGGGCTGGATGTTGACCGTCGGCTTCGCGAACGGCAGCTCCCGGAACGCGGTGACGATCTGGTCCAGCGTGGGGACGGCCGGCGCCGATGCGACGGTGTTGGGGAGGTTGGGGGAGCCGCAGCTCGTGCCGTTGAAGAACCACCGCGACGTCCCGGCCAGGCGCCGCCAGACATAGAGCTGGTTCACCGCCCGACCGTCGACCGGGGCGCAGCTGCTCAGGGCCACGGAGCAGGAGGTGAGGTCGTTCGGGGCGTCGGGGTCGGCAGTCGACCCGCACCCGAGGGTCTCTCGGTACTCCCACACCGGCCCCGCCGACACCGGCTGCGCGTCCGACCATCCCTCACCCTTGCCGAGAGCCCCGTCCCAAGCGCCACTGGAGGTTGTGTCCCACCCCTTGAGGGTGACGCCGGAGTTCTTCAGCACCGATTTGAAGTTGCGTCCCTTCCGCTCACCCGCCTCAGTGGTCCCCACGAGGGTGGTCGAAAGCACCAGGACGAGGCAGGCAACGGCGCTGCGGCGAATCATCGCTCGAACACCAGCTCAGCCATCGTCCACCCGCTCCCAACCCAAGCGAGACGAGTCCTGTAGACGGACTGCCCCGCCTCCGTGGTGTCAACGACCTTCCCGCTTCGGTCCACGATGTCCACGGCCTGGTCCTGCGTCTGTACCTGGACCTCACGCTGATCCGCGGTCGCGCCCGGGAGCGGGTTCGTCGCCTTGATCTTGAGGCTGGGGCGGACCTGACGCTCTTGGGCGGCCTTGAGCTCAGCGACAGCGTCAACTGAGACCTTGCAGTTCTCGCACGACGCCGCAGACAGTGCCTGTACGACACCGCTGTCCACCGTCACGAATGCGCGGTCCGCTTCGGTGATGAAAAACGTCGCGAAGGCGATCGCGCCGGCCTCGGTGTGGGCTCGCGCCGCGGCCGGGACGACGACCGAGGCGCTCGGGTTCGGCGTCGCGGTGGCGCTGGGGCTCGACGAAGGCGACGTGCTCGCCGGTGGCGTGGTCACCGACGGTGACGCACTCGGTGTCGGCGTGCTCGTCGGGTCCTTGTCGCCACCGTTGCACCCCGCGAGCGTGAGCGCGGCCGCGGCGGCCAGCGCCACGGCATACGTCATCGTCCTTGGCGTCTGCATGACTCCCCTTCGTCGTCGGCCTCGTCCCCATGCACCGAGCGCGCACGATCCCTCCTCCAGCCTGAGGGAAACTCGGGCGGGGTGCCACTCGGAGCACCCCCACCATCGTGGCCGAACGCGTCACATCCGCCGCAGAGTTGTCCACAGGCACCACCGGGCCCGTGCGTCACGACGTGGAGCAAAGACACGTCCCGGCACGACCATCTCCACGCGACCCTGACCCGAGGGCGACCATCCCGCGCTCATCCCGTGGCCCGCACCCCCGCCCGCCTTCCCGATCGCCACAGCCCCGGCGGATAACATCGACACCGACCGACGTCCGAGCGACCACCGACCGACGCACCGAAGGAGGCGCCCGATGGGCCTGTTCGACCGCATGGAGGGCAAGCTCGAGCGTGCCGTCAACGGCGTCTTCGCCAAGGCGTTCCGCTCCGAGGTGCAGCCCGTCGAGATCGCGAGCGCCATCCGTCGCGCCATGGACGACCGCGCCGCCACCGCCGGCTCGGGCCGCAGCCTCGTCCCCAACGTCTTCACGATCGAGCTGAGCGAGACCGACTACGAGCGCCTCACCGACCACGGGGTCGAGCTCGAGAACGAGCTCGTCGCCGCCGCCGAGGAGCACGCCTCCAGCCAGCACTACCAACCCGGCGGCCCGATCGACATCCTCTTCGACGAGGACACCGAGCTCGAGACCGGCGTCTTCCGCATCCGCCCGAGCACGGCCAAGCGTCCGCGCGCCACCGGCATGACCGGCCAGCACCAGGCCGTGCGCCGTTCCCGGGACGAGGACCCGTATGCCGGCGGCTCGCCCGCCGCTGCCGGCGCACCTCCCGTGGTCCCGCCCGCCCGCCTGGGTCGCCCCGACCCCAGCTACAGCGCGCCGGAGGTCGACGACCTCGGTGAGACCGCGGCATACAGGCCGGCGAAGCCCGCACCCAGGACGCGGCGGACCAACCCGGCCGACCGACCCTGGCTCGACGTCGACGGCGAGCGCTACCCGCTCATGGGCGCGATCACCGTCCTCGGCCGCGACGACAGCGCCGACATCATCCTCGACGACCCCGGCATCTCGCGGCGGCACAGCGAGATCCGCGTGACCCAGGACGGCCCCAACACGATCGCGACGATCCGCGACCTCGGGTCGACCAACGGCACGTTCGTCAACGGCGAGCAGATCACCAACGAGCACCTCGAGGGCGGCGACCGGATCACCGTCGGCCGCACCTCCGTCACCTACCGCGCCGGTCGGAAGTAGCGCGAGGTACCCATGAGTGAGATCACCATCACCGTCATGCGCCTCGGGCTGCTCGTCGCGCTCTGGGCGTTCGTCATCGCCGTCGTCGGCGTCCTGCGCGGTGACCTCTACGGCACCCAGGTCACGCCCCGCAAGTCCCCGGCCGCCCGCGGCAACACCCCGCGACCCGCGGCACGGGGCGCGAGCCCGGCCGCCGTTCCCGCCGAGCAGCGCCCCGTCGGGCGACCTGCCGGGCGCCGGGTCGCCGCCCGCGCAGCCAACCGCGACCCCAACCACCTGCGCGTCATGAGCGGACCCCTCGCCGGCACGAGCCTGCCGCTGCGCGAGGCCGGCATCCTCATCGGCCGCAGCCCCGAGTCGGCGCTCGTCCTCGAGGACGACTTCGCGTCCGGTCGCCACGCCCGCATCTACAAGGGCCCCGACGGCTGGGTCGTCGAGGACCTCGGGTCGACCAACGGCACCTTCATCGGCCCCCAGCGCCTCACCACCGCCACCCCGGTGACGGCCGGCACCGAGATCCGGTTCGGGACGACCGTCGTCGAGCTGCGGAGGTAGCCCGTGGCGATCGCGTTCCACTTCGCCGCCCGCTCCGACGTCGGGATGGTGCGGACCAACAACGAGGACAGCGGGTATGCCGGCCCGCACCTGCTCGCGATGGCCGACGGCATGGGCGGCCACGCCGGTGGCGACGTCGCCTCGTCGACCATCCTCGGCGCGCTCGTCGGGCTCGACGGCGAGTCGTTCTCGGGCGTCGACGCGACCCAGGCGCTCGTGCGCCGGATCACCTCGGCCAACACCGAGCTCGGCCGGATGGCGCAGGAGGACCCCGAGCTCGACGGCATGGGGACGACCCTCATCGCCATCCTGCGCGCGCGCGACAAGCTCGTCCTCGCGCACATCGGTGACTCGCGAGCGTTCGTCGTCCGTGACGGCGAGGTCAGCCAGATCACCAAGGACCACAGCTTCGTCCAGTCGCTCGTCGACGAGGGCCGGATCACCCCCGAGGAGGCGTCGACCCACCCGCAGCGCTCGCTCGTGACACGCGTGCTCACCGGCGCCGAGGGCGAGGAGCCGGACGTCCTCGTGCGCCAGGCGATCGTCGGCGACCGCTACCTCATCTGCTCCGACGGCCTGTCCGACTACGTCACCCGCGACACCATCGACGAGGTCCTCACCACCGAGCGCAAGCCCGGCGACTGCGCGGAGCGGCTCGTCCAGCTCGCGCTGCGGGCCGGCGCCCCCGACAACGTCACGGTCGTCGTCGGCGACGTCGTCGACCTCACCAAGGGTCCGGTGCCGAGCGACTCGCCGCAGGTGGTGGGCGCGGCGGCCGCGTTCCGCCGGCACACGCGCCCGATCCCCACGACCCCGGCCGCCAAGGCCGCCGCCCTCTCGCACGAGGCCAGCGGTGCCGACGACGACGAGCTCCACCTCGCCGACGAGGGCCCCCGCGGCCGTGGCGCAACGGTGATGCGCGCCCTGGGTGCAGCGGTGCTCGCGCTCGTCCTGCTCGTCGGTGGTGGCTACGCCGCCTACGCCTGGACGCAGTCGCAGTTCTACGTCGGGGTCAACGACGGCCGGGTCACCGTCTTCAAGGGCGTCGACCAGACGTTCGGCCCCATCGACCTCTCCAGCCCCGAGACCATGAGCGGCATCGTCGTCGAGGACCTTCCCGACTTCTACCGCGCCCAGCTGGCCCGCGGCATCACGATGAAGACCCGCTCCGACGCCGCCGCCCTCGTCCGCAACCTCGAGGTGCAGGCCGGTGCCTGCCGCTACGCCAAGTCGCAGGGCCGCGACTGCGCCACCGTCCCGTCGACCTGGACGACCCCCACCCCGACGCCGACGCCCACTCCCTCGTCGAGCGCCCCCGCCACGCCGGTTCCGACGCCGACCTCGACGGTCCGCCCGACCCCGACCGTCAGCCCCAACGCATGACCACCGTCTCCGCACTCTCGTCCCGCAAGGGCCGCAACGTCGAGCTCGGGCTCCTCGTCTTCGCGGTCGCCATCGTCGCGCTCGCCTACATCAACGTCGGCATCGCGGTCGAGGGAGCGGTCCCGCCGAGCCTCGTCGCCGTCGGCACCGGGTTCGTCGTCATCACGGCCGCGTTCCACATCACCATGCGGCTGCGCGCCCCCTACGCCGACCCGCTCATCCTGCCGATCGCCACGCTGCTCAACGGGCTCGGTCTCGTGATGATCAACCGGCTCGACCTCGCCAACGGCCGCGACCTCGCCGAGGGCATGGCATTGCGCCAGCTCATGTGGAGCGCGTTGGCGGCGGCGCTCGCCATCGCCGCGCTCATCATCCTGCGCGACCACCGGATCCTTCGCCGCTACACCTACCTCGCCGGCGCCATCGGCTTCGGCCTCCTGCTGCTGCCGCTCGTGCCCGGGCTCGGCATCGAGAACTACGGGTCCCGCATCTGGATCAGCCTCGGCCCGTTCTCGTTCCAGCCCGGTGAGATCGCCAAGATCGTCCTCGCCGTGTTCTTCGCCGGCTACCTCGTCCAGACCCGCGACGCGCTCTCCGTCGCCGGACGCCGGATCCTCGGCCTCACCCTGCCGCGGGCCCGCGACCTCGGGCCGATCCTCGTCGCGTGGATGCTCTCCGTCGGGGTGCTCGTCCTCGAGAAGGACCTCGGCTCCTCGCTCCTCTTCTTCGGGCTGTTCGTCGCGATGCTCTACGTCGCCACCGAGCGGACCTCGTGGGTCGCCATAGGCCTGCTCCTCTTCTGCGTCGGCTGCTACGTCGCCAACCTGCTCTTCAGCCACGTGCAGCGCCGCGTGCTCCTCTGGCTCGACACCTTCAGCCGGGAGGCGCTCGACACCTCCGACCAGCTGGCGCGGGGTCTCATGGGCATGGCCTCCGGAGGCATGGTCGGCACCGGCCTGGGTCGCGGACGTCCCGACCTCACCTACTTCGCCGAGAGCGACTTCATCATCCCGAGCTTCGGCGAGGAGATCGGCCTCATCGGGCTCTTCGCGCTGCTCATCCTCTACGTGCTCCTCGTCGAGCGTGGTCTGCGCACCGCCATCGGCGCCCGCGACGGCTTCGGCAAGCTGCTCGCCTCGGGTCTGGCCTTCTCGGTCGCCCTGCAGTGCTTCGTCGTCGTCGGCGGTGTCACGAGGGTCATCCCGCTCACCGGACTGACGATGCCGTTCCTGTCCCAGGGCGGCTCCTCCCTGCTCGCGAACTGGACCCTCGTCGCCCTGCTGCTGCGGATCAGCGACCACGCACGCCGTCCCGTCCCCGACCCGGAGGCCCCCCACCCCGTGGCCAACGAACAGACCCAGGTGGTGAAGCTGCGATGAACCAGCCGATCCGCCGTCTCTCCTTCGTCGTCGCCCTGCTCTTCGCCTCACTGCTCGTGTCGACGACCCTCATCCAGTTCGTCTGGGCCAAGGACCTCAACGCCCGCCCGGACAACCGCCGCACCCTGCTCAGCACCTATGCCCGCGAGCGCGGCCAGATCCTCGTCGGCGACACCGCCATCGCGAAGTCGGTCCCGGCCGACAACGAGTACAAGTGGCTGCGCACCTACCCACAGGGCCAGAACTACGCGCACATCACCGGCTACTACTCCTTCTACGGCGCCGGCGGCGGGCTCGAGCAGGCCGAGAACGGGCTGCTCTCCGGGAGCAGCGACAAGCTGGCCTTCCGCCGGGTCTCCGACTTCTTCACCGGTCGCAAGACGACCGGCGCCAGCCTCGAGCTCACCATCGACTCCAACGTGCAGGCCGCCGCGGTCAAGGCGCTCGACGGTCGCAAGGGCGCCGCGGTCGCGCTCAACCCGTCGACCGGCGAGATCCTCGCAATGGTGAGCAACCCGACCTACGACCCCGGACCGCTCGCCGTCCACGACCTCTCCAAGGTCGACGCGGCATACAAGGCTCTCAACGGCAACGCCAACAAGCCGCTCGTCAACCGCGCGATCGCCGGCGACCTCTACCCGCCGGGCTCGACGTTCAAGATCGTCACCGCGGCCGCGGCCCTGTCGAGCGGACGGTTCGCGCCCGACACCGTGCTGCCCGGTCCGGCCGTCCTCGACCTGCCGCAGACGACGACCGGCCTGCCCAACATCGGCAAGCGGTCGTGCGGCGACAACGACAAGACGACGTTCCTGCACGCCATGGAGATCTCCTGCAACAGTGCGTTCGGCTACCTCGGTCTCGAGCTCGGCGCGGACGCGCTGCGCGACCAGGCCGCGAAGTTCGGTGTGGGAGACCAGCTCTCGATCCCGATGCGCGTCACCCCCAGCTCGGTCCCGGCCGAGCTCAACCCGCCGCAGCTCGCCCAGGCGTCGGTCGGCCAGTACGACGTGCGCGTCACGCCGCTCCAGGTCGCGATGCTCAGCGCCGGTGTCGCGAACCGCGGCATCGTCATGAAGCCGCACCTCGTGCGCTCGGTGCTCTCGAGCGACCTCAGCGTCATCGAGCGCTCGGAGCCCGAGGAGCTCTCGCAGGCGGTCAGCCCCGAGGTCGCGGCCCAGCTCACCGAGATGATGGAGGCCGTCGTCGAGAACGGCAGCGGCAAGCCCGCGCAGGTCGACGGCGTGCGCGTCGCCGGCAAGACCGGCACCGCCGAGACCGACCGCGTCTCGCGCGCCCACGCGTGGTTCACCGGCTTCGCACCCGCCAACGACCCGCAGATCGCCGTCGCCGTGGTCGTCGAGAACGGCGGCGACCCCGACAGCGAGGCCCGTGGAGGTGGCGCCGTCGGCGGCCCCATCGCCAAGGCCATGATCGAGGCGGGGTTGAAGAAGTGAGGGCTCGGTGAACGGGGAGGCACTCCTGCTCGGGGGACGCTACGAGGTCGGCGAGCTCATCGGACGTGGCGGCATGGCCGAGGTCCACCTCGGCCACGACACGCGGCTCGGGCGGCCCGTCGCGATCAAGATGCTGCGCAGCGACCTCGCGCGCGACCAGTCCTTCCTCAAGCGCTTCCGCCGCGAGGCCCAGTCCTCGGCCGGGCTCAACCACTCCTCGATCGTCGCGGTCTACGACTCCGGCGAGGACCACCGCACCGAGTCCGGTGGCGCCAGCGTGGCCGTGCCCTACATGGTCATGGAGTACGTCGAGGGGCGCACGCTGCGCGAGATCCTCACCGAGCGCGGCAAGCTGCCCACGGACGAGGCGCTGCGGATCACCGAGGGCGTGCTCGACGCACTCGGCTACAGCCACCGCATGGGGATCGTCCACCGCGACATCAAGCCCGCCAACGTCATGATCAGCGGCGACGGGTCGGTCAAGGTCATGGACTTCGGCATCGCGCGGGCCATCGCCGACACCGCGGCGACGATGACCCAGACGCAGGCCGTCATCGGCACCGCCCAGTACCTCTCACCCGAGCAGGCGCAGGGCCAGACCGTCGACGCCCGCTCCGACCTCTACTCCGCCGGCTGCATGCTCTACGAGCTCCTCACCGGCCGGCCCCCGTTCATCGGCGACAGCCCCGTCTCCATCGCCTACCAGCACGTCGGTGAGCAGCCGATCCCGCCGTCCGCCCTCGAGGACGCGCTTCCCGAGACGATCGACGCCGTCGTGCTGCACTCGCTCGCCAAGCCGCGCGAGGACCGCTACCAGGACGCCGCGTCGTTCCGTGGCGACCTGCAGAACATCCGTCTCGGACGCGCGATCAGCCCCGAGGCGACCGCGTCCCTCGCCGCCCTGGCAGCGGGCGCGACCGCGACCCTGAGCACCTCCGAACCGACCGAGGTGTATGCCGCACAGACCCGTCCGCGCGACGACGTGCCTCCCGCTCCGGTCGGCGGTCACGCCACGTCGACCTTCCCTGCGGCGGTGCAGCGTCCACCCCGACGCGACGAGCACCGCGGCCGTCGGGTCGTGATGATCACCGTCGCGCTGCTCACCGCGCTCGCGCTGCTCGGCTTCGGTGCGATGCAGTACCGCGCGATGCAGGCCGAGGCGGCCAAGGTCTCGGTGCCGCCGGTCGAGGGCAAGCCCATCGCCACGGCCCTGTCGGACCTGCGTGACGCCAAGCTCACCTCGGTCACGCAGCGCACCGAACGCAGCGACACCGTCCTCGAGGGCTCGGTCATCTCGCAGACCCCGAAGCCGGGCGAGCGGGTCGACCCCGCTGCGACCTCCGTGTACCTCGTCGTCTCCTCCGGGCCCAGCTCGGTGTCGGTGCCCGACCTCACCGGCATGACCGTCGAGCAGGCCACCGCCGCCCTCGAGAAGGTCAAGCTCACGGTCGGCAAGACGTCGAAGATCAACAGCCACCTCCAGCCCAAGGACCGGATCGTCTCCACCGCACCCAAGACCGGGGAGCAGCTCGAGCCCGGCGACCAGGTGACGCTCAACGTCGCGACCGGCAAGGTCGAGGTCCCCAAGCTGACGACGATGTCGCAGGACGAGGCCTCGGCGGCGCTCATCGCCATCGGCCTCAAGCCGAGGACGGTCTACCGCCAGACCGCCCAGGCCAAGGAGGGCACGGTCATCGCCCAGGAGCCCGACGAGGGCGAGCTCGTCGACGCCGGCTCGGAGGTGGTGATCCGGGTGGCTCAGAAGCTGCCGCCCACCCCGACACCGACGCCCACGCCGACCCCGACGGCCACCCCGTCGCCGACGCCCACGCCCACCGCGTCCGGCTCACCGAGCCCGTCGATCAGCCTGCCCATCCCCTGACGCACGGACTCAGCACCCACCATGCGGAGGGAACGTTGAGGGTCCGGAGGCAACATTTCCCGCCGGACCCTCAACCTTCCCGCATGGGGAGCGAAAGTTGAGGCGGGGGGAACAGGCGCCAATGCGTCGCGTCAGCTGGCGACCTCGGCCACCACACCCGCGACGTCGGCGCCGTGGACGAGCGGGCTGAGCCCCTGCGACCGCTCGACCGCGCCCGCGTCACCGCAGACCTGGAGCCAGTTGGCGAGCAGCCGGTGGCCGCCCTGGGTGAGCACGGACTCGGGGTGGAACTGCACGCCGTGCAGCGGTAGCTCGCGGTGCTGGACCGCCATGATGATGCCGCTGCCGGTCGCCCCGGTGCTCTCGAGCACGTCGGGCAGCGTTGGCGGGTCGATGGTGAGCGAGTGGTAGCGCGTGGCCGTGAACGGCGTCGGCAGCCCCGTGAGGACCCCGGCGCCCGAGTGCTCGACGAGTGAGGTCTTGCCGTGGAGCAACTCGGGTGCGCGGCCGACCGTGCCACCGAAGACGACGCCGAGCGCCTGGTGCCCGAGGCACACCCCCAGCATCGGCTGCGACCGCTCGGCGCACGCCTCGATCATCGCCATCGACACCCCGGCCTCCTCGGGCGTACCCGGGCCGGGAGAGACGAGCACCCCGTCGAAGCCCTCACCGTCACCCGGCGCGACCGCGTCGTTGCGCACGACGGTGCACTCGGCGCCGAGCTGCTCGAGGTAGCCGACGATCGTGAAGACGAACGAGTCGTAGTTGTCGACGACGAGGATGCGGCGGGCGGTGGCGGTCACGTGGGCTCCGGGGTCGGGAAGGGCAGGTATGCCGTGGCACCAGTATCCGTGCCGACGGTCGTCTCGTCGTAGGGCAGCCACGAGGCGACCATCGGGAAGAGCCACTCGAAGCAGACGACCACGACGAGGGCGACCAGCGCGAGGAGGAGGACGACCCGCACGAGGAGGGGACCGGGCAACGCGCGCCAGAGTGCGGCATACATCAGGAGGCCTCCACGGACGGGGCGGGGGCGGGCACGTCGTCCTTGAGCGCGATCTGCTCGCGGGTTCGCGTCAGGGTGAGCTCGGCGTGGACGACCCAGCGCTGCTTCGCGCTGAACTTCGGGTGGCACGAGGTGAACGTCAACATGGCCTTGGTCGGCTTCGCGCCGGGGTCACCGGGCACGGGTGCGATGACGTCGGACTCCCACGGGCGGACGATCTCGTGCCCGGTGACGGCATACACGCTCTCGCCCGCGACGGTCTCGACGATGACCTCGTCGCCGACGCGCAGCCGGTCGATGTCGGTGAGCGGCTTGCCGTAGGTCGTGCGGTGCCCGGCGATGGCGAAGTTGCCGACCTCACCCGGGCCGGCGGTGCCGATGTAGTGCCCGAGGCCGCGCGCGAGCTCGGCCGCCGACGTGCCCTCGACGAGGGGTCGCGCGTAGTCGGCGCCGAACCGGGGGACGCGCACGACCGCGAACGCATCACCCTCGAGCAGCGATGGAGCAGGCGTTCCACCCTCGGTGGGCGCCGCGGCGAAGTCACGCGTCAGGCTCGACACCGTCTGCGCCTGGGCCCGGTCGGAGGTCACGTCGGTCCACCAGACCTGCCACACGACGAAGAGGAGGACGAGGGCGCCGAGCGTCATGAGCAGCTCGCCGACGACCCCTGCCGCGCGCCTCACCGTCCTCGGTCCACGGCCGCGTGGTCGGGGGTGATCGACCCGGCATACGCCGGGAACTCGAAGCGGTCGGAGGAGCGCACGTCGTAGCCGAGGCCGACGGCCCGGACGTACTCCTGGTAGATCTGCACCTCGGGCGACTGGGTGAGCATGTCGCGCAGCCGGCTCGGCTCCCCGATGGCGCGGATGCGGTAGGGCGGGGAGTAGACGCGGCCCTGGAGGATGAGGGTGTTGCCGACGCAGCGGACGGCGCTCGTCGAGATGATCCGCTGGTCCTGGATCATCATCGCCTCGGCCCCACCGGCCCACAGCGCGTTGACGACGGCCTGCACGTCCTGCTGGTGCACGACGATGTCGTCGACCGAGAACCCCTCGGGAAGCTTGTCGACGGGCAGCTTGGAGTCGGTGAGCTGGACCTCGACGCCGGGACCTTCGACGTCGGTCCGGCCGGCGGCGACGGTGAGCGCGTCACCCTTGTCCTTGATGGCGTCGACCTCGGCGTTGCCCGGGGCGCCGTCGCGGGTGAGCTCGTCGACCTCGGTGTTGAGGCTCTCGAGCTCCTCGGTCATCCGGGTGTTGGCCTGGGTCTGCTCACGGATGATGTCGGGCAGTCCGGCCGCGTCCGAGCGCAGGCTGCGCCCCTGGGCCACGGACCCACTCGTCGCGAAGAGGATGCCGGCGATGATGGCGACGACGGGCACGAGCAGCGACCACATGGTGGGGCGCTTCGTGAGGAACGTCGTGTGCCGGGCCATGGGGGTCACCGCCTCTCTGATGTCAAGGCTCTACGCTAGGCCACGACCCCGCTAGCCAAGGAGACAGTCCGTGCCAGAGTCCAAGGGCCGCGCCAAGCCCGCCTACATCCCGCCCCGCACGGCGCAGAGCAAGAGCGTCAAGCCGAACCCCCGGTGGTTCGTCCCGGTGATGATCGGGCTCATGCTCATCGGTCTCGTCTGGGTCGTGACCTACTACATCTCGGGTGTCCACGAGTACCCCCTGCCGCAGATCGGCCGCTGGAACCTCGGCGCCGGCTTCGCGTTCATGATGGCCGGCTTCCTCATGACGACGCGCTGGCGCTGACGACCCTCGTCCGTCAAGGACGGCCCTCGACCCGCTGTGGTCGGGGGCCGTCCTTGTGTCGTATGCCGTCCGCCCCCGTCCGTGGGACCCGCGCCGCCCGGCGCGGTCCCTGTGGGGTGTGGACCACCTGTGGACAAGTGCGAGTTGTCCACAGGGGTTATCCCCACTGTGGAGAATCACACCTGTGTAATCCACACGGTGGAAGACCTGTGGACAGTCCTCAGATCACCGACGCGGTGACGGCGTACTTGACGACGCTGAGCACGACGAGCACGGCCGAGATGGCCGCGAGCCCGATCCAGTGGACGCCGAAGTTCGCCCGCTGCGTCCCTGCACCGTCGGGCCGGCGGCCCGTGTAGGCGAAGACCGCGGCGCACGCGGCGCCGACGACGAGACCACCGAGGTGGGCCTGCCAGGCGATGCCGGGGATGACGAAGCCGAGGACGGCGTTGATGCCGATCGTCGCGACCATCGGGCCGGCGGAGCGGCCGAGGCGGCGCTGGAGCACGAGGAACGCGCCGAAGAGGCCGAAGACCGCGCCCGAGGCACCGACGGCCGGGGTCTCCCACCCGCCGAAGTCGCCGCGGTTGAGCTCGTCGACCGACGCGGGGAAGGCGAGCAGGAGGTACATCACCGAGCCGCCGAACGCGCTGATGAGGTAGAGCGCGGCGAACCGGGCCCGGCCGAGCATCGGCTCGAGGTACTGGCCCATGATCCACAGCGCGTACATGTTGAAGCCGATGTGCAGGAAGTTGCGCGGCGAGTGCGCGAACGCCGACGTGAGGAAGCGCCACGGCTCGGTGTCGCCGAGGTAGGGCGCGAAGGCCACCTCGTCGGTGAGCCGCGGGTTGGCCATCTGGCCGAGGAAGACGGCGACGCAGATGCCGATGATGACCATGACGACGAGCGGCCGCTCGCCGACCCCGGCCATGTCGCCACCGAAGATCGTCCGGCCCTGCCGCACCGACTGCTGGCCCTCGCGCACGCAGTCGACGCACTGCACGCCGACCGCGGCGGGGCGCTGGCACTCGGGGCACACCGGCCGGCCGCAGCGCTGGCAGCGCACGTAGGAGACCCGGTCGGGGTGACGCGGACAGACCGGCACCTCGTCGGGGGCGCCGGTCTGTCCGTATGCCGTGGGCTCACTCACGCAGCGAGCCTATCGAGGCGCCCTGAAAGGTTTCTGAACCCCGGCAGGACGCCGTGAGGGGTCTCAGTCCTCGACGGTGAAGCTCTCGATGACGACGTCGTCCTTGGGACGGTCCTGCGCACCGGTCTGGACCGCGGCGATCTTGTCGACGACGTCGCGGCTCTCCTGGTCGGCGACCTCACCGAAGATCGTGTGCTTGCCGTTGAGCCACGGGGTGGCGCCGACGGTGATGAAGAACTGGCTGCCGTTGGTGCCCTTGCCCATGCGCTTGCCGGCGTTGGCCATGGCAAGGAGGTAGGGACGGTCGAACGAGAGCTCCGGGTGGATCTCGTCGTCGAAGGCGAAGCCGGGGCCACCGAAGCCCTGACCCATCGGGTCGCCGCCCTGGATCATGAAGCCGGGGATGATGCGGTGGAAGATCAGGCCGTCGTAGAACTTGTCCGGGTTGGTGCGGCCGGAGTCGTCCTTGTACTCGAGCTCGCCGGTGGCGAGGCCGGTGATGGTCTTCACGGTCTTGGGCGCCTGGTCGGCGAAGAGCGTGAGGTTGATGGTGCCGTGGTTGGTCTTGAGGGTTGCCTTCATGCCTCCACTCTATGGGGAGCGGCGCGGGAGGTGAGGGGGGCGTCGAGGGCGCGGCCGGCATACCAAAGGTTGGTCTGGCCGGACCCCTAGGTGCCGTGACGTGGGGAAACAGTGTTTGATGGAAGGAACCCGATCAGTCCACTGACAGGAGAAATCGTGTTCCGCACGAAGAGCAAGACCGAGCAGGCACGCGACGCCGTCGCGGCCCGGGTCGAGACCGCTGCCTCCACCGCCTCGGATGCCGGTTCGAGTGCCCAGTCGCACGCGGCCGACCTTCGCGCCAAGGCCGTGGACCTCAAGGACAAGGCTGCCCCGCACGTCGAGCTGGCCCGCGAGACCGCGCGCGACTACGCCGACCAGGCCGGCCCCAAGGTGGCCGACGCCAAGGACACGTTCGTCGAGGAGGTCGTGCCCAAGCTCGCCTCCGCGCTCGCGACCGTCGTCGCCGGTGCCGTGGCCGCCAAGGGTGCCGCGGCCGAGGCCGCCGACCGCGCGCCTGACGCCTACCACGTGCTCAAGGGCGACGCCGTCGTCAAGCAGAAGCGTGGTGGCAAGGGCGCCCTGCTGCTCCTCCTCGCCGCCGGTGCCGCCGCGTTCGCGTGGAAGAAGTCGACGCAGAAGAAGGACCCGTGGGCGAGCGCCGGGGCCTACACCCCGCCGTCCCACGGTCGTGACTCGTCCGTCGGCGACAAGGTGACCGACCTCGCCTCCGCCGCCAAGGACAAGGCCGCTGCCGCCGGCTCCGCCGCGAAGGAGAAGGCGGCCGCTGCCGGCTCCGCCGCCAAGGACAAGGCTGCCGACGTCAAGGACAAGGCGTCCGACAAGGCCGACGAGCTCGCCGACGAGGCCAAGGCCTCCGAGTTCGGTGGCGAGGCGACGACCGAGAAGGCCTCCGAGGGCAACGCCTGGACCGACGCCGGCGACTTCGCCGATGGCTCGGCCCCGTCCGTGACCGGCACCTCCGAGGGGTCCGACCTCTCGACGCCGAACCTCGACAAGGGTCGCGACGACAGCAACACCTGATCCCCCAGCGGATCGCAGGACGAGAGGCGGTATGCCGGGTGCCCACCCGGCATACCGCCTCTCGCTTTGCGCGGTGGGAGCGCATCGCTACGGTGAGCGGCATGTCAGTGCCGACGCCCTCCGCCCCCACGCCGCTCGTCGACACGGGGCTGCGCACGGAGCCTGACCGCACCTGGGTGCGCGAGGCGATCCGCAAGCTGCGCGCCGACGCGATGCGCACGTCCGACACCCACCTCGTCAAGGTGCACCTGCCGGGGTGCAACCGGATCGACCTCTACCTCAAGGACGAGTCGACCCATCCGACCGGGTCGCTCAAGCACCGGCTCGCGCGCTCGCTGTTCCTCTACGGACTGTGCAACGGGATCATCGGTCCGCGCACGACCGTCGTCGAGGCGTCGTCGGGGTCGACCGCCGTGAGCGAGGCGCACTTCGCGCGGATGCTCGGGGTGCCGTTCGTCGCGGTCATGGCCGAGTCGACGTCGCCGGCGAAGATCGCCCTCATCGAGCGTGAGGGCGGGCGCTGCCACCTCGTGTCCGACCCGACGACCGTCTACGACGAGGCCCGGGCCGTGGCGGACGCGGCCGGTGGCATCTATCTCGACCAGTTCAGCAACGCCGAGCGGGCGACCGACTGGCGCGGCAACAACAACATCGCCGAGTCGATCTTCGAGCAGATGTCGCTCGAGGAGCACCCGGTCCCGTCGTGGATCGTCGTCGGCGCCGGCACCGGCGGGACGTCGGCCACGATCGGTCGGTTCGTCCGCTACCAGGCGCTCGACACCCGCGTCTGCGTCGTCGACCCGGAGCACTCGGCGTTCCTTCCGGCGTGGCAGGGCGACGGAGAGGCGCGGCTCGAGCCGTCGAAGATCGAGGGCATCGGCCGGGCCCGGCTCGAGCCGTCGTTCCTCCCGCTCGTCGTCGACCGGATGCTCGGCGTGCCCGACTGCGCATCGATCGCGGCGATGCGGTTCCTGCGCGAGCGCACCGGCATCTCCGCCGGACCGTCGACGGGCACCAACATCTACGGAGCGCTCAAGCTCGCCGCCGAGATGCAGGCGTCGGGTGAGCGCGGCTCGATCGTGTCGTTGGTGTGCGACCGCGGCGACCGCTACGAGGACACCTACAACAACGACGCGTGGGTCGCCGAGCGCGGCCACGACATCGCGCCGTATGCCGCGGTGCTCGCCTCCGCGTGGGACGACGGGGTCTGGCTCGGCTGAGCCCGGCGCACCCCCGCCGTCCGCAGATTCCGCGGATTCCGCGAACTTTGGCGAACGGCATACGCGATGGTCCTGAAGGTGGCATGGGCACCGCTACGATTCCGGCCGGGGAGTCACTCTTGGGTGTCGGCGGGGGTCGACGGGGTTGACGGCTCCTCGTCCAGTCCATTCGTCATCCGGGAGCCGTCCGTGCCGTCACCTGTCCTCGCTCAACCGCCTGCGACCCGGGGGAGCGGGGTGCGACGTCTCCTCGTCCTCCTCCTCACCACCGTCGTCGGTGTCACCCTCGGTCTCGCCTCGGCCGCGCCGGCCCAGGCCGCGTCCGTCTACACCATCTCCGGGACCATCACCGGGCGTGACGCCAACGGCGCGCTCGTGCCGCTGGCCGACGCGTACCTCTACGCCCAGCCGGTCGACTGGGAGGACAACCGCAACATCTACGGCGACGCCGACGCCAACGGACGGTTCAGCATCGACGTCGGGACCGCCGGCGACTACACCCTGTACGCCGAGTGCCTCCCCTCGACGCCCTGCGCCGGGACGCACGCGATGCAGTACTACGACCAGGCGAACGGGCACGGTGACGCCAAGACGATCGTCCTGAGCACGGGGACCCCGACCGCCACGGCCAACATCCGGCTGCCGCGCTTCGCCACGGTGAAGGGCAAGGTCACGAGCACGGCCGGCGCACCGCTGGCCGGCATCACCGTCGAGAGCGCCCCCACCGCCGGAGGTCGCGTCATCAGCACGACGACCGACGCCACCGGTGCCTACACCCTCGACAAGGCGGTTCCGGGCAAGGTCAACATCACGGCCCGACAGGACTGGGACAAGCACGACTGGAACGCCGAGTACTGGAACGGCGGCATCGACAGCACGCCCACCTACCCCTCGCCGGCACCGACGCTGCCCGAGGGTCCGACCGTGACGACCGCCAACTTCCAGCTCGCCCCCACGACCGGCTTCTACGGCCAGGCCGTCGACTCCGCGGGCGCGCCCATCCAGGGCACCGGCTGGAGCGTGCTCACGTGGAACGCCGAGACCTCCACGTGGGACTCGCCGCAGTACGGGCCGCTCATCACCGACGACCAGGGTCGCTTCTTCTGGCGGACCGAGGTCGGCGGGCGCTACAAGTTCTGCTTCTACGACGACTACTACGGTCCCGAGGCCCCGGCACGCGACGTGCGCTACGGCTCGCGCTGCTGGGACAACACGGCCACCCACGACGTCGCCACGGTCTTCACGCAGCCGACGAGCCCTGCGCAGCAGACCCTCAAGGTCGTCCTGCCCCTGGTCGGCAAGTCGCTCACCGCGAGTGAGCCGTGGGTCGACGGGGCGGCCCGCGTCGGCTCGCCGCTCACCGTCCACCCGGGCGCCTGGGGTCCGTCGGGCGTCCAGCTCGCCTACCAGTGGGGATACCAGGACGAGAGCAACGGCTGGGTCTTCGTCCCGGTCGCCGGTGCCACCGGCACGTCCTTCACCCCCACGTCGGACCTCACCGGCAAGCGGATCAGCGTCAGGGTGACCGGCACCCTCGCCGGCTATGCGACGGCCACGCAGATGGGGTCGGTATACGCCCCCGTCGGCTCCGGCGTCACGCTCAGCGCACCGCTGCAGATCACCGGCAGCCCGGTCGCCGGTCAGGTGCTCACCGCGACGCACGGCACGCCGGTGGGTTCCGCCGTCGACTACGACGGCTACGAGTGGCGGGTCAACGGCTCGTATGCCGGGCAGCAGAAGACCTTCGCCCTCACCAGCGACATGGTCGGCAAGACCATCAGCGTCCGCTACTACGTGCGCACGACCGCCGGGAACGACGACACGACCTTCGTCGCCACCGCCGGTCCGGTCACCGCGCAGCTCGGCACCCTCACGGCTCCGACCCCGACGATCACCGGCACGGCGAAGGTGGGCTCGGTCCTCACCGCGAACCCCGGCACCTGGGGACCGGCGCCGGTCACCCTCGCCTACCAATGGAAGCGGGCCGGTGTCGCCATCACCGGTGCCACTGCGAGCACCTACACGCTCACGGGGAGCGACTACGCCAAGGCGATCACGGTGACGGTCACCGGGACCAAGTCCGGCTACACGACGGCGGCGAAGACCTCGGCGGCCACCGCCTCGGTCGCCGCGGGCACCCTCACCGCCCCGACTCCGACGATCTCCGGGTCCAAGACGGTGGGGGTCACCCTCACCGCGGTCCCCGGGACGTGGGGCCCGGCACCGGTCACGCTGGCCTACCAGTGGTACCGCGCCGGCGTCGCCATCACCGGAGCCACTGCGAGCACCTACAAGCTCACGACCACCGACCAGGGCAAGACGCTCACCGTCCGGGTCACCGGTTCCAAGACGGGCTACACGACCGTGGCGAAGACCTCGGCCGCGACGACGACGGTCCTCGGGGCGCTCACCGCTCCCACCCCGACGGTCACCGGAACGGCTCGCGTCGGCTACACGCTCACGTCGGCCACCGGCACGTGGGGTCCGTCACCGGTCACCCTGACCCGTCAGTGGTTCCGGTCCGGCGTCGCGATCACCGGAGCGACGGCGAGCACCTACAAGCTCACGACCACCGACATGGGCAAGACCATCACCGTCCGCGTCACCGGCACCAAGTCCGGCTACACCTCGGTGGCCAAGACGTCCGCGGCCACGGCAACCGTCCTCGGTGTCCTCACGGCACCCACTCCGACGGTGAGCGGGACCGTCAAGGCGGGCTACCGCCTCACAGCAGCCCCCGGGACCTGGGGCCCGTCACCGGTCACCCTCGCCTACCAGTGGAAGCGCGCTGGCGTCGCCATCACCGGTGCGACGGCGAGCAGCTACGTCCTCACCGGCTCCGACACCGGCAAGGCGATCACCGTCACCGTGACGGGAACCAAGACGGGATATGCGGCGACCGCCAAGACGTCGGCGGCGACCGCGGCCGTTGCTGCGGGCACGCTCACCGCGCCCACCCCGACGATCAGCGGAACCAAGACCGTGGGTTCCACGCTCACCGCGGCGTCCGGCACGTGGGGCCCGGCACCGGTGACGCTGGCCTACCAGTGGTTCCGGTCGGGTGTCGCCATCACGGGTGCCACCGCCAGCACCTACAAGCTCACCACCACGGACAAGGGCAAGACGCTCACCGTGCGCGTCACGGGCAGCAAGACCGGCTACACCTCGGTCGCGAAGACGTCGGCGGCCACGACGGCGATTCTCTGACCGCCACCCGGGGCTGACCCACGCCCCACCCGAGCGGTTCGAGAAGGTCCCACACATCGCGGCATACAGGTCGCGAAGTGTGGGACCTTCGTCGTCGCCGGACTGCGCGCGAGGTCAGCGCGTGGGGGCGTGGGCGCGGATCGTCTCGGTGAGGCGGTCGACGAGCGGTGACCGCAGCCGCCAGGCCTGCCAGTGCAGCGGCACGTCGACGCGCTCGCGGGCACCCAGCCGGACGAGCCTGCCCTGCTCGAGATCGGCCAGGCACTGGGCCTCGGGCAGGGCGCCCCATCCAAGACCTGCGCGCACGGCCTCGGCGAACGCCTCCGACGAGGGGATCCGTGACGTCGGGGGCTGTGCGTCGTCCGCCACCCCGTGTCGACGAAGGACGCCACGCTGGACGTCGTCGTGCTCGTTGAACTGGAGCACCGGCATCCGCGACCAGTCGACTCCACGCCCGTGCGCGAACCGCTCGCGCAGGTCCGGCGTGGCCACGGGGAGGTATCGCATCCCGCCCACCTGCTCGACCGAGCAACCCTGCACCGCAACAGGAGTGGACGTCACCGCCCCCAGGACCGTCCCCGCGCGGAGCAGCTCGTGGCTGTGGCCCTCGTCCTCGACGTGGAGTCGCAGGACGACGCCGTCCCAGCGCGCCACCTCGTGCAGGACGCCGGGGAACCAGGTGGCGAGCGAGTCGGCGTTGACGACGACCGGCAGCTCGCGCGGTGCGGCGCTCTCGGCGAGGGCGGCCCGGGCCTCCTGCTCGAGCAGGTGCTGCTGGCGGGCCAGGCGGACGAGCACCTCGCCGGCCTCGGTGGGCTCGCACGGGAGGGCACGACGCACCACGACCCGCCCCAGGCCGTGCTCGAGCGCCTTGATGCGCTGGCTGACGGCAGACGGGGTGACGTGCAGCCGGCGCGCCGCCGCCTCGAACGTCCCCTCGTCCACGACGGCGAGGAGCGCCCTCAGCTGGTCGGTCTGCATGACGTCATGCTAGGTGAAGCACGGCTAAGGCATGGTGAGAATCCTTCGCTAGCCTTCACAAGTAGACGGCCCTAGCGTCGACACCGATGAACACCACGATCCTCGCCGCGACCGTGAGCGGCCTCCTGTCCGGCCTGTCCCTCATCGTCGCGATCGGCGCCCAGAACGCCTTCGTCCTGCGTCAGGGCATCGCCGGCGACCGCGTCGGCGTCGTCGTCGCGATCTGCGCCGTGAGCGACCTGCTCCTCATCGTCGCCGGGGTGCTCGGCGTGGGCGCCCTGGTCGAGAGCCGTCCGGGACTGCTGCGGGTCATCACGGGTGCGGGTGCGGCATACCTCGTCTGGTTCGGCGTGCGCTCGCTCCTGTCGGCGCGGCACCCGCAGGCGCTCGGGTCGGGCGCGCCGGTGCGCGGGTCGGCGGCGCTCACCGCGGTGGCGCTCACGTGGCTCAACCCACATGTCTACCTCGACACGGTGCTCATGCTTGGCAACCTCAGCACCGCGCACGGGCCGACCGGCCGGTGGTGGTTCGGGGCGGGCGCCGGGGTCGCGAGCGTCGTGTGGTTCACCGCTCTCGGGTATGCCGCCCACCTCGCCTCGCGCTGGCTCGCGCGGCCGCGCGTGTGGCAGGGCATCGAGATCGCCATCGGGCTGGTGATGTTCGCGCTGGCGGCGATGCTGCTGCGCTCGACGTTCTGAGTTCGACGTTCTGCGCGGAGCCCGCGATCAGACGGCCGTGGTCTTCACCACGCCGTCGAGGAACTCGTGCAGCCCACCGCACCGGTCGCAGATGAGGGCCAGGCTCTCGCGGTTGGCCCACGCGAACCCGAAGAACTCCGCCCCGGACGTGTTGAGCTTGATCCGGCGCGTGCCGAAGACGGTGCCTTGGCAGTAGGAGCAACTGATCGAGCGGTCGAGCACGGTCGCGGTGACGAGCGCGCCGTCGTTGAAGAAGTTCCCCATGGGCAGACTCTGTCAGGTCGGCGGACGGCATACGGGGAGGTTGCCAGTTTCGCCAACGGCTGGCGGCGGCCGTCTGGGCGGGAGCACCATGGGGGTGTGGGGCCTCGAGCCCGCTGACGGCTCCGCGCTGGAGGTTGTCATGGGGCTGCGACGACGCATCACGGCTTGGCTGGCCGCAGCTGTCGCGACGGGGGCACTCGCCCTCGTGGTGCCGTCGGCGGCTGAGGGCGACCCGGCCACGCCGGCCACCTACCCGGCGGCATCGTCGGCGACGCGGACCTCGGGTCGCTTCCTCGACACGTGCACGGCTCCGGCGCTCACGGCGCTGGCCGCGTGGCGCGGGACCTCGCCGTACACGGGGGTCAACATCTACTTCGGCGGCCGCAACCGCGGCTGCGCGCAGCCCAACCTCACCGCATCGTGGGTGCGCAGCTCGGTCGCCGCCGGCTGGTCGCTCGTGCCGACGTACTTCGGTGACCAGCCCTTCTGCGTCTTCGGCACCAAGCCCTTCCGGTATGCCGCGTCCGACGCGGCTGCACGGGGTGCGGCTGACGGCGCCGACGCGGTGGCGCAGGCCCGAGCGCTCGGCCTGCTCGCCGGCAGTGGCCTGTTCGCCGACGTCGAGCACTACGACCGGGCTTTCGCCGGGTGCACCGCCGCGGTCCGCACCTACGTCTCCGAGTGGACCCGGGCCCTGCACCGCAGCGGCTACGTCGCCGGTGTCTACGTGCACCAGGACTCGGGGCTGCGCGACCTCGCCGCCAGCTACACCTCGACAACGCTCGCACGGCCCGACGCCGTGTGGATGGCCCGGTTCGACAACGTCGCGAGCGTGACCGGTTGGCCCACCGCCGGCAACACCCTGTGGGCGGAGTGGCAGCGGGCGAAGCAGTACCGCGGCAGCCACGACGAGACCTACGGGGGCGTGACCATCAACATCGACAACGACGTCATCCGCGGTCCGGTGGCGTCCGTCCTCCGGACCTACCGCGTCACGAGCTCGGGCAACCTCAACGTGCGGAGCGGGCCGTCGAGCGCCTACCCGGTGGTCGGCACGCTGGCGGCAGGCTCGTCGGTCGGGGTCATCTGCCAGGCACGCGGCCAGGCCGTGGGCACGACGTCGGTGTGGGACCGCATCAGCACCGGGGGGTTCGTCACGGACCGCTATGTGTCGACGCCCTCGAGTACAACGTTCAGCTCACCGTTGCAGCGCTGCTCCTACCCCGGGCAGGTCACCATCGCGACCCCGGTCAACACCCGCTCCGGACCGGGGACCTCGTATGCCGTGAACGGCTCGCTCCAGGGCGGGGCCCTCGCCTGGGTCGCCTGCCAGAAGGTGGGCACGCGCGTCGGCACGACGACGATCTGGAACCAGCTCGTCGACGGTCGGTGGGTGAGCGACTACTACGTCTCGAACCTGTCGAACACGTCGTTCAGCGCACCGGTGCCGCGCTGCCTCTGAGCGGGCGGTGGCATGCTCTGCGGGTGGCCATGAACCCGCGCGAGCTGTCCGAGCAGGCCCTCGCCTTCCTCACCGACCGGCACCTCGCCACCCTGACCACGCTGCGGCGCGACGGCTCGCCGCACGTCGTCCCCGTCGGCTTCACCTGGGACGCCGCGACCGGGACCGCTCGGGTCATCACGAGTGGCACCTCGCAGAAGGCACGCAACGCGAGCCGCTCCGGACGAGCCGTGGTCTGCCAGGTCGAGGGCCGCCACTGGCTCTCCCTCGAGGGGCCCGCGCGCGTGCTCACCGACCCGGACTCGGTCGCCGATGCCGTCGAGAGGTATGCCGTCCGCTACCGGCAGCCGCGCGTCAACCCCGAGCGGGTGGTCATCGAGATCACCGTCGATCGGATACTGGGCAACCTCTGACCGGGTCGTTCGGACCACATCTGCGAATGATCACTCGTGCCCGGTGTGGCGCGGCCGATCGCGGGGAAGTTTGGGGGGTGAAGAGTTTTGATCTCGGCCAGCACCACTCGCACCTGCGCCCCGACGGAAGCACGTTCCCGCCGGTGACGCCGGACCCCCCGCCTCCGCCCGGGTATGTCGACCCGCTCGCGACCCTGGACGTCGCCTTCGACGTCGACGAGGCCGGGGCGAGTCCACTGGTCGACGGCAGCGCGGGCTCGGAGCCTTCGCAGGGCGGTCCGTCCTCCCAAGCCTCGGGCGGCTGATGTCCGGATCCGGCTCCTGCGCGCCGACCCATGACGAGCGGGCGGAGCGGCGGCCGGGCGACGAGATCGTGCCGGACCCCGACGTCGTCATGGACACCGCGTTCACGCTGCCGGCACCGACACACGTCGTGTGGCCGTGGGTCGTGCAAATCGGCAAGAAGCGCGCCGGGTGGTACCTGCCGCGCCGGCTCGAGCGTCTCGTGCCACGGAGTCGACGGGCCCTGCGCCACCTCGAACCGCGGTGGCAGTCGCTCACGGTGGGTGACGTCATCCCCGACTGGGGCGGTCGCGACGAGACCTTCACCGTCGCGGAGCTGGAGCCATGCTCGCACCTCGTCCACACCTCGACGCGCGGGTCGACGCACCTCTCGTGGTCGATCGTGCTGCGGCCGTCCGACGACGACGCGACGTCCACACGACTGCTGTTCCGCCTGCGGCTCGCACCGGTTCGGCGGGTGTGGCTGGCGCGGACCGTCGGTGGCTGGTTCGACGCGTTGACGATCCGCGGCTTGGCCGCCGGACTGACCGAGCGCCTCACCGACCCCGTCAGCGCGACAGGAGCGGCGCCCCCTCGCCCGTGACGTTCCGGGCCGCCGCGAGGCGACCGGTGAGGAGGAGCAGGATCTCGGCGACGGGTGCGCGCACCTCGGCTCCCTCCCCGCGAGTCCAGTCGACGTCGGTGGCGGTGAGCCGGACGCCGTCGAACGGCAGCTGCTCGAAGACCGAGGACATCCAGGTGCGACGGGTCTCCCAGCGGCGGGTCGCACCGACCGTCGCCGCCGCTGGGTCCATCGACAGCTCGATCCCCAGCGGCCGGGCGATGTCCTGGCTGTGGACGAGGATGTCGGTCAGCGTCTCGAGCGGCGTGACACCGACGTTGTGCCGTCGCGACCCCACGCCCTCCCGGATCTTCGAGACGATCTCGTCGGTGGTGAGCTGCTCGGCCGTCAGGAGGGCCGAGTCGTGGATCATCCGGTTGAGAGAGACGCTGCGCAGCAGCCGCGGGTTGCGACCGACCAGGCCGAGCGCCGCCCCGAGGCCCTGGCGTTGCAGGGTGAGGTGCGCGGCGACGTGCCGCACGGTCCACCCCTCGCACAGCGACGGCTGGTCCCACTGCTCGCCGGAGAGGCCCTCGAGCAGGTCGGCCGTGCGCCGCCGCTGGTCGTCGATCGCGGTCCACAGCGTGTCCGCCTCGGGCGGAGTCATGGTGGTCATCCTTCTCCTCCTCCTTCAGGTGAGCACCGGCGAGCTCAACCGAGTCCGCTTGAGCTCGAAGAACTGCGGGTATGCCGCGAGCAGCCGTGCGCCGTCGAAGACCCTCTCGGCGTCGTCACCCCTCGGAATGGCGTTGAGCACGGGGCCGTAGAACGCGACCCCGTCGATGCGGGTGATGGGGGTGCCGACGTCCCCACCGACGAGGGCGAGCCCTTCGTCGTGGCTGCGCCGCAGCGTGTCGTCGTACTCGTCGGACTCCATCGCGTCCTCGAGCCGGGCGGGGAGACCGGTGCTCGCGAGCGCCGCACGGATCGCGAGGTGCAGCTCGGCCGTCGTGGGGTGGCGCCAGGTGTCGAAGTTGACCCGGCCGAACGCGGAGTAGAGGTCACCGAGGACCTGCTCGCCGGCATACAGGGAAGCAGCGATGGCGACGCGAGCGGGACCGCGCGTGGTCTCGGTGACGTGCCGGTAGCCGTCGGTGATGTCGGTGCGGTGCTCGTTGAGGAAGTACAGGCTCATGAGGTGGTGGCGGACGTCGACCGCGCGGCGGGCGGCGACCTCGGCGAGCCATCGTGAGGCGGTCCACGAGTAGGGACAGACCGGGTCGAACCACAGGTCGACCGTGACGGGTGCTGGAGTCGGGGTCATCGGACGCCTCCACTCGGTAGAATGGTCCTGTGATCGAACTAATATAGTTCGTGTCTAGGACTATGTGAAGGGGTTCGATGGACCGCCCGCTCCCGACCGGCCTGTTGATGTTCATCTCGTCGCGGGCCGCCGCCGACCGGATCTTCCGGACGCTCCAGGCGGCGGGGTTCGACGACGTGACCATCGCGCAGGCTCGGCTCACGATGGGGCTCGACCCGGGCGGCACGCGCCTGTCGGTGCTGGCCGAGCGGGCGCAGATCGCGAAGCAGACCGCCACTGCGCTCGTCGACAAGCTCGAGCGCGCCGGCTACGTCGAGCGGGTGCCCGACCCGACCGACGGCCGGGCCCGGCTGGTCCGAATGACCGCGAAGGCGGAGGCGATCCTGCCGGTGGCGCGCGCCGAGGAGCAGCGGATCGAGGACGAGTGGGAGGCGCACCTCGGCCCCCAGCGGATGGCGCAGCTGCGTTCGGCCCTGACGTCGCTGCGCGAGATCACCGACCCGTACCTGGAGGACGGGCGCCCGGGCGCCGGCTAGATGTCCGGGGCCGTGGAGGTGAACCAGCCCGACGGGCCGAGCTCGGCGCCCATGCGCGGGACGTACTGGTCGAAGTAGATCCGCGCGATGAGCTCGCGGCGGCTGCGGACGTCGGCCTTGTCGAAGACCGACTTGAGGTGGTCCTGCACGGTGTAGGTCGAGACGTGCATCGTCGACGCGATCTCCTTGGTGTCGACGCCCTGGAGGACGAGCTGGGTGACGTCGCGCTCGCGCTGCGTGAGGTTGAACGCGGCGACGACGAGCGGGACGATCTCGGGCGGACGAGCCTCCTCGACGGTGACGACGACGTCGCCGCTCGCACCGTCGGCGCTGAGCAACGGGGTGGCGTGCAGGACGAGCCACATGCCGCTACGGGCACGGACCCGGCTCCGCGGCGGCACGGTCGTCTCGCCGCGGGCATAGCGACGAGCCGCGGCGACGAGCGAGCTGATGATGCCCGTCCAGCGGGCGTTGTGCGTGGGGCTCTCGAGCTCGCGCAGCCGCTCCTCGGCGCCCATGCTCGTCTGTCGGATCTCGTCGTCGGCTCCGATGATGAGCACGGTGGGGCCACTCGACGGCCCGGGAGGTGCGGTCGCGACGCGGGCGAGCAGGCCGGTGCGGACCCCGGCGGCGAAGAACGACGAGAGCGACCCGGCGAAGGCCACCTCGTCCGCCCCGAAGGGCCGACTGTCCGGGGCGCGGAAGAGCGCCGCCCCTCCCCAGACCTGCCCACCCTCGCGGAAGAGCACGCGCAGCTCGTCGCCGTAGCCGAAGTGGGGTGCCATGAACGTACTCATCCGGCGCGACCGCTCGGGGTCACCGTGGGTGGCGTGGACCCCGGCGGCGTCGACGCCGGTGCGTGACATCTCGAGGAAGGCAGTCTCCTCGACCGCGCCGTACTCGATCGCACCCCACTCGTGGTCGTGCTCGTCGCGGCCCTGGAGGTCGCCGAACTTGCGGGTGCTCGTGAGCAGCTCGGTGCTCGGGTCGACCGTCGCGAGGCAGGCACCGACGTGCGGAACGGCGCGCTGGAGCGACTCCACCGCCTCGGAGAGGAAGGTGTCGATGTCGAGTCCGGCGCGCGCGACGACCTCGAGGTCCGTGCGCACCCGCTCTGCGGTCAGTCCACGGGCCATGGTCGGAGTGTGGCGGAGCCACGGGTGGCGGCACCATCCCACAAAAGTGGGATATCGGCACCCCCACGACCGGGGGCCTGAAGTCCCCGGCGGCGAGGGATGGTCGTCGGTGCAGGGTCGGCACGACCGTTGTCGGCATGACAGGCACCGAGGTCATCGACACCTCTCCTTCGAGTCCGGCCATGACTGCTGCCGGCCGGGTGCACGTGGCGCCCACGGCGATCCTGCCGCTGGGCGCACACGGGCCTCTCGACGACCGAGGGCGCCTCGTGCACGCCGAGGACCCGGCGGCGCAGCTCGCCCTCGCCCTCGCCGGTGTCGAGGCGACGGTCATCGCTGCCGGGCTGCATCCGCGCGACCTGGCCCAGCTGCGGGTCAGTGCCACGGACCTGCCCGCAGTGCTGTCGGTGCTCGACACCCTCACCGACCGGCTCGCCGAGGTCGGTGCGACCCCCGCCCTCAGCGTCGTCGGCGTCACGGCCCTCCCGGTCCACGGAATGCTCGTCGCCCTCGACGGCCTCGCCCTCGGCACACCGTCCGGCTCCACCTCCTCGCCCGGAGGTATCTGAGCGGCGCCGACGCGCTCCTCAGACCCGGTGCCACCCACCACCCCATCGTCACGCGCCCCACCCGGGACCGCGTGTGCCCCACCAGAGAAGGAACACCGCCATGACCGTCGAGACCACCCTCGACCCCCGTCCCACCTCGCCCGCCGAGTCGCTGCGCGACCTCTGCGGGGGAGCGGTCCACCTCGCCGGAGACCCCGGCTACGACACCGCCCGTATGCCGTGGAACGTCGCCGTCGACCAGCGGCCCGCCGCCGTGGCCATCCCGCGCCACGCCCAGGACGTCGTCGACGTCGTGCGCGCCGCGGCCGCCGCCGGCCTGCGCGTCGCCGCCCAGGCGACCGGCCACGGTGCCGGACCGCTCGCCGACCAGCCCCTCCACGACGTCGTGCTCATCCGCACGAGCGGCATGGCGTCGGTGTCGGTGGCCCCTGCCGCGCGCATCGCGCGGGTCGAGGGCGGCGCGCTGTGGCAGGACGTCGTCGAGGCGGCGGCACCCCACGGGCTCGCTGCGATGCACGGCTCCTCGCCCGACGTCGCCGTGAGCGGCTACACCCTCGGCGGCGGCCTCAGCTGGTACGCCCGCAAGCTCGGGCTGGCCACCAACCAGGTGACAGCCGTCGAGATCGTCACGGCCGACGGCTCGCTCGTGCGGGCGACCGAGCACGCGCACCGCTCGCTCTTCTGGGCGCTGCGCGGCGGCGGCGGCAACTTCGGGGTCGTCACGGCCATCGAGTTCCGGCTGCACGCGATCCCCGACGTCTACGCCGGGATGCTGCTCTGGGACCGCGAGCGCGCGCCGGAGGTCGTTCGGGCCTGGGCGCAGTGGACGCGGACCGCGCCCGACGAGGTGACGACGTCGCTGCGAGTCCTCAGCTTCCCGCCGCTGCCGGAGCTGCCGCCCTTCCTTAGCGGTCGCCAGCTCGTCGTCATCGACGGTGCCGTCCTGGCCGACGACGCCTCTGCCGAGACGCTGCTCGCGCCTCTGCGCGCGCTGGGCCCGGAGATGGACACCTTCGCTCGCGTCCCGTCGGCATCGCTCACCCGGCTGCACATGGACCCCGAGGGTCCGACGCCGGCGGTGGCCTCGACGACGGTCCTCGCGGAGCTCCCCGAGGAGGCGATCGAGGCGTTCCTCGGTCAGGTCGGGCCCGGCTCGACGACCTCGCTGCTCGCGGCGGAGCTGCGCCAGCTCGGCGGCGCCCTCGCCCGGCGCGACCCCGCCGGCGGTGCGTTGTCGCACCTCCAGGGCGCGTATGCCGGGTTCTTCGTCGCGATCGCGGCGACCCCGGAGATGGCCGCGCAGGGCCGGGCGGACGGGCAGGCGCTCGTGGATGCTCTCCGGCCCTGGGCCAACGGACGCTCCGTCCTCAACTTCAGCGAGAGCGAGACCGACGCGAGCACGGCATACGACAGGGGTTCGTGGGAGCGGCTGCGTACGGTGCGCGCGGCCGTCGACCCGGACGGGCTCTTCGCCGCGAACCACCCCGTGACGCAGGAGCGCCGCCCGGCCTGAGCCCCGGAGCGGAGAGGTCGGTCCTCACGAAGGCGTCACAGGGGTCGCCTTCGTGAGGACCGTGCCGTCCCAGGCGAGAACACCCGGGCGACGATGGGCGACGACTCGAAAAAAGTCGGAGACTCGATGTCGAAGACGCGAGGAGCCGTTCGACGTCCGTGCACGAAGCACCACACCGACAGAGAAGCAGGAGTGATCGCAATGCCGCGTTTCATGGGATTCGTGAGGATGGAAGAGGGCATCGGGATGCCGCCCCAGTCGCTGTTCGCGGCGATGGACAGCTACATCGGAGAGCGCGCGGCGTCGGGGGTCTTCCTCGACGGCGGCGGGCTCTACGGCACCGAGGACGCCGTGAACTTCGTCATCCGCCAGGGCGAGGTCAGCCGGGTCGACGGCCCCTACGCCGAGGCCAAGGAGGTCGTCGGTGGCTGGTCGCTGCTGGAGTACCCGAGCGTCGAGGATGCCGTGGCCGACCAGCAGAAGTTCGCCGAGCTGCACGCCGAGCACTGGCCCGAGGCCACCGTCGTGGCGACCCTGCGCCAGATCTCCGAAGGGCCGGACGCGGGCACCGACTGACGCTCGCTGTCTGCGCTTGCTGTTTGCGCTTGCTGTCTACGCTGGCCCCGTGCCGGCGGAGAGCAGTTCCGAGAGCCCCAACGACGCCATCGTCTCGACGTGGCGGGCCGAGTCGGCCCGCCTCGTCGGGGCTCTCACGCGGATGACCCGTGACCTCGACCTCGCCGAGGACCTGGCGCAGGACGCCCTCGTCGCCGCCATGGAGCAGTGGCCGGCCGCCGGGGTGCCCGACAACCCGGGCGCCTGGCTCATGGCCGTCGCGAAGCGGCGAGGGGTCGACCACTTCCGGCGCGCCGACACGCTGCGGCGCAAGACCGCCGAGCTCGAGCACGCCCACGCTGGAGAGGAGGCGACCGTGCCGGACCTCACCGACCAGGTCGACTCCATCGAGGACGACGTTCTCCGGCTGATCTTCCTGTCGTGCCATCCCGCGTTGACGCCCGAGTCCCGCGCCGCCCTCACCCTGCGGCTCGTGGGTGGGCTCACCACCGCCGAGATCGCCCGGGCGTTCCTCGTGAGCGAGTCGTCGATGGGTCAGCGCATCTCACGCGCGAAGAAGACGCTCGTCGTCCAGCGGGCCGAGTTCGAGCTGCCGTCCGGGCCGGAGCGCACCGCTCGCCTGGGCGACGTCATGGCCGTGATCTATCTGATCTTCAACGAGGGCTACTCGGCCACCGCGGGCGAGGACTGGATGCGGCCCGCGCTGGCGGAGGAGGCGATGCGGCTCGCGCGGATGCTCGTCGCGTTCGCCCCCGATGACGTCGAGGTGCTCGCGCTCCAGGCGCTGCTCGAGCTCCAGGGATCCCGGATGGCCGCTCGGCTGGACTCGTCCGGCGAGCCGGTGCTGCTCGAGGCGCAGGACCGGGCGCGGTGGGATCCGCTGCTCGTGCGGCGTGGGCTGGCGGTGCTGGGGCGGGCCGAGGAGCTGGCCTCTCGGGGTGAGCCGGTCGGGAAGTATTTCTTGCAGGCTTCGATTGCTGCCGAGCACGCCCGGGCCGGGCGGGCCGAGGACACGAACTGGCGCCGGATCGCGGCGCTGTATGACGTGTTGGCTTCGGCGGCGCCCGGGGCTGTCGTCGAGGTGAACCGGGCGGTGGCCCACGGGCGGGCGTTCGGGCCGGACGCTGGGTTGGCCGTGCTGGCTGAGGTGGACGAGAGCGCGTTGGGTGACTCGCCGCTGGTGGCGAGTGTGCGCGGAGACCTGCTCGAACGGGCCGGGTCGCACGCCGAGGCCGCGGAGGCATTCGCTCACGCGTCGGCCGTGACCAACAACGAGAGCGAGCGCTCAGTCCTGACCCGGCGGGCCGAGGAAAACCTCGCGTCGGCCGCGACGACCTAGGTTGGAGCCTGTGGCTAAGCGTTGGGTGAGCACCAAGCAAGGGGCGCATCTGGCCGGGCGGCGCAAAGTCAACACGGCGCCGGAGGTTCTCCTACGGCGCGCGGTGCATGCCGCGGGGGGTCGGTTCAGGCTTCACCGACAGCTCGCCAAAGGGTGCACGCCCGACTTCGTCATGCCCGGGCGGCATGTCGCCGTCTTCGTCGACGGCTGCTTCTGGCACGGCTGTCCGGAGCACGGCCGGAAGACTCCGTGGTCCGGGCCGAATGCCGAGCTCTGGGCAGAGAAGATGTACCGCAACGCCGAGCGAGACCGCCGCTCAACCGAGCTCGCCGAAGAACTCGGGTGGCACGTCGTCCGTGTGTGGGAATGCGAGGTGCGCGACGACCCTGCGGGGGTCGCTAGCCGGGTGATGACACCGGCTGTCAGAGCTGAGTGATGGGGTCAGAGCAGTAGAAGTCTGCCCATCGCCGACGGGCCTCATGGAAGGGGCCGCGGCCCTGCACGGAGGACCTTCATGGCGACACAGTCGTGGCTTCAGCCTGCCCTGAAGCTCAACTCGCACAGTCACGCTCGCCAAAAGGCCAACTTAGCTGATAAGCTAGCTAACATGACCTCCGCGCAGGGATCCATAGAAGCGAGGGACAATTCTGCGTCATTCTCGTTCGCGGATCTCTTCGCCGGAATCGGCGGGTTCCACGCGATGCTGTCGCACGCTGGTGGGGAGTGCGTGTTCGTCTCGGAGATCGACCGTGAAGCCCGTCAGACCTATCTGCGGAACTGGGTGGAGAACCTCCCCGGGGAGCGCTGGCCCGTGGTGAACACGGACATCACGTCGGCCACGCCAGAAGACGGGCCAGTAGAGGTTCCAGAGCACGACGTTCTCGCCGCCGGCTTCCCCTGCCAGCCCTTCTCGAAGTCGGGCTACCAGCGCGGGATGGACGAGGCACGAGGAACGCTCTTCTGGAACATCGCCCGCATCCTCGAGGAGCGACGACCTGCCGTGGTCCTGCTCGAGAACGTGCGGAACCTCGCCGGTCCCAGGCATCGGCACGAGTGGGACGTCATCATCCAGACCCTGCGTGAGCTGGGGTACAGGGTCTCCTCGACACCATCGGTCTTCTCACCACACTTCCTGCCACCGTCGATGGGTGGCACGCCTCAGGTGCGCGACCGAGTGTTCATCCTGGGGACGTATGTCGGGATGGAGCGAGCCATGGCCGAGGTCGACGTGGCCCCAACTGTGGTCCGTGGCCCGGTCAACGAGTGGAACGTCCACGACTGGGACGCCGAGTGGATCCTAGACGCGGACGAGTCCATCCCGAACCTGACCAAGTACAGGCTCACGTCAGACGAGACTCACTGGATTAACGTCTGGGACGACCTCGTGCAGCGCATGTGGGCGGCGCGTGGCGTTCGGCTCCCAGGTTTTCCGCTGTGGGCAGACGCCTGGATTCCGGAGAGGGCCTTGGACCCCGTGGAGCTCGAGGCCTTGCCGAAGTGGAAGTCCGACATCCTCATCAAGAACGCACGGTTCTTCGATGACCACCGGGACGTCATCAAGGCATGGAAGAAGGCCAACCCGTCGTTCTCCAGCTTCCCGGACTCCCGACGAAAGCTCGAGTGGCAGGCGCAGGACACCGCGTCTCTGTGGGACACCGTCATGCACCTGCGCCCATCCGGGATCCGCGCCAAGGCACCCACGTACCTGCCCGCACTCGTCGCCATCACGCAGACGTCCATCGTGGGACGACGCCGGCGGCGCCTGACACCACACGAGGCAGCGCGGCTCCAAGGTTTTGGCAGCGACTTCACCTTTGAAGGACAGCGAGACCAAGCCTCCTACAAGCAGGTCGGCAATGGCGTGGCCGTGGGAGCTGCCTGGCATGTCTTCCGCACGCATGTCGCGCAGAATGCGGCCGATCTTCCTAAGCGCCTGGTTAGGAGCGTGCTTGCCGCTGACACCAACCCCATCGGCAACGCCCTGTCGCCCGCCGCGACAGAGACAGAAATGCAGAGGACGCAGCCTCGGGCCGCGGATCTCGCGGGGTAGAGGGCGTTCCGTGGCCGGACGGTCACGGCGCAGGCGGCCACCCAGTAACCTCCTGCCACCAAGCGCAAAGGGAGGGCTGTCGCTGTGGGTTCGGTTGCCGTTGACCAGCTGCGTTCAGACGGAAGTGTCCTGCGTGACGTCGACACCCGCCTCAGCACGGCCGCGAAGAACGCACTCCTGCTCGCGGCACTGCCAGGGGCCTCCGTTGCGACCTACGCCGGTGAGCAGGTCGTTCGGTATCGCGACCAGGTCATCCTCAAGAAGCAGGTGACCCATCTCGGCTACCCCTGGCCCGAGTACAAGAAGCGGATCCAGATCCCGAAGCGATGGCTCGACGTTGAGCGGCAGGCTCGAGAGGAGAGGCTTGTGCCGCGTTTCGTCGGGATCTACCACTATGGCGACGTCACGATCTTCGTCGACTTCGAGCCCTCGACCTACGTGCGGCGCAAGGCCAACAACTCTGCGGCGCATGTCGCCACCAACGACCTGTTCCAAGCACAGACGTTGGGACAGTTCTCCAAGGACGACAGGAACGGCAACCGGCTGACCACCGTGCGAGCCGACCAGTTTGAGGACTACCTCCTCCAGGGGTATACGGAGGCCAACCCTCACCTCGGGGCGATACGTCGCTTCAGTGCTGAGCTCCTTGACGGGCGGAGGACCGAGGGTCTCGATGCCGTGCGTGAGATGCACTCAGCACGATGGCCCGACAGGTTCCAGAACGAGTGGGCAGGCTTCTACGTCGAGTACAGACTCGATCGATACGTGAGGCAGCATCGCCTGGAGCACCTGCTCGCGGTCCAGAAGGTCAAGCGCAAGGGCGAGTTCGACTACGACCTCCGGTTCATGCAGCAGGGTGAGGTCCACTTGTACGGAGACCTCAAGGCGTCCAATATCGCCGTGAGCGACTCACCAGGGAACGACGCAGCCGCATTCGCTCGCTGCCTCGAGGAGTTCGGGCGCTTCTGGTACGTCGTGTATGAGCACGAGACATGGCACGGCAGAGACCGAAACGACATCGCAACAGTCGCGTGGAACACCTGGAGGCGCTCGGTAGGTCACCTCGGCCGCGAGAAGGAGTTCAACCCCCTCTCGTACGCCAGCCGCTTCAAGGAGGCCGTGCGGTTCGTCGGTGTGAAGGTGCTTGAGGTCAACATGGCCAACAAGCACATTGTGCTTGGCGACTTTCAAGACGGCTTCAGGCAACCGGATGGGAGGCCCCGCAAAGGAAAGGTGATGATCCGCAAGAAGGACATCGACGACTTCTTGGTCTACTCAAAACGCTTACAAGCAGGAGTGGCACGGGTTAAGGGAGAAGTCCAGGACCCTCCACGCTTGGATTAGGGCCGAAGCCGGACTTGCACGCACTTCGCAATCGATAGATCGCTGGTCGGGGCATCTCCCGGAGGCAGCAGACCGCATAGCCAGTGTGTTGGAGACGCCTTTGCATCCCGAGCACTAACGACTGGGCATGGACATCTAGATTTCGGTCGAAGCTCCAGCCGGCAGCGTCTTCCACCGACTAACCTGCAGAGCGTGGCGAGGGTATTTGGGCGGGAGTACCCCGAGCGAGCGTTAATGAGTGTGATCTCTGATTTGCTCCGGATCCCGCACTTCACAACGGCGAGTGGAAGCACTGTACGAGCAGACTTCCTGGAGGCCGTTGGCCGAGCCTTGGGCATACCGGACACGTCGATGGCAGGGCTCGTGAAGGACGACCTGCTTGCACGCGTGATTGAGACCGCTACGCATGCTCCGATTGACCCAACGCTCTACTCGCCTGGTGCCACAGTCACGAACAAGGCACTTCAGGCAATCATCGACGGTCTCCTGGAGCACGGGGTGCCGACCAGCCCAGACCTTCCTGACGTGGAGCGCCGGGAAATGGCGGACGAGGAAGAGGACGCGGAACTCGACTTCGATCCTGCCGAGATTCAAGACGACCGCAATCGACGACTCGTCGAACGAGCAGTCAGAGACGGCCAAGACAATTTCCGGTCCGCGCTCCTGCGAGCGTATGGAGCCAAGTGCGCGATAACGGAGTCTGACGCTGTGGAGACGCTCCAGGGTGCGCACATTTACCCCTACCGCGGCCGTGCGACGAACGTAGTCGGCAACGGACTCCTGTTGCGGTCAGACATTCACATACTCTTCGACCGCGGAGCCATCGCGATCGACGAGTCCTGTTACACCGTCCTAATGAAGCCCCACCTACAGGTGACCCGCTACGGAGCGGAGCTCAGTGCTCGCCGGCTTCTTCTTCCGCGGCGAAAGGCCGACCGTCCCTCGACCGCCGCTCTCCGGGCGCATCGTGAGTGGGCGGGCTTCTGAAGGCATTGCCTCTTCTCGCTGGCTCGGTACCGCGAGAGGGAAGCCGCTGGATCTGGCCGGTCCACCTGGCCCGGCACGCTGGCCCATTTTGCTGGGGTACGGACACGAAAGAGGCCCTTCCTGGCGAGCGGAAAGGGCCTCTGACCTGCGGTGGAGCCAAGGGGACTTGCCCCGAACCCCCTGCTTGCAAATTCCGCAGATGGGCCTTCGGCCGGGTCGGTTGAGCACGCTATTCCCCTCCGTCGGGCGGTCTCAGGCCCTTCCACACCCCACTACTGCAGTACTTCTCTGGGGTACGTGTGCAACTGGAACACGGCAGGGGGTCAGTCGGCCTCGCCCTCCTCGCGGACGTGGAAGCCCGGTGGCGCCACGTCGAGGAGCCTCTTGAAGTTCTCCCTGGTCGACGAGCCCCAGTTGTTGTTCAGTACCCAAGTGTGGTCCCCCTCGATCAGGGGGGACCCCAGGTGCCAACGCTTGCGGTTCTCGTCTGATTTGCCCAACTGCGCCTGCACGGCGTCCCAGAGCTGGTCCTCATCCAGGAACACACCGTCGACCTGGAGTGCCTTTGACGAGGGCAGGATCGCGCTGATCTGAGCCATGGTGATGCCCGCGCCGTGGAGGCCCTCGACGAGTCGGAGAATTGCCCAGCGCTTTGGGAGCGGCTCGGTCGACCCTGTCGGGGAGTCGATGATGAACTTCGTCCAGTCGGCAGACGACTCCTTCGCCTGCTTCACCGCTGTCTCCTTCTCTCGTACGCGCACGGTGTACGCGGACGCCTCTGGGAGCGGAATGACGTGTTGGACATCGAGGAGAAGTCGTTCCCCGAGTGTGTACGGGCTGAGACGGATGCAACGGATGTCGAAGGCGTGGAACTCGTTGAGCCACAGAACGGTGGTGGTGATCTCCTGACTGAAGTTCTCCGAGGCTAGAACGATCCCAACTTCTCGCGGGATGGCAGGTTCCTCGTCATCTCCTAGGTCTAGCCACGTGAGGAGGTCGGACCGGGCGGTGCCATCCGTGTGGTCTTCGGCCCCCCGCGACTTCCGGTACCTGGCGAATGCATTCACCACCTGACTGAACGTCATTGTCGAGATCATGGCGGCGTAGCGAAGGGCTTGGAGCTCCATGTGTCCGCCGTCGGCCGTGCGCTTCAGTTCGACGACAACGAGCTTCCCTTCGCGATCGATGCAGAGGAGGTCGATCCGGCGGTTGGCGCCCTCGAAATCCCCGAACTCCTCGGCGACGATATGGAGGTTCTCGTCAATGAGATCGATGTGGTCTCGAAGTGCCGCCTGAAGATGCGTCCGCTCCTGGATGTTCTGCTCGGCGAAGCTGCTGCGCTTGAGCTTGACCAAGGAGTGCTCGGTGATCAGGGCGTCGCCCTTGACTCCGGTCATGTCGTACAGCGCCATGCGTTCTCCTCCGCGGACCGATCCAAGGCGGGCCCAGCCAGGGCCTCACCGCACCACCATGCCCTGTCCAGCATGATGCGGCCACGATTCAAGGAATCTCCTAGCCGACGTAGGTTGGAGAAGTGGCGGAGCGCTGGGTCAGCACTGAGGCGGGCGCCCATCTGGCGCGCCGCCGCAAGGTGAACACGGCCCCCGAGATCCTCCTGCGGCGGGCGGTCCATGCTGCCGGCGGTCGGTTCCGGCTGCATCGACAGCTCGCCAAGGGCTGCACCCCCGACTTCGTCCTGTCCTCGCGTCGCGTCGCGGTCTTCGTCGACGGATGCTTCTGGCATGGGTGCCCGGAGCACGGCCGCAAGACGCCCTAGACGAGACCCAACGCGAAGCTATGGGCCGAGAAGATGCTCCGAAACACCGAGCGTGACCGGCGGTCCACCCAGCTGCTCAGGACGCCGGATGGCGCGTCGTGAGGGTATGGGAGTGCCAGGTCCTGCAAGACGCTAGAGGGATCGCCCGCCAACTGATCGCTCCGGACTCGCTCCCCTACTAGCGACCAATCAGGGACCCTTCAAGTCAGGACCCGACAGCCCTCCGGAATCGTAGTTCGACCCTATGGGCCGTCACCGCGTGCCCGGAGCCAGCAAGGATTGTTGGGGCATGGCTTGACACCGCGACGTTCTTCAACGTCTGCCAGGAGTGCGGCGCCCGGTGCGTCTCGCCTGAACGCCGGCGTCTGCAGCGCACGCTGGTTGATCCCTTCCATCGCCGTCGGTCTGCGACGGGCGTGCCCTGCGGCACATTTTCCGAGGAGTACACAGGCAAGGTATGAGTCCACTGGCGTGGTGGGGTTTAGGGGGTAGCGGAGCGGCTCGAGGTGAGTGGGGCGCCTGAGGGGCCAAGTGGAAAGCGCCGGGCCGCCCGCACGTGCGACTGCAGTACTTTCTGGGGTACGGACACGTCGGAGGCCCTTCGCGAACCTCGCGAAGGGCCTCTGACCTGCGGTGGAGCCAAGGGGACTCGAACCCCTAACCCCCTGCTTGCAAAGCAGGTGCGCTACCAATTGCGCCATGGCCCCCAGGCGGTGACGTGCACCGCCGGGTCTTTCAGTTCTTCGGGAGCTGCGAGGCCGAACCGGTGTCGGTGGCCTCGGCCCAGAGCCGCTGGTCGGCGCCCTGTGCGTCGAGCTTCTTCTTGACCACGCCCGCCGTCACGGCGGTCAGGACGACGAAGAGGAGCTTCTTCACGGGTGCACCACCTGGGAGGTCGAGGATCGGATGGTGGGCCTAAGAGGACTTGAACCTCTGGCCTCTTCCTTATCAGGGAAGCGCTCTAACCGTCTGAGCTATAGGCCCGTCGCCAATCCGGCGGCACCACCTGCACAGGCGGCGCGAGAGACGAGGTTACCCCACCTCCCGCGCCCCTACCAAAACGGTATGCCGGCCGCTCTGGTGAGCGGCCGGCATACCGGATGGAGGTGGTTGATTCAGTCGTCGGTGAGGGTGAGCTGGAGGCCGCCGACGAGGCTGCTCGACACGTTGTAGAGGAACGCCGCGAGGGTCGCGAGCGCCGTCATGAGGATGACGTCGATGACGCCGACGACGATGGCCAGGGACACCACACGGCCGAAGCCGAGGAAGTCCATGATGTCGAAGGTCGTGTCGCCGTCCTGGATGATCTGGCCGACGAGGCCATTGACCTGGTCGAAGACGCCCATGCCGGCGAGGATCATCCACAGCACGGCGACCATGACGACGCCGGCGATGCCGAGCGCGACGGACAGCAGGAACGACATCTTCATCGCCGACCACGGGTCGACCCGCGAGACGGTGAGGCGCACGCGCCGCCCCGAGGCGGCACCCCGGGGAGCCGCAGCCGACTGGCCCTTCTGCGCGGCGGGGCGCGCCGGAGCGGTCGGGGCGTCGGAGGGGCGGCTCATCGAGCGCGTCGGCTCAGGCGTGGAGCTCGATGCCGAACGCATCGAGGTGCCGGCCTGGTCTGCGGTGCTCACTCGTCGTCTCCTTCATCCGCTGCCTCTGCGTCAGAGTCAGCGTCAGCGTCGTCCTTGTCCACCGACGGTACGCCATCGGTCACCGGGTGGTCATCCTCCGCACCTGTGGGTGCGGACGTGTCGTCACCAGCGCCGTCAGGGCTTCCGCCGGTAGCCACAGCGGGAGCCTCGTCAGGAGCCTCGTCGGGAGCCACGGCTGCGGCCTCCTCGGCGCTCAGCGGCTCACCGTCGACGGGGGAGACACCCTCGGCGTCGGCCTCGGCGACCTCTTCCTCGACGACCTTCTCGGCGTTGCGGGCGACACCGACGATGGCGTCGTTGCGGCCCGGCTTGGCGAACCAGACGCCGGCGGTGTTGCGACCGGTGAGGCGGACCTCGTCGACCCGCGAACGGACGATGTTGCCGCGCTCGAAGACGACCATGACCTCGTCGTCCTCATCCACGGTGAGGGCCCCGACGAGGTCGCCGCCCTTGTCGGTGAGCTTGGCGACGGTGACGCCCTGGATCGCACGGCCCTTGACGGTCCACTCCGACGCCTTGGAGCGCTTGGCCAAGCCCGACTCGAAGACGACGAAGACGTCGGGGTCGGTGCCCTCCTCGATGACCGACATGGCCAGCAGCGAGTCGTCACCGACGAACTTCATCCCGGTGACACCGGACGTCGAGCGACCCATGGGGCGCAACGTCGCGTCGTCGGCGTGGAAGCGCGCCGACTTGCCCTTCTTCGAGACGAGGAGCAAGTCGTCGGCAGCCGACGTCAGCCCGGCGCCGACGAGCTCGTCGCCGTCGCGCAGGTTGACCGCGATGAGGCCACCGGAGCGCGGGGAGTCGTACTCGGCGAGACGGGTCTTCTTGACGAGGCCGTTCTGCGTCGCGAGGACGAGGTAGGGCGAGGTGCCGTAGTCGCGCAGCGCGAGCACCTGGGCGATGTGCTCGTCGGGCTGGAACGCCATGATGTTGGCGACGTGCTGGCCCTTGCTGTCACGGCTCGCGTCGGGAAGCTCGTAGGCCTTGGCGCGGTAGACCCGGCCGAGGTTGGTGAAGAAGAGCAGCCAGTGGTGCGAGGTCGTCGTGAAGAAGTGCGCCACGACGTCCTCGCCGCGCAGCTGCGCGCCCTTGACGCCCTTGCCGCCGCGCTTCTGCGAGCGGTAGGCGTCGACCTTGGTGCGCTTGGCGTAGCCACCCCGGGTGATCGTCACGACGACGTCCTCCTCGGGGATGAGGTCCTCCATCGACATGTCGCCGTCGAAGCCGTGGATGTGGGTGCGGCGCTCGTCGCCGTACTTGTCCACGATGCCCGCGAGCTCCTCGGACACGATGGTCCGCTGGCGCTCGGGCTTGGCGAGGATGTCCTGGTAGTCCTCGATCTCGCGCTGGATCGCGTCGTGCTCGTCGATGATCTTCTGGCGCTCGAGGGCGGCTAGACGGCGCAGCTGGAGCTCGAGGATCGCGCGGGCCTGGATCTCGTCGATCTCGAGGAGCTCGATGAGCCCGTCACGCGCCGCCTCCGCGGTGGGCGAGCGGCGGATGAGCGCGATGACCTCGTCGAGCAGGTCGAGCGCCTTGAGCAGGCCGCGCAGGATGTGGATGCGGTCCTCGGCCTCCTTGAGGAGGTAGGCCGTGCGTCGCTGGATGACGTCGATCTGGTGGTCGACCCAGTGCCGGATGAACGCGTCGATCGGCAGCGTGCGCGGCACCCCGTCGACGAGGGCGAGCATGTTGGCACCGAAGTTCGTCTGGAGCTGCGTGTGCTTGTAGAGGTTGTTGAGCACGACCTTGGCCACCGCGTCGCGCTTGAGCACGATGACGAGGCGCTGTCCGGTGCGGCCCGACGTCTCGTCGCGGATGTCGGCGATGCCCTGGAGGCGACCCTCCTTGACGTGCTCGGCGATCTTCTGCGCGAGCGAGTCGGGGTTGACCTGGTAGGGCAGCTCGGAGACGACGAGGCACTGGCGGCCCTGGATCTCCTCGACCTCGACGACCGCGCGCATGATGACCGAGCCGCGGCCGGTGCGGTAGGCGTCGTCGATCCCCTTGCGGCCCATGATGAGCGCGCCCGTGGGGAAGTCCGGGCCGGTGATCCGCGACATGACGGCCTCGAGGGCCTCCTCGCGCGACGCCTTGGGGTTGTCGAGCACCCACTGGGCGGCGTCGGCGACCTCACGCAGGTTGTGCGGCGGGATCTGGGTGGCCATGCCGACGGCGATGCCGGACGAGCCGTTGACGAGCAGGTTGGGGAAGCGTGCCGGCAGCACGGTCGGCTCGAGCGTCTTGCCGTCGTAGTTCGGGGCGAAGTCGACGGTCTTCTTGTCGATGTCGCGGACGAGCTCCATCGACAGCGGCGCCATCCGGCACTCGGTGTACCGCGGGGCGGCGGCCGGGTCGTCGCCCGGGCTGCCGAAGTTGCCCTGGCCCTGGACGAGCGGGTAGCGCAGCGACCAGTCCTGCACGAGGCGGACGAGGGCGTCGTAGATCGCGCCGTCACCGTGCGGGTGGTACTGGCCCATGACGTCACCGACGACGCGGCTGCACTTGTTGAAGCCGCGGTCGGGGCGGTAGCCACCGTCATACATCGCGTAGATGACGCGGCGGTGCACCGGCTTGAGCCCGTCGCGCACGTCCGGGAGCGCACGGCTGACGATGACCGACATCGCGTACTCGATGTAGCTGCGCTGCATCTCGGTGTTGAGGTCGATCTCCTCGACCCGGTCGGTCTCACCGGGCGAGCGGTCGTGCATCACCGAGCCCTGGTCACCGGCGTCCTCGGTGTCCAGCTCGTTGTCGGTGCCGTCGATGTCGTCAGCCATCAGTTCCCTTGTCTCTCACTACAGTTCGAAGAACGGCGGGGTATGCCGTGAAGTCAGTTCGTGGGCCGCGCGCCGGTCCCGCGCCGCGTTGCGTCCGCAGCCGTGGTCGAGTTCTCGACCATGCCTGCGGACGCACGCGGGAGGTGGGCCGACGGCATACGCATCAGATGTCGAGGAAGCGCACGTCGCGGGCGTTGCGCTGGATGAAGGACCGGCGCGACTCGACGTCCTCGCCCATGAGGACCGAGAAGATCTCGTCGGCGGCGGCCGCGTCGTCGAGCGTCACCTGCAGCAGGACCCGGTTGTCGGGGTCCATCGTGGTCTCCCACAGCTCCTGGTAGTCCATCTCGCCGAGACCCTTGTAGCGCTGGATGCCGTTGTCCTTGGGCATCCGGCGGCCCTTGCTCTGACCCTCGGCGACGAGGGCGTCGCGCTCGCGGTCGGTGAACGCGAACTCGTGCGGGGCGTTGCTCCACTTGATGCGGTAGAGCGGGGGCTGGGCGAGGTAGACGTAGCCGGCCTCGATGAGCGGCTTCATGAAGCGGAAGAGCAGCGTCAGCAGCAGCGTGCGGATGTGCATGCCGTCGACGTCGGCGTCGGCCATGATGACGATCTTGTGGTAGCGGGCCTTCTCGATGGTGAAGTCCTCGCCGATGCCGGTGCCGAACGCCGAGATGAGCGCCTGCACCTCCTGGTTGGCCAGGGCCTTGTCGAGGCGCGCACGCTCGACGTTGAGGATCTTGCCGCGGATCGGGAGGATCGCCTGGGTGTAGGGGTTGCGGCCACGCACGGCCGAGCCGCCGGCGGAGTCGCCCTCGACGATGAACACCTCGGAGACGGCCGGGTCCTTGGCCTGGCAGTCGCGCAGCTTGCCCGGCAGGCCGCCGGACTCGAGGACGCGCTTGCGGGTGGCCTCGCGGGCCTTGCGGGCTGCGAGGCGGGCGGTCGCGGCCTGGATCGCCTTGCGGACGATCTCCTTGCCCTCGGCGGGGTGGCGCTCGAGCCAGTCACCGAACGAGTCGGTCATGGCGCGCTGGACGAAGCCCTTGACCTCGGAGTTGCCGAGCTTGGTCTTGGTCTGGCCCTCGAACTGGGGCTCGCCGAGCTTGACGCTGATGACGGCGGTGAGGCCCTCGCGCACGTCGTCGCCGGTGAGGTTCTCGTCCTTGTCCTTGAGCTGGTTCTGCTTGCGCGCGAAGTCGTTGATCATCTTCGTCATCGCGGCGCGGAAGCCCTCTTCGTGGGTGCCGCCCTCGTGCGTGTTGATCGTGTTGGCGTAGGTGTGGACCGACTCGCTGTAGGCCGTCGTCCACTGCATCGCGAGCTCGAGGCTGAGCGATCGGGCCTCGTCCTCGACCTCGATGCTGATGATGTCGGGGTGCACCGGGTCGGACTTCTTGCTCGACACGAGGTGCGTGACGTAGTCGACGAGCCCGTTGTCGTAGCGGTAGGACACGGTGCGCTTGCGACTCTCGTTGCCCTCGACGGCCTCGGCCTCGTCGTCCTCGGACGCCTCCTGGACGCGCTCGTCGGTGAGGTTGATCGTCAGGCCCTTGTTGAGGAAGGCCATCTGCTGGAACCGCGCGCGGATCGTCTCGTAGTCGTAGGTGACGGTCTCGAAGATCTGGTCGTCGGCCCAGTAGGTGATCGTCGTGCCGGTCTCGTCGGTCTCGCCGACCTGCTCGAGCGGGGCGAGCCGCTCACCGTGGTCGAACTCCATCCGCCACACGTGGCCGAGCTGGCGCACCTCGGCGATGAGCCGGGTGGCGAGGGCGTTGACGACGGAGGAGCCGACGCCGTGCAGGCCACCGGAGACCTTGTATCCGCCGCCGCCGAACTTGCCACCGGCGTGCAGCTGGGTGAGGACGAGCTCGACGGTCGAAATGCCGTAGGCGTCGTTGAGACCGGTCGGGATGCCTCGCCCGTTGTCCTTGACGCGGACGCCGCCGTCGGCGAGCAGGGTGACGTCGATGGTGTCGGCGTGGCCGGCGAGGCTCTCGTCGACCGCGTTGTCGACGATCTCCCAGACGAGGTGGTGCAGGCCGCGCTCACCGGTGGACCCGATGTACATGCCGGGTCGCTTGCGGACCGCCTCCAGGCCCTCGAGGACCTGGATGGCAGACGCGTCGTATGCCGTGTCCGCGTCGACCGCGGACGAGCTCCGTGCCGGGGTGGTCGCCTCCTCGCCGGTCGCCTCGGTCGGGTCCGCGGCGTCCTGCGGCGTCCCCTCCGGGGCCGTCACCGGCGTCTCGATGCTGTTGTCGTCGGGCGTGCTGGGCACGGTGCTCCTTCAGCTGGTCTGGCTCATGCCACGCGCCCGGGGCGGAGATTCGCCCTGGGCGCGACGTTCGCCCTCCAGTTTACCTGTCAGTCCTGTCAGCGCACGTCGTTGGAGGCCCGGGAACGCGGTTTTCTCGACGTGGGAGACAGGTTTTTGACCCGGCATACGGCCCCCACCCCTCTCAGGCCGTCTGCGGGCGTTTTTCGCCGGTTGCGACAAAGCGCCCGCCACGCTCGCCGGGCGTGGTGAGTGTTCGCCCCATGCCCAAGCCCCGGCCGCCCCTCGCGGCGCTCCTGTCCCTCGTCCTCTCCGCCTGCGGTGGCGTCGCCGGGAACGCCCTGTCCGAGGCGGCTGCACCGGCGTCGAGCGTCGCGTCCGACGAGGCCTCCGCGAGCCCTTCGGCGGCGCCGTCCCTCCCGGCGGGCCACGCCTGGCAGACCGTCGACGACGTGTCGGTCTCCTTCGCGGTCCCGGAGACGTGGACGGCGATGAACCCCAAGAAGCTGCTCGAGCTCGGCGACTCCTCGGCGTTCGACGAGATGGCGGGTCGGATGGGGATCACCTCGCGACAGATGATGCAGGCCGTCGGCAACGCCGACCTGCTCATGCTGGCCCCGCCGAAGCGCGGCTACGCCGACAACGTCTCGGGGCTCGTCGTGCCGCTCGAGGGCCTGCCCACGCAGGCCCAGCTCGAGGCCGAGCTCGGCAAGGTCTCGGACGTCCCCGTGGTCGTCACGCCGGGGACGTCCCCGGCCGGACCGATCGTCACGGCCGACTACACCATCGAGGTGTCGGGGCGCCCGGTCATGGGTCGCTCGATCTTCGTCGAGACGCCGGACGGCGTGCTCAACCTGTCGGTCTCGGCGCTCGAGGCGGTCACGACGGCAGAGGTCAGCGACACCATCGTCGCGACGATGCACCCTGCCTGAGCCCGAACTCCGGACCTGTGCACGCGGCCCGGGTCAGCGACCGGTGGTGAAGTACGTCCAGGTGCCGTCCTCGGCGAACCCGACGCGGTAGCCGGTGTAGCCGCCGTCGTTCTGACGCATCCTCGTGGCCTGCGCGCGGGTGACGAGACCCGCCTTGATGACCTTGTCCCACTCGGCGTCGCTCTGGGCGAACTGCTCCGAGAAGACCTTGGGCTGGATCGTCCCGTCGAACGCCTCGGTCGGCGGCATCGACAGCAGGATGGCGAGCGCGACGTAGCTCGGCCCGGCCTTGCTCGTGAAGACCGCTGAGGCAGGCTGGTCGCCGGCGAGCCCGGTGGCGTCGGCACGGGCCAGGGTGACGAGCGTCTTGGCGTCGCAGTCGCGCGCCGCGGCGGAGACCTTCTTCGCCTTGGTCGCCGCGGCGACCGACATGCCGGCCGTGTTGGCCGGGCCCACCTTGGCCGCGGCGCAGACCGGGGCGGCGCTCGCCGTCGGCGTCGGGGTCGACGTGGGGGACGCCGCGGTGGGCGTCGGGGTCGGCGTGGGCGTCACCGTGGGCGTCGGGGTGGCCGTGGCCGTCTCGGTCGTCGGCGTGGGGCTCGGCGTCTCGCTCTCGGACTCGCTGGCGCTCGGGCTCGACGAGGGAGACGGCGCCGCCGTCGGCTCGTCGTCGGAGCAGGCGCTCAGCGCGAGCACGGCCAGCAGGAGAGGAGCCACCGTGCGGGTGACCCGGCGGGTGGACAGGACGGAGCCCCGGTGCGTCATGGCGTCACTGTAACGGGAGTGACCTGTGTGACTCGAGAACGCCGCGGCGTCGGGAAGGACTCGAACCGGTCACGGGCGGTAGAGCTGGACCGACCCGACCGGCTCGAAGCCGCCCGCCAGTGCCGCACGCAGGCTGGCGACGTTGCCGGGTGAGACGAGGGCCAGGACGGGTTCGCCGGCGGCGACCAGTGCGCGGGCCGCGCGCACCGTCCGCGTGCCGAGGCCGGTGCCGCGGGCCGCGGCGTCGATCTCGTAGCTCACGACCGCGAGCCCACCGAACGAGCGGCCCAGCGTGACGACGACGTCGTCGCGTCCCGGCCAGCCGTGCACCGAGACGTCGTCGCGGACGTCGGCGGCGTGCACGGCGCGTGGGTGGCGGGCCAGGTCCGGCCGCTCGACCAGCCCGTCGACGAGCCCGTCGACCAGTCCCGCCACCGGCAGCTCGACCGCGGTCGTGTCCGTGTCCTCGACCGCGGTCGTGTCACCGTCCTCCGCCGCCGCACCGTCGCCGGCACCGGTCCCGGGCGCGACGAGGATGGCGTCGAGCACGTCGACCCATCCCTCCTCACCCGCGAGCCGCGTCATCACGCGGGGGTCGTGCGCACCCCCGAACCCGTCGACGCCCCACCTCGTGAGGTCCTCGTCGGACACGTCCCGAGGGGCACTCACGGCGGCGTGACCCGTGAACGACAGCACGGCATACAGGTCCTCGCGCCAGGGCGGGATGCGCTGCCACGATCCGTCGGCCGGCCGGTACCGGCCCCGCCACGCGTCGATGACGAGGTCGGCGGCGGAGACGGCCGGGGTCACGGCTGCGCGGCCCGGGCCCGCTCGACGACCGCTCGGACGTCGTCGGGGATCGCCACGGAGTGCCGTTCGGCGCGGTCGATGTAGACCTGTGCCCACAGACCGTGCGCCGCGATGACGTCGGACCCGTCGGCGAACAGGCCGAAGGCGAACGTCACGCTCTTGCTGCCAATGCGCTCGACCCGCACGCCGACGTCGATGGGCTCGGGGTAGGCGAGCTCGGCGTAGAAGCGGCACGACGACTCGGCGACGACGCCGAGCGTCAGGGTGCTCGTCTCGTCGGTCCCCGTCTCGCGGATGAGCCAGGCGTTGAGCACCGAGTCGAAGAGCTCGTAGTAGACGGCGTTGTTGAGGTGGCCGTACATGTCGTTGTCGGCCCACCGGGTGCTCACGCGCTGGACCTCGGGGAAGTCGGCGCGGGTCAGGGTCCGCGGGTCACGGGTGGGCGCGGCGTCCGAAGTCATGGGCGTCAGGGTAGTTCGACGGGTCCCGGCCCCGGTCGCGGTGCGAGGATGGGCGGCATGGAACGCATGGCGCTGGTGTCAGACGTCCATGGCAACCTCACGGCATACGAGGCCGTCCTCGACGACATCGAGCGGCGCGGGATCGAGCGGGTGCTCAACCTCGGGGACTACGTCGGCAAGGGGCCGCGCGGGCGCGAGGTCGTCGAGCTCTCGCAGCAGCGCTGCGAGGTCAACCTGCTCGGCAACTGGGACGACTTCTTGCCCGACCCCGAGCGCACCATCGACGACGAGGCGCTGAGGTTCTGGCTCGCCCAGCTCGGGCCGGGCCAGGGCGAGTGGCTGCGGTCGCTGCCGTTCTGCCACGACTTCTGGCTCAGTGGCCGACGGGTGCGCCTGTTCCACGCGAGCGAGCAGAGCGTGCACCGGCGGGTGAGGTACGTCCGGTCGCAGGCCGAGTTCGAGTCGCTCTTCGCCAACACCGAGGCCACCGGTGACGGGCCGGCGCCGGACCTCATCGGCTACGCCGACACCCATGACCCGATGTACGAGGTCCAGCTCGAGGGGCGGGCGGTGTTCAACACCGGCAGCGTCGGCAACTGCATGGGTGACCCGACCCCGATGTACTGCATCCTCGAGGGCGAGCTCGGCAGCGAGGAGGTCGCCCCATGGTCCGTGGCCTACGTGCGCGTGCCCTATGACGTCGAGGCCGAGCTCGCCGTGGCCCGCGAGATGGAGATGCCGCAGTACGACATGTACGAGCTCGAGCTCGTCCAGGGCATCTACCGCGGGCACATCGACGCGTGGCGGGCGGGCGAGCCGCTCACCGGCTACCACGAGCGGTAGGTGCGGCGGCCGCGCGACGGGGCGGGACGGCATACGGAGAGAAGGTTGCGGGTCCGGAGGGGAAGGTTCCCTCCGGACCCGCAACCTTCCCCCATGGGGAGCGAAGGCTCAGGCGTCGGCGCCGGGGAGCACCGAGCCGTCGGGCCAGGTCTTCTCGATGTAGGCCTTGACCTCCGGCGAGTGCAGCAGCTCGTCGAGCTTCTTCAGGGCCGGGTTGGACTCGTCCTTCTTCTGGACCGTGAGGAAGTTGGCGTAGGGGTTGTCCTTCGCCTCCTCGACGAGGATCGCGTCCTTGGTCGGCGAGAGGTTGGCCTCGAGCGCGTAGTTGCCGTTGATGACGGCGACGTCGAGGTCGTCGAGCGAACGCACCAGCTGCGCCGGGTCGGTCTCCTTGAACTGGAGCTTCTTCGGGTTGCTGTCGATGTCGTAGATCGTCGCGTTGGTCGCGTCCTTGCCCGCCTTGAGCGTGATGACGTCGGCCTTGGCGAGCAGCACGAGCGCACGACCCTGGTTGGACGGGTCGTTGTTGATGCCCACCTGCGCGCCGGTCGCGAGCTCGGAGACGTCCTTGACCTTCTTCGAGTACAGCGCGAACGGCTCGATGTGGACGCCCTCGTAGTGCGCGAAGTCGTAGCCGCGGTCCTTGACCTGCGCCTCGTAGTAGGGCAGGTGCTGGAAGTAGTTCGCGTCGAGCGTGCCCTCGGCGAGCTGGACGTTGGGCTGGACGTAGTCGTCGAAGCTCTTGATCTCGAGGTCGAGCCCGGCCTTCTTCGCGAGGTTGGCCTGGACGTACTCGAGGATCTTGGCGTGCGGCGTCGGGGAGGCGCCGACGACGAGCTTCGTCACGCCCGAGTCGTCGGCTTCGGGACCGCTGGAGTCGCCACCGCCCGCGCCACAGGCCGCGAGGCTCATGGCGGCGAGCAGGGACGCACCGGCGACGAGGCCACGACGAGAGAACGGGGACATGGGACTTCCTTTCGTATGCCGGCCGTGGGGCCGACGTGGGTATGCCGGCCGGTCGGCCGACTCGTGTGCCGCTCAGAGGGGCGGCGGGTCAGGTGGGCCGACGACGGTGTCGGGGGGGCGGCGACGCGGCCGCGGGGTCGAGCGGGTGGAGCGGGTGGAGCGGAGGTCTAGCGGTGGTCGACTGCGCGGGCGACGCGGTCGCCGACGACCTGGACGAGCTGGACGACGACGACGAGCAGCACGACGGCGGCGATCATGACGTCGGTCTGGAAGCGGTTGTAGCCGTACGACATCGCAGTGGCGCCGAGTCCGCCGCCGCCGACGGCGCCGGCCATGGCGGAGTAGCCGATGAGCGCGATCACGGTGGTCGTGAGGCCCGCGACGATGCCGGGCAGGGCCTCGGGCAGGAGCACCTTGCGGGTGACGTCCCAGCGGGTGGCGCCCATCATCGTGGCGGCCTCGACCTTGCCCGAGCTGACCTCGCGCAGCGAGGTCTCGACGAGCCGGGCGAAGAAGGGCACGGCGCCGACGGTGAGCGGCACGATCATCGCCCGCCAGCCGACGGTCGTCCCGGCGACGAACCGGGTGAACGGGATGATCGCGATCATCAGGATGAGGAAGGGCAGCGACCGCCCGACGTTGACGACGCCACCGAGCACGCGGTGCACGGTCGGCTGCGGGTTGATACCTCCGGGCGAGGAGTTGTGGAGCAGCACCCCGACGACGACGCCGAGGACGGCGGTGATGAGCGCGGAGCCGACGGTCATCGCCAGCGTCTCCCACAGGGCGGTCAGCAGGCCCTCGCGGATGACCGGGTTGTCGAGCCAGGTCGGGTCGGTCTCGAACGTCACGCGGCCACCTCCGGGTGGAGGCGAGCGCGGTCGAGCAGGTCGCGGGCGCGGTCGCCGCTCGTGGCGTCGGCGAGCTCGACGAGCAGGCGCCCGACGCGGCGGCCGGCGATCGTCTCGACCGTCGCCGCGGCGACGTCGGCCTCGATGCCCTCGTGGCGGAGCAGGGCGATGACCCCGTCGATCGAGCCGACCGTGGAGTCCGGGTGGCCGAGGGCGACCTGGAGGCGGACGAGCCCATCCGGGGCCGGCTCGACGAGCGGGATGAGCTCACGGTGCAGACGGGTGGTCGGGTCGGCGATGACCTCACCGAGGCGGCCCTGCTCGACGACGGCACCGTCACCGAGGAGGGTCACCGCGTCGCAGATCTCACGGACGACCGAGGGCTCGTGCGTGATGATGACGACGGTGATGCCGAGGCGGTCGCGCAGCTCGCGGAGCAGGGCGAGGATCGAGCCGGTGGTCGCGGCGTCGAGCGCCGAGGTGGGCTCGTCGCAGAGGAGGATCTCGGGCCGGGCCGCGAGCGCGCGGGCGATGCCGACGCGCTGCTGCTGGCCGCCGGAGAGCTGGCCCGGGTGGTTGCCGGCGCGGTCGGTGAGCCCGACGAGGTCGAGCAGCTCGGCGACGCGGGCATCCCGCTCGGCCCGGTCCCAGCCGGCGACCTCGAGCGGGAGCGCGATGTTGTCAGCAGCGGTGCGCGAGTCGAGGAGGTTGGCGTGCTGGTAGACGACACCGAACCGGCGGCGGGCCGCGCGCAGGTCGGCCCCACGCAGCGTCGTGATGTCCTCGCCGGCGACGACGACCTGACCCGAGGTGGGGAGCTCGAGGCCGGTGAGGCACCGGATGAGCGTCGACTTGCCCGCGCCCGACCGTCCCACGATGCCGTGGATCTCGCCCCGGGCAACGGTGAGCGACACCGCGTCGAGGGCGGTGACCCTCGTGCCGCGGGTGTCGAAGACCTTGGTGAGGTCATGGACGGCGAGGGCCGTCTTTGCTGATGAATCGTCAACCACGCGACAATAAGTATGCGTTATCCAAAAGATAAGCAAATCGACAGTGAGATGGTCTCAAGGGCTGAGCCCCGCCTGCGTCTGCGGATTCGGCGCCTCTAGCAGCCATCTCCGCAGACGTCAGCGGTCGGTGTGCGCTGTGGGCGTGGGCGCCAGGGCGGCGTCACCGCTGAGCAGGCTCGGCACGATCCCGGCCGAGATCGAGGCGAGGACCTCGGTGCCGACGGGGTAGCGCACCGAGTGGGGCTGCCACGACCTCACCGTCCGGCCCGAGGCGAGGCGGATGGTGTGGAGGATGAACGGCCCTTGGTACTCGACGCGGTCGACGACGGCCGGCGCACCGGTGACCCCGGCCGCGGGCAGGCGCAGGCTCACCTCGTGCGGACGGACGACGACCTCGGCGTCGGCGACGTCCTTGCGGATCGTCACGAGGCCGAGCTCGCAGGCGAGCCCTCCGTCGACGAGCGAGGCGGGGAGGAAGTCGGCGTCGCCCATGAACGACGCGACGAAGCGGCTCACCGGGCGCTCGAAGACCTCGACCGGCCGGCCCCACTGCTCGACGACGCCGGCGCGCATGACGCCGATGTGGTCGCCGATCGACAGGGCCTCTGTCTGGTCGTGGGTGACGAGGATGGCGGTCGTGCCCGTGGCGCGCAGGGCGCTCACCGTGTCGGCGCGGACCCGGGCACGCAGCGACTCGTCGAGCGAGGAGAACGGCTCGTCGAGGAGGACGACCTCGGGTCGGGGCGCGAGGGCGCGGGCCAGGGCGACGCGCTGCTGCTCACCGCCGGAGAGCTCGTGCGGGTAGCGGTCGACGACGTGGGCGAGGTGGACGAGGTCGAGCACCTCGCGCACCCGGGCGTCCTGCTCGGCCCGGGGCTGCCGGTCGAGGCCGAAGCGGATGTTGTCGCCGACGGACAGGTGCGGGAAGAGCGCGTGCTCCTGGAAGACGAGACCGACGCGGCGCCGCTCGGGTGCCACCCACTCGGGGCCGGCGACGACGCGGTCACCGACGGCCACCGACCCGGCGTCCGGGCGCTCGAGCCCCGCGACGAGGCGCAGCAGCGTGGACTTGCCACAGCCCGACGGGCCGATGAGGGCGACGATCTCGCCCTGCGCCACGGTGAGGTCGAGCTCGCGCACGGCGAGGGTGTCGCCGTAGCACTTCGAGACACCCCGCAGGGTCACCGCGCTGCTCACGAGGTCACCTGCCGGTGCGGCTCGGCGAGGCGCACCTGCCGGACGAGGAACCACACGGGGATGATCGCGAGCACGACGATGAGGAGGGCGGGCAGGGCGGCCTGCTCCCAGAAGTTCTCGTTGGCGAGCTCGTAGACCCACACCGAGACGGTGGTGAAGCCGAAGGGTCGCAGGAGCAGCACGAGGGGCAACTCTTTCACGGCGTCGACGGCGACGAGGACGAGCGCCACCGCGATGCCCGAGCGCGACAGCGGCAGGTGGACCCGGCGCAGCACCCGCAGCGGCGAGGCGCCGAGCGAGAACGCCGAGTTCGTCACCGACGGAGAGATCGTCGTGAAGCTCGCGTCGACCGCCTGGTACGCCGGCGCGAGGAACCTCACGACGTAGCTCGCGAGCAGCCCGATGACCGAGCCGGTGACGACGAGCCCGGTGCCACCGGGGACCCCCAGCGCCTCGAGCGACCGGTCGAGGGCCGCGAAGGAGACGAGGACGCCGATACCGATGACCGCGCCCGGCACGGCATACCCGAAGGTCGTGAGCTGGGCGGCACCTCGGGCGAGGCGACCACCGGTCATCCGCACCCCGTGGGTGACGAGCAGCGCGAGGGTGACGCAGGCGAGCGCGGCGAGAGCGGCCATGACGGCGCTGTTGGTGAGGTTGGTGGCGAACCGGTCGGTCGAGAGCGACGACGAGTCGGCCAGGGTCGCGGTGACCGCCCACCACAGGAGCTGCGCCACGGGCAGGACGAACCCGGCGGCGAGGACGGAGGCGGCCGCGGCGAACGCCCACCAACGCCCGGCGCCCGTGAGGACGGTGGGTGCGGCGGGTGGGCGGTGCGAGCCGCGGGCGTCGTAGCGCGCGCCACCGCGCAGCAGCCGCTCACCGGTGAGGACCATGACGGCGAAGGCGAGGACGAGGACCGAGAGCTGGGCAGCCGAGGCGAAGTCGAACGTGCCCTTCCACGTGAGGTAGACGCCGACCGAGACGGTGCGGACCCCGAAGTACTGGACCGTCGCGAAGTCGGTGAGCGTCTCCATCATGACCACGGCCAGACCACCGGCGAGGGCCGGGCGCGCGAGCGGCAGCAGCACCTGGCGGAAGGCCCGCCACGGCGTCGCGCCGAGCATCCGCGCGGCGTCCCACGTCACCTGGCCCTGGCCCCGGAACGCCGCCCGCGCCAGCAGGTAGACGTAGGGATAGAGCGTCAGCGAGAGCACGACCGGCGCACCCATCCACCCCGACAGCAGCTCGACGACGCTGGACCCGCCGAACACCGAGCGTGACGCACGAGCCGGCCCGCCCGCCGGTCCGAACGTCGAGAGGAAGAGGAAGCCGAGGACGTACGCCGGCATCGCCAGCGGCAGCACGAGCAGCCACGAGAAGAGGCGTCGTCCCGGGAAGTCGTAGGCCGTGACGAGCCACGCCAGCCCCACGCCGAGGACCGACGTCCCGAGCCCGACGAGGGCGAGCAGCGCGACCGTCGTGAGGACCATCTCGACGAGGTCGGAGGGGAGGGCGAGGTCGCGGGCGCTCGCGAGCGCCTGGACGAGGACGGAGACGACGGGGACCGAGACGAGCAGCGCGATGACGACGACGAGCGCCGACCACGCGGGCCGTCCGGAGCCCGAGAGCCGGGTCGCGCGGGAGCGGCGATCACTCCCGGCGACCGGGCGGTCGGTCTCCACCTCGGCGCTCACCTCTGCATCATCCCAGCGGGGTGGGGGCGCTCACGCGCCGCCGGTCACTTGTAGCCGGCCTCGGCGAGGAGCTTGACCGCCTCGGCGTTCTGCGAGCCATAGGCCTCCGCCGAGATCGGCATCCGCTTGAACTCCCCGAAGTCGGCGATGAGCGGCTCGGGCTTCACGCTCGGGTTGACGGGGTACTCGTGGTTGCCGTCGACGAACGAGCTCTGGCCCTTGGTCGCCAGCCACTCGATGAGCTGCTGCGCCTGGGCCGGGTTGTTCGAGGTCTTGACGACACCGGCGCCGGAGATGTTGACGTGCGTGCCGGCGCCCTCCTGCGAGGCCCAGAAGGGCTTGACCTTCATGTCCGGCTTCTTCTTGAGCTCGCGCGCGAGGTAGTAGTGGTTGGTGATGCCGACGTCGCACGTGCCGGCGTCGATCGCCTTGAGCAGCTCGACGTCGTTGGACTTGATGTCCACGCCGTTGCCGACCCAGCCCTTGACCGTCGCGAGGGTTGTGTCTCGGCCCTCGAGGCCGATGAGGCTCGCGACGAGGCTCTGCGTGTAGGCCGAGGTGGCGTCGCGCATGCAGAGGCGACCCTTCCACTTCGGGTCGGCGAGACCGGCATACGTGTCGGTCGGGTCGAAGTCGGTGGGCTTGACCTTGTCGGGGTTGTACATCGTCGTGCGGGCGCGCATCGCGAGGCCGAACCACTGGTTGCCACTGTCGCGCAGGTCCTCGGGGACAGCCTCGGTGAGCGCGGCCGACTCGACCGGCTCGAGCACGCCCTGCTCGGCGGCGTTCCAGAGGTTGCCCGCGTCGACGGTCATGAAGACGTCGGCCTCGCCGTCGGCACCCTCGGCCTTGATGCGCTGGAGGAGCTCGGCGTCGCTGCCCGAGATGAACTCGACGCTGATGCCCGTCTCGTCCTGGAACTCCTTGAACGCGCCCTCGAGGTCGTAGTGCCGCGCCGAGTAGATCTGGAGGTCGGCGTTGCTGCCGCCGATCCCGAGGACGCCGCAGCCGGAGAGCGGCAGGACGGTGGCGGTGGCGACGAGGCCGGCGACGGTGGCGCGACGCGTGCGGGGAGAGGGCACGAGGGGACTCCTGGGAGCGGGAACGCTGACGATGCATTCTGACGGAGTTAGGTAAGCCTGTCCAAATCCCCCTATCATCCTGCGGTGTGACGGCCCCGGTCCTGCCCCAGCACCGCGTCGCCCTCGTCGGGCGGCTGCGGTCGTTCGGCGACGCGGTCGCGCTGCGGTGGCTCGACCGGTCCGGGATGCAGACCCTCCCGTATGCCGTCCTCGCCGCTCGCGTGGACGAGCGCCGGGTCGCGCTCGGCACGACCCCACGGCTCGTGCTGCTCGAGGCCGGCAACGACGTCGAGTCGGTCGTCACGCTGCTGGCGGCGCTCGCGGGCGGGCACCCCGTGGTGCTCGCGGCACCGGGCGGCGGCGCCGGCCTGGTCGAGGCGTGGGACCCCGACGTCGTCGCGCGCGGACCGCTCCTCGAGGCGCGTCGACCCGGCAGCGCCCACGACCTGCACCCCGACCTCGCCCTCATGCTCTCCACGTCGGGCAGCACCGGCTCGCCCAAGCTCGTCCGGCTCAGCACCGCCAACCTCGACTGCAACGCCGAGCAGATCGTCGACGCCCTGGGCCTGCGTGCCGACGACGTCGCGGCGACGACGCTGCCCCTGCAGTACTGCTACGGCCTCTCGGTCCTCCTCAGCCACCTGTCGGTCGGCGCCGGAGTGCTGCTCACCGACCTGTCGGTCGTGGACACCTGCTTCTGGGAGGCGTTCGGTGAGGCCGGGGGGTCGACGCTCGCCGGGGTGCCCTACACGTTCGACCTGCTCGACGCAGCGGGCTTCGCCTCGCGGGACCTGCCCCGGTTGCGCCTGCTCACCCAGGCCGGGGGCCGGATGGACCCGGCGGCGGTCCGGCGCTGGGTCGCGCTCGGTGAGGAGCGCGGGTTCGACCTGCTCGTGATGTACGGCCAGACCGAGGCCACCGCCCGCATGGCCACCCTCCCCGCGCACCTCGCCGCCGACAACCCGACGAGCATCGGTGTCGCCGTGAGCGGCGGTCGCTTCTCGCTCGCCCCTGTCGAGGGAGCGGCCGCCGGTGTCGGCGAGCTCGTCTTCGAGGGCGGCAACGTCATGATGGGCTACGCCACGACGGCCGCCGACCTCGCCCGCGGCGCCGAGGTCACGGCGCTGCACACCGGAGACCTCGCGCGGTTCACCGCCGACGGGCTCGTCGAGATCGTCGGACGCCGCAGCCGGTTCGCCAAGGTCTGCGGCCTGCGCATCGACCTCGACCGCGTCGAGAGCGACCTCACCTCGGGAGGGCGCACGGCATACGTCATGGACGGCGGGGACCGCCTGCTCGTGGCGGTCACCGCGTCCGCCGGGGAGTGCGACGTCGTGTCCGTGCGCCGAGAGGTGAGCGAGCGGTATGCCGTCCCACGCACCGCCGTCGTCGTCACCGACGTCGGCGAGGTGCCCAGGACGCCGTCGGGCAAGGTCGACCGCCCGGCGCTGGCCGCGCTCGTCGACGCCTTCGGCGAGGGCACCTGCCCCACCCCAGACCGACTTATTGCCCGTTCGGGCGAGGAGTCGGCCGACGAACCTGCCGCTGATGGCGCCCGAACGGGCAATAAGTCGGAGGCGGTGCGGGAGCTCTATGCCGAGCTGCTCGAACGCCCCGACGCCACCCTCGACGACTCGTTCGTCACCCTGCGCGGCGACTCGCTGTCCTACGTCGAGGCCTCGGTCCGGCTCGAGGGTCTGCTCGGCACCCTGCCGGAGTCGTGGCACGTGCGCCCGGCCCGCGAGCTCGGACGCGCGAGCGACCCGGCGCCCGAGGTGCCCCGGTGGCGACGGGTGCGCTCGATCGAGACCTCGGTCCTGCTGCGCGGCGTCGCGATCGCCGTCATCGTCCTCACCCACGCCGGGGTGCTCGACATCCGCGGCGGGGCCCACGCCCTGCTCGCCGTCGCCGGCTTCGCGTTCGCGCGCTTCCAGCTCTCCGGCGAGGCCCGCTCCGAGCGAGTCGTCCACGCCCTCGAGTCCGTCACCCGGATCGCCGTCCCGGCCATGGCCTGGCTCGGCGTCCTCTTCCTCGTCGACGAGCGCTACTCGCCGTGGAACCCCGTGCTGCTGACCTCGGTGGGCGGCAGCAATGTCCACCCGCAGTGGCGCTACTGGTTCGTCGAGGCGGTCGTCCACATCCTCGTCGGTGTCACCGCCCTGCTCGCCGTCCCCGCCCTGGACCGGCTCGAGCGGGCCCGGCCGTTCGCCTTTCCCGTCGCGCTGGCACTCGTCGCGCTCGTCTTCCGCTACGGGCTGGTCGACGTGGGGTCACACCACGTGAACGGCCGGCCGGCGGTGGTGCTCTGGCTCTTCGCCCTCGGGTGGGCCGCCGCACGCACCACGGCGACGTGGCAGCGCTGGCTGCTCACGGCATACGTCCTCGTCGTCGTCCCGGCCTTCTTCTCCGACCCGGTGCGCGACGCCACCCTCGCGGGCGGGCTGCTCGTGCTGCTCTGGGTGCGTTCGGTCCGCGTGCCAGCCGTCGTCGTCCCGGTCGTCGTGCCGGTCGCGTCGGCATCGCTCTTCATCTACCTCGTGCAGTGGGAGGTCATGGGCCGGGTCGGCTACTCGCCGCTCGGCGCCGCCGTCGCCATCCTCACCGGGTGGATCGCGTGGCGCGGCGCGAGCCCGATCGTGGAGCCGGTCGCCCGCTGGGTCGGACGCTCCGCTGCCCGGGTGCTGGGGCTGCGCGCCGCGTCCGTCAGCTGAGGATGTCCTGGCGGCGGAAGCGCCGGTAGCCCAGCGCGAGGAACAGCACGGCGTAGAGCACCGACCACAGGGCACCGTGTCGCAGGTCGGTCCAGTCGATGGGTCCCGAGACGAGCAGGTCGAGCCAGGCCCGCGAGTAGTGACCGGGGAGGGCCTTGCGCCAGTCGCCGAGCGCGTCGATCGAGTCGAGGATGCCCGAGACGATGAGCAGGACGAGGGCGCCGCCGACCGCGGCGAGTGGCGTCTGGCTGCGCACCCCGACCCAGAACGAGAACGCTCCGATGGGCAGGATCATCACGAGGACGTAGACGACGGCGACCGCCATCCGCGGGAGCCACTCGCCCCACGGCAGCTCACCGCCGCCGAGGATGCTGAACGGCTGGGGTCCGTAGGCCAGCGTGCCGACGACGAGCGACCACACGGGCAGCGCGATGACGAGGGCCGCCGTCGAGAGGAATCCGATGACGAGCTTGCTCGTGAGCAGCCTCGCCCGAGACACCGGCGCCGTGAGGAGGTAGCGCAGCGAGGACCACGATGCCTCCGCCGGGACGGGGTCGCCCGCGAACAGCGCGGCGACGATGAAGAGCAGCAGCTCGGCCGAGACGACGAAGGCGAAGACCGTGAAGTTCGGGCCGCCACCCGTGGCGAGGTCGACGAGCCGGACCGTCGGGTCGCCGGGGCGCCCCGGCTCGTCGTCGAGCGAGAACGCCGCGACGAGGATGAGTGGCAGCGCGACGACGATGGCGATCATCCAGAGCGTGCGTCGCCGCCCGAGCTGACGGCGCAGCTCGGCCCGCCAGGACAGTGGCTTGCTCATCGGGCACGCACCTGTCGTAGTCGTTCGACGATCGAGCCGTCACCTGCACCGTCGCCGTCGGGGTCGCCGTCGCGGGTCTGCGAGGAGGCGATGACCCCGAGGAAGACCTCCTCGAGGTGGCGCCGGCTGCCGACCCCGACGACCTCGGCGCCGGAGTCCACGACCGCGCGCACGACCATCTCCCGCGGGCGGTCCGAGACGACGGTGAGCGTGGGCTTCGTGGGGTCGTCGACGACCTCGACCGACCGTATGCCGTCCGCCCCCGCGAGCGCGGCCCGCGCCGGGGCGATCGAGGCGACCGACGCGAGCTCGAAGACCGTGGTGTCCTCGCTCGCGAGGAGCTCGGTGACGGGACCGGCCGTGACGACGCGGCCCGCGTGCATGACGACGACGTGGCTGCAGGTCATCTCGACCTCGGCGAGCAGGTGGCTGGAGACGACGACGGTGCGTCCGGTCGCGGCATACGACTGCAGGATCGGGCGCATCGCCGCGATCTGCGGCGGGTCGAGGCCGTTCGTCGGCTCGTCGAGGAAGAGCACCTCGGGCCGCCCGAGCATGGCCTGGGCGATGCCGAGTCGCTGCTTCATGCCGTGGCTGTAGGTGCGGACGGGGCGGTCGAGGGCCCCGCCGAGCGCGGCGACGGCGAGGGCCTCGTCGAGCGCGGCCTCCTCGGCGGGGCGTCCGGTCGCGGCCCAGTAGGCCTCGAGGTTCTGGCGACCGGTGAGGTGGGGCAGGAAGCCGGGTCCCTCGACGAGCGCGCCCACCCGGCCAAGGACCTCGGACCCGGGGTGGACGGGGCGGCCGAGAACGTGGACCGACCCCGAGTCCGGGGTGATGAGGCCGAGCATCATCCGCATCGTCGTCGTCTTGCCGGCGCCGTTGGGCCCGAGCAGGCCCACGACCTGCCCACGCTCGGCTCGCCACGAGACGTCGTCGACGGCGCGGTGCCCGTCGCTGTAGGTCTTGACGAGCGAGTCGACGACGAGCGGGATGTCGGCGTAGTCCTCACGCACCGCCTCGCGGTGGCGGCGACGTCGCCGCAGTAGGGCGGAGCCGGTGACTCCTGCGAGCAGGAAGAGGATCCCGGCGGCGAGCGCGATCGACTCGGTGTCACGCTCGCTCGACCCGGCGGTGACCCGGCCCTGCGCGGTCGGCACGCTGAGGACGGGTTCGGCCAGGGTGACCCGGTCGCCCCGCGCCTCGCGCGGGGTGCTGAACGAGCTGTCGGTCGAGGTGACGAGGACCCGCCAGCGGCTGCCGGCGGCCATCGACCACACCGACGGGGGCAGGTCGACCGTGACGTCGGTCGCCGTCCCGGGGGTGAGCTCGACCCGCACGGGCGACGTGAGGGCTCGCTGCTGGACCGCGTCAGCGCCCTCGACCCGCCACAGCGAGACGAAGAGCGTCGCCTCGCGGCCGGTGGACGTGACGCTGAGCCGCACGCTCGGGGTGCCGACGACGGTGAGCGACCGGTCGAGGACGGTGCTGTCGAAGGCGGCGGACATGCCCGGGAGGGCCGCGAGCCGGTAGGTCGGCAGCTCGGTCGCGCCGAGTCCCGGGATCGAGGTCATCGAGCTCGGCTGGCCGCCCGGAGGCGTGAGGAGGGTGGCGGGCTCGTCGGGACGGCGCAGCTGCACCCGCTCGACGCCGCCTCGCAGTCCCGGGTAGGCGTCGAGGGTCGCGACGGGGGCCTTGTCGGTGCGCCGGGGGATGGGGAGCGAGTAGGTGAAGGCGGGCACGGGCAGCGGGTCGGTGCGCGTGCCCGCGAGGTAGGTCCGGACCCAGGTGCGTGCGGCGTCCTCGTCGAGGCCGGGGTTCGAGGAGGCGCCGTCGTGGCCGCCGTCGGTCCAGCGCACGGCGTGACGGGTGCCGGCCTGTGCGAGGCCTGCGGCGTTGGCGTCGGCCTGGTCGAGCCCGAAGAGGGTGTCGGACTCGCCCTGCACGAGCAGGGTGGGGGCGGTGACCTCGGTGATCGTCGGTTGGGGGCTGTTGCGACGCAGGGTTGCCGTGAGGGTGGGGCTCGGGCGGCCGTTCTCCGCCGCGTCTTGGAGCTCGCGGCACAGGCCCAGCTCGAACCGACCGCAGAGCAGGTCGGCGGCAGTGCCCGTTGCGGGTGCGGCCGACTGGGCGGGCGCACCGCTCGACCCGCCGGTCACGCCACCGCCACCGCCGCCGGCCACGGCCCCGACGCTCGCGCCGAAGAACCGCGATCCCCACAGCTGTTTGTACGGCCCCGGCACCGTGCTCCCCGCTGCGCCCTGCGGGAAGAGCGCGCGCGACAGGTCGTTCCACGTGATGGCGGCGACCGTGGCGTCGACCCGCGGGTCCGCTCCGGCGAGCATGAGCGCGAAGGCCCCGCCGTAGGATCCGCCCGCGACGGCGACGCGTGGGTCACCGTCGCCGTCCCGCCTCACCTCCGGCCGGGATCCCAGCAGGTCGAGCAGCGCCACGCCGTCCTTGACCTCGAAGTCCGGTGAGTTGAGGTGGATCCGGCCACCCGAGCGGCCGAAGCCACGCGCGGTGAAGGTGAGGACGACAGTGCCGTCGGCGGCGTACTGCCGCGCCTCCTTGTCGACCGACTCCTTGCTGCCGCCGAACCCGTGGGCGAGGAGCACCGCGGGGTGCGGCCCCGACCCGGCAGGCAGGTAGAGGCGGGTGTCGAGCGTGACCGAGGACCCGTCGGACTCGGGACCGACGTCGACCATCTGGTCGGTCGTCCTCACGGAGGTGGTGTCCGACTCGGCCGGGACGACGCCCGGTGCAGCGAGTGCCACGGGGGCGGCGGACGCGGGTAGGGCCGGGGCCGCGACGAGCACGAGTGCGGCGAGTGCGGTGACGGCCTCGGACGCGACGGCACCGCGACGACGTTGCCGAGCGAGCCGCTGCATGGCTCATCCTCTCGCGACGACGTCAGGGGGTGCGGGCGGTGTCCGCCGCACACCGAAGCGAACGCTTCGACCCGGCGCGAGGTTCCGCGGGTCGCCGGGTCAGGACTCGAGGGTGCGGTCGAAGAGCTCACGTACTCCGTCGGGCAGCGCCGGCTCGGGGATCGTCACGTCGAGCGGGGGGACGTCGCAGCTCACGGCGTAGCGGAAGGCGTCGGGGATCATCCGTCCCTGCGCGAGCGCCATGAGGGTGGGGCTCGCGAGCAGGGTGCGCCAAGCGGTGGCGTCGTCGTCGGGGAGCTCGTCGAGGGTCACGCTCCGCTCGCGCACCTGCCCGGCGAACCCACCGGTGCGCCGCACGAGCAGCTGGCTCGGCCCACCGTCACCCGGTGCCGGGTTCGGGTCCGGCGCGGGACCTGGCTCCGGCACGGGCTCGGGGGTGGGGTCCGGCGCCGGGACCGGCGCCGGCTGCGAGCCGCCGCCGTCGGGCTGTCCCGGAGCGGGCTCGGCGTCGCCGGTCACGCCCACCTCGCGCCACGCGTCGCGCACCGCCCGCACCTCCTCGGAGTCCTCGCCATGGGCCTGCACCGCGGCCACCTCGGTGAGCCCGGCGAAGGTCACGAAGTCGCAGTCCGCCTTGATGTCACCGGTGACCGCGGCATACCAGATCGCGCCGGCGCGCTCCCAGGCGTTGCCGCCGAGCGTCGTTGCCACGAGGTGGAAGGCGCGGTTGGGGATGCCCGAGTTGATGTGGACGCCGCCGTTGTCGTCGTCGGTGTCGACGTAGTCCCGCATGTGCCCCGGCTGCGGGTCCTTGCCCAGGCGGGGGTCGTCGTAGGCGGTGCCCGGCTCCTTCATCGAGCGCAGCGCGACGCCCTTGACGTCGGGCCCGAGCAGCTCGGCGCCGATGAGCCAGTCGGACTCCTGCGCGCTCTGCCCGAGCGCCCGCTGCTTGACGAGGATCCCGAAGACGTCGGAGACGTGCTCGTTGAGGGCGCCGGCCTGGTCTTGGTAGACGAGGCCCGAGGTGTACTGCGTGACGCCGTGGGCGAGCTCATGACCGATGACGTCGAGGCTGCGGGTGAACCCGAGCAGCACCACCCCGTCGCCGTCGCCGAAGACCATCTGCGACCCGTCCCAGAACGCGTTGTCGTAGTCCTTGCCGTAGTGCACGGTGGCGACGAGCCCGAGCCCCTTGTCGTCGAGGCTGTTGCGCCCGTATGCCGCGTTCCACAGGTCCCAGGTCGCGCCGAGCCCGTCATAGGCCTCGTTGACGGCGGTGTCGTCGCTGGCCGGGTCACCTTCACCACGGACCTTGGTGCCGGGCAGGTCCGTGCCCCCGGCGGCGTCGTGGACGACGCGGTTGGGCGCCTCGGTCGTGGCCCGGTTGGCCCGACGGCTCACCGGCGTCCCGTCGGGGCGGAGCGCGTGCTCGCGTGCGTGGTCCTCGTAGCGGAGCTGGTCGAGCCGCAGCGTCTCGCGGGCGCGCTGCTCGAGGTGCGGCTCGCCCGAGGTCGCGAGCGCCTCGAGGAGGTAGGGCGGCACGATCCCGCACCGCACGACCGGGCGCGGGTCGCTGGTCGGCTGGGGCGTGGGCTCGTGCGTCGTCATGTCCCCATCCTGTGCCAGCCCTCCGACAGCCGCACCTCGGCGAGCGTCCTGCCGTCGCGGCAGCAACGCGACCCCTCACACCCCCGCGAGGACCGCGAAGGCGAGCGCGAGCAGCACCGCAGCCTGGGCCGGCTGGGCCGGTCGCTCGGCGGGGTTGGGACCGCGCAGCCGCTCGCTCCACAGCACCGCCGTGACCCCGACCATGAGCACGAGACCGTGGGACACCAGCATCACCGCCATCGCCGGCCCGCACGTCGCCACGCAGCGCAGCCCGGTGGTCCACCCGTTGCGCACCGCGTCGACGCTCGCCCGGAGGCCGGTGAGTGCCCCGGGCTGGACGGCGCCGCACCGCCTCAGCAGCAGTCGCCGCGGGGGTGCGACGTGCCAGACCGCGGCGAGGACGAGCACGCCGGCCACCTCGCGCGTCCCGACAGTCCCCGGCCGCAGCCATCGCACGAGCACGAGCCCGACCAACCCCACCGTGAGCCACGGCGTCAGGTAGCCCATCACGAACTCGGTGACCGTCCGCGCACGCCGAGCCCACAGACCACCGGCGGCCACCCGGCATACGACCGGGGTGACGAGAGGAAGCATCATCGCGACCACCATGAGCGACCACACGAACCAGGACCGCCACAGGGACGGCTCCACATGATGTCCCATGTGTTCGGATCCGTTGCGGGACAGGGCGATCAGCGCGGCCAGAGCGAACACCGCGACCACGACGACGCAGGCGATCCACAGGGCCGGCCGCCGGTCCGGCCGGGTGACCCGCGACCAGCGCCGCACCGGCAGCGCGAACGTCGTCATCGCCGGCTCACGCACTGAGGACGACGACACGGGCCGCGCGCAGGTCCGGTGGCTGCACGGCACCGGTCGACGCCTGGGCCAGCGCGTCGGTGTCCGACGGCACCGGCAGCACCGGCTCGAAGGTCACCGCCACCCGCGCCGGGTCCCACCTCCCACGGTCGGCCAGGACGTCGCGGACGTGCGTGATCTCGAAGACCTTGGTCAGCCCGTTGCCCCCGTGCACGGAGTCGCCGCGCGACGCCTCGGCGAGCCCGAACGTCGCGAGCCGCCCGGCGAGCAGCTCGGGGTGGTCCGCCCCCGAGGCACCCGGCGGGAGGTTGACGAACACCTCGTATGCCGGTGCCGCTGCGGTTCCCGTGATGCCCTCGAGCCTGAGGTAGACGCGGGTCGGGGCGGCGCCCTCGGCCTCGCCGAGCCCGAGGTCGGAGGGTTCGGCCAGCTCGACCACGGCCGGTTCGGCCCGGGTCAGGGGTACGTCCTGGGTCGCGCCGACGACCTGCGGGGTGACGTGACGCCGCGGGGGAGGAGCCTGCGCGCCGCCCATGCCGATCCCGCCGTCGTCGGGTGCGCCCGGGCCGCCCGGGGCACCCGGAGCGGCGAGGAAGGTGCTCGGCGCGGACAGGTCCTCGTAGGTGTAGCCCAACGCCTCGGGGTCGAGGACGTCGCCGACCCGGTAGGTCGTCGTCCCCCCGCCCGGCGCCGGGAAGCGGAACGACGTGCGGAACCACGCCGGGTCGTCGTCGGGCGGGTTGCGGTGCTCCGGGTCGGCGTCGAGCCACACCTGCCAGAGCCGGTCGAGGTTGGCGTGGTGCAGCCAGAAGAGCGGGTCGAGCCCGGCGGTGAAGAACGAGCCCATCCAGCCCTCGCGCACGGTGTTGCCCTGCGCGTCGAAGTCGTTGCCGACGACGACGTGGACGAACCCGTGCGGGGTGTCCTCGATCGCGCCCATCTCCTCGCCGAAGAAGCTCGGCCGCGAGCGCTCGCCCCCGCCGAACGACGCTATGCCGGTGTCGGTGGCGAACGGCTCGGCAGCCAGGGCCTGCGTGACCGAGTCGGAGACGTCCGGCAGGGGGTCGCCGCCGTTGGCGAGCACCGAGCGGTTCGGCGTGAACAGGGCGTTGTCGGGGCGGTTCTCGCGGAACGCCGGTGGCAGCACGGCAGTGCTGCGCCGGTCGGGGTCGAGCGCGTACCAGTACGGCAGCGACCAGTCGGCGTCGCCGAGGTGGTGCTGGACGACGGCCTCGAACGCGGCGAGAAACATCCGGTGCCACGGCAGGAAGAACCAGCTGCCGTGCTGGCACCGGCTCCACAGCGGGTTGCTGCGGTCGGCACGACCGGTCCGGGTCGCCCGCCCGTGCATCGCCGCCTGGAACTGCCAGGACAGCGGGTCGCGCGGCTTGCCCGAGACCGGGTCGAGCGAGCGCATCACCTCGACCGCCCGCGCGTAGGCGACGAGGACCTCCGGCCACGTGCCCTCGTCGTCGGTCCGGGTCCAGACGTCCATCCGCGTGCGTGCCATCTCTCCTCCTGCGTGGGCTACACCTCGATCTCGAGGAACGGCTGGTCGTCCGGGAGGACGCGCACGGTCACCTGCCCCGTATGCCGTGCCTCCAGCCGTCGTGCTTCGTCCAGGGCCGCGCGCATCGCCTTGCGTCGCTGCGGGATCGTGCGCTGCTCGGAGCAGGTGAACCACACGGTGAACGGTCGCGGGTCGACCTGCGCCCGGGTCTCGACGAGGGTCCTCACGACCGAGGGGTTGGGATTGGCGTGGGCGCCGTCGGCGCTGAAGACGTAGTGCCCGGCAAGGACGCTGCGCGCGAACCGGGTGCTGAGGTTGTGCTCGGAGCCGTGGTGCTGGACCTTGACGACGTCGCACCAGAACGGCTGGCTGTCGGTGAGGTGCCCGGCGGCGGTGAGCCCGTCGAGGATCTCGTCCTCGGCGGCGTCCCCGCTGAGTAGCAGCGTGCGACCCGCCTCCTCGACGAGCAGGATGATCGAGGCCGAGTTGGGCGTCGTCACCCCCGTCGGGCTGAGGTGCTCGATGAGCGCCGGCGTCGCCGTGGGGTCCGGCTCGTGGCCCTGCGCCGCGGTGTCGGCTGCCCGGGCCACGTCACGCACGAGGTCACGGGCCTGCGGGGGAGACATGGGCAGGGTGCTGGCTGCCGTGCCCTGGCCCGCAGCGCCTCCGGTCCCGCCTCCAGGCCTTCCGCCGGCCGCTCCGGGGCGGCCGCCGGCGTCCTTGACCGAGGCGGGTTGCCGGTCGAGCCAGGCACGCCACTCCTCGCGCAGCTTCTTGAGGTGGACCTCGGCGGGACCGAGCACCTGAAGCGTCGCCGACCCCACCCGTTCGACGTGAACCGGCGAGCGCAGCATGACGAGGCCCTGGTCGAAGGCAGCGTTGCGGAGCACGGGTGTCTCGTCGTCGGCGAGGCGGAGCAGGGTCACCCCGTCGCTGATGCTCTCGGCCAGGCCGGACAGGTCGTCGAGCGCCATCCGGCCCGCACCGGACTCTTCCTCCACCTCGGCCGCGGCGAGTGAGAGCGCCTCGGCGGCGGTCGACGCCAGAGCGGCAACCGGGCCCTCGAGATCGCCGAGCTGGGCGCGCCACGCGTTGTGCCACAGGCCGACCACCGTCGGCGGCCGGGGTGTCACGGGAGCCGGGTGCGTGGGGTTCGCCCCCTCACCCACCTGGTAGTCGTGGACCTCCCAGGCGGCGACCTCCTTGAGCAGCGAGATGACCCCGGAGATGTGGTCGGCGTCGACGTGGCTCACCACGAGCAGGTCCACCTTCTCGCCGGCCGTCGCGAGCTCGGCGAGCGCGGGCCGGGTGTTCTCGCGGAACGACGCGGTGCGGCCACCGTCGACGAGCACGTGGTGTCCGTCCCCGGTCGTCACGAGGAGGCAGTCGCCGTCCCCGGCGAAGAACGCCCTGAGCCGCATCACTTCGCCGCCTTGCGCCGCTCGTCCTTGAGCATCGCGAGGTGCATGTCCGCGAACTCGCGGGTCCGGGTGAGGCACGACTCGGCGTCGATGACGCCGAAGCCGGTGTCGTTGCGCCACCCGAAGGTCTGGCCGGGCAGCGGGGAGGAGGTGGAGCGCATGATCCCCTGGATCTGGGCCGACGTGAGGGTCGGCGAGACCCCGAGCATGAGCGCCGCGACCCCGCAGACGTAGGGCGAGGCCATGCTCGTCCCCGTCATCTCGATCCACGGGAACCGCGCGTCGAACCCCCGTGCCGCGACGACCTCGGTCCCGTCCGCCGCGATGTCGGGTTTGGAGCGCCCGTCGCGCGTGGGTCCCCGGCTCGACGTCACGTGGGCGGCGCTGCGCCCGAGGTCGGCGTTGGCCACCGAGAGGATCCGGTCGGCGCAGGCGAGCGAGCTGATCATCCGGTCATTGGTGTAGGAACCGGGACCGAACGAGGACGGATAGCGCCACTGGTTGCCCGTCCCCGGGAGCCTCACCGGGTCGTCGCGCTCGATCCAGGCGTCGAACCTGCCGTCCCGCACGACGACACCGGTGAGCCGGACGCGCCACGAGCCGGACGCGATCGGGCCCAGCGCCCGGGAGCCGTCGGCCGCGACCTCGCCGAAGAACGGCGACAGGAGGACCGAGATCCGGTTGAGCCCGTTCGCCGGGTGGTAGGCCTCGTTGTAGATGCTGAGCACGGTGCCGTTGTCGAGGATCTGGTTGCGGATCTTCGAGCCCTGCGAGACCTTCGGGATCCACGGCATACCGGGTGGTTTGACCTCGACGTCGAAGCGGTCCTGGGGGCCGTACCAGATCTCGAGCTCGTTCTCGGACACGTCGAGGATGTCCTCGCCCCCGACGACCCACTCGAGCTCGTGGCGCAGGCTCGTCGCCGGCAGCGAGCCGCCGGCGTGGATGCGGCCCTTGACGTAGTCGCGGTCGTCGGCCCAGCGCGGCTCGACCTGCCCGGCGTTGCCGGCCGCCACCGAGACGCACCGCCCGCGGGTCGCGAGCGCGTTGTCGATCCAGCGCGCCATCGAGCTCGAGGTGTCATGCGCGTGCCCGTTGGTGCCGAGGCTGATGTTGATCGAGACCGGGAGAGGGCTCCCGTCGGGGTGACGCTCCTGCCCCAGCCGGGCGGCGAGGTCGAGGAGGTAGTCGACGGCGTCGGCGATCCGGGTCGAGTCGTAGAAGCTCGACGCCGCCTCCTTGTCCTCGGGTCGCAGCGCCACGAGCACCCCGGCGATGAGGGCGCGGCGGGCGACCCCCCGGTTCCCCGCCGCGATCGAGGCGACGTGCGTGCCGTGCGAGGCGACCGCCATCTGCGACTGCGGCTCGAGCGCGGTGGCCGCCATGTGCCGTGTCGCCGACGCCTTGAGGGCCGCGTTCATGTGGCTCGCGAGGATCTCCGAGCCATAGCCCATCGCCTCGCGGTCGTCGCGTCGCGCCGACGGCGGCGGCGGCCGGGTCGTTCCGCCCTGGTCCCAGATCGCCACCCACCGCGTCGTGTCGCCGTCGAGGAAGTCCGGGTGAGCGAAGTCGAAGCCGCCCACGTCGATGATGCCGACGAGCACGTCGAGCCCGTCCTTGTGCCGACGCCGTTCCGACGCGACCCGGCGGGCCGAGCGGTCCGGCGCCCGGGTCTGCGCACCGACCGCCGGCTCGGGTCCGCGCAACGACTGGCCCGGCTCGACGTACGAGACGCCGGGGATCTGCAGCAGCCGGGCCACCTGTCCTGCGGGCACCTCGACCGAGGCCATGTCGAGCTTCCACCGGACCCTGGTCGCGCACTCCTGCACGGCCGCGACCGCGTCGGCATGTGCCACCGGGTCGAGGTCACGGTCGATCTGGACGAAGAGCGAGAAGCCGACCTGGGTCGGCGTGACGTCCTGCGGCAGCGTGGCGGCGAGCCGGGCCACCTTGGCCGCGGGCAGGATCCGGATCGAGCGGGCCGGTCCGTCGTCGCCACCTTCGCGCGCCGGCGTGGGTCCCGGCGTGGGTCCCGGCGCAGGTCCGGCGTCTCCGGTCGCCAGCCCCGGGGCCGCCGAGTCACCCCTCGTCGCCGGGGCACCCGAGACCCACGACCCGGAGCCACCCGAGCCACCCGAGCCACCCGAGCCGCTCCAGCCACCGGACGGCGAGGCGACCGTCGACATCGCGACCGAGGGGCACTGCTCGGCTCGGCCGGCGTTGACCTCGTCGGAGCCGCCGAGGAAGACGTCGAGCTTCGGGGACAGGCGGGGGTTGAGAGCCCTGACCTCAGCAGGCTTCATGAGTGACCCCTTGCGCCCGGCCCCCCGTGACTCCTCGTGACTCTCGTCGTGTGCACCGGCCAGCGGTGCATTTCGCTGACAGAACCTCGCCTCTCCCACGATGATGGACCTCAGCTCGGCACGGAGAAGGGCGAAACGATGAAAAACATCGTCATCTGCTTCGACGGCACGGGGAACCAGGTCCAGGCCCGCGACAACACGAGCGTCGTGCGGCTGTTCTCGCTCCTCGATCTCTCCGACGCGGCTCGCCAGGTCGGCTACTACGACCCGGGCGTCGGGACGATGGGGTCGTCACGGTCGTGGACCCCGTGGGGCCAGGCCACGACGAAGGTCCTCGGTCTCGGGTTCGGTCTGGGGCTGCGCGAGAACCTCGGCGAGGCCTACGAGTTCCTCATGCGCCACCACGAGGACGGCGACCACATCTTCGTCTTCGGCTTCAGCCGAGGCGCCTACACGGCGCGGGCCCTCTGCGGGATGCTCCTCAAACTCGGCCTCCTGCGCGACGGTGCCCAGAACCTCGTCCCGTATGCCGTCAGCCTGTTCACGTCGCGCGACCCGGACTGGGTGCGGCTGGGTCAGTTCGGCAGTGCCCTCTCCCGTCGCGGGGCGGACGGGCGGATGGGGCTGCGGGTCCACTACCTCGGCATCTGGGACACGGTGAAGGCTGCCGGCATGCTCCGTGGCGGCCTGAAGTGGCCCGACACCCGCCAGCTCCCCAACGTCGACCGGATCCGGCACGCGGTCTCCATCGACGAGAAGCGCCGACCGTTCGAGGAGTACCTCGTCCACGACGTCGCGCGGCCCGCGAAGAACGCCCCGGCGCGGTCGCTGTCCGAGGTGTGGTTCGCCGGCGTGCACTCCGACGTCGGGGGCACCTTCGAGGACCACGAGCTCTCCGACATCGCCCTCAAGTGGATGGTCGAGGACGCCGTCGCGTGGGACCTCCTCGTCCTGCCCAAGCCGTATGCCGCGGCGCTGGCCGTGGAGCGCGAGTTCGCGCACGGCCGGATCCACGACATGGGCCGGACCTGGGCCCTGCTCGGCTACCGCCGCCGCACCTTGCCCGACGACGCCGTGGTCCACGCGAGTGTCCAGGACCGCGTGACGCGCGACCCGGCATACGCCTCCCGTCTTCCGGCGCGGCACCGCTGGGACGACCCGCAGTGGTTCGAGCGGAGGGGCCCGGAAGGACCATCTGGCAAGACCCCGAAGTGACGTCCCGGGCAAGGGCCGTCCGGCCCATTGCCCCGGCCCGGGCGTGGTCCTAGGTTGCGCCTTGGGTGGCGTCGGCTGCAGTCGCTGGTCACGAGGTGAGCCGGCTGACGGCCGCCACCGACGTGGCCACCCTTTCGCCAAGGCAAGGGGACAGGCATGTCCGAGACACCGCGGCGTGGCGCCAAGAAGGGCAACGCCAGGAAGAGCACCGCCAAGAAGTCCGCCTCGCGCTCCGGCGCATCGTCCGGGTCGTCCTCCGGCTCCTCGGGGACCGGCGACAACCCGGAGCTCATGAGCTCCTCCGAGGTCGGGACGGCGATCATCGCCGGACTCACCTTCGGCCCCAAGGCCGTCCAGTACGCCGTCGTCGACGGTCGGGCGATGTTTGAAGGCGACATCGACCTCGGCAGCGTCGAGGAGGTCGAGGCCGCCACCGCTGCCATGCGTGGCCAGGGCGAGGGGCTCGAGCAGGGCGTGGTCCTGCCCGGCAGCCAGTTCCGGTGGCCCGGTGGGCAGGTGCCCTACGAGATCGACCCGGCGATGCCCGACCAGCAGCGCGTCCACGACGCCATCGCGCACTGGGAGCAGAACACGGTCATCCGGTTCGTCCTGCGGACCCCGGCCAACGCCGCGTCCTTCCCCAACTTCGTGAGGTTCATCCACGGCACGGGCTGCTCCTCGCAGGTCGGCATGCGCGGGACCGGGCGCCAGGACATCTCGATGGGTACCGGCTGCGACGCCGGCCGTGGGATCCACGAGATCGGACACGCCGTCGGCCTGTGGCACGAGCAGAGCCGCGAGGACCGCGACCACTTCGTCACGATCCACTGGGAGAACATCCAGGCCGGCCGGGAGCACAACTTCAACCAGCACATCGCCGACGGAGACGACGTCGGGGCCTACGACTACGGCTCGATCATGCACTACGAGCGGACGGCGTTCTCGAGCAACGGCCGGGAGACCATCACGCCGACGAGCCCGGCCACGGCGCAGATCGGCCAGCGGGTCGCGCTGAGCCAGGGCGACCTCGACGCCGTCGCGTCCATGTACGGCGCGCCCGTCGGGCCCCAGCCCAAGCGCTTCATCGACCCGCCCGAGGGGTTCAAGAAGATCGTCGACGACCTGCGCCCGCCGCGGCCGAAGCGGTTCATCGACCCGCCCGGTGGACTCAAGAAGCTCGTCGACGACCCGCCGACGCCGGACCCGCTCAAGAAGCTGCGCGACGACCCCATCGTCGGTCCGAAGCGGTTCATCGACCCGCCCGGTGGACTCAAGAAGGTCCGCGACGACGTCCCGGTCCCCTTCCCGCGGTTCCCGATCCCGCGTCCCGACCCGGGGCCCCTGGCCGGACGGCTCTCGCCCTTCCTGCTCGCCACCGGGCACCAGGCCGACGTCGGTGGTGGCGACGCCGAGCTCGCTGCCGCCCTGGAGGCCTCCGCGTCCGCGGTCGTCGAAGCCCGGCGCAACGTCGTCGCGCTCCAGACCGCGCTCACGGCGGCGACCTCGGACCTCGCGAGGGCACAGGAGACCTACGACGCGCTGGTGAGCGCGACCGGCATGGGCTGACGTGACGATCCTGCTCGTCTCACACGCGGGCGACGACCACCTCGCGCCGATGCTGGCCGAGCTGGGCCGGATCGGCAGCGAGGCGGTCGTCGTCGACACCGCCTCGCTGCCGGGCACCGTCGGGGTCGCCGCGCGGCACTCGACCGACGGTGACGACTGGCGTTTGCGGCTCGACGACGGCGGCTGGCTGGACCTCGCGACCTGTGGCTCGGGGTGGTGGCGTCGCCCGCGACCCGCCGAGCCCGACCCGAGGATCACCGACCCCCACGAGGCGTCGTTCGCGCTCAACGAGACCTACGAGGCGATGGCCGGCTTCTGGGACGCCCTCCCCATCACCTGGGTGAGCCCGCCCAAGGCGATCGAGACCTCGATGATGAAGACCTGGCAGCTGCCGGCGGCCCGCGCGGCCGGTCTCGAGATCCCGCGGACGCTCGTGACCAGCGACCCAGGCGAGGCCCGCGCCTTCGTCGACCGGCTCGGGGTCGGCCAGGTGATCTGCAAGGCGTTCTCCGCGACGCGGGAGACCTGGCGCGAGACCCGCGTCGTCGGAGCGGAGGAGTATGCCGTCCTCGACCACGTCGCGCTCGCCCCGGTGATCTTCCAGGAGCTCGTGCCGGCCGAGGTCGACCTCCGGGTCACGGTCGTGGGGGAGGAGGTCTTCGCCGCAGCCATCCACTCCCAAGAGCTGGCCTACCCCCTCGACTTCCGGATCTCGCTCGACCTGGGGGCCGGGGTGCGGATGACCCCCACAACCCTCCCCGACGACGTGTCGGACGCCCTGGTGCGCCTGCTCAAGGTGGCGGGGCTGCGCTACGGCGCGATCGACATGCGACGCACCCCCGACGGCCGCCACGTCTTCCTCGAGGTCAACCCGGCGGGCCAGTGGCGGTTCGTCGAGGAGGTCACCGGGCAGCCGATGACCGCGGCCGTGGCCCGCCTGCTCAACGATCTGGACGCGGCGCGGCGCCCCAGGTGGCCGCCGGTCACGGCATGCTGCTGACCAGTCGGCCGTCCGCGAGCGCACCGTCGCGGCGCACCACCACCCGAGGGAGGCACGCGTGAGCACCGTCCACGTCCGGATCGAGTGGCCCAGCGGCGAGCCTCTGCCCGACGACGCGTGCGCGCGCATCGCGGTCGAGGACGTCAGCGCCCTCGACGCACCGTCGACCGTCGTCGCCGAGACCGTCGTCGAGGACCTCGACACGACGGGCGCGACCGAGGCCGACCTCGACGTCCCCGACGTCGAGGCGGGCACCGACCTCGTCGTGCGCGTCCACGTGACGCCGAGCGCGCGCCGCGGGACGCCGGTGCAGGTGGGGGACCTCGTGACGACCCAAGCCCACCCCGTCCTCACCCGAGGACACGGGGCGAGCGTCGTCGTCCAGCCTCGACGCGTCGGCTGACCCGGCCTCGACCGACCCTCGGTCGGAGGTGTCGCTCAGCCGGAGCTGTCGCTCAGCCGTAGGTGTCGCGCGGTCCGCGCCCGTCCTGGACCCGGCGCGACCCCCGTGACCACGAGGGCGCGCTCGGTCCGACGACCCGGATCTCGCTCACCGTGCCCTCGCCCACCTCGCGGGTCAGCGAGGCCATGAGGGTGTTGGCCATGAGCCGCAGGTTGGTCGCCCACGCCGTCGAGTCGGCCCGGACCGTGAGCACCGAGTCGACGAACTCCACGGGCTGGCAGTGCTGGGCGACCTCGGAGCCGACGATCGAGGGCCACCGCCCGATGACCGACCCGACCGCGACGTCGACCTTCCAGCCACGCTCGCTGACGAACGCGTCGAGCTCGTCACCGAGCGTCTGCGGGTCACGACCGCCGCGCCTCCCCTCGCCGCCGGTGCCGCTGCCGGGCATGTCCTTGAACCGCCGCTTCGGCTTGACCCCCGGCCGCAGCCCGCGGGCGCGCGCCGCGGCCCGGGCCCGCGAGAGGGCGTCGGCCGGGGCCGACTGCAGGTCCTCGACGGTTTCACGTGAAACCTCGCCGTCGCCCCCGGTGCCGGACGACGTGCCACCCACCGACGAATTGGGCTGTCCCGCAACGGGATCCGTGTCGTCAGGCACGCTCGGACACCTCACCCAGCGACACGGCATACGTGCGCCCGCGCAGCTCCGGCGGGACGTCGGCCTCGACGGCCGCTGTGATGAGGACCTGCTCGCAGTCGGCCACCATCGCCGCGAGGCGCTCGCGACGGCCCGCGTCGAGCTCGGCGAAGACGTCGTCGAGGATGAGGACCGGGTCGTCGCCGAGGTCGTGCCGCAGGAGGTGGTATGCCGCGAGCTTGAGTCCCAGCGCGAAGCTCCAGCTCTCGCCGTGGCTGGCGTAGCCCTTGGCCGGCAGCTCGCCGAGGGTGAGGACGACGTCGTCGCGGTGCGGGCCGACGAGGGTGACGCCGCGCTCGATCTCCTGCGAGCGCACCTCGGCGAAGGTCTCGAGCAGCTCGGCGTGCAGCTCCTCGAGCTCGGGCACCTCGCCCTCGGCGATCCGCGCCGCCATGGCCTCACGCAGCGAGGAGCGGTACGACACCCGAGCATCGGACTGCCCGGCGCTCACCTCGTCGTAGGCCTTGCCCAGGAGTGGGGCGAGGTCGCGCAGCAGCCGCAGCCTGGCGTAGAGCAGGGGAGCGGCCACCTGGGCCAGCTGGGTGTTCCAGACCTCGAGGGTGTGCAGCGCGCTCTCGCGCTCGCTCGCGGTGTCCGAGCCCTCGACCGGTCGTCGCTGCTTGCCGCGGCCGCGCAGCACCGGCGCCGCGGACTTGAGCAGGGCGTTGCGCTGCTTGAGGATCCGGTCGTAGTCGCCGCGGGCGCCGGCCCACCGCGGCTGGCGGGCGACGAGGAGGTCGTCGAGGAAGCGCCGGCGCTCGGACGGGTCGCCCTTGACCAGAGCGAGGTCCTCGGGGGCGAAGAGCACCGTGCGGACCTGCCCGAGCACGTCGCGGGTGCGGGTCAGCGCCGACTTGTTGAGCCGGGCGCGGTTGGCCCGCCCGGGGTTGATCTCGATCTCGACCATCGACTCGCGGCCATCACGCACGACCGCGCCGCGGATGATCGCCTGCCCGGCCCCGAACCGCACGAGCGGGGCGTCGCTCGACACCCGGTGCGACGACAGCGACGCGAGGTAGCCGATCGCCTCGACGAGGTTGGTCTTGCCCTGGCCGTTGAGCCCGACGAACGTCGTGATGCCCGGGTCGAGCGGGAGCTCGGCGCTCGGATAGCTCCGGAAGTCGCCAACGGTGAGGTGCCGGACGAACACCGAACCGGCTCAGGCCTTCTTTGCGGCGCGCTTCCGCGTCGACGCGGTGCCCGAGGTCGGGCCGCTGGCCGCACCGGTGGCGCCCGAGCCGGACGACGGGCCCGCCGAGGCGGCCTTGCGGCCCTTGGACGCGGCCTTGGCGGCGCTCTTGGTCGGCTTCTCCTTGGCGGCGGCCTTGGCCTTGGCGGTGTCGGCGGACTTCGGGCCGGCCTGCGCCTCCGAGCGGAGCTTCTCGCCCTCGGCGGTCGTCATCACCTGGTGCCCACCGAACTGGCCACGCAGCGCGGCGACGGCCTGCATCGTCGGCGAGGACTCCTGGCGCGAGGCGAACCGGGCGAAGAGCGAGGCCGAGATGACCGGCATCGGCACCGCGTTGGCGATGCCCTCCTCGACGGTCCAGCGACCCTCGCCGGAGTCGGCGGTGTAGTCGGAGACGTCCTCGAGCTCGGGGTTGTCCTCGAGGGCCTTGACCATGAGGTCGAGCAACCAGGAGCGGACGACGGTGCCACGGCTCCACGCCTTGAAGGACCCGGGGACGTCCTTGACGATGTCCTTCTTGGCGAGCAGCTCGTAGCCCTCGGCGTAGGCGTGCATGAGGCCGTACTCGATGCCGTTGTGGACCATCTTGACGTAGTGGCCGGCACCGATGTCGCCGGCGTGGACGAAGCCCTCGTCGCGCGGCCCCTCGGGGCGCAGCGCGTCGAAGATCGGCATCGCCTTGGCGACGTTGGCCTTGGTGCCGCCGACCATGAGGCCGTAGCCGTTCTCCAGACCCCAGATGCCACCGGACACACCACAGTCGAGGTAGCCGATGCCCTTGGACTTGAGCAGCTTCTCGTTCTCGATGTCGTCGGTGAAGCGGCTGTTGCCACCGTCGATGACGAGGTCGCCCTTGTCGAGCAGCTCGCCGAGCTTGGCGACGGTCTCGCGGGTGGGGTCTCCGTGGGGGACCATGACCCAGACGGTCCGGGGCGCCTCGAGCTTCTTGACCATCGCTGCGAGGGTCCTGACGTCGGAGACGTCGGGGTTGCGGTCGTAGCCCACGACCTCGTGGCCGGCGCGGCGGATGCGCTCGCGCATGTTGCCGCCCATCTTGCCCAGGCCGATGAGTCCGAGTTGCATTGCCAACCCCTTCAGGTGGGAGACGGTCGAGTGGTCGTCAGGCTACGCCCGCTCAGCTCGCGAAGCGCACCGGCATGATGACGTAGCGGTAGCTCGTGTCGGCCTCGCCGTCGGCCTCGGCCTGTCCACTGAGGACGGCGGGGCGCGACGGCTGGGTGAAGGACAGGCGGCTGAAGTCGGTCCCGACGGCGCCGAGGCCGTCGAGCAGGAAGCCCGGGTTGAAGGCGACCTCGATCTCGGGGCCGCTGAGCGTGGCCTCGACGGCCTCACTGGCCTGGGCGTCCTCGCCAGTGCCGGCCTCGATCGCGACCTGGCCCTCGGTGAAGCGCAGTCGGACGGGGGTGTTGCGCTCGGCGACGAGGGCCACGCGCTTGACGGCCTCGACGAGCTCGGCGGTGTTGATGACCGCCTCGGTCTCGGAGGACGACGGGAAGATCGAGCTGACCTTGGGGTACTCGCCGTCGAGCAGACGGGTCGTCGTGCGGCGCGAGCCGGCCTCGAAGCCGACGAGCCCGTCGCCACCGGCGGCCGAGCCGAGCGCGACGTCGATCGAGCCGCTGGCGCCGAGCGAGCGGGCGGTGTCGGCGAGCGTGCGGGCCGGGACGAGCACGATGTGGCTCGCCGCGCTGTCCGTGGGGTTCCACGTGAGCTCACGCATGGCGAGACGGTAGCGGTCGGTGGCGAGGAGCGTCATCTTGTCGCCCTCGATCTCGACGCGCACGCCGGTGAGGATCGGCAGGGTGTCGCCGCGGTCGGCGGCGACCGACACCTGGCTCACGGCCTGGGTGAAGACGTGGCCGTCGATCGAGCCGCTCGGCTCGGGGGAGGCGGGGAGCGTCGGGTAGTCGTCGGAGGGCATCTGGAGCAGGCTGAACCGGCTCGAGCCGCACGTGACCTGCACCTTGGAGCCCTGCACCTCGACGTCGACCGGCTTGTTGGGCAGGTTGCGCGAGATGTCGGCGAGGAGGCGGCCGAGGACGAGGACCGTGCCGGACTCGCTCACCTCGGCGGGGACGGTGAGCCGCGCGGAGACCTCGTAGTCGAAGGCCGACAGCGTCACGGTGCCCTCGTCGCTGGCCTCGAGCAGGATGCCGGCGAGCACGGGGACGGGCGGACGCGCAGGAAGTCCACGAGCCACCCAGGTGACCGCCTCGGCCAGGACTTCACGCTCGACGCGGAACTTCACGGCATACCGACCTAACTTCAAGAAAGAGGTGCACGGGGTGGAACGACAGGAACGACGCGCACGGACATGGCCCGGGAACGCGGGAAGCATGACCCTAGTGCACGAAGGTACGCGGGGTCACCCGAGTCGGAATGTGTCATGTCGTCCGGGTCGAGGTCGGGGTTCCACAAGCAGGTTCTCGGGGCAGGACAGGAGATAGATGGATCTCGTCAGGTTTGTAGGAGGTGTGGATCCTGTGGACAACCCGGCATTCATGCAGGTCAGCGGCCTGCTGAACCGGTGGATGACCCGTGGACGCCGTGTGGAGCGCGCGTCCTCGCCTGTTGACGGCCCGTATGCCGTCCGCTCCGGTCCACCGGTCCGTCACCGTCCGTCCACCTCCCCGAGGTGGTTGTCCACAGCTGTCCACAGGCATCTGGGGATGGAGGGTTTGTACAACCTGCGGGTGGGGTGAGTTGTCCACAGAGTTGTGCACAGTCCGTGGATGGTGCGTGCTCGGTCACGAGGCAAAGGGCCGAAGTGACGAACCGGTGTCGGGGCACCCACAGTTGTGGACGGTCCTGTGGACAACTCGCTCGTCTGTGGACGAGCGCGACGAGCCGGGTGGTCGGGTCAGCGCGACTGCTGCTTGATCCGGTTGGTCAGCTCGGTGACCTGGTTGTAGATCGCGCGGCGCTCGGCCATGAGCTGGCGGATCTTCTTGTCCGCGTGCATGACCGTCGTGTGGTCGCGGCCACCGAACTGCTGGCCGATCTTGGGCAGGGAGAGGTCGGTGAGCTCACGACACAGGTACATCGCGATCTGGCGAGCCGTCACGAGCACCCGTGAGCGCGACTGCCCCTGGAGGTCCTCGAGGGTCAGCCCGAAGTAGGCCGCGGTCTGGGCCATGATCGTCGCGCTCGTGATCTGGCTCGAGCTGTCGTGCGGGATGAGGTCCTTGAGCACGATCTCGGCGAGCGAGATGTCGACCGGCTGCCGGTTGAGGCTGGCGAACGCCGTGACACGGATGAGGGCACCCTCGAGCTCGCGGATGTTGGTCGTGATCCGCGACGCGATGAACTCGAGCACATCGTCGGGCACGCTGAGCCGCTCCTGGGCGGCCTTCTTGCGCAGGATCGCGATCCGCGTCTCGAGGTCGGGCGGCTGCACGTCGGTCATGAGGCCCCACTCGAACCTGCTGCGCATGCGCTCCTCGAAGCCGCTGAGCAGCTTCGGCGGCAGGTCGCTCGTGATGACGACCTGCTTGTTGGCGTTGTGGAGGGTGTTGAACGTGTGGAAGAACTCCTCCTGCGTCTGCACCTTGCCCTGAAGGAACTGGATGTCGTCGATGAGGAGGACGTCGACGTCGCGGTAGCGGCGCTGGAAGTTCGCGGCCTTGTCGTCGCGGATGCTGTTGATGAAGTCGTTGGTGAACTCCTCGGAGTTCACGTAGCGCACCTTGACGTGGGGGAAGAGGTTGCGGGCGTAGTGCCCGATGGCGTGGAGCAGGTGGGTCTTGCCCAGCCCGGACTCCCCGTAGATGAAGAGCGGGTTGTAGGCCTTGGCCGGGGTCTCGGCGACCGCGAGGGCGGCGGCGTTGGCGAACCGATTGCTCGCCCCGATGACGAAGGTGTCGAAGGTGTACTTCGGGTTGAGCCGGGTGAGCTCGACCTGCTCGGGGACGGCGGCGCCGGGCCGCGGGCGCAGGGCGCCGGGCGACCTCGTGTGGGCCGTCGCCCGGTCGGTCCGGGCCGCGTTGTGGTCGTCGTCGTCGTCGACGAGGGCGATGCCGTCGAGCTCGGCGCGGCGCTCGGCGCGGCGGCCGTCGGCGTCCCCAGTGCCACTGCTGCCACTGGTGCCGGGGATCGCGCCGGCCGCGCTCGCGGGGCGCGGCTCCATCGGTGCGCCGCCGTGCGGCACCTCGTCGACCGAGGTCGTCGGCGGCTCCTGCACCGGGATGTCGCCCAGGCTCTGGTCGACGGTGACGGCGAGGCGGACGGGGTGGCCGAGCTGGCTGCTCAGCGTCTCGGTGACCCGCTCACGCAGCCGGGTCTCGACGATGTCCTTGGTGAAGTCGTTGGGGACGGCGATGAGCACGGTCTCGTCGAGCAGGCCGACGAGCTTGGCCAGCGAGAGGAAGGCGCGCTGCTGGACGGGGATCCCGTCGGAGTCCAGCGCGTCGAGCGTCGTGCGCCAGATCTGGTCCATCCCCACGTCCGGCACCTGACCACTCAACCTTTCGACGTACACCTCATGCGACCCCGGGGATGTTTCCACAGAGTTGTCCACAGACTGTGGGTATGCCGAAAGACGCTAACAAGGGGCATCCCGTGCAGCAACCTGCCGGGGCCCTCGAGCACGAGGCGCGCCGGAATTCCCCGCGTGTCGTAGGCCGATCCACCCCTCGTGAGGTGAGACAGTAGCGGGTTTGGCGCAAATGTGAAGACCCTGGGCGTGAGTTTGACCGGGGTGCACGCTCTCCCGTACCGTTGACAGGCCTGTTGCGGCGGTCGTTGCTGCCTGCCCACAGCCCCAGAACCTGCACCACCCTGACAGCCCCAGACCCCACGGAGTTCGTCCGTGGAGGTCGTCTCGTGAAGAGAGATTTCCGTGAGCAAGCGTACATTCCAGCCCAACAACCGTCGCCGGGCCAAGACCCACGGCTTCCGCCTGCGCATGCGTACCCGCGCCGGCCGCGCCATCCTGGCTGCCCGTCGCCGCAAGGGTCGCGCCGAGCTCTCCGCCTGAGGCCCCGGTGCTGCCGGCGCCGAACCGACTGCTCACGCAGTCGCAGTTCGCGTCGGCGATCCGAGCCCCTGGTGCGACGCGAGCGGGATCGAGGATCCTCGTGGTGCACGCCAACGTGACCGACTCTCGTGCGGGACTCCCGCCGCGGGTCGGTTTCGTCGTGTCCAAGGCCGTGGGCAACGCCGTCGTCCGCAACCGGACCAAGAGGCGTCTGCGCGCTGCCGTCGCGAGCCGGCTGGACGGCATACCGACGGGTGTCGACGTCGTCGTCCGCGCTCAGCCGGCGGCCGCGTCCGCGACGTTCGGGGAACTGTCGGAAGCCCTGAACCCGTTGTTGGACAGGGCAATTGGCCGCCTCAAGGTGGCCCGATGAGTCTCGGTCAGGTCGCTGCCAAGCCCCTTGTGTGGCTCGTGCGCGCCTACCAGCTCGTCCTGTCCCCGATGCGGCCCGCGACCTGCCGCTACTACCCCTCCTGCTCCGCGTATGCCGTGACCGCCCTGACGCGGTATGGCCTGCTCCGGGGAACCTGGCTCACGATCCGTCGGTTGGGCAGGTGCAACCCCTGGTCGCCCGGCGGTGTCGACCACGTGCCGGCCCTGCCCGGACAGCCCGACGACGCAGACCTGGTCGCTCGTCACATCCCCCACGAGACCACCACCTGACCCACACACCCGGATCCACCGTGTGGGCCCACTCCGGCAGTGACGCCGGATCTATCGAAGGACAGCATGGGAGACTTCTTCAACAGCCTGCTCTACCCGATCGAGCTTCTCGTCGCGTGGATCATGTACGGCTTCCACCAGGCGTTCACGACGCTCGGTCTCGACCCCGCCTCGGGTCTGGCGTGGGGGCTGTCGATCATCGGCCTCGTCATCGTCATGCGCGCCGCGATGATCCCGCTGTTCGTCAAGCAGATCAACGCCTCGCGCAAGATGCAGATGATCCAGCCCGAGCTGCAGAAGATCCAGAAGAAGTACAAGGGCAAGACCGACCCCGAGTCCCGCCAGGCGATGACCCAGGAGACGATGGCGCTCTATCGGCAGGAGGGGACGAACCCGTTCTCCTCGTGCCTGCCGATCCTCGTGCAGTCACCGTTCTTCTTCGGTCTCTTCCGCGTGCTCAACGGCCTGCAGGGCATCTCCGAGGGCACCAAGGACCCGATCGGTCCCATGACCCGGGTGGTGGCGAAGCAGGCCGAAGAGGCCACCCTCTTCGGAGCCCAGCTCTCCGACAAGTTCATCGGTGCCGAGACGACGACGACCAAGATCGTCACGATCGTGCTCATCGTCCTCATGTCGGCGACGACGTTCACGACGCAGCGCCAGCTCATGACCAAGAACATGCCGGCCTCTGCCCTGGACAACCCGTTCGCCAAGCAGCAGAAGCTCATCATGTACGTCATGCCGATCGTCTTCGCCGTGTCCGGCGTCAACTTCCCGATCGGCGTCCTGCTCTACTGGTTCACCACCAACGTGTGGTCGATGACCCAGCAGTTCTACGTCATCCGCAAGATGCCGGCCCCCGGCTCGGCTGCCGAGAAGGCGCTGCACGAGCGCCTCGCCAAGCGCGGCAAGCCCATCCCCGGTGAGGCCGAGCGCAAGGCCCGCGAGGCGGCGGAGGCCGAGGAGGCCGCGGAGCGCTCGCGCCAGCGCGTGCAGCCCAAGGGCAAGAAGCGCGCCAAGAAGAGTGGTTCGGGTGCGGCGCAGGCCAAGCCCAAGACGACCGACAACTGAACCCCCACCATGCCGCATCCGGTCTCTGACCTGCGACGATGCGGCCCGGACCGGCCGACGAGGACGTCGGCCGCCACGAGAGGAACCACCCATGAGTGACGTGACCGACCAGGCCGTGGAGCCGACCCGGGTCGACGAGGGCGACGAGATCGCCGAGTCGACGCAGGAGCCCACCACGATGGACGCGCAGGCCGACGGCGCGTCGTCCGCGCGTACCCCCGCGGCGCCCGCAGACCTCGAGAAGGAGGGGGAGGTCGCTGCCGACTTCCTCGAGAACCTCCTCGACATCTGCGACCTCGACGGTGACATCGACGTCGACATCGACGGTGACCGCGCGGCGGTCGCGATCGTCGACTCCGAGGAGGGGCGGGTTCCCCGCCGTCTCGTCGGTGACAACGGCAAGGTGCTCGACGCCCTCCAGGAGCTGACCCGGCTCGCCGTGCAGTCGGCCACGGGTCACCGCAGCCGCCTCATGCTCGACGTCGCCGGGCACCGGTCCGGCCGTCGCGCCGAGCTCGTCGAGATCGCCAAGGAGGCCATCGCCTCGGTCAAGGAGAGCGGCGAGAAGTCCGCGCTCGACCCCATGACCGCGTTCGAGCGCAAGGTCGTCCACGACGAGGTGCTCGCCGCCGGCCTGTCGTCCGAGTCCGAAGGCGTCGAGCCGCGCCGTCACGTCGTGGTCCTGCCCGCGTGAGCGATGTTTCACGTGAAACGGTGACCGGCTCCGAGGAGTTCGACACCACCCCGCCGGCCGCACCTTCGGGTGCGGCCGCGGTGTTTGGCGACCGTATGCCGTCCGCCACCCGCTTCGTCGAGATCCTCGCCGACACGGGTGTGACCCATGGGCTCATCGGTCCCCGTGAGGTCCCCCGGTTGTGGGAGCGCCACGTGCTCAACTGCGCCGTCATCGAGGACGCCTTCCCGCAGGGAGCGACGCTCATCGACGTGGGGTCGGGTGCCGGGCTGCCCGGCGTTGCCCTGGCGATCGCCCGCCCGGATCTCGACATCCACCTGGTCGAGCCGATGCAGCGCCGCACGGACTGGCTGACGGCGACCGTCGGCGACCTCGAGCTGGGGAACGTCACGGTGCACCGCGGGCGGGCCGAGGAGTTCATCGGCGTGCTGTCGGCGCCGTGGGTCACGGCACGCGCCGTCGCCCGCTCCGCCAAGCTCGCGCGGTGGTGCGTCCCGCTCCTGGACGGCCGCGGCACGGTCGTCGCCATGAAGGGCCGTTCCGCCCGCGAGGAGCTCGACGCCGACCGGCGCGACCTCACCAGGCTCGGCCTCGTCGACGCGACGATCACCGAGCACGGCGCCACTGTCCTCGATGAACCGACGCTCACCCTGGATCTCACCTTCCAGCCGAGGCCTCCCGCCTCACAGTCCAAGAAGAAGAAGCGCTGAGTCCCTCACGCTCTTCACGGCCCCGGTTCCCGAGGAACCGGGGCCGTTTCGCTCTCCGGAGCCGCCCGCTGACCCCGTGTGGCCGCCACAGTCCCATCTCGAGCCCACGGGATGCGCCCGTCGACCGCGTCCACGCAGAGCACAGACGTCGTCGCCAGCGCACAGCCCACCGGGCCCTGCGAGACCAGACTTCCCGGAGTACCTCACATGTCGCGTCCGGAGATCAGAGGTTGCTGGTGTCGAGCGCCCGAAGCCCTAACGCTTCGGCGCCCTTCCTCCCATCTATGCGGACCAACCTCCTCCGGCACGTCAGCGAGGAGGGAGACCGTCAGACCCGTACGCACGCGAGGTGCTCAGCCCAACGGTTGCATGGCGCAGTGGTCCTTCGAGGTCACAACGGGCCGGCTTCCTTGTGGGCACACAGGGTGAGATTGATGCGGGAACCGGGCCACACTATGGGTCGGGAGCGAGCGGTGTTTCACGTGAAGCACGACCACCGCGAGAGGTGCCGAGGGGGAGCCACCAACGGTGGATCGTCGCTGGCTGGGACTGGCGGCGGGTCGCACGCTCTGCCCAGGCGCGCGAAGCGCGCTCAGACGCGAGCTGCGGACAGGGGACTGAGTCGACCCACCGTTTGTCGAGCGGCCCTCAAGCCAACCAACGGCGTGCGGGCGGCCCGGAGAAACATTGCGTCTGTTGCGCTGTGGGCGGAATCCCTCCATGGCGCGCCGGGCGGTTTGGCGTGTCGGGGAGCCGCAGGGTTGGATTGGGTGTTCTTGACCGACGAGTGTGAGGTGGATCCCGACGATGCCAGTCGAGACCGAACGCCGCGTGACCCCCGGCCTGGGTTTCCCCGCCCTGCCGGGTACGGAGACCTCCCCCCTCGGGTGGCCCGGTCCGGACGGCGTCGACCGCGGCACTGTTTCACGTGAAACATCGAGCAGCGTCGACGCCCTCACCGGGGCGTCCGCAGCGGTCACCGAGGACCACGCCGCAGATCACGCGGCCGTGGCGCCCGAGGATGCCGCGGCCGAGACGTCTGTCATGGAGGGGGAGTCGGTGAACGACGAGCAGACCGTTTCACGTGAAACGGAGTCCGGTGAGGCCGAAGCCGTTGAGGCTGCCATCTCTGCGGCTGCGCCCGTGGAGACCGCCGAGACACGTCCCGAGGCGGATGTTTCACGTGAAACAGCACCCAGCGAGGCGGAGCGCGCGGCAGATGCGCTGGCGAACGTGTCGCGCGACGCCCACGACGACGCCGCAGACCTCCCGGTGGCGGGAGCGGACACCCCGCTCGCCCAGGCCGTCGCCGAAGATGCCCGTCGTCGCATCTCCCTGTCGGGGCGCGAGCTGATTCGTCCGACGCAGACCCGCGTGCTCACGGTCGCGAACCAGAAGGGTGGCGTCGGCAAGACGACCACGACGGTCAACGTCGCCGCCGCGTTGGCACAGGCGGGCGCCACGGTGCTCGTCATCGACCTCGACCCGCAGGGCAATGCCAGCACGGCTCTCGGGATCGAGCACCACGCCGAGGTGCCGAGCATCTACGACGTGCTCGTCGATGGCGATCCGCTGAGCAAGGTCGTCCAGCCGTGCCCCGACATCGCCGGGCTGTTCTGTGCGCCGGCGACCATCGACCTGGCCGGCGCCGAGATCGAGCTCGTCTCCCTCGTCGCCCGCGAGACCCGACTGCAGAAGGCGGTCACGGCATACCGGGCGGAGCTGGCGGAGCGGGGTGAGCGTCTCGACTACGTCTTCGTCGACTGCCCGCCGAGCCTGGGCCTGCTCACCGTGAACGCGTTCGTCGCTGCGAGCGAGGTCTTCATCCCGATCCAGTGCGAGTACTACGCCCTCGAGGGCCTGTCGCAGCTGCTCAAGAACATCGAGCTCATCCGCGACCACCTCAACCCGGTGCTCCACGTGTCGACGATCCTGCTGACGATGTACGACGGCCGCACCCGCCTCTCGGCCCAGGTCGCGGAGGAGGTCCGCACGCACTTCCCCGACCAGACGCTCAAGGCGACCGTGCCCCGATCGGTCCGCATCTCCGAGGCCCCCAGCCACGGACAGACCGTCATGACCTACGACCCCAACAGCAGTGGCGCCCTCTCCTACCTCGAGGCCGCTTCAGAGATGGCCGCGCAGAACGCCGCCGAGAACAGCGAGGACCGTTCATGAGTGACAAGCGACGTGCACTGGGCCGTGGCCTGGGAGCCCTCATTCCCCCGGGTGGCGGTGGGGGTGCCACCCGCCCGACCGACGTCTTCTTCAAGGAGCGCACCGAGCCTCAGGCGTCCCCGACGGGCTCCGTCGACATCGCCGACCGCCCCGCGGACACGGCGTCCGACGCCGTGACGCCGAGCACCGCGATCACGTCGAACGACACCGAGCGCGCGGCATCGTCGCAGGTCAGCGAGCCGATCGACCCCACGACGGCGTCGAACACCCCGTCCGCGGACACCGTCGACGCCTCGGACCTCGTCGCAGTGCCCGGCGCCCAGTTCGCCGAGCTGCCGCTCGACGCGATCCGGCCCAACCCGCGTCAGCCGCGCACCGTGTTCGACGAGGACGACCTCGCCGAGCTCGTCCACAGCATCCGTGAGATCGGCGTCCTCCAGCCCGTCGTCGTGCGACGGGTCCCGGCCGACGCGACGGACGTGCCCGAGGGTGTCGAGTACGAGCTCATCATGGGTGAGCGCCGGTGGCGCGCCAGCCGCGAGGCCGGCAACGACTCCGTGCCGGCGATCATCAAGGCCACCGAGGACGACGACCTCCTGCGCGACGCGCTCTTGGAGAACCTCCACCGCAGCCAGCTCAACGCGCTCGAGGAGGCAGCGGCCTACCAGCAGCTCCTCGACGACTTCGGCTGCACCCAGGAGGAGCTCGCCGGCCGCATCGGCCGCTCGCGCCCACAGATCAGCAACACGCTGCGCCTGCTGAAGCTGCCCCCCATGGTCGCCCGCCGCGTCGCGGCCGGTGTGCTCTCGGCCGGCCACGCCAGGGCGCTGCTCGGCGTGGGTGACGGCGCCGCGATGGAGCGCCTCGCCCAGCGGATCGTCGCCGAGGGCCTGTCGGTGCGGTCGGTCGAGGAGATCGTCTCGCTCGGCGTCGACGACGAGAAGCCGGTCAGGCGGCGTCCCCGCGCCGGTGGGCGCCACCCGCAGCTCGACGACCTCGCTGCCGGTCTCTCGGACCGTCTCGAGACCCGCGTCGGCATCACGCTCGGCAAGTCCCGGGGCAAGGTGACGATCGACTTCGCGTCGGTCGAGGACCTCAACCGGATCCTCGACGCGATGCACTTGCGCGACACCGCCTGAGCCCTCGGCCGCGGTCGACCCAACTCCCGCGGTGGGGCGAGTTCGGTTGCGGCACAGCGGAATTGGGCCCGCGAATGACGAAGCCCCGGTCCAATGGACCGGGGCTTCGTCATTCGGTGCTCGTCAGCCGAGGAAGGGCTCGAGCTCGCGCAGGAGGACGGGCTTGGGCTTGGCGCCGACGATCGTCTTGACGATCTCGCCGTCCTTGTAGACGTGCATCGTCGGGATCGACGTGATGCCGAGCTTGCCGGTGATGGCCGGGTTCTCGTCGGTGTTGAGCTTGACGACGTCGAGCGTGTCGGCGTGGTCGCGGGCGATCTCCTCGAGGACGGGGGCGATCGCCTTGCACGGGCCACACCAGGGGGCCCAGAAGTCGACGAGGGTGACCTTGGAGTTCTTGACGACGTCGGTGTCGAACGAGGCGTCATCGGTGGTGCGGGTGGCTCCCATGGCGGGGGTCCTTCCTGGGGTGGGTGCGGATGTGGTCTGCGAGGTGGCCGAAGGGCCGGTCAGGGGGCGATGAGGGCCGCGTCGGGCGCGGGAGCCCCGGCGTGCTCGGCCTCGGCCAGGAAGCGCTCGGCGTCGAGGGCCGCGGCACAGCCGGAGCCCGCGGCGGTGATGGCCTGGCGGTAGGTGTGGTCGACGAGGTCGCCGCACGCGAAGACACCCTCGACGTTGGTCAGGGTCGAGCGGCCCTGCACGAGGACGTAGCCCTCATCGTCGAGCGCGACCCGGCCCGCGTCGTCGGCGCCCTTGAGCAGCTCGTTGCGGGGGTCGTGGCCGATGGCGATGAACAGGCCGGTCACGTCGAGCTCGCTGTCGGCGCCGGTCACGGTGTCGCGCAGGGTGATGCCGGAGAGCTTGTCGCCGCCACGGATGCCGACGACCTCGCTGTTCCAGGCGAACCTGATCTTGTCGTTGCTCAGGGCACGCTCGGCCATGATCTTGGAGGCGCGCAGCTCGTCACGCCGGTGCACGATCGTCACCGAGCGGGCGAACTTCGTGAGGAAGGTGGCCTCCTCGACGGCGGAGTCGCCGCCACCGACGACCGCGATGTCCTGGTCGCGGAAGAAGAAGCCGTCACACGTCGCGCACCACGAGACGCCGTGGCCGGAGAGGCGCTTCTCGTCGGGCAGGCCGAGCTCGCGGTAGGCCGAGCCCATGGCGAGGATGACCGCGCGGGCACGCCACGTGCGGCCCTCGCCGTCGACGACGGTCTTGATCTCGCCCTCGAGCGAGACCGAGGTGATGTCGTCGGTGACGAGCTCGGCGCCGAATCGCTCGGCCTGCGCGCGCATCTGCTCCATGAGGTCGGGGCCCATGATGCCGTCGCGGAAGCCGGGGAAGTTCTCGACCTCGGTCGTGTTCATCAGCGCCCCACCAGCGGTCACGGCACCCTCGAAGAGCACCGGCTGGAGGTTGGCGCGGGCGGCGTACACGGCCGCCGTGTAGCCGGCCGGGCCGGAGCCGATGATGATGACGTTGCGCACGTCCTGTGCGTCAGCCGTGAAGGCGGGGGAGCTCACGAACACCGTCCCTTGTGTCTGTCATGGGGAACCACCGCTACATGCGGTGGTTCAGGTAGAACCGATCCTAGGCGCTGGGGATTCCCGACACACCGCCCGACCCGCGGTCAGGGCAGGTCGATCGGCCCCGTGATGACCGACGGGTTGCCGATGGTGCAGTCACGACCGACGGCGTATGCCGTCCGCCCACCGTCAAGGTCCACCACCACCACCGCTGCCGGTCTCCTGTCGACGAGCGCCAGGTCGACCCTGGCGGCCGCGTCGGCGGGCAGCCCGAGGGCCGACAGACAGGAGCGCACACCCATCTCGGTGCCGATCGGCCCGATGCCGGGTGACTCCGCGGTGAGGGGAGCGAGCGGCTCGGAGCTGTCGTCGCGGTCGACCTCACTCGCCAGGGCGGCGACCGAGTAGGTCCGGCCCGACATGGTGACCACCACCGCACCCGCGCGCACCGGACGGTCGGCCGACGAACCGGCGTCGCCACCCGACTGCGGCGCGGAGTCGTTGCCACCGCTGGCTCCCTCGGCACGCTGGTCCGCCGACGACCCGCCGGAGTCGGAGGCGGCACCGGACGTGGCCGAGTCGCCCCCTGAGCCCAGCCCGCCGAGCTGACCGGACAGGAAGGCACCACCACCGATCATGACGACCGCGGCCACGGCGGCCTTCGGTGCGTTGCGCACCCACCACGAGGACCGGCGGGACGGTGAGCCGTCGGCCGTTCCACGTGAAACGTCGGTCGGGGCGACGCCTGCGCGGCCCACGGACACGTCCCGGTCGGACGTCGCGAGGTCGTCGAGGGAGGACTGGATGCGGGCGACGAGGTCGTCCGGCATCGGCCCCGGGTCCGGGAGGCCACGCAGCAGCGCACGCATCCCCGTGGGGTCCGTGTCGTCGTCGGGCGTGCTCACCACCATCTCCTCCGGTGCAGGTCGAGTGGCCCGGCGGAGCCCTGCGGGGCGCGCCGAACCGTTGTGTGGGCTCGTGGGTAGGACGTCACGGAGCACTCCGAGGTTCCCGGTCGCCGTCATCGGCCCGGGTCGGGGCGAGCAGTGCGGCGAGTGCCTCACGCCCGCGGGCGCAGCGGGACTTCACTGTGCCGACAGCGACCTCGAGGACCTCGGCGGCGTCCGCGACCGGCATACCGTGCATGTCGACGAGGACGAGCGCGAGGCGCTGGTGCTCGGGGAGGCGCGCGAGGGCGGCGCGCACGTCGAGGCCGGTCTCGGCCTCGCCGTGGCGGTCGTGGGCGTCGACGACGTCGAGGTCCGCGACGTCCCCGGCCCGGCGCAGCACGTCGCGCTCGCGCCGGAGCCGGTCGAGACAGGCGTTGACGACGATGCGGTGCAGCCAGGTGGAGACCGCCGCGTCCCCGCGGTAGGACGCGGCCCGCCGGAAGGCGTTGACGAAGCCGTCCTGGACGCAGTCGGCGGCGAGCTCACGGTCGTGCGTCGTGCGCACGGCGACCGCCCAGAGCCGGTCGCGGTGCCGCCGGAAGAGCTCCCCGAAGGCGTCCGGGTCACCGTCGACGTGCAGGGCCATGAGGGCGCGGTCGGAGGCGTCCTCGAGCCCTGCCATGTCAGCTCGTGACCTCGACCTCGCCGAGGAGGGCGCGGTAGCGGCCGTTGCCGTCCTGGTTGAGCTTGGTGAACCAGACGATGACGTACTGCCCGGTCGTCCCGGCCTTGATCGGGAAGGTCACGGTGCCGTCGGCGTCGGCCTTCGCGCCCACCTTGGTCGCACCGCTGAGGGACTTGTCGCCGCCGACGTAGACCTCGACGTCCGCCCGGTTGCCGAGCGTCAACGCGATCTCACGGGCCGCGACGTTGGGGCCGAGGTCGACGACGACCCCGACGCCCGACTTGAGACCCCCGAGGGCAGCGGAGGAGTAGCCCTCGGACTGCCAGGCGGTCGAGGGGTTCCCGTCGAAGACGCGGGGGGCACGGGTGCCGTTCTCGCGTCCGTCGCCCTCGGGGTCGAACCCGTCGGCGGCGAGGATCTGGAGCTTCTCGCCCTTGGCATCGGGCGCCGCGGTGGTGGCACCCGGCGAGGGGCTGCGCCCAGCGGTGGAGGTGGACGGGCTCGCGGACCGGTCCGGCACACCTCCGAAGTCGAGGTTGGCGCTGGGGTTGGGACGGAACAGGCCCCAGAAACCGAAGGCCAGGGCGAGGACGAGGAACGCCGCGACGATCGCCAGGGCCGTCTTGGACTCGTCCTTGGTGAGCGGCTCTGCGGGGACGAGGGGCGCGGGCGCCTCGAGGAAGGCGTCGCTGCCCGTACCGGGGCGGATGTGCTCGCCGTCGGCCGTGAGGCCGGGGGCGTTCGGGGCGGTGATCCGCTCGCGGAACCCGCGACGCTCGGCAGCCTTCTCGGCCGCCCGCTCGCCGACCTGGCGGCCGAGCGACCCGACCTTGGAGCCGGCGCGACCCATGGCTCCGGCCACCGCGGACCCCGCGCCGGCCATCGCCGCACCGGCGGCAACGGCCGCCGCTGCCGCGGTGGCTGCTGCGGCGGACGGGCCCGCGCTCGTGTCCTCGGCGTCCTCGTGCGCGGCGTCGATGTCGTGGTCGTTCGGCCGTATCGGTGCCAGCTCGCCGGTGCGATCGGCCGCGGCGGGTTCCGCGACGGGAGCCGTGGCGGGCTGCACCGGGATCGCCTCGGTGGGCGGCGTGGTGGGGCGCTGCAGCACCCGGGTGGGCTCGTCGTCGCCGTCCCCGGTCTCGTCGGCGTCCTCGTCGTTCGTGGGGGTGGTGGAGGTTGCGGGGAGCACCTCGGTCGAGGGCTGGCGACTCAGGGCTGCCGGCGAGAGCGGCGCAGGGGTCAGCCCAGGGGTGGGTGCCGCAGGGGTGGGTGCCGGAGTCGGTGTCGCAGGCGTCGCCGGGGCGGCAGCCGCAGGGGTGGACGCAGCCGAGGTCAGGGACGCAGGAACCCGCGGGTCGACGGCCCCCGTCGTCGCGATCGTCGAGCGGCCCGCGACCTGGCGCGAGGGCCACGGTGCGATCTGGCGGGCGAAGTCACCCGGCGAGGTAGGCCCCTGGTCGTCGCCGAGCGTGAGGCGGCACAGGGCGTCGAGGTCGCGAGGGACCCCGGCGGCGATCTCGGAGGGCGCGGCGACGCCTCCGAGCACCTTGGGTGCGAAGCCGAGCGACGTCGCGCCGGAACCGGGCCACAGACCGGTGAGGCCGGCATACGTCAGGGAGACGACGCCGATCGCGTCGCGACGGGAGGCGTCCTCGGACTCGAGGTCGTCGAGCTCGACGATCGCGGCGCTCGTGGCCACGCCCCGCAGTCGGACCTCGCCGTCGAGGGTGCGCAGGACGTCCTCGGGACGTAGGTCGAGGTGGTGCAGACCACGCTGGCGGGCGGACTCGAGTGCGGTCGCGACCTCACCGACGATGCGGCGGACCTCGTCGGCGGGCAGCCCGCCGTCGTGGACGAGCTGGGCCAGGGACCGTGCTCCCGACGTGTCGGCCTCGACCACCCAGGCGACGCCGCGCTCACGCCCCGCGTCGAGGACGCGGTGGAGCGTGGGCGTGTCGAGACCCGCGGCGCGGCGTCCGGCGTCGAGGACGGCGCTGGCGCGGTGGTCGCTCTCGGGCAGGCAGAGGACGACGACCGAGCGACCGAGCGTGGTGTCGTCGGCGGTCCACCGCTCGCACCCGTGGCGTTGCTCGATCCTGCGCTGGGTGGTGTACCGCCCGTCGAGGGTGGTTCCGGGTCCGACGCCCTCCAACGGGTGCCCCTTCCGCTCGGTGTGGCGCCCATCCTAGGCGGGTCGTGGGGTGATGCCGGGCTCAGTCTCCGGCGAGCCGCTGCCAGGCCAGACGGGCGATGCGCCGCTCGTTGGGGAAGGTCAGGTGGCGGTGCGCGTCACGCAGCGGGAACCACGCGACGTCGATCGCCTCGTGGTCGGGGTCGTTCTCGATCGTGAGGTCGCCGCCGACCGCCTCGAGGAGGTAGTGGTGGACGTACTTGTGGATGCGCCGGTCGCCCACCGCGAACCAGTAGTCGATCGTCCCCAGCTCGATGAGGACGACGCCCTGTATGCCGGTCTCCTCCGCGACCTCGCGCGCTGCGGTCTGCGGGAGGGTCTCGGCACCCTCGATGTGGCCCTTGGGCAGGCACCACTCGACGCGTCCGGCGCGGTTGCGGCGGGCGATGACGGCGATCCGCGCCTCGCCCTCGTGCACGTCGACGACGATGCCGCCGGCGGAACGCTCCTCGACCGCAGGGAGCCGCCGGGGGACCCGGGGTGGCTCGGCTGCGGCATGGCTCATCTGGTCACTCTAACCACGTCGGCACCAGTCGGGCTGGCCCGCTGCACCCCGCCTCCGGCCGGCGCGAGGTGCGTCACACGGGCCCGCCCGTATGCTCGCCGCGTGCCTCTCGACATCGACGGCGACCTGTTCGACCTCGCCACGTCGCTGGCCAGTCTGCTCGGTGCCCCGGTGACCATCGAGGACCGCGACACCATCGTCATCGCCTTCTCCGGCGGCGACCAGGACGTCGACGACGCGCGGATCTCCACGATCCTCGGGCGGCAGGTGCCGGTGCGCTACCGGGACGCGATTGCCGCCACCGGGGTCTTCGACCGGCTGAGGGTGTCCGACGAGGTCATCACGGTCGACCTGCCGCAGGAGGACATGGTCTCGCGCGCGGTCGTGGCGGTGCGCGACGAGGGTGAGCTCGTCGGCTCGATCTGGGCGGCCATCCCGCACGGCCCGAGCCCGGCGCAGGCCGACACGCTCGTCGCCGCGGCGCCACAGGTCGCCCGACGCCTGCGTGCGGAGCGCGACCTCGCCGACAGGGGTCGCCGCGAGCGCACGCACCTCGTGACGACCCTGCTCGCCGGCGGGGACGCCGCCGACGAGGTCGCCTCGGACCACACCATGACGGGCCAGTGGGTGGCGGTGTCGATCCGGGGGCCGGAGGCGGTGCGCCGGACCCTCGGGCCGCTCAGCCTGCACCTGTCCGCCGTCGCCCCCGCGGCCCTGTGCGCAGCCCACGACCGCGGGATCCTTGGCGTCCTGTCGGCCGACTCGGCGCGCAGGATCCTCGACGACTTCCTGCGCCGCTTCGGCGGTGGGGACCAGCTCGTCATCGGGATCGGCACCCCCGCGGAGGCCGGGAGCCTCGCCGAGTCGCGCGTCGTCGCCGACCAGGTCGCCGAGGCGCTCGTCCGGCGTGGGCGCACCGGTGAGGTCGCGAGCCTCGAGGACGTCTTCGCCGACGTGCTCGTCGACCGGCTGGACGGCTTCCTCAAGCGCCACGGCGACTCCAGCCCTCTCGCCCGGCTGCGTGAGCACGACCGCCGCCACGACAGCGGACTCGTCGACGCGGTGCGGGCCTTCCTCGACGCCGGCGAGGTGAGTGGCGCCGCCGAAGCGCTCACCGTGCACCCCAACACCGTGCGCAACCGGCTGCGCCGGGCACGCCAGTCGTGCGGCGTCGACGTCGGGGACCCCGCGACCCGGCTGGCACTCATGGTCGACCTGCGGTCCACACGCTGACCCCTGCCAGCCGCGCCGACCCCCAGCGTGCGGCGCCCTGGCGGCAGAGCCCCACAGCACCGGACCCACGAGCCCTTGGCCGATCGCACAACCCCGTGCCCGAAACCGTGGCGCTTCGGGCACAGACGACCCCGCGGGCCCTCACCACACTTGGGAGGCATGGCACATGAACCCCAGCACGTGGTCGTCGTCGGCGCCGGCATCGTCGGTCTCTCCACCGCGTGGTATCTCCAGGAGCAGGGCGTCACGGTCACCGTCCTCGACGCCGACGGCGTCGCCGCCGGCTCGTCGTGGGGCAACGCCGGCTGGCTCGCCCCCGCGCTGACCCTGCCGCTCCCGGAGCCCGCCATCCTCAAGACCGGGATCCTCGCGACGCTCAAGCCGGACTCCCCGGTCTACGTACCCGTGCGTGCCGACCGCCGCCTGGCCCAGTTCCTGGCGGGCTTCGCGCGGCACTGCACCACCGGCCACTGGAACAAGGCCATCGAGGTCTTCAACCTCGCCAACGCCGGCGCGCTGTCCGCCTACGACGAGCTCACCGAGCACGAGGGCACAGGTCGCGTCGAGGAGCCCACGCTCGACGCCGAGCCCTTCCTCGCCGGGTTCGTCAGCGAGGCCGACCGCTCCGTGCTCGTCGAGGAGTTCCGCCATGTCGCCGCGACCGGCGGCCTCACCGACTTCGAGCTGCTCGACCGCGACGACCTCCACACCCTGGCGCCCTCGCTCGGCGATGCCGTGACGCACGGCGTGCGCCTCCACGGGCAGCGCTACCTCAACCCGGGACGATTCGTGCACGCGCTCGCGGACGCCGTCACCGCCCGCGGTGGAGAGATCTCCACCGGCCAGCGTGTCACCGGCGTCAGCCAGCGCGGCGCCGAGGTCCGCGTCACGCTCGACAACGGCGAGTCCGTCGTCGCCGACTCCGTCGTCCTCGCGAACGGCAGCTGGGTCGGAGGGCTCGCGCGAGCACACGGCATACGCAAGCTCGTCCAGGCGGGACGCGGCTACAGCTTCACCGTGCACCCCGACCAAGTCCCCACCGGACCGGTCTACTTCCCGACGCAGCGCGTGGCCTGCACCCCGCTCGGCAAGCCCGAGGAGGGTCTGCGGGTCGCCGGGATGATGGAGTTCCGCAGCCCCGACGACCCGCTCGACCCGCGCAGGATCCGGGCGATCGTCGACGCGGCCACCCCGATGTTCACCGGTGTCGACTGGTCCCAGCGCCACGACGAGTGGGTCGGCTCGCGCCCGTGCACCACCGACGGGCTGCCGCTCGTGGGAGCCAGCCGCTCCGACCGGGTGTTCGTCGCCGGCGGCCACGGCATGTGGGGCGTCGCCCTCGGCCCGCTCACCGGCAAGCTCCTCGCCGGGGCGATGACCGGCACCTCCAGCGCCGGCGATCAGGCCCTGCTCACCGCCTTCGACCCGCTGCGGAAGTAGGGGCCAGCGCACCACGGCGGGCAGGGGCCCGCCGCAGCGACACCTACTCTTGTTCCTCGTGTCACCCTCTCCGCCCCCCGCCGCTCTCATGAAGCAGGCCGTCGCCCGTCTCGCGCCGGTGCTGCCGCTGCTCACCGACCTCGGTACCCGGTTCACGCAGGCGGGTCACGAACTCGCGCTCGTGGGCGGGCCGGTGCGTGACGCCTTCCTCGACCGGACCCCTCCGGACCTCGACTTCACGACGAGCGCCTCGCCCGACGAGACCGAGGCGATCCTGCGCTCGTGGGGCACCGCGACCTGGGACATGGGCCGCGAGTTCGGGACCATCGGCGCCGTCCGCCGCGAGGGGGGCACCGAGACCACGGTCGAGGTGACGACCTACCGCGCCGACGCCTACGACGGGGTGACCCGCAAGCCCGTGGTCGCGTTCGGGGAGTCGCTCGAGGACGACCTCGTGCGCCGGGACTTCACCGTCAACGCCATGGCCCTGCGCCTGCCCTCGCTCGAGTTCGTCGACCCCCACGGCGGGCTCGACGACCTGCAGGCCGGGCTGCTGCGCACCCCCTCGACCCCCGAGGTGAGCTTCGGCGACGACCCGCTGCGGATGATGCGAGCCGTCCGCTTCGTCGCGCAGCTCGGTCTCGTGCCGGCACCCGAGGTGTATGCCGCGATGCAGGCGATGGCCTCCACGATCGGGATCGTGTCGGCCGAGAGAGTGCGTGACGAGCTCGTCAAGCTCCTCATGGCCCGTACGCCCCGGCCCGGACTGGAGCTGCTCACCGAGAGCGGCCTCGCCGCCCACGTGCTCCCCGAGCTCCCGGCCCTCCAGCTCGAGGTCGACGAGCACCACCGGCACAAGGACGTCTACGTCCACTCGCTCATCGTCCTCGACCAGGCGATCGCGCTCGAGGGCCCCGCCGACGGCCCGCCCGAGTCCGTGCCCGGCCCCGACCTGTGGCTCCGGCTCGCCGCGCTGCTGCACGACATCGGCAAGCCGCCGACCCGTCGCTTCGAGGCCGGAGGGGGCGTGAGCTTCCACCACCACGAGGTCGTCGGCGCCAAGATGACGGCGAAGCGGCTCAAGGCGCTGCGCTTCGACAAGGAGACCGTCAAGGCGGTCGCCCGCCTCGTCGAGCTGCACCTGCGCTTCCACGGCTACGGCGACGGACAGTGGACCGACTCCGCCGTGCGTCGCTACGTCACCGACGCCGGACCGCTGCTCCAGCGCCTGCACCGGCTCACGCGCGCCGACTGCACCACCCGCAACGTCCGCAAGGCCCAGCGCCTCTCGCGCACCTACGACGAGCTCGAGGTGCGGATCGCCAAGCTCCTCGAGGCCGAGGAGCTCGGCGCCGTGCGCCCCGAGCTCGACGGCAACGAGATCGCCGAGGTCCTCGGGATCCGTCCGGGCCCCGTGCTCGGCCGGGCCTACAAGCACCTCCTCGCCGTGCGTCTGGACGAGGGCCCGATCGGCAAGGAGGCCGCCACGGAGCGTCTTCGCAGCTGGTGGGCCGAGCAGCCGGAGTCCTCCGAGCAGCAGGGCTGAGAACGACGGGGAGTCCTCCCCATCGTGCGGATCCCGCACGCACGGATAGGCTGGTTCGGCTTCTGGACGGCGGCCGCGGGGCCGCTGCCCTCGTCCCCCCATGGAGGTGGCCCTGTGCCCACGGTCGGCCATCCCAGCGCGCTGAGCCCGGCGTACCCCCGCATCGAGCTGACCCTGCCCGACGGTTGGGTGGCCGAGCCCGGTGGGGACGCCCTCCTGCGCGCGGTCCACGGCAGGGGAGGGGACCTCGCTCCGGAGCTCACGGCATACGTGCACACGTCGCGCGAGGCGAGCACCGACGACCTCGTCGACGATCTCGCGGGCCAGGCCCACGGGCGCGAGGAGGGCGAGGCGGAGGAGACGTTCACCGTCGAGATCGGTGAGCGCGAGTGGACCGGTCTCAACGTCTCGTGGATCGAGGACGGCGAACCCGTCTACCTCGTGCACCTCATCACCACGCTCGCGGCGGGCGAGGTCACCCAGCTCGTGCGGCTCACCGGGCGGATCGCGGGCCCGGACTCCGAGCAGGACTACGAGGAGGTCCAGGGGATCCTCGAGACGGTCCAGCTCGACCCGATGGGTGGCGGCGCGTGAGCGGCCGGCACTACTCCGCGCTCACCGGTCCCGACGTCCGGATCCGCTCGGGCGCCGCGACCCACGTCGGCCGCGTGCGCGACCACAACGAGGACAGCCTCATCGCCGAGGGACTCGTCTACGCCATCGCCGACGGCATGGGCGGGCACGCCGCGGGTGAGGTCGCGAGCGGCATCGCCGTGCAGGTCCTCGGCGAGCTCAACACGCGCACCCACGTGCGGTCCGAGGACGTCGTCGCCCTGCTGCGCCGCACCAACAGCCAGATCCTCGAGTCCGCCGCCCAGAACCCCGAGCAGACCGGCATGGGCACGACCGTCGCGGGGCTCACCGTGGTCGACGCCGGCGGCGCCGACCACTGGATCGTCTTCAACGTCGGCGACTCGCGGGTCTACCGCTACCTCGGCAACCGGATGAGCATGGTCACGCAGGACCACTCCGAGGTGCGCGAGATGGTCGACGCCGGCCTCATCACCGCCGACGAGGCGCTGCGCCACCCGTTGCGCAACATCATCACGCGCTCGCTCGGCACCGACCCCGGGCCGAACGCCGACGTCTGGGTGTTCCCGCCGCACCCCGGCGAGCGGTTCGTCCTGTGCAGCGACGGGCTGTCCAACGAGGTCGACGACCGCACGATCATGGTGGCGCTGCAGAAGTACGACGATCCGCAGCAGGTGGCGGACGCCCTGTGTCAGGCTGCCCTCGACGCGGGTGGGCGTGACAACATCAGTGTCGTCGTCGTCGCGTTCGACGCGGACGAGGACGACTCGGACGAGGCCGACACCGCCCCGCGCCACACCCTGATGCCGACCTGAGGACCCACACCGTGAGCAGCACCGAGGTCACGACCCAGACCCCCGCGGGCTGGGTCGCGCTGTCCGTCGGCGACCGGCACCTGGTCGTCCAGGGCTCGGCCGCCATGGCCGAGGACCTCCGCGGTCCGCTCGAGGCGGGGTTCGTCGAGGTGCTCGAGGCGCTGTCGCGCGACGGGCTGCGCGCCCTCCCGGACTTCGCGCTCGCGGACACGTCGGGCGAACGGACGCGCGTCGTCGTGCGGGGTTCCGCCGTCGTGCGCGCCGACGGTGACGAGGTCAGCGCGGACGGTCGTATGCCGTGGCGCGACCTCGACACCTCCGCTGCGGCTCTCGAGCTGGCCGGCCCCGGAGGGCGTGCCGGCTGGAAGCGGCCGAGGCGGCTCGGTCGTGCCGCGGCTGCTGGTGCGGGTTCGGGTGCTGCTGCTGGTGCCGGGGCTGGTGCGGGTTCGGGCCGGGCCGCGGCGACGCCGCCGGCCGAGGCCGCCCCCGACACGATGATGGAGGCGGGCGCCGAGACGAGCGCCGAGCCGGAGGAGGCGTCGGTCGCCGACGTCGCCGATGTGCCTGACGTGCCCGATGTGCCTGAGGCCGTGGACGCTGCCGAGCCGGAGAGTGCGCCGGACCAGACCTCGACCGACGACGCCGTCGACGACCCCGCGGATGCGGTCGAGCCCGCCGCCGACTCGACTGCGGAGGCCCCGCTGTCGCCCGCGGCACTCGCGCCGCCGGTGCCACCCCCGGCAGACCTCACGCTGCCGCCGTCCGAGGAGTACGCCGGGGCCGCCCCGGCCGAGCGGGTCACGCCGGCGCCGCAGCCCAAGGCGGAGAAGAAGGTCCTCATCGACAGCGTGCCGTGGCGGACCCTGCCCGACGCCGACGGTGGCGCCTCGGCCCCCGCGGCCGCATCCTCGACGCCCGAGCCGGCGGTTCAGGACGCCGCGCCGTCCGCACCCGAGGTGCCGGACGTGTCCGACGACGCGCCGAGCGCACCCGCTGCCGAGCCGGCCGACGGTCCGACCGGTCCCGACAACTGGGGCCTCACCGGCCCGCCCCCCACCCCGCCGGGCTTCGACGACCCGCCCGCTCCCGCCCCCGCGGCCGCCGGTGGGATGCCGACCACCGAGGCGATGCCCGTTCCGGGCGCCGAGCCGGAGCCGTCCGCCGCGCCGGCACCCCCGGTACCCGACGTCACGATGGACCGCAGCTCGCTCAACCCGGCCGCCGACGGTCCCGCGGACAGCCCGATCGTCCTCGCCGTGATCTGCCCGGCGGGCCACCACTCGTCGCCGCACGCGAGCACCTGTCGGGTCTGCGGACGGGACATCCCGACGCAGCAGCCGTTCCAGACGCCGCGCCCCCAGCTCGGGGTCTTCCGCGTCTCCACGGGTGGGCTCGTCCCGCTCGACCGCGGCATCCTCCTCGGACGCTCGCCCAAGGTGAACTCCGACCTTCCCCCGAGCAGCCGCCCCCACCTCGTCCGGCTGGCCTCGCGTGACAACGACATCTCGCGCAACCACGCCGAAGTCATCCTCGAGGGCTGGCACGTCCTCGTGCGTGACCTGGGGTCGACCAACGGCACCACTGTGACGCTTCCGGGCCAGGAGCCGGTGCGGCTGCGCCCGACCGAGGACTTCGGGATCGAGCCGGGGGCGATCGTCACGCTCGCCGACGAGGTCGCGCTGACCTACGAGGTCGCGGAGTGACCCGAGCACCCGTCACGGCCCCGGAGATCCCCGGGCTCGTCTATCGCCAACCGCTGGGCTCCGGCGGCTACGCCGACGTCTTCCTCTACGAGCAGCAGCAGCCGCGGATGCCGGTCGCGGTCAAGGTCCTCAAGCGCGAGGGCCTGACCCCGGCGATCCGTCGGCAGTTCGTCGAGGAGGCCGACACCATGGCCCAGCTCGCGGACCACCCCTACATCGTCCAGGTCTTCCGCAGCGAGCAGCTCGCCGACGGCGGCGCCTACCTGGTGATGAAGTACTACCCGCCGCCCAACCTCGCGACGCGGGCCAAGCGCGAGCGGCTCACGGTGGAGGAGGTGCTGCGCACCGGCATCCAGCTCGCGAGCGCGGTCGAGACCGCGCACCGGGCCGGCATCGTCCACCGTGACATCAAGCCCGCCAACGTCCTCGTGAGCCAGTACGGCGCGCCCGGCCTCACCGACTTCGGCATCGCCGGGCGCGCGGTCGGCCAGGACGAGCACGACGAGGACGTGGGTGTCTCCGTCCCGTGGTCCCCGCCCGAGGTGCTCTACGGCCAGAGCAACGGCGACGCCCGCAGCGACGTCTACTCGCTCGCCGCGACCCTGTGGCACCTCCTCGTCGGGCGCTCGCCGTTCGAGCAGCCGGGAGGCGACAACTCGGCATACGCGCTCATGCCCCGCATCCGGGCGACGCCCGTCCCGCAGACGGGACGCGCGGACGTCCCCCTCAGCCTCGAGCGGCTGCTGGGCCACGCCATGGCCAAGAAGCCCGACAACCGGCCCCAGACGGCGATCGACTTCGCCCGCGGGCTCCAGGCGATCGAGCAGGAGCAGCGCTTCGCCCGCACGCCGATCGTCGTCCTCGACGAGTCCGGTCACACGACGGTCGCCGACAGCACCGGCAAGCCCGCTCCCGAGCACACCGACCCCGACCGCACGAGCGTGCGGGCGCCCAAGGTCACCTCGGCGCAGACGCAGTCCCCGGCCCCCACGAGCACCGCGCAGCGCCCGCCGACCGAGACCGACGACGGACCGCAGCCGACGACGATCAGCGGCGGTGCGTTGCTGGCCGGTGTCGCCGTCGTGCTCGTCGCCCTCGTCGGGGCACTCGTCTGGGCCATCGGGTTCCGCGGCGGTGACGAGCCCACCGACGTCGCGACCGACGCACCGTCCGCGTCGGTGACGACGGGTGGCGGCGGCTCCATCGTCGACATGGCCGAGCAGCCGCAGATCGACGGGCGCGGGATCACCGGCGGCGTGGTGTTCTCGTGGCAGTACGCCGGGGTCCGCAAGGGCGACTTCTTCCCGATGCGGATCGCGTCGAGCGAGGCAGGGGTGCCCGAGGCGGTCGTCAAGACGTCCAAGGTGATGCCGTTCAAGGTGAGCGCCAAGCCGGGCGAGCTGGTCTGTGCGCAGGTCGCGGTCGCCAGGGCCGTCGGTCCGACGTCGCCCTACTCGCCCATCAAGTGCGTCCAGGGAGGATGACCCGATGTCGGTGACCGTGGAGTTCTGCGGCGAGGAGTTCACGGCGAAGGAGGACACGCCCCTGACCATCGGCCGGGTGGCCGACGTCGAGATCGACGACAACCCCTACCTGCACCGCGTCTTCCTCCAGGTGCACCGCGAGCACGACCTCTGGTGGCTCACCAACGTCGGCTCGACCCTCACCGCGACCGTCGGCGACCGACAGGGCCTCTTCCAGGCGTGGCTCAACCCCGGGGCGCGGATCCCGCTCGCGCTCGAGGCCTTCACGGTCTGGTTCACGGCCGGCCCGACGACCTACGACTTCGACATCACCGTCGACGACGCCACCTTCACCTCGATCGTCACCGAGCCCGAACCCGAGCCCGAGGACTCCCCGGGCGAGACGACGGTCGGGCGCGTCTCGATGACCCCGGACCAGAAGCTCCTCGTCGTCGCGCTGTGCGAGAGCTTCCTGCGGACGACGTATGCCGGCCAGGGCCAGATCCCGTCCTCTGCCCAGGCGGCCGAGCGGCTCGGCTGGACCACGACGAAGTTCAACCGCAAGCTCGACAACGTCTGTCAGAAGCTCGCCGACGCCGGCACCCGGGGCCTCCACGGAGGTCCCGGCAAGCTCGCCAGCAACCGCAAGGCACGCCTCGTCGAGCACGCCCTCTCCACACGCATGGTCACCGAGAAGGACCTGGCCCTTCTCGACTGACGAAGGGCGACTCCTCACCACCCCAAAGGGTGAGGTCAGGGGCCACTTCTGACCGTCTGACGCATGACTCTTCCCAAGGGTCCCCTCGGGACGGCAGGATGCACAGAAGTTCGTGCAATGCCGCGCGAACGTCCGAGCCCTCGGCTTGGTTCCTGGAGGAGAAAAATGACAGCTCGCACATCCCTGCGCGGGCGTCGGCGTTACATCGCCGCCGTCCCCGCGCTGGCGTTGGCGGCGACCGGACTGACCATGGGGTCCGGCTCCGTCGCTGCTGCGCCGAGCACCGCCCCGGCGTCGTCCGGCGTCGACGCTGCGCCGTCCTCAGCGTCGTACATCAACTACGTCGCCCCCCGCATGGAGACGGCGTACTCCACTGACAAGTCGGCCACCAAGAGCAAGGCGACCAAGGTCACGGCCGACCAGCAGCAGAAGGCGCTGGTCAAGGCCAAGCAGGTCGACCGCAAGCACAGCCAGGGCAACCCGCGCGCCGCGCGCCAGCTCGCCAAGGCCGAGGCCGAGTCGATCCGGACGGGCAAGAGCCCCAAGGCGCTCAAGGAGGCCGGCTACAAGAAGTTCAAGCAGGCCAAGACGATGCAGGAGGCCCGCCTCCTCACGATCCTCGTCGAGTTCAACGACAAGGCCAACGACGACTTCACCAACGTCATGGTCCCCGACGGCTTCAGCGCCGAGAACTGCGTCAAGGGCAACATCCAGAACGGGCCCAAGCACAACAACATCCCGAACCCGGCCCTGAGCAAGCTCAAGGACAACAACTCGATGTGGGTCAAGGACTTCTCCTCCGCCCACTACAACACGATGCTCTACACCAAGACGGGCATCACCCAGCGCGTCCGCCCCGACCTCAAGGGCCCCGACGGCAAGGCCGGCATCGACATCTCCGGCTACACGATGAAGAACATGTACGAGGAGATGTCCAAGGGTGCCTACACGGTCGGTGGCTCGGCCACCCCGTGGATCACCGTCCCGCACTCCGAGGCCTACTACGGCGCGACGCGCTGCTACCAGGACGACAAGGGTGTCTGGACCTACGGCGCGATCCAGGACATGCAGGGCCACCCGAGCAACCCGCTCGGCGCCGGCCAGCTCCCGATCGACGCCGTGGCGGCCCTCGCCAAGGCGCAGCCGAACTTCCCCTGGGCCGACTACGACCTCGAGGACCAGGGCGACCGCGACGGTGACGGCAACGTCCTCGAGCCCGACGGCATCATCGACCACGTCGTCCTCGTCCACGCCGGTGAGGACAAGTCCGGTGGTGGCGGCGCCGAGGGCCCGTACGCCATCTGGGCGCACTCGTCCGACGTCGCCGGTGGCGCACCCGTGCCCGGCACGAACCTCCGCCTGTCGAACTACATCGTCCAGCCCGAGGACTCGGGTGTCGGCGTGTTCGCGCACGAGTACGGCCACGACCTCGGTCTGCCGGACCTCTACGACACCGCGAGCGGTGGCGACAGCGACGTCGACTTCTGGGACCTCATGAGCTCGGGCTCGCACTCGGGCCCGATCTTCCAGTCGATGCCGACGCACATGGGCATCTGGGACAAGTGGGTCCTCGGCTGGGCCGACCCGCTCGTCGTCAACCCCGGCGACAAGACCCGCTCGGTTCGCCTTGGACAGACCAGTCGCACCCCGCGGGGGACGTCCGACGGCGTGAAGATCAACCTGCCCGGCAAGACGGTCACCCTCGCCGAGCCGCACAGCGGCGACAGCATGTGGTTCTCCAGCGCCGACCAGTCGTGGGCCAAGAACACGCTCTCGCGTGACGTCGCGGTCCCGGCCGGGGCCACCGACGCCAAGTTCTGGTCCTGGAACACCGGCTCCATCGAGAAGGACTGGGACTACGGCTTCTTCGAGGTCTCGACCGACGGTGGCACCACGTGGGCCGAGCAGAAGCTCTTCGACGAGACCGGCAAGGAGGTCACGACGCCTGACGGCTACGCCGACCCCAACGGCCGCATGAAGGACTTCGGCAACAAGAAGTACGGCGTCACGGGCACCATCGCGGGTTGGAAGCACTACTACGCCAACCTCACGCCGTTCGCCGGCAAGACCGTCAAGGTCCGCTTCCTCTACGCCACGGACGCGGCGTTCGAGGACACCGGCTGGTTCCTCGACGACCTGGCGCTCACCAACGGCACCACGACCGTCTGGTCCGACGACGCCGAGGCCAACAACGGCTGGACCGCCACGGTCGGCACCTACACCGACAGCAGCGGCGCCGGCTGGGTCCTCGACCCGGGCAAGCACGACTACGCCCAGTACTACCTCGTCGAGTGGCGCAACTTCGACGGGTTCGACAAGGGCCTCCAGTACGCCTACGACACCACCTACCAGAAGCTCGGTGGCGACGGTGCGTGGAAGGTCGAGAAGATCAAGTACAACGCCCCTGGTGCACTCGTCTGGTACCGCGACACGTCGTACGGCAACGCCAACCACGTGCTCAACAACCTCACGTCGCTCCCGAGTGAGGGTGCCAAGGGCGGCCTGCTCATCGTCGACAGCCACTTCGACCCGCTGCGCCGCAGTGGAGCGAACGCTGCCCTCGACCCGTCGGGCCTGAAGAACCTGCCGTCCCGCCCGCAGTCGTCCAACGCCGCGTTCAACCTGTTCGGGACCTACCCGTTCAACGAGTGCTCGACGAAGGCCGACTTCACCGGCGAGGCGTGCAACACGTTCGGCAAGCAGTCGGCCGTGAGCTCCTTCACCGACAACAAGGGTTGGTACCCCGGTATGGAGTACCGCCCGGACCTCAACCCGAAGCAGCCGTGGTACTACCGCGACGCCGACGCCTCCACGGTCGTCCCGTCCATGGGCAACGCGCCGTACAGCACCCGCGTCGTCGACAAGAACGGCCAGCCGCTGCCGCAGTTCTACGGCGGCGACCTGGGTCTCGTCACGCCGCTCGGTACCGGCAACCCGGCTGACGACGGTGTCGGCTACGGCACCGGTGTCTCCATCCAGAAGGCCGACCGCGGCAACATGGCGGCCCTCATCCGGGTGACTGCTCCCAAGAAGTGACCCGACACCCCGGCTGAACCATCGGGCCCGCATCCCCACCCGGAGGTGCGGGCCCGATGCCGTCCCCCGACTGGCGTCCGCAACCTTGGTCGCGTTCTCGACCACCTTTGCGGACGCAGCCGTATGCCGGGTGCGTGCGTCCGCAATCTCGGTCGCGTTCTCGACCACCTTTGCGGACGCAGCCGTATGCCGGCCGTTGTCCACACCTGATGGCTCCACCTGACGCCGTCCACAGGGCGCCGACTCGACGGTGGCGCCGTCCAGCTCCCCGGGTCTTTCCTCGTGGCATGACGACAGCCCCAGCCCAACGCTCTGCCCAGTGGTGTGAGGACCTGGGTGGGGTCGCCACACTTGCGGAGCTCACCAGGGCCGGGGTCACCCGTTCCACCCGACGCAACCTCATCCGATCGGGGCACTGGCGACCCATCGGGGCCAAGGGCGTGGTCCTGCACACCGGCTCGCTCCATGGCGAGCAGGCGCTGCGTGCTGCTCTCATCCGGGTCGGACCGGGCGCGCGCTTGGGCGGGACGAGCGCGTTGATCGCCCACGGCCTCACCGGGTTCGAGGAGTCACGCGTCCACCTTTGGGTGAGTAAGAGCGCCGCGAAGGACCGGCGCGAGGTCCCTGACGAGATCGTGCTGCACGAGACGAGTCGATGGAGCGCGAAGGACTGCGTCGGGACGGGACTGCCGAGGTCGACACCCGCCGTGGCCACCGTCCAGGCTGCACTGTGGGCCGTGTCGCCCACACAGGCGGCACTCTGCCTCGTGATGCCGGTCCAGCAGCGGCTGGTTCGGCCGGACGACGTCGTCACCGAGCTGGACCGGGTCGCGCGTCACGAGTACCGCAACATGCTTCGGGCCGTGGCGAACGACCTTCTCGGCGGAGTGCACTCCCTCAACGAGCTCGACTTCGCGCGCGAGTGCCGCCGGCGAGGGCTGCCGGAGCCCTCCCGCCAGGTCCGTCGGACACTGCCCGGAGGGCGAGTCGCGCTCGACGTCTACTGGGACCGGTTCAGGGTGTGCGTCGAGGTCAATGGCGTCGGTCACGACCAGCTCCTGACCGCGATGCGCGACGAGGTGCGTCTCGCCGGCCTGCAGGCGCAAGGTGATGCGGCGATCCCGTTGTCGGTCCTGACCCTGCGGGTCGCCCCCGAGCCCTTCTTCGCCTCGTTGCGCGAGCTCCTGCGGAGCCGCGGTTGGGCCGGATGAGGCACGGACGGCATACGAGCGTTCGTGACGTCCGCAACTCTGGTCGCGTTCTCGACCACCTTTGCGGACGCCACCCGAGCGGCGCTGCCAGCGTCCGCAACTCTGGTCGCGTTCTCGACCACCTTTGCGGACGCAACGTGCCGGTGGGACTGGTGAATGTGCGGGTTCAACTACTGCTCGGTAAGTCAAGAGTGGGTATGGACACCTAGGGGAGCGGGGGGTTTCAGCCGGTAAGGTGCGTCACGGCATACGCGGAGATTCTTGACACGTCAGGGGCTCTGGCTGGTGCCTGGCACCCACGGGGGGTGACGCCATCGGTTCGGGGACCGCGCAGGGTTCCGGGTCGCCGAAGGGTCGGCCCCGCCCCAGCGATGAGAGGACCCCGACCCATGACGGTCACCCACGACCAGGCCGCGTGGTTCACCACGACCTTCGAGGCGATGGTGAGCAACGTCGACAAGGCCGTGCTCGGCAAGGAGCACGTGATCCGGCTGGCCCTGACCTGCATGCTGTCCGAGGGGCACCTCCTCCTCGAGGACTTCCCCGGCACGGGCAAGACCCAGCTCGCCCGGGCGCTGTCGAGCACCGTCCACGGCACGAACAGCCGCATCCAGTTCACGCCCGACCTCCTGCCGAGCGACGTCACCGGTGTGACGATCTACGACCCGAACAGCAAGAAGTTCGAGTTCCACAAAGGCCCGATCTTCGCGACGATCGTCCTCGCCGACGAGATCAACCGCGCCTCGCCCAAGACGCAGTCCGCGCTCCTCGAGGTCATGGAGGAGGCCAAGGTCACCGTCGACGGCGTGCGGCACGAGGTCGGCGAGCCGTTCATGGTCATCGCGACCCAGAACCCCATCGAGCAGGCCGGCACGTACCGCCTCCCCGAGGCCCAGCTCGACCGCTTCCTCATGAAGACGACCCTGGGCTACCCCGACCACGACGCCACCGTCCGCGTCCTGCGCGACGCCAAGACCCGTGACCGCACCAAGGCCCTCGAGCCGGTCGTCACGAGCCAGGTCATCCTCGACATGGCCGAGCTCGCCGACGAGGTCCACGTCGACGACGCGATCCTCGACTACGTCTCGCGCATCGCCGAGGAGACCCGTCGCCACGTGAGCGTCCGGCTCGGCCTGTCCGTCCGCGGCTGCCTCGCGTTCATCCGGTGCGCCAAGACCTGGGCCATCGGCCAGGGCCGCACCCACGTCATCCCCGACGACATCAAACTCCTCGCCCAGCCCGTGCTCAACCACCGACTGCTCGTCACCGCCGAGGCCCAGTTCGCCGGCATCTCGGTCAACCAGGTGATCGACCAGATTCTCGGTGAGGTCGCCCCGCCGACCGAGCGCGTCGCCTGACGATGTCCGACCCGGTGGAGCCCGACGAGGCGACGGTGAGGCGGTCCGACCTGCGCGGACCGGCTCGGTCGACCCCTGCGGCACCCCCGACCCCTGCGGCGCCGTCGACCCCGGCACCCGAACGCACCCGGTCCCGCAAGCGTTCCCCGGCTCCCGAGCCGGAGGAGGCCGAGGCGACCGTCTCGCGCTCCTCGCTCAAGGTCCGGCCCGCGCAGGACCAGCCGAGCCGTCGCCGGTCCTCCGGTGCGACGGCCACGGGTGGCTCACGGTGGCGCTCGCTCCTCGGGCTGCGCCAGCCCGAGGTCGACACGCAGGCCGTGCGCCGCAACGACCCGCCCGCCTCCACGGGCGGCCGCTCCACCCGGCTGCGCCCCGAGCTTCCGACGATCACCCTGCCCCGCGTGCAGATCCCGGCCGCGATCACGCAGGGCGGCGCCCGCCTGCTCGACCTCACCGGTGAGCGGATCAAGCCGCTCGCGGATCGTGCCGCACCCGTGTGGCGTCCCGTCGCCAGCACGCTGGCCTGGGTCTCCCCGCTCGGCTGGACCGTCTTCGTCCTCGGGCTCGTCTCCTGGTGGCTCGCGAGCCGCTACGGCTGGGCCGAGCTGTCGATGATCGCCGTCGCCTGCCTCGTGCTCTTCCTCGCGTGCGTCGCGCTCGCGATCGGGCACGCCAAGGTCGAGATCCGCACCGACGTCGACCCGACCCGCGTCACCGTCGGTGACCCGGCCACGGGTCGCATCGAGGTCCGCAACCTCTCCGGCCGTGGCATGCTCCCGCTGCTCGTCGAGCTGCCCGTCGGCAGGTCGGCCGCGCGGTTCACCCTGCCCTCCCTGGGGTCGGGCAAGTCGCACGAGGAGCTCTTCGTCGTGCCGACCGAGCGCCGCGGCGTCATCCAGGTCGGGCCGGCGACGACGATCCACGGCGACCCGCTCGGTCTCGTGCGGCGGACGATGGAGTGGACCGAGCAGACCGAGCTCTTCGTCCACCCGCTCACGACGAGCCTCGAGCCGCTCGGCGCCGGACTCCTGCGCGACCTCGAGGGCCAGGTGACGCCGGACCTCTCGATGTCCGACCTCGCCTTCCACGCCCTGCGCGAGTACCAGCCCGGTGACGACCGCCGCTACATCCACTGGCGCTCGAGCGCCAAGCACGACCGGCTCCTCGTCCGCCAGTTCCTCGACACCCGGCGTTCGCACCTCGCCGTCGTCGTCGACACGACGCCCGAGGTCTACACCGGCGAGGACGCCGCGGTGGAGCTCGCGATCTCGTGCGCCGCCTCGCTGGCCGTCCGCTCGATCATGGACGAGCAGGACACCACCGTCGTCTGCAACGACCAGCAGATCTCCCGTCAGACCGCGCCGCTCACCCTCGACACGTTCGCCCGGGCGTCGGTCGGGCCGGTCGACGTCTTCGGGTCCGCCGGCGACAGCGCCGCGCTCGCCCCCGACGCGAGCGTCGCCATCCTCGTCACCGGCTCGCACCGCCCCTTCATCCAGGTCCAGCGCGCACTCGCCCAGTTCGAGGTCGAGGTCATCAAGGTCGCTCTCGTCATCGACCCCGACGCCCAGGTCGGGGTCCGGCACGCCGGCGGCCTGACGATCCTCACCGTCCGCGAGCTCGCCGACCTGCGCCGCGTCCTCTTCTCCGGAGCCCTCGCATGAGCACCGCCACCCCCGAAGCCACGGCCAGCCGCCGGTCGCGGGCGAAGCAGCGCCCTGCGCGGACCCCCTCGTCCGGCCCGTCCCTCTTCGGTATGCCGTCCCGTGACGCCCTCGTCGACCTCGCCTTCGCGCTCGCGCTCGTCGCCATCGCGCTCGTCGGGTTCAGGACCGGGTTCATCGGCTTCGAGTGGATCGTGGCCGCGACGGTCGGCGTCGTCCTCGGGACCCTGGTCGCCCACGTCGCGGTGCTTCGGTCGTGGCCCCTGCTCGCGACGGTCGTCGTCCTCGCGGCGATCCACTTCGTCCTCGGCGGTCCGGTCGCGGTGCGCGGCGACCTCATCGCCGGGTTCATCCCCAGCCTGCAGACCCTCGTCGACCTCGCCGTCACCCCGGTCACCGGGTGGAAGGAGTGGCTCACCCTGCTCCCACCGGTCGACGCGCGTGGTCCGCTCGTGGCCCTGCCGTGGCTCACCGGGCTCCTCGGCGCCGCCGCGACATATGGCGTCGCTCGCCGCTTCCGCAGCGTGGGTGGGGCAGCGGTCGCACCGGTGGTCCTGCTCGTCGGCAGCATCGCCCTCGGCACCCAGCAGCCGGCGGCCAAGCTCGTCCAGGGCGTGCTCTTCGCCCTCGTCCTCATCCTCTGGCTCGTCGTGCGGGCGAGCCGCACCCGGGCGGCCCTGCAGAACGGCGCCGGCCGCCAGGCCCGCGCGATCACGGGCGTCGTGCTCCTCGTCGTCGCCGCCCTGGCCGGGACGTTCCTCGGCCAGTTCCTCCCCGGCGCCGACGCGAGCTCGGCCCGCACGGTCGTGCGCGACCAGCTGACGCCGCCCTACGACGTCGCCCAGTTCTCCAGCCCGCTCTCGGGCTTCCGCCGCTACACCGAGCCCAACTCGGCCAAGCTCTACGACGCCGAGGTCCTCAAGGTCACCGGCCTGCCCGAGGGCACCCCGGTGCGGTTCGCCACGCTCGACAACTACGACGGCCTCGTCTGGGGTGCCGCGGACCGTGCGATGGACGGCACGCCGTTCCAGCAGGTCGGCTCGCGCATCGCCCCCCGGATCACCGGCGAGCGCGCCACCGCGACGGTTACGGTGCCCGACGCCGGCTACGAGGGCGTCTGGCTGCCGGTCGCCGGGTCCGCCACCGGGGTGCGCTTCGACGGCGCCCGCCGCGACGACCTCGCCGATGCGCTGTGGCTCAACACCGCGACCGAGACCGCGGTCGTCCCCGCGGCACTGCGGGCCGGTGACACCTACTCGTTCGACACCGTGCTCGACAAGAACTGGTCGACGACGCTGCCCAAGGAGCTCCCGGTCCGCAGCGGCGGGCAGGTCGCCGAGGACACGAGCTTCCTCGACGCCAAGCTCGACGCCTGGAGCGGCCAGGCCGGGAGCTCGTGGGAGAAGTTCGTCGCGATCGCCAAGACGATGACCTCGGACGGCGCCTACACCGACGGCGGGACCGCCAACTCCTACGAGAAGGTCTACCTCCCCGGCCACGGGCTGAGCCGCCTCAGCCGCTTCGTCGGCTCCACCCAGCTCGCCGGCAACGACGAGCAGTACGCCTCGACGCTCGCCCTGGCCGGCAACCGCCTCGGCATCCCGACCCGGGTCGTCATGGGTGCGGTCCCCGAGCCCGACGGTGTCGTCAAGGGCAAGGACGTCCACGCCTGGGTCGAGGTCCAGGTCGACGACGGCACGTGGCACGCGCTGCTGCCCTCGACCTTCCTGCCCGACCGCAACAAGAAGCCCAACGAGCAGCAGCTCAAGTCCGAGGAGCAGAAGGTCGGCGCGCAGGTGCCGCCTCCCGCAGGTGTCAACCCGCCCTCCGTCCTCCAGGGGCCGGACCAGGCGCAGAACGCCACCGACATCAAGAAGAAGAAGCGCAACCCGCTCGACATCGGGGCGTGGCCGCTGTGGCTCAAGATCCTCGTCCTCGGCCTGCTGCTGCCCATCCTGCTCTTCTTCGCCTACCTCGCGCTCGTCCGCTGGCTCAAGGCCCGGCGCCGGCGCAAGCACGCCACGACCGGACCGACCGCCTCCCGTGCGGCCTGGGTCTGGCGCGACCTCGTGAGCGACGCCCGGAGCCTCGGGGTGGCCGTGCCCAAGCGCGCCACCCGGCTCGAGCAGGCGCGCGACTTCCCGGACTCGGTGTCGGCGGAGCCCATCGCCGTGGGCGCCAACGCCGCGGTCTTCGGTCCCGGTGACCCCGAGCCGGAGGTGGCGACCGTCCTCCTCGGCGAGGCCGACGGCGTCCGTCGCGACCTGCGCGGCGCCGTGTCGCGCTGGAGCCGGCTCCGCTCGGATCTCAGCCTGCGGCCCCTCCTCGAGCGTGACCGGCGTCCGGCCACGGCTCGCAAGCGCCCCAGCCTGCCGTCGTTGCGCCGTCTGCGCGGAGCCGAGGGGCCTGCGTGAACCCGTTCCGCCGCAAGCCCGCACCCATGCCCGGACGGCGCTCGCTCCGTCAGGGGCGCAACAAGGGCCGCATCGCGTCGACGACCGTCGTCGTCCTCGCCGCGTCGACGCTCGGCTATGCCGCCGTCACCTCGCAGGGCGCGACCGTCCACGAGGCCGACGTCGGCGACGGTGGCGTGTGGATCACCTCCGACGTGCAGGCCAAGTTCGGCCGCCTCAACAAGGCCGTCTCGCAGCTCGACGCCGGTGTCGCGTCCGACGCCGCGCCCGGCTCCGGCATCGACGTCCTCCAGGACGGCAGCGCCGTCGTCGCCTGGTCCAAGGGGACCTCGCAGCTCCAGCCCATCGACGTGCGCACCGCGCAGTTCCGCGAGGAGACCGCGGTCGCGCCGGCGTCCCCGAGCCGAGAGCCCGGCCGCATCTCGCCCACCTTGGTCGACCTTCGTGGCGGAACGCTCGCCTCCGTGGACCCCAAGTCCGGCAAGGTCTGGGCCCAGCGCGTGGACGCGCGCGAGGGCGTCGAGTCGCTCACCGGGCTGGGGGCGGCCGCCAAGCCGCTGGCGACCGTCGGTGGCGACGCCGTCCTCGCCGTCGGTGACGACGGCGCCATCCACGTCGCGTCGGGTGCCAAGGGCACCGTGACGACGATCAGCCCCGGCGGCAAGGCCTTCACCAAGCCGGTGACCGAGCAGAGCGGCGCCAAGGGCGACCAGCTCCAGGTCACGACCGTCGGCTCGGCGTGGGCGGTCTACGACCCACAGCGCGACCGGCTGCACAGCGCCGGCCGCACCGAGGGAGTGGCCGCCGGTTTCGCCGCGACCGAGGGCACCTCCGCGTATGCCGCGGTGCAGCTCCCCGGTCCCGCGGCCGACGCGGTCGCCATCGCGGGCGCCAACGCCCTGCGCATGGTGCGGCTCGACGGCAGCGCCCCGACCGGTGGCATCGAGATCGCCGAGCGGGTCGACCGCAGCGGCGCGGTGCCGCTGCCCGCCCACCCCGTGGTGCTGGGCGGGTGCGTCCACGGTGCCTGGTCAGAGGTCGGCAAGGTGTTCTATGGCGCCAACTGCGGACGTGAGGCGCCGGTGCCCACCGGCACCATCGACAACGTCAGCGAGACCCCGCTGCGCGACGGCGTCGCCTTCCGCGAGAACCGTGGCGTCATCGTCCTCAACGACCTCGACAACGGCTCGGCCTGGGACGTCCAGCGCGACAAGCAGAAGATCGACAACTGGGACGCGCTCATCCCGCCGCCGCAGCGCGACGAGGACAGCAAGAAGAAGGACAAGAACGTCGTCGACGACCAGGTCGCGCAGCAGCCGCCGCAGGCCAAGCCGGACAACCTCACCGTCCGCGCCGGCCGCACGAGCAAGCTCCACGTCCTCGACAACGACACCGACGCCGCCGGCTCGGTCCTCGCGATCGACCCCCGCGACGTCAGCGCCGTCTCCGACCCCGACGTGCGGGCCTCGGTCTCCGCCGACGGCCAGAGCATCGACGTCACCGTGCCCGCAGGCACCGACGCGCCGTTCCAGTTCACCTACCTCGTCGGCAACGGCAAGGTGAAGGCGAAGTCGCGCGCGACGGTCAAGGTGTCGATCGCCCCCAACGACGTCAACAACGCCCCGTTCCTGCGCGAGGGCCAGGCCAAGCTGGCCAAGACGGCATACCCGGTCCTCGCCGGCAAGCGTCTCGCCGTCCCGGTCATCGCCGACTGGCGCGACCCCGAGTCCGACCCGGTCCTCGCGACGGTCGAGGGGGAGCGGCTCAGCATCGACGGGCAGGGCCGGCTGGCCTACCTCGCCGCCCCGGAGGCAGGCAAGGCGAGCATCGAGTACGTCGCCGACGACGGACGCGGCGGTCGCACCAAGGGTGCGGTCCCGGTCGAGGTCATCGCGCTCACCGAGACCCGCGCGCGCCCACCCGTGACCCAGCCCGACGTCATCCGCGGCGTCGTCGGCAAGTCGCTCCAGATCGAGCCGCTCGGCAACGACATCGCCGGTGCCGACCCGAGCGACCCCGACGACAAGATGCATCTCGCGGGCGAGGTCCGCGCCACCGGCGCCCTCACCGTCGACACCAACCTCGACACCGGTGTCGTCACGGTCACCCCGTCCGGTCCCGGCACCTTCGAGCTGTCGTATGCCGCCCAGGTCGGTGGCGGTGTCGCTCCCGGTCGCATCCGGGTCGACGTCATCGAGGCGGCCGACCCCGACGCCCCGCCGGTGGCGGTGGGGGACACCGCGACCCTGCGCGATCAGTCGCCGACCCTCGTCGACCCGCTCGCCAACGACTACAGCCCGCGCGCCGACGTGCTCGTGACCCAGGGCGCGAGCCCGGCGACGAGCGACGACTCGTGGCTCCAGGCCTCGATCTACCAAGGGCGCTGGATCCGGATCGTCGCCCTCGAACCGGCCGGCGCCGCCGCCGAGGCGACGCGTCGCGGCACGATCCGCTACACCGTGAGCGACGGCTCGAAGCGCGCCACCGGCGAGGTCACCGTGACGCAGAAGCCGGCCCTCGACCTCGACCCCGTCGTCGAGGACGACACGGCCGTCGTCCGCGAGGGTGACGCCGTGGCCGTGTCCGTCCTCGACAACGACACGATGGCCGACGGCATCCCGCTGCGCATCGACCCCACGACGGTCAAGGTCCTCGGCAAGGGCGTGCAGCAGACCGCCTTCGCCTCGGGCAACGTCGTGCGCTTCGTGCCGTGGGCGACCGGGCTCAAGGCCGAGCAGCTCGTCACGGTCGAGTACGCCGCCTACCCCGAAGGGATGCCGGAGCGAGCCCAGACCGGTCGCATCGCGATCCGGGTCACCCCGCTGCCGAGCACGGCCCGGCCCAACCAGGTCCCGGTCGCGCGCAGCTTCTCGTCGTCGGTCACCGCGGGTGACCCGTTGACGATCACCGTCCCCACGACCGGGGTCGACCCCGACGGCGACACGGTGGGCGTCACCGGAGTCGTCGGCACCAACGGCGGACCGGTCGACCTCACCCACGGCCGCGTGGTCTCCACCGGACCGTCGACGATCCGCTACGAGTCGTTCCCGACGGCGTCCGGCACCGAGGTCATCAACTATGAGGTCGTCGACCGGTTCGGCGGCGTGAGCCGCGCCTTCGTCCGCATCGGCGTCGTCGCCCCGGGCGACCCCCAGCCCCCGGTCGCCATCGACGACACCGTCACCGCGGCACCGGGCAAGACCGTCACCGTGCCGATCACGGCCAACGACCTCATCGCCAGGGGCGACTCGGTCGAGATCCAGCACGAAGGGCTCAACCCCTCGTCGGAGAAGTCGCAGTGGAAGGTCGACCTCGACGAGGAGACCGTCTCGACCAAGGTCCCCGAGGAGGGGGCACCGGTCCACGACTTCATTTACGGCATCAGCAACGGGCTCTTCGACCCCTCGCGGGCGAGCCTGCTCGTGCGCGGGCAGAAGGACTTCATCAACCCGCCCGTCGCCAACGACGACGTCGCCAAGCCCAAGGGCGGCGAGGCCGCGACGACGGTCGACGTCCTCGTCAACGACACCGACATCGACTCGGACCCGGCGACGCTCAAGGTCGTCGAGGTGCTCTCACCCCACGGCCGCATCGCCGGCAACAAGGTGACCGTCGACGTCCTCGGCTACCCGCACACCGTCCCCTACGTCATCGAGGACGAGGACGGCGCGCGAGCCATGGCCGTCGTCCACGTCCCGCGCGGGGCCGGTGGCACGCCGTTCGTCGTCGAGGGTGCCCTCATCGAGATGGGCAAGGACTCGAGCAAGACCGTCGCGCTCGCCGACTACGTGAAGTCCCCGCAGGGCAACACCCTGGGCATCACGTCGGCGAGCACGATCTCGACCGCACCGAGCAGCAACCTCGCCATGACGGCGGACTCCGACGGCAACCTCACCCTGACGTCGTCCGGAGGCTACGTCGGGCCGGCGTCGGTGATGTTCGAGGTCACCGACCAGATGAGCGACGACCAGAAGGAGGTGCACACGGCATACGTCTCGGTCCCGGTCCAGGTCGGTCCCCGGACGCCGCTGTTGCGGTGCCCCTCGTCCGCCGTCACGGTCCTCGCAGGCGGCCTGCCGCGCGCCCTCGACCTCCCGACGCTCTGCCGTGCGTGGCTGCCGGTCGGCATGACGATGGACGAGGTGGCGTTCACCTCCGACTGGGAGCAGGAGCCCTCCGACGTCCGGCTCGAGCGCAGCGGCGAGGGCGAGCGCATCGTCACGCTCAGCGCCGGCTCCGGGGCGCGGTCGGGCAAGGGAGTTTTGCGCATCGGCACGCGTGGCTCGGACGTGAGCGCCAAGGTCAACGTCACCGTGGTCGGCGACCCCAGCCAGCAGCAGGCCGGTCTCACCGACCCGCTCGCCAACATGCCGCCGCCTCGGCTGCGTCCGATCAGCATCAACGGCCTCCAGGAGGGCGAGAGCCAGCAGGTCGACATCCGCTCCTACCTCGACTCGCCGCTCCAGGACGCCAAGTGCAACGTCGACGCCGCGTCGGTGACGAGCGGCACGAGCCTCTCGGTCACCAGCAACGGCTGCTCGATCACCGTCGCGGCAGGGCCGCGCCCGAGCTCGACGGGTCGCATCTCGATCACTGTCTCGGACGCCCCCGGACGCACGGCCACCGGTGCCGTGAGCGTGACGATGCTCGGTCGTCCGGACCCACCGACCGCGGTCTCGGCCCAGGCCGACCGTGACGCCGGCGGCCGCGCCCGGGTGAGCTGGTCCGCCCCGTCCTACGACGGCGGTGCGCCGATCCGGACCTACACCGCGAAGTGGACCGGCGGGTCCACCGGCACCCAGGACTGCTCCGCCTCGCCGTGCACCATCGAGGGACTCACCAACGGCAAGGACTACTTCTTCACCGTCACCGCGACCAACACCGTGGGCGAGAGCGACCCGGGTGGCCCGAGCAACGCCGCGCGACCCGACACCAAGCCCGGACCGGTGACCGCCGTGTCGATGGCCAGCCGTGGCGACGGGGTCCTCAACCTCACGTGGTCGCCGCCGGAGAACAAGGGCTCGCCCGTCTCCAAGTACCTCGTGCGGCTCGTGCCCACGAGCGGCGGTGCGACCCGCACGGCCGAGGTGCCCGCACCCGGCTCGGCGACCGCCACGGTGACGACGACCGTGAGCGGGCTCGACAACATGAGCGAGTACGCCGTCGCCGCACAGGCCTACAACGAGGCCGGACCCGGCCCGTTCGGCGCCGACACGACGATGCAGTCGGCCGGCACGCCGCCCGCGCCCACCGGGTTCACGATCAACGCCGACGGTCCCGGGGCCAACAAGGACCTCGCGGCCATCACCCTCACCTGGGACACGACGAGCCCCAACGGCCCGCCGCTCAAGAACTACACGGTCAAGCGCCGGGTCGGCGGTGGCGCGTGGGCGCAGCTCAAGACGGTGCCGGCCGGCACGACGCGCACGACCGACCAGGTGGTCTACGACGGCCGTCGTTACGAGTACGTCGTCACCGCCACCAACGGCGCCGACCTCACGTCCCCCGACAGCGCCGTCCGCTCGTTCGACTCGATCGGTATGCCGTCCACGCCGACGGTCGATGCGGCCACCCCCAGCTCGGACAAGCGGGTGCGGCTCACCGTCGGTCTGGGCAACCCCCGGGCCTCGGGCTTCACCTCGGTGTCGTGGTTCTCCTCCGACGGCGAGAGCGGGACCTACACCTGTGGGAGCTGCCCCTCCGGCGGCAGCGTCACGTTCAACACTCGGGCCCTGAGCACCAGCACCAAGAGGTTCACGGTCCGCACGAGCAACGGCACCCAGGAGTCGCAGACGTCGGGCAACAGCAACCAGGTCCAGCCCTACGGCCCGACCCCCCGACCGAACCCCAACGGTGGGTCGACGTCGGGCCAGTCGGTGACCTGGAACTGGACGCTGCCCACCGACGGACGTCCCATCACCCGGGTCCGGGTGACCGGCGACGCGTCTCACGACGGTGGGCCGATCACGTCCATCTCCGCCCGCGGCAACTTCTCGCAGAACCTCACGATCCGCATCCAGGCCTTCTCCGAGGCCGGCGGCTCGCCGATCCTCGACATGACGCGTCGCACCGACGACCCGCCGCAGCCCCAGGTGACGAACCTTCGCTATGGCGCGAACTACGTCGATCCCGGTGGGACGGGGTCGTGCCGCTACTCCCCGGGTTGCCCGCGGGTGAGGTTCGACTACTCCAACTTCCAGACGGGCAGGGGCTCCTACACCTGCGAGGACGGAGGGCCCTCCCTCGGTCCGTACTCGTTCACGAGCACCGGCAACGGGACGGTCGAGGGATGGTGCATCTACGCCAAGAACAGCAACAAGCGGATCCGCATCGTCGTGACCGTCAACGGCCAGACCAAGTCCTCGGACCCGACGAACTGGTAGCCATGACTCGATTCGCGGGGGAGTGCTCCCCATCCTCATCCGGCGCCGCGCGTGGGAGGCTTCGGACGTTCGCACGGGGACACTCACCCCTGCGGCGAAGTGAGGTCAGGTCATGAAGCGCACGACACGTCGAATCGCCGGGGCGCCGCGGGGACGCCGCGGCGTCGCCTCGGTGGGTGTCGTCGCGATCGCTGCCTCGGTGCTCGCGTATGCCGCCGTGACCAGTCGCGGGTCGACCGTCCACGAGGCCGACATCGGCGATGGCGGGGTCTGGGTCTCCTCCTCGGCGCAGGCCAAGTTCGGACGTCTCAACACCCAGGCCCGCCAGCTCGACGCCGGCGTCTCGACCGCGCTCGCGGACGGCTCCAAGGTCGACATCCTCCAGGACGGCGCCGCGGTCGTCGGTGTCGCCACCGGCAACACCCTCCTGCCCATCGACGTGCGGACCGCGACGTCCGGCGACTCGGGCGCGGCCGCCCCGGCGCCGCTGTCGGGGCGCCCCGGACAGTTCGTCCCCGCGACCGTCGACCTGCGCGGTGGCACCATCGCGACGGTCGACCCCAAGAGCGGCAAGGTCTGGGCGCAGCGCGTCGACCCCAAGAAGGGCATCGAGTCCCTCCAGGACATCACGACGACGGCCAAGCCGCTCGCGACCATCGGCGGCAACGCCTCGATCGCGGTCGACCTCAGCGGCACCGTCATCGCAGCCTCGGGTGCGACCGGCCGGGTCGTCACCATCGCCCCGCGCGGTGACACGCTCGCCAAGCCCGTGACGGTGACGACGAGCCTGCGGGCACCCCTGCTCGACGTCACAGCGGTCGGCGACACGTGGGTGCTCTACGACGCGAGCAAGGACGAGCTGCACGTCGAGGGACGCGAGGAGCCGATCAGTGCCGGCGCGACGCTCGGGGGCGGGACGGCATACGCCGCCCTCCAGCAACCCGGCCCGGAGGCGGACTCGGTCGTGCTCGCCAACTCGGTGGCCGCCAAGCCGATCCGGCTCGACGGCGGCGAGGGCGTCGGCGGCGTCGAGGTCCGCGACCAGGTCAACCGCGCGGTCGAGCCGCCGCTCGTCACCCGCCCGGTCGTCCTGCGGGGCTGCCTGCACGCCGCCTGGGCCGAGACCGGCAACGTCTTCTACGGCGCCAACTGCGGTCGCACCGACGCCGTCGGTGCCGGCACCCTCGGTGGGGTCGGCAAGGCCGTCGTCCGCGACGGCGTGGCGTTCCGGGTCAACCGTGGCAACGTCGTCCTCAACCAGCTCGACACCGGCGACGTCTGGGACCTCGACTCGACCAAGCAGAAGATCGACAACTGGGACGCGCTCATCCCGCCCACCAAGAAGGACGACGACAACGACAAGAAGGACCAGAACGTCGTCGACGACAACCAGGTGAGCCAGCCGCCCAAGGCGATGCCCGACAACCTGCGGGTGCGCCCGGGTCGCACGAGCAAGATCCACCCCCTCGACAACGACACCGACGCCAAGGGCTCGATCCTCGCGATCGACCCCAAGGACCTCACGACCCCGAGCGCCCCCGACGTCACCGCAACGGTGTCGAGCGACGGGCAGACCGTCGACGTCAACGTCCCGCTCAACCCGTCGTCGTCGACGATCACGTTCTCCTACAAGGTGAGCAACGGCAAGGCCAAGGAGCGTGCCTCCGCCAAGATCGTCCTCACCGTCGTCGGCGACGAGGTCAACACGCCACCCAAGCTGCGCGAGGGCCAGGCCGACCTCGCCAAGACCGTCTACCCCGTCGTCTCGGGCGGGCGGGTCGCCGCCTCGGTGCTCGGTGACTGGCGCGACGGCGAGAACGACCCGCTCACGGTCGACGCCGCCGACCCGACCACCGTCATCGACGGCCAGAACCGCATCGGCATCACCGCGCCGATCAAGGCCGGTCCCGCCTCGGTCCCCTACGCCATCAACGACGGGCGCCAGAGCACCAAGGGCGAGGTCAACCTCACCGTCCTCGACCTCTCGCAGCCCAATGCCGTCGCCCCCAAGACGCAGCCCGACGTCGTCCGCGCCGTCCTCGGCAAGCCGGTCCAGCTCGAGCCGCTGGGCAACGACATCCCCGGCGCCGACCCGGGTGACCCGGACGCGCGACTCCGTCTCGCCGGCGAGGTCGCGCCCTCCGGACCGCTCGACGTCGACACCAACCTCACGACCGGCGTGGTCACCGTGACCCCCAACGGCCTCGGGACGACCGAGCTCGCGTATGCCGCGCAGTCCGGTGGAACCGTCTCTCCCGGTCGCATCCGGATCGACGTCGTCCAGCCGGCCGACCCCGAGGCCCCGCCGGTGGCAGTGCCCGACGGCGCGACGCTGCGCGACCAGGCGCCGACGATGGTCGACGTCCTCGCCAACGACTACAGCCCGCGCGCCGACGTCGTCGTCACGCAGAGCGCCAAGGTCGACGCCGACAACGGCTGGCTGCGGCCGACGATCTACCAGGGTCGCTGGGTGCGCATCGAGGCGCTCGAGCCGTCACCGATCAGCGGCGAGGGCAGCCGCCAGGGCACGGTCGAGTACACCATCAGCGACGGCACCAAGCGCACCACCGGACGGATCAACGTCGTCCAGCGTCCGCCCGTCGCCGGGGCCTCACCCACCGTCGAGGACGACCGCGCCACGGTCCGCGAGGCCGACGCCGTCTCGGTCGGGGTCCTCGACAACGACACGATGGCCGACGGCATCCCCCTCGTCCTCGACCCCGGCAGCGTCCGGGTCCTCGGTGGCAGTGAGCAGCGGGCCTTCGCCTCCGGCAACCTCATCCGCTACGTCCCCGAGTTCACCGGGCTCCGCGCGCCGAAGGACGTCGTCATCGAGTACGCCGCCTACGCCGAAGGTGCTCCCGACCGGGCCAAGACAGGGCGCCTCACCGTCACCGTCAACCCGTTGCCGACGAGGGCGACCCCCAACCAGGCGCCCATCGCGCGCAGCTTCTCGGGCTCGGTGACCTCCGGCGAGTCGGTGACGCTCACCATCCCGTCGACCGGCGTCGACCCCGACGGCGACACCGTGACCATGCGGGGTGTCGTCGGCAAGGACGCCGACGCGCTCGACCTCACGTTCGGTCGCGTCGTCTCGATCGGCCCGTCGACGATCCGCTACGAGGGATATCCCAACGCCGCCGGGACCGAGCTCATCCGCTACGAGGTGCAGGACCGCTTCGGCGCGACGAGCCAGGCGTTCGTCCGCGTCGGTGTCGTCACCCCGGGTGACCCGCAGCCGCCGGTCGCCGTCGAGGACGAGGTCGTCGCCGCACCCGGCAAGCGGGTCACCGCCCACGTCCTGCGCAACGACCTCATCGCCCGTGGCGACGCCGTCCGGATGGACTACAAGGACCTCAACCCGCGCGACGTCCTCGGCAGGTGGAAGGTCGACGAGGACGAGAACACCATCTCGACCGTCGTGCCCGAGCCGGACGCCCCGACGCACCAGTTCGTCTATGGCATCGACAACGGGATCTTCGACCCCTCGCGCACCACCGTCCTCGTCCGCGGGGTCAAGGGCCACATCAACCCGCCGATCGCCCAGGACGACGTCGCCAAGGCAACGCCCGGTGAGACGACCTCGCTCGTCGACGTCCTCGCCAACGACACCGACATCGACTCCGACCCCGCCACCCTCAAGATCGTCGAGGTGCTGTCGCCGCAGGGCGCCATCGAGAACGGCAAGGTCCGGGTCACCCTGCTCGACCACCCGCAGACCGTGCCCTACGTCATCGAGGACGAGGACGGTGCACGGGCGCTCGCGCTCATCTACGTCCCCGCCGGCGACAACGGCGTGCCGTTCGTCGTCGAGGGCACCCTCATCGAGATCGGCAAGGACTCGACCAAGACGGTCACGCTCTCCGAGCACGTGAAGTCGCCCCGCGGCAAGGCCGTGAGCATCACCGCCGCCGCCACCGTGTCGGCCTCGCCGGCCGGCTCGCTCGAGGCACGCGCCGACGGCAAGGACGCGGTCGAGCTCACCTCCCGCGGCGGCTACATCGGCCCGGGCGCACTCATGCTCGAGGTGAGCGACCAGGAGAACGCCGACGACAAGGACGTGCGGACGGCATACGTGTCGATTCCCGTCCAGGTCGGACCCAAGGTGCCGCTCCTGCGCTGCCCCGGTGCGCCGCTCGTGCTCGCCGCCGGTGGTCGCGCGCGCGAGGTCGACATCCCGACCTACTGCCGGGCCTGGCTGCCGATCGGGATGAACCTCGACGAGGTGAAGTTCGAGGCGAAGTGGGACCCGCCGGCCAAGGGGGCCGACCTCGAGCAGGCCGAGAGCGGAGGTCGCCTCGTCACGCTGCGTGCCGGTGAGCGCGCGCCCAGCGGTACCGGCTCGGTCACCGTCACCTCGGCCGGTATGCCGCCCGTGAAGTTCCCGGTGCGCGTCCTCGGTCGCGACGGGGAGGGCAACGCGGCCGGCGCCGGTGCCGACGGGGCCGGAGCCAACGGTGCCGATCCGGCAGCCGCACTCGGCCCGCCGCGGATGCGCCCCATCTCGGTGGACGGGCTCAACGAGGGTGAGTCCGAGTCGGTCGACGTGAGCCGCTACCTCGACTCACCGCTCGAGAAGCCGTCGTGCTCGATCCAGGCAGCCGCGCTCGAGAGCGGCACCGGCATCGAGGTCTCGCGCAGCGGGTGCACCCTGACCCTGCGCGCGACCAAGCAGCCCAGCCCGACCGCGACCATCTCGCTGCTCGTCTCCGACGGACCCAACCGCACCGCGGCCGGACGCGTCACGGTGACGATGCGGGGCAAGCCGGTGGCACCGACCGACGTCAGCGCCATCGCCGACCGCATCGCCGGCGGACAGGCCCGCGTCTCGTGGATCGCGCCGAGCTACGACGGCGGTGTGACGATCTCGCACTACACGGTCCGTGGTGGGGCGAGCCCGGTGCGCTGCACCGCGTCCCCGTGCACGATCACCGGTCTGACCAACGGCAAGGACTACACCTTCACCGTGGTGGCGACGAACGCCATCGGCGACAGCCCGCCGAGCAACTCGAGCAACGTCGTCCGTCCCGACACCAAGCCCGAGGCGACGTCGGGCGTGCGCATGATCTCGTTCGGCGACGGCACGCTCAACGTCGGCTGGAACCCCGCGCCCAACAAGGGCTCGGACATCACCAAGTACGTCGTCCGCCTCGTCCCGACGGGCGGCGGGGCCAGCACGCGCTCCGTCCAGGCTGCCGGCAACGCCACGAGCTCGCCGGTGTCGGGGCTCGACAACAACTCGCCCTACTCCGTGTCGGTCCAGGCCTGGAACGGCGCGGGCGCGGGCCCGTTCGGCCCGGCCGTCGAGATGCAGTCGGCCGGCACGCCGCCGGCGGTGACAGGCGTCAACGGTGCCACCCGAGGTCCCGGCGCGGGCTACGACTCGGAGTCGATCACCGTCTCCTGGAACCAGCAGACCAACCCCAACGGTCCGCCGCTCAAGCACTACACCGTCTACCGCAACGTCGACGGCGGTGGCTGGACCCAGATCGCCCGGGTCGGCGCCCAGACGCGCACCGTCGCCGACACGATCCCCTACGACGGCCGGCGCTACGGCTACACCGTCACCGCGACCAACGGCGCGGACCTCGAGTCGCCCAAGGGCAACCCGTGGACCTACACCTCGGTCGGCGTCCCGTCCGACCCGACCGTGACCGCCGAGACGCCGCGTCCCGACAAGTCCGTCGTCATCCACGTCCGGGTGGGCCAGCCGCGTGCCGGCGCCTTCCAGGAGATCCAGTGGCGCGGCGGCGGCAGGAGCGGCACGCACGCCTGTGGCTGCTCGGCGGGCTCGACCGTGACGTTCACCGTGGGCAACATGGGCATCGAGGCGCTCACCATCAAGGTCCGCACGGTCAACACGGGCGGTCGCAGCTCGAGCGAGGCGACGAGCAACCAGGTCCAGCCCTATGGCGACACCCTCACCCCCAACAACGTCAGCGCGTCCGCGAGCGGCCAGAACATCACCTGGCGCTGGAACCTGCGCACCAACGGCCGGGCGATCGACGACGTGCAGATCAGCATCGACGGCGGCGGCTGGCGGGCGCCCGACAACCGCGAGAGCCACACCCAGAAGTTCGGCTGGTCCGAGAACCACGGGTTGCGCGTGCGTGCCCACAGCGCGGCCGGCTGGAGCGACCCGACCGCCGGGGTCCGGGCGACGACCGAGGACCAGCCCCGCAGGATCTCGAGCATCAGCAAGAAGCCGGGGTGCAGTGGGCCCGGTGGCCAGCCGTGCGTCCGGTTCTCGGTGAGCGGCTTCACCCCCGGCACCTACGACATCGTCTTCAACCACACGTCCGAACCGGGCAGCTTCGACACCTCCACCCCGCTTCGGGTGGGAGCCGACGGAACGGGCACCTGGGCCGGCGAGTTCTGGTGCCGGCAGTACGGGACGACCCTCAACATCAGGTTCAAGGGGCCCGGAGCCGACTTCACCCTCGGCGCGACCTGGTAGGCGGGCGCCATCGACGGATGGCCCCCGCCCCCACCGTGGTCACTCGATGATCGCGAGGATGTCGCCCTCCTGGACGACGTCGCCGACCTCGACCTTGACCTCGCTCACGGTGCCGGCCTCCTCGGTGAGGACCGGGATCTCCATCTTCATCGACTCGAGGAGCGCGATCTCGGCGCCCACCTCGACGGTGTCGCCCGCCTGGACGGCGATGGACAGGACATTGGCGACGAGGTCGGAGACGACGTGGTGCGGCATACCGCAGACCGTATCCACTACGCACCGGTAACCCCGCCTGACCGGGGGTCCGCGCAGCGGTTTCGCAGGACCCGCACCGACTCCGCAGCGCTTTCGCAGTGCGGGCCCGCAGGGTCCTGCGTGTCGGGCGGCGCGGGTCGCGGCACCGACGACCACATCGGAGCCCACCGGACAGGAGCACGACATGAGGACCACCAGCGCACGGACCGGACGGATCGCCATCGGCTTGGCCATCACCCTCGCAGCACTCGGCGGAGGCGCGGCCGCGGCGTCGCCGACCGCCGGCGACGCAGCCCCGGCCGGGGTGAGCGCGTCCGAGTCCCTCGTGGCGGCGCGCCCCGCGTTCAAGGCGCCGTTCCAGTGCGGCACCCGGTGGCGGGGCAGCGCCTGGGTGACGTCCGGCGGCGTCAACCACAACCCGCCGAAGTCGGTGGACTGGAACTGGGGCAGCGGCAACGACGACAAGGGCAAGCTCGTGCGGGCCTCGGCCGGCGGCACGGTCGAGTTCGCCGGTGACGGCTCCGGCGGCTACGGGAAGATGGTGCTCATCCGCCACGGCTCCTCGGGGTGGAAGACCCGCTACGCGCACCTGCTCGTCGGGTCACTCGAGGTCTCGCGCGGCGACGTCATCAACCAGGGCAAGGTCATCGGCAAGGTCGGGCAGTCCGGCGGGCAGTCGAGCTCGCACCTGCACTACGAGCAGATCGAGGGCGGCGCGGTCCGCAACGCGGTGGTCCAGGGCGTGACCTTCGACCCCGGCGACGTGCACTACATCACGAGCACCAACGCCTGCTGACCGACGCGGTCCCGCGCGAGGCGGGCGGACGGCATACCGGAGGACGAGGCTTCCGGTATGCCGTCCGCCCCCGTCCACGGGGCCGGCGGCAGTTCGTGTGCAGGGCGCTTCCGCGTTACCGTGGAAGGTCGATCCACCCCGACGGCACCGCGACCGCAACCCAGGTGCGCGCCGTCCGGACCCGATGTCGCGCCGTCCGCGGCGCTGCCCCCTGCACGAAGGACCTCTCCATGCACTGCCGATCCTGCGGAGCCGACCTGCCGGCCGACGCCGCCTTCTGCTCGCAGTGCGGCGCCCGCGTCGAGCTCGGCTCGGTGCTGGGTGTCGGCACCGACCTGCCGGCGATGCCGCGGCGCGACCAGCCGATCGCCGAGCCCGAGCCCGAGCACCGGTCAGGGCACCAGCCCGAACCGGCCGAGGACCTGAGCCAGACCCGCGAGCTCCCCCGCGTCGACCCCACGGCCGCCCCGCCGGCGGACGCCGCTCACGAGGGGACCCAGCCGATGGTCCCGGTCCCCGCCCGCGCCCCGTCGCCGGGCCGCCACGAGGCTCCCGCTGCACCGGTCACCGCGCCCGTCGCCCACCACGAGCCCGTCGCGCACGAGCCCGTCGCCCCGTACGGACACCGGGCGCCCGACAACCACGACGGCCTCGGCGACCACGACGACCGCCCCGGCCACTCGCGCAACAGCGTCCTCGCGATGATTGCGACCTTCGCCGTCCTCACGATCATCGGCACCTTCGCCCTGACCCGGCTCGTGGGCTCCGACGACCCGCAGCCGACGACGGCGAGCTCGTCGAGCGCCTCCGGAGCCGAGGAGACGGGCGACGCCTCCGCGGCCCCGAGCCCGTCGGCGTCCGGGAGTGACGCCAAGGGAGCATCGCCGTCGGCCTCCGCGTCCTCGTCGGTCCCCGCGGGCGCACGACGCTGCTCGACGAGCGGCAACGACTCGGTCGCGACGGCATACGCCGGTAGTGAGCGCACGTCCTGCGAGTTCGCGGCCGCCGTCCGCGAGGCCTACCGCAAGGCGGGGACCCCCGAGGGTGCGACGAGCCTGCGGGCCTATAGCCCGGTGACGAAGAAGTGGTACTCGCTGTCCTGCGACGGCGGCGAGCCGGTGCGCTGCACCTCGACGACGAACGCGATCGTCCTGCTCGCCCCCTGAGGCCCCGCCCCCTTCCCGCCCGAGATGGGCAACGGGCACTTCGCAGGGGAACCATCCCCCGGCGAAGTGCCCGTTGCTCCTGCCCGGTCGGCGTCAGCCGTCAGCGCAGTGAGGCTCAGCGCTCCTCGGTGCCGGCGATGAACGCCTCGAGCTTCTCGCGACCCAGGTCGTCGGGACGCTGCTCCGGCGGGGACTTCATGAGGTAGCTCGACGCGGACAGCAGGGCGCCACCGACGCCGCGGTCCTTGGCGATCTTCGCCGCACGGATGGCGTCGATGATGATGCCGGCCGAGTTGGGGGAGTCCCAGACCTCGAGCTTGTACTCCAGGTTGAGCGGGACGTCACCGAAGGCGCGGCCCTCGAGGCGGACGTAGGCCCACTTGCGGTCGTCGAGCCACGCGACGTAGTCGGACGGGCCGATGTGGACGTTCTTGCTGTCGGTGACGCCGGCGAGGGCGCCGGTGAGGTTGGACGTCACGGCCTGCGTCTTGGAGACCTTCTTGGACTCGAGGCGCTCGCGCTCGAGCATGTTCTTGAAGTCCATGTTGCCGCCGACGTTGAGCTGGTAGGTGCGGTCCAGCGTGACGCCGCGGTCCTCGAACAGCTTGGCCATGACGCGGTGGGTGATCGTCGCGCCGACCTGGCTCTTGATGTCGTCGCCGATGATCGGGACGCCGGCGTCCTCGAACTTCTTGGCCCACTCGGGGTCCGAGGCGATGAAGACGGGCAGGGCGTTGACGAAGGCGACGCCCGCGTCGATGGCGCACTGCGCGTAGAACTTGTCGGCCTGCTCCGAGCCCACGGGGAGGTAGGACACGAGGACGTCGACCTCGGCCGCCTTGAGCGCGGCGACGACGTCGACCGGCTCGGCGGGGGACTCGTCGATCGTCATGGCGTAGTACTTGCCGATGCCGTCGAGCGTGTGGCCGCGCTGGACCTCGACGCCCGTGGTGGGGACGTCGGCGATCTTGATGGTGTTGTTCTCGGAGGCGTTGATGGCCTCGGAGAGGTCCTTGCCGACCTTCTTGTCGTCGACGTCGAACGCCGCGACGAACTCGACGTCCTTGACGTGGTACAGGCCGAACTGGACGTGCATGAGGCCGGGCACCGACGCGGTGGCGTCAGCGTCCTTGTAGTACTCGACTCCCTGCACGAGCGAGCTCGCGCAGTTGCCGACGCCGACGATGGCGACGCGAATCGAACCCATGGTGGTGTTCTCCTTCAGTGTGGTGCCGTTCAACCCGGCGTATGCCGGCTGGCTCGGGATGTGCTGTGCGGACAGGTGGTCTGTGGTCGGGGCCGGTGGTGCGGGGCTCGTGGTGCGGGCCCGGTCGGTCAGGGCTGGGGGCCCGGGTCGGTGGGGTGGCGGCGCTCGGCGTCGATGAGCTCGGTGAGCCACCGGACCTCGCGCTCGGTGCTCTCCTCGCCGTGGCGCTGGAGGGCCTGGGTCCAGGTGTCGAGGCGTCGGCGCTCGCGGGCGGCGTTGGTGCGCACCGTCTGGAGCTGCTCCTCGACGCGGGAGCGCCGCCCTTCGAGGATCCGCAGGCGGACGTCGGCCTCGGTGCGGGCGAAGAACGCGAGCCGGACGCCGAAGCCGTCGTCCTCGTAGGCCGCCGTGTCGATCCGGCGGGCGGCCTCCTCGAAGGCCTCTTTGCCGGCGGCGGTGATCTCGTAAACGATGCGGTTGCGTCCGGTGGTGACCCCCGTGCCACCCGTCGCGCCGCCGGTCGACTGGGCGATGAGGCCACGGTCGAGCAAGCCGGACAGCGCCGGGTAGAGCGTGCCGTAGGACAGGGCCCGGAACGCGCCGAGCGCCTCGTTGAGCCGGCGGCGCAGCTCGTAGCCGTGGGTCGGTCCCTCGTGGAGGAGCCCGAGGAGGGCGAAGTCGAGCAGCTCGGACCGCTTGCTCATGCCGCACCTCCTCCACTGTTCCGGCCATCCCATGGGTGACAAACTTCGAGCTTGTCAGTGGGACTGTACCCCGATGATGTATCGGCGCGATACATCGATCCTGTGACGTGCACGACGGGGCGCAGGCCCGCGCGTGCGTGAGCGGCCCGTTCCCTGAACGCGGCACTCAGGTTCGGGGAGTCATACTGGAGACGGCGCGGTCTGCCCTCACGGGGGATCGCGCCGACGCCCGCACCGCTGTCTTCCCCCGAAAGTTGTTATGAGCACCGCACCCCGTTCGCGCGCCGAGGCTCGCCGCCGCAGCGACGCCAAGGCACGCCGACCCCAGGGCGGCCGCAAGCGGTCGTGGCCCCGCCGGATCCTCTACACGCTCATCGGTCTCTTCGTCGCCGGCGTCGTCGGCGTCGGCATCGCCTACGCGATGACGGACGTCCCCGAGCCCAACGAGGTCGCGACGGCCCAGACGTCGGTCATCTACTTCTCCGACGGCAAGTCGGAGATCGGCCGGGTGTCGGACTACAACCGCGAGTCGGTGCCGCTCAAGCAGGTGCCGCTGCACGTCCAGCGCGCGCTGCTCGCCGCGGAGGACCGCAACTTCTACGACAACAACGGCATCTCCCCGACGGGCATCGCCCGCGCCGTCTGGGTGGCGGTCAAGGGTGGGGCGGCGACCCAGGGCGGCTCGACGATCACCCAGCAGTACGTCAAGAACTACTTCCTCAGCCAGGACCGAACGCTGTCGCGCAAGGCGCGCGAGATCCTCATCTCGGTCAAGATCGACGGGCAGCAGTCCAAGGACGAGATTCTCGAGAACTACCTCAACACGATCTACTACGGCCGCGGCGCCTACGGCATCCAGACGGCGTCGAAGGCCTACTTCGGCAAGGACGTCTCCAAGATCACCCCGGCCGAGGGCGCCTTCCTCGCCTCCGCGATCCGTGGCCCGTCGTTCTACGACCCGCGCCTCGGCCCGTCGCAGACCAAGAACGCCCAGACCCGCTCTGCGTACATCCTCGACGCGATGGTCAAGGAGGGCTGGCTCACCCCGCAGCAGCGCGCCGCGGCGACGTTCCCCAAGACGTTCAAGCCCTACCGCCCGCCGACGGTGTCCGGCCCCAACGGCTACCTCGTCCAGCTCGTCAAGGACGAGCTCGTGAGCAAGGTCAAGCTCGACGAGAAGGACATCTCGAGCGACGGCCTGCGCATCGTCACGACGATCGACAAGGCCAAGCAGCGGGCCGCGCTCGACGCGGTCGCGGGTCGCATCCCCGAGGGAGCCAAGAACCTCCACGTCGGCCTGGCATCGATCAAGCCCGGGGACGGTGCCATCCAGGCGCTCTACGGCGGCGAGGACTACGCGAAGAACCAGTTCAACACCGCCACCGACGCCACGATGCAGGCCGGCTCGGTGTTCAAGATCTTCACCCTCATCGCCGCACTCCAGAGCGGCGACCTGAACATCCGCCAGTCCTTCGACGGTGACAGCCCCCAGTACTTCGACGAGTTCGAGAACCCGGCGGGCGCCACGGACTTCAACCGCCGCGGCGGGGTCCGCAACTTCAACAACCGGGACTACGGACGGATCACCGTCCCCTCCGCCACCGCGGACTCGGTCAACACCGTCTACGCCCAGCTCAACATCCTCGCCACCCCGGCGAAGACCGCGGCCGCGGCCAAGCAGGCGGGCATCACGACCAAGCTCAGCCCCAACTACGCCAACGTCCTCGGCAGCGACAGCGTCAAGGTCATCGACATGGCCAACGCGTACGCCACCCTGGCAGCCAAGGGCGTCCGGGCCACCCCGTACATCGTCAAGTCGGTGAAGTCGACGGACGAGACCTTCGACTACGCCGCGAAGCCGAAGACGTCGCGCGCCTTCCCCGAGGACCTCGTCTCCGACGTCGTCTACTCGATGGAGCAGGTCATCAAGCGCGGCAGCGGCGACTACGCCGGTGAGCGCCTCGACCGCGAGGCCGCGGGCAAGACCGGTACGTCGAGTGACAACTACTCCGCGTGGTTCGACGGCTTCACGCCGCAGCTCGCCACCGCAGTCGGCATGTACCAGGGCGACGGGTCCGTCAAGAAGGAGAACCAGATGGACAACGTGCCCGGCTGGGGCGCGATCACGGGTGGCACGATCCCCGTGCGGATCTGGACCGACTACATGAAGGTCGCCACCGAGGGCATGGACAAGCTCGAGTTCCCGGAGCCGGCATACATCAACAAGAACGCTGCCCCGAAGAAGACCGAGCAGCCCACCCGGACGAGCGAGCCCGACCCGACGACGCAGGCGCCCCAGCCGACGCCGACGACCACGACCCCGTCGACGACACCGCCTCCGCCCCCGGAGCCGAGCAACACCCCGGAGCCGAGCAAGACCAAGACGCAGGGCCCCAAACCGACGGTCACGCTGCCCTTCCCCGACCCGACGCCCACCCAGGGCCAGCCGGGAAGCGGCTGAGCGTGATCCCGCCCGCCCCACACCGGGCGGGTCCAGGTGGACCCACCGCCGCGTTCGCACCGGTGGCGCTGCTCGCAGCGCTGCCGGTGCTCGCGTCGTTGTGGAAGCAGGCGCCGTGCCTCGACGCGGGGTGGGGAGGGCAGGAGCCGTTCTGGCGGTTCTGCTACTCCGACCTCGCCGTGTCGACGCAGACGACGGACGCCGGTCGCGGCCTCGGTGCATGGCTGTCGGGCGACGTCCCGCTCGACCACCCGCCGCTCACCGCGGGGCTGGTCTCCTTCGTCGCCGGGCTCGGCCCCGACGGTGACGTCCTCGCGACCCAGCGCTGGGTCGTGGCGGTGTGGGCCGTCCTCGCCGTCGGGTTCCTCGCGCTCATGGCGTGGTGGGTGCGGGACGCTGCTGATGGAGGCGACCTCGACCCGCGGCACGTGGTGCTCGCGCCGGTCGCCGCCCTCACCGTGCTGCTGTCTCCCGACCTCCTCGGTGTGGCCCTCGCCACCGGGGGCCTGTGGGCCTGGTCGCGTCGCCACCCTGCGCTCGCGGGCGCGATGCTCGGTGCCGGGCTTCTCGCCCGCACCTATCCGGGTCTGCTGCTGCTCGTCCTCGCCGCCCACGCGTGGCGGACGGGAAGGGAGCGCGAGCTCGGCCGGGTCGCAACGGGGGCCGCAGGTGTCATCGGCGTCGTCGCCCTGCCCCTCCTGCTGCTCGAACCCGGCCTGCTCACCCGGTCGTGGTCCCTGTGGAACGACAGCCTCGCCGGCCTCGGCTCGGTCTGGTACCTCCCCACGCTCGCCGGCAGCCCGTGGTCGGCGGGTGTGCTGACGGTCGTGTCCGTGGTCGGCATCCTCACCGCTGTCGTCCTCGCCGGCGTGCTCGTCCTCGGGGCCCCGACGGCTCCCCGTGTCGGCGCCGCGGCGCTCGTCCTCGTGGCGGTCGTGCTCGTGAGCGGCAAGGCGTTCCCGGTCCAGGCGTCGCTCTGGCTCGTGCCGCTCGTAGCCCTGGCGGGTCTGCGCTGGCGCGACCACCTCGTCTGGGCGCTCGCCGAGGGGGTGCACTTCGTCGCCGTGTGGCTCTACCTCGGCGGACTCTCCGACGCGAACCGGTCGCTGCCCGCAGGCTGGTACGCGCTCGCGCTGATCGCCCGGGTCGCCGCCGTCGTCTGGCTCGCGGTCCGCGCGTGGCAGACCTCCACCCGGCCGCCCGGTCGCGCAATTTAGCCGTATGCCGTGCAGCCGGTACCCTTGCGTGGTTGCCTCAATGCCCTGTGGACAACTCCACGGCGGTGTCGGCAGCGATGCATACCCTCCTGTCACGGAGAGACCGTGACCGTTCAGACCGAAGGAGGCGGGTTAACGCATGCGTCAGTACGAACTCATGGTCATCCTCGACCCGGAGCTCGACGACCGCACGGTCCAGCCGTCGCTCGACAAGTTCCTCACCGTGATCACCAAGGACGGTGGCACCGTCGACAACGTCGACATCTGGGGCCGTCGTCGCCTGGCCTACGAGATCAAGAAGAAGGCCGAGGGCATCTACGCCGTCGTCAACTTCACCTCGGAGCCGGCCACCGCCAAGGAGCTGGACCGTCAGCTCGGCCTCAACGAGTCGATCATGCGGACCAAGCTCCTGCGCCCCGGCGCCTGACCTTCGTCCTCACGACTTCCTCCCAGCGAACCCGCTGGAACCAGCACGACCCAGCACCACGGCACACACCCATCCGTCGCATCTGCACCAGACCAAAGGGGATCTGATCCATGGCAGGCGAGACCGTCATCACGATCGTCGGGAACCTCACCGGTGACCCCGAGCTCCGCTTCACTCCGTCCGGCGCTGCCGTCGCGAACTTCACCGTGGCCTCCACGCCGCGCACGTTCGACCGTCAGAGCAACGAGTGGAAGGACGGCGAGACGCTGTTCATGCGGTGCTCGGTCTGGCGTGACGCGGCGGAGAACGTCGCGGAGTCCCTCCAGCGGGGCACCCGCGTCATCGTCACCGGCCGTCTGAAGTCTCGTTCGTACGAGACCAAGGAGGGCGAGAAGCGCACCGTCATCGAGATGGACGTCGACGAGGTCGGCCCCTCGATGAAGTACGCGACTGCCAAGGTCAACAAGACCTCGCGCGGTGGCGGCGGTGGCGGCTTCGGCGGCGACCAGGGCGGCTCGGGTCAGTCCGACCCGTGGGCGACCGGCGGTTCCGCACCCCAGGGTGGCGGCGGCCAGGGTGGCCAGCAGGGCGGCTGGAACCAGCAGGGCGGCGGCGCTCCGGCGGCACCGCAGCAGGGTTCGCAGGGACAGCAGGGTGGCCAGGGAGGCTGGGGCAACGCCCCCGCCTACGACGAGCCCCCCTTCTGACAGACACACACACCACAGATCCACACCATCCCTGGGAGACCAGGGCTCATCCGCTGAGCTGCTCAGCAGAAGGAGAGCACCACGATGGCCAAGCCAGTTGTGCGCAAGCCCAAGAAGAAGGCCAACCCGCTCAAGGCGGCGAAGGTCGAGAACATCGACTACAAGGACACGGCGCTGCTGCGCAAGTTCATCTCCGACCGCGGCAAGATCCGCGCTCGTCGGGTGACCGGCGTGTCCGTCCAGGAGCAGCGTCTGATCGCCAACGCGGTCAAGAACGCCCGTGAGATGGCGCTCCTTCCCTACTCCAGCTCGTCCCGCTGACGCGCGACCCAGCAGACAAAGGAGAGCTGAACCATGAAGGTGATTCTCACGCACGAGGTCTCCAACCTCGGCACCGCCGGTGACGTCGTCGACGTCAAGGACGGCTACGCCCGCAACTTCCTCTTCCGTCGCGGTCTCGCGACGGGGTGGACCAAGGGCGCGCAGAAGCAGGTCGACTCGCTCGCCAAGGGCCGTGAGGTCCGCGCGGTGAAGTCGCTCGAGGAGGCCCAGTCGATCAAGGGCAACCTCGAGGCCAAGGCCGTCACGGTCCCCGCGCACGCCGGCAAGGAGGGACGTCTCTTCGGCGCCGTCTCCACCGCCGACATCGCTGCGGCCGTCAAGACCGCCATCGGCACCGACATCGACAAGCGCAAGATCGAGGTCCCGACCCCGATCAAGACCACGGGTGCCCACCAGGCCCTCGTCCGTCTGCACCCCGAGGTGCAGGCCAAGGTCGAGCTCAACGTCGTGGCCGGCTGACCCAGCCGCACACACCGACTGCGCCCCGACTCGCCACGCGAGCCGGGGCGCAGTCGCGTCCGGGGTCAGGGAGTGCCGGTCAGCTCGCGCCGGACGACCCGGCGGCGCAGCGTGGGCGAGGCGACGACCTCGTAGCCGGCCTCGACGAAGACCTGCAGCAACCCGACGGAGGCCTCGTCCCAGATGACCGTCTTGCCCGGTGGTGGCTCGATCGGGTAGCCCTCGAGCACCCGCGCGCCGACGCGCTCGCCGTACTCGACGGTGGCGTGGGCGAGCTCGTACATCAGCCCGGTGCGTCGGTGGCCCTTGGCGACGACGAAGCAGGTCACCGACCACACTCCCTCGCGCTCGGGGTCCATCCGCATCCACGGCTGCTTGCGGCTCCACAGCCGCGGGTAGTTCTCGCGCGGCTCGACCGCCACCCAGCCGGCCACCTGCCCGTCGACGTAGCCGAGGAGTCCGGACGTCGGACCACTCGTGCCGCAGCCGGTCTGCTCGAGCAGGGCGGCGTCGCGCTGCGCCTGCGTGGTGTCGCGCCAGATCCAGCCCGGGACCTTCATCGCCTGGCAGCGGCACTTGTGCGCGCCGCCGGTCGCGAACACCGCCTCGACGTCCTCGGTCGGCGCGTCGTTGGCCGGGAGCCAGGTGAAGGCGGGCATGGCGTGAGCCTAGGGGCCGGCGGCGGCTCCGTCCCGGCGGTGCGCGGCCGGGCTGTCGGGGCCGTCGCCTAGGTTGGCGGCCATGGCAGCGAAGGGTGCGCGACCGGCATACCGGTGCACGGAGTGCGGGTGGACCACCGTCAAGTGGGTCGGTCGGTGCGGTGAGTGCCAGTCCTGGGGGTCGGTGACCGAGGTCGGTGCCGTGACCGCGCGCACGACGCCCGCCAAGAGCGTCGAGCGTCCGGCCGTGCCGATCGGCGAGGTCGACTCGAGCCGTGCCCAGGCACGGGGCACCGGCGTGCCCGAGTTCGACCGTGTCCTCGGGGGCGGGCTCGTCCCCGGCGCCGTCGTCCTCGTCGCGGGGGAGCCGGGCATCGGCAAGTCCACGCTGCTGCTCGACGTCGCCGGGCGAGCGGCCCGCGGTGGCGAGCCGGGTCACGAGCGACGCGTCCTCTACGTCAGTGGCGAGGAGTCTGCGGCTCAGGTGCGCAGCCGGGCCGAGCGCATCGAGGCGATGGCCCGCACCCTCTATCTTGCGTCCGAGACCGACCTCGCCACCGTGCTCGGCCAGATCGAGCAGGTCGAGCCCGACCTCGTCGTCATCGACTCGGTCCAGACGATCAGCAGCGCCGAGGTCGACGGCTCGGCGGGCAACGTCTCCCAGGTCCGCGAGGTCGCGGCGAGCATCATCGCCACAGCCAAGTCCCGGGGCATCGCGACCCTCCTCGTCGGCCACGTCACCAAGGACGGCTCGATCGCCGGTCCGCGGGTGCTCGAGCACCTCGTCGACGTCGTCGTCCAGTTCGAGGGCGACCGGCACAGCCGGCTGCGCCTCGTGCGCGCGGTCAAGAACCGCTACGGCCCCACCGACGAGGTCGGCTGCTTCGACCTCTCCGACGTCGGCATCACCGGGCTCGCCGACCCCAGCGCGCTCTTCCTGTCCAACCGGACGGCCGCCGTCCCCGGCACCTGCGTCACCGTGACCCTCGAGGGCCGGCGTCCACTCGTCACCGAGGTCCAGGCGCTCGTCGACCAGAGCGAGGTCCCCAACCCGCGGCGGGCGACGAGCGGCCTCGACTCCTCGCGGGTCGGGATGATCCTCGCGGTCCTGGGCACCCGGGCGCGCGCCCCGATCGGTCGCAAGGACGTCTTCGCCTCGACGGTGGGTGGCGTGCGCATCACCGAGCCCGCCGCCGACCTCGCGATCACCCTTGCGCTGGCCAGTGCGATCAACGACCAGCCGCTGCCGACGGGCACGGTCGCCTTCGGCGAGGTGGGTCTGGCCGGTGAGCTGCGACCTGTCACCGGCGCCCACCGCAGGCTGGCCGAGGCGTCGCGGCTCGGGTTCACCACGGCGATCGTCCCGCCCGGGGTGGTGGGGGGTGGCCCCGTCCCCGACGGACTGCGCGTCATCGAGGTCGGCAGCGTCCTCGAGGCCGTCCAGCTCTCCGTGACACCGGTCGGCTGAGACCGCGCCCCGGGCGCCGACACGGTGACCCGGCTGTGACCGGACAGACCAACCGGAGCGCGCTCCCGCGCCGTTAGACTCGCGATCGGGTCAGGGAGACCTGACCTGCGACGACCTGGAGGGAAGCACGTGGCCACGCCGCTGCACGAGGACGAGCTGATGCGGACGACACTCGCTGCCGTCGCCCCCGGAACCGAGCTGCGCGACGGACTCGAACGCATCCTGCGCGGCCGCACCGGTGCCCTCATCGTTCTCGGCCAGGACCGCACGGTCGACTCCATCGCGACCGGTGGCTTCCCGCTCGACATCGAGTTCTCCGCGACGCGTCTGCGCGAGCTCGCCAAGATGGACGGCGCGATCGTCTGCGACCGCGACGTCACCAAGATCCTGCGGGCCGCCACCCAGCTCGTCCCCGACGCCACCATCGAGACGAGCGAGTCCGGCACCCGGCACCGCACCGCCGAGCGGGTCGCGAAGCAGACCGGCTTCCCGGTCGTCTCGGTGAGCCAGTCGATGCGGATCGTCGCCCTCTACGTCGGCGGCAGCCGCTTCGTGCTCGAGGACTCGAGCGCGATCCTGTCCCGCGCCAACCAGGCCCTGCAGACCCTCGAGCGCTACAAGCAGCGCCTCGACGAGGTCACCGGCACCCTGTCGGCCCTCGAGATCGAGGACCTCGTCACCGTGCGCGACGTCGCCAACGTCCTGCAGCGCCTCGAGATGGTGCGCCGGATCAAGGACGAGATCGGCGACTACGTCCTCCAGCTCGGCACCGACGGCCGCCTCCTCAGCCTCCAGCTCGAGGAGCTCACCGGGGCGCTGTCCGACGACCTCGGCCTCGTCATCCGCGACTACCTCCACGAGTCGCGCGGCGAGCACGACCTCGAGCGGGCGATCGCCAACCTCACCGACATCGACGCCACCGAGCTGCTCGACCCGGCCGCGGGCGCGAAGTCGCTCGGCTTCACCGTGGTCGGCGACGCCCTCGACTCCTCGGTGAGCCCGCTCGGCTACCGCATGCTCAGCAAGGTGCCGCGACTTCCCGGTGCCATCGTCGACCGCCTCGTCGAGCACTTCGGCAGCCTCCAGAAGCTCCTCGCTGCCGGGGTCGACGACCTCATGAGCGTCGAGGGCGTCGGCGAGGGTCGTGCCCGCCTCGTCCGCGAGGGCCTGTCCCGTCTGGCGGAGAGCAGCATCCTCGAGCGCTACGTCTGAGCCTCGGCATGGCCACCACAGCCCGCCCCTCGGGGTCCGAGCTCGCGTCCCTGCACGACGAGATCCTGCGCTGGTATGCCGTGAGCTCGCGCGACCTTCCCTGGCGCGACCCGTCGTGCTCACCCTGGGGCGTGCTGCTCTCCGAAGTGATGTCGCAGCAGACCCCCATCGCCAGGGTCGAGCCGATCTGGCGCGAGTGGATGGCCCGGTGGCCGACCCCGGCCGACCTCGCCCGCGAGTCACCGGGTGAGGTGGTGCGGGCCTGGGGCCGGCTCGGCTACCCGCGACGCGCCCTGAGGCTGCACGAGGCGGCGACCGCGATCGCGCACCGGCATGATGGAGAGGTGCCGCGCGACCAGACCGAGCTGCGGGCGCTGCCCGGCATCGGGGACTACACCGCGGCGGCGGTCGCGGCCTTCGCCTTCGGCGACCGCTCGGTCGTCGTCGACACCAACGTGCGCCGGGTGCAGGCACGGCTCGTGAGCGGACTCGCACAGGCGTCGCCGTCGATGACCCGGGCCGAGGTCTCGCTGGCGCAGGAGCTCCTGCCCGACGACGACGAGGACGCCGCGACCTGGAACGTCGCCGTCATGGAGCTGGGCGCCCTCGTCTGCACCGCCCGTGCGCCCCGGTGCGACGCCTGCCCGGTGAGCGCGAGGTGCGCGTGGGTGCTCGGGGGGCGGCCGGCATACGACGGTCCGCCCCGGCGTGGGCAGAAGTGGCACGGCACCGATCGGCAGGTGCGCGGCATCATCGTCCAGGCGCTGCGCGAGAGCGCCGAGCCGGTCGCACGTGGGCTGCTCGCTCCCGGGCGCGACGAGGTCCAGGTCGACCGGTGCCTCGCCGGGCTCGTCGAGGACGGGCTGGTCGAGCCGGTGGAGGGCGACCGCTACGCCCTGCCCGGGCACGAGGAGGCGGCGGGATGAGCGCCCCCGACGAGCCGACCGAACCGCTGCGTCCGGTCGACCCGACCGAGCCGCTCGAGCCCGTCGACCGGGGCCGACGGGTTCCCCCGGACCCCTACGGCGTGCGCGCGGGCGCGACCCGGGCGTTGAGGGTCATGGGCCGCGGCACGGTCGGCGGTGCGCGGATCGCCGGGAGGGGCGGGCGTGCCGGTGCCCAGCGGGCCCGTGCGTTCGCCCGGTCCCAGGGAGCCGGGGAGAGCGGCCTGGCCCGCCTCGTGGAGCTGCACTTCGTCAACATCTGCGGGGATGCCGCGCTCACGGTGAGCCTCGCCGGCACGATCTTCGCGATCCCCACCGACGAGGCTCGCGCCCAGGTGGCGCAGTTCCTCGCGCTGACGATGGCGCCGTTCGCGCTGCTCGCGCCGTTCATCGGACCGCTGCTCGACCGCTTCCGGCACGGCCGACGGTGGGCCATCGGGACGACCCTCGCGCTGCGGGCGTTCCTCTGCTGGGTCCTCGCGACCGCCGTGGCGACCGACTCGCCGTGGCTCTTCCCCGCGGCGCTCGGCTGCCTCGTGTCGTCCAAGGCCTACGGCGTGACCCGCTCGGCCGCCATCCCCAGGCTGCTGCCCGACGGGTTCACGCTCGTCAACGCCAACTCGCGCATCGCCCTCTCCGGGGTGGCCGGCATGGCCGTGGGTGGCGGCCTCGCCGGTGCGGTCGCCCGGATCGGGCCCGAGTGGTCGCTGCGTCTGGCCTTCGTCATCTACGTCGTCGGTACCGTCCTCGCGATCCGCCTGCCCTCCCGTGTGGACTCGGCAGCCGGCGAGGAGGACATCGAGGACACGGTCGACCTCTTGCCCGCTCGGGCTCCTGACCCCGCAGCTCCGCCGTCCGCGCGACGGCCCGAACGGGCAATGAGTCGCATGGGCGATCGGCTGCGGGCGCGGGTGCTGGCGCTGCCGGCGACCGTGCGGGCAGCCCTCGTGAGTGCCATGGGTGGCCGGCTGCTCACCGGCTTCCTCACCCTCTTCATGGCCTTCCTCATGCGCGAGCACCCGATCCCGGGCCACAGCGGGACGCTCGTGCTCGCCCTCGTCGTCGGGGCGGCCGGGGCCGGCAACGCGCTCGGCACGGTCGTCGGCAACGCGCTCCGCCGACTGCCACCGGACCGGATCGTCGCGGCAGCGTTCCTGCTCATCGTCGCCGCGGCTCTCGCGACGGCGATCGCCTACTCGCTCTGGACGCTGCTCGTCCTCGGGCTGGCCGCCGGGCTTTGCTCTCAGGTCATCAAGCTGAGCACCGACGCGATCATCCAGCGCGACGTCGCCGAGAACGTGCGGACCCAGACGTTCGCCTGGTCCGAGACGGTGCTCCAGATCGCGTGGGTGGTCGGCGGGGGCATCGGCATCGCACTGCCCCTCGTGCCCCAGCTCGGGTTCGGGGTCATCAGCGGCCTGCTCGTGGCGGTGCTGCTGCTCTCGATCCAGGTCCGCCGCCGAACCGGCTCGCTCGCCTGACCACCGGCGGGTCAGAGCACGCGCAGCATCCGGGTGTTGCCCAACGTGTTGGGCTTGACCCGCTCGAGGTCGAGGAACTCGGCGACGCCCTCGTCGTAGGAGCGCAGCAGCTCGAGGTAGACCTCGGGCTCCACGGCCTGCCCCTCGATCGGCGTGAACCCGTGCCGCGCGAAGAACTCGGTCTCGAAGGTGAGGCAGAACAGCCGCTCGACACCGAGCTCGCCCGCGCGCTCGACGAGGCTCTGCAGGATCCGCGAGCCGACCCCGTGGCCGAGGACCGCGGACGACACCGCGAGGGTGCGGATCTCGGCGAGGTCCTCCCAGAGCACGTGCACCGCGCCGCACCCGACGACCTCACCGTCCTGTTCGGCCACGACGAAGTCGCCGAGGGACTCGTAGTAGGCCACCGCCTCCTTCTGCAGGAGCACCCGCTGTTCGGCGAGCGGTGAGACGAGGGCCCGCATCGCTCGGACGTCCTTGGTGCGTGCCGGCCGGATCCGTATGCCGTCCGCCCGAGCCGCGCTGTCCTGGGCCGCGGGTGCTGTGGGAGCGGGCGGCGGTGCGGGAGGAGTGGGGGGCGCGGACGGCTCGAGGGGGGCGGACGGCATACGGACCAGTATTGCTGCCGGGACGCGAACCGGCCGCCCGCGCACGAAGCGCGGACGGCCGGTTCTTCAGGTGCGACGGGTGTCGCGACAGATCAGCGGGTCTTGTAGACCGGCTGGCTCTGCGGGTTGAGCTCGTCCATCTTGACCTTCGCTGCCTTCTGCAGGCTGGGCTCGGTGATCTTGAGGACGTCGAAGCCCTTGCCGAGGTCGGAGGAGAAGATGTGACCGTTGTAGTAGTACGACGACCAGGTGCCGCCGCCGCCACCGCCGACGCCGCCGTTCGGGCCGCGCTCGAAGTAGCCGATCTCACGCGGGTTCGCCGAGTCGGTGAAGTCCCAGATCGACGTGCCACCCATGTACCAGGACTGGACCATGATGTCGCGGCCCTTGACCGGGATGAGCGAGCCGTTGTGGGCCACGCAGTTCTCGCTGTCGTTCTGGTGACGCGAGATCTTGTAGTACGACTTGAAGGTGAGCTTGTTGCTCTTGCTCAGGTCGTAGATGGCGTTGGCGCCACGCTTCGGGCCGACCGTCGTGTTGCAGGTCGCGCGACCGCCGCCACCGAGCTCGTCGGTGAAGACGACCTTGGTGCCGTCGTTGTTGAAGGTGGCCGAGTGCCAGAACGCGAAGTTCGTCGTGTCCTGGACCTTCTCGATGACCTTCGGCGCGACCGGGTTGGAGATGTCCATGATGACGCCGTCACCCATGCAGGCACCGGCGGCGATGTTCTTGGACGGGTACGCGGTGATGTCGTGGCAGCCGGTCGTGGCCGAGTAGGAGTCACCGGAGGGCTGGACGCCACCGGGGTTGCCACCGTCGGGGAAGAGGTTGGGCTCGGCGACGACCTTGGCCTGCGTCGGGGCCTTCTTGGGGACCTCGATGATGCTGATCGAGTCGTGCGGCGGCTGGCAGTCCGGGTAGTCCGCGCGCGGCGAGTAGGACGACACGTAGATGTAGTCGCTCTTCTTGCCGGGCACGAGGGTGTTGGTGTGCGAGCCACAGGCGGTCTCGACGGACTTGAGGTACTTCGGCACGCGCGGGTTGGAGACGTCGAAGATCTTGATGCCCTCCCACGACTGCTTGAGCGTCGTCGGCGACGTCGTCGACGAGCATGAGTCGTCGCTGCGCGAGGAGTCGGTCGACAGGTAGAGCAGGTCACCCGAGATGGTGATGTCGTTCTGCGAGCCCGGGCAGTTCACGCGCGCCAGGACCTCGGGGGAGGCGGCGTTGGTGACGTCGTAGATGACGAAGCCGTTGTAGTTGCCGACGAACGCCTTGTTGCCCGAGAAGGCGATGTCGCTGCCGGTCCCGTCGACGGGCGTGACGTGAGGGGTGTTGAACAGGTGCTGGACGTTGGCGCTGCGACCGACCTGGTCGGGGGCGAGCTCGACGCCCGACTTGCCGACTGCTTCCGGTGGGACGTCTGCGGCGCTGGCCGATGCCACGCCCCAGCCGCTCGCGGCGAGCGCGGCGACCGCCGCGATCCCCACTGTGCGGGAAAGTCTCATGGTTCCTCCTCCGTCGGGCCAGCCGCGAAGGACCGCCCAGGTGTGTGTCCGGTCCGGTCATCGTTGTATAAAAATTCCACGGTCCGGGTAAAGGGAGGGTAAGAACTGCCTACTGGCGAGTTCGGTCCAGATCGGACTGTCGCGGTGGACAGGATCGCCAACTACAGTGCGGCACATGCCGATTCGCCGCTCCACGTCAGCCGTCGCCCTCGCCGGCCTCCTCGCGCTCGGCCTCTCCGGCTGCTCGGGGGAGCCGAAGGCGCAGCCGGTGCCGCGCACTCCGGGCGCGACATCGAGCGACCCGGTCATCCAGCCGGGACGCCCCGGCGAGCCCAACGCGACGCTCAGCGGTGGTGTGGCGACGGTGGCTCCGAGGACGGTGTCCAAGGACGACGTGACCTTCTACCAGGACATGATCGTGCACCACTCGCAGGCACTCGTCATGGTCGAGACGGCCCTGCCCCGGATGACGGACACGCAGGTGAAGTCCCTGGCCTCGCGCATCGGTGACGAGCAGAAGCCCGAGATCCTCACGATGACGACGTGGCTCCAGGAGCGCAAGCAGGAGGTGCCGCCGCAGGCGACCAACCCTCGGCTCGGCGACCACGACCACATGGGCATGCCCGGCATGGCGACCCCGGCCCAGATGGCCGAGCTCGCGCAGGCGACCGGCGTCGCCGCCGACCGCCTCTTCCTCACCCTGATGATCAACCACCACAAGGGCGCCCTGACCATGGTCGGCGAGCACGGCAAAAACTCTGGCGAGGAGGTCGTCGAGGAGATGGCCGCCGACATCAACGTCACCCAGGCCAAGCAGATCTCGCAGATGCAGGGCATGCTCGCGCGCCTCTCCTGACGAACCCAGGGCACACGAGAAGGCGGCGTATGCCGGGGACTCGCGTCCCGGCATACGCCGCCTTCGTCGTGCGGTCGGGTCCTTCAGGGGACCCGGGTGCTCACTCGCCCGAGGCGGTGGACCCGCTGCTCGGCGGAGCCGAGGCCCCGGCGGTGACGACGGGGACCTCGATGGCGTGCGCGTGCGCGGTGCCCTCGAAGGTGAAGGTGTCGTCCTTGCCCTCGCCGGTGGCGTCGACCGCGACGATCTCGCCGGCCTTGAGCTCGCCGAAGAGGATCTTCTCGGACAGCACGTCCTCGATCTCGCGCTGGATCGTGCGACGCAGCGGTCGCGCACCGAGCACAGGGTCGTAGCCGCGCTTGGCGAGCAGCATCTTGGCCGCGGGCGTGAGCTCCATGCCCATGTCCTTGTCCTTGAGGCGCTTGTCGAGCTTGGCGATCTCGAGGTCGACGATCTGGATGATCTCGTCCTGCGTGAGCTGCGGGAAGACGATCGTGTCGTCGACGCGGTTGAGGAACTCGGGGCGGAAGTGCTGCTTGAGCTCGTCCGTGACCTTGTTCTTCATGCGCTCGTAGCTGCTGCGCGTGTCGGGGCCGGCGGTGAAGCCGAGGGCGCCCTTGGTGATGTCACGCGTGCCGAGGTTGGTCGTCATGATGATGACGGTGTTCTTGAAGTCGACCATCCGACCCTGGGAGTCGGTGAGGCGGCCGTCCTCGAGCACCTGCAGCAGGCTGTTGAAGATCTCGGGGTGGGCCTTCTCGACCTCGTCGAACAGCACGACCGAGAACGGCTTGCGCCGGACCTTCTCGGTGAGCTGGCCGCCCTCTTCGTAGCCGACGTAGCCGGGAGGCGATCCGAAGAGCCGCGAGACGGTGTGCTTCTCGCTGTACTCGGACATGTCGAGCTGGATGAGGCTGTCCTCGTCGCCGAAGAGGAACTCGGCGAGCGTCTTGGCGAGCTCGGTCTTACCCACACCGGTCGGACCGGCGAAGATGAACGAGCCACCGGGGCGACGCGGGTCCTTGAGGCCGGCGCGGGTGCGACGGATGGCCTGCGACAGCGCCTTGATGGCGTCGTCCATGCCGACGACGCGCTTGTGCAGCTCGTCCTCCATGTGGAGCAGCCGCGAGGACTCCTCCTCGGTGAGCTTGAAGACCGGGATGCCGGTGCTCGCCGCGAGGACCTCGGCGATGAGCTCCTCGTCGACCTCGGCGACGACGTCGAGGTCGCCGCTCTTCCACTCGTTCTCGCGCTGGGTCTTCTCGGCGCGCAGGTTCTTCTCGTCGTCGCGCAGGCGCGCGGCCTTCTCGAAGTCCTGCCCGTCGATCGCCGACTCCTTCTCGCGCACGACGGCCTGGATCTTCTCGTCGAACTCGCGCAGGTCCGGCGGTGCGGTCATCCGGCGGATGCGCAACCGGGCGCCTGCCTCGTCGATGAGGTCGATGGCCTTGTCCGGGAGGAAGCGGTCGTTGACGTAGCGGTCGGCCATGTTGGCGGCCGCGACGAGAGCGCCGTCGGTGATCGAGACGCGGTGGTGTGCCTCGTAGCGGTCACGCAGGCCCTTGAGGATCTCGATCGCGTGGGCCAGCGTCGGCTCGGCCACCTGGATCGGCTGGAAGCGGCGCTCGAGCGCGGCGTCCTTCTCGATGTGTTTGCGGTACTCGTCGAGGGTGGTCGCACCGATGACCTGGAGCTCACCGCGGGCGAGCATCGGCTTGAGGATGCTCGCGGCGTCGATGGCGCCCTCGGCCGCACCGGCACCGACGAGGGTGTGGATCTCGTCGATGAACAGCACGATGTCGCCGCGAGTGCGGATCTCCTTGAGGACCTTCTTGAGGCGCTCCTCGAAGTCACCGCGGTAGCGGCTGCCGGCGACGAGCGCGCCGAGGTCGAGGGTGTAGAGCTGCTTGTCCTTGAGGGTCTCGGGGACCTCTCCGCGCACGATGTCCTGGGCGAGGCCCTCGACGACGGCGGTCTTGCCGACACCGGGCTCACCGATGAGGACGGGGTTGTTCTTGGTGCGGCGGGACAGCACCTGCATGACCCGCTCGATCTCCTTCTCACGCCCGATGACCGGGTCGAGCTTGCCCTCGCGGGCAGCCACGGTGAGGTTGCGACCGAACTGGTCGAGCACCAGCGAGCCGGCGGGGGTGCCCTCGGCGGGGCCACCCTGACCGACGCCTGCGGCAGCGCCCTCCTTGCCACCCTGGTAGCCCGAGATGAGCTGGATGACCTGCTGGCGCACGCGACCGAGGTCCGCGCCGAGCTTGACGAGGACCTGGGCGGCGACGCCCTCACCCTCGCGGATCAGGCCGAGGAGGATGTGCTCGGTGCCGATGTAGTTGTGGCCGAGCTGGAGGGCCTCGCGCAGCGAGAGCTCGAGGACCTTCTTGGCGCGCGGCGTGAACGGGATGTGACCGGTCGGGGCCTGCTGGCCCTGGCCGATGATCTCCTGCACCTGCTCGCGAACGGCGTCCAGAGAGATCCCCAGGCTCTCGAGGGCCTTGCTGGCGACACCCTCACCCTCGTGGATGAGACCGAGGAGGATGTGCTCGGTGCCGATGTAGTTGTGGTTGAGCAGCCGCGCCTCTTCCTGGGCGAGGACGACCACCCGGCGGGCCCGGTCGGTGAACCGTTCGAACATGGTGCTGGCTCCTGACTGATATGAGTCACCTCGATGCTATCCCCGCTGCCTGTATGCCGTGACGTCCCTTCGTCGGACCGTCACCGAATCGGGAGCAGCGGGAGTGCCGCGAGGTGTGTCATGGCGTCCAACGCGGGGCACCTGCCGCGTGTTCCACGCCTGAGCCGAGTCGGCTCATGTTCGCTGTCGGCGGACGCCGTTCGCCGGCCTCGCCGCCTCGACATTCCCGCCCGAAGTGGGTTGTGTGCACTGGGCAGCACCGCCGTGGCCTGGCGCAGTGCACACTTCCGGGGCCCAGTCGAAAGGTCGGTCAGCCCGCGGCGCCGGTGCCGCCGGTCTTGAGGATGCGGATCGTCGTCGCATCGGCCTTGGTCGCCACGACGGTGACCTCGTCACCGGTGGCGAGGGTGCTCACCTTCTTGGCGAGGCGGTCGCGGCTGTCGGCGCCGATCGTGTAGGTCGCGGAATAGCCGTCGGTGCTCCTCACCGTGAGCTTGTCGGCGGTGACGCTGGTGACCGTCCCGCGCTGGAACAGCACGGTCCGGGTCGCGGCGCCGCCGTCCCCGGGGACGACGGCCTCGCCGTGCAGGGCTCCGCCCGCACCCATACCCAGCCCCATCCCCATGCCGGGGAGGTCGCCGCTGCCGCGTCGGTCCTGCCCGGGTGGTGACTGCTCGCGAGAGCCGGGGCCGCGATCGCCCTGGCCCGGGTTCATCTGGCCCGGACCGCGCATCCCACCGTCGTTGCTCGACGTCCAGACGCCCCGGTCGCGTTCGCCACCGAAGTGCCGCGCCAGGCCGACTGCGACGAGTCCCGTGACGAGGAGGACGACCAGGCCGAGGCTCGCGGCCGCCACGACGACGGCCGCTGTGCCACCGGTGGTCGACATGGTGTCGTTCCACGTGGAACGCCGGGCCGGGGCAGCCGCGGCCGTCGCGGCAGGTGCCGCTGGGGGCGCCTGCTGCGGGATCGGGCCGGTGGCCGCCGGGGGTGACCCGGCCGGGTTCGGCGGCACCTCGTGGGGCTCAGGGGTGCCGGGCTGCTGGGGCGTCTCGCTCATGGGAGGTCCTTCCACTCCCGTCCATGATGTCCCTCCAACCTGAGACTCCGCCGGGAGTCGGCTCCGAAGCCACCTGCCGTCGAGGCGGTGCCGCGCCTTCCGCGGCCCGCGCCCCGCGGGGCGCCGGCGCGTGAGGTGGGCGCGGGGTCCCACGGTCCCCACGGGCTGGCATACGGGCAGGTCCGCGGGCGCGGTCGCACTGGCGACCACACCCGCGGACCCGAGGCGTCACTCGTCGTCGCCGAGGCGGAGGACGAGCTGCGTGCCCATCGGCGCGGACTGGACGAGCCGCATCCGCGCGAGCGCGGGGTGGTCGTCGAGCAGCTTGGCGCCGTTGGCGAGCGAACGCAGGGCCGCGGTCTCGGCTCGGGCCGCCTCGAGCTGTGCGGCACCGCGCTGGCGGGCCGTCGCGAGCTCGAGGGTCGCCGCCCGGACCTCGGCCGGGACGATGACGTCCTTGACGACGACCTCGGTGACCGCGACCCCGACCGGTCGGGCCACCGAGGCCACCGCCGCCGTGAGGGCGGCGGCGTCGAGGCCGGAGCCTCGCTGCGCGACCGTGTCGAGCGTCAGCCCGGCGACGGCGTCACGCAGCGCGACCTGAGTGCCGAGGTAGACCAGCGCGAGCGGGTCGGTCGCGCGCTCGAGCCACGCGACCGGGTCCGCGATGGCCCACCGCACCGCCGCCGAGACGCGCACCTGCACGCCGTCGACGGTGAGGATCTCCTGCGGTGGCACGGCGAGCAGCTGCTCGCGCAGGTCCACGACGACATACGTCGCCCGGCGCGCCCGACGGTGGCGGCCCGGCTCCAGCACCCGGGTGGGGGCGCCGTCGACGAGCTCGACCGCGGCGCAGTGGGCCGGGACGGAGACGTGGATGAGGAACATGGGCAACCTCCTTCGGGGTGCGCCGGTGGGACGGGTGATTTGGCGTCGGACATGACGGGGCCGGGGCGATGGCGCCGGTCGGCGGACGCTCGCGCGGGGCTGCGGGCGTCTCCCTGACCACCCGGGCCGCAGGCACTCGCGTCCGGAGCTCCGACCGGCACCACCTGTCTGGAAGAGCGGGAGTCGAACCCGAAGCCTTGACAGGGCATGCCCGTGGATCCATCGACGAGAGGCGATGCGCAGGACCGGTGTGCGGCACGCCGCTCCGACTGCTTCCTCTCGCTTGTCCGTGGATCAGTGTGCGGACCGGCGTATGCCGTCCGCCACCGAATTCTTTTCGGGGCGGTCAGCCGCGGCGCTGGCAGTTGCCGCACCAGAAGAGGTTGCGGCCGGCGACGACCTGGGTCCGGATGCGCGACCCGCAGACGTGGCAGGCCTCGCCCTGCCGCTTGTAGACATAGGACTCGCGCTCGGTGAGCCGGACCTCCTCGCCCTCCTCGAGCAACCGCGCGACCTCGTCGACCTGCTCGTGGACGGTGACGATCTTGCTCGTGGCGACGCCGAGCGGGAGCAGGGCGACGAGGTCCTCCCAGATGGCCCGCCACGTCTTGCGCTGGAGCTTGTTGCCGGGCCGGAAGGGGTTGACCCGCAACCGGAACAGCACCTCGGAGCGGTAGACGTTGCCGACCCCGGCGAGCACCGCCTGGTCCATGAGCAGCTCGGCGATGGGCTTGCTCGAGCGCTGGATCCGCTTCCACGCGAGGTCGGGGTCGGAGCGAACGTCGCTGGGGCGCAACGGGTCCGGGCCGAGGCGGCCGAGGATCTCGTCGACCTTTTCGGGAGTGACGACGTCGCACACCATGGGTCCGCGCAGGTCGGCGACGTGGTCGTCGGTCGCGAAGCGGCACCGGACCTGGCCCACGACCGGCATCTCGCCGGCATACGACGTCGTGTCGATCGTGAAGGTGCCGATGAGACCGAGGTGCACCCAGAGGATGCGGTCGCCCGCGAACTCCACGAAGAGGTGCTTGCCCCACGACGTCGCGCCGAGGACCTCGGTGCCGCTCACGAGCGCGGCGCCGTCGGCGAACTTGCCCTGCGGGCTCGAGACGACAGGGGACGTGCCGCGGAAGGCGGTGTCGAGGTCGCGGGCAAGGGCGTAGAGGGTGTGGCCTTCGGGCATGGAGTCAGGAGGCCTTCTTGGTGGCCTTCTTCGCCGTCGCCTTGCTCGTCGCCTTCTTGGCCGCGGCCTTCTTGGCGGGTGCCTTCTTCGCGGCGGCCTTCTTGGCCGGCTTGTCGTCCGACGTCTTCGCGGCGGGCTTCGAGGGAGCCTCGCCACGGGAGGCCTTGGCCTTCTCGACCGACTTGGCCAGGGCCGCGAGCAGGTCGACGACCTCGCCGGACTCCTCGGCCTCGACGACCGGTGCCTTGACCTCGCCGCCCTCGACCTTGGCCTTGACGAGGGCCTGGAGCGCGATGGCGTAGTCGTCCTCGTAGTCGTCGGCCTCGAAGTCACCGGCGAGCTGCTCGATGAGGAGCTTGGCCATCGCCATCTCCTTGTCCGTGGCCTCGCCGGCCTCCTCGACGTGGGCGAAGTCGGCCTTGCGGATCTCGTCGGGCCACAGCATCGTCTGCATGACGATGACGCCGTCGCGCACGCGGAGCACTGCCATCGTCATGCGAGTGCGGATCGAGACGGTGACGACGGCCATCCGGCCCTCGGACTCGAGCGCCTCGCGCAGCAGGATGTAGGGCTTGGTCGCGCTCTTGTCGGGCTCGAGATAGTAGCTCTTGTCGAGCAGCATCGGGTCGATCTGGTCCGAGGGCACGAACTTCTCGACGTTGATCTCCTTGGACGACTTGCTCGGCAGGTCGCTGAAGTCCTCGTCGGTGAGGATGACCATGTCGCCGTCCTCGGTCTCGTAGCCCTTGGCGATGTCGTCGTACGCGACCTCCTCGCCGTCGATGCTGCAGGTCCGCTTGTACTTGATGCGGCCACCGTCCTCGCGGTGCACCTGCCGGAACTGCACGTCATGGTTCTCGGTCGCCGAGTACAGCCGCACGGGCACGTTGACCAGCCCGAACGAGACCGCGCCCTTCCAGATCGCACGCATGGGTCAACTGTATGCCGCTCACGGGCCACCTCGGCGGGCGTCGGCCGACCCTCCTGGAACGACCGAGGGGGCCCGGCTCTCGCCGGACCCCCTCAGTCGTTGCTGCGGACTGCCCGCTACTTGACCTTGCCGTTGACCACGGTCACCGAGGTGGTGCCCGTGCCGGTGGTGACGTGCGCGTCACCGTTGTAGGTCACGACGATCGACTTGGTGCCGATCGTGCCGAACGGTCCGAGGACCATCGTGGCGCGCCCGCTGGCGTTCAGCGTGGCGTTCCTCGAGACGCCGTCGACGAGGACGGTGACCGTGCCCGTCGGCGTCACGTTCGCCGCCGCCACGGTGATCGTGAGGGTCGTCGAGTCCTTGTTCTTCTGGAGCCGGTCCGGCGAGGGCGTCGCGGTGACGGTGGCCGCCGCCTTGACGACCGTGACGCTGACCGTCGTGCTCGACCCCTCGTGCGAGGCGTCACCCGAGTAGGCGACGGTGAGCACGTGGGTGCCCGGCTCGAGCGACTTCGCGGCCAGGGCGACGGTGGCCGTCCCGCCCGAGACAGGTGCCGAGCCGAGCGTGTTGGCGCCGAGCGAGACCGTCACCGTGCCGGTGGCACCCGACGGTGTCACCGTGGCCACGACCGAACCGGGCGCACCGTAGGTGATCTGGGCGGCGGTCGCGCTCACGCTCGAACCAGCCTTGACCGCCGTGAACGGCACCGAGGTTCGCGTGCCCGTCTGGGCCCCGACGATGTCGAGACGCTGGGTGCCCGGCGTCGTGGACGCCGGGACGACCACGTCGACGCTCGCCGTCCCGTACTCGTCGAAGGTCGCCGTGCCGATGGTGTTGTCGACCGGGAAGGTCCCGAGGGGCTGCCCGCCCAGCGACACCGCCACCTGCGCGTCCTTCGTGTCCGCTGCCGTGGAGAACGCCAGCGACGAGAGCGTGAACCGCACGTGGTCACCGGGCGCGTAGGTGCTCGGTGCGGCGGCGGGGAAGTCCACGCCGACGGCGTGCTGCTGGTAGTCGGGCACCAGCGGCGGGTCGTCGTCGCCGGCGAACTCCGCCATGTAGTCGACCATGGCCTGCAGGTCGGTCACGCCGGTGTCCTGCTTGTTGGTGCCCTGGGAGAAGGCGTTGAAGTTGTCGCCTCCGGCCGCGAGGAAGGAGTTCGCGGTGACGGCGTACGTCGTGCCGAGACCGATGGCCTGACCGTCGAGCCACATGTCCTTGATCCGGGAGCCCTGTGCGGCGTCCGGGTCGTAGGTGTAGGTGAAGCCCTTGGAGAGGCCGAGCTTGAGGAACGGCCTGGCCGCGCCTGCCGGCTGCCACTGCTGCTCGAGGGCGGCCTTGATCTGGGCACCGGTGAGGTCCAGGTTCACCAGGGTGTTGGCGAACGGCTGCACGTCAGCGGCCTGTCGGTAGGACAGCACCCGCGGGTAGTCCGTGCCGGTGCCGGCCATGTCCTGCCGGAGACCACCGGGGTTCATGAACCCGATCTGCGCGCCACCCACGGTTGCGGGGGTCGCCCAGCGCTGGACCTCGGCGACCAGGTTGCCCAAGGTCGACTCCTGGCCGCGGTTCTCGGTCGTCCCGTTGGCCAGCTTGCCCCGGTTGAAGGGAGCACCGAGCTTGCCCAGGGGCACCGCACCGAGGGGACCGGCCTTGGCGACGGCGTCGTCGACGACCGCCTTGGTGGCCGGGTCGACGGGGAACTGGGCCACGCCGGCGCTGTTCTCCAGGGGCACGATCGACTGGGTCTTGGCCTGGACCGTTCCCGTGCCGTTGTCCACGGTGAACACGAGCTTGTTGAGGTTCACGCCGTACTGGCCGGCCGAGACGACGGGGCGTTCGGTGACCGGTCGACCCGCCCACCCGGCAACCGGGAAGGAGCAGTCGTAGGCGAGGTGCGTGTGACCCGAGATGATCGCGTCGACGTTGTCGTTGACGCCCGTGACGACCGAACCGAAGTCCGAGGTCGGGTCGTCGTCCATGGTCGCGCAGGTGGTGGTCGGTGCGCCCTCGTGGACGAGGAGCACGATGACGTCGACACCGGACGCCTTGAGCGCGTTGGCCTCGGCGTTGGTGGCGGCGACGACGTCACTGATCTGCACGCCCTGGATGCCGGCCGGGGAGACCAGCTCGTCGAGGTGCTCGGTGACGGCCCCGATGAAGCCGACCTTGACGCCGTTCATCTCCTTGACCCAGCTGGGCTCGAGGAGCTCGCTGGCCGGAGCGCCGGCCTTGGTGACGTTGGCGCCGATGTACTTCCACGCCGCACCGCCGTACGGGTTGGTCGAGGCGTCGTAGGGCGCCATGACCCGCTTGAGCAGGTCGTCGTAGCCCTGGTCGAACTCGTGGTTGCCCACCGCCGAGACCTCGAGCCCCGCGGCGTTGAGGGCGTCGATCGTCGGCTTGTCCTTCTGGATGAAGGACTCGAAGGTCGACGCACCGATGAGGTCACCCGCGGCCGCGAACACCGTGTTGGCGTTCTCGCTCCGCATCTGCTTGACCGCGCCCGCGAGGACGGCGGCGCCGGCCTCGTTCGGGTACGGTGCACCGGTGTTGTTGAGCAGACGACCGTGGAAGTCGTTGGTGCCCAGGATCTGGATGTCCACCGGGCCCGTGGCCGGGGCGGTGTTGATGCCGATGATCTCGGGGTTGTGGTCGGAGGACCGGAACGCGTTGGCGGCGTACAGGTCCGTGACGTTGGTGTTGTAGCGGCTGTACTCGTACCAGAGGGGCTCGTACGAGTTGATGTCCCAGATGTCGACCGCGTTGACGTCGGCCTTGGCGGGCGCGTTGGCGAGCGCGTGGTCGAGCGAGCCGATCTGGCCGTCGAAGTTGTAGCTCTCCTCCTCGGGGTCGCTGGTGGACTCGAGGTTGGTGTAGCCGGCCGCCTTGAGGACCTGGATCGGGTCCTCCTCGCTGTAGGCGTTGAAGTCGCCGGCGAGGAACATGCGGGTGATGCCACGGGTGGTCTGGAAGTCGTTCGCGAACGCCACCAGCGAGTTGGCCTGGAGGACCCGACGGTCGTTGGCGTTGCCCTGACCGTTGGGGTCTGGGGTGCCCGAGCCCTTGGACTTGAAGTGGTTGACGATCACGCCGAAGGCGTTGGCGTCCGCCGTGCCGACCTTCTTGAAGGCCTGGGCGAGCGGCTCGCGGGCGTCCGCGAAGGCCTCGGTGCCCGTCGACTGGTCGGCCAGGACGACCGACTCACCGACGGGTGCGGCGTTGGCCGGCTTGTAGATGAAGCCGGTGCGGATGACGTCCTGCTCCGAGAGCGGCGGCAGGGCGCTGGCGGCGGGGGAGGGCACGAAGGCCCACGTGCCGGCGCCGGCGTCGGCGTTGAGCGCGGTGACGAGCTCGCCGATGGCGAAGTCGCGGTTCTTGCCGAACTGCACCGAGTTCTCGAGCTCCTCGAGGGAGACGATGTCGGCGCCGACGGTGTTGATAGCCGCCACGATCTTGGCCCGCTGACGGGCGAGGTTGGCCTCGTTGGCCGCGCCACGGGGACCGTTGGGGTTGCAGGAGTTGTTGGTGATCCGGTTGCCGGCGCGGTCGGTGAAGTAGGTGCAGCTGCCGAGCCCGGACGAGACGAACTCCTCGCCGGTGGTCGGGAAGAAGTTCAGCACGTTGAACGTGGCGAGCTTGAGGTCACCGCCGACGTTCTGCGGTGCGGTCGGACGGGTCTGCTCGATCTCGAGGGCACCGGTGGGGGCACCGACGACCTGGGCCTGCGGCAGGATCCGCCACGCGTTGAAGCCGAACGTGAAGACCACGGGCTTGGTGAAGGTGACGCCCGCACCGACCCGCATCGTGTGGGTCGGGGTGAGCCACGGAAGCGGCTGCGTGGAGTTCTGCGTCGTCGAGAAGGTCAGACTGGAGGCGTCGTCGAGGATGATTCGGTGCGCGTCGTTGTAGTTCTTGCGCGCGGTGACGGCAGCCGTGGCCTGGGCGTCGATGACCTCGGTCGGGGAGACCAGGGGCACGGAGCTGTTGGCGGCGACGCCCATCTCACCGCGGTTGGCGGTGGAGTTGGTGCCGTCGTTGTAGTACGGACCGCCGTCGTAGACGTCCGTGAGGGTCCACGGCGCCGTGGGCTGGAAGAGCTCGCCCTCGGAGACCTCGCGCGCGGTGTCGAGCGCTGCTCCGGTGAGGCAGGCGTCGCCGGGCAGGGCGCAGTCGGTGCCGGGGACCACGGTCTTCGGCGTGACGGTGCCGAGAGCGGCGACCGGGGTCACCGACGAGGCCACGATCTGGGTGGCGCCCGAGAACTCGGTGGCCGTGCCGGCCACCCGGACCGAGTCGCCGACCGCGGGGTAGGTCGCGAAGCCGCTGGTCCCCCCGTAGACAAAGATCGCGTCGGAGGCGTCAGCGGTGTCCGCGCCGGGCGTCTGGATGTAAAACCCGTTGAGCCCACCGGTGGGGTAGCTCGCGGTGACGACGCCCTGGGTGAGGACGTCCTGGCCGGAGAAGGGGGTGGTGGCGCCGGTGCCCTGGATCTCGGCGATCGGGCGCAGGGCCGCGGCGGCGCTGATCGTCCAGGTGAAGGCGGTGGAGGCGGTGGCCGGGGTCGGTGCCGAGTCGGTCACCGTCGCGGTGACGTCGTAGGTCCCGGCGGTCGTCGGGGTGCCCGACACGGCGCCGTTCGGGGCGACCGTGACTCCTGCGGGCAGCCCGGTGGCCGTCCACGAGTACGGAGCGGTGCCGCCGGTGGCCGCCAGGGTGAAGCCGGCGACGGGTGAGCCGGCCTGGCTGGTCTTGTTGCCCGGCGCCGTCGCCTCGAGGGTCGCCGGAGCGACGGGGCCGGCGTTCGTCGGCGACGGAGCCGCCGTGCCGAACTCGGTCGAGTTGTTGTCCGCATCGGCGGCGGTGCGGTTGACCGACACGGAGGCGGTGCCCGCGACCGTCGCGGCGGCCGTCTCGAAGCTCGTGGAGCCGCTCACGCCGACCATGTCGACGATGCCCGCGGCGCCGGCCGTGTTGCCGGTCGTCGTGATCGCCGTCGAGCTGCTGAGGAGGTAGACCTGTCCGCCTGCCGCGGCCATCGCGAAGGTGGCCGGAGCCGCATCAGGGGTCGGCAGGGCGGCGCCGTTGGCTCCCGTCGCACTCATCTGGATGAGGTACTTGCCGTTGGCGGGGATCGAGCCGGAGAGCGCGAAGGGAGCCCCACCCGAACCGCCACCGGCGGCGCGGTAGTGGATGTACTTGCCGGCCAGGCTCACCGGGCTGGACGTGGGGTTGGACAGCTCGACGAAGTCGGCGTTGTAGAGCGCGCCGGCGTTGCCGCCCGCTCCGTAGACCTCGGAGATGACGACGTTGGGGCTGACCGCGCTCGCCGGGGTGGAGAACCCGGAGGCGAGCGGGGCGACGACCAGGCCGAGCAGGGCCGCGGCAGCGCTGGTGCGACGGCCGCGACCTCCTCTCGACACCAAGGCAGGGGGACGGAGCACGAGAGGGCCTTTCGACAGGGCGCAGGAAGACGGGGGCCACGAGATGTTCCACCCCGGTGCGGCAGCACCCTCCGGAGCAGTCCGGTGGTGAGCCGGGATCAAACTAGGGGGTGGCACCGACAGAACGGAATGGCGAGAGTTGCCAAGAGCGCCGGGAGGACAGGGCCGGAGATCGCGCCGGCGGAGCCGGAGCCGGAGTCGGAGCCGGAGTCGGCGCCCGGTGCCTGACGGTCAGGTGGGTGCGCCGCCCTCGCTCGAGAGCAGGAAGCTGACGATCGCGATGTAGAGGGCGATCGGTCCGACGAAGACGATGAGTGCGATGACGGCGAGCACGAGGGTCCAGCCGACCACGCCCCGCAGCACTGGGTCCCGTGGGGAGAAGCGCAGGTGGAGCTCGCCGACCAGCCAGATGAGCGCGAACGGGCTGAGCACCACGGTGGTGCCGACGGACGCCCAGCCCACGCTGCGCAGGGTGCCCGACGTCGTGTTGCCGAACCGCGAGCCGAGCATGAACACGACCGATAGGACGAGCGCGAACCCGACGGCCCACGGCAGGTTGCTTCGTCGCGCCGTGCCGGCCCCCTGCTCCATGGCGGTATTGAACACGGGCACTGCCGCCCCGTGCGACAGGATGGGCGGATGAAGCCGATGCTCGCCTCCGTCGCGGACGGCATCCCCCGCGGCCCCGGGTGGGTCCACGAGGTGAAGTGGGACGGCATGCGGGTCCTCGCCGACGTGCGCGACGGTCGCCTCGTCCTGTCGAGCCGGACCGGGCGCGACGTCTCGGTGAGCTTCCCGGAGCTGGCGGGTCTCGCCGACACCTACGACGACCTCCTCCTCGATGGCGAGGTCGTCGCGCTGGACGGCGGCATCCCGTCGTTCGGGGCGCTCGCCGAACGGATGCATGTCTCGTCACCGCGCAAGGCGGCCCAGCTCGCGTCGACCCGACCGGTGACCTTCATGGCCTTCGACCTGCTGCGGCTCTTCGGGTCCGACCTCACGAGCCAGCCGTGGTCGGCCCGCCGTGAGCTGCTCGAGCGGCTCGAGCTCGCTGGCGCGGCATGGCAGGTGCCGCCGACCTACGACGACGGCGAGGAGCTCTTCGAGGCGACCCGGGACCAGGGCCTCGAGGGCATCGTGAGCAAGAGACGGACGAGCCCGTATGCCGCCGGGCGCCGGTCCCCGGACTGGCGCAAGTCCCCGCACCGCGCGACCCTCTCCGTCGTCATCGGTGGCTGGCGCCCGGAGGTCGGGACGACGAACCGGCTCGGCGCCGTCCTCGTGGGCACCCCCGACGGTGCCGGGGGCTGGGAGTATGCCGGCCGCGTGGGTGCCGGGCTTGCCGGCACCGCGGGTGCCCGGGTCGGCAGGATGCTGGAACCGTTGCGGCGCAGCGCATCGCCGTTCTCCAACGCCGTCCCCAGGGAGGACTCGACCGGCGCGTTCTGGGTCGAGCCGACCGTCGTCGTCGAGGTGCAGTCCCTGGGACGCGGGTCGACCGGGAAGCTGCGCCAGCCGGCATACCTCGGGGTCCGCAGTGACCTCACTCCCGCCGACCTGCACGAGGTGACCGATGCCTGAGCGCTACACGCCCGAGATCACCCGCGTCGACGTCGGCGGCAGGACGATGAAGCTGTCCAGCCTGAGCAAGGTGATGTACCCGTCGACCGAGACGACCAAGGGCGAGGTGCTCAGCTACTACGTCAGCGTGGCGCCGATCCTGCTGCCGCACATCGCTGCTCGCCCGGTGACGCGGGTGCGCTGGCCGCACGGCGTCGCCGACCAGAGCTTCTTCGAGAAGAACCTGCCCAGCGGTGCGCCGTCGTGGCTGCCGCGGGTCCAGGTCGACGACGTGACCTACCCGATGGTCGACGACGTCTCGCACCTCGTCTACCTCGTCAACCTCAACTCGCTCGAGGTGCACGTGCCCCAGTGGACGGTCACCGGGGACGGCGAGCGCGAGAACCCGAACCGGCTCGTCATCGACCTCGACCCCGGCAGCCCGGCCGGCCTCAAGGAGTGCGCCCGGGTCGCCCTCCTGCTGCGGGAGCGCCTCGACGCACTGGGGCTCGAGCTCTATCCCGTGACGAGCGGCTCCAAGGGCATGCAGCTCTATGCCTCGCTCGGTGGCGACCTCACGAGCGACCAGGTGCGCGACCTCGCCCAGCAGCTGGCGCAGGAGATGACCAAGAAGCACCCGGACCTCGTCCTGTGGAAGATGACCAAGTCGCTGCGTCCCGGCAAGATCTTCCTCGACTGGAGCCAGAACGTCGCCGCCAAGACGACGATCAGCCCGTACTCGTTGCGCGGCAAGGAGCTGCCCTGCGTCGCGGCGCCCCGCACGTGGGGCGAGGTCGAGGCCGGCGCCGACGGGAAGCGGTTCGAGCAGGTGATGTTCGACGACATGGCCGACCGGATCGAGAAGTACGGCGACCTGCTCGCCGACCTCCTCTGAGGCTCCGCGGCACGGCCGGTCAGCCCAGCACGGGCTCCACTGAGTCACCGACCGTGATGCCGTCGACGAGACGCTTGACGTCGTCGGGCGACAGGTTGAGGTCCAACGGGACCTGGACGACGAGCGACATCGTCCTGCCCTTGGCCGTGATGGGGCGCTGGGCGACGAGCGTCGTGACGTTCGCGGTCATCGTGTCATCGCCCGGCCGGTCGTGGACCACCGCGCTGATCTTGCCCCCGGGATCGTCGGGGGCCCGACTCGTGCCACCCGCGGCCGGGACGAGGTTGCCGACGTAGTCCGCGCTCACCCCGGCCACCCACCCGCGCGGAGTCATCGCGAACCGGAACGGACCGGCCTGGGCGGGCGTGTCGAGGAGGGGTGTCGTCGGGGCAGTCGATTCGACGGCGCGCGGACTCGGAGTCGAGTCCGGGGTCAGAGTCGATCCCTGGGTCGCCGTCGAACCGGCTGGCCGCACGGGTCCCGACGACGTCGACGGGTCCGTGAGCAGGGCGCCCGTGAGAGTGACGAGCACGCTGGCTGCGGCCAGACCGCCTCCCACCGCGACAACGCGACGCCTCACCAGAGCGCGTCGGCCGAGGCGGAGGGTGTCGGAGACGTCCCACCCCGCGCCGTGGCCCCGGTCGGTGTCCGTGCGGCTGGCGACGTCGAGCAGCTCGTGGAGATCGGTCATGACGGTGTCCCTTCGTGCGTGAGGGTCGGGGAGAGCTCGGGGAGGGCGATGCGCAGCGAGGCGAGCGCCTTGTGGTTCTGCGACTTCACCGAGCCGGTGGAGATGTCGAGGGCGTGGGCGGTCTGCTCGACGGACCAGTCGAGCCAGTGGCGCAGGACGACGACGGCACGCTGTCCCGGAGGCAGCGCGGCGAGGGCGCGGAGCACCCGGTCCCGAACGACCGGGTCGGACCCGTCACCGTCGCCGCCGACGACCTCGACGTTCGTGAGGTCGTCGGCCGGCCACTCGCGCCGTCGGTGCGCGCGGCGGGTGTCGTCGATGAACGCGTTGACGAGCGAGCGGTGGGCGTACCGCATCGGGTCGTCGGTCCGCGCGACGACGGGCCACCGGACGTAGAGCCGGACGAGCACCTGCTGGACGAGGTCCTCGGCCCGCGGCTCGTCACCGGTGCACAGCAGGCGGGCGGCGCGCAGCAGCCCCGGCCTCGTCTGCTCGACGAAGTCCGTGAACGCGTCATCGCGCGACATCGAACGCATGCTGACCTTCCCGTGGTGGATGCAACTGCACCCACCATGACGGATCCACCGACCCTCCGGGTTGCCTCGATCCCCGCAGGCTCATCGTCGTCGCTCACGGGGTTCACAGCGGACCCATGGGTGAGGCCAGCAGGGTCCTCGCCATGGAGACGAACCAGCCCCGGACCACCACCCACTCGCTCCGCATCGTCGGAGCACTGACCTCGGCCGCAGCCGTGGCACTCCTCGGCACCGGCGCGCTCGCACCCGTGACCGCGCAGGCCGCAGGCGTCGCGACCGGATACCGCGTCCCGGCATCCCCCGTCTCGCCGCTGGCCGACCCGGCGGCGGTCACGACCACCTCGACGGGTGGTGAGGTCGCGACCTACCGGGTCCGGGGCATCCAGCTCGAGCGGATCTGAAGGCTCAGGCCCTCACCCCACCCGGTCACCCGCGACGCGGGAGCGCGAACCGGAGCGCACGGCATACCCGATGAGGACGCCGACGACCGACGGGACGAGGACAAGCAGCCCGAGCAGGGCGATCGAGGACGCGTCGAGGTCGAGGCGGTCCCACCCGCTGCGCACCGCGAGCCCCGCGAGGACGGTCGCCACCGCGAGGACCGAGACGAGCGCCCAGCGGGTCACGAGGGCGAGCAGTCCGGCCGAGCGCGCGCGCACGCCGTCGGCGAGGCCCCACCCGAAACCGCCGAGGGCGAGGACCGCGAAGACCGCGAGTCCGGCGCCGATGTTGGCGTCACCCGTGTCGTCGGAGCCGAGGGTCAGGAGGACGAGGGCGGCCGTGGCCGCGAGACCGATCCCGAGTGCCCGCACGATGACTCTCATGTCTCCATGGTCCCGCGAGCCGGCCGAACCGGCCAAGGGGTGGACTACTCAACCCGGGTGGACAGGCGCGGGCAGCCGGCGCACTCGTGGCACCCGGGTAGGGCGTAGATGAGGCAGCACGACTGCCGCTCGACGGCGGGTCCCCAGCCGCCGCCGGTCGCGGCCCGCGCCTCACGCAGCGCCATCTCCCAGAGGTCGTCGACCATGCCGAACCGCTGCCGGCTCGACATCTTCACCCCCACGTCGTAGCCGGTCGCGATCTCACGACCCATCCGGACGTATGCCGTCCGCGCCGCCTCGACCCGCGCCTCGACGTCCGCCTCGGCCGGCTTCGCGGCAAGGAAGCCGATCCGCTCGGGATAGAGGCCCGGAGCGAGGTCGACGGAGAGCAGAGGAGTCGTGAGGGTGCCGAGATCGACGCGCCACGGACCGGTGGCTGCCGCAAATGCTGACGCCTGTGCAGGAATGCTCAGAAGGTGTTGGAGGACGAATGCGGCAGCGACCTGGGGAGGTGCGGGAACGGCATACAGTCGGGAGTTCTGTTCCGTGAGTTTCCTGCACCATTCAACGGAATAGGCGAATGCGCTGGTCAGCGGCATGGAAAGGTGGCTACCACCGATAAATTCGAGATATCCGTGGTGGCGTGACAGAACCGGGGCGACGGCACCCGCATCGGGTGCCGTCGCCTCGGTCTGATCGGTGAAGCTCAGCTGTTGGCCTTGTCGTAGGCCTCCTGGACGGCCGCGGGAATGCGGCCCCGCTCGCTCACGTCGTGCCCGTTGGACCGGGCCCATTCGCGAACTGCGGAGACGTCCTTGCGACGAGCGCCGCCACCACTGGTGCCGCTGCGACCGGAGACCTTGCGGCCACCGGAGCGTCGTGCGTGGCCGACCCACGGGGCGAGCGCGTCGCGGAGCTTGGCGGCGTTGGCCGTGTTGAGGTCGATCTCGTAGGACACGCCGTCAAGAGCGAACGTCACTGTCTCGTCGGCATCGGTGTTGTCGATGTCGTCGACGAGCAGGACCTGAACGCGCTGTGCCATCTTGAATTCCCTTCACACGTCGAATATGACGTGCGAACGATATCAGGGGGAATTGTCCTCATGTGACGTGTTGTGCTCGGATTCCCACTGGCTTTGTGCAAGACGTTCACGACGGTCGCCCTCGAGGATCCTCTTCATGAGGAAATAGAAGAGCACCGCGACGATGACCGTCGGCAGGATGGCGGCCAGATAGGGCCAGATGGAGTCCCACATGGTCAGGCCTCCGGCTTGAGGTGGGGGAAAAGGATCGTCTCGCGAATGTTGGCGCCGGTGAAAAGCATGACGAGGCGGTCGACACCGAGCCCGAGGCCACCCATGGGCGGCGCGCCGTACTCGAGCGCTCGCAGGAAGTCCTCGTCGAGCTGCATCGCCTCGGGGTCGCCGCCAGCCGCCTTGCGCGACTGCTCGGTGAGGACGGCCCGCTGGATCTCGGGGTCGATGAGCTCGGAGAACCCGGTGCCGCGCTCGACACCGCCGATGATGAGGTCCCACGCCTCGATGAGGCCGGGCTCGCTGCGGTGCGGGCGGGCCAGCGGCTGGGCGCTCGCGGGGTAGTCGCAGAGGAACGTCGGCTGGAGCAGGGTCGGCTCTACGAGCTCGCCGAGGAGCTCGAGGAAGACCTTGTCGCGGTCCCACTCGGGCGCGATCTCGACGTCGTGCTTCGCGGCGAGGGCGCGGAGGGTCGCACGATCGGTGTCGATGGTGACCGTCTCGCCGACGGCCTCGCTCACGGCCTCGTGGACGGGCAGCCAGCGCCACTCGCCGTCGAGGTCGATCGTGCCCTTGTCGGTCTCGACCTGGCGCGACCCGAACGCGTCGGCGGCGGCGAGGTAGAGGTCCTTGATGAGGTCGGCGATGGTGCTCTGGTCGCCCCACGCCTGGTAGGCCTCGAGCATCGTGAACTCGGGTGAGTGGGTCGCGTCGACGCCCTCGTTGCGGAAGATGCGGCCCATCTCGTAGACGCGGTCGACACCACCGACGACGGCCTTCTTGAGGTTGAGCTCGAGCGCGATCCGCAGGGTCATCTCCTGGTCGAACGCGTTGAGGTGGGTCCGGAACGGCCGGGCCGCGGCGCCGCCGTGGATGAGCTGGAGGATCGGGGTCTCGACCTCGAGGTAGCCCTGGTCCTCGAGCTCGTGACGCATGGCGCTGAGGATGCGGGCCTTGGTGCGGACCATGTCGCGCGCCTCCTGACGCACGATGAGGTCGGCGTAGCGCTGGCGCACGCGGCTCTCCTCGGAGAGCTCCTTGTGCAGGGTCGGCATCGGACGCAGCGCCTTGGACGCCATCGTCCAGCTCGTCGCCATGACCGACAGCTCGCCTCGTCGGCTGCTGATGACGCGGCCCGTGACGGAGACGTGGTCGCCGAGGTCGACGTGGGCCTTCCAGTCGGCGAGCGACTCCTCGCCCACCTCGGCGAGGCTGAGCATGACCTGGAGCCGGACGCCCTCGCCCTCCTGGAGCGTCGCGAAGGCGAGCTTTCCGGTGTTGCGGATGAACACGACCCGGCCCGCGACCGAGACGACGTCGTCGGTCTCCTCGCCGGTCTCGAGGTGGCCCCACTCCTCGCGCACGTCGACGAGCGCGTGGGTGCGCTCGACCGACACGGGGTATGCCGCCGTCCCCGACTCGAGCAGTCGGGTGCGCTTCTCGCGGCGGATGCGCTGCTGCTCCGAGAGGTCGATCTCGGGGGAGGTGACGGTGCTGGTGGGGGTCTCGCTCACACGCTCAAGGGTACGAGGGTTGGCTGGGTACTCCTCACACGCCCGCTGTGAGACCGCGGGGGGGCTCAGCCCGCTGCCCGGCGGATCCTGATCGTCGGCGGTACGGCGAGGCTCTGGCCGACGACGCAGTAGCGCTCGGTGGAGGCGGCGAGACGGGCGAGGGTCTCGTCGTCGGCGTCGGTCTCGAGCGTCGCGGTGATGCTCATCCCGGTGAGGCCCACCGGAGCCTCGCGGTCGACGCCGAGGGTGCCGCGGGCGTCGAACTCCCCGTCGGCCCGCAGGCTGGCGCGCCGGATGGTGAGCTTCATCGCCGTCGCGACCGAGCGCATCGTCACGCCGGCGCAGGCGAGGACGGCCTCGAGGAGCATGTCGCCCGAGCACGCGTCGTCACCGTCGCCGCCGGTGGAGGGGTGCAGGCCGGCCCGGGTGCGGCCGGACCACACGTCGACGCTCGTCGTGATCCCGGGGTCGCGCCAGTCGGCGCGCGCGGTGAGGTGCACGACTGCCTCGTCGGGGTCCTCGCGGTAGAGCTCCTTGAGGGGTGCTTGAAGAGCCCGCAGGGTGGCGGCGTCCATCGGTTCGTGCAGCTCGTGCATGGGGGAAGTCTGCCGCAGGTGCGGCGGTGCTCGACCGTCAGCGGGGGCCGGCCTCAGTTGTTGAGGAGGTTGCCCAGCCCGCCCGCGAGTCCGCCGCCGGACTGGCCCGCCTGCGAGTGGCTGCCCTGCTGCACCGACTCGCTCGGCTGGACGAGGACGTAGCCCTCACCCGAGAAAGCCATCTGGAGGATCTCGCCGGACCCGCCGCGGAGCATCGACTTGAGGCCGCCGGTGTCGACGCGGACGTCGCTGCGCACGCCCGCGGTCCACAGCACCACCGCCTGGGCGTCGGCGTAGGTGTTGCCACCCGCCACGTTGAGCGCGACCGGCTCGCCCTCGGTCGTGATCGCGACGTAGCCGGTGCCGCGCAGGGAGACGTTGTAGAGGCCGCCGGTCATCGCTGCTCCCCGGGCCTGGATCCGGTGGATGTCCCAGTCGATCGAGCCGGAGAAGGCCAGGACGTTGTTGCCGTTGACCGACACCATGTCGTCCTGGAGGTAGATCACCTGGATCTCCTTGGCCTGGTCCGCGACGAAGAGCTCCCCCTGGCCCTCGCAGCGCATGACGCTCACGCCCTCGCCGGTCATCGCCGACTTCATGAACTTCGCCATGCCTCCGGCGCCGGTGTTCTGGAAGCGGACGTCGCCCTGGTAGGCGACCATGCTCCCCGTCTTGGCGAAGACCGCGCCGAAGCCCATCTGGATCTTGAGGAGCTTCTTGTTCTGGTGGGAGAACGGGTCCTGCGAGCTGTTCTCCTGGTGGTCGGTGAAGAGCGAGCCGTGGATGGCCATCGTCGGACCCCTTTTCGTCAAGGCAAGGATTTCCCTCAAAGTTACGGCTCGCGGCGTCGGCGGACCTATCGTTTGAGGGAACCCGCCGACGCCGGAACGACGGGGTCTCAGGAGGCAGTCATGGGATTCCTCGACAAGGCCAAGGCGGCCGCGACAGAGCTCTCGGCGAAGGCCGACGCGGCCATGAAGGACGCGGGCATCAACACCCCGGGCTCTGCCGGTGGCACCTCGGCGAGCGCCGAGCGGCTGCTGCGCGACCTCGGCGTGCTCGCCTACCTCGAGGCCACCGGTCGTCCGGCGCCCGCGGGTGAACGCGAGCGGGTCATGGCCGGCCTGCAGGAGGCCGAGCAGACGGGTGGTCTCGCCTCGTTCGCGCTGCGCACGACGCCGCCCCCGCCGCCGGGCACGGCCGGCGCCACGGGGTCGACGGGCGCCCCCGCGATGCCGGGCAGCGGGTCGACCCCGGCACCCCCGCCTCCGCCCCCGCCGGGTCAGCCCGAGCAGGCACCCCCGCCGCCGCCGGCACCGGCGTCCACCGATGCCCCGACGCAGAGCGCCCCACCGCACCCGTCTCCGCCGGCTGCCGGACAGGGCACGCCGCCTCCTCCGCCCCCTCCGCCCGGCTGGGCCTGACCGGGGCGGACTCGACGGGCCTCAGCGCTCGTCGACCATGAGATCGATCGTGTAGTCCTCGGCCCGGTAGCTGTGGTCGCCGTACTCGACCGCGTCGCCCGCACCGTCGAAGGCCATCCGGGTCATCGTGAGCACCGGTTGGGTGCCCCGGATCCGCAGGTGCTTGCGTTCGGCCGGCGTCGGCATCCGCGCGGCGATCGACTGGTGCGCGACGACCGCGTGCACACCACGGGCGCGCAGGGCGGCATACAGGCCGGTCGCCTCCAGCTCGTCGCGCGAGATGTCCCCGTATGCCGGCGGCAGCCAGTTGCGCATGACGGCCAGTGGGGCGTCGCCCGCGAACCGCAGGCGAACGATCGCGAGCAGCGGGGTCTCGGAGGGCAGGTCGAGCGCGGCGGCCGCGTCGGCATCGGCGACGGTGTCGTGCTCGAGGAGGACGGTGCGTGGGGCCCGGCCCTCCCGCGAGAGGTCGTCGAAGAGGCTGCTCAGCGCCACCCGGCGGTGCACCTTGCGGTTGGCGACGGTCGTGCCGAGGCCCCGGCGCCGGACGAGCAGGCCCTTGTCGACCATCTCCTGGATGGCGCGGCGGACCGTCGGGCGCGAGAGCGAAAGGCGCTGTGCGAGAGCCACCTCGTTCTCGAAGGGGTCGCCGGGCTGGAGGCGTCCGTCGGTGATCGCGGCGCACAGCTGCTCGGACAGCTGGTGGTAGAGCGGGACCGGCGACGTCCGGTCGATGCTCACGTCCACGAGCTGGGCTGTCATGACGGGCAGAGTAGCGAAGTGATGACCCAATGACCATATGTCCTGACAAAGGTTGACAGGAGAGCGGGCGGCGCGGAACAGTTCTCGTCATGAGGATCGGACTGGCCGGTGTGGGCCGCATCGGAGCCTTCCACGCGAGCACTCTGGCGGGGCTCGACGCCGTCGACGAGGTGGTCGTCGCCGACCTCGACGGTGCTCTCGCGGAGCGTGTCGCCACCGAGCAGGGGCTCGAGCACGCGCCGGACATCGACACCCTGCTCGCCTCGGGGCTCGATGCCTTCATCATCACGACGGCGACGACAGCGCACGCCGCGCTACTCCGTCAGGCGCTCGCGGCCGGCATACCGACGTTCTGCGAGAAGCCGGTCGCCGCGACCCTCGACGAGACGATCGCGCTCACCGAGCTGAGCGAGGCGAGCGCGACCCCCGTCCACATCGGGTTCCAGCGCCGCTTCGACGCCGGCTACCGGCGGGCCCGCGCCGCCGTCGAGTCCGGCGAGCTCGGCACGATCCACGCCCTGCGTGCGCTGACCCATGACCAGGAGCCGCCGCACGCGGCCTACATCCCGACGAGCGGCGGCATCTTTCGTGACTGCTCGGTCCACGACTTCGACATCGTCCGGTTCGTCACCGGCCACGAGGTCGCCACCGTCTACGCCACGGGCGAGAACAAGGGCGCCGACTTCTTCGGCGCTGCCGGGGACGTCGACACCGCCGCGGCGGTCCTCACCCTCGACGACGGCACGCTCGTCACCGCGACGGCGACCCGCTACAGCGGCGGCGGCCACGACGTCCGGCTCGAGGTCATGGGGTCGGACGGCAGCATCGCGGTCGGGCTCGACGACTCGCTCGCCCTGCGTTCGGCGGAGCAGGGCGCGACCTTCCCCGCCGGCCCGGCGCACCGGTCGTTCATGCAGCGGTTCATGGGTGCCTACCGTGCCGAGCTCACCGCGTTCTGCGACGTCGCCGCGGGGCGCACCCCCAGCCCGTGCACGGTGCGCGACGCGCTCCAGGCGTTCCGCACCGCCGAGGCCTGCGAGCTCTCCCGCTCCCAGCGCCGCGTCGTCGCGATGTCCGAGATCCCCGACGCCCCCGTCCGAACGAAGGCTTCTGCATGAGCACCGCCACGACCTCCACGACCTCCACCCCTCCGCAGCTGGCCGAGCGGATCGCCGGCGCCCCGATCTCGTGGGGCGTGTGCGAGGTCCCCGGTTGGGGGTTCCAGCTCGACGTCGACACCGTCCTGACGCAGATGCGCGAGGTCGGGATCGTCGCCACCGAGTTCGGGCCCGACGGGTTCCTGCCCGACGAGCCGGTCGCCAAGGCGGAGGCCCTCGAGGCCGCCGGGTTGAGTGCGGTCGGCCAGTTCGTCCCGGTCGTCCTCCACGACCCGGACCACGACCCGCTCCCCGAGGTCGAGACGGCGATGGAGGCGCTCACCGTCGCCGGTGCGACGACCGTCGTCGTGGCCGCGGCCACCGGGGTCGAGGGCTACGACGCGCGGCCCGACCTCGACGACGCGCAGTGGGACACGATGCTCGCGAACCTCGACCTCGTCACGGCGGCCGCCGAGGCGCGTGGACTCACGGCCACCCTCCACCCGCACGTCGGCACGATGGTCGAGTCGGGCGCCGAGGCCGAGCGGGTCCTCGCCGGGTCGCGCATCGGCCTCTGCCTCGACACCGGCCACCTCCTCATCGGCGGCGGGGACCCGGTCGCCATCGCCCGCAGCCACCCGGACCGGATCGGCCACGTCCACCTCAAGGACGTCCGCCTCGACCTGGCCTCCCGGGTCCAGTCGGGCGAGCTCACCTACACCGACGGCGTGAGCGCGGGGATGTACGTCCCGCTCGGCGAGGGTGACGTCGACATCGCCGCGATCGTCGGCTCGCTCGAGGACGCGGGGTATGCCGGGTGGTACGTCCTCGAGCAGGACACCATCCTCACGGGGTCGCCCTCGCAGACCGGGGTGGACCCACTCGCGGACGTGCGCGCCTCGATCGCCCACATCACCGCGCTCGCGGAGAGGCTGGGAGGACGAAGCGATGGGTGAGCGCACGGCATACGACCTCGTCGCGATGGGACGCACGGGTGTCGACATCTACCCGCTCCAGCACGGTGTCGGCCTCGAGGAGGTGAGCACCTTCCAGAAGTTCCTCGGCGGGAGCGCCACCAACGTGGCCGTGGCCGCGGCCAGGCACGGGCGGCGGGTCAGCCTCGTCACCAAGGTCGGGCAGGACCCGTTCGGGCGCTACGTGCGGCTCGAAGCGGAGCGGCTGGGGGTCGACCCGGCCCACATCAGTGCCGTCGAGGGTGAGGGGCCACCCACGCCGGTGACGTTCTGCGAGGTGTTCCCGCCGGACGACTTCCCGCTCTGGTTCTACCGCTACCCCACGGCGCCCGACCTGCTCCTCACCGAGGGCGACCTGCCGGTCGACGCCGTCCGTGAGGCCTCGGTGTTCTGGTCGACCGTCACCGGCCTGTCCCAGGAGCCCTCTCGCGCAACGCACTTCGCGGCGTGGGGACACCGGGAGCGCGCTCGGCACACGGTGCTCGACCTCGACTACCGGCCGATGTTCTGGGCGGACCCCGCCGAGGCCAGCGAGCAGGTCGGCCGCGCGCTCGAGCACGTGACGATCGCCATCGGCAACCGCGAGGAGTGCGAGGTCGCCGTCGGCGAGACCGACCCGAATCGCGCCGCCGACGCCCTGCTCGACCGGGGGCTCGAGCTCGCCGTCGTCAAGCAGGGGCCGCGAGGGGTGCTCGCCGCCACCCGGGACGAGAGGGTCGAGGTCGCGCCGTTCCCCGTCGAGGTCGTCAACGGTCTCGGAGCCGGCGACGCCTTCGGTGGTGCCTTCGTCCACGGGCTGCTCTCCGGGTGGGACCTGCGCCGGATCGTCGAGTTCGCCAACGTGGCCGGTGCGATCGTCGCCGGCCGGCTCGAGTGCTCCACCGCGATGCCGACGACCGACGAGGTCGAGGACTCCCTGCGAGCGGCGGTAGGGCGGTGATGGACCTCGCCGAGATCACCCGCATCCGGGCGACCGAGCCCGGCCGGATCGCCAGGCTCTGGGCCGAGCGTCGGCGTCGCCCGCTCGTCGCCGACGACGGCCGGATGCTGCTCGTCGCCGCCGACCACCCCGCCCGCGGGGCGCTCGGCGTGCGCGGCAACCCGACCGCGATGGCCAGCCGCAGCGACCTGCTCGACCGGCTCGTCACGGCACTGAGCCGACCCGGCGTCGACGGCGTGCTCGGCACCCCCGACGTCCTCGACGACCTGCTGCTCCTCGGCGCCCTCGACGACAAGGTCGCCATCGGCTCGATGAACCGCGGTGGGCTCCAGGGCGCGGCCTTCGAGCTCGACGACCGCTTCACGGCCTACACCGCCGCCGAGCTCGCCGCGCGCGGGATCGACGGCGGCAAGATGCTCACCCGGATCTGCCTGTCCGACCCCGGCAGCCTGGCCACGATCGAGGCCAGCGCCCACGCGGTGACCGACCTCGCGGCCCACGGGCTCATGGCGATGGTCGAGCCCTTCCTCTCGGTCGTCGAGGACGGCCGCGTCCGCAACCTCCTCGACCCCGACTCGACCATCGCCTCGATCGCCGTCGCCAGCGGGCTCGGTGCGAGCAGCGCCCACACCTGGCTCAAGCTCCCGGTCGTCGACGACCTCGAGCGGGTCATGGACGCCACGACCCTGCCGACCCTGCTGCTCGGCGGGGACCCCCAGGGCGATGCGGAGGACACGTATGCCGCGTGGTCCGACGCGCTGCGCCTCCCGTCCGTCTCGGGCCTCGTCGTCGGACGCGCCCTGCTCTATCCACCCGACGGCGATGTCGCCGCGGCCGTCGACATCGCCTCGGGCCTCGTCCACGGAGGTGGGTCGTGAGCACCGGCGCCGACAACGACCGCTGGGTCCGCCGGCTCGGCGAGGCCGCGGACGGCGACTTCGCCGTCGCGGTCATCCCCACCTCACCCCGTGCGTCTGCGGATTCGGTCGCTCTAGCGACCGAATCCGCAGACGCAGCAAAGGAGGTGCCGGTATGGCAGCACACGTCGCTGCGCGTGGCCCACCTCGACGCCGGAGGCTCGTTCAGCCATGACACCGGCGACGAGGAGCTCGTCGTCGTCCCGCTGTCCGGGTCGGTCACCATCGACGTCGCCGGGGGAGACCGCATCTCGCTCGACGGGCGGGCGAGCGTGTTCGACGGACCGAGCGACACGGCATACCTGCCGCGGAAGCGCACGGTCACGGTGCGCGACAGCGGGACTGGAGCACGCGTGGTCCTGTGCGGAGCGCGGGCGAGCACCGACCGCGAGCCCCGACGGATCGCCGCGGAGGCCGCGCAACCCGAGCTGCGCGGCGCCGGGCGGGCGAGCCGCGAGGTGCGTGCCTTCGGGCTGCCACCGGTGCTCGATGCCGACGCGATCCTCGTCTGCGAGGTCATCACCCCGGCCGGCAACTGGAGCTCGTGGCCCCCGCACAAGCACGACGAGGACCGGCCGGGTGTGGAGTCCGAGCTCGAGGAGATCTACTACTTCGAGACCCGAGGGACCGACGCGCGGAGCACGGATCCCATGGGCTACCAACGGGTCTACGGCACCGACGAGCGACCGATCGACGTGCTCGCCGAGGTTCGGACCGGCGACGTCGTCCTCGTGCCCCACGGCTGGCACGGGCCGGCGATGGCGGCTCCCGACGCCGACCTCTACTACCTCAACGTTATGGCCGGGCCCGGTGCCGAGCGCGCCTGGCTCATCTGCGACGACCCGGCCCACGCGTGGGTGCGCGAGGGGTGGGCGGACGAGCCGGTGGACGGCAGACTTCCCTTCAGCGACGACAGAGGTGGCAACGATGGGTGAGACCGTGCGGCTCACGGTGGCACAGGCGACGGTGCGCTTCCTCGGCCAGCAGTGGTCCGAGCGCGACGGAGAGAGGCAGCGGCTCTTCGCCGGCTGCTTCGGGATCTTCGGGCACGGCAACGTCGCCGGCATCGGGCAGGCGCTGCTCCAGGAGGAGCTCGCCGCGACGGAGTCCGGTGGGGTCGCCGACCTGCCCTACGTCCTCGTCCGCAACGAGCAGGCCATGGTCCACACCGCCGTCGGGTTCGCGCGGCAGCAGGACCGCCTCCAGACCTGGGCCTGCACCGCGTCGGTGGGGCCGGGCTCGACGAACATGCTCACCGGCGCAGCACTGGCGACGATCAACCGGATCCCCGTGCTGCTCCTGCCCTCGGGCACCTTCGCGACGCGCGTCTCGGCGCCCGTCCTCCAGGAGCTCGAGGCGCCGTATGCCGGCGACGTCACCGTCAATGACGCCTTCCGTCCGCTGTCACGCTTCTTCGACGAGGTGAACCGGCCCGAGCAGCTCCCGTCGGCGCTGCTGTCCGCGATGCGGGTGCTCACCGACCCCGTCGAGACCGGTGCCGTGACGATCTCGCTGCCGCAGGACGTGCAGGCCGAGGCGTTCGACTGGCCGGTCGAGCTCTTCGACGAGCGGGTGTGGCACGTGGCGCGGCCGGTGCCCGAGCCGTCGCGGGTCGCCGCGGCCATCGACGTCATCCGGTCGGCGCGCAAACCGCTCGTCGTCGCCGGTGGTGGTGTGCACTATTCGGGCGCCGAGGACGCCCTGGCCGACTTCGCCTCTGCCACAGGCATTCCCGTGGCCGAGACGCAGGCGGGCAAGGGGTCGCTGCTCCACGGGCACGCCCAGCTCGTGGGCGCCGTCGGTTCCACGGGCACTACCGCCGCCAACGCGCTCGCGGCCGAGGCTGACGTCGTCATCGGCATCGGCACGCGGTGGTCGGACTTCACGACTGCCTCGCGAACGGCGTTCGCGCGCACCGGAGTTCGGTTCGTCAACATCAACGTCGCCGGCTTCGACGCGGGCAAGCAGTCGGGCCTGTCCGTCGTTGCGGACGCGCGTGAGGCCCTCGTGGCACTCACCGAGGCGCTCGACGGCTGGTCGGTCTCGGACACCTACCGCAAGCGGCAGGGCACCCTGTGGCGCCGGTGGGACAAGGCCGTGACGACGGCATACGCACCGCCTGCCTCGGTCACGGACGCGCTGGCCGACGGTCTGCTCACCCAGGCCTCGGTCATCGGCGCCGTCAACGAGCTGAGCGACCCTCGCGACGTCGTGCTGTGCGCCGCCGGCTCGATGCCCGGCGACCTGCACAAGCTGTGGCGGGTGCGCGACCGCAAGGGCTACCACGTCGAGTACGGCTACTCCTGCATGGGCTACGAGGTGCCGGCGTCGATCGGGATCCGGCTCGCCGACCCGACCCGTGACGTCTTCGCGATGGTCGGCGACGGCGGCTACCTCATGATGCCCACCGAGCTCGTCACCGCCGTCCAGGAGCGGGTCAAGGTCATCGTCGTCCTCGTGCAGAACCACGGGTTCCACTCGATCGGGTCGCTGTCGGAGGGGTTGGGCTCGCAACGGTTCGGGACGGCATACCGGATGCGTGGCGAGGGTTCGCACCGCCTCGACGGCGACGTCCTGCCCGTCGACCTCGCCACGAACGCCCGCAGCCTCGGGGCCCACGTCATCGAGGTGCACTCGCGCGAGGAGCTCACGGAGGCGATCGCCGCCGCCAAGTCGTGGCCGTCCGACGGTGGCCCCGTCGTCATCCACGTCGAGACCGACCCGCGGGTCTTCGCCCCCGACAGCGAGAGCTGGTGGGACGTGCCGGTCGCCGAGGTGAGCGAGCTCGAGTCGACGCAGGCGGCCCGGGCCGACTACGTCGCACACAAGCAGGGCCAGCGGTCCTTCCTCGCGACGGGGGAGCGCTCATGAGTGGGGCTCCGGTGAGGGTCGGGGTCGTCGGTGTCGGGATCATGGGCGCCGACCACGTCGAGCGACTGGCCGGACGCATCGCGCACGCCGAGCTCGTCGCCGTCGCCGACCCCGACGAGGTGCGCGCCAAGGAGCTCGCCTCGCGCCACGACGGCGTGTGGTCGACCGGCGACGCCCTCGAGCTCATCGCCTCCGACGACGTCGACGCGGTCGTCCTCGCCTCGCCCGGGTTCGTCCACGAGGAGCAGGTGCTGGCCTGCCTCGCGGCCGGCAAGCCCGTCCTGTGCGAGAAGCCGCTGACGATGGACTCCGAGTCGTCGCTCCGGATCGTCCGGGCCGACCGGGAGGTCGAGGCCACCACGGGTCGCCGCCTCGTCCAGGTCGGGTTCATGCGGCGCTTCGACCCCGAGTACGCACGTCTCCGGTCGGTGCTCGCAGGTGGGTCGCTCGGCCGGACGCTCCTGCTGCACAACGTGCACCGCAACGCGTCGGTCCCCAACGCCGACTTCCGCTCCGAGATGATCGTGCGCGACAGCCTCGTCCACGAGGTCGACGTCGCCCGCTTCCTCTTCGGCGAGGAGGTCGTCTTGGTCCAGGTGCTGTCACCCGCGCCGACGTCGCTCGCCGCTGCCGGGGTGATCGACCCGCAGGTCGCGATTTTCACGATGGCCGGCGGCGGGATCGTCACCAACGAGGTCTTCGTCAACAGTCAGGTCGGCTACGAGGTCCGGTGCGAGGCGGTGGCCGAGCGTGGTTCCGTCGTCATCGGCCGCCCGTCGTCCGGCGCCTACTCGACCGCCCTCGCCCTGGACGGTGTCGGACAGTGGGGCGGCACGGTGCCGGCGGACTACCGCGAGAGGTTCGCCACGGCATACGACCTCGAGGTCCAGGCGTGGGTCGACTCGGTGCGCTCGGGCACCTCGGTCGGTCCCACCGCCTGGGACGGGTATGCCGCCACGGCCGTCTCGACCGCAGGCATGGCCTCGCTCGCCTCGGGTGAGCGCGTCCCGGTCGACCTCGTCGACCCACTCACGTTGTCCCAGAACGCCTCCAGCACGAAGGAACCGTCATGAGCACTGCCACCCGCATCACCCACCACGTCGCCGGCCGGACCTGGGACGGCCCGGTCGGGCGCACGAGTCCGGTCTACAACCCGGCCACGGGCGAGCAGACCGGCGTCCTCGACCTCGCCAGCACTGACGAGGTCGGGCAGGTCGTCGCCACCGCGAAGGAGGCGTGGGCGTCCGGCTGGGGCAGCTCCTCGCTGTCGAAGCGGACGCAGGTGCTCTTCCGCTTCCGCGAGCTGCTCAACGAGCGCAAGGAGGACATCGCTGCGCTCATCACCGCCGAACACGGCAAGGTCCTCTCGGACGCACTCGGCGAGGTGACGCGCGGGCTCGAGGTGGCCGAGTTCGCCTGTGGCATACCGCACCTGCTCAAGGGCGGGTTCACCGAGAACGCCTCGACCAAGGTCGACGTCTACTCGATCCGCCAGTCCCTCGGCGTCGTCGCCGTCATCTCGCCGTTCAACTTCCCCGCGATGGTGCCGCTGTGGTTCGTCCCCGTCGCGATCGCCTGCGGCAACGCTGTCGTGCTCAAGCCGAGCGAGAAGGACCCGTCGGCCGCGGTCGCGGTCGCCGACCTGTGGCGCGAGGCCGGGCTGCCTGACGGCGTGATGAACGTCGTCCACGGCGACAAGGAGGCGGTCGACGCGCTGCTCACGCACCCTGACGTCAAGGCGGTCTCGTTCGTCGGCTCGACGCCGATCGCCCGCTACGTCTACGAGACCGGCACGGCCCATGGCAAGCGGGTCCAGGCCCTCGGCGGCGCGAAGAACCACATGCTCGTCCTGCCCGACGCCGACCTCGACCTCGCCGCCGACGCGGCAGTCAACGCCGGCTTCGGCTCGGCCGGTGAGCGCTGCATGGCCATCTCCGCCCTGCTCGCCGTCGAGCCGATCGCCGACGACCTCATCGAGAAGATCAAGGACCGCGTCGGCAAGCTCGTCACCGGCGACGGCACCCGCGGCACCGACATGGGCCCGCTCGTCACTCAGCAGCACCGCGACAAGGTGGCGTCCTACCTCGACGCCGGGGTCGAGGCCGGGGCCGAGCTCGTCGTCGACGGTCGCGAGGCCGACTTCGACGCCGACGGCGAGGGGTTCTTCCTCGCGCCGACGCTGTTCGACAAGGTCTCACCCGAGATGTCGGTCTACCAGGACGAGATCTTCGGGCCGGTGCTGTCGGTCCTGCGGGTGCAGTCCTACGACGAGGGTCTCGAGCTCATCAACTCCAACCCCTACGGCAACGGGACCGCGATCTTCACCAACGACGGTGGCGCCGCCCGGCGCTTCCAGAACGAGGTCGAGGTCGGCATGGTCGGCATCAACGTGCCGATCCCCGTGCCGATGGCCTACTACTCGTTCGGCGGCTGGAAGAACTCGCTCTTCGGCGACAGCCACGCGCACGGCATGGAGGGCGTGCACTTCTTCACCCGCGGCAAGGTCGTCACCTCGCGCTGGCTCGACCCGAGCCACGGTGGCCTCAACCTCGGCTTCCCCCAGAACACCTGACCGTATGCCGGCCGCCCACCGTGGGCGGCCGGCGACATCTCGGTTGATCGGACCGAGGGCTGGTGCCGATACTGCGTTCGTGAGCAGCCGCCGTCGCACGCGTGCGCCGCGCCCCGAGGTGTCGCTGGGCGACGGCGTGCGCAAGGGGCGCTACCTCTGGGCTGCGGGCGGTGCTCGACTCTTCGACCCCGCGGGGCAGGAGCACACGCGGGAGTACACGAACCTCACCCCCAGTGAGGTGGAGGAGTCCTTGGCGGAACGTCCGGCGATGCAGGTGGCTGTCATCGAGTGTGGTGAGGGCGTGGCCTTCTACGAGGGCACGGCGCGCATGGCGGTGTGGCGGGATCGCATCCGCTTCGACCTCTAAGACCCCACGCGCGAGCGGGCCGGCATACGGGGGGAAGGTTGAGAGTCGGGAGGGAAATGTTCCGTCCGGATGCTCAAGGTTCCCGCATGGGGAGTAAAAGTTGACGCGCTGGAACTGGCAATAAGTCGCAGGTGAGTGGGTGTCACCAGCCCCAGGTGCCAGGTGCTCCCTTGAACGGCCCGACGACCCGGCTCGTGATCCACCCGCCGTAGAACCCACCCTGCTGCGGGGTGACGACCTCGTCGTCGACGCGGCACTCGTCCATCGCACCGGGCATCACCGCGACGTGACCGACGAGCGCCTCGAAGCCCGGCATCGGCTCGGGGTAGGTCCATGCCGCGGACCGGGCCACCGAGCCGTCGGCACCGACGACGTCGAAGTACGCCGCGTCGCCCTTGAACTCGCACCGCGTCGACCCCTGCGCCGGACGCAGCGTGCCGGGCGCGAAGTCCGCCTCGGGCACGTAGTAGGTCGGAGGGTGGCTCGTCTCCAGCACCCGCAGCGTGCGAGTCGAGCGGGCGACGGCACCACCGGCGAAGCGGATCTGCACGACCTCGTCGCTCGCCTCGACCCGGGGCGGTCGCGGGTAGTCCCAGACCGACTCCTGCCCCGGCCCGGGGACCTCGCGCGCCACGGTCATGCGGACTCGCCGGACTCGCCGGACTCGCCGGACTCGTCGGACAGGTCGTCGCGGGTGAGCCGGGTGCGGTCGATGTGGCCGGCGCGCAGCGCGGCGCGCCCGAGCATGTGCGCCGAGACGGGTGCGGTGACGAGCTGGAAGACCGCGGCGACACCGATGACCGTCAGGGTGCTGCGGTCCTCGACGCGAAGGGCCAGACCGAGCAGGACGAGCAGGATCCCGAGCGTCTGCGGCTTGGTCGCGGCGTGCATGCGGGTGAGGACGTCGGGGAAGCGGACGAGGCCGATCCCGGCGACGAGGGCGAGCAGCGAGCCGAGGATGAGGCAGGTGCCGGCGAGGATGTCGATCACTGGTGCTCACCCTCCTCGAGGTGCGGGCCGCCGTCACCGTCACGGGCGGCGAACCGGGCGATGCTCACCGAGCCGAGGAACCCGACGAGCGAGAGCGCGAGCAGCACCGAGACCGTGCTCGAGTAGCGACCGACGGCGGCGTGGACCCCGACCGCCCCGACGATCGAGGCGACGAACACGTCGGTGGCGACGGTGCGGTCGAGCATCGACGGTCCGCGGACGACTCGGATGAGGCAGAGCACGCCGCTCACGGCGAGGAGCACCGCGCAGACGATGCCGACGGCGGTCATGGCGCCACCTCCTGGCTGCACACGGCGTCGCGCTCCTCGCGGGGGGCGAACGCCTTGACGACCCGCTCTTCCTGGTCGAGGACCGACTGGTGGAAGGCGGCGACCCGCTCGGGGGTGTGCGCGTCCATGACGTGCAGGTAGATCGCACCCTCCTCGGGCTCGAGCTCGACGAGCAGGGACCCGGGCACGAGGCAGACGAGCTCGGAGGTGATCGTCATGACGAGCTCGGAGCGCGTCCGCAGCCCGACCCGCAGGATGGCGCTCGGCGGCGGACCGGCTGGCCGCAGCGCGAACCACGACACCTCGACGCTGGCCCGCGCGAGGTCCCAGAAGAAGCGGCCCGCGAGCACGAGCGTCGGCCACGGCCGGATGACGAACGTCCACGGCGCCGTCGGGAACGGGAAGACGGTGACGACGAGGACCGCCGCGAGGACGCCGCCCACGACGATGGTCGGGGAGACCGACCCCCACAGCAGCACCCAGATGATGGTGAGGCCGACGACCATCGGCACCGGCCCGCTCACGGCGACCCCCCGAGGACGGCGGTGATGTAGGGCGTGCGCTCGAGCAGCTCGGCGGCGGCCCGGTCGGTGATGCCGAACAACGGGCCGGCGAGGACAGTGAGCCCGACGCTGAAGATCACGAGCAGCGCCGTCGGCAGTCCCATGGCCAGTGGCAGCCGCTGCTTCGTCGCGACCTTCTGCCACATCGTCGTCATGAGCGTGCCGCCCGAGTTGGCCACTGCGCCACCGCCGTGGAGCGGGCCGTGCGACCAGTCGTCCTCGTCGTCGTGCTCCTGGTCGGCGTCCGGGGCGGGCTGCCAGAACGCGCGGTTCCAGACCTTGGCGATGGCGTAGAGGGTGAGCAGGCTCGTGAGGATCGACGCCGCCACGGTGGTGATCGCGAGCCAGTCGCCGTCGGCGATGCCGGCCTGGCCGAGTGCCACCTTGCCGAGGAAGCCGGAGAACGGGGGGATGCCGGCGAGGTTCATCGCGGGGATGAAGAAGACCACCGACAGCACGGGTGCCGACCGCGCCAGACCACCGAGGCGGCTGAGGTTCGTCGTGCCGCTGCGGTACTCGATGAGTCCGGCGACGAGGAAGAGCACGGTCTGCACGGTGATGTGGTGCGCGATGTAGAAGATCGCCCCGGAGAGCCCGAGCTGGCTCGCGAACGCGATGCCGAAGAGCATGTAGCCGATGTGGCTCACGAGGGTGAAGGACAGGATTCGTTTGATGTCCGACTGCGCGACGGCGCCGAGGATCCCGATGACCATCGTGAGGATCGAGGCCCACAGCAGCAGGCTGCGCAGCCCGTCGCCGGGGAAGAGCAGCGTCTGGGTGCGGACGATGGCATAGATGCCGACCTTGGTGAGCAAGCCGGCGAACACGGCGGTCACCGGCGCGGGCGCCGTCGGGTAGGAGTCCGGCAGCCAGGCCGACAGCGGGAAGACCGCCGCCTTGATGCAGAAGGTCGTGAGCAGCAGCAGCTGGAGCATCTGCGCGACGCCGGGCGGCAGCTCGGCGATCCGCCCGGCGAGCTCGGCGAAGTTCACGGTGCCGGTCGCGGCGTACACGCACGAGATGGCGACGAGGAAGACCGCCGACGAGACGAGGCTGACGATGACGTAGATCGTGCCCGCGCGGATCCGTGCCTCGGTGCCACCGAGGGTGATGAGCACGAAGCTCGCCGCGAGCAGCACCTCGAACCCGACGAAGAGGTTGAACAGGTCCGCCGAGAGGAAGGCGTTGGACACCCCGGCGCTGAGCACGAGGAACGTCGGGTGGAAGACGGACAGCGGTGTCTCGCGGCCGTACTCGACGATGCCCTGACCGAACGAGTACAGCAGGACGCACAGCGTGACGAATGTCGACACGAGCAGCATGAGCGCCGAGAGCCGGTCGGCGATGAGCGAGATGCCGATGTCGGGGCCCCACCCGCCGATCTGCACCGACTGCGGTCCGTAGCGGTCGGCGCGCACGAGCAGGGTCGTTGCGGTGACGACGACGGTCGTGAGCACGACGACGGAGATGAGGCGCTGGGCACGGGCCGACCGCCCGAAGACCAGGCAGAGCCCGGCGCCGAGCAGCGGCAGCAGGACCGGGAGGACGACGATCTGGGTCATCGCTCCTCCTCGGTCACGGGTCGGTCGGTGTCGTGCATGTCCGGGTCGCGGGGGTCGGCCTCCGCGACCGCCTCCCCCTCCGCGACCGCGTCGCCATCGTCGGTGGTCCCGTCGTCCGGCGGTGTATGCCGTGTGGTGTCGCGGTCTCGCGGGTCCACCCACTGCGACCGGGTCGCCGCCCGCTCCTCGTGCGCGTCCTGCGCCTCGATCTCGGCGGCGAGCTCCTCGTCGGTGACCCCGATGGGCGGGGACGGCTGGTCCTCGCCCTCCTCGTCGGGGATGCCGGCAGCGATGTCGTCGAACGACGCGGACGGGTGGTCGAGGTCGGCCCGCCGGCGCACGAGGTCGTCCTCGAGGTCGTCCTGCACGTCGTCGTGGCCGGTGAGCTGCCAGGCGCGGTAGGCCAGCGCGAGCCCGAAGGCGGTGACGCCGAGCGTGATGACGATGGCGGTGAGCACCATCGCCTGGGGCAGGGGGTCGGTCATCTCGCCCTTGCCCATGCCGATGATCGGGGCGTCCCCGGAAGGGCCGGAGGCGACGAGGTAGGTGAGGTTGACGCCGTTGCCGAGCATGACGAACCCCACGAGGATGCGGGTGAGGCTGCGCTCGAGGACGAGGGTCGTGCCGCACGCGACGAGCACGACGATGGCGATGATGAGGACGTAGTTGGTGGCCATCAGGCGATGGACACCTCCCCGGTGCTCGTCTCGACGTCGCCCGTCTCCTCGCCCTGCTTGTCGATGCCGCCACCCAGGCTGCGCAGGACGTCGAGCGAGAGGCCGACGACGACGAGGTAGACGCCGAGGTCGAAGAAGAGCGAGGTCACGAGGTGGACCTCGTATCCGAACAGCCCCGTGGGGACGTCGAAGATGCCGCTCTGGAAGGCGTTGTAGCCGAGCAGGGCCGGCACGACACCGGACAGTGCGGCGATGACGAGGCCCGAGCCGAGGACGACACCGGCGTCGACGGGAGCGGCGGAGTCGAGCTCGGCGCGGCCACCTGCGAGGTAGCGGACCATGAGCGCCAGCCCCGCGATGAGACCACCGGCGAAGCCGCCACCGGGCAGGTTGTGGCCCGCGAAGGTGAGGTAGATCGAGAAGATCATGAGCACCGGGAAGACGATGCGGGCGACGATCTCGAAGACGACCGAGCGGCGGCGGTCGGCGATGAGCCCGGCACCGCGCAGCCAGCCGGCGTCCGAGGACGCCCGGTCGCGACGGGCCTCGCGGTGCGAGGTGGCGCGGTCGGTGAGCAGGAAGATCAGGCTGGCGACGCCGGTGGCCGCGACGACGAGGACGGCGATCTCACCGAACGTGTCCCAGACGCGGATGTCCACGAGGGTGACGTTGACGATGTTGTTGCCGCCGCCGTAGTCGTACGCCGGCTCGGCGAAGTCGAGTCCCACCGGTCGGGCCGTGCGGGCGTTGGCGGCCATGAGGGCGTATCCCCCGACGGCGAGGCCGACGAGGCAGCCCACGGCCACCCGGATCCGGCGGGCCGAGGTGAACGGCCGGTCGGAGAAGAACGGGGGGAGCCGGCGCATGACGAGCACGAACGTCACGACGGAGAACGTCTCGACGAGCACCTGGGTCAGGGCGAGGTCGGGGGCGCCGTGGGCGACGAAGAGCAGCGCCGTGCCGTAGCCGGTGACGCCGAGGAGCAGCACGGCGCGCAGCCGGCGGCGTGAGCGGACGGTGAGGATCGCGGCGAGGACGACGACCACGACGATCGCGACCTGGAGCAGGTTGTCCGGGCCGCGCAGCCGCACGCCGTCCCACGTCCGCACGAGCGCGATGCCGGGGATCGTGACGAGGACGAGCAGGGTGATGCCGACATAGACCGGGAGCGAACCCCGTTGCGTGCGACCGGTGACCTCGATCGACGTGCGGTCCACGCCACGGATGATGCCGTGGTAGACCAGCTCCGCGTCGGGGACGTGCATGCTCTCGACGAACCGGCGCTGGGCCGAGGCCACGGCGCGACGGGCCACCCAGAGCAGCAGGCCGGCGGTGACGGCGAGGACCGAGAGCCCCAGGGCCGGCGTGAAGCCGTGCCACAGCGTGAGCAGCGGCTCGTGGGCCCCGGCAGGTGCGTCACCGGCATACGCCATGAGTCGTGGCGTGAGGAAATCCCCCGCGAAGCCGCCGACGAGCGAGAGCCCGGCCAGGAGCGCCGGGGCCACGACGAAGCCGAGGCGTTGGGGCGTCACGGTGGGTGGCGTGACCGAACGGACGCCGAAGGCTCCCCAGACGAAGCGTGCGGTGTAGGCGACGGTGAGCGTGGAGCCGAGGACGAGCCCGACGAGCGCGACCGTCCCCCACACCCCGAGCCCGGCGTCGGCGTCGAGGTCGAGGAACGCGGCGAGCGCGGCCTCCTTGGCGGTGAACCCCAGGAGCGGCGGCAGGCCGGCCATCGAGGCGGCGGCGAGGAGGGTCGCGACGAAGACGACCGGGAGCTTGCGGTGCAGGCCGGTGAGCTCGCGCAGGTCGCGGGTGCCGGTGCTGCGGTCGATGACGCCGACGACGAGGAAGAGCGTGGACTTGAACAGTGCGTGGCCGAGGACGAGCGCGAGCCCGGCGAACATCGCCGCCTGAGTCCCGGCGCCCACGACGGCGATGAGGAAGCCGAGCTGGCTCACGGTGCCGTAGGCGAGGAGCAGCTTGATGTCGTGCTGGCGCAGCGCCCGGAGCCCGCCGATGACCATGGTGAGGATGCCGGTGCCGAGCAGGAGCGGACGCCAGCCGGGGATGTCCGAGAACGCCGGCGCGAGGAGCGCGACGAGGAAGACGCCGGCCTTGACCATCGCGGCGGCGTGCAGGTAGGCGCTCACCGGCGTCGGTGCGGCCATGGCGCCGGGCAGCCAGAAGTGGAACGGCACGAGCGCCGACTTGCTGATCGCGCCGACGAGGATGAGCAGCACGGCGATCGTCGTCGCGGTGCCCTGCGGGGGCGAGGCGAGGATCTCGGAGATGCGCGCGGTGCCCGCCTCGTGCCCGAGGACGAAGAGGCCGAGCAGCATGACGAGCCCACCGAAGGTCGTGACGATGAGGGCGTTCATCGCGGCCCGGCGGTTGGCCTTGCGCTCGGGGTTGTGACCGATGAGAAGGAACGACAGGACCGTCGTGAGCTCCCAGAACACGAAGAGCACGTAGAGGTTGTCCGAGACGACGAGCCCGAGCATCGACCCGGCGAAGCCGGTGAGCACCGCCGAGAAGCGCCACATCTCTCGGTCGCCCTCGCGGAAGTACCAGCGGCAGTAGAACAGCACGAGCGCGCCGACACCGGTGACGACGAGCGCCATGACGGCGTTGAGCGGGGTGAGCGCGAGGTCGATCTGGACGTCGATCGTCGGGATCCACTGGACCCGTTCGGTGCGCACGTCGCCGTCGAAGGCCGCCTCCGCCTGGCCGAGCAGCCACAGGAACGACCCGAGCGGCACGAGCGCGAGGACGAGGAAGGTGCGTCGTTCGAGGCGCCGGACGAGTGCCGGCGCGATGGCAGCCGCGAGGAAGTGCAGCGTCACGATCGTGATCATGAGTGCCTCCATCCGCGCAGTGGGCCTGTGGGTATGGGGGTTGACTTGAGGTCAGTCGTCGCAACAACCTCCCCGGGACAACATCCCTGGTTGCCGTCAATTATGACGGTTCGCCCTGGATGCCGGTGACGCCGGTCCACCGCAGGCCTTCCACGACGCACGTATGCCGTGTGGTCCCCCCTGCGGGAGCACACGGCATACGCGCGTCGTCGGCTTCTCGCCCGGTGGGCGCCCGGGTCAGAAGTCCTCGTCGAAGCCGACCGAGCCGCTCACCCCCACCTGGTAGGCCGAGACGCGGCGCTCGAAGAAGTTCGAGAGCTCCTGGACGTCCTGCAGCTCCATGAAGGCCAGCGGGTTGGGCGAGCCGAAGATCGGTTCGAGGCCGAGGCGCTGCATCCGTCGGTCCGCGACGTGCTCGAGGTAGGAGCGCATGTCGGTCGTGGACAGCCCGGCGACGCCGCCGCCGAGGAGGTCCTCGGCGAACTGCGCCTCGGCCTCGACGCCCTCGACGAGCATCTGGCGGACCTGCGCGGCCATCTCGTCGTCGAAGAGGTCGGGCTCCTCCTCGCGGACGGTGTCGACGACGTCGAACGCGAACGCCATGTGCATCGACTCGTCGCGGAAGACCCAGTTCGTCCCCGACGCGAGCCCGTTGAGCAGCCCGCGCGAGCGCAGGAAGTAGACGTAGGCGAACGCGCCGTAGAAGAACAGGCCCTCGATGACCGCCGCGAAGCAGATGAGGTTGAGCAGGAACGCCCGACGGTGCTCGCGCGTCTGCAGCGCGTCGAGGTCGAAGACCGAGTCGATCCAGCGGAAGCAGAAGTCGGCCTTGTGCTTGATCGACGGGATGGTGTCGACCGCCGCGAACGCCTCGTGCCGCTCGGTCTCGTCGGGCACGTAGGTGTCGAGCAGCGTGAGGTAGAACTGCACGTGCACGGCCTCCTCGAAGAGCTGGCGACTGAGGTAGAGCCGCCCCTCCGGCGAGTTGATGTGCTGGTAGAGGTTGAGCACGAGGTTGTTCGCGACGATCGTGTCGCCTGTGGCGAAGAACGCGACGAGCCGTGACACGAGGTGCCGCTCGGCCGCCGTGAGCTTGCGCAGGTCGGCGAGGTCGGAGTGGAGGTCGACCTCCTCGACGGTCCACGTGTTCTTGATGGCGTCGCGGTAGCGGTCGTAGAAGTGCGGGTAGCGCATCGGCCGCAGCGTGAGGTTCATGCCGGGGTCGAGGAGCATCCGGGTCTCGGTGTGGGACAGGGTCATTCGCATGCCTCGCAGGTCTCGGGGTTCTCGAGGGAGCAGGCGACCGCCGCCTCGTCGGTGATGGTGAGGGCAGGGGTCGACGGTGTGATGCTCGTCGTCGCCTGCTGGATCCGGGTCGCTGGACGCGAGCGCAGGTAGTAGGTCGTCTTGAGGCCGGACTTCCACGCGAAGAGGTACATCGAGCTGAGCTTGCCGATGGTCGGGGAGGCCTGGAAGAGGTTGAGGCTCTGGCTCTGGTCGATGAACGGCTGGCGTGCGGCGGCGAGCTCGATGAGTGCCCGCTGCGGCAGCTCCCACGCGGTGCGGAAGAGGTGACGCACGTCCTCGGGCAGCGCCGTGATTCCCTGCACCGACCCCTCCGCCCGCTTGATCTGTTCGCGGACCTCGGGGCTCCACAGGTCGCGGGACTTGAGCTCGCGCACGAGGGCGTTGTTGACCTGCATGAACTCGCCGCTCAGCGTCTCGCGCTTGAAGAGGTTGGACACCTGGGGCTCGATGCACTCGTAGCAGCCGGCGATCGACGCGATCGTCGCCGTCGGGGCGATGGCGATGAGCAGGCTGTTGCGCAGCCCGTGCTCGGCGATCCGCTCGCGCAGCGCGGCCCACCGCTCGCTCTGGGTGCCGGTGACGTCCCAGAGGTCGGGCTGCAGCTGTCCTCGGCTCGCCCGCGTCGTGTCGTATGCCGGGTGCGCACCCTCGCGCTCGGCGAGCGTGCAGGAGACCTCGAGCGCGGTGAGGTAGATCTCCTCGGAGATGCGGGTCGACAGCTCCTTGGCCTCGGGGGAGTCGAACGGCAGCCGCAGGGCGAAGAAGACGTCCTGCAGGCCCATGAGCCCGAGGCCGACCGGGCGCCAGCGGGGGTTGCTCGCCGCCGACTCCGGCGACGGGTAGAAGTTGACGTCGATGACCCGGTCGAGGAACGGCACCGCCGTGCGGACGGTCTCGCGCAGCCGCTCCCAGTCGACCTCCGTGCGGTCGGCGCTGAGGTGCGCGGCGACGTTGACCGAGCCGAGGTTGCACACGGCCGTCTCGCCGTCGGAGGACACCTCGATGATCTCGGTGCACAGGTTGGACAGGTGCACCATCGGGGCACCGACCTCGCCCGAGTCCGAGGTCTGGTTGCACGTGCGGTTCGACGCGTCCTTGAACGTCATCCAGCCCTGACCGGTCTGGGCGAGGGTGCGCATCATCCGGGCGAAGAGGTCGCGGGCCTTGACCTGGCGGACGTAGCGACCCTCGGACTCGGCCCGACGGTAGGCCTCGTCGAAGGCCGGCCCCCAGAGGTCGACGAGCTCGGGCGCCTGGTCGGGGTCGATGAGTGACCACTGCTCGTCGGCCTCGACCCGCCGCATGAACTCGTCCGGGACCCAGTGGGCGAGGTTGAGGTTGTGCGTGCGACGTGCGTCCTCGCCGGTGTTGTCGCGCAGCTCGAGGAACTCCTCGACGTCGGGGTGCCACGGCTCGAGGTAGACGCAGGCCGCGCCTTTGCGACGCCCGCCCTGGTTGACCGCCGCGACCGACGAGTCGAGCGTGCGCAGGAACGGCACGATGCCGTTGGACTGACCGTTGGTGCCGCGGATGAGCGCGCCGCGGCTGCGGATCCGGGAGAAGCCGATGCCGATGCCACCGGCGAACTTCGAGAGCCGGGCGACCTGCTGGTAGCGCGAGTAGATCGAGTCGAGGTCGTCGCGCGGGCTGTCGACGAGGTAGCACGAGCTCATCTGCGGGTGCGCCGTGCCGGAGTTGAAGAGCGTCGGGCTCGACGGCAGGTAGGCCAGGCTCGACATGAGCCGGTAGAACTTGATCGCCTCCTTCGCCGACGTCGCCAGACCGCACGCCACGCGGAGCAGGAAGTACTGCGGCGTCTCGATGACGAGCCGCGACGTGGGATGGCGCAGCAGGTAGCGGTCACCCACCGTGCGGATGCCGAAGTACTCGAACCGGTTGTCCCCCAACGGGTCGATGGCCGTGTCGAGCTTGCGGGCGTGGTCCTTGACGAACCGCGCGGTGTCGTCGCCGATGAGCCCCTCGGCGTGCCCGAGCGCGACCGACTGGCTGAACGACGCGACGCCCTGACCGCGGACCTCCTTGTCGAGGTAGCCCGACAGCAGCCGGGCAGCGAGCCGCGAGTACTGCGGCTCCTCGCCGATCATCTGCGCGGCCGTCTGGATCGACAGCTGGTCGAGCTCCTGGGTGCTCGCGCCGTCGTAGAGCCCGCTGATCGTGCGGGTCGCGACCCGCAGCGGGTCGATCTCGAGCAGGTCACCACTGACCCGCTCGACGGCGCGGACGATCTTGCCGACGTCGACGACCTCCTGGTCGCCGTTGCGCTTGCGGACGTGCATCTGCGGACGTGTGGACGCTTCCACCACTGTCATGACTCTCTCCTCGCGAGACCAGACTGGAGGGTCCGGGTCGCACGGGGAGGACGACGAGGGGAGCGGACGGCATACCTGTTCAGGGGTGGCCGAGCACGCGCAAACCTGCCGTCGGCCGTCCCGCGCGGCGTCGGACCACCGTGCCCGTCGGGCACGGTGCGCTGGCAGGTCTTCGGACTCGCGGGCTCGGCCCGGTTGTCACCGAGCCGCCTAGTGGCCATCGCTTCCCACACCCGAAGGTGCAGTGCTGCCGACACGACGTGTATGCCGTGTGGGATGGCGGTCGTTCCCACTCACCGCTGCGGGGCAGTCCCGGACTTGCACCGGGTTCCCTGTTGCCTCGACGCGCCTGGGTGGAGCGCCGAACCAGCTGCGAGACCCACCGTATGTGGTGCCCGGCTGGGCGGTGGGAACCACATGTGGTGTCGGCGTGTCGGTTCGGGCTGATGTCGGAACCTCGAGTGGAGCATCGCCGGGGTCATGGTCCCCGCGATCCTCCACTTGGCTGCGGCGGCGGGTCAGGAGTGCCTGTGGATGAGCGGCGGGCCGGGTCGGCAGGTTCGGTCAGGCTGGGGTGCATGGCCGACTGGAGAGTCTTGCGACGCGCTGCCGACAGCCAGCGCGACCTGCTCACCCGCGCCCAGTGCCTCGCGGCAGGACTCACCGATGACACGCTGAGGTGGCGGGTCGACTCCGGTCGGTGGAAGCGTCTGCACACAGGGGTCTATCTCACGGTGCCGGGTCGCGACGACTGGCGCACGTCAGCCCTGGCGGCGTTGCTCTTTGTCGACGTGCCCGGTCTCGAGTGTGCGGCGGCGTTCGCCGACACGACCGCGGCCACCTGGTGGGGGCTCACGTCGCGGCCGCCCTCGGTCGTCACGATCGTCGTGCCCGCACGGCGCCGGGTGGCGGCGCCGCCGGGGGTGGTGCTGCGGCGATCGACACGTTGGGTGGGCTACCTCGACGAGCTCGAAGAGCCGGCCCGAACCACCGTGGCCGCGACGGTGCTCGACTGCGCGGCCCAGGGTGATGCCGACGCCGCACTGAGGTGGGTGACGAGCGCGGTGCAGGGACGCCGGGTCAATGTGGGCCAGCTGAGGGCGGAGCTCGGCCGCCGACGGGGGCATCCGCACCGACCGCTGCTGCGCGACGTGCTGGGCGACGTCGAAGAAGGAGCCGAGAGCCCGGCCGAGGTCCGCTACATCCGCGACGTCGAGCGGGCCCACGGATTGCCTGCTGGTGAGCGGCAGGGCGTGACCGATGCCGGGAGGCGACGTCACCACGACAACCGCTATGCGGCATACCGGCTTGTTGTGGAGGTGGACGGACGGGTGGGGCACGAGCGCTGGGCCGACCGAGTGCGTGACGGTCAGCGGGACCGCGAGGTGGCCATCGGCGGTGACGTCACCCTTCGCGTGTTCTGGCCCGACGTGACGTCGGGTGCCTGCCGCACCGCGGCCGAGGTCGGGACGATCCTGCAGGCGCGCGGGTGGGTCGGAAGCCCCCACCCGTGCCGTTCGCGAGGCTGCGCGGTGAGGCGTGCCGCAGCCTGAGACGCCGAGTGGAGGATCACAGGGGTCATGGTCCCTGCGATCCTCCACTCGAGTGGCTGGTGAGGAGGGTCAGTAGCGGCGGCCCTGTCCGCCCTTGCCCTTGATGGCCTTCTTGGCGGCCTTGAGGATGGTGTCGCGGCGGCGCTTGCCCTCGACCTTGTTGGGCAGTGAGAGCTCGACGACCTTCCAGTAGACGCCGCCGACCTGCTTGGCGAGCGAGCCGGTGACGTACTTGAGGTCGTGGCGCTCCATGAGGTCGCGGATCTTGGGCGCGATCTCGGCGTAGCGGTTGCTCGGCATGTCCGGGAAGAGGTGGTGCTCGATCTGGTGGCTGAGGTTGCCGGTCATGACGTGCATGGCCTTGGAGCCGTGGATGTTGCCCGAGCCGAGCATCTGGCGCAGGTACCACTCGCCACGGGTCTCACCCTCGATCGAGGTCTTCTCGAACGTCTCGATGCCGGGCGGGAAGTGGCCGCAGATGATGACGGTGTTGGTCCACACGTTGCGCACGAGGTTGGCGACGATGTTGGCGGTGAGAGTGTGGCGGGTCGAGCCCGTGAAGGTCGCGGCCGCCATCGCCGGGTGGACGACGTAGTCCTTGGTGGCCTGGCGCTTGATCTTGGCGACGACCTCGTCGGCGTCCTTCTTGAACTTCGCCTTCTCCTCGTCGGAGAGCCGGTTCTTCTTGGCGAGGTAGCCACCGAGCTCGAGGTCGTAGGCCGCGATGGAGTACTCGAACATCAGCGCGTTGGCGACGTGCCAGATCGGCTGGAAGAGGTAGAACAGCGTCCACTTCTGGTCCTCATCGACGCGCAGGATGCCGTAGCCGAGGTCGTTGTCGCGGCCGAGCACGTTGGTGAACGTGTGGTGGATCTCGTTGTGGCTGTGCTTCCACTGGCTCGACGGGGAGGCGTTGTCCCACTCCCACGCGGTCGAGTGGATCTTGGGGTCACGCATCCAGTCCCACTGGCCGTGCATGACGTTGTGCCCGATCTCCATGTTCTCGAGGATCTTGGAGACGGAGAGGCCGGCCGTGCCGATCCACCAGAACGGGCGGACGCCGCGGTACTTGACCCCGGAGAAGAGGAGGGCGGCTCGGCTGCCCATCTCCAGGTAGCGCTGGGTCTTGATGACCTTCCTGATGTATGCCGCGTCCTTGGCTCCGCGGGAGTCCATCACCTCCGCGCGGATCGCGTCGAGCTCGCGCCCGATCTCCTCGATCTGCTCGGGGCTGAGGTGGGCGGCCGGGTTGGGGCGGCCGGACTTCTTGAGCTCGGGGCGCTGGGGGCGTGGCTCCGCGCTCGTCACGGACAGGCGCGAGTTCACGCCGGTGCGGGCGGCAGCGGTGCTGGTGCGTTCGGGGGCGAGGGTCATGGGTGTCTCCTTGGGTCTCTCGCGGGGTTCAGAGGTCGATGGCGCAGGCGCCGGCGGCGGCGCTCACGCAGGTCTGGATCGGGACGGTGCCGGAGTTCTCGTCGGTGGAGGTGATCTCGCCGGTGCGCAGGTCGCGGACGGCGCCCTCACGCAGCGGCACGACGCAGCCGAAGCAGATGCCCATCCGGCAGCCGCTCGGCATGAGGACGCCGGCGGCCTCGCCGGCGTCGAGGATCGGGGTGCCGCCGTCGGCCTCGACGGTCATGGTGCTCTTGTCGAAGGTCACGGTGCCGCCCTCGCCGGGCTCGACGACGCTGGGCCGGAAGCGCTCGACGTGCAGGCGGTCGGCGAGACCCGCAGCCTCCCAGTGAGCCTCGGCGGCGTCGAGCAGTCCGGTGGGGCCGCAGACCCACACCTCGCGCTCGCGCCAGTCGGGCACGAGGGTGTCGAGCGAGGCGAGGTCGAGGACCCCGGCCACGTCGTCGTGGTTCTCGTGGAGCGTGAGCCGGCGCGCGACGGCATACGAGAGAAGCTCGTCACGGAACATCGCGTCGCGCTCGCTCGGCGCGCAGTGGACGTGGACGACGTCACCGAGCTCGTCGAGGTGGTTGCGCAGCATGCCGATGACGGGCGTGATGCCCGATCCGGCGGTGACGAAGAGGGTGCGCTCGGGCAGGGTCGCCGGGAGGGTGAAGTCACCCGTCGCCTGGTCGAGCATGACGAGGGTGCCCGGTGCCGTCGCGTGCACGAGGTGGTTGCTCACCGTGCCGTCGGGGATCGCCTTGGGCGTGATGGTGATGAGCCCGTCGGGGGTGTCGGCCCGGTGCGTGAGCGAGTAGGCGCGCCAGTGGCGGACGCCGTCGATGTCGATCCCGATCCGGATGTACTGGCCCGGTGCGTGACCGGCCCAGCCGCGGCCGGGCTGGATCGTGATTGTCGCGGAGTCGGCCGTCTCGGGGGTGACGTCGACGATGCGGCCGCGCAGGTCGGCGCCGGCGCGAAGCGGGTCGATGAGGTCGAGGTAGTCGGCGGGCACGAGTGGCGTGGCCAGTGCCTGGGCGACCTTGCGTGCGCCGTCGAGGAGACCGGCGAGACGCCGGGCAGGCTGGGGCTGCCGGGTCGCGGAGGGTCGGTTCAGCGTTGCAGTCACGTACGCCAGCGTAACCTACGATTGCGTAGGTTACGAGTCCGTAGGTATGGGTCTCGTCACAGGGCGCCGTCGAGGACCTCGCGCAGCCGGGCCCCGAACTCGACCGACTTGCCGGGCCACGGGCCCTCGGCGCTCGCGAACCCACCGTGGTGGCTGGGGAAGACGACGAGCGGCAGGCCGATCTCCGTGGCGACGCCGCGGGCCGCCCGGGCGGTGACGGCGTCGCCCGTCTCCTCGCCGACGCCGATGACGATGCTCGCCGAGCTGCTGCGCAGTGCGTCGAGGTCCGGTCGTGACGACGTCACGGTGGCCGAGCGGTCGGAGAGGAGGGGGTCGTCGCGCGAGCCGTCATCCTCGGGCGGGAGGCCGAACTGCGCGAGGTCGGCGGGCGGCTGCGCGAGGAATTCCTGCGTGAACTCGCCCTGCCACCCGGACATCCCGATGAACTCGGCCATGCCTGCGCCGAAGCCGCGCTCGGCGTAGGTCGACGTCACCCGCTCGAAGGCCTGCGTGGCCGCCTCGGCGTCGGGCAGCGCCCACAGCGACGGTGGCTCGTGGGCCACCACGGTGGCGAGGTCTTCGGGGTGCGTCGCAGCCCACTCGAGCGCGGCCACCGCGCCGCCGCTGCTCGCGAACACGTCGACGGGGCCGGCGCCGAGGTGCTCGACGAGGGCGTGCAGGTCGGCCGCCTGGTCCTGCGGGTTCTGGTCCTGGCGGCCGTCGCGCCGGGTCGAGCTGCGCCCGAGACCGCGCGGGTCGTAGGTGACGACGGTGCGGTCGGTGAACTCCCGGGCCAACGCCTCGAACCCGTCGGCGCACATCGGCTGGCCGATCATGAGCAGCGGCGGCCGGCCGTCGGCGGTGGGGAGCGGCCCTCGCACGTCGTGGACGAGGTCCACGTCGGGGAGCTCGAGGGTGGCGGTCCGCGCGTCCGGCTGCGAGGTCTCGGTCGTCATGGGTCCAGCCTGTCAGCGCCGACCGCCCGGGAGAGGCCTGACGGCCCAGAACCTTGTCAGCCACGGCTCAGGAAGCGTTGCGAGACTTCGGCGCATGACGCGCCACCTCGCCATCCCCTTCCTCGCCTCCGCCGCCCTGCTCGGCGGCTGCTCGGCCGCCGAGGACATCGCCTCCGACGCGGCGTCCGCTGCCACGTCGCAGGCCAAGGAGTCGGCCGTGCGTGAGCTGCGCGGCACCGTGTGCCCGCTCGTCGCCGACCGCGACCTCAGCGAGTCGGACCGTGAGACGCTCGGCTCGGCGATCGACCTCGCCCAGGGCCTCGGCGTGGAGTCCGAGCTGCTCACGGCGGCCGAGGACGTCGTCGCCTCCGACGGCACCCCGCCGGAGTCCACGCTCGCGAAGATGGCCGACGCCTGCCGCTGACACCGACGTGAGATGCCCCGGTATGCCGGGTGGCCGGCATACCGGGGCATCTCTCGTTGCGTCAGTGGGAGTCGGTGTCCCCGGCCATGAGGCGGCCGATCTCGGTGCGGTCGGCGTCCTTGCCGGCGACCTCGGCGACGACCCTGCCGCCGTGGATCACGGCGATCCGGTCGGCCAGCGAGAGGACCTCGTCGAGCTCGGCCGACACGAGCAGGACCGCGGCTCCGGCATCGCGGGCCTCGACGATCCGGCGGTGGATGAACTCGATCGAGCCGACGTCGACACCACGCGTGGGCTGCGCCGCCATGAGCAGCCGCGGCCGTGCGGTCATCTCGCGGGCGACGACGACCTTCTGCTTGTTGCCACCGGACAGCGAGCCGGCAGGCACGTCGACGCTGGGCGAGCGGATGTCGAACTCCTCGCGCAGCTTGACGGCGTGCTCGCGCACGGCGCCGAAGTCGCGCACGAACCCCTTGGAGTAGGGCGCCTCGTCGTAGCAGTTGAGGACGAGGTTGTCGGCGATCGACCACCCACCGACGATGCCGTGCTTCTCGCGGTCCTCGGGGATGTGACCGACACCGGCGTTGTTGGTGTCGTGCGCGTTGGACTTCGTGATGTCGTCGGCGCCCAGGCGGACGGTGCCACCGATCGAGGGGCGCATGCCGGCGATGCTCTCGACGAGCTCGCGCTGTCCGTTGCCCTCGACTCCGGCGAGGCCGACGATCTCGCCCGCCCGCACCTCGAGGTCGAACCCGTCGACGGCGGGGAGGCCGCGGTCGTCCTTGACCTGGAGCCCCTTGATCGACAGGACCGTGTCACCGGGGGTGGCCTCGGCCTTGTCGACGCGCAGGACGACGTCGCGGCCGACCATCATCGAGGCGAGATCGCTCGTCGTCGTGCTCGTGAGGTCGTCGACCCCGCCGACGACCTTGCCCTGCCGCAGGACGTAGCAGCGGTCGGCCACCGCGAGCACCTCACGCAGCTTGTGGGTGATGAAGACGATCGACGTGCCGCCGGCGGCGAGCTCCTTCATGACGCCGAGGAGCTCGTCGGTCTCCTGCGGCGTGAGCACCGCGGTCGGCTCGTCGAGGATGAGCAGGTCGACCCGGCGGGAGAGGGCCTTGAGGATCTCGACGCGCTGCTGGGTGCCGACGGGGAGGTCCTCGATCTCGGCGTCGGGGTCGACGCTGAGATTGTGCTTGGCCGACAGCTCCTTGACCATCCTGCGGGCGCCGTCGAGGTCGAGGATGCCGCCCTTGGCGGTCTCGTGGCCCAGCATCATGTTCTCGGCGACGGTCATGACCGGGACGAGCTGGAAGTGCTGGTGGACCATGCCGATGCCGCGTCGGATCGCGTCCTTGGGGTCCTTGATCCGGCTCGAGTCGCCCTTGATGGTGATCGTGCCGGAGTCCGGGGTCATGAGGCCGAAGATCTGCTTGACCAGGGTGGACTTGCCGGCGCCGTTCTCACCGAGGAGCGCGACGATCTCGCCGCGGTCGACCCGCAGCGAGATGTCCTGGTTGGCGTGGACGGTGCCGAAGGACTTCGACAGGCCCTCGAGCTCGAGGAGGGTCTCGCGCGAGCCGGCGGTCTCGCCGGACTGCGGCGGGGTGCTGGACGGGGTCTGCATGGTCAGTCGCCCTTCACGAACGGTTGCCCGACGGCACCCGGTGCCCGGACCCGACCCGCGGCCGCGGCGAGCACGACGAGGGTGAGGACGTAGGGCAGGAGGTTGATGAACTGCTGGGGGATGTTGACGACGTTGCTCGCCTGGAGCTGCGAGGCCGACGCCGACATGAAGCCGAAGAACAGCGCCGCCGCCAGGGCCCGCAGGGGACGCCACGCGCCGAAGATGAGGATGGCGAGCGCGAGGAAGCCTCGGCCCGAGCTCATGCCGCGCTCGAAGGTGCTCGTCGCCTCCATCGAGAGGTAGGCACCCGCGATGCCGGCGAGCGTGCCGGCCAGGGTGACGTTGACGAGCCGCAGCGCGACGACGTTGATGCCGGCGGTGTCGGCGGCCGAGGGGTACTCACCCACGGCCCGGGTCCGCAGGCCCCAGCGCGTCTTGAAGAGCAGGAAGTGCAGCACGATCGCGATGACGAGTGCGAAGAGCGCGATCGGGCCGTCCGAGAAGAAGACCGGGCCGATGAGCGGGATCTTCGACAGCAGCGGCACGTCGAAGTTCGGCAGGCCACGCGGGATCGTCTTGCCCGACTCGTAGTAGAAGGACGTGATGCCCGTCGCCACGATGTTGATGACGACACCGGCGATGATCTGGTCGAGCTGGCCCTTGACCGTCGTGAACGCGAGGAACGCGCCCATGACGATGCCGGACAGGGCGCCGACGATGACACCGACGAGGACCGACTGCGCGGCCGCGGCCGCGAAGAAGCCCGCGAACGCCCCGACGAGCATCTGGCCCTCGATGCCGATGTTGACGACGCCGGAGCGCTCACCGATGACACCGACCATGGCGCCGAGGACGAGCGGCACCGCGAGGAACCATGCGTTCGAGAACATCGAGACGGCGATGTTGGGGTTGATGAAGTAGAAGACGTATGCGGCGGCGAGGACGAGCAGTGCCGTCCCGGCCCAGATCTTGTTGCGCTGAACCCATTCCATGTCAGGCACCCCAGCTTCCGGCGAGCTGCGTCTGCTTGACCGTGTGCCGGCGGAAGATCCACTTGGCGATGACCGGCAGCGAGACCATGAGCAGCGTGATGGCGAGGAGGACGTCGACGACCTCGGGACGAATGCCGAGCTCGAACTGCAGGGTCGGCGCCCCGGCGCGCATGGCGCCGACGAGGATCGCCGCCGGGATCGTGCCGAGCGGGTTGCCGCGGGCGAGCAGCGCGATGGTGATGCCGTCGAAGCCGAGCGAGCCGGCGATGCCGTTCTGGTAGCGGTAGGGCTCGATCTGGAGCAGCTCGAAGGCACCGGCGAGTCCGGCGAGCGCACCCGACATCGCCATGGCGATGAGCGTGGTCCGCGTCGTCGAGATGCCGGCATACCCGGCTGCGAACTTGTTGCGGCCCACGGTCTGGAGCTCGAAGCCCAGGGTCGTGCGGCCGAGCATCCACGCGACGGCCACGGCGAGGATGAGCGCGACCGGCAGTCCCCACGGGATGACGCCGAGCGGGTTGAGCCGCGCCGCCTCGGGGACGGCGTGCGAGGCGGGGAAGGGCTGGCCCGGGTCCGAGAGGGGACCGCCGTTGATGAGCCAGTCGATGATGCCCACGGCGATCGAGTTGAGCATGATCGTCGAGATGACCTCGTGGACGCCGCGGGTCGTCTTGAGCAGCGCCGCGATCGAGGCCCACATGGCTCCGAAGAGGACGGCGACGACGACGGCGACGATGACGAGCAGGGCGGCGGGCAGGTCGCGCAGGGCGTAGCCGACCCAGGCCGCGCCGATGCCACCGGCCATGAGCTGTCCCTGGCCGCCGATGTTGAAGAGGCCGACCTTGAGCGGGATCGCCACGGCGAGGCCGACGAGGATCAGCGGGGTCGTCTTCTGCAGGGTCGCGAGCAGGCCCGACTCGGTGAGGAACGAGTGGGTGAAGAGGCGCTGGTACGCGTAGGTGGGGTTGAAGCCCTGCGCCCGGATGAGGATCGCGCCGATGGCGAACGCGAGCACGACCGCGATGAGCGGGACGACGATCGCCTGGTGGCGGACGAGGAAGCCGAGCAGGCCCGTGGGCGGCGGCGGCGCGCCGCGCTCGGCGACGACGGGCACCGTGGGGGCGTCCTTGGCGGGGGCGTCCGGCGCGGCGGGGGGCGCGTCCTTCGCCGGCGGGCGGTCGGGGTCAACCATGACTCTCCGTGGGTGTCGTGACAGGGGTCTGAACGGAGGAACGGGTGCCCTCCGGGGAGGGCACCCGTTCCGTCGAAATCATGCTCGGACTGTAGCCGACCGGGATGTCGGACCAACAGGTTCGACGGAGCCGGTCCGGTGGTGCCAGACAGTGCCGAGCGGGTGCTGCGGTCAGGCGATCTTGAGCGTGCCGTCCTCGAGCTGCTTGATGACGTCGGCGACCTTGGTCTTGACGTCGGCGGGGATCTTCGAGTCGAAGTCGTGGAACGGCGACAGGCCGGTGGTGCCGACGAAGTTGCCGCCCTTGATCGAGCCGTCCTTGGCCTGGTTGAGCAGGTCCGTGGTGCCCTGGGTGAGCTTCTTCTCGGCCGAGGTCACGAGGCACGGGTGGGCCTCGGGGACGGTCTCCCACTGGTCGACGTCGACACCGATGCAGAAGATCGACGAGCCGGCGCCGGAGGTCTTGGCAGCCTCACCGATCGCGCCGTTGCCCGTGCCGCCACCGGCGCCGAAGATGAAGTCCGCGCCCTGCGCGAGCATCTTCTTGGCCTCGCCGGCGCCCCACGGGGAGTCGGAGAAGGCGTTGTCGCCAGCCGGGTGGTAGACCTTCGCGACCGTGACCTTGGGGTTGGCGGCCTTGGAGCCCTGCTCGTAGCCCTTGGCGTAGGCCTGGGTCGGGGGGATCTCGGCGCCGAGGACGATGCCGAGCTTGTTGGTCTTGGTCATGAGACCCGCCATGTAGCCCGCGGCGTAGCCGGCGTTGGCCTCGGGGAAGATCAGGCCGGTGACGTTGGGCGCGGTGGCCTTCTCGTCCTGGAACTGGTCGACACCGATGAACTTGACGTTGGGGTTCGCCTTGGCGGCGGTCACCGTGGCCTCGGCCATGAGGAAGCCGACAGTGACGATCGCGTCGTACTTCTGGTCGGTGAACTGCTTGAGGTTGTTCGCGTAGTCCTTCGCGTCCTTGGTCTCGATGTACTTCGTCTGGACGCCGTCGCCCTCGAGGGCCTTGACGCCTTCCCAGGCGGCCTGGTTGAAGTTCTTGTCGTCGACCGAGCCGGTGTCGGTGACGAGTCCGATGCAGAACGTCTCCGTCGAGGAGCAGTCCTTGGGGGCCGCCGAGCTGCCGTCGGAGCTGGTGTCACCAGTGCTGCCGCCACAGCCAGCGAGGACGAGGGCGAGGGCGGCGGGTGCCGCGACGAGGAAAGGCTTGGCCTTCATAGGGGTCTACTCCTTGGGGGTGTGCAGGATGCCCCCGAATGCTAGCGGCGAAAACCACGCCCTGAGACCGGCTTGAAAATCCGTTGCCGTGTCGTTACTGGCCAGTCGATCCGTGCAGGTCAGGGCGCTTCGGGACTGTCAGGCGCGGCCCTCGCCCGCCGCCGCGAGCCGCCCGGGAGAGGTGTCACGGGTCAGCGCGGCGATCTCGGCGGCATACGCCGGGAAGGTCACGGACAGGTGCCCGCGCTCACCGAGGGTGAAGTGCTGCGGCCGGAAGGCCGGGCTGCACCAGCACGAGAGCAGGGTCCACGCGCCCATCGTCGCCGCTCCCTGCCAGACCCCCGAGCGCACGAGCATCTGCCGGCGCTGCGCGTTGAGCAGGGTGAGGGTGCCGTGGTTGCGCCGCGGCCCTTCCTTGAGGCGGAGCAGCGCAGCCGGTGCCCCCTCGAGCCACTGCCACCCCTCGTCGACCTCGAGCCGGTGCATCGCCGAGAACCCGTCGGGCGCCGAGGTGAGCAGCACGAGGATCGACGACAGCCCCTGCGTCCGCGGGCCCTCGGCGAACCAGGCGCCCTCGTCCGGGATGGGCTGCATCTTGTGCTCGGCGATGATCTGCTCGGGCGTACGCATCGATCAGGCTTCCTCGACCTCGTGTGCGGCGGCTGCGGCATCGCGAGCGCGGGCGCGGCACCGGTCGAGCAGGTCGGGCGTGTCGACGAGGGTGCTGCGTCGCTCGCGAACCACGATCCTGCCATCGACGACGACGTCCGTGACATCGCCCCTGCCCGCCGCGTGGACGAGCAGTGCCGGGACGTCATGGACGGGCGTGAGGTGCGGCTGGTCGAGGTCGACGAGGACGAGGTCCGCGCGCTTGCCCACCTCGAGGCTGCCGACGAGGTGGTCGATCCCCAGCGCGGCGGCGCCGTCGATGGTCGCGGCTCGGACGATCTGGGCAGCGCCCACCTCCGGGTGGCCGCTGGTGAGCGCGGCGAGGTGGGCGGCTTGGCGCATGGCCTGCCACATGTCGAGGTCGTTGGAGCTCGCGCACCCGTCGGTGCCGATCCCGAGGCGTATGCCGTCCGACCGCCAGCGCTGCCAGTCCAGCGCCCCGGAGGCGAGCTTGAGGTTGGACCCGGGGCAGTGGGCGACGGTGACGCCGGCTGCCGCGGCGAGCGCGCGGTCGGCGTCGGAGAGGTGCACGCCGTGCCCGAACACCACCTTGGGCCCCGTCGAGACCCTCTCACCTTCTTGCGTCTGCGGATTCGGTCGCTCTAGCGACCGAATCCGCAGACGCAACCAGCCGGCGTCGGCGAGGAGCTGCGTCGGGGTCGCACCGAAGCGGTCCAGCAGGTCGGTGTTCTCGGCGGCGTTCTCGGAGACGTGGGTGTGCAGGACGCCGGTGGGCGTGAGCTCGCCCAGCACCGACACCACCTCGGCGAGGTGCTCGACCGAGTTCGTGTAGGTCGCGTGCGGCATCGCCGCCACCGGGACCTCGGGGCCACCGGTCTCGCGCAGCACCTCCGGCCAGGCGCGCAGCCCGGCGATGCGCTCGTCCCACGAGAGCCCGTCCGGGCCCGGGCCGTCGAAGAACGTCGGCCCGCCGACGTGACGCGCACCGGCCGCGACGGCTCCGCGGTGGGCGGCCTCGTGGTGGAAGTACATGTCGAGCTGGGTCGTGCAGCCCCCGAGCAGCGACTCGAGCGCACCCAGCGTCGCGCCGAGCTCGACGGTCGCGGGGTCCATCACCGCGCCCTCGGCCGCCCACACCCGCTCGAGGAAGCCCTGGAGGTCGACACCCTCGGCGATGCCGCGCAGCAGGGTCATCGGCAGGTGGGTGTGGAGGTTGACCAGGCCGGGGAGCGCGAGCCGGCCCCGACCGTCGACCACCTCGTCGCCCTCGCGCGCCTCGACCGCGCCGACTGCGGTGATGACGCCGTCCTCGACCACGACCGAGACGTCGCGCAGCACCGTGTCCTCGGCGTCGACGGTGACGACGACCGCGAGGTCGCGCAGGACGAGCCGGCTCACGAGGCGCTCGCGTCGGTGTCGTCGGACCGGAAGACCGACCGCGTGTGGATGAGCTCGTCGACGAGGGCGAGCACCTTGGGCGCACCCGTCGCCAGCACCTCGCTGATCTCGTCCATCGTGATCGGCTCACCCGGCCGCACGCCCGCCGCAGGGTTCACGACGAGGCTGACCGCGGCATACCGGAGTCCTGCCTCGGCGGCGAGGGTCACCTCGGGGACACCGGTCATGCCGGCGACCGAGCCGCCGGCGAGTGCGGCGAGCCGGATCTCGGCCGGCGACTCGAAGCGCGGTCCGTCGAAGCAGACGTAGGTGCCGCCGTCGACGACCGGCTGCCCGATGGAGGTTGCGGCGTCGAGGATCTCGCGGCGCAGCACCGGGTCGTAGGCGTGCGTCATGTCGGTGTGTACGACGCCGCCGGACCCCTCGCCGTCGTGGAAGGTCCCCTCGCGGCGACGGGTGAGGTCGAGGAAGTCGTCGATGCAGACGATCTCGCCCGCCTCGAGGTCGGGGTCGATGCCGCCGGTGACGTTGACGGCGAGCACGTCGCGCACCCCGAGGTCAGCGAGCGCCCGGATGATCGCGCGGTAGTTGACCCGGTGCGGTGGCACCTCGTGCCCGGCGCCGTGACGGGTCACGAAGACGACGGGCTGCCCGTGCCAGGTCCCTCGGGTCACGGACACGCTCCCGTATGCCGTGTCGACCCCCTCGTGGCGCGCGTCGTCGAGCGCGTCGAGGTCGTAGAAGCCGGTGCCCGCGATGATTCCCAGGGGGTGGAGAGTCACGCGCTCACGCTACCGGGGGGTGCGAGGATGCGACCCATGACGAGTCGGGCGAGACGGGTGGCGGTCGCGGCGACCGGCCCGGCCTCTCTCGGCGCTGGCCAGGCGGTCGTCGCCGAGGGCGGCAACGCGGTCGACGCCGCCATCGCAGCGGCCATCACCTCGATGAGCACCGAGCCGGGCATCGTCAGCCTCGCCGGTGGCGCCTTCGTCACGATCTGGCCGCCGTCGGGTCCGCCGGTGGTCCTCGACGGCAACGTGGCGATGCCGGGCCGGGGACTTCCGCGCGAGGCGTTCGGCGGGGGAGTGCGCGAGGTCGTCACCGACTACGGCGGCGGCGTGACGATGTATGCCGGCCACGGCTCGGTCGCCGTCCCCGGCGCCCTCTCGGCCTGCGAGAGTGCGGTGACGCGCTTTGGCTCACGTCCGTGGGAGTCGGTCGTGGCACCCGCCGCCGGTGTGTGCCGCGACGGCTACCCGATCGGCGGGGCGGCCACCCGATACCTCGGGTTCGTCGCCGACGGCCTCTTCGGCCACGACACCGGCGCCCGCGCGCTGACTCGCCGACCGGACGGATCCGCTTTCGTCGCAGGCGATCTCGCCCGCAACACCGAGCTCGCCTCCGTGCTCGACGCGGTGGCCCGTGAAGGTGCCTCGCTGCTCGTGACCGGTGACCTCGGTCGCGCGCTCGCGTCCGACATGGCCGCGAACGGTGGGCTGGTCACGGACGCCGACCTCACGGCATACGAGGTGGTCGAGAGGACTCCGGTGCGTCGACGCGTCGGCGACTGGGACGTCGCCGTCAACCCACCACCGTCGGTGGGTGGGCCGATGCTCGCGGTCATGCTGTCCGAGCTCGAGCGGACCCAGGGATTCTCGTGGGACGACGTGCTGCGCATCCAGCGGGCGGTGCTCTCCTACCGGCTCGCGGTCCACGACGTGTCGCACGACCTCGACGCCGACGGGCACGCGCTGCTGGAGACGGTGGAGCGGCACGGGCTGGCGGGCCTGCCGACATCGGCGTCGACGGCCCACATCTCGGCCGTCGACTCCGACGGGCTCGCGTGCGCGGTGACGATGTCGAGCGGCTACGGCGCCGGGGTGACGATCCCGGGCACGGGCATCCTCCTCAACAACGCACTCGGTGAGCCCGAGCTCAACCGGCTCGGCCTGCACGCCCTCGAGCCCGGCACGAGGCTCGCCTCCAACATGGCGCCGACGGTCGCGCGCGCCGACGACGGCAGCGTGCTCGCCGTCGGATCCCCGGGTGCGGACCGGATCACCACCGCGCTCATGCAGGTCCTCGGGCAGCTGTGCCTGCACGGCGCCGACCTCGACGCCGCGATCCAGGCGCCGCGGGTGCACGTTCGCTTCGAGCAGGACGGCGAGGCGGTCGTCGAGCACGAGGCGAGTGCCGAGATCGAGGAGGCGGTCGCGGCGACCGGTCTGCGCGGGCTCGACCACGGCGAGCTGTCGATGTACTTCGGTGGGGTGGGCGCGGCCCTCCTGGGGGCCGATGCTCGGCTGCGGGCGGCCGGTGACCCCCGGCGCGAGGCCGCGGTCGGGGTCGCATAGTCCGTCCGGGCCCCCGGGGTTGCGGCCGGTCACGGGCAGGGCCAGTCTCGGGGAAGCGACGCCGACGTCCGAGAACCACCGCCGGCGCCCTCCCGGCCGGCGACGGTTCGGTCGGGGCCGACTCCGGAGGTGGACCTGACCCATGAAGCGCACGGTCACAACCCTCACAGCCGTCGCGGCAGCGGCGGCTCTCCCGTTCATCCAGCCACACAGCCTGCCGGACCGGGCCGACGCCAGCAGGTCGACGCAGCAGTCGACCGCCGCCGACCAGGCCCGCGGACGCGACCCCGTCGAGCGCCGGATCGACGCCCTGATCCGCCGGATGACGACGACCGAGAAGCTCCAGCAGGTGCAGCTGCTCTCCGACGGCCAGATCACCGACGCCGACGCCAAGGCCGGCGTGGGCGGGGTCTTCAGCCTCACCGACCCCGACAAGATCAACCACTTCCAGAAGGTCGCGGTCGAGCAGTCACGGCTGGGGATCCCGATCCTCTTCGCGTTCGACACGATCCACGGCTACCGGACGATCTTCCCGGTGCCGCTCGGCGCGGCCAGCTCGTTCGACCCGAAGGTCGGCGAGATCGACGCCGCGATCGGTGCGCGCGAGTCCGCGACCGTGGGCCTCAAGCAGGTCTACAGCCCGATGGTCGACGTGTCGCACGACCCCCGCTGGGGCCGGATCGTCGAGGGCGGCGGTGAGGACCCCTTCCTCAACTCGGCCTTCTCGGCGGCACGCGTGCGTGGCGCGCAGGGCTCCGACTACTCGAAGCCGGACAAGGTCGCGGCGTCGGTGAAGCACTTCGTCGCCTACGGCCAGCCCGAGGGCGGACGCGACTACAACACGACCGACATGTCGGAGCGCCGGCTGCGTGACCTCTACCTGCCGCCGTTCAAGGCGGCGGTCGACGCCGGGGTCGCCTCGGTCATGTGCTCGTTCAACTCGCTCAACGGTGTGCCCGGGTGCGCCAACCACGAGACCGAGACCGACATCCTCAAGAAGGAGTGGCGCTTCGACGGGTTCGTCGTGAGCGACTACACCGCGGTGGCCGAGACCCGGGCGTGCCCGCCGGTCATGCCCGCCGAGGGCTCGTGCGGCCACGGCACCGCGGCCGACGGTCCGAGCGCCGGCGCCCAGGCCCTCATGGCCGGCACCGACCAGGAGATGGTGAGCACCTACGTGCGCGACTACGGCGCCGGGCTGCTGCGCAGCGGTGACATCTCGCGGGCCCGTCTCGACGACGCGGTGCGCCGGATCCTGCGGGTGAAGTTCCGCGCAGGGCTCTTCGAGAACCCCTACGTCGACGTCGCCAAGGCCAAGGACCCGGCGAGCTTCCTCACCCCCAGCGACCGGGCAGCCGCCCGCAAGGCCGCCGGTGAGTCGATGGTGCTGCTCAAGAACTCCTCGGCCACCCTGCCGATGTCGCCGGCGAAGAAGACGGCCGTCATCGGCCCGCTCGGCGACGACCAGCACAACATGCTCGGCCCGTGGTGGGGTCGCGGCGAGGACAAGGACGCCGTGAGCGTCTACACCGGGGTCAAGGCGGTCAGCCCCACGGCGACCTACACGCCCGGCTGCACCCTCGTCGACAGCGAGCCGCCGAACATCAAGCCCACCGACTACTGCGCCACCGACGCCGGCTTCGATGCCGCCGTCGCCGCGGCCCAGGCGGCGGACCAGGTGATCATCGCCGTCGGTGAGACCCGGGGCATGAGTGCCGAGGCGGCCTCGCGCAGCGACATCTCGCTGCCCGGCCTGCAGCAGCAGCTCATCGACCGGATCAAGGCCACCGGCAAGCCGTTCGCCGTCGTCCTGTTCAACGGGCGCCCGCTCACCATCCCCGAGGTCGACGCCACGGCGCCCGCCATCCTCGAGGCGTGGTTCCCGGGAGTCGAGGCGGGCAACGCCGTCGCCGACGTCGTCTTCGGCAAGGTCAACCCCGGAGGCAAGCTGCCGGTGTCCTTCCCCGTCACCGTCGGCCAGGTCCCGATCTACTACAACCACGAGCCGACCGGGCGTCCCTGCGACATCGGCCAGAAGTACGTCTCGCGGTACCGGGACCTCGACACCTGCGACCCGCTCTACTCGTTCGGGCACGGCCTGAGCTACACGACGTTCGACGTGAGCGCGCCGCGACTCGACCGCACCAGCGTGAGCCGCAACGGCAAGGTGACGGCGACGATGACGGTGACCAACACCGGGTCGGTCGCCGGTGACGAGGTCGCCCAGCTGTACCTCCACGACCCGGTGGCCAGCCTGTCGCAGCCGGTGCGCCGGCTCGTCGGGTTCGAGCGCGTCACCCTCGCGCCGGGTCAGAGCAAGGTCGTGAGGTTCACGCTCGACCGGGGCGCCTTCGGCTTCCACGACAACGACGGTCGCCTCGTCGTCGAGCCGGGCACCATCGAGCTCTACGGAGGCAGCTCCTCCAAGGCCGACAAGAAGGTGACGTTCACGGTCACCCGCTGACCCGGCATCCGGGCTGGGTGGTCACCGGGTCGCGCCGGTGACCATCCAGCCGTCGGTGCGCACCCGTGCCCACATGAGCACGCCGCGGATCGCCATGAACCCGGTGAAGGCCAGCCACAGCCACATCACGGCGTTGCCGGTGGCGCGGGCGCTGCCGTCCTCGAGGAGCCAGTCGCCCATGAGGTGCACCCCGAGGATGAGCGGCAGGTAGAGGAGGAGGTTGGCGAGCATCGCGCGAGCCAGCCACCGGCCGTCCCCGGCGCCGATGAGGACGCCGTCGATGACGAAGACGTAGCCGCTCAGAGGTTGCGACAGCGCGACGATGACCAGGGCCGCCGCGATGGCGGCCTGCACGGCCGGGTCGCTCGTGAAGAGGTTCGGCAGGACGGTGCGCAGCAGGAGCAGGACGATGCCGAGCACGAAGCCGCCGATGATCCCCCATCGGACCATGAGCGTGGTCGCGGAGCGGGTCCGGACGACGTCGCCCTCGCCGAGGGTGCGACCGGTGATGGCCTGCGCGGCGATGGCGATGGCGTCGAGCGCGAAGACGAGGAAGCTCCAGATCGTCGCCGACACCTGGTAGGCCGCGAGCGGGACGTCGCCCAGCCCGGCCGCCACCCACGTGGTCACGAGCAGGACCGCGCGCAGGGCGAGGGTGCGCACGAGCAGAGGTATGCCGGTGCGTGCCGCCCCGAGGATCCGTCCCGGATGTGCCCGGAGGGTGACCTGCTGGCGCGCGGCCTCACGCATGAGGACGACGACGAGCGCGGTCGCCATGCCGGTCTGCGCGAGGACGGTGCCGTGGGCGGAGCCGGCGATGCCCCAGCCGAACCCGTAGACGAAGAGCAGGTTGAGCGCGATGTTCGACGTGAAGCCCAGAGCGCTCGCCGCGAGCGGGGTGCGGGTGTCCTGGAGCCCGCGCAGGACACCGGTGGTCGCGAGGACGACGAGCATCGCCGGGATGCTGATGGCCGAGATCCGCAGGTAGGTCACGGCGTGGCCGAGCGCCTCGGGTGAGGCGCCGAAGACTCGGCAGATCGGCCCGGCGGCCGCGGCGACGACCACGGCGGTGACCGCGCCGAGCCCGACGGCGAGCCAGGTGCCGTCGATGCCGGCGGCGATGGCCCCGGCCCGGTTGCCGGCGCCGAGCTGCCGCGCGACGACCGACGTCGTGCCGTAGGCGAGGAAGACGAAGAGGTTGGCGGCGGTGAGCAGCATGGCGCTCGCGACGCCGAGTCCGGCGAGCTGCGGGGTGCCGAGGTGGCCGACGATCGCGGAGTCGGTGAGCAGGAAGAGCGGCTCGGCGACGAGGGCGAGGAACGCCGGCAGCGCGAGCCGGAGGATCTCGCGGTGCTGGCTGGGCGTCTCCTCGCTCTCCCGTCCGCCCCCGGGGGTCTGCTCTCGCACACCGGAAACCTAGTGCCCGCTCGCCGCGCGCGTCGGGCCAGCACTCGCTACGGTCGAGTAACCACCGACTGCTGGAGGTCTCGATGTCGAGGTTCCGCTGCACCCTCGTCGCTGTCGTCATGGGCGTGCTCGCCCTGCTCGTATCGGGCTCGAGCGCCACCGCCGCCGGGCCGCCGTGGTGGGAGCCGGTCTCGCCACAGACGCCCGACTCCGAGGTCGACGTCGTCGGCGAACCCTTCACCGGCACGACCGCCACGGGCGAGGTGCGCGGGCTCGTCGACGCGCACACCCACATGTTCAGCGACGAGGGGTTTGGCGGCAACGTCATCTGCGGGCGGACGTTCAGTGCCCACGGCATCGCCGACGCCCTGCGCGACTGCCCGGCGCACCAGCCCGACGGGCGCCGAGCGCTCATCGAGAACCTCACCAACGCCCGTCAGGGCGGCAACCCCTTCGCGAGCCACGACACGGTGGGCTGGCCGACGTTCCGGTTCTGGCCGGCATACGACTCCTTCACGCACCAGCAGATGTACTACAAGTGGGTCGAGCGGGCCTGGCGCGGCGGGCAGCGGATCCTCGTCAACGACCTCGTGTCCAACTCCGGGCTCTGCACGATCAACGGTGTCGTCAACGCGCCGAACCGCAGCTCGTGCAACGACATGGACGCGGTGCGGCGCGAGGCGAGGCTGACCCGCGAGCTCGAGGCGTTCGTCGACGCGCAGTACGGCGGTGCGGGCCAGGGCTGGTTCCGCATCGTGACGACCCCGGCGCAGGCGCGGTCGGTCGTCGAGCAGGGCAAGCTCGCGGTGGTCCTCGGTGTCGAGGTGTCCGAGCCGTTCGGGTGCAAGCAGACGCTGACGATCCCGGCGTGCGGCAAGGCGCAGATCGACCGTGGGCTCGACGAGCTCAAGGCGCTCGGGGTCTCGTCGATGTTCCTGTGCCACAAGTTCGACAACGCGCTCTGCGGGGTGCGCTACGACGAGGGCACGACCGGGGTCATCGTCAACCTCGGTCAGTTCCTCACGACCGGGACCTGGTGGAACCCGCGCACGTGCCGGCCGGGCGAGGTGCCCGACCACACGGTCGCCGGCGGTGTGCTGCCCAAGGAGCTCGCGGTCGCCTTCCCGCTCGCGGTCCTGCCGGTGTATCCCGTTGGGCCGCACTGCAACCCGCGCGGGCTGACGTCGCTGGGGGAGTACGCCGTGCGTGGCCTCGTCAAGCGCCACATGATGGTCGAGGTCGACCACATGTCGGCGAAGGCGGCCGCGCGCACCTTCTCGATCCTCGAGGAGACCTCGTATGCCGGCGCGCTGAGCTCGCACTCGTGGCTCGCCGAGCCGTTCATGCAGAGGCTGTACTCGCTCGGTGGTTTCGCGACCCAGTACGGCCACGGGACGACGGAGTTCGTCGCCGACTGGCGTGCGAGCAAGGCGCAGCGCGACCGGTTCGGCGTCGGCTACGGGTTCGGCATGGACATGAACGGGTTCGGTGGGACGCCCCCGCCGAGGGAGGGCGCGGCGACGTCGGCGGCCGGCCCGGTCGTCTATCCCTTCCGGTCGGTGGACGGTGGCTCGGTGCTGTCGCGCCAACGCACCGGCGATCGGGTGTGGGACGTCAACGTCGACGGTGTCGCGCACTACGGGCAGGTGCCCGACTGGGTGGAGGACCTGCGGATCGTCGGTGGCCAGGAGCTCGTCGACGACCTCATGGCCGGCGCCGAGTCGTACCTCCGGACGTGGGAGCGCGCCGCCGCGAACTGAACCAGTCGTCCGAGGTCGGCTCGCTCGGATCGGTCAGATCGGTGGGTCGGTCAGGTCGCGAGGGTGACCCAGAGGGCGGCGACGCCGAGCAGGGCGGTCGCTGCGGTGACGACGAGGACCTCGCGCACCGCGGGCTCGAGGCCCGGCGCGGGGAAGTGGTGGACCACCCGGCGCAGCCGCGTGCGCGTGGAGAAGAAGAGCCAGGTGGCGGTGAGTGCGGCGAGGACGACGACCACGGTGACGACCGGCCCGTGCTGCGCGGCCCACCTCAGGAAGAGCAGCGAGGCGGCGGCGAACGAGACCGCGGTCCGCTGCCACGCCAGCGCCGTGCGCTCGGGCTGCAGGCCGGCGTCGTCGCGGGGCGTGGGGTGGTCGGTCACGCCTACCTCGTGACGACGAGGACGAGCAGGGTCACGGCCACGACGACGCTGCCGAGGACGAGGAAGGGGATGAGCGTCGGGAACGGCAGCGGGCGGGCGTGCCGCATCGCCTGCTCGACCCGCAGCCACCGGACGCCCGCCCCGACCGCGACGGTGGCGCCGAGGACGGTGAGGCCGATGGCGACGATGCCGCGCACCGTCTCGTCGAGCTCGATCCCGAACCCCTCGATCGCGACGGCGCCGGCGATGAGCGCCAGCCCGGTGCGGATCCACGCGAGGAAGGTCCGCTCGTTGGCGAGCGTGAACCGGGGGTCGGGCTCGGTGCCGTCACGCAGGACCTCGGGGCGCATGGCGTCGACCCTAGCCACGACGGGACGTGAGGGGTGTCGGGAGGCGAGCGGGCGGCATACATTGACAGGCATGTGCCGAAACATCCGTCAGCTGCACAACTTCGAGCCTCCCGCCACGGACTCGGAGGTGTATGCCGCAGCGCTCCAGTACGTGCGCAAGGTCAGCGGGTCGACCAAGCCGTCCCAGGCGAACCAGGAGGCGTTCGACGCGGCGGTGCGCGAGGTCGCGGACGCGACCCAGCACCTGCTCGACCACCTCGTGACGGCCGCGCCGCCCAAGGACCGCGAGGTCGAGGCGGCCAAGGCGCGGGCCCGGTCGGCGGAGAGGTACGGCCGAGCCGGCTGAGCCCCCTGGTCCGTCAGCCCTGGGGGCGGACGGTGAGGACCTGGGCCAGGGTGCCGACCGGACCGTCCTCGTCGTGGAGGACGCTGCTCGTCAGGCCGATGCCGTCGTCGCCGAACGTCACCGCGGTGTCGAAGCCGAGCCATCCGGGGCGGGGTGCCCGGACGAGGTGGGCGGTGAGGTCGAGGTTGGGGAAGGCGACGCGCGTCGGGTCCTCGCGCACGGTCATGCCGTTGGCGATGTCGAGCAGGCCGACGGCTGCGGCGGTGGGTGAGACGTCCTCGCCCTCGACCAGCGGCTCGTCGGTGCGGACCCAGAAGTGGGCGCGGCCCGGCTCGACCTGGTGCCGGCGCAGGTGGGCGGTCGCGATGAAGCCTCCGGGCCACACGGTGGTGGGGTCCCACTCGGGCGTGTCGTCGGGGGACGGGATCGGTGGGGTGGGAGTGCCCGCGATGGCAGTGGTGTCGCGCCGCTGGACGAGCCACGCGCGCAGGAGGACGGCGGGCCGGCCGCCGTGGCTCAGGGTCGCCTCGACGAGCTCGATGGTCCGGCCGGGGCGGCGGACCTCGACGCGGGTGTCGACCTCGTCGATGGGCAGCGTGCCGAGGATGTCGAAGGAGAGCCGGGCCATCGGGAGGCGGTCGCGGCCGGTCTCGGGGCGGCGGGCGTCCCGGTCGGTCTCGACGACGTGGGCGAGGAGGCCGAGGGCCGGCGCGATGTGCTGCTCGTCGAGCGTCCAGGCTCCGCCCGTGTGCCGGGTGGCCCGGAACGTGGTTGGTCCGGTGCGCTCGAAGTAGGCCATGCGGATGATCCTGTCGCACGCCGTGAGCGGGCGGTCGGGGCACCCTTGACACAAGCCCGCCCTACTGCTGGGTAAGGGCCAGTCCCTGAGGGGTCAGACCGGGCATCGAGGTGTGCGACTGTGATGTGGTTCATGTGGACGGGACACGCCCGGATCTTTCTTTCGCGCACATGGGGTGGACAGCAAACCTGCAGGTCAGAGGGTCGGCGCTCGCGAAGTCGGTGCTCCGTCCACAGGCCTTTCCACCGACTGTGCACAACACCGGTCGGCGTTTTCCACCTGTTGTCCACAGGTCGTCCCCAGGTGTGTTTTGGCCTGGTCGCCCGAGGTCCTAGGTTGAGCCGAGCCAGTCGTTCCCGGGCCCTCGTCCGAGCCGACCACGACGTCTGTCGGAGGTCGATGCTGGACTGGTCACACGGCAGACGACGGTACGAAGAGAAGGGGTGAGCGGGTGTCGATCGCGGAGCTCAGCAGCAGCTACACGGGCTCGAGCGACGGTCCCCCCGACGACCGCCTTCCTCCGCAGGACCTCGGTGCCGAGCAGTCCGTCCTCGGCTCGATGCTGCTCAACAAGGACGCGATCGCCGACTGCCTCGAGGTGACGAAGTCGGCCGACTTCTACCGCCCGGCGCACGAGCTCATCTACGACGCGGTCCTCGACCTCTACGGTCGCGGCGAGCCGGCCGATGCCATCACCGTGGCCGACGAGCTCGGCAAGCGCGGTGACCTCACCCGCGTCGGCGGCCAGGCCTACCTCCACCAGCTCATCCAGTCGGTGCCGACCGCCGCCAACGCCGGCTACTACGCCGAGATCGTCCACGAGCGGGCCGTGCTGCGGCGCCTCGTCGAGGCCGGCACCCGCATCGTGCAGATGGGCTACGGCCAGGGTGAGGGCGACGTCGACGAGATCGTCAACCGGGCTCAGGCCGAGGTCTACTCCGTCGCCGAGAAGCGCGGTGGCGAGGACTACCACCAGCTCGGCGAGATCCTCAACGCGACGATGGAGGAGATCGAGGCCGCGGCCGGGCGCACCGACGAGATGACGGGTGTGCCGACCGGGTTCCTCGAGCTCGACAACCTCACCAACGGTCTGCACCCGGGCCAGATGATCGTCGTCGCGGCCCGCCCCGCGGTCGGCAAGTCCACGCTCGGCATCGACATCGCGCGCGCCGCCGCGATCAAGCACAACATGGCGACGGCGGTGTTCTCGCTCGAGATGAGCCGCACCGAGATCACCATGCGCATCCTCTCGGCCGAGGCGACGATCCAGCTCCAGGACCTGCGCAAGGGACTCAAGGGCCAGGAGCAGTGGAACAAGCTCGCGCGCATCATGGGCAAGATCTCCGATGCCCCGCTGTTCATCGACGACTCGCCCAACATGTCGCTCATGGAGATCCGCTCCAAGTGCCGCCGCCTCAAGCAGCAGCACAACCTGCGCATGGTCATCATCGACTACCTCCAGCTCATGAGCTCGGGCAAGAAGGTCGAGTCGCGCCAGCAGGAGGTCGCCGAGTTCTCGCGTGCGCTCAAGCTGCTCGCCAAGGAGCTCGAGGTCCCGGTCATCGCGATCTCACAGCTCAACCGTGGTCCCGAGCAGCGCACCGACAAACGCCCCCAGATGTCCGACCTGCGTGAGTCCGGCTCCATCGAGCAGGACGCCGACATGGTGATCCTGCTCCACCGCGACCGCTCCGACCCCGAGCGCGACGGCGAGGCCGACGTCATCGTGGCCAAGCACCGCAACGGCCCGACCGCTGACATCGTGCTCGCCTTCCAGGGCCACTACAGCCGGTTCAGCAACATGGCCCGCGACGGCGGCTGGGCCGTCCAGCAATAGATGACATCGGTGCGTGTCATGTCATGTGTTGTGCTTGAACGCTCTAAATTTAGAGTCGGTGTCGCCGACCAGACCCGATCTTGGGCAGGTACGACTTTGGGAGTTCTGAGGTAGGTAACACGGCGTGTTACCGGTGGAGCGCCGGGGATCGGTCAGCAGGGCGTGGGCTTTGGTGTTGTCCGTCGGGTTGTCTGCCGATGAGTAGGGCATGTTGAACGAGACCGCGCGAGACGCGTCAACCCAGACCGAGGCCAACCCCAAGCACCTGAAGTCTCCATGGACGTGGGATCTGATCAGGGAGAAGGTCCCTTCCCTTCCGTGCGGGGCGGTGACACTGATCGTCCTGTACGGGGACGACCCATGGTGGCCGTCGCACGCTGCCACCGTCGGTGACCTCATCAAGACGGTCATGACCACGCAGCAGCGGATGGCGTATGTCGGCCTCGGCGACCCGGGACCCTGGGTCGAGTTGTTCGCGGCCGTGCTCAATGGGACTGACGGCAGCGACGATCAGGTCATCGCCCACGTCGATCGCGACCATAAGGTGATGGCTCGCCTCGGCGACGGCACGGGGTTTCAGTACCCCTGTGGTGTCCCGTCCCTCGACAAGGTCGACACGTTCATGGCTGGGGACGAGTACGCGGATGAGCGGCTGCTGATCCTCGATGGTTTCGAGCGGGCTCGCCCCTACGCGGCTGATGGTCCGGTTCTCATCCCGGCCGCGGTCCCTATGACCGGGGAGGACATTGACGCGTGGAGGGCGGCCGACCTGCGGGCCTTCGCAGCGTCCCGTCCGAACGCCCCGACTGTGGTCGTCTGGACCAGCACCGACGCCCAGAGCCCTGAGACGAAGCGGTCCATCGGAGACGCGGCCGACGTGATGGTCCACTACATCGCACGTGAGGAGGGGGACGGTCTCGCGGTCAACGTGCGCTCTGCGCATGGCTGCTGGGAGCAGCACGACTGACCCTTCAATCGATGTGAAGAGACGCCCTTCGACCTCACCGATGTCGAAGGGCGTCTGCGTTGCGTGCGGCCCTACCCGTCCCGGGCCGCGGGTGTGCTCGCCTGGAGCCCGGACGTTTCGCGTCGATCCACCGGGAGGGTGCACCCAAGTGCGAGGTGTGCCGATAGAGGAACCATGACGACGCCTCCCCCTTTCAATCTGCTGTCTCAGTCCGAAACGCGCGCCAACTGTCAGCCATGGAACTGGTACACCCTGGAAGACTTCATCGAGCACGGCTTCGACGAGGACCCCGCCGCGGCGCAGGATTGGTTCGACGCGGACGTGTCCCCAGAGCAGGCCCGGCTCTACATCACGATGGGCATGACGCCGCAGGACGCCTGGGGCTGGTGCATGGTTCCCGAGGCTGTCCAGTCGTTCCTGCACGCTGGCTTCGAGCGAGGCGAGGCCTGGGAGTGGGCCAGCGAAGACATCTTCGGGTACGAGGCGATGTTCTGGCGGGAGAGCGGATTCACCCCCGAGCAGGCGCGAGTGCTGCGGACTGCCACCAAGCCGGTCGCTCAATCAGTCCTGTGGACACTGACTGGGCTGTCCTTCCGCGACGCACTGGAACACGCCGAGAAGGGCGCAAACCCAGCCGAGTTCCTCACGCCTCCAGAGCTGGAGGGTGCTGCCCCTGTGCTGCCGAGCGAAGGGGACGACCACGACGACCACGTGGACTTGCGCAACTGAACATCCTGGCTGTTCCTATCCCACTCAATCCCACCTCAAGAACCAGGCCAAAACTTGGCCCCGTGCGCAACGTCAGGCCGAGACCCTGCCTGCCGATAGGAAAGACATGAACCTCTACTCGCCGTTCGACGACCTCGAAGCCACCTACGAGCGTGGCCACGAGACGTGGGATGACTATCCGGACTCAGCCGAGGCCTTCCGCGACGCGGTCGAGGACGACGCGGCTGAAGCACAGCGCTGGTACGTGTGCGCCTTTACCCGGCGCGACGCCATGGCGTTCCGCGACATGGGCATGACAGTCGACGAAGCGCAGTCCTGGGGACTGAACGCAGCGATGGTTCAGCGGTTCCGCGCGCTCGCTTTCACCAAGCAGGAAGCCCGCGCGTGGGCCCTGGCGGGCTTTTGGCCAGACCACGCCTTCCACTGGCGCCGTCGCGGCACCCCGATCGAGACTGCGCGCCTCATCGTGGAGCACAGCGACAGTCCTACCGCGGCCCTTGCCTGGACCTTGGTTGCCGAGTCGTCCGATGCCATCGCCGACATGGCTCTCGCGGGTCGCAGACCCAGCGAGATTTTGGCCAGACAGGCCCGTCACGGGCTCTCCGAGCCGACGTAGAACCCAGCCGCTACACCGCTGCGGCACTTGCGTCTTTGCCCGGGTACGACCGGCTGATAGCTCTGTGCTGGCAACCACGCTGCCGGCGCAGTCAGGGGAGCCTGCTGGCCGCTTGCGCACCGGGGGAGGAGACCCGCGGCCGCGATAGGCGATACATCTGTGTGGCAGCCAGAGGCCGGAATCCTTGAGGAAGCCCTATTCTGAACTGCCGCGACCCTGCGAGCAACGGCAGGTATCTATCCACGATGACTGCCCGACACGGCCACCCGGTAGCGCGCAAGCAGGCACAAGTCGGCCTTGGTCTGGTTCGCCGCTCGCAAGGGGCGGCCGACGGCGACATCCCGGCCGCCCTGCTCCGCGTCGAGCCCGCACGAGTACTGCACGCGGCCCGCGTCACCGCGAACGGGTGGCTGGTATAGCAACGCCCGAGGGGTCGGTCTGGCTGCTGTGTGAGTGGCCGTTCCTGCGCGGTATCTGCGCCTCGCGGGATGACGCGGAAGATGTGCCGACGGGCTACGAGCCAAGTTGGTGAACAGAGGTCCGTTCACTTGTCTATGGCTACCCACGCACCTTGGCAGACATTGACGCACGCAATGAACCGACGCGGCTGCAGGCGTTGGTTCGTGGGCTCGCACACGACTTGTAGGCCCAACAATCGAGGTGAAGGGGACGTCGGCGACGCTCACAATTCTGAACATATGCTCACTTTTCTGTGCGAGCGGGCGAGCGGCGGCGAGATTGCGATGTCAGAGGGCGGCGGCACGATCCCCTCATGGGAGGCGGCGAGTACTGCGTGACGGGCAAACATCGGTATCGGACGGAGCGACTGGCTCAGTTGGTGCTGATCGAGGCAACCTTGCGGGCGAACCGTGGGGCGCCATCTCGTCAGGAGGTCCGGCACTACGAGTGCGAGAAGTGTCAAGGCTGGCACCTGACATCCCAACTCCGTCCCACCACCCGTTGACTGGGGAGCAGCGCACGAACCCGATCGGTACGGCAGGTCGAGCCGCACGTCTGCACCGTCCAAAGGGATCGCACGCTCCCGGGCGATCCTTGTCTTGTGGCTTCCCTTAGATAAGGATCCGAGTCGATCCCTATCTAACACTTCGGGGACGGAGCCTCCGTGCCCCCTGCGCCAAGCGCCAACCCGCTCGCGAGCAGGTTAGGTATCCAGATTCTCGGATAACCCGATATAACTTGACCGAGGGGACACTCGTGATCCATCTCGGGCAAAGCCCCGAGAGTCACACACGCCCAGCGTTGGGCACCTTTAGCCTTCCGGCTCGGAGAGCCAGCCCACGGGGCGGAGCATCTACGTCCAATCTCTGCAACTAACATGCAGGGATGGCCCAGAGAACCCGAGTAGTCCTCATCAGTGACTTATCTGGCGAAGAAATCGCGGAAGGTGACGGCGCCACCGCCACTTTCACCATCAACGGCGCTTCATACGAGATCGACCTCACGAGCAAGGAAGCGCAGGAGTTCGATGCTCACTTCGAGCGGTACGTCGGCGCAGCTCGGCGCACAGGCGGTCGCCGCTCGACAAACCGAAAAGGTGCCCGAGCGAAACCCACCACCAGCGGGAAGTACGACGCAAAGGCAGTACGAGCCTGGGCCCAGTCCAACAACATCGACGTACCAGCTCGCGGCCGCATCCCTGCTGCAGTGGTGGAAAAGTTCAAAACCGCCAACTCGTGACTGACCGCAGGTTCGCTCCGCTAGGGCGCTGACGATGATACGGAGTGTCGATGACGGGGCCGCCCGTGTCGTAGGAATCCGTCCGCACATGCCGAGTTCCGGACGTTCGCTGTCGCGAACTGAGTCAGACTGGGTCGGGCGACAAGGGCCGGTCGTGAGACGTCCGCGAAGGCTTTCGAGGGAAAGGCTGTGTTCGTTGAATTACCCACCGCCAAGGCTGTCTACGAAGATCGAGTTCATCGGCACGGGACCAATGAATGGCGTGTCGATTGCCTACGAGGCATCCGTCGTGGCTCACTTGGATTGGGTCGTCCAAGAGTTCGACGCACTGTGGGCCGCGCGTGGGGGAGGCAAGCCCTTGGAGGTCGTGGTGAACTTTTCTGACAACGCCTCGCGCGCGAGGGTTCGAATGGTCAATCGGGAAAGTCGATGCTTCACAAGCATTCACCGAACGCCGAAGTCAACCCAAGTGCCCGAGGCCGTCGAGATCGCGAGGCAGGACGTGGTCGAGTGGCTGGAGGCGGTTCGTCGTCGCTTTGACCTCGATCCTTGGCCGGAGTTGCCGCCGCTCGCTACGTTCGCCGAGGACATTCGGGCCTATCGCGTCCCAGACGACGAGTGGTAACCCGCAGTTGGACCCTGACCGCCATAGCATCCGCTGATGCCGCAACGCGGAAGCTTGACGCTGTCGATAGCCGAGCGTATCGAGTACGGGCGTCATCCACGCCGGCAGTCGGGCCTCCTAGTCCATGCAAGGATGCGGGCGTGTACGCAGCTGACTTGTGGGCCCGGCCATGCATGCCCTGATGGCGCTTATCGGAGTCTCGCTCGTGACCGCCTGGCTTGTATTTCGTGAGCCGGAGCTGCAGACCCACGGGCTCGGCGAGCGAGGCGCTCTGTCGGCAGCATGGCTAGTGCCGGCAGCGTTGCTGGGCATCGCTGGGTCCGCCGACTCGCGTTTGGGTGCAGCGGCCATTCTTTCGGCTGCGACGATCGGTACAGGAGGCCGTCCTGCGCTGCTCATGGATCGAGTGATTCACCTGTGGCCCGCAGACAAGGCTGGTTTGGCTCGCCGCCGGGTGTCTGGATACGTGGCACTGGTGGCTGTTGCGATCGTTGTGGGCATTGTCCTGACGCGATAGAACCGATTGCAGGCACGTGGCAAAGGGGGATGGGCTGACCTTCTGGCCTTCGTGGATCCTCCGTCATGCCGTCCGTCAGCAAGGGGTGACAGACGTCCTCATCTGCCGCCAATAGGGCGACTAGCTGCCGAGGCGGTCACTCGGAGGTGATGGGTGCGCCGATGGCCGCGAGCGGTGGCATGAGCTCTGGCGGCTACTCTGTCACCCACCAGTACTCGAGGGCGGAAAGGCGACCGTCGTCTACAAAGAGGAGGAGCCCGCCGTCGTATCCCTCGCCATCGACCACCGCCTGCACCGGCGTCCGGCTCGTCACGGTGGCGCGTGGACTATCCGCGCTGACCCACAGGTCGATGATCATGCCCTCGCGGCTGGCGGACACGGACTCCGCCTGCCGCCGAAGCTCTACGACGCCCGGGAAGTCGACCGACAAGAGCAGAGCGAGGATGTCGCTCTCGCGATCATTGAGCAGTCGGGGCACTAGGGGATGGTCGCACGGACCGGCCAGAATCGACCGCTCATGTCGCTGATCGCGGACGAGGGTCCGAAGGCCTAGCGCGGAGTCAACACGCCCATGGCCGCGGCGAGGCTTCGCGCGTCGTCCGCCGCGTCGCCAAGCAGAGCAACGACAGAAGGCTTGGCCAAGTGAGCGGAGACGGTTCCGCGCCATTCCGACCGGTCTGACGCTGAAGCGCTCCGCGACCCGTGGCTGCTCGCCAACCCGGTCAGGATGGCTTGCAGATCTTGCAGGTCCGCCCACGCCTCCCACTCTTCATCCGAGGCGTCGTCGGAAGGCATGGGCGGATCAACGGCCTGCACCCGTCGGTGCAGAGCCCGTAGCTTCCGGTTGTCCCAATAGCCCACACCCGGAGTTTGTCAGGCTTCTGGACTTCCGCACATCAGCGTGAGGTATTTACCGGATATGCCGCAGAGTGCACGGCAACCTGCGGCGGCCCTGGGGTCCAAGACCTCCGACGCCCAAGGAGTGCCGCTACCTGCTTGTATCTTTTCCCCCATGGGGGTTACGGAAGTCGGGTTCCACGTCAACTGGTCCGTTCTGCCCATCGTCTTGGTGGTCGCAGTAGGTGTCGCCTTGTACGCCAGGAAGGTATCGGGCAGCTGGACCCGTCCGTGGCTGGGCACGAAGCCCGTCTGGTGGTTCGTCCTTCTGTTCTTTCTTCCCCCATTCAGCTACGTCTATCTCGCTGTGTCCCTCTTCTCTAACCGACACGCACCGGAAGCCATCACTGGCCAACGCCCAGTTCGGTGACGGGTGCCACCGCAGACGTAAGACGATGGCAGATCGACTACACGGCGGACTGGCCAATGATGGTGCCTGAACGCCCGCTCATGCCGCGTAACGGGGGGTCTGGGCGCTGGGTCGCCACCCTTCGGCGCAGGTGCCTCGACCGTAAGTGGCCGCAGAGAGTTAGTAGTCCGTCAAGCCCAACGAGGTTTGTCAGTCATTCCAGGGTGACCGCCGGAGCCTCACCCCCATGGCGCAAAGCTGCGGCGAGCGCTAGGTAGTCGAGGCGCTGGGCCCGTGCGAATTAGACGACCTCTTCACGCTCCGCCGCGGCGTGCGAGTCCGACAGGGTCAGTCGCAACGTGCCTCGACGAAGCCAAGTCGGCGGCGTCAGTTCCACGCCCGTCACGGTCGTCGCCTCCAGTGCGCGCATCGTGTGCGACATCACCCCGCCCAGGAAACGAATGATGACCAGGCTGTTCCGATCGAGAGTCACAACGCATTGGACACCTTGGGCGGTGATCAATGAGAGACTCCATGTGAGCAACGTTGAGAATGATCTGGACATCGTCAACCTACGGCCGCTCGTGACTCTGCGGCGAAAACTACGAGGAAACTGGCACTGTCGCGCAACTGGCACCGTCACGGGAGGGAGGTAGCCCCCTTTTGGTGCTGCACATGCTCAGTCGTCCTTTCGGTGATGTGCGATCCTCGCCAGCCTCAAGCGAACCTTCCCGTCGACACGCTTCGTGGTCTTTCGGGTCTGGCATGCCGGGATCCGGGGCGATAAGCGTCGATCGAATTCGCGTTGGCCGTCTTCACGTCCGTGCATGGTCGCTGGGCCCAGATCTTTGGCCGCTTTCGAAAATCGATGGCTCTGGCCTCTTTCCTCCTGTGTGAAGTTTGCGCTTTAGTGTGCTCGGGCGCCCGTGCAGGGCTGGCGTCGCGAGCGCGGGGGGATTCACGTGGCTGGTGGTCTGCAGGCTGGGTTGTCGGGGCGTCGCGGGGGAAGTTGGCGGATGTCTGCGGCGGTGGCTGGGTCCGTCGCGGCGGCGTTGACGCTGTCGCTGTTTTCCCCAGGTCCGGGTGTGCCTTCGGCGCAGGCGGTTGGCTCGCTTGGAGTGCCAGCGCCGGAGGTGCCTGTCGAGGCCAAGCCTGTCGCTGCTGTCCCGGCGCCGGTGCGATCGATGCCTGCGGCGAGGGTGTCTTCGCCGGTGTGGCCGGGCAAGGCCAAGGGCACGGTCGCGATGCCTGTTTCTGATGGTGAGGTGGCGGTGCCGGGCTCGGTGGTGTCGCTGTCGCGCCGGGGCACAGCGGCTGCCCCGGCTCGGGTGTCGACTCCGGTGACGGACCCTGGGATGGCGGTGACTGGAGCGCAGGTGCCTCGGGCGCCGCGCCCGGTTGAGGTGCCGGCGAAGGTGTCGGTGGAGGCTCTGGGCGCGGATGTGGCGTCGCGGTTGGGCGGGCATGGGGTGGCGTTCACGTTGACTCGAGCCGATGCGGCCGCAGCAGGTCCTGGGCGGGTCGCGGTTCGTGTCGATGCGTCGGGGTTTGCTCGAGCGTTCGGTGGCGGGTTCGCGTCACGGCTGCGTCTGGTGCGGGTGCCGCGGTGCGCGCTGGATCTGGCACGCGTTGGTGCGGCGGTGTCCTCGCCGGACTGTGCGTGGATTCCCGAGCCGGTTGAGGCGGTGGTCGACCCGTTGGCGGGGACGGTGTCGGCGGACCTGACGGTGGATGCCCCTGCGTCACTTGTCCCAGGTGCGGCGGCCGGCACTACCGAAGCGGCTCCTTCGCCGGCGACCACGCCCTCGGAGTCGTCGGCGAGCGGGTTGGGCGCGGGTGAACCGGGGCCAGCGGCCTCGCCGAGTCCGACGGAGCCGCCATCGATGCCGTCGCCCACACCCAACGAGTCGCCGTCCGAGTTGCCTTCCCCGGAGCCGTCCCCGTCGGTGGCGTCGCCAGTGGAGCCCTCTACGCAGCCGGATGAGGGAGCGGTCTATGTGGTGTCGGCGGGTCCGTCGGGTTCGGAGGGGACGTTCACGGCGACGCCGTTGACGGTGGCGGGATCGTGGTCGGTGGGGTTGCAGTCGGGGTCGTTCAACTGGTCCTCGCCCATTCCGATGGCGCCGGCGTTGACGGGTGACGTGCCGTCGATGTCGTTGCAGTATGACTCGTCGTCGGTGGATGGGATGACCGCGGGCGACAACTCGCAGGCGTCGCAGCAGGGCATCGGGTGGGGGCTGTCGCAGGCGTACATCGAGCGGGTGTACCGCGCGTGCTCTCAGGACGGTCATTCGTCGATGGGTGACCTCTGCTGGGACGAGGAGCACTACCGGCTGGTCATGGACGGGCAGTCCTCGGAACTGGTGGAGGACACGGCTGCGGTGGGTGCACCGGCCGGGTCGCGGGTGTTCCGGACACGTCAAGACGGTGGGTTGCGGTTGGAGCTGGCGGCGTCGGGCTCGAGCACCTACGGCGACAATGACGGTGAGTACTGGCGGGTGTACGAGACCGACGGCACGTTAAACGTGTTCGGTCGCGGATTCGTGCAGTATGCGGGCCAGGCCGCGGACGCGACGAACTCGGTGTGGACGGTCCCGGTGTTCGGTGACGACGCGGGGGAGCCATGTCACCAGTCGACCTTGGCGGCGTCCTGGTGCCAGCAGGCGTGGCGGTGGAACCTGGACTCGGTCCTGGACCGGCACAACGGACAGACCGCGTACGTGTACGCCAACGAGGTCAACCGGTACCGGCTCCAGGGTGCCTCGGATGTCCTGTATGACCGCGGCGGGTTCCTGACCCGGGTTGACTACTCCTCAAGGTACCTTCCCACAGGGTCGGAGGCGGCGCGGTCGCGCACGTCGTTCACGTTCGAGCCGCGCTGTTCCCAGCGGGCGACCGGGGCAATCGTGGGCGCGACACCAGCGTGCGCGAGCTTCGGAGCGGCCAACGCGTCGTCGTACCCGGATGTGCCGATGGACCTGCTGTGCACCTCGGGATGCACCCAGAAGTCCCCGTCGTTCTTCTCGCACTACCTGATGCGGTCGGTGACGTCGTACACGCGTGCCAGCGGGTCTTACGTCCCGGTGGACAAGGTCGAGTACGCGTACTCCTACCCTGACCCCGGTGACGGCTCGTCACCGTCGCTGTGGCTGGCCAAGATCCGCCGTTCGGGGGTGGACGGCTCCAGCGCGCTGGCCCTGCCGGATGTGACGTTGACGGGGCAGGCACGCCCGAACCGGGTGGACTACAACACCTCGGCCGGCGTGGCGCCGCTGAACAAGTACCGGGTGGTGTTCATCGGTGACGAGCTCGGCGGGGAGGTCGAGGTCACCTACGGCCAACCTGCCGGGCAAACATGCACGAGCGCGAACATCCCGAGCGTGTGGGACACCAACACCTTGGCGTGCTTCCCCAGGTACTGGGTGCCCGAGTTCGGGCCGGCAGGGTTCGGGGCGTTCCACAAGTACGTGACGACCAAGGTCGTGCGCGACAACCGGTTCCCGGTCGGCGCCGACGACACCGCGACCGGGTCCGCGGACCAAGTCACCGACTACGCCTACGGGGGGACCCCCGGCTGGCATCACGACGACTCCCCGACGGCGCCGGCCTCGACACAGTCCTGGGCGGGCTGGCGCGGGTACGAACTGGTCACGGTCGCGACCCGCACCGACTCGGCCTACCGAGGCAGCACGGTACGGATGGCCCGCACCAACCACCTGTTCTACCGGGGGATGCACGGCGACAAGCTCATCAACGGCACCCGCACCGCGAGCCTGACCGACTCGACCGGGACCGCGGTCACCGACTGGGCGTACCTGTCCGGGCTCGAACGCGAAACCCGACAGCTCAACCTCACCCCGTCGGGCGCCGACAGCTCCGAAGACTCCGGCACCCTGACCGGATACACCACCGCGCGCACCCCGGTCAAAGCCAACCCGGCCGGCAGTGCGGACCCGGTGCACGACTCGTACATGATCGAACCGAGCGCGGTGGTGCAGCGGCAACGCACCGTCGACGGCGGCGTCGCGGGGTCCCGCACGCTGACCACGTCGTACACGTACACGAGCCTGGGCCAGACCCTCACCGAGTCCTCCACCGGCGCAGGGGATCCCCGATGCACCACCTACACCTATGCCGGGGACGCGGCCGCGACCGCGAGGAACAAGCTCGACTACGTCGCCCAGGTCGACACCCGCGCCGGGTCGGTGTGCGGCAGCGGCGCGTTCCTGTCGCGGCAGCAGACCTACTACGACAACGAGACCGTCCTGACCGGACGGCCCATCGGGGCCGGCGACCCGACCAAGACCATCACCGGCAAGGACACCGACACCGCCGGAACCGCGGTCACCAGCACCGTCACCACCACCGCCACCTACGACGCGTATGGGCGCGTGCTGGCCAGCACCGACGGCAACGGCAACACCACGAGCACGACCTATCCCGCCGTGACCGCCACCCCGCAGACGGTGAAGGTCACCAACGCCCTCAACCAAGACCTGACCACCACTTTGGACTCGCGCAGGCTCGCCCCGGCCACGGTCCTGGACGCCAACGGCAACACCACCTCCACCGTCACCGACCTGCTGGGTCGCGTCGTCAAGGGCCTGCTGCCCGGCGACACCGCCGCGACCGCGTCGCACACGTTCACGTACACCCTGGACCCGGCCAAGGCGTCCCCGGCGAAGATCACCACCAGCCGCCGCCAACCCGACGGCACCTACCTGTCGTCCACGACGTTCCTCGACGCCCTCGGGCAGCCACGCCAAACGCAGACGGTCGCCCCCACCAGCCCCTACCAAGGCCAGAACGTCACCCAGCTGACCAACCTGCGCTACGACGAAGCCGGCCGGGTCGAAGCCCAGTCCCAACCCATCGCCGCGTTCGGCACCGCCGGCGCCGCGATGCTCACCTTCTCCACGACGGCGTTCAACGAGACCCGCACCGTCTACGACTCGATCAGCCGCCCCATTATCGACCGGTTCTACGGACGAGACGTGCTGCAGTGGCAAACCTCCACCGCCTACTACGGCTCCCGCACCGTCACCACCCCACCGGCCGATGGAGGCGTGCCGTCCACTGTCACCGTCGACATCCTTGGCCGGGTCACCGCCCACACCGAAGGGTCTGGCTCCACCACCGCCACCACCAGCACCGACTACGACGCCGCCGACCGCCCCATCACCTTCACCGACGCCGCCGGCCACCAGTCCACCTACCGCTACAACCTCCTCGGTGCCCGCACCCGCACCGACGACCCCGACACCGGCGTCACCACCACCACCTACGACAACAACACCAACCCAGTCACCGCCACCCGCGCCTCCGGCGCATCCACCACCACCACCTACGACGCCCTCAACCGCGTCACCCAAGTCACCGGCAAAACCACCCCCACCGCCGCCGCCCTCACCCTCCAGACACAGACGTACGACTCCACCACCATCCCTGGCGGCATCGGCCGGCCCGCCACCACAACCCTGACGGACCCCGCCACCGGCACCTACACCCAAGCCGCGACCGGATACACCAGCCACGGCCTTCCCACCGGCACCACCTACACCTTCCCCGCCCTCGGCGGGAAAACCACCCCCAGCACCTACACCGTCGGCCTGGGCTACGACACCGCCGACCGACCCACCACCCTCACCCACCCAGCCGCCGGAGCCCTACCCGCCGAAACCGTCACCACCGGCTATACCCCCCTCGGGCTCCCATCAACCCTGACCGGCACCACCGCCTACGTCACCGCCACCAGCTACCACGGCCACGGCGCACTCGCCTCCCGCACCCTCGCCGCGACCCCGTCACCCATCACCCGGTCCTACACCTGGGACGGACCCACCCAACGCCTCGGCGCCGTCACCACCACCATCGGCACCACCACCGCCCAAAACGACACCTACACCTGGGCCGACGCAGGCCAGCTCCGCACCCTCACCGACACCACCACCCCCACGGCCGTCACCACCTGCCACACCTACGACCCCCTCAACCGCCTTACCCACGCCTGGACCACCACCGCCACCCCCTGCACCGACAACGACACCACCACCGCCGCCGGACCCGCGGGTTACAACACCTCCTGGACCTACACCCCCGACGGAAACACCACCAGCGTCCGACGCGGGGCCAACACCAGCACCTACGCCTACACCGACCCCGCCCACCCCCACGCCGCCACCACCGCCGGACCCACCACAGCCACCTACACCCCCGACGGACACACGAACACCACCACCAAAACCGGGGCCCCCACCACCACGCACGAATGGGACCTGCTCGGGCACCTCACCTCCACCACCACCGGCACCGACACGACCCGCACCAGCCACACCCCCGACGGCACCCGCCTGGCCCGCATTACTCCCAACGGCACCGCCACGCTCTACCTACCCGGCCAAGAAATCGACCTCACCAACGGAGCCACCACCGCCGTCCGCCGCTACTACACCATCAACGACGCCACCGTCGCCCTACGCGTCGTCACGGCCGCCAGCAACACAGTCACCTGGCAAACCAACGACCGGCAAGCCTCCGTCGACCTCCAAATCACAGACGGCACCACCACACCCAACCGCGCATACACCGACCCCTACGGTCAACCCCGCCCCGGCACCGCCACCCTGGCCACCGACCGCGGCTGGCTCGGGAAGACCACCGACCCCACCACCAACCTCACCCACCTAGACGCCCGCTACTACGACACCACCATCCAGCGCTTCCTCAGCCCCGACCCCCTCAACGACCAACGCACCACCCAAACCCCAAACCCGTATACCTACGCCGGCAACAACCCCATTAGCTACAGCGACCCCAGCGGCCTCGTTCTCACATCAGGAACAGACCGCGCCACCACTAGCGACGTCAAGACCCACAACCGAAAGGTGCAACGGGCCGCCGTCAAGGCCCGCCACGGCTCGGCGCACCGAAAGAAGACGGCTGGAGGTGTCCGAAGAAGTACAAACAGTGGGGCACCGGATGCCGTCACGATGTCAGTGGGCGGTGGCGGCGATCCTCGTTGCGGATGCACGTACAACTACACCGCACTAACGCAGGACTATCGCTGGTATACCAATTCCTGGTCCGAGTTATCTACCGCCGAGAAGTTTCTATTCGGAACCATCCTCGCCATACCCCTCGCCTTGGCCTGCGCGGCGACTTGCACAATTGCCGGGATCGGTGCGGCCTCCGAGACTGCGGCAATCGCGCTCGCCGAAGTCGGAGCCCCCGGCGCCATGGCGGGAGCAGGCGCTATAGGCACAGGCTTGGTCAAGGCCTCAAGTGCCGCAAACAGCGTGAAGTCTGCCGCTCCAAGTACGTTTACTCGTGCGGAGACTCTCAGCGGACGTGCATCTCAGCGGACAGTAAACGAGATTGCGGATTCGATGCGTACCAATGGTTGGCAGGGCGCACCAATCGATGTGGTCGAACTGCAGGGCCAACGCATCGTCGTTGACGGACATCACCGACTCGCTGCCGCTCGGCGAGCCGGTATCGATGTGCAGTACCAGGTCGTAGATCCGTCATCCGTGATTGGCCCGGGCAGGTACACCTCGATCGACGACATTCTCCAATCGACCTATTCCGTCGGCAGGGACAGGCTGCGATGAGGCCCCGCGAAATCGTAGACACCTTCGTGCAACTGACAGCCCAGTGCCTGGATGCCCTCATTGCCAAGTACGAAGGGACTGAACGCCCGACGGTTTGGACCGGCCTCTTCCTGCAACCGCGAAACGGCGGCGAGCCTGTCCGGTCTGGGGTGCTTGAAGGGTTGGGGACCTTTAAGCTCCACGGTCGTGGTTGTCAGTTCGAGCTGGAGTCGGGCGCCGACGTCGACGTCGACTGGGACGCCGAGGGTCGCGCGGTGTTCGATTCCTGGGGAATCTTGATGTATGCCCGGTCGATCGGCGAAGTGTCCGCCGACCGAGAGTCCCTGCGTGTAGCCGCGTCGGAAGTGGCCACGGTCGTCGTGATTGGCCCCGACACCTTCACATGGCGCGATCGGCGCTACGACCTCGCCCTGGGTGACGCCTGATGCTGCGCGCCATCCGCACGCTCCTCGTCGCGCTCCAGGCGCTGGTTGAGTTTGCGCGGGCCGCGGCAGCCGCTGAGTTGGCTTCTCTGATGGGGTTCATCACATACACGTACGCCAACACTTGAACGAGCCTGACGACGCTGCTGCCCTGGGTGGTCAGTTTGGTTGGGCGCGGAAGGTCCGAACGCCGATATGGGGACAGGGCCTGATTGAGACTCTGGGTGCGGAGCTCCTGACGTGGCTGCCTCGTCATGCGCAGAGCCAATCGTGACGTCCTCATCTGCCGCGGATGGTGAGACCTGTTCGGGGAAGGTCGAATGAGCATGTCCAACGATCCGCCGACTCTTCTGGCACCGTAGCCACGTCCGCCGGAAAGCGGCTTGAACTGCGAACGGCAATGCGGGGGAATCATGGTGAGTTCCGGCCGGGGACGGCTGTCGAATCGGTGGTTCGAGCAGGAGCGCCGCACCTGGAAGCGGCTGGTCATCTCGCTGTATTTGTTGATGGGGCTCGCCGCCGCGCCGTGGCTTACGCGTGACCTCCTGGCAGGTACAGGGGCTTACATCTGGCTCGGACTGCTCGTCGTGGGGATGGTTGTCCTATGCGGCTGGCTTGCCGTTCGCATCACTCGGTCTATCCGCCTAGGGCGCGACGATCTCCGTCGGTCGAGTGAGGCATCAGAGAGCGACGAGCCGCACTGAGACCAACGGTGCCTCTTGGGTGATTGGTGTTCTCGAGGAGGACCCGGTGATTGCCACATCGTGATCCGCTCGGTGCGCCGCTACGACATGGTCACCGCCTCGAGAAGGGGCGCAACTTCACCGAGTGAACATACGGAAATGCCGCGAATCGCGCGGTCGCTCCAGCCGATGAGCGGGTGCGTGACCCTTCGGCCCAGCAAGGCAACCTCACCCAAGCGGCCCCTCGTATAGCCTCCCGTTATGGGTGACACGAGAGGTTGGACCAGTTCCGACGCGTGGATCCTGGCTTCGATTGCCGCCTCACGACGAGGCTCCACGCTGAGCCACGTGATCGGCACTGCAGACGCGTTCAACCACGACATTCCGAGCCGTGACCAACTCGCTTCCAGCATCGGCGCACTTATTGGTGCGGGGCTCGTGGACTCAGTTGACGAGCGTCTTCGCCTGACCCGCGAGGGCCAGCGGATTCGAAAGACTTGGCGCGGTGGCGCCTTCGAGTGGGGCGAGATGTTGCCGCATCTGCAGCGCACGCCGCGCAGCGGTCAGGTTTACCCGCTTAGTGGCGAGGAGTGGCAGCGCGCCTATGACGAGTACTACCCGCCGGAGCGCCGGTCGCAATAGCTGGCACGCACATGCCGCGACTCGGACTGATGGCTACCCCGCGAATCCCCGCCACCAGGACTCATCGCGCTCACCTTCGAGCGCCGTGGTCATGTTGATGGCGTGCTGGACGAACTCGTCCGGCGGCCGCACTTGGTGCTCCAGTACGTAGTGCGCGAAGCCGCTCGGCCAGACATAGGTCCCGTCCGAGTACTCGCTGTCGCCGTTGTCCTTCTTGCCGCAGACTCGGCACGTGGAGTAACCCATGTACAGCCGGCCCAGCACCCCGTGGTTCAAATAGCTCGCGATGAAGTCGCGTTCATCCTCACCCCAGTCTGGATCGACAAACCGTTCGATCTCCGGCCAGCCAGCAGGCGTATGCGCCCCGTTCCAGAACCCGATCGCACGTGGCCCGTCACCCATGGCGCAAGCCTCCCATCCATCAGAACTCTTGCGACAGGATTGCGTTGCCAACCATCCTCAATTGCCGCGTAGCGCGCGCTCGAGACTGCCGATGTGTGGGGCACCCCAAGACGCTATTCGTAGTGGGGACGCCAATCGCCCAGCGGTTCCTTGTTCTCGTGCCATGGCCGCAGGAACTGATCGGTCACTCGTATCTGCTCAGTTCCCACTCAACAGCTCGTCGTCGCTGCCTCAGCTGGTTCACTGGGAGCGACCGCTTCCTTTCGCGGGCAAGTTCAGCATCGATCAGTCTGAGGGCCGACTTGAGCGTGCGTCGTCGTGTGTGCGCCTTCGAGCGATGTTCGTCGCTGCAGTACTTGTGGCGTCCGGGTGCTAGGTCGCTCAGCGGAGGGATGAGGACCTCGGTGCACCGTGGCCAGCCGCAAGAACCGATGGAGCGCCCGACGTTGCGGGCCAAGAAGGTGGCTGCGTCCATAGTGCGAGACTATCGCGGGTGTTCCCCTCTGACCTGCGAATCTGCGACGCAGCCCCGGGATTGATTTCGCGCCGGCTCGGTATACCTTGTGTCAAGAAGGCAGGTAGAGCCCGGGGGCAGGCCAAGGACGTGCGACGGAGCCCCCTTGTCACGTTTGCTCGGTAGGGGCATACTGGCCGATGCGTCCCACCCTTGGCCCGACATGGGCGAGGACGCCCAAGGTCGTAACTTGGGCGCCCTCGTGGGGCTCCCAGAGCTTTGCGAGTCACAGGAGCACCCAATGGGTCATTGTGTCATGCCCACCTGTCGTCGGACGGTGGTCGCGGACCAGGACTACCGCGCGTCATGCGTGGCCACGCCCCCGCACCTCGGTGCGTCACGCGAGCACGGGCAGGCATGCCGTGATGCTCGTCTGCGCCAAGGACGCCGGGCACTACCTGCACATGTGGCGCCGGTAGCGAGGGGGCGCACAAGCATCAGTTCGTGCGCCCCCTCGCGTATCTGATCCGCATGCCTGCCGCAGGCGGCATCTCCTCGAAGTCCCAAAAGCGACGGGGCGCGAAGTGGCAATCCGCGGTGGCGCTTCCGGACGGGGGACGACTTCTTCGCGACGGAGAGTTGCCACGAATCGTCCTGAACGACTGTGGTGCACCGAGCGTGACAACCGACCAGGCTGAGATTGCGTCAGCAGCCATCGCAGGGCGGATCCTTCCGGCCCGGGTCTTCAAGTCCCGGATTGGAGACAGGCACACGCCGCAGACGCCCTTCCTGGACAGACTCGGGCGGCACGTTCAGGTGGAGACGGTCACTGAGACCCCACCGGCTCACCTGCTCGATCGGGACCCCGGCGTTGTCGCGCTCATCCCGCAGGGCCTGTGGGTGGAGCGTGTCGGTGCGCGTAGTGGTTGGGCGTGCCCGGACTACCTCGTGGTTACAGCCTCTAGCCGAGTGGTGGCGGTGGAAGTGAAGACCCACCGAAGCTTCACCAAATACGAGACTCGCAGAAAACTGGCGCAAGTCGGGGCGGCATGTCTGAGGGCCGGAATGGGCTACGAGGTCTGGTGCGAGCTGTCGCACGATCAGAAGACTCTCTACGACCGTGTTTTCGCGCTTGGACGCGATCGGTTGGATGACGACGTCCACAACTCTTGGCTGGACGACGAGATAGTCGGAGCGGCCGACCTGCCCATTCCGTTCGGCACCCTTCACGCTTCTATTGACGCACCGAGTGCGGATTTCCTTCCAGCGTTCTGGCGACTGTGCTGGCAGGGACGCCTGTGCATCGATTGGGAGAAAGAGTTCACCGACGGGGCACTAGTTCGCGCTCACGGGGACCACTGTCGGAAGGTCGGCCAACGCACCACGGGCTGGTCGGCCATCTGCGGACCGGTGCTCGAGGTGCATCCATTCTCGCGCCGAGGGTTTGCCTGATGAAGACAGATCTCGCACCCGGGGTGACGGTCGTTGAGCCCGGTGTCCAGCTGATCGTGGACGGTCAGCTTTGGACGGTCGACGCGCTCACGGGAACTGACCTGGTGATGAGTCGGCCGGGAAGGGGCGGCTCACAGAGCATGTCCAAGTTGACGCCTTGGTCTCGGGTGACCGCGGTTAAGGGCGCGGGGGCCGTGACGTATCTGGATTCGAACGCTGCGCGCCAGTGGACCGAGTGGGGTCCTTCCGACCGACTCCGCTGGTTTTTCCGGCTCTGCGTCGTCAACCTGGTGTTGACTGGCTACCGGTTGGGTCACGAGGCACTCGCCGGTGACGGTGAGCCACTACTTCCCCCGGCTGGGCCCAACGGTGCACTCGAAGAACCGATCAAGACGCGGGCAGAGCAGGTGAACTCCCTATTAGCCACGCGGCGAGACCTCGACTGGGTCGTCGAACTCCTAGTCGCAGCTCGTGGCGAAGACCCCGGCGACAAGCCCGTGCTACCCCTCAACGCGCGCGTCCCGTCCGCCCGCACCATCCAGCGTTGGGTCCAGGCCGTAGAACACGAGGGCGTGTTTGCCCTGCAGGACGGGCGTCGCGGCAGGTCTGGCGGCAAGAAGGGCGACAGGCTCCGACGCAAGCTGACGGAGGAACTTGTCGAGGAGGTCATCAAGAGCAAAAAGACCAGCTCCACGATGATGGCCGGGACCTACTACACCGAGGTGCGGCGGCTAGCTGAGGACCGTGGTCTTGACATCCTTGGTCGGACGACCGTTCTGGACATTATCGGCGTCGTAACGAAGCGATACGGGAAGACGCCCGCGCAGAAGAAGTCGGTCGAGCTGAACGACACAAGGTTCACGCGCGCCAACACACGCATGGCCTACCCAGGCGCTCTGCTCGCCTGGGACGCGACATGGTCCGACAACCTCGTCACCATGACGATGGGCGGGAAGCCGTTCAGGCCGTGGGTCATCGCCATCTGGGACGTGGCGACAGGCATCATCCTGGGGATCTGGGCCACCGGCCACTATCGGCAGATCGACGTGCAGATGGTGTTGCACGACGCGTGCCGACCCATGCTTGTGGCACCTGCCAACCTGCACATACCCCCTCGAATCAAGGGACATCCAAGGAGCATCGAGGCATGGAGCGACACGGCCTGGGCGCCAGTCGGGTCATGGGTGAAACCAGGGGCGATTCCGCGTACCGTCCGTGCCGACAATGCTCGGCAGCACTCCGGAGCCAACATTATGGCCAGCCTGCGCAGTCTGCAGTGCGACCTCTCTCCGTCGCGGAAAGGTCGTAGCACTGACAACCCCAACGCCGAATCCGGATTTGCCGCGCTCCGCGGCTTCTCGGAGTCTCAGCCTTGCTTTACGGGCAACACGACCGAGAACCGCGGCGTTTTGGATGAAGTGCCGCTCTTGCTGTCCCAGTTCAACGCGAAACTTCAGCGCTTTGCATTTGTGGAATATAACTTCATGCCGTCAGCCGCGCCGTTTGCAGGACTGGTCGGTGGATCCGGCCTGACCCGCATGCAGCACTGGGACGCGATCGTTGAGGCAACCGGAGCCATGCCCGTGCTCACTGATCCGACAGCGCGCTTCCTCTTTACGCCGCAGACGACATGCACGAGAACGCAGAAGGGCATTCGGCTCAACCGGCAGGTCTATAGCGACCCCGTTCTCTTCGAGTTCGGGCGGAACGTCGTCGGCCGGGAACAGCAGGTGAGAATCCACTTCGACCCGCGAGACGAATCATGCATCTGGGTGCACAACTCCGAAGACAACCATTACTACGAGATTCCAAACGTTCTTCGACAGCACACCCGCAATCCACTGACCCACAACATCCTGACCGCCGGGTTGCGGCTCGCGAACCTAAACAACGCCCACAACCCGAACCATCACGCTCTGCTCGCCGACCGCATCGCCGACGTGGACCTGTCTGACCTGGGCATTCGTCGCGACCTTGCTGACCTCTCCAATGCACGCTTCACGCTCGACGAGGTGGTGCGCGCCGGCGCTCGGATCGTTCCGGGTTCGCAGGTCGCCGATCGTGCGGCAGGCGGGCCGGTCCACGACCTGTACGCGCCGCTGCCAAGATTGGAGGTCCGCGCGTGACGTCTGGGTCAGCTCCGTACGTGCGGTTCGCCCATCGCGCTGCGGCGGCTCTGCCGCCGGAGCCAGAGCCGCTCACGGCCCATGAGCGGCGTCGCCTCCCCGAAGGGCAACGCCGCCTCCGACTTGACGCTGAGCAGAAATACATCGGGCGCCTTTACGTGCCTACTCCGCAACAGACGCAGTGCGAGCAACTGGTCAGGCGAACGCAAGGACGTGCCGCACACAACCTCGAAGGCGCACAGGTCGCCCTGTATGTACTCGGACGGCCCTTTCTCGGGAAGTCGACGGCGGTGGATCGCGCAGCGTTGGCCATCCACCGAGAAGCCATTGCTGACAGCGACATGTGGGTGCAGGGCCAACCACGGCTACAGCACGCGGCCGGCCACGACGCGCATATGCCGGTGGTGCGTGTGCTGGTTCGACCTGATGCGCAGCGTCGCGCGGTGGTGACTCACATCGTCAACTTTTGCGGGTACGGAACCCAGGGATCGGCCAACGAACTGACAGACAAGGTGGCCGAGTTCGTGGCCAAGCACGGGGTACGACTAGTCGTCCTCGACGACGTTCACAACCTCGCGACGGACAGGCGCGACGCCCACAAGATCTACAACACGATCAAGGACCTCAATACCGAACTGGGCGACCAGCACGTCGCGTTCGTCTACGTAGGTAACCCCGATGCGGCCGGCTTCGGCAATTTACTGGAGCACGAGCAACTGAGCTCGCGGCTGATCACCCTCCCCATGAGCCCGCTGGGCTTGGACCAAAACAACCTTCGCAGCGACGAAACGTTGGCATGGCAGGAGTACTTGACTGCCTGGGAAACAGCGCTCCGTCCAGTGCTTCCCGATCTCAATGCTGGACGCTTAAGCGCCGATTTGGGACGTGCCCTGTGGGCACACACTATGGGGTACGCCGGCGGAGTGGCACTGCTGCTGAAGGACATGGCCGTTGAGGCGCTTGAGGACCCCAGTCCGCGTCGTCAGCTGACCGTGACCATGGAAGCCCTCAAGGCAGCCCACATGCCTGACAAGTTCGTAAAGGAACTGGCCAAGCGCAGGTCGGCGGCATGATCACCCTGTTGCCGAGCGTCCCGGACCTGCAGTCAGGGGAGGCCCTAACCGGATACGTGAGCCGACTCGCATCAAGCAATGACCTGCGCACCTCAGATGTGCTTGCCCGGACCAACGCAGCAGACCTTTACAGGCGGCGAGTCGCTACTTCGGAGGGACTGCAGGCCCTTGAGGACCTCACGGGAATTTCCGCCCGAACTCTGGCTGACGCGACTCTCGACCGCTACCCGGGTGCGGTGATTGGCAGGCCCGACATCACCTACCAGCACGCCGATCCGATGGGATGGGTTTCCCCCGCCTTCAGTGCCTATTGTCCGACGTGCTTGCAAGACGGCTCGGGCTGGAGGCTCGAGCACCAAACAGCGCTGGCGATGACCTGTCCGACACACGGAGGATTTCTACGGACCACATGCGGAAGTTGCGCCACACAAGACTCATTGACGCGTCGTCCGTCGCGCGGATGCCGACATCACCGCCAAGGCAGCGCAGTCGCCGGGGCACGAGAGCCGTCCGAAGAGGCTGAACGCACCCTTTTGAGGGCGCTGGACACAGCCCGCGGAAGTAGCGATCTGATCATTGGCCTGCGCCGCATTCGCGCCGCGACCGCACTTGTCTGGATAGATGCGCTCACTGGGAACCCGCAGGAACCTATGACCCGAGACTTGCGGAAGTTGGTGGACTCGCATGGAACCGGACTGTGTGGCGGTGGCCGTTGGGCAAGTCGTCGCTTGATCAGGCCCCCCGGTGAACCTTGGATCAACGCTCAGTTGCTGAACGCCACCTGGCCGCACGTGGACCCCACAACCCTGACTTTAGAGCCAGCCTGGCTGACGCATCTTGGATCGATCGGCGAGTCTCGCCCAAGTGCGCAGCGAGCCGCCGTATTCCTCGAAGAACTTGGCGTCCGGACACCTGTCCCGAGGCTCACCCTGCCCATCCATGACGACTGGCTCCGCATGGCAGTGCGTGGAGTAGCGGAGCGTCCCAACGAAATGACGGCCGCTGAAGTGCCGCCATGCCTGTGGGCACCTGACGAAGATCTCTTTGGGAGCTGGCTCGAGGCTGCTGCCCGAGCGATTTTGTATCACCACGCCGCGACCGCCTGTGCCTACACCAACAGCGTCCTGACTCTGGGGCATCGGCAAGCGGTGTCGACAATGACGCGCACCATACTGACCAGCGCCCCAAAACCGGCACAAAAGCGAGCCTTCGAGGCGGCGATGGCGGCGTTTCACTCCGCCGACGGAGTGCATGGGGAAGTAGGGCGGTGGGCGCAAGGCCAGGTCGGATCCGTAGCCCCCACAGTGCTGAGGCGGATGCTTCGCCCGTTGCCGCAGCATCCGGGCGTCACCCCCGGACAGATGGGTGCGCTGTGGCTGTGGACGATGACCACACATGGACCCTTGGTAACCGCTCCGTTCCTTGATGGGCGATCCGTGCGGTCTGCGGCAACACCGTTGCGGCAATGGTCGGAGGCCGCGTCGGCGGACGACAAGCTGGCCCTGCTGGATTGGAACAACTCTCAACTCGTCACGGTGGGTGTCCCAACGGCTGCTCCAGTGCTGACGCACGCAGCGACCGGCTGACCATGTTTCCAACGACGATTCTGCCCCGGCCAGGGGAGAGCCACACCTCTGTCAGACGTCGGACTCTACGAGCCAACAACGTATCCGTGAGCGAAGCGCAGAAGCGCTTCCCCCAAGTCAACTGGACATCCCGCCAGAACCTCCTCGCGAGTGCAGAGCTGAGAGCGGCCAGCCGTGTAATGGGAGTGCCCGTCGAGGTCGCCCGCCCGACAACGATGGCTCGCTACGTCGAGGCGTTCCCGGCTCTTCAAGACGTCCTCGACGGGCATAGTCCCGTCAACTCGTTTGCTCGCCGCCACTGGTATTGGCTTAGCGCCAGCCAGTGCTGCCTGCTGTGCCTGCACCAGTCACCCACTGTGTGGCGACTGGAATGGCACCTCCCGTGGAGCATCGTGTGCGAGACTCACGAGCTGCCTTTGCTGTCGACGTGCCCGCTCTGCGACCAAGTGCTCTTCGAGGCCCATCGTTGCCCCCGCCGCATTGGGGGTCCCCGTCGATCCGAGGACTTCGCCGCGGTGCTCCTGCGGCTGTGGCCACACCTTGGCGACAGGCAAGCCTCCGCAGAGACAAGGGCGACCGTCCGTGACATCAACTCAGCCTTGGACGGGTCCACAGTTGGAACAAGTGCTCTAGGAGTCCTGACTTGTGACGACTACTTACAGGCGCTTCGCAGCCTTGCGGGCCTGGAGGAGCACCTTCGGAACTTCGAACCGGTCCGTGGCGTCGTGACCCGACGGGCCGTCGCCGCCCCACCTCGCGCCACCACCACTCGAACGACGCTGCTCACGACCGCGCACCAGCTCCTCAGCTCACCCGCGGAAACCGTTGTCGCCCACATCCGCCAGAGCCTGGACAGACACGTGGTGGGCACCAGCTCCAGGCTGACCTGGCTCCGAGACCGCACCATCGCTCTGCCACCACTCGCTCCCATACTTGAGGAGGCAGCTCAAGGGACAGCGAGCGTGGGAAACCGTCGAATGGTTCCTGTATCCGACCGGGACGCATCCGTACGGCACCTACCCCAGCTGACCTGGATGGAAGTCTGGGACGACCTAAAGCCGATGACTGAGTCTGCTGAGGTCGTCGGACGCGGCTTCGCCTCACTCGCCATGGCGAAGTACATCCTTCGCTGCACTTGGCAGGCGGCTGGCGCGGCCCTCCAACTTCCCAAGCCCATCGCGATCAAGCTTGCCCGCAGCGGCCATCAGGCTCTCCTCGTCGACGATGGAACCTACTTCGAGACGCTCAAAGCAGGCCTCATGGAGGGCATCACGGACAGTCCCGACTATCGGGTCCGTGAGGACAGGTTCCGGGCCTGCCTTTGTGATGGTGACTGGATGTCCCGGACGCGAAACGCCGTTGGCGTTTCGCCGGCTTTCGATCCTGTCCTGCGCCAACACGTGTGGCACGACTTCGTTCAGGGCCACCCGGCGACTACACCCGCCAACTTCGAATTCGATCACGCGGAACGAAGCAAGCTCGCCGTCCAGAAGCGACGTTGGACCAAGGACCAGACCGCGTTGCTCCTTGCCCATCTCACGGCTGACGAGCCGAAGGGTTCACGCCGTCAGACGTTGCCCACCTCGGGCCAAGGCCGCGTGGCAGCGGATCGAAGTGACGTCGCCCCAATCAACCCCACAAGACCAAAGGACTCGCGATGACGGACAACAGAAGCTTCAAGCAAGCGGTAAGGGCATACGCGGACGTTCACGGACTGACCTACACCACAGCTCTGCGACTCCTGAAAGCCGAGCGATCGGGAAAAATCTCCGATGATTCTGGGACCGAAGACGCACGTGCCTCGTGGGGCGCTGAGATGCAAACAGTTGAAGTTGGCGATGCGAGCGAAGGCGGCGCACGCGCCGCAACTTCCCCTAACGACGACCTGATTCCCCAGGTCATCGCGCGAGAAGAAGTAGAGGCGCGCGAGGCAACAGCAGAACGTAGTTCCATGTCACGTGGAGAGCGGTCAACGCGGCGGTCCCAGCCGCCGCGGACGTCTCGTTTCGAAGGAGGTCCGACGCCCTACGAGGAGTTCCTTCGCGCGATGGGCCTGTCCACCTCACCGCATGAAGACGGCCAAGGACGCCAAGCCGATGCGCCGCGTGGTACAGGACGCCCACAACGATGAGTACCTGCCTTGCGGCGAACGGTACTCCCTTCACGAGGTGGATGAGACCGAACGCGATGGCCCGCAACGCCCGCTGCCACAGTGGGCGGTGGCGGCTTCCCCCTCGCACGTCTCTTGGGCACCATCTCGCCTAACCGACCTTCGGTGGCGTCACCGAGAACAGGACTGCGGCGATGGCGATGAAGATTCCGCCCAAGGTCAGGATCGACGACCCGGTGTTGTGGATGGCCGACCCCTGGGCCAACACGACGTCAGGGTGGGTGACCGCCACCCCTGCTGGCCAGTGTGGAGCGTCCTCCAAAAGTTGTGGACACCCTGACTGCACGGTGCTCTAGTCGGTGCATTGACTCAGGTAGGTGGCACGGGAGAACCAGCGTTCTGCTTCGTCGAACGCCGCATCCGCTGACATCAACGTCAAACAGCCCAGACCGAAGGCGCCCACAGCCAGTACTCGCACGATCCAACGGGACCAAAAACGCGCCCAGCGCATCACGATCCCACCCCATCATCGTCGGGCTGGCCGCAGAAGGCGCAGCGTGGGTCTTGGCGGGGGTTGAGAAGGTCTCGATTGCGGGTTCGAGGCCGCACGAGCACGCTGGCCGGGTCGACGTCATCGCGGTGGAGATTGGTGACGGCGAGCATGAAGTGGTTGACCGCCTCGGCAACGGCCAAGGCGTTCAGGGTGATCACGCTGGGAGCGGGAACCTCGTCCAGGTAGCGGGCCCGGCGTGCTTCGTGCTGTGGCAGGTGGTCCAACGCGAGATCGGTGCGGTCGATGAGCCCGTTGCACCACAGGCAGCCGCTGCCCGGCACCATCGGTCGGGTGACTGCGTGGATTTGTCCGACGGTGCCATCGTCGAGGACTTGGACCTTCACTCCGACCTGAGTCCCGGGGATGAGGTGCTCCTCGACGATCATGTTGGCGTAGTGCCTCGCACCTGCTGTGTCAGCCGCGAGGAAGATCCAGTCGCAGGACGTGATCAGGTGCGCGGTGGTGGGACCGAGGGTCGCCTTGTGCAGGGTCAGGGCGATGGACGAGTTGGCCCGACGGGCGGTGTCGGCGGCGACCTCGGTCTTGGGACGCCCAACGTCCGCACGGGAGGCGCCTGTGAGCCGGTTGAGGTTGTTTTCGGCGACCGAGTCGTCGTCCATGAGAACGAGTTGTCCCACGCCGAGGCGGGCGAGGTACTCGACGATGAGTGACCCGGCGCCGCCGAGACCCACGATTCCGACGGTCATGTTGCTGAATGCGGCCTGCCCGGCGTCGCCGAAGAGGCGGACCTGGCGGTCCGCGGCAGGATCGGAGGCCCTCGCAGTGGCGGGCGTGGGACGCAGCCGGAGGAGGTTGTTGCTTGGCACGACAACGTCGGCGAGCTGAGTGCGGGTGCCGTCTGGAAGCCAGAGGTCGCCGGCCGCGGCGCCCTCCGCGAGGACCAGTGCGCCGACCACCTGACCTGTGATCTGCCGCAGCGCCGGGTAGCCCCGCTCATGGCTGGCGAGGTCGACGTCGGAAAACTTGACTCGACCAGCACCGCCATGGGCGTGCACGGCGATGTAGGCCTGACCCGCCGTGCGGGCTCGTAGGGCGGCGTCCCGCACGAACGAGGCCGAGAGTGCGTGATGCCCGAAGGTGCCATCGACGTAGTCAGTACCCGCGGCCGCCGGAATGAGTGTGGTGGCCAGCAACCGGGGACCGCGCGGGCCGTCCACTTGACGAGCCAGCAGGACCGCCCCACCTCCGTTCAAGCTGTACAGGTGATCTTGGAGGTCCTGCCAGATCGACGCTGGGATGGTGAGGCTCCATCCGTGCGCCGGCGGGTTCAGAGCTCGGCGAACCATGCCCTCACCTTCTCCGCTTTCAGAGCCGCGTTGTCGGTGGCGGGGTTCCACCGGTTCGACCGTCGGGACAGCTGTAGGGCGGGTCGGCCCTGCCACTCGACCGACTGGACGGCCGAGCAGTGCGGCTGGTGGTCGCGCCGCTCGACGCATCCGATGTAGTGGGGGTAGACGTCCGAGTGAGGGTAGGCGGCGTTGAGGTGGAACCCCAGCCAGGTCTCGTCCGGCTCGTAGGTACCGCCGATCGAGACGGTTGGGATGACGACGTGGGCGCCTCCCGCGCCGTCCTGAGTCACCTCCGGCTCTTGCTCGAATTGGCCACGAAGGGCGTCAACGGCGTTCTGCACGGCGGGCGTCAAGTCGCCGGTCATGAGTTGTCGTCCGGGGCGACGCACGTGAATTCCATGTGGTTGTGGACCTTGACGATGTCCTCGTCGCCGACTACGTCGTACCGCTGACCGTGCAGGACGGAAAGCTGGAAGTTCAGTTCGATGGGTGCGTGCTGGGCGATGGCGGCCTGCTTGATCTGCAGCCCGGTCTGGTCACCCTTGGCGAGGTACAGCTGGATCTCGGTGTTGAACGTGACGGTGACGGTGTCCGCCTTCGGGTTGTGCTTCTGATCTGGCTTCTCGGTCATGGATGGTGCTCCTCATGCTGGGCGGCGTGTGCCGCGATGTCGACAGTGTTCGATAAGTCGAACACTCTGTGCGACAGAGTAGCATCACTGTGCGACATGTCGAACACCGTCGTCTCCGCCCCAGCCCCAGGGAGGTCTCATGGCCAGAACGAGCATCGACGTACCCGCTCTCTACTCAGCCCTCGACGCCAGTCGCGAAAGCCGTGGTATGTCTTGGCGCCAACTCGCCCGCGAGATCGAAGTCAGCCCATCAACCCTCTCCCGCCTCGCCAACGACCTCAAACCAGACGTCAACGCCTTCGCGGCGATGCTCCAATGGCTACGAATGGACGCTTCCGCCTTCATGGTTGGTCATACCGATGACTCCGACGAGGCGGGACTTGAGCCCGACTTAGTGGCTGAGCTCGCCCCTCTCCTGCGAGCTCGCAAGGATCTAGATGGCGAAGACGTGCGACACCTGGAGGAACTCATCGGGTCAGCAGTGAAGCGGTTCAACACCGAACGAGCGAAATCTGGCAGGTAGCAAAATGGCGCAGCGGTGGACACAGGCCCTAATGAGACAGGTCGCGCAGGAAGAACGCGCTGGCCTACATCTCGACTTGTACCAGCCGCTCGATCCCTACGCCCTCGCCGCCGAACACGGCATCCCGGTGTACTCCTTCGACGACCTCTTGGAGTCCGGCTGCCCGATCGAGTCGGTTCAGCACTTCACCCGATTCCGCGCGAGCAGTTGGTCAGCGGCCCTCGTGGCTGTCGGCAGCCACCGACGGTTCATCATCGAAAACGCCGCGCATGCGCCCGTTCGGCGGCGATCCAGCATCGCTCACGAACTCGGACACCACCTGCTTGAACACGTCTTCGACCGGATACTCCTCGCTGACGACGGCTGTCGCCGATTCGACGCGAAGATGGAGAAGGAGGCCGACTACCTCGCCGGCGAGCTCCTCATCCCGAAGGCGGCCGCAGAGCGGGCGGCCTTCGCCGGCTGGAACAACGACCAAGTGGCCCAACACTTCGCGGTCAGCACCCAATTCGCCCAGCTTCGCATGTACGGCGCCCGGGTGTTCGCCAAGCGGGCACTCGCTAAGCAGTCCCGTCGTGGGAATCAGTAGCGCGGCGGCTCCACGCAGCCCGGGGCGCAGGCTGGTTGATTCGCTGGACGTCAGCCAATCTCACGGACGATCGTCTGGAACGAGAAGGACGCGATGATGCTGCTTCCATCTTTGAATACATGGCTCTGGGGCGCTTCCGGCGTGGTGAGGAGAACTGACGTCGGCTTTAGGCGTCGCTCGGCTCTGCTCCGTTGTCTTCTGGGGGTCGCGGAGGGGCTCGGCCCCGACGTGGAGGACTCTTTGGGAGCCAAAGCATTCCCGCGCGCGGTGCGACTCCTTGAGTCTCGTTTCCAGAGCGGCGCATTTGTGCTGATCAGCGACTTCTAGAACGTTCGGAGGCGTACCCTCCACCCATGCAGGACAGTCTGTTCAGCCTGCAGGGGGATGAGGCAGTACTGGCCAAGCCACTGGATAGACGACCTCGACGCCTGCGAGTTCTCATCACCGTCACGGCTGCGCCCAATCCGTCCGCGAGCCACGGAGAAACGGTGTGCGTGGCTGGTTTGGAAGTTGGCGTCACGGGCACCAATTGGATCAGGCTCTATCCCGTGAACGTGAGGCACTTGGGCGATTCCGCGAGGTTCGGCAAGTACGACGTGATTGAGGTAGATGCCACCCCAGCAATCGCTGACTCCCGCCTCGAGAGCTGGAAGCCCGACATGAGCACGTTGAGGGTTGTCTCACGCCACAAGAAGCCTTGGGATCGACGAGCATGGATCGACCCGATGATCCGAGCGTCGATGTGCTCACTGCTCACCGCGGTTGCGGGAAACCCCGCTGCCCCATCCCTGGCCCTGATTCGTCCGGCCCGCATCGTCGGATTAGACATCGAACCCCACCCCGGCTGGACGCACGCCGAACAAAACAAGATCGATGCCTACGTCAACCAGTACGAACTCTTCGACGACAGGGCGAAGATCCCGCTAGAGGCCCCACGATTCAAGGCCTGGTACGCGTACGTTTGTGGCGATTCGGAGTGTCACGGACGGCACCGTCAGGGCATTCTCGATTGGGAACTGGTGGCCTATCAGCGCCGGCTCGGACGAGTTCCTGACGCGAAGGCAAGGCAAGCCATCGCGGACAGGTTCTTGGGGATGGTTTGCGATGCTCGCAAAGACACGTGCTTCTACGTCGGCAATCAGGCGAAGCACCGGAACACCTACAGCGTGATCGGCATGTACTACCCACCCCGTAGCTAGACGTGAACGGCGTTGACGCCGACGCGTGACCGAAGGTCGGCCACGACGACATCTCGGTGGCAGCGGCGGTGATCGGCCTCGAAGCACATCACGGCGATGACCTCTGACGACGCCTTTGAACCCAGGTCGCTTAGAGCCTTTTCCGCCTCGGCGCTCTTAAGCACCTGACGGAAGTGGGCAATTCCCTCGTCCAAGGGGCCCTTCCGAAAGCGCTCTCGGTTCTCCTTTGGATTACCCAAGCAGCGCAGGTGGACATACTCGATACCGGCGTCCGCAAGTGCCTGCCCCAGCCGAGTCTTCGAGAAGCCCACCCTGCGGCTTATGGCGTTGAGCCGGACATCAGCCAAGGTTCCAACGTGATGGGCCACCAGAAGGTTGACGAAGTCAGCGAGGTCTCGTCCCTCGTAGCCGACCGACACGATACCGAAGTTCAAGCTGCTCCTCGCGTTGCAGGCGGGCAGCCCCTTCGGCTGCGACATCAAGCATCCCACCCGTAAAGCGGGGAGGGGCGGGGTGCCCCCAATGCCCCTCGCACGGACCTGCGCCTGCCTGATGCTGCACAAGACGCGAGCGGGGGTTCCTTCGCTGATATGCCCCCGGGCCTTGGACTTCGAGCGGTCCCTCGGCGTCTGCCGGTCAAACTTGGCATCGAGAAGTGGATTCGCACCACCGGTCGCGCTGGATGCCATGTCACCTATCGGCGGAGGGACCAGCGGCTTCTGACCCCGCGCCCGCACCGGCCCGGCCGGGCGCTTCGTCCGGCGAAACCAGCGACGCCACCTCGGTGTGGCCACCCGCAGAGGCAGCCACACCGAGATGGAACACGCAGCGCTACACCGCTACCCGGGGCGTGCCCCGAGTCGCGGCCAGAGAAGCTGCGACCCGGTCAGCCCACCGTCCGGTACACCAGGCGGGACGCCCACTTGTCGCGGGTGGGGTCGAAGCCCAGAACGCTGCAGGGAACGACGATCTTCGTCCACGAGGAGTTGTACGCGGGTGCGGCCGCCTTGCACTTCTCGAGGCTGCGAGCCGCTGTGTCCGCGAAGAACCACACGCTCTGTTCGCTGCTCGCCTGAGCGGACGGGGCGCTCATCCCGACCACGGTCACGGTTCCCAGAACGGCGAGAGCGGTGGCACCAAACTTCCGACGCATCAGCAAATCCCCCTCTTTCGGCGAGGCAGAGGCCGACGACCCCCTTGTGAACCCCGCCAGCAGATGCAGGGTAGACGGTGAGGGCCGCTCGCGCTCGGTCAAGAGCGTCGCCGAGCCGGTTCGCCGGTGTCGCAGTGGTTTCGCAGCGGTTCCGCAGTGGCGGTTGCGACGGTCTGAGCCGTGCAGGTTTCCAGTGCACGAAGGTCCAGACCAGCGAGCGGGCGGATGGGCATGGGGGTTCTCCCGTGTTCGGCAACCCGATCACGAGCAGATTCGGGAGAACTGTCATGACAGACCATGAGGAACTGCAGCGCACCCCCAGCCGACGGATGCTGTTGGGCGGCGGCGCCGCCCTCGGCGGGCTGGCGATCGGTGGCATCGTCGGAGCGCCGGCAGCCAACGCCGCGTCCTACGTGCGGCCGGTGAAGAACCCCACCGCGCACCCGATCACGGCCCAGTGGCGCCAGCCCGGCAACTGGGCGGCCGGCTACCACACGGGCGTCGACATCGGCTGCCCCATCGGCACCCCCGTCTACGCGACCATCGGCGGTGACGTCCGCACCGGTCGGGCGAACTGGGGATCGGCTTACGGCACGATGATCCTCATCAACGACAACGTCGACGGCTCGGACTGGGGCTACTGCCACCTGTCCCGCCGTGTCGTGAGTGACGGCCAGCGGGTCGCCACGAACCAGCTCATCGGCTACTCGGGCAACACCGGCAACACGACCGGTCCGCACCTGCACCTCGAGCGCCGCCCGCGCTACGGCGGCTACGGCTCGGACAAGAACCCCAACCTGTGGCCCTGACACAGGTCTGAGGTCCGGCCATCGCCGGGAGGGCCTCCGGGTGCCGCGTGGACGTCCACGCCACCCGGAGGTCCTTGCGTTGGGCGCGGGCGCGGCTCAGGAACGAGGGGGCCTCAGCCCGCCGCCACCGCTGACGTGTCGACGCACACGACTCCACGGTTGCCGTCCTGGTCGGCGAGCACGGTGAGCCCGGGCGACTCGCTGTCGTCGACGACGACGCCGCCGGCGGCCACGGCAGCCGCGATCCGCTCCTCCACGACCTCCGGGGCCAGATAGACCTCGACGTGGAAGCGCTGGCCGGTCCCGTCGCCCTGCGGGGCGTCACCGAACCAGAGGTTCGGGGTGCGTCCGGTGGCGTCACGGACCTCGTCGCCGGGCGTGCCGCGTCCCTGCGAACCGGCGTCGCCCGTGAGCAGAGCCGCCCACACCGGGGCGATCACCGCCGAGTCCGCGGTGTCGAGACCGAGCTCGACCTCACTCACGGAGCTGGGGTCGGTTCCGAGCCCCTGCATGGCGGCGATCTCGCTGATCGTGCGCGCGAGGTCGACGTCCTGCTGCGTCACCCACTCGACGACGTGTTCGGTGCCCTCGTCATCGCGATAGATCGCGTCGGCCGTGACGAGCTCGAGGTCGACGTGGCCGACTCCGATCACCGCCCGCGGGTGGTGGCCCAGCGCGTCCCCCGCCTCGGCCACGGCGGTGACGAAGCGCGCCCCGACGCCGAAGTCGTCGATCACGAAGCGGGCGTGCAGCCCCTGCGCGAGCTTGCGCCAGTCGGTGAGGTTCGCCTCGGCGATCTGTGGCCCCCTGAGCATGTCCATGCAGCGAACCTACGCCCGGGCGACGCCCGAGGTCAGGTTCGCGCGATGCCGTCGTGGACGAGGGTGAGCCGCTCGGTCACGGGCTCCGGGGCACCCGCGCGCAGGCCGGCATACTCCAGCTTCCTCGGCCACGCCCGCGTCAGGGTGAAGGTCGCGACCCGCTGACCCTTGCGGTCGAGGACGAGGATCGCGACGGTGCGACGACCCGCGTCCGCGTCGGCGGTCACGTCGCGCATCCACTGCTCGAAGGTGGGTTCGGTGGTGAGGCCGCGCACGACGGTGACCTCGCCGGACTTCGTGCGGCCGGGCAGCTTGCGCACCACCTGGGTGCCGTCCGCCCCGCCCTCCCTGAACTCGACGACCTCACGTTCGACGGTCAGTCCGAGGACTTCGGTGAGCATCGAGACGCGCACCCCGTCGAGCTCGAGTCCGAAGCTGTGCCCGACCCCACCGTCGGGCTCACGACGACCTGGCACCGGGTCCTCCGTCCTGCCGTGCGCGACCTGTCAGGACGAGCGTGGCAGCGTCGGCGGCGGACCGTCAACGGTGGACGCGCACGCCCTTCGGGGTGGGGTGGCCCGCGCTGTCCGCATGACAGGTTGGTGGCATGAGCCCCGTGCAGATCCGCCCCGTCGGAGGCGCCGCCGGCTGCCTCACGATGATCGCCGTCTCCGTCGTCCTGTCGATCCTGCTCACGGTGGTGCTCAACCTCGTCCTGTGACGCCGTGACGTGGTCGTCGGCGTGCGTCATCCTGTCGTCATGTCCGCACGCACCAGCCCGTATGCCGTCCACGGCACCTGTGCCTTCCGGCTCATGCCGAACGACCCGCTCGCCGAGGGATCGTCGTCGGCGACGCTCACCACGATCGGTGACCAGGGCTTCACGTTGACCTACACGTGGGTGCACCCCACCGACGGTGAGCAGCAGGGCGCGCTCCTCGTCGGCGGCACTGGCGAGGGTGGTGCGGTCGAGGCCAGCCTCTTCGACACGTGGCACCAGCAGCCCGGCCTGATGTCGCTGCACGGCACCCGCTCCGGCGACGGCGTGGCCGTGGGCGGCACCTATCTCCAGGAGTGGGGCTGGAGCGTCGACATCGACCTCATGGGACACGAGGTGTCGATGACGATGCGCAACGTCGTGCCCGAGTCGGCGCTCGCGTCGTTGCCGCCGGACAGCCCGCCGATGAGCGCGGGTCCCTACGACGTCATGGTCGCGGTGTGGCGGGCGGCCATGACCGGCTGAGCCGGAACCGCGCCGTCCGCTCCGACGTCGAAGCGTCATGAGGAGACGGTGGCGGTGGCTCGCGCTCGCAGCGCTCGTCGCGCTGGCAGGAGTCGGTTCCCTGTATGCCGTCCAGCTGGCGATGGAGCGGTCCGCGGACCGGAGCGCGGGATGGCTGCACTCGCTGGACGAGGTGCGGGGGAAATGGGTCTCCCGCACCGGGTTCGCCTACGACGGCACCAGCCCGTGGACGAGACCGGTCACGCTGACCGTCGACGGTGACGAGCTGCGCTTCGACGTGGGGTGCAACCGGATGAGCGCCGTCGTCCACGTCGAGGACCACCGCCTCCGGTCCGAGCAGGGTGTGGTCACGACCGAGATCGGGTGCCCGCCGGAGGTGGCAGCCGCGGAGGCCTGGCTCGCGGCCCTCGTCACCGACGGGGCACAGGTGCAGCTCAAGGGGTCCACCGAGGGGCCGATGTTCAGCCTCGACACGAACGCCGGCTGGATCGGCTTCGTCCCCCGCTGACCCGGTGCGGCCGAGCGTGGGCCGTGTCGCCGCCTGCCACGATGACCGGGTGGACACGCTGAGGTCGATCGCCCTGTTCGTCGCCGCCGCGCTCGCCGAGATCGGGGGCGCGTGGCTCGTCTGGCAGGGAGTGCGCGAGCACCGCGGCTGGGTCTGGATCGGCGCCGGCGTCATCGCCCTCGGGCTCTACGGCTTCGTCGCCACGCTGCAACCGGACGCGCACTTCGGACGGATCCTCGCGGCATACGGAGGGGTGTTCGTCGCAGGCTCGCTCGCGTGGGGGATGGCGCTGGACGGCTTCCGGCCCGACCGCTACGACGTCGCGGGAGCGCTGCTCTGCCTCGCCGGGGTCGCCGTGATCATGTACGCACCTCGCTCGGCCTGAACCGCATCGCTGTCACCTCCGTGGGACATGCTGGAGCCATGACGATCCGCACCGGTACCACCGTGAAGTGGAAGTGGGGCTCCTCGTGGGCGAAAGGCTCGGTCACCGAGGTCCACCACGACTCGGTCAGCCGCACAACCAAGGGTGAGGAGATCACCCGCAACGGCAGCGAGGACGACCCGGCCTACGTCATCGAGCAGGAGGACGGCACGGTCGTCCTCAAGCTCGCCAGCGAGGTGCAGCGGGCGGACGGCGACTGACGGGTGGCCGAAGGTCACGCGGTCCACGGCATGGCGGCCCGACTGCGCCAGCTCGTGGGCCAGCCGGTGCGGTCGTCCTCCCCCAACGGGCAGCTCGACGCCGCGCTCTTCGACGAGCACGTCGTGGCCGACGCCCAGGCGGTCGGCAAGCACCTCCTCGTGACGGCGGTCGACGTGCCGCTCGCCGTGCACCTCCACCTCGCCATGGACGGCGGTGTCTCGGTGCGCAAGCACTCGCGCGCGCTCGATGGCGCCTATCCCCGCACCGAGCCACCGTCCCACGGCAACGTCGCCTGGCGCCTCCTCTCCGCGACCCACCACGCGGAGGTCACCGACCCCGCGGTGTGCGAGCTCCTCGACGAGGACGGCGTACTCGCCCTGCGAGCGCGCCTGGGACCCGACCCCTTGCGCGAGGATGCGGAGCCCGACCTCGCCAGGCGACGGATCCAGAACTCCCGCAGGCCGATCGGCGCACTCCTCATCGACCAGAAGGTCATCGCCGGCATCGGCAACGTCTATCGCGCCGAGCTCCTCCACCGCGCCCGGCTCGACCCCTTCATCCCCGGGCACGACATCGACGACGACACCTTCGCCGCCCTGTGGCACGACGCCGTCGAGCTGCTGACGCTCGGTCTCGGAGCCGGGTGGATCGTCACCGACGAGGTGCAGATGACCGCGGCGCGCGAGCTCCTCGTCCGTGGCGAGCGGGTGCCCCGCTGGCCCAAGAGGTATGCCGTCTACGGCCGTGCCGGGAAGCCGTGCCACGTGTGCGGAAGCACCGTGCGTGCCGAGCGCATGGGGCCGCAGCGCATGTTCTGGTGCCCGGGCTGCCAGCACTCCTGAGTCGCGGCGCCGCGAGGTGGCCGACCTCCGGGGCACGATGGGGGCATGCAGGCACTCGAGCTCCTCCTCGACGACGACACCGACGCAGTGGTGCGTGAGGAGTGGGCAGCCCTGCGGGACAGGGGTTTGCCGAGCCAGGCCGACCACACGGGCGAGACCAACGCGCCTCACGTCACCGTGCTCGCCACCGACTCCCTGCCGGCGACCGACGAGGAGCTCGCCTCGGCGCTGCGCCCCTTGCTGCCTGTCCCCGTGCGGCTGGGTCCGGTGATCGCCTTCCCCGGCCGCAGAGCCGTCCTCGCCCGCCTCGTCATCGTCGACTCCCGCCTGCTCACCCTCCACGAGACGGCGGTGTCGACGAGCCGGGCCGACGCCTCGCCACTGACCGCCCCCGGACGGTGGGTCCCGCACGTCACGCTCGCCCGCGGCTTACCGCTCGACCGGGTCGGTGAGGCCCTGGCGCTGGTGCGGGCCGCGGGGCACGACGGCACGGCCACGCTCCTGCGCCACTGGGACAGCGACGCACGCAGGACCACCGCGCTGGCCTGAGCAGGCCGTGAACGCCCGACGGCTGTCGGCGCGACGGCATACGTTCGTGTCCGTGCTCACCGCCGTCGCCGTCTCGGGATACCGCTCGCTGCGCGACGTCGTCGTGCCACTGCACGGGCTCGACGTCGTCAGCGGCGCCAATGGCACCGGCAAGTCCAGCCTCTACCGCAGCCTGCGGCTGCTGGCCGGGTGCGGGCGAGGGGACGTCATCGGCACCCTCGCGCGTGAGGGTGGTCTCCAGTCGGCGTTGTGGGCCGGCCCCGCGAGCCTCGACGGCGCGCGCAGGCGTGGAGCAGCCGTCCACGGGACCGTGCGCAAGGGTCCGGTCAGCCTCCGACTGGGCTTCGCCAGCGACGAGTGGGGCTACCTCGTCGACCTCGGTCTGCCACAGCAGGCGTCGGGCTCGGACGCCGGTGGCTCCGCGTTCCTGCGCGATCCGGAGATCAAGCGCGAGGTCGTCTGGTCGGGGCCGGTGATGCGCCCGGGGTCCGTGGTGGCCCGACGGAAGTGGGGCACGGTCGAGATCCGCACGGACGACACGGCACCCGACCGGGGGTGGGACGACGAGTGGGACACCGGTCGCCCGGCCGGCTGGGAGTCCGACCCCCAGCCACGCGAGACGGGACCGGGCCGGTCGCAGGCGCGGGGTTGGACCACGCTCACCGGGTCGCTGCGGCCGTGGGAGTCGATGCTCACCGAGCTCGCCGACCCCGACCGCGCCCCGGAGCTGCTCCAGGTGCGTCGGCTCATCCGCGGCTGGCGGTTCTACGACGGGTTCCGCGCCGACCCCGCGGCACCCGCTCGCCAGTCCCAGATCGGTACGAGGACACCGGTGCTCGCCGACGACGGGTCCGACCTGGCCGCGGCGCTCCAGACGATCCGGGAGAGCGGACGCGGTGCCCTGGACGCAGCCGTCGCCGACGCCTTCGACGGGGCGATCCTCGACGTGCCCGTCACGGACGGCCGGTTCGACGTCCACCTGCACCAGCCGGGGATGCTCCGGCCGCTCGCTGCCGCCGAGCTCTCCGACGGGACGCTGCGCTACCTCTGCCTGGTCGCAGCGCTGCTCACCGTCGACCCGCCGTCGTTCATGGTGCTCAACGAACCCGAGACCTCACTGCACCCCGACCTCCTGCCGCCGCTGGCCCGCCTCATCACGGCCGCCTCGGAGCGGAGCCAGGTCATGGTGGTCTCGCACTCGCAGGCCCTCGCGCGCGAGCTGGGTGAGGACGCCACCGGCGTCACGCTGGTCAAGGACCTCGGCGAGACCTTCGTCGAGGGACAGGGGCTGCTCACGACCCCGTCGTGGAACTGGGGGAGCCGGCGCTGACGCCGAGCACGGCGGTGGTCCCGCGTGTCCGGATGCCGGGACGGGCGTTGCCGGACGGGGACCCATCGCCACACTTGTGACCTGGATCACTTCGCGGGCGCCATCGTCGCCGTTCGCGCCATCCGTCCTCGAACTCCCCTCAGGAGACCCATGGCGCCCGTCATCCGTCCTGCCGTCAACCCTGCCCTCCATCCCGTCCTCGACGCGGTCACCGCCCGCGTCACCGAGCGCAGCGCCGCCATCCGCACGGCCTACCTGCAGCGGACCGCGCGCGCCGCCTCCGAGCTCAGCCTGCGCCCGGCCCGCACCGACCTCGGCTGCTCCAACCTCGCCCACGCCGTCGCGGCCTGCGGCGGCAGCGACCGCGACGTGATGTCCGCGACGAGCGGGGTCAGCCTCGGCATCGTCACGTCCTACAACGACATGCTCTCGGCGCACGCGCCGTTCGAGCGCTACCCCGAGCAGATCAAGGCGACGGCCCGGGACCTCGGCGCCGTGGCGCGGGTCGCCGGCGGTGTCCCCGCCATGTGCGACGGCATCACCCAGGGTCGGGCCGGCATGGAGCTCAGCCTCTTCAGCCGTGACGTCATCGCCATGTCGACGGCGATCGCCTTGTCGCACGACGTCTTCGATGGGGCCCTGCTGCTCGGTGTGTGCGACAAGATCGTGCCCGGCCTCGTCGCCGGCGCGCTCGCCTTCGGTCACCTGCCGATGGCGCTCGTCCCGGCGGGGCCGATGGCGTCGGGCCGCTCGAACGCCGACAAGGCCGAGACGCGCCGCGCGTTCGCCGCCGGTGACGTGGGGCGCGACGAGCTGCTCGGCAGCGAGGTCGCGTCCTACCACTCGCCGGGCACCTGCACGTTCTACGGCACCGCCAACTCCAACCAGCTCCTCATGGACGTCATGGGCCTGCACCTGCCCGGGGCCGCCTTCGTCCACCCCGACGACCCGCTGCGCGCGGCGCTCACCGCGGCCACCACCGCCCGGGTCGCCGAGATCGCCGCCTCGGACGAGCCCTACGGCATCGGGCAGATGGTCTCGGAGAAGTCCGTCGTCAACGGCGTCGTCGCGCTGCTCGCCACCGGTGGCTCGACCAACCACACGATGCACCTCATCTCGATGGCGGCCGCCGCGGGGATCGACCTCACCTGGGACGACTTCGACGAGCTCTCCGCCGTCGTGCCCTCCATCGCGCGCATGTATCCCAACGGCACCGCGGACGTGAACCACTTCCACGCGGCCGGCGGGACGGCATACGTCGTCTCGACCCTCCTGGACCACGGGCTGCTCCACGACGACGTCCTCACCCTCGCGGGCGAGGGCCTGCGTCGCTACGCCCAGCGCCCCGTCCTCGTCGACGGCCGGCTCGAGTTCGTCGACGTCGCTGCCACGTCGGGCGACGTCACCGTGCTGCGCGGCGCGGACGACCCGTTCACCGTCGACGGCGGCCTGCGGGTCCTGCGCGGGTCCCTCGGGCACGCGGTCATCAAGGTGTCCGCCGTGGCCGACGCCCACCGCGTCATCGAGGCGCCGGCGAGGGTCTTCACCGACCAGGTCGGCTTCCTCCAGGCCTTCTCACGACGTGAGCTCGACCGCGACGTCGTCATCGTCATCCGCGAGCAGGGTCCGAGCGCAAACGGCATGCCGGAGCTGCACGCGCTCACCCCCTCACTCGGCGTCCTGCAGAAGCGTGGGTATGCCGTGGCTCTCGTCACCGACGGACGCATGAGTGGCGCTTCGGGAGCCATTCCGGCGGCCATCCACGTCACCCCAGAGTCGGTCCACGCCGGACCCATCTCGAAGGTCCGCGACGGCGACGTCATCCGGCTCGACTCCGTCACCGGGCGGCTCGACCTGCTCGTCGACGCCGACGAGCTCGCCGCCAGGCCGTCCGCGCCGCGGGTCACCACCGACGAGCCCGGCACGGGGCGCGAGCTGTTCGCCCCGATGCGGGCAGCCGTCGGTCGGGCCGACGAGGGTGCCCACGTCTTCGGGCGGCTCGGTCTCGCACCAGAGCTCGCCACCGCCGCACCGATCCTGACCTCCGAGGAGACCCGATGAGCACCGTGCTGACCCCCGAGACGACCGCAGCGCAGAGCGCCGTGCCGGCGAACCTGCGCAGCGGCGCCGACGTGCTCGACCTCGCGCCGGTCATCCCCGTGGTCGTCGTCGACACCGTCGAGCAGGCCGTGCCGCTCGCCCGAGCCCTGGTGCGCGGCGGGATCCCCGTCATCGAGATCACCCTGCGCAGCGAGGCCGGTCTCGGCGCCATCGAAGCCGTCGCCTCGCAGGTCGAAGGCATGGTCGTCGGGGCCGGGACCGTCGTGACGCCGGAGCAGGTGCAGCAGGTCACGGACGCGGGCGCCCAGTTCGTCGTCACGCCCGGCTCGCCACCGCGGCTGCTCGAGGCGGCCCTCGCCAGCGGTCTGCCGCTGCTCGCCGGGGCAGGAACGCTCACCGAGATGCTCACCCTGGTCGAGGCGGGGCTCGAGGCGATGAAGTTCTTCCCCGCCGAGGCGAGTGGCGGCCGGCCCTACCTCTCGGCTGTCGCCGGGCCGTGCCCGCAGCTGCGCTTCTGCCCGACCGGCGGCATCACGCCCGAGACGGCGCCGCAGTGGCTCGCGCTCGACAACGTCGGCTGCGTCGGCGGATCGTGGCTCACGCCCAAGGATGCTGTTGCACAGGGGGACTGGGCCCGCATCGAGGGTCTCGCCGCCGAGGCGTCGGCCCTGCGCCGGCCCACCGACTGAGCGGAGCGGGTCGCGCGGACGTGACGGGACGGCATACGAGGACGTCGTTCCTCGTATGCCGCCCCGCCCCGGTCACGCCCAGAAGTCGCGGATCGCTGCGGCCAGCTCGTCCGGAACCTCCATCGAGGCGAAGTGGCCGCCACGCGGGTGCTCGGTCCACGACACGATGTCGGTGTTGTCGCGCTCGGCGAACGGCCTCATCGAGCGGAAGTCGTCGGCGAAGACGGCCACGCCGATCCGGCCCTCGTTGACCTTGGGCTCGACCGTCTGTTCGGTCCGGTAGTAGCGGGCCGCGCCTGCGCTGCTGTTGGTGAACCAGTAGAGGCTCACCTGGGTGAGGACCTGGTCGCGGGTGAGGGTGGAGGTGCCGTTGCCGAAGTTCTCGAAGAGCTCGTTGTAGGCCAGCTGGCCGACCGGAGAGTCGCTGAGGGCCGCCGCGATCGTCTGCGGGCGGGAGGCGTTCATCGTCGCGAAGCCGTTCACGGTCTGGAACCACCCCGCGAACTCGAGGGCCGCGTAGTCGGCCGGCGTCATCCGCTCGAACTCCGCCGGGTCCCCCGACGGGAACGAGAAGAGCTGGAGCACGTGGGCGCCGAGGAAGCCCTCGGGCGCCATCGCGGCGAGCTCGCGGGAGACGACCGCACCGTTGTCCGAGCCGTGCGCGCCGTAGGACTCGTAGCCCAGACCCCGCATGAGCGCGTCCCAGGTGCGGGCCACGCGGGGCGAGTCCCACTGGCCGTCGGACAGGGGTTGGCTGAACCCGATGCCGGGGAGCGTCGGGATGACGAGGTGGAACCGGTCGGTGAGGCGCGGGATGAGGTCGAGGAAGTCGACGAACGAGCCGGGGTAGGTGTGGGCGAGCAGGAGCGGGGTCGCGTCCTCGTTGGCCGAACGGACGTGGACGAGGTGGATGGTCTGGCCCTCGACCTCGGTGAGGAACTGCGGGTAGGCGTTCATGGCCCGCTCCTGGGCGCGCCAGTCGAAGCCGTCGCGCCAGTGGGCGACCATCTCGCGCAGGTAGGACACCGGGGCGCCGTTGCTCCAGTCGTCGGTGCCGGACTCGGAGACCGGCTCGGCGGCGAAGCGGGTGGAGGCCAGGCGGCGCTGGAGCTCGTCGAGCTCGACTTGAGGGATGTCGACGGTGAAGGGGCGAAGGGACAGGGCGGGGGACTTCTCGGTGGTGGTCATGAGAAGGACGGTATGAAGGGTTCCGGCACGTTTCGTTCCTGTTCAATGGGGGCTGGGCGACCTTTTCCTGACGACCATGAGGAGACTCGATGCTGCAGACCTCGACCCGGCTGCTGGCGCTGCTCGGTCAGCTCCAGGCGCGCGACATCGTCTCCGGCGTCGAGCTGGGCGCGCGGCTCGGTGTCGGTGAGCGGACCATCCGCAAGGACGTGGAGCGGCTGCGCGAGCTCGGCTACCCCATCGACTCGGTGCGTGGTCCGGCCGGCGGCTACCGCTTCGGTGACCACGGGCGGCTGCCCCCGCTGCTCCTCGAGCCCGATGAGGCGGTCGCGGTGGCGGTCGGCCTCGGGGCGGTGGCCGCGGTCCGGGGCGTCGAGGAGTCGAGCGTGCTCGCCCTGGCCAAGCTCGAGCAGGTGCTGCCGGACCGGTTGCGGCGGCAGGTTCGCGCGCTGCACGAGAGCACGGACGTCGGGCCGGCCAACACCGCAACCAACGTCGAGGCGCCCGAGGTCGACGTCGCTCTGCTCGCCGAGCTCGCCGCCGCCGTGCGAGACCACGAGGGGCTGCGGTTCCTTCACCGGCCCGGCGCCGGTGACGCCGAGGAGCGGGTCGAGGCCGATCCCTACCGGCTCGTGAGCTGGCAGGAGCGCTGGTACGTCGTCGCGCGGCGTCGGCCGACCGGGACGTGGCAGGCCTTCCGGGTGGACTGGCTGACCCTGCGGGTGCCGGGTGCGGGGCGCTTCGTGCCGGCACCGCTCGAGGGAGGTGACTACGCCGCCTTCGTCCTGCGCGACGTCGCGTTCTCGGGCTGGAAGGTCCACTGCCGGATCGCCGTCGACGCCCCGGCTGACGAGGTCCTCGGCCGGATCAACCCCACAGTCGGGGTCGTCGAGACCGTGGACGAGGGTCACAGCGTCCTCGTCACCGGCGGTGACAGCGTCGAGGTCGTCGCCGTGTGGATCGGCATGCTCGGGCTCGACTTCCACGTCACCGAGCCGCCCGAGCTCGTCGAGCACGTGCGCCTGCTCGGCCGGCGCTACTCCCGGGCCGTGCGCTGAGCCCGACGGGGAGCCGACTCGGCTCCCCGTCGGGAGTCGGGTTCAGCCGGCGCAGTCGACCGATTTCGCGCCCGCGACCCAGGTCGCGACCATCTGGAACGGCAGCTCGGAGCCGGCACCGAAGTACTCCAGCCCCTTGCCGTTGGCGCCGTTCGGGTTCATCCGGCCCGTGTGCTTGGGGTCGCCGATCGTCATCTTCTCGTTGATCTTGATGGCGACGGGCAGCTTGGCTGCGCGCAGGGCGGCGTAGCCGGCGTCGACGGCGGCGTCGCACCCGGCCTCGTAGCCCGCCTCGAAGACGGCGCCGTCCTCCGCCGTCAGGACGAACCAGTTGGGGGAGGCGGGGCCGCCGAGGCTGTACATCGGGACGAAGCAGTGGTGGGCCATCGCGGGTGCGGCGGCGAGGACGGCGACGGTGCCGGTGGCGGCGACGGCGAGCCCGGCGCGGCGCAGGGTGGAGCGGTTCATGGTGTTCCTCCGGGGGTGGGTGACCGGCGGCCCGTCCTGGGACGCCGTGGTACCCGAGAACGGTGGCTGCCACCGCGTCCCGACCGACAGGGTCAGGTGTCCCGGAAGGGCGGGAGGTGCGGCCATGGCCCGGCCGTCCCAGAGGTCACTGCAGTGTGTGGGAGTCCGAGGCGCCTTCGCTGTCGTCGCTGTCGTCGGACGAGTCGACGGTGAAGAACGAGAACCCGCCGTCGACCTCGAGGACGCACAGCTCGATGTCGCGCAGGCGGCGAATCCCCTTCTCGCGAGCGGCCTCTTCGACGTCCTCGATCGTGAGGTGCTCCGACGACAGCACCTCGAGGAGCGGTGCGCCGTCACGCACGACGACGCGCGCCCGTCCGGACAGCAGCGGCCGGGTGACCGGGAAGCGGTAGTGCGTCCAGGCCAGGAGCAGGCTGAGGACGCAGAACGTCGTCACCGCCAGCGCCGCGGCGCTCAGCGAGTAGTCCTCCTGCACCACACCCTGCGCGACGAGGTCGCCGAGGGTGACGACCATGATCATGTCGAACGCCGAGAGCTGGGCGACCTCGCGCTTGCCCGAGACCCGGATGACGAGCCACAGCAGCAGGAAGATGGCCGTGGCCCGCAGGACGATGTCCATCAGGGCACCACCCTCACGCCGAAGTCCGCTCCCACCACGGGGGCGTCGTCGACGAGCACGGTGGCGCGGCATCGCTCGTGGCCACCCCACTGTCCCGGGGCCGCGCGTGCATCGAGGCTGACCTCGAGCACCGACCCCGACGGCGGGTCGAACTCGTAGAGGAGGCGACCCGGTGAGCTCGTCTCCGCGGACGGGTTCGGGTACCAGTTCTGGAAGTCGAGGTGGTCGAACAGGCCGTCGCACAGCGCGATCTGCACCGGCTGGGTGAAGCCTTCGGCGTGCTCGACCCGGAGGTGGAGCGGCGCCGGCTGTCCCGACCGGGTGATCGAGGCGTGCTCGACGGTCAGCCGCCAGCCACCGGCGGAGGCCGTCTCGGTGCTCGTGCGCGGGCCGAGGAGCCCGGCCATGCCTGCGACGACGATGAGGACGACGATCGCCAGACCGGTGCGGTGCGCCAGCTGGCCACGGAAGCCACGCGGCGCCTCGACCAGGTCCTCGGTCGTCGAGTCCGTGCGAGCCACGACCCGACGCTAGGACCTGGGCCGGGACGCCGCACCGCGCCACGCGGGTGTCGGGCCCACCGTTTCGGCAGCCCGGTGACTCACGAGTCGGCCCGGGTCACCCGGTAGTCGATCGGCTTGCAGACCCCGCCGTTGGACTTCTCGGCCGAGCAGGCCGTGATGCCGACGTGGAGGGCCATCTCGGCTCTCACCGAGAACCGGTCTCCCGCAACGCTCGTGGGCGGGTCGATGTGCAGCTCGCCGGTCTCGTCGGCCCAGACGTTCATGAAGACGTTGAGCGTCGTCCCGATGTCGTCGGGGCGGACCCCGTGGGGCTCCAGCGCACCGACGAGGTTGCCGAAGCAGCTCGGGTGCTCGGCGCCACCGAGGTCCGGGTAGAGGATGTCGAACGTCTGCTGGCTGCACGGGGTGAGCAGGAAGTCGTGGCTGCCGCAGGTGTCCTCGACGACGGTGAGCATCGGGCGGCTCCGGTTGCTCCACAGCCGCGAGCCCGTGGTGAATCGGATGCTGTTCTCGAAGTCGATCGAGCGGCCCGACGAGAGCCGCTCGGCGACGTCGTCGGCGCTGACGCAGTAGAGGTCGCTCACCTGCACCCCGGTGGGGTCGAGCAGGGTGAGGACGTCGCCGGGCGCAAGGCGCACCGAGGTTCCGGTCTGCGGCGCGAGCCGTGAGAAGCCGTCGGCGAGGTCGTGAGTGTCGGTGGTGTCGCTCGTCACCGACCTCACGGTGCCATGTCCGCGTTCTCGAGCGGCGCCCGCCACGACGGGTCGACGGCGCGACCGGAGTACTGCCGGGCCTCGGACTGCTCGCCGTGGTCGGCCACCATCGGGTTGACCGAGCCCTGCAGGTCGAGGTCGCGGCTTCGGATGAGGTCGCGCATGCGCTCGTAGCGACCCGAGGCCTTGAGCTCCTCGAACTGCGAGTGCAGGTTGAACACGAGGACGGGCCATGGGGTCCGGCGCGCGTCGCGGGAGGCGCCCGGGTGCAGCCCGACGACGAAGTACGCGATGCCGCCGATGCTGAACGAGAAGTCCACGTCGGCCGGGTCGCTCGACACCTCCGCGTTCCACGGGGTGTCGTCGAAGTCGTGGAGGTGCTGCAGCGTCGTCCAGAGCCGGTCCTCGAACGCGCGCTCGCTGGGCGGCGCCTGGCCTCCGAACGCCGCGACGAGCGAGGTGAACCCCTCGTCCGGGTCGGCGTCGTCTCCGAAGTCGCGCAGCGCCTGGTAGACGTCCAGGCTGCTGCTCGCGCTCCCGAGCCGTCCGGTGGTGACGATCCGGGCGCGGTCGCGGTTGAACACGGCGCGGGCGCCGAGGCAGGGGTACTCGGGGTCGAGCACCCACTGGGCGAGGTGGTCGTGGACCGCGTCGACGGTGGGCTCGGGCGCAGGGGTGGGCACCGCGGCGCCGGCAGGGGTGGGGGTGGTGCTCATGGGGGCCTCCTAGGCACGTTGCCTCGACGGTAGGCAGCCGCCGGAAGGAGCCACTACCTCCCTACGGGTGCTGGCCGTGCGACGCACCTCACGCCCGGGGTCTCCACGTCCTAGGGTTGTAGCCATGGATGCACCCGCACCAGCTCCTCGCGCCGACCTGCGGGTCGCGCTCTTCGCGACGTGCTTCAACGACACGATGTGGCCGGAGACGCCCAAGGCCACGGTGCGCCTCCTCGAGCGGCTCGGGTGCCGGGTCGAGTTCCCTGCCGCGCAGACCTGCTGCGGCCAGATGCTCACCAACACGGGGTATGCCGGCGAGGCCGTCCCGCTCGTCCGTCGCTTCGTCGACGTGTTCGGGGACTACGACGCGGTGGTTGCGCCCTCAGGGTCGTGCGTCGGCTCGGTCCGCGACCAGCACGCGATGGTGGCCCGGCGCGCAGGCGACGAGGGCCTGGCGAGCGAGGTCGAGCAGGTGGCGCCACGGGTGCACGAGCTGTCCGAGTTCCTCGTCGACGTCCTCGGTGTCACCGACGTGGGCGCGTGGTTCCCCCACCGCGTGACCTACCACCCGACGTGCCACTCGCTCCGGCTGCTGCGGGTGGGGGACCGGCCGCTACGGCTCCTCCGGGCTGTCGAGGGCATCGACCTCGTCGAGCTCCCCGGTGCGGACGAGTGCTGCGGCTTCGGGGGCACCTTCGCCATGAAGAACTCCGACGTGTCCGTCGCCATGGGCACCGACAAGGCGGCACACGTCGTCGAGACCGGTGCCGAGGTCGTCGTCGCCGGCGACAACTCCTGCCTCGCGCACATCGGAGGGATCCTCGGGAGGCAAGGGGCCGGCATACGCAGCCTGCACCTCGCCGAGATCCTCGCCTCGACGAAGGAGGACCCCGCATGAGCGTTCCGGTCCAGCGCACCTCACCGACCTTCGTGGGTATGCCGTCCTTCCCCGAGGCCGCGCGTGAGGCGCTCGCGAACACGCAGCAGCGCCAGAACCTCCATGACGCGACGCACACGATCCGCGAGAAGCGGGCGGCCGTCGTCGGCGAGGTCCCCGAGTGGGAGGCGCTGCGGGTGGCGGGCGCGGAGGCCAAGGACGAGGCGCTGACTCACCTCGGCGACTACCTCGAGCAGCTCGAGGCGAGCCTCACGGCCAACGGCGCGACGGTGCACTGGGCGCGGGACGCCGACGAGGCCAACGCCGTCGTCGTCGAGATCGCGCGGGCCAAGGGAGTCGACGAGGTCGTCAAGGTCAAGTCGATGGCGACCCAGGAGATCGAGCTCAACGAGGCCCTCGAGGCTGCGGGCATCGCGGCGTGGGAGACCGACCTCGCCGAGCTCATCGTCCAGCTCTTCGGCGACCGGCCGAGCCACATCCTCGTGCCCGCGATCCACCGCAACCGCACCGAGATCCGCGACGTCTTCCTGCGCGAGATGGCCAAGGTCGGGCGTCCGGCGCCGGAGGACCTCACCGACGAGCCGACCCGGCTCGCCGAGGCTGCACGGCTGCACCTGCGCGAGAAGTTCCTGCGGGCCCGCGTCGCCGTGTCGGGCGCGAACTTCGCCGTCGCCGACACCGGGACGCTCGTCGTCGTCGAGTCCGAGGGCAACGGGCGCATGTGCCTCACGCTGCCCGAGACGCTCATCTCGGTCGTCGGCATCGAGAAGGTGCTGCCGACGTGGGACGACCTCGCGCCGATGCTCCAGCTGCTGCCGCGGTCGAGCACGGGCGAGCGGATGAACCCGTACACGACCATGTGGTCCGGGGTCCACGACGGCGACGGGCCGCAGGAGGTCCACGTCGTCCTGCTCGACAACGGTCGCAGCCACGTGCTCGCCGACCGCGTCGGGAGGCAGGCGCTGCGGTGCATCCGGTGCTCGGCCTGCCTCAACGTCTGCCCGGTCTACGAACGCACGGGTGGGCACGCCTACGGCTCGGTCTACCCGGGGCCGATCGGCGCCGTCCTCAACCCGCAGCTGCGGGGCACGGCGAGCGAGGTCGACCAGTCGCTGCCCTATGCGTCGTCGCTGTGTGGCGCGTGCTTCGACGCCTGCCCGGTGCGGATCAACATCCCCGAGCTGCTCGTCGAGCTGCGCGGCACGGTCGCCGAGCAGGGCGGGCACCGGGCCGAGTCGGCGGCCATGAAGGCCGCGGCGTGGGTGCTGTCGGATCCTCGTCGGCTCGCGGTCGCGCAGCGCGGTGCGACGACGGTGGGGCGCCTCCTCGGCGACCGGACGGTGCATCGGGTGCCCGGACTGGGCGCCTGGACCGATGCCCGTGACGTGCCGAACCCGCCCAGGGAGACCTTCCGGCAGTGGTGGGCCCGCGAGCGTGGCGACGGAGGCACGCAGGTGGGCGGACGGCATACGGAGGACGGCCCGGACCGACCGGGAGGTGAGCCGTGAGCGCCCGCGACGAGATCCTCGCCCGGGTCCGGTCGGCCACGTCGGACGTCACGACCCCAGCGCGACTGATTGCGCCACGGCGAGGCGAGGACGGATCGGACGGAGGGCAGATCGCCTCGCGATGGGGCAATCAGTCGCGCGCCGTCGGCGAGTCGATCGACCTGTTCGCCGAGAACGTCGCGGACTACCGGGCAGAGGTGCTGCGCGTGCCCGCCGAGGAGGTGGCCGCGACCGTGGCGCAGACCCTGCGCAGGCGTGGCCTGGGCTCCGTCGTCGTGCCCACCGGTCTCGACGCCGGGTGGCGGGCGGCGCTCGCGGACGTCGCCACGGTCGTCGCCGAGGGCGAGGCCGGTTCGGCTGCCGAGCTCGACCGGGTCGAGGCGGTCGTCACCGCGTCGGCCGTGGGCATCGCGACGACGGGCACGATCGTCCTCGACCACGGCCCGGACCAGGGCAGGCGTGAGCTCACCCTCGTCCCCGACACGCACGTGTGCGTCATCCGGGCCGACCAGGTGGTCCACGACGTGCCGGAGGCCGTGACCCGGCTGGGCGGAGAGGCGCACCGGGGTCGGCCGCTCACCTGGGTCAGCGGACCGAGCGCCACGAGCGACATCGAGCTCCAGCGGGTCGAGGGCGTCCACGGTCCCCGGACCCTCGTCGTCGTCATCGCCGGTGGCTGACCCGTCAGGGGTGCGGCGCCGCAGGGGTGTGCCACCATCGGGCCATGGGACCCCAGGACGCCGCGAGTGACACGCCGACGCCGGTCTTCTTCCTCGCCGGCGGCACCGGCATCTCGGCCGAGACGCTCGGCAACCTGCTGCTGGCCCAGTTCCCCGGGCTCGCCTTCACCCGCCGCAAGATCCCGTTCATCACCACCGCCGACAAGGCGAGCGAGGTCGTCGCGCAGATCGACGCCGCGATGACCGACTCGGTGACCCCCCTGGCGTTCTCCACGGTCTCGGACGACGAGATCCGTCAGGAGCTGCAACGCACGCAGGCGGCGTTCATCGACCTGTTCGGCTCGCACCTCGACACCGTCGAGCGGGTGCTCCACGTCAACGCCACCCACAGCCCCGCCGCCCTCCACGGGGTCGGCGACACCCTGCGCTACGACCGCCGGATGAAGGCGATCGAGTTCGCGATGGAGCACGACGACGGGGCCAGCCTGCGCAACCTCGCGCAGTCCGACCTCATCCTCGTGGCGCCCTCGCGGTGCGGGAAGACGCCGACGTCGATGTACCTCGCGCTCCAGCACGGGCTCAAGGTCGCGAACTACCCCCTCGTGCCCGAGGACTTCGACACCGGCGACCTGCCGCGACCTCTTCGCGACCTCGGTGAAAAGTGCTTCGGTCTGCTCTCCACGCCCGCCCGTCTCAGCCAGGTGAGAGGGGAGCGCAGGCCGGGGTCGACCTATGCCACGCTCGCCCAGTGCAGCTTCGAGCTGCGCCGTGCGGAGGCGATGTACAGGGCGCATCGCATCCCGTCGATCAACTCCGCCAAGATGTCCGTCGAGGAGATGGCTGCCGTGATCATGCAGAGCAGCCGACTGCCCGACCTGGCCTGAGCTCACGAGGGCGACGACGCCCCGACGAAAGGACCGCCATGACCGCCACCCAGCAGGGCGCCGGCAGCACCAACATCGCCTGGTTCGCCGAGCTCGGACTTGACGACGTCGAGCACGTGGGCGGCAAGAACGCCTCCCTCGGCGAGATGGTCCAGCACCTCTCGAAGGCCGGCGTGCGCGTGCCCGACGGGTTCGCCACCACGGCCGATGCCTACCGCCGGTTCCTCGCCCACGAGGGCCTGGCCGACCGGATCAACGCCATCCTGCGCGAGCTCGACGTCGAGGACACCCGGGCGCTCGCCGCCGCCGGTGCGGAGATCCGCGACACCGTCGAGAAGCAGCCGTTCCCGGCCGACCTCGAGGACGAGATCCGCACGGCATACGAGCGTCTCGTCGGTGAGGCGGGAGCGGCGGCCGACGAGGTGAGCTGGGCCGTGCGCTCCAGCGCGACGGCCGAGGACCTGCCGGACGCGAGCTTCGCGGGGCAGCAGGAGACCTTCCTCAACGTCCGCGGCATCGACAACATCCTGCTCGCCATCAAGCGGGTCTTCGCCTCGCTCTACAACGACCGCGCGATCTCCTACCGCGTGCACAGCAACTTCGACCACGAGGCCGTCGCGCTCTCGGCCGGCATCCAGCGGATGGTCCGCTCCGACATCGGCAGCTCGGGCGTGATGTTCACCATCGACACCGAGTCCGGCTTCGCCGACGCCGTGTTCATCACGAGCAGCTACGGCCTCGGCGAGGCGGTCGTCCAGGGCGCGGTCAACCCCGACGAGTTCTATGTCCACAAGCCGTCGCTGCGCGCGGGTCGCCCCGCGATCCTCAAGCGTGGCGTGGGGAGCAAGGCCACCAAGATGGTCTACACCCAGGACTCCGAGGTCGGCCGCTCGATCGACTTCGTCGACGTCGACCCCGCCGAGCAGGTCCGGCTCAGCCTCACCGACGCCGAGGTCACCGAGCTCGCCGAGCACGCGCTGAAGATCGAGGAGCACTACGGCCGCCCCATGGACATCGAGTGGGGCAAGGACGGCGTGGACGGCGGCATCTACATCCTCCAGGCCCGTCCCGAGACGGTGAAGTCGCGCCAGTCGGGCTCGACCCTGCAGCGCTTCCGGATGGACCAGCCCGGCGAGGTCGTCGTCGAGGGTCGCGCCATCGGCCAGAAGATCGGCGCCGGCGCCGTGCGCGTGCTCGCGTCCGCCGAGGCGATGCACGACTTCCAGCCCGGCGAAGTGCTCGTCGCCGACATGACCGACCCCGACTGGGAGCCGGTGATGAAGCGCGCCAGCGCCATCGTCACCAACCGTGGCGGCCGCACGTGCCACGCGGCGATCATCGCCCGCGAGCTCGGCATCCCCGCCGTCGTCGGCACCGGCTCCGCGACGCGCGACCTCGCCGACGGCCGCGAGGTCACCGTGTCCTGCGCCGAGGGCGATACCGGCTTCGTCTACGACGGGCTGCGCGAGTTCTCCGTCTCCGAGACCGAGCTCGACGCCATGCCCGACATCCCGGTGCGCATCATGATGAACGTCGGCACCCCCGAGCAGGCCTTCGAGTTCTCGCGCTTGCCGCACAGGGGGATCGGGCTCGCCCGGCTCGAGTTCATCATCAACCGGCAGATCGGGATCCACCCCCGCGCCCTGCTCGAGCTCGACGACCAGGAGCCGGACCTCAAGGCCGAGATCGAGACTCTCATCGCGGCATACGACTCGCCTCGCGACTTCTTCGTCAAGCGCGTCGCGGAAGGCGTCTCGATGCTCGCCGCGGCCTTCGCACCCGAGCCGGTCATCGTGCGGATGAGCGACTTCAAGTCCAACGAGTACGCCCACATGATCGGCGGCCCGCGCTACGAGCCCACCGAGGAGAACCCGATGATCGGGTACCGCGGCGCTGCTCGCTACCTCTCCGACGACTTCGCCGAGTGCTTCGCCATGGAGGCCGAGGCGCTCAAGCTCGTCCGCGACGAGATGGGTCTGACCAACGTCAAGATCATGATCCCGTTCGTCCGTACCCTCGCCGAGGCCGAGGGCGTCATCGACCTGCTCGCCTCGCACGGCCTCAAGCGTGGTGACAACGACCTCCAGGTCGTCATGATGTGCGAGGTCCCGTCCAACGCGGTCAACGCCGACGCCTTCCTCGATCACTTCGACGGGTTCTCGATCGGGTCGAACGACCTCACCCAGCTCACCCTCGGTCTCGACCGCGACTCGGCGCTCGTGGCGGGCTCGTTCGACGAGCGCGACCCGGCGGTCAAGAAGATGCTGAGCATGGCGATCGAGGCGTGCAAGGCGCGCGGCAAGTACATCGGGATCTGCGGGCAGGGCCCCTCGGACCACCCGGACCTCGCCGACTGGCTGCTCGACCAGGGCATCGAGTCGATGTCCCTCAACCCCGACACCGTCGTCGACACCTGGCTGCGGCTCGCCAAGCGCGCCGACGCCTGAGCCGCTCTCCCGCCGCCTCACCTCCCCAGCGTCTGCGGATCCGGTCGTTCTAGCAGCCATTTGCGCAGACGCTGCGGCGGCGAGGGTGAGGGTTACGCTGCGAGCGTGACCACGACACTCGTCCTCTCCGTCATCGGCAACGACCGCGCGGGCCTCGTCAAGTCGCTCGCCGACGTCATCGAGGCCAGTGGCGGCAACTGGGAGCGCAGCCACCTCAGCGAGCTGGCGGGCAAGTTCGCCGGCATCGTCGTCGTCACCGTGCCCGAGGACCGGGTCGACGAGCTGCGCGGTGCGCTCGCCCCGCTGCAGGGTCTCCTCGACGTCTCGGTGCACTACGGGTCGAGCGGTGACTCGCCCGGCGCCGCAGCCGAAACCGCGCGTCGCGAGGTCCGGGTCGAGCTGCTCGGCAACGACCGGCCCGGCATCGTCGGCGCCGTGTCGGGGGTGCTCGCCAAGCACGGCCTGAGCGTCGCCGAGCTCGAGAGCGGCACGCGCGACGCCCCGATGGCGGGCGGCCGGCTGTTCGAGGCGACGGCCGTGGCCACGGTGCCGGCCGACACCGACCTCGAGGCGCTGCAGGCCGACCTCGAGGAGCTCGCCACCGAGATCATGGTCGACGTCTCGCTCCGGGCGACCGACGCCGACCCGACTCCCTGACCGGGGCGCCTCAGCCGGCCGCGGCACCCGGCCTTCTGATGCGGGTCGGGCGAGCGCACTGGCCGTCACCGCAGTCGCGCCGACGTCGGCGCCCCGCCCACGTCGGCGCCCCGCCCACGTCGGCGCCCCGCCCACGTCGGCGCCCGAGCCGCTCGGACGCGTGCGCTGTGTCAGCGTGAGTTGAAGACGTAGCAGAGCCAGATGTTCGGGGCCCAGCGGTCGCCGATCCGGCCGTCGACCTTGAGGCAGTAGTAGTCGCGGTCGGGGTTGGCCGGGTTCGCGCCGCCGACGTGGATGTCGTACGAGCCGTTCCAGTCGCCGGAGGTGCGGATGGCGCCGGCGTACTGCGAGTGGTCACCGCGGTCGTACTTGCTCCCGATCGACACCATCGTCCACATGGTCTTCCCGACGGTGCTGCCGACGTGGACGTTCTTCACGCAGACCTCGGACTCGCGGTAGCGGCCGTACTCCCAGATCTGGACCCGGCTGAGGACGGTCCCGCCGGCGCTCGTGATCGGCACCGACCGGCTGAGCGTGCCGCGGCAACCGGCATAGGTCGTCGTGTTGCTCTCGGCGCTCGCCGACGGTGCCGAGGCGAGGATGGCGCCGATCGCGGCCGTGGCGGCCAGGACGGTGGTGACGAAGCGCTTCATGGGGGGTTTCCTCTCGTCGGGTGTGCCGCAGCCTCGCGAGACGCACTGCGGATCGACTGCGATTTCGCTGCGGGCGGAGGGCTCGGCGAGGATGCCGTATGCCGTCCGCCCCCGTCCCGCTCCCACCGCACGAGGCCGCGCTGGTCAGGTCACGCCTCGAGACCCTCGGGCTGCCCGGGATGGTCGACATCCACACCCACTTCATGCCGGCCCGGGTGCTCGACAAGGTCTGGGCGTACTTCGACCGGGCGGAGGAGGCGTTCGGGCGGCCGTGGCCCATCGCCTACCGCACCGGCGACGACGAGCGGGTCGAGACGCTGCGGGCGTTCGGTGTCGAGGCGTTCACGGCGTTGAGCTATCCGCACCGTCCTGGCATGGCGCAGTGGCTCAACGCGTGGGCCGCGGACTTCGCCGACACCCACCCGGACTGTCTGCGCTCGGCGACCTTCTTCCCCGAGCCGGGCGCGAGCGCCTATGTGCGAGAGGCGATCTCGTCCGGTGCGAGGGTGTTCAAGGTGCACGTGCAGGTGGGCGCGTTCGACCCCAACGACCCCCTGCTCGACGACGTCTGGGCAGCACTCGAGGAGAGCGGGACGCCGGTCGTCATCCATGCCGGCAACGGCCCGGCGCCGGGCGAGCACACGGGCGTCGCCGGGGTCCGGGCCCTGCTGCGGCGCTTCCCCGGGCTCGTGCTCGTCGTCGCCCACGCGGGGATGCCGGAGTACCGCGAGTTCCTCGAGCTCTGCGTCGCACACCCGCGGGTCCACATCGACACGACGATGGTGTTCACGCGGTTCACCGAGGAGCTGGCGCCCTTCCCGTCGGAGCTGCGCGACCTGCTCGGCGAGATGGGGGAGCGGGTGCTCTTCGGGAGCGACTTCCCCAACATCCCCTACCCCTACCTCGAGGCGGTCGACTCGGTGATCGACCTGGCCATGGGGGAGCAGTGGACGCGTGACGTGCTGCGTGAGAACGCGCGGCGGTTGTTCAGGCTCGACGACGCGGGCGCGACCCGGCGCCCGCCGCAGAGCTGACCACACCGACCGTCCGGGCCTTCCGCCCATTGGGGTGAGCCGGTGGCGCCGGTTCGTCCATAGCGTCATAGACATGACCGTCTTCAGCACTGCCGTCCGGGCGACCCACCTCGTCACCAACGCTGCGTGGTTCGGTGGCTCCCTCATGGGCGCGGTGGGGCTCAACCCCGCGGCCCGGGAGGGCGACGACGACACGGAGAGGGCGCAGATCTCCGACCGTGGCTGGACGGCCTGGGGGCCCGTGCAGGGTGGCGCCATCGGGCTGCACGTCCTCAGCGGGCTCGCCATCGTCGCCGACAACCGCCGCCGCACCCTGGCCCACCCACCGACCACGGCCGCCGTGGTCCTCAAGACCGCGCTCACCGGGGCCGCGCTCGCGGCCAGCGCAGCGGCCTACCTCAACGGCGCCCGACTGGGACGGGCCCAGGAGGCTGCCGCGAAGGATCCGGCTGCCTCGGCCCGCAAGGACGAGCTGGTCCAGCGCATGCGGTGGCTGCAGTGGGCGACGCCCGTCACGACGGCGGGGCTGCTCGTGCTCGACGCCTACCTCGGTGAGCAGCAGCGCGGCCCGGCCGGGCTGCTCGACCGCCCGATGTCCCTGCTGCGGCGCCGATGAGACGCCGCTTCAACTTCGCGTTCGCGCCGGCATACCGGCTCCCCGGCATGCTCTTCGGGATCCGGCCCGAGACCGCCTGGGTCGACGTCGGCGACGACGAGCTCCGGGTCCGCTTCGGTCCGTGGCGCCTCACCACCGCGCTCGAGAACATCACGGGGTGCCAGGAGAGTGGCGACTTCGCCTGGATCAAGACCGCCGGTCCACCCCACCTGTCCCTGAGCGACCGCGGGGTGACGTTCGCGACCAACGGTGACCGGGCCCTGTGCGTGACGTTCCGCGACCCGGTCCCCGGCATCGACCCCACGCGCACCATCAAGCACCCCGGGGCCACCCTCACCGTCGTCCGCCCCGACCTGCTGCGTGACCTCCTGACCGACCTCACCCGTGGCTCCGCCGGGGACACCACGACACCGACGAGTGGCTGACGGAGGCGTCGTGGCGGAGTTCTCCAACGACCCGGTGCAGGCCGAACCCATGGCGCCACGGGAACCCTCGGGGTTCCTCGGGTGGTCCGACCCGGCGCTGGTCGATGCTGCGCGCTGGGTCGGCGAGGACCTCGACGCCGCCCTGGAGATCGCGCGGTCGCTGAGCCCGGTCGCGGGTGCCCTCGGCGGGTCGACGTGGACCTGGCTGCGGACCCTGGCCTCGCTGGGCGCGGGCGACCTCACGGTCGCCCGCGTCGTCGAGCCCCACCTCGACGCCCTGGCCATCCTCGACCAGGCCGTGCAGCACGAGCGCGCCACCGACGACAGCTGGCCGAGCCCGGTCCCCCCGCGCAACAGCACATGGGGCGTCTATGCCGCCCATGCCCCGGGGAAGCACCTGCAGGCCGTCTCGTCGGGGGGTGAGTGGACCCTGACCGGGAGCAAGCCGTGGTGCTCCCTCGCCGACCGGCTCACCCACGCCGTCATCACCGCCCACGTGGACGAGCACCGGCGGCAGGCGTTCGCGGTCGACCTCGCCCACAACGGGGTGCGGGTCAGCTCGGACCCGTGGGTGGCGAGGGGGCTCGCCCGGGTCCGCAGCACGTCGATCACCCTGACCAGGGTCCCGGCGATGCCGGTGGGGCCCCCGCAGTGGTACCTCGAGCGTCCCGGGTTCGCCTGGGGAGGCATCGGTGTCGCCGGCGTCTGGTTCGGGGCCTCCTGCGCCCTCGCGCAGTCGGTCCTCGACAACGCCCACAGGCGCGACCCGGACCAGCTGGCGCTGACCCATCTCGGCCGGCTCGACACGGCCCTGCACACCACCCTGCTCTCGCTGCGGGACGCCGCCGAACGGATCGACGCCGGGGAGGCCCGCGGACCGGGGGGCGAGCTGCTGGCCGCCAGGGTGCGGGCGACGTCCGCAGCGACGGCCGAGCTCGTCCTCACCGAGACCGGTCGTGCACTCGGACCCGGACCCCTCACCTCCGACGAGGAGCACGCCCGTCGGGTCGCGGACCTCACGGTCTACGTCCGGCAGCACCACGGAGAGCGCGACCTTGCCCGGATCGGCGCCCAGCGCGTCAGGGAGCCACGGTGAACGCCGGCTCGCCGGCACCCCGGCTCGACCACCCGGAGGGGGAGCGACGGTGGGTGAGGGACCCCCGGTGGTCTTCGGTGACGCGGACCGACATCGAGACCGTGCACACGGCATACGACCGCCTGCTCGTCGTCGCCGCCCACCCCGACGACGAGTGCCTCGGCGTCGGCGGGCTCATCGCCGACGCCTGCGACTCGGGCATCGAGGTCGTCGTGCTCGTCCTCACCGACGGCGAGAACTCACATCCGGCGTCGCCGACGGTGGCGCCGGCACGGATGCGGGCACGCCGGGCCATCGAGGCCGACCGGGCCGTCGCGGTCCTCGCCCCCGGGGCGCGGGTGGTCCACGCAGGGCTGCCCGACGGCGACCTCGCCGCCCGCCACGACCAGGTGGTTGAGCAGGTGCGCGCCCTCGTCGGGCCGCGAACCCTCGTCCTCGCACCGTGGAGCGCCGACGGCCACCCCGACCACGATGCCGCCGGCCGCGCGGCCGCCGAGGCCGTGGGGACGGACGCCGCGACCGGCCTGGCGCACTACCTCGTCTGGCTGTGGCACTGGAGCGAGCCCGACGACCTGCCGTGGGACCGGGCCGTTGTCCTCGACGCCTCGCTGACCGCCACGACCCGCGCCGCCCGGGCCCTCGGCGAGCACCACACCCAGGTCGCGGCGCTCTCGCCCGCCCCCGGGGACGAGCTCATGCTCACCGACGGGGTGCTCGCGCCCGCACGACGTGGGTTCACCACCCTGCTCCTCGCCGACGGGATGACGCTTCCACCCGCGAGTGGTGACGACGACCACCGGGTGGCCTCCTTCGACGCGATGTTCGCCGACGGTGACGACCCGTGGTCGAGTGCGAGCTGGTACGAGCGCCGCAAGCGCGCCCTCACGCTGGCCGTGCTCCGCCGCGAGCGCTACACCCGGGTCCTCGACCTCGGCTGCTCGACGGGCGTCCTGACGCGGTCGCTGGCCGAACGCGCCGACCACGTCGTCGGGGTCGACGTGAGCGCGCAGGCGCTGGACGTCGCCCGACGTGCCGGTCCGACGACGGTCGAGTGGGTCCGTGGTCAGGCGCCGGGTGTCGTCGACGCGCTCGAGGGGCCCTTCGATCTCGTCGTCCTGTCGGAGGTGGGCTACTTCCTCACCCCGTTCGAGCTGTGGCTCACCGTGGCCGCGGTGCTCGACCGGCTCGCCCCGGAGGGCGAGCTGGTGCTCGTCGACTGGCGCCACCCCACCGAGCACATCCCGCTCGACGGGCCGGCCGTCCATGCCCTGGTCCGCTCCATCTGCCACGAGCAGGCCACGGTGACCCACGTCGAGCCCGACGTGCTCCTCGACTGCTACGAGGTGGCGACGTGATCCGCGCGGTCCACGTCGTCATCCCCGCGCGCGACGAGGAGGCGCTGCTGCCGAGGTGCCTGCTCAGCGTGGACCGGGCGCGACGGGTGCTGCGGGCCTGTCGCCCCGACCTGCTCATCGACGTCACCGTCGTCCTCGACGGCTGCGCCGACGGCTCGGCCGACGTCGTCGAGGCCGCCAGGATCGGCAGCCTCGTCGTCGACCACGGTCTGGTCGGAGCCGCCCGGCACGCCGGGGTGAGCCGGGCCGTCGACGCCGCCGCCGAGTCGGGTGTGGCCGCCGAGGACCTCTGGGTCGCGTGCACCGACGCCGACTCCGTCGTCCCGCCCCACTGGTTGGTGGCGCAGGTCGGTCTGGCGACGACGCGCGACCTCGTCATCGGCACGGTCGAGCCGATCGGGCTCGCCGACACCGCCCTCCTCGAGGCCTGGCGTGAGCGCCACGAGCTGGTCGAGGGACATGCGCACGTGCACGGAGCCAACCTCGGCTTCCGCGCCAGCACCTACCTCGCCGTGGGAGGCTTCGGGCCCACGGCCGTGCACGAGGACGTGGACCTCGTCCGCCGGATCCGCGCCCACACCACGCGCTGGGTCGCGACGGACTCCGCCCGGGTGGGCAGCTCCGCCCGCGGCCAGGGCCGCACCCCCGGGGGCTTCGCGGGCTTCCTCGCCCGACTCGCCGACGAGGTGGGCTGATGCGCATCGCCATGCTCGCGACCTCACGCAACCCGATCGTCGAGCCGTATGCCGGGGGCCAGGAGTCGCACACCGCCATGCTGGCGCGTGGGCTGCGGCGCCTCGGCCATCACGTGCGGCTCTATGCGCGTGCCGGCACCGACACGGAGCTGTGCGACGAGCTCGTGCCCTACGTCGACCTGCCCGCACTCAGCGAGGTCGCCGCGATGGACCACCAGCTGCCCGAGCCGGACTTCCTCACCGACCACGCGGCGTTCACGGGCGCCGTCGCCGACCTGCTGACCCGCCGGGACGTCGACGTCGTCCACAACCAGAGCCTGCACTTCCTCCCACTCGCGTTCAGCTCGGCACTGGCGCTTCCGGTCGTGACGACGCTGCACACGCCGCCCTTCCCGTGGATGGAGCTGGGGGTGGCCCTGGCCGGTCCCGGGTCGAGCTATGTCTGCGTCTCCCGGGCGAACGCGGGTCTGTGGACCTCGCTCCCGGACGCGCCCAGGATCATCCACAACGGTGTCGACGACGACGGCCGTGGGCCCGGCCCGGGTGGTCGCCCCCTCGTGTGGACGGGCCGGCTCACGCCGGAGAAGGGTGCCGACCTCGCGATCCGCGCCGCCCGACGCGCCGGTCTCCCGATGCGCCTCGCCGGGCCGGTGAGCGACCCCGCGTGGTTCGACGACGTCGTCGCACCCGAGCTCGGACACGGCGTCGAGCACGTCGGGCATCTCTCCCACGCCGAGCTCGCCGACCTCGTGCGCGAGAGCGCCGTCACGCTGGTCACTCCCAAGTGGGACGAGCCGTTCGGCCTCGTCGCGGCGGAGTCGGCCATGTGGGGCACCCCCGTGGTCGCGCTCGACCGCGGTGGCCTCCGCGAGTTCGTCACGCCCGACATCGGCGTGCTCGTGGGCCCGGAGGGTGACGACGACTCAGTCGTCGGAGCGCTCGCGGACGCCGTGCCCGTGGCGACCGCGCTGGCGCGAGCGCAGGTGCATGCAGCGGCTCGTGCCGCACTGGGCTCGGACCGCATGGTCGAGGACTACCTCGAGCTCTACCGCGACCTCGTCATCCGACAGGGGACCCTGACATGAAGGTCGGTTGGTACGTCCATCACCACGGCGCAGGTCACCGCACCCGTGCGACGGTGGTGGGGCGCGAGCTCATGGGCCGAGGCGCCGACGTCACGCTGCTCGGGTCGGCTCTCGAGGGGGATGCGGCCCGGCCGGGACCCGTGACGTCGGTCCGGCTCGCGATGGACGCCCCGCTGCCGGAGCCGGTCTCCGCAAGCTCGGCGGACGTCACGGTACACGGGTCGATGCACTGGGCTCCCCTGTGGCACAGCGGATTCCGCGAGCGGATGACGACTATTGCCCGATGGGTGCAGGTGGAGGAGCCGGACGTGGTCGTGGTCGACGTCTCCTGCGAGGTGGCCGTCATGGTGCGGCTGCTCGGTATCCCCGTGGTCGTCGTCGCCCAACCCGGAGAGCGCACCGACTCGGCCCACGCCGCGGCCTACGACGCCGCCACCGCGGTCCTGGCACCCTGGCCCGCGTGGGCCACAGACGACATCTGGCACACGTCCCGGGACTCGACCTGGACGAGCGGACCCGACCAGCGCGTGGTCGCCGTCGGTGGGATCGCGCGGCAGCCCACCACGGGGTGGACCGCGGCGACTCCCACGGCGAACCGCCGTGGGCGAGGACTCGTCCTGGCCGGCTCCGACGGCTTCGACGACCCCGGCCTGGCCGACCTCATCACCGCCGCCGTGCCCGACATCGACTGGACCGTCGTCGGCGGGCGGGCCTGGGTCCCGGACGTCCAGGACCATCTCGCGAGCTCGGACGTCGTCGTGACGCACGCCGGTCAGAACGCCATCGCCGACGTGGCCGGCTGGGGCCTCCCGGCCGTCGTCCTCCCGCAGAGCCGACCCTTCGAGGAGCAGCACCACATGGGCGCCGTCCTGGCACGCTCGGGGATCGCCCAGGTCGTCCAGCGCGACCGGGTCGAGGGGGCGCCCTGGGGCGAGCTCGTGCAGCGGGCGCGCAACCACGGCGGCCAGGGCTGGTCGACGTGGGGGTGCGACGGCGCGGCCTCACGGGCGGCCTCCCTCGTCGAGGTGGTGGCGGGTGGCTGAGCCGGCGACCGTGGTGACGATCGTCAAGGGACGCCACGAGCACCTGCGGGAGCAGCGTCGGGTGCTGCGCGCTGTCGCTCCGCGGACACCGCACGTCGTCGTCGCGATGGGTGATCCGGCCATCGACGACGTGGTGGGCGCGGACGACCTGACCACCGTGGTGCACGTCGACGACGACCCGGGCGGGCTGCCGCTGGCGAGGGCACGCAACACCGGGGTGTCCACGGCGCTCGCGGCCGGCGCCGAGCTGGTTGTCCTCCTCGACGTCGACTGCGTCCCCGGTCCCGACCTCGAGCCGGCCTACCGGCGGGCTGCCCGGCTCGCGCCCGGCGCCCTGCTCGCCGGACCGGTGACGTACCTGCCCGAGGGTGTGGAGGTCCCGCAGGACCCCCGGGACCTCACCGCCCTGCGCGCCCCACACCCGGCTCGACCCGACCCACGCCCCGGGGAGCTCGAGCGTGCGGGCAACCACGACCTCTTCTGGTCGCTCAGCTGTGCCGTGTCGGCGAGCACGTGGGTCACCCTCGGCGGGTTCCACGAGGGCTACGTCGGCTACGGCGCGGAGGACACCGACCTGGGCCGGGTGGCCAGGGCAGGCGGGGTCGAGCTGGTCTGGGTCGGCGGGGCGGACGCCTTCCACCAGTTCCACCCCGTCTCGCACCCGCCGGTGGAGCACCTCGAGGACATCGTGCGAAACGCCACGACGTTCCATGCGCGCTGGGGTGACTGGCCGATGGAGGGCTGGCTCGTCGAGTTCGAGCGCCGCGGGCTGCTGCTGCGGAGCGCGGGGCGCATCACGGCCACGGCTGACGGGCAGGTGTCGGCCGGGGACGGAGGTAGCGTTCACCCATGACCCCTGTGCCCGACCGTCCCGTGAACGTGGCGGTGATCAACGACCACGAGCTCATCGTGCGGGGCGTCGCCTCGATGCTGCTGCCGTACCCCGACCTGGTCCGCGTGGTCGAGCTGGACTCCGACCTCATGCCGGTCACCCCGGTCGACGTCGCGCTCTACGACACCTTCACCCACACGAGCCTCGACGAGCCCGACCTCGACGACCTCGCCGCGAGCCCTCGGGTCGGTCGACTCGTCCTGTTCACCTGGGTCCTCACCGAGGAGCTCATCGCGACGGCGCGCGCTCGTGGTGTGCACGCCGCGCTGCCCAAGTCCCTCGACGGGGCGGGTCTGGCCGCCGCCCTGGTCAAGGTGCACCAGGGCGAGCTCGACCTCGTCACGGTCAACGAGGAGCCGGTGATCCCCAGTGAGTCCTGGCCGGGGCGCGACCACGGCCTCACCCCGCGAGAGTCCGAGATCGTCTCCCTCGTCACCTCGGGTCTGAGCAACAACGAGATCGCCGAGCGGACCTATCTCAGCATCAACTCGGTGAAGTCCTACATCCGCTCGGCCTACCGCACGATGGGAGTCACGAGCCGCAGCCAGGCCGTCCTCTGGGGAATCGACCACGGTATGGCGCCGACGCGGATGAGGGTCCTGCTGCCGGCGGCCGGCAGCGAGACGCTGTCGGTCGGATCGTCCCCCGGCGGCGAGCGCGACGCCTAGAGGTCACGCGACCCCGTCTCGTTGAGCCGACGTGCGGCCCGGTCGCCCAGCACGCTGACGCCGTCGACCACACGCGAGCCGAGGGTCCGTCGCGCCTGCTCGCCGTCGACGTGCCCCGATGCATCGCTCATCGATGGTGCACGGTCATCACCGCGTGGCAACGCCCGGGCCACGAACCCGAGCACGCGGGAGGTGATGCCCGGCGCGAGCCCGTGCACCCGCCGTCCGACCCACGTGAGCGGGGTGAGCTCGACCTGCGACCGGCCCGCGAGCACGCCCTCGACGATCCGGCGGGCGGCCCGCTCGGCGGACACCGAGAGCAGGGGCATCGAGGCGCCCGGCGCGAACCAGGCGTAGTCCCTCGGAGCGTCCCCGACGAACTGAGCGTGGACGTGACCTCCCGTGCGCATGAGGCCCGGGACGATGGTCGTCGCGGTGACCCCCGTGCCACTCAGCTCTGCCTGCAGCCCCTCGCTCAGGCCGACGGCGCCGAACTTCGCCACCGAGTACGGCAGGAGGTGCGGCACCGCCACGACTCCACCCACGGAGCTGACGACCCCGATGCGCCCGTGGCCGGCCTCGAGCATCGCCGGCAGCACCGCGAGGCACAGGTGGACCGGCCCGAGGAGCATCGTGTCGATGGCGGCGCGGAAGTGGCCCAGGGTGGTCGACTCGACCGGGCCGACCTGGATGATCCCGGCGACGTGGATCGCCACGTCCACAGAACCTTCGCGGGTGCGCACGCCCTCGACCCACGCAGCGACGGCGTCCGCGTCGGTGACGTCGCAGACCTCCCCGATGAACGACCCGACCGGTCGGTGGCCCGTGGCCTTCGGCACGAGCTCACCGAGCCGCTCGGGGGCGAGCAGGTCCTCCGCGCGGTCGAGCTCGCCCCGGTCGCGGGCGCACCCGTGCACGCGGTAGCCGCGCGACACCAGCTCGGCGCTGATGAGCAGACCCAGCCCGCGCGACGCCCCGGCGACGAGGGCGACTCCGCTCACGGGCTGAGCACCACCTTGATGCAGCCGTCCTCCTTGGCCCGGAACATCGCGTAGGCATCGGGGGCCGAGGCGAGGGGGAGCCGGTGCGTCGCCAGGGACTCGAGGCCCAACGGGTCGCCGTCCTCCATGACGACGGGCACGATGTCGTCGACCCACCGCTTGACGTTGCACTGCCCGAACCGCAGGGTGAGCTGCTTGTCGAAGATCTCCATCATCGGCATCGGGTCGGCCATCCCGCCGTAGACACCGCTCACCGACACCGTGCCGCCGCGACGCACCGCGCCGATCGACGACCTCAGGGCGGCCAACCGGTCGATGCCCGCGCGTTCCATCACGGGCTTGGCGAGGGCGTCGGGGACGAAGCCGACACCCTTGATGGCGGCCTCGGCGAAGGGGCTGCCGTGAGCCTCCATCCCGACCGCGTCGAGGGTGCCGTCGACGCCGCGGCCGGCGGTGAGCTGGAGGATCTCGTCGGCCGGGTCGCCGTCGGAGCTCACGACGGTGGCGCCGTAGGCCTCGGCCTTGGCCATCCGCTCGGGCACGTTGTCGACGCCGATGACCCGCAAACCGCGGTGGACGCCGATCGCCACGGCGAGCAGCCCGACCGGCCCCAGCCCGAAGACCGCGAGGCTCCCGCCCTCCGGCACGCCGGCATACTCCACGCCCTGCCACGCCGTCGGGAGGATGTCCGAGAGGTAGAGGAACCGCTCGTCAGGAACGCCGTCGGGCACCGGGATCGGCCCGAACTGGGCCTGCGGCACGCGGAGGTACTCCGCCTGACCGCCCGGCACCGACCCGTAGAGCTCGGTGTAGCCGAACAGCGCCGCACCCTTGCCCTGCGAGCGCACCTGCGTGGTCTCGCACTGCGACATGAGGCCGTGCTCGCACATCCAGCAGTGCCCGCACGCGATGTTGAACGGGATGACGACGCGGTCACCGGGCGCGATGTTCGTCACCTCGGCGCCGACCTCCTCGACGACGCCCATCGTCTCGTGGCCGAGGACGTCGCCGGCGGACAGGAACGGGCCGAGGGGGTCGTAGAGGTGGAGGTCGGATCCGCAGATCGCCGTCGAGGTGACCTTGATGACGGCGTCGGTCGGCTCCTGGATCCGCGGGTCAGGCACCTCCTCGACGCGGACGTCCTTCTTGCCCTGCCAGGTGAGTGCCTTCATGTGGTGCTCCTTCGGTCGTGCGGGCGATCGGTCGGGTCAGGCGCTGATGTCGCGTTCCCAGTGCCGAGTACCCGCGATCCGGGTGACGTATGCCGTCGTCTCACCTGCCGTCCCCACGGCCAGGCACGCCTCGTCGAGCTTCCCGTCGAGGCCGGCGGCCGTGACGAGGGCGTCGGTGGCCCCGGCGAGGCCGATCACCTTGAAGTGGGTGAAGGCGTCGGTGAGGAAGTCGCGCGCTGCCGGCTCGTCGGCCAGCGTGGCGCCGCCGTCGTCTCCGGTGACGATCGCGACGGTGTCGTAGAGCACCGACGGTGCCCCGGCGATCGCCTGCTTGGCGGTGAGGCTCGACCCGTCGGACAGGGTCGCGCCACCCACCTTGGCCGCGATGACCTCAACGACCCCACCGGCCTTCTCGACCGCCTTGGTGAGTCGCTTGACCGCGGCGGCGTTCGCGCCGTCGCCGACGAGCAGCCCGAGCTTGCGGCCCTCGAAGGTCTCCTTGGCGTTGGCCAGGATGCTCAGCGCCGGCGACACCTCGGTCTCCACGACGGGGGCCGCGGGCTCCGACGCGGCGGGCAACGGCATACCGAGTCCGTCCGCGACGCGAGCGGCGAGGGACTCGTCGACGTTGCGCAGGTTCGCGACCATCCGCTCGCGGATGGCCGGGATCTCGCACTTGCCGAGCTCGAAGACGTAGGCCGCGACGATGTGGTCCTGCTCGACCGGCGTCTGGCTCAGCCAGAACTGCCGGCCCTGGCTGTAGTGGTCCTTGAACGACTCGGCCCGGATCCGTCGCGTCTCGCCCTCGACCGGCGCGGCGAAGGGCACGTGCCCGTCGGACCCTGCTTCGCGTGGGCCGCGGTCCTCGCCGGTGAAGGAGTTCGGCTCGTATGCCGCCCGCCCCCGTTGTGGAGACGTCTGCATGTGGCCGTCGCGCTGGAAGTGGGCGACGGGGCAGCGCGGGGCGTTGACCGGCAGCTGGCTGAAGTTCGTGCTGCCGAGTCGCTTGAGCTGGGTGTCGAGGTAGGAGAAGTTGCGGCCCTGGAGCAGCGGGTCGTTGGTGAAGTCGATGCCCGGCGGGACGTTCTGGGTCATGAACGCGACCTGCTCGATCTCGGCGAACACGTTGTCCACCACCCGGTTCAGCGTCATGGTGCCGACGGTGCGGATGGGGACGAGCTCCTCGGGGATGATCTTGGTCGCGTCGAGGACGTCGAAGTCGAACTCGTCGGCGAACGCGTCGTCGAAGACCTGGACGCCGAGCTCCCACTGGGGGAAGTCCCCGGCGGTGATGGCGTCGAACAGGTCGCGGCGGTGGAAGTCCGGGTCGGCGCCGTTGATCTTCACGGCCTCGTTCCACACGACGGACTGCATGCCGAGGACGGGCTTCCAGTGGAACTTCACGAACGAGCTCTCGCCCGCGTCGTTGACGAACCGGAAGGTGTGGACGCCGAAGCCCTCCATCATCCGGAACGAGCGCGGGATGGCACGGTCCGACATCGTCCACAACGTCATGTGGGTCGACTCGGGCATGAGCGAGACGAAGTCCCAGAAGGTGTCGTGCGCCGACTGCGCCTGCGGGAAGCCGCGGTCCGGCTCCTCCTTGACGGAGTGCACGAGGTCGGGGAACTTCACCGCGTCCTGGATGAAGAACACCGGGATGTTGTTGCCCACGAGGTCCCAGTTGCCCTCGTCGGTGTAGAACTTCGTCGCGAACCCGCGCACGTCGCGGGCGAGGTCGAACGAGCCGAGGTTGCCGGCCACCGTCGAGAAGCGCACGAAGGTCTCGGTCTGCTTGCCGGCCTCGGCGAACACACTGGCCCGGGTGATGTCGGCGAGCGACTCGGTGCACTCGAAGACGCCGTGCGCGCCGTAGCCGCGGGCGTGGACGACGCGCTCCGGGATGCGCTCGTGGTCGAAGTGGAAGATCTTCTCGCGGAACGCGTGGTCGGCCATGAGCGTGGGACCGCGCTCGCCCGCACGCAGCGAGTTGTTGTCGTCCTGGACTGGTGCGCCGTGCGCGGTCGTCATCACGGGGCTGTCGCCGCCGGCCAGCTGGTGGAGCTCGCCGCCGTTGCCGACCTCCTCGGTCGCCGTCTGGGCCGCGCCTCGGGCCTTGCCGGTGGTGGTGGCCTTCTTCTTCGTCGCCATGCTGGTGCTCCCTCTCGCGGGTGTGTGCCCGGGAGCGACCGCTCCGCGAGCATGCGGACGTCTTCTCGACGCTATGCCGCCAGCAGGGGGTCCGGCACCTCCTTCGGGGTGTATCGGGCCTGCCTCACGATTGGCGGTGTTCTCGCAGGTCACGGGGCCTGAGTGCTGACCTAGGGTGGACGGACCCGACTGGAGGAGGACCTCGTGGTCCACATCGTTCGAGAGTTCGAGGTGCCCTGCCCGCAGGACGCCGCTGTCGCCTACCTGGCCGACTTCGCCAACGCCGTCGAGTGGGACCCGGGCACGGTGTCCTGCGTGCGCGACGGCGACCCCGCCGCCCCGGTGGTCCCGGGGGCCACCTGGACCAACGTCAGCAAGGTGCTGGGCCGCGAGACGACCCTGACCTACGAGCTCATCACGCTCGAGGACGACCACGTCGTGCTCGAGGGCAGCAACAAGACCGCCGACTCGCGCGACGACCTCACCGTCACCGCCGTCGACGCCTCGACGAGCCGGATCCGCTACGAGGCGACCATCACCTTCAAGGGGATCGCCAAGCTCACGGACCCGCTCATGGCGCTCGTCTTCAAGGGCATCGCCGACGAGACGGTGGACGACCTCACGGCGGCCCTCACCCGCGTCGCCTCGTGACGACCGACGTCCAGGCCGTCCAGGCCGACGCGCTCGGGGCCGAGGACTTCGTGCTGCTCACGACCTTCCGTCGCAGCGGCGAGGGCGTGCCGACGCCCGTGTGGGTCACCCGGCTGGCCGACGGCGGCCGCGTCGGCTTCTACACGACCATGGGCACGGGCAAGACCAAGCGGCTGCGCCACACGCCGCAGGTCACCGTCCAGCCGTGCAGCCGCACCGGAACCCCGACCCCCGGCACGCACCCGGTCGAGGCCACCGCCGAGATGGTGCAGTCCGGCCGGGAGTTCGACGAGGTGCAGGCGGCCATCCGCGAGAAGTACGGCTGGCAGACCACGCTCTTCGCCGTCGTCGCGGGGCTGGCCACCCGCCGCAAGGGCCTCACCTACCGCGACACCGTCGTGCTCATCACCCCCACCCCGAGCAGTTCGCACAGAGAGGACGACCAGCATGGCTGACAAGGACCCCAGGGCGCTCACCGCGCAGATCATGAAGGAGACCCGGATCGCGACGTTGACCTATGTCGACGACGAGGGCCGGCTCGTGTCGACGCCGATGGGCACCCAGGACTTCGAGGACCCGGGCACCGTCTGGTTCATCACCGAGCTGGACACCGACAAGGTGGCCGCGATCCGGCAGCGCCCCGCGGTCAACGTCGCCTACGCCAGCGACACGGGCTGGGTCTCCTACGCCGGCACGGCCGTGATCAGCACCGACCGCGCCAAGCTCGAAGAGCTGTGGGACCCCTCGGTGTCCGCATACATGAAGGGCGACGCGCAGGACCCCAACAACGGTCTCATCGAGGTCCGCGCCGACACCGCCGAGTACTGGGAGTCGCCCGGGAAGGCGGCCATGCTCGTCCACCTCGTCAAGGGTCTCGTCACCGACGACAAGGCCGAGGACGAGGACGACGACTCGAGCGGGGTCGTCCAGCTCTGACGACGCGTGCCGGCCCCGGGCGACCCGGGCCGGCAACGCCTCGTCGTCAGTTGCCGCGCAGGGAACGTAGGACGCGTGGCAGGTGATCGACGATCTCGCTCGCGAGGTAGCCCACGCGCCCGAACGTCATGACGAGGTCGTCGCCCGCCGCCGCATGCATGTACTTCGCCCAGACGAGGGCCTGAGTCGGGGTCGCGCCCCGGCTGAGCAGCCCGACGACCGCACCGGCGACGACGTCACCGCTGCCCGAGGTCCCGAGTCCGGTGTCACCGGTCGTGACCTCCCAGACCCTGCCGTCCGCGACAACGGTCGTGCCACAACCGATCACGGCCCCCAGACGGCGTGAAGCAGTGAGGCAGGCTTGGGCGACGCCCTCGTCGTCGAGGTCGTCACGCCCGAGTAGACGGGCGAGCTCACCGGTGTTGGGGGTGAGGACGAGGCGCCCGGCCAGCGCCCGAGCCGTGTCGGGCGAGGCGTCCGGCAGGCTGGTCAGGCCATAGGCGTCGAGCACGACCGGCGTCCTCCTCGGCAGGAGCGGCACGAGCTCGTCGAGGAGCCGCGCCGACCCCTCGCCGTCGTCGAGCCCGGGTCCCACGAGGACGGCGTCCGCGCGCTCGAGCTCGGAGGACAGGACCTCTCCGGCCCCGACACCCGTCACCGACCCGCTCTGGTCCTCGGCCAGGCCGAGGGTCCCGCACTCCGGCAGGGCGACGGCCACGGGGGTGGCGACACTCTGCGCGACAGCGAGGCTGAGACGACCCGCGCCCGTACGCAGCGCCGCCCGTCCGGCGAGCAGCACCCCGCCCGGGGTGCCGCGCGCCCCGCCGACGACGAGGGCCTGCCCCCGGCTGTACTTGCTGCCTGCCGGCTCCGGCAGCGGCCAGTCGTCGAGCAGGTGCGGTGTGACCGGGCGGGGCGATCTCGCCGTCCCCCCGCGGACCGCCTCGGGGACGTCGGCCGTGCCGGTCGGCTCAGCCACGACCGGCACCGACCTCGTCGGAGGCGCCGGGCTGGTCCGTGACCTCGACTCCGAGCTCTCGCAGGTGCGTGTCGATGTTGTAGTCCTGCACCACCCAGCCGGTGGGTGAGTCCTCGTCGCGGCGGAGGCGGCAGATCGCGGCGTTCTTGAGCGGGTCCTTCCGCGACCGCTCGAGCACCGCCTCCTCGTCGAGCCCCTCCGCGACGTAGGTGAACATGAGCAGGACGACGTCGTGCGCGGCGACGAGCACCCGCTCGTGCCGCTCGGTGTGGGCGATGTCGGTCAGCACGGCGCGGACCCGCCCTGCCACGTCGGACCAGGACTCCCCGCCCGGAGGCCGGTAGTAGAACTTGCCGAGCCACTCGCGGCGCTCCGCCTCCTCGGGGTACTTCGCCCGGATACCGGCCCCGGTGAGCATGTCGGTGATCCCCATGTCGCGGTCGCGCAGGCGCTCGTCGACCCGGACCTCGAGATCGGTCCCGGTCTCGTCGAGGGCGAGCTCGGCGCTCTCGCGCGCCCGCCGGTAGGGGCTCGTCCACACGATCTCGGGGCGCTCGTCCTCCGGCAGGTCGGACAGCCAGCGTCCCACGGCAGCGGCCTGCTCGCGCCCGAGCTCGGAGAGCTCCACGTCGGGGTCTCGGGCGGGGACGGCGATCCGTTCGAGGTTGTCCCGCTGGGCGGACTCGGCGGCGACGTTGCCCTCGGACTGGCCGTGGCGGACGAGGATGAGACTACGAGCTGACATGACTCGAGGCTATGGCGAAAAGCGCTGTGCGGCAGCGCTACCGACCGGGCGAAACCTGTCCCCCCGCCCCGAGGTCCCAGCTCGTGGGAATGAACATCTGGCAGTCTGCTCGCCATGACGACCTCGGGGGAGACGGCGATGGCGTGCGGGCGGTGGCGGGTGCTCCCGGGCTGGGCGGTCCTGCCGCTCGCCGCAGCAGTGTGGTGGGTCGTGGGCTTCCTACCCTGGATCGTCGAGGGCATGCACCTCAGCTCGTCCGCGTGGCCCATGACCCTCACCCTCGAGGGTCCGGTCGCGGCGCTGCCCTTCAGTGAGTTCGGGTTCCCCACGCTGCTCGTGTGCGGCGTCATCGGCGGGACGGCGGCCCTCGCCGTCTCCCGGCTCGCGGCACCGGGGGTGTCCCACCCGAGGCTTCTCGCGGCGACGGGTGGCGTGGTCGCCGTGCTCGCCTCGCTGGCGCAGACGTGGCGCGCGATCGAGCCGGCCAAGGCGGAGACCGACGAGGCGACCCTCCTGCTCGTGGCGTTGGTCGTCGCGACCGTCGTGTTCGCTGCAGTCGGGCTGCTCGTGGGCGCCGGGGTGGCCCGAGGTCGAGGCTGGCCGTGGGTCCTCGGTGGCGCGACGGGCGCGTCCCTGTCGGGGTCCTGGGTCCTCGACCTCCTGGACCGGGGACAGGGCCCGCTGCCCGGGTGGCTGGCTCAGGTCCTTCTCTGGCACCCGTGGGTCGTCGGCATCCTCCTCGGCGGGGTGCTGGCCGTCGTCGGGTTCAGGCCCACCGGCCGCGTCGTCCGCTGGGTGGTCGCCCTCGCGATCGCGTGGGTCGTGCCCTCGGTCCTCACCGCGATGACGTATGCCGTCTTCTACTTCAGCCAGGGGCCGGTCACCCGCGCGCACGCCATGGAGGTCCTCGACGCGGGCAGTGAGGTCTTCGTGCAGTCGCTCTCGCCGGGGGACCGCCACCTCGGGTCACTCGTGCTCGCGGTCGTCATCGGCGTGACCGGCTCGTGGCGGCGGCGGGCCTGACGCCGGTCGGACGGCCCGACGCCGGTCAGGCCAGCCAGGTGCCGTCGCGCATGAGCGTGCGGTCGGCGAGCTCGGGGTACTCGCGCCAGGCCTGGACGAGGCGGGGCGTCACGACGTAGCCCGCGTAGGCAGGACCGGACTCGCGCGGGTCCCAGCCGGCGCGGACGGCATACGACTCCCAGCGGACGGCCGGGAGCGAGTCGAGGGCGACCTCGACGACCGGACCCTCGACCATGACGACATCGCGCAGCTCGCCGAGCGCGAGACGGACGAAACCTCGGTCGCGCATGTTGCGGCCGGCGGGGGTGTCGCGGCCGGTGGCGAGCAGCAGCTCGGCGCCGTCCCAGTCGAACGACAGGGGGACGAGGCCGGGCGGGCCCTCGCCGGTCGGTGCGGTCGCCACCCACGCGTCGACGTCGTTCTCGAGCCGGGCTCGTGTGTCGGCGAGCCGGACCGTGAGGGAGCGCGGAGTTTCCATGGGCCCATCCTGCTGCCCTGGGCCTACGCTTCGCCCATGGTCATCGTCGCGTCCGTGTTCGCCGCCGTCGCCGCCCTCATCCACGTCTACATCTTCCGTCTCGAGTCGCTCGCGTGGACCGACCCGGGCACCCAGAAGGTCTTCGGCACGACCCCGGAGACCGTGGAGGTGACCAAGCCGCTGGCCTACAACCAGGGCTTCTACAACCTCTTCCTCGCGGTCATCGCCGTCACCGGCATCATCGTCTCGGCCGCCGGACCCGACGACGTCGGGGAGGCCCTCATCTATGCCGCGTGCGGCTCGATGCTCGCCGCCGCCCTCGTCCTCGTGACGAGCGATGCGAGCAAGCTCCGGGCCGCGCTCATCCAGGGTGTGGCCCCGGCCCTGGCCGTCGTCGCGCTCCTCGTCGCCTGACGGGCGTAGCGTCGGAGCCATGCCCGCACCCGCCCAGTTCCCCGTCTCCGGCGACATCGACCCGAGCGTTCCGCCCTCTGGGCCCGGATGCGCCGAATGCACTGCGGCACAGGGCTGGTGGGTGCACCTGCGACGGTGCACCGCCTGCGGCCACATCGGGTGCTGCGACACCTCGCCGGAGCAGCACGCCACCGCGCACTTCCGTGAGACGGGCCACAAGGTCGTGGCGAGCTTCGAGCCCGGGGAGTCGTGGTTCTGGAACTACGAGACCGAGGAGACCGCGCGAGGGCCGGTGCTCGCCGAGCCGTCGGCGCACCCGGAGGACCAGCCGGCGCCGGGCCCCGAGGGCCAGGTCCCCGACAACTGGCGCGACCTCATCCACCGGTGAGCGGACGGCATACCCCCATGGACGACGCGACGAGGTTCCTCGCCGAACAGCAGTACGTCGAGCTGACCACCTTCCGCCGCAACGGCAAGGGCGTCGCGACGCCGGTGTGGATCGCCCCTGACGGTGACGACCTCCTCGTCGTCACCGTCGACGACACCGGCAAGACCAAGCGTCTGGCCCACACCGCGCGCGTCGAGCTGCGCCCGTGCAGCGTGCGGGGCGAGGTCGCGCCGGGCGCCCCACGGTATGCCGCCCGCGCCAGCGTGCATCGTGACGCTGCGGCCATCGCTCGGGTCAAGCGGGCGATCGGGGCGAAGTACGGCTGGTGGTACCGCGCGCTCACCGTCGTCGAGCCGGTGCTCGACCGCCTGCCGGGACGCAAGCCCCGGGCCTCGATCGTCGTCACCGACGTCAGCCGGCTCGAGCCCTGAGCTCCTTCTCGATCGATCGGGCGAAGCCCGAGCCCATGACCTCGAGGACTCCGTGCATCGAGGCCTGCACCGCGGGCCGGGTGATCCCGGGGAAGGGCAGGTCGACCGAGACCGCGAGCTCGATCCGGAGGTCGGTGGTGTCGGGCTCGGTGCCGTCGCTGAGGTCGTAGCGGCCCTCCGTGCCGGCTCGCTCGTGCCCGTCGGGGTCGTGGCTGAACGTGATCCGGGTCCGCGGGTCGAAGTCCATCTGCTCGGTGAAGGCGAGCTCGAAGGACTGTCCGAGGACGGGGATGCGGGCGAGCTGCCACCGCCAGCGGTCGCCGGTCGCCCGGATGGAGCGCACCATCGGGGTCAGCCTGGCCACCGTCGCGGGGTCAGTGAGCACGTCCCACACGAGGTCGCGGGGGTGGGCCACGGTGGCCTCGGAGGTCTTCTTCGCGGAGAAGGTCGCCATGTCAGTAGCCCGAGATGAGGGAGACGCACGCGCCGCCGAGCACGAGACTGCCGAGCGAGAGACCGAGCATGACGCCGACTCCCCACATCCGCGTGCTCTTCGCGATGAGCAGGGGTGACGCGAGCAGCGGCGGGATGATCGTGACGAGCAGGACGAGGAGCTCGGTGGGCGCCTGGACGCCGGCCAGCGCGAACGCGAGCAGCGGCGAGCCGACCGACGCGACGAGCCCGATGAGGCCGCCGAGGACGACCTTGGCCCACGACGGCAGCCCGGTCGGGAGGGGCTGCTGGGGGTACATCGGGCCGTAGGGGCCGTGTGGTCCCGGTGGCATCCCGGGCGGCGGTCCTGGTGGCATGCCGGGTGGTGGGCCTTGGGATGGCGGGCCGGGTGGGAACCCCGGCGGCGGGCCGGGCGGTGGGCCGGGCGGTGGCTGGGTCATGGTCCCTCCCTGGGGTCGGTGGCGGTCACCAGAGCCGCCAGGGTCCGAAGCCGACGACGAGTGCGGCGACGGCGACGACGACGAGCAGTGCGAGGTAGCCCAGCACGATGCGGGTGTCTCCGAGCAGGCACTTCGAGCGCAGCAGCCCGGCCCGCCGTGCCCGGGCGTACCCGAGCACCCCGAGCCCGGCGAAGAACACCAGCGCGAAGGGCCCGAGCAGCCAGCCGAGCAGCGCCACGGTGGCGAAGATGCACAGCCGCAGCGGGTCCGGCGTCTCGTGGTCGGCGGACGTTGTCGGGCCGACCGCCGGAACGCCGGTCGGCACGATGCGTGGGTCGGTCATGACCGCCTGCCCGTCGCCGTCGAGATCCGCGTGCGCGACAACGGTGCCCACGCCTGCACCGCGCAGAACGGCGCGCACTGGTGGGCGTCGGTCTCGGCGTTGACGGTGGCGACGTGCACGCAGCACTGGGTGAGCCGCTCCTCGATCATCGTGTTCATGTCCATGAACGGCTTGACCGTGACCCGCAGCACTCGCTCGCCGAGCATCGCCCGCAGCTTCTCGTGCCGGCCAGGCAGCCGCGAGGAGGCGAGCGTGGCGAGGGTCCCGATGCCGATGTCGCAGTTGGTGCAGATGTCCTTCCAGATCGTCGACATCGACGGGTGCGACAGCGACGACTGCTCGCTGAGCAGGTCGAGCAGGGAGCCCTTGACGACGGCCTTCATCGCGTCGGGGATGGTGTCGTCGGCGATGCGGTTGGCGAGCAGGTCGGGCTCGAGGTCGAGCCACTCCTTGAGCCGGGCGTGCCCGATGAGGCTCGTGAGGGAGCGCCACTCGCCCGCGTCGTCGCGCAGGAGGTAGCCCACCGAGCAGCAGTGCGGGTGGCTGCACGGCAGCGCAGTGAGGTCGCGCCAGGTCACCAGCCCGCCGGTCTGGCCCTCGAGCCGGGCGAGCACACCGGTGTGGGTGAGCCGGTCGAGCGGGTCCACGGTGCTGCCGCGGCCGCTGCCGAACACGGGCTGGATGGTGACGCCACCGATGTAGGGCGTGTCCAGAGCGCGTTTGACGACGTGGCCGATCTCGTCGTCGTTGACGCCGAGTGCCGCCGTCATCGTCAGCGTCGTGAACACACCGGCAGCGGAGAGCCGCTCGATCGCCCGCTCCTTGAAGCGGCGGATGTCGGCGCCACGGTGGGTGATCGACGCCTGTGCGGACTCGCCGTCGTACTGGAGGTAGACCTCGACCCGCTCGCGGTGACGGCGCAGCAGGGCGACCAGCTCGTCGTCCTGGGCGATGCGCAAGCCGTTGGTGTTGACGAGGATCCGCACGATGGGCCGTTCGATGACCGCGTCGAGGAGCTCCTCGAGCTGCGGGTAGAGCGTCGGCTCGCCACCCGAGAGCATGAGGACGTCGATCCGGCCGTTCTCCCGGGAGAGCCGGGTGTCGATCGACGCGAGCACCTGCTCGAGCGGAGCCACCGATGCCAGCGCGGGCGAGGACTCGGCGAAGCACGTCGGGCACTTGAGGTTGCAGTGGTCGAGCAGGTCCTCGAGCAGGATGCAGGTGTGCTGGGTCTGCATCTGCGGCAGCCCGTCCTCGTAGGCGCTCGGCACCGGCTTGAAGTTCCCGGTGACGTCGGGCTGGTGGACCTTGGTGGGCGCGGTCCACTGCTCGAGGTAGGCGAGGATCTCGGGCGACTCGTCGTAGAGCGTGCGGATGAGCCCGTGGTCGGGGCAGCCCCGCTCGAGCCAGACCCGGTCGTCGCGCACGGCGAGCCAGCCGCTGAGCCGGCGCACCTCGGCGAGCGGCCGGTCCGGCTGCTCCTCGTGGCACAGCGGGCAGAACGCGTTGACGTAGCGGTGGACGCGATAGTCGCGCAACGGCATACCGGCTCCTCGGGGTGCGCTCACGCGCTCACCTCCACGGGCTGGTCGGGACGGGCGGTGGCGTAGGCGCCGGTGCGCCAGCGCCACGCGATGCGGACGAGGACGAGCGGGACGGTCACGCAGAGGAAGAGCTGCGGCCGGGTGAGGCCCATCCAGACGTCCTCGTTGCCGCGCACCGTCTCGACGAGGAAGCGGAAGACCCCGTATGCCGCGACGTACCAGACGAACGTCTCTCCCGGGGGCGTGTCGCGGTGCCTCAGCCAGAACCACAGGATCGCGAACGCCGCTGTGTGGAAGGCGATCTCGTAGACGAACGACGGGTGGAGCGGGACCCCGGTGACGCTCCCCGTCCGGGCGGCCTGGGTGGCGTCGAGGGTGATGCCCCAGCCGTGGCCGGTGGGGGTGCCGGGCTCCTCGGTGAGCAGGCAGCCGATCCGCCCGACGGCCATGCCGAGAGCGACGGCCGGTGCGAAGAGGTCGCCCGTGCGCAGACGGTAGCCGGTGACGCGCTTGGCGACGTGCACCCCGAGCCAGGCACCGACGAGTCCGCCGAGGATCGACCGGTTGCCGTAGAGCCACTGCTCGGCCACGGACGCGTTCGCGCGCAGGTCGACGTGCTGGAGCCAGGTGCCCATCCGCATGAAGATCGCGCCGCCGACGACCGCGCCCAGCACGACATGCAGGAGACGCTCGTCGCGGTGACCCCGCCGGCGGGCCTCGACGACGAAGACCGCTGTGGCGGCGACGACGCCGAGGGCCACGAACAGCTCGTGGGCCGGGATCGGTCCGAGGCGGGTGATCACGCCCACACCCTTCCATCCGAGCCCGCGTTCTGCCCGAGTATCGCGACTCAAGCCGCAGGGGTGGGCGATGCGCGTCAAGATCACGTCAAGATGGTGAGGATCCTCGTCAGTGGGTCTAGCGTGCGGGCAGTGACGAGGAACGAGCCGCGGCGATCGATGAGGCATTGGTTGCTCGAGGTCGAGGACGCTGATCCCGGTGGCTACTACGAGGGCGAGCGCGAGGCGCTCAAGAAGGACCACGTCCAGCCGTGGTGGCGGGTCATGTGCCTCACCGGCGTCGACTACTTCTCGACGCTGGGCTACCAGCCGGGGATCGCGGCCCTCGCCGCCGGCGCGCTGGCCCCCGTCGCGACCCTCGTACTCGTGCTCGTGACCCTCTTCGCCGCGCTGCCGATGTACCGCCGGGTGGCGAGGGAGAGTCCGCACGGCGACGGCAGCCTCTCGATGCTCCAGCGGCTCCTGTCGTACTGGCCGAGCAAGCTGCTCGTGCTCTCGCTCCTGGGCTTCGTCGCGACCGGGTTCATCGTGACGATCACCCTGTCGGGCGCGGACGCCGCGGCCCACCTCACCGAGAACCCGTTCCTGCGCGACGCCCTCCACGGCAAGGAGGTGCTCATCACGCTCGGCCTCATCGCGCTGCTCGCCGGCGTCTTCCTCAAGGGGTTCAGCGAGGCCATCGGGGTGGCCGTCGTGCTCGTCGTCGCCTACCTCGGTCTGAGCGCGATCGTGCTCGTCCGTGGCGTCTACGAGGTGTTCACCCACCCCACCGTCATCGGCGACTGGACCGACCACATGACGGCGACCCACTCGATGCCGTTCGGGATCATCGCGGCGTCGCTGCTCGTCTTCCCCGCGCTCGCGCTCGGCCTGTCAGGGTTCGAGACCGGGGTCGTCGTCATGCCGCTCGTCAAGGGCGACCCGACGGACACCGCCGAGGACCCGGCCGGGCGGATCCGCAACGCCAAGAAGCTCCTCACGACCGCCGCGCTCATCATGAGCGTGCTGCTCGTCGGCTCCTCGCTCGTCACGACGATGCTCATCCCGGAGGACGCCTTCAAGGCCGGTGGTGAGGCCAACGGCCGCGCGCTGGCCTTCCTCGCGCACCAGATGTTCGGCGACGGGTTCGGCACGGCATACGACGCGGCGACGATCGGCATCCTGTGGTTCGCCGGCGCCAGCGCGATGGCGGGCCTGCTCAACATCGTGCCGCGCTACCTTCCCCGCTACGGCATGGCGCCGGACTGGGCGAGCTCGACCCGACCGCTCGTCCTCGTCCTGGCGTTCATCGCCGCTGTCGTCACGCTGCTCTTCAGGGCAGACGTCGACGAGCAGGCCGGCGCCTATGCCACCGGTGTCCTCGCCCTCATGACGTCGGCGGCGATCGCGGTCTTCCTCACCGAGCTCCGCCGAGGGCACAAGGGGGCCGCGGCGTTCTTCGCCCTCGTGAGCGCGATCTTCGTCTACACGTTCGTCGTCACGGTGGTCGAGCGCCCGGAGGGCCTCATCATCGCGCTGCTGTTCATCGCGATCATCCTCGCCGTCTCGGTGGCCTCGCGGATCTCGCGCAGCACCGAGCTGCGCGTGCGTGAGGTGGAGTACGACGACGCCTCGACGGCGCTCATCCAGCGCACGAGCGACGGCCGCAACCCGCTGCGCTTCATCGCCAACAAGCTCAATGCCGGTGACGACGCCGAGTACGACGGCAAGGACCTCGAGGTCCGCGTCGACAACCACCTCAAGGGCTGGCAGAAGGCGCTGTTCATCGAGGTCGAGATCACCGACGCGAGCGACTTCGACTCACCGGTGACGGTGCGGGCCGTCAAGGTCGGCCGGCACGAGATCCTGCGCGCCACCGGGACGTCCGTGCCGAACGTGCTCGCGGCGGTCCTGCTCGACATCCGCGACCGGACGGGCATCCCGCCGCACGCCTACTTCGAGTGGAGCGAACGTGCGCCGGGCGCCAACGTGCTCCGCTTCCTGCTCGCCGGTGAGGGCGACGTCCCGCCGCTGACCCACGAGATCCTCCGTCGTGCCGAGCCCGACGAGCCCCGCCGCCCGAGGGTGCACGTCGGCGGCTGAGCCGAATCGGGAGAGGGGTCTTGACCACCGCGCCTGGGCACCGCGCGACATCGCGCGAGGACGACGTCAGCGGACGAGGCCGCGCTCGTGGGCGATGGCCGCCGCCTCGGTCCGCGACGACGCGCCGAGCTTGGCGAGGATGCGGGACACGTGGACACTGGCGGTCTTGGTCGAGATGAACAGCTGTGCCCCCACCTGGCCGTTGCTCAGGCCGCGGGCGACGAGCTCGAGCACCTCCTGTTCGCGCGGGGTGAGAGCGTCCGGCGAGTCGGCCGTGGACGTCGGGTCCGCGGAGAGCTCGTCGAGCTCGCGCAGCAGGGGCGCGGCCCGCAGCCGGGTCGCGACCTCACGGGCGAGGTCGGCCTCGTGTCGGGCGCCGGCGGCGTCGCCCGAGACCCGGAGCGCCGCGGCGAGGCGCGCACGGGAGCGCGCGGTCTCGTAGGGGTGGCCGTAGCGCTCGAAGGCTGCGACCGACTCCTGCCACGCGGCGACCATGGCCCCCGGGTCCGGCGGCGACCCCTGGCCGGACCGCCACTGCAGTCGGAGCAGCTCGGCGCGCAGCCTGCGGTCCCAGGCCCAGGTCTCGGTGTTGGTCTCCTCGATGACCTCGGTCGTCGGCTCGCGGACGCCGCGCTGTGGCTCGGCGACGATGGCGTCGACCTTGGCCGTCATCGAGTCGAGGTCGGCGTGCGCGCGGCGCAGCAGGGTCGCGTCAGCGTGCGGGGCGTTGCCCGCCGTCTGCCCGGCGACGAGCGCGGCGAGCCGGACGACGGCGTGGAACCTGCCCCAGGTGCGCTCGAGGACGTCGACGGCGTCCTCGGCGATGTCGAGAGCGCGCGCGAGGTCTCCGGAGTTGCCGTAGTGCTCGACCGTCGGCATGACGAGCTGCACCACGCCGAACCCGTCGACGTGCCACCAGTCGCGGACCGCCGCGATCTCGCCCTCGCCGATCTCCTCGCCCCGACCGACCCGCACGACCATGAGTGCGGCATCGAAGAAGGACCGGCCCGGCTGCGGCAGCAAGGGGTCACGCACGTCGAGTCGCCGGACCGCGCCGTCCCAGTCACCGATCTCGTATGCCGTGAGCCCACCGACGAGCCGCGCCTCCAGTGCGAAAGGAGCCCAGTCGATGTGGAGCTCGCTCGCGAGGGCGGCGCCGCGGTCGTAGGCCTCGAGCGACTGCTCGAGGCGTCCGCGGCGGTGGTGCATCGTCGCCGCCTGGTGGTGGATGCGCACCCGCAGCGGGTCGCGGTCGCCGAGGTCGGCGAGCAGCTGGTCGATGTGCCGCTCGAGCGCGTCGAGGTCGTCGTGGACCTCGATGACGCGTGACATGACCGTGCGGATCTCGGTAAGCGCCCCCGGCAGGTCGAGGCGCTCGGCGAGCGAGGTGGCCTCCTCGCCGAGCGCGGCCGCCTCGGGGTAGTGGCGGATGTCGACGAGCTGCTGCATGTGCGCCGTCATGACGAACAGCCGGTCGGCGCTGTCGCCGTCCGGGACGACCGCCATGGCCTCGGTCGTCATGTCGAGCGCGCTCTCGGCGAACGCGAGGTCGACGAGCCGGCACCGGTTGGCGCACGTGGCCAGGAGCCGTGCCCGGGTCGCCGGTGACTGCGCCGGGCCCGGGTGCTCGATCCGGTCGCGCAGCAGCTGGACCGACCGGACGATGTCGCCGGCGGTCAGGGCCGCATCGGACGCCTCGAGGCTCACCTCGTCACGCTCGTCGCTGTCCTCCGGGAGCCACCCGAGCGCGTCCTCGAGGTGCTGGAGGGCGTTGGCCGGGCCACCGACGGCGAGGTCGGAGCGCGCTGCCTCGCGCGCGGCGCGCACCGCGGTCGCGAGGTCACCCGACGCGGCGGCGTGGCGGGCCAGCTCGGCAGGCGGGCCGAGCGTGGGATCGGCAGCCAGCGCACCGGCATACGCGCGGTGGAGCCGGATCCGTTGGCCAGGGAGGAGGTCGCTCGTCGTCGTCTCGGCGAGGAGGGCGTGCCGGAAGGCGTAGGCGGGTGGCCAGCGGGTCTCGATGACGTGCCGCTCGACGGCTTCGGCGATGGCGGCATCGAGCTCGGGTTCGGTGAGGTCGACGAGCCGGACGAGGAGGTCGTGGCTGATCGTGCGCCCGCCGACCGCCATGGTCCGCACGACCTCCTGGGTGGGGGCGGAGAGCTGGTCGACCCGCGCCCAGAGGACGCGGCTCAGGCCGCCCGAGATCGGCTGTCCCGAGACGGTGCTCGCGGCGAGCTCCTCGGCGAAGAACGGGTTGCCCTCGGCCCGTCGAGTGATCTCACGCGTGGTGCGGTCGTCGGGGGTGAGCGAGCCCGACGCCACGACGATGTCGCGAATGGCGCTGTCGCCCAGCGGTTGCAGGTCGACGTGCTCGACCCCGGCGATCCGGGCCCAGACGGCAAGCGTCTCGTGGAGCGGGTGCCGGCGGTGCAGGTCGTCGGAGCGGTAGGTCACGACGAGCGCGACCGACGAGGCGAACCCTCGGGTCAGCAGCAGCGTCATGAGGTCGCGCGAGGAGGGGTCGGCCCAGTGGGCGTCCTCGAGCACGACGAGCAGCGGGGTGCGCTCACCGACGGCGGTGAGCAGCGCGTGGACGGCCTCGGCGACCTGCCCGGGGGAGTGGTTGCCCGCCGATGTCTCCCGGCGCCCGGGCAGGAGGACGGCGAGGGCGGGGCGGGTGGCGACGACCTGTTCGACGACCTCGGGCTCGAGGAGGTCGAGCCGGCCGACGAGCTCGGTGAAGGGGAGGTGGGCGACGCCGCTGCCGGACTGTCCGACGCAATGCCCCCACGCGACGCTCCAGCCCGCGGCCTCGGCGTCGGCGGACACGCGCGCCAGGAGGGTGGACTTGCCGATTCCGGCGTCTCCGGACACGACGACGCCGACCCCACTGGGTGCGTCGAGTCCGAGGATCTCGGCGAGCCTGGCGAGGTCGGCGTCGCGTCCGACGAGCTCGCGCACGGGAGGAGTCATGAGTCGCAGTATCGACGACTGCACCGACTCCTCGCTGGCGAGCGCTGCTCCGGGGACCACCCGATTCAGCGGGTGGCGCGGGCGGCGGTCATCCGGGCCCGCACCCGGCGGATGACGTGGAGCGAGGATCCGGGACGCTCCTGCGTCTCGGGGAACTGCCCGTAGCGGGCGTGCATCTCGGCCCGGACGGCTTCGGGGGTGAGGAACGAGGTGTTCATCGCTGGTCCTTTCCGACCTGTGCTGTTGCTGACTCCTCAACAGTCGTCGGGTGAGGTAGCCGCCCACATCGGTCAGGTGCCGTATTTCGTGCGTGTCAGCTACCTCAGGCGCGTCTCGTCTCCTACCTCAGGAGCCCGTATGCCGTGTGCTTCAGAAGGGGATCGCCTCGGGGTCGGTCTTGGCGCGGGTGGACCGGTGGGGCATGTCGAGGGTGAGGGTGTGGTGGCGGCCGGTGGTGTGGTGGGTCAGGTGTCCTGGTGTGGAGTCGGTGCGGGGCAGTGGTCCGGTGAGGAGGTGGCCGCGGGCGTCCCAGACCTTGGGTCGGGTGCGCGGCGTCAGGGGGATGGCTTCGTGGTCGAGGAGGGCGGCGAGCTCGTCCTCGAAGGTGGCGGGCGCTGGTGTGGTGGGTGCGGTCGTGGGGGTGTTGCCGGGCGTGGTGTTGCCGGGCGCGGTGGGGTGGGGCGCGCTGGGGTGGGTGGCGGTGGCGAGGTGGAGGTGGTCCACGGGCCAGGTGGTGGATGCGTGTGCGGTGGGGTCGTGCCAGGTGACGCGTCCGTCAGGGTGCAGGTGCACGGTCCAGCCGGGTCGTTGCTTGATGCGGTGGTGGTGTCGGCACAGGGCGATGAGGTTGCTCGGGCTGGTGGGTCCGGTGGGCCAGGGTCGGACGTGGTCGAGGTCGCACTGCCTGGCGGGGGTGGAGCAGCCGGGGAAGCGGCATCCGCCGTCGCGCAGCCGCACGAGGCGGGCCATGCCGTCGGGGATCCGGTAGGCGGGGGTGGGTTCCTCGGCGCGGCGCGACCGTGCGGGTCGGGTACGTCCGGTGGCGAGCGCTTCGGGTACGTCCCCGGCGATCAGGGCGCCGGTGTCGGGGTCGCAGACCAGTTCGCGGTCCCCACGGGTCGTCTTCTCGGTCGAGGTGGTGGCGTCGTCGACCCAGGCTCGAGGGACGAACGTCGTGCCGGGCGTGCCGAGGCCTCCGACTTCCCTCAGCCCGCCACCGGTGGATTCGTCGTCGGCTGCGCGGGTGGTGTGGACGACGACGGCGACGTCGCAGTGGTCCAGGACGAGCTCCATGAGGGCGTCGGCGCGGGCGAGCTCGAGGGTGGGGGCGGTGCCGTCGCGGACCTTGCGGCGGGCGAGCTCGGTGATCGCGGCCCAGGCGGTGCGGGACTGCTCGACGAGGAACTCGCCGCGCCAGGCGTCGGTGCCGTGGCTGCCGGTGCGTCGGGTCAGTCCACGTCGGGAGCGTTCGTCGTCGGCGTGGGCGGCGACGGCTTCGGGGTCGATGATCGCGGCGGCACGCGCCAGCAGCTGGCGCAGCGGTCCGACGGTGAGCCCGGCCCAGCGTGGCGCGACGAGGTCGACGACAGCGGCCGCGGACCCCGGGGACAGGAACTCGGTCTCCTCGGTCACGGCCGCGGCGCGTCGTTCGTCGAGGTCACCGCACGCCATCGCATCGACCACGGCCGGGGTGCGGGTCAGCTGGTCGATCGCCTGGCCCACCCGCCGCGACGCGACGTGCACCGACACCCCCATCCGGGGTGCGGCGAGCTCGGGTGCGTCCATCCGCTGGTAGCCCACCCCGTGGTGGACCTCGACCGTGGTGCCGTCCTCCTGAAGGTGCGGCTCACGCGCCGACAGGTGCGCCAGCGCGAGTGCCTGCCGTGCCGACGCGGCGTCCTTGTCGCGCTGCGCGGCCTCGATGACGTCGAGGAGCTCTTCGGTGGTCAGCCCCGCGACCTCACCTCGCAGCACGGCATACCGGCCCTCGTGGGCGGCAGACGCGGAGGTGGCTTCCATGAAGCAATCTTACCCGAACACATGTTCGATAACAAGAGTTGTCCACACGAATTCGGTTCTGCCACAAGCGAACACGCTCGACCCGGAATTGCAGATCAGAGCCGCACTCGATCGCGCTCGAATCTCGACCAATCCAGACGACCCCGGGTGGCGAACCCCCCAAGCAACTCGCCGGGCCGACCTACGGTCCGGACCAGCGAAGGAGCGCAACGATGCGAATGACTTCCAAGGCTGCCCTCGCCCTCCCGGGCACGGCACTCCTCATCCTGACGGGTGCCACCGGCGCCAACGCCGCGGACTCCTGGAACATGAAGCTCACCGACACCATGGGCAACGACAGCGGATCGAGCTCGACCGCCAACCTCACGGTCGACGGTGACAGCCTCAAGATCTCGATCAAGGGCACGGGCTTCACCCCCAACTCGCCGCACGCACAGCACTTCCACGGCTCCTTCAGCGGAGACAAGAAGTTCACCTGCCCCGACTCGTCCGCCGACAAGGACGGCGACGGCCAGGTCAACACCGAGGAAGGCCTGCCGATGTACGGCGACGTCATCCTCTCGCTCACCACCTCCGGCGACACGAGCGCCAAGAGCGGTCTGGCCATCGAGCGGATGCCCAAGGCGGACGCCGACGGCAACCTGTCCTACAACCGCACGATCGAGCTGCCCGCCGGTGCGGGTGCCAAGCTCAAGAACCTCCACATCGTCCAGCACGGGCTCGACGCCAACGGCAACGACAAGTACGACCTCGACGCCCTGGGTGAGTCGACGTTCGCCAAGTCGCTCGGCGTCAACGGCATCCCGGAGGAGGCCACGAACCCGGCCACCTGCGGCACCGTCTCGAGCGCGTCCGCGGGTGAGATGCCGTCCGGCGGCGTCGCGACCGGTGACGGGACGACCGACGGCATCGAGGCCGGTGGAGCGTTCGGCCTGGCCGGAGCCGCCTTCGCCGCAGCCGGTGGCGCGCTGCTCTACCGTCGCCGCCTCGCCACCGACAAGGCCTGACCGGTTCATTCCATGACTGACGACGACACGAACCGCAGCCGGCGCCTCACGGTGTCGGCTGCGGCCGTCATGGCCTTCGGGCTGCTCGGGATCGGTGCCACCGGCTACGCGTTGGCGCAGCAGACCGGCCCGCCCCCGAAGGTCGCCGCCGGTCAGGGTGGCCACGAGGGTCACGGCGGGATGCAGCCCTCGACGACGCCGTCACCCTCGACGACCACGTCGCCCTCCGGCAGTGCTGGGAGCCCCCACGCAGGTCACGGCGGCACGGCTCCGGCAGGGACGGCATACGAGACCCCCAAGGGGCCGCTGCTCGAGCGTTCACGTCCGACCAAGGTGACCCTGCCCGGCATCGGCGTCAGCGCCCCGATCATCGACCTCGAGCTCAAGTCCGACAAGACGATGGAAGTGCCCGGCAACGGGACGGACGCGGGGTGGTTCACGAGCAGCCCCACCCCCGGTGAGCTCGGTCCGGCGATCATCGCCGCGCACGTCACCCACCGGAGCAAGCCCGCCGTGTTCTTCGAGCTCAGCGGCATGCGCAAGGGCGACAAGATCCAGGTGGCGCGCGAGGACGGGACGACCGCGACGTTCGGCGTGACGAGCGTGGGGCAGTACCCCAAGGCGAAGTTCCCCACCGAGGAGGTCTACGGACCCGTCGACCGGGCGGCCCTGCGCCTCATCACCTGCGGCGGCGTCCTCGACGGCGAGACCGGCAGCCACGTCGACAACGTCGTCGTCTACGCCGACCTCATCCAGTAGCCGACCACGGCAGCAGCGACACCACGACGGCCGTCATGGCCGCCGTGGTGCCGCTGTGCGATCGGTGATGTCAGAGCCGGAAGGACATCACCGACCCGCCTCCGGGGCAGACCGCGCACGTCGTGACGTACGCCTTGCCCGAACGGATCGCGACGCCGTACGGCGCCGGAAGGTCACCGACGACGACGGTCGGCGACGTGGAGCCACGGTTGACCTTGACGAGCGAGCCCATCGGGAGGCCTTCGGTGAGCAGACCCTTGGTCGCGATCTGCACGGCATACAGCTGGCGTCCCTTGAACGCGAGGTCGGTGACGTTCGTCAGGCCGGTGGCGTAGACCGTCGGGGTCGAGGAGTGACGACCGATGCGCCAGATCGTCGAGCCGCCGACGGGGAACGGGAAGCCGGTGAGCTGGCTGACGTAGAGCGCACCGTCAGGACCGACGACGACCGAGGTCGGGACCGCCTGCATCGGCATCATCCCGCCACCGGGGGCAGGGACCATCGTGTCGGGGAACGTCGCGACGGTCGAGGTGGCACCCCACGGGCGCACCCGGTTCACCGCGTTGGCACCGGCGTCGGCGACGACGAGGCCGCCGCGCCAGGACGAGATGCCCACGGGGTTGGAGTCGAGCTCGCCACCGTCCGGGTTCGCCCTGGTCTCGTAGGCGCCGAGGTCGGTCAGGGTCCGCATCCCGCGGCCGAACGTGCCGACCTGGATGGTGTCGAGCTTCTGCCCGGCGGCTGGGAGCATGGCGCGGACGGCCGGGTCGGCGCCGAGTCCCATGCTCAGGGCGAACCTCTTCGATCCCATGACGAGGATGTCGGCGGCCCCGATGGCGCCACCGCCCTCGGGGGACGCGAGCGAGGGCAGGCCGGTGAGCACCCGGCTCTGCGACCCGCGGTGGACCCTGGTGACCGAGCCTGAGAGGCCGAAGCACGTCTCGCCCTCGGGGCCGGGCATGCACGGGCCGGCGCCGCCGGTGCCCGCCTCGGCGACGTAGAGGTCACCGTTGGGGGCGAACGACAGCTGGCGGGGGTTGTTGAGCCCGGAGGCGACGACCGCAGTGTGCGAGCCGTGGGTGCCGTGCGACCCGTGGGCCGAGGCGGGTGGTGCGAGGACGACGAGGGTGGGCAGGGTGAGGGCAGCGACAGCCGTCGCGACCCGACGCAGTCTCGATGACATGGGGTCTCCATCGTCAAAAGGGCGCGGGTGATGGCCGTGCAGGCCGTGGGAGGCCGCCTCGCCTCCGGTGCTGGAGATGGGTCGGCTCGGTCCCGCGACCCGGCGACCCGTCCCTCGACAGTGGCCCGGCCCCCAGACCGGGTCAACCGCCCAGACGTGTCAGATGCCGGGGGGTCACACCCGCCTAGAACACCGGCTTGCCACCGGTGACCCCGACGACGGTTCCCGAGACGTAGCTCGCCTCGTCCGAGGCGAGGAACACGTAAGCCGCGGCGACCTCGACCGGGTGCCCTGCACGCCCCAGCGGGGTGTCGGAGCCGAAGCCGTCGACCTTGTCGGGCGCCATCGTCGCGGGGATGAGAGGGGTCCAGATCGGGCCCGGCGCAACGGCGTTGACGCGGATGCCACGAGGGCCGAGCTCTCCGGCGAGGTTGACGACGAGGTTGTTGAGCGCGGCCTTCGTCGCCGCGTAGTCGAGCAGGTGGCCGGAGGGCTCGTAGGCCTGGATCGACGTCGTGACGATGACGCTGCCACCACTCTTCTCGAGCTCGCCGGCGAGCGCCTGCACCAGCCAGAACGTCGAGAAGACGTTCGTCGCGAACGTCCGCTGGATCTGCTCGGGCGGGAAGGCTTCGATGTCGTCGAAGGTCATCTGGTATGCCGCGTTGCACACGAGGACGTCCAGCCCACCCAACGCGTCGACCGCGTCCGCGGCCAGCTTGGTGTTGGCGTCGAGCTCGGTGAGGTCGGTGGCGAAGAGGTGCGCCGTGCCGCCCGCCGCCTCGACCGCGCGGGCGGTGTCCTCGGCGTCGAAGCGCTCGGCGGTGAGGTGGGCGATCGCGACGTCCGCTCCCTCCTTGGCCATCGTGATGGCCACGGCCCGGCCGATGCCGGAGTCGCCGCCGGTGACGAGGACACGCTTGCCCTCGAGGCGTTGCCGTGGCGTCCACGTGGACTCGCCGTGGTCGGGGCTGGGGGTCAGCTCGTCGGTGCTGCCCGGCCACTCCTGGGACTGGCTGGGGATCTGCGTGAGCGTCGCGCGGGGCATGCCGATCTCCTTCGGTGCGGGTCCGGGAGGTCTCCTCCCACCATGGCACTACCCCGGGGGCCCTGAAAGGATGCGTCAATGCCCGACTACGGCCTCGACCTCGAGTTCGGTGTCTTCCCGAGCCCCGACGCAGCGCATCACCACGAGGTGCTCGAGCTGGCCCAGCTCGCCGACGTCCTCGGTCTCGAGCACGTGAGCATCCAGGACCACCCCTACCAGGCCAAGCACCTCGACACCTGGACCCTCCTGTCCGCGATCGGCGCCCGCACCACGCAGGTCAGGCTGTCGACCAACGTCGCCAACCTGCCGCTGCGTCCTCCTGTCGTGCTCGCCAAGGCGGCGGCGAGCCTCGACGTCCTCACCGGTGGGCGGGTGGAGCTCGGGCTCGGCGCCGGAGCGTTCTGGGACGCCATCGAGGCGGCCGGGGGCGGACGCAAGTCCCCCAAGGAGTCCGTCGACGCGCTCGTCGAGGCGATCACGATCCTGCGGGGCTTCTGGGCCGGTGAGCCCGGCCGGCTCCGGGGCGAGCACTACTCCGACCACGGGCTGCGGCCCGGGCCACGGCCGGTGCACGACATCCCGATCTGGCTCGGCGCCTACAAGCCGCGCATGGTCCGGCTCACCGGTCGCCTCGCCGACGGCTGGGTGCCGAGCATGGGCTACGCCGACCCCACGGACCTGCCCGACCTCAACGCCCGGCTCGACGAGGCCGCGGTCGCGGCGGGCCGTGCGACGCAGGACATCCGGCGCATCTACAACGTCTTCGGGCAGTTCGGCACCGGGTCAGGTCTCCTGCGCGGCACCCCGACCGACTGGGCCGAGCAGCTCACCGACCTCGCCGTCGGTGTCGGCATGTCCACGTTCATCGTCGGCACCGACGACCCCGACTTCCTGCGCCGCTTCGCGGAGGAGGTCGTCCCGCTCACGCGCGAGCTCGTCGCGGCCGAGCGCGAGGGTGGGGAGAGTGCGCCCGCACCCGTGGACGCGACGCCTGCGGTGGCCGACGCCACGCATTCGCAGCGGACCGCAACCGTTGCGGCCCAGGCCGATTCGGGCTTCACCGCGCAGCAGCTCGCCATCCCGGCTCACCTCGTCGAGGTCCATGACTACCTTCGCGCCGAGCTCGACCAGGTGCGCGACATCGTCCGCCAGGTCCGTGAGGGGCACACGACCATCGGCTCGGCGCGTTCGGTCATCAACACCATGACGATGCGCCAGAACAACTGGACCCTCGGCGCCTACTGCGAGTCCTACTGCCGGATCGTCACCGGTCACCACACCAACGAGGACCGCGGCATGTTCCCCCACCTGCTGCGCTCGGACCCGGCCCTCACCCCGGTCATCACCCGCCTGCACGACGAGCACGAGGTCATCGCAGGCCTGCTCGACTCGCTCGACCGCGCGCTCGTGTCGCTCGTCAGCGACCCCGGTCACGGCAGCGCCGGCTCCCGCGCCCTCGATGCCCTGTCCGACGCGGTCGACGAGCTCACCGAGCAGCTGCTCGCCCACCTGTCCTACGAGGAGGAGGCACTCCATGACGCCCTCGCCACCCACGGCTTCGGCTGAGCCCGCCGACGTCCCCGGCATCCCGCTCGACGCGGTCGAGTTCTACCGCACGCTCGAGACGTCGAACTCGCGCGAGTGGTGGGCCGCCAACAAGGAGCGGTATGCCGTCTCCGTCCGTGAGCCGATGGCGCACCTCGGCGACGTGCTCACCGACGAGTTCGGCGAACCGAAGCTGTTCCGCCCCAACCGGGACGTTCGGTTCAGCAAGGACAAGTCGCCCTACAAGAACCACCAGGGCCTCTTCGTCCCGACGTCGGCGCGGATGGGCTGGTACGTCCAGATCGGCGCCGACGGCCTCCGCACCGCCGGTGGCTTCTATGCCTCGGAGTCCGACCAGGTCGCCCGCTACCGCGCCTCGGTCGTCGACGACGTCGCGGGCGCGCTGCTCATCACGATCCTGGATGCCCTGTCCGACAACGGTTTCGAGATCGGGGGAGAGGTCCTCGCGACGCGACCACGCGGCATACCGTCAGATCATCCGCGACTGGAGCTGCTGCGCCACCGGACGCTGACCGCGACGCGCGACCACGGCACGCCGGACTGGCTCGAGTCCGACGACGTGGCAGACCGGGTCCGCGCCGACTGGGTGGCGATGCGACCGCTCGTCGAGTGGTGCGACCAGTACGTCGGTGCGACCGAGAAGCCCGGACGTCGCTGATGGTCCGGCGGGCGAGAGCGAGCGACGTCGACGAGATCGCGGGGTCGCTGCCCGAGACCGAGCTCGGGATCTCGTGGGGGGACCGGCCGACGTGGAAGGTGCGCGGCAAAGGGTTCCTCCTCTACCGGATGCCGCACAGGACGGCGGTCGACCCCGAGACCGGCGAGATGTGGGACGACCTGCTCGTCGTGACGATGCCCGACATGGGGGCCAAGCAGGCGGTCGTCGAGGCGGACAACCCGTTCTTCGACATCCCGCACTTCCGCAGCCACGCGGGCGTGCTCGTCCGGCTCTCACGCCTCGGCGAGATCGACCGCGACGAGCTCGAGGAGATCATCGTCGAGGCGTGGGCGGCTCGGGCACCGGCGAAGCTCGTCCGCGAGCACCTCGGGCCTGGGACACTGCCCCCATGAGCGGAGACGGCACCAAGGAGTCCCCCTGGGAGCTCACCACGGCCCCCGGGACGTCGGCCTAAGCCGCGGACGAGAAGAAGGACGCCAAGGACGGGACCGTCGAGGGGTGGGGGCGCTCGCAGGACAACCCGGTCGGCGGCTGGTACGGGCTGCGCAAGGGCTACCGGGGGCGGTTCGGGATGTACCTCCCGCCGCTGCTCGAGGAGCTCGGTCTCGCCGAGCTCGAGCACAACCCCCGCAACAACCGCGTCCGCGCCATCTGACCGAACGGACCCTCGAAGGGGCCGCCCTGCGAACGCCACGGGGCGGGTCCACGCGTGCTGCGCGAACCCGCCCCGCGGACGTGGCCGTGGACCGTCAGCCGACGTGCACCGGCTCCGGACCGTCGGTGGCGAGCTCCTCGTGCTCGACGTCGAGGAAGATCCAGATGACCGCGGAGGCCGCGAGCATGAGGAGCGAGCCGACGAGGAAGGCCTGCGTCGACCCCTCGGTGAAGACCTGGAGGCGGGCGACCGCCTCCATGGCCTGCATCTGCTCGGGCGACGGCGCCGGGCCGCCGGCGGTCGCTGCGGCCGCGCCGGCGCTGGCCAGCTCGGCACCGCGGTCGGTGAACGTCTGGGTCGCCACGGTGGCCAGCACCGCGAGGCCGAGCGCGCCACCGACCTGCTGCGCCGTGTTGAGCACACCTGATCCGATCCCGGACTCCTGAGCGCGCAGGTGGTGCACTGCGGTCGTCGTGAGCGGGACGAAGGTCAGGCCCATGCCGAAGGCCATCATGACGACGAAGGGCAGGATGTCGGAGACGTAGCTGCCGGTGAGGTCCTGGACGGGGAACGACGTGTCGTAGGGAAGGGTCGAGAACCCGTAGAGCGCGCCGGCCGCGATGAGCGTGCCGGTGCCGGCGATGAAGCGCGGGTTGACCCGGCTGAGGAGGTTCGACGCGAGCCCGGCGCCGACGACGATGCCGACGGTGAAGGGAAGGAACGCGACGCCCGCCTTGAGGGGGCTGTAGCCCATGACGTTCTGGATGTACTGGCTGAGGAAGTAGAACATCGCGAACATCGCCGCCGGGGCGAAGAACATCGCCACGAAGCTCGAGGCCCGGGTCCGGCTGGTGAAGATGTGGAAGGGCAGCAGTGGGTGCGCCACCCGACGCTCGATGAGCCCGAAGACGACGAGCATGACGACACCGGCGGCGAGGCTGGCGAGGGTCCAGCCGTCGGTCCACCCCTCGGTGCCGGCGCGGGAGAGGCCGTAGACGACACCGAGCAGGCCCAGGGTGCCGGTGAGGGCGCCCGGCAGGTCGAGCTCACCCGGGTGCGACTCCGACTCGTTGAGGAAGCGGGGCGCGAGGAACGCCGCGGCCAGGCCGATCGGGAAGTTGATGAGGAAGGTGAGGCGCCAGCCGTCGATGGCGGTGCCGAAGAGCTCCGGCGAGGTGCCCGTGAGCCAGCCGCCGAGGATGAGACCGACGGCCGCCCCGGCGCCGGACATCGCGGCATACACCGCGAAGGCCCGGTTGCGCGCGGGTCCGGCCGGGAACGTCGTCGTGATGAGCGCAAGGGCTGCGGGTGAGGCGAGGGCTGCACCGAGACCCTGCAGGCCGCGGGAGGCGAGCAGCATCGGCTCGCCCGTCGCGAAGCCGCCGAGCAGCGAGGCGACGCCGAAGATCACGAGGCCGACCATGAAGACGCGGCGACGGCCGTAGAGGTCGCCGAGCCGGCCACCGAGCAGGAGCAGGCTGCCGAACGCCAACGCGTAGCCGGTGACGACCCACGTGAGGTTGGCCTGGCTGATCTCGAGGTCGGCCTGGATGTAGGGGAGGGCGATGTTGGCGATGGTCCCGTCGAGGACGATCATGAGCTGGGCGATCGAGATGAGCACGAGGGCCCACGTGAGGTTGAGCTCGCGCTGCGGCTTCGCGACGTCGGCCGCGGGTTCGTCGAGTGGTCGTACGTCGGTCATGCGTGGTCCTTGTCGTCGGGCTGGGCTGACGTGGGGGTGGCGTGACAGGCCGGGAGGACGACCTGGTCGATGAGCGCGGCGATGGTCGCCGTGCTGGGGGGTTCGCCGAGCAGGTGGGTGCGGTGGAGCACCATCCCGGCCAGGGCGGGAGCGATGAGGTCGAGGTCGACACCGGCGTCGATCTCGCCGCGCTCGCGGGCCCGCTCGAAGACGGCCCGGCCGGCGGCGACCTTGGGGCCGATGAAGTCCCGCCGGAAGGCGGTCGCGAACTCGGGGTCGATGTTGATGGCGGTGATGACCGACGCGAGGACGCTCATGGCCCGCTCGTCGGTGACGCCACCGGCGCCGCAGTGCATCTGGAGCAGGTCCTCGCGCAGGCTGCCGGTGTCCGGCGTCGACGTCGGGCCCTTCTGCGCGAGCACGGCGTCGATGACGAGCGCCGACTTGCTGCTCCACCGGCGGTAGAGCGTCGCCTTCGACGCCTTGGCCGCGGCGGCGACCGCGTCCATCGTCAGCCGGTCGTAGCCCACCTCGGCGAGGACGTCGAGCGTCGCCTGCAGGATCTCCTGCTCGCGGTCGCCCTCGACCCGGGGTCGGGCCTGCGCTTCGGGGGTCATGGGTTCTCGAGTCCTTCCGGTGATGAAACGAAACCGTTCCGTACGATAGAACGAAACGGTTTCGTTCCGCAAGTGGCGTTCGTGGACGACGCCTCGCCCGGCGCCGCAGCGAAACCGCAGCGACTTCGCAGCGCCCCCGGCCACGGTGGGTCCCATGAACGACCTCGTCCCCTGCGACCCTCACCAGGTGGTGGCTGCCTTCGCGCTGACGCACTGACCCGAACCCACGTCCGGACCCGGCCCGCGGGTCGACAGGGGGAGCGCTCCCCGGCTCCTCCTGATGCGAGGCGTGCCCACCGTCGCTAACCTCGCGGTGTGGTCAGACGACCGGCAGAGGACATCCAGGAGCGCGGCCAGGAGACGGCGACGGCGCCCGAGATCGGCGCGTGCGTGCTCGGCATGGTCCGGCTCGTCCGGGACGGGCGAGACGTCCCGCTGACCCCCTCCGAACGCGCCCTCGTCGCCGGCCTCACCGTCGCCGAGCACCGGGTGGTCACCGTCGACGCTCTGGCCGAGTGGATCTGGGGCGGTCGGTCGCACGCCTCCCCGCGCAACCGCGTCCAGGCCGTCGTCTCCGGGATCCGGCGCAAGGTGGCTCCGACCGCGCTCATCGTCACCCACGAGGCCGGCTACCGCCTCGACGACGGGGTCTGGACCGACGTCGGGCACCGCGCGTCCCTCACGCGCCGGGCTCTCGGCCTCGACGCCGCCAGCACCGAGAAGCACGCCCTGCTCCACGAGGCCGAGGCTCTCGACCTCGGCGCGGCCCTCGGTGGCGTCGCCGACAGCCCCGACGTCGAGGCGCGCCGCCGCCGGATCGACGAGGAGAGCCTCGAGGTCACCCTCCAGCGCATCGAGTCCGACCTCGAGACCGGACACCTCGACGGCGTGGCCAGCGCGCTGGGCCACCTCAGCGAGAGTCACCCCTTCCACGAGCAGGTGCACGCCCTGCTCATGCGCGCCCTCGTCCGGGTCGGGCGGCAGGCCGAGGCGCTCACCGTCTATCGCGATGTCCACACCCGCCTCGACGAGGACCTCGGCGTGCGACCCGGGCCGATCCTCGCGGCCGCCCACCACGAGGTCCTCACGTTCGACAGCCCGGCCACCTCGCACACGGCAGCAGGCGACGGGACCCGCGACAGCACCGCAGCCCCGGCGCCAGCCGCAGCAGACCCGGCCGACGCCGCCGACACCGACGCAGCCACCGGCACCAGCACCAACGCCAGCACCACCGCGGGCACCGGGACCCCCATCTCCCTCCGCCAGATCCCCGCACCCCGCACGGCGCCGCGCAGCGTGGCCCACCTCGTGGGGCGCGAGTCCGAGCTCGAGCGACTCGTCGCCGCCGCCACGCGGCCCACCGGCACCGCCCCCGTCGTCGCCGTCACCGGGCTCGGTGGCATGGGCAAGACCACCCTCGCCGTCGAGGCCGCCCACCGGCTGCGCGACGACTTCCCCGACGGCACCCTCTACCTCCACCTCGACAGCGAGACCGGACGCGCTGGTGTCTCGAGCGTCCTCGCCCACTTCCTGCAGCTCCTCGGGGTGCCCGCCGACGTGCTGCCCACGAGCCACGACGCGCGGGTCGCGATGTACCGCTCGATCCTCGACACCAAGCGTCTCCTCGTCGTCCTCGACGACATCGGCCCCGGCGTCGACGTCCGCGACCTCCTGCCGACCCGGGCTCCCTCCGCCGCGATCCTCACGAGCCGGCTGCCGCTCACCGAGTGCGAGCCCACGCTCCGCATCGTCGTCACCGCCCTCGGCGACCAGGAGAGCGTCCACCTGCTCGGTGGTCTCGTGGGCGACGACCGGGTCGAGGGCGAGGCCGACGGCCTGCGCCAGCTCGCCCAGGCCTGCCTCGGGCTGCCGCTCCTGCTCCGCATCACGGCCCAGCGGGTCGCCTCTCGTCCCGACCTCACGCTGCGCCGGGCGGCGTCGTCGCTGAGCAGCGAGATCCGCGGGCAGTCCGACGGCGAGCAGTCCGACCGGGCGATCTATGCCGGACTCGGGCTCGCCGAGGCCCCGCTCGGCGACGCGGCCAGAGAGGTCCTCGGGCGCTTCGCGGGGCTGCCGTTCCGCGCGGCGAGCCGCTGGCTGCTCGCCTCGCTCGTCGCGGACTCGCCGGACGCCGACGGCGACGCCGCGGTCGACGAGCTCCACGCGGCATACCTGCTCGAGACGGAGTCACGAGAGGGCGTCTCGACGCAGTTCGTCCTCCACGACCTCGTCCGCCTGTATGCCGTCCAGTCCGAGCCGCACGCGGACGTCGCCGAGGACCTCGGCCGCGTCGCGCGGACCCTGCTCGTCACGGCCCTGCCCCAAGCGCAGGCCTACCCGGTGCAGTTCCTCCCGCTGCCGCCGTGCCCCGACGGCCGCCGGCTCACGCGCACGAGCGGGCCGGTCGACTGCGAGGAGGCGCTCGCGTTCTTCCGCACCGAGCAGGACACGTTCCTCCTGTGTGCCCGCGAGGTCGCCGCCACCGACGCGGCCACGGCCTGGCGCCTGCTCGTCGTCCTCGGGCAGCACGCCCAGAACGGCCTCGAGCTCGAGCGCTGGTTCGCCGTCGCCGAGACGGTCCGGGGCCACCTCGACGCCGACCTCGTCGACGACCGGCGGGGGCTGGCCCACCTCGACCTCGTCGAGGCGCACCTGCGGCACGAGTCGGCGCACTCGCGACTCGCCGCTACCCTCGCCACCCACGCCCGGCGCACGATGCTGCTCGACGGTGACGTCGACGGTGCCGTGGTCGCGGCGGTGGTCCTCGGCCGGGCCCACCGGGCCAACGGCGAGCGGGCCGCCGCCGAAGAAGCCCTTGAGTGGGCGAGCCGGTCGAGCGACGAGGACGTCGACGGCATCGTCCGCGCCTACGTCGCGCTCGCCTGGGGCAGCCTGCTCGACGACTACGACGTCCTCGAGGCCGGGCGCGAGCAGCTCTTCGAGGCGACGCGGCTCTTCCGCGACGTCGAGGACTGGTCGGGCTCGGCGACGGCCCTGTTCGCCCTCGCGCGCATCCACCGCCGTCTCGGCGAGTACGCCGCGGGCCTGCCGCTCTGCGATGCGGCCATGGACCTCTTCACCCGTCTCGGTGACGTCAACGGCCTCACCGCCGTCCTCGACACCCGGGCCGACATCCTCGTGCAGATGGGCGAGCCCCTGCAGGCGCTCCCCGGTGCGGTCCAGGCCGTAGAGCAGGCGGCCGTGCGGCACGACGACTTCATGCTGCACCGCGCCCAGCGCACCCTCGGCCGGGCGCACGCCGCCCTCGGACGACTCGTCGAGAGCGAGTCCGTGCTGCGCGACAGCATCGCCGGATTCGAGCGGCTCGACCGGCCGCTGAGCCGCGCGGCGAGCCTGCGTGACCTCGGGCGGGTGCTCCAGCTCCAGGGCCGGCTCGGCGAGGCCATCGAGGTCCTCGAGTCCGAGCGCGACTGCCTCGTGAGGTCCGGCCTCACCGACAACGCCGAGCTCGACGGGATCCTCGCCCGTCTCGACGCCAAGGTCCGGGCCCAGGGTGGGCGTCCCGGTCGCGAGGCGCACCGCGGGCGGGGAGGTCCGGGCGTCGCCTGAACCGCAGCCGATCCGCAGTGGCTTCGCAGCCGATGTTGCCAGCCTGCGGGCAGAGGCCGGGACGGTCTCGTCCGTGACGGAGAGGACAACCCGATGAGCACCCTTCGACGAGGCGCGGCCGTGGCCGTCGCCACCCTGGCCGCGATGGCCTCCGTGGGCCTGGCCGGTGGCCCGGCCGCCGGCGCGCCCAGCGAGGTCGCTGCCCTGCCGGTCGTCAACCACGAGCGCCTGCTGCTGGCGGCCCAGCTCGACCCGAGCAAGCCCGACCGTGGGCTGACCTCTGGCGCCGAGGCGTCGGTCAAGACGGTCAAGGCTGCGCTGAGGGCCAAGGGGCTGCTCGCCGCGAGCGACACCGACGGGCACTTCGGCAGGGGCACGATGGACGCCTGGCGCGCCTGGGAGAACCGGGTCCACACCACCGCCAACCCGTGGTCGACCAACGGCCTGCCGAGCCTCTACGAGCTCAACGAGCTGGCCCCGAACCGCTTCACGCTGAGCAACAAGGTCGACCAGGGCTCGTGGGTCACCGAGGACGGTGAGGCAGTCAACGAGCGGACGAGGGCGATGTTCCGCAAGGCCGAGGCGCTGAGCAGCAACATGACGATCACCCAGGGACGTGGAGGAGCGGACGCCTCGGCGGGCACCCACGTGGGCGGCGGAGTGATCGACATCCGGGTCAATGACGCCCCCTCGCAGACGAGCGCGCGCGTGGCCGCCCTGCGCAAGGTCGGGTTCGCGGCCTGGTTCCGCAACTGGAGCGGCAACGAGCACATCCACGCGATCGCCATGGGTGACCCGTGGGTCGCCTACGGCTCGCACCGCAGCCTCTGCCAGATCTACCAGTTCCGCTTCGGCGGCGAGGGCGGCTCGTGCAGCGACTCGACCGCCGGTGCCGACCGCCCGCTCGTGTGGTGGGAGCAGTACCAGCGCACGCTCTGAACCCTCGAGACGAACGAGAGGCGGTATGCCGGGTGCGCACCCGGCATACCGCCTCTCGCTCTGTCCCCACGCGCGTGCACGTCACTCGCGGGAGGTGTGCCCCATGAAGTGCTTGCCGTCCTTGGTCGGGCCGTTGGCGTCCCACGCGTAGGTGTAGCGCCGGATCTCGTCACCCTCGACGTTTCCCTCGACGCTCGTGACGACCTTGGTCGTGGTGTTGACGGCGGTGACGACACCGACGTGGCCGGTGGCCGTGCCGTTGTCGACGCCCGCGGTGCCCGCGCCGTTCTGCCAGACGAGGACGTCACCCGGCTTGGGCAGCAGGCTCGCCGAGAAGCGGTGATAGGGCGTCTTGGACTCCGTGCGCCACGCCTGGGACCGCATGTAGTACGTGGGGATCCGCGGGTATGCCGTGGGTGCGGGGGTGTTGGTGCCCGTCCAGGTCCGCGCGACGAAGTAGCCGCACCAGTCGAGCCCGTTGTAGTCGTTGAGGACGTTGCTGTTGGTGTTGCTGCCGCCGAAGGACAGGACGTTGCGGTTGGTGCTGGGCTGGGTGCTCGTGCGCACGGTGCCGGAGTCGTCCTTGAACTTCAGGTCGGCCGCGAGGAGGGAGTTGGCGCGGTCGACGGTGTCCTGCCGCAGCGTGGACAGTGCCGTCGCGGCGCCCTGGACGGTGGTGCTCGCGGTGCCGTCGGCGGCGTTCTGCTGCGCCTGTGCGGTGGGGATCGCGGCGACGAGCCCCGCGGTCGTGGCCGCGGCGGCGAGTGCGGCGATGGTGCGTGCCTTCATGTCAGCCCTCCCTGTCGTGGGTGCGGGCGCGGTGCCCACGACAGGCACGGTGCTCGTCAGCGCTGCGAAACCGCTGCGATTCCGCTCCGGGGGGCTCCGGTCAGTGCTGCGGCTCGCGGATCGAGGTCCGCACCGAGAACAGCTCGGGGAAGAACGTGAGGTCCAGCGCGCGCTGGAGGAAGCCGACGCCGCTCGAGCCGCCCGTCCCGGTCTTCATCCCGATGACCCGCTGCACGGTCTTGAGGTGGCGGAAGCGCCACAGCTGGAAGTTGTCCTCGAGGTCGACGAGCTCCTCGCACGCCTCGTAGACGTCCCAGTGCTGCTCGGCGTCCTCGTAGATGCCGGTGAGCACCTGCACGAGCTCGTCGTCGGGGACGTGGGCCACGCTCACGTCCCGCTCGAGGATCGACTGCGGCACGGCATACCCACGCCGGGCGAGGTACCTGAGGAACTCGTCGTAGATGCTCGGCGCCTCGAGCAGCTCCTCGAGGATCGCGTGGGCGGCCGGGTCGGCCTCGTGCACCTTGAGCATCCCGCGGTGCTTGTTGCCGAGCATGAACTCGACGGCGCGGTACTGCCAGGACTGGAAGCCCGACGCGTGGCCGAGGTAGCCGCGGAACTCGCTGTACTCGGTTGGGGTGAGGGTCGCGAGGACCGACCACTGGTCGGTGAGGGTGCGCTGGATGTGCTTGACCCGGGCGATCCGCTTGAGTGCGATCCGCATCTCGTCCTGCGCGAGCAGCGCTGCGGCAGAACGCAGCTCGTGCAGGACGAGCTTGAGCCAGAGCTCCGACGTCTGGTGCTGGATGATGAAGAGCAACTCGTCGTGGTGCTCGGGGTCGCTCACCGGGTGCTGGGCGCTGAGCAGCTCGTCGAGCGAGAGGTAGGAGCCGTAGCTCATCTCGCGGCTGAAGTCGGTGTGGATGCCCGACTCGATCGGCCGGGTGTTGCCCGCGGAGGTCTCGCTCATGCCGCTCACCCTAGAGCCCGCGGCAGGGTGCTCAGATGCGGCGGAACAGCGCGGCGAGGGCCTGTCCGCCACCGATGCACATCGTCACGACGCCGGTCTCGAGGTCGCGCCGGTGGAGGTCCTTGGCGACGCGCAGCGACAGGATCGCGCCGGTGGCGCCGACGGGGTGGCCGAGGGCGATGGCCCCGCCGTACGGGTTGACCTTCTCGGGGTCGAGCTTGGCGTCGCGCACGACGGCGACGGCCTGCGCGGCGAACGCCTCGTTGACCTCGTAGGTGTCGACGTCGTCGGGCGCCAGCCCGGTCTGCTCGAAGAGCTTCTCGAGCGCGATGACCGGGGCGTAGCCCATGAGCTCGGGCTCCATCGCGCCGGTCGTCACGGCCTCGAGGGTGACGAGACCGGTGAGGCCGCGCTCCTTCACGACGGACTCGCGGGCCAGGACGACGGCCGCCGCGCCGTCGTTGATGCCGGACGCGTTGCCGGCCGTGACCGTGCCCTCCTTGGCGAAGGCCGGGCGGAGTCCGGCGAGCGCCTCGAGGGTCGTGCCGGGCTTGGGGTGCTCGTCCTCGGTGGCGGTGAACGGCTTGCGGCCGCCGACCTCGACGGGGGTGATCTCCTCGGCGAACGCCGCGCGACCGGCCTCGCTCGTCGCGAGCTGCTGGCTGCGCAGCGCGAACTCGTCCTGCTCCTCGCGGCTCACGCCGTAGCGCTCGGCGACGTTCTCGGCGGTGACCCCCATGTGGATCCCGTGGAACGGGTCGGTGAGCATCATGACGGTGCCGTCGACCAGCTCACGGTTGCCGAGGCGGTAGCCCGCACGGGCACCGAAGTCGTAGAACGGCATACGGCTCATCGACTCGTCGCCACCCGCGAGAGCGACGTCGACGCCACCCCAGCGCATCTGCATCGCCGCCGACCAGATCGCCTGCAGTCCCGATCCGCAGAGCCGGTTGACGGTGTATGCCGGTGCCGACCTCGGGAGCCCGGCCGCCAGTGCCACGCGTCGCGCGTTGTAGGCGTCGGGCCCGACCTGGCCGATGCAACCCATGACGACCTCGTCGACGTCCTCGGCGGCGACACGGGCGCGGACCAGGGCCTCGCGCGCGGCCGTGGCGCCGAGCTCGTGGGCGGGGACGTCCTTGAACATCCCGCCGAAGCTGCCGACGGGCGTGCGGGCGCCGTCGACGAGGACGATCGGCTCTGCGGACGGGTTCGCGGCGGGGGTGCTCATGGCGACCATCGTAGGAAGCGACCCGGGAGCCGGACAGGGCTGTGGGGTGTGACGTGCAGCCGACCTATGGTTTTCCGGTGACCGCTCTCGCCGACGCCGACCGCCCGCTGCTCGCCCTGTGGCAGCGGCACCGCCGCTACCGGGGTCGTCTCGTCGCCGCCGTGGTGATGTCCACCATCAACAAGGTCGCCGACGTCGTGCCCGAGCTGCTCATCGGCGCAGCCATCGACGTCGTCGTGCGGGGCGACGACTCGTTCGTCGGCACGCTCCTCGGGATCGACTCGCGCTACGCGCAGCTGGGCTGGCTCGCCGCCTTCAACGTGCTCGTCTGGGTCATCGAGTCGGGGTCGCAGTACGTCGCCGACGTGCTCTGGCGCGGACTGGCGCAGGGCATCGAGCACGACCTGCGGGTCGAGGCGTACGACCATGCCCAGCACCTCGACATGTCGTGGCACGAGGGCCGGGCGAGCGGGACGACCCTCGCGACGCTCAACGACGACGTCAACCAGCTCGAGCGCTTCCTCGACGTCGGGGCGGCCGCGATCCTGCAGACGGCGCTCAACGTCGTGCTCGTCGGCGCGGTCTTCGCTGCCTCCAGCCTCCAGCTCTTCGTCCTCGCCTTCCTGCCCATCCCGGTGATCATCGCGGGCTCACTCGTCTTCCAGCGCCGGCTCGAACCGCTCTACGCGCGGGTCCGCGAGACCGTCGGTGACCTGTCGGGGGCGCTCAGCGCCAACCTCGCCGGCATCTCGACGATCAAGGCGTTCACCGCGGAGGAGCGCGAGCGGGACCGGATCGCGGCGCTCTCCACGGCATACCGGAAGGCCAACGTCGACGCGATCCGGTCGAGCGCGGCCTTCGTCCCCCTGGTGCGGATGGCGATCCTCGCCGGGTTCACCTGCACGCTGCTCTTCGGTGGCTGGTCGGCGCTGCGCGGTGACCTCCAGATCGGCACCTACTCGGTCCTCGTCTTCATGACCCAGCGGCTGCTCTGGCCGCTCACCGAGGTCGCGACGGTGCTCGACCTCTACCAGCGCGGCCGGGCCTCGGCCGGCCGGATCCTGCGCCTGCTCGACGAGCCGGTCACGGTCCCGGCCGGCACGCAGGCGCTGCAACGACCGGTGCGTGGTGCGGTGGAGCTCCGGGGCGTGACCGCGGGCTACGGCGAGGGTCCAGCGGTCCTCCACGGCCTCGACATGGTCATCCCCGCCGGCGAGACCCACGCCGTCGTCGGCGCGACCGGGTCCGGGAAGTCGACACTGCTGCGGCTCGTGCTCCGCTTCGACGACCCGAGGGACGGCGCCGTGCTGCTCGACGGGCGGGACGTGCGGGAGCTCGACTGGGACTCGCTGCGAGGCTCGATGGGCTACGTGGCCCAGGACGTCTACATCTTCTCCGGGTCGGTCGCCGACAACATCGCCTACGGCCGGCCGGGCGCGAGCCGCGCCGAGGTCCGCGGTGCTGCGGTCGCCGCGGCCGCGGCCGACTTCATCGAGGCGCTTCCCGACGGCTACGACTCGCACCTCGGCGAGCGCGGCGTCAACCTCTCCGGCGGCCAGCGGCAGCGCATCGCCCTCGCGCGCGCCCTCCTGCGCGACCCGGCCGTGCTCGTCCTCGACGAGGCGACCAGCGCCGTCGACAACGAGACCGAGGCCGCCATCCAGGCCTCGCTGCGCCGGGCCACCCTCGACCGGACGGCGATCGTCGTCGCGCACCGCCTCTCGACGGTCCGGCACGCTCACCGCATCTGGGTCCTCGACGACGGGCGGGTCGTCGAGGCCGGGACGCACGACGAGCTCCTCGCGTCGGACGGCGCGTATGCCGCCCTCTGGAGGGTGCAGACCGGCGAGCTCTGAGGCTCTCTCGACCGAGGGGCATGTGTTGGACTTCTCGCCATGGACCTCCCCGCCCAGGAATCTCCTGCCGTCGTGCTCGTCGCCCACGGCACCCGAGACGCCCGCGGTGCCGCCACGGTGCAGCGCCTCGCCGACCGGGTCGCCGAAGCCCTGCCGACCCGTGAGGTGGCGCTCGCCTACGTCGACGTCCAGTCGCCGCTCGTCGGTGAGGCGCTCGACGACGTCATGACCCGGCACGCGTCGGTCGTCGTCGTGCCGCTGCTGCTGAGCCGGGGGTTCCACGTCGACGTCGACATCGCCGAGGCCGTCGCGGCGCACCCCGGGTCGGTCGCAGCGCCCCAGCTCGGACCGGACCCGCTGCTCGCCGCCCTGCTCGTGGGACAGCTCCGCGCGGCGGGGGTTCTCGAGACGGCCCACGTCGTCCTCGCGGCAGCCGGGTCGAGCCGGGCCGAGGCGGCGGAGGACGTCGAGGTCGCGGCCGAGCAGCTCGACCAGGAGTGGGCCGGGCCCGTGACGGTTGCCTACGCCACCGGGACCGAACCGTCCGTGCCCGACGCCGTCGCGGCCGCACGGGAGGCGGGCGCGACCTCGGTCGCGGTCGCCTCCTACCTCTTGGCGGAGGGCTTCTTCCACGACCGCCTCGACGAGGCGGGTGCGGACGTCGTCACCGCACCCCTGGCAGCGACCGCCGAGGGTGAGGACGCCGTCCTGGCCGTCGTGCTCACCCGGCTGTCCTCCGACTGACCTGTGGGGGTCGTCTGCATGCTCGATGACCGATAGGTGATCATCACGAACGCCGATCGGTCATCGACGCCGGCGTACCACCCTCGCCATCTCGTGACCGGGAGCTGTGAGTCGCGGCAGCCGCGACAGGCCCATCGGAGGCAGTGGCTCAGGTCGTGATGTCGCGGTGCCAGGACTCCGTCTTGTATGCCGTGACCCAGCCCATCGAGTCGTAGAGGCCGTCTGCTCCGGTCGGGGAGTCGGCGTCGACCTCGAGCCCGACGCGGTTGTGCCCCCGCGCGGCCGCGTCGCGGATCACGGTGTGCAGCAACGCCTTCGCGACACCGCGTCCGCGGGACAGCCGGTGCACTCCGATGTAGTCGACGTAGCTGCCGAGCTCGCCGGACGCGTCCGGCGGCAGGATCGTCGCGACCAGCGCACCGCCCGGGACGGTCTCGCCGTCGACGTCGAGCTCGGCGATCCACCAGTGGTCCCATCGGTGCCCCGGGTCCTCGCGCAGTCGGGTCAGGAACTCGGGGAAGGACTCGCGATAGCTGTTGAAGTGGTCGGCGAACGACTCCTCGAGCATCCGGTGCACGGTCTGGAGGTCGGCGGCGACGGGAAGGCCGTTGTCGTGCTTGGCCACCCGCCGGATCGTTACGCCCTCGCGCGGAGCGGGCAGGACGCCCTCCTCGCCCTCGGCAGCGGTGACGGGACGGGACATCTGCAGCCACGTGCGGGTCTGCCGGTAGCCGGCGGCGGCGAGCCACCGACGCTGGCGGGAGTCGTCGGCGTAGGCCCCGGAATCGAGCTGGGTGCCCTCGAGCTCGCGGCCACCGGCAATGACCCGACCCGCGTCCTCTGCCCAGGCGAACAGCGCCGTCGCCAGCGTGTCGGCGTCGCGCTCGGAGAGCCCTTCGGCGGCCACGGTCACCTCGACGAGCGTGCGGCCACCGGCGCGGTCGTGCACCGACACCCACCCGACGACCGTCCCCGACGCGTCGGTGACGAGCGCCTGGTGCCGGGTCCACGAACCCGTGCCGGCGACGTTGCTCTCGACGGTGTCGACGTCGACCGACCCCGACCCCTTGGCCATCCGCTGGTGCGCCTCGGCCAACGACACCAGAGCCGTGACGTCCTCACGCGAGGGGACGCGCGCGACCCAGCCGGACGGCATACCCTCCAGATCCGGGAGACCGGACTGGTGTGGCGGGATCCCGGTCTCGGACAACGGATCTGGCGAATGCGACGTCATGCGATGGGTCCTCCGGACTCCACGATCTGGACAAGGTCGGCGATCGAGTCCATCACGGCCGTGGGGCGGTAGGGAAACAGCTCGACGTCGGCGGGCCTGGTCGACCCGGTGAGGACGAGCACGGTGCGCAGGCCCGCCTCGAGACCGGAGACGACGTCGGTGTCCATCCGGTCGCCGATCATCACCGTGGTCTCGGAGTGCGCCTCGAGCCGGTTGAGGGCGCTGCGCATCATGAGCGGGTTGGGCTTGCCGACGTAGTAGGGCTGGCGACCGGTCGCAGCCGAGATGAGCGCGGCGACCGACCCGGTGGCGGGCAGCGTGCCCTCGGTCGACGGCCCGGAGACGTCGGGGTTGGTCGCGATGAACCGGGCGCCCTTCTCGATGAGTCGGATCGCCTGGGTGATCTGCTCGAACGAGTACGTGCGGGTCTCGCCGAGCACGACGTAGTCGGGCTTGCGGCTCGTGAGGATGTAGCCGACGTCGTGCAACGCCGTGGTGAGTCCGGCTTCGCCGACGACGTATGCCGTGCCCTGTGGTCGTTGGTCGGCGAGGAACTGCGCGGTCGCCATCGCCGACGTCCAGATCGACGCCTCGGGCACGTCGATGCCGCTCGCGAGGAGCCGGGCCCGCAGGTCGCGGGCGGTGTAGATCGAGTTGTTGGTGAGGACGAGGAAGGGTCGCCCGGCGGCCTTGAGCGCCTCGATGAACTCGGTGGCGCCGGGGATGGCGTGCTCCTCGTGGACGAGGACGCCGTCCATGTCGGTCAGCCACGTCTCGATCGGCTGGTGCTCGGTCATCGGGGGTCCTCTGTCATTCCGCCATTGTGGTGCCTACGGTGGAGCCATGGCGCAAGCACAGGCATCGAGGACCGAATCCGACACGATGGGCTCGGTCGAGGTACCAGCCGACGCGTACTGGGGAGCGCAGACGCAGCGCAGCATCGAGAACTTCGACATCGGGCGCGACACGTTCGTGTGGGGTCGTCCGATGATCCGGGCCCTCGGCATCCTCAAGAAGGCTGCGGCGCAGGCCAACGGCGAGCTCGGTGAGCTCCCCGCCGACGTCGCCGACCTCGTCGTGCGGGCCGCCGACGACGTCATCTCGGGTTCGCTCGACGCGCACTTCCCGCTCGTCGTCTTCCAGACCGGCTCGGGCACGCAGTCCAACATGAACGCCAACGAGGTCGTCTCCAACCGCGCCATCGAGCTCGCCGGCGGCGAACGCGGGTCCAAGACGCCGGTCCACCCCAACGACCACGTCAACCGCGGCCAGTCGAGCAACGACACCTTCCCGACGGCCATGCACATCGCCGTCGTCCTCGAGGTCGTCGAGCGCCTCGAGCCCGCGGTCGCGGAGCTGCGCGAGGTCCTCGACGGCAAGCGGACGGCATACAGCGATGTCGTCATGGTGGGGCGCACCCATCTCCAGGACGCGACCCCGGTGACCCTCGGCCAGGTCTTCGGCGGCTGGGTCGCCCAGATCGACGACGCCATGCAGGCCCTCTCGTATGCCGTGGAGGCCACCCGCGCGCTCGCCATCGGTGGCACCGCCGTGGGGACCGGGCTCAACGCCCACCCGGACTTCGGTCGCCTCGCCACCGAGAAGATCGCGGCCGAGACGGGCCAGGCGTTCAGGCAGGCGCCCGACCTCTTCGCGGCGCTCTCCGCGCACGACGCCCTCGTCGGCGTGAGCGCTGGACTCCGCACCCTCGGCGGTGTCCTCATGAAGCTCGCCAACGACGTGCGCTGGTATGCCTCCGGGCCGCGCAACGGCCTCGGCGAGCTGCGGATCCCCGAGAACGAGCCGGGCTCCTCGATCATGCCGGGCAAGGTCAACCCGACCCAGGCCGAGGCGCTGACGATGGTCGCGACGAGGGTCTTCGGCAACGACGCGACGGTGGCGTTCGCCGGCTCGCAGGGCAACTTCCAGCTCAACGTCTACAAGCCGGTCATGGCCCATGCCGTGCTCGAGTCGACCCGGCTCCTCGCGGATGCCTGCCGCTCGTTCACCGAGCACTGCGCCCGGGGGATCGAGCCCAACGCCGAACGGATCGAGGCCAACCTCGCGAGCAACCTCATGCTCGTCACGGCACTCAACCGCCACATCGGCTACGACAAGGCCGCGGCCATCGCCAAGAGCGCCCACAAGCAGGGGCTGTCGCTGCGCGAGGCCGCGCTCGCCTCGGGCGACGTCACCGGCGAGCAGTTCGACGAGTGGGTCGTTCCCGAGGACATGACCCACAGCTGAGCCAGGGCGGCACGAGCTGCACCGGGCCGGTCGACTCAGGTGGTGCTGCGACGACCGCGACCGAGCATGTTGAGGACCGCCTCGGCGCGCGACCCGGCCCCGGTCACGTCGAGGATCGCGGCGACGTCACGTGCCACCGTCCGTTCGGAGACGCCGAGCTGACGGGCGATCGCCGCGTCGGTCCGGCCCAGACAGATCCCCCGCGCGACGTCGACCTGTCGGGGGAGAAGCGGCGGTCCAGCGCCGTCGGCCAGTGCCGGCGTCGACTCGTCCCACGTCCGGTCCCAGACCTCGACCGCGTCCTCGAGGAAGACCCCGCCGGTGGCGATCCACGCGGTCGGGTCGCCCTCTCGGGTCACCGGTCCGTCGAGGATCACCGCCCTGCGGTCGATGACGATCATCCACGTGACCACCGGCCCGAGGTGCACGCCCGTGGACAGTGAGGTCAGCAACGGGTTGAGCCGGAGTGAGCGCCGCGTCGTGATCAGCCGCAGGTCCACGCCGCGCGAACGTGACCGCTCGTCCAGCGCGTAGGAGGTGTCCTCCGGGTCGAACCGGGGATGGGGTTGCAGGCTCCACACCGAGGCCCGGGTGCGGCGTTCCAGCTCGGCCTTCATCGGCGCCACCGCGGCATGGCCGATGCCGAGGAGGGCCAAGCCGGGTGGAAGGGCCTGCCCCGGATGAGCCACCTCGTTCATCCGGCCTGCGAGGGCCAGGGCGAGTCGGTGTGCGTTCGCCATCCTGAACCCCCTCACGTCGGTCGTCGGATGGACGGTATGCGGTGCGCCCACGCCGCGCCAACCGTGTCAAGGCTCGCGTCGAGATCTCGCCACGGGTCTCGACGTCCGCAGAGGTCGACGGTCATCCTGTGCCAGTCGCGGGCGGCAGGGGGCTCGCGACCCGCGCGGCTGCTGGGGGGCAGCCCACGTGGCACCAGCCGGCGGGGCGGTCGGCGTGCGCTACCCGGCCTCGAGCGTCCACCGGATGGCGGGCGGCCGCACCGCGGCGCACACCGGTCCGCCGCGGGCGTCGACGAGCGAGAGTCGGCCGACGAGGACGTCGTCGTCCCGGGCGTCGACGAGGTCGGCCGGGTCGAGCACCCCGAGCATGAGCTTGGCCCGGCGGAACAGGTCCAGGTCGGACCCGTCGCGTCCCCCGTGGCCCCAGCAGAGATAGAGGAAGCGGTCGCCCCGGCGGCCCTGCACGAACGGGCCGCGCAGGTCCAGCCCGTCCGGCGTGACCACGACGTCGAGCGACAGGTCGAACACCATCGGCGACCCGGTCACCGGTCGCGGGTTCTCGACGACCCGGCCGCGCTGCACACCGACGAGCAGCGCAGGGCCACCGGCCGGAACGGCCGGGACCGGGTCCCCGACGAGGCGCACGTCCACCGACACATCGTCGCAGCAGTCGTGCCCCGAGTTGTGGCAAACCCCGGGTGCGCCCTCCTGCCCGGTCCTACCCTCGAAAGATGGCTGATGCGGACCTCAACATGAACGCCATCGTCCACGCCGCCGTCCGGCGTGACCTCGGCCGGATGGAGGCAGCGCTGCGCGGCTTCCCCGCCGGCGACCAGCAGCGGGCCCGAGGGCTCCAGCGCGCCTGGTCGACCCTGTGGAACCAGCTGCACCACCACCACGTCGGCGAGGACACCCACGTCTTCCCCTACGTGCGCGGCCTCGGTACCGACGTCCTCGACCCCGCCCTCGTCGACGCGATGGAGTCCGAGCACGAGGCCATGAGCGAGTCGATGCAGCGCGCCACCGCCGCCATCGACGCCCTCGCCGCGGATGCCAGCGCGGCCAACGCGGCGGCTGCCGTGACCGCCGTGGCCACGGCGGCGCAGGTCACCGACGGTCACCTCGTCCACGAGGAGACCGACGTCGTGCCGGTCATCGCCGCCCGTGTCGAGACGCCGGAGTGGAAGGCGGTCGAGAAGCAGCTGCGCAAGGGCAACCTCCGCGACACCGGCGAGATGTTCGCGTGGCTCCAGGACGGCGCCGACCCGCAGGTCCAGCAGTCCCTCGGTGCGCTCGTGCCCGCGCCGGTGCGCTTCGTGCTGAGCCGGGTGTTCGGCCGGTCCTACCACCGCGAGGTCGCACCGGTCTGGCGCTAGCGGTCGCGGCGTCCACGCCGCCACTAGGTTGAGCGCCATGGACTTCCGCGCTCCTTCACCCCACTCCGGCATGGGGGCCACCCTGGCCGACGACGGCGTGACCTTCCGGGTGTGGGCGCCGCACGCCCAGCACGTCTGGGTCATCGGCGACTTCAACGGTTGGGACAGCGGCCACAACCCGCAGCTCGAGCGGGACGGCGCCGGCGAGTCCGGCACGTGGTCGGTCCACGTGCCGGGAGCGCACGCGGGGCAGGAGTACCAGTTCCAGGTCGACACCGGCTCCGAGGTCGTCTGGCGCGCCGACCCCTACGCCCGCCAGATGACGAGCTCGGTCGGCAACTGCGTCGTCTACGACCCGTCCTCCTTCGACTGGGGCGACAACCACTTCCGTATGCCGTCCTGGGACGACGTCGTCATCTACGAGATGCACGTGGGCACCTTCGGGGGCGACGGCAACGGCGGGCGCGGCAGTTTCGAGTCGGCCGTGCACCGGCTCGACCACCTGCGCGACCTCGGCGTCTCGGTCATCCAGGTCATGCCGCCGTTCGAGTACGCCGGCGACATCTCGTGGGGCTACAACCCGAGCCACATGTTCGCCGTCGAATCCGGCTACGGCGGGCCCGACGCGTTCAAGACGTTCGTCCGGGCGGCCCACGAGCACGGCATGGCGGTCGTCGTCGACGTCGTCCACAACCACATCGGCCCCTCCGACCTCGACCTCTGGCGCTTCGACGGCTGGTTCGAGGGCGAGGGTGGGGGCATCTACTTCTACAACGACTGGCGGGCGGACACCCCGTGGGGCGCGACCCGTCCCGACTACGGCCGGCCCGAGGTCCGCGACTTCCTGCGCGACAGCGCCCTGCTCTGGCTCGAGGAGTTCCGGTGCGACGGGCTGCGGTTCGACGCGACGAACTACATCCGCTCGACCACCGGCGGAACCTGGGACGGCGGGGCCGCGATCCCCGACGGCGGGAGCTACCTGTCGTGGCTCACGTCCGAGATCAGCGGCCGCCAGCCGTGGAAGCTGCTCATCGCCGAGGACCTCCAGAACGACCCACTCGTCACGAGGCCCAGCGACGAGGGTGGGCTCGGGTTCCACGCCCAGTGGGACGCCGGCTTCGTGCACCCGGTGCGGCGCGCGCTCACCGAGCTCGCCGACGAGAACCGCGACCTCGCGAGCGTCGCCGCGGCGATGCTCGGCGAGGACCGGGGGCCGGCTGGGACCCGCGTCATCTACACCGAGTCGCACGACGAGGTCGCCAACGGCAAGACCCGCCTGCCCGAGGCCGTGGCCCCCGGCGACGCCGACTCGTGGGCGGCGAAGAAGCGCGCCGCGCTCGGCTTCGTCACGGTGATGTGCTCACCCGGCATCCCGATGCTCTTCCAGGGCCAGGAGTTCCTCGAGGACCGCTGGTTCGACGACTCGGTCGCCCTCGACTGGGGCAAGTCCGAGGAGCACTCCGGCATCGTCGCGCTGCATCGCGACCTCATCCGGCTGCGCCGCAACGCCGACGGCGTGAGCGCCGGCCTGCGCGGCCCGGGTGCACACCTGCTCCGTGTCGACGACGAGGCCAAGGTCCTCGTCGTCCACCGCTGGGCCGAGGGCGGGCCGCATGACGACACCGTCGTCGTCCTCAACTTCTCCACCCGGGTGGAGCGCGAGCTCGAGGTCGGCATGCCGGCCCCGGGGCTGTGGAAGGTCCGCTTCAACTCGGACTCCCCCCTCTACGCCCCCGAGTTCGGTGGCGTCGACGCCTTCGACGTCGAGGCCGACGGCCCGGCGATGGACGGCTGCGAGCAGAGCGCCGTCCTCACTCTCGGCCCCTACAGCGCGGTCGTCCTCACCCGCGAGGCGTGAGGCGAGGCGGCCTCAGCCGGTCGTGTGGCGGTCCGCGACGTCGAGGGCGGCGTCGAGCATCTCGAGTCCCTGACGCATCTCGGCTGCCGTCGTCGTGCACGGCGGCACGACGTGGGTGCGGTTGAAGTGCACGAACGGCCACAGCCCGTTGTCCTTGCACGCCGCCGCGAACTCGACCATCGGCTTCGCCGCGGGGCCCGAGGCGTTGAACGGGACCAAGGGCTCTCGGGTGCGCCGGTCGCGGACGAGCTCCACGGCATACATGAAGCCGACTCCGCGGACCTCGCCCACCGACGGGTGCCGATCCGCCATGGCCTCGAGACCGGGTCGCAGGACGGTCTCCTCGACACCGCGCACGTGCTCGAGGATGCCCTCCTCCTTGAAGATGCCGATCGACGCGACGGCCGAGGCGCAGGCGAGCGGGTGGCCCGAGTAGGTGAGGCCACCGGGGTAGGCGCGGTCGGCGAAGGTCGCCGCGATCTCGGCCGAGATGACGACGCCGCCGAGCGGGACGTAGCCCGAGTTCACGCCCTTGGCGAAGCAGATGAGGTCAGGGGTCACGCCCCAACGGTCGACCGCGAACCATTCGCCGCACCGCCCGAACCCGGCCATGACCTCGTCGGCGATGAGGACGATGCCGTGCTCGTCGCAGATCTCACGCACCCCGGCGAGGTAGCCCGCCGGCGGGACGAGCACGCCGTTGGTGCCGACCACCGTCTCGAGCATGACCGCGGCGACCGTCGAGCCCCCCTCGACCATGATCGTGTCGCGCAGGTGCTGCAGCGCGCGCTCGCACTCCTCCTCCTCGGTGGTGGCGTGGAAGGCGGAGCGGTAGAGGTAGGGACCCCAGAAGTGGACGATGCCCGGCACGGACGGCTCCGAGGCCCAGCGCCGTGGCTCACCGGTCGCGGCGATCGCCCCGGCGGTCGCGCCGTGATAGCTGCGGTAGGTCGTGAGGACCTTGTGCCGCCCCGTGTGCAGGCGCGCCATGCGCATGGCGTTCTCGGTCGCCTCGGCGCCGCCGTTGGTGAAGAACACGGAGTCGAGGTCGCCGGGGGCCAGCTCGGCGATGAGTCGTGCCGCCTCGGAGCGGGCGTCGTTGGCGAACGCCGGCGAGACCGTGAGCAGCCGGCCGGCCTGCTCCTGGATCGCGGCGACGAGCTTGGGGTGCTGGTAGCCGATGTTGACGTTGACGAGCTGGCTCGAGAAGTCGAGGTATCGGCTGCCGTCGGCGAGCTCGAAGTGCGACCCCTGCGCGCTCACGACCTCGGCCGGCGAGATCTGGCCCTGCGCGGACCACGAGTGGAAGACATGCTTCCGGTCGGACTCGGTCACGGAAGGGGCTGCGCTCGTCGTCGTCACCCTCGGCAGCATATGGGCCGCCCCCTGACGCGGCACGTGTCACACGTCAAAGACTGTTCAACCACCGTCACTCTTCGCTACGCTCGGATCAGCCGGGCGCGCGTCGTGAACTCCCTGTACCGACGCGCGCCCGTGGCGTGTCCCGGCCCGGACGTGGCGTATGCCGTGTGCCCCCCGTGGATGATCCGCGTGCCTTCCGGTGTTGACCCCCTCGACGACATCCGATCAGACACCCCTGACACCCCGACTCCGAGGAGACCCCTGCATGGCAACCGTCGAGCTGACCGCCGAGACCTTCGAGAAGACCGTGACGGGCAACGGCATCGTGCTCGTCGACTTCTGGGCCGACTGGTGCGGTCCGTGCAAGCGCTTCGCCCCCGTCTTCGAGGAGGCGTCCGAGAAGCACCCCGACGTCACCTTCGGCAAGATCGACACCGAGGCCGAGCAGCAGCTCGCCGCCGCCGCCCAGATCACGTCCATCCCGACGCTCATGGCCTTCCGTGACTCGATCCTCGTCTTCTCGCAGCCCGGCGCACTCCCGGCCCCGGCGCTCGAGGGCATCATCGAGCAGATCAAGGGCCTCGACATGGACGACGTCAAGAAGCAGCTCGCCGCCGCCCAGCAGGACGACGCCGCCAAGGCCTGACCGCACGACCCCCACGGATCCCCGCCCGAGCCCGTGCTCCGGCGGGGATCTGTCCGTTCCCGCTGCTTGGATGGCCCGATGGCCCTTCCGTACGTCGCCCTCGGAGACTCGTATGCCGCCGGCGTGGGTGGCGGTGCCAGGCTCAACGACTGCTGGCGCGCCGTCGAGGGCTACCCCGTGCTCGTCGCCCGCGCCCTCGGCGTCGACCTCGCCTACCAGGCGTGCCTCGGCGCGACCGTCCGCAACGTCGAGCGCGACCAGCTCGCGGTGCTGGACTCGGCGACGACCCACGTGTCGCTCACCGTGGGTGGCAACGACATCGGGTTCGTCCCCGTCCTCGTCGAGTGCGCCAAGCCGTCGTGGATGGTCGACTCCGACCCCGTCATCGACCGGGCGCTCGAGCTGCTGCGCACCGAGCTGCCCGCGCGGCTGGCCGGGCTCCTCGGGCAGGTCGCGGGAGGTGCGCCGAACGCACGACTGGTGCTCACGGCATACCCCGTCCTGTTCAACGGTGAGGACTGCAACGCCCTGACCTTCTTCAGTCCCCACGAGATGCGCCGGATCGAGGCCGGTGTGGGTGAGCTCGCCGAGGTCGTCGAGGCGGCGGGGCGCGCGGTCGGGGCGGTCGTCGTCGACCCCCGGGCGACGTTCGCCGGGCACGCGGTCTGTGACGACCCGGAGTGGGTCAACGGGGTCGCGTTCCCGCTCGAGGCGTCGTTCCACCCCAACGGCCAGGGGCACGAGGCCTACGCGCGGCTCGTGGCCGCGGCGTTCGGGGGTGGCGAGTCGGCCGGCCCGCCGCGCGAGGTGCGCATCGAGCAGGGTCCGGCCGGGCGTGGGGAGGCCTCGACGTTCAGCCTGCCCGACCTGCTCTCACCCGAGAGCCTCGACGGGGCCCGGCGGCACGGGCTCGACGCCGACCACGTGGCCGACCTCGCCCGCCGGGCCCAGGCCACCGCCCTGGGTGAGGACGCGGAGGCCGCGCGGGTCGAGCTCCAGGCGCTCGACCGGCTGGTGCGGGAGCGCCTCGGGAGATGAGTCAGCGCCGAACCGTGACACGGTCCAGCGCTGTCGGGGTGCGCCCGTGAGGGGCGCAGGTGGTGCGGTCGTTCTCAGATCGAGCGGTTGTGCTGCTGGAACTGCGAGGCGACCATGAGCTCGTGGCTGGCGCGGGTGTAGTCCATGTCGACGGTCGTGGACCAGCCGGAGGTGCCGGGGCGACGGAAGTTGCGCAGGCGCTCGGCGATGCGGTGGGCGGTGGTGAAGGTCTGGGTGCGGGGGATCATGGGTCCAATGGTCCTCGTTTCAACTGCTTAGCACAACGTGACTTTACTTAGGGGTTGTTAAGCAACGCTGTAGAGTTTTCGCATGCTCGATCCGCACCGTCTCAGGGTCTTCCGCGCCGTCGTCAGCAGTGGCTCGGTGCAGGCCGCAGCCGACAACCTCGGGCTCACGTCGAGTGCCGTGAGCCAGCACCTCAGCGCTCTGGCACGAGAGACCGGCCTCACGTTGTTCCAGCGCCAGGGCCGGGGCATCTCACCCACCCCGGCCGGGCTCGGGCTCGCCGCCCAGAGCGAGGAGGCGATGAGCCAGTGGGACCGCCTCGACTCGGTCGTCGCCGACCTCAGGGAGGGGCGCAGCGGACGCCTCACGGTGGGCTACTTCTCGTCGGCCGGCTCCGCGTGGATGCCGGCGCTCGTCAAGCGCCTCACCGCAGAGATGCCGGACCTCACCGTCGACCTCGTCCTCACCGAGGTGACGAACCGTAGCGTCACCCCCGACATCGACATCGTCACCCTGCTGCCCGAGACGCCGGAGCGGCCGGGCTACCGTCGCGAGGCCCTCGCGAGCGACCCCTACGTGGCCGTGGTCCCGCGAGACCATGAGCTCGCGTCGCAGCGGTCGGTGCCGCTGGCCGACCTGCGCGGCGAGACCTGGGTGTCCAACGACCTCGTCGGCAACCCGGGGCACCGCATCCTCGTGCAGGCCTGCGCCGCCGCCGGCTTCACACCCCGCTTCACGGTGCAGGCCCAGGAGCAGTACTCCGCGATCCAGTTCGTCGCCGCCGGGGTGGGCATCTCGGTCATGCCGCGCCTGGCGGCCCGGGCCCTGCCGGCCGAGGTCGTGCGGCTCCGCATCACGGACCCCACGCCGGTGCGTGAGATCTCGGCGCTGGTGCGCCAGACGGGGCGCCCGAACCCCGCGGCGGAGCGGCTGCTCGAGATGCTCCTCGACCTCAACACGCACCCCGCCCGCCGCGGCCGACCCGGCGTCTGACCGTCACGGCGCGATGGTGTGCGCTTGACGATGGTGTGTGTCGCACACTATCGTGTGCGGCATGGACCAGGACTTGGTGACCGGTCACCTGCAGGAGCTGCGCAGGGGCACCGTCGTGCTCGCCTGCCTTGCCACCCTGGCCCGGCCCCGCTACGGCTACGCCCTGCTCGAGACGCTCGCCGACGCCGGGTTCGCCGTCGACGGCAACACGCTCTACCCGCTCCTGCGTCGTCTGGAGAAGCAGGGCCTGCTCACGTCGCAGTGGAACACCGACGAGGCACGGCCGCGCAAGTTCTACAGCGTGAGCCCCGACGGCGCCGCAGTGCTCGACCAGCTCAGGACCGAATGGCGCTCGCTCGACTCCGCGATCGCCGCGCTCGACGGAGGGAAGCAGTGATGACGACGAGGACCGCGACCACGCTCACCGACCGCTACGTCTGGACGGTCACCCGCCACCTCCCGGCCGACGTCGGGCCCGACGTCGCCCGAGAGCTGCGTGCCACGATCGCCGACGCCGTCGACGCCAGGGTCGAGGCCGGCGCCGACCCGGTCACGGCCGAGAAGGAGGCCGTCGCGGAGCTGGGCGACCCCGATGTCCTCGCGCGGCAGTACGGCGGGCGACCGGCATACCTCATCGGTCCCGGCGTCTATCCCGACTACGTGCGGCTCATGCGGGTCCTGCCCGCGATCGTGCTGCCGCTCGTCCTCGTCGCGAACTTCGCCGCGAAGGCCGCGACGACCGACGAGGGCTGGGGGCCGATCCTGCTCGACGCGTTCCTGCTCGTCCTCACGACCGCGGTGCACCTCGCGTTCTGGGTGACGCTGACCTTCGCCGTCATCGAGTGGACGCGCCCGGAGGGGGAGCGCGAGCGGCCGCTCAGCGTGTGGACGCCCGACCAGCTCACCGCCGACGTGCCGTGGCGGACGGTGAAGATCGGGGAGACGATCTTCGAGGTCGGGTTCGCGCTCGCCCTCGCGGCGCTCGTCACCTGGCAGCTCGGTGGGGTCGGCGACAACGGCATCCAGGTGCTCGACCCCGACATGCACGCCGTGTGGAAGGTCCTCCTCGTCGGCTGGTTCCTCGTCGACGCTGCCGTCGCCCTGCTCGTGTGGCGGGTCGGCCGCTGGACCCCGTCGTTCGCGGCCCTCAACGTCGTCACCAACGCCGGCGCGGCGATCCTCGTGCTCTGGCTCCTCGCCCGCGACGAGTTCATCACCGACCTGCCCCAGGTCCTCGGCGAGAAGTTCGGCTGGTCGACCGACTGGTCGGTCTCGTCAGCAGCCGTCGGCGCGGTCATCGTCGCCATCGCCGCGTGGGACGCGGTCGAGTCCGTCCTCAAGGCACGACGGGCGTCCCGTGCGGGGCAGTGAGCACGCGGGTGTCCACCACGGCTGAGGGGTTGATCGGCCCGTAGACGTGGGGGAACTGCTCACCCGTCTCGGGGTTGCCGACCTCGCGCACGAGCCGCGACTCGAGCAGCTCGGGGTCGATCGTCAGCAGGAGCAGGTCGTGCGGCACACCGGCATAGAAGGTCGTCAGGACGAAGTCGAGCTGGTCCGGGTCGCAGCAGTGGATGAAGCCCTCCTGCTCGAGAGACCGGTCCAGCGTCGACTCGGTGAACGCCCCGTCGGCCACGGCGCGCTCCCACGTGTCGGCCGTCGTGACGTGGTGGATGGGGTGTGTCATGGCTGTCAACCTACGCCGCGGCCTACGCTCGCCGACATGACGATCCGCGAGGCCACCCCCGACGACGTCCCGGCGATCCTGCGGCTGGTCCGCGACCTCGCGGTCTACGAGAGGGAGCCGGATGCCGTCGAGGCGACCGAGGAGCACTTCGGCGCCGCGCTGTTCCCGTCGGACGGCTCTGCGACGACGTTCGCTCACGTCGCCGAGGTCGACGGCGAGGTCGTGGGCATGGCGATCTGGTACCTCACCTTCTCGACGTGGACCGGGGTCAACGGCATCTGGCTCGAGGACCTCTTCGTCCAGCCCGAGCACCGCGGCAGCGGCGTCGGGAGGGAGCTGCTCGCCACCCTCGCGCGCACCTGCGTCGAGCGCGGCTACCGCCGGCTCGAGTGGTGGGTCCTCGACTGGAACGAGCCCTCGATCGGCTTCTACAGGGGCCTGTCGGCGGTGCCGCAGGACGAGTGGACCGTCTTCCGGATGGACGGCGACGCGCTCGCCGCGCTCGGCGGCTGACGGGTCTCGATGACGACCGACCCTGCTGCGTATGCCGTGGACCTGCGTCCGCGGCATCGCTCCACCTTCGTGGTCACGACCGCCATGTGCTCGTGGGACCTCGTCGTCTTCAGGGTCGAGCCGGCGTCGGGTGGTCGCCCGGTCTTCGTGGCCAAGCCCGGTGAGGAGGTGCCGTCGTTCGTCGCGGCGCTCGACCGCGGTGAGCTCGACGAGGACCTCGTGCGCGCCCTGCGGCGTCCGCCGCGCCGCCGGCTCGTGCGGGCGCCACGTCCCCGTCGCGGCATCCGGCTGGGGGTCGAGCACGAGTTCGTCGTGAGCCGCGAGGAGGAGGTGGTCGACGTCCGGGATCTGCTGGCGGACCTCGACCTCGGGGTGCGGGCAGACCCGACCGACCCGCGGGCCCAGCGCTGCCCCTGGGGCGGCGTGGTCACGGCCGACGGGCGCGAGGCCGAGATCGCCACACCGGCGGTGGTGCTCGGGCCGGGGAGCCCGGCGATGGTGCGGGCGCTCACCGACGTCGGGCTCGACGTGCTCGCGACCGCCCTGCGCTCCCGCCTCGAGCCCGAGATGGCCCTTGCCGGCTACAGCACCCACCTCAACGTGACGGCGCCGAGGCGGGGTGCGCGTGCTCATGCGCGGCGCTTCGCGTCGGTGTTCGCCCCCTCACTCATGCTCCTGCTCGACCGGCCGACCTCGCCCGGGCTGCTGGTCCGCCCCCGTCCCGGTCGGCTCGAGCTCGGTGGCGAGTTCTGCGCCGGTACGGACCTCGAGGTGGCGCTGACGTTCGCCGCCGGGGCGGTGCTGGCCTCGCGCGGCCCGGCGTGGGCCCGAGCCCGACGCCTGCAGGTGGAGGTCGTGCTCGAGCCGGCGCGGGAGCGCTACGGCTGGTACGTCGACCGGCGAGCCGTCGGGTGCGACCTCTACACGCTCGGGCGGGAGGCGCCGCTGCGACGCCTCCACACCTCCACGAGCGTCTCCGCGGGCCTGCACCTCGAGCAGACGTGGGAGCTGGCCCGGGCGGCGTTGGCCGGCCGGCTGTCGGCGCCCGAGCTCGCGCTCGTCGACGCGGTGGTCGGTGGGGACACCCCGCTGCCCCGGCCTCAGGACGGCGTGGCGTCGAAGACGTAGGTCTGCTCGGCTCCGAGGCAGTTCACGGTGGGGAGCTGCTCGGCGACACGGCTCGTATGGGCCACGCCGACGATCCGGGCAGGGTGCCTGATGCCCTCGGTGACGGCTTCCCCCACGGGGGTGATGCTGATGTCCCAAGAGGTCTCCTGGCACCCCTCCGTCGCGCCGTTCGTCTTCCCGGACATGGTGAGCGGTCCCGTGAGCGGACCCTCCCTGACGTAGTAGACCGTGCAGCCGTCGACCGTGCAACGCACGGTTAGGGGGTCGTAGTCGTTCGGGAACTTGTCGCACTCCCCCTTGCCCGACAGGTCGGTGCACCGGTCGACGGTGAGTTTCCCTCCGGAGTACTCCAGCGTGATCGCCGATGCGACTGCGGCGGGAGCGTCCGTGGCTGAGGCGGCACCGGGGGAACCGGTGACGTCTCCCGCGCCGCCCGTCGCGCCCGTCTCGGGGCCGCCCGTGGCTCCAGGGGTCAGCACCCCTGCCGTTCCCGCGGACGCCGGCGCCGCATCGCCGGCGCCGCCGAGGGCGCGTGCCCCGAGCACGCCGCCGGCCACGACGATGGCGAGGACCGCCACCGCGGTGGCGATGACCGCGGGGACCGAGGCCGAGGTGGACAGCGACGCGAACGACCGGCCCGACATCGTGGGTGCGTGCTGTGACGACCCGTGGGTGTCGGCGTCGTGCTGGTCCTGGTCGTCGTGCCGCTTGTCGTCGCGCTGGCCGGTGAGCCGTCCGGTGACGACGTCCCGTTCGCGGGGCACCAGCCGTCGCCAGTCCGGGACGTCGCCGTAGACGTCGTTCACGGCCCGGCGCCCTCCGGCACGAGGAGCAGGCGTCCCTCGTATGCCGTGAGGCTGCACGTGCCCTTGAGGCCGGCGGCGTTGGGGTTGAGCCGGTCCTTCCACGTCCCGGCGAAGATGGGCTTCGCGTCACCGGTCAGCGCGACCGCGTGCAGCGCCTCGAAGGTCTCCTGGGCGTCCGCGCCCTTGGGCACCGTCGACCCCGAGACGGCCCGGCAGTCGTTGGGGCTGACCGGCGGGGTCGAGGCCCACCCCGCCGGCGAGGACGTGATCGGCCCGGGCTGCTTCGTCAGGCCGGTGATCGTCTGGTTGCTGCCGGTGCCGGACGTGCTCATGGTGCCGAGCCACAGCACGCTCCCGATGCTCGCGACGCTCTTGGGCTTGGCCGCGGTCGTCGTCATGGACGCGTCGTAGCTCCCCGACAGGGGAGTCGTGACGGGGAGCGATCCCGTCGGGACCCCGCCGACGGCTTCCGTCTCGACGAAGTCGGTGCATCCTTTGGCCCGACTGGCGGGCGTGCCCTTGGCGGTGTGCACGATCGTCCCGTGGAGCCGCGCGGGCGTCGCGCCCGACGGGGGGACGAAGGTGAGCGAGAAGCGGCTGACCTGGACGTAGCCGTCGGGCACGCTCGTGCCCTCCTTGGTGAGGCACGAGCTCTTGCGCTCGGGGGACTGGCCGGAATACGCCTTCCCGTCCCAGGCGAGGTCGATGGGTGCGGTGGCCGGTGTCGAGCCCTCGGCGACCGGCGCCTCGGCCTCACGGAAGGTGCCGTTGTTGCCTCCCGGCGCCATGGTGAGGTCACACGGTCCGCTGGCGCACCCCGGGGTGAGGACCCCGAGGATCGTGCGCGCCATCCGTTGCTCGACGGTGAGGTCCGAGCGCTTCACGGTCCACGCGACGAGCGTCCACCTGCCCTCGGGTCGGGCATCCGCGGTACGCGTGCTCGGCGAGGCACTGGGCGGGTCGGAACCGGCAGCGGGGGTGCTCCCGCTACAGCCGGCGAGGGCCGTGGCGAGCAGCGGCGCGAGCGCCCCGGCTGCGAGCAGACGGGTGCGACGACCGGAGAGCGCGCGGGGCTCAGGCCCTCGGCCCGACATCCCCGCCGTCCTCGTCCGCTGGCGTTGCGTCCGCCGAGAGCGGCGCCTGCGCGCCGGCCGCCGGATCCTCGCGTCGTCGGAGGCGGCGACGTGCCTCGTCGATCGTCGCGTCGGCTCCCTTGTCGAGGGCCTTGTCCTTGACCGATCCGAGGGCGTCCTTGCCGACACCGAGGAGCGTCTCGGACGTGGTCGTGGTCACCCGTTCGATCACCGACGGCTCGGCCGCCAGGCCGGTCGCCATCGAGGCCACGGTGGCCATTCCGCCATCGAGCGCGTTGCCCTTCTCGCCCATGCCACACCTCCGATGGTGCGCGCACCAGGCCGGTGCGTGTCGGGCTCGGCACGTCGTCGGTGCGGTGACAGCGACTCTAGGACCGCGGCGCCACCACCGATGCCGGTTTGCCGGGATTGCTCAGGGCCAGATGGAGGCGACCCATTCCGGGTGGTCGATGAACGGGTTGCGGTTGCCCTGCCACTGCGCGTGGATGCGGTCGTTGCGGCGCTTCTCGAAGGCATCCGGCGGGTCACCCGCGCTCCAGGACTTGAGGACCGAGAGCTTGCCGATGTAGGGAGCGCTGCCGTTGGCCACCGACTCGTTCGGTTCGAGGTTGGGCCAGCCGTCGCCACCCTCGTAGCGCACGGCCATGTAGAGGATCATCCGTGCGACGTCTCCCTTGACCGCGTCGCGCGGCTCGAAGGAGTCGGCGTCGCGCCAGCAGTCCGAGCACTGGTTGACCGCCGACCCGCCGTTGTCGAAGTCGAGGTTGCCGCGGTCCGAGTTCACCGTGACGTCCTCGGGGCGCAGGTGGTGCACGTCGGTGCCCGGCCCGTTGGCGGTGCCGAAGTCACCGTGGCTCTTGGCCCAGACGTGCTCGCGGTTCCACTGGTCGACGCCACCACCGTTGTTGGACTTGGCGATCGAGCGGCCCGAGTAGATCTCGATGACGTTGCTCGAGTTGTTGGGGTCCTGGTCGGTGTCCTTGAGGGCGTCCCAGACCTGGTCGTAGGTGAGCACCGTCTGTTTGCTGATGATGCCGTGCAGGGCGCTGCGCAGGGCGGTGCCGGACTTGCCGAGGGCGCCGGCATAGTAGGTGTCGGTGCCGCCCGTCGACGTGGGCGTCGGTGTGGGAGTGGGGGTCGTCGTCCCGGTGGGTGTCGGGGTCGGCGTCGTGCCCACCGATGAGATGGCCGTCGGCGACTTGAGCCCGGCGTGCGAGAAGTAGGCCGTGAGCGGCCCCGTGACGTCGATGAGCTTCCCCATGAGGGACGGGTTCGTCCGGAGCCCCCACGCACTGCGCCACTGAGTCGTCAGCTGGACGTAGAGCATCTTCGTCGTGTCGGTCTGGCTCGCCGAGTCGGCGATCGCGATGGCGAGGTCGCCGGTGAAGCCGCTGCGGTTGACCGTGGTCGTCGCGACCGGCTCGCCGACGACGTAGCCGCGCACGGTCTGGGACGTGCCGTTCTGCGTGGCGATGGCCTGGCTGACGGTGAGCGGCGCCGCAGCCGACGCGGTCCGGGCCGTGGCGGCGCCGAGCGCGATGACGGCGACGAGGGCTGCGAGGAGCAGCGCGGCGAGCGTGGTGGAGCGGACCCGGGTGGCGGGCCGGACGGTGAGGGGCGCGGTCGTGGGCATGACGCACAGCCTCTCGCCGGCATACGGAGGGTGGGGCAAAGCCCGTGTCCGGGTTCGGCAAGGGTTCGGCAAAGGCGCCCCGCTCGGGGTGGGACCCCGAGTCCGCTCGGGGTCGGTCAAGGGGTGGGTCGGGTCCCGTCCCCGATGTGCGCGGGGGCACCCCGGCGCGAGGGTTGCCGTCATGATCACCATCGACTCACTCACCAGGAAGTACGGCGACCACGTCGCCGTCGACGACGTCTCCTTCACCGCCCGCCCCGGTCGGGTCACCGGCTTCCTGGGTCCCAACGGGGCCGGGAAGTCCACGACGATGCGCGTGATGGTCGGGCTCACCCCGCCCACCAGCGGGTCGGCCACCATCGAGGGCCGGCGCTTCGTCGACCTGCCCAACCCGGGTCTCGAGGTCGGCGTCCTGCTCGACGCCTCGGCTCAGCACGCCGGACGCACCGGCCGCGAGATCCTCACCGTCGCCGCGATGACGATGGGTCTGCCCGCGTCCCGCGTCGACGAGATGCTCGAGCGGGTGAGCCTCACGCCGACCGAGGCCGGCCGCCGCGTGCGCCACTACTCGCTCGGCATGCGCCAACGGCTCGGCATCGCCACCGCCCTCATCGGGGACCCGCACGTGCTCATCCTCGACGAGCCGGCCAACGGTCTCGACCCGGCCGGCATCCGGTGGATGCGCGACCTCCTGCGGGGCTACGCCGACGAGGGAGGCACCGTCCTGCTGTCCTCGCACCTGCTGCACGAGATCGAGGTCGTCGCCGACGACATCGTCGTCATCGGCAACGGCCGCATCGTCGCCCAGGGCACCAAGGACGAGCTCCTCGCGGCCGCCGGCACCGTCGTGCGCACGCCGGACCGCACCGAGCTCGCCGACGCCCTCACCCGTGAGGGCGTGGAGTTCACGTCGTCGCCCGACGGTGCCCTGCGCACCGTGGCCGACCCCGCGCTCGTCGGCCGGATCGCCCGGGCCGCCGGGTGCGCCCTCACCGAGCTCAAGTCCGCGGACGGCGCGGGCCTCGAGGAGATGTTCCTCGAGCTCACCGCCGACACCCAGCGAGAAGGAGTAGCAGCATGACCGCCACGACCGCCCCGACCCTGGCCCCGGCCGGGTCCCAGACCACGAACCCGGTCGCCGCACGGCGTCGTCCGGTGCCCGCCGCGATCCCCACCAGCCGACTGCTCAAGGTCGAGCTGCGCAAGATGTTCGACACCCGGTCCGGGACGTGGCTCATGGCCAGCATCGGGATCCTCGCGGTGCTCGCAACGACCGCGGTGATCCTCTTCGGTCCCGAGGCGGACCAGACCTACGACAACTTCGGTGCCGCCGTCGGCTTCCCGATGGTGATCATCCTCCCGATCGTCGCCGCCCTCTCCGTGACCAGCGAGTGGAGCCAGCGGAGCGGTCTCACGACCTTCACGCTCGTCCCGCACCGTGGCCGGGTCATCACGGCCAAGCTCGTCGTCGCGGCCGCGGTCGGTGTCGTCGCCATGGTCTTCGCCCTGGCCGTCGGCGCGCTGGGCAACCTCGTCGGCGCCGCGATCGCCGGCATCGACCCCGTGTGGGACATCTCGGTCACCCAGGCGCTCACGATCACGCTCGCCACCGTGCTCAACATGCTCATCGGCTTCATGCTCGGCGTCCTCATCCGCAACTCGCCGGGCGCCATCGTGGCCTACTTCGTCTACAACTTCGCCCTGGCGCCGCTGTCCATGGTCCTGGCCGCGAGCCAGACGTGGTGGCGGGACCTGCAGCCGTGGATGGACTTCAACTTCACCCAGGGCGCCCTGTTCGAGGGCGACCTGACGGGCCAGCAGTGGTCCCAGCTGGGAGTCACCGGACTCTTCTGGCTGGTCATCCCCCTCGCGGTCGGGCTGCTTCTCATCCGTCGCTCCGAGGTCAAGTAGCAACCACCGCACTCCGAGTGGAGGATCGCCGGGGCCCGGGTCCCGGCGATCCTCCATGTGGATGTCCGGGTCAGGCAGTCGGGACGTTGCGCTCGATCTCGGCGAGCCACGCGGCCGACGAGACGTCGGACGGCATACGCCAGTCGCCGCGAGGCGACATCGTCCCGCCGGCGACGACCTTGGGTCCGTTGGGCAGCGCGCTGCGTTTGAACTGGTTGCTGAAGTAGCGCCTGACGAAGACCTCCAGCCAGTGCCGGATCGTCGCGAGGTCGTATGCCGGCCGCTCACCCTCGGGGTAGCCCGCGGGCCAGTCGCCGGTCGCCGCGTCGGACCACGCGTGCTGGGCGAGGAAGGCGATCTTGCTGGGCCGGTAGCCGCGACGGAGCACGTGGTAGAGCGTGAAGTCCTGCAGCGCGTAGGGCCCGACCGAGTCCTCGGTGGACTGGATCTTCTCGCCCTCCTTGGTGGGGACGAGCTCAGGGCTGATCTCCTGGTCGAGGATCTCGGTGAGGGTCCCGTTGACCTCTCCCTCGAACTGGCCGGACGAGACGACCCACCGGATGAGGTGCTGCATGAGCGTCTTGGGCACGCCGGTGTTGACGCCGTAGTGGCTCATCTGGTCGCCGACGCCGTAGGTGCACCAGCCGAGCGCGAGCTCGGACAGGTCGCCGGTGCCGAGGACGATGCCACCGCGCTGGTTGGCAGCACGGAAGAGGTAGTCGGTGCGCAGCCCGGCCTGGACGTTCTCGAAGGTGACGTCGTAGACCTCCTCGCCCTCGCCGGCCGGGTGGCCGAGGTCCTTGAGCATCTGCGTCGCGGCGGGCCGGATGTCGAGCGTCTCGAAGGTGATGCCGAGCGACTCCATGAGGTGGATGGCGTTGGACTTCGTGCCCTCGCTCGTCGCGAACCCGGGCATCGTGAAGCCGATGATGTCGGTGCGCGGGCGGCCGAGCCGGTCCATCGCCTTGGCCGCGACGATGAGGGCGTGGGTCGAGTCGAGGCCGCCGGAGACGCCGATGACGATCTTGGGCTGGCCGATGGCCCGAAGCCGCTGCTCGAGCCCGGAGACCTGGATGTTGTAGGCCTCGTAGCAGTCCTGTGCGAGCCGGGCCTCGTCGTCGGGGACGAACGGGAAGCGGTCGACCTTGCGGCGCAGCCCGATGTCGCCGCTCGGCGGATCGAGCTCGAACGCGATGACCCGGAAGGACTCTCCGCCGGGCTCGCCGATGCCCTCGACCCGGCGGTTGTCGTCGAAGCTGCCCTGACGGAGCCGCTCCTGCCGCAGCCGGTCGAGGTCGACGTCCACGATCGTGGCCAGCGGGCCGCTGGGGAAGCGCTCGCTCTCGCCGAGCAGGTCGCCCATCTCGTAGACCATCGTCATGCCGTCCCACGACAGGTCGGTCGAGGACTCCCCCTCGCTCGCGGCGGCATACAGGTAGGCCGCGTTGCACCGCGCGCTCGCGGACCGGGCGAGGAGGTGGCGGTCGTCGGCGCGGCCGACGGTGATGGGGGAGGCGCTGAGGTTGAGGAGCACGGTGGCTCCGGCGAGCGCGGCTCGGTGGCTCGGCGGCACCGGCACCCACATGTCCTCGCAGATCTCGACGTGGACGGTGAGCCCGGGGACGTCGGTCGCCTCGAAGAGGAGGTCGGTGCCGTAGGCGATGTCGCCGTCCTCGTCGGCGCCGGGCCAGTGCGGGCGGTTGACGAGCGTGTCGACGGCGTCGTCGCCGGCGGCGAACCAGCGCTTCTCGTAGAACTCGCGGTAGTTGGGGAGGTACGACTTCGGCGCGACCCCGATGACCTCGCCGCCCTGGATGACGACGGCACAGTTGAGCAGCCGGTTGCCGACGAGCAGCGGTGCGCCGACGACGACGATCGGGGTGAGCGTGGCGGTGGCCTCGGCGAGGGTGACGATCGCGCGGTCGACCTCGTCGAGGAGGACGTCCTGCAGGTGGAGGTCGTCGATCGCGTAGCCACTCAAGCCCAGCTCGGGGAAGAGGGCGACCGCGACACCGTCGTCGTGGAGCCTGCGGACCTGCTCGATCGTGGCCTCGGCGTTGCGGGCCGGGTCGGCCATGACGACGGGGAGGGTGCAGGCGGCGACCCGGGCGAACCCGTGCGCGTAGGCGTTGCGGAAGTCCATGCGCCGAGTCTGTCAGGTGGGCCACGGTGTCGGGGGTCGGTGGCAGCGTGGACGACGTGCTCATCCATGCCGACGCCGACGCGTTCTTCGCCTCGGTCGAGCAGCGCGACTTCCCGCACCTGCGCGGGCGACCGATGGTCGTGGGTCCGCAGGTGGTCGCCTGCGCGAGCTACGAGGCCCGAGCGCTCGGCGCCCATGCCGGTATGCCGTTGCGCCAGGCCCTGCGTCGCTGGCCCCAGATCGTGGTCGCGGACTTCCGGGGTGAGGTCTACGAGGCCGTGAGCGCCGAGCTCATGGCGCTCTTCCGCGACGTCACCCCGCTCGTCGAGCCCGGGTCGATGGAGGAGGCCTTCCTCGACGTGTCGGCCCTCGACGGCGGGTCGGTCGAGGAGGCCGGGCGGATCGCGGCGGGGCTGCGCGAGCGGGCGCGCCGCGAGCTCGGGCTCCCGGTGTCAGCGGGTGTGGCCCGGGCCAAGCTCTTCGCCAAGCTCGCGTCGCGCCGGGCCAAGCCCGACGGGCTCGTCGTCGTCGACGCCGAGACCGAGGCCCGCGTGCGTCCGCGGCTGCCGGTCTCCGACCTCTGGGGCGTCGGGCCGGCGACGAGCGCCAGGCTGCACGACGCCGACATCGTCCACGTCGCCGACCTCGCCGGCTGGAGCGTCGACGGGCTCGTCGAGCGCTGGGTCGCCAGGGCGATGGCCAAAAACCTCGTCGCCATCCGCGACGGCCTCGACGACGCCACGATCAGGCTGCCCGGTCCCCGCAAGTCGATCTCGTCGACGCGGTCCCTGGGCCGTGCCACCCGGCAGCGGTCGGTCGTCGAGGAGGCCCTGCGGGACAACGTCGTGCGCGCCCTGGAGCGGCTGGGTGACGACCCGAGGGAGCCGACGCGTCTCGACGTCCACCTCCGCTACGACGACCAGCACGCCGTCATCCAGCCCGGGTCGCTCGACGAGCCCAGCCGGGACGTGCCGACCCTCGTCGGTGCGGCGCTCGCGGCGCTGGGGCGGACGGCATACGAGGAGGACGGCAGGGGAGTGGCGATGGTGGGGGTGTCCTTCACCCTCCCGACACGAAGGCCGTGATGAACCCGACCGCGGACTCGAGGTGGCCGGCGCCGTCGAGCGGCTCCTCGTCCATGACGGCGCGCAGGGTGAGCTCGGTGAGTCCGGCGACCACCGCGACCGACTCGGGGACGCTGAGCGCGCGCAGCTCGGGGTGGTGCTCGCGGGCGTCGTCGACGAGCTGGCGCAGGTAGGCAGCGTGTCCGTCCATGAGTGAGCGGCGGGCCCGCAGCCCGAGGTCGCCGAGCCCGTGCGACTCGAGGATGTGGGCGCGGGCGAGCTCGGGGTTGTCGGCGAGGAAGCCGAGGTAGGCCGCGACGCCGACCCGGATCTGCTCCTCGATCGGGGCCGCCGGGTCGGTGACGACGTCGGCGATCGCGGCGACGAGCTGCTCGGCCCGGGCGGCGTAGAGCGCGAGGAACGCCTCGTCCTTGGTGGAGAAGTGCTCATAGAACGTGCGCTTGCTCGTGCCCGCGATCCGGGCGACGTCGGCCACGGTCGTGCGGGCCAGGCCCTGCTCGACGATGGCCTCGCCGAGGGCGTCGAGGAGACGAGTGGCAGCCGGTGCGGTCATGGTGGTACGGTAGCGTACCGAAAGTGGTACGCACGAGTACCACGCCAGCATGGACACGTCCGACCTTGCACCGGGAGAGCACATGACCGCACTTCGCGTCGCCCTGACCGAGCTCCGGCGACTGACCGACACCACCTTCGCCAAGGTCGCCCTCGTCGCGATGATCGTCGTGCCGTCCCTCTACGCCGGCCTGTACCTCTATGCGAACAAGGACCCCTACGCGAACCTCGAGGGCCTGCCGGCAGCGGTCGTCGTCGAGGACGCGGGTACGACGCTCGCCAGCGGGGAACGCCTCCAGGTCGGGGACGAGGTCGCCGACACCCTCCTCGACGCGCATGACCTCGACTGGCACGAGGTCGGTGCCGCCGACGCGGCCCACGGGCTCGAGGAGGGGACCTACGCCTTCGTCCTCACCATCCCCAGGACGTTCTCGGCCGATCTCGCCTCGAGTGCCGACTTCACCCCGCGCCGGGCGAACCTGCGCATCGACACCAACGACGCGACGAACTACCTCGCGAGCACCATCGCGGATCGCGTCGTCGGCAAGGTGCAGGAGTCCGTCGCGAGCCAGGTCAGCCGCACGGCCGCGAGCGAGGTCCTCGGCGGGCTCAGCACGATCCACGCCCAGCTCGGCGACGCCGCGAAGGGTGCGGGCGAGCTGGCCAAGGGCGCGCACGACGCCCACGCCGGAGCCACCCGGCTCAGCGAGGGCGCCACCCAGCTCGCCGCCGGGCAGGCGAAGCTCGCCGACGGGACGGCCACGCTCAGCAGCGGTGCGACGAAGCTGAGCAACGGTCTCGCGACCCTCGACTCGCGCACCGACGCCCTCCCCGGGCAGACCGCCAAGCTGGCCGACGGTGCCCGCCAGGTCGCGGACGGCAACGCCAAGGTGGCCGCTGCCGGGCAGAAGGCCGCCGCCGCGGGCACGAAGGTCGTCGGCGAGCTCGACGCCTTCGACAGGACCCTTCCCGCACGTCTCGAGAAGGCCGGACTGACCCAGGACCAGATCGACGCCGTCCTCGCCGAGACCGCGAAGCTGCGCACCCCCGTCGCGGACGCCAATGCCACGCTCCAGTCGACCTCGAAGGACCTCACCCGTCTGTCCACCGGAGCCGAACAGGTCGCCGACGGTGCCGCGACCCTCGCGTCGTCGTCGGAGGACCTCGAGAGCGCGATCGACTCCGCAGCCGCGGGCAGTGCCCAGCTCGCGTCCGGCGCCTCCGACCTCAACGCCGGTCAGCAGAAGGCCCTCACCGGGGCGAACGACCTTGCCAAGGGGGCGAGCGCCCTCAACAGTGGGCTCGTCCAGCTCGACGCCGGCGCCGCCACCCTGAGCAGCTCGCTCGCCGACGGCGCGAAGCAGGTGCCCAACCCGACGCCGGAGCAGCGCAAGGCCGTCGCGCAGACGCTCGGCGCCCCCGTCGGTGTCGTCGCCTCCGCGCTCGCCAAGGCCGGGTCCTACGGCGCCGGACTCGCGCCCTTCTTCCTCTCGCTGTCCCTGTGGATCGGCGGCTTCACGCTCTTCACTCGCGCACGGCCGCTGCTCGAGGAGGCCCTCACGACGCGGTGGGCCGTCATCCCCGTCGCGTTCGGCGGCTGGCTCGCCCCGGCCGTCATCGGTGTCGGTCAGGCGCTGCTCACGTGGCTCGTCGTCAGGTTCGCCGTCGGCATCGACCTCGCCCACCCCTGGTGGATGCTGGGCTTCATGGTCCTCGTGTCGATGGTCTTCATGGCGATCATCCACGCCCTCATGGCCCGGCTCGGGGACACCGGCCAGTTCCTCGCACTCATCCTCATGGTGCTCCAGCTCGTCAGCGCGGGGGGCACGTTCCCGTGGGAGACGCTGCCCGGTCCGCTCCAGTGGCTGCACCACGTCCTGCCGATGTCGTATGCCGTCAGCGGACTTCGCGCCCTGGCCTATGGCGGGCCCGCCGCCCACCTCGGCCTCGACGTCGGCGTGCTCCTGGCCTGGGGAGCCGGGGCGATGCTGCTCTCGACGGCCGCTGCACGCCGCGTCCACCTCCGGCTCCGGGCGCAGCCGGCATGACCGTGACTCGTGCCGGGGTGCGTGCCCTCGCCGCCGTCCTCGTGACGACTCTCCTCCTCGGCGGGTGCTCCCTCATGCCGGGTGGGGACGACGGACACGGTGAGGGTGACACCGGAGGGGAGCAGGCGGCATACGAGATGTCGGTCGACTGCCCGGACGCTCCGGCGGAGCAGCGGATCGAGCCGACCGTCGCGCAGCTCAACTCCGTCGTCGCGCAGGCGGACCTGCCCTACTGGCAGGCGGGTGACATCGGCGCGAGCGCGCGGCTCACCGACGGGCGGCTCGTCTGGATCTTCGGCGACACGTTGCGGCGCACCGGCATCGGCCCGGGGATGGTCGCGAACTCGATGCTCGTGTCATCGGGGCTCTGCGTCAGCCAGCTCATGGCGACCGCGCGCGGGCCGATCATCCCCGACGTCGAGCCGGGGGTCGTCCGCTGGCCGATGTCGGTGAGTGTCGTGCGCGAGGGCGACGAGGACATCATCGTCGTCTTCGCCGGCCGCATCCGCCGCGGGAGCGGTGACGACGTGTGGGGCTTCAGCTATCTCGGGTCGGACGCCGTGACCTTCCGGGTCAGGGACGGCGAGGCTCCGCAGCTCGACGCCGTCCTTCCGCTCACGGCCGACGACGAGAACGCGCACCAGGTCAACTGGGGGTCGGCGTCGATGGTGTCCGACGGCCACATCTACGTCTACGGCACGGAGCTGCCCCGCGGTGTCGCGTTCGGCCGGTCCCTGCGGGTGGGCCGCGGCTCGCTCGCCGACCCCGAGGACCGCCGGACGTGGGAGTTCTGGGACGGTGCGCGCTGGCAGCCCGACCCCGCGAAGGCGGTGCCGGTCATCCCGGCCGCCGGGGGTGTGTCGCAGACGCTGTCGGTCGACCGGATCGACGGGTCGTTCGTCGCGGTCTCGAAGAAGGACGGCGACCTCGGCTCGACCGTCGCCACGTGGACGTCGTCCTCACCGGTCGGCCCGTGGAAGGTCAGCACGGCCATCGAGGCACCCTTCCTCACGGGCGAGGACGAGTTCTCCTACGCGCCGCTGGCGCACCCCGAGATCTCGCTGGCGAGCGGCAGGCTGCTCGTCTCGATCTCGCGCAACACGACCGACCTCGCCCGGCTGCGGCAGGACCCGACGATCGGCCGGCCGGTGTTCGCCGAGATCCCGCGCCCCTGAGAGGACGCGCACCTCAGGGAGTCAGCAGGATCTTGCCGGTCGCACGGCGCTCGTCGATGTCGCGCAGCGCCACGGCCACCTCGTCGAGCGAGCGCACCGTCCCGATGACCGGGTCGAGCTGTCCCGACTCGAGCAGCGGCACGAGGTCGTCCCACTGGCGGCGCACGAAGTCCGGACCGCCGGCCCCGGTCCAGTAGGCGCCCCACCCGACGCCGACGACGTCGACGTTGTTGAGCAGCAGTCGGTTGACCTTGACCTCGGGGATGGCGCCGGCGGTGAAGCCGATGACGAGCATCCGACCGAGCGGTGCGAGTGAGCGCAGCGAGTCGGTGAAGCGGTCGCCACCCACCGGGTCGACGACGACGTCGACGCCGTGCCCGGACGTGAGGTCGGCGACCGCGTCCTTGAACCCGTCGGCCAGCACCACCTCGTCGGCCCCGGCCGACCGCGCGACGTCGGCCTTCGCGTCGTCGGACACGACGGCATACACGGTGGCACCCCAGGCCTTGGCGAGCTGGGTCGCGGCGGTGCCGATCCCGCCGGCGGCCCCGTGCACGAGGACCTTCTCGCCCTCGGCGAGCCGGCCCCGGGTGCGCAGGGCGAAGTGGCAGGTGAGGTAGTTCATCGGCAGCGATGCGCCCTGGTCGAACGTCACGCCGTCGGGCAGCGGGAAGACCATGGCGGGGTCGCAGACGACCTGCTCCGCGAACCCGCCGAGGAACGGGAACGCCGCGACCCGGTCACCCTCCTCGAGCCCGCTCCCGGCGGGGGCGACCCGGACGAACCCCGCCACCTCGGCACCCGGAACGAACGGGGTGGGCGGCTTGATCTGGTACTCGCCGCGCGTCAGCAGGACGTCGGGGAACGAGACCCCGGCCGCGGCCACCTCGATGAGCACCTGCCCGGCGGTCGGCTCGGGATCGGGGACGTCGGCCACCTCGATGGCGTCGGGTCCGTCGAGTCGGGTCACGAGGGCTGCACGCATGCCCCCGATCCTAGGAGGGCTGGTTCGCCGGCCCGCGAGGGAATGTCCGGGCCGTCTCGTCGCTTGTCCTTGTGTGCCCGAGCCTCGTCATGCCCTTCTTGCCACGATCGCCCTCGTCGTCGGCGGCTTCGCCATCGGGACGACCGAGTTCGTGACGATGGGCCTGCTGCCCGAGATCGCGGACGGTGTGTCGGTGTCGATCCCCACCGCCGGGCACAGCATCTCGGCGTATGCCGCGGGCGTCGTCGTGGGTGCCCCGCTCCTCGCGATCCTCGGCGCCACGTGGCCGCGCAAGGCGCTGCTCGTCGGGCTCACGGTCGCATTCGTCGTCGGCAACGTGGGCACGGCGCTCGCGCCCGACTACTCGTGGCTGCTCGTGGCGCGCTTCGTCGCGGGTATGCCGCACGGTGCGTTCTTCGGTGTGGCCGCGCTCGTCGCCGTCGACATGGCGGCTCGCGGGCAGCACGGGCGCGCGGTCAGCCGGGTCATGCTCGGCATCCCGATCGCCAACGTCGCGGGGGTGCCCGGCGCCACGTGGCTCGGGCAGCACTACGGCTGGCGCTCGGCGTACTGGCTCGTCGCCGTGCTCGGGGTGCTCACCATCGGGCTGCTCCTCGCCTACGTGCCGCACATCGAGCGCAACATCGAGAGCACCATCAAGCGCGAGCTGCGCGGCTTCGCCACGACGCAGGTCGCGCTCACGCTCGCCGTCGGCGCGATCGGCTTCGGTGGCATGTTCGCCATGGCGAGCTACATCGCTCCGACCGTCACCGACGTGACCGGGCTCGACGCGAGCGCGGTCCCGATCTTCCTGCTCGCCTCCGGCATCGGCGGGCTCGTCGGCACCCCGCTCGCCGGGCGGCTCGGCGAGTGGTCGGTGCTCCGGTCGATCACCATCGGGTGCGTCGGCATGGGCGTCAACCTCGTCGCGTTCGCCCTCACCGCGCAGTGGTGGGCGCCGGCGATCTTCTTCTACTTCCTGTCGTCCGTGCTCGCCGGCATCCTCGTCGTCAACCTCCAGCTCCGGCTCATGCAGGTCGCGGGGCAGGCGCAGACGCTCGCCGCCGCGAGCAACCACGCCGCCCTCAACACCGCCAACGCGCTCGGCGCCTGGCTCGGTGGCGTCGTCATCGCGAACGGCTACGGCTACACCGCGCCGAGCTGGGTCGGTGCCGGCCTGTCCGTCCTCGGCGCGGGCGTGCTCGGGCTCAGCCTGCTCAAGCACCGCGCCGACACCCGGCCCACGCCGGTGCGCGCTGCCTGACCGACGGACCGGGCCTAGTCTGCGGGGATGACCGAACTCGTCACCTGTCGCACCGAGGACGGCGTCGCCCATGTCGCACTCAACCGGCCCGACAAGCTCAACGCGCTCACCCTCGACACCCTCGAGCAGCTCGTGTCGACCGCGCGCCGGCTCCACGCGGACCGCACGCTGCGGGCGGTCGTCCTCTCCGGTGAGGGTGACGCGTTCTGCGCCGGGCTCGACTTCGCGACCGTGCTGCGTGACCCGAAGCGGGTGGCTACGGCCTTCGCGCCCCGCCCGTGGCGCGGCACCAACACCTTCCAGGAGGCGTGCTGGGCGTGGCGACGGCTGCCCGTCCCCGTCATCGCTGCGGTCCACGGCCACTGCCTCGGGGGTGGCCTGCAGATCGCGCTCGCGGCGGACTTCCGCATCACCGCGCCCGACGCGACGTGGAGCGTGCTCGAGGCCAAGTGGGGGATCATCCCCGACATGTCCGGCATCCAGGCGCTGTCGCAGCAGGTCGGCATGGACGTCGCGAAGCGCCTGACGATGACCGGCGAGTCCCTGTCGGGCACCGAGGCGGTCAGGGTCGGCCTCGCGACGGAGACGAACCTCGACCCGTATGCCGGTGCGCTGGCTCTCGCGTCGACCCTCGCGGAGCGCTCCCCGGACTCCGTCGCGGCGGCCAAGCGCCTCTTCAACCGGACGTGGTCGGCGAGCGACCGTCGCACCTTCCGGTGGGAGCGGCTCGAGCAGGCGCGCCTGCTCATGGGAGCCAACGCGGCCGAGGCGCGGCGCGCGGCCACGCGACGGGAGCGGCCGGCATACAAGCCTCGTGCCGGGATCGACCCGCGCGGGTGACCTCGGTGACGAGCGGCGCGGGTGGCGAGGCCACGACGACACGGCACATCACCTGCGTGCTGTGCGAGGCGTCCTGCGGTCTGCAGGTCGCCCTGCGCGGCGACGAGATCGTGAGCATCAAGGGGCACGCCGAGGACCCGCTGTCGCGGGGCCACATCTGCCCCAAGGGCGTGGCGCTCCAGGACCTGCACACCGACCCGGACCGGCTGCGGCGGCCGGTGAAGAGGGTCGGCGACGAGTTCGTCGAGATCGGGTGGGACGAGGCGATCGAGCTCGCCGCGGACCTGCTCCACGGTGTGCAGAAGAGGCACGGGCGCGATGCGGTCGCGACCTATCTCGGCAACCCCAACGTCCACAGCGTCGGCGCCCTGACCCACGTCACCGCGATCCCGCGCACGCTGCGGAGCCGGCACGTCTTCAGCGCGACGAGCGTCGACCAGCTGCCGCACCACGTCGTGGCGTGGGCGATGTACGGCCACCAGTTCCTCCTCCCGGTGCCGGACATCGACCGGACGCGGCTGCTCGTGCTCGTCGGGACGAACCCGATGGCGTCGAACGGCTCGCTGTGGACGGTGCCCGACTTCCCGGGCCGCCTGCGCGAGCTGCGTTCTCGCGGTGGGCGGCTCGTCGTCCTCGACCCGCGCCGCACCGAGACGGCGGCGGTCGCCGACTCTCATCATTTCGTGCGTCCGGGCACCGACGCGACGGTGCTGCTGGCGCTCGTCAACGTCGTCCTCGCGGAGGGGCTGGCGCGGCCGGCGGCGTACGTCACCGGGATCGACGAGCTGCGGGTGGCGGTCGCGGACTTCACGCCCGAGCTCGCGGAGTCGGTGAGCGGCGTTGCGGCAGAGGTGATCCGGGCTCTGGCACGCGATGTCGCCGCGGGTTCGGCGGCGGTGCACGGGCGGATGGGGGTGTCGACTCAGGAGTTCGGCGTGCTGTGCCAGTGGGCGATCCAGTGCCTCATGGCGATCACCGGCAACCTCGACCAGCCCGGCGGCACCATGTTCACGACCCCGGCGATCGACATCGTCGGGCGAGGGTTGGTGGGGCGCGGCCATCGGGGCCGGACGCACTCGGCGGTGCGTGGGCTGCCGGAGTTCGGTGGCGAGCTGCCTGTCTCGGTCATGGCCGAAGAGATGGAGGGGCCGCGGCAGGCCATCCGCGGGCTCATCACGATCGGGGGCAACCCGGTGTCCTCGACCCCGGCGGGAGGTCGGCTGTCGGAGCGGATGGCCGAGCTCGAGGCCGTCGTCGCGATCGACCCCTACGTCAACGAGACGACAAGGCACGCGCAGGTCATCCTGCCGCCGACGGGCCCGCTCGAGCGCGACCACTACGACCTGATCTTCCACACGCTCGCGGTGCGCAACACGGCCCGGTGGTCACCGGCGCTGTTCGAGCGGGGGGAGGACCAGCGGCACGAGTGGGAGATCGCGCGCGATGTGGTGCTCGCGCTGGGGCGCCTCGGTGGTCGGCGGATGCCGCTCAAGCAGCTGGTGCGGCTGCGCGCCTCCCCGCGTCTCACCATCGACGTGCTGCTGCGGTCGAGCCGTCGCGGGCTGTCGGTCCGGCGGCTGGAGCGAACTCCGGGCGGGGTCGACCTCGGCGCGCTCGAGCCCAGGCTGCCGGAGCGGCTGCGGACGCCGGAGCGCACGGTCGTCCTCGCGCCTGCGGTCGTGACGGACGGGCTGTCGGCGCTGCGCTCGCGACTGCCCGCGCTGAGGCGCGCGGCGCACAGCGACGACCTGCTCCTCATCGGCCGCCGGCACCAGCGCGACAACAACTCGTGGATGCACAACACCGAACGGCTCACGAGGGGGAGGCCGCGCCACCAGCTGCTCATGCACCCCGACGACCTGGCGTCACGCGGGATCGTCGACGGTTCGGTCGTCACCGTGACCTCCGAGGTGTCCTCGCTCCAGGTCGAGGTCCGCGCGACCGACGAGGTCATGCCCGGCGTGGTGTCGCTGCCCCACGGCTACGGCCACCGGCGTCCCGGGGTCCGGCTGAGCCGGGCCGTCGAGGTGCCGGGGGTGACGATGAACGACCTCACCGACCCGGCCCGGGTCGAGGGCGTGTCGGGCAACGCGGTGCTCAACGGCGTGCCCGTCGTTGTCACACCTGCGGTGGCTGTCTGACCCTCGAGTCGAGGGAGTCGTTCTGGTCCGTTTGGGCTGTGCCACAACCGAATTGGCTGTGGACAACTCCACTCGATGTCATCGAACAGGTGTACTATTGGTGCATGGGGACGGGGAGAGAGTCGAGCGACGGACCAGTGGTCCAGATCCGCTCCGTCCTGTCCGCGTTGGCCGACTTCGCCGCCGAGGGGCTCACCGAGGCCGAGCGGGTCGAGGCGGTGGCCGCGCTGGAGTCGCTCAAGGGTGCGACCGCGGCTGCGCAGGCACGGTTGACCGCTGCCGCCGTGGTGGACCGCGAGCAGCTCGGTGAGGACTCCCGGAGCGTGCGCGCCGACCTCGCCCTGGCACGACGGTGCTCGCCGACGCTGGCTGACCAGCACGTCGGCGTGGCCCGCGCACTCGTCGAGGAGATGCCCTCGACGATGGGCGCTCTTGAGCGCGGCGAGATCAGCGAGCGTCGCGCCACGATCGTCGTCCGCGAGACCGCCTGCCTGAGCAGGGAGCACCGCGCCGAGGTCGACCGGCGCCTCGCCCCGACGATCGGCACGCTGAGTGACAAGGCGCTGGCCGCGGCCGCACGCCGGGCGGCGGCGGCGCTCGACTCGGAGTCGCTCGCCGAGCGCAACCGGCGGGCCGTCGCGGGTCGACGAGTGTCCGTGCGACCTGCGGCCGACGGCATGGCGTGGTTGTCGGTCCTCGGCCCCATGGCCGAGGTCATCGGTGCCCACGTCGCCCTGGTCCGCGCCGAGGGACAGCGCCACGTCATCGACGCCGATCTGCCACCCGCCGAGTGGGAGGCGGCAGCCGCCGCAGCTCGTGACGACACGCGCGGCAAGGGTGCCTGGCTCGCGGACCGGGCCCTCGAGCTCCTGTCCGGACGCGCGAAGGGGCAGCCGCAGGCGGTCGAGGTCGACCTCGTCATGACCGACCGCACGCTGCTTCCGGCTGCCTTCGGGGGTGGCCGACCCGACGACGACGTCGCCGTGGTCCCCGGCTGGGGTCCGCTCCCGGGCTGCGAGGCGCGGGACCGGGTCGCTGCCCTCGTCGAGTCGGGCGTCACGGTCTGGCTGCGTCGGCTCTTCACCGACCCGACCGGTCGTGATCTCGTCGCCATGGACTCGACCCGGCGACGCTTCCACGGCGGCCTGCGCCGGTTCCTCGAGCTGCGCGACCCCACCTGTCGTATCCCGTGGTGCGACGCCCCGGCCGTCGAGGTCGACCACGCGGCAGCCGTCCATGCGGGTGGTGCTACCTCCGGCGGCAACGGCGAGGGCCTGTGCCAGCGTCACAACCTCGTCAAGGAGCTCGACGGCTGGCACGTCCGGGTGGAGTCCACCGGCCTCGACGGCACGGGAGCACACGGCATACGGATCCAGACACCGACAGGTCGCACGCACGACTCGACCGCCCCGCCGATCCTGGGGGAGGGCTGGGAGTCGCAGCCCGTCGATGCGCACCCGCCGGACGACGCGGACGAGCTCGGCGAGCGCTTCGGTGACTGGATCGACCACGCGCGCGAGGGCCACTACTGGGCCGCCTGACGACCCTGCACCTCCAGTGAGCCATCCCACTGTCCGCCTAAGCGTGCGCTCACCTAAGGTCGGGGGATGGACTTCTCACCGTCGGCGCGTTCGCTCGACCTCGCGCAGCGTGTCCGCGCCTTCGTCGACACCGAGATCGAGCCGGCCGAGCGGGTCATCGCCGCCGACATCGCGGCCCGCCGCGCGGCCGGTGAGGACCCATGGCCCGCGCACCCGCTCATCGCCGAGCTCCAGGGCAAGGCGCGCGAGCAGGGCCTGTGGAACCTCTTCCTCCCGGCCAGCCACGAGGGTCCGTATGCCGTGCAGTTCGGCACCGACGGCGGCTCCGGTCTGTCGAACGCGGAGTACGCCCCGATCGCCGAGGCGATGGGCCGCTCCTTCTCCGCGCCGCTGGTCTTCAACTGCAACGCCCCCGACACCGGCAACATGGAGGTGCTGCTCAAGTACGGCACCGACGAGCAGAAGGCCGACTGGCTCGAGCCGCTGCTCGACGGGCGGATCCGCAGCGCCTTCCTCATGACCGAGCCCGGGGTCGCGTCCTCGGACGCCACCAACATGGAGGCGACGGCCGTCATCGACGGCGACGAGGTCGTCCTCAACGGGCGCAAGTGGTGGTCGACCGGTGTCGGCAACCCGGACTGCAAGGTCGCGATCTTCATGGGCGTCACCGACCCCGAGGCGTCGCGCCACTCGCGGCACTCGATGGTGCTCGTGCCGTTCGACCACCCCGGCGTCAAGGTCGAGCGGATGCTGTCCGCCTTCGGCCAGCACGACGAGCCGATCGGGCACGGCGAGGTCTCGCTCACCGACGTGCGGCTACCCGTCACCAACATCATCGCCGGACCCGGCCGGGCGTTCGAGATCGCCCAGGGCCGCCTCGGTCCCGGCCGCGTCCACCACTGCATGCGCCTCGTCGGCCTCGCCGAGCGCGCGCTCGAGCTGGCCTGTGAGCGGGCCACGACCCGGACCGCCTTCGGCAAGCCCATCGCCAACCTCGGAGGCAACCGTGAGCGCCTCGCCCACGCGCGCATCGCCATCAACCAGGCCCGACTGCTCGTCCACCACGCGGCGTGGAAGCTCGACACCGTCGGAGCGCTCGGCGCCATGAGCGAGGTCAGCGAGATCAAGGTCGCCGTGCCGCAGATGGCGTGCGACGTCATCGACATGGCGATCCAGCTCCACGGCGGAGCCGGCATGTCCGAGGACTTCCCGCTGTCGGCGGCCTACGCCAACGCGCGTTCACTGCGCCTGGCCGACGGACCGGACGAGGTCCACCTCGGCGTCATCGCCAAGCTCCTCCTCCACCCCTACGCAGAGAAGGCGGGCCGCGCATGAGCCGCCGGGTCCTCATCACCGGCGGCGCCTCGGGTCTGGGCCTCGCGCTCGCCAAGGCGTTCGCCTCACGCGGCGACCAGGTCCTCGTGGGTGACCTCGCCGAGAGCCGTCCGGACAGCGTCCCGGACGGGACGGCATACCTGCGTCTCGACGTCCGGAGCCAGCAGGACTGGGACGGCGCCCTCGCCCACGTGCGCGAGACGTGGGGTGGGCTCGACGTGCTCGTCAACAACGCCGGTGTCGCGACCGGTGGCCGCATCGACGTCGAGTCCATCTCGGACTGGGAGCGCGTCCTCGACATCAACCTGCTCGGTGTCGTGCGGGGCTGCCAGACGTTCACCCCGATGTTCAAGGAGCAGCGCTCCGGCCACATCGTCAACACCGCGTCGCTCGCCGGGCTCGTGCACGGACCGGGGATGTCGTCCTACAACGCCGCGAAGGCCGGTGTCGTGGCCCTGTCCGAGACCCTCGGGTTCGAGCTGGCGCCGTGGGGGATCCACGTGTCTGCGGTGTGCCCGGCGTTCTTCCGGACCAACCTGCACCAGTCGCTCCAGGGCAAGGACACCGCCATGGAGGAGACCGCGCTCAAGCTCATCACCAAGGCGACGATGAGCGCCGACGAGGTCGCGGAGACGGTGCTCAAGGGCATCGACCGGCACAAGAAGGTCATCCTCACGGACCGGCTCGGCCGCCAGGCCTACTGGACCAAGCGACTGGTGCGGCCGGCATACGACCGTGTCGCGACCCGGGCGGGAGCGAAGCTCGCGCGGAAGTCCCGCGATGCCTGACGTCCCCTCTGTCCCGAGCAACGCCGTCAACGTGCGCGACGAGGACGCCTTCGACGTCGAGTCGTTGGCCACGTGGCTGCGCGACGCCGCCCCGGGCGAGGCCGGGCTCGAGGCGACCCCCGAGGTGCGCCAGTTCAAGGGTGGGGCGTCGAACCTCACCTACCTGCTGCGCTACCCGACCCGTGACCTCATCCTGCGGCGGCCGCCGCGGGGGACCAAGGCCAAGGGTGCGCACGACATGCGGCGCGAGAGCGACATCCAACGCGCGCTCGGGACCGTCTTCGACCGCGTGCCGCGCATCGTCGCGTGGTGCGGTGACGAGTCGGTCATCGGCTCCGAGTTCTACGTCATGGAGCGCCTTGTCGGGACGATCCTGCGTCGCGACGTCCCGGCATCGCTCGGCCTCTCGCGTGACGGCGTGAACTTGCTGTGCCGCAACGCTCTTGACACCCTCGTCGACCTGCACCAGGTCGATGTCGACGCCGCGGGGCTCGGCGACCTGGGCAAGGGCCCCGGCTACGTCGAGCGGCAGGTGACCGGCTGGTCGGCGCGCTACCGCAAGGCCCGCACCCCGAACGTCGGCTCGTTCGAGGGCGTCATGGAGTGGCTCGAGGCCAACCGGCCCGACGACGCCGGACAGGTCCTCATCCACAACGACTTCCGCTTCGACAACCTCGTCCTGGCCGAGGACGACCCCACGCGCGTCGTCGGCGTCCTCGACTGGGAGATGGCGACCGTCGGGGACCCGCTCATGGACCTCGGTGGCGCGATGGCCTACTGGGTGCAGGCCACCGACGACCCGGTGGCCAAGGCGCTGCGGCTCCAACCGACCCACACTCCCGGGATGCTGTCGCGGGTCGAGGCCGTCCGCTACTACTGCGACCGCATGGGCATCCCGATGGATGCCGAGCGGTGGCGGTTCTACCAGGTCTTCGGGCTCTTCCGCCTCGCCGTCATCGCGCAGCAGATCTACCTGCGGACCTATCGCGGCGAGACGACCAACCCGCAGGCCAAGCGAATGCGCTGGTTCGTCCTCTACCTCGACCTGCGGTGCCGGCTACTGGTCCGTCGGGCGCGCCGCGAGGCCCACCGATGAGCCGGATCATCCTCGTCCGCCACGGCCAGGCGTCGTGGGGAAAGAAGGACTACGACAAGCTGTCCGACCTCGGGCACGAGCAGGCTCGGACGGTCGGGGAGGAGCTCGCCGCCCGCGGCGTCGAGGCGTCGAGGGTCGTCACCGGCTCGATGCGCCGCCAGATCGACACCGGGGCCGGGCTGGTCGCCGGCGCCGGCTGGTCGATGGAGACCGAGACCGACGCCGCGTGGGACGAGTACGCCCACTCGGCGATCCTCACGGCATACAAGCCCGCCTACCGCTCGATGGCGCTCATGAAGGCCGATCTCGCGCGCACCCTGCGCCCGCACCGCGCCTTCGACGAGATGTATGCCGTGGCGACCGAACGCTGGGTCGCCGGCGCCCACGAGGCGGACTACGACGAGCCGTTCTCGGCGTTCGGTGAGCGCGTGCTCGCCGGGCTGAAGTCGTTGGCGGAGAACGTCGGTCGCGGTGAGACGGCGGTCGTCGTCAGCTCTGCGGGTGCGATCTCCTGGGTGGCCGCCGCATTGCTGGGCGGTGGCTCGGCGGTGTGGACGTCGTTGCAGCGTGTCATCGCGAACGCGTCGCTCACCACGCTCTCCGTCGGCGCGACCGAACCCGTGCTCCGCACCTTCAACGACACGTCCCACCTCGAGCGGGTGCCGGACCTGCTCACCACCCGCTGAGGAGAACCACGCTCATGACGACGACCCTCATCACCGGCGCCAGCTCGGGCATCGGCGCCGAGCTCGCCCGACAGCTCGCCGCCCGCGGTCACGACCTCGCGCTCTGCGCCCGCCGCACCGAACGGCTCGACGAGCTGCGCGCCGAGATCGTTGCGGCACACCCGGATCGGACCGTGGCGCTCAAGGCCCTCGACGTCACCGACGACGAGGCAGTGTTCCGGGTCTTCCACGAGTTCGACGAGGAGCTCGGTGGCATCGACCGGGTCGTCGTCAACGCCGGGCTCGGCAAGGGTGCGCCGATCGGCGTCGGTGGCTACGCCGCCAACAGGGCGACGGCGATGACGAACTTCATCGGCGCGCTCGCGCAGTGCGAGGCGGCGATGGAGATCTTCCGCCTGCGCAAGCGCGGCCACCTCGTCGTCATCTCGTCGATGTCGGCGATGCGCGGAATGCCCAAGACGGTGACGACGTATGCCGCGACCAAGGCGGGGATCGCCCACCTCGCCGAGGGGATCCGGGTCGAGATGCGCGGCAAGCCCGACCTCGACATCACGGTGTCGACGATCTACCCGGGCTACATCCGCTCGGAGATGAACGAGAAGGTCGAGCAGCGCACGAAGTTCATGGTCGACACCGAGACCGGTGTGCGCGGCATCGTCGAGGCGATCGAGAAGGGCGTCGAGTCGGCGCGCGTTCCGGCGTGGCCGTGGAAGCCCTTGGGGACAGCGATGCGTCACCTGCCGCTCGGGGTCGTCCGCAAGCTCACCTGACGAAGAGGAGTGCTGCCTGGTCGTCGCGCTCTGTACGCATGGCGCGGCGGACCAGACGAGCGGACTCGGTGAGGCCGGCGTCGCTCGCCCACGCGGCGGCTTGGTCTGCGGTGAAGAGGTGTCGCACCAGCTCGACGTCGTGTCCGAACCTCGCGTAGGCCGACGAGACGTTGCGCGTGCCCTCGCCCGCCTGGAAGGCGACGAGCAGGTGTCCGCCGGGCCGCAGGACCCGGGTGGTCTCGGCCCAGATCTCGGGCTGGTCCTCAGGTGCGGTGTGGATCGTCGAGTACCAGAGCACCACCCCGTCGAAGGTGCTCTCCGGGTGGGGGAGCTCGGTGAGGCGCGCGACGTCGAACTCGAGGTCCGGGTGGGCGCGGCGAGCCTGCTCGACCATGCCCGGGGAGAGGTCGACGCCCTCGACCCGGCAACCGCGGTCGGCAAGGTAGCGGCTCATCCGGCCGGTGCCACAGCCTGCGTCGAGGACCCTCGGGCTGGCGGTGCTCTCGGTCACGGCGGCGGTGAAGGCGTCGACCATCGCGAGGTCGAGCGGTGCCTCGGGTTCGGTGCTGGGGAAGTGGGCGGCATACGTCGTTGCGACCTCGTCATACGCACGTCGCACGGAGTCCGGGGTCGCCATGCGGTCATGCTCCCACTGCCTTGTGGCGAGCTCGTATGCCTTCCCGCCGCTACGTTGGATCGGTGACGCTGGACGAGATCGACGAGTTCGCGACCTCGCTGCCTGGCTGCAAGCGCAAGGGACATCCTGGGCGGGTTGCGTGGTACGTCGACGACCGGCTCGTGGTCCGGCAGGACGAGCCGGGGACGGTCCTCGTCCGCGTGACCTTCGAGGACCGCGAGCGGCTGCTCGAGGCTCACCCCGAGACGTTCGGGGTGCCACCGAGGTTCAAGGCGCACATGGAGGTCCAAGCCGACCTCGACGGAGACCCCGACGGCATCAAGGAATCCATCCGCCTCGCCTGGACCTCCCAGAGGAAGCGCTGAAGGAGCCGGTCACTCGGCCTCGTAGACGCACCAGTCGTAGGGGGCTCCGCTCTCGTATGCCGTGGGAGCCCGGTGCCGGAAGGCCTCCCGGCCAGCATGGGGAAGCACCTCGACGACATCGGCGGGGTCGACTCCCGGTGGCCAGTTCGGGAAGTCGACCGCATTGCCGACGACGAACGGCAGGGTCGACCCGTCACGCAGCCGAGCAGTGAAGACCGTGTGGCCCATGCCGGACTCTCCGGCTTGGTACAGGGTGTTGGCCCAGTGGACCGGGAGGCGCAGCGGGCTGTCCTCGATGCGCTCGATGTCGCTCAGGTCCAGAGTGGTCCGGCTCGATCCCCACACCCGTTCGAAGCTGACGGCCTCGACGAGATAGACGCGGTCGATCACGTCGCCGGACCCGAGCGTCACCCGGCACGGTGCGTACTCGCAGTGCCCGTCCGAGGACTTGGGCACACGGCTCAGCTGTTCCGCCAGGTGTCGGGGCAGTCGCATGCCGTGATCCTCGCATCGGCACGCTCGTCAGGCGTTGGTCCAAGTCCAGGCGGTGCAGCCGGTCATGGGGCCGTTCGCGGAGTAGTCCTTGCGGCAGGCGGATATCGCCACACGGGTCGTCCCACGAGGAAGCGAGATGTTCGAGACCTTGACGGTGCCGTAGCCGTTGGCGTTGCGGAAGATGAGAACGGTCCCACCGTAGCTGATCCTCGCGACGGCGGAGTAGCCGTCGCGCACGGTGTCGGTGATGAGCAGGCTGTTCTGCGCAGCGTTCCAGTAGACGCTCGACCCGTAGGTCGCGACACCCAGGTCGGCCGAGGCGTTGGCCGACAGCAGGAGCGCGGCGGCGCTCGTGGCGCCGAGAGCGGCGATGGTGCGCCGGCCGGAGAGAAGTCGCATGGTGAGTCCTTGTCGACGAGGTGCGTGCGAGTGCGGCCACGGGCTCGTGGCCGCACTCGGCACGCTAGGGACCCTCAGCCACCCGGCGAACCCAACGAAAGCGCGGACTTCGGCTCTCGATGCTGCGCCTGCGGCGAACCGCTGGCAGGCTCGGTGACGGCAGCGCCTGCGCTGTCCCGAGTTGTCAGCACCCGGCGCGTGGAGGGGCGCGCCGGGCGCCACGGCGAACGTCAGAGGTACTGGTGCATGACGTGCAGGCCGACCCGGCCGTGCGACGCACTGTCGAACGCCTCAGGAACCGTCCCGATGACGGTGAAGCCGAGCGACTTCCACAGCTCCACCGCAACGGTGTTGGTCTCGACAACGGCGTTGAACTGCATTGCGGCATAACCCTGCTCGCGCGCCCAGCCCAGCACCCACTCGCCCAAGGCTCGACCGACACCCCGACCACGAGCGGCCGACGTCACCATGAACGACGCCGTGGCGACGTGCGACCCGCGACCCGGCCGGTTCGGCCCGGTCTTGGCCGACCCCAGCAGCTCACCCTCGTCCGACACCGCGACGACGGTGATTCCCGGCGGCTGCTCCACCCACCAACCGCGCGCCTCGTCGAGCGAGAGCCCGACCGGGAACGCGTAAGTCTCGCCGGCCTCGACGACCTCGGTGAACGTCGGGAAGAACGCGACCCAGTCGTCCTCGGTGATCTCGCGAATGATCATGCGGTGGGGTCCTCCGGGACGGGGTCGGGCTGCACGGGGTCGAGGGGCGCGGGCTCGTCGCGCAGCCCGTGGACGAGAAGGGCCAGGGCCGCGGCATACGTCGCCATGATGGTGCCGGAGACGACGGCCCGTTGTCGCGGGGTTTTCGCCACGTGCTCGCCGACGATGATCGTCGCGTCGGACAGCAGGAACAGCGCTCCTCCCCACCCGACCGACCGTCGGCCCGAGCTCGTCGCGAGCGCCGCCATCGAACCGAGAAGCATCCCGTATGCCGTGAGCACCAGATCCGGTCGCGCCCCACCTTCCGTGTCGACCACCGCCAGCCCCACCAGCGTGCTGCCGACGACGGCGGTCGGCAGCGCACGAGGTCGCGCCCCATCGGCGAGGAGCAGCCGGACGAGCCCGGCCTGTTGCACCGCGAACCCGGCGGCCCCACGCTGCAGGAGCGCCCGCTGACGGTGGGCATCGCCCGCCCGACTCGACGCGTTCATGAACCAGTCGCCGACCGTCGAGCCGACGAGGGCGGCCACGAGCGTCGCGGTGCGCGACGTCGACCTCGCTCCCCGCGTCGCGACCACACCCGCGGCGAGGCTCGGCGCCAGCAGCAGCTTGCTCGCCAGGTGCGTCCGCTCACGACCGGCCACGGCGGCAGCCGTCGTCACGACCGCCGCCGGCACGAAGGCGAGCAGGCCCCGAGCCCTCATCGACGTGTCGTCGTGAACTCGAAGTCGTTCCCCTCCAGTCGCGACACGAGTGCGTCCCCGAACGCCACCGACGGCGTGAGCACCCCGCCACCGGAGTCGAGGTGGTCGAGCACCAGCGACAGCCCGGCCTGCCCGAGCATCACTGCCGTGCCGGAGTAGCCGGGGTCGTAGGGCGCGGCGACGCGGGATCGGTAGCGCGCCCGCGTGGTCGTCGTCGTCTCGACGTCCATGACGAACCGGCCGCGCTCCATCGTCTCCTCGGACGGGCCCTCGCCGGGCTTGGGCAGGACGACGTCGAGCAGCCGGCGCGTCGGTGCGGTCGACATCCCCGCGAACAGCCCGCCCAGGACGGCGGTCGTGAGGCCGGCCTTCACCGCACCCATCGGCCCGCTGCCGGTGTCCATGACCTCGTCGTATCGGAACTCCCGTCCGTAGGACCAGTTCGTCAGGGCGTTGCTGCGGCGGACGATGCGCGTGTTGAACGACGCCATGAAGAACGGCGCGACCCAGCGCTTCGTCACGGAGTCGTAGCGCGTCCCCGTCACGGCCTGCACCTTGTCGAGCAGGCCGAACTCGTCGGGGTTCGGGCGGTTGCGCGACGGCGGCTCGGCCGACCGGTCCGGCGACAGCCCGTGCGGGTCCGTGACGGCCTTGCGCCGCGCCGGGTCCGAGACCTCGATGGCCTGCTGCCGCATCGAGTCGATGGTGCCGCCGCTGACGCCACCTCGCAGGGTGCGCACGTGGAGCACGGTCTCGCCGAGCGTGCCCTCACCGTCGGCCGCGACACGCTGCGCGAGCCTCCACACCCCGAGGTCCGAGGGGATCGAGTCGAAGCCGCACGAGTGCACGATCCGGGCTCCGGTCCGCTCCGCCTCCTCGTGGTTGGCGTCGATGCTGTCGCGCACGAAGAGCACCTCGCCCGTGAGGTCCGCGTAGTGGGTGCCCGCGGCGGCACACGCGGACGCGAGCGGCATACCGAGCCTGGCGTACGGACCCACGGTGGTGACCACGACACGGGTGCGGGCTGCGAGGTCGGCGACCGCGGCCTCGTCCGTCGTGTCGACGACGAGCAGCGGCCAGTCCTCCACGCGGTGGGGCAGCAGGGACGCGCGCACCTCGGTGAGCCGGTCGAGCGAGCGCCCGGCGAGCGCGATCCGCACGGACGACGGCGCGTGCTCGGCGAGGTGGGCGGCGGTGAGCCGCCCGACGAACCCGGTGGCGCCCACGAGGACGAGGTCGAACTCCCGATCAGTGCTCATGTCCCCGAATCTAGGCGATGCCCTTGGGCCAGACCACGGTCGAACGATCCGGTGGGGCAGAGTGAGACGCATGTCGCGACGACCCCGGGTGCTGGCCATCGTCCAGGCGGGTGGCAAGGGCTCCCGCATGGACGTCCTCACCCGTGAGCGGGCCAAGCCCGCACTCCCGTATGCCGGCCAGTACCAGCTCGTGGACTTCGCCCTGTCGTCCTTGGCGCACAGCGGGATCAGCGACGTCTGGCTGTCGGTGCAGTACCTCGCGACGAGCCTGCACAAGCACGTCGCCAACGGGCGGCCGTGGGACCTCGACCGCACGCGCGGCGGGCTGCAGTGGCTGCCTCCCGAGGAGGGCAGCGGCGCCGCCTCGCAGGACGGGTTCAGCGAGGGCAACGCCGACGACCTCTATCGCAACCTCAAGAGCATCACCGACTTCGGCGCCGACGTCGTCCTCGTGCTCAGCGCCGACTCGGTCTGTTCGATCGACCTGCGCGACGTCGTCGACCAGCACCTCGACCGGGGCTCGTCCTGCACCATCGTCACGACCGAGGTGACCCGGTCGCAGGCGAGCGCGAAGGGTGTCGTCCGGGTCGGCCGGGGCGGGCGGGTCACGGGTTTCGACTACAAGCCCGAGGATCCGGCGGGCACCACCGTCGCCGCCGAGATCTTCGCCTACGACCCGGCCCGCCTCGCTCGGGCGCTCGAGGACTTGCGGGCCGAGCGGGTGGACGCCGCCGACGGCGAGGACTCCGGCCTCGGTGACTTCGGCGAGCACCTCGTCCCGCGGCTCGTCGCCGACGGTGACGTGCACGCCTTCGCGCTGCCCGGCTACTGGCGCGACGTCGGCACCCCGAGCGAGTACGTCGCCTCCCACCGCGACCTCCTCGCCGGCCGGGTCGACGTCATCGACGACCCGGAGTGGCCGATCCTCACCCGGTGGCCCGAGCTCCCGCCGGCACGGATCCGCAAGGGCGCCGTCGTCGAGGCGTCGGTCGTCAGCGCGGGCGCCGACGTCGCCGGCACCGTCCTCCGCAGCGTCCTCGGACCGGGTGTCCGCGTGGGCAGGGGTGCCCTCGTCGAGGACTCCGTGGTCTTCGCCCAGACGACCATCGAGGCGGGCGCCGAGGTCCGCGGCGCCGTCGTCGACTCGGAGTGCACGATCGCCCGCGGCGCCTGGGTCGGTGAGACGCCTCCCGGCACCCGGGTCGGTGACGACCGGATCGTCCTCGTCGGCCACGAGAGCCGGGTCGGTCGGAATGTCGTCGTGCCACCCGGCGCGCGGCTCGAGCCCGGTTCGACCGCCTGACCTGCGAATTTGCCCTGCGGCTCCCCGGTGTCGCCCCGCTCCTCAGGGGGTAGGAAGGAGGGACCGGCGCCGACCGGCTCCGGATGACCACAGGAGGTACGCGATGACGCAGGACCAGAGTGGCACGGACCCCGAGGGCGGTCTCACCATGGGAAAGGGTGCCGACGACATCTCCGGCAGCCAGTCCGGAACCGACGCCGAGGGCCCCGCTGACAGCGGCGCCGGCGAGTCCGGCCAGCCCGGCGAGCACGACGGCGGTGCCGACGGTGGCGCCGACGGCGGCGTCCTCAGCGGTGACGGCGGCGACGGCCTGAGTGGCGCCGGCGGCGGCGACGGATCGGACGATGCCGAGGGCCCGGCCGACAGCGGTGCCGGCGAGTCCGGCCAGCCCGGCGAGCACGACGGTGGCGCGGACGGCGGGGCCGACGGCTCCCGGTGACCGCACCTCCCGAGGACCCGCGGCCGGAGGCGACGTCTCCGGCCGCGGGTTCTCCTGCGCTGACGCGCCTCGTCGGTATGCCGTCCGCGGACTTCGCGTCGGACGTCTGGTCGCGCGGGCCCCACCTCAGCCGCGGGGCCGAGCACGACCGGGACGTCAGCGACCTCTTCGGACCCGATGCCGTCGACGAGCTCGTGGCCCGCCGCGGGCTGCGCACCCCCTTCGCCCGGATGGCCAAGGACGGCTCGACCCTGGCGGAGCGCCAGTTCACGCTCGGGGGCGGTGTGGGCGCGGGCATCGGCGACCAGCTGAGCGAGGACCGGGTCCTGCGCGAGTTCGCCTCGGGCGCGACCCTCGTGCTCCAGGGGCTGCACCGCACGTGGTCACCCGTGCGGGAGTTCGCCGCCGCGCTCGCCGACGACCTCGGCCACCCCGTCCAGGTCAACGCCTACGTCACCCCACCCCAGAACCAGGGCTTCTCCGACCACTACGACGTCCACGACGTCTTCGTGCTCCAGGTCTCGGGCGAGAAGCGCTGGCGCGTGCGCCCGCCCGTCCTCGAAGCACCTCTGCGCGACCAGCCGTGGGAGCAGCACCGGGCGGCGGTCGAACAGGCCGCCACCGCCGAGCCCCTGCTCGAGGAGACTCTGCGACCCGGCGACTGCCTCTACCTCCCGCGCGGCTACCTCCACTCGGCCACGGCGCTCGGCGGGACGAGCATCCACCTGACGTTCGGCGTCCATGCATGGACCCGGCGCCACCTCGTCGACGCCCTGCTCGACCGCATCGGGGACCGGCTCACCGACGACGTCGAGGCGCGCCGGTCGCTGCCCGTCGACGGCGGTCGGTCGACCGGCTCCGAGGTCGCGTTCGGTGACGACGCCGAGGTCGTCCGCTCGCTCGTCGCCAAGGCTCTCCAGGACGTCACCGTCGACGAGGTCGTCGCAGCCCTGCGCCCGGCGGTGCGTGGTGCGCAGCGCGCCGAGCCGCTGGGAGTCCTCGACCAGGTCGAGCGCGCATCGCGCATCGAGGCCGGCGACGGGACGTCCTGGCGAGTGCGCCGCCACCTGGCCGCCCACTGGGAGGGCGACGGCCAGCGCTCCACGCTCGTGAGCCGGGTCGGCCGCCTCACCGTCAGCGGAGACGAACGGGACGCGGTCGCGGAGGTGCTCGACGGCATACGGGATCCTGCGGACCTCGAGCCCGAGCTGAGGCGACGGCTCGCGCTCGCCGGACTGCTCGTCCCCGCGGACGTCAGCGACGCGTGACCCGACCGGCCTCGACGTGCCAGCGCTGGTCGAGGTCGACGTTCTCGAGGAGCCGGCGGTCGTGCGACACGAGCAGCAGCGCGCCGTCGTAGGACGCCAGCGCCTCCTCCAGCTGCTCGATCGCCGGCAGGTCGAGGTGGTTGGTCGGCTCGTCGAGCACGAGGACGTTGACCCCGCGGGCCTGGAGCAGCGCCATCGCCGCCCGGGTGCGCTCACCCGGCGAGAGGCGTGTCACGAGGCTCGTCACCTGGTCGGCGCGCAGCCCGAACTTCGCGAGCAGCGTGCGACGGTCGGCCGGTGAGAGGTCGGGGGCCGCCTCGCCGAACGCGTCGTGGAGGGTGAGGTCGTCGCGCAGCCCCGTGCGGGCCTGGTCGATCTCGCCGATGGCGACGCTCGTCCCGAGGCTCGCACTGCCCGTGTCGGGCGCGAGTCGGCCCAGCAGGAGGCCGAGCAGCGTCGTCTTGCCGGCGCCGTTGGGCCCGGTGATGCCGATCCGGTCGCGTGCATCGACCTGGAGCGAGACGGGTCCGAGGGTGAAGTCCCCGCGGCGCACGACGGCCTCGTTGAGGGTCGCGACGACCGAGCTCGACCGTGGTGCGCTGCCGATCGAGAACTGCAGGACCCACTCCTTGCGCGGCTCCTCGACCTCCTCGAGCCGGGCGATCCGCGACTCCATCTGGCGGACCTTGCGGGCCTGCTTCTCGGCGGAGTCGATGCTCGCCGCACGCCGGATCTTGTCGTTGTCCGGGCTCTTCCTCATCGCGTTGCGGACGCCCTTGCTGCTCCACTCGCGCTGGGTCCGGGCCCGCGACTGGAGGTCGGCCCTGGTCTCGGCGAACTCCTCGTAGGCCTCGCGCGCGTGCCGCCGGGCGATCTCGCGCTCCTCGAGAAACGACTCGTGGCCGCCGTCGTGCACGGCGACCGAGTTCTGCGCGAGGTCGAGCTCGACGATGCGGGTGACGCAGCGCGACAGGAACTCGCGGTCGTGCGACACCAGCACGACGCCACCGCGCAGCCCGGTGACGAACTCCTCGAGCCGGGCCAGCCCGGCGAGGTCGAGGTCGTTGGTCGGCTCGTCGAGCAGGACGATGTCGAAGCGGCTGAGCAGCAGCGCGGCGAGGGCGGCCCGGGCCGCCTGGCCGCCCGAGAGCGAAGTCATGAGCGCCTCGCCACCGACGTCGAGGCCGAGCTCTGCGAGCATCGCGGGGATCCGGTCCTCGAGGTCCGGGGCCCCGCTCGCGAGCCAGTGGTCGAGGGCGTTGGCGTATGCCGTGTCGGCGCCGGGCGTCCCAGCGGCGAGCTCCACCGCGCTCACCTCCATGGCCTGGGTGGCGTCGGCGGCTCCGGTGCGGCGCGCGATGTAGGCGGCGACGGTCTCGTCCTCGAGGCGCTCGTGCTCCTGCGGCAGCCAGCCGACGAAGGCGTCGACGGGTGCGGTGGTGACCGCACCGGCCAGCGGTGCGGTCTCACCGGCGAGGAGGCGGAGCAGGGTGGTCTTGCCGGCACCGTTGGCGCCGACCACTCCGACGACGTCGCCGGGCGCGACGGTGAGGTCGAGGTGCTCGAAGAGGGTGCGGTGGGCGTGACCCCCGGACAGGTCCTTCGCGACGAGCGTGGCACTCACCCGGACAGACTAGGTGGAGCCGGGGAAGGGTCGCTCGCGAGCTTGCGAGCCTCGGGTCAGCCGTGCAGCCGCCCCCGGAGGTCGGCGTAGCGCCCTCGCAGCTCGGCGCTCGCCTCGCGCGCCGCGTCGTCGGGTTCGACGACGGTCTCGGTGCGCACCTCCCACTCGGGCAAGCCCTCGCCGGTGAGGGTGGCCGCGGCCTGGCGGGCGGCGCCGAGGGCGACGTACTCACCGGACACGGGCACGTGGACCGGCACGCCGAACAGGTCGGCGGCCATGGAGCGAACCGCCGTCGAGGCGGCGGCACCGCCGATGAGCAGCACCCGCTCAACGTGGACACCCTGTCCCCGCAGGGCGTCCAGCGCCTCGGCGAGGTTGGTGACCATGCCCTCGACGACGGCGCGGGCGAGGTTCTCCGGGGTGGCGTTGGCCCGGGTGAGGCCGGAGAGGGTGCCCGACGCGCTGGGCAGGTTCGGGGTGCGCTCGCCGTCGAGGTAGGGCAGGAGGGTGAGCCCGCCGGCGCCGCGGGGGGCCGTGCTGGCGAGCCGGTCGAGCTCCGCGAGCTCGACCCCGAGCATCGAGGCGCCGGCCGTCATGACGCGCGCCGCGTTGAGGGTGGCGAGGAGGGGGAGGAAGTCACCGGTGGCATCGGCGAAGGAGGCCACCGCCCCCGAGGGGTCCGCGACGGCGGCACCGTGCCGGGCGAAGGCGGTGCCGCTCGTCCCCAGCGAGATGACAGCGTCACCGGGGCGCAGGCCGAGCCCCAGCGCGGCGCCGGCGTTGTCACCGGTGCCCGGGCCGAGCACCATGCCGGACCCGGTGCGCCCGGCAGCCTCGGTGGGCCCGAGGACGCGAGGCACCTCGAGCGAACGGCCGATCGCGAGGTCGATGAGCTCGGGCAGGTAGTGGCCGGACCCAGCCGACCAGTAGCCGGTCCCCGAGGCGTCGCCGCGGTCTGTCGTCCAGCCGTCGAACCCGTTGCCCTGCTTGAGGATCTGTCCGGTGAGCCAGTCGTGGGGGAGGACGCACGTGCGCGTGCGCTCGAGCGACTCGGGCTCCGCCCGGCGCAGCCAGCGCAGCTTGGTGATCGTGAACGAGGCGACCGGCACGACCCCGACCTCGTCGGCCCACCGCTGGGCGCCCCCGAACTCCTCGGTGAGGTCGCTGGCGTCCTGCGCCGAGCGGGTGTCGTTCCACAGCAGTGCCGGGCGCACCACCTCGTCGGCCTCGTCGAGGGTGACCATCCCGTGCTGCTGCCCGCCGACCGCGATCGCCCGGACGCCGTCGAGGAGCCCGTCGGCCGTCGCGGCCTCGTAGGCCGCCCACCACTCGCGCGGGTGGACCTCCGTACCGTCGGGGTGCGGCGCCCGCCCCTGCCGGACCACCTCGCCCGTCTCGGCGTCGCAGACGACGACCTTGCAGGACTGGGTGGACGAGTCGACGCCCGCGACGAGCTGCTGCTGCTTCGTGGCCATGCCTGCATCCTTCCCGACCGGCCGGGCCGGCGCACGGACGCGGGCACCGGGGAGTGCTCCCCACTGACGGACGCGGCGATCCGTGCTTGGATTCACGCAGCGTCGGTCGACCGCTGTCCGCGGTCGTCATGAGGGAGGGAGCGCTGGTGGTCGACCCGGAGGACCTGTTCCGCGACCTCGTGTCGGGCAACCCGCCCACGGTGCGCGGGCAGGCCGACACCGTCGGCGACGCGATGAAGAAGGTCTCCGAGGCCGCCTCGCGGGTCGAGGAGGCCGCCGACCGCCCGACGTGGACCAGCGCGGCGTCGGCCGGCTACAAGGTCCGCACCGCCGGGGTGAGCCAAGGCATCGAGGTCAACTACTTCGTGCTCGGCCGGATCCAGACGGCGCTCACGACCGGCGCGAGCCAGTGTGCCGCGATGGAGAACCGGGCGCGCGAGGTCATCGGCACCTGGCGCAACCGCCCGGCCGGGCTCAACCCGCTCGTCGAGGAGATCCTCGCCCTCGTCGTCAACGGCCAGCTCCTCCAGGTGTCCGCCGACTACAACAAGGACCTCGCGACCGTCGCGGCCTTCGCCAAGGGCGAGAAGATCGACACCGACGAGCTCGACGCCGACACCCGCGAGTGGCTCGAGCGGGGCATGGACAAGACCGCCGACTGGCTCCGCGAGAACGGCGGCGGGCTGGGGCCGCTCATCCCCAACCTCGGTCTGGGCGGCGACACGCGCGGCCTCATCCCGCAGGGGCTGGGCGTCGACCCGAACACCGGCTGGATCATCCAGACGAGCTACTCCAAGGACGGCGGCCAGCACTCGGTCCTGTCGATGGTCGACCCACGAACCGGCCGCGAGATGGTCGACGTCGAGCTCGGCGGCTACGGCGACATCCCGACCCCCGACCACGCCGGCGGCGTCGCGTCGGACGGCAAGTACACCTACGTCACCTCGAGCGGCAACCCCTCGCACGTCTTCACGTACCTCACCTCCGACCTCAAGAACGGCGGCAGCACGCCCGTCGACCCGATCGGTCCACCCACCGAGCTCCCCGACGGCGCCGGGGCCTACGGCACGGTCAAGGACGGCGTCCTCTACGTCGGCACCCACCACGACACCATCGGCGGCGGAGGCAACCAGTACGACGGCGCCGACGACGACGGCAAGCTCTACGCCTACGTCTCCGACGGTCACGGAGGGTGGACCCCGGACACGAGCTTCGGCGGTGGCGCGGGCTACGTCCACACGCCACCGCAGGCGCAGGGAGTCGTCGTCCGCGACGGCGAGTACGTCTTCAGCACCTCGCTCGGCCGCGACAAGGCCGGCCGCCTCATCGTGCAGGAGCGCCAGGACGACGAGCCCGGCAACGGCGACCGGGGAGAGGCCTACGAGCTGCCCTACATGTCCGAGGGGATCATCGAGCTCGACGGCGAGATCCTCACGACCTACGAGTCGGGCGCCGACCACTACGGCCCGGACGGCTCCGACGACGAGGACCTCTGGGCCAACCCCTACATGACCCGGACCTCGCTCGAGGCCCTCGGTCTCAGCGAGGACATCGACGTCGACCCCGAGTCGCTCAAGGGCGCGGCCAAGGACTTCGAGACGGCCGCCGGACCACTGTCCCGGGCCGCCAACCTCGTCGGTGGCATCACCGTCAACGCATCCGACTTCGGCAAGGTCCCGTCGGCGAGCACCCTCGCCACCGCGGTCAACACGGAGCTGGGCAAGGGCGAGACGAGCCTCGACACCGGCGCCAAGGCGGTCCACCGCACCTCGGCGCTGCTCAGCGGCAACGCCCGGACCTACACCAACACCGACGACTACGCGGCGGACACGATCCGCCGTCCCGGCATTCCCTGAGGCCGCCTCAGTCCCAGGTGATGACGACCTTGCCGGAGGCACCTGCTGCCGCGACGGCATACGCCTCGTCTGCGTTGGCAAGCGCAAAGCGGTGCGAGACAACGCGTTCGGCACTCTCTCCCCACCGGGCGAGGAGGTCGAGCAGCTCGGCCATGTGCCCGAGCGAGGTCACCCACGAGCCGTGCAGCGCGATCTGCTTGTGGATGAGCAGGTCCGAGACGGGGAAGTCGATCCGGCCACCCTCACCGACCATGACACAGCGCCCGCGTGCGGCCGTGTGGGTCAGCGCCGCGAGACGGGCGTGGGCGTTGCCGCTGCAGTCGAGCGTCACCTCGCAGCCGCGTCCGTCGGTGGCGTTACCGACGGCATCGGGGAGCGCGTCGGGGTCCGTGACGACGACGTCGACGAGGCCCAGCTCCGCTGCGAGAGAAGCACGCTCGGCGTTGGGCTCGAGTCCGATGACCGTGGACGCGCCGAGGTGCCGACCCAGCATGGCGGCGGCCAGGCCGACCGGCCCGAGCCCAGTGACGAGCAGCCGGTCCCGTCCGCTCACTCCACCACGCAGCAACCCTTCGTATGCCGTCCCGAACCCGCACGAGACCAGCGCGCCGTCGACGTGGCTCACGCCCTCGGGCAGCCGCAGGCACGACACCGCCTCGGCGAGCATGTAGTCCGCGTGCCCGCCGTCGCGCTGCCAGCCATGGGCGGCGCGCGTCGGTGAGGTGCAGCCGATGGGGTAGCCGACGCGGCACTCGTCGCAGGAGCCGCAGCCGGTGATGTGGTAGACCGCGACGCGGTCGCCGACCTCGAGCGTCCGGACCCCGGGGCCCAGCTCGACGACGTCGCCGCAGGGCTCGTGCCCGGCGACGACGCCCTGGTAGGCCTCGGCGCCGTGTCCGAGGTGCTCGCGGTAGATCGCGCGGATGTCGCTGCCGCAGATGCCGGAGGCGCGCATCCGCAGCAGGACCTGACCCGGTCCGGGGGAGGGCACGTCGACCGTGACGTGCTCGACCGTGCTGTCACCGGGCAGTCGTACGGCAGCCATCGTCGTCATGCTCTCGATCCTGCCACTTCGGCTCCGTCTCCAGCCGACGACACCGGCGCGTCAGGATCGCGTCAAGACCGGTCAGGGCGGCGTCAGCACGCGCCGCGTCGAACCGGCCCGGTGGTTGCGTGGACGGCATGTGGCAAGACCTCCTCGCGGGCACGATCGCCCTGCTCCTCCTCGCGTACCTGACCGTCGCGCTCCTCCACCCCGACCGGTTCTGAGGCCGGCATGGGTACTGCACTGCAGACGGTCACCGCCGTCCTCCTCGTCGCCGCGATCCTCGCGGCCCTGCACGTCCCGCTGGGGTCGTGGATCCACGGCACCTTCACCGACGAGTCGGACTGGCGCGTCGAACGGCTCGTCTACCGCCTCGTCGGCGTCAACCCTCGCGTCGAGCAGCGCTGGACGTCGTATGCCGGGTCCGTGCTCGCGTTCTCCGCCGTCGGTGTGCTGGCCCTCTTTGCGCTGCTCATGGTGCAGGGGTGGCTGCCATGGTCGTACGGCCGGTCGATGCACTGGCACACCGCACTCAACACGGCGGTCTCGTTCGTCACCAACACGAACTGGCAGTCGTATGCCGGTGAGGCCGGCACCGGGTACGCGGTCCAGATGCTCGGTCTCACCGTCCAGAACGTCGTGTCCGCGGCAGTCGGCCTCGCCGTGGCCATCGCGCTGCTGCGCGGTATCGCCCGCGAGAAGACCGACCGGCTCGGCAACTTCTGGGTGGACCTCGTCCGCGGCACGGTGCGCGTCATTCTCCCGCTCGCGGCGGTGGCGGCCGTGCTGCTCCTGCTCGGTGGCGTCATCCAGAACCTCTCGGGCCCGCACACCGTCGAGACCCTGAACGGCGCGCAGCAGGTCATCCAGGGGGGACCGGTCGCCTCGCAGGAGGCGGTCAAGCTCCTCGGCACCAACGGGGGTGGCTTCTTCAACGCGAACTCGGCGCACCCGTTCGAGAACCCGGGGCCGTGGACCAACCTCCTCCAGATCGTGCTCGTCCTCGCGATCCCGTTCTCCCTGCCCCACACGTTCGGCCGCATGGTCGGCGACCGCCGCCAGGGCCTCGTCGCCGTCGGCGTCATGGGCAGCCTCCTCACGGCGAGCATGGCGCTCGCCGTGTGGGCGGAGACCGCGGCCGCCTCGTCTCCGCCGGGGTCGATTGAGGGCAAGGAGCAGCGCTTCGGCGTCGTCTGGTCCGCGCTCTTCGGCGCCGCGACCACCGGCACGTCGACGGGTGCGGTCAACGCGATGCACGACAGCCTCAGCCCGCTCGGAGGTGGCGTGGTCCTGCTCAACATGATGCTCGGTGAGGTCTCGCCCGGCGGGGTCGGGACCGGCCTCTACTCGTACCTCGTCGTCGTCGTCATCGCGGTCTTCATCGCCGGGCTCATGGTCGGGCGCACCCCCGAGCTGCTCGGCAAGTCGATCGGCCGCGCCGAGGTGACGAGCGCGGCGCTGGTCATCCTGACGATGCCGGCGCTCGTCCTGCTCGGGACCGGACTCGCGGTCGTCGTCCCCGTGTCGGTGGCCGCGCGCCTCAACGACGGTCCCCACGGGCTGAGCGAGCTCCTGTATGCCGTGACCTCCGCCGCGAACAACAACGGCTCGGCCTTCGCGGGGCTCTCGGCCGACCAGCCGTTCCTCAACCTGCTGCTCGCCGCGTGCATGCTGCTCGGCCGTCTCGTCCCGATCGTGCTCGTGCTCCGGCTGGCGGGCTCGCTCGCGGCCCAGGGTCGCCGCCCGGTCACGGCCGGAACCATGCCCACGGCGACTCCCCTGTTCGCGGTCCTCGTCCTCGGCACGGTCGTCATCGTCGCCGGCCTGACCTTCTTCCCGTCCCTGGTCCTCGGACCCCTTGCGGAGGCACTGTCATGACCTCGTCCCTCGTGCGCACCGGCTGGCAGGCCCTGCCCGCGGCCTTCGCCAAGCTCGACCCGCGCCACCTCTGGCGCAGCCCCGTCATCCTCACCGTCTGGGTCGGCTCGGCGGTCACCACCGTGCTCTCGGTGCTCGAGCCGTCGGTGTTCTCGGTGTCGGTGACGCTCTGGCTGTGGGCGACGGTCCTGTTCGCCAACCTCGCGGAGGCCGTGGCGGAGGGCCGCGGCAAGGCCCAGGCCGAGACGCTGCGCCGCACCCGGACCGAGACGACCGCCCGCCGACTCCTCGGCGACGGCAGCGAGGAGGAGGTGCGCGGCACCGAGCTCCTGCTCGGCGACCTCGTCGTCGTCGAGGCGGGACAGGTCATCCCGGGCGACGGCGACGTCGTCGAAGGGGTGGCGACGGTCGACGAGTCGGCCATCACCGGGGAGTCCGCGCCGGTCGTGCGTGAGTCCGGTGGTGACCGGTGTGCCGTCACGGGCGGGACGACCGTCCTGTCGGACCGCATCGTCGTACGGGTGACGAGCCGCCCGGGTGAGACCTTCATCGACCGGATGATCGCGCTCGTCGAGGGTGCCTCCCGGCAGAAGACGCCCAACGAGGTCGCCCTGTCGATCCTCCTCACGACGCTGACGATCATCTTCGTGCTCGCCGTCTCGGCCATCCAGCCGATGGCGGTCTACTCCGGCGGCCGGCTCTCGCTCGTCGTCCTCGTCGCCCTGCTCGTCTGCCTCATCCCCACGACGATCGGTGCGCTGCTGTCGGCCATCGGCATCGCCGGGATGGACCGTCTCGTCCAGCGCAACGTCCTCGCGATGTCGGGCCGGGCCATCGAGGCCGCCGGTGACGTGAGCACCCTGCTCCTCGACAAGACCGGGACGATCACCTTCGGCAACCGGCGTGCCAGCGACCTCGTCGCGGTGGGTGGGGCCGAGCCCGACGAGCTGGCCCGCGCCGCGCACCTCTCGTCGCTGGCCGACGAGACGCCGGAGGGCCGGTCGATCGTCGAGTATGCCCTCGAGCAGGGCGTCGCACCCGGCGACCTCGTGGCCCTGGGGCGCAGCGGCGCGACGGTCGTCCCGTTCTCGGCGACGACCCGGATGTCCGGCGTCGACCTGCCCGACGGGGCGCGGGTCCGGAAGGGCGCGGCCGGCTCCGTCGTGGACTGGGTCCGTGAGGAGGGCGGCGAGGCCCCCCGAGACCTCGACGTCCTCGTCGACGGCATCGGCGCCACGGGAGGGACACCCCTCGTCGTGGCGGCCGCCGAGCCGGGCGCCCGTCCTCGTGTCCTCGGGGTCATCCACCTCAAGGACGTCGTCAAGCCCGGCATGCGCGAGCGGTTCGACCAGCTGCGGGCTATGGGCATCCGCACCGTGATGATCACCGGCGACAACCCGCTCACGGCCAAGGCGATCGCGCACGAGGCCGGTGTCGACGACTACCTCGCCGAGGCGACCCCCGAGGACAAGATGGCGCTCATCCGCAAGGAGCAGGAGGGCGGCCGCCTCGTCGCGATGACCGGTGACGGCACCAACGACGCACCCGCGCTCGCGCAGGCCGATGTGGGGGTGGCGATGAACACCGGGACCTCGGCGGCCAAGGAGGCCGGCAACATGGTCGACCTCGACTCGGACCCGACCAAGCTCATCGACATCGTCGCCATCGGCAAGCAGCTCCTCATCACCCGCGGAGCCCTCACGACCTTCTCTATCGCCAACGACGTGGCCAAGTACTTCGCCATCGTGCCGGCGATGTTCGTCGGGATCTTCCCGGGACTCGACGCCATCGACGTCATGCGGCTCTCGAGCCCGGAGTCGGCGATGCTCTCGGCGGTCATCTTCAACGCGCTCGTCATCATCGCCCTCATCCCGCTCTCCCTGCGGGGGGTGAGGTACCGGCCGCAGTCCGCGCACCAGATGCTCCGCCGCAACCTGCTTGTCTTCGGACTCGGCGGTGTCATCGCGCCGTTCATCGGCATCAAGGCGATCGATCTCGTCGTCTCGCTCCTCCCAGGTCTCTGAGGTGACCACCATGACCCGACAGCTCCTCGCCGCCATCAAGGCGCTCCTCGTCCTCACCCTCGTGTGCGGGGTGGGCTACCCCGCCGCCGTCCTGCTCGTCGCCCAGCTCGTGCCAGGGCGTGCCGTCGGCCAACCCGTGGTCGTCGACGGCCGCGAGGTCGGCTCGCACCTCCTCGGCCAGCCGGCGGGTGGACCCGGGTGGTTCCAGGGCCGGCCGTCGGCCTCCGACGCCTCGGGGGAGACCAGCGGTGGCTCGAACCTCGGACCCTCCAACCCCGAGCTCGCCGCGGCCGTCGCCGACCGTGGGGCGTCGCTGCGGGCGGCCAACCCGGACGCCCCCGCGACGATCCCGCCCGACGCGCTCACCGCCTCGGCGAGCGGTCTCGACCCCGACATCTCACCGGCATACGCGCTCTGGCAGGTCCCGCGGGTTGCGAAGGTACGCGGTCTCGACGAGTCGGAGGTCCGCGGCATCGTCACCGACCACGTCCAGGAAGCCCCCCTGGGGATGCTGGGGCAGGCGCGCGTCAACGTGCTCGCGCTCAACGTGGCGCTGGATGCCCGCACGCCCGGGGAAGAATGACCCCATGGCACGTGGACGGCTGCGCATCTATCTCGGGGCCGCCCCCGGCGTGGGCAAGACGTTCGCGATGCTCGACGAGGCCCACCGCCGCCTCGAGCGCGGGACCGACGTCGTCGTCGGGTTCGTCGAGACCCACGGGCGCGCACACACGACGGCCGAGCTCGACGGGCTCGAGGTGCTGCCCCGGGCCCGGGTGAGCCACCGCGGCGCCACCCTCGAGGAGCTCGACCTCGACGCCCTCCTGGCCCGGCGGCCGCAGGTTGCCCTCATCGACGAGCTCGCCCACACCAACGCGCCCGGTGGTCGCCACACGAAGCGCTGGCAGGACATCGAGGACGTCCTCGACGCGGGCATCGACGTCATCAGCACGGTGAACATCCAGCACCTCGAGTCGCTCAACGACGCCGTCACCTCGATCACGGGGGTCGTGCAGCGCGAGACCGTGCCCGACGAGGTCGTCCGCCGCGCCGACCAGATCGAGCTCGTCGACATGTCTCCCGAGGCGCTGCGGCGAAGGATGGCCCACGGCAACGTCTATCCGCCCGACCGCGTCGACGCCGCCCTCGCCAACTACTTCCGGGTCGGCAACCTCGGAGCGCTGCGCGAGCTCGCCCTGCTGTGGCTCGCCGACCGGGTCGACGAGGGGCTGGGTCGCTACCGCGCCGAGCACGGCATCGAGTCGACGTGGCCGACCCGGGAGCGGGTCGTCGTCGCCGTCGCCGGCGGGCCCGAGGGTGAGACGCTGCTGCGTCGCGGCGCCCGTATCGCCGCCCGCGGCGCCGGCGGCGAGCTGCTCGTCGTGCACGTCGCCCGCACCGACGGGCTCGCCGGTCCCGCACTGCCCGACCTCGTGTCGCAGCGGCGGCTCACGGAGGAGCTCGGCGGCACCTTCCACACCGTGACCGGCGACGACCTCGCCGAGGCGGTGCTCGACTTCGCGCGTGGCGTCAACGCGAGCCAGGTCATCATCGGCAGCTCGCGCCGGGCGCGGTGGCGCACCCTCGTGACCCCGAGCACCACCGAGGAGGTCATCGCCGGCTCCGGCGACATCGACGTCCACGTCGTCACCCACCGCTTCGCGGCCGGGCGCGGGTGGCGCACCCCCCGCCGCGGACTGCCCCGCAGGCGGGTCCGTGCCGGGTATGCCGTCGCGCTCGCGGGGCCGTTCGTCCTCACCGAGCTGCTCGCGGCACTCCCGGACGATCCCGAGCTGCCGCTCACCGCCCCGCTCTTCCTCCTGCTCAGCGTGCTCATCGCGCTGCTCGGCGGCATGGGGCCGGCGCTGCTCGGCGCGGTGGCGTCGTCGCTGTTCCTCAACTGGTTCTTCACCCCGCCCACGGGTGGCCTGACGATCTCGCAGCCCCAGAACGCCGTGGCGCTCGCGGTCTTCGTCGTCGTGGCGGCGGCGGTCGCGTTCGTCGTCGACCGCAGCGCCCGTCGCGCGGACTCGGCGGTGCGGGCCCAGGCGGAGGCGTCGTCGCTCGCCGCCCTGAGCCACACCCTGCTCGGGTCGACCGACCAGATGGGGCTGTTGCTGCGCGAGGCGCTCGACATGTTCGGGGCCGAGGCCGCCGCCGTGGTGCGCCGGCCGACGTCGGACCACCCGGCGGAGGTGGTGGCGGGGACGCATCCGGGGCTCGAGCCCGAGGACCTGCGCGCACCCGGCCTGCCCCGCGAGGAGGTCGACGACGACCACGACCTCGTGCTCGTCGGCGAGAGCCTGCCGGCGGGGCAGCAGCGGCTGCTCGCGGCGTTCGCGGCGCACGCCGGGGCGATCCTCCAACGGCGCTCACTGCGGGCGGCGGCGGCCGAGGCAGCCGAACTCGCCCGTGACAACAGCGCGCGGACGGCTCTGCTGTCCGCCGTCTCCCACGACCTACGCACCCCGCTCGCCGGCATCAAGGCCGCGATCGGGAGCCTGCGCTCGACCGAGGTCACCTTCAGCCCCGAGGACGAGGCCGAGCTCCAGGCCGCGATCGAGGACTCCGCCGACCGGCTCGAGACGCTCATCGGCAACCTCCTCGACATGTCGCGACTCCAGGCCGGTGCGCTCGTCGCCCACCCGCGCCCGGTCGACCTCGGCGAGGTCGTGCCCGGCGTCGTGCGCGAGACCGCCGATCCAGGCCGGGTGCAGTGGCACCTCGACGACCACGCCCGCGTCGTGACCGCCGACCCGGGCCTGCTCGACCGCGTCCTCGGCAACATCGTCGAGAACGCACTGCGCCACCAGCCCGCACCCGGAGCGGTCCGGATCTCGTCCTCCGGGCTCGGCGACCGCGTCGAGATCCGCGTCGTGGACACCGGGCCCGGTGTCCCGCAGGGAGACCGCGACCGCATCTTCCTGCCCTTCCAACGGCACGGTGACGCGCCGAGTGGAGACGGTGTCGGCCTCGGTCTCGCCGTGGCGCGTGGCCTCGCCGAGTCCATGGGTGGCAGCGTGGTCCCCGAGGACACCCCCGGCGGTGGCCTCACCGTCGTCGTCGACCTGCCCGCAGCCCGGACGGAGATCCCCTGACATGGCCCAGCGCATCCTCGTCGTCGACGACGACCCGACGATCCGCCGCACCCTGCGCATCAACCTCCGTGCCCGGGGCTTCGAGGTCGAGGAGGTCGGCAGCGGGGCCGACGCGCTCTCGACCCACGCCGACGCGCCGGCGGACCTCGTCGTCCTCGACCTGGGCCTGCCCGACCTCGACGGCGTCGAGGTGCTCCGGCGCATCCGGTCGGGGTCGCAGGTCCCCGTGGTCGTGCTCTCGGCCCGGCACCAGTCCGACGACAAGGTCGAGGCGCTCGACGAGGGGGCCGACGACTACGTCACCAAGCCGTTCGGGATGGACGAGCTCATGGCCCGGATCCGCTCCGCCCTGCGCCGCGGTGGCGGCGAGGCGGACTCGCTCGGCGGTGTCGCCCCGGTCGTCACGGATGCCTTCACCGTCGACTTCGCCACCCTCGACGCCACCCGTGGCGGTGCGCCCGTGCACCTCACGCCGACCGAGTGGCGCCTGCTCGCCGAGCTCGCGCGCCACCGAGGCACGGTCGTCACCCAGGCCGACCTGCTGCGGGCCGTGTGGGGGCCGGGCTACGGCCGGGAGTCGAACTACCTGCGCGTCTACAGCAACCAGCTGCGCCGCAAGCTTGAGGCCGACCCGGCCCGGCCGCAGCACATCGTCACCGAGCCGGGGATCGGCTACCGCCTGCTCTGACCGGGTGGATGATCGACTTGATCGACTCGGGATCGGTGCGGGCGGCGGTGAGCGCGGCCTCGGTCTCCTCGAGCTCGAAGTGCCCGGTGGCCAGCGGCCCGAGCGTGACCCGCCCGGACGCGACGAGGCCGATCGCGGTGGGCCATGTGTTCGCGTAGCGGAAGACGCCGGTCACCCACAGCTCGCGGTTCTGGACGTCGCCGAGCGGCAGCGCCACGGTGTCGCCGCCCATCCCGATGAGGACGACCCGCGCCGCCGGGGCCGCCACCCGGATCGCCGCCTGGGTCGAGCCCTCGTGGCCCGAGCACTCGAGGACGACGTCGGGACCGGGGCGGCCGGCATACGCCTGCGAGAGCGAGGTCGTCGAGACGTCGACGACCTCGGTGGCCCCGAGTGACGACGCGACCGACAGCCGGTGCGCGTTGACGTCGGCGACGACGACCTCCGAGGCGCCGAACGCCGTCGCCACCTGCGCGGCGAGCTGGCCGACGGGTCCGGCACCGATGACGAGGACTCGTACGCCCGGCGCGACCCCGGCACGGCGGCAGGCCCAGATCCCGACGGAGAGCGGCTCGAGCATCGCTCCCTCGTCGAGCGAGACGGAGTCGGGCAGCGCGAACGCGAAGGCGGCGTGGTGGGTGACGTACTCGGCGAGCGTCCCGTCGACCGGCGGGGTCGCGTGGAAGACCATGTCGGGGCAGAGGTTGTAGTGGCCCGACAGGCACTGTGCGCACGACCGGCAGGGCACGCCCGGCTCGATGGCGACGTGCTCGCCGACCCGGGCGGGGTCGACGTCGGCGCCCACGGCCACGATGACGCCGGCGCTCTCGTGTCCGAGCACCAGGGGCCCGGTGACGACGTGGTCACCGATCCGGCCGTGGTCGTAGTAGTGCGTGTCCGAGCCGCACACCCCGACGGAGCGGACCTCGATGACGACCTCGTCGGGCCCCGGCGTCGGAACGGGGCGTGACTCGACGACGATCGAACCGGGCTGCGTGAGGACGGCGGTCCGCATGGTGGCAGCGGGGGCCGCTGTGGTCATCGGTTGGACTCCAGGTCCTCGAGGGTGGCGCGAGCACCATTGTCGTGCAACGACTTGAGGAACGCGATGTATGCCGTGGTGAACGGCTCGCTGTCGATGAGACTCCCGAAGAAGTCGCTGTCGCGCAGGAAGGCCAGCTCGTCGCTCGACCACGCCCTGGCCGCTGCCATGACGCGGTCCTTGTGGCGGTCCACGACCTCGATCGGCTCGCCGGACTCGTCGACGCCCTCGGCGTAGCGCGCCCACGACGCGACGACGAGGGCCGAGCGCTCGAACTGGCCGCCCGCCACCAGGTTGGCCTGGATGACGGGCACGAGCCACTTGGGGATGCGGTCCGAGCTCTCGGCGCAGAGGCGGGCGAGGGTGTCGCGCACCTCCGGGTTGGCGAACCGCTCGAGCAGCTGGCGGCGATAGACGTTGAGGTCGACACCCGGCACCTCGGGCAGCGTGGGCGACCCCTCCTCCTCCATGTAGCCGAGGAGGAAGCCGGCGAAGAGCGGGTCCTGCGCGACCTCGTGGGCGTAGCGGTAGCCGGAGAGGAACCCGAGGTAGCACAGGGCCTGGTGGCTCGCGTTGAGCAGCCGCAGCTTCATGAGCTCATAGGGCACGACGTCGTCGACGATCTGCACCCCGACCTCCTCGAACGGCGGTCTGCCCGTGGGGAAGTGGTCCTCGAGCACCCACTGCGTGTAGGGCTCGCACACGACCGGCCACGCGTCCTCGACGCCGAAGGTGTCGGCCAGTGCGGCGATGTCGTCCTGCGAGGTGACTGGGGTGATCCGGTCGACCATGCAGTTGGGGAACGCGACGTCGGCCTCCATCCACGCCCCCAGCTCCTCGTCCTTGAGCCGGGCGAACGCGACGATCATCTTCTTCGCGACGTCACCGTTGCCGGGGAGGTTGTCGCACGACATCACCGTGAACGGCTCCGTGCCGGCCTCGCGCCGGCGCCGCGCGGCCTCGACGACGAAGCCGAACATGCTCTGTGGGGCATCTCCCCCGGCGAGATCGGCGGCCAGATCCGCCTGCAGGACAGGGTCGTTGGCGTCGAACTCACCCGTCACCTGGTTGACGTGGTAGCCGCCCTCGGTGACGGTGAGCGACACGATCCGCGTCGCCGGGTCGACGAGCCGGTCGAGTACGGCACCCGGGTCGTCCGGCGCGAAGAGGTAGTCGACCATCGACCCGATGACCCGCGGCTCGAGGTGCCCGTCGGGGTGCTTGACGACGAGCGTGAAGAGGTTGTCCTGGGCCGCCATCGCGTCGCGCATCCGGGAGTCACCTGGCAGCAGGCCCACGCCGACGATGCCCCAGTCGAGGGCCTCGCCCTCGTTCAGGAGCGCGTCGAGGTACATCGCCTGGTGCGCGCGGTGGAAGCCACCGACACCGAAGTGGACGATGCCGGGGCTCACCGAGGATCGGTCGTATGCCGGCCGCCCCACCTCCGCGGGCAGGTCACCGAGCGTTGCCTGGCTGAGCTTCACCACTGGGGGACTTCTCCGATCACTTGACGGCACCCATCGACAGGCCCTGGACGAGCTTGTCCTGCGCTGCGAACCCGGCTGCGAGCACCGGTAGCGAGACGACGAACGACGCCGCGCAGACCTTCGCGAGGAAGAGGCCCTGGCTGGTCACGAACCCAGTCAAGAACACCGGCGCCGTTCCGGCAACGGTCCCGGTGAGGACGCGGGCGAGGAGCAGCTCGTTCCAGCTGAAGATGAAGCAGATGAGGGCGGCGGCCGCGATGCCCGGCATGACGACCGGCGCGATGACCTTGCGCAGCGTCGTCATGAGCGACGCGCCGTCGACCTGGGCGGCCTCGAGCATCTCGACCGGGACCTCGGCGAGGAAGGAGCGCAGCATCCACACGGCGATCGGGAGGTTCATCGACGTATACAGGATGATGAGCAGCCAGATGTTGTCGAGCAGGTTGACCTTCTGTGCGAACAGATAGATCGGCAGGATGCCTGCGACGATCGGCAGCATCTTGGTCGACAGGAAGAAGAAGAGGACGTCGGTCCACTTCTTCACCGGACGGATCGACAGCGCGTACGCCGCCGGGAAAGCGAGCAGCAGCACGAGGATCGTCGAGACGACGCTGGCGGTGAGCGAGTTCGCCAGCGGCGGCCACGGCCCCGCGTCGAAGAACGCCTTGTAGCCGTCGAGGCTGAGCGGGGCGAAGAGGCTCGGCGGGTTGGTCGCCGCGTCCTCCTCCTTGTGGAAGGAGGTGAGGATCATCCATGCGACGGGCAGGGCGAAGAGCAGCCCGCAGAGCCACGCGGCGAGCGTGAGCAGGATGTGCGACTTCGGGTCCTTGTGGTGGTTGATGGCCTGGGGCTCGCGGTTCGGGTCGGCCACCTCGGCACCGTCCTCGAACGTCCGGTCGGTCGTGCTGCTCATCGTCCCTCCTCCTTGAACAGGCTGAATGCGGTTCGCAACGCGGCGGTCGCGATGAGGATCGTGCCGATGACGACGACGACGCCTGCGGCAGAGGCGCGTCCGTAGTCCTGGGCGGTGTAGAAGGTCTGGTAGATGAAGTACGGCAGGTTCGCCGTCCCGAGGCCACCGGACGTGATGGTGAAGACGTGGTCGAAGTTCTGCACAACGTAGATCGCGCCGAGCAGACCGCTGAGCTCGATGTACTGGCGCATGTGCGGGAGCGTCATGCTCTTGAAGATCTGCCATGAGCTGGCACCGTCGATCCGGGCGGCCTCGACGACGTCGAGCGGCCGGGACTGCAGGCCCGCCAGCAGGATGAGCATCATGAACGGCGTCCACTGCCAGACGAGAGCCGCGACGATCGAGATGAGCGGGTTGTTGCTGATCCAGTCGGGCTGGGGCGCGTCGTCACCGAACACCGCCTTGAGCGTGCCGTTGAGCAGGCCGTACTCGGGGTTGTAGAGCGCGTGCTTCCAGAGCAGCGCGGCCGCGACGGGCACGACGAGGAACGGCGTGATCATCAGGGTGCGCACGATGCCCCGGCCCATGAACTTCCGGTCGAGCAGCAGCGCGATGAGCATGCCCAGCACGAGGCTGATGCCGACGACGAGCACTGTGAGCAGGATCGTCACGAAGACGGCGCTGCGGGTGTTGCTGTCGGTGAAGACCCGCGCGAAGTTGTCGAACCCCGCGAATCCCCGCTCGTCCGGGTAGTAGGCGTTCCAGTTCATGAACGACACGACGAGCGTCGCGACGAACGGGAGCTGGGTGAGGACGATGACGAAGATCAGGGCGGGCAGCAGGGGCGCCCGTCGCGACCAGTCTCCGGCCTTGGCGAGCCGCGTGGCGCGGGCCGTGTTCTCGCCCTCGGTCCGTCCGCGAGGCGCACCCGACTCCTCGGCGGGACCGTCCGGCATACCGGGTTCCCTGGTCTGCGAGACGTCGGAACTCATGACCCGCTCCTCTTCTGGTAGCGCTCGGCGACGTCCTCGGCGAGCTCCTGCCCCTTGTCGAGCGCCTCCTTGACCGTCGTCTGCCCGGCGATGGCCGAGCTGACGTCCTGGCTCACCTGGGTGCCGAGGTCCGGGAACTCGGGGATGTCGACGAACTGGATGCCGATGGCCGGCCGCGGCTGGGCGCCGGGGTTGGTCGGGTCGGCGGCCTCGATGGCCGACCTCGTCGGCTCCGCGAACGCCTTGGCGACCTCGAGGTACTGCGGGTTCTCGTAGGTCGAGGCGCGCTTGCCGGCGGGGACACGGGTCCAGCCGAGCTCCTGCCCGACGAGCTCCTCGTACTCCTTGCTCGACGCCCACGAGATGAACTTCCAGGCGTTGTCCTTCTTCTCGCTCGCCTGCTGGATGCTCCACGACCACGCGTAGAGCCAGCCGGAGGAGTCGGTCTTGACCACCGGAGCGGGCGCGTAGCCGAACTTGCCCTTGGTGGGGGAGTCGTCGGCCTCGAGCGAACCTGCGGCCGACGTCGCGTCGTACCACATGGCCACGTTGCCCTGGACGAGGTTGTTGAGGCACTCGGTGAAGCCGGCCTGGGGGGCGCCGTTCTCGCCGTGCTCGCGGACGAGGTCGACGTAGAACTGCACCGCCTCGGTGAACTCGGGCGCGTTGACCTTCGGCGTCCAGTCCTCCTCGAACCACGTGCCGCCGAAGGTGTTGACAACGGTCGTGAGCGGGGCGAAGAGCTGGCCCCAACCCGGCTGGCCGCGCAGGCAGATCCCCTTCATGCCCGGCTCGGCGCCGTCGACCTTGGCCGCGATGTCCGCGACCTCCTGCCACGTCGGCTTCTCGGGCATCGTCACGCCCTTGGCCGCGAGGACGTCCTTGCGGTACATGAGGAACGAGCTCTCGCCGTAGAACGGCTGGCCGTAGATCTTGCCCTCGCTCGACAGCGAGGTGGTCATCGGCTTGAGGATGTCGTCCTGGTCGAACGCCGTGTCCTTGGCGATGAAGTCGTCCATCGGCGCGATCCACTTGGCCTTAGCGTAGATCGGGATCTCGAAGTTCGACAGCGTGGCCACGTCGTACTGCCCGGCCTGGCTCGAGAACTCCTGGCTGATCTTGTCGCGCACGTCGTTCTCGGGAAGGACCGTGAAGTTGACCCGGATGCCCGTCTCGGCGGTGAAATGCTTGGCGGTGAGCTGCTGCAGGTCGACCATCTGCGGGTTGTTGACCATGAGGACGTCGATCGAGTCGGCGCCTCCACCGCCGACGCTGCCGCCGCCCCATCCGGCGCAACCGGTGAGCCCGACGGAGAGGGCGGCGGCGCTCGCGACGGCGAGGATGCGCCCCCGACGGCGACGATGTCGCGTGCGCCGTGGTGCTGCGTTGTCGTTCGGCTCCAGTGGCGATCCGGTGGGGGGCATCGTTGCCTCGTTCTCGTCGTCTGCTCTGGTCTGGCTGTCTGCGGTTTCGCTGCGCTCCGCTCATATGAGCGCGTATGGTGCACACATGAGCCTGTCCGACCCGCGGCGCCGTGTCAACAGGTCACCTCGTGACCGAGACGGCGGCGGCGTGCCCGAGGATGTGCGCCGTGCCTGAAGCCCTCGGTCCCTCGGAGGCCGTCCTCGCGGCGGCTGTCGCCCGCCGCCACCTCATCGACGGCGAGTCCAAGGTGGACCTCGCCACCTCGCTCGGCATCAGCCGGTTCAAGGTCGCCCGGCTCCTCGAGGCCGCCCGCGAGAGCGGGATGGTGAGGATCGAGATCGTCTCGCCGCTCGGCATCGACACCGACCGCTCGGCGGCGCTGCGCGAGGCCCTCGGGCTCGAGCACTGCGTCGTCGTCCCGGGGTCGGGACCGCAGGCGAACCCCGGTGTCTCGGCAGCCGCCGCCGCCCTCCTCAGCGAGGTCGTCAGCGACCGCGACGTGCTGGGTCTGCCGTGGAGCCGGTCGGTAAGCCGAATGGTCGACGCCCTCGAGACGCTGCCGGTGATCCCCGTCGTCCAGCTCAGTGGCGCGATGGTCACCCCCGAGGAGGACAGCAGCTCGGTCGACGTCGTCCGCCGCGCCGCCCGCATCGCCGGCGGTGGCCGGCACGTCTTCTACTCGCCGTTGCTGCTCGACGACGCCGCCAGTGCCGAGGTCATGCGGCGCCAGCCGCCGGTGCGCGAGGCGCTCGACCGCGTCGACGACGTCACCCTCGCGGTCATCGGCCTCGGAGCCTGGACTGCCGGGACCTCGACGATCCACGACGTCCTCAGCGCCAAGGAACGCACGGCGGTCACGAGGTCCGGTGCGGTCGGGGAGGCGGCGGGTGTCTTCTTCGACGCCGACGGCGAGATCGTCGACACCCCGCTCACCGCCCGGATCGTCGGGCTCACCGGACCGCAGCTGCAGGGCATCCGGCACGTCATCGGCATCGCCCACGGGGACGACAAGGTCGAGGCCATCGCCGCCGCCGTGAGGGGCGAGCTCATCGACTCGCTCGTGACGACCGCAGACACCGCCGACGCCCTGCTCGACACAGCAGAGTGATGTGAGTGACCGGGGCCGCCCGTCACCGCTTCAGAAGGGGATGACGTCGGGCCGGGGTTCGCGTGGTGGTGGGTCGTAGGTGAAGCCCTGAGGCCAGTAACGATCGATGGAGAAGTGCGTCCGGTTGAGGCCGTCGTGACCGCGTCCGGAGCGATGCATGCGGTGCGAGTGGTCGATCGGTTCGATGAGGTCGTCCTCGAGGAGGCTGAGGTCGATGTGTCGCGTCTGCGGTGGTGATGGCTGCGGCGGTCGGTCGGGGCTGCGGGGCGTGGTGGCGCCGAGGTGGAGGTGGTCGATGGCGGAGGTCGTCGAGCGCACAGCGGTGGGGTCGGTCCAGTCGACGGTGCCATCGGGGTGGAGGCGCGCGGTCCATCCGTCGCGTTGCTTGATGCGGTGGTGGCGCCGGCACAGGGCGATGAGGTTGGTGGGGTGGGTGGGTCCGGTGGGCCAGGGTCGGACGTGGTCGAGGTCGCACTGGCGGGCGGGGGTGGCGCAGCCGGGGAAGCGGCACCGCCCGTCGCGGAGCCTGACGAAGCGGACCATGGCGGCGGGGATGCGATAGGTCCCGGTGTCGGTGGTGGAGGTGCCGGTGAGGTCGCGTCCGGGGGCGAGCCCGGCGGGGACGTCGCCGCCGACCAGGGCACCGGTGGCGGGGTGGCAGGTCAGCCCCGTCGTTGCTCCGTGAGTGCCGGATGCGGCGCGGGCGAGCCAGCGGGCCGGGACGAACGTGGTGCCGGGGGTGTCGAGCCCGCCGACCTCGCACCAGCCCTGCATGTCACGACCAGCACTGGCGTCACGTGAGGTGCCGCCGAGCGCCGTCGCCGCGGATTCCGGCTCGGTGTCTCGGGCGCGGGTGGCGTGGACGACGACACGCACGTCGGCGTGGTCGAGGACGAGCTGGGTCAGGGCGTCGGCGCGGGCCTGGGTGAGGTTGTCCGCGTTGCCCTCACGCACGATCTGGCGGGCGCGTTCGGTGATCGCGGACCAGGCGAGGCGGGCGGGTCCGGTGGGCAGGTCGGCGCGCCACTGGTCGGTGCCGTGCTCACCGGTGGTGCGGGTCAGCCCACGCCGCTCGTGGGCGCGTTCGGCCTCGTCGGCCACGGCGTCGGGGAAGAGCCGGGCGACGGTCCGGGCCACGAACCGGCGCAGCGGCCCGACCGTCAACCCCTGCCAGTGCGGGCGGATCGCGTCGACCACGGCCGCGGCGTGGTCAGCGGGCAGGAGGTCGGTCTCCTCGGTGACGACCGCGGCCCGTCTCTGGTCGAGCTCTCCGGCAGCCATGGCGTGGACCACGGCCGGGGTGCGGGTCAGCTGGTGGATCGCGTCGGTCACCCGGTTGGTCGCGACGTGTGTGGAGACGCCCAGGCGGGGTGCGGCGAGCTCGGGGGCGTCGAGGCGCTGGTGACCCAGGCCGTGGTGGACCTCGACCTGCGTGCCGTCCTCCTGCCGCACCGGGTCGATCGCCGACAGGTGCGCGAGCGCGACCGCCTGGCGTGCGCAGGCGGCGTCGATGTCGCGCTGGGCCTCCTCGATGACGTCGAGGAGCTCCTCGGTGGTGAGGGTGTGCGCGCTACCCAGCAGGACGGCATACGCGCCCTGGCGGGCGTCGGTGGCGGTGCTGGGGTCCATGACCACACGCTACCCGAACAGGTGTTCGAAAGCAAGAATCAAGCGCGCGAATTCGGTTCTGCCGCAAGCAAACACGCAGCGCGTACCTGAGGAGTTGTCATCGGATCCGCACCCGACGCCACCGGGCACGTAGCATCGGGCGCGTGAGTCCCGAGACCGTCCGCTGCTCCAACCTCTCGCGTGAGAGCGGCGAGCCGATGCTCGGCTCCGCCCCCGTCGCCCGCCGCTGGCTGCTCATCGAGCACCCCGGGCCGTGGGCCAGGAACCACCTCGACACCCCGCCGCTCTCGGGAGCCCTCGCCGACGTCATCGACACCGGCTGCGCCGAGCTCCAGGGCCGCTCGCTCCTCGTCCGTCGTCACGGGCGTCGCGCTGCCGGCGAGGCACCCTCCTGGTATGCCGTCGACTCGGCCCGCGGGACCTGGGTCACCGGCACGTGGCGCACGAGCGAGGACCTCCGGGCCGCCGTCGCCGCGATGGGGGCGCCGCTCACCCAGTCGGAGACCCTCGCCGAGCCGATGCTGCTCGTCTGCACGCAGGGCACCCGCGACGCGTGCTGCGCCCTGCGCGGCCGGCCGATCACCGCGGCCCTGGCCAAGGTGTGGCCCGACGAGGTCTGGGAGTGCACCCACCTCAGCGGCCACCGGTTCGCCGGCACGTTCCTCTCCATGCCCGACGGCACCTGCTACGGCGGCGTCGACATGGCCGGCGCCGTCGACATCGTCCGGGCCCACCGCGCGGGCGAGGTCGACACGGCACACCTTCGCGGCGTCTCCCGCTTCTCGCCGGCGGTCCAGGCGGCGACTGGCTCGGTCCTCGCCGAGCACGGACCCGCGTCCGTGACCGCCGCCCGCCCCGGCGCGGTCGAGGTCGTCTCCGAGACCGTCACCCGGGTCGAGGTCATCGGCGACGACCCGCTGCCCGACACGACGTGGGTCGAGGTCACCGCCGAGGCGCTCGAGCCGGCGCCGCTGTCGTGCGGCAAGGGCCCGGGTGACCACACGGCATACCGGACCGCGGTCGTGCCGGCGCCCTACTGACCGACCGGACCACTCGACGGGGTGGCGCGCACCGCCAGGTCGGGGCAGGGTGAGCCCATGACTCCTCCGGCGCCGTCGGCGCTCCCTGCGAACCCCGCCACCGACCGCTACCGGGCAGCGCGTGACCAGATCCTCGGGTGGCGCGGCAACCACGAGGACGCCGTGCGGGAGTTCGTGTGGCCCGACCTCGGCGAGCGGTTCAACTGGGCGGTCGACTGGTTCGACGTCATCGCCCGCGGCAACGACTCCACGGCGCTCGTCGTCGTCGAGGAGGACGGCTCGTCGATGGAGATCACATTCGACGCCATGGCCAACCGCTCCGACCGTGTGGGTCACTGGCTCGCCGAACGCGGTGTGGCACAGGGCGATCCGGTCATCCTCATGCTCGACAACCAGGTCGAGCTCTGGGACTGCATGCTCGCCGTGATGAAGCTCGGCGCCGTCATCATGCCGACGACCTCCGCGGCCGGGGCGAGCGACCTCGAGGACCGCGTGTCCCGCGGCGGTGCGCGGCACGTCATCACCAACGCCTCCCAGGTCGACAAGCTCGCCGGCGTCCCGGGGGACATCACCCGGATCAGCGTCGGTCCCGCGGACGGCTGGCACGACCTGCGTGATGCGTATGCCGTCGACTCACCTCCGCTGCCCCACCCCGGGACCGCGCCGGCCGACCCGGTGCTCCTCTACTTCACGTCGGGCACGACGAGCCGACCCAAGCTCGTCGAGCACACGCAGGTGTCGTACCCCCTCGGCCACCTGTCGACGGTGTTCTGGCTCGGGCTCCAGCCGGGCGACGTCCACCTCAACATCAGCTCTCCGGGTTGGGCCAAGCACGCGTGGTCGTGCTTCTTCGCGCCGTGGATCGCCGAGGCGACGATTCTCGTCTACAACTACGCACGGTTCGACGCACCGGCGCTGCTCGACGTCCTGCGCGAGCACGAGGTGACGACGTTCTGCGCTCCGCCCACGGTGTGGCGCATGCTCATCAACGCCGACCTGTCCGACGGTCCGGGGTCGCTGCGGGAGGTCATCGGCGCCGGTGAGCCGCTCAACCCCGAGGTCATCGCCCAGGTGCAGGACAAGTGGGGGTTGCCGCTGCGCGACGGCTACGGCCAGACCGAGATGACCGCCGCGATCGGCAACACCCCCGGGTCGCGGCTCAAGCCGGGCTCGATGGGCCGGCCCCTGCCCGGGTGTCCGGTCGTGCTCGTCGACCCCGCGACCGGGGAGCGGGTCGTCGGTGCGGGGGAGGGAGAGCTGTGCCTCGACCTGTCGGCGTCACCGCTGCCGCTCATGACCGGCTACCAGGGTGACGCCGAGCGCAACGCCGAGGCCATGGCCGACGGTTTCTACCACACCGGCGACGTGGCGAGTATCGACGAGGACGGCTGGATCACCTACGTCGGGCGCACCGACGACGTGTTCAAGGCGAGCGACTACAAGATCAGCCCGTTCGAGCTCGAGTCGGTGCTCATCGAGCACCCCGCCGTCGCCGAGGCCGCGGTCGTGCCGGCGCCCGACGAGCTGCGCCTCGCCGTGCCCAAGGCCTACGTCGTGCTCGCTCCCGGGCACGAGCCCGACGAGGAGACGGCGCGCTCGATCCTCGCCTACGCGCGCGAGCACCTGCAGCCGTGGCAGCGGGTGCGGCGGCTCGAGTTCGGCGAGCTCCCCAAGACGATCTCGGGCAAGATCCGCAGGGTCGAGCTCCGGGGCCGCGAGGAGGAGCTCGCCGGTGGCGGGGTGGAGCGAGCCACCACTGAGTGGCGGGACGACATCCTCAGGACGGAGTGACCGTGGGGGTTGCGGTGGACGCCGACGTCGTCGTCGTCGGTGCGGGGCCGGCAGGTGCGGCCACCGCACTCGGTGCCCTCCACGAGGACCCGTCGCTGCGCGTGCTGCTCCTCGACCGCAGCGACTTCCCGCGCGACAAGTCCTGCGGTGACGGCATCGCACCACACGTCCTCACCGCGCTCGCGCAGGTCGGCGCGGAGGACGTCGTCGACGGTTGGGCGCCGCTCACCCGGCTCGAGCTCTCGCACGGTGACGTCCGCGTCGAGGGCGACATGGAGCGCGAGGTCCACGTCGTCCCGCGAGCGGTCCTCGATGCGCGGCTCGTCGAGCGGGCGGTGGCCGCCGGCGCAGAGCTCCGACGTCACCGGGTCACGTCCCTGACCACCGACCCGCTCGGCGTCTCCGGCGAGATCACGGCCGGGGTGGTCGTGGGGGCGGACGGTGCCCACTCCCTCGTGCGCGAACGGCTGATCGGCCGCCGCCGCGAGTCGCGCGCGCTCGCGATCCGGGGCTACGCGCCCGTGTCGTCGGCCCTGCGCGGGCGGCAGGTCATCCGCTACGGAGACCGCCGGCAGCCGTCCTACGCCTGGGCCTTCGACCGGGGCGACGGTCTCGCCAACGTCGGCTACGGCGAGCTCCTCCCCGGGGAGCGCTCCGGCCCGGGTGCCGCGGCGCCCCCGAGCCGCCGGCTCCTCCTCGACCAGCTCGAGCAGCTCATCCCCGGAGCCGCCGAGACCGGTGACGGCTGGCTCGGTCACCACCTGCCGCTGAGCACGTGGCGCTGGGACCAGCCCGACGGTCCGGTGCTCCTCGCGGGCGACGCCGCCGGCCTGGTCAACCCCATGACGGGCGAGGGGATCTACTACGCGGTCGCCACCGGCATCCTCGCCGGACGCACGGCGGCGCAGGCCGTGCGACTCGGCCGCCCCGGCGACGCCGGCGCGGTGCACCGCACGATGGTGCGGCGGCTGCTCGCTCGGCACCTGAGGCACACGTGGCTCGCGTCCCGGCTCGCGCAGTCGCCGCGAGTCGTCGACGCCGGGATCACCGCCGCCACCCGCGACCGCCGGGTCTTCGACACCCTCGTCGAGATCGGGCTTGGTGACGGGCTCATCGACCGCCCCCTGGCCCTCGGTCTCGTCACGGCGATCACTCGCTCGCGGTGGCCTTCGCCGGCACGGGGGTGAGGGTGAGCGAGCCGAGCGGGCCGGTGCCCGGTTCGGGTCGCTCGCAGGTGCGCTCGGGGTCGGTCGTCGTGTCGATGCGGCTTCCGTTGAGGAGGCTGACGTCGTCGTATGCCGGCCGCCCCTCGATGACGTTGCGGAACCGGTAGCGGGTCACCGACGTGAGCCGGCAGCTCTCGCCGAAGGTGAGCACGTCGAAGGCGGACGGTTGCCCGATGAGCTCCTCGCCGTCCTCCTCGCCGACGAAGTGGGTCAGCGGGCCCCCGCCGGTGAAGGTGCCGGCCTGGATCCGGTTGCCCTCGAGGTCCGGGGTGTGCATGTGGCCGTTGACCACGACATCGGCCTTCGGCACGTCCTGGACGGCCCACGGCTCGTGCGAGGCGAGCAGGTCGAGCGGGTCCTGGTCCTCGAACGCGGCGATGAACGCCTTCTTGGCCGGCTGCTGCTTGTCCTTGCTCCGTTTGCCGTCGTCGCCGAACCACCGCGGGTCGTTGAACCCCCCGATGCGTATGCCGCCCGTCTCGACGACCGTGTAGGTCTCGTCGTCGGGCTGGAGCAGGACGACGTTGGGCAGGGTCGCCATTCGATCGAGGAGCGCGCGGTCGGTCGCCGACGTGGCGTCGTGGTTGCCGCGGACGAAGAGGTAGGGCACGGGCACGGAGGCGATCCCGGCGAACATCGCCGACGCCTCGCCCTCGGTGACGGTGCCGAAGTTCACGAGGTCGCCGGTGTCGACGACGAGGTCGATGTCCTCCTCCTCGATGATGGTGCGCATCAGGGAGTACTGGTTGCCGGCGTGCAGGTCCGAGACGAGGAGCACGCGCAGGGCCGTGGGCTGGGCGAGCTCGGTGGGGGAGTACTTGTCCTGGAGCGAGGCGGACAGGGCGATGAGGTTGCGAAGGTAGGGCGAGACCTGCGCCGTGCGGGCCTCGACGTCGGAGAGCAGCGACTGGTTGCGCTGCACCGTGCCGAGGACGCCGGTCGAGGTGAACTCGTGCTGCCGCTCGGGCTGGTAGGTCTGCCAGACACCCAGGCCGGTCGCTGCGCAGGCGACGAGCCATGCGCTCGCGGCGCCGGCGAGGGCCCACCCGCCGGGTCGTCTCTGCTTGACGAGCGCGCGCACGAGCAGCCACATGCCGGCGACGACGAGGGCCCCGAGGGCGAAGCGGAGGCCGACGTCACGGGCCGCCTTGACGATCGCGGCGTTGAGCTCGAGCGGCCCGGGCTGCAGGCTCGACACGCTGATACCGGGCCGGCTGAGGAGGTCCGCGATCGACGCCTTGACCTGCGGCGTGGCTTCGATGCCGGGCGCGAGCCCGGTGAAGCCGACGTCGATGTCGCCGAAGAGGGTTCGCGCGACGAGCCGGGTGGAGTCGCGCGGGTCCATCGACAGCTGCACCTGTGCCGAGTAGTGCGTCGTCTGTGCGGTGGCGGGCGCGAGCCGCGTGGCCGCGACGCCGCCGGCGGCACAGCCGAGGGTGAGCACGGCGACCGTGAGCACCCGGCGCGCCCTCTTGCCGCCGACGCGGTGACCGAAGGCCCACCACGCCGCGACCGCCGTCGCCAGCGGCCAGAGTGCGAGCAGGGCGGCCACGATGCGCTCGTGGGCGCCGAACGGCATACCGGCTCTCGTTCCCAGCGGAAGCGTGGCCACGAGGACGAGCAGGACGACCGAGGCTGAACGAGCGACCGGGGGACGGAGCAGGGGCGTCGCGTCCGCATGGGCGGCGAACCACGGCCAGAGGGCGAGGAGGACGAAGCTCAGGGCGGCCACGGCGGTGTGCAGCGCGGAGCCGTCGGAGCGCGAGGGCAGGGGCACGAGGGCCACCGCGACGGTCGCGAGGCCGGCCGCACCGAGGATGAGCCGGCCGGGGCGCCGCATCCCTTGGAGGAGGACGGCGGAGCCGACGTGCGCGACACCGGTGAGGACGAGGGCGAGGGTCATGATCCAGCGGTGCGGCGTCTCGGAGGCGGCCAGGGCACTGATCGACTCGCGGACCGCGTCGTAGCCGTCGGGTTGCTCCATCGCCGCCCAGGTCCAGCCCCCGACGAGGGCGAGCACCGCGGTCGTGGAGGTCGCGAGGGCGCCGCGCACGTGTCCCGAGGTCGGTGGCGCCATGACCCAACCCTAGGCTGAACCGATGAGCGCACCCCTCGCCGGACTGCTTCCCGACCGCACCTTCCGCGGTGTGCTGTTCGACATGGACGGCACGCTCATCGACTCCACGGGCGCGGTGCTGAGGTCCTGGGTGCAGTGGGCGCAGGAGTACGGCGTGACGCGCGAGGCCCTCGCCGGGTCGCACGGGCGGACGAGCATCAACACGATCCGTGCGGTCATGGCCGACCGTCCCGAGGTGGAGCAACTGGAGGCCCACGCCCGCATCCGGGACCTCGAGCTCGCCGACACCGAGGGGGTCGTCGCCCTGGCCGGCGCTCGCGAGACCTTCGAGCTCCTCGACGAGCTCGGTGTGCCGCACGCCATCGTCACCTCGTGCGAGCGCGAGCTCGCCGGGGTCCGGATCGAGGCCGCCGGGCTGCCGCGTCCCACCGTGGTGGTCACGGCGACAGACGTCTCGCACGGCAAGCCGGGTCCCGAGCCCTACCTGCTGGGTGCGTCACGGGTCGGGCTCGAGCCGGGAGCATGCGTCGTCGTCGAGGACGCCACGGCAGGGCTCGTGTCGGGGCGCGCCGCCGGGGCGGGGGCGCTGGTCGCGGTGCTCGGGACGACGCCGGCGCAGGTGCTGGCCCCTGACGCCGACGTCGTCTACGAGAGCATCGCCTCCGTCCCCTGGCGCTCGCTGGTCGCCCGCGCCTAGGAGGTGCCGGTGCGCTTGGCGCGCTCGATCGTCACGCCGATCGCGGGTGCACCGTCCTGCTCGGTGCCCTCGGTGCCCGCGTCGATGCCGCCGGCGGCGATGGTGTCGAGGACCTTCATGCCCTCCTCGGTGACGTGGCCGAACACGGTGTAGTCCGGGCGCAGCCGCGAGTCGGCGTAGACGAGGAAGAACTGGCTGCCGTTGGTGTCGGGCCCGCCGTTGGCCATGGCGAGGGTGCCTCGCGGGTAGACCTTGCGGCTGCCATCGGGGAAGCCGGGCCAGTTCCCGAGGGCCTTTGCCGAGTCGAGCTCGTCCTTGAAGGAGTAGCCCGGGTCGCCCCACCCGGTCCCGAGCGGGTCACCGCACTGGAGGACCGAGAGCGCCGCAGGCGGAGTCGTGTATGCCGTGAGGCGGTGGCAGTCGGTGCCGTCGAAGTACTTCGTACGGGTGAGGAACTCGAAGCTGAGCACCGTGCAGGGTGCCTTGGCGCGCTCGAGGACGACGGGGATGTCGCCCTGGTTGGTCTGGAGGACGACGCCGGACGTGCCGCGGCTCGGGGTGCGGGCGGGGTCGTTCGGCAGCCCGACGAAGGTCGAGTAGGTCTGGTCCTCGAGCGGTGCGAACCCGCACGCCCCCTTCGTGGGCTGCGTCGGGACCTCGTTCGGTGGCGCGGCGAGGGCCGGGGCGGCGGTGAACGGCAGCGCGCTCGCGAGCAGTCCACCGGCGATGGCAAGGGCTGCGGAGCGGACGAGGGTTCGGGTCATCGTTGACCTCCTGTGAGGAGTGGGGGTGCTTGCGACGATAGGTGCGGCGCGCGGACGGCGCCTGTCGAGCGGGTGCTGACGGGTTCGGGCGACGGGTGGTACCGGCCGGTAGCGAGCAACTAGGGTCGGCGCATGGACGCTGACGCCCTTGTCGTCGGGGCCGGCCTCGCCGGTCTCGTCGCTGCCAACGAGCTCGCCGACGCCGGACGATCCGTCGTCCTCCTCGATCAGGAGAGCGAGGAGAACCTCGGCGGCCAGGCGTGGTGGAGCTTCGGCGGGCTGTTCCTCGTCGACAGCCCGGAGCAGCGGCGCATGGGCATCAAGGACAACCTCGACCTCGCCTGGCAGGACTGGGAGGGGACCGCCGGCTGGGACCGCGACGAGGACTTCTGGCCCCGCCAGTGGGGTCGCGCATACGTCGAGTGGGCCGCCGGTGAGAAGCGGGAGTGGTTGCGGCAGTACGGGATCAGCTTCTTCCCCGTCGTCGGGTGGGCCGAGCGAGGCGACGGTCGCGCCGGTGGCCACGGCAACTCGGTGCCGCGCTTCCACATCCCGTGGGGCACGGGCACCGGCGTGGTGTCACCCTTCATCGAGCGGGTCCGCGAGCACATCCGTGGCGGGCGCATCATCTACCGCCCGCGGCACCGGGTCGACGCTCTCGTCACGACCGGTGGCGCGGTGACCGGGGTGCGCGGATCGGTTCTCGCAGAGGACCGTTCAGCCCGTGGGGTCGCCTCCAACCGCGACGTCGTCGGCGACTTCGAGTTCGCCGCGCCGGCCGTCCTCGTCACGAGCGGCGGCATCGGCGGCAACCACGACCTCGTGCGCGCCAACTGGCCCGAGCGCCTCGGCGCAGCGCCCGAGCACATGATCACCGGCGTCCCGGCCTACGTCGACGGGCGCATGCTCGCCATCACCGAGGAGGCAGGCGGGACGGTCATCAACCGCGACCGCATGTGGCACTACGTCGAGGGCATCAACAACTGGGACCCGGTCTGGCCGCAGCACGCCATCCGCATCCTGCCCGGCCCGTCGTCGCTGTGGTTCGACGGCAACGGCGACCGGCTGCCCCCGCCGAACTTCCCCGGGTTCGACACCCTCGGCACGCTTTCGCACCTACGGACCACCGGCCACGACCACTCGTGGTTCGTCACCAACCGCACCCTCGTCGGCAAGGAGTTCGCGCTCTCGGGCAGCGAGCAGAACCTCGACCTCACCGACCGCAGCTATCGCGACATCGCCCGACGCCCCATCACGGCCGTGCAGCCCTCGATGCAGGCCTTCCTCGACCACGGCATCGACTTCGTCCAGGCCACGACGCTGCGCGAGCTCGTCACGAAGATGAACGAGCTCACCCCGGACGCGCCGGTCGACTTCGCGCACATCGAGCGGCAGGTGCTCGAGCGCGACCGCCAGGTCGAGAACGCCTTCACCAAGGACGCGCAGGTCGCGGCGATCCACGTCGCCCGGCAGTACCGCGGTGACAAGCTCACCAAGCGCGCCTTCCCGCCGCACCGGATCCTCGACCCCAAGCGCGGGCCGCTCGTGGCCGTGCGGCTCAACATCCTCACCCGCAAGTCGCTCGGCGGGCTCCAGACCAACCTCGACTCGCAGGTCATCGGCGCCGACGGCGAACCGGTCAAGGGCCTGTATGCCGCGGGAGAGGTCGCCGGGTTCGGTGGCGGTGGGGTGCACGGCTACCGCTCGCTCGAGGGCACCTTCGTCGGCGGCTGCCTCTTCTCCGGTCGCGCAGCGGGACGCGCGGCCGCGCGAGAGGCCCGCTGACCGGCATACGCGCCGTCAGAGGTTCATGCGGGCGGCGAGGGTGTCGCGCTTGTCCTCGAAGCGGGAGGCCTTGGTTTCGAGGTCGTCCATGAACGCCGAGAGCTCCAGCCGGGCCTGCTCGCCCTCGGCCGAGAGGTTCTCGACGTCCCAGACCTTCCAGAAGCGGAGCACCGGCGCGACGACGTCGTCGCGGTGCTGGCGCAGGTCGTAGATCCCGGCGACGGCCATCTCGACGGCCTTGCGCTGGAAGCCGGGGATGTCGGTGCCCGGCATGGCGAAGTTGAGGACGACGTCGCGGATCGCCATCATCGCCTGGCTCGGGTCGAGCTCGAGCGCGGCGCCGAGGAGGTTGCGGTAGAAGATCATGTGGAGGTTCTCGTCGGCCGCGATCCGCTGGAGCAGCTGGTCGGCCATCGGGTCGTCGGTGAACCGTCCGGTGTTGCGGTGCGAGACGCGGGTCGCGAGCTCCTGGAACGACACGTAGGCGAGCGAGTGGAGGAGCTCGCCGCTGTGCGCGGACTCGTAGCCCTGCGACATATGGGTCATCCGGAAGTCCTCAAGCGCCTTGGGGTCGACCATGCGCTTGACGAGCATGTAGTCGCGCATGGCGATGCCGTGGCGGCCCTCCTCGGCCGTCCAGCGGTGGACCCACTCGCCCCACGCGTCGTCGCGACCGAAGATCAGCGCGATCTCGTGGTGGTAGCTCGGGAGGTTGTCCTCGGTGAGCAGGTTGACGATGAGCGCCGAGCGGGCGACGTCGGAGATCGGCGCGTCGTCGGGGCTCCACGCGTCGCCCCCCATCAGGCCGTCGAAGTTGCGACCGTCGCTCCACGGGATGAACTCGTGCGGGTACCACTCCTTGGCGACACCGATGTGCCGGTTGAGGTTGGTCTCGACGACCTGGTTCATCTCGCGCAGAAGGTCGGTCTGGCTCCACGTCGTGGCGGTCATGGCGCCCAACCTACGCTCGCGTAGGTTGGGCGCGCCAGTTACTCGGCAGTTCGTTTTCGGGGCTTCCCGGCGTGCTCAGAGACGACCGACACGGCCTCCGCCGCCAGCCGCCCAGCACGCCCCGTCGCGGGTGCAGTCGAGGGTGTGGAAGGCCTCGGGGCTGAACTGGCGCCAGGTCCGGCCGTTGTCCGTCGACACGCTGCTGCCCCCGATCGCGCCACCCTGTCCCACGACGACGAGCCGGTGCCCGAGCCACGACACGTCCTCACCGAGGTGGGCCAGGTCGCCGGCGCCGCGCCAGGTCCGGCCGTTGGCGCTGCGGGCCACCGCGTCGGTGCCGTCGGCGGGCTCGGCGAAGTCGCCTCCGACCGCGATGCCCTGCCCGGGCGTGCGGAACGCGAGGGCGAACACGCCGGCCGCCTCACCGGCGGGGATCGTCGAGTCGGTCGCCGACCAGGAGTACCCGCCGTCGCGCGAGTGGAAGACGCGCGACTTCGCCCCGCCGGAGCCGAACCACGCGTCGCGGCCCGAGATCGTCAGGCAGTCACCGCTGGCCGAGAAGTTCGCCTCACCGGTCGAGTCGGGCATCCCGGCGTCGGGCAGCACCTGCCACGACCGGCCGCCGTCGCGCGTCGCGACGATCCGGAACCTGCCATGCACCGGGTCGCTCACCGCGAGGCCTCGCTGCCCGCCGGGGAAGAAGTCCATGCAGTTGTAGAAGGCGGTGGGCTCGTCGTTGCGGAACGTCTCGGTCCACGAGCGCCCGCCGTCGGTGGTGCGGTAGATCCGCGACGCCTCACCCTCGCCGATGGCGAGGACCGTGGCGGTGCGGGCGTCGACGGCCTCGACGTCGCGGAAATTGAGCCCGGTGCTCCCAGGAGGGCTGACATCCACCCACGACGACCCTGCGTTCGTCGTCCGGTAGACCTTGGCCGCGCCACCGCTCACGCTGGCGCCGGTGACCCAGGCGGTGCGGTCGTCGACGGCGTCGAGGCCGCGGAAGCTCTGGTCGGCGTCGACCGTCGTCACGTCCCAGGCGAGGTTGCGCCCGTGGTGGGACGCGGACGGTGCGGACGGCGTGGCGGTCGCGACGGGTGCCGAGAGCGCGGCGGGGGCCGCGAGCGCGACGGGGGCCGAGAGCGCGACGAGCGCCACGGCATACAGGGGAGCGGTGAGGAGGCGGGGGAAGGTGCGCATGGATGGCACCCTGCCGCACCTTCGACGCCGGCGCTCGGCGAGCGACCCGGACTCAGAGGTACTGGCCGGTGCCCTCTCCCGGTCCGGTGTCGGCGGGGCGCGACGGGCCCCCGGGCATCGTGGGCATGCCCACCGGGCCGCCGGAGGAGCCGGGGTGCCCCTGCTCCGGGCCGTGACCCGGCGGCAGCTGACGCATCTGCTGGAGCTGGGCCTGGGCGGCCATCTGCTGGGCGACGAGCGCGGTCTGGATGCCGTGGAACAGGCCCTCGAGCCAGCCGACGAGCTGGGCCTGGGCGACGCGGAGCTCGGCGTCGGAGGGGGCCTCGTCGCTGCTGAACGGCAGCGCGATCCGCTCGAGCTCCTCGACCAGCTCGGGGGCGAGCCCCTCCTTGAGCTCGGCGATCGAGCGCTCGTGGACGTCGGCGAGCCGGGCGCGGCCCTTCTCGTCGAGCGGCGCGTTGCGCACCTCCTCGAGGAGCTGCTTGATCATCGAGCCGATCCGCATGACCTTGGCCGGCTGCTCGACGAGGTCGGCCGGGTTCTGGCTCGGCCTGCCCTCCTCGCGGTGCGCCACACCCATGCCCTCGGGCGTCACGACCACGACCTTGTCGTCGTCGATCGTCGCGGTGCCGTGGACCTCGCGCGACTCCTCGGCGGCGTCGGGCGTCTCGGCGGCGTCGGGCTGCTGGGGCGTCTGGCTCATGTCCGTCATCCTGCCCCACGAGCCCGACGGTGCACCGGGACGGCTCAGGCCGGTGGCGTCCACGACGGGTCGCGGCCGATGAAGCCGACGAGCTTGTCGGTGATGTCGGCGGTCTCGGGGACGTCGACGCGCGGGCCGTACTGACCCGACGCGCGCAGCATCTCGTCGTGCTCCTGCATCCCGCTGAACATCTGGTTGGCGAACTCCTCGTCCAGCCGGTCGGGCTGTCCCGTCGCCCGGGCGAGGTCCCAGGTGTGCAGGAAGACGTCGCTGACGTAGAACTGGTCGACCGCCTGCGGCAGCGGGATGTCGCCGATGTGCGGGTTGCTCAGCACCTTGGTCGCGGTGTCGGGGTCGTCGAGCAGCCCCTGCACCGCGTCGGCGTGGGTCGTCCACGCGGCGACCGGGTCGTCGTCGACGGACGGCCCCCTGTCGAGCGTCACCCCGGCGCCGGACTCGAGGAACGACGGGAACCACTCGACGAGGTGCCGGACGACGTCGCGCGCCGCCCACCCGTCGACCGGCGCCGGAGCGTCCCAGTCGTCGACGGCGCGGACGCGCTCGGTGAAGATGCCTGCGATCGCGCGGTGACGTCCGGCTGGGTCGTGGGGGAACGGCATACGACGGAGTCTGTCAGGGAACGGTGACAGTCACGCGGTTCGGTGCGTGGCGTCCGGAGCCTTGCGTATGCCGGCCGCGGCCAGTCCCGCTGCCACCACCGGGACCGCGACCGCGAACCCGGCGAGGACGAGCCACGGGAAGACGAGGATCGGGTCGGACCGCAGCTGCTCACCGGTGATGGCGTCCCACGACTGGGCGGTGAGCGGGTAGGCCAGGGCGATGCCCGGCACGATGCCGACGGCGACCCCGAGGACCGCCCCGATGATGCACAGCGTGAACGCCTGCGCGGCGGCCATGACCCGGCGGGTGCCGCGCCCAGAACCGAGGGCGGCGAGGGTGGCTTGGTCGTTCTCCTGCTCGGCGAGCGTGAGTGCCGTCGAGGTGAGCGTGATGACGAGCAGGAGGAGGACGAACAACCCGACGAGGACCGCGACGATGCGCCCGACGTCGGACTGGAACCCGCGCTCGGTGTAGAGGTAGACGGCGTCGTCGGAGCCGAACCCGAGGCGGTCGGTGAGGTCCTGCGACATGGGTCCGGCGGGGTCGTGGACGGTGAGCCGGGTCGTCCGGGTCGGCCAGCCGTGGCTCGAGGCCGACTCCGGCGTCGTGAGCATCCGGGCACCGAGCATGGCGCCGATGGTCGACCGGTCGAGCGGGACCTCGATGGCGGGGACCTCGACCGTGCGGACCTTGGTCAGCGCCGTCGCGGGGTCGGGCTCCGTGGTGGCCTGCGGGTCGATCCGGAGGCTCGCGGACATGACGGTGACCGTGCCTCGGGTGAGGAGCGAGGGCTGGCCCTCGGGGCGGCCGACGACGACGGCACCCTTGCGGACGGCGGCGGCGTCGTCCTCGCGACCGAGGGTGGCGAGCCGGCGGCTGATCTCGTCGGCCGTCGTCACGGTGATCTGGGCGCCGTTGCCCATGCCGTTGGTGCCGAGGACCTGGCAGGACGCCGGCTTCATCTCCCCACGGGTGGGTGGCGTCGCGTCGTAGACGGTCGCCTCGGGGGTGCAGCCGGGTGGCACGACGTTGACGGTGGTCGTGTCGTAGGGCTTGGTGGGCGGAGTGGCGTTCGCGGTGTACATCCACGAGTCACCGGTGTCGACCTCGCCGACCGGTGCGACGACGAGACCGGGACGCACCGAGCGGAAGCCGTCGGTGATCGACGCGATGGTGTCGGCGTCGATGCCGCCGGACTCGTGGTGCACGCTCGTGTCGCCCTCGAGGTTCTGCGCGGTGTACTCGCGCCGGCTCTGCTCCTCGTCGCTGCCGCTGGCGATGAGCACCATCGTGAGCACCGCGACGCCGGCGAGGATCGCCGCGATCGCGGGCACGCTGCGGGCCCGCTGGCGCCCCGCGTCGCGGGTGGCCATGCGCAGCGAGACGGGGAGCCGCGAGCTGACCCTGGCGAGGCCGACGAGGATCATCGGCGCGAGCATCACGGCACCGACGACGAGCGCGATGGCCGCGGCGACGGTGCCGATCTGGCCGCCGTCGGTGCCGCTGGCCGCCTGCGACCTCGCGAGCGAGATGAGGGCGAACCCGCCGAGGCCGGCCATCACGGCGCCGACGACGAGGACCGCGACGCTGGGCCGGGGCGAGACGCTCTGCCCCTTCATCACGCCGATGATGTCGAGCCGGCCGAGCCGACGGGCGGGGAGCAGAGCCGCGATGACCGCGCTCGTCATGGCGACGAGGGTGGTCGCCAGCACGCCGAGGAGGGGGATCTCGAACGGGCCCGACATGCCGAACGTCTCGGAGAGGCGGTCGTTCTGTGCGAGCCCCCACGCGGCGCCGACACCGAGGGCGGCGCCGATGGCGGCTGCCATGGAGCCAAGGACCAGCGCTTGGGCGAGGACGGTGTGGCGCAGCTGGCCGGTCGTCGCGCCGTTGCTCGCCGACAGCGCCAGGGCGCGTCGCTGGCGGGCGGCGCTCACGGCGAACGCGGGACCCACGAGCAGCGTGGTGATGACGAGGAGGAGGGCGCCGCCGATGGCGAGGAACGTGCCCATGCGGTCGCGGTCGAAGTCCGCCATCGAGGCGATCTCGGGGTCGAGTGCGCTCGCCGGCGGTGGGTCGCGCAGTACCTCGGCGGACCAGACCGTGAGGCCGAACTTGTTGAGGGCGGTGACCTCGTCCCAGCCCACCGGGTCGTTGTCGAGGAGGATCCACCCGCCGCCGGCGGAGGCTTCGCCGAGCGGTTGGGGCGTGACGAGGTGGTTCCACGAGCGGCCGCCGAACTCCGAGAGCACCCTGGCGGTGCCGACGACGGTCACGTCGACGTCCTTGTCGCCCGCGCGCAGGCCGAGCGTCCCGGACGCCGGGAGACCGCGCTCGAGCCCCATCGTCGTCACGAGCACCTCGCCGGCACGCTCGGGGATGCGCCCGTCGACGAGCGTCACCTTGTCGGTGACGCCGGTGCGCAGGTCGAGGCTGAGCGACTGCAGGTCCAGGCGCCGCCCGTCCCGGCGCGTCGTCAGCGACTCCTCGGTGAGGGGGACCGCGCGGGCGCCGGTGAGCCGGCTCATGGCGTCGGCGTTGTCGAAGACCGAGCCGCCCTCGACCCACCCCGGGATCGGCGTCGCGTCGCCGCGCGAGCTGCTGCCGATGCCCGGGTCCGGTGGGTGGAGGACCTGTTGCGGCTGGGGGTACTCGACCATCGCGACGCCGTTGCCCATGCGACCCGGGATGACCTCGGCGCCGGACACCTGGCTCGTGCTGGCAGCGACCATCGCGAAGGTCAGCAAGGCGGTCGGCAACGCGACCATGACGAGGATGAGGGCGCTGCGGCCCTTGTGCCGCCGCACGTCGCGGCGGGCCATGCGCAGGGCGACGGCCCAGCTCCCGGTGAACCTCATCGCGTGCTGGTGGTGAGGAGGTCCTCGGGCGCGCTCGCCCGCCCGGTCGAGTCGACGACGACGCCGTCCCGGAGGAAGACGACGCGGTCGGCCCAGGCGGCGTGCCTCGCCTCGTGGGTGACGAGCAGCCCGGCGACGCCCTCGTCGCAGCGCTCGCGGAGCACGCGGAGGACGTCCTCGCCGGTGTGGCTGTCGAGGGCGCCCGTGGGCTCGTCGGCGAGGACGAGCCGGCGGCTGCCGACGAGGGCACGGGCGATGGCGACGCGCTGCTGCTGGCCCCCGGACATCTGGTCGGGGAACCGGTCGGACAGCTCGCGCAGCCCCATGAGGTCGAGGGTCTGGCGCGCCTGGCGGCGGGCCTGCCGCGCGCGCACCCCGTCGAGCTCGAGCGGGAGCCCGACGTTCTCGGCGGCGGTGAGGCTGGGGATGAGGTTGTAGTCCTGGAAGACGAACCCGACCCGGCGCCGCCGCAGCTGGGCGATGCCCTTGGCGCCGAGCGTCGAGAGGTCCTCGCCCTCGATGACGACCCGTCCGCTCGTCGCGAGGTCCAGGCCGCCGGCGAGGTTGAGCAGGGTCGACTTGCCGGACCCGCTCGGCCCCATGACGGCGACGAGCTCGCCGGGCATGACCTCGAGGCTCACCCCGTCGAGAGCGCGGACCGCGGTCTCACCGGTGCCGTGCACCCGGGTGACGTCGTCGAGCAGCAGGCTGGGTGTGGTCATCGTCGTGCCTCCGTCCGGGCGTGGGCCTCGTCAGGCAGTGCGGCCGCGTTCGCCCCCGAACGGCGAAAAGGACGCAACGACTCCCGGTGCAACCGGGTCTCGACGTGGTCGAGCCACCGGACCTCGGCCTCGGCGGTGAAGATGAGGTTCTCGAGGACGAGCAGCCAGGCGAGGTCGTGGTCGGCCCCTCCGCCGGCCACACCGCGCGGCTCACCGTCGGGCGAGTGCTGCTCGTCGCGCTGCTTGCGCATCACCTGCTGCTTGAGCCGGGTGAGGTCGTGCAGGTGCTTGAGGGTCGCGGTCCGCTGGGTCTGCGCGACGGCCTGCACGTCGACGCCGGGCACGGTGACGGCGAGCGCGAGCTTGATCGTCAGCTCGTCGCGCGGTGTGCTGTCGCGGTCGACCGGTGTGGTCCACCAGGTGCCCACCTCGGCGGCGCCGGCCTCGGTGAGGCGGTAGGAGATGCGTCCCTCAGCGTCGGCCTCGCCGGTCGGCTCGACCATCCCGTCGCGCTCGAGCCGGGCGAGGGTCGTGTAGACCTGCCCGACGTTGAGCGGCCACGTCCCGCCGGTGCGCTCCTCGAACTCGGCGCGCAGCTGGGCGCCGTACATGGGCCCTTCGGCGAGGAGGGCCAGGAGCCCCTGCTTGACCGACATGTGCTTCCCCTTCGACGTTCGACGCGAGAACCCCTGCGCTCCCGCGTACGGTGCCGAGCCGGCATACCGAGGGTTTCAGTTGGCCCCTGTTCCGCGTGAATACTCGGTATGCCGTGCTCGGGCAGCACATGTATACCGAGTATTCACCCGGTTGGCAAGTGTCCCGGTCGGGAGTGCCAGGGCTGGCCCGTCAGCCCGCGATCAGGAGGATCTTGCCGATGTGGGTGGAGGCCTCCATCTCGGCGTGGGCCGCGCTCGCCTCCGCCAAGGGGTGGCGCGAGTGGACGATCGGGCGGACCCGGCCGTCGCCGACGAGGGGCCACACGTGCTCGCGGACGGCGGCGACGATCGTGGACTTCTCGGCGACCGGGCGCGCTCGCAGGGACGTGGCGATGACGGCGCCGCGCTTGCGAAGGAGGGCGCCGATGTCGAGCTCGCCCTTGACGCCGCCCTGCATGCCGATGATGACGAGGCGGCCGGCCGTGGCGAGCGCCTGGACGTTGCGCGGGAGGTACTTCGCGCCCATGTTGTCGAGGATGACGTCGGCGCCGTGCCCGTCGGTCGCCTTCCTCAGCTCCTCGACGAAGTCCTGCTCCTTGTAGTTGACGAGGATGTCGGCGCCGAGGTCGCGGCACACGTCGAGCTTGTCCTGCGAGCCGGCGGTGACGGCGACCCGCGCACCGACCTCGCGGGCGAGCTGGATCGCCATGGTGCCGATGCCCGAGGAGCCGCCGTGGACGAGCAGGGTCTCGCCTGGCTGGAGGTTGGCGGTGAGGAAGACGTTGGACCAGACGGTCGACGCGACCTCGGGCAGGGCGGCGGCGTCGACGAGGTCGACACCCTGGGGGACGGGCAGGACCTGGCCCGCGGGGACGGTCACCTGCTCGGCGTAGCCGCCACCCACGAGGAGCGCGCACACCTCGTCGCCGACGACCCACTCACCCACGCCCTCGCCGACCGCGTCGACGACGCCCGACACCTCGAGCCCGGGGATCTCGGTCATGCCGGGCGGCGGGTCGTAGAACCCCATCCGCTGCATGACGTCCGCGCGGTTGACGCCCGCGGCGGCGACCTTGATGCGGACCTCGCCGGCCGCGGGCTCCGGGGTGTCGACGTCGGACAGGACGAGGGCCTCGGGGCCGCCGGGCTTCGGGATGGTGATCGCCTTCATGGCTCCCAACGTACGACCGCGACAGCGTGCGTCCGTTGTCGGGGCCACCCCGCGTTGACGGGCCTCGAGATCCACCCGACAACACAACCGGGCCACGACAACCGGGAAACTCATCACTCGAGCCGGGTGGCCGCCAGGTCCTCGGGGGTGTCGATGTCGGGGACCTCGAAGGGTGCGAGGACCTCGCGGTGGTGAAGTGACAGCAGCGTGCGCGCCGCGACTCCCGCCGGCTCGGGGGGCATCGCGTCACGCAGCTCGCGGACCCGGTATGCCGCGAGCACCGGGTTCGCCTGTCCCTCACCGTCGCTCAGCACGGCTGTCGCAACCAACGGCGCGGCCTCGAGGGCGGCGACCAGCAGCGGCAGCACCTCGCCCGCTCGGGGCGCGTCGCCCGGCGCCACGCACACGACGTCGGCCGTGACGACCTCCAGCCCAGCGGCGATCGCAGCCAGCGGACCACCCCCGATCGGCGATTCCCGGACGAACCGCACGCGGTCGGCCACGGCGGACGGGACCTCCCGAGAAGGGCCCACGAGCACGAGGTCCCAGGCGGACGGCATACCGAGGAGGCAGTGGTCGAGGACCGTGCGACCGTCCGGCAGCGACGCCGCGAGCTTGTCCGAGCCGAAGCGGCGCGACGACCCCCCGGCCAGCACGATGACCTGCACGGACCCACTCACGTGACCATTGTCGCCCGTCGCACCCCCGGCATACGTTGGTCCGATCGCCACACGACAAAGGAGTCGAGACCATGGCAGTTGAGAGGCGCACCGTCATCAAGGGTGCTGCAGTAGCCGCGGGGGCCACCGCCCTCGCCGGACCGTTCCAGGGACTGGTGGCCGGACCGGCCGGCGCAGCGCCCGTGGGCACAATCGGCGGGCCGGCGTTCCGCGGGCTGCGCGCGGTCCCGGACGAGCGCGACGGCAAGGTGCGGCTGCACCTGCCCGAGGGCTTCCGCTACCGGTCCTTCCACGACACCGAGACCCCGATCACGCTCGACGACGGCACCGTGCTGCCCGGCCGCCACGACGGCATGGGCGCCTTCCGCGGGCCCGACCGCGGCACGGTCACGCTCATCCGCAACCACGAGGTCAACAACCCCGGACCGGCGTTCGGCCCTCCCGGTGCCCACGTCTACGACCCGATGGCCAGGGGTGGCTGCACGCACGTCGACGTCGACGGCCGCGGCAACGTCAAGGCGGCATGGACCGCGATCAGCGGCACGATGATGAACTGCTCCGGCGGTCAGATGCCGTGGGGCGCCTGGGTGACGTGCGAGGAGACGGTCAACGGGCCCGACGTCGGACCGGACTTCACCGGCGCGTCCAACGTCCCGCTCACCAAGCCGCACGGCTACGTCTTCGAGGTGCCGACGAAGGGACGGGCGGAGGCGAGGCCGATCACGCGGGCCGGGCGCTTCCCGCACGAGGCCGTGTCGTTCGACCCGCGCGAGGGGCGGCTCTACCTCACCGAGGACAACTTCGCGTTCCCGTCGGGCTTCTACCGCTACACCCCGAAGCGCAACCCGATGAGGAGCGGACACCTCGACAACGAGGGTCGGCTCCAGATGCTCGCCGTCAAGGGACAGCCCAACGCCCACCTCGAGGGCAACCAGCGCAAGGGTGCGACCTACAAGGTGCAGTGGGTCGACATCGACGACCCGGACCCCACCTACCCCTACACGCCGGGGCAGACCGCGCCGACGCTCAACGACACCGCGCTCCAGCACGTCAGCGGTCAGGGCCGGGCCAAGGGCGCCGCCGGGTTCTCGCGGCTCGAGGGGCAGATCTACGACAACGGCGTCGTCTACTTCACCTCGACCCAGGGCGGCGGTGACCCCGAGACGGGCAACGAGCTGATCAACGGCTACGGCAACGGTTTCGGTCAGGTGTGGGCCTACGACACCCGCTCCGAGACGCTGCGGCTCGTCTACCAGTCGCCGGGCAAGCAGACCTTCGACTTCCCGGACAACATCACGGTGAGCGACCGCGGGACCCTCGTCGTCTGCGAGGACAGCAACGAGGACAACTACGTCCGCGGCCTCAGCCGTGGCGGCCAGCTCTGGGACATCGCGCTCAACCGCGCCGAGTCCGCCCGCACCGGGCTGCCGCGCTACGACGACGAGTTCGCGGGGTCGACGTTCAGCCCCGACGGCCGCACGCTCTTCGTCAACATCCAGGCGAGCGCGGGCATGTCCTTCGCCATCTGGGGACCGTGGGAGCGCATCGGCGTCTGACGCCGCCCCCCCGACCCACGACGGACGTGCGCGTATGCCGGTCGCCCACCGACCGGCATACGCGCACGTTCTCGTCCTGGCACCGCTGCCAAATGCCACAATCCGCGGCATGGGGATCTTCCGACGCAAGGCCCAGGCTCCAACGGGTGAGGGCCAACAGGGCGCCATCGACGCGTTCTGGCAGTGGTGGACCGACGACGGGGCGGCACGCACGGCCGCGGGCATCGCCGAGCGGGACCCGTCGCACATGGTCGAGCCGATCTCGCAGCGGGTCTCGGCCATCGACGAGCGGCTCGCGTGGGAGCTCGGGCCGGGCCGCGACGCCCAGCACATGCTCGTCGTGTCACCCGAGGGCGACCCGGACGTCCGGGCGGTCGCCCGGCGCTGGCTGCGCGCCGCACCGGCGACGAACGACCCGACGTGGGAGTACGCCGACGCGCGCCAACGGGGTTCGTGCGAGGGGACCCTCGAAATCGGTCCGCACGTCGTGTCCTTCGCCGACATCGTCGTCGGCGCCCGCCGAGAGGGGGCGCACCTCGACGTCTCGGTGCACCATCCGAGCTTCGTGGACCTGCCCGAGCAGGCCCGCCAGCAGGTGACCATGCTCGCGCTCGACGAGGCACTGGGGGAGGTCGACGTCGAGACGTGGATCGGCCGGGTCGACTCGGCCGTCGACGCGCCCCTCGACGCCTTCCCTCTGGACCGCCTCGCGCCGCTCGTCGACGGGCTCGCCGCCGAGCACCGGGACGACTCGGGGGAGCCGACCTGGATGCTTCTGCAGGGCCAGGGGCCGCAGGGTCGCGTCATCGCCAGCGCGCAGGTGCCGCTCGCGGCGACGACCGCACCCGAGCTCGACCGGCACGTCCTCGTCCGCGTCCCCTACACCGACCTCACCGACGACGGGCTGCCCGGCGAGGGGTCGCTCGACGCGCTGCGTCGGTTCGAGGACCACCTCACCGGGCGGTTGGGCGGTGGTGGGCGCGTCGTCGCCCACGAGAGCTCCGCCGGCGTCCGGACCCTGCACGCCTACGTCGACTCGACGGGTCCCGGGGCCGACGTCGTGCGCGCCGCCGTCGGTGGCTGGGAGCAGGGTCGGGTCGACGTCGCCGACGAGCCCGACCCCGGCTGGCAGGGCGTCGCCCACCTCCGGACCTGACCCGTCCAGATAGCCCCATCGCGTATCCGCACGTCAGAGCGCTGCGGGCGTAACGTGCCGAGAGGTTCGGCACCCGGCCGGACACGTGCGACGCAGGTCCGAGGGAGCTGGGATGTCAGCAACAGAGGTCGACCAGGAGAAGCCGGTCAGGAGCCTGATCCCTGCCCGGATGCACGACATGCCATGGACGAAGTTCCACTGGATGGTCATCGTCGGACTGGGCACCGCCTGGATCCTCGACGGTCTCGAGGTGCAGATCGTCGCGGCCGGTGGCTTCGAGAAGTCGCTCGACATGAACGCCGCGCAGGTCGGTCTCGCCGGCTCGGTCTACCTCGTCGGCCAGGTCGTGGGTGCGCTCTTCTTCGGACGCCTCACCGACACCCTCGGGCGCAAGAAGCTCTTCACGATGACGCTGGCGCTCTACCTCGTCGCCTCGGGCCTCGCGGCGTTCTCGCCCAACATGCTCGTGTTCCTCGCGCTGCGGTTCGTCGCGGGCATGGGCATCGGTGGTGAGTACTCCGCGGTGAACTCGGCCGTCGACGAGCTCATCCCCGGCCGGTTCCGCGGACGGGTCGACCTCGCCATCAACGGCACCTACTGGTTCGGGGCCGGTATCGGCGCCTTCGCCAGCCTCTTCCTGCTCGACACCGAGCGCTTCGGCGAGAACGTCGGGTGGCGCATCGCCTTCCTCATCGGGCCGATCCTGGGTCTGGCGATCATCTACCTGCGCCGCCACATCCCCGAGAGCCCGCGCTGGATGGTCACGCACGGCAAGGGCGACGAGGCCGAGGAGATCGTCTCCCGCATCGAGCAGGAGGTCGAGGCCGCCGGCAAGAAGCTGCCGAAGCTCGACGAGGAGAAGCACGGCATGTGGGTCAAGCCGCGCGAGGGCCTCACGCCCAAGCAGCTCGCCTACGTCTTCTTCAAGCTCTACCCCAAGCGCACCGTGCTCGGCGCGACGCTGATGATCACGCAGAGCTTCCTCTACAACGCGATCTTCTTCACGTACTCGCTCGTGCTCCAGAACTTCTACGACAAGACGCCGTCGAGCGCCGCCGCGTACTTCTTCCCGTTCGCGATCGGCAACCTGCTCGGCCCGCTGCTGCTCGGCCCGTTCTTCGACACCGTCGGCCGACGCAAGATGATCGGCGGCTGCTACGCCTTCGCCGCCATCGTCCTCGCCATCTCGGCGTTCCTCTTCAACGCAGGCTCCCTCTCGGCCGGCACCCACACGATCTTCTGGTGCGTGGCGTTCTTCTTCGCCTCGGCGGGAGCCTCGGCCGGCTACCTCACCGTGTCCGAGATCTTCCCGCAGGAGGCCCGTGGCCAGGCGATCTCGTACTTCTTCGCCATCGCCCAGGTGTTCGGCGCGCTCGGCCCGGTCCTCTACGGCGCCCTCATCGGCGAGGGCGAGGAGCGCACCCCGATGTTCTGGGGCTACCTCCTCGCGTCCGGGATCATGCTCATCGGTGCCGCCGTCGCCGCGGTCTGGGGAGTCGATGCCGAGGGCAAGTCGCTCGAGGAGATCGCACCTCCGCTCAGCAGCTACGACAAGGACGGCAACGAGACCGTCCACCTCCCGGTCTGAGGCGGCGGCGATGAGCGAGCAGACTCCCACGCCTCCGGAGGGTGGGCGCCCCTACACCGTCGTCGTCGGTGTGAGCGCCACGTCGAAGTCGGCGGCCGCGCTCGAGTGGGGCGCGGCCCAGGCCGCCGCCAACCACGGGCGGCTCGTCGCGGTCCGCTCCTGGCGGGTCACCGGGCCCCCGGGCTCGATGTCCGGTGGTGCCTCGGCCCGGGTCACCGACGAGCGCGACACCGCGCGCAGCGAGATGGCGGCGCTCGAGGCCGACGTCGCCGCGGTCCTGGGGCCGGAGCACTCCGTCGAGGTGCGCTCGGTGCGCGGCGGCAAGCGCAAGGCCCTGCTGGCCGCCGCCGAGGAGGCCGACCTCCTCGTCATCGACGCCCCACGCAGCCTGACCGGGCCACCGCTCTTCGCGCAGCGTCTCGTCTATGCCGCGAGCTGCCCGGTGGTCGTCATGCCGCCGCGGGTCTCGCAGCTGAGCAATCCGTTGGAGCAGGCCGGTCGCGTCGTCGGCCGGGCCGCGGTGCGCTCCGCCGGGCTCGCGGGTCGCCCCGGCTACCGACCGCCGATGGCCCACTGAGCCGGGCCGTCGACGAACGGGGTCAGGCGCGGCGAGGTGGCCGCGCCTGGCCCCGCAGACGTGCCGAGAGATCGTCGGCCGCGGCGGCCACCGCCGCCACGAGCCGGGACTCCTCCGCCGCGTCGGCGGACTCGACCCGGTAGGTCACGGCGACCGAGGCGACCGGGTGCTCGCTGTGGTCGAGGACCGCGACGGCCACGGACTTCAGCCCGCGTGTGATGTGCCCGTCCTCCACGGCATACCCCCGTCCGCGCACGGACTGGAGCAGGGAGCGCAGCGCGGTCGTCGACGAGGGGCCGTGCCCGTCGCGCTGGACGAGTGCGTCGGCGTGGGGGAAGAGGGCGCGGACCTGCCCCGCGGGCAGCGCCGCGAGCATCGCGAGCCCGGTCGCGGTGAGGGTCGCGGGCAGGCGGACGCCGACGTCGGACACGAGCAGCGGCCCCTGGGGTGCACGCTGCTCGATGACGTAGAGGACGTCGCGCCCGTGGAGCACGGCGAGGTGGGCGTTGTGCCCAGTCGCGTCGACGAGCCGGTCGAGGGTGCCCCGCGCGATCCGCTGCAGGGGCGCCTGGCGCTGGTAGGCCGACCCCAGCTCGTATGCCGCGACGCCCAGTCCGTAGCGGCGCTCGCCCTCGAGGTGGGAGACGTAGCCGCGCTCGCGCAGGACCGAGAGCAGGTGGTAGGTGCTCGAGCGCGGCAGCCCCAGCTCGCGGGCGACCGTGGCGGCGGGCAGCGGCTCACCACGCCGGGCGAGCAGCTCGAGGACGTCGAGGGCGTGCCCGGCCGCCGGGGCGACCGTCACGCGGCGTCGGGGTCCGGCTGGTGCACGCCGAAGACGTTGCCCTCAGTGTCGATGAAGTAGCCCTGCCACGCCATGCCGGGCAGGGCGTGCTTCTCGAGGGCGACGGTGGCGCCGGCAGTCAGGGCCTTGGCAGCGGTGGCGTCGAAGTCGTCGCTGCCCATCGTGAGGACCGACCCCGCGACGGGACCGCCGGGCTCGGGGTTGGGTCCCTGCCGCTGCATGATCGCGCCGTTGATGCCCGGCTGGTCCTCCGGACCGGTCGTCACCCCGACGTAGGGCATGCCGGCGAACTCGCTCCAGTCCTCGGTCTCCCAGCCGAACACGGCCGTGTAGAACGCGACCGCGCGGGGGACGTCGGCGGCGTGGATCTCGAAGTGGATGGCGCGGGTCATCGGAGCTCCTCGGTCGGACGGGTGGAGGTGGTGGGGCCCATCATCCACCCGACGGACCGTCGTCGAGCAGCCTCCCGAGGATGCGGGTCAGCGTGGCGCGGTCGCGGTCCGAGAGGTCGGCGAAGTAGCCCTCGGCGTCGGCCCGCCGGGCGGTGTCGAGCTCGTCGAGGACCCGACGTCCCTGCGCGGTGAGCGCGACGCGAGTGGCCCGCCGGTCGCTCGGGTCGGGCTCGCGGGCGACGAAGCCCCGCCCCTCGAGGGAGTCGACGACGTCGGTGACCGAGCGCGGTGCGATGCGCAGGTGCTGGGCGACGACGCCGAGCCGGGTGGGCTCGTGGTGGCCGATGACCCGCAGCGCCCGCGACTCGTGCGGCGTGATGCCCCAGGGTTCGAGCGTCGCCGCGAACCGCCGCCGCAGACCTCGCGCCACCTCCATGACGAGCTCGCCGAGCGCCGGCTCGGGTGAGACATCCGGAGGGTGAGGGGCGGACGCCATACGGGAATGTTATCGCCGAACGCTGCGTTGGGCTCATTGTGAGGCAACCTCACCAAACACTTTCGCTCGACACGGACAGGAGGGTGCGCATGACAGCCACCCCACACCCCACCCCCGAGACCGGCGCTCGCGGCGGTCGCGGCGGCGGCCCGATGAAGGTCGACCCGCGTGACCGCGCCCAGCTCGAGATCGCCCCCGTCCCGCTGCGACGGGTCACCGCCCTCTTCCGTGGCTTCGGCCGCCCCATCGGCGTCGTCACCGCGATCATCGTGGCCACGTCGGTCATCTCGATGGCGCAGCCGTTCCTCGTGCGCGAGGTCGTCGACGTCGCCATCCCGCAGCAGGACGTGCGCCTGCTCCTCCTCGCCGTCGGCGGCATGCTCGCCGTCGCCGCGACCACCCAGCTCCTCGGCGTCGTGCAGACGTGGATGTCCACCGGCGTGGGCCAGCGCGTCATGCACCGCCTGCGGACCGACCTCTTCGCCCACCTGCAGCAGCAGTCGCTGGGCTTCTTCACCCGCACCCGGGCCGGCGAGGTCCAGTCGCGGCTCACCAACGACATCAACGGCATGCAGGGCGTCATCACGACGACCGCCACCTCGATCGCCTCGAACCTCACGACGGCCGTCGCCACGTCGGTCGCCATGGTCGCCCTGTCCTGGCGGCTCTCCCTGCTCTCGCTGCTCGTCATCCCGCCGGCCGTGTGGATGACCCGCCGCGTCGCGCTCATCCGCCGCGAGGTCACCGCGCGCCAGCAGGCCCGCCGGGCCGACCTCAACGTCCAGATCGAGGAGGGCCTGTCGGTCTCCGGCGTGCGCCTGTCCAAGACCCTCGGCGCGGGCCGCCGCCACGCCGAGCGCTTCGCGACGACGTCCGAGGAGCTCGTCGACCTCGAGCTGCGCAGCCAGCTCGCCGGTCGCTGGCGGATGGCGACGATGCAGATCATCTTCTCGGCCATCCCCGCGCTCATCTACCTCGTCGCCGGGCTCCCCGCGACCTCCGGCGGCATGACCATCGGGACCCTGATCGCCTTCACGACGCTCCAGGCCGGCATCTTCCGGCCGCTCATGGGCCTGCTCAACGTCGGCGCCCAGTGGGTGTCGTCGATGGCGCTGTTCTCGCGCGTCTTCGAGTACCTCGACCTCGTCCCCGACGTCGCCGCCCCCTCCACACCCGTGGCCCTCGATCCGGGGACCGTGCGCGGCGAGGTGCGCCTCGAGGACGTCTCCTTCGCGTATGCCGCAGACGCACCTCTCGCGGTCGACTCCGTCTCCGCTCTGGTCCCGGCCGGTGGCTCGCTGGCCCTCGTCGGCCACACCGGGTCGGGCAAGTCCACCCTCGCCTCGCTCGTGGCCCGGCTGCACGACCCGACCTCGGGGCGGGTCACCGTCGACGGCGTCGACCTGCGCGATCTCGACCCCGAGGTCCTCGCCCGGATCGTCGGTGTGGTGTCGCAGGAGACCTACCTGGTGCACGCCTCGATCCGCGAGAACCTCCTGCTCGCGGCACCCGACGCCGGTGAGGTCGACCTGTGGCGCGCCCTCGGCGCCGCCCAGGTCGCGGACCTCGTGGCGTCACTGCCCGACGGGCTGGACACGGTCGTCGGCGCTCGCGGACACCGGTTCTCGGGTGGGGAGCAGCAGCGCATCGCCATCGCCCGGACGATCCTGCGCGACCCGAAGGTGCTCGTGCTCGACGAGGCGACCAGCGCGCTCGACAACGACACGGAGCGCGCCGTCCAGAAGGCTCTCGACGAACTCGTCCGGGGCCGGACGACGATCACCATCGCGCACCGCCTCACGACCGTCGAGTCCGCCGACGAGATCGCCGTCCTCGACCACGGCCGCGTGGTCGAGCGTGGCACCCACGAGGAGCTGGTGACGCTCGGTGGCCGCTACGCCGCGCTCGCCGGGGCGCCGGTGGCCGAGGGAGAGGGTGCGCGGACGGCATACGCGACGGTCTGACCCCGGAACCGCTCGCCGCGCGGCCCCGGCACATCGGTGCCATGCTCCTTGCCATGAACGCGCGCCGGACGCCCCGAACGGTCCAGCTCGGCGTCGGGGCCTGCGCCCTGGCGCTGGCCCTCGTCGCGAGCGGAGGGGCCGCCTCGGCGCAGGGTCCGGCGGGCCACCCGGCGCCCCGTCCGGAGTCGGTGCCGCCGGCCGACTCGCCGCAGGTGACGCAGCGCGGCCCCGAGCCCGGCCAGCTGGTCCTCAGCGCGGCGGACACCCGCACCATCCCGCAGCGGCTGGCCGCCGCCGGCGCCGACCCGGCGCTGGGCAGCAGGGTGAGCGCGCTCGTCATCGACCCGGACACCGGCGCGACCGTCTACCAACGCAACTCCACGCTGTCGCTCCTGCCCGCGTCGAACATGAAGCTCGACACCGCGTTCGTCGCGCTGTCGAGCATGTCGCACACCCAACAGTTCACGACGACCGTGCGGACCAACGCCGCCCACAGCGTCGTCTGGATCGTCGGTGGCGGCGACCCGGCGCTCAGCGCGACCTCGGTCCGGGCCCTGGCGAGCGCGACCCGTTCGGCCCTCGTCGCCAAGGGAGTGAAGACGGTCGCGGTCCGGGTGGACGACTCGATCTTCCCGGCACCCACGTCGGCCACGGGGTGGAAGGCCAGCTACGTCCCCGGCGACGTGGCCCCGGTGCGCGCGCTCGTCGTCGACGGCCACGACGTCATGGACACCTCCATCGACGCGGCCCTCGGCTTCGGAGCCGCCCTCAAGCGCCTCGGCATCGGGGTGTCGTCGACCGCGCGGGCCTCGGCGTCACCGGCGACGATCACCCTGTCCAGCGTCCGCTCTCCCTACGTGCGCTCGCTCGCGGCGACCCTCATCAACACGTCCAACAACGACTACGGGGAGAATCTCCACCGCCAGTCGGCGCGGCTCAACGGCAAGGGTGCGACGTGGTCGGCCGCGAACGCTCACGCCCTTGCGACCATCCGCGCCCGCGGGGCCATCACGACGGGAAGCGCGACCTACGACGGCTCCGGCCTCTCTCGGTCGGACCGCCTCACTGCGCAGAACCTCGCGAGCCTGCTCCGGCGTGTGCACCAGACGCCGACCGTGCGCGACGTCCTCTACAGCTCGTCGGGCATGCCGACGGCCGGCGTCTCCGGGACCCTCAAGGATCGCTTCGCGACGGCGGACACCCGGTGCGCCCGCGGCAAGGTCCGGGCCAAGACGGGGTGGCTCAGCGACGTCGTCTCGCTCTCGGGGACGGCGTACGGGGTCGACGGCAAGCAGCGCATCTTCGCGATCATCGAGAACGGAGCGCCGGACCCGGCGCGGGCGCGGCTGGCCATCGAGCGCTTCGCGACCGCGGCGACCGGGTGCAACCCGGGCTGAGGGGTCAGTGCCCCCAGGTCTCCTCGACCGTGGCCTCGAGGATGCCGCGCCGCCGGAGGTCCGTGGTGCGGTCCGAGTCCAGGGGCCCGCGCCGGTGCCGCGACAGCTGTCCGGGAAGGGGTGCGCCGAGCGCCGTCATGAGCGCGCGCAGGGCTCGGTCGGGGCTCGTCGCCTCTCCCAGGACGCGGGCGACCGGAGCGGCGTCGACCTCGAGCGCTGAGGCCAGCTGTGACGAGACGGTCCGTGCGTCCGCGGCCGGCAGGTCGTTGACCTCGCCGGACGTCCATCCGACGCGCGCGGTGCGACGTCCGCCCTGCCAGAGCTGCACGCCGGTGCGCAGGTCGCCCACGACGACGAGCAGTGCCGGGCCGAGCGCGCTGGCCTCCTCGGCCACGCGCTCGAGCGCTGCCTGGTGAGGCTCGCCGACGTCGACGAGCGACCAGCCGGGACGCTCGCTGTCGACGAGCCGCACCCGGGTCCGCGCCCAGACGACCGGTCGCTGCAGCTCGGCGGCGCTCGCGCGGACGAGCAGGACCATCGAGCTCACGACGCGCCGGCCGCCATCGTGACGATGTGCGAGCGGTAGGTGAGGAACTCGTCCCGGGCGTCGCCCCAGTAGCGCCACGGGTAGGCCGCTGCGTGCTCGCCCATGGCGCGCACCTGCTCGTAGGCCTCGTCACCGCGCTCGAGGTGGAAGAGGACCCGGGCGAGGGTGCCGCGGGTCCGGGCCGTGAGGTGGTGGCCGGCGTCGGGGTTGGCGTCGAGCCAGCCCTGCGCCCGGGCGATGGCCTCGTCGACGCGGTCCGGGTTCGAGGTCAGGGCGGAGGGCTCGGCAGCCAGGTGCTCGAGCACGGCGTCGAGCAGCAGCGACTGCACCCGTGCCTCTCGTGGTGCGGCGTCGACGCTCGCCTGCGCGAAGTCGTACATCTCCTCGTGCGACCCGAACCACTTCGCGCACACGAACTGCATCGCCTCCCACCGCGCGCCGTAGTGGTGCGGGTCCGCGCCGTCGAGCTCGCGCAGGCACTCGTCGAAGACCGTGCGGTCGTGCTCGGTGCCGCGGCAGTGCCGCAGCGCCACCGCCCACGGCACGGGGTCGCCCGGAGAGCCCGCCACGGCCTGCCGGATGCGCTCGGTCGCCTCCTCGAGCGTGCGGCCGAAGGCCTCGAACTGCTCGCGGCTCACCTGGCTCGCGTCGTCGTTCGACCGCTGCTCCCACGCCAGCTCGACCCGGCGGCGCGCGTCGACGACGGCGAGGTCGGGGTTCTCGGGGTCGGCCGCCGCCCACGACTCGAGCCAGTCCGGTGACCTCAGGGTGAGGTGGGCGAGGGTGTGCACGTCGCTGTCGCGGTCCTCCCAGGCGCGTGACTCCCGACTGCCTGCGAGCAGCTCGGCGGCGGGCTCGTGCTTCCCGTCGAGCGCCGCGTCGACGGCCGGCTGACCCGCGTCCGAGGGCGCGTCGATGACCACCGCATCGTCGGGGGCGAGTCCGGCGGCGAACTCGTCGCCGTGCTCGAGGTAGGCCTTCGCGGCCTTGATCTTCTTGAACATCCCGTCTCCCCTGGTCGTCGGTGTCTCGCACGCTAGACCCGGTGGGGACGCTCGCCCCGGACTCGCGAGGGACCATCCTTCGCGTCTCGGATCCGAGACGGTATGCCGGGTGCGCGCCTGTCGCGGACGGCATACCTGCGGTGTGCTTGGGGGATGACGCACACCCAGACCCAGCAGCACCCGGTCGTCGTCGGCGGCGGTCGGCTGAGCATCGACGACGTCGTCCGAGTGGCGCGGCACGGTGCGACCGTCGAGCTGAGCCCTACGGCGCTCGAGTCGGTGCGGGCGACCCGCGCGACGATCGAGGGCCTGGCCGAGGACACGGTGGCGCACTACGGCGTCTCGACCGGCTTCGGGGCGCTCGCCACCCGGCACATCCCCGTGGAGCTGCGCGCCCAGCTGCAGCGCTCGCTCGTGCGCTCGCACGCCGCCGGCGCCGGGCCGGAGGTCGAGCGCGAGGTCGTGCGCGCCCTCATGCTGCTGCGCATCAACACCCTCGCCACCGCGCGCACCGGCGTGCGGGCCGTGACACTCGAGACCTACCTCGCCATCCTCAACGCGGGCATCACGCCCGTCGTCCACGAGTACGGCTCGCTCGGCTGCTCCGGCGACCTCGCCCCGCTCTCGCACTGCGCGCTCGCGCTCATGGGTGAGGGCCTGGTGCGCGACGACGACGGCGAGGTCATGGAGGCGGGCGAAGCCCTGTCCGCAGCCGGGATCGAGCCGGTCGAGCTCGCCGAGAAGGAGGGCTTGGCCCTCATCAACGGCACCGACGGCATGCTCGGCATGCTCTGCCTCGCGATCGCCGACCTGCGCCAGCTCGTGACCACCGCGGACATCTCAGCCGCGATGAGCGTCGAGGGGCTGCTCGGCACCGACGACGTCTTCGCCGCCGACCTGCACGACCTGCGTCCGCAACCGGGGCAGGCCCGGTCGGCCGAGAACATGCGGAAGGTGCTGGCGCACAGCCCGATCCGCGACTCGCACCGCGACCCCGCGGCGTGCACGCGGGTCCAGGACGCGTACTCGCTGCGGTGCGCACCGCAGGTCGCCGGGGGAGCTCGCGACACCATCGACCACGCCTCGCGCGTCGCCGAGTGGGAGCTCGCCTCGGCGATCGACAACCCGGTGGTCACGCTCGACGGCCGGGTCGAGTCCAACGGCAACTTCCACGGAGCACCCGTGGCCTACGTCCTTGACTTCCTTGCGATCGTCGCCGCCGACCTCGCCTCGATCTCGGAGCGCCGCACCGACCGGTTCCTCGACAAGGCCCGCAACAACGGCCTGCCGCCCTTCCTCGCCGACGACCCCGGCGTCGACTCCGGACTGATGATCGCGCAGTACACCCAGGCCGCGATGGTCTCGGAGATGAAGCGCCTCGCCGTGCCTGCATCGGTGGACTCCATCCCGAGCAGCGCGATGCAGGAGGACCACGTCTCGATGGGCTGGTCCGCCGCCCGCAAGCTGCGCCGCTCGGTCGACGCGCTGACCCGGGTCGTGGCGATCGAGCTCGTCGCCGCGGCTCGCGGCATCCAGCTGCGGGCGCCACTGCAGCCGGCTCCCGCCTCCGCGGCCGTCATCGCCGCCCTCGCCGAGGCCGGCAACGTCGCGCCCGGGCCCGACCGCTTCCTCGCACCCGACCTCGAGGCGGCCTACGAGGCGGTGCTCGACGGGACCGTGGTGACCGCCGCCGAGGCCGTCACCGGCCGGCTCAACTGATTCACACGGCATACCGAATCGCCTTGAAGGAGAACGTCATGGAAGGTGCTCGTCCCGTCCGCGCCCCGCGCGGCACGTCCCTGACCCACGCCACCCACTGGGGTACGGAGGCTCCGCTGCGGATGCTCATGAACAACCTCGACCCCGAGGTCGCCGAGCGTCCCGACGACCTCGTCGTCTACGGCGGGACCGGTCGCGCGGCTCGCGACTGGAAGAGCTTCGACGCGATGGTCCGCACGCTGAGCACGCTCAAGCAGGACGAGACGATGCTCGTGCAGTCCGGTCGCCCTGTCGGTGTCATGCAGACGCACGAGTGGGCGCCGCGCGTCCTCATCGCCAACTCCAACCTCGTCGGCGACTGGGCGACCTGGCCCGAGTTCCGCCGGCTCGAGCACCTCGGACTGACGATGTACGGCCAGATGACGGCCGGGTCGTGGATCTACATCGGCACGCAGGGCATCGTCCAGGGCACCTACGAGACCTTCGCCGCGGTGGCGGAGAAGCGTTTCGGCGGAACCCTCGCCGGCACCCTCACCCTCACCGGCGGCTGTGGTGGCATGGGCGGCGCGCAGCCGCTGGCGGTAACGATGAACGGCGGCGCCTGCCTCATCGTCGACGTCGACGAGTCCCGGCTGCGGCGCCGGGTCGAGCACCGCTACCTCGACGAGGTCGCCTCGTCGCTCGACGACGCCGTCGAGAAGGCGCTCGCGGCCAAGGACTCGAAGCGCGGCTGGTCCGTGGGAGTCGTCGGCAACGCGGCGGAGGTCTTCCCCGAGCTGCTCCGGCGCGGTGTGCCGATCGACATCGTCACCGACCAGACGTCGGCGCACGACCCGCTGTCCTACCTCCCCGAGGGGGTCTCGCTCGAGGAGTGGCACGAGTACGCCGAGAAGAAGCCCGAGGAGTTCACCGACCGGGCGCGCGCCTCGATGGCCGCACAGGTGCAGGCGATGGTCGAGTTCCAGGACGGCGGCGCCGAGGTCTTCGACTACGGCAACTCGATCCGCGACGAGGCCCGCCAGGGCGGCTACGACCGCGCGTTCGACTTCCCCGGGTTCGTGCCGGCCTACATCCGTCCCCTGTTCTGCGAGGGCAAGGGACCGTTCCGCTGGGCAGCGCTCTCGGGCGACCCCAAGGACATCGCGGCGACCGACCGTGCTGTGCTCGACCTCTTCCCGGACAACGAGCGGCTGCACACGTGGATCAAGGGTGCGCAGGAGCGGATCGCGTTCCAAGGCCTGCCTGCTCGCATCTGCTGGCTGGGTCAGGGTGAGCGCGACAAGGCGGGTCTCGCGATCAACGAGCTGGTCCGCACCGGTGAGGTGAGCGCGCCGATCGTCATCGGCCGCGACCACCTCGACACGGGGTCCGTCGCCTCGCCCTACCGCGAGACCGAGTCGATGGCGGACGGGTCCGACGCCATCGCCGACTGGCCGCTGCTCAACGCGCTCGTCAACACCTCGTCGGGTGCCTCCTGGGTCTCGATCCACCACGGCGGCGGCGTCGGCATGGGCCGGTCGCTGCACGCCGGGCAGGTCTCGCTCGCCGACGGCACCCCACTCGCTGCCGAGAAGCTCGCGCGCGTCCTCACCAACGACCCGGCGATGGGCGTCATCCGCCACGTCGACGCGGGCTACGACATCGCCGACCGGACCGCTGCCGAGCAGGGCGTCCGGATCCCGATGCGCGAGGGCTGAGGCTGGCCCCCAGCTTGTACTCCCCATGAGGGAACCTTGAGGGTCCGGACGGAACATGTCCCTCCGGACCCTCAACCTTTCCTCCGTTTGCCGTGCGCAGGTCAGCCGTCGAGGACCGGCCAGCGCTCCCACTGGGCGGAGAGCTGGCCGGCGCGCACGTCCGGTTCGGCCGAGCTCGGGACCTCGCGTTGCTGCCACGTGCGACCCCAGTCGGTGCTGATGTGGAGCTGGGCGGCCAGCCGCCCGGCCGCGTCGACACCGACGGAGTAGATCGCGATCGCACCGTCGAGACCGTTGGCGACGACGCCGGTGGCGGACGATCCGGAGCCGTCGATCCGGTGCCGTTGCTTGCGGCCACTCGGCTCGATCCACACGGCGTCGAGACGGACGACGGTGCAGTCGGCGACAGCGGCGACGCCCCAGGGGCCGTTGCTCCCCGCCTGCCCCCAACGGGTCGACTCCACCACCTCACCCGGCTCGACGGGACCGGTCGACACCGCCGCGAGGCCGACCGGGCGGGTGCTCGGGCGGCCGGACTCGGGCCAGCAGGCCGGGGCTCGCTCGTCCGTGCCGCCGGCTGCTGCTCGCGTGCTCCCGTGTGCGCCGACTGGACCGGCCGGCGTCCCGTCGGGCGTGACGACGGACCACCCGAGGGCGAGGGCGAGGGCCGCGACCGCGACCCACCCCGCCCTCGCGGTGGCTCGCGGGTCGGAGCCGTCGAGCGCGCGCGAGACCCAGTCCCGGACCTGGCCCGTCAGTCCTGTCATCGCTGCTCCGTCGCTGCGGTGTGTTGCGTCACGCCCTGTCGACGGTACGCCCGCGGACACGTCAGGGGGAGGCGCGGGTCCCACGCTCTGCGTGGGCCGGCATACGCGCGGTTCGTGGCTCCCCGACCCTTGTGCGGCGCCCGCGGGCGGGAGGAAGGTGTGGTCATGAACCGCACCTCGGGTGCCGACGACGCACCTGCCCCCACGAGCCCGCAGCAGATCCGCAACGTCGTCCTCGTCGGTCCGCCGGGTGCGGGCAAGAGCACGCTGTTCGAGCACCTCGTCGCGGCGCGGGTCGAGGGGCGGCGACCGAGGGGCGAGGATCGGTCGTCCTCGACGGGCCTCGTGGCGGCGAGCTTCGCCAGCGGGGAGGTGGTGGTCAACCTCGTCGACACACCGGGCAACCCCGACTTCGTCGGCGAGGTGCGAGCAGGGCTGAGGGCGGCGGATGCCGCCCTCTTCGTCGTCTCGGGGGCGGACGGGGTGGACGAGGCGACGAGGATGCTGTGGCGGGAGTGCGCAGCGGTCGGTATGCCGCGTGCCGTCGTCGTGACGCGGCTCGAGCAGGCGCGGGCGGACTTCGACGAGACGCTCGCGACGTGCCGACGGGTCTTCGGCGACGCGCAACCGCTGGCACTGCCGGTGCAGCCGGATGGTCCCGCCACGACCGTGACCGGGCTCGTCGACCTGCTCGCGGCGGGGCAGGAGGCCACCGAGGAGGTGCTGGCCCGGCGCGCCGAGGTCGTCGAGGCGATCATCGAGGAGTCCGAGGACGACACGCTGCTCGAGCGCTACCTCGACGGCGAGGAGGTCGACGCCGCTGCGCTGCGCGAGGACCTGCACGCGGCCGTCGCCACAGGTCGCTTCTTCCCCGTCCTGCCGACCCACGCCACCAGCGGGATCGGGCTGGAGGAGGTGCTCGACCTCGTGGAGCACGGCCTTCCCTCACCCGCCGACGTCAGGCTGCCGCGGGTGTTCCGCACCAACGGGGGCGACTTCGGCGAGCTGTCCTGCGACCCCTCCGGGCCGCTCGTCGCCGAGGTGGTGCGGACGACGACCGACCCCTTCGTCGGGCGGCAGTCCCTCGTGCGAGTGTTCTCGGGGACGCTGCGCCCGGACGACCCGGTGCACGTGTCGGGCCACCTCCAGCAGTTCGCGGGCGAGGCGCTCGGCGGTCACCGCGACCACGACACCGACCTCGACCGCGTGGGTGCCCTGGCCGCACCCCTCGGTGACGAGTCGCAACCCAAGTCTCACGCCGTCGCCGGTGACCTCGTCCTCGTGGCCCGACTCGGGGCGGCCGAGACGACGGACACCCTCTCGTCGCCGTCGCGCCCCGCGCTCGTCGAGCCCTGGGTGCTCCCCGAACCGTTGCTGCCCGTGGCGATCCACGCCAGGAGCAAGGGCGACGAGGACAAGCTCGCGACGGTGCTGCAGTCGCTTGTCTCCGAGGACGTGGTGATGCGACTCGACCTCAACGACGAGACGCACCAGGTCGTCATCTGGGCCATGGGGCCGGCGCACGTGTCGCTGCTGACGACGTCGTTGGAGGAGCGTCACCACGTCGCGGTCGAGGCCGAGCCGCTGCGGACGGCCCTGCGGGAGACGTTCGTCGAGCCCTGCGACGCCCAGGGCCGGCAGGTCAAGCAGTCCGGTGGCCACGGGCAGTACGCCGTCTGCACGCTGAAGATCGAGCCGCTGCCGCGCGGCTCGGGGATCGAGTTCGTCGACAAGGTCGTCGGCGGTGCGGTGCCTCGCCAGTTCATCGCGTCGGTCGAGAAGGGTGCCCGCGCCCAGCTCGACAAGGGGGTGCTCGCCGGCTACCCGGCCGTCGACGTCCGGGTCACCCTCGTCGACGGCAAGGCGCACTCGGTCGACTCCTCGGACATGGCGTTCCAGACCGCGGCCGGTCTGGCCCTGCGACAGGTGGCCAACGAGACCACGGTGGCGATGCTCGAGCCGATCGACGCGGTCGACATCGACGTCGCCGACGTCTCGGTGGGTCCGGTGCTCGCCGACCTGCGTGGTCGGCGCGGCCAGGTCCACGGCACCGAGCCGTCGCAGCACGACGGTCGCACGGTGATCCACGCGGAGGTGCCCGCGCTCGAGCTGTCGCGCTATCCGATCGACCTGCGGTCGGTGTCGCACGGTACCGGGACGTTCACCCGCAGGTTCGCCCGCTACGACTACCTGCCGCCGCAGCTCGTCAAGGACGTCGTGGCCGGGAGTCGCTGAGGGGGTGCTCGGACGGGTTCAGGCGGGGTCGGTGACGTCGACGACGTCGGCGCCCAGTGCGGACACCACGTCGTCGGCGGCCAGCGTCACGGACGTCCCGTGCGCGCCGGCGCCCATCGAGATGGTCCGGCCGGGGACCGTGGCGTCGGCGATGACCGGCCAGGCGGTCGTCGACCCGAACGGCGTGATCGTGCCGCGCTCGTATCGGTCGCGTCGCGCGCCTTGTCGGCCGGCGGCATCGACAGCCGGTTGACGCCGAGGTGGGCGCGCAGCTTGGGCCACGAGATCTCGCGGTCGCCGGGCACGAGGACGAAGACGTAGTCGCCCGATCCACGTCGCACCACGAGCGACTTGACGATGTCGCGCGGCTCGATGCCACGCTGCCTCGCGGCCTCGGCGAGGGAGGACGCCCGCTCGGTCGCGACGACGATCCGGTGCTCCACGCCGCTGGCCTCGAGCGCCTCGCGCGCCCGACGCGCGCCCTCGACCTCACCGGTTCCCGTGCCGCCATCGCTCATGCCACGACTCTAGATGCGGGTGCGCGTCGCGTGGTCTCGGATCCGAGACAGGGAATCGGCGCGGTCACGCGCCCCGCCCCCGCGTGGGGGTGTGGAATGGGGTCGTGGCCCGACGACGAGGACGGAAGAGGCAGCGGTGACCTTCAGCTCGATGTGGCGAGACCTCACGCCGATCGGCCGTGACGCCTCCTCCGGTGGCTACCGGCGCTTCGCCTGGACGCGGGAGGACGCCACGCTGCGCGAGTGGTTCGCCGCCGAGGCCGAGCACCGCGGGCTCGACCTCACCGTCGACCGGGTCGGCAACCAGTGGGCGTGGTGGGGCGACCCCGACGCCGCGCTCGCCGCAGGCCGCCCCGGCGTCGTCACCGGGTCGCACCTCGACTCCGTACCCGATGGCGGCGCGTTCGACGGGCCGCTCGGTGTCGTGTCGGCGCTGGCCGCGGTCGATGCGTTGCGGGACAGCGGCTTCGAGCCCGAGCGGCCCATCGGCGTCGTCAACTTCGTCGACGAGGAGGGCGCCCGCTTCGGTGTCGCCTGCGCCGGCTCGCGCGTCCTCACGGGGGCGATGACGGCCGACCGCGCGCGCTCGCTCACGGACGGCGAGGGCATCTCGATGGCCGAGGCGCTGAGCGCCTCCGGCCGCGACCCGCACGAGCTCGGCCCCGACGCCGAGAGCGTGCGCCGCATCGGCACCTTCGTCGAGCTCCACGTCGAGCAGGGCCGCCATCTCTCCACGCTCGACACCGACACCCCGGTCGCGGTGGGCAGCGACATCTGGCCGCACGGACGGTGGCGGATCCGGACCCTTGGCGAGGCCAACCACGCGGGCACGACCCGCCTGCAGGACCGGGACGACGCGATGCTCGGCTTCGCCGCCGCCGTCATCGCCGCGCGGCGCGCCGCTGAGACCCACGGGTGTGTGGCGACGGTCGGCAAGGTGGCCGTCACCCCCGGTGGCGTCAACGCCCTCCCGAGTGAGGTGACCGGCTGGCTCGACGCCCGCGGGGCCGACGAGGACGCGGTGCGCGCCGTCGTCGCCGACGTCACCGAGGTCGTCGACGAGTTCGGCGGGCTCGTCGTCGAGGACTCGTGGACCGGCTCGACGCCCTTCGACCCGGGACTGGCGCGCCGGATCGCGACCCGGCTCGGCGGCATACCCGTCATCGGGACCGGTGCGGGACACGACGCGGGCATCCTCGCCAACGCGGGTGTCCCCACGGCGATGCTCTTCGTCCGCAACCCGACCGGCATCTCTCACTCCCCGGAGGAGTTCGCGACGTCCGAGGACTGCCTCGCCGGCGTCGACGCGTTGACCACGGTGCTCACCGACCTGGCGGGAGCGCACGCGTGACGGCCTACTGGTGCGAGCACGCACAGCTGCCGGACAAGGTCCACCGGGGCGTGCGGGTCGTCGTCGCCGACGGCCGGATCACCGAGGTCGTCGCCGACGCGAAGCCGGCCGACGGGGACGTTCGGCTGCGGGGCATCGTGCTGCCCGGGCTCGCCAACGCCCACAGCCACGCCTTCCACCGGATGCTGCGGGGGCGCACCCACGCGGACGGGGGCAACTTCTGGTCGTGGCGCGACCAGATGTATGCCGTGACCGCTCGACTCACGCCGGACACCTACTTCGCCCTCGCGAGAGGGGTGTTCGTGGAGATGGTGGCAGCCGGCTACACCGTCGTCGGCGAGTTCCACTACCTGCACCACGCCCCGGGTGGACGTCGTTACGACGACCCCAACGCCATGGGGGAGGCGCTGGTCGCCGCGGCGGGCGAGGTCGGGATCAGGCTCACCCTGCTCGACACGTGCTACCTCACGGGTGGTCTGAGTGCCGACGGCCACCTGCCTCTCGACGAGGTGCAGACCCGGTTCTCCGACGGGTCGGTGCAGGCCTGGGCCGAACGGGTGGAGGCGTTGCAGGAGAGCGACACCGTGCGCATCGGGGCTGCGGCCCACTCGGTGCGTGCCCTCACCGGGGAGCAGCTCGCGGAGTTCGCGAAAGTCGTCGGAGACCGGCCGGTCCACGCCCACGTCAGCGAGCAGATCGCCGAGAACCTCGCGACGCAGATGGCCTACGGCGCGAGCCCCGTCGAGCACCTCACCGACGCCGGGCTGCTCGGCGAGCGGTTCACCGCCGTCCACGCGACGCACCTGTCCGAGGACGACCTCGACCTCATGGGCCGGTCCGGTGCCGGAGCCTGCTTCTGCCCCACGACCGAGCGCGACCTCGCCGACGGCGTCGGGCCCGGGTGCGAGCTCGCCGAGCGCGACGTGCCGATCAGCCTCGGCTCCGACCAGCACGCCGTGATCGACCCGTTCGAGGAGATGCGCGGCATCGAGATGCACGAGCGGCTCAAGAGCCACGAGCGCGGCCGCTTCCCGGTCGCCTCGCTGCTCGAGATGGGCACCGCCGCGGGCTATCGGAGCCTCGGCTGGGACGGCGGACGGATCGCGGTCGGGGCCGTGGCCGACCTCGTCGCAGTCCGGACCGACAGCCGGCGCACGAGCGGGGTCGGGCTCGGACAGGTGATCTTCGGTGCGACCGGGGCCGACGTCACCGATGTCGTCGTCGGGGGTCGGCGCATCGTGTCCGGTGGGGTCCACCCGATGGGCCCGGTGGACGACGTCATCGCCGAGTCCATCGCGGCCGTCCGGGTGGGGCAGTGACAGCGACCGCGGTCGTCGGGATCGGCGAGCTCGTCACCTGTGACGGCTCCGGCGACTCGGGGCTCGGGCTGCGGACCGACGCCGCACTCGTCGTCGACGACGGACACGTTGCGTGGGTCGGCGACGCCGCCGACGTCCCCGACGCCGACCACCGGATCGACCTCGAGGGACGCGCTGTCCTACCCGGGTTCGTCGACAGCCACAGCCACCTCGTCTTCGACGGTGACCGCGCCGCCGAGTTCGCCGCGCGGATGACGGGCGAGCGCTATGACGGTGGCGGGATCGGGGTCTCCGTCGGTGCCACACGCGCGGCCGACGACGTCCGGCTGCGTGGGCTCGTCGGTCGCCGCGTCGTCGAGATGCGCGCCCAGGGCACGACCACCGTCGAGATCAAGGGTGGCTACGGCCTCACCGTCGACGACGAGGCGCGGTCGCTGCGGATCGCCCGGGAGTTCACGACCGAGACCACCTTCCTCGGTGCCCACGTCGTGCCACCGGAGGCACGAGGTGACCGGGCGGCCTACGTCGAGCTCGTCACGGGACCGATGCTCGAGGCCTGTGCGCCGCACGCCCGGTGGGCCGACGTCTTCTGCGAGCCGAACTCGGCGCACGCCTTCACCGAGGACGAGTCACGCGCCGTCCTCACCGCTGCCCGCAACGCCGGGCTCGAGCTCCGGGTCCACGGCAACCAGCTCGGTCCCGGGCCCGGGGTGCAGATCGCCGTCGAGCTCGGCGCTGCCAGCGTCGACCACTGCACGTTCCTCTCCGCGGCGGACGTCGCGGTGCTCGTGGACGCGGCGGACACCACCGTCGCCACCCTGCTGCCCGGCGTCGAGTTCTCCACCCGGTCGCCCTACCCCGACGCTCGCGCCCTGATCGACGCCGGTGTGAGCGTCGCGCTCGCCAGCGACTGCAACCCCGGCACGTGCTACTCGAGCTCGATGCCGTTCGTCATCGCCCTCGCCGTGCGCGAGATGGGGATGACGCCGGGTGAGGCGGTCTGGGCCGCGACGCGCGGTTCGGCGAAGGCGTTGCGGCGCGACGATGTCGGCCGCATCACCGTGGGGGGACCGGCCGACCTCACCGTGCTCGACGCGCCGAGCCACCTGCACCTCGCCTATCGCGCCGGTGTCCCGATCGCCTCGACCCTGGTCACCCGCAGCGACGGATGGGTGGGCTCTCCTCGCCCGTGAGGGGAACCCCGTCGCCGTCCCAGCCGTAGTCGACGACGTGGCTGTGTGCCAGGACTCTCACGGTGGCGTCGATGAGCAGCCCGATCTGCCCGGAGGCCGCGAGGACTTCTCTGTGGCTCACCTGCGGTGGGATGGTCACACCAATGACGACCCAGGACCCCACGCCCTCGCAGCCGTCAGCCACGTCCCCGTAGAGCCGGGGCTCGCTCACCCCGGCCCGCGAGAGCAGGCCGAGGACCTCGTCCAGGTGTGTGGAGAGGCGGCGCCCGATAGGCCCGGGGAACGGCGTGCCCTGGGCAGGCGCCTCGCTCACCGCCCCGCTCGCTCCGTCGCCGCTCCGGAGGGTCCACTCGAGCTCGTATCCGCACGCCGCCACGAGACGCTCCAGTGCGGCGACCGTGGGCTGCTGTCCGCTGTCCCGACTCGTAGCGGGCGATCACGGTCTTGCTGACGCCTGCTCTGGCAGCCAGCTGTGCCTGGCTGAGGCGCTGTTGCCGGCGGGCTCGGCGCAGGATGTCACGCGCCGTGGACGCCGGAGTCGGGCTGGGCATGTGACCACCATGCCGGGATGGGCGACCAGCGTCGTGCGGTTGTCCACACAGCCCTACCGGGACGGGTCCCGGACGGGGTCCGTCGGGGGTGCTTGCGAGGGTCGGTCACCAATAAGTGTCCGCGCTGGACACTTATTGGTGACCGACCCTCAACAGCACATATGAGAGAGGCCGGTCCGAGCCCGCCGCTCAGAGGTCGCGGTCGACGATCTCCTGCGGCTTGTGGCCCGCCGAGCGGGCGTAGAACTGCGCCGCCTTGCGCGTCGCCATCGTCCGCGCGACGCCGGCCGCGAGGCCGGTGAGGGCGGCATACGCGAGGGCGGTCGTGAAGGGGGAGTCGGGGTCCTTGGGGTCGAACTTCGCGTCCTGGCCGGCCTTCTGCCAGATCTGGTCGGCGACCTTGGTCGCGGCGATGCCTGCGAGGACCGCCGAGCCGGTTCCAAGGATCTTCCACACCATGCTGCCCATGGGTCACTCCTTCGCTGTCGTCGTGCCGGACGCACGCCTGTGCTCGCGTTCCACCCTGCCACACGCAAGGAGTAGGGTGACGATCGTCAACGACAGGGGAGCGCTCCGGCGCTGAGAGTGCGGGCAACCGCAGACCCTCACACCTGATCCGGTTCGCACCGGCGTAGGGAGTCGAGTTCTCAGGGAACTGAGCGCCAACCGAGAGGTCTGCGAGCAGTCCCTCCCCGAGGTATCCAACGGACGACGTCCGGAGACCACGGGAGAAGAAGTCATGGCAGCACAGACCGACGCGCCGGCGACCGCCGACGCCACGACGGGTGCGGGCAGCTCGCGCACCCGAAGCATCCTCGCGACCCGCCCCCTCATGGGCTGGCGGACCGTCGACATCCTCACCATCGCCTTCCTCGGCGCGGCGATGGGCATCGCGTTCTGGGGTTGGGGCGTGTTCTACAACGGCCCGCTCAGCGCGATCACCTTCGGGTTCGCGCCGCTCGGCGGCCTCTTCGCCGGGCCGTGGTTCCTCGCGGGCGTCGTCGGCGGACTCGTCGTCCGTCGACCCGGCGCGGCGCTGTTCTGCGAGGTCGTGGCGGCGCTCGTCTCGATGATCCCCGGCACGGAGTGGGGTGCGACCACGCTCGTGTCCGGCATCGTCCAGGGACTCGGTACCGAGATCGCCTTCGCGCTCCTGGGCTACCGCGCGTTCGGCATCGCCGCCGCCATGCTCGCCGGTGCGCTCGCGGGTCCGTTCGCCGCGGCGTACGAGTCGTTCACCTGGATCCAGGACTGGTCCTTGGCGTGGAAGGTGGCGTACGCCGGCGTGCTCGCCCTCTCTGGTGCTGTGGTCGCCGGTGCCGGGGGGTGGCTGCTCACCCGGGCGCTCGCGGTCGCGGGTGCGTTGGGAGCGTTCCCTGCCGGACAGGAGCACCGCGAGACCCGCGCTGTCTGACGTCATGGGCGGCCACGTCGTCCTCGACGGGGTGACGTGGCGCCCGTTCGGCCGGCGCGAACCGGTGCTCCGCGACGTCTCGCTCTCCCTCGGGCCGGGGGAGCGGGTCCTCCTCGTCGGGCCCTCAGGGTCCGGCAAGTCGACGCTGCTTCGCGCCATCGCCGGGCTGCTCGAGACCGCGGACGCGGGCGAGCTCGCCGGGTCGGTGACGATCGACGGCCACCCGCCGGGCATCCGCGCCGGTGAGGTCGGGCTCGTCCTCCAGGAACCCGGATCCGGCGTGGTCGCCTCGACCGTCGGGCGCGACGTCGCCTTCGGCCTCGAGAACGTCGGTGTGCCGCGCGCGGACATGCCCGCGGCCGTCACCGCCGCTCTCGGTGCCGTCGGGCTCGCGAAGCCCCACGACACCCCGACCTCGGCGCTGTCGGGCGGTGAGACCCAGAGGCTCGCCCTGGCCGGTGCCCTGGCGCTGCGGCCGGGCGTCCTGCTCCTCGACGAGCCCACCGCGATGCTCGACCCGGGCCACGCGGCTCAGGTGCGCCGAAGTGTGGAAGGTGCGCTCACGGCATACCCGATCACGACGGTCGTCGTCGAGCACGTCCTCGGACCGTGGGTCGACCTCGTCGACCGGATGCTCGTCCTCGACGACGACGGTGCTCTCGTGGCCGACGGGCCGGTCCACGACGTGCTGCGCGACGAGCGGGGCCGGCTGCTCGCCATGGGCATCTGGGTGCCCGGCGCCCCTGCTCCCGAGCCCGTCGCCCCGACGGCACTGGCGACCTCGTCGGCGCCGGACCGTCCACAGGACCTCACCGCCACCGCGCTGACGGTCGAGCGCACCACGAGACTCGTCGACGGGTCGACACGCACGCGCGTCGCCGCCACGCTCGACGGTCCCCTCGCCCCGGCACCGGGCAGTGCGACCGCGCTCGTCGGCCCCAGCGGGTCGGGCAAGTCCACGCTGCTGCTCGCCCTCGCGGGCGCCATCGAGCCTGCGACCGGGTCGGTGACGTCGGGGGAGGTGCCCGTCGGCGAGCTCTCGAGCACCGCGCTGGCCGCCCGGCTCGGCTGGGTGCCACAGTGGTCGAGCTCGACGATCATCGGGCGGACCGTCCTCGACGAGGTGCTCGTCGCGTGCCGCGCGCTCGGTGCGGACACCCTCGAGCGCCTCGTCCGGGCCCGGGCCCTGCTCTCCGACCTCGGTCTCGCGCACCTCGAGAACGCCGACCCGCGCGAGCTCTCCGGCGGTGAGCAGCGTCGTCTCGCCGTCGCGTCGGCCGTGCTCCACCGCCCGCCGCTGCTCCTCGCCGACGAACCCACCGTCGGGCAGGACCGGCACACCTGGGCCGCCGTCGTCGGTCTGCTCGCCGCCTACCGCGAGGCCGAGGGAGCGGTCGTCGTGTCGACGCACGACCCTGCGCTCATCGACCGCGCACACACCGTGGTGACGCTCGAGCCGCCCCCGCCGCCGCCCGTCGAGGAGCAGCCCCGCCGCGTGCTCGCCGCGCACGCCGGGCCGCTCGCCCTCCTGCTCGGCGCGCTCGTCGCCATCCCCGCCGGCATCGTCCCCGGGCACTGGCACACGTCGCTGGTCGTCCTCGCCGTCCAGGCGGTCCTCGCCGTGGTGGCCCTGTGGGCCGGTCCCGGCCGGGGTCCGCGACCCACGGGGCGGCTCAGGCGCGTGGTCCTGAGGATGCTGCCGGGTCTGCTCGGCGCGCTGTCGGTGGGCTGGTCGACCTGGCTGCTCGGCGGCCACGACACGACGACGGCGTTCACCGCGGCCCTCCGGGTGCTCATCATCGTCCTGCCCTCGGCCGTGCTGCTCCCGCTCGTCGACCCGGACCGGCTCGGCGACCACCTGGCCCAACGCCTCCGTATGCCGTCCCGTCCCGTCGTCGCGCTCGCCGCGGCCCTGCAGCGGGTCCACACGTTCGGCGAGGTGTGGTCCGAGATCTCGCTGGCCCGCCGGGTCAGGGGTCTCGGCCTCGACCGGCGCCGCCCCGTCGCGGTCGTGCGCGACCTCGCCACGGTGACCTTCGGCCTCCTCGTGCGCACCCTGCGGATGGCGGCAGACCTCGCGGTGGCCATGGACGCGCGCGGTTTCGCGTCGGCGTCCCGTCGGACGTGGTTCGCCCCTGCCCCGTGGCGTCGACCCGACACGCTCGTCGCGCTCGCCTCCCTCGTCCCCGTCGTCGTCGGGGTGCTGCTCGGCTGAGGTCGGGGAATGTCGGAGGCGGGCGGCATACTTGTCACCTGTCATGACCACCACCCCCTCCGCGCCGATTGAGCGTGTCCGCATCCCGCGCGAGATCTGGGTCCTGGTCGCCTCGGCCTTCGTCATCGCGCTCGGCTTCGGCCTCATCACTCCGGTGCTGCCGCAGTTCGCGCAGAGCTTCGGCGTCGGCGCCACCGCCAGCGCCGTGGTGGTCAGCGTGTTCGCGTTCTTCCGGCTGATCTTCGCCCCCGCGGGTGGCGCACTGATCGTCCGGCTCGGCGAGCGCCCGATCTACCTCGCCGGCCTGCTCATCGTCGCCGCCTCGACCGCTGCCACGGCCTTCGCCCACTCGTACTGGCAGCTCGTCGTCTTCCGCGGACTCGGCGGCATCGGTTCGGTGATGTTCACGGTGTCGGCGACCGCGCTCGTCGTCCGCCTCGCACCGCCGTCGATCCGCGGGCGGGTCTCGTCCGCCTACGGCTCGGCCTTCCTCATCGGCGGTATCGGCGGTCCCGCCGTGGGTGGCGCCCTCGGTGGGCTCGGTCTGCGCGTGCCCTTCCTCGCGTATGCCGCCGCGCTCGTCGTCGCTGCCGCGCTCGTCGGCATCTTCATCAGCAGCCACTCGCTGCGACCCGCCGCCGACGCACCTGTGCTCCCGGTGATGACCGCGCGTGAGGGCCTGCAGGACAGCGCCTACCGCGCCGGGCTGGGGTCCGCATTCGCCAACGGATGGGCCAACTTCGGGGTGCGCAACGCGATCATCCCGCTCTTCGTCGCCGCCAACATCGGCAAGGAGCCGTGGCTCGCCGGTGCCGTCCTCGCGATCTATGCCGGAGCCAACGCGGTCGGCATGAACGTCGCCGGGCGGCTCTCCGACCGGGTGGGCAGGCGACCGTTCATCATCGGTGGCCTGGCCGTCGCCGGCGTCGCGACGATCGCCACGGGGCTGGCCACGACGTTCCCGGTGCTCGTCCTCTTCTCCGTCGTCGCCGGTATCGGCTCGGGTGCGCTCAACCCGTCGCAGCAGGCGAGCATGGCCGACGTCATCGGACGGGACCGCAACGGCGGACCGGCGCTGGCCGCCTTCCAGATGTCCGCCGACGCCGGCGCCATCATCGGACCGGTCGTCGCGGGCGCCCTCGTCGACTCCGGCAGCTACGCCCTCGCGTTCGGGGTGACGGGCCTGCTCAGCCTGCTCGCCACCATCCCGTGGACCCGGGCGCGCGAGACGCTGCCGCGCGAGGCCGTCGCGGCGGCCGCCGCCCGCTGAGGCCGCTGTGGCCGCCGTGGCCGCTGTGGCCGCGGCTCAGCGCACGAGGACCGTCGAGCCCTTGGGCATGAGGTCGCGCGACCAGATCATGTCCATTGCGGAGTTGCTCACGCGCGCGCACCCGTGCGACGCCGGGTGGGCAGGGATCGACGGGGACCCGTGCACGGCATACCCGCCGTTGAAGTAGCGCGGTCGCCACATCTCCCCGAGGAAGCCTTCGTCGGGACCGTCCACGGTGTAGCCGACCCGGAACGTGCCCTTGGGTGTGCGGGCCGTCGCGGTGCTCCCGTCCTTGCGCACGTACTCGTAGCCACCGCCGGTGCTCGTGTTGAGGATGTAGCGCACGCGGCCGCCCCGCACGATGAGGAGGACCTGGCGCTCGAGGTCGATGTCGACGCCGCTGCCGTCGAGCCGGGTCCGGGGTCGGACGCCGTCGTCGAGGGCCCGCTGGGTCCGCCGGCCGACCCGGCCGTCGCGCGAGATGCCCGCCGTCTTCTGGAGCGCGAACACCGCCTGCTGGGTGAGCGAACCGAAATGCCCGTCGGGCTCGCCCATCCAGTAGCCCAGGTCGGACAGGCGCTGTTGGACCGCGAGCACCTCGGGCCCGCGGTCACCAAGGCGCAGGACCGGGTGCGCGGGCTTCGGCCGGGGAGTCCTCGCGGGCTTCGGCGCCGGAGTGGCCCTGGGCTTCGGTGAGGCCGACGGGGTCGGGCTGGGCGTCACCGTCGGGCTCGGTGTGGCGGTGACACTGGACGAGGCGCTCGGGCCGGTCGCGACGTCGGGCGCCGCCACCGTGACGCTCCTCTTGGGTGTGTACGTCACGCCACCACAGGCCCCCAGCCCGACGGTGACGACGGCGGCCGTCACCAGCGTGACGCTCCCTCGACGGATGCTCCCTGACATCTGCTCCCCCTGCTCTGCCGAACGGTCATCCTCCACCCCCAGAGACGCACAGCCCGGGAGGCGGGTTGCGTGCGTGGCCGATTCGTGACCCGCGGGGTCAGGCCAGGGTGAGGGCCAGGAGCGCTGCCGACACGGCGGCGACGGCACAGAGCAGGCTGCGGACGGCATACGGCCAGGCCGCGATCGTCAGCCCCGCGCGACGGCAGCGGTCGCGCCACAGCAGGGTCGCGAGCGACCCCCACACGGTGACGATCGACCCGGCGTTGACACCGACGAGGAGGGCCATGAGGCGCTCGCCCGAGCCGTCCGCGACGGGCTCGAGGGCGAGGTAGGCCGGCAGGTTGTTGACGACGTTGGCGCCGGCCGCGCCGACGAGCCCGACCCGCCAGAGGCTGCCGTCGTCACCGCCGACGAGACTCGCGAGGACGGACTCGAGGCCGTGGCGCATCGCGACGTCGACGACGACGAAGAGCACGCACACCGCGAGGACCATCGGCCACGGGACGGCGACCGTCCGCACCCGTGCGGGCCAGCGCCAGGCGAGCACGGCGACGAGGGCCACGGCCCCGATGGCCGCGGGGAACGCCGGGGTCACCCCGCTGACGAAGGCCGGGCCGAGCGCGACGCAGATGCCGCCGGCGACCCAGAGCAGGACGCGGTCGTGCGGTTGGGCCGGTGCTTCGACGTCGTAGCGCGTGAGCAGGTCGCGCCGGTGCAGGACGAACAGGACGACGACGGTGGCGACGACCGCGGCCACGGCCGGCCGCCAGGCGAGCGCGATGTACTCGTGCGTCCCGACGCCGAGCGCCGAGAAGCGGTGCAGCGCAATGAGGTTCGACAGGTTCGACACCGGCAGCAGCAGCGACGCGGTGTTGGCGAGCCACACGGTCGTGAGGGCGAACGGCATGGCCGCGATCCCCAGCTGCCGGGTCATCGCGATGACGACCGGCGTGAGCAGCACGGCCGTGGTGTCGATGCTCAGCACGATCGTGCACGCGGTGGCGAGCGCGACGACGAGCAGCCACAGCAGCCAGGTGCGGTGCCGGCCCGCGTGAGCGGTCCAGTGCGCCGCGACGTCGAACACCCCGGCGATCTCCGCGACCTCGGCGACGACCGTCATCGCCACGAGGAAGACCATGACCGGCCCGATGCGGGCAGCGAGGTCGACGAGCTCCTGACCGGTCATGCGGCGGCCGTCGCGAGGTCGACCACGTGCCGGGCGATGGGGAAGGCCGACGTCGCCGCCGGTGACGGGGCGTTGCAGACGTGCACCGTCCGCTCGGTGCGGCGCACGAGGAAGTCGTGGACGAGCGTCCCGTCGCGCAGGACGGCCTGGGCCCGTATGCCGGCCGGCTCGGGCAGGAGGTCCTCGACCGTGAGCTCGGGGCAGTAGCGCTGCACCAGCCGAAGGTAGCCGCTGCGACGCCAGGAGTCGCGCTGCTCGGCGAGCCCGGTGCGCCAGTGGGTGCGCGCCACGCGCCACATGCCGGGGAACCCCGCCCAGCTCGCGACGTCGCGCACGTCGACCGACCCCTTGCGGTAGCCCTCGCGGCTCAGCCCGAGGACCGCGTTGGGCCCGACGGTGATGCCGCCGTCGATCATCCGGGTGAGGTGCACGCCGAGGAAGGGCAGGTCCGGGTCGGGCACCGGATAGATGAGCGCGTCGACGAGGTCGTCGCGGCTCTCCGGCAGCCGGAAGTACTCACCCCGGAACGGCACGATCGAGAAGGCGTCCTCGCCGGAGTTGAGGCCGGACATCGCCGCCAGCCGGTCGGCCTGCAGCCCGCCGCAGAGAATGACCAGGCGTGTCGCCTCCACGCTCTCCCACCCGTCGCGGTCCAGCGTGAGGTCGACCGACGCGGACCTCTCGGCGATGCCGGTCACCGCGGTGGAGGTGCGCACCTCACCACCGGCGGCCGCGACATCGGAGGCGAGCGCACGGCATACGGCGGCGTAGTCCGTGATCCCCGTGGCGTGCACGTGCAGCGCTGCCTCGCCGCTCACGTGCGGCTCGCGCTCACGCAGCTCGCCACCGGTGAGTGGAGTCACGGCGAGCCCGTTGGCCCGCGCCCGGGTGGTGAGCTGCTCGAGGCGCTCGACCTCGACGGCGTCGGTGGCGACGACGAGCTTGCCGGTGTCCGAGAACGGGATCCGCTTGTCGCGGCAGTACTCGCGCGTCGCCTCGGCGCCCTCGCGGCAGAAGCGGGCCTTGAGGCTGCCGGGCGCGTAGTAGACCCCCGCGTGGATGACCCCGCTGTTGTGGCCGGTCTGGTGCTGGGCCACCGCGGCCTCCTTCTCGACGACGAGGACGTCCGCCCCCGGTCGCCTCCTCAGGACCTCGTGTGCCGTCGCGAGACCCACGATCCCGCCGCCGACGACGACGACGTCACGCACGGGACAGCTCCGGGTGGCCGTGGCCCTCGACGAGGTCGGCGACGGCGGCGACGAAGCGCGGGCACGACGTGATGTCGTGGGCGCGGCACCGCAGGGCGTGCTCGGTCATCTCTCGGGAACGCTCGAGGGCGAGCATGCGCTCGTCGATGTCGCGCAGGTGCGCCTCGAGGACCTGGTGGCGGTCCCACGCGCCGGCGTCGAGGAGCACCCGGATCTGGTCGAGGGTCATGCCGGCCGTCTTGTTGCGCTGGATGATCGCCACCCGCACGAGGTCGTCGTGGCCGTAGCGGCGGTAGCCGGACGCGTCGCGCCGGGGCTCGATGAGACCGATCGACTCCCAGTGGCGCAGGACGTGGGTCGGCAGGTCGAACCGCCCAGCGAGGTCGCTGATGCTCCAGTTGTCGTGGGCCTTGGCGTCGGTGCCGGCGTCGGTCTGCGAGTCGGTCATGTCCACCCTCCTTCAGGTGCACCTGAACGTACTCCCCGGCCCTGTCGCTCCCGACGGGCACACTGGACCGCATGGCCCAATGGGTGCTCCACGTCGACCTCGACCAGTTCATCGCGGCGGTCGAGATCCTGCGCCGGCCCGAGCTCGCCGGGCTGCCGCTGGTCGTCGGCGGACGCGGGGACCCGACCGAGCGCGCCGTGGTGTCGACGGCGTCGTACGAGGCGCGCGAGTTCGGCGTGCACTCCGGCATGCCGCTGCGGCTCGCCGCCCGCAAGTGCCCGGACGCGGTCTTCCTCCCGGTCGACGGCCCGACCTACGAGGCCGCGTCCGCGCTGGTCATGGAGGCCCTGCGCGCCCACGACGGCGCGGTCGTGCAGGTCCTCGGCTGGGACGAGGCCTTCGTCGGCATCACGACCCCCGGCGACGACGTGGCCGAGGCGGTCGCGCACGCCGACGCCATCCGCGCCGACGTGCTCGAGGCCTCGCAGCTGCACTGCTCGGTCGGCGTCGGTGACACGACCGTGCGAGCCAAGATCGCGACCGACTTCGGCAAGCCGCAGGGCACCTTCGTCCTCACCCGCCACAACTGGTTCGACATCATGGGGGAGCGGCCGACGACCGCGCTCTGGGGTGTGGGCAGCAGGATCGCCGCCCGGCTCGCGTCGCACGGCTACGACACGGTGCAGCAGCTCGCCGACGCCTCCGACGAGGTCCTCACGGCGGAGTTCGGTCCGCGGATGGGCCCGCACTACCGCCGGCTCGGGCGCGGGCTCGGGGCCACGGTGATCGACGACACCCCCTGGGTGGCGCGGGCCCACGGCCGCGAGACGACCTTCCAGGTCGACCTCACCGAGCCCGACGAGGTCGCCGCCGCGACGCACGCGCTGGCCGAGCAGGTCGTCGAGGACATCCGGCATGAGGGCCGGGCGTGTGCGCGTGTCCACCTCAAGGTCCGCTTCGCGCCGTTCTTCACGACGACCCGGATCCGCAAGCTGGCCGAGCCGACGTTCGACCCCGAGGTCATCGCCACGACGGCGCTCGAGCTGCTGCACGGTCTCGAGGACGACCGCCCCATCCGCCTCCTCGGCGTGCGCGCCGAGATGGTGCCGCCCGAGGGTGGCTACGAGCCGCCGCGCACCACCGGGCGCGGCGGTCCGGCGGCGATGCCCGGCGGGGACTTGCCTTCAGGTTGACCTGAAGGTTCACCATCGAGTCATGACGAACTCCCAGCACACCGACATCGCCATCATCGGCGGCGGCCCCGCCGGGCTCCAGGCCGCCCTCACCGCCGGCCGGGTCCGCCGCCGGGTCACCCTCTTCGACGACGGGACCTACCGCAACGCGACGGTGAGCCACATGCACAACGTGCTCACCCACGACGGCACCCCACCCGCAGAGTTCCGCGCGGCCGCCCGACGCGAGCTCACGGCATACGACACCGTCTCGGTGCGAGAGGAGCGGGTGGCGAGTGTCGAGCGCGACGGGGACGGCTTCCGGCTCACCCTCGCGACCGGCGAGGTCATGACGTCGTATGCCGTCGTGCTCGCGACCGGGGTCCGCGACGAGCTGCCGCCCGTGCCGGGGCTGCAGGAGGTGTGGGGCGACCTCGCGGCCCAGTGCCCGTTCTGCCACGGGTTCGAGTTCGCGGGGCAGCGCATCGGCATCCTCGGCGCCGCCGCCGCGCCGCACCTGTCCGCCCTGCTGGGCCCGGTTGCCGGCGAGCTCGTCGTGCTCGACGAGGGCCAGGAGCTCCCCGAGGGTGCGACCCTCGACGTCCCACGCGTCGCTGCCCGGGTCACCGCGGTCGAGCGCCACGACGGCGGCCTGCGCCTCACCCTCGACGACGGCACGACGCAGGACGTCGGGGTGCTCTTCGTCGTGCCGACCCTGCACCAGTCCGCGCCGTTCGCCGAGCAGCTCGGCCTCGACCTCAACCCGTCGGGCTGCGTGCTCGTCGACGAGTTCGGTCGCACGAGCGTGCCCGGGGTGACCGCCGGTGGCGACCTCGCTCACCTCGCCGTGTTCCCGATGCCCATGGCCTCGGTCGTCCAGGCCTCGGCGGCGGGCCAGGTCGCGGGCAACACGGCCATCGCCCACCTGCTGTCACGCCGCTGACCGTGCTGCAATGGCGCGGTGACCTCGTCGACCGTGAAGCCCTTGGACCGACCGCGACGACTCCGAGGCGGTGACCGAGTCGTCATCGCCTCGCCGAGCGGCCCGGCTCCGCACGACCGGATCGAGGCCGGTGCGGCGATCCTGCGGGAGTGGGGGCTCGACGTCACCGTCGCCCCGCACGCTGCCGCCGTCTCCGAGCGGTTCGGCTACCTCGCCGGCGACGACGACGTCCGCGCCGACGAGTTCCAGGCCGCCTGGTGCGACCCGGACGTCGCGGCCGTGGTGTGCGCCCGGGGCGGCTACGGCGTGCAGCGGATGGTCGACCGGCTCGACTGGGACGCGATGCAGGCCGCCGGGCCCAAGGTCCTCGTCGGCTACAGCGACATCACCGCCCTGCACAGTGCCGTCACGACCCACCTCGGTCTGGTGTCGCTGCACGCGCCGATGTCGGCCACGGAGGTGTTCCTCAATGACGAGCCGAGCGCCGAGCACCTGCGGCGCACCCTCTTCGAGCCCGAGTCGGTCCAGACCCTGACGTCGGAGGCCGCTCGCCCCCTCGTCGGTGGTCGCGCCACGGGAGTGACCCTCGGCGGTTGCCTCAGCCTGCTCGCCGGTGAGCTCGCGACCCCGACCGGTATGCCATCCGCCTCGGGTGGGCTGCTCCTCCTCGAGGACGTCGAGGAGAAGGCCTACCGGATCGACGGCTACCTCACCCACCTCCGGCGCAGCGGCTGGCTCGATGAGGTGGCGGGGGTCGTGCTGGGCTCGTGGCGTGACTGCGAGCCGCTCGACGAGGTCCTCGCGGACCGGTTGGGCGACCTCGGTGTCCCGGTGCTCGCCGACCTCGGCTTCGGTCACTGCCCGAGCACGATCACCGTCCCCCTCGGGGTCCCGGCGACGCTCGACGCCGACGCCTCAACCCTGGCGCTGGACGTCCCCGCGCTCGCCTGACGGCGCGAGCAGCCGGGCCTGCGCCAGGTGGCAGGCCGCCTGCGTCCCGCGGCCGTCGAGGACCGGCAGGTCGCGCGTGCGGCACAGGTCGTCCACGCCGGCAGCCGCGGCCGCTCCCGACGCGAGGCTCTGGCAGCGCACGTGGAACCGGCACCCGTCCGGCACCCGCGACGGGTCCGGCGGCTCACCGGAGAGCACCACCGGCTCGCCACCCTCGGGGAGCACGGAGAGCAGGGCCTGCGTGTAGGGGTGCTCGGGAGCGGTGAGGATCTTCTCCACGGGCCCGGTCTCGATGATCCGCCCGAGGTACATCACGGCGACGCGGTCGGCGATGTTCCAGGCGAGCCCGAGGTCGTGGGTCACGACGAGCGCGGCCAGGCCGAGCTCCTCACGCAGCCGGAGCAGGAGCGCGAGGATCTCGCCGCGAACGGACGCGTCGAGCGAGGCGACCGGCTCGTCGGCGACGATGAGCGTCGGGTCGAGGACGAGTGCACCGGCGATGACGACGCGCTGGCGCTGACCGCCGGACAGCTCGTGCGGGTAGCGCAGGAAGTAGCGCTCGGGTGGACGCATCCCGGCCCGGGACAACGCATCCGCGACGCGCTCGCGCTCGTCGGCGACCTCCCCGTGGATCCGCAGGCCCTCGGCGACGGCGTCGTAGACCGTGTGCCGGGGGTTGAGCGAGCCGCTGGGGTCCTGGAGGATCAGCTGCGCCTCGCGGCGGTAGGCCTTGAGGGCCCTGGAGGAGTAGTCGAGAGGGGTGCCGCGATAGGACACCGTGCCTGCCGTCGGGCGCTGCAGCCCGAGCAGGGTGCGGGCGAGCGTCGTCTTGCCGCACCCGGACTCGCCGACGAGGGCGACGATCTCGCCCGGTGCGACGTCGAGGTTCACGCCGTCGACGGCGCGGGCGGACGCGCCGCCGCGCCGCCCGGGGAAGGTGACCTCGAGGTCACGGGCGCTGATGAGGGGCGCACCGGTGTCGTTCATCGGGCAGCCTCCTCGGCGAGTCGGTCGGGTGAGAGCGAACGCCCCTCGTCGGGCAGGACGCGCACGCAGGCGGCCTCGTGACCCTCTCCGGCCGGCCAGAGCCGGGGATCGACGGTGTCGCAGTGCTCGAGCCGGACCGGGCAGCGCGGGTGGAACGAGCAGCCTGTCGGCAGCGCCTGGGGGTCCGGCGGGTCGCCTGCGAGACCCTGCGGGCGCATCCGCGAGGCCGGGTCGCCGACGGTCGGGAACGCCGACGCGAGCGCCGAGCCGTAGGGGTGGCGGGCGTGGCGGAAGACCTCGCCGGCCGGGCCCACCTCGACGACGCGGCCGGCATACATGATCGCGAGGCGGTCGCACACGTCGGACAGGACCGACAGGTCGTGGCTGATCATGAGCAGGCTGATGCCGCGGCTCGCGACGAGGTCCTCGATGAGGGTGAGGATCTGCGCCTGCACCATGACGTCGAGGGCGGTCGTGGGCTCGTCGGCGATGACGAGGTCGGGCTCGCAGGCCAGTGCCATGGCGATCATGACGCGCTGGCGCTGCCCACCGGAGAGCTCGTGCGGGTAGGAGCGCGCTCGGTCGGGCAGCATGCCCACCTGTCCGAGCAGCTCGCGCACCCTCGCATCGGCGGACTCGCGCGAGACCTTCTGGTGACGCAGGATCGGCTCGGTGATCTGGTCGCCGATCGTCTGCACCGGGTTGAGCGAGTGCATCGCCCCCTGGAAGATGATCGACGCTCCGGCCCACCGCACGGCCCGCAGCCGGCCCCAGCCCATCTCGGTGACGTTCTCGCCGTCGAGGAGGATGTTGCCTCCCACGGTTGCCGTCGCCGGGAGCAGCCGCAGCAGGGCCAGGGCGAGGGTGGACTTGCCCGAGCCGGACTCGCCGGCGACGCCGAGCTTCTCTCCTCGCGCCAGGGTGAGGTCGACTCCGCGCACGGCGGGCACGACTCCGTCGCGGGTGCGGTAGCCGACGGTCAGGCCCTCGAGCCGGAGCAGGGGCGTCGTCATCAGCGGTTCCTCAGTCGGGGGTTGAGGACGCCCTCGATGGCGCGTCCGCACAGAGTGAAGGCCAGGGCGACGAGGGCGATCGCGATGCCGGGCGGGAGGATGTACCACCACAGTCCCGAGCTCACCGCACCCGTGTCACGGGCGGCCTGGATCGTGCTGCCCCACGACGGCACCGTCGGGTCGCCGAGGCCGAGGAAGGCGACGGTGGACTCGGTGAGGATCGCACCGGCGACCATGAGCGTGGTCTGTGCGAGCACGATCGGCATGACATTGGGCAGGACGTGCCGGGTCATGACGTGCCAGTGACCACCCCCGAGCGCACGGGCGCGCTCGATGTAGGGCCGCGCCTCGACGGCGAGGGTCTGGGCGCGCACGAGCCGGGCCGTCGTCGGCCACGACGTCACGCCGATGGCGATGACGATGGTCGACAGGCTGCGACCGAGCACCGCCGCGAGGGCCACCGCGAGCACGAGGGTCGGCATGACGAGGAACCAGTCGGTGATACGCAGCAGCAGCCCGGACAGCCAGCCGTGGAAGTGGCCGGCGAGGATGCCGATCAGCGAGCCGACCGTGATCGAGATCAGGGTCGCCGCGAAGCCGACGGTGAGCGAGACGCGCGAGCCCCAGAGGATGAGGTCGAGGACGGACCGGCCCGAGCGGTCGGTGCCGAGCCAGAACTCGCCGCTCGGCGGCTGCAGCGGCTCGCCGGCGGGGCGGGTCACACTGAGCGCGTCCTCGCCGACGAGCCACGGGACGAGCAGTGCGGAGACCACGAAGACGGCGAGGATCGCGAGGCCGAAGAGGCCGGCGCGGTTCTGGCGGTAGTCGCCCCAGAACGTCGCCACCGCGCGCCGACGTCGCGCCCAGGTGAGCTGGCGTGGTGAGGCGGTCGCGGTCGTCATGGGCGCACCCGGGGGTCGATGAGCGGGTAGATGAGGTCGGACACGAGGTTCATGAGGATGACCGCCGCGGAGAAGATGACGAACAGCCCCTGCACGAGCGGCAGGTCGGGCACGCTCAGGCCCTCGTAGAAGAGCTTGCCGAGCCCGGGCCAGGAGAAGACCGTCTCGACGAGGACGGCGCCGAACAGGACGAACCCGACGTTGATGAAGACGAGCGTGGTCGCCGGCAGCAGCGCGTTGGGGACCGCGTGGCGGCGCTTGACCTCGGTGTCGCGCAGCCCCTTGGCCCGAGCGGTCGTGAGGTAGTCCGAGCCCATCTCGTCGAGCAGCGAGGAGCGCATGACGAGGAGGTACTGGGCGTAGACGACGGCGACGAGCGTGACGAGCGGCAGCACCATGTGGTGCGCGACGTCGAGGATGGCGTCGGCGCCTGTCACCCCGGGCGTCTTCATGCCGGACGTCGGGAACCACCCCAGCCCCGACGCGAAGACGACGATGAGGATGAGCCCGAGCCAGAAGCTCGGCACCGACCAGAGGGTGAGCGCCACGCCGGTGTGCACGCGGTCCGAGGTGCTGCCGTGCTTCCACGCCCCCTGCACGCCGAGCCACAGGCCGAGCGCGATCGAGACGGCGAGGCTTGCCCCGACGAGCAGCAGCGTCGGGCCGAGGCGCTCGCCGACCATCGACAGCACGGGCCGGTTGTACTGGAACGACTCGCCGAAGTCGAAGCGCAGCACGCCCAGCAGGTAGTTGACGAACTGCTCGAGCATCGGCTTGTCGAGCCCGAACTCGCGGGCGAGCGCCTCCTTCTGCTCGATGGTCACCGGGCGGCCGTGCGTCATGACGCGCACCGGGTCGCCGGGGATGATCCGGAAGAGGAAGAAGCTCGTGAAGATCACGGCGACGAGCGAGACGGCTGCGCCGAGCAGACGCTTTCCGAGGTATGCCGCGGTGCGCCGCAGGCGGTCGCCGTCGCGCCCGCGTCGGTCGTCGGTGGCGTCCACGCGGTCCCGCACCTCGTCGAGGTGCGGGACCGCGTCACTGGGAGGAAGCTCCGTCATCCAGCGTCACTCACGGTCGTCAGCGGCGGACCCGCCGCGGCGACGAAGCAGGACGACCCCGGCCGCGAGGGCCGCGAGGACCACGGCGCCGCCGCCGAGCATGAGCCCGGAGCTCGTGCCGCCCGAGTCGGCCGCAGCCGTGTCCTCCTCGCCCACGGGCTTCGCGGACCACCAGCTCCAGTAGCCATCCTGGCTGTCGTAGTTGCCACCCGGGTCCGGCTGCGGCGTCATCGAGGCGATGACGTCGGAGCGGAAGGCCTCGAGCTGGTCGGCATAGCCCAGGACGACGAAGATGTTGTCCTTGTAGAGCGTCTCCTGCATCTGCTTGACGATCTCGGCGCGCTTGGGCTGGTCGAGCTCGGCCAGCTGGGCGGCATACAGCTTGTCGTACTCCGGGTTGCAGTAGTACGCGTCGGACAGGTACGGACCGCCGGCCTTGGCCGGGAGACCGGAGCACCGGTTGATGCCGAGGATGTAGTCGGGGTCGGGGTTGACGCTCCAGCCGGTCGTGAGGATGTCGTAGGTGCCGGCGTCGAGCAGTGCGCCGACCTCGGACACGGGCTCGACCTTGAGGTCGATCCCGGCCTCCTTGGCCCACTCGCGCATCATCTCGGCGGCCTGGATGTACTGCGGGTTGTCGGCGTGCACGTTGAAGCGGAAGGACAGCTTGAGGCCGCCCTTGGCCCGGATGCCGTCTGAGCCCTTGGCCCAGCCGGCTCCGTCGAGGAGCTCGCCGGCCTTGGCGGTGTCGAACCCGATGACGGCGTCGCCCTCGGGCTGCCAGTGGTAGTCCTTGTAGCGCGAGGGGATGTAGCCGCCGTTGGCCTCACCGAAGCCGCCGTAGGCCGTCTTGTAGATGGCCTCGCGGTCGATGGTCCGGACGAGCGCCTCGCGCACGACCGGGTCCTGGAGGGCCTTGTTGCCGTCACCGAAGGCGGTGCCGTCCTGGAGCCGGGCCCCCGGGTTGAGGGTGATGGCCTGGAAGCGCTTGCCCTTGGCCTTGTTGACGGTGATGTTCTCCGCCGAGTCGAGGGCCTTGGCCTGGGCCGGGGTGAGACCCGAGACGAAGTCGACCTCGCCGGCCTTGAGCGCCTCGACCTGCGCGTCGCTGTCGTCGATGTAGCGGAAGACGAGTTTGTCGAACTTGGGGGCACCGCGCCAGAAGTCCTTGTTGGGCGTGAGGGTGATCGACTGGTTGACCTCGTAGGCGCTGATGACCCACGGGCCGCTCCCGACGATCGGGAACTCCTTGTCGTTGTTGAACTTCGAGTAGTCCCCGGCGTTCTCCCACTTGTGCTTGGGCAGGATCGGCACGTCGAGCGCGAGCATCGTGGCCTGCGGCGCCTTGAGCTTGATCTCGAGCGTGCGCGGGTCAGGGGCGCTGACGGTCTCGAAGTTCTCGACGAAGTTGCCGTTGGCCGTCGCCGCTGCCTCGTCCTTCATCATCGTGTCGAAGGTCCACCGGGCGTCCTCGGAGGTGATCGGGGTGCCGTCGGTCCACTTCGTGTCGCGGATCTTGTAGGTCCAGGTCAGGCCGTCCTCGGAGGTCGTCCACGACTCGGCGAGCGCCGGAATGGTCTTGCCCGTCTTCGGGTCGTAGTTCGTGAGGAAGTCGTAGGACAGTCGCCCCAGGGCCGTCGTGATGCGCCGGACGGCGAGGAAAGGGCTCAGCGAGTCGACCTCCTGGCTCACCGCGATGGTCAGCGTCTTCTCGTTCTTGGACTCGGCGTGGGCGCCGGTGCCCGCGAAAAGCGTTGCCGCACAGGCCAACAGTGTGACGAGCAGTCCGGAGAGCACGGTTCGCAGCCCCCGGCCGGCGGGGTTCGTTCGGAACTTCATCGGTCCTCGATCCTTCGGCCTTCGCGGAGCATCGCCCCCGCGCCCCACGCGAAGCGCGGTTGTCGATGAGGTCTACACGGAATCCGGCACGTCCGTCAATAACTTCCGTCCAGATCGCATCGGAATGTAACTTTCCGCCGCACCCGTCGAGCGAGACGAACGGGGCGCAGACTGGGGCCATGAGGCCCGCGACGATCGACTGCGACGGGGTCGCGCTGTCCGTCCGGACGTGGGTCTGCCCGACGCCCGAGCACGCGCCGGTCGTCCTCCTGCCGGGCACCGGCCTCACCGCGTCCGACTGGGACGTCGTGGCAGCCGACCTGTCGAGGGACAGGGCCGTGTATGCCGTGGACCTGCGCGGTCACGGGGCCAGCGCGTGGCCGGGCGCCTACTCGATCGAGCTCATGGCCGGGGACGTGCTGGCACTGCTCCCACGCCTCGTCGGCGACGAGGGCACGCTCGACGTCGTCGGGCACTCCCTCGGCGGTCTCGTGGCGTGCCGCGTCGCCGCCGTCTCACCACTCGTGCGCCGGCTCGTGCTCGAGGACGTCGGTGTGCCCCGACCTCGTCGGCCGAACACGCCGCACCGGCCGCGGGGCGAGCTGCCCTTCGACTGGGCGGTCGTCGAGCAGGTGCGGCCCGAGATCGACAGTCCCGCCGCCGACTGGCCCGAGGTGATCGCGGCGATCCCGGTGCCCGTCCTCGTCATCGGCGGGGGGCCTGCGAGCTTCGTCCCGCAGGACGCGGTCGCGGACCTCGCCGCGACCGTCCGCGACGGCAGGACGGTGACCGTCGACGCGGGCCACGAGATCCACGCGCGCGAGCCGACGGCATACCTCGCGGCGGTCCGGGACCACCTCGACGCGTGAGCCGGTCGCCGACGCGACCCGCTCGGTATGCTCCGGTCGTCAGCAGGGGCGCTCGCGGCGGGCGACGACATCGGGGGAGTGCATGAACGACGAGATGAGGGTGCGCGACATCCCGGCCGTGCTCGTGTCGGCGTGGCGGGTCCTGCGCGCCTACTGGGCACCGTTCGTCGTCATCGCATGCCTCGGTCTCGCGCTGCGCAGCGGGGCCCTCTGGCTCGCCGTCGTCGTGAGCGACCACAACGCCTTCGCCGCCCAGCTCATCCTCGTGCTCGCCCCGCTCGGGTTCCTGCTCGCGATGATCGCCATGCTCTGGATGACCCGTGGCGCCCTGCCCAACGTCGCCGCGCTCGCGCAGCGCGAGGCCCGCCAGGCGCCGACGGAGAAGCGCGAGATGCGGCTCGTCGACGTGGCCGTCAGTGTGCTCGTGCCCTTCCTCGCGGTCTACGTGTCCTACGGGCTGCTCAAGGAGGACCTGCTGAGGTTCACCAACGAGGCGGCCTACGCGGAGTTCAACCAGTTCAGCCTCTCCGAGGACATCGACTACGACTTCGCGGGTCGGCTCGCGATCTACGACTGGCAGGTCGTCCTCGCCATCGTCGCGATCGCGTGGGTGCTGCGCTACGCGCTCGGCCGGTTCGAGAGCGTCACGCGATTCCTCTGGCTGGCGTTCGTCGGCGCCCTCGTCGAGGTCTACTACACCTCGCAGGTCGCGCAGAAGGTCGCCAACATCCGCGAGGCCGGTGTCACGTGGGTCGAGGACCGCCGGGCCTCGCGACTCGTCCTCGACCAGTACGACCAGGTGGTCAGCACCCTGGGACCGCTGGCGAACCCGGTCGACACGGCGACGACGTGGCTCTTCGGGCTGCTCGGCGCCGTCGACGCGGTCGTCATCGTGCCGCTCGCATGGATCACCGTCGGTGCCGTCGTCCTCGGCCACAAGCTCTCAGGGCCCGAAGAGGCCTCGACGCAGCCGAACCCGCGCTGGGAGAGGATCCCCGCGCCGGTGCGCCGCTTCGGCGGCGGGCTTCTCGCCGACGTGCGCGAGCGGTGGTCGGCGTTCTGGAACGGGCTGCGGATGATGGCGACCGCCGGGCTGCTCCCGATGCTGACCTTCTGCCTCGCCTTCCTCCTCGTCCTGCGGGTCCCGTGGCTCGTCGCCCAGCTGCTGCGTCTCGTGATCGGTCCGGTGGAGACGAAGACCTGGCTGGCGTTCTCGCCCCTGGAGAAGTCCGTCGGGCTCGCGGTGACGATGGTCCTCGCGGCGGCGCTGCTCGCGGCGGCGATCGACTGGCTCCTCGGGCCCAAGCTGCGGGTGGACCGCGTCGACGACCCCGAGCCCGTCGCGCCGACCGCGGTCAGCGCGGAAGCCGGAGCGTGACGTAGTCCGGGTTCTCGAACGAGATCCGCAGCGCGACGAACGTCGCGTTCTTGGGCACGGCGATGGCGGGCGTCACCGACCACTCGCTCGGTCGCGGCAGCTCCTTCTCCGGCAGCACGCCGCGCTTCTGCGCGGTGAGCACCGGCATGCTGGGGCCGGGAGTCTCCTCCGGGACACAGTTCGCGATGCTCTCGCCGATCTCGTCGAACGGGTGGCCGACGCGGTACTCGCGACCCTCGTCGTCGACGAGCGTGAGCGCGCAGTGCATGAGCGGCTGGCTCGGGTCGGCCCTGAAGTCGAGGCGCACCTGCCGTGCCACCATGCCGTCGGCGAGCGTGAACTCGTCGGAGCGAGCCTCGTATGCCGTGCTCTCGCCTCCCAGCCCCGCGAGCCTCACCGAGTAGCGCCGAGTGAAGTCCCCGTGGGCGTCCGAGGTCTGCTCGGCGACGTCCACCCACTCCTGCGCGTCCCCGTCGGCGATCTCGTGGTGCTGGCCGGACTGGTACCAGAACACGGGGACGCGGTATCCGCTCGCGGCGAGCATGGCGGCGACGGCGAACGGGACGCCCGCGATCCACCACCGGCTGGGTCGGGTCCTCATCGGCGGGCCTCCGCGGGCGGCACGGGTCCGCTCTCCTTGACGTTGACGGCGTCCTTGCTCGCCCAGAGGTCGTCGACCTCGGAGGCGGCGATGCCGAGGTCGATGTCGGCGAGGTCGTCGCGGCGGAACTGCGCCTCGTGCGAGTCCCAGGCGCCGCGCGTCACCATGAGGTGGGCGCCGTCGAGCGCCTTCTTGGGGACGTCGAAGCAGAAGCTCGCGTAGTGGCGGACCCCGGTGGAGAGGTTGGCGTTCTGGGCGCACTCGGGGCCGCGGGTGGAGGCGATCCAGCGCCGGTCGTGCTTGTCGACGAGGAAGAACCCGGCCACGAACGTCGGGGCCTTCGTGGCGACCATCTCGGTGTCGACGACGAGGAAGCGCCCACCGGCCGCCGACGCGGGGTTGCCCATGATCGTCGGTGTCACGTGGATGCCGGTCACGGTGACGTCGGCGTAGTCCAGGGGGACGGGCTTGCCCACCGACCCGGGGTGGACGAACGCGCTGTCGGCGACATCACCCAGCGGGATGCGGTCGTTGATGACACGTCCGATACCCATGGCCGCGATGACGAGGGCGCCGGTGGCGATGGCGCGCCTCACGGTCGCCTCACCAGGGGCAGGCTGCCCTGCCACTGGACCTCGTCGCGGGCGACCCAGGCGTCGGGGTCGAGCGTCTGCTTGTCCTCTTCGCGGAACTCCACGAGGTTGGCCTTGACGGTGACAGAGTCGCCCTGCCACGGACCGGAGGTGACGTAGGCGAGCGCCAACCGGTAGGTCAGGCCCGGGTTGAAGTTCGACATCCGCGTCGCGTCCTCGACGAAGTAGAGGTTGGGCGCCTCGACGATCTTGACCCCGCCCCCGGAGACGGCGATGTTGTTGGAGAGGGTGACGCCGTACTCCGGTCGGTCTCCGGTGAGGGTGACACGGGTGTCGAGGACCACGACGCGCTGTGACGGCAACGGCGAGACCGCGGGCTTGAGATCGGGCAGCTCGACGACCTTGTCGACGACCACCTCGTAGGGGCCGACCATGATCGCCTTGCCGGCGACGATCGGCTCCGGCCCGGGTTCCGGTGTGCCGGCCAGGCCTCCGAAGGGTGCGCTCGCGAGCAGGGCCGCGGCGACCCCGCCGCCGACCTTCTGGCTCGTCGGCCGGCCCGTGACGAAGCCGCGGGCGCGCCCGAGCACGCCTCGTCCAGCCCTCGCGTTCTCCCCCATGGCAGGGAGTGTAGGGAATCCGGGGGGCCGGAGAGGCCAGGACTACTGCTGTTCGCCGACCATCCGCTGCAGGAGGTCGCGCAGGGTCGTCCGCTCGGCGCGCGAGAGCTCGGCGAGGGGCTCCCTCGCGAAGCCGAGCGAGTCGCGCAGCAGGCGTGCCGTGCGGGCTCCGGTGACCGTCATCGCGGCCACCTTGACCCGACGGTCGGCCGGGTCGGGACGTCGCTCGACGAGGCCGCGGGCCTCGAGCCGGTCGACGATCCCGGTGACGTTGGACGGCTCACACTTGAGCGTCCGTGCGACCTGGCGCATGGGCAGCGGCTCGATGGCGAGCAGGGCCAGGACCCGGGCCTGTGCGCCGGTGAGGGAGTGCTGCGCCGCGGCCCGGTCGTACTCCTCGTGGTAGCGCGCCACCACGGACCCGATGAGGTCGACGACCTCGAAGGTCAGGGGGTCAGGGCGGGGAGTGGACATGCCTCCACGATAGGCCAAGTATTTGACAACCTGAAATATCTCGGAGCATGGTGTTTCACGTACTGAAGTTTCTGTCGCACCCGAGGAGAGCCTCCACCCATGACCGCAGCACTTCCCACGTCCAGCCGTGAGTGGCACCTCGTCGCCCGTCCGCAGGGCTGGCCGACGACCGAGGACTTCGCGCTGCGCGAGGCCGAGGTCACCGCTCCCGCTGAGGGCAAGGTCCTCGTGCGCAACCTCCACTTCTCGGTCGACCCCTACATGCGCGGTCGGATGAACGACGTGAAGTCCTACACCCCGCCGTTCCAGCTCGACCGCCCCATGGAGGGTGGCGCCGTGGGTGAGGTCATCGCCTCCGCCGCCGAGGGCATCTCCGTCGGCGACCACGTGCTGCACGGCCTCGGCTGGCGCGAGTACGCCGAGGTCGACGCCTCGGTCGTCGTCACGGTCGACCCCACGATCGCCCCGCTCTCGGCCTACCTGGGCGTCCTCGGCATGACCGGGCTCACGGCATACGCGGGTCTGCTCGAGGTCGCGTCGTTCCAGCCCGGCGACGCGGTCTTCGTCTCCGGCGCGGCCGGTGCCGTCGGCAGCCAGGTCGGCCAGATCGCGAGGCTCAAGGGCGCCTCGCGCGTCATCGGCTCGGCCGGCTCCGACGAGAAGGTCCGTCTGCTCGTCGAGGAGTACGGCTTCGACGCCGCCTTCAACTACAAGAACGACCCGGTCGCCGACCAGCTGCGCGAGGCTGCTCCGGACGGCATCGACGTCTACTTCGACAACGTCGGTGGCGAGCACCTCGAGGCCGCGATCTCGTCGCTCAAGGTCAGGGGCCGCGCCGCCATCTGCGGGATGATCGCGCAGTACAACGCGACCAAGCCGACGCCCGGACCGCGCAACCTCGCGCTCGTCATCGGCAAGCGGCTGCGCCTGCAGGGCATGCTCGTCGGCGACCACGCGGCGCTCCAGCCGCAGTTCGTCGAGGAGGTCGGCGGCTGGCTGGCCTCCGGCGAGCTCAAGTACGCCGAGACGGCCGTCGAGGGCATCGAGAACGGCGTCGACGCCTTCCTCGGCCTCCTGCGCGGCGAGAACACCGGCAAGATGATCGTCTCGCTGGGCTGAGCCCCCAGCGGTCAGCCGGCGCGCAGCCGCTCACGCTCGGCGCGCAGCTGCTCGAGCCGCGCCCAGTACGCCTCGCGGTCGAGGTCGTCGCCGACGACCTCGACCGGGCGTGCTGCGCGCACCACCCGCAGGTGTCGCACGGTGCCGTCGTCTGCCATGCCGAGAACGCTAGGGCCGGCCACCGACACCTGGTGTATCTGCGGGCCCGCGCCCCGCTCCTCAGGGATGACCGACCCCGACCCCAGGAGCGACCATGGCCACCATCCCCGTCCGGATCCGGCTCGACAAGCTGTTCTGCTTCCACGGCGCCGACGAGAGCGACAGCGAGCCCTACATGTGGGTCATCGTCGTGACGATCGACGGTCGCACCATCACCCACCGCCCGGACGCCCCGAACCTCGACGGGGCGCCCGGGTTCGTCTTCTCCCCGGGCAGCCACGGCAGCGTCGGTGGCCCGATGGGCATCGGGGCCAACCGCACCCTCCCGGCCCAGCTCGGCCACGTGGACACCACGCTCCAGCCGATCGTCATCAACGCCGCAGGGCAGCAGGTGGAGGTCCCGGGCCAGCTCGCCCTCGTCGCGATCCTGCTCGAGGAGGACATGACGTCCGATGCGGGAGCCGAGGCCGCGCACGCGAAGATCAACGAGCTCATCAGGGTCGAGCTCACCGAGGCGATCGCCGACATCGACCTCGACGGCGTCGGCGCCAAGATCCTGCGTGGCATGGCCGAGGGCACGTCGGCCGAGGCCGTGGCCCGTGAGTACTTCGCCCAGCGGATGACCCGCGTGGTGGGCCGCCTCAACCGCTACGCGCAGGACGTCGCCGTCGCCGCGATCGTGCGCGCCCTGAGCTTGCCCGCCGCCATCGTCGAGGCATCGGACCCCGACAACTTCCAGGGCATCGTCACCCGCTTCTGGAGCCAGACGCAGCTCGAGGCCACGACGACCCACCAGCGGATCGACATCCACGAGCAGATCTGGGACCGCGGAGCGGGGCGACGTGAGTCGTCGGACTACAACTACAACCTGCACGGGCAGGTGTGGCAGCCGATCGAGGAGTTCTGGGTCCCGGTGACGGACACCCTCGCCCCCGGTCGGTGGCAGGTCACCGGCATCCAGAGGGCGGGGCGCAAGCCGTTCATCAGCACCCTGGGTGGCACGCTGCCCGACGGCACCCCGTGGGCCATGCCCAAGGGCAAGGTCATGGACGCCATCGCGGCCGGCACCCACACCTTCTTCGTGCGCGGAGAGTCGGGGCGCGAGGCCGACGTCCACGTCGACGAGAACGAGGACAACCGCTTCTTCCCCTACCTCGCGACGGTCTCCGACAACGACCCGACCAACAACCTGTCGAGGCTTCCGGCGTGCACCGTGGCGATCCGGCACACCCGCCCCGCGCCCTGACGTCTCCACCAGAAGGCCCGGCGCAAGAAAGTTGGCGCCCGGGGGAACACGGGCCCCCGGGCGAGAGTTGAGTCGAGTGAACGCAAGTTTTGACGCGCGGATTTGCCACACGGCATACCGGCTCCTAACTTGAGTGACAGCAACTCAACCCCAGCTCAACGCAAGGAGACAGTCACATGGCCCGTGCAGTCGGTATCGACCTCGGAACCACCAACTCCGCCGTCGCCGTCCTCGAGGGTGGCGAGCCCACGATCATCGCGAACGCCGAGGGCGGCCGCACCACCCCGTCGGTCGTCGCCTTCTCCAAGGGCGGTGAGGTCCTCGTCGGCGAGATCGCGAAGCGCCAGGCCGTGACCAACGCCGACCGCACCCTCCGCTCCGTCAAGCGCCACATGGGCACCGACTGGACCAGCGAGGACATCGACGGCAAGAAGTACACCGCGCAGGAGATCAGCGCGCGCACGCTCCAGAAGCTCAAGCGCGACGCCGAGTCCTACCTCGGTGAGCCCGTCACCGACGCGGTCATCACCGTCCCCGCCTACTTCGACGACGCCGAGCGCCAGGCCACAAAGGAGGCCGGTGAGATCGCGGGCCTCAACGTCCTGCGCATCGTCAACGAGCCCACCGCCGCGGCGCTCGCCTACGGCCTCGACAAGGGCAAGGAGGACGAGCTCATCCTCGTCTTCGACCTCGGCGGCGGCACCTTCGACGTGTCCCTCCTCGAGGTCGGCAAGGACCCCGAGGACGGCTTCTCGACCATCCAGGTCCGCGCGACGAGCGGTGACAACCAGCTCGGTGGTGACGACTGGGACGACCGCGTCGTCAAGCACCTCCTCACCACGGTCAAGAACAACACCGGCGTCGACCTGTCCAAGGACAAGATCGCCATGCAGCGTCTGCGCGACGCCGCCGAGCAGGCCAAGAAGGAGCTCTCCTCGGCCAGCTCGACGACGATCTCGATGCAGTACCTCTCCATGAGCGAGAACGGCCCCATCCACCTCGACGAGACGCTGACCCGCGCCCAGTTCGAGCAGATGACCAAGGACCTCCTCGACCGCACCAAGCAGCCGTTCCAGAACGTCATCAAGGACGCCGGCATCCAGCTCTCCGACATCGACCACGTGGTCCTCGTCGGTGGCTCGACCCGCATGCCGGCCGTGACCGAGCTCGTCAAGGAGCTCACCGGTGGCAAGGAGCCCAACAAGGGCGTCAACCCGGACGAGGTCGTGGCGCTCGGCGCCGCGCTCCAGGCCGGTGTCCTCAAGGGTGAGCGCAAGGACGTCCTTCTCATCGACGTCACGCCGCTCTCGCTCGGCATCGAGACCAAGGGTGGGCTGTTCACCAAGCTCATCGAGCGCAACACGGCCATCCCGACCAAGCGCTCCGAGGTCTTCTCGACGGCCGAGGACAACCAGCCGTCGGTCCTCATCCAGGTCTTCCAGGGTGAGCGCGAGATCGCCCAGCAGAACAAGGCGCTCGGCACCTTCGAGCTCTCCGGCATCGCGCCGGCCCCGCGTGGCGTGCCGCAGGTCGAGGTCACCTTCGACATCGACGCCAACGGCATCGTCCACGTGACGGCCAAGGACCGCGGCACCGGCAAGGAGCAGAAGATCACCATCTCGGGCGGCAGCGCGCTGTCCAAGGAGGAGATCGACCGCATGGTCAAGGACGCCGAGGCCCACGCCGACGAGGACAAGAAGCGTCGCGAGGAGACCGAGACCCGCAACATGGCCGAGTCGCTCGTCTTCTCGACCGAGAAGTTCCTCAGCGAGTCCGGTGACAAGCTCACCGACGAGCAGCGCAGCCCGGTCGACACCGCGCTCGCGGACCTCAAGGAGGCGATCAAGCCCGAGTCGACGCTGTCCCGCGACGAGGTCCAGGCCAAGATCGACCACCTCAACGAGGAGTCCCAGAAGATGGGCGCCGCGATGTACGCCGCGGCCGCCGAGCAGGGCGAGTCCGGCGACGTCCCCGGTGGCGAGGCGTCGGACGGCGCCGAGCAGGCCGGCGCGCAGGCCAACGATGACTCCGACGTCGTCGACGCCGAGGTCGTCGAGGACGACGAGGAGAAGAAGTGACCGACGCTCGTATGCCGGGTGAGGACGAGGTCTTCGACGGCGAGGTCGTGGACGACGAGTCGTCCGACGCGATCAACACCGAGTCGGCCAACGACGGTGAGGAGGTGGCTCCGGCTCCGGCCGGGGCCACCGCCCCCGCGGCCGAGGACGTGGCTGCCGAGGGCGGCGAGCACCCCGACACGGTGCTCGCGGCCCAGCGCCTCGACGACCTCCAGCGGCTCAACGCCGAGTACGTCAACTACAAGCGTCGAGTCGACCGCGACCGGGCCCTCGTCCAGGAGCGCGCGGTGCGCGACGTCCTCGAGACGGTCCTGCCGGTGCTCGACGACATCCAGGCGGCGCGCGACCACGGTGACCTCACCGACGGCCCGTTCGCCGCGATCGCCGACAAGCTCGAGGCGAGCTTCGGCAAGTTCGGCCTGACCCGCTTCGGCGAGGTCGGCGAGCCGTTCGACCCGATGCACCACGAGGCGCTCATGCACGCCGCCTGGGACTCCTCGAACCCGGAGCTCCCGGCGGACGCGAGCACGACGACGGTCGTCCAGGTGCTCCAGCGCGGCTACCGCACCGGTGACCAGGTCCTGCGCCCGGCGCGGGTCGCGGTGGCCGACCCCGAGTGACCCATACTCACGAGACGACGTCCGGAAGGAGGCGCTGATGGCGAGCCAGGACTGGTTCGAGAAGGACTTCTACGCGATCCTCGGCGTCCCCAAGGATGCCGACGCGGGGGCGATCAAGAAGGCCTACCGCAAGCTCGCGCGCACCCACCACCCCGACAAGAACCCCGGGGACTCCGCTGCCGAGCAGAAGTTCAAGGACATCGGCGAGGCCCACGCGGTGCTGTCGGACCCCAAGCAGCGTGAGGAGTACGACGCGGTCCGGCAGATGGCGCACGGCGGTGCTCGCTTCACGGCCGGTGGGGCCGGTGGCAACGGCGGGTTCGACGACATCTTCAGCGCGTTCGGCGGTGGCGGTGGGTCGCGGGTCCGCTTCGACACCGGCGGCCGTCAGTCCTACGGCGGCCCCGGTGGCGGCGACGACATCAACGACCTCCTGTCGCAGATGTTCGGCGGTGCCGCCGGCGGTGGCGGTCGTCCGCAACCCGGGTATGCCGGCTACGGCGCCCCCCGCGGTCCGCGCAAGGGCGCGGACGTCCAGGCCACGACGACGCTCCCGTTCCGGGACGCCGTCGAGGGCTCGACGGTGACCCTGCGGACCGCCGAGGGCCGCACGATCACGGCCCGGATCCCTGCGGGCGTCAAGGACGGGCAGAAGATCCGGCTCCGCGGCAAGGGCCAGCCCGGTGAGCCCGGGGCCGCCGCCGGTGACCTCATCCTCACCGTCACCGTCGAGAAGCACCCGGTCTTCGGGCGCGACGGCGACAACCTCACGATCGACCTGCCGGTGACCTTCGCCGAGGCGGCTCTCGGTGCCACGGTCGCCGTGCCGACGCTCGACGGCTCCAGCGTCAAGGTGCGCATCGCCCCCGGCACGCCGTCGGGTCGCGTACTTCGCGTCAAGGGTCGCGGCGTCGCGGGCTCGTCCTCGACGGGCGACCTGCTCGCCAAGGTTCAGGTCCTCGTCCCCGACGAGCTGTCCGACCGCGCCCGAGAGGCCGTCGAGGTGCTGCGTGCGGAGGCCGAGGGGCTCGACCCGCGCGCCGGTCTCGTCGAGCAGGCGAAGGCCTGACCGTGGCTGCGCGCCGAGCGACGCCGCGACCGGACGACGACGCCGCAGTGTTCGTCATCTCGGTCGCGGCCGAGCTCGCCGGCATGCACGCGCAGACGCTGCGCCAGTACGACCGGCTCGGACTCGTCACGCCGTCGCGCACCCGAGGCGGCGGGCGCCGCTACTCGGCGCGCGACGTCGAGCTGCTCCGCGAGGTGCAGCGCCTCTCCCAGGAGGAGGGCGTCAGCCTCGCCGGCATCGCCCGGATCCTCGAGCTCGAGAACTCCGTCGACGCGCTGCGTTCGCGGGTCGCCGAGCTGACCCGAGAGGTCGAGCAGCTCCGGGCCGCCGCCTCGGGCGGGTCACGCGTCTTCTCCGTCGGCCCCGGTGGCGAGATCCTCGCCAGCCGGCTCGGCGAGCGGCCTCGCCGTCGCCCGGGTTCGGGACAGGGCGCCGGCTCGGCGTCCCGAGCGCTCGTCCTCTGGCGTCCCTGAGTGCGCGGACGGCATACGCTTCGCTGCGTGACCGAGCACCTGCTGATCTTCCCCGAGCGCGAGACCGCCGACGAGATCGCCGCCGAGCTCATCGAGGAGGGCTTCACCGAGGTCCGGGTGATCCGGGTCGCCCACGCCGGTGACGACGACGCCGAGGACGCCGACTGGGGTGTCCACGTGCGCGAGGAGATGGTCGACGACCCCTCCGGACCCGTGGAGGGTGGTCTGCGCGACCGCTTCTCGGCGCTCGCCGAGGAGCGCGACGGCTGGTACGACCCGGAGCCGAGCCTTCCCTGAATTGTCCACTTCCGCTTGTCCACCGGACAAGCCGTGCGTCCGGCTCCGGAACGTTGCGTGGCTGACAGATCTTGGGTCTAGCATCCTGTCCACCGAGGCCAGTGAGGTCCACGGTGTTCGATGTCGACGAGGAGACGATGTGGCCGGTTCTGCGCCCATCCTGGAGATGACGGGCATCACCAAGACATTTCCCGGTGTCAAGGCCCTGTCCGACGTCAACCTCACGGTCCGCCGTGGTGACGTCCACGCGATCTGTGGCGAGAACGGCGCCGGCAAGTCAACCCTGATGAAGGTCCTGTCGGGCGTGCACCCCCACGGCACCTACGACGGGACGATCCGCTTCAACGGCGCCGACGTCACGTTCAACAACATCCGTGACTCCGAGCACGCGGGCATCGTCATCATCCACCAGGAGCTCGCGCTCATCCCCGAGCTCTCCATCGCCGAGAACATCTTCCTCGGCAACGAGGAGACCAGGCGCGGCGCGATCGACTGGGTCAAGACCAACAACCGCGCGCGCGACCTCCTCGCCCGGGTCGGGCTCGAGGAGGACCCCGAGACGCCGATCAAGAACATCGGTGTCGGCAAGCAGCAGCTCGTCGAGATCGCCAAGGCCCTCGCCAAGGACGTCCAGCTGCTCATCCTCGACGAGCCCACGGCGGCGCTCAACGAGGAGGACTCGCGCCACCTGCTCGACCTCATCCGGGGCCTGCAGGGCAGGGGCATCACCTCGATCATGATCAGCCACAAGCTCAACGAGATCGAGGCCATCGCCGACGCCATCACGATCATCCGCGACGGCCAGACGGTCGAGACGCTCGACGTGCGCGAGGGCGCCGTCGACGAGGACCGGATCATCCGCGGCATGGTCGGGCGCTCGCTCGAGTCGCGCTTCCCCGACCACACCCCCGAGATCGGCGAGGTGATGTTCGAGGTCAAGGGCTGGACTGTCGCCCACCCGCAGGTCCCGGAGCGGCTCGTCGCGAAGCAGTCGGAGTTCTTCGTCCGCCGCGGCGAGATCGTCGGCTTCGCGGGTCTCATGGGCTCGGGCCGCACCGAGCTCATGCGCTCGATCTTCGGGCACTCCTACGGCACGTGGCTCGGTGGCGAGATGACGCTCAACGGCAAGCGCGTCGACCTGCGCAGCGTGCCGGCGGCCATCGACGCCGGCATCGGCTACGTCACCGAGGACCGCAAGACCCTCGGCCTCAACCTCCTCGACGACATCAAGACGACGACGGTGTCGGCCAAGCTCAAGAAGATCGCGCACAACCTCGTCATCGACCGGCGGGCAGAGCACTCCGCGGCCGACGACTACCGCAAGCAGCTGCGCACCAAGACGCCGTCGGTCGACTACGACGTCGCCAAGCTGTCGGGCGGCAACCAGCAGAAGGTCGTGCTCTCCAAGTGGCTCTTCACCGACCCCGACCTGCTCATCCTCGACGAGCCCACCCGCGGCATCGACGTCGGTGCCAAGTACGAGATCTACGGGATCATCCAGCGCCTCGCCGCCCAGGGCAAGGGCGTCATCGTCGTGAGCTCCGAGCTGCCGGAGCTGCTCGGGCTGAGTGACCGGATCTACACCATCAGCGAGGGCCGGGTCACCGGCGTCCTCGACAAGGAGCACGCCGACCAGGAGTCGCTCATGCGGCTCATGACCAAGACCTCGACGACCCCGAAGGACGCTGCATGAACAAGCTCAAGGAGATCTTCGGTGGGGACACCCGTCAGTTCGGGATGATCTTCGCGCTCGTCTTCCTCATCGTGCTGTTCCAGGTCCTCACCGACGGGCTGACGCTCGACCCCGGCAACGTCATCAACATCTTCCAGGGCAACAGCTACATCCTCGTCATGGCGATCGGCATGGTGCTCGTCATCATCGCCGGGCACATCGACCTCTCGGTCGGCTCAGTGGCTGCCTTCGCCGGCATCGTCGTCGCCATCGCGATGCGCGACTGGGGCATCCCGTGGTGGGTCGGCGTCCTGCTCGGACTCGGCATCGGCGCGGTCGTCGGAGCCTGGCAGGGCTTCTGGGTCGCCGTCGTCGGCATCCCCGCGTTCATCGTCACCCTCGCCGGCATGCTCATCTTCCGCGGCGCCAACCAGTACGTCGGCAAGTCCAACACCGTCCCCGTCAGCGAGAGCTTCCAGAAGATCGGGTCGGGCTACCTCCCCGAGGTCGGGCCCAACACCGGCTACAACAACCTCACCCTGCTCATCGGCATCGTCGTGTGCGCGGCGATCATCGGTGGCACGCTGCGCAACCGCCGCAACCAGAAGAAGATCGGCGCCGACCTCGAGGACGGCACGGTCATGTGGATCCGGCTGGCGCTCATCAGCGTCGCGATCCTCGCCGTGGTCATGCTCATGGCCTCCGGCCGGCCCGGCACCTCGCTGCCGATCTCGGCGCTCATCCTCGGCGCGCTGGTCCTCATCTACGGCTTCATCTCGACCCGCACGATCATCGGTCGCCACATCTACGCCGTCGGTGGCAACCGTCACGCCGCCGAGCTCTCCGGTGTGCGCTCCAAGCGGGTCAACTTCCTCGTCATGATGAACATGTCGATCCTCGCCGCGCTCGCCGGGATGATGTTCGCCGCCCGCTCCACGTCCTCCGGTCCCTCCGACGGCGTCGGCTGGGAGCTCGACGCGATCGCCGCCGTCTTCATCGGTGGCGCCGCGGTCACCGGTGGTGTCGGCACCGTCGTCGGGGCCGTCATCGGTGGTCTCGTCATGGCCGTGCTCAACAACGGCCTCCAGCTCCTCGGCATCGGCGCCGACATGACCCAGATCATCAAGGGCCTGGTGCTGCTCACCGCCGTGGCCTTCGACGTCTACAACAAGAGCCAGGGTCGTCGCTCCATCACCGGCCTCATCATGCAGAACTTCGGTGGTCGGGCGACCAAGGAGACGGCGGAGACCGTCAAGCAGGAGTCCTGAGGTCAGCAGGTTGCCGCACAACTGAATACGCATCACAGTGACGCTTCCGCCCCGGGTGCGCCACGGCATACGAAAGAAAGAGACGACATGCGTTCCCTCACCAAGCTGATGGCAGTCACCGCCGTCGCCGCACTCGCTGTGACCGGCTGCGGCCGGGCCGACGACGAGACCCCCGCCTCGGGTTCCGACAGCTCCGCCTCGGGCGGCAGCGGTGGGTTCGCCGGCGACTCGCTCATCGGGGTGTCGCTCCCGCAGAAGACCTCGGAGAACTGGGTCCTCGCCGAGCAGCTCTTCAAGGACGACCTCGCAGGGGCCGGCTTCAAGGCCGACGTCCAGTTCGCCAACGGCGGTGTCGGCGAGCAGCAGAACCAGATCCAGTCCATGGTGACCAAGGGCGCCAAGGTCATCGTCGTCGGCGCCATCGACGGCGCCCAGCTGGGCACCCAGGTCAAGGCGGCCAAGGACGCCGGCGCGACCGTCATCGCCTACGACCGCCTCATCAAGAACACCGACGCGGTCGACTACTACGTCGCCTACGACAACTTCAAGGTCGGTGTCCTGCAGGGCAACGCTCTCCTCGAGGGCATGGCGGCGAAGAAGCCGTCCGGTCCCTACAACATCGAGCTCTTCGCCGGTTCGCCCGACGACGCCAACGCCCAGGTCTTCTTCGACGGCGCCATGAGCGTCCTCAAGCCGAAGATCGACGACGGCACGCTCAAGGTCACCTCGGGCCAGACCGCCTTCAACCAGGCCGTCACCCAGGGCTGGAAGGCCGAGAACGCGCAGAAGCGCATGGACACCCTGCTCTCGGCGTCCTACTCGTCGGCCGCCCTCGACGGCGTCCTCTCCCCGAACGACACCCTCGCCCGCGCGATCATCACCTCGGTCAAGGCCGCCGGCAAGCCCGTCCCGGTCGTCACCGGTCAGGACTCCGAGGTCGAGTCCGTGAAGTCGATCATGGCCGGCGAGCAGTACTCGACGATCAACAAGGACACCCGCAACCTCGTCAAGGCCACCATCGAGATGGTCCAGGCGCTGCAGAAGGGTGAGAAGCCGACCGTCAACGACGAGAAGTCCTACGACAACGGCGTCAAGGTCGTCCCGGCCAACCTGCTCGAGCCGCTCATCGTCACCAAGGCGAACGCCAAGGAGGCCTACGCCAACGACCCGACCCTGTCCAAGCTCACCCAGTGAGCTGAGACCCTCGCGGTCCACGACCTCGGCCCCGGCACCCTCGTGGGTGGCGGGGCCGAGGTGCGTCCGGACTCAGGCCTCGACGGCGGCCGCTTCGGTCTCGGACTCGTTGCCCTGCTGCTCCCAGAGCTGACGGGTCTCGCCCATGGTCCGGTCCATGATCGCCACCATCGCCTCGTGCGCCCGGTCGCCGTCACCGCGCTGGATCGAGGCGGCGACGTCGCTGTGCAGCTGGAGGGCGTCCACGTGGGGGTGGTGCGGCATGAGGCCGTAGGCGTGGCGACCGGCGAGGACCTCGGCGACCTGCTTGTGCAGGTGCTCGAACATCTCGTTGCCCGAGGCGGCGAGGACCCTCTTGTGGAACTCGACGTCGAGGCGGAGGAAGTCGTCCATCCGCCCGTCCTGACCCGCCGCCCAGAGCTGGCCGGCGAGGGTGACGAGCTCGGAGGCCTCGAGCGGCTTGGCGCGTTCGGCTGCGAGGCGCGCAGCCTGCGGCTCCACGGCGGTGCGGAGCTCGGTGATCGAGCGGAGCTGGGTGAGGCGGCCGCCCGTCGCGAGACGCCAGCGGATGACCAGTGGGTCGTACACGTTCCACGCGGACCTGTCGTGCACGACCGTCCCGACCCGGCGGCGCGAGGTGACGAGACCCATGGAGGACAGCACCCGCAGGGCCTCACGCACGACGGAGCGCGAGACGGAGTGCCGCGCCATGAGGTCGTCGATGAAGAGGATCGTGCCGGGGGGCAGCTCGCCCCCACAGATCGAGAGCCCGAGGGACTCGACGAGGCGCCCGTGGAGGCCGGAGGAGTCGTCGTCGTGGAGCGCATCGGTGGGCACGTCACAAATCATACGAGCGAGCGCAGACTCTTGCACAAGTCAGACTTATGACCTTATGCTCGCGGACAAGACGGACGTGAAGTCCGCCGCGGCGACGGCTCCAATGGCGGGGCGGCCGGATATCCAAGGAGATCGACGTGTTGCGACGTACAGCAATCGGATCGACCCTCGCACTCGCCGCGGCGCTCAGCCTCTCGGCGTGCGGTGGCGGTGGCGACGACGAGGGCACCGGGTCCAAGACCATCCAGGTGACGCTCGCCAACCACGTGTGGACCGACAACATCAAGGCGGCCCTGCCCGAGTTCGAGAAGGCGACCGGCCTCAAGGTCGAGCTCACCCAGCTCGGCGAGGACCAGTTGTCCGACCAGTACAACGTCAAGCTCAACGCGGGCACCAGCGACCTCGACGTGATGATGTACCGCCCCCTCCAGGAGGGCAAGCTCTTCGGCAAGAACGGCTACCTGTCCGACATCACCGAGGACACCAAGGGCGCCTCGGAGTGGAACTGGAGCGACTTCCAGTCCGGTCCGGTCGAGGCCACGACGTACGACGACAAGGTCGTCGGCGTCCCGCTCATCACCGAGACCGAGGTCCTCTACTACCGCAAGGACCTGCTGCAGAAGGCCGGCCTCAGCGCCCCGCCGAAGACGCTCGACGAGCTCAAGGAGGCGGCGGCCAAGGTCCAGGCCGCGAACCCCGGCGTCGCCGGCTTCGTCGCCCGCACCGGCAAGACCGCCGCCGTCACGCAGTTCTCCGGCTTCCTCTACAGCTTCGGTGGCGCGTGGGTCGACGACTCGGGCAAGGCCGCCGTCGACTCGGCCGAGGCCAAGCAGGCCTACGCCTACTACGGCGGGCTCATCCACGACCACGGCCCCAAGAACGTCAGCACCGACATGAGCTGGCCCGAGGCGATGGCGATCTTCACCCAGGGTCAGGCCGCCTTCTACACCGAGGCGAGCTCGCTCTACAAGAACGCCACCGACCCGGCCAAGTCCAAGGTCGCCGACACCGTGGGCTTCGCGCCGTTCCCGGAGGGCCCCGCCGGCTCCAAGCCCTACAACGTCCCGTCGTGGGCGCTGGGCATCAACGAGGCCTCCGAGAACAAGGCGAACGCCTGGAAGTTCATCGAGTGGGCCACGAGCAAGGAGCAGACGCTCGCCAACCAGAAGGCCGGCGTCCCCGGTGCGCGCACCTCGGTCGCGAACGACGCCGACGCCACGTCGACCTACCCGAAGGACCTCGTCGAGGCCGCCAAGGCCGGCGCCGAGAACGGTGTCGGATTCGACCGCCCGCAGGTCGTCAAGGTCCCCGAGGCCCGCGAGCTCGTCGGCCAGCCGATCGTCGACGCCATCACCGGCAAGGACTCGGGCGCGTCGGCCGACAAGGCCGCCGAGGCCTTCCAGGCCCTGCTCGACGACGAGAACAAGTAAGACCCGCCCACGCCCTGACACCAGGGCATCCCGGGTGACCCCGGGTGGCCGCACCCCACGGGGCGTGCGGTCACCCGGGACCCGGAGCACACGGCATACGACCGCGTGCCTGCACGAAGCACCCACGGCAACGAAGGCGATACTCCATGTCTGCTGACGCACTCCCCGTGACGGGAACGTCCGGGTTCTCCCGCTGGGCCAACGCCCACCGCAAGTGGCTCTTCGCCTCTCCGGCCATGGCGTTCGTCGTCGTGCTCATCATCTTCCCCGTCGCGTGGACGCTCTACCTCAGCCTCACCGACGCCGAGGGCTCGGTGCGCGCGGAGAAGGAGTTCGTCGGGGCGCAGAACTACCTCGACGTCCTTGCCGACACCGCCCGGTTCTGGCCGGCGGTCTGGCGCACCGTGCAGTTCACCGGTGTCGTCCTCATCGTCGAGGTCGTCCTCGGCATGGCGATCGCCCTGCTGCTGTGGCGTCCGTTCCGCGGCGAGAAGTGGGTGCGCGTGGCGATCCTCATGCCGCTCGTCGCCACGCCCGTGGCCGTCGGCATGATGTGGCGGCTCATCTTCGACCCCAACATCGGCATCGCCAACCAGGTCCTCGGCTGGTTCGGCATCCCCGAGCAGCCCTGGCTCGCCGGCCCGAACTCGGCGCTGTGGACCACGATGCTCATCGACATCTGGCAGTGGACGCCGATGGTCGTCCTCATCCTCCTCGCCGGTCTCACCTCGCTCTCGGACGAGCCGCAGGAGGCCGCGCTCATCGACGGCGCCAGCGGCTGGCAGCGCTTCCGCTACATCACCCTGCCGCTCATGAAGTCGACGATCATCGTCGCGGTGCTGCTGCGCGGGATCGACGCCCTCAAGACGTTCGACATCCTCTACGCCACGAAGGGCAAGGGCGGTGGCAGCTACCACGAGGTCGAGACGCTCAACGTCTACGCCTACGGGTTGAGCTTCGACTACAACGAGTACGGCACGAGCTCGACCGTCCTCATCCTCTTCTTCCTCATCATCATCGGCTCGATGTGGGCCCTCACCTCACGCCGGAAGGCGGACTTCTGATGCGCGGCGGCACGGCATACAAGACGTTCCGGGTCGGGGCCCTCGTCCTCGTCGTCCTCGGGCTCCTCATGCCCCTCATCTGGATGGTCGCGGCGTCGCTCAAGACCAACGTCGACATCTACGACACGAGCAAGGCACTGTTCTTCTCGCCGACTGTCGACAACTACAAGACCGTCCTCGAACAGGCCAACTACGTCACGTTCATCATCAACAGCCTCTGGGTGGCGTTCGCGTCGACCGTCCTCTCGCTGCTGCTCGGCGTCCCCGCGGCCTACTCGATGAGCCGGTTCGCGATGAAGCGCTCCGCGCTCGTCGTCCTCATGGCCCGCGTCATCCCCGGCGTCTCGCTGCTCGTCCCCTGGTTCTACGTCTTCTCGAACCTCAAGCTCGTGGGCGGGTTCACGGTCCTCGTGCTCAGCCACATGTTCGTGTCGCTGCCGCTCGTCGTCTACATCATGATGGGCTACTTCGACGGGCTGCCCCTCGAGCTCGAGGAGTCGGCCCAGGTCGACGGGCTCACCCCCATCGGCGCGTTCCGCCGGATCACCCTGCCGCTGTCCACGCCGGGCATGGCGACCGCCGGGATCCTCGCGTTCATCTTCTCGTGGAACAACTTCATGTTCGCCCTCGTCCTGTCCGGTGCGAAGACGAAGACCCTGCCCGTCGCGATCTTCGACTTCGTCGGCTACGCGGCCATCGACTGGGGTGGCCTCATGGCCGCGGCCACGGTCGTCACGGTGCCGATCATGGTCATCGCACTCCTCGCACAGAAGTACGTCGTCTCCGGTCTCACCGCCGGCGCCACGAAGGGCTGAGCCATGACCACCACCACCTCCGTCATCGACCGCGTCGAGACGTTCCTCGTCGCGCCCCGCTGGCTCTTCGTCCGCATCGAGACCTCCGACGGCATCGTCGGCTGGGGCGAGGCGACCTGCGAGGGCCGGTCCGAGACCGTGCGCGCGGCCGTCGAGCAGCTCGCCGAGGTCATCCTCGGCGGCGACCCCGAGCGGATCGAGGACCACTGGGCCGTCATGACCAAGGGCTCGTTCTATCGCGGCGGGCCCATCCTCGGCAGTGCGGTCTCCGGGATCGACCAGGCCCTGTGGGACATCAAGGGCAAACGGTATGCCGCACCCGTGCACCAGCTGCTCGGCGGCGCCGTCCGTGACCGCGTCCGCGTCTACGGCTGGGTCGGCGGTGACGAGCCCAACGAGGTCCGCGACCACATCGGCGAGCAGGTCGCTGCCGGTCTCACCGCCGTGAAGATGAACGCGAGCGGCCGCATGTCGCCGCTCGGCACGGTCGCCGAGATCGACGGCGTCGTGGCGCGGGTCGCCGCGGCGCGCGAGGTGCTCGGCGACTCCGGCGACGTGGCCGTCGACTTCCACGGACGGTTCAGCCTGGCCAACTCCCGCCGGGTCGCACCGCTGCTCGAGCCGTACCGCCCGCTCTTCCTCGAGGAGCCGGTCACGCCCGAGAACTCCCACCTCATCGCCCAGTTCGTGCAGTCGACGACGACGCCGGTCTCGACGGGGGAGCGGCTCTACTGCCGGCAGGAGTTCCTCCCGGTCCTGCAGGCCGGGGTGGCCGTGGTCCAGCCCGACCTCTCGCACGCTGGTGGCATCACCGAGGTGCGCAAGATCGCCGCCCTCGCCGAGACGTTCGACGCGGCGCTGGCGCCGCACTGCCCGCTCGGTCCGCTGGCGCTGGCCTCCTCGCTCCAGGTGGCGTTCGCGACGACGAACCACCTCATCCAGGAGCAGAGCATCGGCATCCACTACAACCAGGGCGCCGACGTCCTCGACTACCTCGTCGACACCAAGCCGCTCCAGTTCGTCGACGGCCACATCGAGCGCCTCACCGGGCCGGGCCTCGGCATCGAGATCGACGAGGCCGCGGTCCGCAAGGCGGCCGAGGTCGGCCACGCCTGGCGTGGACCCGTGTGGCGCCAGCCCGACGGCGCGTTCGCGGAGTGGTGATGGAGCGCAGTCAGCTCGTGTCGACCGTCCGGTCGCACCCGGTCATGGCGATCGTCCGCGGTACGTCGGCCCAGGCGTCGCTCGACGCTGGGCGGGTCCTGCTCGAGGAGGGCATCCGCCTCGTCGAGGTGACCCTCACGACGCCCGGCGCCCTCGAGACGGTGGCGACCCTGCGTGCCGCCGCACCCGAGGACGCCTATGTCGGTGTCGGCACGGTCCTCACCGAGGACGACGTCACCGCCGTCGTCGAGGCAGGTGGCGACTTCGTCGTGACTCCTGCGGTGACGCCAGCGGTCGCCGAGGCTGCCCGACGTGGGCTTCCCTGTGCCGCAGGCGCGTTCACTGCTACGGAGTCGTATGCCGCGTGGTTGGCCGGTGCCGAGGTGGTCAAGCTCTTCCCCGCGTCCGTCGGCGGCCCGGGACACCTCAAGGCCCTGCGTGACCCGTTCCCGCAGATTCCCTTCATGGCCGTGGGAGGGGTCGGCATCTCGGAGGCCCGCGCCTACCTCACCGCCGGTGCCATCGGCGCCGGGGTGGGCGGTCCGCTCGTCGGTGACGCCGCCTCGGGAGGCTCGCTCGACGCCCTGCGCGACCGGGCCCGGGCCTTCGCGTCCTGGGCCGCGGACGCCGGGGAGCGCGCATGAACGTCGAGGTCGTCACCCTCGGTGAGAGCCTCGCGTCGTTCCGGTCCTCCGGGCCGATCGGGTTCGGGGCGCCGGTGACCCCGCACCTGGCGGGTGCCGAGGCCAACGTCGCCATCGGGCTGGCACGGCTGGGTCACGCGGTCTCGTGGGTGGGGCGCGTGGGTGCGGACCCGTTCGGGAGCGAGGTGCTACGGACGCTGCGTGGCGAGGGTGTTCAGGTCGACCACACCGTCGTCGACGCCGCGCCCACCGGGCTGATGTTCCTCGAGCAACGCACGGCGGACCTGTCGCGCGTGCACTACGTCCGGGCGGGGTCCGCCGGGTCGCGCCTGTCGGCCGACGACCTACCCGTCGACACCATCCGGGCGGCATCGCTGCTCCACGTCACCGGGATCACGCCTGCACTCTCGGCCACCGCTGCCGAGGCTGTCTCGTCGGCGGTCGAGCTCGCCCACGACTCGGGCGTGCGGGTCTCGTTGGACGTCAACCACCGCGCACGCCTGTGGAGCCGGGATGACGCGTCCCGGGTGCTGCGTGGCCTGCTGCCGCACGTCTGGATGGTCGTGGCGGGTGAAAACGAGCTCGACCTCGTCGCCGACGGGTCCGAGGACGAGGCCGTCGCCTCCCTGCTCGACGGCGGGGTCGCGCAGGTCGCGGTCAAGCGCGGCGCCGACGGTGCCTCGCTCCACACGTCGGACGGTCGCTGGGACCGTCACGCCGTCGCCGTCACGGCGGTGGACACGGTCGGGGCGGGCGACGCCTTCTGCGCGGGTCTGCTCTCCGGGACCTTGGACGGTCTCGCACCGGACGCGTCCCTCGACCGTGCCGTGCAGCTCGGGGCCTGGTCGGCCAGCACGACCGGGGACTGGGCCGGTCTCCCGACGAGGGTCGAGCTCGGCGACCTCGGGTCGCTGCGGCCCGGCGAGACCCTTCGATGAGCGCTCGGAGCACCCGGCACGTCGTGGTCATGGGCGTCTCGGGCAGCGGCAAGACGACGGTGGCGCAGGGCGTCGCCGACGCCACCGGGTTCGAGTTCGCCGAGGCCGACGCCTTCCACTCGCCGGAGAACATCGCGACGATGGAGCGCGGCATCGCCCTCACCGACGCCGACCGCTGGCCGTGGCTCACCGCCCTGGCGGAGTGGATGACCGCGCGCTCGGCCGCGGGGGCCTCGACGATCATCACCTGCTCGGCCCTCAAGCGGACCTACCGTGACGTCCTGCGCGACGGAGCCCCGTCGGTGACGTTCGTCCACCTCGACGGTCCGGCCGAGGTGATCCGCGAGCGGCTGTCCGTGCGCGAGGGCCACTTCATGCCGGCCAGCCTGCTGCAGTCGCAGATCGACACCCTCGAGCCCCTCGGCGACGACGAGGAGGGGGTCGTCCTCGACCTCCGCCGATCGCCGGACGAGCTCATCAGGGACGCCGTCGACTGGCTGGAGCACGACGGCTGACTCCCGCACGTTCGCGGGCCAGCCGCTTCATGCCGTCCGCGGGCCGGATCGGCTCGGGCCACGTGGGCACGGCCGTGTCCCCGTCGTAGCGACCGCTCGGCCGGCGGCGCACGAGCGGCAGCACCTCCGTCCGGAGGGAGCGGCCCTCGTCGCGCACCGCCTGGCGCCACGCCCGCGGCTCCCACTCATCCGGTTCATGTGGATCCTGTCCGGGGCCCAGAGCCTGCGGTCCTCGTACTCGCGCATCGGGGTGTGGTCGAGCAGCGTCGCCCCGTGGGTGGCGGCGAGGTCGCGCACCGCGGCGTTGAAGGTCAGGACGCGTCGACGCAGCGGCTCGAGCAGGGCCGTGGTCCGCATGTCGAAGGCGGTGAACACGAGGACCTGCGCGCAGCGACAGGATGTCGTTGCCCCCGACATAGAACGAGACATGGGTCGGCTCCATCGCCAGCGCCCGGTCGAGCTGGTCGGCCACCACCTGGTCCAGCACCTTGCTCCGGATGGCGAGGTTGGCGTACTCCCACCGAGGGTCGGCCCGGCCCAGCTGGCGGGCCATGCGGTCGGCCCAACCGCGGAACCCGTTGGGGTAGTGGAGGTTCGGGTCACCCACCCCTTCCGTGAACGAGTCCCCGATGGCGACGACGCGGCCAGCATCCATGGCCCATGCCTCTCATGCGCGGACGGCGGCCGCCACCCCTTCGAGCAGGTGTCGGGAGATGTTCGCCCAGACGTTCCCGACGCGTCGGGTGAGGGCCGCCGACGACGGTGGGCACCCGGCATACGGTCCGGTCGTGACCACGTTCGTCGCCCTGGGCGCCTCGCCCTGGTTCGACGTGGGCAACGATCCGGGCGCGACTTCGGCGCAGCCTCGCTGATTCGCGTGCCGTTGGCGGCATGATGTGCACGTGCCCCCTGAGAACCCGCGCCGCCACCGCGGAGCCTGGCGCGCCGAGGACGTCGAGGACCACGACGACGACGTCGACGACGACGTCGACGACTACGACGAGTACGACACCAACGCCACCCCGGGACGGTTCTTCGGTCTCACCGCGCTGAGCACCATCCTCCCCGGCGCCGGGCTCATCCCGACCCGGCGACGTGGTCTCGGACTCCTCCTGCTCGGGAGTGCGGTGCTGCTCGTCTCGCTGGGGCTGTTCTATGCGTGGCGCAAGGGGTTCGTCGTCGCCGCGCTCGACCTCGCCGTCCGTCCGCGCGTCCTCGTGGCGATGCTCGTCGCCACCACCGTCGGCGCCATCGTGTGGTGCGCCGGCATCCTCCTCACCGCCCGGGAGACCTCACCCGGTGGGCCCGGGCGCGGCTGGAGGGCGCTCTTCGCCGCGGTCTGCTGCCTGCTCGTCGTCGCACCCGCGGCCAACGCCGTGCGCTACCTCGCGATCCAGCAGGACGTCGTCCAGGTCCTCACGGGTGGCAACAACGCCAATGCCGACGAGGCGACCGCCAACGCGTGGGCGGACCAGCCCCGCGTCAACGTCCTGCTGCTCGGCTCCGATGCCGGCGACGACCGCATCGGGGTGCGCACGGACTCGATGATGGTCGCGAGCATCGACACGACGTCCGGAGACACGGTCCTGTTCAGCCTGCCGCGCAACCTCGAGCGCGTGCCGATCCCCAAGAGCAACCCGCTGTCGACGCTGTACCCCAACGGCTACGACTGCGGGGACGAGTGCCTGCTCAACGGCATCTGGACCCTCGCGACCGACCACCCCGACCTCTTCCCCGGCAACGACAACCCGGGCCTGACGTCGACCCGCGACGTCATCTCCGAGATCCTCGGCCTCGAGATCGACCGTGCCCTGGTCGTCAACCTCCAGGGGTTCCAGGCCCTCGTCAACGCGATGGGCGGCGTGGACATCGACGTCAAGGAACGTGTCTGCGTCTCCTGCAAGCTCGTCGACGGCCGAATCGTCTTCACCGGTGGCAAGGAGCGGTGGATCGAGATCGGTCCGCAGCACCTCGACGGCTACCACGCCCTCTGGTACGCCCGCTCGCGCGCCGGCAGCGACGACTACAGCCGCATGCGTCGTCAGCGGTGCGTCACCGGCGCGATCATCGACCAGGCCGACCCGGTACAGCTGCTCCGCAACTACCCGAAGCTCGCCGAGGTGGTCAAGGACAACCTCACCGTCGACATCCCGACGTCCGAGCTGCCGGCCTGGGCCCAGCTCATCGGCACGGTGCAGGACACCGGCTCGATCCGCAGCCTCCCGATCACCAACAAGGTCGTCCGCGTGACCCGGCCCGACTTCGCCAAGATCCGCGAGCTCGTCCGGACCGCGATCGACCCACCGGAGAACACCCCGGCCCCGACCACCTCCGCCCCCTCACCGAGCCGGACACCGAGCAGCTCGGGTTCCGGTTCCAGCACCCCGAGCCCGAGCGAGCCCACGGACGAGGTCCAGGAACTGGGAGCCACCTGCTGAACCGGGCGCAGAGTTGAGTGGAATCAACTCAACTCTGTGCTCGTTGCACCTGATGAACCCGTGACGTCACGACCCTCAGGAGACAGCCGCGATGGAACTCACGCCGACCACCAAGGTCGCCGAGGCCTTGGCCCTCGCCCAGCGCACCGCGCAGGCGGCGGGGCACCCCGAGATCACGCCCGCGCACCTCGTGCTGGCCCTCGCCGAGCAGCCGGACACGTCGACCCCGGCGCTGCTCGAGGCGGCCGGCACCACCGTCGACGCGGTCACCTCGGCCGCGCGCTCCGCGCTCTCGGGTATGCCGGTGAGCTCCGGTCCGACTGCGGCGACTCCGTCGCTCGGGCAGGCCGTGCTCGCGGTGCTCCAGCAGGCGAGCACCCTCATGTCCGCCAAGGGCGACACGCACCTCGCCACCGACCTCCTCGTCCTCGCCCTCGTCGAGAAGGGCGCGGTGCCCGGCGTCGACCGGTCCGCCGCGCCTGCGGTCGAGTCCCGTGTCGACGAGCTGCGGGCCGGGCGGAAGGTGACGTCCGAGGCGCAGGAGAGTGGCAGCGAGTCGCTCGAGAAGTACGGCACCGACCTCACCGCCATGGCGCGCGAGGGCAGGCTCGACCCCGTCATCGGGCGTGACTCGGAGATCCGCCGCGTCGTCCAGGTGCTCTCGCGCCGGACGAAGAACAACCCCGTCCTCATCGGCGAGCCCGGCGTCGGCAAGACCGCCGTCGTCGAGGGCCTCGCCCAGCGCATCGTCGACGGCGACGTCCCCGAGTCCCTGCGCGACAAGCGGCTCATCAGCCTCGACCTCGGCGCGATGGTCGCCGGCGCGAAGTACCGCGGCGAGTTCGAGGAGCGGCTCAAGGCCGTCCTCGAGGAGATCAAGGCGAGCAACGGCCAGATCGTCACCTTCATCGACGAGCTCCACACCGTCGTCGGCGCCGGTGCGACCGGCGAGGGCGCGATGGACGCCGGCAACATGCTCAAGCCGATGCTCGCCCGAGGTGAGCTCCGGCTCGTCGGCGCGACCACGCTCGACGAGTTCCGCGAGCACGTCGAGAAGGACCCCGCGCTCGAGCGCCGCTTCCAGCAGGTCTTCGTCGGAGAGCCCTCGGTCGAGGACACCGTCGCGATCCTGCGCGGGCTCAAGGAGCGCTACGAGGCGCACCACAAGGTCGAGATCGAGGACACCGCCCTCGTCGCGGCCGCCTCCCTCTCCGACCGCTACATCACCGGCCGTCAGCTGCCCGACAAGGCGATCGACCTCGTCGACGAGGCCGCCTCGCGGCTGCGCATGGAGATCGACTCCAGCCCCGTCGAGATCGACGAGCTCCGTCGCGCCGTCGACCGGCTCAAGATGGAGGAGCTGCACCTCGAGCGCGAGACCGACGAGGCCTCGGTCGAGCGCCTGGCGAGGCTGCGTGAGGACCTCGCCGACAGGACCGAGCAGCTCTCGTCGCTCAACGCCCGTTGGGACGCCGAGAAGGCCGGCCTCAACCGGGTCGGTGACCTCAAGGCCCAGGTCGACGAGGCCCGCACCCGTCTGGAGAAGGCGCGGCGCGAGTACGACTTCGAGACCGCGAGCCGGATCGAGTTCGGCGAGATCCCCGAGCTCGAGAAGCAGCTCGCCGCCGCGAGCGAGGCCGAGGTGGCCCGCAGCGGCGACGACCTCATGGTCAAGGAGCGGGTCGGCGCCGACGACATCGCCGAGGTCATCTCGGCGTGGACGGGCATCCCCGCCGGCCGCCTGCTCCAGGGCGAGACCGAGAAGCTGCTCTCGATGGAGTCGATCATCGGCTCGCGCCTCATCGGCCAGACCTCCGCCGTCCAGGCGGTCGCCGACGCCGTCCGTCGCAGCCGCGCGGGCATCGCCGACCCCGACCGCCCGACCGGCAGCTTCCTCTTCCTCGGGCCCACCGGTGTCGGCAAGACCGAGCTCGCCAAGTCGCTCGCGGACTTCCTCTTCGACGACGAGCGCGCGATGGTTCGCATCGACATGTCCGAGTACTCCGAGCGGCACGCCGTCGCCCGACTCATCGGTGCACCTCCCGGCTACGTCGGCCACGAGGAGGGCGGACAGCTCACCGAGGCGGTGCGCCGCCGGCCCTACTCCGTCGTGCTGCTCGACGAGGTCGAGAAGGCGCACCCCGAGACCTTCGACATCCTGCTCCAGGTCCTCGACGACGGCCGCCTCACCGACGGCCAGGGCCGCACGGTCGACTTCCGCAACGTCATCCTCGTCATGACGAGCAACCTCGGCAGCCAGTTCCTCATCGACCCGACGACGGACCCCGCGACCAAGCACGATGCCGTCATGGCGACCGTGCGCGCGGCGTTCAAGCCCGAGTTCCTCAACCGGCTCGACGAGGTCGTCGTCTTCGACCCGCTGAGCCGTGACGAGCTCGCCCACATCGTCGACCTCCAGGTGCGCGCCCTCGGCCTGCGGCTCAAGGACCGCCGGATCGACCTCGAGGTGAGCGATGCGGCACGCGAGTGGCTCGCCGACACCGGATACGACCCGGCATACGGTGCTCGTCCGCTCCGCCGGCTCGTGCAGAAGGAGATCGGGGACCGGCTCGCGCGCGCCCTCCTGGCGGGCGAGGTCCGCGACGGTCAGACGGTCACGGTGGATCGGGAGGGCGACACGCTCATCCTTCGGTGACGACCTGGCGAGATATCGCCAATTCCCTTGTCGGGGCGCACACCGGGCGTTACTGTTCGCTCGCCGCTCACCTGCGGACCAGCTCTTTCAAGGGGATCCATCATGACCACTGCACGTCCCGCGCGCGCCCGCGCGGCAGCCATCACCATCGCCGGTCTGGCGATGCTCGCCCTCACGGTGCCGAGCGCCGTCGCGAAGGATCCCCAGCTGCGGGAGGGGACCAACCTCAAGCACAACCAGAAGTACGCGGCCCAGTCCGCCGTGCCGCTGGGCGCCGACCAGAAGCCGGTCAAGGGTGCGGCCGGCAGCCGCACCTCGGCTGCCACGTCGACGGCGACGGCCACTGCCGCCGCGCTGCCCACCGACTGCGGTCTCGTCTTCCACCGTGCGGCCAACACCTCCCTCGGTGAGTACTTCCTGCGCGGCTCGAAGTTCTCGGGCTACGGCGTCGGCCGGATCATCCTCAACGGCGTCCCGGCCCAGCCCGACGTCATGGCGTTCGTGCGCGTCGTCTCGTCCGAGCCCTACGTCGAGCAGTACGTCGCGGTCAAGGACGGCCAGCTCCACGCCGTCCGCGTCGAGGAGAAGAACGGCGTCGTCTCGGCCGTCGGCACCCTCGTCGCCCCGTCCGGCTGGGCGGGTGTCCGCGAGATCGGTGGCACCGGCACCGGGCGCATCTACGCCCTCAACACCGCCGGCAGCATCGCCCGCTACCAGCTCTCGGCCAGCGGCACCGTCCAGAGCGCCAGGATCGTCGGCGCCTCCGGCTGGACCAACGTCTACTCCCTGGCCCCGGCCGGCGGTGGCACCTACAACGGCCGCACGGTCGACGGCTTCCTCGCCATCACCAAGTCCGGTGCGCTCAACGAGTACCTCTTCCGCACCGACGGCAGCGGCTACAACGGCTTCCAGCTCCGCAGCACCGGCTGGGCCGGCTTCACCCACATCTCGGTGGGCGGTTGCGCCTCCAGCTCGCGTCCCATCGTCGGCGTCAACCGCATCGGTGACGTCTACGCCTACCGCGACTACAACGGCTTCAACCTCTCGGGCGCCGACATCGCGGCGGCCGGCAAGGTCGGCAGCGGGATCGTCGGTCTCGTCTTCGACTGATCGTCGACGCACCACCGGCTGACGGTGTGGGCCCGGACCTCGAGGGGTCCGGGCCCACACCCGTCTCCAGAACCGGCCAGTAGGGTGTGCGCCATGCGACGACGCGCTCTGCTGACCAGGTCGGCCACCGTGGCCGCTGTCGGGTTGGCCCTGCTCACCGGCTGCTCCGGTGGCGGCGAGCCGAAGGCCACGGTCGACCCGAAGGCTGCGCTCACGGCGGCCAAGGCCTCCTTCGACGGCGCGAAGTTCGTCGGGCTCCAGCTCACGAGCAAGGACGTCCCCAAGACCGAGAACGGCGTCACGGGCGCGCTCGGCACCGGTGAGATCAGCGCGACCGAGCCGAAGTTCAAGGGCAGCGTCACCGCGACGATCAAGGGCGTGGCCGGGTCGGCCGACGTCATCACGATCGGCGACGCGGCATACATGAAGTTCTTCACGCCCGGCTACAACCCGACCGACCTCGCCGAGCTCGGCGCCCCCAACCCGTCGAACTTCTTCGACCCGGCCAAGGGCATCTCGAAGCTCCTCGTCGACACGGTCGACCCGAAGGCGGGCAAGGAGGTGCGCGACGGCGCGGCGGTGCTCCAGCAGTACACCGGCACGCTGCCCGGCTCCCGCATCAAGGAGCTGTTCAACCTCGGCGACGGCACGGGCACCTTCGACGTGACCTACGGCATCGCCGAGGGCGACCGGCTCCAGCTCGCCGAGATGAAGGGGCCGTTCTTCGCGGGCACGACATCGGTCTTCACCCTGCGCCTCAAGAGCTACGGGACCGCGGTTGAGATCACCCGCCCCTAGGAGCGCTCGTCCCAGGGCACTCCTCGCGACCGCCTCGGTCGCGGTGGCGCTCGCCGCCGCCGACACCTATGTCGTCGTGCTCGCCCTCACCGACATGATGTCCGGCGTCGGCCTCGGCATCGACTCGCTCCAGCGCGCGACCCCGATCATCTCGGGCTTCCTCCTCGGCTACATCGCCGTGCTCCCGCTCATCGGCCGCCTCGCCGACCTCACCTCGCGCCAGCGCGTGCTCCTCGGCTGCCTCGCCGTGTTCGTCGTCGGCTCGGCGGTCACGGCGCTCGCGGTCGAGCTGCCGGTGCTCGTGGCCGGCCGGGTCATCCAGGGCGTCGGCGGAGGTGGTCTCGTCCCCGCGACGCTCGCGATCGTCGCCCAGCTCTGGGACCGTGATCGCCGAGGCACCCCGCTCGGTGTCGTCGGCGCGGTGCAGGAGCTCGGCTCGGTCCTCGGTCCCGTGCTCGGTGCAGCGGTCCTCGCCGTCGCCGACTGGCGCGCGATCTTCTGGCTCAACGCGGTGCTCGGCGTCCTGCTCGCGGCCGCCGTGGTCGCCGTCGGCGGAGGTATGCCGTCCCGTCCCCGAGCGCTCCCGCTGGTCGTCACGCTCGTCGCGGCCGTGGTCGGGTGGCTCGCGCTCGCGGCGCCCGAGGGACTGGTGACCTCGGTGTCTCTCGGTGTGCCCTTCGTGCCGTTCGGGGACTCGACGTCCCGCTTGGCGACGCCGATCGGGGTGGTGGCGCTGGTGCTCGTCGTGGGCGCGATCGCGCTCTGGGTGCGCGGCGCCTGGTCGGTGCTGCGCCGGGCCGACCTGCTCGGTGCGCTGCTCCTCGGCGGAGTTCTGGGCTGTGTCGTCCTGACCTTCGCCGCGGCGAACCCCGAGAAGGAGGTCGTCGGCCCCCTCGGGTTCGCGCTGCTGCCCGTGGCGGTCGTGCTCGCCGGGCTCTACCTCCTGCACCATCGGCGCACCGGCCAGCCGCTCGTGCCCCGAGGTGTCGTGGTCGGGCGTACCCGCTGGTCGCTGCTCGTGTCGCTCTGCGTCGGGGTCGCCCTCGTGGCCGTCATCGTCGACGTGCCCCTGCTGGCCCGTCTCGTCCACACCGAGAGCGAGACGGTTGCCGCGTTCGTCCTCGTGCGGTTCCTCCTCGCCGTCCCCGTCGGAGCGTTGCTCGGCGGCTGGTCGCTGCGCCACCTCGGCGACGGGCTCGTGAGCGCCGTCGGGCTGGCGCTGGCCGCGCTCGGGCTCGTCGTCATGTCGACGTGGGGTCGCGGGTCGCTCGCCGAGTGGTTCTCGACCGTGGTCCTCGCCCTCGTCGGGCTCGGCATCGGCCTCGCGCTCGCGCCGGTCAACAACGCGGCCCTCGCCGACTCACCCGAGGACGCCCACGGCACGGCCAGCGCCCTCGTCGTCGTCGCCCGGATGATCGGAATGGTCGTCGGCCTGGCCCTACTCACCGCGATCGGGCTGCACGAGTACTACGCCACCGTCGCGGCGCTGCCCGACCAGACCGACGGCCAGGCCCTGCTCGACGCCGCGGTGGTGCAGGTCGAGTGGGTCTTCCGTGGAGCGGCCATCGCCGCCGGCGCCGGTGCCCTCGCCTCGGTCGCGCTCGGGCTCACCCGACGCCACGAGCTGCGCTGACCCTCGGGGTGCCCAGCCCGTGACGGCGAGCCGAGCACCCGCGGCGAGCGTCGCGCAGACCCCGGACATCACGACGAAGCCCAGCGCCGTGCGGGCGGTGAACGGCTCCTCCGAGGTCGCCGTGAGGTAGCCGACCATGACCACCCAGGCGACGACGACGACGGCGCCGAGGGCGCGGACCCAACGCCGGGCCGAGGCGACGAGGGCCAACCCGAGGACGCCCGGCAGCAAGAGGCTGCCGGGTCCGAAGAAGAGCAGCACGGCAGGCAGGACGACGACCTTCCACCAGCGGGACCGGTGCCGGAGCCTGAGGTCGTAGGCGAGGGCGAGCACCAACCCGACGACGGCGAAGAGCCCGAGGATGAACCCCGTGCCCTCCCATGAGAACTGGGGGTCCTCGGTGAGCAGGTGCATGAAGCCGCGGGCGACGGCGCCGGTGAGCAGCCCGAGCCCGAGCCCTGCTCCGAGGTGGCGGAGGGCTCTCACCACGACACCGTGAGGCAGGCGAGGCGGGGGCCGGCGCCGCCGGTCTGCGGGTTGGTCGGGAGGGCATGGATGACGACCGAGCGGTTGCCCGGCTGCGGGACGAACGGGACGCTCGCCGTGCCCGTCCCTGCACCGTCGGCCACGGTGAAGTCGAGCCAGACCTCGGTGCGGTCGCTGACACCTGCCTGGGGCGTCTGGCCGTGGACGTGCGAGTTGTAGTGCGGCCCTGCGGCCGCCCCGTCACCGGCGATGCACGGGCCGTCGTGCAGGTGCGCGCCGAACGTCTGCCCCGACACGGAGGGGTCGATCCCCTTGACGGTGAGGACCGCGTGGCTGCCCTTGGCCGACTCGACGAGCTGCACCCGGGCCGAGGCACCGTCGAAGGGGCCGGGCGTGCCGAGCACGAAGTCGGTGAGTGGGCCGCTGGTGCGCAGGAACGGTCCAAGTGCCAGCGCGGGGGTGGCGGTGAGGAGGACGATGGCGGTGGCGCCGACAGCGGTCCGAAGCGGTGAGGTGGTGATCATCGGGTGTCCCTTCTTCGTCGTCGACAGGGAGTCGACACCGATGCAGACGCACCTGCGGCACCCTCGGGTGACACGGCATACGGAACAAAAGACGTCGGTCCGGGACGTCACCCGAACCATGCCCCTCGGCCGTCTGTCAGGGCGATGGAGACCGTTGCCGAGTTCGATCTCGAACCGTTCGACGTCGGGGGAGCGGCCCCCGACGTCGTCGGTCTCTTCGCGCAGGAGGCGGCCTCCCTCACCCGGCTGGCCCGGTTCTACCTCGACGACCGCACGGCTGCCGAGGACCTCGTCCAGGAGGCGTTCATCCGGCTCTCCCGCTCGGCCGGACGGATCCGTCAACGCGGCAACGCGGCGGCATACCTGCGCTCGATCGTCATCAACCTCGCGCGCGACCACAACCGCCGAGGGCTCGTTTCGCTCCGGCACCGCCCGTCGGCACTGCCGGACGCTCCGTCCGCCGAGGAGGACGCCCACACCCGGGCGGAGCGGCAGGAGGTCATCGACGCTCTGCGTGCGCTGCCGCGAAGGCAACGCGACTGCGTGACCCTGCGCTACTACCTCGACCTCTCGATCCCCGACATCGCCGAGACGCTCGGGCTGTCGGCCAACACCGTGAAGACCCATCTCCAGCGAGGCATGGCCAGCCTCGCGACGACCCTGGAGGGCACCCGATGACGCACCTCGAGGACAGGCTCACGAGTGCCCTGTCCGACTACCCCGTGGAGCCCGCCCCCGACCTCTTCGAACGCGTCGTCGACGGCATCGCCGCCGACCGCGCCCGCCGCCGGGCGGTGGCCCGGTGGTCGACCGTCGCCGTCGCCGTCGTCGTCCTGGCCGTCACGGCCGTCCTCACCCTCACGCCCCGAGTGAACGGAGCCCTCGCCATGCCCTGGTGGATCCTCGAAGTCGCCACGAACCTCGCCCTCGTCGCCATCGCGCTGTGGCTGGGTCCGTTCATCAAGCGGTTCGGCAGGGCGTATGCCGCCGACGTCTTCCACGACAACCCGCTCACCGGCAAGAGCTACATCGTGCTCACCGACATCGTCTACTACCTCATCTTCGCGGCCTACATCCTCTTCACCCTGCGCGTGGGGCCCGAGCCCACGTGGGCGCTCACCCAGCCGATCACCGACGTCACGGCCGGGCAGGTGAAGTTCGAGCTCGAGCGGATCGGCGGCATCCTCCTCATCATCGGGATCCTGCACGGGCTCAACATCGTGCTCATGCCGGTGCTCGGCCGGCTCTTCTCGCTCAACCGTCGGCTGCCGGTGCCCTGAGTCCCGGGCCTGCTCGCCGAGCGGGAACGCGCAGGTCACCCTAGGTTGTCTGTATGGCCCCGACGTCGCGCGCCGCGCGCACCCTCGCCCTGTCCACGACCGCCGCCCTCGCCCTCGGAGGCGTCGTCCTCGCCGGCGGCCCGGCCAGCGCCGGCTCGGCGCACGCCGGCGTCCCGACGGCGATGACCCCGATCGGCGGTGGCTACACGCTGGCCACGCTGCAGGGCTTCGCCCGCACCGCCGCCGACGGTGCGAGCGGTCCGACCGTCGACATCGTCGTCGTCCCGTCCTCCTACGGCGACGCCCCCGAGGACCGCGAGGAGAACCTCGCCCTCGCCCAGGAGCGGACCGACCAGGTCGACGCGGCCTGCGACGCGGTCGTCACCGCTCCCTTCACCGGGTGCACCGCCGTCCTCGCCCCGCTGCTCAACCGGGCCGACGCCGAGGACCCGGCGAACTCCGCCATGGTGACGGCGCAGACCGACGGGTTCTTCATCCTCGGTGGCGACCAGGGTCTGGCGATGTCGATCCTGGCCGACACCCCGGCCGAGGACCGGATGGAGGCCGCGTTCGCCCGCGGTGCCGCCGTCGGTGGCACGAGCGCGGGTGCCGCGGTCGAGTCGCGGTCGATGATCAACGGATACGTCGGGGACTTCGGCGCCTCGGACGGCCTCAAGCGGGGCAGCTCGCTCATGTGGTGGGGCGACGACGCCGACCAGGAGCGCGGGCTGCGGTTCGGCTCGGAGCGGGCGATCTACGACCAGCACTTCTACCAGCGGGGGCGCTTCGGTCGGCTGCTGTCCACGCTCGCGTCGTCGGACGAGCGGTTCGGGGGCCGGAGCAAGGTCGGTGTCGGTGTCGACTACGCCACGGGTGTCGTCAACACCTCGGACCGGCGCCTGTCGGGTGTCTTCGGCGCATCCTCGACGGCGGTCCTCGACCTCGAGACCCTGCGCTCGCCGATCCGCTGGGTGGGCAAGGACGACGTGCTGTCCACGCGCAACGTCGTCACCCACCTCCTCACCCCCGACGCGCCCCGCGCGGCCACGACCTACGACCTCGCCACCCGCAGGCTGACCCTCGGACGGTCGCAGGTCACGGCGCCGCGCGCCGGCCAGTGGAAGGCGCCGACGGCGAACCGTGCCTCGGGCACCGTCTACCTCGGGGGTGACGTCCTCGACGGCGGCTCGACGCAGGTGCTGGAGCAGGTCGTCGCCGAGGCGCGTTCCGCGACCCGCGCACCCGCCGCGGCGCGCATCGTCGTCATCTCGCTCGACGCGTCCGAGAGCCCCGCTGCCCAGGACTACGCCGCCGCCCTCACCGAGGCCGGCTGGCCGGGAGCGGTGCAGCACACGGCATACGGCGTCGGGACGCCGACCGACACCAAGGGTGCGTCGGCCGTCGTCGTGATCGGCGAGGACCCGACGAAGCTCGCCGCCGCGGTGGCGGACCGGACGTTCGCGCGCTACCTCACCAATGCCGTGACCAGCGCCCCGGTGGTGCTCGCCGACCGGCACGCGGCCGGCGTCCTCGGCCAGTGGTGGTCCTCGAAGGCCGACCCGACCGGCTCGAACTACGAGGACGAGGCGATCGCCAACTTCCGCAGCGGTGACGGGCAGTGGAAACGCGGCCTCGGCGTCGTCAGCGCCAACCTCGTGCCGTCGCTCACCTACGACTACCGCTGGGGCAAGCTCTTCGACATCGGCCAGCGCGACGGTCGCACGCCGCCCGTGGGCATCGGCGAGGACACCGCGATCCGGCTCGGCGCGCACCGGTCGGCGACCGTCGTCGGCCCGGGCTCGGTCGTCGTCCTCGACCCGACGCAGGCTCGCTGGTGGACCGGCCCCAACGGCGCGATCGGCGCCGCCAACGTCCTGCTCAACACCTACGGCGACGGCGAGCGGGTCACCCCTGGTCGATGAGCTCGATGAGGGCGTCGGCGACGGTGTCGGTGGCCTCGTGGGTGAGCATGTGCCCCTTGCCGGGGAGCACGGTGAGCCGTGAACCCGGTATGCCGTCGTGCAGGCTGTGTGCCCAGCGCACCGGCGTGAGCCGGTCCTTGGTGCCGACGAGCACGTGGGTCGGGACGTCGGCGAGCTCGGCGAGCGCCTCGGACTCGTCGTGGTCGCGGATGGAGGCGAAGTAGCGACCGGTCGTCGCGAGCGAGGTCCCGGCGATGGTGCGCACCGTCGACCGGACGTGCCCGCGGTCGGGGTTCTCGCCGAAGTTGAGATTGCGCAGGACCGAGCGCGGGACGAACATCCCCATGCGCAGCAACGGAACTCGCGACGCGATCGCCATGGCGAGGGCCTCGCCCCGGATCTCGCGCCGGCCCTCGACGGTGGCGGTGGTCGAGAGGAGGGCGACGCCACGCACGCGCTCGCGGACGGCGTCGGCGTGCCGGCCGGCATACGCGAGGAGGGTCATGCCGCCCATGGAGTGTCCGCCGATGACGAGGGGTCCTGTGGGGGCCGTCGCCTCAATGACGGTCGCGAGGTCGTCGGCCAGGCCCTTGATCGACTGCGCCCGGACCGACCCCCACGTCGAGCGGCCGTGGCCCCGCTGGTCGTAGGTGACGACGCGCACGGCCCGGTGCGACTGCACCTCCTGCACGACCGGCTCCCAGCTCGCGCGGGTGAGCGTCCAGCCGTGGGCGAGGACGAGCGTCGGGGCGCCGGGAGCAGGAGTCGTGGCGGGTACGAACTCGGACGCCGCGAGGGTGGCACCGTGGGCCGCGGGGATGCTCAGCGTGCGCTCGGTCCGCTGGGCGCTCGGGGTGCTCACGCGTCCGCCACCTCGATGACGACGGGGGCGTGGTCGCTCGCGCCCTGGCCCTTGCGCTCCTCGCGGTCGATGGCGGCCCCCTGCACGCGCTGTGCCAAGGGCTCGGACGCGAGGATGAAGTCGATCCGCATGCCGCGCCGCTTGGGGAACGCGAGCCGCTGGTAGTCCCAGTAGGTGAAGTCGCCGGGCTCGGTGTGCGGTCGCACGACGTCCGTGACCCCCGCGTCGAGGACGGACTGGAAGGCGGCCCGCTCGGGTGGGCTCACGTGGCTCTTGTCGAGGTAGTACTCCATCGACCAGACGTCGTCGTCCTGCGGCGCGATGTTCCAGTCACCCATGAGCGCGAACGGCGCACCGGTCGCGGCCCAGGCCTGCGTCTGCACGCGGAGGGTGTCGAGCCAGGCGAGCTTGTACTGCATGTGCGGGTCGGTGATGTGCCGCCCGTTGGGGACGTAGAGGGACCACAGCCGTATGCCGTTGCAGGTGGCCCCGATCGCGCGCGCCTCCTCGACGGCCGGCTCACCCCACTGCGGCAGGTCGGGGAAGCCGCGGCTCACGTCCTCGAGGCCGACGCGGCTGGCGATGGCGACGCCGTTCCACTGGTTCAGACCGTGGTGCGCGACCTCGTAGCCGAGGGCCGCGAAGCGGTCGAACGGGAACTGGTCCTCACGGCACTTGGTCTCCTGGATCGCGAGGACGTCGACGTCGGTCCGTTGCAGCCAGGCCTCGACACGGTCGATGCGGGAGCGGATGGAGTTGACGTTCCAGGTGGCGATTCGCACCCAGTCACACTAGGTGGTCCTTGGCCCAGAGGGCGGCACTCGTCCGGTCGGCGACCCCCAGCTCGCGGAAGACCTTGCCGAGGTGGGCCTTGACGGTGCGCTCGCTGATGCCGAGCGCGCGGGCGATCTGCTTGTTGGCCAGGCCGTCGGCGACGAGCCGGAGCACCTGCTCCTCGCGCGAGCTCAGGCCGTCACCGGTGCGCTGGCCCCGCGTGGGGAGCAGGACCTGGGCGACGCGGGGGTCGAGCGGGGCCTGACCGGCGGCTGCGGCCCGGACGGCGGCGATGAGGGTGGCGGGTTCACCGTCCTTGAGCTGGTAGCCCACGGCGCCGGCGTCGAGCGCGGCCGTGACCCGGGCCCGGTCCGAGAACGACGTGAGCACGACGACGCGCAGCTCGGGCAGCTCCTGGAGCACCGCGGCGGTCGCTGCCACGCCGTCCATGCCCGGCATCGACAGGTCCATGAGGACGACGTCGGGGCGCACCTCGACCGCGAGGGCGACGGCGTCCGCCCCGTCGGCGGCCTGGCCGGCGACGGTGATGTCACCGCTCGCCTCGAGCAGGGTGGTGAGGCCGGCCCGGACCATCGCGTGGTCGTCGACGACGAGGACGCGGATCACTCGGCTGCTCCTAGTGCGGGGAGGTGGAGGCGCCAGCGGGTGCCGGAGCCCGGTGCAGTCTGCACGGCGAGCTCGGCGCCGGCGTCCGAGGCCAGGTCGGCCAGGACCTTGGTGCCGAGGTGCCCGACCGCAGGGTTGTCGAGGACCGCCGGGTCGAAGCCCGGGCCGTCGTCGGCGACGAGGAGGGTGACCCCGTCGTCCTCGCGGGCGAGCCGGAGGAGGACGTGGCAGGGCGCCGCGTGGGTGGCCGCGTTGCGCAGGCACTCCTGGGCGATCCGGTGGATGAGCCGTTGCTCGTCCTCGGGGAGGGTGATGCTCGGGTCGACGTCGAGCTCGACCTCGACGTCGCGCCCGTGGGTCGTCGCCGCGACGTCGGACAGGACGGTCGTGGGGTCGGCGCCGGACAGGCTCTCCGGATAGATCTCGACGAGGAGCGAGCGCAGGGCACGGGCGTTCCCGCGGGTCGCGCCGGCCAGCCGGTCGAGGGTCCCGGCGAGCTCGGCGTCGCCGCGCCGGGCCGCCTGCTCGGCCGCGCCCGACGCGGCGAACGAGGAGGCGACGAGCTCCTGCACCGGCCCGTCGTGGAGGGTGCCGGCGATCCGGCGGCGTTCGGCGTCCGAGGCCTCGAGCGAGCGCTCGAGCATGCGCTCGCGGTGCCGGGTGACGTCGCGCAGCCGCCCGAGGAGCCGCGACAGCACCGGCGTCATGAGGACGACGAGCAGCAGCAGGCTGCTCAGCGTGACTCCGACGAACCCACGGCGCAGCTCAGCGGCCCGCTCGCTCACGACGTCGTATGCCGTGTAGGTCTCGAAGAGCATCTCGCGGCCCGTCGGGGTCCACACCGGTCGGTAGACCTCGAGGAGGCGGTTGCCCGTCTCGAACTCGTTCTCTGTCTGGTCGAGCTGCGACACCTCGGCGATGGTGCGGGGGTCGGCGAGCGCGTCGCGCTGGTCCTGCGACAGGGGGAACGTCCGGCCGATGAGGTGGCCCTCGTCGGCGTAGACGATCGTCCCGTCGGGTGCCCAGATCTTGACCCGCACGATCTCGTCGCCGATGACGACGTCGCGGACGACCCGGTCCAGCGGGGCGGCGGCCCCGTCGGCCCCGTCGAGCAGCTCGTCGGTGAGCAGCGGGGTGATGACGGCCTGGGCGATGAGGTCGGCGGCGGCCGCGGCGTCGTTGACGGCCTCACGCTCGGCGAGGCGGCCGGCGGCGAAGGTCGCGAGCGCGGCCACGACGACGAGGACGAGAGCGAGGGCCGCGACCATCTGGGTGACGACCCGTCGGGGGGTGACCATCGGGGACGGGTCGGTCCGGGCATCGGGGGTGGAGACGAGCCGCCACCCGGGCTCGGTCGAGCCGTCGGCGCTCGCGACCGGGGACAGGAGCTCGTCCTCGACGGTGCGGGGGCGCGGCGGGGCCGCCGCGACAGGTGCCGCGGCGGCCGGGTCGGGTGCGATCGCCACTCAGTCATCGCCTCCGTGACCACCGTGGTCGTCGGGTTGGGTGTCGTCCGACCCGCCCGAGCGACCGGAGTGCCCGGAGCCGGAGCCGGAGCCGGAGCGGCTGGAGCCGGAGCCGCTCGAGTCGTCCGAACTGCTGGAGGTGCGGCGGTCGTCGCCGGGCTCGGTCCGCTGGTCGCGGGGGGTGTCGCCGCCGTGGTCGTCCGCCGTCGTGTCGTCGTGGTGGCGGCTGGTCGAGCCGGAGCCGGAGGAGCCCGAGCGTGAGCCGGACGAGCCGGAGCCGGAGGAGGCGGAGCCGTTCTTGCGGCGGTCGTCACCGGGCTCGCTGCGCTGGTCGCGCGGCGTGCGGCCGCCGTGGTCGTCGCTGGCCGAGGGGCTGGGGCTCGACGAGATCGAGGGTGAGGGGGTCGAGGTCGTGCGGACGACCTGGCCACTGGCCGGGACCCGCACCGGGACCGCCTCCGAGAACGACGCGTTGGCCCAGAGGCCGATGACGGCGGGGCAGACCGCGACGGTCAGGCCGGCCAGAACGAGTCCCATGCGCTTCATGATGTCTCCCGAGTCGAGTGGATGTGAGGTGTTCAGCCTCCGCCGCACCCGTGGACCCGCACCATTGGGCGATGGTCGTAGTACCTCGTGAGGTGGGCGGACGGCATACGAGGGGTGGGGTGCGGCATACGGTGAGCGCATGACGTCCGCACTCGTGACGGGAGCCACGGCCGGGATCGGCCGTGAGTTCGCCCTCCAGCTCGCCACCCGTGGTGACGACCTCGTCCTCGTCGCCCGCGACGTGCCCCGGCTCGAGGCGTTCGCCGCGGAGCTGCGCAGCGCGCACGGGGCGCAGGTCGAGGTGCTCGCCGCCGACCTCTCCGACCGGACGCAGCTCGGCCGGGTGGCCGAACGCCTGGCGTCGACCGAGGCGCCGGTCGATCTGCTCGTCAACAACGCCGGGTACTCACTCAAGGGAGCCTTCCTCGACAACGACGTCGCCGCCGAGGAGGCGCTGTTCGACGTGCTGTCGCGGGCGGTCCTCGTGCTCTCGCACGCCGCGGGTCGGGCGATGAAGGCCCGCGGTCGGGGAGCGATCGTCAACGTCTCGTCGGTGGCGTCCTTCCTCACGTCGGGGACCTACTCGGCCAACAAGTCCTTCGTCACCGTGTTCAGCGAGGGCCTGGCGGCGGAGCTCGCCGGGACAGGCGTCACAGTGACGGCGCTGTGCCCGGGTTTCACGCACACCGAGTTCCACCAGCGGGCCGAGCTCGACATGTCGTCGATGCCCGAGTTCATGTGGCTCGACGCGCCCCGGCTCGTCCGCGATGCGCTGGCCGACGTCGACAAGGGCAAGGTCGTCTCCGTGCCCGGCCGCCAGTACAAGGCGATCGTCACCGCATTGCGCGTGCTGCCGCGCCCCCTCGTGCGCTCGCGGTCGCGGCGCGCCCACCGCCCGACCTCGACCTGAACCGACCGGCAACGGGTCGGTAGCCTCGGGGCCGTGACTGACATCGCCGCCGACCGCGCCCGCCTGCTCGAGATCATCAAGGACAAGGCCATCGTCCACGGCCGCGTCACGCTGTCGTCCGGCAAGGAGGCCGACTACTACGTCGACCTGCGCCGCATCACGCTCCACGGCGAGGCGAGCCCGCTCGTCGGCCGGGTCATGCGCGACCTCGTGTCCGACCTCGAGTTCGACGCCGTGGGAGGGCTGACCCTGGGCGCCGACCCGGTCGCCACCTCGATGCTGCACGCGGCCGCCGCAGCAGGAGAGCGGCTCGACGCGTTCGTCGTCCGCAAGGCGGGCAAGGCGCACGGCCTCCAGCAGCGCATCGAGGGTCCCTCGATCGAGGGACGCCGCGTCCTCATCGTCGAGGACACCTCCACCACCGGGGCCTCGCCGCTCGACGCCGCGAAGGCCGCCCAGGAGGCCGGCGCCACCGTCGTCGGGGTCGCGACGATCGCCGACCGCGCCACCGGCGCCGCGCAGGTGTTCGCCGACGCGGGGCTGGGCTACCGGCACGCCTTCGGGCTGGAGGACCTCGGACTGGCGTGAGCACCCGTGGGGTCCCGAGCGTGGGGCCGCGCAGGCCCTAGGATCGCGATCGAGACGCCACCAACAGGGGAGTTCACATGATCACCGCCATCATCATCATCGTCGTCGTGCTGGTGCTCGTCGGCATCGTCGTCGGGATGTACAACGGCCTCATCAAGCTGCGCAACCTCGTGCAGGAGGCCTGGCGCCAGATCGACGTCGAGCTCACCCGGCGGCACGACCTCATCGGCAACCTCGTCGAGACCGTCAAGGGCTATGCCGCCCACGAGCGCGGCACCCTCGAGGACGTCATCAAGGCGCGCTCGGCGGCGATGGCCCCGAACCAGTCGCCCGGCCAGCAGGCCGAGAGCGAGAACATGCTGAGCCAGGCGCTCGGTCGCCTGCTCGCCATCGCCGAGGCCTACCCCGACCTCAAGGCGAACCAGAACTTCATGGCGCTGCAGCAGGAGCTCACCTCGACCGAGGACCGGATCGCCTCGTCGCGCCGCTACTACAACGCGACGGTGCGGGACCTCAACACCAAGGTCGAGACCGTCCCGACGAACTTCATCGCCGGAATGTTCGGCATCAAGCAGGCCGAGTACTTCGAGGCCGTCGGCGAGCAGCGCGAGGCCCCCAAGGTCGACTTCGGCCAGCGCGACGCGACGATCCCGCCGCCCAGTGGCTACGCGCCCGCTGCGCCGAGCGCCGCAACGCCGCCGAGCCCGCAGTCGCCCGCGCAGACCCCGGCCGCCCCGGCCGGACCGGCTGGTGCCCCGCCGGCCGTCCCCGCGGACCAGACGCAGCCCATCGACCCGTCGGCTCCCGGCGACATTCCGCCGGCGCCTCCCGCGCCGCGCGTCTGAGGCCCGGCCGTGGCACGTCCAGGCGTCGGTGGGTCCGGCGCAGCCTCCGCGTGGGTGGCCGAGGTCTGGGTTGACCCGCAGTGGTACGAGTGCCAGAGCAGCCCCGACCGGCTGCCTGCGTTCGGTCCGCCCACGGTCGTGCCGTTGCGTGGCAGCCAGGTCCTCATCGGACGGCACAGCGAGGTCAAGGCGGTCGTGCCGCACATCGACTGCGAGGGCGACGCCGGGGTGAGTCGTCGGCACGCGCAGCTGACCCGTCACGGCCTCGGCTGGGTCGTCGAGGACCTCGGCTCGGCGAACGGCACCTACGTCAGCTCGACGATCGGTGAGATCCCGGACGACCCGATCGACGCCGGTCACACCGTCGAGTCCGGCCACGTCCTCTACCTCGGGTCGTGGACTCGCATCGTCCTCAAGCAGGAGTCGCTGACCCGCTGACCCGGTGACGGGTCGTCGTCACGCAGCCCGGGCGTCGTCGAAGAACGCGACATCGGGCACGCCGTCGTCGGTCGGGACATCGGGGTCGCCCGAGTCGTCGGGTGGGTCGAGGTCGTCGAGCCAGCGTGGTGACCAGCCCTCGCCCAGTAGCGGTGGCGCGGTGGAGTCGTAGGTGGACCCGGTCGGGGTGGTGATCCGTATGCCCTGTGGCCCCGCGCCGCCCGACTCGGCGCGGACGTGCCAGCCGGTGTCCTCCTTGACGAGGTTGTGGCGCTGGCAGAGCCCGGCGCCGTTGACGGCGGACGTGGCGCCGCCGTCTGCTGCCCGGCGTAGGTGGTCGGTCTGGGCGGCGGGTGCGTCGCACCAGGGGATGCGGCAGGTCGGGTCGCGCAGCTCGAGGAACCGCCGCAGCCCACCGTGGAACCTGCGGCGCCTCGAGTCGAGGGCGACGAGGTCGCGTCCGGTCGGGTCGGTGAACAGCCGCCGCAGCCAGACGAACGCGTCGGGCTCGCCCAGCCCGTCCGAAACCGCGGCTCGGGCCTCGGCGCCGGGGACCGGACCCCAGCCCGGGATGCTCGCGCAGTCGTCGGCCGGAGCGTCGCCGCCGAACGCGGCGGGCAGCAGCACCCGGTCGGTCATCACGAGCGACACCTCGACCGGCTGAGGCCGGCCCGGGGCGCGGCCGGACAGCAGCTCGAGGGCACGGTCGGCCAGCCACGCACCCTTGCCGCGGGTGTCGGCCCGGGCCGTCGCAGCGGCGGCCTCCCACTCACCCGCCGGGAGGTCGGGGTCGATGACGTGACGGCGGCCCTCTTCGCAGATGAGGGCGAGGTGGGCGCCGATGACGTCCTTCATGGGGCCCAGGACCGACAGCCACGCCATCCCGTCCGCCGCCGGCCGGACACTGACGCGCCGCGAGGCGACAGCACGGCGGTGACGCGCCGCCAGCGACTCCGCATCCAGCGCGGCACCCGCACGTCGGGCGGCAGCCGCCAACGCCTTGTCACCCAGGCCGCCGATCACCGAGGCCAGGCGCCGGTCGACCTCCCCGCGGTGCTCCAGTGACAGGCACGCCGTCTCGCGCACGACGATCGTCGCCCGGCGCTCACTGATCTCGCCGCGCGTCAGGGCGGCCATGGTGCAGGGCAGCTCCTCGACCAACGCGCGCGCGACTCCCGCGTGCTGGTCCGCGAGCGTCGGCGAGCAGCGCCGCGCCAACGCCAGGTCGGCGCGGACGCTGCGCGAGTCCTCACCCAGCGCCTCACGGTCCACCACCGCGGCCGCCGTCAGCCGGGCCTGCGCCGCGGCGGCCGCGCCCTTCAACGCCTCCAGCGCGGACACCGCTGCCACCCGCTGCGCCGGCGTCAACCCCTCGGGGCCCACCTCGGCGAGGGCGGACACGACAGCACGAACCCGGCCCTCAGGCCCGCTCGGTGCTGGTGTCCCGTCCATGGAAAAACCCTAGGATCCACCACTGACAGTCACTCGAGTTCGGCTGTGGCACAACGGGTTTGCGTCAGCATATTGACGCAAAGGTCCACCGCGCTCGCTGAGCGGCGCAGGGTGGCGCCTGCGCCGACGCGGGCAAGGTGAGCCGGCGCACTGGAACTCGCGCCACAATGGCGCCATGAGCACCCCCGTCCTCGACACCTTCTCGCTCGCCGGCCGCACCGCCCTCGTCACCGGCGGCTACCGCGGGCTCGGCCTCGCCTTCGCCCGCGCCCTCGCCGACGCGGGCGCCGACGTCGTCATCGGCGCCCGCGACGAGGAGGCGTCCGTCGCCGCGGCCAGGGACCTGGCTCAGGCCACCGGTCGCACCGTCGTCGGGGTCGGGCTCGACGTCACCGACCGGGCGAGCGCCGAGCGCGCCGTCGCCACCGCGCTCGAGGCCACCGGCCGCCTCGACGTGCTCGTCAACAACGCCGGGGCCTGCGTCCACCGCCCGGCTCTCGAGGTCACCGACGACGAGTGGGACGAGGTCTTCGACACCAACGTCCGTGGCCTGTGGATCATGAGCCAGGTCGCCGGCCGGCACTTCGCCGACCAGCACAGTGGGGTCATCGTCAACATCGGCTCGATCTCGGGACTCATCGTCAACCGCCCGCAGTGGCAACCGGCATACAACGCGTCGAAGGCGGCCGTGCACCAGCTGACCAAGTCTCTCGCCGCCGAGTGGGCGCCGATGGGCATCCGGGTCAACGCGGTCGCTCCCGGTTACGTCAAGACCGAGATGGCGCCCGTCGACGACCCGGCCCTCAAGCCCCGCTGGATCGACGACGCCCCGATGCAGCGCTACGCCCTCCCCGAGGAGATCGCCCCCACGGTCGTCTACCTCGCCTCCGACGCGTCGAGCTTCGTGACCGGCTCGGTGGTGGTCATCGATGGCGGCTACACGACCTTCTGACGCAGCCTCAGGCCTTCTCGGCCGGGAGGATCATCGCGTAGACGTCCCAGGCACGTGAGTCCTCGGGGTGGTCGCGCCGGGTCCGGCCGCGGTACGCCTTGAGGACGTCGTCGAGCTGACCCTTGATCTCCTCGAGCTCCGCGTCGGTGACCCACAGCCGACCCCGTGAGGTCATGCCGGTCTCGCGGCCGGACTCGAGCGACTCGGCGAGGCGGTCGAGCCCGGCGTCCATCCCGACGAACCACTTCGCCAGCGACGAACGGCTCAGGTCGCGACCAGCAGCCCGGTGCGCCTCCGGCAGGATCGAGATCGACGACGCGGTCGATCGCCACGGACGCTCCCGCGCGTCGTCCGAGGACGTGTCGCGCTCGACGACCCCCCACTTCTCCAGCGCGCGCAGGTGGTAGCTCGTCGCCGACGGGGTGAGGTCCACCAGCCTCGCCGCCTCAGTCGCCGTGAGCACCTCCCCGGAGAACAGCTCGGTGATGAGCCGCTGCCGGGCGGGGTGCGCCAGAGCCCGCAGCGCGCGCGGGTCGGTGATCCGCAGCTCGTCGGGTCGCTTCGTCGCCATGAACCCAACCCTAGTCTTGACCGACCAAAGCGTGAAGCGTTACCTTCACAAATATGAAGCAACTACTTCACGAGTATGCCGGCGTGCTGGCTGTGCGTCAGGCTCGCCTCGTCCTCGGGGCCAGCGTCGTGTCGATGGTCGGCGACGTCATGGCGATGGTCGCCCTCATGCTCCAGCTCCACGACGGCGGCCACGGACCGTATGCCGTGATGAGCCTGCTCATCTGCTTCGCCCTGCCGATCGTCGTGACGATGGGCGTCGCCGGGTCCGTCGCCGACCAGCACGACCCGCGTCGCGTCCTCGTCGTCTCGCTCGCCGTGCAGGCGATCGGCGCCGTCGGCCTCGTGCTCGCGCCGTCCCTGCTGTGGACCTGCATCGCCGTCGTCGTCATGCAGACCGGCTTCGCCTTCGCCAACCCCGTCTGGACGGCCGTGATGCCGCACGTCGTGGGGGAGTCGCTCTCGGGGACCTACGTCTCGCTCGCCCAGGGCATGCGAGCGATCGCCTCGCCCGTCGGCGCCGCCCTGGCCGGCGTCCTCGTGCACCACTGGGGGTCGAGGCTCGTCCTGGGGGTCAACGCCACCAGCTTCGTCGGCCTCGTCGGAGCGGCGTTCGCCCTCAGGGTGGCTCGGCCCGCGTCGCCTCCCAGCCGCACCTCGCTCCTGCCACGCGAGGGGCTCACCGCCCTGCGCCGCGACCGCGTCCTCGCCGCACTCGTCCTGGGGGTCGTCCCGATCATCCTCACCGTCGAGGCGGTCAACGCCGTCGAGGTCTTCCTCGTCCGCGGCGAGCTCGGCGCCACCCCGACCGGCTACGGCCTCGCCGAGGCTGCGAGCGGCGTCGGCGTGGTGCTCGGCTCGCTCGCGGCCGCCGCCGTCCGCGCGCGCAGTACACGCATCCGCGGACTGCTCCTCGGGATCGCCGTCGTGCCGCTCCTCCAGATCGGCGAAGGTCTCTCCCCGACCCTCGTCCTGTATGCCGTGTGCGCGTTCGCGGTCGGCCTCGCCCTCGGTGTCGTCAACGCCCTGGTCTTCGCCCTGCTGCTGCACGAGATCGCCGACGCCGACCGGGGCAAGGTGCTCGCACTCGTCAGCGGCCTGTCCCGCACGGCCACCATCGGTGCGCTCGCCATCGGCGGAGTCCTCGGGACCCAGGTCGGTGCGCGGACGGCATACGTCGTCTGTGGCTGTGTCGGCCTGCTCATCGCGGCCACGGCGGGCCTGCGTGTCCGGGCGGGTGTCCACCGGTCGGTGGACCCGGCCTCCACCCGCCGGTCGGTCCGCGCGCGTGCCTGACCCGACCATGCTGGAGCCATGACAGCGATCAGCATCCGTGGACTCGTCAAGGCGTACGGCGACAAGCGCGCCGTCGACGGCCTCGACCTCGACATCGAGACGGGGGAGGTGTTCGCGCTCCTCGGGCCCAACGGCGCCGGCAAGACGACGACCGTCGAGATCCTCGAAGGCTTCCGCACCGCCGACGCCGGTGAGGTCAGCGTCCTCGGCTCCGACCCGCACACCGCGAACCGCCTGTGGCGCAACCGGATCGGGATCGTGCTCCAGACCTCGTCCGGGCTCGACCTGCTCACCCCGCGCGAGATCCTCGCGTCGACGGCGCACACCTACGCCAACCCGCGCAGCGTCGACGAGGTCATCGCCGCCGTCGGCCTCCAGGAGAAGGCCGACGTCCGCATCGCCGGCTTGTCGGGGGGACAACGCCGCCGCCTCGACGTGGGGCTCGGCATCGTCGGGCGCCCCGAGCTGCTCTTCCTCGACGAGCCGACGACGGGCTTCGACCCGCAGGCCCGCCGCGACTTCTGGGGGCTCATCCGCACCCTCTCCTCCGAGGGCACGACGATCCTGCTCACCACGCACTACCTCGACGAGGCCGAGCACCTGGCCGACCGGGTCGGCGTCATCGCCGGCGGCACGCTGCTGGCCCTCGACACCCCGGCCAACCTCGGCGGCCGCGCCTCCGAGGAGGCGACGGTCGCGTGGCTCGAGGACGGCGAGCGGCACACCCTGCGCACCGCCACACCCACTCTTGAGGTGAGCCGCCTCGCCGACCGGTTCGGCGGCGAGGTGCCCGAGCTCGTCGTGAGCCGGCCCTCGCTCGAGGACACCTACCTCACCCTCATCGCCCCGCACGTCACGGAGAGCGACGAGGGCACTCCCGCTGCCACCACGACACGGAAGATCTCGGCATGAACGCCGTCGCCCTGGGCTTCGACCGCACGCTCCTCGAGCTCAAGATGTACTCCCGCGAGAAGGAGGCGGTGTTCTTCTCCTTCCTCTTCCCGATCATGATGCTCGCGCTGTTCTCGGTGATCTTCGGTGACTCGATGGGTGGCGACTCCCAGATGAGCGCCGCGGAGTACTTCCTGCCCGGCATGATCTCGGCCGGCATCCTGCTCACGTCGTTCCAGACGATGGCGATGTCGGTCGCGGCCGAGCGCGATGACGGCACCCTCAAGCGGCTGCGCAGCACCCCCATGCCCCCGGTGTCGTACTTCCTCGGCAAGGTCGGTCTCGTCGTGACCACCGCTCTGGCACAACAGGTCCTGCTCCTCGCAGTCGCGAAGTTCGCGTTCGGGGTCGACCTGCCCGACACCGCCGCCCGGTGGCTGACCTTCGCGTGGGTCTTCGGGCTCGGTTCCTTCGCGGGCACGGTGCTCGGTACGGCCTACAGCTCGCTGGCCTCCGCGCGCACCGTCGGTGCCGTCGTCGTCGCCCCGATGCTCATCCTGCAGTTCATCTCCGGTGTCTACTTCTCGTTCACCGACATCCCCGAGTGGCTCAAGCAGGTCGCCTCGGTCTTCCCGCTCAAGTGGATCGCCCAGGGCATGCGCTCGGTGTTCTTCCCCGACGACCTCGCGTCGATGGAGATGGCCGGGGCGTGGGAGCACGGCCGCACCGCCATGGTCCTCGGCGTGTGGGCCATCCTGGGGCTCGTGCTCTGCGTCCTGACCTTCCGCTGGTTCAAGCGCGGCACGACATGATGGCACCGTGAACCCGGCCCCCGCCCCACCCGCTGAGCTCTCGAGCGACGAGCTCGCGCAGATGTGGCGCGGCCAGGCGAAGTGGTGGCACGCCGGCTGCTACGCCCTCATCGCCACGGCCATCGTGGTCTCGCTCATCCAGCCTCCAGGGCCGCACGGCTACCTGCCCACGATCGCGCTCCTCGTGGGGATCGCCTTGGCCTACACGCTCTTCGGTCGCCGGGCGATCCAGCGCGAGGGGAGCGTGTATGCCGTCGCCTACCAGCTGTGTGCCTGGGCCTGCATCCTCACGATCATCGTCATCGACCCCGAGTTCGAGGCGTGGCTGCTCTTCTTCTGCCTCTTCCCGCAGATCTGGGCCACCTTCGAGAGGGGCCCGGCGCTCGTCGGCACCGGCCTGGCGCTCGCCGCCCTCTTCGTGGCGACGGTCGTGCCCGCCGACGACCCGGCGGGGGCCGCACCCGGCGCCCTCGTCTCCGTGATCATCTCGTTCGTGCTCTCGGCGGCCCTCGGCCTCTTCATCCACCGGATCATCACCGAGGCCGAGAGCCGGGCCTGCATCATCGACGAGCTCCGGTCGACCCGGGCCCAGCTCGCCTCCGTCGAACGCGCGCAGGGCGTCCAGGACGAGCGCAGCCGCCTCTCCCGCGAGATCCACGACACCCTGGCGCAGGGCTTCACCTCGGTCATCGCCCTGTCCCGGGCCGCGACGTCCGCGCTGGACCGCGACGACGTCGCCAGCGTTCGCGAACGCCTCGCGATGATCGAGCGCACCGCCGTCGACAACCTCGCCGAGGCGCGGGTCATCGTCGCCGAGCTCACGCCCGGACACCTCCAGTCGCGCACCCTCGTCGAGGCCCTCGCGAGGCTCACCGAGACGGTGACGCGCGAGACCGGCATACGGGTCACGTCGTCCGTGGAGGGTGAGCCGGCACCGCTCGGTGGCAACGCCGAGGTCGTCCTGCTGCGCGGCGTCCAGGAGGCGCTGTCCAACGTCCGGCGCCACTCGGGCGCGACATCCGCGGCCGTGACGCTCGCCTACGAACCCGAGCGGATCGCCCTCGAGGTGACCGACGACGGCAGCGGGTTCGACCCCATCACCACGCCACCCGGGTTCGGACTCGACGGCCTGCGCGCCCGGGCCGCCGAGCTCGGCGGCGAGGTCAGCATCGACCGGGGCGACCCCCGCGGTACCCGACTCGTCATGGAGCTGCCCCGATGATCCGCGTCCTCGTCGTCGACGACCACCCCGTCGTGCGGGCCGGCATGGTCGCCCTGCTCGGCGAGCTCGAGGACGTCGACGTCGTCGGCGAGGCCGGCAACGGCGCCGAGGCGCTCGCGCTCACCCCTCGCCTCACGCCCGACGTCGTCCTCATGGACCTCCGTATGCCGGTGATGGACGGTGCCGAGGCGACCGCCCGACTGCGCGAGCAGCCCGACGCCCCACAGGTCCTCGTCCTCACGACGTACGACACGGACGCCGACATCGTGCGGGCCGTGGAGTCGGGCGCCCGTGGGTACCTGCTCAAGGACACCCCGCCCGCCGTCCTCGCCGATGCGATCCGCCGGGCTGCCCTGGGGGAGACGGTGCTCGCACCGCCGGTCGCGGCCAAGCTCGCCGAGCGGCTCCGGGCTCCTGTCCGGGTCGAGCTCACGCCTCGCGAGCTCGAGGTCCTCACCGCCGTCGCCCGCGGGCTGTCCAACGCCGAGGTCGGCCGCGAGCTCTACATCGGCGAGGCCACCGTGAAGACGCACCTGATCCGGGTCTTCAGCAAGCTCGAGGTGACGGACCGGACGGCAGCCGTCACCGCGGCATACCGGCTCGGTCTGATCTCGGTGCCGCAGGCCTGACCCGCGGCGCGCTGGGGACGCCCTCAGCGCAGGCGCAGGAGCATCTGTCCGTTGTCGAGGGTCCGGGTCTCCACGACCGAGCTGCGTGCCTCGACGAAGCCGCGCCACGAGGACTCGCCGTAGGTCTTCTCCTTGAAGCCCGAGTCCAGCCGCAGGATCTGGTTCTTCACGGTCGACGAGTCGTGCCAGCCGTCGTCCCTGGCGGTGCCGACCTGCATCGCCCGCCGCAGGAGCTTGCTGCCGGGCAGGTCGGGCTTGGTGCCAGGTGGGGTCGACGCCTTCTTGGCCGCGGCCTTCTTCGCAGGCGTCTTCTTCGCTGCGGGTGCCGCTGCCTTGGTGGAGGCCTTCGTGGTCGGTGCCTTCTTCTCGGCCGGCTCGGGCGCCTTCGCCGCCGGTGACGGTGGGACGGCTCGCGCTGCGGCCCGGTCCTCGAGACCGGGCAGGTCGTCGTAGGAGCTGAAGGCGTCGCAGGCGGACCGCAGCGCCCGGCTGGTCGAACCGGAGACGCCGATCCCGACGACGAAGCGGCCCATCCGCTTGCAGTGCTGGGCGAGCGGGATGTAGTCGGAGTCACCGCCGACGATGACGACATGGGTGAGGTCGCCGTGCTTGTAGAGGTCGTCCACCGCGTCGATCGCGAGCCGGATGTCGGCGCCGTTCTTGGTGCCCGACGTCGCGAAGAGCTGGACGAGGTCGACCGCCCGGTCGACGAGGTCCTGGCGGTAGGCCGCGTTGGCGGGCACCGACCAGTCGGCGTAGGCCCGGGTCAGCGCCACCGTGCCGAACGACGACGCGTAGTCGATGACCGCGCCGAGGTCGACGTGCGCGGCGTGGAGCCGGACCGGCACCTCGGTGGCCGAACCGTTGCCGTTTTCCTTGCTGCTCGGGGTGTGGTTCCTCGCCTTGTCGTCGCGCCATCGCCCGGAGCCGTGGACGTTGTCGTAGCGCGAGATCACCATGTTGTCGAAGTCGACGTAGACGGCGACGCGCGCAGCATCAGTCATGGCGTGACCCTAGCCTCGCGCGGGCGGATCGGGCCGGAGGTGGGTCAGGCGTGGTCGTGGCGGGCGTCGCGGGCGTCCTCGACGGCCTCCGCGGTCTCCTCGGCGCTGGTCTCGACGGCCCGGCGCGACTGGCTGCGGTGACGGAGGAACTCGAAGACCATCGGCAGCACCGAGAACCCGACGATGAGCAGGATCGCCGCCTCGAGGTTGTTCTTGACGAGCTCGACACCGCCGAGGAAGTAGCCGGCGGTCGTGAGCAGCAGCACCCACAGCACCGCGCCGACGCCGGACCACACGAAGAAGTGGCGGCGCTCCATCCGGCTCACACCGGCGACGACGGTGATGTAGGTCCGCACGATCGGCACGAACCGGCCGAGCACCAGCGCCTTGGCACCGTGCTTCTCGAAGAAGGCGTGGGTCTGGTCGAAGTACTTCTTCTTGATGATCCGGCCGTCGCGCTCGTAGAGCGGCTTGCCGAGGAGCCGCCCGAGCTCGTAGCCCACGACGTTGCCGAGGAACGCGGCCGCGATGAGCGCGAGCACCGCGACGAAGAAGTTGACCTGGAGCTCACCACCGGCGATGAAGATGCCCACGGCGAAGAGCAGCGAGTCACCCGGGAGGATCGGGAAGAACAGGCCGCACTCGACGAAGACGATCGCCAGGGACAGCCAGAAGAAGGCGGTGCCGTACTGGTCGAACAACCACTGGGGGTCCATCCAGTCGGGACCGAGCATCGGCATCATCACGCGCGCAAGGGTATGCCGTGCGGCTGGACGTTCGCTGAACGGTGCCCGGGCCGCGGCGACACGCGAATTTGGAGGATTGCGCGGGCGTGTCGCGCCGCCGCCCACTACAGTGCGTAGTGCTTGAGTTTCCGACGGTCGCAGGCCCCGCCCTGCTCGTACAGAGAAGAAGCACTGCGATGAGCGAAGAACCCCGTCCTCGCACCGCCCGGCGAGAGCGCGCCGCAGGTCCGCCCATGGGCCCGGACCCCGCCGCGGCGCGCACGATGCTCGTCCTCGCCACTGTGGGCTTCGCCCTCTGCTTCTGGGCGTGGGCCCTGCTCTCACCGTTAGCGGTGACGCTGCGCGAGGAGCTCGGGCTGACGTCGTTCCAGCAGTCGCTCGTCGTCGCGACTCCCGTCATCGTCGGCTCGCTCGGCCGCATCCCGGTCGGTGCCCTGACCGACCGCCTCGGCGCCAAGGTGATGTTCCCCGCGGTGGCGATGCTGACCGTCGTGCCGGTGCTCTTCCTCGGCTTCTTCGGCAAGAGCCTGACCGCGCTGCTCGTCGGCGGCTTCTTCCTCGGCATCGGTGGCACGTCCTTCGCGGTGGGCGTCCCGTTCGTCAACTCGTGGCACGCGCCGGCCCGCCGCGGCGCCGCCCTCGGCATCTTCGGCATGGGCACCGGCGGCACGGCGGTCAGCGCCTTCACGACGCTCGCCCTGGCGAACCGACTCGGACGTGCCGCCCCCTTCGTCCTCGTGGCGGTCCTCCTCATCGCGTATGCCGTCCTCGCCCGGACCATGCTGCGGGCACCCACCGTCGTGGGCGGGCCGGCCAAGCGTGGCAACTGGCTGACGGCGGCGGTGCGCACCCTGTCAGAGCCCGTCGCCCTGAAGCTGGCCATCCTCTATGCGATCGCGTTCGGCGGGTTCGTCGCGTTCAGCGTCTACCTGCCGACCTACCTCGTGAACAACTTCGGCATGAGCAAGGGCGACGGCGCCCTGCGGATGGCCGGCTTCGTCGTCGTGGCGGTCCTCGCGCGGCCGGTGGGTGGCTGGCTCGCCGACCGTTACGACAGGACCAAGGTGCTGGCAGCGCTGCTCGTGCTCACCGGTCTGTTCGCCATCCTCGCGGCCGTGGTGGGCGGCGGGACGGTCGACCTCGCCCTCGAGCCGGTCGGCACGGTGGCCTTCCTCGGGATGGCCGCCGGGCTCGGCGCGGGCGCCGGCGCGGTGTTCGCCCTCGTCGCGGCGCTCGTCGAGCCGGCCCGGGTCGGCGCCGTCACCGGTGTCGTCGGCGCGGCCGGTGGTCTCGGCGGGTTCGTGCCACCCCTCCTCATGGGCGCCATCTACGACTCGCAGGGCAGCTACACCCTCGGGCTCGTGCTCCTCGCCGTGGTCGCGATCGCCGGTGGCGCACTCGCGCTGGTCGGGTTCCGCAGGGAGCTGGGTTGAGCCTTCTCGACGCGCCACTGCGTCGCGCCATCGTCGAGGAGCTGACGGGGGCGTCGGACGGCGAGGGCCACGAGGGACTCACCGCCGCCGAGCTGGCGGACCGGCTCGACGTGCACGTGACGACCATCCGCTTCCACCTCGACCGGCTCGAGGAGGCGGGGCTCGTCGGCGGCCACGTCGTGCGCACGGGTGGCCGCGGGCGCCCGCACCACCGGTTCGTGCTGCGGGGCCGAGTGCCCGAGGCACCGTTCGAGGTGCTGGCCTCGGTCCTCACGTCGATCCTGTCGACGGCGCGGGCGCAGCAGGTGACGCCCCAGCAGGCCGGTGCTCAGTGGGCCCTCGCCCGCGCGCAGGAGCGCACGCTGCCTCCGACCCCTGACGGTGACGAACGGTTCTCCGAGGTCGGCCGGCACGTCGGCGACCTCCTCGGCGAGTGGGGCTACACGCCGCAGACCGACATCGACGCCGATGCCCTCACGCTCACGCTGACGCTGCGCCGGTGCCCGTTCCTCGAGCTCGCGCAGGCGCACCCTGACGTCGTCTGCGGCATCCACCGCGGCCTGCTCCAGGGCACCCTTCAGGCGGTCGGCGAGACCGGGTCGCGCGTCACCCTCGAGCCGCTCGTCACCCCGGACACCTGCGTCGCCCGCCTGCGCCTGGCCCCACGGACCGGCACCGACCCCGAGACCCGACCACCCCACTCCACAGGAGGAGCTCCGTCATGACACAGGCCCCTACGGGTCCGGCCGGACTGGACGACCGGCTCTCCGACGCCCTCGTCGGCACAAGGCGCTTCTTCACGCGGGGTGAGGTGTCGCAGGACCGGCGGACGCTCAACCTCAGCGGTGGCCGCAGCGGCGACTCGTTCTACCGGGACCGCTGGAGTCACGACAAGGTCGTGAGGTCGACGCACGGGGTCAACTGCACCGGCTCCTGCTCGTGGAAGGTCTACGTCAAGGACGGCATCATCACGTGGGAGGCGCAGCAGACCGACTACCCGTCGGCCGGCGCCGACCGCCCCGACTACGAGCCGCGGGGGTGCCCGCGAGGTGCGGCCTTCTCCTGGTACACGTACTCGCCGACCCGGATCCGCTACCCCTACGTGCGTGGCGTCCTGCTCGGGATGTTCCGCGAGGCCAAGAAGGCGCACGGCGGCGACCCGGTGCTCGCGTGGGCGTCGATCGTCGAGGACCCCGAGAAGGCCGCCCGCTACAAGTTGGCCCGGGGCAAGGGCGGGCTGGTGCGCTCCACGTGGGAGGAGGTCGTCGACATCGTCGCGGCCGCGCACGTCTACACGGTCAAGACCTACGGGCCCGACCGGATCGCCGGCTTCTCACCCATCCCGGCGATGTCGCCGGTCTCCTACACGTCCGGCGCCCGCTTCCTCGAGCTCGTCGGCGCTCCGATGCTCTCGTTCTACGACTGGTACGCCGACCTGCCCAACGCCTCGCCCCAGATGTTCGGTGACCAGACCGACGTGCCGGAGTCCGGGGACTGGTGGGACGCGGCCTACCTCGTCATGTGGGGCTCGAACGTGCCCCTGACCCGCACGCCCGACGCGCACTGGATGGCCGAGGCGCGCTACCGCGGGCAGAAGGTCATCGCGGTCGCGCCCGACTACGCCGAGAACGTCAAGTTCGCCGACGAGTGGGTCACCCTCGGCCCCGGGACCGACGGGGCCCTCGCGATGGCGATGGGCCACGTGCTGCTCAAGGAGTTCTTCGTCGACCGGCTCGAGCCCTTCTTCGCCGACTACAACAAGCAGTTCACGGACCTCGCCAACCTCGTCGTGCTCGTGCCGGGGGAGCGCGGCGACGGTGGTGACGGTGCCTATCGTCCGGGCAAGTACCTCGTCGCCGGTGACGTCGAGGGCGGGCCGAAGTCGGACTCCGAGAACGCGATGTGGAAGCCCACCGTCATCGACGCGCGCACCGGCGAGATGGCCGTGCTGAATGGCTCGATCGGCGACCGGTTCGGCGACGAGGGCGTCGGGAGGTGGAACCTCGAGCTCGGTGACACCGACCCGCTGCTCAGCCTGCACGGCACGACCGACGAGGCCGTCGAGGTCGAGCTGCCACGGTTCGACGGGGCCGACGGCAAGGTCGCCCACGAGGTCCGCGGCGTGCCCGTCCGGCGTATCGGCGACCGGCTCGTCACGACCGTGCTCGACCTCCTCCTCGCGCAGTACGGCGTGGCCCGCGACGGCCTCCCGGGCACGTGGCCGACCGGCTATGACGACCCGTCGGTCCCGGCGACCCCGGCATGGCAGGAGCAGCACACGGGCGTGCCGGCCGCACAGGTCGAGCGGCTCGCGCGTGAGTGGGGTCGCAACGCCGTCGACACCCAGGGCCGCGGCATGATCCTGCTCGGCGCCGGAACGAACCACTGGTTCCACAGCGACCAGATCTACCGCGCCATCCTCCTGCTCACGACGATCACCGGCTGCCAGGGACGCAACGGCGGCGGCTGGGCGCACTACGTCGGCCAGGAGAAGATCCGCCCGATCATGGGCTTCCAGCACATGGCCTTCGCGCTCGACTGGCAGCGCCCGCCGCGGCACATGAACCAGACGGCGTACTGGTACGTCCACACGTCGCAGTACCGCTACGACACGTTCTCGGCCGACGACCTCGACTCCGGCACAGGGGTCTTCGCGGGCAAGAGCGTCATGGACCTGCTCTCGCAGTCGGTGCGGCTGGGGTGGACCCCGAGCTACCCGACGTTCGACCGGAGCTCGCTCGACCTCGCCGACGACGCTGCGGCCGCGGGCATGGAGGCTCCGGCCTACGTCGCGCAGGAGCTCAGGGAGGGACGTCTCAAGTTCGCCGTCGACGACCCCGAGTCGGGCACCAACCACCCGCGGGTCCTCTCGCTCTGGCGCTCCAACCTGCTGGGCAGCTCCGCCAAGGGCAACGAGTACTTCCTGCGCCACCTGCTCGGCACCGACAGCGCCGCCACGGCGACCGAGGCGGGCCCGGAGCACCGGCCGCAGGGCATCGAGTGGCCAGAGAAGGCTCTCGAGGGCAAGCTCGACCTGCTGCTCACGCTCGACTTCCGGATGACGAGCTCGACGATCCTCTCCGACGTCGTGCTTCCCGCCGCCACCTGGTACGAGAAGCACGACCTCTCGACCACCGACATGCATCCCTTCATCCACTCGTTCAACCCGGCGATCAGCCCGCCGTGGCAGACGAAGTCGGACTGGGAGACGTGGAAGGAGATCGCGAAGAAGTTCAGCGAGCTCGCCGTCGACCACCTCGGCACCCGCAAGGACGTCATCGCCAAGCCGCTCTGGCACGACACCCCCGAAGCGATGGCCACGGTCCACGGCGTCGTCAAGGACTGGAGGGCCGGTGAGTGCGAGCCGGTGCCGGGCAGGACGATGCCGGTCATCGCCGTCGCCGAGCGCGACTACACGGCCGTCTTCGACAAGATGACGAGCATCGGCCCGCTGCTGGAGAAGGTCGGCATGCTCACCAAGGGCGTCGCCTACGACGTCAAGCGGGAGGTCGAGATCCTCCGCCAGCGCAACGGCATACGGCGTGGTGGTGCCGGTGACGGACAGCCCAAGGTCGAGACCGACATCCAGATGGCCGACGCGATGCTGCACCTCGCGGGCGTCTCGAACGGCCACCTCGCGACGCAAGGCTTCCGCTTCCTCGAGAAGCGGACCGGCACGCAGCTCGCCGACCTCGCCGCCGAGCACGAGGGCAAGCAGATCACCTTCGCCGACACCCAGGTCGCGCCCGTGCCGGTCATCACGAGCCCGGAGTGGTCGGGATCCGAGTCCGGTGGGCGGCGCTACAGCCCGTTCACGATCAACATCGAGCGGCACAAGCCGTTCCACACCCTCACCGGACGCCAGCAGTTCTACGTCGACCACGACTGGTTCCTCGGCATGGGGGAGGCGCTGCCGGTCTACCGGCCACCGCTCGACATGACGCGGCTCTTCGGCGAGGCGCCCATCGGCGAGCTGAGCCGGGCGGAGGGGCAGGGCGTCGCCGTCTCGGTCCGCTACCTCACGCCGCACAACAAGTGGTCGATCCACTCGGAGTACCAGGACAACCTCTTCATGCTCGCCCTCTCGCGTGGCGGGCAGTCGGTGTGGATGTCCGAGGTGGACGCCGCCAAGGTCGGCATCGAGGACAACGACTGGATCGAGATGGTCAACCGCAACGGCGTCGTCGCCGCGCGGGCCATCGTCAGCCACCGGATGCCCGAGGGGACGGTCTACATGCACCACGCCCAGGACCGGCTCATCGACGTCCCGCTCACCGAGCGCGACCGCAAGCGCGGCGGCATCCACAACAGCCTCACCCGGATCCTGCTCAAGCCCAATCACATCGTCGGCGGCTACGCGCAGCTGTCCTACTTCTTCAACTACATCGGTCCGATCGGCAACAACCGCGACGAGGTCACGACCATCCGTAGGCGCACCGCGAAGGTGGAGTACTGACATGAAGGTCATGGCGCAGATGGCGATGGTCATGAACCTCGACAAGTGCATCGGGTGCCACACCTGCTCGGTGACGTGCAAGCAGGCGTGGACCAACCGCTCGGGCATGGAGTACGTCTGGTTCAACAACGTCGAGACGCGGCCCGGCCTCGGCTACCCGCGCGGCTACCAGGACCAGGACAAGTGGAAGGGCGGCTGGACGCTGACCAAGGGTGGCCGCCTCACCCTGCGCGCCGGTGGCCGACTCTCCAAGCTGCTCAACATCTTCAGCAACCCGAAGATGCCGGCGCTGAGCGACTACTACGAGCCGTGGACCTACGACTACGAGACGCTGCTCACCGCCCCGGCGGGCCAGACGTTCCCCGTCGCCCGCCCGCACTCGCTCATCTCCGGCAAGCCGGTCAACATCGAGTGGTCGGCGAACTGGGACGACGACCTCGGCGGCAGCGGCAAGCACGCCGCCAAGGACCCGATGATCAAGGGCATCGAGGACAAGGTGAAGCTCGCCTTCGACGACACCTTCATGTTCTACCTGCCCCGCATCTGCGAGCACTGCCTCAACCCGTCGTGCGCGGCGTCGTGTCCGAGCGGCGCGATCTACAAGCGCGAGGAGGATGGCATCGTCCTCGTCGACCAGGACAAGTGCCGCGGCTGGCGCATGTGCGTGACGGGCTGTCCCTACAAGAAGGTCTACTTCAACCACAAGACCGGCAAGGCCGAGAAGTGCACCTTCTGCTACCCGCGCGTCGAGGTCGGCATCCCGACCGTGTGCGCCGAGACCTGCGTCGGGCGACTGCGCTACATCGGGCTCATGCTCTACGACGCCGACCGCGTCCTCGAGGCCGCCTCCGTCGAGGACGACCATGACCTCTACGAGGCGCAGCGCTCGGTCTTCCTCGACCCCTTCGACCCGGAGGTGCAGCGCGAGGCGGAGCGGGCCGGCATACCGGGTGACTGGATCGCGGCAGCGCAGCGATCGCCGGTCAATGCGCTCATCAACACCTACAAGGTGGCGCTGCCGCTGCATCCGGAGTACCGCACGATGCCGATGGTCTGGTACATCCCGCCGCTGTCGCCGGTCGTCGACGCCCTCAAGGACACCGGCCACGACGCCGAGGACGAGGACAACCTCTTCGCGGCCATCGACACCCTGCGCATCCCCGTCGAGTACCTCGCCAACCTCTTCACCGCCGGTGACACCAAGCCGGTCGACGCGGTGCTCCGCAAGCTCGCGGCGATGCGCTCCTACATGCGCGACATCAACCTCGGCCGGGACCCGCAGGCGCACATCCCCGAGGCGGTCGGCATGAGCGAGGAGCAGATGTACGACATGTTCCGGCTGCTCGCCATCGCGAAGTACGACGAGCGCTACGTCATCCCGACCGCGCACGCCGAGGAGGCGCACGGGCTCGAGGAGCTCGCCACCGACTGCCCGGTGACGTCCTACGACGACGAGCTGCTCGACATCTCGGGGCCGTTCGGCGAGGGCTCCGGGCGCGGCAACGCCACCCCGGTCGCGGTCGAGAACTTCCACATGCTCCAGCAGCGCCAGACGTCCGAAACCCTTGTCGGAGGCGGCAGCTCGACCGGCCGGGTCAACCTCCTCAACTGGGACGGCAAGGGCGCGCCGGATGGTCTGTTCCCGCAGGGCCGGGCCGATCGGACCGAGGATGACGCCCCCGACGAGGAGGTGCGGTCGTGATGCCGTGGCGCCGGCACCGCCGGTCCTCCTCACGGCTCTCGGCGGCCGACCAGGCGACGGCGTGGCAGGTCGTCTCGCTCCTGCTCGACCATCCCGACGAGACGCTCCTCCAGCGGGTGCCCATGCTCACCGACGCGGTTGCCGGACTTCCCGACGACGTCCGTATGCCGTTGTCCCGCTTCCTCGCTCGACTCTCGACCGCGGACCTCGGGGAGCTCCAGCGCGACTACGTCGACACGTTCGACGTCACCCGCCGGTGCTGCCTGCACCTCACCTACTACCTGCACGGCGACACCCGCAATCGCGGCGCCGCGCTCGTCCGGATCAAGCAGGACTACCGCCGGATGGGCGGGGTGCTCGTCGACGAGGACGCCGAGCTGCCCGACCACCTGTGCGTCGTCCTCGAGTTCGGCGCGGGAGTCGACGCCGACGTCGCGTGGCGCATCCTCAACGACCACCGGGTCGGCATCGAGCTGCTCCGGGTCGCGCTCGCCGACCGCGGCTCCCCCTGGCTCGACGTCGTCGACGCCCTCAGGGCAACCCTCCCGGCGCTCGAGGGGGACGACGACGAGGCGCTCGAGCGGCTCATCGCCCAAGGCCCGCCCACTGAGCTCGTCGGGCTGAGCACCGAGCTCGACGCGCCCTACGCCACGCCGTCGAGCCTCGACGAGCAGCACCCCTCCGGGCCCGCACACTCCGGACCCACGCCCGTGACGATCGGAGGCCCCCGGTGAGCACGTTCCTGTGGGTGATCTTCCCCTACATCTGCCTCGCGGTCTTCGTCGTCGGGCACGTCTGGCGCTACCGCTACGACAAGTTCGGGTGGACCACCCGCAGCTCGCAGCTCTACGAGAACCGGCTCCTGCGGATCGGCAGCCCGCTCTTCCACTTCGGCATGCTCGGCGTCGTCCTGGGACACGTCATGGGCCTGCTCCTCCCTCAGGACTGGACCGACGCGGTCGGGCTGAGCCACGAGGCGTACCACGTCATCGCGCTGGCCGGCGGCATCCCTGCGGGCATCGCGGCGGTCGTCGGGCTCGCGATCCTCGTCTACCGCCGCCGGACGGTCGGCCCGGTCTTCTCCGCGACGACGGTCAACGACAAGGTCATGTATGCCGTCCTCGGCACCGTCATCATCCTCGGCATGTGGAACACCGTCGCCGGGAGTCTGTTCACCATCGGCGGGGAGTACAACTACCGCGACGGCGTCTCGCCGTGGTTCCGCCAGATCTTCTGGTTCCAGCCCGACGCGAGCCTCATGGAGTCGGCGCCGGTCGGCTTCAAGCTGCACGCGTTCCTCGCGTTCCTCCTCATCGCGATGTGGCCGTTCACGCGTCTCGTCCACGTCTTCTCGGCGCCGCTGGGCTACGTCACCCGGCCCTGGATCGTCTACCGCAGCCGCGACGAGCGGCCAGGACGCGGAACGGGTACGCGCGCACAGAAGCGCGGCTGGGAGAAGGTGCAATAGTCGAGGAAGCCGAACGCCACCGACCTCGAGGAGGAGCCATGCCCACCGGAAAGAGCGGTTCGACGGACCCGGGACCGAGCATCAAGGACCCGGAGCTCTACGAGAAGCTGCGCGACGACGGCGCGAGCAAGGAGAAGGCCGCGCGGATCTCGAACGCCGCCGCGGCCACGTCACGTTCGGAGATGGGGGAGCGCGGCGGGTCCGCCGAGGACTACGAGGACCGCACGGTCGAGGAGCTGCGCGAGCGGGCCAAGGAGCTCGACATCGAGGGGCGGTCGTCGATGAGCAAGGACGAGCTCATCGACGCGCTCCGCAACCACTGACACCGCGGCCGGGTCACTGACCCGTGCGGCCGTCGATGCACTCGCGGAGCAGGTCTGCGTGGCCGAGGTGCTGGGCGTACTCCTCGATGAGGTGGACGACGACGTCGCGCACGTTGACCCGACCGTGGTGGCCGGCCTCGACGACGAGGCCCATGTCGTCGTGGTCCGCGAGCCACTGCTCGGCGAACGCCACCTCCTCGCGCCAGGCGGCCCACGCCTCGTCGACCGCCTCCTGGGTCCCGACGGCGCCGTTCCAGTCGGAGTCGCTGCGCGGCGGTCCCCAGAGCCGCTCGGGCGTGCCCCCGGCGAGCGTCCGGCGCCACCACCCGCGCTCGACCTCGGCGAGGTGGCGCACCAGCCCGAGCAGCGACATCGACGACGGCGGCACCGACCGGAGGGCCATCTGCTCCGGGGTGAGCCCGTCGCACTTGAAAACGACGAGCTCCCGTCGGCTGCGCAGGTATTCGGCGTAGGTGTCCCTCTCGTCCTGCAGCTCTCCCATGGCTGACATTGTTGGGCCCGTGACCGACGAGCGCGACCGCATTCCCGACCCGACCGTCGGCGTCGGACCGTGGGAGGGCCCGTGGCCCGACGACGACCGGCTCGACCCCGAGCTGCTGCGTGACGGCGACCGCCGCAACGTCGTCGACGCCTACCGCTACTGGCGGCACGACGCGATCGTGGCCGACCTCGACACCCGGCGGCACGACTTCCACGTCGCGATCGAGAACTGGGAGCACGACTTCAACATCGGCTCGGTCGTCCGCACTGCCAACGCGATGGGTGCCGCCGCCTTCCACATCGTCGGCCGCCGGCGGTGGAACAGGCGCGGCGCCATGGTCACCGACCGCTACCAGCACGAGCACCACCACCCGACCCCCGGCGACCTCGCGACGTGGGCCGGAGCACGCGGCATACACCTCATCGGGATCGACAACCTGCCCGGCAGCCGCGCGCTCGAGACCTACGACCTGCCGCGCAGCGCGATGCTCGTCTTCGGCCAGGAGGGCCCGGGGCTGTCCGAGGCGATGCGGGCCGAGTGTGAGGCGACGCTGCACATCGAGCAGTTCGGCTCGACCCGGTCGATCAACGCGGGGGCGGCCGCGGCCATCGCCATGCACGCGTGGGTCCGTCGTCACGCCTTTGGCCAGACGCCGACCTGACCTAGGCTGTCCCTCCCCCCACAACACCTGAGCTCAGGAGAGGCGACGTCGTCATGCCCACTCATGAGGAGCTCACGCAGGAGCGCGCCCACCTCGCGAACGCGCGCGCCGAGCTGGCCCGGATGCGCGAGCGGACCCTCGCCCTCGACGTGCAGGGCGGCGACGCCGTCTCGTCGGAGCGGCTCGCCGAGACCCTCTGGCGGCGAGCCCGCTCGCTCGAGGACGACCCCACGACCGCGCTGTTCTTCGGCCGGGTCGACCTCGACACCGACGAGCGCTGGTACATCGGGCGCCGCCACGTCACCGACGACATGGGCGACCCCCTCGTCATCGACTGGCGCGCGCCGGTCTCGACGACGTTCTACCGCGCGTCGCACAGCGACCCGCTGGGGGTGCGCCTGCGTCGGCGGTTCGGCTACGACCACGGCCGGATCACCGCGATGGAGGACGAGCACCTCCTCGACGCGAGCGAGCCCGACGCCAGGTCCCAGATCCTCGCGACCGAGATCGAGCGACCGCGCGTGGGCCCCATGCGCGACATCGTCGCGACGATCCAGCCCGAGCAGGACGCCCTCGTCCGCGTCGACGCGACGACGACGGTCTGCATCCAGGGAGCGCCCGGCACCGGCAAGACCGCCGTCGGGCTCCACCGCGCGGCCTGGCTGCTCTATGCCTTCCGCGAGCGGCTGAGCCGCAGCGGCGTCCTCGTCGTCGGGCCCAACGAGGCGTTCCTCGAGCACATCGGCGCCGTCCTCCCCACCCTCGGCGAGGTCGAGGTCAGGCACACGAGCATCGAGGCGCTCACCGCCTCGGTCCCGGTCCGCGCCACCGAGCCCACCGAGGTGTCCCGGCTCAAGGGCGACGCCCGCATGGCGCAGGTGCTCCACCGGGCCGTGTGGTCGCACCTCGTGCCGCCGAATGAGGCGATGGTCGTGCCGCGCGGGTCGCGCAGGTGGCGCGTGCCGGCATACGACATCGCTCCTCTCGTCGACGGGCTCGCGGGACGCGAGATCCGCTACGACGCGGCCAGGCAGCTGCTCCCGCAGCGGCTCGCCCACGCCGTCCTCGTGCGGATGGAGGCGCTGGGGGAGTACCCCGACGACAGGGTTCAGGACGCGGTCGCGCGCAGTGCGCCCGTCAAGGCGTATGCCGCGTCGATCTGGCCCAAGGTCGACGCCCGTCAGCTCCTGCACCGGCTGCTGTCCGATGCCGGGGCGCTCGCCGCGGCCGCCGAGGACATCCTCACCGAGGACGAGCAGCAGCTGCTCCTCTGGGAGAAGCCCTCTCGCACAGCGGGATCGGCCAAGTGGTCACTGGCCGACACGTGGCTGCTCGACGAGCTCACCGACCTGCTCAACCGCACCCCGAGCCTGGGGCACGTCGTCCTCGACGAGGCGCAGGACCTCTCGCCGATGCAGCTGCGGGCCGTCGGCCGCCGGTGCTCGACCGGCTCCGCGACCGTCCTCGGCGACATCGCCCAGGGCACGACCCCGTGGTCGACCGCGTCGTGGGAGGAGAGCCTGGCCCACCTCGGCAAGCCGGAGGGTGTCGTCTCCGAGCTGCGACGCGGGTTCCGCGTCCCCGCGAGCGTGATCGAGTTCGCCGCCCGGCTGCTGCCGCAGGCCGCCCCCGGGCTGGCCGCGCCGCAGTCGGTGCGAGACAACCCCGGACGGCTCGACCTCGTCGGCGTGGCCGAGGCCGACCTGGTGGGCGCCGTTGCGGCACAGGTCGACCGACTCCGCGGGCTCGAGGGGAGCGTCGGCGTCATCGTCCACGACGCCAGGGTCGCCGAGGTCTCGGCGGCGCTCACCGCAGCGGACATCGAGCACGGCACCCTCGGTGCGACCCACGGGGACGTCGACCACCAGGTCGACCTCGTCCCGGCCACCGTCGCCAAGGGTCTCGAGTTCGACCACGTCCTCGTCCTCGAGCCCACCGAGATCGCCGCCGCCGAGCCCGACGAGCGGACGGGTCTGCGCCGCCTCTACGTCGTCCTGACCCGCGCCGTCTCCGACCTCACCGTGGTCCACTCGGCGCCGCTGCCGGAGCTCCTCGCCGCTGGCTGAGCAGCAGGAGCCCGACCGCCGCGACGGTGAGCACCGGCCACCACCAGTGCACGCCGTCGGCGCCGACGATGCCCTTCGCGGCCATGAGGCCGAGGCCCGCGCATGCCACGACCGTCACGGCGACGGGCAGCCACACCGGTGGGGGTGCCGACTCGTCCGGTCGCGGGGTCTCGAAGCGCCCCAGCGCGGCGACCGCGCCGACGGTCACGAGAGCGAGCGCGGCCCACCACAGGGGCCGGGACGCCCACCAGCCGGCGCTGAGCGGGTCGAGCCCCAGACCGGGGCCACCGAGCAGCAGCAGCGCCCCGATGGTGAGCACCATCGCCGTGAGGTGCCACAGGTAGAGCGTCATGATGCGGGTGTTGACGAGCACCGTCGCGGTCCACGCGCGCGGGTGCTGCATCCACCGGGACAGGAGCGGCTCGACGGCGAGCACGAGTCCGCACTGCAGCAGGCCGAGGGTGAGCATCGTGACCCGTGTCGGGTACGAGTTGTTCACCACCGCGCCGTCGAGACCGATCATCGACACCGGGTAGGGGCCGAACCGCACGAGCGCCACCGTCCCGACCGCGCCGGCCGCCGCCAGGAGCAGCCGACGCCCCGTCCCCGCGAGCCGGCCGTCGAGCCACGCGTAGCCCAGCTGCGACACCGTGGCCCACACGACGAGGTAGTTGACGAACCCGACGAGCAGGAGGTCGGCCCGGATCGAGACCAGGTCGACGAGCCCGGCGACGACGAGACCACCCGCGATCGACGCCCACCCGGTGCGCTCCCACAGCCAGAGGGTCGCGGGGGCGACGGCGCACACCACGACGTAGGCCGCGAGGAACCACGTCGGCACCAGCGCCACCTGCGAGGCCGTGCGCAACGTGGCCGCGGGCACGCCGGCCTCCCACGCCACCCCGGTCGCGACGAGCCAGAGCAGCAGCAGGGGGACGACCGGGACGAGGAGGCGACGCAGCCGGGCGCGCAGCCACGCGGCATACGGGAGGTGGCGCCGTCGCGCCGAGCGCCAGGAGAGCCCGTTGGCGTAGCCACCCACGACGAAGAAGACCGGCATGACCTGGAAGACCCAGGTGAGCGGGTGCGTCCACGGCGCGAGCGCGAGCAGGTGCCCCATGACGAGTCCGCCGTCGCGCACCTGCACGGCGGCCATGAGCCAGTGGCCGAGGATGACGACGAGGATGGCGCAGCCGCGCAGCAGGTCGACGACGCGGTTGCGCTCGACGGGCGTGGTCGCCGCGAGGTCGCGGACGGTGGAGAGGTCCATGCGCACAGCGTGGCGTGCCGGCCCCGTGGCGCGCGTGAGTATGTCGACCCAGCCCGATGTCGATTCCTTTGTGGTTCGCTCGTCACGGGGGTGAGGTCGCGCTCGCACCTCACCACCACGACCACGAGGAGCTCACCGATGAGTCGCCACCTGTTGCTGCTGCCCGCACCCGAGGCGGAGTGGGCCCAGCTGCCACCCGAGGAGCACGAGAAGGGCATGAGGTCGCACGAGCAGTTCCACGCCGACCTCGAGGCGGGCGGGCACACCCTGCTCGTGACGAGCCCGCTCACTCCCTCGGCCGAGGCGACCTCGATGCGTCCCGACGACTCGGGAGGGGCGCTCGTCACCGAGGGCCCGTTCACCGAGTCCGCCGAGCAGGTCGTCGGCTTCTACCTCGTCGAGACCGACGACGTGGCCGACCTCCGACGCATCTGCACCGAGTTCGCCGCCCGCGGCGAGCTCATCGAGTTCCGCGACCTGGTCTGAGAGAAGGGATTCGCCATGAAGGAGTACGTCGTGCTCATCGTCGGGGACGCCGACCGCTGGTGGACGTCCATGTCCGACGAGGAACGAGCCGCCGGGTATGCCGTCTACGGCCGCTTCGGGGAGGAGCTCGAGAAGCGTGGTCACACCGTCACCGGCGGCGCGGAGCTGCACCGCACGAGCACCGCGGAAACGATCCGGGCCGGCGGGGGACCGGTGACCGACGGCCCGTTCGCCGAGTCGGCCGAGAGCGTCGGCGGGTTCTACCAGGTGCGTACCGCCGACCTCGACGACCTCATGGAGTGCTGTCGCATGCTCGCCGAGCTCGGCGACGCCATCGAGGTCCGGCCGGTCGTCACCGACGAGGAGCGGGCGTCATGACCGCGCGCTACGTCGTCCTCCTGCCCGGCAACGAGTCGGCGTGGGAGGAGGCGACGCAGGAGCACCGCGACGCCGTCTACGCGCGACACGACGAGTTCGGCCGCCGCCTGCGCGAGAACGGCCACACCGTCGTCGGCGGCGCCGAGCTGACCCACTCGCGCGAGACCAAGCTCGTGCGCGCCGATGCCGACGGCCGGGTCATGGTCAGCGACGGCCCGTTCGCCGAGACGACCGAGCAGCTCACCGGCTACTACGAGGTCGAGACCGACGACGTCGACGACCTGCTGCAGCTCGTCGGGCTCGTCGCCGGACCCGACCACGACCGGGCCGGGATGGGCGGCGTCGAGGTTCGTCGCGTCGCCACCGCGGAGGACCGCGAGACATGAGGCGCTACCTCATGCTCCTCGCCCACGAGCCCGGAGGCTGGGAGGCCGCGAGCGCCGAGGAGCGGCAGGTCTACGTCGACGGGCACGAGGCCTTCCACCGCTTCGTGGACGAGCGTGGGCGGCGCATCTCCGGCGCCCCGCTCGCCGGCTCCGACACGGCGACCACGGTCCGCCACCGCGACGGTCGACGCGTCCTCACCGACGGTCCGTTCACCGAGTCGGTCGAGATGGTGGGCGGCTACTACGACGTGGAGCTGCCCGACCTCGACGTCGCCATCGCGGCCGCGTCCCTCCTCCCGCCGGCGTATGCCGTCGAGATCCGTTCCGTGGTCGAGCTCGACGACGCGGGTCAGCAGGTCGAATGACGCCTCTCGAGCGCGTCGTGCGCGAGGAGTGGGGACGTCTCGTCGCCCTGCTCCTCGCGCAGTTCCGCCGTCTCGACCTCGTCGAGGACGCCCTCGCCGAGGCCGTCGCGACGGCGCAGGAGCGGTGGACCGCGGAGTCGGCGCCCGACAACCCCGCGGGCTGGCTCATGACCGCCGCGCGCCGCCGCATCCTCGACCGGCTGCGGGCCGAGGCGATGGCCGCGCGCAAGGAGCCCCTGCTCACCGTCGAGGCCGAACGCCGGCCCCAGGAGGGTGTCATGGTCGATGACGGCTCGGTCGTGGACGACGACCTGCTGCGCCTCGTCCTCATGTGCGCCCACCCGGCACTCCCGCCCGAGGGGGCGAGCGCCCTCTCGCTCCGCCTCGTCATGGGTCTCTCGACGTCCGACATCGCCCGGCTGTTCCTCGTCCCCGAGCCGACGATGGCCGCCCGCATCACCCGGGCCAAGAAGAAGATCGTCACCGCCGGCATCCCGTTCGCGATCCCCGGAACGGACGCGATCGGTGAGCGGCTCGACGTCGTGGCGCACACGGCATACCTCGCGTTCACGGCCGGCTACGCGCCCGGGAGCGGACCCGACCTGCTGCGCGCCGAGCTCGCCGGTGAGGCGATCCGGCTGGCCCGGGTCGCGCACGAGCTCCGCCCGAGCGACACGCTCGCCCACCTCCTCGTCCTCATGACGCTCCAGCACTCGCGCCGCGACGCTCGCGTGGGTCCGGACGGCTCGCTCGTGCTGCTCGCCGACCAGGACCGCGGGCTGTGGCACCACGACGAGATCGCGGAGTCGCTCGCCGTCCTCGAGGTGGCGTCCAGCCGGCCCGAGCCCTCGTCCACGCTCGCAAGGAGCTATCGCCTCCAGGCCCTCGTCGCGGCCGAGCACGCGAGCGCCCCGTCGCCCGCCGACACGCGGTGGGACCGGATCGCCGGCCTGTATGCCGTGCTCGAGGAGCTCGTCCCGTCGCCCGCCGTGAGGGTCGCGAGGGCCGTGGCGGTCGCGGAGGCGGAAGGGCCGCGCGCGGGGCTGGGGCTGCTCGATGGGGTCGAGATGTCCGGTCACCGGCTGCCGGCGGTTCGTGGCGAGCTCCTGGCCCGCGCCGGCGACATCGCGCGGGCCCGTGCAGCGCTGGAGGAGTCGGTCGCGCTGTGCGACAACGCGATCGAGCGCCGCCACCTCGAGGGTCGCCTCGAGGAGCTCGGCGCCTGACCGGTGAGTTCGCGACCGGTCCTCGGGCACCTGTTGCCACGGGGTGCGTGCGTGGAAGGATCGGGAGTGATCCGGCCTCGCCCCGCACAAGGAGACTCCATGCCCATCGCAACCCCCGAGATCTACGCCGACATGCTCGACCGGGCCAAGAGTGGCTCGTTCGCCTACCCGGCCATCAACATCACGTCGAGCCAGACGGTGACCGCGGCCATCCGCGGCTTCGCCGAGGCGGGCAGTGACGGCATCATCCAGGTCTCGACCGGTGGCGGCGAGTACGCGTCCGGATCGACGATCAAGGACATGGTCACCGGCGCCAAGGCGCTCGCGGCCTACGCCGAGGAGGTCGCGAAGAACTACCCCGTCAACATCGCGCTCCACACCGACCACTGCCCCAAGGACAAGCTCGACGGGTTCGTCCGTCCGCTCCTCGCGGCGAGCGCCGAGCGGGTCAAGGCCGGTGGGCTCCCGATCTTCCAGAGCCACATGTGGGACGGCTCGGCCGTGCCGCTCGAGGAGAACCTCCAGATCGCCGAGGAGCTCCTCGCGGCGTGCAAGGCGGCCAACGTCATCCTCGAGATCGAGGTCGGCGTCGTCGGTGGCGAGGAGGACGGTGTCGCCAACGAGATCAACGAGCAGCTCTACACCACCCCCGAGGACGCCATCGCCACCGTCAAGGCGCTCGGAGCCGGTGAGAAGGGTCGATACCTCACGGCGCTGACCTTCGGCAACGTCCACGGCGTCTACAAGCCGGGCAACGTCAAGCTGCGCCCCGAGATCCTCAAGTCCGCGCAGGAGGCCGCCGCCGGTGAGCTCGGGCTCGGCGCCGACGGCCGCCCGTTCGACCTCGTCTTCCACGGCGGCTCGGGCTCGACCGCCGAGGAGATCGCCGCGGCCGTCGACTACGGCGTCGTCAAGATGAACGTCGACACCGACACCCAGTACGCCTTCACCCGCCCCGTCGCCGAGTGGATGCTCCGCAACTTCGACGGCGTCCTCAAGATCGACGGCGAGGTCGGCAACAAGAAGCAGTACGACCCTCGCGCGTGGGGCAAGGAGGCCGAGGCGGCGATGGCCCGTCGCGTCATCGAGGCCTGCGAGAACCTCCGCTCCGCCGGCACCCACCAGGCCTGAGGACGCGATGACCGACAACCTCCTCGGCATCCCCGAGACCCGCCTGCCCGTCGACCCGGCCGCCCGGCTCCTCGACGAGGGCGTCGCCGCCGACCAGGTCGCGGCGTCGAACCCGACGTCGTCGCTCGCGTGGGCCACGCTCGCCGAGGACGCCCTCGCCGACGGTCGCACCGTCGAGGGCTACGCCTACGCGCGCACCGGCTACCACCGGGCGCTCGACTCGCTGCGCAAGAACGGCTGGCGCGGCCAGGGGCCCGTCCCGTGGGAGCACGAGCCCAACCGCGGCTTCCTCCGCTCGCTCGCCGTCCTCTCGCGGGCGGCTGGCCTCATCGGTGAGAGCGACGAGGAGCGGCGCTGCGCCGACTTCCTGCGCGACTCGTCGACGACGGGGGCGCGCGAGCTCGGCCTCTGACACAGCCACCGCATCGATGAGAGAAGGGCTCGGACCACCAGGTCCGAGCCCTTCTCCAGCCCCTGCCAGGGAGCACCGCGCCTGAGCGCGTCGACGTCCGCGTGTCCCCTGCCACGTCGGGTGTCGCGCCCATCATGCAACGGGTTCGCAGGTTTCTGCGACACTAAAGTGCCATTGGCAGCATCCTGCCAGCGACATCGCACGAAAGGTTGTGACATGCCCCTGACCTCAGGGAACGTCACCTCGCCCGGTCGGCTGCTCGAGGAGTACTTCGACCGCGAGGACGCCCGCATCGACGAACGGCTGCGAGACCTGAGGCAGGTCCGCGACCTTCTCGGACGCCTCACCAGCCCTGCGTCGGAGCGCCAGACACCCGGTGTCGAGCCGATCAGCGACGAGCTCGCCCCCACCGTCGTCCAGCGCCTCATCCACGAGTCCAGCGGCGTCCTGCGCAACCTCGTCATGGTCGTCGACGCCGGACCCGCCCTCGACGACGCGACGATGCGCGACAACCAGCAGTGGATCGCCGCCGGCAACGTGCAGCGCACGCTCTACCCGGCGCAGGCGCTCGACACCCCGCAGGGGCTTCAGTGGCTCCGCTCGTGGTCGACGGTCGGGGAGGAGCAGCGGCTCCTGCCCGAGGTCGCGAGCGAGTACGCCGTCTTCGGCGAGGTCGGCGCCGTCGCCCTGCGGCGATGGGGCGACGTCGAGTCCGGCTACGTCCTCATCCGCGACCCGCTGCTCATCTCGACCCTCTCCGCCTACTTCGACCTCGCCTGGGAGCACTCGCACGCCGTGCCCTACGCCGCGAGCGGGCCCGGCGACGAGCGCCTCGTGGAGCTGCTCGGCATGGGCCTCAAGGACGAGGCCATCGCCCGCTTCCTCGGGGTGGGTCTGAGGACCGTGCGGCGCCGGATCGCGGGCCTCATGTCCATCCACGGCGTCGACACCCGCTTCCAGCTCGGCGCCGCGCTCGCGGCCTCGCGCCCGACGGCATCGGTGGGCGGACGGCATACCCGATAGTCTGGGATCTCACAGGGGCCCGTCGCGAACGCCACGCGCCGGGCTCCTCGCATGTCACGCACGCGCGGCACCGGTCGCGCAGGGAAGGACAACCGCATGCCGGCAATCGTGCTCGTCGGAGCCCAGTGGGGCGACGAAGGCAAGGGCAAGGCCACCGACCTCATGGGCGAGGACGTCGACTACGTCGTCAAGTTCAACGGGGGCAACAACGCAGGCCACACGGTCGTCATCGAGACCGAGGACGGCCAGCGCGAGAAGTACGCCCTGCACCTCCTCCCCTCCGGCATCCTCACCCCCAGCGTCACGCCGATCATCGGCAACGGCGTCGTCGTCGACCTCGAGGTGCTCTTCGAGGAGCTCGACGGGCTCAACGCGCGCGGCGTCGACACGAGCAAGCTGCTCGTGAGTGCCAATGCGCACGTCATCGCCCCCTACAACCGCACCCTCGACAAGGTCACCGAGCGCTTCCTCGGTGCCCGCAAGATCGGCACCACCGGCCGCGGCATCGGCCCGACCTACGCCGACAAGATGAACCGCGTCGGCATCCGCATCCAGGACATCTTCGACGAGGGCATCCTGCGCCAGAAGGTCGAGGCGGCCCTCGCGCTCAAGAACCAGGTGCTCGTCAAGATCTACAACACCCGCGCCGCCGAGGCCGACCGTGTCGTCGAGGAGCTGCTCTCGTATGCCGACCGGTTGCGCCCCATGGTCGCCGACACCGCGCTCGTGCTCGAGAAGGCGCTCAACGAGGGCCAGAACGTCCTCCTCGAGGCCGGCCAGGCCACGCTGCTCGACGTCGACCACGGTACCTACCCGTTCGTGACGTCGTCGTCGGCGACGGCCGGTGGCGCCTGCACCGGCTCGGGCATCCCGCCGACCCGGGTCTCGCGGGTCATCGCGATCCTCAAGGCCTACACGACCCGCGTGGGCGAGGGCCCGTTCCCGACCGAGCTCGACGACGACAACGGCGAGTTCCTGCGCAAGACCGGCGCGGAGTACGGCACGACGACCGGCCGCCCGCGCCGCTGCGGCTGGCTCGACGTCGTCATCGGCCGCTACGCCACCCGGATCAACGGCGTCACCGACTTCGTCATCACCAAGCTCGACGTCCTCACCGGACTGCCCAAGGTCCCGATCTGCGTCGCGTACGACGTCGACGGCGTGCGCCACGACGAGATGCCGGTGGGGCAGAGCGACTTCCACCACGCGACGCCGATCTACGAGGAGCTCCCCGGCTGGTGGGAGGACATCTCCGGCTGCCGCACCTTCGAGGAGCTGCCCGCCAACGCCCAGGCCTACGTCCTGCGCGTCGAGGAGCTCGTCGGCGCCCGCGTCTCGGCGATCGGTGTCGGCCCGGGCCGGCACGAGATCATCGAGCGCCACGCCCTCCTCGACTGACGGCCGCTACGCCGGGGTGGCCGCCCGCGGCACCCGTTGCGTCCGCAACCTTGGTCGGGTTCTCGACCAGGGTTGCGGACGTTGCCGTATGCCGTCCGCCTCCGTCCGCGGATGTGGTCGGGTTCCCGACCACCCTTGCGGACGCTGGGGTCGGGTGGGTGTCAGGCGGGTGGGAGTCGGGCCGGGATTCAGCCCGGGCGGAGGACCGTCATGCGGTGGGCGGCTCGGGTGAGCACGACGTAGAGCACGCGCACCCCACCGGGTGACTCCTCGATGATCGCGTCCGGGTCGACGACGACGGTCGCGTCCCACTCGAGGCCCTTGGTCGACAACGGGTCGATGACCTGCACCCGTCCGTCACCGGCGCCCTCGAGGTGGGAGAGCCGGTCGGCCCACCGCAGCGGCGTGATGACCGCGATCGAGCCCTCGACCTCGCCGAGCAGGTCGTCGATGGCGGACTCGACCGAGGCCACGGGCGGCGGCTCCACGACCGTGTCGACCGGGTCGATCCCGGTCTCGCGCACCGCTGCCGGGATGTCGGCGTCAGGGACGAGGGGGAGGATCACGTCCCGGGCGTAGTCGAAGATCTCGCGGGCGTTGCGGTAGTTGGTGTCCATGTGGAAGCCGCGCACCTCGTGCGAGCCGTAGGCCTCGAGCCGGGCCGTCCGCGACTCCTCGAGGTCGCCCCACGAGGCCTGGGCGGCGTCGCCGACGACGGTCCACGACGCGTTGCGGCCCCGACGCGCCAGCGTGCGCCACTGCATCGGTGACAGGTCCTGGGCCTCGTCGACGAGGACGTGGGCCGAACCCGACGCACGCTCGATCCGCCCGTGCATCAGGCGTTCGCGGGCGTCGGTCGGCGTGACGACGCTCTGGCTGGCCGTCGGCGAGACGCGGCGGTCGACACCGGCGCGGACGTCGAGGACGCCGTAGGCCGACAGGTCGTCGAACTCCTCGATCTCGTAGAAGCCGCGCTCCTCGGTCTCGGGCACCTGGACCTGGCCGAGGCGGGAGGACAGGTCGTCGATCAGTGCGACATCGGCGACCGACCACGTGCCGAGGTCGAGCGCCTCGCGCAGCGACTGGGCCAGGGCGGCAGCCTCCTCCTGGTCGAGGACGCCGCGGGCGAGGCGGTAGGCGTGGTCGGTGTCGGCGAGCGTGAGGAGCACCTCGCGCGGGTCGAGCTGGCGCCACCACGCGTCCATGAACTCGTCGACGTCGCGCGAGCTGTCGAAGGCGTCGAAGAACTCGTCGCGGTCGCCCTGACGCACCGAGCGCCACGCCTCCTGGGCGAGCTCCTCGCGGGCGTGCTTGCTCGCGAGGTTGTGCTGGCCCGAGCGCAGGATCTGGCGCCGGATGCGGTGCAGGACGGACTCGTCGAGCCGCACGGCGTGCCCGTTGACGAACGCGCGCAGCTGCGAGGGCGCACCCACCGGCGGCCGCGACGCGGCGCGCGAGAGCACCCGGCGGATACGCAGCGAGCCCTTGACCGCAGCGACCTCGGGCTGGTCGAGCCGCGTGGCCGTCACCCCGTCGACGAGGTCGCCGAGGGCGCGCAGCGAGACGCTGTCCTCACCGAGCGAGGGCAGGACGCGCTCGATGTATGCCGTGTAGGCGGCCGAGGGGCCGACGACGAGGATCCCGCCCGACTCGAAGCGACGTCGCTCGGAGTAGAGGAGGTAGGCCGCGCGGTGCAGGGCGACGACGGTCTTGCCCGTACCGGGGCCGCCGGTGATCTCGGTGACGCCGCGTGAGGGTGCCCGGATCGCCTCGTCCTGGTGGCGCTGGATGGTGGCGACGATGTCGCGCATCTGGCGGCCACGACTGCGGGTCAGCGCGGCGATGAGGGCGCCGTCGCCCACGACGACGATGTCATCGGGCGCCTCGGGCACCATGAGGTCGTCCTCGACCCCGACGACGGTGGCACCCTTGCAGCGCAGCACCCGTCGGCGCAGCACGCCCATGGGGTCCACGGGGGTCGCGCGGTAGAACGCCGAGGCGGCCGGGGCGCGCCAGTCGATGACGAGCGGCTCGTAGTCGTCGTCACGAACGCCGAGCCGGCCGATGTGCCGGACGTCGCGCTCGGACGCCGGGGTGTCCACCGACCCGAGGTCGAGGCGGCCGAAGACGAGCCCCTCGTACTGCTTCTCGATTGCGGAGCGGCGCTTGGCGGCGGCGTAGACGAGGGCGTCGCGCTCGAACAGCCCGGTGAGCTCCTCGTCGCGGACCTCGCCGCTGCGGCTCGAGCGTCCTCGGGCGATGCCGTCCTGCTCCACCTCGGAGGCGCGCGCGGAGGCCTTCTCGAGCTCGGCGTAGACGCGGTCGACGTGGGCCTGCTCGAACGCGATCTCGCGGGCGACGTCCGCCGAGGTGTCAGTGGCACCGGGGCGCGTGGTCGTCACGGTCGAAGCCCTCCCTGCAGAGCGACGTGGGTGTGGTGCGCGGCGCGCACGGAAGGGATGAGTCTACGCGGGGATCGGGCCCGCCACCGCACGGTCGACGTATCGCGTCGGGCCGGCTCGGAGTGCACTCAGATGAGGCCGCGCCGACCGGCGATGGCCCCGGCCTGGAACCGCGTCGTCGCGCCGAGCTCGGTCATGATCGAGCGGACCCGTCGCTCGACCGTGCGTTGCGAGATCCCGAGCTGGCGGGCCATGGTGAGGTCGCTGGCACCGGCGGCGAGCAGGGCGAGGATCTGCCCGTCCCGGTCGGTGAGCCGGACGAGGGCCTTGCCACGCGGGGTGCGGGGCAGGGGCGTGGCGAGGGCGAAGAGCCCCAGGCACATGTCCATGAGCGCTGCGGCGAGCTGGCGCTGCTGGACGTAGAGCGAGCCACCACCGGTGTCGAGGTGGGTGATGTCGATCACGGCGGTGCTGCGGTCGACGGCGAGGACCGAGAACGCGAGATGCGGCGTGAGCCTCACGTCGATGCCGTCGGCGCGCATCGTCTCGAGCGCGCTGAAGGCGCCCTCGACCTCGAGGATCGACTGCTCGAACACCACCTGCCGCTCGAGCGCCGGGCTCGTGACGGTGCTGTGGGAGGCGATGATCGACTCGGCGTGCCGGATCACCACCTGGTCCATCCGGTCGCTGCGCGCGACGAGCCTGACGACCCGGCTCTCGGCCCGGCGCGAGGCCCGGAAGAACGCCGTCTCGACCTCCTCGAGCGTGTCGAGGATCGCGACGTCACGGCTGGACTGTCCGGCGGCCACCCCCGACCGCGCCTCGTTGTACATGTGGGTCAGCCCCTCGACCGCCGAGCGGGTCGTGCGTGCCTGGCGCTCGAGGTCCGCGGCCCAGGCCGGCAGCGTCGTGTCGGGCGGGAAGACCTCGATGACGTCGCGCCGGGCGGCGTTGACCATGTGGCGCGCCTCGAGGTTGGCCAGGGCCGCGGTGACCTCGTCCTCGGTCAGTCCCTCGCGCAGCAGGGCGCTGCGCCGGGGCGCGGGCTGGCGCAGCAGCAACAGGTAGACGCGGGTGGTCAGCTCGTCGATGGCGAGGCGGACATCGGGCACGCTCACAGCGCCCAGACTATGGCGGGATCACGACATTGTCAGGAATCCGCCGCCGTTTGGTTTGAATGAAAGGTGAACCGCGTGTCATGGTGGTCCACGTCGACCTCGTCGACGTTCACGCAGAGCCTCCGGTTCCCCCCAACCGTGAGTGCCGCGTGAGCGGGCGCGGCGCACCCGGGGGTACCCCCCTGCTCCCCGGGCGCGTCGCGCCCACACCTTTGTCCCGGGCACGACGTCGTATGCCGTCCCGCTGGACTGCCGTTCGTACGGCCCCTCCTCCGCCCTAGGCTTGGCGCCCATGAAGGTCCTCGTCATCGGCTCAGGTGCCCGCGAACACGCCATCGTCCGCAGCCTCGTGGCGGACCAGGCCGTCGATGCGGTCGTCGCCGCCCCCGGGAACCCCGGCATCGACACGATCGCCCTGTGCGAGCCGCTGGCCGACGCCACGGACCCCGCCGCGGTCCTCGATGTCGCACAGCGCCACGAGGTCGACCTCGTCGTCATCGGGCCCGAGGCCCCGCTCGTGGCCGGTGTCGCGGATGTGCTGCGGGACAACGGCTTCGACGTGTTCGGCCCCTCCGCGGAGGCCGCCCGTCTCGAGGGCAGCAAGGCGTTCGCCAAGGAGGTCATGTCGTCGGCCGAGGTGCCCACCGGGCTCGCCCACCTGTGCACGACCCTCGACGAGGTAGCCGAGTCCATCGACGCCTTCGGCGCGCCCTTCGTCATCAAGGACGACGGACTGGCCGCGGGCAAGGGCGTCGTCGTCACCGACGACCGCGAGGCCGCGCTGGACCACGCCCGGGCCTGCCTCGCCAAGGACGGTGGACGCGTCGTCGTCGAGGAGTTCCTCGACGGCCCCGAGGTGTCGCTCTTCGTGCTCAGCGACGGCGTCACGGTCGTCCCGCTCACGCCTGCCCAGGACTTCAAGCGGGTGGGTGACGACGACGCCGGCCCCAACACCGGTGGCATGGGGGCCTACAGCCCGCTCGCCTGGGCCCCCGACAACCTCACCGACGAGCTCGTCGCGCGCGTGGCCCAGCCCACCGTCGACGAGATGCGCCGCCGCGGGGCGCCGTTCGTCGGCGTCCTCTTCATCGGGCTCGCCATGACGAGCCGCGGCCCCCGGGTCATCGAGTTCAACGCGCGCTTCGGCGACCCCGAGACGCAGGTCGTCCTCGCCCGGCTGCTCACACCGCTCGGCGGGCTGCTCAAGGCGGCCGCGACCCAGCGGCTCGACGACTACGACACGCTGCGCTGGTCCGACGACCACGCCGTCACGGTCGTCGTCGCGTCGCACAACTACCCGGGGACACCGCGCACTGGTGACCCGATCACCGGTGTGGGCGACGTCGAAGGCGTGCCCACGGCATACGTGCTCCACGCCGGGACGGCGCGCGACGAGAGCGGTACCCTGGTCTCGGCTGGCGGGCGGGTCCTGTCGGTCGTCGCGACCGGGAGCGACCTCGGGCAGGCGCGCGAGCGGGTCTACGCCGCGGTGGACCTCATCGGGCTCGAGGGGTCGCACCACCGCACCGACATCGCCCTCAAGGCCTCACGCGACGAGATCACCGTCGGCTGATCCCCCGCGGACGTCAGCCGCGGAACGGGATCGCCGAGCGGAGCACCGGCACGCCGGCGTAGCCGCGCGAGGTGAGCAGTCCGCGCAGCGACTCGGTCGCCTCGTCGCCGTTGGGCGAGGGCGAGATCGCCACGGCGCGGATCGGGAGGGGCGCCGGAGCGCGGGCCACCGGGCCGTCGTCCCCGGACGTCGCCGACGCGGCCGGGCCGGTGAGCTCGACGTAGGGCGCCATGCCGTAGGGCGTCGACCGGTAGCGGACGAGGCTCGCCTCGAGGGACTGTGCCTCCGGTTCGTCGGCGGTCCACAGGACGATGGCCTGACGGGTCTCGCGCTCGTCGACGAAGCCGCTGTGCTTGATGAGGAGCAGGGCCTGCTCGAGGTCGTCGCGCGCGTCGTCGAGCTCGGCGTACGCCCCGGGGTTGACCGCCCCGGAATGCGACGCCTCGCCGACCCGGTCGCGGAAGCGCATGAGCTCGCCGGGCAGGCCGTCGAAGACCGCGTCGACGAGCGCGAGCTGCTCGGCCTCGTCGTAGCGGACCGGCTCCCAGCGCGTGCGGCGGACGTGGATGGAGGACCCGAGGCCACCGGCGTAACGAGCCGGGTCGGTCGTGGGGTCGCCGAGCACGCGCAGCGGTGCGTCGGCGTCGAGCCCGATGGCGTAGGACTCCTGCGCCCCGCCGTAGTTGCGCCACATCACGAGGCTGTCCCACGCCTGCGAGGCGCTGAGGATGAAGAACGACGCGGGGCTGGGGCCGTGCCCGTGGTCGACGCCCTCACGCACCCGCTGGGCCATGGCGGCGAAGTACGAGTCGGCGCCCTCGGCCTCGCCGAGCTCGAGGAGCCGCCGGACGATGAGCTCGCCCCCGAGGGCGACCTCCTGCTGGTCGTTGAGGAACGACGCCGAGGTCGCCCACAGGACGTGCTGGGTGAGGATCGAGACGAGACCGGGCCCGTTGGTGAAGTGCCACACGACGTTGCCGTCCACGACCGGAGGCGTCGAGGGTGGGGTGAGCGCGGTGCCTCGACCCCGCGGCGCTGGTCCGAACATGCCTCCGAACCTAGTGCGCGGCGAGCGGCTGGGTCAGACCTGCGGCAGGACGGTCGACGCGAGCTCCTCGACGTGGTCGAGGTCGGCGAGGTCGAGGACCTGGAGGTAGAGGCGCGTCGCCCCGGCCTCCGCGTAGCGGCCGATCCGGTCGACGACCTCATCGGTCGAGCCCGCGAAGCCGTTGCGCCGCAGCTCGTCCACGTCGCGGCCGATCGCGCCGGCCCGCCGGGCGAGGGTCGCCTCGTCGCCGCCGAGGCACAGGACGCCGACGGCCGACATCGTCAGCTCGTCGGGGTCGCGCCGCCGCTCCTCGCACGCGGCGCGGACGCGCTCGAAGAGCACCCGTGAGTCCTCGGGTGACTGGAACGCCGCGTTGAACTCCGAGGCGTAGCGGGCCGCGAGGGCCGGCGTGCGCCGCTTGCCGGAGCCGCCGACGATGATCGGGACGCCGCCCTCCTGCACCGGCTTGGCGAGCGCCGGCGCGTCGACCATCGGGTAGTGCGACCCGTCGTGCGTGTAGGTCCTGCCCGGCGGTGTCGCCCACAGGCCGGTGATGACGGCGAGCTGCTCCTCGAGGCGGTCGAAGCGCTCGCGGACGTCGGGGAAGTCGATCCCGTATGCCGTGTGCTCACCCGCGAACCACCCCGCACCGATGCCGAGCTCGACCCGGCCGCCGGACATCTGGTCCACGCCGGCCACGGCGATGGCGAGCGGGCCGGGGAGGCGGAAGGTCGCCGCGGTGACGAGCGTCCCCAGACGGATCCGGGTGGTGTCGCGAGCGAGGCCGGCGAGCGTCACCCAGGCGTCGGTGGGACCGGCGCCGCCGTCACCGCTCATGTGGAGGTAGTGGTCGGACCGGAAGAACGCGTCGAACCCGGCGTCCTCGGCGGTGCGGGCGACGGCGAGGAGGTCGTCGTAGGTCGCGCCCTGCTGCGGCTCGGTGAAAATCCGGAGGTCCATGCCGCAACCCTACGGAGGTGTCGGTGGATGGTCCTAGGTTGGAGTGATGGATCAGCACCCCGAGCTGGGCATCACGTTCGACTGCCATGACGCGCAGGTGGTGGCGGCGTTCTGGTGTCGCGCCCTCGGCTGGGTCGAGTCACCGCCGCCGCAGGGCTGGGACGACTGGCCGAGCTTCCTCACCGACCACGGCGTCCCCGAGGACGAGTGGGGCGACGGCGCCGCCATCCGGCCCACGACGGGTGATGGACCGTCGATCAGCTTCCTCAAGGTGCCCGAGGCCAAGACGGTCAAGAACCGCATGCACCTCGACGTCAAGGTCAGCGGCGGTCGCCACGTCGACCAGGAGCTGCGCGAGACCCGGATCCGCGCCAAGGAGGCCGACCTCGTCGCCCACGGCGCGCGGTCGCTGCGCGAGGACGTCGGTGAGGACGGGAGGCTCGACCACGTCGTCATGGCCGACCCCGAGGGCAACGAGTTCTGCGTGGTCTAGTCGTCCACGCCGCGGGCGCTCAGCGCCTCACCGAGGCGGTCGGCGTGCCGCAGCGACCGCACGATGAGTGGGACGGCGAAGGCTCGCGGGCTCGACCTCAGGCCACGGGCGTGCTGCGCCTCGCGGACCTCCTGGGCGAGCCCCAGGACGACGTGCACCGACCGGATGCCGAGCGCGAGCATGAGCCCGACCCGTTCCGGGTCGACACCGAACCGGCGGAGCCACCCGCAGACGCGCACGACGACGTCGACCATGGCCGTCGTCCGGGTCGTCGTGGTGACGAGCCCGGCGAGCAGGACGAGTGACACGAACGACCCGACCACCCCGACCCCGGTCTGCCACGACGCGAACACCCACTGGACGACGAGCAGCGGCACGGCGACCCAGGCGAGCCCGGCGACCTGACGGCCGAGGACGCGCAGCGGGAGGCGAGCGACGGCATACAGGGCACAGACGAGACCGAGGGCGAGCCCCACCTGCCACGGTGAGCGCCAGACCGCCAGGGCCACGCCGGTGCCGAGGAGGACGAGCAGCTTGGCGCCGGCACCGAGGCGGTGGACCGGCGAGGTGCCGGGGAGGAAGAGCGGGACCGCGGTGGCGGGCATCAGCGTGCGACGAGCGCGCGGTAGGCCGCGACGGCGTCGGCGGGGGAGCCGTCGTGCACGACGGCGCCGTCGTCGAACACGAGCACGCGGTCGAAGCCGTCGAGCAGGTCGAGGTGGTGGGTCACGAGGACGACCTGCTGCGCGAGCCCGTCGACGAGCCGGCGAACCATCTCGGCGTTGCGCAGGTCGAGCAGGGTCGTGGGCTCGTCGAGGACGAGGAGGTCGGGTTCGGTGACGAGCACGCTCGCGAGCGCCAGCAGCTGCTTCTGTCCGCCCGACAGCAGGTGGGCCGGGTGGTCGGCATGGCCCTCCAGCCCGTATGCCGTGAGCGCGGCCTCCGTGCGTGCGCGGACCTCGGCCTGGGTCAGGCCGCGTCGGCGCAGGCCGAAGGCGATGTCCTCGCCCACGGTCGGCATGACGATCTGCGCGTCGGGGTCGGTGAAGCAGAAGCCGACCCGCCGTCGCACCTCGCGCCCCTCGCGCACGGTGTCGCGCCCGTCGACGGTGACCGTGCCGGTGTCGGGGTGGACGAGGCCGTTGAGCAGCCGGACGAACGTCGACTTGCCCGAGCCGTTGGCGCCGACGATGCCGATGCGGTGCTCGGTGAGGACGACGTCGACGTCACGCAGCACCGCCCGCCGGGCGGGGCCGTCGCCGAAGGCGTGGCTGACACCAGTGACGCGGATCTCGGGCACGGTCGAGGCAGGGTCAGGCGGAGACGCGCTCGGTCGGCGCCGGCCGCTCGGCGCGGGCCGGGATGAGCCCGGGGTAGGCCGCGTGGACGCCGACGGCGACGAACGCCGTGAGGACGGCCTTGACGACGTCGCCGGGCATGAAGACGGCGGCGAGGGTGGTCGCCTTGACGAGGCTCACGTGGAGGACGAGCGCCATGCCGACGATGCCGATCGCGTTGAGGGCGAGGACCCCGCCGAGGATGTTGGCCATGACACCGAGGTGGAGGCGGTAGGGGCGGCCGATCCGCTCGGTGAGCAGGCCGATGAGGAACGCCGCGACGGGGAAGCCGACGAGGTAGCCGACGCTCGGGCCGGCGAAGACGCCGAGCCCACCGCGACCGCCGGAGAGCAGCGGGAGGCCGACGGCGACGAGGGCGAGGAAGAGCAGCACCGACAGGGCGCCGCGCTTCGCTCCGAGGATGGCGCCGGCGAGCATGATGCCCATCGACTGCGCGGTGATCGGCACGGCGCCGCCGAACGGCGAGACCGCCGGGACGAGGCCGAGTGCGGCGATGACGCCGGTGAAGATCGCGATGAGCGACAGGTCGCGGGACGTGAGCATGACCCGGAGTGTGCCAGTCCCGGGGGTGCTCGCGACACCCGCGGCCACCGTGCGGGCGACCTACGGGCGCAGCCGCTGCGTGAGCGTGAGGGCGACCACGGCGGCACCGATCGAGATACCCATGAGTAGGGCGAAGACGCCTCCGTCGAGGGCGTCGTGCCGCGCGGCGATGAGCGCCCCGCCGCCCGCCGTGGTGAGGGCGCTCCCGAGGCTGGCGCCGATCTGCGACGCGGCCGTGGCCCGTCCCTGCTCGTGCTGTGGCGCGAGGACGAAGATCTCGGTGGCCAGGCTCGGCGACGACAGGCCCATGCCGGTGGCGGCGAGGGCCCAGCCGGCGAGCCCGGGGACGAGCTCGACGACCTCGAGCGAGAGCAGCAGCGGGCCGATGCCACCGAGCGCGATGAGCGCGAGCCCGAGGCGCACCCGGGCCGCCGCGTCGAGGTGCCGCTGGACCACGTCGAGCCCGTGGATGGCCGAGCCCGCGGCCCAGAAGACGCCGGTGAGGCTGAGGCTGACCCCCGCGAGGGCGGGGCCGACGTCGTGGGTCACGTCGAGCATGAGCGGGAGGTAGCCGCCGATGCCGCCGAACGCCACGACGAGCAGCGTCCGCAGGGCCACGACGGCCGGTATGCCGCGCGCAGCCGTGAGCGTCCCGGCCGGCAGGGCCGCCCGGACCGTGGCGACGAGCGCGAGGCCGCCGACGACGAGGGCGAGCAGCCCGGCCCGGTGGTGCTCGCCACCGTCGAAGGCGAGTGGTCCGCCGACGCTGAGGAGGGCGACGGCGGTGGCGAGGCCGATCGCCGGGCCGAGCGGCGCCGGCTGGCTCGCGTCCGCAGCCGTGGTGGCCTGGTCGTCGTCGTCCTGCCGGGTGGTGTCGCGGCGCAGGGCGGGGAGCAGCAGGAGCAGCGCGGGGACGAGGAGGAACGTCGGCAGGAGGAAGACGAGGCGCCAGCCGACGAGCGCTTCGGCGGCGCCGGCAGCCCCCGGGCCGAGCAGGCTCGGAAGGATCCACGCGGCGGCGAACGTCGCGAACACCTTGGCCCGCAGGTGCTCGGGCAGCGCCCGCGCGGCGAAGACGAGCGTCGAGACGTCGATGAGGCCCTCGGCGACGCCGGAGAGCCCGCGGCCGGCGAGGAAGACCGTCATCGACGGCGCGGCCGCGGTGACGACCTGGGCGGCGGCGAAGGTCGCCAGCCCGGCGAGCAGCACCGTCCGCGAGCCGACCCGGTCCACCCAGCGGCCGGCGACGACGACGGCGACCATGAACGTCACCATCGACGCGGCGTTGGCCGCACCGAACCATGCGAGGCCGTCGAGGGCCCGGGTGGCCGTCGGCATGATGCTGATGACGGCCCGGTTCTCGAAGGCCCCGAGCGTGACCAGGGCGATGATGCCCGCCGCGACCGGGAGGTGCCGGGCGCTGAAGAGCCGTTCGGGAGGGGGCGCCAGGGCCGTCGAGGTCATGGGCGGCATCCTGATATCTCAAGTCCACTTGAGATCAAGTCGTAGGCTGGACCCGTGGACAAGAACGACCTGCTGCCCATCGGGGAGGCTGCCGCGCGCAGTGGCGTCACCGTCGCGACGGTCCGGTTCTACGAGGACCGAGGACTCATCCAGAGCGTGCGGAACGTGGGCAACCACCGCCGCTACGGACGGCATACGCTCCGCCGGATCGCCGTCGTGCGCGCGGGGCAACGGTTCGGGCTGAGCCTCACCGAGATCGGCGAGGCGCTCGCGACGCTGCCCGTGGACCACCCGCCGACGAAGCGCGACTGGGCCCGGATGTCCGCCGCGTGGCACGACGCCCTCACCGAGCGGATCGAGGCCATGACGCAGGTCCGCGACGGCCTCACCGACTGCATCGGCTGCGGCTGCCTCTCGGTGACGTCGTGCCCGATCTACAACGCCGACGACGCCCACGCGACCGACGGCCCGGGCGCCCGGCGCTGGCCCGCGGCCGCCCGCTCGTGACGCCGGCCCGTCGACTGCGAGAATCGGCGCCATGACGACGCCGCTCGAGATCCCCGGCTTCACGCACCTCTACTCCGGCAAGGTGCGCGACCTCTACGCGCCGGAGGGTCGTGACGACCAGCTCCTCCTCGTGGCCTCCGACCGGATCTCGGCGTTCGACTTCATCCTCGACCCGCCGATCCCCGACAAGGGCACGGTGCTCACCCAGCTGTCGCTGTGGTGGTTCGACCAGCTCGCCGACCTCGTGCCCAACCACGTCGTGTCGACCGACGTGCCCGACGTCGTCGCCGGCCGCGCGGTGCTCGTCCAGCGGCTCGACATGGTGCCGGTCGAGTGCGTCGCCCGGGCCTACCTCACCGGTGGTGGCCTGCGGGAGTACGTCGCCGACGGCACCGTGAGCGGACTCGCCCTGCCCGACGGGCTGCGCGACGGCGACCGGTTCGAGGAGCCGCTCTTCACCCCCTCGACCAAGGCGCCGATGGGCGAGCACGACGAGCCGATGTCGTACGAGGCGGTCGAGGCCGAGGTCGGCCCCGAGATGGCCGCCAGGCTGCGCGACCTCACGACCCGCATCCTCGCCCGCGGCAACGAGATCGCGGGGGAGCGCGGCATCCTCATCGCCGACACCAAGGTCGAGTTCGGGCTCGACGCCTCGGGGGCCATCGTGCTCGCCGACGAGGTGCTCACCCCCGACTCCTCGCGGTTCTGGCCGGCCGACCAGTGGGAGCCGGGCCACACGCAGCCGAGCTTCGACAAGGAGTTCGTCCGGGAGTGGCTGCTCTCGTCGGAGAGCGGCTGGGACAAGGGCTCCGGCGAGGCGCCGCCGGCGCTGCCCGCCGACGTCGTCGAGCGGACCCGGGCCAAGTACGTCGAGGCCTACGAACGCCTCACCGGCCGGACCTTCTGAGCCATGGCCCCGGAAGGCACCGAACCGCGCAGCTGGCAGACCGAGGCTGACCGGCTGGCGCACGCGAGCGCCGAGCGGGGCGACCCCACCGGCTGGTTCGAGCAGCTCTATGCCGCCGGCGAGTCCGGCGAGGTGACGATGGCCTGGGACCGGTCGGAGCCACAGCCCCTCCTCGCCGACTGGACCCGCCGCGGTGCGGTCCCCGGTGAGATGCGTTCCGCGGTCGTCGTGGGCTGCGGGCTCGGCGCCGATGCCGAACACCTCGCTTCGCTCGGGTTCGCCACCACGGCGTTCGACCTGTCCCCGACGGCCATCCGGACCGCGCAGGCACGGCACCCCCGCTCGGGCGTCGACTACCGGGTGTCCGACCTCTTCGACCTGCCGCCCGAGTGGCACCACGGCTTCGATCTCGTCGTCGACGTCTACACCGTCCAGGCCCTGCCGCCGGACCTGCGCGAACGCTCGAGTGCCGCGGTCGCGGACCTCGTCGCGCCCGGTGGGACCCTCGTCGCGATCCACGGGGTGCTGCCCCCGGACGACGACGGGTCGGGCCCGCCGTGGCTCCTCACCGCCGAGCAGATGCACGCCTTCGCCGAGCACGGGCTGACCGAGGTCGGGCTCGAGCGGGTCGACGACCTCACCGCCTACCCGTGCTGGCGGGGAGTCTTCACGCGCTGAGCCGGGTTTCGGGGAGCCAGGGGCCGCGCAGTAGCCTGTGACGCGGCCCAGCCGCACCTCCCACGGAGTCCCTGAGTGATGGTTTCGTCGCACGAGCTCGCCCTGACCACCGTCGACGGCGGGTCCGCGCTGTCGCCCTTCCGGGCGCGCGCGCTGCTCACCCGGCTGCAGGCGGTCGACCCGTCCGTCACCGGCGTCACCGCCCGGTTCGTCCACTGGGTCGCGAGCGAGGAGCCCCTCGACGAGGCCGGGCGCGCCACCGTCGAGCGCCTCCTCACCTACGGCGACCCGTATGCCGGCGGCTCACCCTCCGAGGGCCCGTGGACGACCGTCGTGGTCGGGCCCCGGCTCGGCACCATCTCGCCCTGGGCGAGCAAGGCCACCGACATCGCGCACAACTGCGGGCTCGACCTGCGCCGCGTCGAGCGCGTCACCGAGTACACCGTCGAGGGCGTCGAGCTCACCGGTGAGCCGTGGGGCGCCGTCGCCGCGCTCCTGCACGACCGGATGACCGAGACCGCTCTCCCCACGCGTGACGCCTCCGCCGCCCTCTTCGAGGAGCGCGAGGCCGAGCCGATGGAGCACGTCGACGTGCTCGGCGGCGGGCGCGCCGCGCTGGAAGGTGCGAACACGGCATACGGGCTGGCCCTGTCCGACGACGAGATCGACTACCTCGCGGAGTCGTTCACCGGGCTGCAGCGCAACCCCACCGACGTCGAGCTCATGATGTTCGCGCAGGCCAACTCCGAGCACTGCCGCCACAAGATCTTCAACGCCGACTTCGTCGTCGACGGCGAGCCGCAGGTCAAGAGCCTCTTCGGGATGATCCGGCACACCGAGGCGGTCGCGGGCGCGGGCACGGTCGTCGCCTACAAGGACAACGCCTCGGTCATGGAGGGTGGGCGGATCGAGCGCTGGCTGCCCGAGCGTGGTGACGGGCCCGGCGCCTACGTCGCGCGCGAGGAGGACGTCCACGTCCTCATGAAGGTCGAGACGCACAACCACCCGACGGCGATCTCGCCGTTCCCCGGCGCGGCCACCGGTGCCGGTGGCGAGATCCGCGACGAGGGTGCGACCGGTCGCGGCTCGGCCCCCAAGGCCGGCCTCACCGGGTTCGTCGTGTCCAACCTCCACCTGCCCGGCACGGACGAGCCGTGGGAGACCGAGACCTACGGCGCGCCGGACCACATCGCGTCGCCGCTCGACATCATGGTCGAGGGCCCGATCGGCGCTGCCGCCTTCAACAACGAGTTCGGTCGCCCCGGCATCGGCGGCTTCTTCCGTGTCTACGAGCAGACGGTCGACGGGGTGCGCCGCGGCTACCACAAGCCGATCATGAGCGCCGGTGGCCTCGGCTCGATCAGCGCCGACCAGACCGAGAAGGTCCGCTTCCCCGCCGGCACCCTGCTCATCCAGATCGGTGGCCCCGGCATGCGCATCGGCATCGGTGGTGGTGCCGCGTCGTCGATGGCCTCCGGCGACAACGCCGTCGAGCTCGACTTCAACTCCGTGCAGCGCGGCAACCCCGAGATGGAGCGGCGCGCCCAGGAGGTCATCAACCACTGCTGGTCGCTCGGCGCGGACAACCCGGTCCTCGCGATCCACGACGTCGGCGCCGGTGGCCTCTCCAACGCCTTCCCCGAGCTCGTCGACGACGCCGGGCTGGGTGCTCGCTTCGACCTGTCCGCCGTCCCGCTCGAGGAGTCCGGTCTCGCGCCCAAGGAGATCTGGGTCAACGAGAGCCAGGAGCGCTACGTCCTCGCCGTGGCCCCCGAGTCGCTCGAGCTGCTCGAGTCGTTCGCCGAGCGTGAGCGCTGCCCGCTGTCGGTCATCGGCGTCGCCGCGGACGACGCGCAGCTGCTCGTTGCCGGTAAGTCCGACGCGGATGTCCCGATCGACATGCCGATGGAGGTCCTGCTCGGCAAGCCGCCGCGCATGACCCGCGACGTCGAGCGCGTGCAGTGGACCGGTGACACGCTCGACGTGGGCTCGATCGCGGTGCGGGACACGGCATACGCCGTCCTGCGTCACCCCTCCGTCGCGAGCAAGCGTTTCCTCGTGACGATCGGCGACCGCACGGTCGGCGGGCTCACGCACCGCGACCAGATGGTCGGCCCGTGGCAGGTGCCCGTCGCCGACGTCGCGGTCACCCTCGGGGACCACGCGGGCTTCGCGGGCGAGGCCATGGCCTCGGGGGAGCGTATGCCGCTCGCGTCCGTCGACGCTCCCGCCTCCGGCCGGATGGCGGTCGGCGAGGCGATCACCAACCTCCTCGCGGCACCGATCTCGGCCCTGTCGTCGGTCAAGCTCTCGTGCAACTGGATGGCCGCGGCCGGGGAGTCCGGCGAGGACGCCGCGCTCTACGACACCGTGCAGGCCGTCGCGATGGAGCTGTGCCCGGCGCTCGGCGTCTCGGTGCCGGTCGGCAAGGACTCGATGTCGATGCGGACCCGGTGGACGGACCCGGCGTCGGGCGAGGCGAAGCAGGTCACCTCGCCGGTGTCACTCGTCGTGTCCGCGTTCGTCGCGCTGCCCGACGTGCGCGGCACCGTCACCCCGCAGCTCGCACCTGACTCGGCCCTTGTCCTCATCGACCTCGGCGCCGGTGCGAACCGGCTCGGCGGGTCGATGCTCGCCCAGGTGTCGGGCGCCTTCGGTGGCGACGTCCCCGACCTCGACGACCCGTCGCGGCTCGTGGCGCTGGCCCGGGCCGTGGCCGAGCTGCGTTCCCGCGGGCTGCTGCTGGCCTACCACGACCGTTCGGACGGTGGCCTCTGGGCGACCGTGTGCGAGATGGCGTTCGCGAGCGGGTTCGGCGTCGAGGTCTCGGTCGACTCGGTCGAGCAGCTGTTCACCGAGGAGCTCGGTGCCGTGCTCGGCGTGCCGGCCGGCGCGGTCGCCGACGTGCTCGAGGTGCTCGTGTCCGCGGGGGTGGGCGCACTCGCGACCGTCGTCGGTGGCACCCACCCCGAGCGACAGGTCACGGTCAACATCGACGGCGAGGTGTCGATCGACGAGCCGCTGTCCGACCTCGCGCAGGCCTGGGACGAGGTGTCCTGGCGGATCTCGGCACTGCGCGACAACCCCGAGTGCGCCGACGAGGAGCACGCCGCGTTCGGCTCGGACGACGACCCGGGCCTGCGGGTCTCGACGACCTTCGACCCGACCGACGACATCGCCGCGCCGTTCCTCAACCTCGGCGCCCGGCCGCGGGTCGCGATCCTGCGCGAGCAGGGCGTGAACTCGCACGTCGAGACGGCCTACGCGTTCCACCGGGCCGGCTTCGAGACGCTCGACGTCCACATGACCGACCTGCAGGCCGGGCGAGCGTCCCTCGCCGACGTCACCGGGCTGGTGGCCTGCGGCGGGTTCTCCTACGGCGACACCCTCGGAGCCGGTGAGGGATGGGCGCGCTCGGTGCTCTTCAACGACGCGCTCACCGAGCAGTTCCACGAGTTCTTCCACCGTCCCGACACCTTCGGTCTCGGGATCTGCAACGGGTGCCAGATGTTCGCCGCGCTCGCCGACCTCATCCCGGGCGCGGAGGCGTGGCCGCGGTTCACCCGCAACCGTTCCGAGCAGTACGAGGCGCGGCTCTCGCTCGTCGAGGTCCTCGAGTCCCCGTCGATCTTCACGTCGGGGATGGCGGGGTCGCACCTGCCGATCGCCGTCGCCCACGGCGAGGGCTTCGCCAACTTCTCGGCGCGCGGTGACGAGGCCGCGGTGCAGCGCGTGGCGCGCTACGTGACGGGCGACGGGTCGGTCGCCACGGCATACCCGCACAACCCCAACGGCTCGCCGGACGGGCTCACCGCGGTGACCACGCCGGACGGCCGGTTCACGGCGATGATGCCGCACCCGGAGCGGGTCCAGCGCAACGCGCAGATGTCGTGGACCGACGGTCGGGTCGAGGACGTCTCGCCGTGGATGCGGATGTTCCGCAACGCCCGCACCTTCGTCGGCTGAGGTCCCGGCTAGTCCCTCGCCGCGGCGATGAGCCGGGTGAGGCCGTCGCGCAGGTCCTCGAGCTCGCTCAGCTCCATGCCGAGGCGCTCGAGGATCGCGGGCGGGACCTTCTCGGCGCGGCTCCGCAGCCGTGCGCCGGAGGGGGTCAGGGCCACGGCGAGTGCGCGGTCGTCGTGCGGGTCGCGGCCCCGGGTGATGTGGCCGCTGGCCTCGAGGCGCTTGAGGAGCGGGGACAGGGTGCCCGGGTCCAGGCTCACCCGACGCCCGAGCTCGCTCACCGTGAGCGGTGCCTCCTCCCAGAGGGCGAGCATGACGAGGTACTGCGGATGGGTCAGCCCCATCGGCGCGAGCAGCGGCTTGTAGAGGGCGATGACGTTGCGCGACGCCACGGCGAGGGCGTAGCAGACCTGTCGGTCGAGGGCGAGCAGGTCGGTGCCCGTGGGTGCTGCTGCGGTGGCCTTCGACGTCGTCACAGGTCGGATCCTACGCGGCTCGGTGATATTGTGAGTGCACAAACTATTAGTGCACCAAGGAAGGTCGGCCGATGAGCAAGCCCGAGAACGAGGGGTTGTCGCTGGGCTACCGCATCGGCTACCGCATCCAGTACGCGATGTGGGAGGTCTTCGGCCCCGCCCAGCTCGGCGCCGGCGACGACCCGCAGATGCGGCTCAAGCGTCGGCGCGCGGCCAAGGTCGAGGCCGCCCGCGCTGCACGGCTCGCTCGCGAGGCCGACGCCGCCTGACTCGCCAGTTGTCGGGGGCATCCTGCGTCGTCGCCGGGAGCTTGACCCCCGACAGCGAGAGATGGTCCCGACAAGCCTGCGTCGTGGGCAGCGGGGCGGCCTCTACCCTGTCCCCCAGAGCGTGCGCGACGTCGCGCGCGCGTGGGGAGGGGACCCATGGACCTGCGGGAGATGCCGACGGACCGGCTCGGCACGGTCAGCGTCCGGTTGCTGGCAGCGGCGTCCGTGCTGACCACGGCCGGGATCGGCTTCAGCACGTGGGCGAGCTGGCGGCAGATCGGGCAGTCCTTCAGTGCCGAGGGCACGCCCATCCCCAACGACGTGGGCTTCCAAGAGCGTGTGAGCATCACGATCTTCCAGTCCAGCTTCGGAACCGGAGGTCTCCAGCTGTCGCTGGCCGCCGTGCTGCTCGCGTGCGCCGTTATGGCCCTCCAACTGCACCCGACGCCGTCGCGGGTCCGATCGCTGCGCTGGGAGGTGCTCGCAGCGGGCGTCGTGACCCTTGTCCCCACGGTCGTGCTCGTGCTCGGCAACCTCTACATCCTGACCGACCCTTCGGACAACGACGCTGACGAGGCGATCATCGGGTCACCGTCGATGATCGACATCGTCGGGAACGGCCTCGCGATCGCCGTGGGTGCCCTCGTGGTGCTGGTCCTCGCCGCCCTCTGGTGGGTCCGCCTCGGAACCGCACCTGACGTCGGCGGCGCCGACGCCGTCGACGGCGACGAGGAAAGCGAGGTCGTCAGCAACCATGTCGACGGCGAGGACGGACCCGAGCACGTCCCCCAGACGCCGCGGTCGCCCGCCGCCGCGAACCGCTCCCCGGACGGCCCCGCACACGGCACGTTCGGCGAGCCCACCCGGGACTACTCGCGGGACTGGTCGCCCGAGGACTTCCGGCCGCCCCGCTGACCCGCCCCCGACACCTGCGGGAAGCAGGTCAGTCCGGCGGTTCGGGCGACTCGGCCGTGTCGTCCCGCTCCGCACTGAACGGGTAGGCCCCACCCGCGCGGGCGAGCACCTCGCTCGGTGGCACGACGCCCGTCGGCAGCGGCTGGCGTGCCGCCGCCCGACGCATCGCGTCGAGCGGGAGCGCGTCGAGCGAGGCCATGAGCACGACGTTGCCGAACCCCTTGCCCTTGAGGACGTGGTGCAACCCGACGTATGCCGTCTGCGCCCCCGGTCCCAACGCTGCCCGGGCACCCGAGGCGACGCGCGCGGCATACCGGAGTCCGGGCCGGTCGCCGAGGTTCGCGAGGAACACCCCTCCCGGCGCGAGGACCCGCGCGACCTCGCCCAGCCACTCGACCGTCGTGAGGGAGGCGGGAACCTGCCCGCCGGCATACGCGTCGAGGACGACGACGTCGGCGCTGCCGTCGGCCAGGCCGGCCACGCCCTCCTCGCCGCGCAGCGGCCGCACCCGGATCCGGTGACCCCGGGGCAGCGGGATCTCCCGTCGCACGAGCTCGGTCATCGCGGTGGCCGGCTCGAGCACGATCTGCGGTGAGCCGGGACGGGTCGCGTGCACCCAGCGCGCCAACGTCAGCCCGGCCCCGCCGACGTGCGTCACCCGCAGGGGCGCCGGCCTGGCGAACCCGGCGTCGATGCAGAGGGCCAGCTGCTGGACGTACTCGAAGACGAGGTGGAGGGGGTCGCCGAGGTCGACGGCGGACTGGGCGTGGCCGGCCACCCTGATCCACGTGACGTCGCCGTCCTGCTCGAGCTCGAGGTCGTCCACCCCCACAGACAAGCACCCCCCGCGCCGTGGTGGCGCAGGGGGTGCCCGGGTGCGGAGTCGATCCGCGGACCGGTCAGAGGCCGCCGATGCGGCTGGCCGGAGCGGTGAGGCCGGGGTTGGCCTGGAAGTACGCGACGAGGTTCGCGAGATCCTCCGGACCACCGGCGCGGTTCGTGCCCTGGGTGAAGGCGGTGAACAGGTCGCCACCGTCCGCGAGGAAGTTCAACGTCCCGACCCGGTAGGTCTTCGTCGCCTCGATCGGCGCCCCGTTGAGGGCCATCGAGCCGTTGACGACGCGCGAACCCTGCGGCTGCGAGGCATCCCAGTCGTAGGTGAAGCCCTTGGACACACCCAGCGCAAGCATGGGGCGCGAACCGCGGGCAGCCACCGGCTGGTACTGCTGCTCGAGGACCTGGCGGATCTGGTCGCCAGTGAGGTCGATGCTCACGAGCAGGTTGTTGAACGGAGCGATGTCGAAGGCCTCGGCATAAGTGATCTGTCCCGGTGCCTCGGAGTACTTCGGCTTCATCGGCAGGTCTTCGCGCACGCCACCGACGTTCATGAAGGCGATCTGGGCACCTCCCTCGTTCGGCCCGTCGGTGCCGGCGAGGATGGCGTCGGCGACGACATCGGCCATCGGCGTCTCGATGCCGCGGTTACCGCTGGAGTCGCCGAGGATGTCCTCGGTGTGGGTCCCGACGATCTGGGCCTTGAGCGGTCCGGCGAGAGTGTTCCACTTGTCGATGATCTTCGTGATGGCGCCGTCCTTCGGAGCCGTCTGGGCGACGAGGTGGTTGGTAGCGGTCGAGCGGTCACGCATGACCTCGCCGCTCTTGGTGTTGATCACGAGCGACGTCTCGGTGACGGCGCGGCCGTAGTCGTGCGCGCTCGTGACGAGGCGGTCGTTGCCGGCCGGGTCCGGAAGCGAGCAGATGTAGGCCTGGTGAGTGTGGCCTGTGATGATCTGGTCGACCTCGGGCGTGATCTGGGCGGCGATCTGGGCGATCGGGGCGGAGATGCCGTTGCAGTCGTTGATCGTCCCGGTCTGGTAGCCGCCCTCGTGGAGAAGGACGACGATCGACTTCACGCCCTGCTTCTTCAGGGCTGCGGCCTGGGCGTTGGCCGTCTGGACCTCGTCGAGGAAGTCCACCGAGGACACGCCGGCCGGGCTGACCAGCGTCGGTGTCGCCTCGAGGGTCATGCCGATGAAGCCGATCTTGACTCCGTTGACGGTCTTGACCGACGTGCCGGGCAGGAGGGTCTTGCCGTTGTCCTTGCGGACGACGTTGGCCGAGAGCCACTGGAAGTCGGCGCCTGCGTAGGGCGACTGCGGGAAGTAGCAGCCGTCGGTCGGGTGACAGCCGCCGTTCTGCATGCGGAGCAGCTCGTCGGTGCCCTCGTCGAACTCGTGGTTGCCGACGGAGCTGACGTCGAGGCCCATCTGGTTGAGCGACTCCACCGAGGGCTCGTCGTGGAACATGCCGGACAGGAAGGGCGAGCCGCCGATGAGGTCTCCGGCCGCCACCGTGAGGCTCGACCCCTTGCCCACCTTGGAGCGCAGGTTGCTCAGCGTCGTCGAGAGGTACTCGGCCCCACCGACCGGAGTCTGGCTCGGGTCCTCGGCAGGCGTGAGCTTCGGGTCGGTCGCCTCGAGGTGACCGTGGTAGTCGTTGAACGACAGCAGCTGCACCGTCGTGAGGTTGGGGTTGCCCTTGGGCTTGTCCTTGGTGTCGCCGCTCGCGGGCGCCGCCGCGAGGGTCGCGGCGCAGGCCGCCGCCAGAACGGTCGCGCCGACCCGGCGCCTGGTGGTGATCGTCATGCCAACTCCTGGTTCCGCCACTCCGGGGTGAGTGCGTGCGTCGTCACCGGCAGGGGCTCGGCAACTCGGCCCATGTTGCCGCAGAGCGCCGGCGAAGTCTCTGCCTCTGCATAACTATTTATGACATCCGAGTGAAGTGTCCGCCGCCTCCCGGACCGTCGGTGGCCGGACCTACGATGCCGGTATGCCGTCCCGTCGCCGAGTGCCCGTCGCCGCAGGTCACGCGGCACTCACGGCCTGGGCCGCCGACCCCGCCGCCAGCGACCGGACGACGACGGCGACCGCGGTCCGCTTCACCCTCGAGGAGCTCGGGATCCGGGCTCCCGGCCGCAGCGTCGAGGTGCGGGTCCCGCCGTTCGGCGTGGTCCAGTGCATCGAGGGCCTGCAGCACCGGCGGGGCACCCCGCCCAACGTCATCGAGACCGACGCCGACACCTGGCTGGGGCTCGCCGTGGGCACGCTCGACCCCGCCATGGCCGCCGGTGCGGGGCGCCTGCGGGTCAGCGGCACGCGAGCGGACCTCACGGCATACCTCCCGCTCTTCGACGACCTCGAGAAGAAGGTGACCTGACGTGCGACACGGGATCTCGATCCTCCCCGACCTGCCCTGGCGCGAGGCGGGGCCGCGCTGGCGGGCCGTCGAGGAGATGGGCTTCGCGCACGCGTGGGTCTACGACCACCTCGTGTGGGGCGGCCTGCCCGACAGCACGTGGTTCCCGGCCGTCCCGACGCTGGCCGCCGCAGCTGGCGTGACGTCGACCATCGGGCTCGGCACGTTCGTCACCTCGCCCAACTTCCGCCACCCCTACGTCTTCGCCCGCGACGTCCTCGCTCTCGACGACCTCTCCGGCGGGCGCTTCCTCTGCGGTCTCGGCACCGGGGGCGACCTCGACTCCGCGGTGCTCGGGGAGTCGCACCCGGTCAAGGCTCGCGTCGACCGCTTCCACGAGTACGTCCCGCTCCTCGACCGCCTCCTGCGCGAGGATCACGTTGACCACGACGGCGAGTGGTATGCCGTCCGCGACGCCCGGACACTGCCCGGTCCCGTCCGCGACCGGGTGCCGTTCGTCGTCGCCGCCAACGGGCCGCGCTCGCTCCGACTGGCCGCGAAGCACGGGCAGGGCTGGGTGACGACCGGCCCGGGTGGCGCCGAGACCCTCGACGCGTGGTGGGCCGGGGTCGAGGGGCTCGTGCAGAGGTTCGACGCGCTCGAGGGCACCGCCGGGCTCGACCGCTACCTCCTGCTCGACGCCTCGCCGCAGTTCTCGCTCGAGTCGGTCGGCGTCTACGAGGAGATGACCGGGCGGGCGGCTGCGCTCGGCTTCACCGACACGATCACCCACTGGCCGCGGGCCGAGGACCCGTATGCCGGCTCGCTCACGACCCTCGAAGCCGTCGCCTCCGGTGTCGTCGCCGCGGCACACGCGAAGTAGCGTGGTGCCCGTGAACCCCGAGATCCGCCGCCCCAACCACCTCCGCGTCCTCATCATCGGAGCCGTCGTGGGGTTCGCGCTCGGTGGCTTCCTCGGCGTCTATCGCGGGCTCGAGTCCTCGGCCCGCACGACCGCCGGCGAGTACTCCACCTCGACGTCCGTGGGCTACCTCGGGCTGCTCGGGGCGATCGTCGTCGGCCTGCTCGCGGCCGGGCTCTCGGTGCTCATCGAGACGATCTCCGAACGCCGCAACCGCTGAGGTGAGGTCATGAGCCGACAGGTGCGCGTCATCCTCGGAGCGGTGCTCGTCGTCGTGGGGGCGATCTGGACCCTCCAGGGGCTGGGTGTGATCGGCGGCAGCGTGATGACGGGTGTGACCCTGTGGGCGGTCATCGGCCCGGTCGTCATCGTGCTCGGTCTCGTGCTCGCACTCGGCGGCCGGCGCACCACCTAGCCCGCGCGCAGGGCGGACACCGTCTCGGCGAGGCCCTGGTCCAGCGGGCGGCAGTGCCACCCGAGCTCGCGCTCGGCCTTGGCCCGCGACCCGGTGTAGCTCGCGAGGGACGCCCGCAGCGACTCCGGGTGGTAGCTCGACGGCAGGGGGAGGACCTTGGCCAGCGGCGTCATCGCCCGCTCGGTGAGGCGGACGACGGCAGCAGGGACGCGCATGGGTGCCTGGGTGCCGGCGAGCGTCGCGACTCTCTCCAACACGCCGGCGAGGGCGGCCGGCTCTCCGGCGAGCATGTAGTCCTCACCGGCGACCCCGCGCTCCATCGCGAGGACGTGCCCACGTGCCACGTCGCCGACATGGGCCCACATGAGGGTGCCCCCGCCGCCCGGCACCTGCACCCGGCGCCCGGCGACCACTCGCGCGACGAGCTCGCCGACCTGTGAGGTGTCGCCCGGGCCGTAGATGGCGCCGGGCATGACGCTGACGACGGGGAGGCCGCGGGTGAACAGCTCGTGGGCGACCTCGTGGGCCTGCGCCTTGGTGCGGTCGTACTCGCTGAGGTGGTCACCGGTGAAGCGGTGGGACTCGTCGTGGAGGACGCCGCCGGTGTCGGAGTTGATGGCCAGGGTGCTGGTGTGGACGACCTTGGGGGTGCCGGCGCGCAAGGCGGCGGACAGCACGTTGCGGGTGCCCTCGACGTTGACCCGCCGGCCCGGCGACGGGTCGCGCTCGCCGAGCTTGTACCAACCGGCAACGTGGAACAGCCCGTCGGCGCCGGCGAGCAGGCGGTCGAGGGCGTCGTCGCTGTCGAGCTCGCCCTCCACGAGCTCGACGCCGAGGTCGGCGAGGTCACGCGCCTTCGCCGGAGTGCGAACCAGGGCGACGACCTCGTGGCCGGCCCCGACGAGCTGGCGGGTGAGCTCCCCACCGACGAACCCCGTGGCTCCCGTGACTGCGTAGCGCATGAGCGTCATTGTCCACCGCGGACGGCAGCCTGCGGCCGGCCCGGGCGAACGGCTCGCTCAGGTGAAGGACTCGCTCAGGCGAAGGAGAAGAGGGCCACCGGGTCGCTGGTCGGGTGCTGGGACCCCGACTCGGGCTCGAGCGTGATGCCGGCGCGGGTCGCGGTCCTGGCGTCGCCTTCGAGCGGGACCGTGACGGCGTGGCCGGTGGTCGGGATGAGACCGGCGCTCACCATGCCGCGGCCCGGCATGTCGAACCACAGCTGGTAGGCCTTGCCCGACGGCGGGGCCGGCATGTCGTCGGCGAGGAAGACCGCGCGACCGACGGTCCGGCTTCGGACGAGGGTGACCTCGGAGGCGCCCATGGGCAGCTCCAGACGCTGGGCGTCGTCGGCGCGCAGCACCTGCTCGGTGGCGGTCAGCTGTGCGGGCGAGTCCTCCCAGGGCTGCCAGGCGACGCCACCGATGGTGATGACGGCGGCAGCGACGGCCGCGGCGAGCCACGGGCGCAGGCCGCGCCGGTCGCGCCGCGCGGCGAGCTCGTCGGCAGGGACGGTTGCGACGGCGACCGGTGCCGACGCCGGGTCGCTCGCCACGGTCGGGGCGGGAGCCGAGGGTTCGAGGGGTGAGAGCTGGCGGGTCTGCGAGACCGCGGACAGGATCGAGGCGCGCAGCGCCGGCGGGGGTGCGAGCTCGACGTCGGAGGCCAGTGTGGCCGCGGCGGCACGGAGTTCGGCCACCTCGGCGCGGCAGTCGGCACACTGATCGAGATGGATCTCGAAGGACCGTCGCTCGTCGTCGGTCACGGCATTGACGGCATACGCGCCGGCCAGTGCGTGCGTGTCTGGGTTCATGCCGTCACCTCCAGAGTGTCTCGCAGTCGGATGAGTCCGTCTCGGATGCGTGTCTTCGCCGTCCCGAGCGGGATGTCGAGCAGCGCCGCCACCTCGCTGTGCGTGTGTCCACCGAGGTAGGCCAGCTCGACCGCTCCGCGTTGGGTGTCGGTCAGGGTGGACAGGGCCCGGCGGACGCGTTCCTGGTCGAGGCGGACCTCGACCTTCTCGAGCGTGGAGTCGTGCTCGCGCTCGGCAGTCGTGACCTCGTAGGTCACTTCACGTGCCTTGCTGGCCTCCGCCGAGCGGACCCGGTCGACGGCCTTGCGGTGGGCGATCGTGAGCATCCACGACAGCGGCGACCCCTTGGCAGGGTCGAAGCGGGTGCAGTGCGTCCAGATGTCGAGGAAGGCCTCCTGGGTGACCTCCTCGCTCTGCGCCCGGTCGCGCACGACCCGGACCACGAGACCGTGAAGGCGGGCCGCTGTGGCGTCGTAGAGCTCGGCGAACGCGCCCTCGTCACCACGGGCGGACCTGGTCAGCAGGCTGACGAGGTCCGGCCCCACGGCAGCGGTCGGAAAGGATTCATCTCCACTACCGACCGCTGCCATAAGGACCATGATTGCCTACGTTCGCTCAGAAGTGCTCAGCGGTCAGGAGGCCGGGAGCAGGACGCCGTCGATGAGGTAAACGGTGGCGTTGGCGGTCTGGACGTTGCCGCAGACGACCTTGGCCTCGCCGACGGTGAAGTCCTCGCCGCTGCCGGCGACCGTGATGGTGCCGCCGCCGAGGGTCTTGTGGTCACCGGCGAGCTTGTCCGGGGAGATCTTGCCCTCGACCACGTGGTTGGTGAGGACCTTGGTGAGCAGGCCCTTGGGGTCGGCCATCGCGCCGTCCATCGTGGCCTTCGGGACGGCCGCGAACGCGTCGTTGGTCGGCGCGAACACGGTGATCTCGGGGGCGTTGTTGAGGGTGTCGACGAGACCGGCGGACTTGACCGCGGAGACGAGCGTCGACAGGAGCGGGTTGGCGCTCGCGGCGGTGGCGACCGGGGCCGTCATCATGCCGTCGAACGATCCGGCGCCGGAGGCGGGGACCTGGTCGCAGGCGGCGCCGAACGGCTTGTCCATCATCGCGTCGGACGGCGACTCGGAGGCGCTGGTGGACGGGCTCATCGACTCGGAGGTGGAGGAGCTGGCCGCGGTGTCGGTGCTGGTGTCGTCCGAGCTGCCACAGGCAGCGAGGCCGAGGGGCAGGGCGAGCGCGAGAGCGAGGACTGCGGGGCGGTGCGTGAGCTTCATGATCGTCTCCTGTGTGGGGGTGGATGACACTCGTGGTTCGGTGCTGCTCCCACATCGGATGGGTTCTCGCCCAACCTTTTTCACTTTTTCTCGTCGGTGCGTTCGTCAGCCGACGGTGACGGGGATCGAGTGCCACCCCGTGGCGCCGCGGGGGAACGGCTCGGCCCGCTTGTCCGTCTGGACGGCACCGGTGAGGTCGGTCGCGCGGACGGTGAGCTCGTGCCGCCCGGGCTTGGCGTCCCACGCGAGATACCACTGGCGCCAGTAGTCGACGTTGGCGTCCGGTCCGAGGGTGGCCTCCTGCCACGGGCCCTCGTCGATGCGGACCTCGACCTTGGCGATGCCGCGGCCCTGGGCCCAGGCGACACCGCCGATGACGTTCTCCCCGGTCTTGAGGTTGGCGAGCCCGCGAGGGGTGTCGATCCTCGACTGCGTGAGGATGCGCCCGTCGATGGCCCAGTCGCGCTCGGTCCAGTACGCCTTCTTCGCGGCATACGTCGTCGCCGTGAGGCGCTCGAGCCACTTGGTGGAGCCGACGAAGCCGTAGAGGCCCGGGGTGACGAGCCGCACGGGGTAGCCGTGCCGGCGGGGCAGCGCCTCGCCGTTCATGCCGATGGCGACCAGCGCGTCGCGGTCGTCCATGAGTGCCTGCACCGGTGTCGAGATGGTCATGCCGTCGACGGAGGTGCTGAGGATCTGGTCGGCGTCGTCCCTGACCCCGGCGCGCTCGAGCAGCTGCCGGACCGGGACCCCGAGCCAGCGCGCGCCGCCGATGTAGGGGCCGCCGACCTCGTTGCTCACGCAGCACATCGTGATGTCCTTCTCGACGAGGTCCATGCCCGAGAGCTCGGCGAAGTCGATGCTGAACGGCTTGTCGACGGAGCCGTCGATGGTGAGCTTCCACGAGTCGACGTCGACGCGGGGGATCACGAGGGCGGTGTCGATCCGGTAGAAGTCCTTGTTGGGGGTGCGCCAGGTGGCGATGCCCTTGACCTTGCCCTCGATGCCCGCCTGGAGCGGCGCGAGGGTCTGGGAGGGGGCAGGCAGCGTGATCGTCGACGGCGAGATGGCGTCGGCGGTGAGCTTCTGTCCGAGCGCTCCGACGGCGGCGGCGCCGACGGCCGTGCCACCTGCGGCGAGGAGGAAGGTGCGGCGTCCGCTCGTGACCGGCTCCCCGGTGCCGCGAGCGTTGTGGTCGATCGGGCTCTCGGGGGTGGCGCCGGCGGGAGTGGTGGCGAGAGGCACCGCCTCGTCGCGGTGGAGGCGGCCGAGCAGGAGCGTGAGCACACCGACGCCGACGATGCCGGTGACGAGACCCGGGACGATGTCGAGCTGGCCGGCGGTGGGGCGGAGGACGGCGGCGGCCGCGGCGAGCGCGGCGAGTCCGACGATGACAAGCCGGCCGGCGAGCGGCCGGGTGCGCGACACGAGTCCCGCGACGGCCGCGAGGAGGAGGGTGACGACGGCGACGCTGCCGATGAGGATCGGCTTGTCGTTGGTGCCCATCGTCCGCACCGCCCACTCCTTGACGGGGGTCGGTGTCGCGTCGATGACCTGCGAGCCCACCGCCAGCACGGGTGAGGACTCGGGTGCGACGAGCGCGGCCACGAGGTGCCCGGCGGCGGCACCGGCGGCCGCTGCGAGGAGGCCGCTGACGGCATACGGCCAGCGGGACTGCGACGACGGAACGGGAGCGTCCATGGCAAGCCATTCGGAGCCGAGCCCGGCGTGGATGGGTCGAGGGACGGCACCGGCACCGGGGTCCCGCGAGGTCGTGGGACACTGGGAGTGTGGCACGCGGAGACGGACGACTGACCCACGACCTCATGCCCGGCGAGAAGGGCCCCCAGGACGCGTGTGGCGTCTTCGGGGTCTGGGCTCCGGGTGAGGACGTCGCCAAGCTGACCTACTACGGGCTCTACGCCCTGCAGCACCGCGGGCAGGAGTCGGCCGGCATCGCCACGAGCGACGGCCGCCGCCTCCTCGTCTACAAGGACATGGGCTTGGTCTCGCAGGTCTTCGACGAGCGCTCGCTCGGCTCGCTCAAGGGCCACCTCGCGATCGGTCACTGCCGCTACTCCACGACCGGCGCCTCGACGTGGGAGAACGCCCAGCCGACGCTCGGCGGCCACGACGGCGGCACGCTCGCGCTCGCCCACAACGGCAACCTCATCAACTCCGCCGAGCTGCGCGACCTCGTCGACGAGGCGACCGGCGAGGCGCGCCACCGCGGCGAGATCGGCCGCGGCAACACCACCGACACCGCGCTCGTGACCGCGCTGCTCACCGCCGACCCCGACCGCACCGTCGAGGACGCGGCGCTCGAGGTCCTGCCGAAGCTGCGCGGAGCCTTCTGCTTCGTCTTCATGAACGAGCACACCCTGTATGCCGCCCGCGACCCGCAGGGGATCCGTCCCCTCGTCCTCGGTCGCCTCGAGCGCGGCTGGGTCGTCGCCTCCGAGACCGCCGCGCTCGACATCGTCGGTGCGTCGTTCATCCGTGAGGTCGAGCCCGGCGAGCTCATCGCCATCGACGAGGACGGCCTGCGCTCGCAGCGCTTCGCCGAGACCGACCGCAAGGGCTGCGTCTTCGAGTACGTCTACCTCGCCCGCCCCGACACGACGATCAACGGTCGCGTCGTCCACGAGGCCCGGGTCGAGATGGGCCGCACCCTCGCCCGCGAGCACCCCGTCGAGGCCGACCTCGTCATGCCGACGCCCGAGTCGGGCACCCCGGCCGCGATCGGTTACGCGCAGGAGTCCGGCATCCCCTACGGCCAGGGGCTCGTCAAGAACGCCTACGTCGGGCGCACGTTCATCGCGCCGTCGCAGACCATCCGCCAGCTCGGCATCCGGCTCAAGCTCAACCCGCTGCGCGAGGTCATCAAGGGCAAGCGCCTCATCGTCGTCGACGACTCGATCGTGCGGGGCAACACCCAGCGCGCCCTCGTCCGGATGCTCCGCGAGGCGGGCGCGGCCGAGGTGCACGTGCGCATCTCGTCGCCGCCGGTGCGGTGGCCCTGCTTCTACGGCATCGACTTCGCGACCCGCGCCGAGCTCATCGCCACCGGTATCGGGGTCGAGGAGGTCTGCAACTCGATCGGCGCCGACTCGCTGGGCTACATCTCCGAGGAGGGGATGATCGCGGCGACCGAGCAGGAGCCCGAGCGGCTGTGCTCGGCGTGCTTCACCGGCACGTACCCCATCGAGCTGCCGACCTCGGACCGACTCGGCAAGGGCCTGCTCGAGCTCGAGTTCCCGGTCGACGAGGGCGTCACCGACGCCACCGAGACCGGCACCCTCGACGTGGACCGCGTCGCGGTCACCGCATCGGGCGGGGCGGCCGAGGCCGTCCGCCGTCCCTGACCCTAGGCTGGCCGTCGTGAGTGACCAGGGCGAACAGATCACGTATGCCGCGGCCGGAGTCGACGTCGAGGCGGGTGACAAGGCCGTCGAGCTCATGAAGGCCGACGTGCGCCGCGCGACCCGGCCCGAGGTCCTCGGCGGCCTCGGTGGGTTCGCGGGCATGTTCGACGCGAGCACCATCGCGCGGATGGAGCGCCCGGTCCTCGCCACGAGCACCGACGGCGTCGGCACCAAGGTCGCCATCGCCCAGGCGCTCGACAGGCACGACACGATCGGCTTCGACCTCGTCGGCATGGTCGTCGACGACATCGTCGTGTGCGGCGCCGAGCCGCTCTTCATGACCGACTACATCGCGACCGGCAAGGTCGTCCCCGAGCGCATTGCCGCCATCGTGGGCGGCATCGCCCGCGCCTGCGAGCAGGCCGGCGTCGCCCTCGTCGGCGGCGAGACCGCCGAGCACCCGGGTCTGCTCGACCCCGACGAGTACGACGTCGCCGGTGCCGCCACCGGCGTCGTCGAGCACGCCGACGTCCTCGGGCCGCAGCGCGTGCAGCCCGGCGACGCCGTGCTCGGCATCGCGAGCTCGGGCCTGCACTCCAACGGCTACTCGCTCGTCCGCAAGGTCGTCGCCCACGCCGGGTGGCAGCTCGACCGGCACGTCGACGAGTTCGGCCGCACCCTCGGCGAGGAGCTCCTCGAGCCCACGCACGTCTACTCGCTCGACCTGCTCGAGCTCATCCGCACCGACGGTGTCGACGTCCACGCGCTGTCGCACGTGACCGGCGGAGGCCTCGCCGCCAACCTCGCCCGGGTGCTCCCGAGCCAGGTGTTCGCCCGAGTGGACCGTGCCACGTGGACCCCGCCGCCGGTCTTCTCGACCGTCCAGCGCCTCGGCCAGGTGCCGCAGGCCGACATCGAGCGTACCCTCAACATGGGGGTCGGCTTCGTGGCGATGCTGCCCGCCGACCAGGTCGACCTCGCCGTGCGGACCCTCGCCGGGCGCGGGCTGGATGCCTGGCCGATGGGCGAGGTCACCGCGCTCGAGAGTGCCGACGTCGAGGACGGCGTCGAGGTCGTCCAGGGCGCCAAGGGCGTCGACGGCGGCTCGGTTCAGGTCGTCGGGTCGCACCCGTCCTGAGCAGCCGACCTCAGGACACGAGGCCGCGGTGGCGTCCATGATCCAAGGGCGGCCGGCGTCACGGCAGGGCTGCTGGGTGTGGTCGTCGGCGCCGTCGTGCTCTCGGCCACCGGCATCCTCTGAGCGAGGAGGCCCCGCTCAGACGATCGTCACCTGCGGGGCGAACATGCTCATCGCCCCGAGCGCCTGCTCGTGCATCGCCACGGTCGAGCCGGCGCAGGCCTGGGCGACCACGCGGACGCTCGCACCCGCGTCGGCCGCCGGGAGTGCGGTCGAGATGACGCAGCAGTCGGTGGCGACGCCGGCGAGGGCGAACCTCGGCTGCTCACCGATGACCGCGCGGAGCCCCGGCGTCCACTTGCCGAAGGTCGGCTCGGTGACCACGTGGTCGGTGAGGTCCGCGAGCTCGGGCACCACGGCATACAGGGGGTCCGTGCCGGGGACGAGCGCGAACTGCCAGTCGTCGTAGTAGTCGGCCCACGAGCCGCCGATCCCCGGGTCCGCGACGAACCGCGTCACGACGACCCGACCTTCGTATGCCGTCGCGAGACGCGCGATTCTCGGCACGGTCTCGGCCCACATGGGGGAGCCCCACGGGCTGGTGCCCGGGTCGGCGAAGACGGTCTGCGGGTCGATGACGACGAGCCACTCGTCGTCGAGGGGGCTGACCTCCTCGACGGCGGTGCTCACGCGGACTGCTCCTGGCGGGCGACCTTCCCGCGTCGGGCGACCCAGGTGACGACGAACGACAGGACGAGGGCGAGCAGGACGCCGAGGTTGGCGTAGGCGAAGGTGCCCTCCCAGTACGAGCCGGCGGGGTCCTCGACGAAGGTGCCGAGGCCGAGCGGGTCGAGGAGGAAGCCCTGCCAGTTGTTCCAGGTCGCGTCGTCGGCGAAGTTGTTGACGACGAGGCCCCAGCCGAGCACCGAGGCCACGACCATCGTGCCGATCGAGACCCAGTCGAAGGCGCCGTAGCGGCCGGAGGAGTCGAAGAGGGCGTCGTCGTCGTAGTCGCGCTTGCGCAGCGCGATGTCGGCGATCATGATCCCCGCCCACGAGGCGAGCGGGACGCCGAGCGTGATGAGGAAGGACTGGAACGGGTTGATGAAGCTCTCGGCGACGAAGACGACGTAGAACGTGCCCAGCGTGAGGATCACGCCGTCGATGAGCGCCGCCATCGGGCGCGGGATGCGGACGCCGAGCGAGAGCAGGGTGAGCCCGGACGAGTAGATGCCGAGGACCGCGCCCGAGACGAGCGAGAGGATCGCGGCGACGAGGAAGGGCACGAGCACCCAGGTCGGGAGCAGCGTGGCCAGCGTGCCGATGGGGTCGGCGCCGATGCCGGCGAGCACGTCCTCGTCGGAGCCGGCGAGGGCGAGGCCGTAGCAGACGAGCAGGGCGGGTGCGAGGGCTCCGCCGAAGGTGTTCCAGCCGACGATCGCGGCGCCGCTGGCGTCACGGCGCTGGTAGCGGGACCAGTCGGCGGCGATGTTGATCCACCCCAGCCCGAAGCCGGTCATGACGAGGACGAGGGCGCCGATGACGGCGCCGATGCCACCCGAGGGGCGCGAGGTCACGGCCGACCAGTCGACGTGGTTGGCCGTCATGAGGACGTAGAGCACGGTGATGGCGCCGGTGAGCCAGGTGAGGATCGACTGCATCCGCATGATGACGTGGTAGCCCGCGACGGCCGCGAGGACGATCATCGCTGCGACGACCACGGCGGCGACGACCTTGGTCGCCGTGCCCCCGCCCCAGCCGAGCCGGTCGAAGATCGTCGCGGTCGCCAGCACGGCGAGGATCGCGAGGAAGGTCTCCCAGCCGATCGACGTCAGCCAGGAGATGACACCCGGCACCTTCTGCCCCCTGACCCCGAAGGCGGCGCGCGAGAGCACCATCGTGGGGGCCGAGCCCCGCTTGCCGGCGAGGGCGATGATCCCGCAGAGGGCGAACGACACGACGACGCCGACGATGGTCACGACGACGGCCTGCCAGAAGGAGATGCCGAAGCCGAGGACGAAGGCGGCGTACGAGATGCCGAACACCGACACGTTGGCGGCGAACCAAGGCCAGAAGAGGTCACGAGGAGCCGCGGTGCGGGCCGACTCGTCGATGATCTCGATGCCGGTGGTCTCGACGCCGAGCCGCTTGGCGGCGTCGGCGGTGCGCACGTCTGTCATGTCCGTGAGCATGGCAGATCCAGACCTGCTGGACACACATGCCACACGAGGACGTGTGGGACGGGGACGAACGGTCAGTCAGGCGTCAACGACGCCCGCTGGCCCACTTGTCGTAGTCGTCGTCCTCGTCGCTGTCGGACTCGGCGACCCGAGTCGACGGCAGCGACGGTGCGCTCCCGTGGAGTTCGCGCTCAAGCGAGCTCAGGTCGGTGTCGGGGCTGTAGTACTTGAGCTCCCGTGCCACCTTGGTCTGCTTGGCTTTTGCTCGGCCGCGCCCCATGGCGAGACCCCCTTGTGCGTCTGCCGGGCGACATACCCGAAGGGACGGCCCCGAAGGGGTCATCCCAAGTCGAGCTGTGGTCCCGGGAATCGTGTGTGTGTCGTGGGGTCAACGCTACATCAGGCCGTGGTGTTTCCGCGCACGGGTCGGGCTTTGGGGCCGTGTCCGGGAAGAATGTTCACCTGAGGCGCCACCGGGCCCCGGCGAAGGGGCTGAGAGACGGCGTATGCCGTGTGCCCGCCTCGGGAGGTGGGCACACGGCATACGGGCGTCCGGGTGGTGCAGGACCTCAGGGCTGGGGGAGCCAGATCGTCGAGGAGCCGGCGGCCATGCGCTTCTCGGCGATGTGGTCGGCGGCGGCGGCCGGGCTCTCGCCACGCTCGTCGGCGGTCTGGAGGACCTCGAGGGTGTGCTCGAAGATCGCGGTCGCACCACGCTTGGCACGGTCGAAGTCGAAGCCGAGGAGCTCGTCGCTCACCTGGATGACCCCACCGGCGTTGACGAGGAAGTCGGGGCAGTAGGTGATGCCGCGGGCGACGAGGCGGTCGGCGGTGCCGCCCTCGCCCTCGGTGACGAGCTGGTTGTTGGCGCCGCCGCAGACGACCGTCGCCTTGAGCACGTCGACGGTGTCGTCGTCGAGGGCGCCACCGAGGGCGCAGGGCGCGTAGACGTCGATGTCGGCGCGGACGAGGGCGGCAACGTCGCCGACGACCTCGATGCCGGGGTGGGTCGCCGTGAGGGACTCGACGGCAGTGGCGTCGACGTCGGTGACGACGACCTCGGCGCCGTCCTCGACGAGGTGGCCCGCGAGGATCCGGCCGACCTTGCCGACGCCGGCGATGCCGACGCGACGTCCCGTGAGGGTGGGCGCACCCCACAGGTGCTGGGCTGCGGCCCGCATGCCTTGGAAGACCCCGAACGCGGTGAGGACGGAGGAGTCGCCGGCGCCGCCCTTCTCGGGGGAGCGACCGGTGGCGAAGCGGGTCGTCTCGGCGACGACGTCCATGTCCTGCACGTAGGTGCCCACGTCGCACGCCGTGACGTAGCGGCCGCCGAGGCTCTCGACGAACCGGCCGAAGGCACGGAGCAGCTCGGGGGTCTTGTCCGTGCTGGGGTCGCCGATGATCACGGCCTTGCCGCCACCGTGCGGGATGCCCGCGACCGCGTTCTTGTAGGACATGCCGCGCGAGAGTCGCAGGACGTCGGCCAAGGCCTCGTCGTGGCTGGCATACGGGTAGAAGCGCGTCCCGCCGAGGGCCGGCCCGAGCGACGTGTCGTGGATCGAGATGATCGCGCGCAGACCGGTCTTCGGGTCCGAGCAGAGGACGACCTGCTCGTGGCCGGAGGTGTCGATCGGGTCGTGGGCAGCGGGTGCCGGGGCGGTGACGGACGACGCGGTCACGGTGGTGACTCCTTTGTCAGGGTGGGGCTGCGAGATGGTGCAGCGGGTGCTCGGCGTGGGTCCCACGCACGCCTACAGGCTAGTCCCGGCCCGGGTCCCCGGCTGCCGAGTCCACCCGGGGCCCGAGGGGGTGCAGGCGGGCCACGGGGATCGTCCTCCCGGACCGCTTCTCGTACTTCTCGACGCCGGGGATCTGCGCCCGGACGGTCGCCAGCCAGACGGTGTCGCGGTCCGAACCCTCGAGCACCTCGGGACGCACCTGCTGCGCGTGGGTGCCGATCTCGATCGTGGCCTCGTCGGCGAGCCGCAGGTTGCGGAACCAGTCCGGCTCCGTGGTCGAGCCGCTGCCCGTGCCCCAGACGAGGTAGTCGTCGCCGTCCTCGAGGTAGCGCACCATCGTCGAGCGCGGCAGCCCGGTGCGCCGCCCCGGTGAGGTGACCATGAGGACCCCGCCAACCTTGCCACCGCCGTCGAGCCGACCCTTGAAGGCCCGGTGCATCCACACCCCGATCGCGTTGCCACGGGCCATCATCGAGTGGGACATCGCCATGGCCGACACCTCCTCAGCCCAGAGTCCGCCTGCCCGTGGGCGTGGTCAATGGGCGGGGTGGGCCAGCCCGGCTCAGCCCTCGACGCCGGTGGACTCGTGCGGCTCACCGACCGGCTTGGACTCGGGCGACCCCCGCTCGCGCAGGTAGATCGAGAAGACCACCATCGTCGCCACGGCGAGGAACTCGGACTGCCAGTTCTGCAGCGTCCTGCTCCAGAAGTCGGGGTCGAGGGCGTACTCGCCGAGGCCTTGGGGTTCCTTGAGGTCGCGGATCAGCTCGGCGTTGTGGGCGACTCGTCCCGCGACGAGCTGGGCGCTCCACGACCCCAGGAAGATCGCACCCATCGTCAGCCCGAGCGAGCGCGAGAACAGGGTGCGGCGCCAGCCGCCGACGACGGCCCAGCGCGGCGAGTCCGGCTGCGCGTACGCCCCGACCTTCTGGTCCTCGTCACTCTCGCGGCCGGTCTTGTCGAGCGGCTTGGACTCCGGCGACCCCCTCTGGACGAACCAGACGGTGAGCAGGATGAAGAGCAGGAACTGGAGGTACTCGGACTGCCAGTTCTCGGCGACGTCGACGGCGAAGCTCGACGAGGTGAGGTACTCGCCGAGCGAGATGGTCTGCAGGCCCTTGTCGCGCGCCTCGCCGTTGACGCCGGCCAGCCCCCACAGGGCCTGTCCGACGAGGGCCAGGAGGAGGAGCCCGCCGAAGACGAGGGCGAGCCCGTGGTCGCGCAGCCGCCTCATCGACCCATCACCCCGAGCGTGAGGCACCACGCCAGACCGAAGACGATGAAGAGCATCCATCCGAGGAATGACCACCGCAACCCGCTCACCGCCCTTCGATCGTGCAGTCGTAGGGCAGGTCTTTGCCCCGGGGCTCGCACCCTGCGGCCGTGACCCGCCACCCGTCGTCGAACCGGGCGAGGAACAACGTCGCCCCGCCCCACCGCACCATCGCGTCGCGCCCGTAGACGTCGACCCGTGGCTCACCGGACCCGGGGGAACCGGAGCTCGCGACCTCGCCCAACGCCTCGCCGCACTGCTCGCCGTCGGACTCGAGCTGTTCCAGGGTCGCCGGAGCCAGCAGGTCGCAGCCCGACTCGGGCGCCGTGCCGACGGCGGCGAGGAACTGCGTGGCCGCGTCGGCTGCGGCCTGGTCCTCGGCGGAGCCCCGCCCCGCGCAGCCCGTGACCAGCAGCGTCAGGGCGGTTGCGAGGGCGACGGGGGCGAACGGCATACGGCGTTCATGCAGGTGGGCGGGCACGTCGTCACTATGGCACCGGGATGGGAGAGGATGGCGGCATGCGCATCGGCTACAAGGCTTCGGCCGAGCAGTTCGCCCCCACGGAGCTGGCCGGCTACGCCGTCCTCGCCGAGGAGCTGGGACTGGACTCGGTGACGATCTCGGACCACTTCCAGCCGTGGCGGCTCGAGGGTGGTCACGCCCCGAACTCGCTCGCCTGGCTGTCGTTCGTCGCGGCGCGCACCGAGCGGGTCCTGCTCGGCACGTCGGTGATGACCCCGACCTACCGCTACAACCCGGCGGTCGTCGCCCAGACGTTCGCGACGCTCGGCTGCCTCGCGCCGGGCCGCGTCATGCTCGGCGTCGGCACCGGCGAGGCGCTCAACGAGGTGGCCGTCGGCTCCGTGTCCGAGGACGGCTGGCCGGAGTTCAAGGAGCGGTTCGCCCGGCTGCGCGAGTCGGTGCGGCTCATGCGGGCGCTGTGGACGCAGGAGTCGGTGACCTTCGAGGGCGAGTACTACCGGACCGAGGACGCGCGGATCTTCGACCGCCCGGACACCCCGGTCCCCGTCTACGTCGCCGCGGGCGGTCCGCTCGTCGCCCGGTATGCCGGCCGGTCCGGTGACGGCTTCATCTGCACCTCGGGCAAGGGGCGTGAGCTCTATGCCGACAAGCTGCTTCCCGCCGTCGCCGAGGGCCTGGGGAAGGCGGGGCGTGAGGCGGACGACGCCTCCTACGACCGGATGATCGAGATCAAGCTGTCGTGGGACCCGGACGCCGACCGTGCCCTCGAGAACACCCGGTTCTGGGCGCCCCTGTCGCTCACCGCCGAGCAGAAGCACTCGATCCACAGTCCCGCCGAGATGGAGAAGGCCGCAGACGAGCTGCCCATCGAGCAGGTCGCGCAGCGGTGGATCGTCGCGTCGAAGCCGGAGGACGTGGTGTCGGCGGTCAAGGAGTACACCGACCTCGGGTTCGACCACCTCGTCTTCCACGGGCCCGGCGGCGACCAGGAGCGCTTCCTGCGCACGTTCACCGAACAGGTCGTGCCGGGTCTGCGCGAGCTCACCGTGGGGTCGCCCGCATGAGCGCCGTCGTCACCGCCACCACCGCGGTCAGCCCGACCGAGCTCGACGTCGCCTCGCTCGTGCTCCGTCTCGCTCTCGGTCCGATGCTCGTCCTGCACGGGCTCAACAAGGTGCAGGGTGGTCTCGCCGGGACGGCCGGCTGGTTCGAGTCGCTGGGGCTGCGTCCCGGCTGGCTGCACGCCCGCGTCGCGGCGTTCACCGAGATCGGGTCCGGGATCATCGTCACGCTCGGGTTGCTCAACGCGCTCGGCGCCATGGCGTTCGTCGGGCTCATGACCGTCGCCGCCCTCACCGACCACCGCGGCAAGGGCTACTTCATCTTCAAGGGCGGATGGGAGTACGTCGTCCTCGTGGCGATCGTCGCCGTCGCCCTCGCCGTGCTCGGCCCGGGCCGCTGGTCGCTGGACCACGCGCTCGGGCTCGACCTCGCCGGGATCGGCTGGGGGGCCGTGGCGCTCGTCGGAGGGCTCGTCGCCGCCGGCGGGCTGCTCGCGACGTCCTACCGACCTTCCGGGGACAAGGCCTCCGCATGAGCGACGCATCCGTCGTCGTCCGGGTCGACGGCGCCGTCGGGCACGTCACGCTGGCCGCACCGGACCGGCTCAACGCCGTCGACGTGGCGATGCTCGAGGCCGCCGCCGGGGGAGTCCGCGCCCTCGACGCCGACCCGGCGGTGCGGGTCATCGTCGTCTCCGGCGAGGGACGCGCCTTCTGCGCCGGTGCCGACCTGTCGGTCCACCTCGACGAGGGTGACCTCGACGGAACCCTGCACGGCGTCGGTGCCGTGAGTCGCGCGGTGATCGAGGCCGGGACCCCCGTGCTGGCGCTCGTCCCCGGGGTGGCGGCCGGCGCGGGGCTGTCGATGGCGCTCGCCGCCGACTACGTCCTCGTGGCCGACGACGCGAAGCTCGTGCTGGCCTTCGGTGCGCTGGGCCTCATGCCCGACGGTGGCGCGACGTCACTCGTCGTCGCCAACATCGGCCGGGCACGTGCTCTGCGGCTCGCTCTCACCGGCGAGAAGCTGACCGGTGCGGTTGCCGCCGAGTGGGGGCTGGTCTCGGAGTCCGTTGCGGCAGAGGCGTTCTCGGCTCGCGCCGTGGAGCTCACCGCCCACCTCGCCGGGCTGGCGCCACGGGGGACAGCGCTCACGGCGGCGGCGATCACCGTGGCTGCCCTCGACCTCGACACCACCCTCGAGCGCGAGGAGGCGGGCCAGCACGAGCTCCTGCGGACCCCGGACTTCGTCGAGGGGCTCACGGCCTTCCGTGAGAAGCGACGCCCCACGTTCGGCGCGTGAGCGCGATGGGTGGGCACACGGCATACCGGGCGTCGGACTGGAGCGCCGAGGCGCTGCTCGAGCGCAAGGGTGACCGGACGGTCTCCGTCGTCGTCCCGGCGAAGGACGAGGAGTCCACGGTCGCTGCGGTTGTCCAGCGCATCATCACCGACTTCGTCCGCCCCGACGGTGGCGGGCTGGTCGACGAGGTCGTCGTCATCGACTCGGACTCGACCGACCGCACGGCGCAAGTCGCCCGGGAGGCCGGTGCGGTGGTGCACTCCGCCAAGGCGATCCGGCCCGACCTCGGCTCGGTCCCGGGCAAGGGCGAGGCGCTGTGGAAGTCGCAGCTCGTCACCTCCGGCGACCTCGTGGCCTTCGTCGACGCCGACCTCGTCGACTGGGGGACGCACTTCGTCACCGGGCTGCTCGCACCGCTGCTCGTCGACGACGACGTCCAGCTGGTCAAGGCGGTCTACGACCGGCCGATGATCGACGCGACCGGCCGTGAGGAGGAGACCGGGGGTCGGGTCACCGAGCTCGTCGCGCGCCCCTGGCTCGCCCTGCACCGTCCGGGTCTCGCCGGGATCGTGCAGCCGCTCTCGGGCGAGTGGGCCATCCGGCGCGAGGCCTTCGAGTCGTATGCCGTGCCCGTGGGCTACGGCGTCGAGATCGCGGCGCTGCTCGACACGTTCGACCGGTTCGGCGTCGAAGGCATCGCCCAGGTCGACCTCGGCCGGCGGACCCACCGCCACCACCGGCATGACACGCTCGGTCTCATGGCCGTCCAGGTGCTCGCCGCAGCCGACCGGCGCCGTGGCGTGACCACGGGCGGCGCCGACCCGGAGTCGACGGTGGCGCTGACGCAGTACGCCCGCGGCGCGGAGGGCTTCGAGCCGCTGGTCACCGAGGTGGGGACCGGTGAGCGGCCCCCGGCCCACACGGTGCGCATGCCGGCCCACGCAGAGCGTGGGACCCGCGCGGGGCGACGATGAGCGACCTCACCTTCCGGCTCGGTCGCCGGACGTACGACTCGCGGGCGCGTCTCGTCATGGCCATCGTCAACCGCACACCCGACTCGTTCTACGACAAGGGCGCCACGTGGCGTGAGGACGCGGCCTTCGACCGGGTCCGGCAGGTCGTGTCCCAGGGCGCCGACATCGTCGACATCGGCGGGATCAAGGCCGCCCCCGGCGTCGAGATCGGTGCCGAGGAGGAGAAGGAACGCGTGGTCGACTTCGTCGCGGCCGTCCGCGCGGAACACCCCGACCTGCTCATCAGCGTCGACACCTGGCGTGCCTCGGTGGGGCGCGCGGTCCTCGAGGCCGGCGCCGACATCCTCAACGATGCGTGGGGCGGCGCGGACCCGGAGCTCGTCGAGGTGGCGGCCGAGTTCGACGCGGCCGTCGTGTGCACCCACACCGGTGGCGTGACCCCGCGGACCCGGCCGCACCGCATCGAGTACGACGACGTGGTCGCCGACGTCGTCGAGTCGCTCGTGAGGCAGGCCGAACATGCCGTGTCGGTGGGGGTCTCGCGCGACCGGGTCGTCATCGACCCCGCGCACGACTTCGGCAAGAACACCTGGCACTCGGTGGAGGTGACGCGGCGGCTCGACGAGCTCGTGGCGCTGGGCTGGCCGCTGCTCGTGTCGCTGTCCAACAAGGACTTCGTGGGTGAGTCCCTCGACCTGCCGGTGGGGGAGCGGCTCACCGGAACCTTGGCGGCGACGGCGATCTCGGCGTGGCACGGCGCCCACATCTATCGCGTCCACGAGGTCGTCGAGACCCGGCAGGTGCTCGACATGGTGTCGGTGCTCGCCGGTGACCTGCCGCCGGCCAGGACTGCCCGGGGGCTCGCGTGATCACCGACGTCGTCGTCGTGCCGGGAGCGCCGCTGCTGCTGCCGGAGTACCAGGGCCGGGTCGCCGCTGCCCCGGGGCTGCTCGAGTCGTGCGTGGGTGCGGTGCGAGACGCCGTCGCGACGGCGGCGCACGTCGTCGTCGTGCATGCCAGCGACCGCGAGCCGCGCAGCTCCCGTCCCGCGCTGGGGGCACGGGTGGCCGACCACCTGCTCGCCGCGACCCACGTCGGCTTCGCGGTCGAGCACGTCGCGGTCGCGTGGGACGCGCCGCTGACGGAGTGCGTCGCGGTGGGACGCGAGGTCGCGGCGCGGGCGGCGACTCCGGCGGAAGCGGATGCGGAGGGTGCTCGCCAGAGGAGTGTCTTTGCTCCCGCTCTCGACGCAAAGACACCCCCATTCGCTGCAGGAGATGACGCGGAGGCCTTTGCTCCACATGGTGACGCACAGGCACGTCCCACGACGCTGCTCGTCGTGGCCGACGGCTCGGCCCGCCGGACGGAGAAGGCTCCCGGCCACCTCGACCCCCGCTCGCACGAGGTCGACGCCGCCATCGTCGCCTCGATCCGCGGCGCCGCCGACGGTGGGCTCGCTGCTCTGCTCGACCTCGACCCGGATCTCTGCGCCGACCTCCTCGTCGCCGGCCGTGCTCCGCTGCAGGTGCTCGCCGCCGCAGCGGGCGCGACGAACCCGCTCGAGCTCGTGACCTGTGAGGTGAGCGACCCGTTCGGGGTGCTCTACGTCGTGGCGCACCTCGCCCGTGCCCGCTGAGACCGCATCCGACACCGACACCGACACCGACACCGACATCGAAACGCCGACCTCAGTCGAGGCCCAGCCCCTCCTCGCGCGCCCGCACCACGGCCGCCGCGCGGTCGCGGACCGCGAGCTTGGTGAGCACGTTGGAGACGACGTTGCGCACGGTCTTGGGCGACAGTACGAGCCGCCGCGCGATGGTGAGGTTGTCGTGCCCCCGGGCGACGAGGTCGAGCACCTCGCGCTCGCGGTCGGTGAGCTCGGGGAAGGGGACCCGCGCGACCGCCCGACCGGACGTCAGCGCCGTCACGGCCCGTGCGGCGACCGCCGACCCGAGGATGACGTCACCGTTGGCGACCGCGCGCACGGCCCGCTCGACCTCGTCGGGGCTCGCGCCCTTGAGCAGGTAGCCCCGGGCCCCGACGCGCATGCACGATGCGACGGCGTCGTCGTCCTCGCGCATCGTCACGACGAGGACGCGAGCGTCGGGATCGCGCCGCACGATCTCGCGGGTCGTCTCGATCCCGGAGTCCGCTCCGAGGTTGAGGTCCATGAGGACGACGTCGATCTCGGCCAGCGGCAGGGCCAGGGCCTCGGCCGCATCACTCGCCTGCCCCACGACGCGGATGCCGTCGAGCGAGTCGAGCAGGCCCGCCATGCCCATCCGGAAGACGGGGTGGTCGTCCACGACGGCCACGGTGAGGTCAGCCATGACCGACCACCACGGCATGCGGGAGGACGGCCTCGACGACGGTCCCACCGGTCGCCGGTGTCGTGATCTCGAGGCTGCCGCCCAGCTCCTCGGCACGTTCGCGCATCGACCGGGTCCCGACACCCGGACGCGCGCCCTCGGACCTGCCCTGACCGTCGTCCGCGATGGTGACCCGCAGGCCTTCCGTCGTGCTCGCCGTCACGACACGTGCGGACTGGGTTCCGCTGTGCCGCAACGTGTTCGTCACGGCCTCCGCCACGATCGCGTATGCCGCGGCAGCAGTCTGCGGGTCGAGGACGTCGTCGTGCTCGAGGGTGAGGGAGATGTCGACGCCGTCCTCGGCGTGCCGGGCGGAGAGCTCGGACAGCGCCGCCGACAGACCGAGCTCGTCGAGCACGGGCGGCAGCAGGTGGTGGGAGAGGGTGCGGACGTCGGTGACCCGCTGGTCCAGCTCGGACTGGAGGGTGGTGAGCAGGGCCGCCGCGGCGTGCGGGTCGGTCGCCATGAGGTTGCGTGCCCCCTGCAGCCCGAGCCGGAGACCGGCCAAGGAGGGGCCGAGCCCGTCATGGATCTCGCGGCGGATGACGCGGCGCTCCTCGAGGCGGGCGCGGGCCAGCCGGGCCCGGGCCTCGTCGACGTCGGACGCGGCGCGGGTGACCGCGGCGGCGGTGGCGACGACGGTCGCCAGGTCGGCGAGGGTCTGCTCACCCCGGGACCCGAGGCTCTCGCCGCCGGGCAGGGTGACCGCGAGCTCGCCGACGGGTTCGCCACGGTGGGCGAGCGGGACGCGCACGGGGTGGGCGGCCGGCATACCCCAGACGACGTCCTCGCGGTCGGGAAGGGACACGGTCACGGACTCGAGCCGCATGGCTGCGCCGATGTCGGCGGCCAGTCCGCGCAGGAGGTCGTCGGTCGACTCGGCCAGGCGCAGGTGGCTGCCGAGGCGGCGGACGACGGTGTCGGGCGAGGCGGAGACGCCGTAGACGAGGCGGTGGACGCGGCGCTCGAGCCACAGTCGGGTCGGCTGCACGGCGACCGCGACGACACCGGCGCCCACGAGACCCGCTCCGTCGCCGGGCAGCAGCCGGGTCGTGACGACGGTGACGCCGACATAGACCGCGACGAGCGCTGCAGTGACGAGGCCGGCGAGGACGGTGCGGCTCACCGCGAGCTGGAGGCCCCACATCCGGCTGCGGAGGACGGCGACGAGGATCGCCGCGGGATAGACGGCCTGCGAGAGCAGGTGCAGGACCGGCGTGGTCCAGACCGGGAGGGGGAGCGAGCCGTAGGGGAGCAGCAGCGGGACGAACGACAGCGCGAGAAGTCCTGCGCCGAGGGCGAGCCAGCCGAGGCCGTTGCGCTCGGCGACCGGACCGCGGCGGTGCCGGTGCTCGACCGCGGTGGCGGTGACGAGCCCGAGCACGACGGCGAGGGCCAGCAGGACCATGAAGGCCGCCTGCGCGTTGGCCAGCTGGACGACGAGGAACGCGACGACGACGACGGCCCCGGCCACGACGCCCCATTTCGCGCGCCCGAGCGGGTGGTCGCGCACGAGCCACGGGACGACGAGGAAGAGGGCGAGCGTTCCTGGCACCCAGGCGGTGCTCTGGAGCCACGAGACGAGGTCGGCACCCGGGAGGCCGGGGCGCTGCGCGGCCAGAGCGGGGTAGCCGAAGCCGAGGGCGGCGACCCCTCCGCCGGTGGCTGCGAGGGCGAGGAGCCAGCCGACGGGGTGCGGTCGACGCGAGAGGATGAGCGCCGCGACCGTGCCGTAGACACAGGCGACCGCGACGTCGACGACGAAGAACCAGACGCCTTCACCGAGCTCGGGACGGGCCGCGACGACGAGCACCACGGCGAGCACGGCCGTGCCCCAGGCGGTCGCGGCGATGACCGCGGCCGCCCGGGGCAGGCCCGCCCGTGAGGGGGCGTCGGGGGAGCTCATGGTGTCGGCACCATAGCGCCGGTCCATGGTGTGAATCCGGGCTTTTCTCAGACCCGCGAGCGGGTGGCACGGTCGCCAAGGGCAAGGCCCAGAGCGGTGACGAACAGCCACACCGGACCGGTCATGCCAGCCATGTACTGCAGGGGCGAGATGCCGAGGACGAGGGTGAGGCCGCCGAGGACGACACCGACCCAGCCGAGCCAGCGTGACATGGCGCCGTGGCGCAGGGCACTGATGGCGACGGCGACACCGGTGGCACCGGCGCCGACCCACAGCCACGGGATCGTGCCGACCCAGTGGTTGAAGAAGACGGCCGACTCGGGGACGAGCCCGATGCTCGGGTCGGAGACCGCGAACACGAACTCGGTGGTGAGGCCCGAGCCGAGCAGCCCGGCGACCGCGACGAGTCCGAGCCCACCGCCGGCGACGTCGGGGAGCAGGCTGCGGCTGGGGAGCTGGTCCGCGAGCCGGCGGCGCAGGCCCGCGGCGAAGACGAGCATGAGCACGACCGAGATCATCGTCGCCGTGTGGAAGACGAGGATCTGCGGCACGAGCTCGCCGAGCCGCGCGACGATCTTGTCCGGGTCGCCGTCCGCGTCGGGGGAGTAGACGGCGTCGATCTGCATCGAGGCGCCGATGCCGATGATCGAGGCCAGGCCGGCGGCGACGCCGGTGAAGGCCCAGCCGCGGCTGGTGGTGGCGGGGGCCGGCTCGGTGGTGTCGATCCGGTTCGGTGCGGTGGTGGGGGTGGTGACGGTGGCGCTCATGGCGACTCCTCGGGGTGTGTCGGTTTCTGGATGACACCCACCGTGGTGCGCCCCGCGTCCCCGCCGACAGGGCCCGGTGTCCCGTCCGCCCGGGACGTTCGGACGGGACGCTCCCGCATCTGCACACAACCTTCACAGGTTCCTCCCCCACCTCCGCCGGGGCTGGGCCTAACGTGCGACGGGAGCGAGCGGACGAGGACGGGAGCACGGCGATGATCAGGGTCGAGGGGCTGACGAAGGTGTATGCCGGGGTGCGCGCGGTCGACGACCTCACCTTCGGCGTGGAGTCGGGGAAGGTGACCGGGTTCCTCGGTCCCAACGGGGCGGGCAAGTCGACGACGATGCGGATGGTGCTAGGCCTCGACCGCCCCACGGCGGGGACGGCCACGGTGAGTGAACGGCGCTACAAAGACTTCCCGGCGCCGCTGCGCGAGGTCGGCGCACTCCTCGATGCGAACGCCATGCACCAGGGCAGGACCGGGCGGGCTCACCTGCGGATCGGGGCTCGCAGCAATGGGATTCCCGCAGCTCGGGTCGACGAGGTGATCGATCAGGTCGGGCTGGAGGGGGCGGCCGGCCGGCGCATCAAGGGGTACTCGCTCGGCATGCGCCAACGGCTCGGCATCGCCGCCGCGCTGCTCGGTGACCCACCGGTGCTCCTCTTCGACGAGCCTGTCAACGGCCTGGACCTCGACGGTGTGCGCTGGATCAGGGCGCTGCTTCGCGGGTTCGCCGACGAGGGCCGCACCGTCCTTGTGTCGAGCCACCTCATGAGCGAGATGCAGCTCATCGCGGACCGGGTCGTCGTCATCGGGCGCGGCCGCCTCATCGCCGACACCGACATGGACGGGCTGCTCGCCGGTCTCGACGGCGGACGCGTGCGGGTGCGGTCACCCCGGGCAGCCGACCTCAGGTCGGCCCTGGACGGCAGGGCGACGGTCACCGCCCACGGTGCCGACGAGCTCGAGGTCAGGGGCCTCCCCGCGAGCGAGGTCGGAGACCTCGCGCACGCGAACGGCATACCGCTGCACCTCCTCTCGGAGGTCGAGCAGTCGCTCGAGGACGCCTACCTCTCGCTCACCGAGGACAGCGTCGAACACCACGGCCACGTCCCCGGGGACGTCGCCGCGACCGTCGGCGAAGGAGCAGCGCGATGAGCACCGCCACGGTCCTGGCGCGGGCGGCCCGCGCCGAGTGGAGCCGGATCTGGAGCGTGCGGTCGAGCTGGGTGCTCGTCGTCTGCCTCGGCCTCTTCGTCGTCGGCGTCGGAGCGCTGGCGGGCGTGGATGCCGCGCGAAACCCCGGGTCGGTCCCTCCAGGCTCGACGGCGTGGGACGGTGCCCGCTTCACGGCGATGTTCGCGCTCTTCGGCACGGTCGCGCTGGCGGTCATGACGAGCACCGCCGACCACGGCACCGGCGCCATCGTCCCGACGCTGCAGTGGACTCCGCGACGGGGCGTCCTGCTCACGGCGCGCAGTGCGGTCATCGCGCTCTCGGTCACCGTGATCGGCATCGCCTTCGTGACCGGAGCGAGCATCGCCATCACGCTCATCGCGTCGGAGGTCGCGCTCCCGGTCGGCCAAGGACTGCGCTCGATGGGCGACCTCGTCGTCGTCCTCGGGTGCGGCGCGCTGCTCGGCATCGGGCTCGGGCTCGCGACACGGAGCACCGCAGCCGCGCTCGTGCTCGCCATCGCGCTGCTGCTCGTGCTGCCCCTGCTCGTCGCCAACCTGCCCTTCGACTGGGCGACGACCGTCTCGTCGCGGCTCCCCGGCTCGGGTGCGCTGTTCCTCATCTTCGGGGAGGGGCCGCGCGACGACATGACCGTCGCATCGGCCCGACTCACCCTCGTGGCGTGGGCAGCCGGTGCGACCGCGCTCGGAGGCTGGCGCCTGCTGCGGAGCGACGCCGGCCACTGATTGCCCCTCCACCGCGCCTGCGGGCAGACATACTGCGGTGCATGCCCCGCGACCGCCTGACCCGCGCCCAGACCGCGGGGTATGCCGCCGGGTCGGTCGGGACGGGCGGCTTCGGCACCCTGCCGGGTCTCGTCCTCGCCTACTACCTCACCGACACGCTCGGGGTCGCGGCCGCGTTCGCGGCCGTCGTCGTGCTCGTTCCCAAGGTCTGGGACGTCGTCATCGACCCGGCGATCGGCGCCCGCAGCGACCGCGAGGTCGCCACACGCGGTTCGCGGCACCGGCTCATGGCGCTCGGCGCCCTCACCCTGCCGGTCGGGTTCGTCGCGATGTTCGCCGTGCCCTCAGGCGTCGGCGCCCCGCTTGCCGCCCTCTGGGTCGTCGTCGCGTTCGTCCTCGCCACGACGTCGTTCAGCCTCTTCCAGGTGCCCTACATCGCGGCCCCCGCCGACCTCACGAGCGACTACACCGAGCGCACGCGGATGATGGCATGGCGGGTCGGTGTGCTCGCGCTGGCGATCCTCGCGTTCGGCGCCGGAGCGCCAGCGGTGCGCGACGCCCTCGGCGGTGGCCGGGCGGGCTACCTCGTCATGGCCGTCGTGTCCGCGATCGCCCTCACGGCAGGCATGCTCGCCACTGTCGCGAGCCTGCGCGGTCACGAGAGCGTGGCCGGCTCGGTGGGCGAGTCGCAGACCCTGCGGGCCGGGCTCGACGCGGTGCGCGACCTGCCTCGGTTCCGCTCGCTCCTCGTCGTCTTCGTCCTCCAGGCCTTGGCGACCGGCATCGTCCTCGCCTCCGCGCAGTACGTCGCGACCTACCTCCTCGGCTCCCAGTCGTGGGTCAGCGTCCTCTTCGCCGCGGTCGTCGCCCCGGCACTCTTCGTCATGCCGCTGTGGAAGCGGCACGCGGCCGCGCGAGGCAAGCGGACGGCATACCTCGCGTCGTCCTGGTTGTTCGTCCTGGCCTGCGTGGCCCAGGTCCCGGCGCTCGTGCTCGGCTGGGTGTGGCTCTCCGTCCTCGCCCTCGCGGTCGGGGGGATCGCGTATGCCGGGATGCAGCTCTTCCCGTTGGCGATGCTTCCCGACGTCATCGAGGAGGCTGGGCGGGCCCGGGGCGGTGCCATGAGCGGAGTGTGGACCGCACTCGAGACGGCCGGGCTCGCGCTCGGCCCCGCGATCGTCCTGGGGATGCTCGCCGTCGGCGGGTTCGTGTCGAGCACGGGTGACCCGGCCGCGCAGCCGCGCGGTGCCGAGTTGGCGATCGGGCTCGCGTTCACGCTCGTGCCGGCCGCACTCGCGCTGGTGTCGATCACGGCGCTGCGGCGCTACGAGGAACCGGAGGTGGTGCTCGGTGGCCCCTGAGTCACGCGACATCGACGAGGTGCTGGCGCAGCTGCGGGCCTACCGCTCGCACGACGCCCCCACCCATGGCGGCAGGGTGCTGTCCTACGTCTACGACTCCGGTCGGCCCGACCTCGATGAGGTTGCGGCACAGGCGATGCGGCTCCTGCAACCGGTCAACGGTCTCGACCCGACGACCTTCCCGTCGATCGCGCTCATGGAGTCCGACCTCGTGGCGTTCGGTCGCACGATGCTCCACGGCCCGGCGGCGACCGGGTCGGTGACGTCGGGCGGGACCGAGAGCTGCCTTCTCGCCGTGAAGGCGGCGCGTGACCTCTGGGTGGCGCGGGGCGGGACCGGGCGTCCACGGATCGTGCTGTCGACGTCGGCGCACGCGGCGTTCCACAAGGCCGCGCACTACTTCGGGCTCGACGTCGATACCGTGCCGGTCGACGTCGCGTCCGGTCGCGCGGCGGTGGGTGCGCTCGAGGCCGAGCTCGGTCCGGAGGTGGCGCTGGTCGTCGTCTCGGCACCGTCCTACCCGCACGGCGTCATCGACCCGGTCGCCGAGGTCGCGGGAGCGGCGGCGGACCTCGGGATCCCGTGCCACGTCGACGCGTGCGTCGGGGGGTGGGTCCTGCCGTGGTGGGAGGCGGCCGGCGGGGATCCGTTGCCGCAGTGGGACTTCCGCGTCCGTGGCGTGAGCAGCATCAGCGCGGACATCCACAAGTACGGCTACGTCCCCAAGGGCGCCTCGCTCCTCCTCTTCGCCGACGGCGAGCTCGACCTCGCCCGCTACTTCGCGACCACTGGCTGGCTCGGCTACCCCGTCGTCAACCCGACGATGCTCGGCACCCGCTCGGCGACGTCGCTGGCCGCTGCGTGGGCGGTGGTCCAGACCCTCGGTGAGGACGGGTATGCAGGCCTCACCTGCCGCGTCGTCGCCGCCACTGCCGCGGTGGTGGAGGCGGTCGAGGACATCGAGGGGCTGCGGGTCCTCGGGGAGCGGCAGGGTCCCCTCGTGGCGGTGGCGACCGACGAGGACGCGTCGCCGGACCGCCGGGTCGACCCCCTGCTCTGGGTGGCGGCCGTGGCCCGGCGCGGGTTCACCCTCCAGGGGCAGCCCTCGCTCACACAGGGCGACGGGTCCGTGGTGCCGCACACGGCGCACCTCACCATCACCCCGGTCACCGACGGGCTGTTGGGCGAGCTCCAGCCGGCCCTCGTCGAGGGTGCCGACGAGGTGCGGGGACACACGCTGCCGAGCCTGGAAGCGTTGTCGCAGAACGGCATACCGGATCCTGTGGCGCTGGCTGACGGTGCGCGGGCGGGAGGCGACCTCGACCTCACGACCGTCCTCATGCTCATCGAGACGCTACCCCGGGAGGCGTCCGCCCAGCTGCTCTCGGCGTTCCTGCAGAGGTTCACCGCGCCGCGAGGCTGACCCTGGTCGTAGTACCCATGGACAGTTGTCGGCTGAACTCTCCCGCCCGTTGAGTGTGCGTGCACACACGACGCAGCGAGCAGAGGAGAGAGTCATGGCAGGCAGAGCACGCATCATCGGGGTGGCCCTGGCCATCGCCGCGCTGGGGGCCATGGGGACCGCAGCCACGGCACCGGCGCAGGCCGCTTCGTCGAAGGGCTGCGTGAGCGGGGGCTACCGACTCGTCAACCTCACGACCGGGGCGACCGTCGCCACGGCGGGCAGGGACCGGATCCGCACGACCATCCCCGCGGCGCAGCTGGGCAGCACGTTCGCGGTCCGCGGGCGCTACACCCAGTTCGACGTCCGCAGCGCCGACTTCGCCGTCCTCAACCAGTCGTTCACCGGCGCGGCCAACGAGCTCGACATCACAGGCGGGCGTTTCACCCCGGTCTATGCGAGCAAGGTGCCCGACCACCGTGGCCTGACTCTCGGCAGCGGGATCGCCGTCGAGCTCGACGAGGAGGAGCTCAGCCTGTCGCGGACCGGCACCGGGCTGTCGATGAAGATCCAGGCCAAGGACTGCGCGCAGGGCGGCATCTTCCAGATGGAGCCGCAGCGAACCGACGGCGCCACGACGCGCGTCACCCACACGCTGGCCCAGTCGGCGGCGCCGGGTCTCACGCCGTTCTACTTCGACAACCCGAACTTCCGCTCGCGGATCGGGCAGTTCCTCGGGTCGGGGTGCACGAGCGTGACGACCGGCCCCGCCGGGCAGTTCTGCGTCCAGGTCGCCTCACGCGTCAACATCGCCAACGACGTGTCACCGACGTTCGTCGTCCGGGACAGCGCCCAGGTCGCCACCCGCGTCCCGCAGCCGGCGTGCAACACCGCCACGCCGCTCACGCCGAGCGCGCGCCACTGCGGCGGGGTGTCGGTGTGGGACGTCGCGAGCGGTGGCCGGATGGGCTTCGTCACCGGTGAGGACGCCACCGAGGTCGCGAACCCACCGACGACGTGCACGTCGGACTGCCAGGCGCAGAACCAGGTGCGGGGCCGGCTCGCCAACCTCGGCCACCCGTTCCCGGTCCCGGCGGGGAGCAGGCTCACGCCACGGATCTCGAGCGTGCTCGGCTGATCCCGGGGAGAGGTCGACGACGCCGCAGGTCATGCCCCTGACCTGCGGCGTCGTCGCGTCCCCGTGGGCGGCAGATGCATGGACGCGGTGCCGAGAGGGTAGGGACCGGTCAGGTGCGCACGCGGGGTGGGCACGCGACCATCCGTCTGACGGAGGAGACCGATGAGCCGACTTCAGGACCCCACGACGACGTCCCGCCGGTCGGTGCGGCCCGCGCTGCTCCGACTCCCCGGGTGCTATCCGGTGCAGGCCGACACCTGGCTGCTCGCGGACGCGATGGCCCACCTCGGCTGTGCGGCCGGCGCGAAGGTCCTCGACCTGTGCACGGGGACCGGTGCGCTCGCCGTCGCAGCAGCGCTGGCGGGTGCCTCCGACGTCACGGCGGTCGACCTGTCGTACCGGTCGTCGGCCAATGCCTGGCTCAATGCGAGACGTCACGGGGTCCGTGCGACGGTCCGGCACGGCGACCTCTTCGGCGCCCTCGCCGGTCCGGACCGGTTCGACCTCATCCTTGCGAACCCGCCCTACGTCCCGTCTCGGTCCGGCCGACCCTCGCGCCACCGCCTGGACCGGTGCTGGGACGCGGGGCCCGACGGCCGGCTGTTGCTCGATCGGATCTGCGACGAGGCGTACGACAGGGTCATCCCCGGGGGGTGCCTGCTGCTCGTCCACTCCGACGTCGCAGACGAGGTCCGGACGCTGGGAAGCCTGCGACAGAGGGGTTTCGAGGCGGAGGTGGTCCTTCGTGCGACGGAGAACTTCGGTCCAGTGATGAGGTCCCGTGCCGCGATGATGCGCGAGAATGGCCTCATCGAGCCGGGGCAGGCGGTCGAGCGTCTCGTGGTCGTCCACGCCACGCGTCCGCCACTTTCCCGGGGAGTCGGTCTGGAGGCGTCCGCATGAGCACGGTCAACCGGGTGGTCGTCACGGGCGAGGGGCCGGTCCTCGTCGAAGGACCGGTCGAGGTGGTCGGGCCGGACGGGGACGTCGTGCGCTCCGACCGAGCCGTCGTCGCGCTCTGCACCTGTCGCCGCAGCCGGATCGCGCCGTTCTGCGACACGAGCCACCGCGACAAGGTGAGGGCTGCGTCGGGCGCCGAGGTGGAGTCATGACCGCGACGACGAGCTCTGCCGCGCCCACCGCACCGACAGCACCCCCCGCCCGCTCCCCGGACCCCTCGCCCGGCCCCCGGCTCCCCACGCCCCGTGGACCCATCTCCGAGGCGGTGGTCGACCTCTGCACCGGCCGCCTCGGTGCACCGTTCCCGTCCCACCGCGTCGTCGACCCCTACGGCGAGGACCTCCAGCTCGCTCTCTACGTCTGCTACGAGCTGCACTACCGCGGCTTCGTCGGTGTCCCCGATGCGATGGAGTGGGACCTCGACCTGCTCGGGATCCGGCTCGAGCTCGAGTCGATCTTCCTCGACGCCCTGCGTCGCGACGTCGCAGGTGGCGACGACCTCGACGCCGAGATCGCGGGTCTCCTCACCGAGCAGGTGGGCGCCGAGGGCGTCTCGCACCACCTCGCCGGGACGGGCACCCTCGAGCAGTTCCGCGAGTACGTCGTCCACCGCTCGGCCTACCACCTCAAGGAGGCAGACCCGCAGCTCCTCGTCGTCTCGCGTCTGGAGGGTCCGGCCAAGGCCGGGCTGGTCCGGGTGGAGCACGACGAGTACGGCGCCGGTCGGGCCGAGGCAATGCACTCTGAGCTCTATGCCGCGATGATGCGCGAGCTCGGCCTCCGGGCCGACTACGGCCACCATCTCGACTCGGTGAGCGGCACTGTCCTCGCCGAGGTCAACCTCATGTCTCTCTGCGGCCTGCGACGCGAGCTTCGCGGCGCTTCCGTCGGCCAGTTCGCAGTCATCGAGCTCACCTCGTCGCCGGGGTCGGCCCGCCTCGTCAGGGCGGCACGACGTCTCGGGTGCGGCCCCGCCACCGAGCACTTCTACGCCGAGCACGTCGAGGCGGACGCCGTCCACGAGCAGGTGCTGCGGCGTGACGTCATCGCACCGCTCGTGGAGCGCGAACCCGCCCTGCGGGCCAACCTCGTCTTCGGTATCCAGGCCAGCCAGCTGCTCGGTGACCGTTTCGCCGACGAGGTCCTCGGTGCGTGGCGAGCGGGAAGGTCGAGCCTGAGGTGACGCGCACCGTCGGGGTCGAGGAGGAGTTCCTCCTCGTGGGCGTCAGCTCGGGAGAACCGGTCCCGGTGGGTCCGGACATCGCGTCCGAGGCCGGCGTCGCGGGGATCAAGGGAGAGTTCAAGCAGGAGCAGGTCGAGATCTGCTCGGCGCCGACGGACGCGCTCGAGCGCCTGTCCAGTGACCTGCGGCACCTCCGCGGCCAGGTGTCCGACCTCGCCGGCCGGCACGACGCCGCCCCGGTCGCCTCCGGCACCTGGCCCGGCGCGCACACGCCGACGGCGGGGGCATCGGAGCGCTTCGACCGGATCGGGGCGGAGTTCGGCGAGCTGGCCCACCAGCAGCTGACCTGCGGCACCCACGTCCACGTGGCCGTCGCCTCGCCCGAGGAAGGGGTGCGGGTGCTCGACCGGATCCGCCCGTGGCTCGCGCTCCTCACCGCCCTGGCGTCGAACTCGCCCTTCTGGCAGGGACGCGACACCGGGCACGCGAGCTGGCGTTCGGTCGTCCTCTCGCAGCTGCCCACCGCCGGACCGGCTCCGGTGTGGGGCGACCTCGACGCCTACCGTCGCGCCTCACGGGCCGTCATCGACGCGGGCGGAGCCTTCGACGAGGGGATGCTCTACTACGACGCCCGGCTGTCGGCGCGCTACCCGACGGTCGAGGTGCGGGTGACCGATGTCTGCCCCGAGCCCCACGTCGCGGTCGCGGTCGCCGGGCTCTGCCGCGCGCTCGTCGACACGGCTGCCAGGGCGACCGCGGCGATCCGTCGGGACGGCGAACCGTCGACCCTCGCGCTCCGCTCGGCGTCGTGGCGAGCGGCCCGGCATGGCGTCGGCGACCGTCTCGTCGACCCCGGCACGGCAGCGCTCGTCGCTGCCGAGCAGGCGTTCGAGTCCCTGCTCCGGTTCGCCGGTGACGCCCTCGACGAGAACGGCGACCGGGCGCTCGTCACCGAGGTCGTCAAGCGCACGCTCGTCGACGGCACGGCGGCGGACCGCCAGCGACGCGTCGTCGACCCCGGGTCGCCGTGGCGGGGGCTCACCGACTTCCGAGTCGCCTGACCCACATGTCCGGCCGCGAGGCACTTCCGCGGGCGGACGGCATACGACAGACTTCGAGGACGGAGGAGGGAGGCTGCGGTGGGCAGCGTCATGATCGACCTCATCACCAGTCTCGACGGCTACGCCGCGGCGGAGGGCTGGCCCGGCCTGTGGGGCGTCGAGAGCGCCGAGTACCTCGCGTGGCTCGATGCGCAGGAGACGGACCACGACGTCCTCATGGGCGCGACGACCTACCGGCTCATGGCCGACTTCGCCGCGCAGGTGCCCGACGACCCGGGCTTCGTGCAACTGAGCGAGATGTCCAAGGTCGTCTTCTCGTCGACCCTCGAGGAGCCGCTGTCGTGGTCGAACTCGGTTCTCGTGAGGGGAGATCCGGTCGACTGGGTCCGCTCGCAGAAGGAGGGTGGCGACCGCTCGATGCGCACGCTGGGCAGTCTCTCCGTATGCCGTGCGCTCCTGTCCGCGGGACTCGTGGACAGCTTGCGGCTGGTCGTGTTCCCGTTCATCACGGGGCTGACCGGTCAGGAGCGGATCTTCGACGGCTACCCGGACGTGGCCCTCGAGCTCGTCGAGAGCCGGACGTTCGCGCCGGGCCTGCAGCTGCTCGAGTACGTGCCGACGCTCCTCGACCGGCCGCCGGCCGGTGGCATCGTCACCAGACCGGGGTCGGAGTCGGGGGGCTGACTGCCCGGGGGGGCTAGGGATGCGCGAGCTCACGGCCCCAGTCACGGGCTCTCTCGAGCTCACCGTCGACGAGCGGCCCCTCGGTGCCCTCGACCCAGAACGACTCCGGGTCCGCGCACGCGCTGCCACCCAGTCTTCTCAGGCGCCTGGCCGCCTTCTTCGCGGCGGAGCCCGGCAGGTGAGGGTGGTTCACCCGCGTGTCGAACGTCGCGTATGCCGTGTGCACCCCGCCGTCGTCGAGGCCGGCCAGCCACTCGCGCACGCCCATCGAGGAGGACTCGACCGGGCGCTCGGCCTTGGTCTCGGCGTCGTGCCGGGTCGAGGCCCGGCTGAGCCCGAAGGCGTGGGTGGGGCCACCCACGACGAGCAGATCGAGGTCGGGCGGCAGGGGTGTCGCCGTCGACACTTCGTGCACCTCGACCTGCGCCCGCTCGCGCAGACCCTCGGCGACCGCGTGCGCGACCTCTCTCGTGTTGCCGAACATCGACTCGTAGACGACCCATGCCCGTGTCATGACGTCCTCCGTCCCGGTCCGGCCTGACGGATGGCGAGGATGATGATCGCGGCGCTCGCGACGGCGAGGAGGAGGCCTCCGAGGAGCAGGCCGAGGCCGAGCTGGGTCAGCCACGGGAACGTCGCACCGATGGCGACGTCGGCGGTCACCCCGGAGCTCCCGTCGGAGTTCATGAGCACGGCGGACCAGCTGCCGTCCCTGGGCTCCCACGTGAGCTGCTGGCTACCGCCGCCCGTCGCGGACGCCACCCAGAAGGTCTGCGCGGTCGGGGCGCCCGGGTCGGCCGATCCCGCGACCTCGCGCTGGTCGATGCCGGGGCGGCGCTCGACGCTGTAGGACGCGCCGTCGAGGTAGGCGGCGACGTCCCGGTTCGGCCCGATGCCGAAGAAGACGGGGTCGCTGGAGCTTCCCGGGGACACGGTGATCCGGACGTCACCGATGACCCGGTCCGGGACCCAGCTCGCACCCGTGGTGTCGAGCTCGAGGTCGCTGAAGAGGACCGCGCTGCCCGAGGTCGTGAACGTCTCGGTCCGCGACATGACGTAGCCGTCGTCGTTGCGCGCGACGCCGTCGGCGACGAGTGCCGCGACACCACCGGTGACGAGACCGAGCGACGTCAGGGCCGCGATGCTGCCCACGATGACGCTGATGACGGAGCCGGCGCCCCAGCCTCCTCGTGGCGGCAGCCCCGAGCCCCCGGCGGCCGGGCCTTCGACGGTCGGTGGTTCGGTGCCCGGACGTCCCGTGACGGGACCGGCCGGTGCGGACGGGGCGGAGAGGGTCATCCGACCACCGGGTTCGTGCGGACCCTGGTCGAGGCGGAAGGGCGGGTACTCGTCCGTCATGAGGCCCGCATACGCGGCGACCCGCAGGACCCAGCGGTTGAGCCCGAGGAGCAGGTCGTAGAGCGGACGCGGGTAGGCGCCGGTCACGGCAAGGACGACGGCGGCAACGATCGCGAGCAGCCCCACGAGGCCTCCGCCGAAGACCCACCGGGCGTTGTCGTCGGCCTGCCACGCGACGGCGGTGCCGCCACCGACGAGGATGCCGACGACGAGGTAGTGAGGGATGGCGAGCAGCCACCACTTCACCAGGGCCAGCCCGCGCGAGAGGTGCTCGGGGTAGTCGACCTCGAGGTGTGCGGGGTAGTCCGGGTCCTCGGCGAGGGTGAAGGGTGGATAGCGGTCCGTCGCCAGCGCGCCGTAGGAGTAGTAGGTCACCCGCCACCACCAGCGCAGGACACCGACGTTGAAGTCGAAGATCCCCCTCGGGTAGCGACCGGTGACCAGGATCGCGAAGAGGGCGACGACGCTGAGGACGACGAACGCCGCCCAGAGGAACGCCAGGACGATGTAGTGCGGGATGGCGAGGAGCCACTTGACGAGCCACAGCCATCGAGAGGCGGCCGGGTGGTCGACGGCGTCGACGTGGACGGGGTAGGGATGGGGGATGGGAGTGGGGGCGTACTGGGTGGATGCCGCCATGGGGATCACGACCTTCGATGTGCGGGGTTCCTGTCCCGTCTCCACGCTCCTCGCCGGCTCAGTGCCGCAGAAGGGACCTTCGACCCGCAGTGGCGGGAGGTGCGGTCGCGGTCGTCGGCCTCGGGCTCGCACCGGAGCGAGGTGTCGAACCGGCGACGGGCCGGAGCAGGAGCCACAGCGGGACCAGGCCGACGACCGCGAGGACGAGGAACGGCGGGACGACGGCCAGTGAGACCACCGGCGACTCGGGGTCCGCACGCACGCCGAACCACTGGTCGAGTGCGATGCTCACGCTCTCGATGACCCACATCCCGAGCACGGCACCGACGACGAGGGCGCCGCGACGCTCGCGGCGGCGCAGCCACAGCGCGCCGACTGCGGCGAGCGGGAGCCAGATCGCGAGGTCCTGCACATAGATGGCGTTGGTCTGCACGCCGGTCCCCTCGAGCACGGGTGCCGGGTCCTGCCCGAGCGACGGCACGATCCTGGCGAGCCAGGCGAGGGTGTTGAGCGCGACGACGAGCCACACGTAGGTCGACAGGCCGCGGACCGAGGCCCGCTCCGCGATGAGCTCGCCCGCCCGGCCCACCTCGGTTGATGCGATGAGGTAGCCCGTGGCCCACAACCCGCACCCGAGCACGGCGACGTAGAGGAGGAAGGCCGCGTTGAACGGCGTGAGGAACAGCAGGAGGACGGCGTTGTAGATGACGTAGAGCAGGGCGCCGGCCCAGACGACGAGGGCGCGGGCCGAACCACGCCACGCCATCCGGAGCGAACCGAGCAGGACGGGCAGCGCGACGGTCCCGAGCACGAGGGCGGTGCCGCGCGCCGAACCCTGCATCGCCTCGGGCCCGTGCAGCAGGCCCGGGTCGGCGAACGTCCACCCGGCGGCGAGTCCCGCGACGAGCACCGTGGCCACTGCGAGGGCGGTCGCGGTCCTCAGGGCGCTCGAGGAAGGGGATGCGTGGTCGGCCGATGTGGTCCTCATGCACCAAGACTGGTGTCCTGCAGCACCGTGGCTTCAGGGGACGAGGTCCCGTCCTCCGCGACGAGTGACCGCAGCTGGAGGTCGAGGGCGTTCGTCAGGGCGACCACCTCCGGGACCACGTCGGGATCCGCGATCGCGGTCACGACGAGCTCGCCGGCATACGAGAGGACCGCGAAGGAGACGCCGACGTTCCCAGGGGTGGTCGCCATCGGCACGATGTGCTCGATCGGGCTGCCGCACAGGAGCATTGGGCGACTCGGCCCTCGCACGTTCGTGAGGAAGGAGTTCACCAGGCGCTGCCGCACGATGAACCAGCCGAACGTCCGTGTCGCCGCCAGGAGGCGGAAGGCGGGACCGACGAGCGCGGCAGACTCGCCGTGGCCGCCGGACCGTCTCGCCGCGGTCAGGCGGCCGACCTCCCGGACGCGCGCTGGGGCGCTGCCGTGCAGTGGGACCCGGACCGGCATGACGCCGACGTGGTTGCCGAGCTCGCCGTCGGGCCGTGGACGACCGGACACCGGGACCGAGACGACGAGCTCGGACAGGTCCTCGCCCCGACGGCGGAGCACCTCGTCCATGGCTCCCGTGACGGCAACGAGCAGCAGGTCGTTGACCGTCACGTCCTGTCGCCGCGCGGCGCTCCGCACGGTGTCGAGGCCGATGGTGACGACGCGGAAGACGCGCCGTGGGCCTGTGGGGCGGTTGAGCGAGGTCCGCTGTGCGGCGTGCGGGACGCCTCGCCCCAGCTCGCGCCAGCCTTGTGCCACCCGCGGCAGGAGCCGCCTCGCCGGGTCGGTCTCTCCCCGCTCCGTCGACTGTGGACCCACGTGTGGGGGGTTGTCGACGAGTGCGGCGAGGAGGGAGAGTCCGCCGACGCCGTCGGCCACCACGTGATGGAGGACGATGACCACGGCGTGGGCCGTCTCGCCTCCCGGTCCAGTGACCACCACGGCCCGCCACGGAGGCCGTGAGGCCACGAGCCGATGGGTGAGCACGCCCGCCGCGGTTTCGAGGACGACGTCGAGGTCGCCCGGGTCGTGGCACCGTCGCCGGGTCACGTGGTGGGAGAGGTCGAACCCGGGGTCGTCGCGCCAGACCGGACGTCCCCGCCCGTGGCACGGGTGGTGCACGGCACGGCGCAGACTCGGCACCGCGCCGAGCCGACGTCGCAGGGCAGCCTCCACGTCGCTCGCCCCCACGGGCTCGGCGAGGGTGAGGACTGCGCCGAGGTGCATCGGGGCCGGGCCGACGTCGGTGCGCAGCGGGACCAGGTCGGCGTCGGTGAGGCGGTCGACAGGTCCGTGCACGGCGGTCGCCCTCATGGGTGCGAGCCTGCCACCGGGGCGACGGGAGGCCCACGGCCGAAGGTCCTGACGCAGGCCCCCCTGAGCGTGTCAGGCGGTGCCGGTGCCGTCCACGACCTCGTCGTCCGGCAGCGGAGAGGAGGCCCGCACCGGAAGCGCGCCGGTCCGCTCGACCTCCTCCGCGACGTCGCGCAGCTTGCGGTTGAGGTGCTGGCTGGCGCGGCGGAGCACCGAGAAGGCCTCCTTCGAGGTGATGCGTCGCTGCGCCATGAGGATGCCGATCGCCGTCCCGATCTGGCGGCTGCTCGACAGGGCGGCCTCGAAGTTGCGGGCGTCACGCTCGCGCAGGGTGTGCTCGACGGACAGGGCCGCGAACGGCGCGAAGATCGAGGCGACCGCGAGCTCGAGCTCGCCGAAGGCGTCACGTTCGCGCGAGTAGAAGTTCATCGCCGCCTGGTCCTGGCCCACCATGGCGAGGCGGATCGACAGCATGCTCAGGACCCCGGTCTCCTCGACGCACCTCGGACCGAACCGGGGCCAGCGCTCGTCGGTGTCCAGCTGTCCGGCGATCTCGGCCGTCTCTGCCTCGGCGGCGTCGAGACAGGGTCCCTCGCCGAGGGCGTACTGGATCCGGTCGACGTTGCGCGAGAGCTCGTCGGTGGAGCTGACGGTGTGGGGTGCCTGCTTGGGGCGCAGGAGCGTCAGCCCGCAGTGGTGGGTCGACGGTACGGCCATGGCAGCGAAGCGGACGACCCGGTCGGGGTCGAGGCCCGAGCCATCGGTGGCCAGGAGTGCAGCGCTGAGCTCACTGAACTGTGTGCCCAGGTGCTGCATGAGCTGGACGGTTTCCATGAGAGTCACCACCTCGATCTCGGCAGAGCGGTGACGCGACGGGTCGGGCGCACCGCATCCCTGTCCATCCACCGTAGGCCAGTCACCTCGACGATCGGCACTCCCGTGCGCCCTCTCTGGTCGACGCGCGCCTGAGGCTCAGCCGGAGCCGGCGACGAGGCCGGATGACCCCTTGGCGAGATAGGCGAGACGTCGCAGCGCCTCGGAGTTGCGGGGCAGGATCATCGCCTGCCGCACAATGCGCGGCGGCAGTGAGCCCGGCCCGGAGATGGCGTCCTCGGTCATGGTCACGGTGCAGCTCTGCGGGCCGTCGGGCTCGATGTCGATCTCGACCCGTGCCTCGCCCAGTGGCCAGCCCCGCGCCTTGAGCACGAGGCGACGCCCGGTGACGCACTCCTCGACGCTCGTGGTGTCCGAGAGCAGCGCCGGCCACAGCCCCACCGAGTGGTGGATGCGCGAGCCGGGCGCGGGCCAGGCCGTGTCGACGTCGCGGATGCGGGCGGTGCCCACGACCCAAGTCGCATAGCTCCACCCGTCGGCGAGCACGTCCCAGACGCGATCGGCCGAGGCGGCGACCGTGCGCCGCTGCGGCTGTCCCTGCGTCGTCAGGTGCTGGTCGGTGTCGTCCATCGTGTTCTCCTCCATGTCGAGGGCGCGTCTGGCGCCCGTGGTGCTGGCCAGCCATCCGCCGCTGAGGGCTTCGGCCTCCGGTCGTGGTTCGAGAACATTGCCCGGGGTGTCGGCCACCCCGCTCCCGGCCTGCAGCGCCACCCGGTTCATGAGCGGGCCGACGAGGCGGTCGTAGATGGCCGGCATGGCGCGGAAGCCCATCACGGTCAGGGCGTTGCCCGCCCCGACGTTGACCTCGCGACGCGGCCGGTCGAGGCAGCCCATCACCGCATCGGCGACGGCGAAGGCGTCGACCCTCGGGGGCGGTGGCTGACCGTGCCGCCCCAGGTAGGTGCCGGCCTGACGGTAGACCGGAGTGTCCACCCCGCCGGGCGAGACGAGCGAGACCTGGATGCCGGGTTCGTCACGTGTCTCCAGCTGCAGCGAGCGCACGAGTCCGTGCACGCCCCACTTCGCGGTCGTGTAGGTCGACATCCCGGGGACGGCCGTCTTGCCCAGCAGCGACCCGATGACGACGAGACGACCGCGGCCAGCGAGCCGGAATCGGGACAGGGCCTCACGGCATACGCGCGTCGTCCCCATCAGCGTGGTGTCGAGAGCGGACTCGAACACCTCGTCGGGCACGTCCTCGAAGCGACCGTAGGCGAGCGTCGCCGCAGAGTGGACGACGACGTCGAGACTCCCGGTCTCGTCGTCCGCCAGCTCGAAGGCCGCTCGTACCGACGCGGTGTCCCGGACGTCCGCCACGGCGACGACGGCGGTGCCGCCCGCCCTCCGGCACGCCTGTGCCGCGCGCTCCAGCGAGCCTGTGTCGCGCCCCACCAGGACGACGGTCCAGCCGCCGCGCGAGAGGGCGAGCGCCGTGGCCAGCCCGATGCCGCTCGAGGCGCCGGTGACCAGGGCGCTGCCCGCAGCCGAAGGCTCGACGCGGCTCATCGTCCGCGCTCCGGGTCGCGCAGCACGCGGTCCCATGCGGTGCCCACGAGGGCCCGGCGCAGTGCCCGACCGGGACGCTCCGCCGCCAGCGCGGCGCGTGCGGCGTTCCAGCCGCAGGCACCATGGACGCCACCACCGGGGTGCGCGGAGGCACTCGCGAGGAAGAGTCCGGCGACGGGCGTCTCGGGCCGGCCCAGCCCGGGGGTGGGCCGCATGAAGAGCTGCTGGTGCAGACCGGACGTCCCGCCGTTGATGGCACCTCCGACGAGGTTGGCGTCCCACTCCTCGAGCAGCTGCGGCGACTGCACGTGCTCGCCGACGACGTGGTCGGTGAAGCCCGGCGCCACCTCCTCGACTGCCGAGCGCATGCGGTCGACGTGCTTGGCCAGGTCGTCGGCCTGCCAGCCCATCCCGCTGGGGACGTGCGTATAGGCCCAGGCCGACTCGGTGCCGGCGGGGGAGCGACTGGGGTCGGCGGTGGTCATCTGGCCGAAGAGGAGGAACGGGCGCTCGGGGACACGGCCCAGGGAGATGTCCTTGGCAGCCTCGAGCAGCCCGTCGTTGTCGACACCCAGGTGGACCGTGCCGGCGCCGTCGAGGCCCGCACCGGACCACGGCACCGGGGAGTCGAGGGCCCAGTTGACCTTGATCGTCGCGCCGTCCCACTCGAACCGGTCGAGGTCGCGACGGACCCTCTCCGGGACGGCGTCGGCGGGCAGGAGATCGCGATAGAGCGCAGGAGCCACGACGTCGGCGAGCACCGCCCGACGCGCGCGCACCGTGCCACCTCCAGCGAGCTCGACGCCCACGGCGCGGCCACCGCGGACCATGACGCTCGAGACCGGGCTCCCGGTACGGAACTCGGCGCCATGCTTCTCGGCCCGGCGGCGCAGCGACTCGGCGAGGACCCCGGCGCCGCCCTCCGGGACGGGGAAGCCGACGTCCTGACCGAGCATGCACAGCAGCCATCCGAAGAAGCCGCTGCCGGCGCCGTCGGGCGGGAGGTCGCTGTGCATGGCGTTGCCGGAGAGGAGCGCGGGACCTCCGTCGCCACCGAAGCTCTCCGAGCCGAGGCGGCGCACGGGGACGACCCCGAGACGGGCCAGGTCGACGAGCCCGGCGGCACGCTGCGTACGGAGGACCGACAGCATGGCTCGCACCGGCGGGAACGGCGTGAACAGGGCGTCGAGGAGCGGTCCCCGGACGCGCGACCACTGCCGATGAAGGGCCAGCCAGGCCTCGCCGTCGCCCGGGTGGAACTCCTCCAGCCCGGCGGCGGTGTCCTCCGGCGATCGGTGGAGCACCGCGGCGCGGCCGTCGGGGAACGCGTGACCGACGACCGACGGGGCATGGCGCCACCGAAGCCCGTGCTCCTCGAGGTGGAGGTCGCGGATGACCGGACTCGCCTGGGCGAGAGGGTAGAACGCACTGAAGAGGTCGGTGACGTAGCCGGGCGCCACGATCTCGGCGCTGCGGACCGCGCCACCGACGGAGTCCTGGGCCTCGAGGACGAGGACGCTCCAGCCCGCGTCGGCCAGCGCGTTGGCGGCGACGAGCCCGTTGGGTCCGGCGCCGATGACCACCGCATCCACCGTCTCGGGATGGCCACCGGTCTGCACAGGTCGGTCCTCTCGTCGTCCGTCGTCCGTCGTTCGTCGTCCGTCGCTCGTCGTCACGGTCGATCGGAGATGGCGCGACCGCACGCCCCGCCTCGGAGGGCACGCTCTCGAGCCGGCGTGCGGCCGCACAGGCTCTTGCCCTCCTCGTCGCGTGTTCAAACGTACCCACCGCGGACAGAGTCGGGGCGCTCCGGCGACCCGGATCCGAGGGCCATGAAGAGATGGTCCTCCTCCCAGTGGTGTTCGTGTCCGGAATCGTGGTCGGATGGAGGGACACGTTCACACCCCATGGTCCAAACCCGGCGCCATCTCCTCGCAGGAAGGATGGCGCCGGCATGACCGTCACACCGTTGAACCGCAGGCTCCCCTCGACGTTCGTCGAGTCGCGCGAAGAGGGTTGCGCAGAGGCCGAACGTCTCCTCGACAGCATCTCGGATCCGTCGAGTCCGGAGGCTGAGAGGTGCCGTCACGACGCCGTGCTGCTCAGTCTCGAGCTCGCCGACACGGTCGCGCACCGCTACAGCGGCCGTGGCATCGAGGACGACGACCTCGTGCAGGTCGCGCGGATGGCTCTCGTCAAAGCGGTTCGGGGCTACCGGCCCGGCCGGGGCCACAGCTTCGCCGCGTACGCCGTGCCCACGATGTCGGGCGAGATCAAGCGCTACTTCCGCGACAAGGGATGGGCCGTGCGACCTCCACGACGCCTTCAGGAGAGGCGCGCCCAGCTCATCGCCGCCGAGGAGATGTTGCGGCACGAGCTCGGTCGTGAGCCGAGCCGCGTCGAGCTCGCCGATCGGTTGGGCCTCGAGCCCGCAGAGCTGGGGGAGACGCAGGCGTGCTTGTCGGCCTACCAGACGCAGTCGCTCGACGCCGCGTCGCCGGAGGGACGTCGTGCACCGGAGATCGAGCTCGACGGTGACGACGAGGTCAACAGGCTCGTCCAGAGCGACGCCCTCGGTCGGGCGCTGCGAGGGCTCACCGAGCGAGAGCGGACCATCGTCCACCTGAGGTTCATCGAGGAGCAGACCCAGGTGGAGATCGGAACGGCCCTCGGGGTGAGCCAGATGCAGGTGTCACGACTCCTCGGATCGATCCTGCGGCGACTGCGCTCCTCGCTGGAGCAGGCCGCCTGATCGCGCCGCAGGTCAGCAGGGCCGCCGGTGGGGACGGGCGAACGAGGCCTTCATGTGTGTTTGGGATCCCGGGGGGACGGGGTAGGGGAGCGGTGGGTGACTTGGACTCACGAAGTGACCCGGAGGGCCGAGGCGGTTGAAACCTCCAGCTGCCTTGGTCCGCCGAACCCTTGTCACAGCAGACCGGTTCGCACCACGTCGTCGGCGATGGCGGCGAGCTTGCGGTTGGTGTCCTGACTTCGCCGGCGGAGCATCGCGAAGGCGGTCCGTTCGTCGACGCGGTGGCCGTGCATGAGGATCCCGATCGCCGTGCCGATGCGCCGGCTGGTGCGCAGGGCGATCTCGAGGTTGTCGGCCCGCTCCTGCTCCTCCGCCGCCTGGAGCGCCACGGCCGCATGTGCTGCGAAGACGGCGAAGATGGCCACGGCCGACTCGCTGAAGGCGTTGCGGCGGTGGGCGAAGGCGTTGAGGGTCCCGATGACGTTGTCCCCGACGAACAACCGGTGCGACATGAGGCTGTTCACACCGACGTGCCCCACGGCACGCGTCGCGAAGTTGGGCCAGTGGTGCTCCTGGGCGAGGTCACCGGTCACGAAGGTCGGGTCCTCGTCGAGCCCGTCGAGGTGTGGTCCTTCTCCGGTGTCGAACTGGATCTGGTGGATGGCTCGTGGCAGGTCGCTCGTGGCGGCAACCGTGCGGAACCCGTCGCCGTGCCGGACGGTGATCGACGCGTGGTCTGCGTCGATGACCGTGACGGCCAGCTCGCAGACGGTTTGCAGGGTCCCCAGCCGGCCGCCCTCGTTCTGCAGGGCGTGGGCCAGCTCCGCCAGCTCACGAGCCACTCCCGGTTCGAGCTCGCCCTCGGGCGCCGGGACAGAAGGTGTCATCGATGACTGCTCCGGTACAAAACGACGGCTCGTCCGACCGGCTCGTGGTTTGACCGCTGACGCTCCCGCGAGCAGGACTCTATACAAGTCCGGGCGCCGTTCCGCAATCAGGCGGTCGTGTCGCCAAGCGTCCCGCGCGCACCGCCCGATCAGGAGTGGGGACCGGTGCGCGAGAGGGAGAGTGGCGATGGCTCGGGTGGAGGCCGGCGCCACGGCATACGGGAGTGTCGGGCCGCCACCGGTCACCAGTCGACACCGCGGCACTGCTTGTCGCTCGTCTCCACCTGCAGGGTGGCGTGGGCGATGTCGAACTGCTCGCGCAGGACGGTCGTGGCTCCGTCGAGCACCCCGTCGGCAGGGCCTGCGGCGACGAGGTGGGCCGTCGCGACGTCCATGCCCGACGTGAGGGTCCAGACGTGGAGGTCATGGACCTCGCTCACACCGTCGACGGCCTCGAGGGCCCGGAGGACGTCCTCGGGCACGGCGTTCGCCGGAGCGTGCTGGCCGAGGACGGCGACGACCTCGCGACCGAGCCGGAGCGCACGGACCATGACGAACGCACCGATCGCGAGGGCGACGACGGTGTCCCAGACCGGCGAACCGGTGGTGAGGACGAGGGCCGCCGCGACGATGACGCCGATCGAGCCCACCGTGTCGGCGACGACCTCGAGGTAGGCGCCCTTGACGTTGAGGCTCTCGGAGGCGCCGCCGCGCAGCAGGAGCAGCGAGACGACGTTGACGACGAGGCCGATGCCGCCGACGACGAACATCGCGGTGGAGCCGACCTCGGTCGCCGCGCCGATCCGGCCGATCGCCTCGACGACGGTGTAGACCGAGACGCCGACCATGACGAGCACGGCGAGGCCGGAGGCGAAGATCTCGGCACGGTACGAACCGAAGGTGCGCCGACCCGTGGTGTCGGGGCGCGTGGCGATGCGGGTGGCGACGAGCGCAGCGCCAAGGGTGACGACGTCTGCGGCCATGTGCCCGGCATCGGAGAGCAGGGCCAGCGACTGCGAGAGGATCCCGGCGACGAGCTCGACGCCGAAGAACGCGGCAACGAGCCCGAAGGCGATGGCCAGGCGCCAGCGGTGTCGGCCCCCCGCGTGGCCGTGTGCACCGGCTCCTGCTCCGTGCGAGTGCCCGCTCATGCGGTGCTCGTGTGGACGACGTGCTCGCGCGTGATGTCGAGCAGCATCCGGACGTGCCCGTCGGAGAGTCGGTAGAAGACGTTGCGGCCCTCCCGCCGGCCGGCGACGACCCCCGACGCGCGGAGCATCCGCAGTGCCTGGCTGACCGTCGACTCTGCCGTCGAGGTGGCCGCGGCGAGGTCGCAGACGCACAGCTCGCCGGCCTCGAGCAGGGCGTAGAGCAGGCGGGTGCGGGTCGGGTCGCCGAGCAGCTTGAAGACCTGGGTGACGACCGAGAGCTCGTCGGGGTCGGGTGCGTTGGCGACGACCAGCGCGACCTTGTCCGGGTGGACGCAGCCGTCGGTGCACGCGTCGAGGGCGACGGCCTGGCTCATGGGGACCTCCGAGATCTGAACGATTGTTCAGATGTTAGCGGCGTCGTTCGGCTGCGCTCGGGTGCGGGTCGCCCCTAGCGTGGAGGCAGTAGCTGGCGCCGGAAGGAGCAGGCCATGACGAGGATGCCGATGCCCGCGCCCAGGGCACGCCTGTACCCCCTGCGCGAGCTGGCCTCCGCCGTGACGAGCGTGCACCATCTCCCGCACCACCGACGACGCCTGACGATCGACCACCAGCCGCTCGTCCGGGTCACGCCCGCGATGCTGCTCTGGTGGTTCCGTCATCTCGGCGGCGAGATGGACTACGGCGGCCGCCGGGTGTCGAACTACCTCGTGTGGCACCCCGAGGACCACATCCGCTGGGAGCTCTCCCGGCCTGCACCCGGTGGTGGCGCCGGGGAGGGGGCCCGGTTCCGCATCGTCGAGGCCTTCCAGCGGCGGCCCGAGTTCTACGTTGACTCGACCGAGACGGTCGAGAAGCTCGACGAGACGGGGATCCGGCTCGTGCGGCGCCTCGCGGGCGTGCCGGTGTTCCAGTTGGAACACACGTGGTCCCAGGGGGCGGGCGGCACGCACTATGTGAGCGTCATGGACCTCGGGGCGAGGAGCCGGGCGTTCACGCCGGTCAACCGCGTCCTCACACGGCGGACCTTCCCCGACGCCATGGCTCGCGCCTGGCTGCGGCACAACGTCGAGGAGGTCGGGCTGCTCGAGCACCTCCTGCCGACGCTCCTCGACCACGAGGGCTGACCGGGCCCACGGCTCGCGCACCACCGCCGGGAACGACGACACCGCAGGTGCCGGGACGGCATACCTGCGGTGTCGGGTGGTGGCCAGGGACGGGGTCGAACCGTCGACCTTCCGATTTTCAGTCGGACGCTCGTACCAACTGAGCTACCTGGCCGAGTCCTCACAGTCACTCGGCACGGGGCCGGTCCTGCTCGAACAACAGCGCCAGGTCGCCCTGACGCGACGGCAACTATAACCCATCCGGCGGGGCCGGTTCACGCTCGCCCGAGCGCCCGGACCCCGCCGGCGAGTGCCTCAGCGCACCCCGGCCATGAGCCGCGTGATCCACCGGTTGCCGGCCACCATGAGCAGCCCGACGACGATGGACGCGAGCCCGAGGAAGAGGAAGTAGGGCTTCTCGTTGTCGGTGTCGTAGAACCCGGCGAGCGAACCGGCACCGGCCGAGCCGACGGCGACGGACAGGAAGAACAGCGCGATCATCTGGGTGTGGAACGCCTCGGGGGCGAGCTTGGTCGACAGCGACTGGCCCACCGGCGACAGGCAGAGCTCGGCGATGGTGAACCAGAAGAGGATGAGGACGAGCGCGAGCAGCGGGGTGCTGTTCGCGCCACCACCGGTGAACGGCAGGAACAGCAGGAACGCCACCCCCATGAAGATCGTGCCGAGGGCGAACTTGATCGGCGACGACGGCTGCCGCGACCCCAGGCGGGTCCACATCGCCGCGAAGACACCGGCGAGGACGATGATGAAGATCGGGTTGATCGACGTGACCCAGCTCGGCGGCATCTCCCACCCGAGGAGAGAGCGGTCGAGCCGCTCGTCGGCATAGAGCGCGACGACGGTGAACTGCTGCTGGAACAGCGACCAGAAGACCGCGCTCGCGACGAACATCGGGATGAACGAGACGACCCGGCTGCGCTCCTCCTTCGTGATGCGCCTGCTCGTGAGCATGACCGTGAAGAGCGCGACGGCCGCGACGAGGGTGATGCCGACGACGATGTCCGACAGGCGCTCCGCCGTGATGACGCCGGTCACCGACAGCAGCGCGACGAGAGCGACGACGGCAGCCGTGATGACGGCATACCGGATCCGCCCGGCGCGGTCGAGCGGGTTGGTGACCTCGCTGCCCGCGTCGCCGATGGTGGAGCGGCGCAGCGCGAGGTACTGGACGAGGCCGACGGCCATGCCGATGGCGGCGAGCCCGAAGCCCCAGTGGAAGCCCTTCATGTCCCAGATGAGACCGGTGAGGAGCGGGCCGACGAGCGCACCGAGGTTGACGCCCATGTAGTAGATCGAGAACGCCGCGTCACGCCGCTCGTCGCCCCGGTCGTACATGTCACCGAGGACCGAGCTCGTCGTCGTCTTGAGCGAGCCCGAGCCGACGGCGATGCAGACGAGACCGATGCCGACACCGACGAGGTTGGGCAGCAGGGCGAGCGCGATGTGGCCGCACATGATCGTCACCGCGGCGACCGTGAGGGTCCGCTCGGCGCCCAGCAGGCGGTCCGCGACCCACGCGCCGAGGACGGCCGAGAGGTAGACGAGCCCGCCGTAGGCGCCGACGATCGAGGTCGCCGCCTCCTGCGAGAGGCCGAGTCCGCCGTCGCTCAGCCGGTAGTACAGGTAGTAGACGAGGATGCCCTGCATCCCGTAGAAGCTGAACCGCTCCCACATCTCGATGCCGGCCAGGTTGGCCAAGCCCATCGGGTGGCCGAAGAAGCGGCGGTCCTCGTGCTGCGTGCGGTCCGTGACCGCGGTGTCGTGTGAAGTCACGTCCTCCATCTCAACACGGAGGAGCGTGATCCCACCACACGGCCAGCTCGCTCAGGCGCGCAGGACCTTGTCCATCGGCCGGCCCTTCGCGAGCTCGTCGACGAGCTTGTCGAGGAAGCGGATCCGCTGCATGAGCGGGTCCTCGACCTCCTGCACCTTGACCCCGCAGACGGAGCCGGTGATGAGCGACGTCTTCGGGTTGAGGTCGGCCTGGGCGAAGAAGTCCTCGAAGGTCGTCTCTTCGTCGAGGTGCCGCTGGAGCTCGGCGTCGTCGTACCCGGTGAGCCACCGGATGACCTCGTCGACCTCGTCCTTGGTCCGGCCCTTGCGCTCGGCCTTGGTCACGTAGTGCGGGTAGACCGACGCCACGCTCGTCGTGAAGATCCTGTGGCCCATGCCGTGAGCGTATGCCGTCCGCCCGCGGAATGCTGCCCCCTCACGCCGACGTTGGCCCGACCATGCGAGCCATCACCTACAGCGAGTACGGCACCCCCGACACCCTCACCCTCACCGACGTCCCGGACCCCAGGGTCGGGCCCGGCGAGGTCCTCATCCGGGTGCGCAGCGCCTCCGTCAACCCGGTCGACTGGAAGGTCATGGGCGGCTACCTCGACGGCCTCATGCAGGTCGACTTCCCGGCCATCCCCGGGTGGGACGTGGCCGGTGTCGTCGAGGCCGTCGGGCTGGACACCCCCGAGTACGCCGTGGGTGACGAGGTCATCGCCTACGCCCGCAAGGACTGGGTGCAGCACGGCACCTTCGCCGAGCTCGTCGCCGCGCCGGTCCGCACCGTCGCCCGCAAGCCCAAGAGCCTCGACTGGCATCAGGCCGCCGGCCTCCCGCTCGCCGGCCTCACGGCATACCAGCTCCTCAACCGGCTCGGCACGAGCAAGGGCGAGACGGTCCTCGTCCACGCCGCAGCCGGTGGCGTCGGCCTGCTCGCGGTCCAGATCGCCCGCCACCTCGGCGCGCGCGTCATCGGCACCGCCTCCGAGGGCAACCACGAGTTCCTGCGGGAGCTCGGTGCCGAGCCGGTGACCTACGGCGACGGGCTGGCCGAGCGCGTGCGCGAGCTGGCGCCGGACGGCGTCGACGTCGTCCTCGACCTCGTGGGCGGTGTGCTCGACACGACGAAGGCCGTTCTTGCAGAGGGCGGTCGGCACGGCTCGATCACCGACGGCACCGTCGCCGAGGCGGGCGGCCTCTCCGCCTGGGTGCGACCCGACGCCGCGGACCTGCAGGCGCTCGCGGGCCTGGCCGACGCCGGAGCGCTCACCGTTCCGGTGGCCGAGGTGTTCGCGCTCGAGGACGCGGCTCAGGCCTATGCGCTCAGCGCAGGCGGGCACGTGCGCGGCAAGATCGCGATCGAGGTCAGCGCCTGAGGCGCTCCCCGGACAGGCGAAGAGCCCCACACCATGCGGTGTGGGGCTCTTCGCTGCTGCTTCGCACTCTCTGCGACCCCGACGGGACTCGAACCCGCGACCTCCGCCGTGACAGGGCGGCGCGCTAACCAACTGCGCTACGGGGCCTTGTTGGTACAAGACCTTGACTTGCGTATCCCCAACGGGATTCGAACCCGTGCTACCGCCGTGAAAGGGCGGGGTCCTGGGCCGCTAGACGATGGGGACCCGTCTTCCGACAGGAACCCACGTCGCGCAGCGCGCAGCGCTCGGATCCGTCGTGGACTCGGAAAGCATAAGGGACTCTCGCGCAGGTTCCAAAACGAGCCGTTTTCGTGCTCGCAATGCGGTGTCTGCGAGTGCCGAAAGCGTCAGATCTGACGCCCTCGGCACTCACCACGACCCCCCTCTCGTATGCCGGCCGCCCGCCTCAGGCGCGTGCCTCCCGCAGCGCTGCGCGGACCAGGTCGATGGCCGCCGACTCGCTCAAGCCTGCCTTCGCGGCGGACAGGGCGTAGGCGGCGGCGCTGCGGTGGAGCGCGACGTCGGTGGCGTGGCCGCCTCCGGCGACGACGGTGCCCGCCCGGCGCCTCGTCGTGACCAGGCCCTCGGCCTCGAGCTCCTTGTAGGCGCGGGCCACGGTGTTGACGGCGAGCCCGAGGTCACCGGCGAGGGCGCGCACGGTGGGCAGCCGGTCGCCCTCGGCGAGGTTGCCCCGGGCGATGAGCCCGGCGAGCTGCGCACGAACCTGCTCGTACGGCGGCACGTGCGCCGTGACGTCCACCGTCAGGCGGAGGCCGCTCATCACTGGCTCCCCGGGTTGGCCCAGGCGTGGAGCCGGTCGGCGTCCCACGTCGTGACGATCCGGTCCCACGGGACGCCCAACCGCTCGGCGCGCTCGCACCCGTAGGCCTTCATGTCGAGCTGGCCCGGAGCGTGGGCGTCGGAGTCGATCGAGAACAGGCAGCCGATCTCGAGGGCGAGCTCGATGAGGTCGTCAGGCGGGTCCTGGCGCTCCGGGCGGCTGTTGATCTCGACGGCCGTGTCGCCCTCGAGGCAGGCCTCGAACACGGCACGCGCGTCGAAGTCGGACTGGGGGCGCTTGCCGCGCGACCCCTCGACGAGGCGCCCCGTGCAGTGGCCGAGGACGTTGACGCGAGGGTTGAGGACGGCGGCGACCATGCGCTTGGTCATCGGCGCGGAGTTCATCCTGAGCTTGCTGTGCACCGACGCCGTGACGAGATCGAGCTGCGCGAGCATGGCGTCGGTCTGGTCGAGCGCACCATCGTCGAGGATGTCGACCTCGATGCCCTTGAAGAGCCGGAACGCCTCTCCCACACCGCGGTTGATCGCGTCGACGATGGCGAGCTGCTTCGTCAGCCGCTCGACGGTGAGGCCGTTGGCGACGCGCAGCTGGGGGGAGTGGTCGGTGAGCACCATCCACTCGTGCCCGAGCTCGATGCCGGTGAGCACCATCTCGTCGATCGGCGACCCGCCGTCGGACCAGTCGGAGTGGAGGTGGCAGTCCCCGCGCAGCGCGGCATACAGGTCCTCGCCCCCGCTCGCGAGCAGACCACCGCTCTTGTCCTGCAACGACTCCAGGTATGCCGGCAGCTCACCTCGCGCGGCCTCCTCCACCACCGCTGACGTGGACTTGCCGATGCCGTGGATCTCCTGGAGCGTGCCGGCCTCGACCCGCTCCTGCAGCTCGTCGTCGCCGATCTCCTTGAGGGCCTTGACCGCGTTGCGGAAGGCCTCGACCCGGTAGGTGCCGGCCCGGTTGCGCTCGAGGAGGAACGCGATGCGGCGCAGCGCCTCGGTGGGTTCGACAGGGGCCTCGAGCGGGGGGAGGAGCGCAACCATGGCCCCATCCTCGCCCACACCTCCGACCGCCGCCGCTAGCGTGGCGCGGGTGAACGAGCAGACGCCGTCAGAGCCGACGACCGGACCCGGCCGCACGCGCCAGAGCGCGATCTACCGCCGGGGGACCCTTGGTCAGGTGCCGCGCGTGCCGACCCACCCGGACGAGCTGGAGAGCCGAGCGCGCAAGGCCATGAGCGAGCGCGCCTGGGCCTACGTCGCGGGCGGGGCCGGGGCGGGCGCGACGGTGAGCGCCAACCGGGCGGCCTTCGACCGGTGGCAGGTCGTGCCGCGGATGCTCCACGGCACCACCACCCGCGACCTGCGGACGGAGGTCCTCGGCACTCAGCTCGCCGCACCGGTGATGCTCGCCCCCGTGGGTGCGGCCGACCTCGTCTCCCCGGGGTCCGACGTCGCGATAGCCCGCGGCGCGGCAGCCGCCGGCACGCCCTACGTCTTCTCGACCCAGGGCTGCGTCCCGATGGAGGAGACGGCCGTGGTGATGGGTGACGTGCCGTGGTGGTACCAGCTCTACTGGTCGGTCGACGAGGGCCTCGTCGACTCGCTCATCGGGCGGGCGGAGGCCGCCGGTGCCAAGGCGCTGGTCGTCACCCTCGACACGACGATGCTCGGCTGGCGGACCCGTGACCTCGACCTCGGGTCTCTTCCGTTCACGCAGGGCATCGGGATCGCCCAGTACACCTCCGATCCGCGCTTCATGGAGATCGTGCGCGAGCGGGTCGCGGTTGCCGGGGACACCCCCTCGCCCCTCGCCGGGGCCAGGGGTGCCGAGAAGGTCGTCGCCGCGGCGAGTGGTGCGCGCACCCTCGTGCGCCAGGCCCGCCGCCACCCGGGCGGCACCCGAGACAACCTCCGCTCACCCGAGCCGCGGGCCGCGGTCGAGACCTTCCTCGACATCTACTCCAACCCCGGCCTGTCGTGGGGTCACATCGAGACGCTGCGCAGTCGCACGCGACTTCCGGTGCTGCTCAAGGGAATCCTCCACCCGGACGACGCGCAGCGGGCGTTCGACTCCGGGATGGACGGCGTCGTCGTGTCCAACCACGGTGGACGCCAGGTCGACCGGTCGATCGCCTCGCTCGACGCCCTCGTCGCGGTCCGGGAACGCGTCGGACCCGACCCCGTGGTGCTGCTCGACAGCGGCGTCCGGTCGGGCGCCGACGTGTTCGTCGCGCTCGCGCTCGGTGCCGACGCCACGCTGCTCGGGCGCCCGCACATCTACGGGTTGGCGCTCGACGGCGCCGACGGGGTGCAGGCGGTCGTCGAGGACGTCGTCGCCGAGCTCGACCTCACCATGGGGCTGGCCGGTGCCGCGAGCCTCGCCGACATCCGGTCCGGCGGCTTCGTCGAGCGCCGCACCACCTGACTTTCCGTCGGCCGGCTCGTTTGTCGGGGGTACCTCGCGTCGTCGCCCGCACATCCGGGCCCGACAACGCGAGATGGTCCCGACAGCCCGACGACGGCGGTCAGGCCAGGGCGGCGACCCCGGCCAGCAGTCGGTCGATGTCGTCGTCGTCGGTGTACGGCGCCAGCCCGACCCGGACGCCGCCCTCGTCGCCGAGGCCGAGGTGGCGTGACGCCTCGATCGCGTAGAAGTGCGACGCCGGCGCGTTGACCCCACCCTCGGCCAGGGCGTGCCGCACCTCCTGCGGCGTCATCCCCTCGACGGTGAAGAGCAGGGTGGGCGTGCGCTTGCGCGCGTTCGAGAAGAGGCGGACGGACGGCATACCGCGAAGTCCGTCCTCGAGCCGCGACAGGAGACGGTGCTCGTGCTCCTCGAGCGCCTCGAAGCCGGCGAGGATGCGCTCGCGGCGGGTCCCGGTCGCCGACGGGTCGAGGGTGGCGAGGACGTCGACCGCGGCGGTGGTGCCCGCGAGAAGCTCGTAGGGCAGGGTGCCGAGCTCGAACCGTTCGGGCACAGCGTTGCTCGACGGCAGCAGCTTGTCCATCGTCAACGTCTCGAGCAGCTCGGGCGCGGCCGCGACGACCCCGATGTGCGGCCCGAGGAACTTGTAGGGCGAGCACGTCCAGAAGTCGACGCCGAGCGACGGCAGGTCGACCGACGCGTGCGCCGTCGCGTGCACCCCGTCGACCCAGTGGAGGGCGCCGACCTCGTGCACGGCTCGGGCGATCTTGCACACCGGCGGCTTGGTCCCGATGAGGTTCGACGCAGCGGTTGTCGCAACGAGCCGGGTCCGGTCGGTGATCAGCGACGTCACCGCGTCGGAGTGCATCTCGCCGGTGTCGGGCTCGAAGTCGGCCCACTTCACGACGGCGCCCACGGACTCGGCCGCCTGCACCCAGGGCCGGATGTTGGAGTCGTGGTCCAGCCGAGTGACGACGACCTCGTCGCCGGGCTTCCATGTCCTGGCCAGTGCCCGCGACAGGTCGTAGGTCAGCGCCGTCGCGCTGCGCCCGAACACCACACCACGGGGGTCGGCACCGAGCAGGTCGGCCATCGCGGCCCGGGCGTCGGTGACGACGGCCTCGGCCCGCTTCTCGCTCGCCGTGATGTCGCCGCGGTTGGAGATCGCGGACACGAGCGTGTCGCGCACGGCCTCCGCGACCGGGGTCGGGGTCTGCGAGCCACCGGGCCCGTCGAAGTGGGCCGCGCCCTCACGCAGCGCGGGGAAGAGCTCTCGGACAGCGGCCACGTCGTACGTCATGGCTCAACGTTGCCACGTGTAGCGCCGGACCACGTCGCCATCGCGCACGGTGAGACCGTCGTCGTCCACGCGCAGCGCGCGCAGTGGGTCACCACCCACGACCCGGCCCGTATGCCGGCCGCCCACCTCGAGCGTCCGCCTCCCGTCCCCGAACGGCCACCACCACACGCGAGTGCGGGTCGGGTCGACCGATGCGGAGTCCTGTTGCGCCGAGGGCGGTCCGCCGCCGGCGCACGGTCCCGGCGCCGAGCTCGTCGACGAACGGTCCAGCGAGGTGAACGTGGTCCGCCGGCACTGACCGCCGTCCTCGGCGCTCAGGGTGAGGGTGCCGTCGCGACCCACCGACGCCGCGGCGGGCGGCCGCAGGACGACCCGGCTCGACGTGGGGTCGACGAGGACCACGGTGCCATCGGGTGTGGGCAGGGCGCCCACGGTGGGCAGGTTGCCGTCGGCGCCGATGACGGGGGCCTGCGTGCCCGAGGCGGTCGGCTGCGGGGTCTGCCACGACTCCTTGCCCGAGGGCCCGACGCCGACGAGGCGGCACGCCACCGGAGTCCCGCCGCACGCCTGGACGACCGTCGTGGTCGCGTCGGCCGCCACGAGGGTGAGCCGATGGGCCGGCGGGCCCTGCCAGGTCCACCGCGAGCCGCCGTCGAGACCGGCGCCGTCGAGGGTGGGGCGCCCACCGGCGTCGCGCAGGATGAGCAGCCGGCCGGCGCCGATCGCCCGGGTGCCGCCCGTCACCGAGCCGAGGGTGATCCGCGTGCCGGTGACGAGGTCGATGGCGACGTTGGAGTCGGACGCCACGAGGGCCCGGCCGCCGAGCACCTCGCCGTCGACCGCCGAGGTCTCCCAGCTGCCCTCGAGCCCTTCGGTCCCCGGGGTCGTGAGCCAGCCGACGACGACGGTGACGGCGACCACGAGCGCCGCGAGGACGGCATACGCGGCCGTGCGACGGGACACCACGCGCAGGGTCACCAGGACTGGTGCAGCGGTCGTCCCTCGGCGAAGCCGGCGGTGCTCTGGAGGCCGACGGTGGCGCGCTCGTGGAACTCGGCCAGCGTGCGGGCGCCGGCATAGGTGCACGAGCTCCGCAGCCCGGCGATGATCTCGTCGATGACGTCCTCGACCGACGGCCGGGCCGGGTCGACGAACATGCGGGCGGTGCTGATGCCCTCCTCGAACATGGCCTTGCGGGCGCGTTCGTAGGCGGTGTCGGTGGCGGTGCGGTTGCGCACGGCTCGCGAGGAGGCCATGCCGAAGGACTCCTTGAACTGGCGGCCCTTCTCGTCGGTGAAGAGGTCACCGGGCGACTCGAGCGTCCCGGCGAACCACGAGCCGATCATGACGTTGGACGCACCTGCGGCCAGGGCGAGGGCGACGTCGCGGGGATGGCGCACACCACCGTCGGCCCACACGTGCTTGCCGAGCTCGCGTGCGGCAGCGGCGCACTCGAGCACGGCGGAGAACTGCGGCCGTCCGACGGCGGTCATCATCCGGGTGGTGCACATGGCGCCCGGCCCGACCCCGACCTTGACGATGTCGGCACCGGCCTCGATGAGGTCCCGCGTCCCTCTGGCGCTCACGACGTTGCCGGCGACCACGGGCACCTGCGGGTCGAGGTCACGGACCGCCTTGAGGGCCTCGAGCATCTTGGCCTGGTGTCCGTGGGCCGTGTCGATGACGAGGACGTCGGCGCCGGCGTCGAGCAGCTGCGCGGCCTTGGCGGCGACGTCACCGTTGATGCCGACGGCGGCGCCGATGCGCAGGGCACCGTCGGCGTCGATGGCGGGGGAGTAGAGGTTGGCGCGCAGGGCGCCCTGCCGGGTGAGGACCCCGACGAGGGTGCCATCGGCCGCGACGACCGGGGCGAGGCGGCGCCGGCTGTCGCTGAGGGTGTCGAAGGCCGCGACGACGTCGACGTCGTCCTGCACGGTGACGAGCTCGCGCGACATGACGTCGTGGACCTGGACGAAGCGGTCGACCCCGCTGAGGTCCTTCTCGGTGACGAGACCGACCGGACGGTCGCCCTCGGTGACGACCGCGGCGCCGTGGGCACGCTTGCCGAGGAGGACCTGGGCCTCGCCGACCGTCGTGTGCGGGTCGAGGGTGATCGCCGTGTCGAAGACGAGGTGGCGCTGCTTGGTCCAGCCGATGACCTCGCTCACGACCTCGACCGGGATGTCCTGCGGGATGATCGTCAGCGCGCCCCGGCGGGCGGTCGTCTCGGCCATCCGGCGGCCGGCGATGGCGGTCATGTTGGCGACGACGAGCGGGATCGTCGTGCCCGTGCCGTCGTCGGAGCTGAGGTCGACGTCGAGCCGGCTCGTGACGTCGGACTGGTTGGGGACCATGAAGACGTCGTCGTAGGTGAGGTCGAGCTGGGGCTGGAGGCCGTTGAGGAAATGCACGGTCCCAGTTTAGGAGGCGCCGTGTAGCAGGATCGTGCTCGTGAGCCTCCTCGCCCCGTCACCGGCCGACGCCCAGCGTCGCGTGGGCCTGCGCCGCATGCGCGCGGTCGCCCTCTCCCTCCTCGTCCTCGCGGCGATCGTGTATGCCGTGACGCTCCGTCACGAGACCGGCTGGCTGGGCTACGTCAACGCGGGTGCGGAGGCGGCGATGGTCGGCGCACTCGCCGACTGGTTCGCGGTGACCGCGCTGTTCCGGCACCCGCTCGGCCTGCCGGTCCCGCACACGGCGATCATCCCCAAGCGCAAGAACGAGATCGGGCGCAACCTCCAGGACTTCGTCACCGAGAACTTCCTCACCGACGAGATCGCCCGCGAGCGTCTCGCGGCGGCACACGTGGGGGAGCGGCTGGGCACGTGGCTGTCCGCCCCGGCGCACCGCAAGCGCGTCATGACCGAGGTCGTGCGCGTCTCGCGGGCGGGGCTCGCGCGGCTGTCCGACGAGGACGTGCGCGAGGTCATCGAGGACTTCCTGCTGCCCCGCCTGGCCACGGAGCCGATCAGCCCGATCGCCGGCTCGCTGCTCGAGGGGGTCGTCGACGAGAGGACGCACCACGGCTTGGTCGACCTCGGCCTCGAGCAGCTGCACGACTGGTTGCGGGACAGCCCCGGCACGTTCGCGTCGGTCATCGGCGAGCGGGCGCCGTGGTGGTCGCCGCCATGGGTCGACGACAAGGTCATCGGCTGGAGCTACCAGCAGGTGCTGGGCTGGCTCCGCGACATCCGCGAGACCCCGCAGCACCCGGCCCGGGTCGCCCTCGACGACCTGCTCGTCCGGCTGGCCCACGACCTCCAGTCCGACCCCGAGGTCATGGATCGGGCCGAGTCGCTCAAGGAGCGCCTACTCCTGCACCGCCAGGTCCCGGACACGGTCGTCGGGCTGTGGCGCTCCTTCGCCGCCGCGCTCGAGACGGCGATGGACGACCCCGAGTCCTACTTCCACGTCCGCGGGGACGAGCTGCTCGAGCACCTCGGCCGCCACCTCGTCGAGGACGAGCCGTGGCGCTCGCGCCTCGAGGGCCACCTGGGCGAGGCTGTCTCGTTCTTCGTCAACACCTACGGCTCCGAGCTCGCCGAGGTCATCTCGGTGACTGTCGACCAGTGGGACGGGCGCGAGGCCGCCGAGCGGATCGAGCTGCACGTCGGCCGCGACCTCCAGTTCATCCGGATCAACGGCACCATCGTCGGCGCCCTCGCCGGCATCGTCATCCACGCCGTGGCCTCCGTCGCCGCCTGACCCCGGGCGTCCCGGGGGCGCACGCACGACACCCCGCACGCCTGACGGCATGCGGGGTGTCGGTCGGTCCCAGGAGTCAGACGTCGCGGCGGACGTCGTCCCGCTCGTGGCGGCCGGGAAGGTCGTCACGGTCGATCCGTCCGTCGCCGTCGCCGACACCGTCGCGGTCGCGGCCGGCCACGTCGTCACGGTCGCGGCCGGCCACGTCGTCACGGTCGCGTCGACCGTCGCCGTCGACGTCCACGTCCGGGTCGATCTCGTCGGCGCGCTGGAGCTTCTCGTCGTACTCGGAGCGGGCCGCAGCCGCGGTCTCACCGCGTCGGGCGCCCTCGGTCTCGAGCTTCTCGGCCTCGGCAAGCTTCTGCTCCGCCTCCGCGCGCGCCTGGGCGGCCTTGGCCTCGGCCTCCGCCGCGTGCGCCTCACGCTCCCGCACGACGCGCGAGTGCTCCTGCGCCTCCTCGCGGATCTCTCCGGCCTCCTGGCGACGCGACTCCTGCTGACGCCGGCGCATCTGTGGGACGAGCAGCAGCACCAGGGCGATCAGCACGACCGCTGCGATGACCCACCACCAGATCGGGTCCATTCGGATCACTCTCCTTCGATGACGTGAGGGTTTGCCCTCGTCTCGAACGTAGTGACGATCCGGCGCCCCGAACGTGGGGTGCGTACCCCAAAAGTGGCGCTGAGCAGGGAGGATCCCTGGGGCGAGGCTCAGGAGCGCTTCGGCGGGAGCGGGAAGAACATCGACGTGCGCTTCATGTACTCGGGGTAGCCGGGTCGTTTGGCCATCTCGGACTCGAGCAGCCGGGCGCCTGTCGCGAACGCGAGGAAGTAGGTCATGATCGCCGGCGAGAACACCGTGAGCACGGCCGGCCACACCTCGGCCGCGATGACCCACAGACCCCACCAGACCGCGCTGTCGCCGAAGTAGTTCGGGTGCCGCGTCCAGCCCCACAGTCCGCGGTCCATGATCCGGCCCTTGTTGCCGGGGTCCGCCTTGAACCGCGCCAGCTGCGCGTCGCCGATGGCCTCGAAGCCGACCCCCACGACGAAGACGACGAACCCGAGCGCCGCGACCCAGCCCAGCGGCCTGCTGTCCGCGGCCGCCGCCACCTGCAGCGGCATGGAGACGAGCCATGCCGCGAGGCCCTGGACGAGGAAGACGCGACGGACGGCATACGAGAAGCGCTTCTCCGGCGGGGCCGCGGAGAGGAGCTTGTCGTAGCGGGGGTCCTCACCCGAGCCGAGCGCCCGGCGGCGGATGTGCCACGCGAGCCGCACGCCCCACACCGTGACGAGGACGGCGAGCAGGAGCGAGCGAGGGCCGGCGCCGACCAGCGTGCAGACCCAGGCGATCGCCACGAAGACGAGGCCCCAGGCGATGTCGACGACGCTGACCTTGCCGAGGCGACGGGCGACGAGCGCCGTGACGGTCATGACGACGGCGGACGTGAGGAGCGAGAGGAGGGTGACGACGAGGAAGCGGCCCATCAGCGCACCGTCTCATGCGCGAGCGCCGGACCGCCCGGGCGGCGCGCGAGGATCTGGTCGACGCCCATGCGCCCGTCCCGGAACGCCTGGCCGCCACCGACGAGGTAGAGCCGCCAGACCCGCGCGACCTCCTCACCGACGAGGTCGACCACGGCCGCCCAGTTCTTCTCGAACGTGTCGAGCCAGGCGTCGACGGTCCAGACGTAGTGCTCGCGCATGGCGTGCACGTCACGCACCTCGAGCCCGCCTGCCTCGATCAGCTCGACGGTCTCGCCGACGGGACGCATGTGCATGTCCGGGGCGATGAACGACTCGATGAACGGGCCACCGCCGGGGTGGCGCCCCCGGCGCGACATCTGCTGCACGAGGACGTGGCCGCCGGGCTTGACGGCCTCGCGCAGGACCGAGACGTAGGTCGGGTAGTTGCCCTGCCCCACGTGCTCGCCCATCTCGATCGACGCCACGGCGTCATAGGGGCCGTCGGCCACGTCGCGGTAGTCCTGCAGCCGGATCTCGACGAGGTCCTCGAGTCCGCGCTCGCGGACCCGCTCGTCGATGAACTTCTTCTGCTCGGCCGCGATGGTCACACCGGTGACGCGGGCGCCGAAGTGCTCCGCGGCATACAGGGACAGCGAGCCCCAGCCACAGCCCACGTCGAGGAAGCGCGACCCCTCGGTGAGACCGATCTTGCGACAGACGAGGTCGAGCTTGGCCGCCTGCGCTGCCTCGAGCGACTGGCCCGAGTCCGACGGCGCGTCGCTGAACCACGCCGACGAGTAGGCCATGTGCGGGTCGAGCAGGAGCTCGTAGAACGCGTTGGAGAGGTCGTAGTGGTGGCTGATCGCCGAGCGGTCGCGCCCGATCGAGTGCAGCCGGCCGCGCAGCCGGGCCTGGCTGGCGGGCGGGTCGAGGGGGCGTCCGAGCACCCCGAGCTCGCGGGCCAGCGCGACGAGGCGCGGCGCCGACCGGGCGAGGGCGCGCACGTCGACGCTGGTGACCCCGCGCTCCGACAGGGCGGCGCGCGCAGCGTCCAGCGCCTCGCCGACGTCCCCCTCGATGTCGAGCTCGCCGGTGACGTAGGCCTGCGCGGCTCCGAGCTCTCCCGGCGACCAGAGGAGCCGCTGGAGTGCCCTTGGCGATCGGAGGACCAGGACCGGCCCCTCCACCGGCCCTGCCCGTGAGCCGTCCCAGACCCTGAGCCCCACGGGCAGTGGCCCACGCAGGAGGGGAACGAGTGCGTCGGCGATACGCAGGGCGAGATCGGGTGACGAAGTGCTCACGGTCGACATTCGGAGACCCCTTTGGCGTGGATTGGACCGGCGGGCAGCGAAGATGGACCCAATCCAAACGCACCAGCGCCACGAATGGACGGCATGACCTCGACTGACGCTGCACCACGCACTGCCGTCGTCGGCTCCGGAGTGTCCGGGCTGACGGCTGCCCACGTGCTCTCGCAGCAGCACCGCGTCACCCTCTTCGAGTCCGACGACCGGCTCGGCGGGCACGCCCACACCCACACGATCACGTCCGGCGACGGCGAGGTCCGCGTCGACTCGGGCTTCATCGTCCACAACGACCGGACCTACCCGCACCTGCAGCGGCTCTTCGCCGACCTGGGGATCGAGGTCCGCGACACCGAGATGTCGATGTCGATCCTCGACCCCGCGTCCGGTCTGCAGTACGCCGGTGGCCGCGGGATCACCGGGTTCCTCGCCCGCCCGCGTCAGCTCCTCTCGCGCGACTTCCTCACGATGCTCCGGTCCGTCCGCCGCTTCCACCACGAGGCGGCGGACTTCCTCGCCGCGACCGACGACGAGGACCAGACGACCTACGGCGAGTTCATCGCGGCGCGCACCTTCCCGGACAGCTTCGTCGAGCTGTATGCCGTCCCGCTCGTCTCGTGCGTGTGGTCCAGCGGCCGCGGCGACGCGATGGACTACCCCGCGCGCTACCTGTTCCAGTTCCTCGAGCACCACGGGATGCTCAGCGTCACCGGCTCGCCGCAGTGGCGCACGGTGGTCGGCGGGTCCGCGACCTACGTCGAGGCCCTCGCCGCGCGCCTCGGCGACGTCCGCCGCGGGCACGGCGTCCTGTCGATCGAGCGCGACGACGACGGAGTCACCGTGACGACCCGCTCCGGCGCCGAGCGCTTCGACCACGTCGTCGTCGCCACCCACGCCGACGACGCCCTCGCCCTGCTCGTCGACGCCACCCCGGCCGAGAAGGAGATCCTCGGCGCCTTCCGCTACTCGCGCAACGAGACCGTCCTGCACCGCGACGACTCGCTGCTGCCGTCGGCGCGCTGGGCCCGCGCCTCGTGGAACTACCGCGTCGCCCGCCCCGGTCACGACGTCGGGACGACGGGGCCGGTCGTCACCTACGACATGACCCGGCTCATGGGGTTGCCGGCTGCCGACCCGCTCTACGTCACGCTCAACGCGACGGCGCTCATCGACCCGGCCACCGTCGTCGCGGTCATGGACTATGCCCATCCCATCCACGACCTCGCCGCCGTCCGCGCCCAGCGCCGCCGCGACGAGATCACCACGGCCCGCACGGCCTTCGCCGGGGCGCACTGGGGCTGGGGGTTCCACGAGGACGGCTGCCGCTCCGGTGTCGAGGCGGCGCACGCACTCGGAGTGCGGTGGTCATGACCGAGGTCCGTCCCCGCGTCGTCGACCAGGCGATCACGCTCCCCGTCCTCCCGGCGCTCGTCGTCGGACAGGTCCACCACGTCCGGCACACGCCGATGCGCCACGCGTTCACCCACCGGCACTACCAGTGGCTCGTCGACCTCGACGCACCGCCGCGGCTGCCGGTGTGGCTGCGTCCGCTCGCGTCCTTCCGTCCCGAGGACCACCTCGCCGGCTCCGCGAGCCTGCCCGAGCTCAAGGCGAACGTCCTGCGCTGCCTCGAGCGCGAGGGCATACCTGCTGACGGCGTGACGCGGGTCGTCGCGCTGACGCACGCCCGCGTCCTCGGGCACGTCTTCGACCCGATGACCGCGTACTGGTGCCTCACCGCCGACGGCGCGCTGCGCGGGGTCGTCGTCGAGGTGCACAACACCTACGGAGGACGGCACGCGTATGCCGTCCGCCCCGATCCCCGTGGTGCGGCCTCCGTGGACAAGGACTTCTACGTCTCTCCGTTCAACGACACGTCCGGCGAGTACTCGATCCGCTTCCACCTCGACGCCGAGCGGGTGTCGGTCGGCATCCGCCTGCACCGCGAGGGCGAGCTCGTCCTCACCGCCGTCGTCGACGGCGCGCTCGTCCCGGCCACGTCGTCGTCGGTCGTGCGCACCGTCGCCCGCCACCCCCTCATGCCCCAGCGGGTGAGCGCCCTGATCCGGATGCACGGCATCCGCCTCTGGGCCCGCCGCCTCCCCGTCCAGCCCCGCCCTGCCAACACCCAGGAGAGCGTCCGATGACCTCCGAGACCCTGCCCTCGCTCGAGATCCCCACTCCGCGAACCCTGTTCACCCGCGGCGCCGTCGCGCGCACCCTCGTCCACAAGATCGTCGCCGGCGTCCCCGTCCGACTGCGCTACCCCGACGGCTCGCACGTGGGTGGCGGTGGCGACGGTGCCCCGACGCTCGAGGTGGTCCGACCCGCGTCGCTCTACCGCCGGGTCGAGCAGCACCCCAAGATCGGGCTCGGTGAGGCCTACATGGCCGGCGACTGGCACGCCGCCCACGGCACCGACCTCGCGCAGGCCCTGCTGCCGTTCGCGGCGCGGATGGGTCGGCTGCTGCCCAAGCCGGTGCTGTCCCTGCGCCGGATCGTGGACCGTGCGCTGCCCGCCGGCACCCGCAACACCCTCGTCGGCAGCCGCGCCAACATCGAGGCTCACTACGACCTGTCCAACGACCTCTTCGCGGCGTTCCTCGACCCGACGATGTCCTACTCGTCGGCCCTGTTCGACCACTCGCGGCCGCTCGCCGACCAGGACCTCGTCGAGGCGCAGCACCGCAAGATCGACGCCATCCTCGACTCGGCCGGCGTGACCTCCGGGTCGCGGGTCCTCGAGATCGGCACGGGCTGGGGCGAGCTGGCGTTGCGCGCAGCGGCCCGGGGCGCCGACGTCCTGTCCATCACCCTGTCGCGCGAGCAGCAGGCGCTGGCCCGCGAGCGGATCGCCGCGGCCGGGCTCTCCCACCGGGTCGAGGTGCGCCTCCAGGACTACCGCGAGGTGACGGGCGAGTTCGACGCCGTGGTCTCGGTCGAGATGATCGAGGCCGTCGGTGAGGAGTACTGGCCGACCTACTTCTCGGCGATCGACGCGCTGCTCGCTCCGGGCGGGACGGCCGTCGTCCAGGCGATCCTCATGGGTCACGACCGCTACCTCGCCACCCGCAACAGCTACGGGTGGATCCAGAAGTACATCTTTCCAGGTGGCCTCATCCCCTCGCTCGACGCGATCTCGGAGGTGACCGGACGGCATACGGATCTGCGAGTGCGTGGCGTGCTGGCGTTCGGCGGCGACTACGCCGAGACGTTGCGCCGCTGGCGGATGCGCTTCCTCGAGGCGTGGCCGCAGATCGAGGGTGGCAGCTTCGACGAGACGTTCAAGCGCATGTGGGAGTTCTACCTCGCCTACTGCGAGGCCGGGTTCGCGTCGGGCTACCTCGACGTCGCCCAGGTGACGATGCGCCGCGACTGAGCCTGGCTCAGCCGGCCCAGTCGGGGTCGGCCGCGGTGAGCCGGGCCGGGTCGACCGTGCCCGGCTCGGGGCGGTCCTTGGCGGTGCCGCCGAGAGCCGCGCGGACGGCGTCGTCGAAGCCGGTCTTGCCGCCCTCGGGATCGCCGACGGCGTCGTCGATGTCGTGCTCTTGGCAGACGACCTCGTGGATGAGGCTGCCCACCAACGGTTTGGCGATGCCCGACGGCACCGGGGTGACGAAGCCGACCCAGTGGCTCGCGAGCCCCGGGGTGAGTACCGGGACCGTGCGGATGGTGCGCGACCGGAGCCCCGCCACGGTCGCGTAGCGCTGGATCATCTCGCGGTAGGTGAGGACCTCGGGGCCGCCGATGTCGAAGGTCCGGTTGACCTCGCCCTCGAGGGTCGCGGCCCCGACGAGGTAGTGCAGGACGTCCGCGATGGCGATCGGCTGGATCCGGTTGTTGACCCACTTCGGGGTCACCATGACCGGGAGCTTCTTGGTGAGGTGGCGCAGCATCTCGAACGACGCCGACCCGGAACCGAGGATGATCGCGGCCTGGAGGACGACGGTCGGCACGCCCGAGGCCATGAGGAGGTCACCCACCTCGACGCGTGACGCGAGGTGCGCCGACAGGTGGCCCGAGCTCGGGTGCAGCCCGGACAGGTAGACGATGCGGCCGACGCCGGCGCCCTGAGCGGCGAGTCCGAAGGTCCGTGCCAGCTCGCGGTCGCGCTCCTCGAAGTCGTCCTTGCCGTCCATCGAGTGCAGGAGGTAGTAGGCGACGTCGATGCCCTCGAGCGCCGTCTCGAGGTCCTGGCGCGACGTGGCGTCGCCCTCGACCACCTCGACGTCGTCGGCCCACTTGCGGGCGCGGAGCCGGTCCGCCGACCGCGTGAGCACGCGCACCCGCAGCCCGGCCTCGAGGAGCACGGGTACGAGACGGGACCCGATGTAGCCGGTCGCGCCCGTCACGAGGACATGGGGCTGCTGGGAGGAAGTCATCTGTGGCATCGTCTCACCCGTCATGGCGAATCCGGTGGTTGAACTGCGGAGATTCCTAAACGCTGCCCTCGTGGAGCCGGTGCCACGCGACCACACCGAGAGCGACGCGGCCTTCCGCCGCCGGCGCATCGTCGCCGCCGTCACCCTCGTCGTCGGTCTCGCCGTCAACGCGTGGGCGCTGCGCATCGAGCCGGGCAACAACCTCTTCTACCCGGCGACCCTCGCCCTCGCGGCCGTGTGGGCCTTCGGGGCACTGATGTCCGGCCCGCTGCACCTCGGCTGGGCCCACACCCGCGCCGGTGACCGGCCGAGCCGCTCGGTGGTCCAGTCGCTCGTCCTCGGAGCGATGCTGCTCGGCCTCTTCCTCGTCGGCGCCGTCGTCGTCGCGCGGATCCCGGTCCTGCGCGAGCCGGTCGACCGGCTGCTCGACCACGCCCGCTTCGGCTCGCTCGCGGTGGTGGCCGTCATCACCGCGATCAACGGCGTCGCCGAGGAGCTCTTCTACCGCGGTTCGCTCTTCGCGGCCGTCGGCCGCAAGCACGCAGTCCTCGTCACGACGGTCGTCTACGCCTTGGTGTGTGCGGGCTCGGGCATCCCCCTGCTCGTCCTCGCGGCGGCGCTCGTCGGCGCGGTGGTCGGCCTCCAGCGGCGCGTCACGGGCGGGATCCTCGGGCCGATCGTCACGCACCTCACGTGGTCGCTCGGCATGCTCTTCCTGCTCCCCGTCGTGCTCGACGCCGCCCGCTGACGAACTCGTCGGAGCGGTTCGGGACGATTTCGCCGGGTCGGTCGTTGGGTGGGGCATGAGCACCCTCACCTGCCCCAAGTGCGGCTCCGAGATGCGCAGCTACGAACGCAACCAGGTGCACGTCGACCAGTGCACCGGCTGCGGCGGGCTCTTCCTCGACCGCGGCGAGCTCGAGGCGCTCGTCAACGCCGAGACCGCCTACTACCAGCCGCCGGCCCAGCAGGCTCCGCCGCAGCAGGCAGCGGCACCTCAGCAGCCGGCATACGGCAACGACCCGTACCGGCAGCCCGCGGCACAGCACTACGGCCAGGCTCCGCGCTACTCGTCCTCGCCCGGCAAGGGCTACTACGGCCAGCCCGGGTACCGCCGCAAGAAGTCCTTCCTCGGCGAGCTCTTCGACTGATCTGCGAGGCGCCCGGCGCCACCGACTCGCAGGCCCCCGTTGACGTCTGGTCAGCGGGGGTTTGTCGTGCCACTCTTCCTCCATGAGCACCGGGGTGGGGGAGGTCGCGGCGGGGGCCGCGACGCTGCAGGAACGACGGTTCGGCGCGTGGCGGGAGCGGCTGGTGGTCGCCCTCGGTGGAGCGGTGGTCGCCGTCGTGGCAGTCCTGCTCGTCATGTCGTGGTCGACCGGGCTGCGCGCGTCGACGTTCCAGCAGCTGCAGTCCGACATCGCGGACGGCTCGGTCCAGCAGTGGTATGCGGCCGAGCGGTTCGAGTCCGGACCGCTCGACGTGAGGCAGGCACCGGCGTCCACGGTCCGTGGCGACCTCGACGAGGGCTCCGAGGGTGTCTACCTGCCGCCGGCGGGCGACCCGCTCGGCGGCATCCTCGTCTGGCGCACGTGGGGCGAGCCCGGGTGGCGCGTCGCCTCGGAGTCGGGCGTCTCGAACGCGGCTGACGGCGACCAGGAGGCGGCGACCGAGGTGTCCACGGCCCTCGTCGGTCAGCTGCGCGCCGCCCAAGTCCCGATGAAGCCCTACGAGTTCTCCGACGGGGGCTGGGTCAGCGGCGCCGTGACGTTCGGTGGTTTGGCGCTCTTCGTGTTCCTCGTCGCTGGCCCCTCGCCGCGGGTGGGGACGCGGTGGTTCTGGTTCTGGGTGGTGCTCACCCTCCCGGCCGCCTCCGGCGTCGTCGCGTATGCCGTCCTCGAGCTCATCGGGCTCCGTCGCCGCCCGGACCGGCCCCTCGACCGGCGGATCAGTGGACTGCGCGGCTTCCTCGGTTCGATCCTCGTCTCGATGGTGGTTCTCGCCGTGGCGCACACGTTGCGCGACAACGGAGTTCCGCTGCCACTCTGAAAGCCGGGCTCACACTTCGCCGGGGGTGGCCTCGTGGCCCGGGCGGTCGTGGGTGCGACGCTCCTGCTTCATCTCGGCCTCGAAGACGTGACGCCGTCCGTCCATGAGGGCGTCGCGCACGCGGCGGTCGTGCTCGCGGAAGGCCGCGTAGTAGCCGTCGTCGAACTCCTCGACGATCTGGAACGTCCACCGTCCGGCGAGCACGTTGCGCCCCACGAGGTCGGTCTCGATCTCGTCGGCGATGTCGCCGTGGCCGGCCTCGCGCAGCTTGTCGACGGCCTCGCCGAGGGTGAGGTCGGCGCGACCGAGGTTGCGGTGGAAGGCGTAGAGCGAACCTCGGGCCTCCTCGATGACCTCGAACGCCTCCGACAGCTTGCCGACCGCCTCGACGGTGGCGTCGGTGGTCCCCTCGGGGCGGGTGTGGGCGTCGTCGACGGACTTCATGGACCCGATGCTAGGTCGCGCTGCACGCTCAGGAGCGGGTGCGCCTCGGCCCCGTGTCAGGCCGGGCCCGCCGCAGGAGCGGTGAGGTCTTCGCGGCCCGAGCACACCGAGTGGGGGACTCGTCGGTGCCGCGTGCTCGACGCCGAGTGGCACGAGTGGAGTGCTGGCGCCTACCGCCCCGCAGCCGCTTGGTAGGTCCACTCATGAGCAGTCGGTAGGCCCCGTGGGACTCGAACCCACAACCTACGGATTAAAAGTCCGCAGCTCTGCCAATTGAGCTAGAGGCCCGCGCGAACCGTCGGGTCCGCACGTGCGCAGACGATACCGGGCGCCGACCGAGCGCCCCGGGGCAGTTGACGCGGGTCAGTCCTGCTACTGGAACTCGATCGGCCGCTGGTGCGACTCCGCCGTCGCCACGAGGTCGGCGAGCCGCTCGAGCAGGGGCTCACCGTCCACGTCGATGAAGCAGTCGGCCAGGGTCGCCGGTGCGACGCCCTGACGACGGGCGACGTCGGCCTGCCAGGAGCCAAGCTCGAAGGCGACGGCCTCTGCCTGGGCCAGACCGTGCCGGATCACGTCCACCTCCTGCCCGAGCAGGGGAAGCGTCTCGGTGTCCCAGACGGGTCCGTTGTCGGGGACGGTCATGAGCGTGGGGAAGCGTGATCCCCACTCACCGTCCTCGAGAGTCCGGCACACGGCCTCCCGCAGGGTCATGAAGTCGCCGTAGGACCCGACATTGATCCCGTCGAGCTCGACGTCGACGTCGTCCGACGCGAACACCGCGAGGTAGAGGCTCATCCGGTCCGCCGATCGACCCTGATGGACGCCTTGTGGTCGCGGATGAACTGGGTCAGGTCGCGCGAGAGTCGCGTGCCCTTCGGCACCACGACCACGAGCCGCTGACCGGCGTCCTCGGCCAAGGCCGTGAGGACGCGGATCTGGTAGGTGCACCGCAGCCGACTGACGTTCTTGATGAGGTGGGGCCAGTTGTCCTTGACGGCGTCGGGACGCGCCCCGCGAGGGACCTGCCCCGACGTGTGCGGAATGCCTGTCACAGCAGCGCGAGGGTGGCCGGGTCGGGCTCGCCGTCGAAGTACTTGTCGAGCACACCGTCGAACAGCGCACGGTCGAGCTCGACCTCCGCGGCGCGCGAGAACAGCGTCATCGACGACCGGAGCTTCACCGCGTCGATGCTGCCGAAAACGGCGACCGGGTCCGAGCCGGTGAGCTCGAGAAGCACCTCGGCACACTCGCGCAACCGCTGTCCGAGAACGGGATCCGCGAGGTAGGCGCGTGCCTCGTCCAGGCCCGACACGGCATACCTGTGGGCCATCTCGCTCCGTCCGAGGCCGGCGACCTGCGGCAGGACGAACCACATCCAGTGGCTCGTCTTGCGGCCGCGCCGCAGCTCGGCGAGCGCTGTGGCGTACGTGCCGCCCGCGTCCTGGGCCTCGACGAACCGGTTCAGCTCCATGGGACCCACTCGGGCAGGTCGCGCGAGGCCGCCGACGTGAACTCGGGCGCACGCTTCTCGCGGAACGCGGCGACGCCCTCGCGCCCGTCGTGCACGCTCGTCCACCACATCGCGAGCGAGTCGACGCGGTGCGCCTCGAGCGGGTGCGGCTGCGCCGCGTTGCGCCACATCATCTGCCGGGTGAGCGCCGTGGCGACCGGTGAGCGTCCCGAGACGAAGCGACGTGCGAGCCCGTATGCCGTGTCCAGCAACGCTTCCGGCTCCACCACCGAGCGGAGCAGGCCGCCGTCGAGGGCCTCCTCCGCGCTGAGGATGTCGGCGGCATAGGTCCACTCGAGGGCGCGCGAGACGCCGACGAGGCGCGGCAGGAACCACGACGAGCACGCCTCCGGGACGATGCCGAGCCGCCCGAAGACGAACCCGATCCGCGCCGCCGTCGAGGCGATCCTCACGTCCATCGGCAGCGTCATCGTCGCGCCGATGCCGACGGCGGGGCCGTTGATGGCCGCGATGACCGGCTTGGTGCAGTCGTAGATCGCCAGGGCCACGCGACCACCCGTGTCGCGCACACCGTCCTCGATCTCGGGAGAGTCGAGCCGCTGCGTCATGTCGTCGAGGGTCGGGGCGAGCGACTCGTCGAGCCCGAAGACGTTGCCCTCGCGGGAGAGGTCCATCCCGGCGCAGAACGCTCGGCCGGCACCGGTCACGACGACCGCAGCGACCGTGTCGTCCTCGTTGACCCGACGAAACGCGTCCTCCAGCTCGCGGGCCATCGTCACCGTGAACGCGTTGAGCGCATCCGGCCGGTCGAGGGTGAGTGTGAGGATGCCGTCGGGTGAGACCTCCCACCGCAGCGTCTCGTAGGTCCGCGGGTCATCGGTGCCGGTCATGACCCCAACGTAGAGGGCAGGATGGACGGGTGACAGACAGCGGACGCAACCTGCCGCGGCGGCCGGTCCACTTCGGCCCGGACGCCCTCGAGGCCCACGGCGGCACCCTGCCCGGGCCGGCGGAGGTCACCGAGATCGCCCACCAGACCGCAGCCGTCCTCGTGGGGACCGGCCGCGCCGCCGCGGACCCCACGGTCACCTCCCGCCTCGTCGCCCTCGTCGACGACCTCGGCCTCTCGACGGTGGCCGACCTCTGGGCGGGCCGGCCGGCGCGAAGCCTGCCCGGATCCCTGTGGCGCCTCTACGCCCTGCGCGAGTGGGTGCGGCGCCAGCCTGTGGAGGCGAGCCGTCAGTACGCGGCCGGCATCCGGTTCACCGACGTGGCGCACGCCGTCGCCGGGGTCGCCGAGCCGCCCGGCCCCGACGAGGTGCAGGCGCTCGCGGACGAGATCCTCACCGGGGTCTTCGCCGGGGACCTCGCGGTGGCGCTGGAACGGGCCGCGGCCTTCGCGGCGGTCATCGCCGCAGGTCGGGCGGACCTCGCGCACGACCGCGACGTCACGGACCCGGGCGGCGCCGGGGCCCTCACGACGAGCGCCGTGGCGATGCAGCGCACGGGCGAGGACCTCGTGGCCTGCGCCCGCCTGTGGCGCGCCGACGAGCTCGACTGAGCCGGACGGCATACGCGAGCATCGCGGTGGGACGGCACGCCCCGACCGGGCGGGACGGCATACTGGGAGGCCCGTTCGGGAACAGACTTCGGGCACCGGCGCGTTAGGCTCTGGTGGTGGTGCCGGACCGCGGCAGCCCCGGGTCCCAAATTCAGCCGCTACGAGCGGCCACGCGCCGTGAGGCGCTCCCGGTCCGGCACCACTTCACTCCCCGGCCGAGCTGGCGCGGAACCCCGTCCGTCACACGCGTACCAACGGGTACGGACCGGCCAACGGCGGGTGAACCGCCGATGACGTGGTTCTGGCCGGGAGGCCGTAGCCTTGTCCGCGACCGTTGACCTCGAGCCTTTCGGAGCACTCACGTGGGCTTCCGCCTGACCCCCCAGGACACCGGGTTCTACGACCTGTTCTCCCAGTCCGCCGCACACCTCATCGAGGGTGCTGCCGAGCTCACCGCCATCCTCGGCGCCCAGAGCCAGGATGAGCGCGAGGCCATCGCCAAGCGCATGGACGAGGTGGAGACGTCGGCCGACGAGTCCACGCACGAGCTCATCCGCAAGGTGAACTCCTCGTTCATCACGCCGTTCGACCGTGAGGACATCCACGGCCTGGCCAGCGCGCTCGACGACTGCGTCGACCACATGGACGCCGCCGCCGACCTCGTCGCGCTCTATCGCATCGACACCTTCCCCAAGGGCGTCGTCAAGCAGGTCGAGATCCTGTCGCGCATGGCCGAGGTCACCGTCGAGGCGATGCCCAAGCTGCGTTCGATGAAGGACCTCAGCTCCTTCTGGATCGAGATCAACCGCCTCGAGAACTCCGCCGACAAGGCCTACCGCCGCATGCTGGCCGAGCTCTTCAACGCCGAGGGCGCCGACGCCATCACGGTGATGAAGCACAAGGAGCTCATCGACGAGCTCGAGGCCGCGGCGGATGCCTTCGAGACCGTGGCCCACAAAATCGAGAGCATCGCCGTCAAGGAGTCCTGACCACCGTGGACAGCTGGATCCCGGTGGCCCTCGTCGTCGCACTGGCGATGGGCTTCAACTACACCAACGGCTTCCACGACGCCGCGAACGCGATCGCGACGTCGGTGTCGACCCGTGCCCTCACGCCGCGCATCGCGCTGGGCATGGCCGCCATCGCCAACCTCGTCGGCGCGTTCCTCGGCACCAAGGTCGCCAAGACCGTCGGCAGCGGCATCATCGACGCGCCCGCCGGCAAGGTCGGCCTGACGATCTGTGCCGCCGCCCTCGTCGGCGCCATCGCCTGGAATCTCCTCACGTGGTGGTTCGGCCTGCCGTCGTCGTCGTCGCACGCCCTCATCGGTGGCCTGGGTGGCGCCGCGATCGCCGCGTCCACGACGGTGCACTGGGCCAAGGTCCTCGAGAAGGTCATCCTCCCGATGGTCGCCTCGCCCGTCGTCGGCCTCGTCGTCGGCTTCCTCGTCATGACGGCGATCCTGTGGCTGTTCCGCAGGGGTCACCCGGGCAAGGTCAACCGCGGCTTCCGCTACGCCCAGACCGTCTCGGCCGCCGCCATGGCGTTCGGGCACGGCATGCAGGACGCGGCCAAGACCGCCGGTGTCGTCGTGCTCGCCCTCACGGTCGGTGGCTTCCACACGAGCGGGAACGACACCATCCCCCTCTGGGTGCTCGTCATGAGCGCCGTGGTCATCTCCCTCGGCACGTATGCCGGTGGGTGGCGGATCATGCGCACGCTCGGCCGCCGGATCATCCACCTCGACCCGCCCCAGGGCTTCGCGGCGGAGACGACGGCCGCTGCCGTGCTGTACGTCGCCACTGCCACCGGTGCGCCGATCTCGACGACCCACGCCATCACCTCGGCGATCATGGGCGTCGGCTCGACGAAGTCGGTCAAGGCCGTCCGGTGGGGTGTGGCCAAGAACATCGTCGGCGCGTGGATCTTCACCTTCCCCGGCGCCGGCATCGTCGCCGCCCTGTCGTACCTCCTGCTCAAGCTCGTCATCGGCCTCTGACCCCCCGAGGCCTCTGACCCCCAGAGGGCTCTGACACGTCGAGACGAGCACCTCGTGGCCAGACGAGCACTCCTACCTGCTCGTCTCGCCAAGAGCTGCTCGTCTCGAGCGTCGGGCCCGCGTCCCCGGCTCAGCCGAACCGGCCGGAGATGTAGTCCTCGGTGGCCTTCTGCGTCGGGTTGCTGAAGATGCGCTGCGTGTCGTCGACCTCGACGAGACGGCCGGGCTGACCCGTGGCCTTGAGGTTGAAGAACGCCGTCTGGTCCGAGACGCGCGCCGCCTGCTGCATGTTGTGCGTGACGATGACGACCGTGTACTGGGACTTGAGCTCGTTGATGAGGTCCTCGATGGCCAGCGTCGAGATCGGGTCGAGCGCCGAGCACGGCTCGTCCATGAGGAGCACCTGCGGGTCGACGGCGATGGCGCGGGCGATGCAGAGTCGCTGCTGCTGGCCACCGGAGAGGCCGGCGCCGGGCTTGTCGAGCCGGTCCTTGACCTCGTTCCAGAGGTTGGCGCCCTTGAGCGAGCGCTCGACGACCTCGTCGAGCTGCTTCTTGTTCTTCATGCCGTTGAGCTTGAGGCCGGCGGCGACGTTGTCGCGGATCGACATCGTCGGGAACGGGTTCGGCCGCTGGAACACCATGCCGACGGTGCGACGCACGGCCACCGGGTCCATCGAGGAGGCGTAGAGGTCCTGGTCGTCGAGCGTGACCTTGCCGTCGACGCGGCCACCGGGGATCACCTCGTGCATGCGGTTGAGGGTGCGCAGGACGGTCGACTTGCCGCAGCCGGACGGGCCGATGAAGGCGGTGACGGAGCGGGGCTCGACGGTCAGCGTGACACCCTCGACGGCCTTGAAGTCGCCGTAGTAGATGTCGAGGTCCTTGACGTCAATGCGCTTGGCCATGGGTGCTGTCGTTTCTCTCTGTTCGGGTGAGGAAAAGTCGTGGGTATGCCGTGTGCTCGGCGGAGCGTCAGCTCTTCACCTTGCTGAACCGGCCGATGAAGCGGCCGAGGATGTTGAGCAGGAAGATGATGAGGATGAGGGTGAGGGCGGCGCCCCAGACGCGGTCCAGCGCCGGCTGCAGGGTCTGGTCGCGGTCCTGGTTGATCATCGTGGGCAGCGTGCCCATGAGGCCGCCGAAGAGGTCGGTCGCGATGACCTTGGTGTAGGGCGCGAGGATGAGCAGCGGGGCCGTCTCGCCCATGACCCGGGCGAGGCCGAGCAGGATGCCGGTGACGATGCCCGAGAACGACGTCGGGATGACGATCTTCATGATCGTCTTCCACTTCGGCACGCCGAGCGCGTAGGACGCCTCGCGCAGCTCGTTGGGGACGAGCTTGAGCATCTCCTCGGTGGAGCGGACCACCGTCGGGATCATGAGCATCGTCAGCGCGAAGCAGACCGCGATGGGCAGGCGCTGGAAGCCGAAGGTCGTGACCCACACGGCATAGATGAAGAGGCCGGCGACGATCGACGGGATGCCCGTGAGGATGTCGACCATGAACGACACGACCCGCGCGAGGCGGCCGCGGCCGTACTCGACGAGGTAGACCGCGGTGAGGACGCCGATCGGCACCGAGATGAGGGCCGTGACGAACGCCTGGATGAGCGTGCCCTGGATCGCGTGGACGGCGCCGCCACCCTCGCGGCGGGCGGTGATGCCGGCCTGGGACTTGCCCCACCAGTCGGCCTCGAGCAGCATGTGGCCGCCCTTGACCAGGGTGGAGCCGAGGATCCAGACGAGGGGGATGAGGGCGATGACGAAGGCCGTCCACATGAGGACCCGGGCGAGCTGGTCCTTGAAGGCCCGTCCGCCCGAGCGACCGCCGAAGTCGTCGGCCGGCGGGGTGATGCCAGCGGGGGGTGCCGTCTCGTCGACGGTGCTCACGGTGCTCATTCGGTGAAGGCCTTCCGGCGATCGATGACGACCCGGGCCGCCGCATTGACGATGAAGGTGAGGATGAACAGCACGAGTCCGGCGGCGATGTAGGCGCCGGTCTTCTGCGCCGAGTCGAACTCGTTGGCCGCGAGCGCGATCTTGGAGGCGAACGTCGCACCGCCGTTGAAGATCGTCGTCCGGAACGCGTCGCTGGAGTTGAGGCCGGAGAGCAGGATCGTCACGGCGAGGGTCTCGCCGAGCGCGCGCCCGAGGCCGAGCATCGCCGCCGAGATGATGCCCGGCTTGCCGAAGGGGAGGACGGCGGTGCGGATCATCTCCCACTTCGTCGCGCCCAGGGCGAGTGCGGCCTCCTTGTGGGCCGTCGGCACCTGGGTGAAGACCTCGCGCGAGATCGCCGTGATGATCGGCAGGATCATGATGGCGAGGATGACCCCGGCGAAGGCCAGGGTGCTCTTCGCGCTCGGGGTGCCGGTGTACTCGAAGAACGGCAGCCAGCCCAGGACGCTGTCGACGAGCTTGGCGACCGGCTCGAAGTACTGCCCGGCCACCTGCAGGCCCCAGAAGCCGTAGACGATCGAGGGCACCGCGGCGAGCAGGTCGACGAGGGTGGCGGCGGGCTTGCTCAGCCACGTCGGGGCGTACTGGGTGATGAAGAGCGCCACCGCGACTCCGAGCGGCACGGCGATGACCATGGCGATGAGCGAGGTCGCGACCGTCGCCCAGAGCAGGTCGACGATGCCGAACCTCGGCTCGGCCCCGGCGGGCTCCCACTCGCGCGAGGTGAGGAAGTTGACGTTGTTGTTCATCAGCGACGGCACGGCCTGCGCGATGAGGAAGACGCCGACGAGGGTGACGAGAGCGATGACGAAGATGCCCGAACCCGTGGCGAGACCGCCGAAGATGCGGTCGCCGAGCCGGCCGGTGCTGGCCCGGTCGGCCTCGAGCGGTGGGCGACCGTCGCCGCTGGGTAGCTCGTCGATCGCGCTGTGACCGGTGATCGATGACACGAGGTCGGATCCTCTCAGGGGCTGTGCAGGGGTGCTGTACGCGGTGCTGGTGCGGCAGGGCTGTGGAACCGGGTCGAGGGGGCGGGACCGGAGCGGCCCCACCCCCTCAGTCGACCAGATGGTCGACGCGTCCGGAAGACGCGGTCAGCTGATCGCCTCGATGGCGGCCTCGACCTTGGTCTGGACCTCGGCGGGCAGCGGCGCGTAGCCGACCTCCTCGATGACCTTCTGCGCGTCCTCGGAGGCGAAGAACTTGAGGAACGCCTTGATGTTCTTCTGCTTCTCGGCGTCCTTGCCCTTCGAGCAGACGATCTCGTAGGTCACCAGGTTGATCGGGTAGGCCCCGGCCTCCTTCGTGGCGTAGTCGAGCTTGAGCGCCAGGTCGTTGCCGGTGCCCGTCTGCTTCGCGGTGGCGACGGCCTTGCCGACCGACTCGCTGTTGAGCTCGACGGCGCCGGCGCCGTTGTCGATCTGGGCGACACCGAGGCTGGCCTCCTTGGCGTAGCTCCACTCGACGTAGGTGATGCCACCGTCGGTGCTCTTGACGCCCTCGGTCACACCGGAGGACTTCTCCTTGCCCTCGCCCTTGCCGGTCCACTTCTTGGAGGGCTCGCCGGCCCAGTTGGCGGCGGAGGCGGCCTTGAGGTACTTGGTGAAGTTCTCGGTCGTGCCCGACTCGTCGGAGCGGAAGAAGACCTTGATGTCGGTCGCCGGGAGGGTGACGCCGGAGTTCACGGCGGCGATCTTCGGGTCGTTCCACGTGGTGATGACACCCGAGAAGATGTCGCCGGCGACGGCCGGGGTCAGGGTGAGCTTGTCGACGCCCTTGACGTTGTAGGCGACGGCGATGGGGCCGGTGACCATGGGGATGTTCCAGGCGGGGGAGCCGCAGGCGGCCTCGGCGTCCTTGGACTCGATCTTGCCATCCTTCTCCTCGGTCTTGAGCGAGGAGTCCGAGCCGGCGAAGTCGACCTGGCCGCCGATGAACTGCTTGATGCCGGCGCCGGAGCCGGTCGGGTTGTAGTTGATCGTCGCGCCGGTGCACTTCTCGCTGAACGCGGCGGAGACCTCCTCGAACGCGTTCTTCTGGGCGGAGGAGCCCTCGGCGTTGAGCGTGCCGTCGAAGCAGTCGCTGCTCGACGAGGCGCTGGCGGTGCTGTCAGCCGCAGCGGAGTCGCCGCTGTTGTCGTCGGAGCCGCAGCCGGCCAGGGCGATGGAACCGACAAGGGCGAGGGAAGCCATCGCACCGAGACGCTGAATCTTCACTGTGTGTACCTCTCACAAGGACAAGGATCGGGGCCGGACGTGGTGTACCGACACCAGTGAAGGTAGGGACGGCTCATGACCGCTCGGCCCGTCCGGGGTGAACGACGCGTGAACGGCATTCGGCCATTGGTCGTCGCGCTGTTCAAGCGGGAGTCAGGGCCGGGACGCCACCGGAGCGCTCAGGGGAGGTGGCGCTCCACCGCGACGATGCGGGCGTCGGCGCCGACGCCCGCGACGTGGCACACGAGCGCCTCGCCCTTGACGAGGTTGTCGTCACGCGCCTCGACGAACCGCTCGAGCATCGCGACCGCGTCGCCCCCGTCGAGGTGCAGCCGCCGGGTCAGGACCTCGAGCACGGCGGGCATGACCGGGCCGTGCGTGCACACGGCGGAGGGTTCGCCGCGCTCGAGCAGCTTCTCGACGAGCTCACCTGCCCTCTCGGGCTCGGCCTCGTGCCCTTCCTCGGACAACCCCTCACGCGAGCGCGGCTCGTGACCGGACTCCACGGCATACGGGGCGATCGTGTCGCGACACCGCACGGAGGGTGAGGTGAGGAGGCGAGTGATCCCGTATGCCGCGAGCACCTGGACGAGGTCGGCCGCCCGTTGGGTGCCCCTGTCGTCGAGGGGGCGTTGCTGGTCGTCGGTCGACCACGACGAGCGGGGGATCGACTTGGCGTGCCGGACGACGACGAGCGGCCAGGTCGCCAGCGTGCCCTCTCCGTGGGCCCGGACGAGCGCGCGGAGCTGGTCGCGGTCGTGGGCGTAGTCGAGCCGGACGTTGGCCTCTGCGACGTCGAGCCACTCGACCGCGTCGATCTCGTTCTCGAGGCGGCCGTGGCCACCGGTGACGGTGGAGGCCCAGTAGCGCACCACCTTGTCGCCGCGGGCGCCGGTCTTGGTGAGCACGAGGTAGCGGGCCTCCGGCAGGGGCGGTCCGAGGCGGACCTCGAGACCGGTCTCCTCGAAGGTCTCGCGCACGGCAGCGGTCGCCCAGTCCTCGCCCGGGTCGAGCTTGCCCTTGGCCCACGACCAGTCGTCGTAGCGAGGGCGGTGCACGAGGGCGACCTCGAGCACGCCCTTGCGCACCCGCCACGGCAGCGTGCCCGCCGCGGGGATGACCTCGGGTCGGTCCTGCGTGCTCAGCGCCGCCGGGCCTTGCGTCGGCGCTTCGCGTGCATCTCGATGAGGGTCTCCTGGATGTCCGGCAGCGGCGAGCCGTCGGAGTCGAGGTGACGCCGGCTCCACCGGCCGTCGGAGCTCAGGGCCCAGTGGGAGTAGTCCTCACTCATGCCCTTGGCCATGAGTGAGCGGAGGTCGTCGAGGTGGCGGGGGTCGGTGAGGCGCACGAGGCACTCGACGCGGCGGTCGAGGTTGCGGTGCATCATGTCGGCGCTGCCGATCCACGCCTCGAACTCGTCGCCGGTGCCGAAGAGGAACACCCGCGAGTGCTCGAGGAAGCGGCCGAGCACCGAGTGAACCGTGATCGTCTCGGACAGGCCCTCGACGCCGGGACGCAGGGCGGAGATGCCGCGGACCCAGACGTCGACCTTCACCCCGGCCATCGAGGCGCGGTAGAGCGCGTCGATGACCTGCTCGTCGACGATCGAGTTGACCTTGATGCCGATGTAGCCCGAGCCGGCCTTGCCGTGCTCGCGCTCGATCTGGGTGTCGATGCGCTCGATGAGCCCGGTGCGGACGGAGCGGGGGGCAACGAGCAGACGCTTGAACTTGCTGCGCGGCGCGACGCCGGAGAGCTGGTTGAACAGCCGGGTGAGGTCGTCGCCGACCTGCGGGTCGACGGTGAGCAGACCGAAGTCCTCGTAGAGGCGGGCGGTCTTGGGGTTGTAGTTGCCGGTGCCGATGTGGCAGTAGCGGCGCAGTCCGTCCTCCTCCTGCCGGACGACGAGGCTGAGCTTGCTGTGCGTCTTGAGCCCGACGATGCCGTAGACGACGTGCACCCCCGCGCGCTCGAGCTTGCGGGCCCACGAGATGTTGTTCTGCTCGTCGAACCGGGCCTTGATCTCGACGACGGCGAGCACCTGCTTGCCGCTGTCGGCGGCGTCGATGAGGGCGTCGATGATCGGGGAGTCGCCGCTCGTGCGATAGAGCGTCTGCTTGATGGCGAGCACGTTGGGGTCGGCCGCCGCCTGCTCGATGAACGCCTGCACCGACGTGGAGAACGAGTCGTAGGGGTGCTGGAGCAGGACATCCTGCTTGCGGATGCTCGCGAAGAGGTCGCGGGCCTTGGCGCTCTCGGTCGGCGCGAGGTCGCTGTTGGTGCGGGCGACGAACGCCGGGTAGTGCAGGTCGGAGCGCTCGAGGTCGGCGATGATGTTGAGGCCGCGCAGGTCCAGCGGGGCCGGTAGCCGGTAGACCTCGGCGGCGGTGACCCCGAGCTCGCGCACGAGCAGGTCCATGACGTGGTCGTCCATGTCCTCGTCGACCTCGAGCCGCACCGGTGGGCCGAACCGGCGCCGGGTCAGCTCCTTCTCGAGCGCCGCGAGGAGGTTCTCGGCGTCGTCCTCCTCGACCTCCAGGTCCTCGTTGCGGGTGACCCGGAACGTGTAGTGCTCGTGCACCTCCATGCCGGGGAAGAGCTGGTCGAGGTGGGCGGCCATGACGTCCTCGAGCGGCACGAAGCGCACGTCGTAGACGTCGGCCGAGCCGCCGGACTCACCGACGCGCAGCAGGCGCGGCAGCAGCGGCGGCACCTTGACCCGGGCGAAGTGCTCCTTGCCGGTCTTGGGGTTGATGAGGAGCACGGCGAGGTTGAGCGAGAGGCCGGAGATGTAGGGGAAGGGGTGCGCCGGGTCGACGGCCAGCGGGGTGAGGACCGGGAAGACGCGGTCGGTGAACAGCTGTCCCAGCTGCTCCTGCTCGGCCCCGGAGAGCTCGTCCCAGCGAACGACCTGGATCCCCTCGTCCTCGAGCGCGGGCTGGACGAGGTCGTCGTAGACGCGGGCCTGCATCGCGAGCAGCTCGTGGCTCACGACCGAGATCTGCTCGAGGACCTCGCGCGGCTCGAGACCCGAGGCGGAGCGGACGGCGAGGCCGGTGGCGATGCGACGCTTGAGTCCGGCGACGCGGACCATGAAGAACTCGTCGAGGTTGGACGTGAAGATCGCGAGGAAGCGGGCCCGCTCGAGCAGCGGGACGTTCTCGTCGGCGGCGAGCTGGAGGACGCGCTCGTTGAACTGCAGCCACGAGATCTCGCGGTCGAGGAACCGGTCCGCGGGCAGCCCCTTCGAGTCGTCGGCTCCGCCGGTGCGCACGAAGCGGCCGTTGGACGCGCGTGGCTGGGTGCCCCGGGCCTCCGCGGCGGAGGCGCTCGCGATCGAGACCTCGTTGACGAAGCCGGCCGGGTCGAGGGCCTCGGCATCGGCGTCACGCACGTCGGCGACGGCCTGGGACGTCCCGGAGGCGCCGTCGACGTCGGGGGCGGAGGGCTTCGTCGACGTCGTCATGGCCTCATCGTGGCAGGTCGAGGTGAACGGCGGACGACACCGATCGCGCAGGGGTCCGCCGTCCCATGGTCAGCGCAGCCGTCCGCCGGCCATGGTCACGGTGCGGGCGGCGAGCGCGTCGAGCGAGTCGACGACGTCGGGCTGCTCGACCCGCAGGTCCGTCTTGAGGATCGACAGCTCGGTGCAGGCAAGCATCACGGCACCGGCGCCCTTGGTGCGCAGGTGCTGGACCGCCGCGTCGAATCGGGAGCGCTCGACCGGCATACCCGCCTTGACCCCGTCGTAGATCATCGACATGACGTCCTTCTGGACGACGTCGTCGGGAACGACCGGAGCGATCCCGGCGGCCAGGGCCGCGCGGTGGTAGGTCTCCGCCTTGAGCGTGCCGTCGGTCGCGAGGATGCCGACGCTCGTGAGCCCGGGGACGGCGGCGACGGCAGCGGCGACGGTCTCGTCGACGATGCTCAGGACGGGGATCTCGACGGCCGACGCGATCTCGTCCTGGAAGGCGACCGCGGTGTTGCACGGCACCGCGATGAACCTCGCGCCGGCCCGCTCGAGCTGGCGGGCGTCGTCGGCCATGACCGGTCCCGGGTTCTCGTCGCTGTCGCCGAGCAGGTATGCCGTCCGGTCCGGGATGCTCGCGTGGTTCCACACGAGCATGTCGAGGTGGTCCTGGTCGCGGGAGGCGTCGGTGAGGTCGAGGACGCGCTGCATGAAGTAGACGGTGGCCATCGGCCCGATCCCGCCGAGGATGCCGACTGGTTCGTTGCGTTCGTTGCGCACCCGTCGAGCCTAACCCCGACCGGCAAGGTCTCCCGGGAGCGGATTGCCTGGCCGATAGACTCCGACGCGACCCCTGACCGGCTTGACCTAGGAGCTCCGTGGCACTGGCCGCCCTCGACCTCACCGACCGCGAGCACGACGACTTCGTCCGTGACCACCCCAACGGTCACCTCATGCAGACGACGCCGTGGGGCCGCGAGAAGGAGCACACCGGCTGGACCTGGCGCACCGTCGCCGTCGGTCGCAAGGGCACTGGCGCCGACGGCGAACGTGAGGTCACCGGTGCCGCGCTCATCCTCTTCCGGCGCACCCCCGTGCTGCCGCTGGCGCTGGCCTACTGCCCGCGCGGGTTCGTCGTCGACTGGTCCGACAGCGAGAGCGTCGACGCCCTGCTCGCCGAGGTGACCCGCGTCGCGAAGGCCAACCGAGGCGTCCTGCTCCGCCTCGATCCGGCTGTCCGCATCGACGACCCGACGGTCCGACCCGCGCTGGAGTCGCGCGGCTTCACCCGCACCGACCCGGGCGAGGACGCCGCCAAGACGCTCGCCCAGCCGGCGCTGCGCATGGTCACCGACATCAGCGACCTCGACCGCCTCGAGAAGGAGCTGTCGCAGGGCACCCGCCAGTCGATCCGCAAGGGCGAGAAGTCGGGCCTGGTCTACGAGTCGGCCGGGCGCGACGGCATCGACGCCTTCTACGAGCTCATGCGGGTCACCGGTGAGCGCGACGGCTTCGGCATCCGCAGCAAGGACTACTTCACGACCCTCGTCGACGTCCTCTCGCCGACCGACGACATCGTCGTCTCCCTCGTCAAGCTCGACCACGGCGCCGCGGCCGCGTCGGCGCGCAAGGCCGTCGAGGACACCCGCGCCCAGCTCGAGAAGGCGCAGGCCAAGCGCGAGAAGTACCCCTCCGACAAGGCCGACCGTCAGGTCGCGCAGCTCGAGGAGCAGATCGCCAAGAAGGAGGAGTCGATCCCCGGCTTCGAGGCTGCCCACGCGCAGCACCCCGACGGCGAGTACCTCGCCGGGTCGATCTTCGCCACCTGTGGCAGCCGCGGCTCGTACCTCTACGCCGCGTCGTCCAACGAGCACCGCAACCTGCGCCCGAACTACCTCATGGTCTGGCGGATCATGCAGGACGCGGCGGCCAAGGGAGTGACGACCTTCGACTTCGGCGGCATCGACGCCTCCGAGGGCCTCGAGGAGTTCAAGCGCCAGTGGAACCCCGAACGACGCGAGTATGCCGGTGAGTTCACCAAGAGTCTCCGTCCCCTCGCGGGGCGGCTCATCGACCTCGTCGTCCGCGTCTACAAGCGCCGCTGAGGAGCGAGTTCCCTTGTCGCAGAGCACTGCTCGTCCCACGTCCTACGGGTCGATCGCGGACCAGCCGTTCGTCCCCGTGATCGTCGGGGCGCACGTCGGCGGCTACTCGCTCGTGCGCGCCTTCCACGAGGCCTACGGCGTGAAGTCCCTCGTCGTCACGGGTGCGACCTCGTGGGTGGTCGAGAACTCCGCGATCCTCGAGGTCGTCCACTGCTCCGACGCCCACGACCCCGACGTGCTGACGACGACGCTGGCCGGCGCACCCTTCGACGGACTCCCGCAGCCCAAGATCCTCCTCGCCACCTCCGACTCGCTCGTCGACGTCATCGCCCTGATGCGCGACCGGCTCGACGACTCGTGGAAGGTGCCGTACGCCAGCGACGAGTCGTTGGCGCGCGCCACCCGCAAGCACACCTTCGAGGAGGCGGCGCAGGCAGCGGGAGTGACAACCCCCGCGACGACGTTCGTCGACCTGGGCGACCCGGCATACGACGTCGTGGCAGCGGAGCTGCCGAGCGAGGGCTACCCGCTCATCGTCAAGCCGACCGCCCCGGCGGCGTGGAACGCCGTGACGTTCGACGGCCAGGCCAAGGTGCACACCGTCGCGACACGGGACGAGCTGCGCGACCTCATCGGGCGGGTGCAGGCGTCGGGCTACCGCGAGACGCTCATCGTCCAGGACATGATCCCCGGCGACGACACGGGCATGCGGATCCTCACCTGCTACTGCGACCGGGACTCCCGCGTCCGGTTCGCGAGCTATGGGCGCACGCTCATCGAGGAGCACGCGCCCGGCCTGCTCGGGGTGCCGGCCGCGATCCTCACCGGCCAGAACCGCGAGATCGTCGACGAGGCCGTGCGGCTGCTCGCCGAGCTCGAGTGGGTCGGCTACGCGAACTTCGACCTCAAGTACGACCCCCGTGACGGGACGACGAAGTTCCTCGAGCTCAACCCGCGCCTCGGGCGCTCGAACTACTACGTCACCGGGACCGGCTTCAACCCGGTGACCTGGTACGTCGACGAGTACGTCCACGACACCCTGCCCGACGAGTTCGAGCTCGTCGAGGCCGACACCGAGACGGTCTACTCCGTCGTGCCGGTGCGCACGATCAGGTGGGCCATCGCCCGCCACCCCGACCTGTGGGCGCGCACGAAGCGGGTCATCAAGGCCGGTGGGCTGCGCAACCCGCTGCACTACCGCGCCGAGAAGCACCCGGTGCGGTGGGCCAAGATCCTCGCGGCGGGCGTGAGCTACGACCGCAAGTTCCACCAGTACTACGACCCCGAGGCGGCGTTCCACCCCCGCGGCGAGCCCGCCGACAGCGACCTGCCCCGCCGCTGAGCAGCTCTGCGGCGGGTCAGCGGCCGATCGGCAGGCGGCGCACGATCGGGGCGAGCATGTCGTCGACCTCGCGGATCCGCAGCAGCTTGGAGAGCAGGAGGAACACGACGCCGAGCACGAGCCCGCCCACGGCGAGGGCCACGGCGTGTGCGGCGAGCGAGCTCGCCGGGTCGTAGACCAGCGTCGACACGGCCCACCCGGCGATGCCCGCGAGCGTCGAGGCCAGCGCCAGCCGCAGCCACAGGCGCGTGACCGCACCCATCCCGAGCCCGTCGAGCTGGCGGCGGGCGACGACGAGGAACGCTGCCGCCGAGACGATGTTGGCGATCGAGGCGCCGGCGGCCACGGTGGCGACGACGTACTCGGGGGACGCCATCCAGTACGCCACCCCGGCTCCGACCAGGTTGACCGCCGTCATGAGGGCGACGAGCCAGAAGTTCATCCACCCGTCGCCGCGTGCGAAGCAGTAGCGCTGCTTGAGCGCGGTGATCCCGAACGGCATGAGACCCACCGCCATGATCGCGAGCACGAGCGCGATGCTGCCGGGCTCGTCGATGCCTCGGGCCGGGTCGTAGCGCGTGCCCCAGAACAACGTCTTGGCCATGGGCCGGCCCAGCGCGATGAACGCCGCGACGGCGGGCAGCAGCAGGACCGCGGGGCTCGTGAGCCCGCTGACGACCCGGCGCCGCAGCTCGGCGAGGTCGCCGGTCTCGTGCGCGCGCGACATGGCGGGGAAGAGCGCCGTGACGATGGAGGTCGTGATGATCGAGTGGGGAAGGATGTAGAGGCTGTAGGCGTAGGCCTGCACGGCGTTGCCCGCGACGGCTGGTCCGTCGACGGCCCGGGGTGACATCACGGCGGTGCTGACGAAGCCGTAGAGCTGGGAGATGAGGAGCGCCGCGACGGTCCAGCCGGTCATCCGCGACATGTCGCCGAAGCCGTAGCCGCGCCACCCGAACCGCGGGCGGAAGCGGAAGCCGGACTTCCACAGCGGCCACATGAGGCTGACGCCCTGGATGATGATCCCGAGCGTCGTGCTGATCCCGAGGACGAGGATCATCTCGGTCGTCCACGGCGCGACGTCGGGCTGCTTGCCCCACTGCCAGATGAACCAGCCGAGTCCGGCGATCTGGATGACGTTGGCCCACGCCGGTGCCCACGCGAACGCGAGGAAGTTGCCGCGAGCCTGCAGGACCTGGCCGAGGACGGCATACAGGCCGTAGAAGAACAGCTGCGGCATGCAGATGTAGGCCATGAAGGTCGTGAGGTTGATGAAGGCCTGACCGGCGTCGTCCTTGGTCAGCCAGTCCACGATCCAGGGCGTCGCCGCCACCGAGAGGAGCGTCGCCCCACCGAGCACGAGCAGGCACAGGGTGATGAGCCGGTCGCTGAAGTCCTGCCCGCCGTCGCGGCGGAGCATGGCCTTGGTGAGCTGCGGGATGAGCAGGGCGGAGATGAGCCCGCCGTTGATGAGGACGAAGAGCTGCGTCGGCAGCGTGTTGGCGATGGTGAAGGAGTCGGCCGCCACGCCGGCACCGATCGCGGCCGTGAGCATCGCGGCGCGCACGAAGCCGAGGATGCGCGACCCGAAGGTGCCCAGGGCCATGACCGCGCTGTTGCGGGCGACGTCGTCGACCTTGGCGGCGATCGCCGGTGGTGCCGCAGCGCCCTCGGGGTCGGCTTCGGCGCCTTCGAGGCGTGGGTCGGACACGTGCTCTCCCTCGCGGGACGGTCGGTGGACCGCCACACTCTACGGCGCGGAGGAGTGACCGTAGACGACGTGCACGGCGGCGTCCTCGAACCCGGCGCGCCGGTAGGTCGCCAGCGCCCGCGTGTTGTCACCGTCGACGTAGAGCTCGATCGTCGTCACGCCCGAACGGGCGAGGTGTGCCGTGCCGAGTCCCGTGAGCGGTCCGGCCAGCCCACGTCCCTGGTATGCCGGGTGCACCCCGACGACATACACCTCGCCTGTGTCGGAGTCCGGCTCGCGCTTGGTCCAGTGGAACGCCGCCAGCGGGTGCGCGCCCCCGTCCTGGGTCACGGTGGTGTCCTCGACGAGGAGGAACCCGGCCGGGTCGAACCAGTCCTGGGCCATGCGCTCCTGCAGGTCCTCGAGCGTGATCGAGCCCTGCTCGGGGTGCGAGGCGAAGGCGAGCCGGTTGACGTCGAGCCAGGCCTGCTCGTCGCGCCCGGGCTCGAAGGCACGCACCGAGAAGCCCTCGGGCAGCTCGGGGTCCCCGTCGTCGCCGTCACGCACCGGCCGCTCCATGACGTGCAGCTCACGCGTCGAGACGAGCCCTTCGGACGTCGCCAGCGCCTGCGCTGCCGGCAGGTCCCCGTGTGCCCACACCCCCGACGCGCCGGCGTCGAGCACGGATCGGAGCAGCGCCCGACCCACGCCGTGTCGCCGTGACGGCGGGTCGACGACCAGCTCGGCCGACCCGGAGGCGTCGCGGGCGGCATACCCGGCAAGGGACTGACCGGAGTACGCGAGGGTGTGCGTGACCTCGCCACGTCCGGAGGTGAGGGCGAGCCGGAACGCCTCGGAGATGGCCTCGACACCGTCGGCCTCGGCCGCGCGTGCGGCCAGGGCCAGCACCTCGTCGGCGGAGGCGGCTGCTCCGTCGAGTGACGACGCGGTCTCGAGTCGCAGGTCCTCGCTCATGACGTCGCCGCCTCGGCCTCGTCGGGGAGGGCCTCCTCGGGCACGAAGCGGTAGCCGACGTTGCGGACGGTCCCGATGAGCGCCTCGTAGTCGGAGCCGAGCTTGGCCCGCAGCCGCCGCACGTGGACGTCGACCGTGCGCGTGCCGCCGAAGTAGTCGTAGCCCCAGACCTCCTGGAGCAGCTGGGCCCGGGTGAAGACCCGGCCCGGGTGCTGGGCGAGGTGCTTGAGGAGCTCGAACTCCTTGTAGGTGAGGTCGAGAGCCCGCCCGCGCAGCTTGACCGAGTACGTCGCCTCGTCGATGACGAGCACGCCGGCGGTGATCCGCACGTCGTCGGTGGACGGACCGTCCTCCTCGAGGGCGCGGGCGATGGCGAGCCGCAGCCGGGCCTCGACCTCGGCCGGGCCGGCGGTGTCGAGGAGCACGTCGTCGATGCCCCACTCGGGGGTGAGTCCGGCGAGACCACCCTCGGTGAGCACGGCGAACAGCGGCGCGGACAGCCCCGTCGTCCGGATGACCCGGCACAGCGAACGCGCCATCGCGAGCTCGCGGCGGGCGTCGACGAGGACGGCGTCGGCAGGCGGCGCGTCGATGAGGGCGGTGGCCTCGGCCGGGAGGATGCGAACATGGTGGCTGAGCAGGCCCAAGGCTGGCAGCACCTCGGCGCTCGGCGCCAAGGCGTTGGTCAGCAGCAGGAGGTGGGCCATCCAGCACAGAATAGGTGGACATGACCACGATCGACGGCGCTCACCGGGCCTTGAGACCGGTGACACTGCGCTACTGGGCCGGTGCCCGGGCGGCGGCAGGCGTGAGCGAGGAGACCCTCGAGGCCGGCCCGACCGTGGGTGACGTGCTCGACCGCGCCGTGGCTGCCCACCCCGACCTGCGCGACGTCGTCGCCGTCTGCTCGGTGCTGCTCGGCGGTCGGGCCGTCGGCCGCGAGACCGAGGTCGGCCCCGACGAGGTCCTCGAAGTGCTCCCGCCCTTCGCCGGGGGGTGATGGCAGGATGCCGACCGTGGAAGCGTCCGAGCCCGTGAGCGAGTCCCGCGCCGCGCGCCGGGCTGCCCGGGACGAGCGACGCCGCAACCCGGTCCTGCCGCCGATCGCGACCGAGCGGCGGGTCCCCGTCGTCATCGCGACCGCGGTGTTCGCGCTGCTCCTGGCGCTCGCCACCGCCGCCGACCACGCCCTCGGCGCTGCCGCGGTCGCTTGGCTCGGCCTCGCCCTCGCGTGGGGCTGGCCCGAGCTCCTCGGGTCCTCGAGCCGCTTCGGCTCGTCCTTCGCCATCGGCGTGGCCGGCGTCCTCGCCCCGGTGACCGTGGCGTTCACCCCGGACGACCCCTACCTGCGGCACGTCCCGGTCGTCGTCGCCGCCTCCGTGCTCACGATGTTCCTCCACCAGGTCATGCGCAAGGACGGGCGCCCGCGGCTCACCCAGTCGGTCGCCGTGAGCGCAGCGGGCATCGCTCTCGCGACGATCGGCGTCGCCTGGGTCCCGCTCGGCCGGACCTCCGGCGGTCCGGAGGTGGCCCTCGTCGTCGCCGTCGCCCTGGCCGTCTCGGCAGTCACCGACCTCGCCGCACCCATCGCCAGGGTGCGGCCGTGGATGGTGGCGATCGCCGGTGTCCTCGGCCTGCTCGCAGGCGGTGTCGCCGGGCTGCTCGTCGACGAGGTCGGCGTCCTCGCGGGCGCCGTGCTCGGGGTCGTCGCCGCGGGACTCGCCCACGTCATGCGACGCGCGCTGTGCGTGCTGACCCCGATCCGCGGCCTGCGGGGCCAGCTCACCTCGGCGGCGGCGGCGGTTCTCGTCACCGGTGTGCCGGTCGGCGTCCTCGCCACGATCTTCGTCGGCTGACGCACCCCTGACCCCACTGATTGCCCCGCCGCGAGACCTCGGCGTGGGGCAATCAGTGGGTGGTGCCTCGGCGTGGGGCAATCAGTCGGAGGTGGGCGGACGGCATACGCCGCCTTTGTCAGTAGACGATCGCCTGCGCGTCCGGTCGCAGGATCTCCTCGACGTAGGCCGCGGCGCCCCGGATCGTGGCCCCCTCCAGGAGGTCGTCGGGCCCGATCTCGCGACGGGCGGCGCACTGGCCGCAGACCGTGACGGTGGCCTCGGCGAGCAGGCCGTCGCGCAGCTCGTGCAGCGGAGCGCCGTGGGGGAGGGTGAGCTCCTCGGCCCGGCCCGGGACCGCCACCCACGTGGCGTCACCGGTGAGCCAGAGACTCACCTCGGCACCGGACGCCAGAGCGGTCGCTGCGACGGTGAGGCCCTGGTTGAGGCGCTCGAGGGCCTCGGCCCCGCAGGTGATCTTGACGACGAGCGGGCGGGTGGACGGCCGGGTGCCGGTCGAGGGCTGGGACATGGGTCCTCCTGAGGTCTGCGGCTACGATCCCACTCGTGGCATTCCACCTCGACACCAACCTTCCCTCCGAGCTCGCCCCGCTCGCCTGGCTCGTCGGCAAGTGGGCCGGCGCCGGCGTCGTGGGCTACCCGACCATCGAGTCGGCGAACTTCGGCCAGGAGGTCAGCTGCTGGCACGACGGCCGCCCGTTCCTCCAGTGGCACAGCCAGACCTGGCTGCTCGACGACGCGGGGGAGAAGGTCCGCCCGCTCGCGACCGAGGTCGGCTTCTGGCGGCCCGTGCCGGAGACGCCGGACGGCACCAACGTCGAGCTGCTCCTCACGCACCCGACCGGCATCGTCGAGATGTATGCCGGGACGGCCCAGCCGGCCAAGGTCGAGCTCCGCACCGACGGCGTCATGCGCAGCCCGCACGCCAAGGAGTACACCGCGGGCCACCGGATGTACGGCTACGTGCAGTCCAACCTGCTCTGGGTCATGGACATGGCCGCGATGGGCCAGCCGCTCACCTCGCACCTTTCGGCAGAGCTCAAGCGCGTCGAGTGACCCTCACGCCCCGTCGCCTCAGGGCGTGACGGTGACGTCGGCGTAGTCGTCCATCGTGTCGGTGCGCAGCGCCTTGCCCAGGGCCGCCATGCCCGCCTCGTCGACGACGTCGATCGAGCCGCCGTCAGGTGCGGTGCCGTAGCCCGAGAAGGGCGCGGTGATGAAGACGATGTCGCTGCTGCGCAGGTGGCGCAACGAGATCGCCTCGCTGCGCATCTGCCCGACGTCGAGGCCCCTGTCGACGGTGAGGTTGCCCGTGGCCGCACCGACGAAGCGGGTCAGCGTCACCGGGTTGGCGATGACCGACGGGGTGAGCGTCTTGACCATGAGCGCCTTGATGAACGCCTGCTGACGGCGGCCACGGGAGATGTCGCCCTCGGAGAGCTGTTTGCGCTCGCGGACGAAGGCGAGCGCCTGGTCGCCGTCGAGCTCGTTCCAGCCCTGCTGCACGGCGAAGCGGCCCTCGCCGCTGGCCTCCTCGGCATAGACCCGCACACCGCCGACCGCGTTGGTCATGTTGCGGAAGCCCTCGAAGTCGGTCTTGGCGACGTGGTCGATCTTGACACCGAGGAGGTTCTGCAGGGTGCTCACGAGCAGCGGCGCCCCGCCGTAGGCGTAGGCGGCGTTGATCTTGTCCTTCTTGCGCCCGGGGATCTGGACGTAGAGGTCACGCGGGAAGTGGATGAGCTGGACGGACTTCTTGTCCTCGGGCACGTGCGCGATGACGATGACGTCCGAGCGGCTCGCGGTCTCACCGGGACGCGCGTCCGAGCCGATGATGAGGTAGTTCTGCCCGACCCCCTGGGGGAGCTCGACGACCGACCCGTCGGGCAGCGTCGCCGACGGCCCCGTGGTGGGCAGGAGGTCCTCCTGGACGATGTTGTTCTTGGCCTTCTGGTTGAGGAAGAAGGCGAAGCCCCCGGCGGCCACCAGCGCGAGGACGACCAGCGAGCTGATGACGAGGAGCACACGACGACCCCACCGCGGCCTCTGCGGGTCGCGGTGGGAGGTGGGTGGGTTGCCGGCGTCGTCGAAGTCGTCAAGCACCCGGCCCAGTGTAGGTGGGCGCTCACGCACCGTCGTGCGAGCGGCATACTTGGGGGCGTGAGTGACCTCGGCACGCGACTGCGGGCCGCCGGGAGGCGGCTCACGCCGCAGCGCCAGCAGGTCCTCGACGCGGTCGAGTCGCTCGGCCACGCGACGCCGGAGCAGATCGTCGAGGCCGTGTCGGCCCGGAGCGAGGCGCCCATGGCGCTCTCCACGGTCTACCGCTCGCTCGAGGCGCTCTCGGACCTCGGCCTCGTCACCCACACGCACGTCGACCACCGCGTGCCGAGCTATCACCTCACCTCGCACGCCACCCACATCCACGTGGTCTGCCGTCAGTGCGGCTCCGTCGGCGAGGCGCCCACGAGCGTCGCCGAGGAATTCGTGGCCCGTCTCGACCGTTCTCTCGGGTTCGAGGCGGACGTCACCCACGCCGCCATCCACGGCCTCTGCCGCTCCTGCAGGAAGACGTCATGACCGACACCGTCACTCTCCCCACCTCCCCGCTGCTCGACCGTCCCGGCGCCGTCGCCGGTGAGGGGACCGACGCCGGTGTGGCCGCCCACTACGGCGACCCCGGGCGCGAGCAGCGGCTCCTCGAGGAGGGGCTCGCCGTCGTCGACCTGTCGCACCGCGGCGTCGTCACGGTCACCGGGCCCGACCGCCTGTCGTGGCTGCACTCGATCACCTCGCAACAGCTCACCGGTCTCGCCCCGCGCGTCTCGACCGAGTCGCTCGTCCTGTCGCCCAAGGGCCACATCGAGCACGTCCTCCACGTCGTCGACGACGGCGAGACGACGTGGATCACCGTCGAGCCCGGCACCGCCCCGGCGCTCGTCACGTGGCTGGACTCGATGCGCTTCATGCTCCGCGTCGAGGTCGCCGACGTCACCGCGTCGTATGCCGTCCTCGGCGAGCCGCTCTCGGCCGCCAGTGTCGAGGGTGAGCCGGTCGCGTGGGTCGACCCGTGGCCGAACCTCGTCGGTGACACCGCGGCATACGGGCCGGAGACGGGGCACCCGGGTGAGGCGCGTCGGTGGCGCGAGCTCATCGTGCCCCGCGAGGACCTCGAGGCCGCCGTGGGTGACCGGCCGCTCGCCGGCACCTGGGCGGCCGAGGCGCTGCGCGTCGCCGCATGGCGTCCGCGGCTGGGGTTCGAGACCGACCACCGGACCATCGCGCACGAGCTCGACTGGCTGCGGACGGCGGTGCACCTGCACAAGGGCTGCTACCGGGGCCAGGAGACGATCGCCCGGGTCCACAACCTCGGCCGTCCGCCGCGGCGCATCGTCTTCCTCCACCTCGACGGGTCCGGGCACGTGCTCCCCGTCGCCGGCGACGAGCTCACCCTCGACGGGCGGGTCGTCGGGCGGCTCACGACGGTCGCCCGCCACCACGAGGACGGCCCGATCGCCCTCGCGGTGATCAAGCGCAACACTCCGGCCGACGCCGACCTCGTCGCTGGCACGGTCGCCGGCGCGCAGACGGTCATCGTCACCCCCTGACCCCGGCTGGGCTCGGGGGTGCCCGGCGGCGCTGGCACACTGACGCCATGCCAGCCGCTGCACCCGCCACCCTCATCACCGTCGCTCCCACCGGCGCCGAGCACGCCAAGGCCGACGTGCCGCAGCTGCCGACGACGCTCGAGGAGCTCGTCGAGACGGCGCGCTCCTGCGAGGCGGCGGGCGCAGCCCTCATCCACCTCCACATCCGCGACGGTGAGCACCGCCCCACTCTCGACGGCGGCCGGCTCAAGGACGCCGTCGACGCGATCCGCTCCGAGACCGACCTCGTCGTCCAGCTCTCGACCGGCGGCTCGGTGCACGACCCGCTGGAGCAGCGCCTCACCGTGCTCGACGCCGAGCCGGACTCGTGCTCGCTGACCTGCGGCACGACGAACTTCGGCGACGACGTGTTCCTCAACCCGTGGGGCTTCATGTCCGACCTGTACGTCCAGGCGCAGGAGCGGGAGGTCGTGCCCGAGTTCGAGCTGTTCGAGCTCGGCCACGTGCACGCGCTGCGCCGGCTCCTCGACACCCACGGGCTGCCGTTCGGGGGCAGGGTCCACGTCGACTTCGTCCTCGGCGTGCCGGGTGCGATGCCGGGCACCGCGGCGGCGCTCATGGCCGGTGTCGAGATGCTCCCCGACGAGGTGACGTCGTGGTCAGCGACGGGCATCGGCCGGACCCATCTGCCCGTGCTCGCCGCCGCGCTCTCGGCCGGGGGCCACCTGCGGGTGGGCATGGAGGACAACATCGTCTTCGCCCGCGGTCAGCAGGTGCAGCACAACGCCGAGCTCGTGACCCGCGCGGCCGAGCTGGCCACGACGATGCAGCGCCCGCCGATGACGACGTCTCAGGCCCGCGAGCTCCTCGGCATCAAGCGCCGCTGACCCACCCGCCCTCGACCTCAAGTTTTGCTCCTGGGGAGGGAAGGTTGAGGGTCCGGAGGGAAGGTTTCCCTCCGGATGCCGAAGGTTCCCTCCTGGGGAGCAAAAGTTGGTGCGGTGCAGTGGCGGAGCGGTCTGGGGTCAGGCGGGCTGGGTGGCGTTCTCCCTGTCGCGCTGGCGCAGGGTGATGTCGTTGCACGCCGCGCAGGTCTCCTCGGGGATGACGCCGAGCCGCATGAGGTGACCGAACGCCCAGCAGCCTGCGCAGAACCCGACCGCGGACTCGAGCAGCGCGAAGACGACGAGCACGCCGAGCAGCACCGAGGCCACGGTCGTCGCGCCGAAGGCGAGGGCGGCCACCGCGGCGGCGGCGCTGGTCGCGAGGCCAACGGCCTGGGCGAAGCGCTTCGGCGGTCCAGGAACCCACCGGGGGTGCCCGAACCGGGGCGCGACGACGTGGACGGCGAGCCGGCCGAGGGGGCTGTAGCGCGGCCCGCCCGCGACCCGGAGGGCGAAGCCGGCGGCGAGCAGCACCGCGAGCCACCACAACTGGGTGACGAGCGTGAGGGTGGCGAGGACGACGACACCGGCCGCGACGGACCGGGCGGCCTTCTCGTTGACGGGGTTGGGGAAGGTCAGGGCCTCGCGCAAAGACATAACCGCAGATTATGTCAGACAGAATCTCACGGCATGTCCATGTCGCCTGTCGGACACGGTGTGGCCACCGTCACGCTTGCCCCGGTTTGCATTCTGCTAACTGGAGCAAGCACAATGGATGCATGAGCCGGAACCCGCTGAACGACCTCGCCGGACTGGGCGACTACCTGCGTGAGCAGCGTCTGTCGCACCGTCTGTCGCTGCGTCAGCTCTCCGAGCTCGCGGGCATCTCCAACCCGTACCTCAGCCAGATCGAGCGAGGACTCAAGCGCCCGAGCGCCGAGATCCTCCAGCAGCTGGCCAAAGGGCTGGAGGTGTCGGCCGAGACGCTCTACGTCAAGGCCGGGATCCTCGACGAGCACCACGACGCCGAGGCCGCCACGCCCACCGTGCGGGACGCCATCGCTGCCGACCCCGTCCTCACCGCCCGTCAGAAGGCGACCCTGGTCGACGTCTACGAGTCTTTCGTCGGCACCGACCGCACGCCCTGACGCCCTCAACCGTCCGAAGCACCACCTTCACCCAGGAGGAACACATGGCCACCAAGACCACCGCCAAGAAGCCCACCAGCCCGCTGTTCGCCGTCGTCGGCGCCACGGACCTCGCTGTCGAGCGCGCCCGTGGGGCCCGCCTGCGCGCCGACAAGGCCGCCGCCGACGCCCGCGTCCGCGCCGACAAGGTGCGCGCCGAGCTCACCCCCACCGCCTTCAGCAAGCGCGCCGACGAGGTCTCCAAGCGCGCCGGCGTCGTCATCGACGACGTCCGCGCCCTCCCGACCAAGGCCCTCGACCAGGGTGTCGCCACCCTCGACGAGGTCACCAAGGGCTACGAGGGTCTCGCGACCCGCGGCGAGAAGCTCGTGACCCGCATCAAGAACCAGAAGGCCACCAAGGACCTCGTCGAGCAGGCCGAGGTCACCCTCTCGCTCGGCAAGGGCGCCGTCACGACCGCCCGCAAGGCCGTCCTCGACGTGCGCACCTCCGCCCTCGCGACCTTCACCACCGGTCGCCAGGAGGCCGCCCACGTCGCCGAGATCGTCGTCGACACCGTCCGTGAGGACGCCGAGGTCGCCGCGACCGACATCAAGGCGTCGGCCAAGCGCACCCGCACCGCCGCCAAGCGCACCAGCACCACCGCGACCAAGGCCGCCAAGAAGACCACGACCCGCGCCAAGGCGACGACGACCGCGGCGAAGAAGACCGCCACCACCTCGACCAAGGCCGCCGAGAAGGCTGCCGAGAAGGTCGGCGACTGACCCAAGCCGGAGCGGACATAGTCTGGGCTGTGTGAGCGCCCAGAACCTGTCCACCCCTGCCGTCCTCGACGCCGCCCCGGTGCTCGCGCAAGCGATCCGGGGCGGCTTCGTCGAATCCGCCCACCGGGCGAGCGTGGCCGTCACCGCCCCCGACGGCTCCGTCGAGCTCGAGCTCGGCAACGCGACCGACCCGGTCTTCCCGCGGTCCTCGAACAAGCCGGTCCAGGCCCTCGCCATGGTGCGCCACGGCCTCGACCTCGCGCCGCACCACCTCGCGCTCACCTGTGCGAGCCACTCCGGCGAGCCGTTCCACCTCGACGCCGTGCGCCAGATCCTCGACGGCGCCGGCCTCACGGTGCGCGACCTCCAGAACACGCCGGACTACCCCGTCGACGACGAGGCCCGGCTCGACTGGATCCGGGCCGGCCAAGGCAAGGAGTCGCTCGCGCAGAACTGCTCGGGCAAGCACGCCGGCATGCTCGCGACCTGCGTCGCCAACGGCTGGGACCACACGGCATACCTCGACGTCGACCACCCGCTGCAGCGCGCCTGCGACGCGACCCTCGCCGAGCTCGCGGGCGAGCCCGTGGCCGCGACGGCCGTCGACGGCTGCGGTGCACCGGTCATGGCCGTCTCGCTCGCGGGGCTCGCCCGCGCCTTCGGCCGGATCGCCTCGGCCGAGGCCGGCACCGACGAGGCCCGCGTCGCCGACGCGATCCGCAGCCACCCCGAGTACCTCGGGGGCAGCCGCCGCGACGTCACGACGTTCATCCAGCGCACCCCCGGCGCGATCGCCAAGGACGGGGCCGAAGCCGTGTATGCCGTCGGGCTGGCCGACGGTCGCGGCATCGCCCTCAAGGTCGCCGACGGCGGCCAGCGGGCCCGCACCGTCATCCTCGCCGCGGTCCTGCGCCGGCTGGGTGTCGAGACCGGCGCCCTCGACGCCCTCGAGGACGCGCCGATCCTCGGTCACGGGGAGCCGGTCGGCTCCGTCGTCGCCGTCGGCATCTGACCGAGTCCCGACATGAGAGCCGTCCTCCAGCGGGTGCACCGCGCCGCGGTCGTCGTCGAGGGTGAGACGGTCGGGGAGATCACCGAGCCCGGGTTGTTCGTCCTCGTCGGCGTCGGCCACGACGACGGGCCTGCGGAGGTCGAGCTCATCGCCCGCAAGATCGCCGACCTGCGCCTGCTTCACGGTGAGCAGTCGGTGACCGACGCGGGCGCGCCCGTGCTCGTCGTCAGCCAGTTCACCCTGCTCGCCGACACGAAGAAGGGCCGCCGTCCCTCGTGGAACGCCGCAGCCCCCGGCGACGTCGCCGAGCCCGTCGTCGCCCAGGTCGTCGAGGCGCTGCGCGCGCGGGGTGTGAGCGTCGCGACGGGACGGTTCGGTGCGCACATGGACATCGACCTCGTGGCCGATGGCCCGGTGACCGTCGTCGTCGACAGCGCAGCGCCGTAGGCTGCACCCATGTTCGGACTCGGCGCGGCGCAGTACTACGTCACCCTCGCGATCACCATCGCTGCCCTGGGCCTCGAGGTCTTCGCGCTCGTGCACGCGCTCAAGACGCGCCCCGACGCGTTCGTCGCCGCCGGCAAGCGGACCAAGAACTTCTGGCTCGCCGTCACCGGTGTGGCGACCCTCCTCGGGTTCATCTCGCTGGGTAGGGGACTCGGGTTCCTCGCGATCATCGGCATCGTCGCCGCCGGGGTCTACCTCGCCGACGTCCGGCCTGCGGTCGAGACCGTCCAGGGTCGCGGGACCGGCTCGCACCAAGGCCCCTACGGCCCCTGGTGAACCGCAGCTCCTGACCGTGGCGCCACCGCGTCCCACGCGACGGTGAGCTCGCCGAGCCTCCATCGTGAGGGGCCGTCGAGCAGGGGCCATCCCGCGTCGCGCATCGCCTGCGCCGTGGCCAGGAACCGCTGACGGACCCCGTATGCCGCGTGGCCGGCGCTGCGGGCCCAGTGCCGGTCGAGGTCGGCGAGGTAGTCGTGGACGCCCTCGCCGGGGACGTTGCGGTGGATGAGGGCCTTGGGCAGCCGCTCGGCGACGGCCGACGGGGTGTCGAGCCCGCGCAGGTGCCACGACAGGGTGAGGCTCACCGGACCGCCGGGCTCGACGGCCACCCATGTCGACAGTCGTCCGAGCTCGTCGCACGTGCCGTCGACGAGCAGGCCGTCGGGGTCCAGCCGAGAGCACACGGTCGCCCACGCGCCGGCGACCTCGGACTCGTCGTACTGGCGCAGCACGTTGAAGGCGCGCACGACCGTCGCGGACCGTCCGTCCAGCGGCACCTCGAACCCGCCCCGGCGGAACGTCAGGCCCGGCCGCTCCAGCAGCCGGCCGGCCGCGACCCGCTCGGGGTCGATCTCGATCCCGACGACCTCGACGTCCGCGCGCACCCGGCGCAGCCGGTCGTGCAGCTCGACGGCGGTGACGGGGGAGGCGCCGTAGCCGAGGTCGACCACGACGGGTGCCCTGACGGCTCGACGCAGCCGCCACGACGCCGGTCCGGCGAGCCACCGGTCGCACCGGCGCAGCCGGTTGGGGTTGGTCGTCCCGCGGGTCACCACCCCGACCGGTCTCGTCCTCGCCACGGGGCCAGCGTACGAGCAGCCCGCACGCCCGCGTCCGACCCACGTGCTGCACGCCTAGGCTGCTGACGTGCACAGATGGGGAGTGCGCGGTGACCGCCGCGACGTGAGCCGGAGCATGGTGGCGCTCGTCGTCTCCGTGGCCGCGGCCGCCGCCCTCGGCCTCTGGGGCTGGCTGCCCGTCGTCCTGCGCACCGACAGTGGGCTCGTCGACGTCGCACCCGGGCTGTTCACCGTCGACCAGTCGGCACGAGGCGTCGCCACCCTGGGCCGGGGCTACACCGTCGCGGCCTACCAGTCGGGGTTCCGGGTCTCGGCCGCGAGCGGGACCCTCGTCGACACCATCACGCGAGGCTCCCCGGTGAGTGCGGTCATCGGCGAGGTCGAGGACCGCGACGACCACCCGGTCGAGCACGTCGAGGCGACCCTGGACCACGTCCGGGTCGACGAGGTACGCATCGAACCGGGGCGGGCGGCATACCTCGGTGAGGTCTACGGGGAGGTCGACGGGGCGACGCGCACCATGCCGTTGCGCCTCACCTTCCTGCTCACGACCGCCGGCGTGCACGTCACCGCCCACGTGCAGGGCGCGGACGCCGTCGTCGTGCACCTCGACACCATGCCCGCGACGACCGGGCTGCCCCCGGCACTGCCGGACCTCAACCTGCGCACCAAGGGGTGGTGGGTCGTCCCCCTCGCCGGGGAGCAGCGGGCGTTCTCGACGGCCCGCCGGGCCGTCGTCGGCCTCGGGCCGGCCATCCGCACGCGTGGGCTCGACCTCCGCCCGGACGGCCGGCTCGACGTCCACGTGTGGTCGAACCGGGCCACCCTGACGCTCAGTGGTGTGCCACGCCCGAGCTGATCCGTGCGTGGCGCTGCGTGACACACTGACGAGATGACGACCGATGACGCCCGGCCCCGTTGCCGGGTCGCGATGGTGTCGGTGCACACGTCGCCCTTGGCGCAGCCGGGCACCGGTGACGCGGGCGGCATGAACGTCTACGTCCTCGAGACGGCACGACGGCTGGCCCGCAGGGGAGTGGCGGTCGACATCTTCACCCGCCGGACCACCGCGTCCGACGCGCCGATCGTCGAGGTCGAGCCGGGCGTCATCGTCCGGCACATCGCCGCGGGCCCCTACGAAGGCCTCGACAAGGAGGACCTCCCCGGCCAGCTCTGCGCTTTCGCCGCGGGCATGATGCGGGTCGCCGCCCACGCGCCCGAGGGGCACTACGACCTCGTCCACTCGCACTACTGGCTCTCGGGCCAGGTGGGCTGGCTCGCGGCCGACCGCTGGGACGTCCCCCTCGTCCACACGATGCACACGATGGCTCGCGTCAAGAACCTCCACCGCGCCGAAGGTGACGCCGAGGAGCCCAAGGGGCGCGAGATCGGCGAGGCCCAGGTCGTCGAGGCGGCTGACCGGCTCGTCGCCAACACCGCCGGCGAGGCACGCGATCTCATCGACCTCTACGGCGCCGACCCGGACCGGGTCGACGTCGTCTCGCCGGGGGTGGACCTCGACGTCTTCAGGTCCGGTGACCGCTCGACCGCCCGAACCGCCGTGCGCGTCCCCGACGACGCCGTGCTCCTGCTCTTCGTGGGGCGCATCCAGCCGCTCAAGGCGCCCGACGTCCTCCTGCGTGCTGCCGGCAACCTCGTCCGGCGCAACCCGTCGCTGCGCGGCCGCCTCGTCGTCGGCATCCTCGGCGGGGCGAGCGGCTCGGCCGTGCGCTCGCCGATGGCTCTCGACCGGCTGGCCGACGACGAGGGCATCGCCGACCTCGTGCGCTTCGTGCCCCCGACCGACCGCGACACGCTCGCGACGTGGATGCGCGCCGCCGACGTCGTCGCCGTGCCCTCGCACAACGAGTCGTTCGGGCTCGTCGCCGTCGAGGCCCAGGCCTGCGGCGCCGTCGTCGTCGCCACCGACGTGGGCGGTCTGCCCACGGCCGTCGGGGACGCCGGCGTGCTCGTCGACGGCCACGACCCGCACGTCTGGGCGGATGCCATCGAGGGTGTCATCGACCACCCCGACCGCGCCGCCGCGCTCTCCCGCCGGGCCGTCGAGCATGCCGCCCACTTCTCCTGGGAGGCGACCGCCGAGCGCCTCGCCGCGGTCTACGACGCCGCGCTCGCGGCCCCGCTGCGCGCCTCGATCAACGACTCCGACGTGCTGACCGGCATCCCGACCGCGGTGATCCCGTGAGCGACCTGACCTCGACCATCGAGGCCTACCTCACCGAGACGGGCATCGAGTGGGAGCCCGGAGCGCGCGACGGCGAGTACGTCGTCACCCTCCCCGGCGAGAAGAAGCTCAAGACGGTCGTCTCGCTCGTCGCGGGCGACTCCGACCTGTCGGTCTCGGCCTTCGTCATCCGCAACCCCGACGAGAACCACGAGGCCTTCTACCGCAGCCTCCTGCGCCGCAACCTGCGCCTGCCCGGGCTCGCCTACTCCATCGACAGCAGCGGCGACGTCTACCTCACCGGGCGCGTCCCGGCGGCCGGCGTCGATGCCGAGCGCCTCGACCTGCTCCTCGGCGTCGTGCTCGAGGCGGCCGACTCTCCCTTCAACGACCTCCTCGTCCTGGGGTTCCTCACCTCGATGCAGAAGGAGTGGGACTGGCGGGTCTCGCGTGGCGAGTCGCTGCGCAACCTCGAGGCGTTCCGTCACCTCCTCGACAAGGCCTGACGGCCGAGCCCGTATGCCGAGTGCCCGCCTCCCGCTCCCGCCTCGACGCCGTCGTGGCCGGTGTCAGGCCAGGCCCTCGAAGACGTCGGTGAGGACGGCGGTCCCGGGATCCCTCGGCGGCCAGGCGACGGCCCAGGTCTCGAGGGAGATGACGTTCTTCCACTGCTCGTCGGTGCCCGAGGGGTCGAACATCACGTGACGCTGGCTGCGGTGCTCCTTGTGCGCCGCGAGCATCCGGTCGAGCCCGTCGCGGTGCCGCACGACGATGCCCACATCGTCGTCCGGGACGGAGCGCAGTTCGTAGACCCGCGACGGGTCCCAGGGCCCGAGGCCCGCGTGGGCGCGGTAGCGCTGGGCGATCGCCCAGGCCCGCCGCGGGATGCACCCGAAGAGCAACCGGTGCAGGCCCCCGCTTCCCTCGTCGCGGACCCGGTGGAAGGCGCGCTCGGTGGTGGCGCCGATGGCGACGTGGTCGGGATGGCCGGTGACGCCGTCGGGACCGAACGTGACCACGACGTCGGGACGCTCGGCCCGCAGGACCTCGGCCACCTCGTCGACGAGCCCGTCACCGACGTCCCCCAGCCGGCCGTCGGGGTGACCGAGCCAGACGTGGGGATCGGGTTCCGTCCCGAGAGCCCTCCACGCCGCCACGTCCTCGGCGCGACGCCAAGCTCCCAGGGTCTCGGGGGTCGCGGGGACGCCGGGGGCGATCTCTCCGGCGTCGCCGTCGGTCGCGTGCACCACGACGGGCCGGAACCCCGGGTCGGTGGCATGGCGCACGACCGTCCCGTACATCGCGTAGCACTCGTCGTCCGGGTGCGCCCACACACCCGCGAGGGTCCGGCCCATGCCCGATGCGCCCAGAGGCCCGGGTACCGCTTCAGCCGAATTCCGGGTTCTCACTAGGCTGCAGCCATGGCACACACCTTGATCCTGCTGCGGCACGGCCACTCCGAGTGGAACGCCAAGAACCTCTTCACCGGCTGGGTCGACGTCGACCTCAACGACCAGGGGCGCGAGGAGGCCGTCAACGGCGGTCGCCTGCTCAAGGAGCGCGGTGTGCTCCCGACCGTGGTCCACACCTCCGTCCTGCGCCGCGCGATCACCACGGCGAACCTCGCCCTCGACGCCGCCGACCGCCACTGGATCCCGGTCCGCCGCGACTGGCGGCTCAACGAGCGCCACTACGGCGCGCTGCAGGGTCTCGACAAGGCGGCCACGCGTGAGAAGTACGGCGACGAGCAGTTCATGCTCTGGCGCCGCTCGTTCGACACACCGCCGCCGCCCATCGAGGTCGGCTCCGAGTTCGACCAGACCGACGACCCGCGCTACGCCGGCATCGAGGTGCCCCGCACCGAGTGCCTCAAGGACGTCATCGAGCGCTTCATGCCCTACTGGGAGGGCCCCCTGCGTGACGACCTCGTCGCCGGTGAGACCGTCCTCGTCGTCGCCCACGGCAACAGCCTCCGCGGTCTCGTCAAGCACCTCGACGGCATCAGCGACGAGGACATCGCCGCCCTCAACATCCCCACCGGCCAGCCCCTCGTCTACGAGCTCGGCGACGACTTCATGCCGACGAAGCCCGGCGAGTACCTCGACCCCGAGGCGGCCGCCGAGGCCGCCGCGGCGGTCGCCAACCAAGGACGTTGACGCGACGGCGGGTCCCACGTGGACCCGCCCACGGGTCCGGCGATCTCAGGACGCGCCGAGTCCGGGGTTCCCGCTCGTCGTGGGGAAGCTGCCGACGATCGCGCCCCGGGAGTCGAGCACCTCGATCGAGTACTGCTCCTCGACCGTGAGCATCGAGACCGGCAGCTGGATCCGGGCCACACCGTCGACCACGGGGACGGCACCCGACGAGGGCCAGACGCTGGGCTGGGGGGATGCGGCCCTGACCTGTGAGGCGCCTTGGGCGAGCACCCAGAGAGTGAGCGGACCCTCGCCCTCCTTCTCCGGCGCGCTGATGACGACGGGTCGCTGGTCCGCGGTGGCCGCGGCGATCGGGTTGAGGTGCTCGGCCTCGAAGGTGCTGTTCTGCCCCGGCGACTCGGTGCGGATCTGTACCGTCCGCAGCGTCTGCCCGCCCGGAAGGGTGCTGACGATGACCTGCGCCGTCGTGCGTGCACCGGCCGGGAGTCCACCGACGAAGCGTGCCGCGATATCCCTCGGAACCTCGCCACGGTAGGTCGTGCGGGTCTGCACACGGTCGGACTCGAGCGCCATGGCTCGCGCGACCTCGTCGTCGACCACGCGCTCCTCGAAGGCCGCGAGCTGGTCGGCGCCGCACGGGTCCTCGCACGGCGGCGGCGCGGAGCGGCTGTCGTCCTCGCCGAAGGTGAACCGGGGGCTGCCCATCGTCTCGCCGACGCGGACCTGGGTCAGTGGCACGGCGGTCGAGCGGCCGACGCCGTCCGTGAGCGGCACGGGCACCCAGGTCCGGCTCACCGTGCCGTCGAGGGCGATGGTCGGCGTGCCCGAGACATCGGCAGATCTGAGATCGGGGGTCGTGAGGATGACGAGCGTGCCCTGGCCGGCGAGGGTGAGTGAGTCGCTCGCGACCTCGGAGAGCGGGATGGTCGTGGTGGTGCTCATCGACTCGACGTCCGACCCCCGGGGACCGGCGACGACGGCCAGCTGGTCGGAGAGGACCACCAACGCGAGCCGCGTCGCGCCCACGTCCTCGACGAAGATCGCGCGTCCCTCGAGCTTCGTCTCGATCGCGTCGACGAGGGCCCGGTCGTCGGCGAGGCCTCCCCGCAGCGGCCACGAACCGATCGAGCGCCACACCGGGCTGCCCGCCTCGGGCAGCGAGGGACGCGCGGCCGGCACCGTGACGCCAGGTCCGTCGCCGAGTCGTGACGTCAGGGTGGGGACGCCGACGGCGAGTGCGACGACGGCGACGAACGAGGCGGCCGCGACGGCACGCCGGCGGCGGCGGTTCGACGCCACGGCGGCGTGCACCCTCGCGTAGGGGTCGGCCACCGTGGACTCGACGGTCGCGGCGCGCTCGACCAGTGCGTCCCGGAGCTCGGTCTCGAGGCTCATCTCAGGCTCCGTTCGTCTGCAGGGTGCTGGGTGGCGTCGACGTCTCGGTCATCGCGAGCCGCAGCCGGCCGAGGCCGCGCGAGGTCTGGCTCTTGACCGAGCCCACCGACATGCCGAGCGCCTCGGCGGTCTCGCGCTCGGTGAGGTCGTCGTAGAACCGCAGCACGATGACCGCGCGCATTCGTGGCGGCAGGGTGTGCAGCGCACGCACGAGCTCGTCGCGACTGTCGACGACGGCATACGCGTCCGAGCGGGCGCGGTCCGCGTCGGCGGGCACGTCGCCCAGGTCCTCGGTGACCCGGCGTCGCCGCCACCACGACGTCGACTCGTTGGCGACCGCGGCGCGGGTGTAGGCGTAGGGCGACCCGTCGCGGTGCACGCGGGACCAGTGGCGGTGGACCTTGACGAGGGCCTGCTGCACGAGGTCCTCGGCGCGCCCCACGTCACCGGTGAGCAGGTAGGCCACCCGCACGAGCCGCGCCCACTCACGGGTCACGAACTCGGCGAACGCCGCCTCGTCTCCGTCCACGCCGCCATCCTCACCTTCGCTGGGACACCTCACCTACGAGAAACGCGAGTTCGGGCCGGAAGGTTGAGCGGGACGGCATACGACAGCGTCCGCAGGACCGGTCGCGTTCGTTCCCAACCCTGCGGACGCAGGCGGGGTATGCCGGGTGCCCCGGTCAGGCGGTCGGCTCCACCTTCGTCTCGGGGAAGGCCTCGTCGTCCTCCTCGTCCTCGTGGCTCACTTCGCTCTCGGCGCTGTGCGCCCCGGTGACGAGGAAGACCACGCGACGGGCGACGGAGACGGCATGGTCGCCGAAGCGCTCGTAGTAGCGGCCGACGAGCGTGATGTCGACCGTGGTCTCGGCCGGGTGGTTCCACGAGTCGGAGGCGAGGCGCTCGAACAGGCGCCGGTGCAGCTCGTCCATGGCGTCGTCGTCGCGCTCGATCTGGCGGGCGGCCTCGACGTCGCGGGCGGCGATGACCGAGCCGGCCTTGGTGACGATGCGCTCGGCGACCTGGCCCATCTCGAGGATGATCGAGCGGAGCTCGGCCGGCACCGCGGAGTTGGGGTAGCGCAGCCGGGCGACCTTGGCGACGTGGCGGGCGAGGTCGCCCATGCGCTCGATGTCGGAGCTCATGCGCATCGACGTCACGACCATGCGGAGGTCGGTCGCGACCGGCTGCTGGAGCGCGAGCAGGTCGAACGAGAGCAGGTCGAGCTCCTCGCGCAGCGCGTCGATCTCGACGTCGGCGCCGATGACCGACTCGGCGAGCTGGACGTCGGCGTCGAGCAGGGCCGTCGTCGCGCGCGACATCGCGGAGCTCGCGAGTCGCGTCATCTCGACCAGGCCCTCGGTGACCCGGTCCAGCTCTTCGTGGAATGCCTTGCGCATACGTGACCTCTCACAACATGGCGATGACTCGCCTCGGCTCGGGCGGCACGCAGACATGGTGGGCCGCCGACGTCGGCAGCGTGGCACGAGGCGGTGAACTCCCGCCACCTCGCAGGTGAACATTGAGGTGCCCCGCGCGGGGCCGCGCCGTCGGTGGCCGAAGTCGTGGTGGGAGTCGGATTAGGCTGGTCAGGTGGATGCGACGCTCGCCGGGATCGTCGGTGGCGGGCTGGGGCTCGTCATCGGAGCCGTCGCCGTCGCCGCCAGCCGGTTCAGCGAGCGCACGCTCACGACGATCCCGCCGACTCCGCCGCCCTCGCTGCCGAGCGGCGTCACGGACGTCCTCGCCGTGCTGCGGTCGATCGCCATCGTCCTCGACGCCTCCGACGCCGTCGTCAACAGCTCGGCGTCCGCTGTGAGCTACGGCCTGGTGCGACACGGCGAGCTCGTCCACACCGAGCTGCGCCAGCTCGCCCGCCAGGTGCGCCGTGACGGCGAGATCCGCGAGGTCGACCTCGAGCTCGCCCGTGGCTTCGGCACGACCACCAACGCCCTGATGAAGGCCCGGGTCGCGCCGCTGGGTGCCTCGCACGTCCTCATCCTCGCCGAGGACCACACCCACGCCCGCCGGGTCGAGGAGGTGCGCCGCGACTTCGTCGCCAACGTCTCGCACGAGCTCAAGACCCCCGTCGGCGGCATCGCCCTGCTCGCCGAGGCCGTGCTCGACGCCCGCGACGACCCCGAGGCGGTCTCGCGGTTCGCCGCCCGCATCCAGGTCGAGTCCACCCGCCTCACCCGGCTCGTCAAGGAGATCGTCGACCTCTCCCGCCTCCAGGTCGCCGACACGCTCCACGAGCCTGAGCTCGTCCAGATCCCGGCCGTCGTCGCCGAGGCGGTCGACCGGGTCCGGGTGGCGGCCGAGGCGCGCCGGATCAGCCTCGAGCAGGTCGCCGACGAGCGGGCCAGCGTGTTCGGTGACGCCGAGCTGCTCGCCACCGCCATCGCCAACCTCGTCTCCAACGCCGTGAACTACTCCGAGCCCGGCACGCGCGTCGCCGTCGCGGCCCGCCGGGTCGGCGACACCGTCGAGATCACCGTCTCCGACCAGGGCCAGGGCATCCCCGAGCCCGAGCAGAGTCGGATCTTCGAGCGCTTCTACCGGGTGGATGCCGCGCGGTCACGGGCCACCGGGGGCACCGGGCTCGGCCTCGCCATCGTCAAGCACGTCTGCGCCACCCACGGCGGCGACGTCTCGGTGTGGAGCGAAGAGGGGCACGGCTCGACGTTCACCATGAGACTTCCCGCAGCGGCCGTCCGGCCCGCGGCGGACCCCGACCGGGCGCCGGTCGGCACGGCACAAGGAGAGCAGAAGCAATGACCCGCATCCTCGTCGTCGAGGACGAAGTGTCCTTCTCGGACCCCCTGTCCTACCTCCTGCGCAAGGAGGGCTACGAGGTGAGCGTCGCCGAGAACGGCAACGACGCCCTCACCGAGTTCGACAGCGCCGGCGCGGACCTCGTGCTCCTCGACCTCATGCTCCCCGGGCTCTCCGGCGTCGACGTCTGCCGCTCGCTGCGCCAGAGGTCCGCCGTGCCGATCATCATGCTCACCGCGAAGGACAGCGAGATCGACAAGGTCGTCGGGCTCGAGCTCGGCGCGGACGACTACGTCACCAAGCCCTACTCCTCGCGCGAGCTGCTCGCCCGGATCAAGGCGGTGCTGCGCCGGCTCAGCGAGCCCGAGGAGCTGCTGCCCACGACCCTCGAGGCCGGGCCGGTCCGGATGGACGTCGAGCGCCACGTCGTCACCGTCGGCGGCGCGACCACCCAGCTCCCGCTCAAGGAGTTCGAGCTCCTCGAGATGCTGCTGCGCAACACCGGCCGCGTGCTCACCCGCATGCAGCTCATCGACCGGGTGTGGGGCAGCGACTACGTCGGCGACACCAAGACCCTCGACGTCCACGTCAAGCGGCTGCGCGCCAAGGTCGAGCCCGACCCGGCCAACCCCAAGCACATCGTCACCGTGCGGGGCCTGGGCTACAAGTTCGAGGCCTGAGGCGCGGGACCCCGGGGCGCCTCCACGAGGGCCCACCCAGCACGAAGCCCACCGGCGCGGATCGCGCTCGGTGGGCTCACGGCATACGGAAGGGGTGTCAGCCGCTCGTCGAAGGGCTCGCGGACGGGCTTGCGGAGGAGCTCGACTCCGGGGCCGGCGTGACGTCCTTGTAGTAGCCCAGCGCGGGCAGGACGGGCGCCGAGACGACGTTCTGCCCGGTGGCGCGCGTCGAGACCTGCACGTCGAGCACGTCGCCGGGCGCCGAGGTGACCGTCGACAGGGTGGCGTTCTCGCCGTCCTCGCCGAGCGACAGCGAGCCGTGGCGGGGCACGGTCACCTCGATCGGCTGGCTGCCCTCGCTGGCGATGGAGACGTCGATGTCCTCGTCGCTCGTGTTGACGAGCTGGCCGACGAGGGCACCCGGTGCGTCCTTGGCGTCGGCGATGACCGCGATGTTGCGGACGTCGAGGTCCCCGAAGGTCGCGTTGACGCCGTCGGCGGCCTGGTAGGCGTAGTCGGTCTGCTGCGGCGAGAACACGGCGCACCCACCGAGGAGCGTCGTGCCGAGCACGGCGGCACCGAGGACGGCGCGGAGGCGGTGGCGGGGGGCGGTGGAGGCGGCGTTCGTCACGGGGCACAGCCTAGCGAGGGGTGGCCGGTCGGGCGTGCACGGTGGGGCGTGTGGGTCCCCGGACGTGGCGGGCGGCGGTCGTCGCAGGCATGGGAACGGCGTTGTGTCAAGCCCCAATTTCGCTGGCGCCCAACGCATTTCAGGCCCCTGACCTGCATGTATGCCGTCTCCGCCGATTCCGTCTGTCCGTCCCGGCGTGTTAAACTAGGGGTCGCGAAAGGGGCAAACAGCATATGGTTTTCAAGGTCGGCGAGACGGTCGTGTACCCCCACCACGGGGCTGCGCGCATCGAAGAGATCAACAAGCGCACCATCAAGGGTGTCGAGAAGCTCTACCTCAAGCTCAAGGTGGCTCAGGGGGATCTCGTCATCGAGGTCCCCGCTGAGAACTGCGACCTGGTCGGCGTCCGTGACGTCGTCGACAAGGCCGGCCTCGAGAAGGTGTTCGAGGTCCTCCGCGCCCCGTTCGCCGAGGAGCCGACCAACTGGTCGCGCCGCTTCAAGGCCAACCTCGAGAAGCTCGCGTCGGGTGACGTCATCAAGGTGGCCGAGGTCGTCCGCGACCTCTGGCGCCGTGACAAGGACCGCGGCCTGTCCGCCGGCGAGAAGCGCATGCTCTCCAAGGCTCGTCAGATCCTCGTGTCCGAGCTCGCGCTCGCCGAGAAGACCGACGAGGACAAGGCCGAGACCATCCTCGACGAGGTCCTCGCGTCCTGAGCGGAGCATCCGGCTCCGTCGGTGTCGTCCTCGTCGCCGCAGGTCAGGGCACGAGACTGAGGGCAGCGCAGCCCAAGGCATTCGTCCGCGTCGCGGGCACCACGCTTCTCGAGCACGCCGTCACGCGCGCGTTCGAGGCTGCCGACACCGCACAGATCGTCGTCGTCGCGCCCGCCTCCCACCTCCGGGAGGCGGGCGCGCTCGTGTCCGGGCACCCGCGCGCCGGTGACGTCACCGTTGTCGCCGGTGGAGCCGAGCGCACACACTCCGTGGCGGCGGGGCTCGCCGCCCTGCGCGCCGACGTCGACGTCGTGCTCGTCCACGACGCGGCCCGGTGCCTCGCGCCCGCCTCGCTCTTCGACCGGCTCGTGGCCGCCGTGCGCGAGGGGGCCGACGCCGTCGTCCCCGGGCTGCCCGTGACCGACACGATCAAGCAGGTCGACGCCGACGGGGTCGTCATCGCGACCCCCGAGCGCTCGAGCCTGCGCGCGGTGCAGACGCCCCAGGGCTTCCGGCGCACGATGCTCACCCAGGCCCACGCATCTGGGGCCGAGGCGACCGACGACGCCGCCCTCGTCGAGCGGGCCGGTGGCCGGGTCGTCGTCATCGACGGTGACGCGCTCGCCTTCAAGGTGACCACCGCCGACGACCTCGAGCGCGCCGGCCGTATCCTCGGCCCGTGAGCCAGCCACCCGTCGCCCTCGTCACCGGAGGTGGCACCGGCATCGGTGCCGCCGTCGCCCGCCGTCTCGTCGAGGACGGGTATGCCGTGGTCGTCGCGGGCCGTCGTCGCGACCGCCTCGACGCCGTGGTCGCCCAGCTCGGGGACGCCGTCACGGCCCTCGAGCTCGACGTCACCGACGCCGCTGCGGTGGCCGCCGGGGTCGGTGGCCTCGAGCGCCTCGACGTGCTCGTCAACAACGCTGGCGGCGCCATCGGGCTGAGCCCCGTCGAGAGTGGGGACCTCGCCGAGTGGGAGGCGATGTACGCCACCAACGTCCTCGGCACCGTGCGCGTCACGCAGGCGGCGCTGCCGCTGCTGCGCCGGTCGCCGCGGGCCACGATCGTCAACGTCAGCTCGATCGCGGGCGAGCGCGTCTACGCCGGTGGCGGTGGCTACGTCGCCGCGAAGCACGGTGAGTCCGTCGTGTCCGAGACGCTGCGTCTCGAGCTCAACGGTGAGCACGTGCGGGTCGTCGACGTCCGCCCGGGCATGGTGCACACCGAGGAGTTCTCGCTGACCCGGCTGCACGGTGACCGCGACGCGGCCGACAAGGTCTACGAAGGCGTCGACCGTCCGCTCGTCGCCGACGACGTGGCGGCCTGCGTCGCCTTCGCCGTCGGCCTGCCGCAGCACGTCAACATCGACGCGCTCGTCGTCAAACCCGTGGCCCAGGCGGCGCCGCACCTGCTGCACCGCGGCCCGATCGACTGGAAGGACGGCTCGTGACCTCCGTGCTGCCGCGCACCGGTATCGGGTTCGACGTCCATGCCCTCGCCCCCGAGGGGTCCGACCGCGAGCTCTGGATCGCCGGCCTGCACTGGCCCGGTGAGCGCGGGCTCGACGGGCACTCCGACGCCGACGTCGCCGCCCACGCGGCCTGCGACGCGCTGTTCTCGGCCGCCGGCATCGGCGACCTCGGCGAGCACTTCGGGACCGACCGCCCCGAGATGGCCGGCGCATCCGGCGCGAGCATGCTCGCCGAGGCGGCCCGTCTCGTGCGCGCGGCCGGGTTCGAGATCGGCAACGTCGCCGTCCAGGTCATCGGCAACCGACCCAAGATCGGCACCCGCCGGGCCGAGGCCCAGCAGGTGCTCTCGCAGGCGTGTAGGGCGCCGGTGTCGGTGAGCGGGACGACGACCGACGGGCTGGGACTCACCGGCCGGGGTGAGGGCGTCGCCGCCGTGGCGTCGGCCCTGGTCGTACCCGTCATCGCGGGCCGAGCAGACTCGGGGTAACGTCACGGTCAGGTCCACCGCGAGGTTGCCGGCCGGCATACGCGGATCGACGCATGGGAGGGCTCAGTGCCACAGACCGTGAGGGGAGTCGTCGCCCTGTCCAAGGGTGCCGACGTAGAGGTCGTCGACGTCGTCGTGCCCGACCCGGGTCCGGGTGAGGCCGTCGTCAAGGTCGCCTCGTGCGGGGTGTGCCACACCGACCTGCACTACCGCGAGGGCGGCATCAACGACGAGTTCCCGTTCCTGCTGGGGCACGAGGCCGCGGGCGTCGTCGAGGCCGTGGGCGAGGGCGTCACCGAGGTGGCGCCCGGCGACTTCGTCATCCTCAACTGGCGCGCCGTGTGCGGCCAGTGCCGGGCCTGCCTCAAGGGCAAGCCGTGGTACTGCTTCAACACCGCGAACGCGACCCAGAAGATGACCCTCACCGACGGCACCGAGCTGTCGCCCGCCCTGGGCATCGGGGCCTTCATCGAGAAGACCCTGGTCGCCGCGGGCCAGTGCACCAAGGTCGACCCCGAGGCCGACGCCGCCGCGGTCGGGCTGCTGGGCTGCGGCGTCATGGCCGGATTCGGTGCGGCCGTCAACACCGGTGGCGTCCAGCGCGGCGAGTCCATCGCCGTCATCGGCTGCGGCGGGGTCGGCAACGCTGCCATCGCCGGCGCACGCACGGTCGGGGCGACGACGATCATCGCGGTCGACGTCGACGACGCCAAGCTCGCGACGGCTCGGACGTTCGGCGCGACCCACACCGTCAACGGCAAGGACGAGGACGTCGTCGAGCGGATCCGCGAGCTCACCGGTGGCTTCGGCGCCGACGTCGTCGTCGAGGCGGTCGGTCGCCCCGAGACCTACGAGCAGGCGTTCTACGCGCGCGACCTCGCCGGCACCGTCGTGCTCGTCGGTGTCCCCACGCCGGACAAGCAGGTCACGCTGCCGATGATCGAGATCTTCGGACGCGGTGGGGCCCTCAAGTCCAGCTGGTACGGCGACTGCCTCCCGAGCCGCGACTTCCCGATGCTCGTCGACCTCTACCGGCAGGGCCGGTTCGACCTCGACTCCTTCGTGTCCGAGCGGATCGCGCTCGACGAGGTGGAGTCCGCGTTCGACAAGATGGAACGCGGAGAGGTCCTGCGCTCGGTGGTGGTCCTGTGATGCCGCGGCCGGTGGACGCGGCGGCCATCGCTCCCTCGCACGGGGGCGTCCGCATCGACCGGGTCGTCACCTCGGGAACGTTCGAGCTCGACGGTGGCTCGTGGGAGGTCGACAACAACGTCTGGGTCGTCGGTGACGAGCGCGAGTGCGTCGTCGTCGACGCCGCCCACGACGCCGACGCGATCCTCGCGGCCGTCGCCGGTCGCAAGGTCCGCGCCATCCTGCTCACCCACGGGCACAACGACCACGTCAACGTGGCCAACAAGCTCAAGGAGCACACCGGCGCCAACGTCCACCTCCACCCGCTCGGCCGAGTCGTGTGGGCGCTCACTCAGGACGGCGCCCCCGACTCCACGCTGGCCGACGGTCAGGAGTTCCACGTCGGTGACGTGACGCTCCGCGTCATGCACACCCCTGGCCACTCGCCGGGCAGCTGCTCCTTCCACGTGCCCGCCCTCCACGTCGTCTTCACCGGCGACACGCTGTTCAACGGGGGTCCGGGAGCGACCGGCCGGTCGTTCAGCAGCTTCGACACGATCATCGAGTCGATCCGCACGCGGTTGCTCACCCTTCCGCCGGGCACCGTCGTCCTCACCGGGCACGGCGACGCCACGACGATCGGTGCCGAGGCACCTCATCTGGACGAGTGGATCGCGCGCGGTCACTGACCCGATGACCCGTATGCCGGGTGGTCCGGAGGCCTGCGCGCCGCCGGTACCCTTGTGCGGGTGACTCTCAGACTGTTCGACTCCCAGTCGCGCGCCCTGCGCGACTTCGTCCCGTTGCAGCCAGGCCGGGTCGGGATCTACATCTGTGGGCTCACGACACAGGCTCCTCCGCACATCGGCCATGTGCGGTTCGCCGTGGCGTTCGACGTGCTGCGGCGCTGGCTCGTTCGGGGGCACGGCTTCGACGTGACGCTGGTGCGCAACGTCACCGACCTCGACGACAAGATCCTGCGCAAGTCGGCCGAGTCCGGCGAGGACTGGTTCGCCCTGTCCTACCGCAACGAGGTCGCGACGTCCGAGGCGCTGCGCCTGCTCGGTGTGCTGCCCCCGACCTACGAGCCCCGCGCCATGGGACACATCACCGAGATGGTCGAGCTCATGGAGGCCCTCGTCGAGCGCGGCCACGCCTACGCCGCCGAGGACGGCTCGGGTGACGTGTACTTCGACGTCCGGTCGTGGCCGGCATACGGCGAGGTGACGAACCAGAAGATCGACGACATGGCTGCGGCCGAGGACGCCGACCCGCGCGGCAAGCGCGACCCGCGCGACTTCGCCCTGTGGAAGGGCAGCAAGGCCGACGAGCCGGTGTCCGCGAGCTGGCCGACCCCGTGGGGCCGCGGTCGCCCGGGCTGGCACCTGGAGTGCTCGGCGATGGCGCGCAAGTACCTCGGTGACGCCTTCGACATCCACGGCGGCGGCGTCGACCTGCGCTTCCCGCACCACGAGAACGAGCAGGCCCAGTCGCGTGCGGCGGGGCTGGCCTTCACGTCACTGTGGATGCACAACGCATGGGTGACGATCAGCGGCGAGAAGATGAGCAAGTCGCTCGGCAACAGCCTGCTCATCCACGAGGTCACCAAGAAGGCCCGCCCGCTCGCGGTCCGCTACTACCTCACGGCCGCGCACTACCGCTCGATGATCGAGTTCCACGAGGGCTCGCTCGCCGAGGCCGAGGCGGCCGTGGACCGGATCGAAGGCTTCCTGCGCCGCGCGCTCGGGGCCGGCTCGGCCGTGCCGGCGGGCGACGAGAAGCTGCCCGAGGAGTTCGTCGAGGCGATGGACGACGACCTCGGCGTCTCCGGTGCCCTCGCCGCCGTCCACGAGGCCGTGACGCGCGGCAACACCGCGCTCGACGAGGGCGAGATCGACGAGGCCCGCGAGGTCGCCGGGCTCGTCGTTGCCATGACCGACATCCTCGGGGTCAACCCGCTGGACCCCGCCTGGTCGAGCGACGACAGCTCCTCGAGCGACGCCCTGGGGGCGCTGGACGTGCTCGTGCGCGAGCGGCTCGCCGCGCGCACCGCCGCCCGCTCGGCCCGCGACTGGGCCACGTCGGACGCCATCCGTGACGAGCTCAAGGCGGCCGGCATCACCATCGAGGACACCGCGACCGGCGCCCGCTGGTCGTTGACCAGAGGACGAGGGGAGTAGCCGTGGCCGGCAACAGCCAGCGACGAGGAGCCATCCGCAAGGGTGGCAAGAAGGCGCCCACCGTCGGTTCCGGTGGTCAGCGACGCAAGGGGCTCGAGGGCAAGGGCCCGACGCCGCGCGCCGAGGAACGTCCGTACCACAAGGCCCACAAGGCGGCCAAGGCCACCGAGCGCCGCTCCGGCGGTGGTCGTCCCACCGGCGGGCGCAAGGCCAAGGCGTCGAGCGAGGTCGTCGCCGGCCGCAACTCGGTGCTCGAGGCGCTGCGCGCCGAGGTGCCGGTGACGACGATGTACGTCGCCGGACGCATCGACAGCGACGACCGCGTCCGCGAGGCCCTCAAGATCGCGACCGAGCGCGGCCTCGCCATCCTCGAGACGCCCCGCGGCGAGCTCGACCGGCTCACCGACGGTGCGGTGCACCAGGGCCTCGCGCTCCAGGTGCCGCCCTACGACTACGCCCACCCGAGCGACCTCATCGACCCGGAGATGCCCGGCATCCCGCTCGTCGTCGCCCTCGACGGCATCACCGACCCGCGCAACCTCGGCGCCATCGTGCGCTCGGTCGCGGCGTTCGGGGGCCACGGTGTCGTCGTGCCCGCCCGCCGCTCGGTCGGCATGACCGCCTCGGCATGGAAGACCTCCGCCGGTGCGGCCGCACGCATCCCGGTCGCGCAGGCCACCAACCTCACCCGTGCGCTCGAGGACTATCGCAAGGCCGGGTTCTTCGTCGTCGGCCTCGACATGGACGGCGACGTGGAGCTGCCCGACCTCGAGCTCGCCGACGAGCCGCTCGTCGTCGTCGTCGGCTCCGAGGGCAAGGGCCTGTCCCGGCTCGTGCGCGAGACCTGCGACCAGATCGTCTCGGTGCCGATGTCGTCGGCGGTCGAGTCGCTCAACGCCGGCATCGCCACCGGTGTCACCCTCTACGAGGTCGCCCGCCGACGTCGTCGCTGATCAGGCGCCCGCACCACGAAAGCGCGGATCTCCCGAAGGACCCGTGCGTCTCGCTCGACGGCGCGGTGACCTGTGCCACGATGTCCCGCAGTCGGGGAACCCGACCAGGGGGGTGCACGCCCCACTCGAGAATCGTCGTCTCAGTGAGAGGGACACAGAATGTCTGACTACGGAAGCACGCCGCCGCCCCCGCCGCCCGGTGACGGTGGGTCGACGCCGCCGCCCCCGCCCGGTGGCGGTGGCTACGACGGTGGCGCCTACGGTGCTCCGCCGCCGCCCGCCGGAGGCTACGGTGGCGCTCCCGCCGGCCCGCCGCCCAGCAACAACCTCGTCCTCGCGATCCTCGGCCTGCTCTGCTGCTGGCCGATCGGTATCCCCGCCGTCGTGTTCGCCGCGCAGGTCAACGGCAAGTGGAACTCCGGCGACCAGGCCGGTGCCATCGACGCGGCCGCCAAGGCGAAGAAGTTCGCGACCATCGCGCTCGTCCTCGGCATCATCGCGACGATCTTCTACATCGTCCTCATCGCCACCGGCGTGATGAGCTCCGACACGTCGGGTATGTGATCTCGACGTCCCTGACACAGCAGCCGGCGCCCCCGCTTCCCGACCCCGCGGTCGGGCGGGGGCGCCGCCTGCTGTGGCCGGCGGCCTCGGCCGTCGCCGCGACGGGCTTCGTGCTCGTCGCTCACGTCGTCGACCCCAACCAGCCCGGCAACTACCCGACCTGCCCCTGGCTCGCCCTCACCGGCACCTTCTGCCCCGGCTGCGGCACCTTGCGCGCCACGCACGCCCTGAGCGAGGGACACGTGCTCGAGGCCCTGCAGCGCAACCCGCTCACCGTGGCCGCCTTCACCCTCCTGGTCCTCGGGTTCGTGCGCTGGACCCGACGCCAGTGGCGCGGCGAGCAGCGGATGACCGCCGCCCCGGCATGGCTGCTCTACGGCCTGTTCTGGGCGATCATGGCGTTCTGGATCCTGCGCAACGTCCCCGGCTGGACCTGGCTCTCACCCGAGTGACCAGTTGGGGAGCCCGGGGTCAGGACTTGGGGAGCTCGATGACGGTCGAGTGGACGACCTTGTCGGCGAGCGTCTGCATGTTGTCGTCCCAGAGCATCCAGAGGTAGCTCAGGTAGAAGACCTGGTTGATGAGACCGCCGAGCAGCTCGCGCAGGAATGACTGCATGGCACCGATCGGCTGGCCGGTCTGCTCGTTGATGAGCTTGAGCCCCATGACCTTCTTGCCGACGCTCTGACCGGTGCGACCCATCTTGAAGATGCGGTTCCAGATCTGCAGGCCGATCATGAGCAGCACGCCGAGGCCCAGCAGGATGCCGCCGCTCGCGGCGAGGCCACCGTCGGCGGTGCCGGGCACCGTGTAGCCGGCCGCGTCCACGTCCGGAGCCGCGGTGACGAGCAGGACGGCGCCGAGGATGAACGGGATGAGGCCGAGCAGCGTGATGAGGGTGTCGATGATCAGGGCGCCGGCGCGGCTGCCGAACCCGGCGACCCTGCCGAAGTTCTGCTCGACGTACGCCTTGGACCCCGGCCACACCTGGCCGCCGCCGTAGGGGTTCATGCCCGGCGCGGACTGGTAGGCGGGAGCGGCAGGTGCGCCACCGGCATACGGCTGCGACGGGGCGGGCTCGGGCTGGCCCGGCTCGCGGTGCCATGCGGGCGGCTCGGGTGTGTAGCGCTCACGCGGCGCGGGTGGCCCGGCCGGTGGCGCCACGTTCGGCGTCGGCTCGCCCTGCGGCTGCTGGTTCGGGTCGTACGGCTCGGACATGCGGGTGCTTCCCCCTGTGGGATCTCGTGCTGGACGCCCTGATCCTAGTGACGGGTGGGGCGTGCGTCCGGGAGGCCGCTCAGTCGGCGATGACCGGCATCTCGACGGTGTCGACGCCGACGACCGACGCCTCGTCGGGCTTGCCCGGCAGGATCGAACGCACGTAGTCCTCGATGGCGCGCTCGATCGGCACGTCCTGCTGCTCGCGCTCGGCCATGTACCAGCGGTGCTCGAGCACCTCGTGGAAGAGCTCGGCGGGCTCGAGCTTGCCGGACAGCTCGCGGGGCACGCGGCGCGTGATGGGCTCGTAGATGCGGGTGAGCCAGTCGTGGGCGACGAGCTCCTCGTCGTCGTTCTGCCGGTCGCTCGCGGCACGGTAGCCGTCGAGGTCGTTGAGCAGCCGCCGGGCCTGGCCCTCGCCGACGTCGAGCCCGGTGAGCCGCAGCAGGCGTCGGGAGTGGTGGCCGGCGTCGACGACCTTGGGCTGGATGCTGATCGTCGTGCCGTCGATGTCGGTGGTGATCGCGAGCTCGTCGACGTCGAACCCGAGCAGGTTGAGGCGGCGAATGCGCTCCTCGACCCGCCAGCGCTCACCGGTGTCGAACTCCTCGGTCTCGGTGAGCTCGGCCCACAGCTCCTCGTAGCGGGTGACGATGCGGTTGGAGATCTCGACCGGGTCGATGCTGGCGTCGAGGAGCTCACCGGCCTGGAGGTCCATGAGCTCGCCGGCGATGTTGACCCGGGCGATCTCGAGGTCGTGGGCCCGCTGCCCGTCGGTGAGGCTGGGGAAGAGCTCGCCCGTCTCGGCGTCGACGAGCCACGCGGCGAAGCTGCCCGCGTCGCGGCGGAAGAGGGTGTTGGACAGCGACACGTCGCCCCACCAGAAGCCGGTGAGGTGGAGACGGACGAGCAGCACGGCGAGAGCGTCGATGAGCCGGGTCTCGGTGCCCGGTCGCAGGCCCTGCGAGAACAGGGCGCGGTAGGGCAACGAGAACTTGAGGTGACGGGTGAGGAGGCACGCATCGAGCGGGGTCCCGTCGGCGGCCACCCGGCCGCTCACGATGCCGAACGGCTCCACGGAGGGCTGGTCGAGGCGGCGCAGGTTGCGCAGCATGGCGTACTCGCGGCGGGCGATGTCCTCCTTGATCTCCTTGACGGCGATGACGCGGCCGGACAGGCGGACGAACCGGACGACGTGCCGGGAGATGCCGCGGGGCAGGGCGGCGAGGTGGTTGTCGGGCCAGTCCTCGAGCGGGGTCGACCACGGCAGGTCGAGGAGGGTCGGGTCCGGGCGGGCGGTCGTGATCTGCAGGGCCATCGGTCACCTCCGGAGGGAGAACGCGGGAACCACGGGGGCGGAACGCGTCGGGGGTGCCAAGCGCACGGCATACCGAGCTCTTGGCACCCCCGACGATGCAGCGTGTGGCGTCAGTGGCTCAGGCGTGCGCCGGACTCCGCGTTGAAGACGTGCATGTGGCTGGCGTTGGGCTGGACCCAGATCTTCTCGCCCTTCATCGGGACCCGGCGACCGTCGACGCGGGCGATGAAAGGCTTGACGAGCGCGTCGTCGCCACCCTCGAGCTTGATGGCGCTGTCGGTGGGCGTGCCGTAGACGTAGGCGTCGGCGCCGAGTTCCTCGACGACGTCGACGGTGAGCTCGAGACCGTTGCCCTCGCTGCCGACCTCGACGTCCTCGGGGCGGACACCGACGATGAGGTTGGTGCCCCCATCGGAGAGCGCGTCACGGGCCACGGGGAGGGTGTGCGAGCCGAACTTCACGCCACCGTCGGTGACGGGCACCGAGACGAGGTTCATCGCGGGCGAGCCGATGAAGCCGGCCACGAAGACGTTGGCGGGGGAGTCGTACATCTCGCGCGGGGTGGCGCACTGCTGGAGGATGCCGTCCTTGAGCACCGCAATGCGGTCGCCCATCGTCATGGCCTCGGTCTGGTCGTGGGTGACGTAGACCGTGGTGACGCCGAGCCGGCGCTGCAGCGACGCGATCTGCGTGCGGGTCTGCACGCGGAGCTTGGCGTCGAGGTTGGACAGCGGCTCGTCCATGAGGAAGACCTGGGGCGAGCGGACGATCGCACGACCCATGGCGACGCGCTGGCGCTGGCCACCGGAGAGGGCCTTGGGCTTGCGGTCGAGGTACTGGGTGAGGTCGAGGATCTTGGCGGCCTCCTCGACACGCTTGCGGATCTCGGCCTTGTCGGTGCCGGCGATCTTGAGCGCGAAGCCCATGTTGTCGGCGACGCTCATGTGCGGGTAGAGCGCGTAGTTCTGGAAGACCATGGCGACGTCGCGGTCCTTGGGGGACAGGTTGGTGACGTCGCGGTCACCGATCCAGATCTTGCCGCCGTTGACCTCCTCGAGGCCGGCGAGCATGCGCAGGGAGGTGGACTTGCCACATCCGGAGGGGCCGACGAGGACGAGGAACTCGCCGTCCTGGATGTCGATGTTGAGCCGGTCGACCGACGGGGTGTCGTTGCCCGGGTAGATCCGGGTCGCTTCGTCGAACTTCACAGTTGCCATGGCGTCATTGCCTTCCTTCACCGGCAGGAACGTGCCGGACGATCCGTTGTAAAGGGAAAACCCGCCGACGTCCGTGTCGGCGGTTGTGGCCAGCATGCCGTATGCCGTCCGCTCCTGTCACGCCGTGTCCGCAGGTCAGGCGGTGCGCGCGTGGCGGAGGTGCGGTGCGCGCGTAGCGGAGGCGCGGTCCGCGCGTCGCGGAAGTCTGGCGCGGCCCCGCCGGGAGCACTACCGTCGGCACATGAGGATTTCCGACGTCGTGAAGCGCAAGGGAGGCACCGTCGTCACGGTGCGCTCCGACGCCAGTGTCACCGCACTCCTCGACCTGCTCGCCGAGCACCGCATCGGCGCCGTCGTGGTGAGTGACGACGGCGAGACCATCGCCGGAATCGTCAGCGAGCGCGATGTCGTGCGCCACCTCCAGAAGCGGGGCGCGGCCGTGCTCGACGAGGACGTGTCGGCGATCATGACCGCCGAGGTGCAGACCTGCTCACCCGAGGACGAGCTCACCGACCTCGAGCACACGATGACCGAGAACCGCTTCCGCCACGTCCCCGTTCTCGTCGACGGCAAGCTCGCGGCGATCGTGAGCATCGGTGACGTCGTCAAGCACCGGATCACTGACCTGCAGGCCGAGCGCGACCAGCTGAGCGCCTACATCCAGCAGTAGCCAATCGGCCGGGGCGCGCCCGCGACCCGTGCGCGGTCAGAGGAGCTCGGCGAGCATCGCCGCAGCCCTCGCCGCGCCGTCGGTCTCGACGGGGCGGTAGTCGACGGCGCGGTCGAGCTCCTTGACGAGCATCGATGCCAGGGCGTCCGGGTCGGTGGCGAGCGAGTAGTCGAGGCAGGTCCCGGCGCGGTACCGCTCGAGTCGGCGTCGCACGTGGAAGTTCTGCTCGAAGTGGTGGCGCAACGGGACGTGGAGGAACGGCTTGCGCAGGGCGGTCAGCTCCATGCACGTCGTCAGCCCGCCCTGGGTGAGCGCGACGTCGCTCGCCGCCAGGTGCTCGGTGAGGTCGGGGAGGAAGCCGACGACCTCGACCCCGTCGGTCTCCGGCAGGGAGCGGGGGTCGATCCGCGGCCCGGTGACGATGACGAATCGGAGCTCGGGCACGACCCGTCGCGCCAGCGGCACGGCGTCGAGCACCCTTCTCAGCAGGGGCAGTCCGACGCCCGAGCCCCCGACAGAGACGACGCACACCCGCTCGTCCTGGTCGTGGCCGAGTCGCTCCCGCAGGGCCCCGATGTCGTAGGCCGTCGGGTCGAACCCCGTGACGTAGCCGGCGAAGTCAAACTCGCTCTCCGTCCACTCCCGGATCGACGGCAGCCCCGATCCGAAGGAGTCGGGGACGATGTCGTCGGGGTTGCCGACGAAGATCGAGCGGTCCCGCAGCCCCCGGAACCTCGCTCGCTGCTCGAGCATCTCCGCGTTGAGATCCGCTGTGAGAGAGGCCTCCTCGTCCCCACCGTCAGGCATCGGCAGCCAACCGACGAAGTCGGTGAACCACGCGTAGCGGGCTCGCTTGAGCTCGGGGTTCTCGTGCAGGAAGTAGTCGACGTCCCACGCCTCGTCGCCGATGACGAGGTCGAACGGCTCGCGCTCCATGAGCTCGTCGAACACCATGAAGTTGTTGACGAGGATCTCGTCCATCCGGCGCAGCGCCCGGAACGCGTGGAGGTCGTGCTCGCCCGACTCGCTCTCGACGTGGCCCGACTCGCTGGCGAGGTGGGCCGATGCGGGGTGGACCGACTCACCACGCGCGGCGAGGACCCGGGTCACGGGGTCCTGGGCGAGCCACTGGATGTCGAGGTCGGGGTGGAGGGTTCTCAGCTCGTCGGCGACGGCGAGGTCTCTTCGCGCGTGACCGAGTCCGATCGGCGAGGAGATGTAGAGCGCCTGCTTGCGACGCGAGGCGGCCCGGACATGGGTGCGCCGACGGTCCACGGCGCCTCCCGCGGGCGTCGCGCCGGGAGCGGGACGGGGGCGCACGGCATACCCGTCGAAACGTTGCGCGAAGCGCCGGATCTCGTGGTTGACCAGAACGGGGTCGCGCGCGAGCGGGCCGTGGCCGGCGCCCTCGACGACGACGAGCTCGCCACCGGTGAGCTCGGCCAGGCGCTCGCCGTACTGCAGGGAACGGATGCGGTCGTCCGAGCCGTGCAGCACCGTGACCGGCTGGGTCACCCGCCGGCAGAGGGCCTCGATGTCGGAGCACACCGCGCCGTCGCACCCGATGCGCCCGGCCGTGGTGTCGGCCAGGGTCTGCGGTGAGATCTCGTGCCCCCAGGCGACGGCGTCCTCGATCTGCTTCGTCGAGTGCGGCTCGCTGAACATCTGCCGGAAGAAGAAGCGCACGAAGTCGTCGTAGTCGCCCTCGAGCCAGTAGTACTTGTTGTACTTCTCCCACCCGTGCGCGCTGGGGAGCCGCTCGTCCCAGGGGACGTGGTCGCGGTGCGGGTCCTCGAGGGCGAAGCCGCACGAGGGCGCGATGGCGAAGAGGCCGAGCACCCGCTCGGGGTGGCTCGTCGCGACGTGCACCGACCACGCGCCGCCGCACGACAACGACACGAGGACGGCCTGCTCGACCCCCGCAGCGTCCATGACGGCGACGGCGTCGGCGGCGTACTCCTCGTTCGTGTATGCCGTGGCACCGGTCGGACGCCCGGAGGCGCCACTTCCGCGCCCGTCGAACGTCACGACTCGGAAGTGGCGGGCGAGGTAGGCGACCTGGCCCTTCCAGATCCGCGACGGGACGATCGACCAGGTCGGCATGAGCAGCAGGGTGGTGGCGCCGCAGCCGAACGTCTCCCAGGTGAGCTGGACGCCGTCGCGGGTCGTGACGCCGCTGTCGTCGGGCAGGCGGGCCCGGCTGCCCGGACCCGCCGCGTCGCCGAGCCGGACGCCGACAGTACCGGTGGTGCCGGAAGTGCCGGAAGTGGGGGCCTCGACGGTCACTTCCTCACCTCGAACACGTTGTTGAACGGTGTGGTGGCCGCGATCCGGAACGAGCCGAACCCGGCGGTGGTGACGATGTCCCGGATCCTCGCCGGGCCGGCCTGGGTGCCGATGGCGAGCCCGACGTCCTGTGAGAGCGACCCGGGGGTGCAGAGCAGGGTGGAGAACCCATAGTAGGCGCGGCCCACGGGGTTGAGGTTGTCCTCGACGTGGTCCCCGGCGACCGGCTCGACGACCATCCACGTGCCGTCGTCGGCGAGGGCGTCGTGCACCCGGCGAGCCGCTCCCACGGGGTCGCCCATGTCGTGCAGGGCGTCGAAGGTGGTCACGAGGTCGTAGCCGGTCCCGGGGAGCGTGGTGGCAGAGGCGACCTCCCACTGGATGCGTTGTGCGACACCGGCTTCGGCGGCGCGCTCGCGGGCCACCTCGATCGATGGGGCGTGCGCGTCGGAGCCCACGAAGGTCGATGCGGGGAAGGCCTGCGCCATGAGGATCGTCGAGGAGCCGTGCCCGCACCCGAGGTCGTGGACCGACCCGCCGGCGGTCAGCTTCGCGACGACTCCGTCGAGGGCGGGGAGCCACTCGCCGACGAGGTTCGCCGCGTAGCCGGGCCGGAAGAAGCGCTCGCAGCCGTCGTGGACGTCGCTGTTGTGCTCGCCCCAGCCGAGACCGTCGCCGTCGCGCGCCTTGTCGACGATGCGGTCGGCGTCGCGCACGGTGCCGAACGCGATCTGGAAGAAACCCGGAAGGTATGCCGGGCTGCTCTCGTCGGTGAGCGCCACGGCGTGCTCGGCGGGGAGCGTGTAGGTGCGGGTCGCCGGGTCGTAGGTCACGAACCCGCCTGCTGCCTGGGCGTTGAGCCACTCGGTCGCGTAGCGCTCGCCCGTCCCCGTCCGCCGGGCGAGGTCCGGTGCCGCGGTCGGGCCGTGGTCGGCCAGCGCCCGGTAGTAGCCGAGCTTGTCGCCCATGACGACGAGGGCGCAGTTGAGAGCGGCGCCGACCTCGTCGACGGCGCGGAACACGAAGCCCATGAGGGCATCCATGTCGATGGCAGGGGTGGTGGTGTCGGTGCTCATGAGGTCCTCCTCGTCCGGTGGCCCGGCGGGTGCCGCGGCCTGTCCCTTCGAGGCTCGCGGCGCGGGTGCCCGGGTCGCATCAGGGGACCCCCCTGGTCCCTCGCCCGGGTGAGCCCTCGGCCCTAGCATCAGAAGGTGCTGATGGGCCGGGAGGACGAGCAGCGCACCCTCGATGCGCTGGTCTCCGGTGCGCGGGTGGGTCAGAGCGGCGTGCTCGTCCTCAGCGGCGACGCCGGCATCGGCAAGAGTGCGCTGCTCGCCCACGCCGTGGAGCTCGCCACCGGGTTCCGGGTCCTGCGCTGCGTCGGCACCCCGGACGAGCGCGAGCTGCCGTTCGCCGGTCTGGCCCGGGTCCTGCAGCCCCTCCTGCCGGCCATCGACGACCTGCCCGAACCCCAGGCGTACGCCCTCGGCGTCGCGCTGGCGCTGCGGGCGGAGGGTGTCGCGGACCGGTTCGCGGTGTCCGCGGCCGCGCTCACCCTCGTGACCCGGGCAGCCGAGTCGGGCCCGGTGGCCCTCGTCGTGGACGACGCCCACCTCCTCGACACCTCCTCGGCGCAGGCGCTCGCCTTCGTCGCCCGCCGCGTCCTCGTCGACTCCGTCCTCGTCCTCGCCGCGACCCGGCCGGGGGAGTCGGATGCCTGGTCGGACCTGCCGACCCTGCACCTGCAGCCGATCGCGTCGGCCGCGGCCGAGCTCCTCGCGGACGACGCGGCGCCGACGGGTCTGAGCGCCGAGCAGCGGCGGCGGGTGGCCGAGGCCGGCGCCGGCAACCCGCTCGCGATCCGGGCCCTCGCGCAGGAGCCCGATGCCGTCGGACGCGCTCCGTTCGCCCACGCGCTCGAGGTGCCGCAGGTCGTCGCCGACACCTTCGCCCGCCGGGTCGCCGGGCTCGATCCCGACGAGCTGCAGGTGCTGCGTGTCGTCGGTGTGACGGGTGGCGACCTCCCGACGGTCGCCGCGGTCTGCCAGTCCCTCGGCCTGCGCCTCGACGGACTCGAGCGGGCGGAGGGTCTGCGGATCGTCACGCTCACGCCCTACCGGGTCGAGTTCACCCACCCCCTCGTCGGGTCGGCCGTGGTGGCAGGCATCCCGGCCGTCGAGCGCCGCCGGCTGCACGCGCTGGCCGCCGACGCGGTCCCACCCGGCGAGGCCGACCGCCGTGCCTGGCACCGGAGCGAGGCGACCCTCGGACTCGACGACGAGGTGGCGGCCGAGCTCGACGCCGTGGGCCGCCGCGCCTCCATGCGTGGTGCGTTCGCGGTGGCGTCCCTGGCGCACGAGCGCGCAGGAACCCTCTCCACGGAATCCTCGGCGCGAGCCCGTCGCTTCCTCGCCGCCGGTGAGGCAGCGTGGCTGGCCGGGGAGGACTCCCGCGCACCCGCGCTCCTCGACGAGGCCGTGCGCCACGCGCCGGATGCGGTGCAGCGTGCCCGCGCCCGCGCCATGGCCGGCCAGGTCGCTGCCCGGGGAGGTTCCATGGGGGAGGCGCGCGATCTCCTGCTCGCGGCGGCGGCCGAGGCCGAGGAGGCCGCACCCGTGGAGGCGGTCGGCATGTATGCCGGGGCCGTCGACTCCTGCTTCTACCTCCTCGACGCACGGTCGGCCCTCGCTGCGGCCGACCGGCTCTTCGCCCTCGTTGACCGGCTTGCCGACCTCGAGGACCGGCTCGCCGACCTCGAGGACCGCACCACCGCCGACCGACCGCCCCGCGGGGGCGCTCTCGCGTTCCTTCCCTCCCACTCCTCGAGCGTGGCGATCGCCACGATCGCCATCGGGATGGCTCGGGGGATCGCGGGCGAGCCGGGCGCCGAGCACCTGCGCAGGGGTGTCGAGGCACTCGTCGGGGAGAGGGCGCCCACGCCCCAGGAGGCGGACTGGGCGCTCACCGGTCTGCTCTACCTGCGGGAGTCGGGCGGGGTGCGCCAGGTCCTTCGCGACACCATCGAGACGCGCCGCCGCAGCTCCGAGATGGGCCAGCTGCCGCACCTGCTCTTCCACCTCGCCCGCCACGACGCGACGACCGACCGCTGGTCGTCGGCGGAGGCGTCCTACGGCGAGGCGGTCGAGCTCGCCCACGAGTTCGGTCAGCTCACCGAGCTCGGGGCATCGCTGAGCGGCCTGGCCCTGCTCCATGCGCGGCAGGGACGGCGGGAGGAGTGCCGACGCCTCGCCGCCCAGGCGGTGGCCGTGGGGGAGGGGCGTGACCTGCGGATCGCGTCCGTGTGGGCGGGCTTCGCGGTCGCCGAGCTCGACCTCTCACTCGGCGAGGTCGGCTCGGCGATCTCGGGGTTCACCACCGTGGTCGAGCAGCTCGACGCCCTCGACGTCGGCGACCCGGACCTGTCGCCGGGACCCGAGCTCGTCGAGGCGCTCCTGCGGGCGGGGGAGCGGGAGCGTGCGGTCGAGGTGCACGAGGCGTTCCTCGCGACGGCGCGACGCAAGGCCCGGCCCTGGTCGCTGGCGCGGGGCGCCCGGGCCGTCGCCCTGCTGGGCGACGACGACGAGGTCGACGAGCGGTTCACTGAGGCCCTGCGGCTGCACGACGAGGGCTCGGACCCGTTCGAGAGGGCCCGCACGCTCCTCGTGTGGGGCGCTCGTCTGCGTCGCGCCCGCCGGCGCGTCGACGCCCGCGTCCCGCTCGAGGAGGCGCGCTCGGACTTCGAGCGGCTCGGCGCCCGGCTGTGGGCTGACGCGGCCTCGGCCGAGCTCGAGGCGACGGGGCTGCGCTCGCGGGCCCGCCGGTCGGGCCCGGTCCTCGAGCTCACCGCCCGCGAGCTGCAGATCGCCGGGCTCCTCGCCGAGGGGCGCACCACCCGAGAGGTCGCCGCAGCCCTCTTCCTCAGCCCCAAGACGGTCGAGTACCACCTGCGCCACGTCTACACGAAGCTCGACATCACCTCCCGGAGTGAGCTGCGTGACCGACTGCCCGACGTCCCTCCCCAGTCACATCCGACACATCCGTAACACGCCGCTTCGGCGGTTCGGACAGGTTCCGCTCAGGCTGACGGCATACCGTGTCTGTCATGACCGCCGAGATCCTCGACGAGCCGGGTGGGAGGGACGCACTGCCCGAGCACTCCTTGCTGGGCTCCTACCGACTCGTCCAGCGCCTCGGCGAGGGCGGGATGGGCGTCGTGCACCTCGCGCTGGACCGCCAGGGCAAGGCCGTCGCGATCAAGGTGCTGCGCCCGCACGTCGCTCACGACCCCGCCGCCCGTGCCCGGCTCTCGCGCGAGGTCGACACCCTGAGCCGGATCCGCAGTCCCCGGGTCGCGCCGGTCATCGACGCCGACATCGACGGCGAACGGCCGTTCATCGTCACGCGCTACGTCCCCGGGCCACCGCTCGACGAGGTCGTCGCCGCCGGCGGACCGATGGGCGCCGACGACCTGCACCGTCTCGGTCGTGGCCTCGCCGAGGCCCTCGACGTCATCCACGACAGCGACGTCATCCACCGCGACCTCAAGCCCGGCAACGTCCTCATGGTCGACGGCGACCCGGTCGTCATCGACTTCGGCATCGCCCACGTCACCGACGACATCCGGCTGACGATGACGGGCCTCGTCATGGGCACGCCCGGCTACCTCTCTCCCGAGGTCGTCGAGGGCCAGCCCGTGTCGCCCGCCACCGACTGGTGGGGTTGGGCGGCCACACTCGCCTATGCCGCCTCCGGCCACCCGCCCTTCGGGCGCGGGCCGATGGACGTCGTGCTCACCCGCGTCACCGCCGGCGACCCCGACCTCGCCGGGGTGGACCGACGGATCGCTCCCCTCCTGTATGCCGCGCTCGCGCCGGACCCGCAGGACCGACCGCACCAGAGCGACGTCGTGGCGGCGCTCGAGCGCTACGCCCACGGTGGGCTCGTCACCGATGTCATCCAGGCGCGGCCTCCCGTGCCACCCGTGCAGTCGACCCAGTCGTTCGCGGTGCCGCGCACGTCGGTGCTGCCGCTGGCGCGCACCGCGGTCCAGCCCCGCATGCAGCCCGCGCCCGCGACCGCACGGCAGCCGGCCCCTCAGCTCGCACCGGTGACTCCCCTCCAGCTGGCCCCCCCGCCGAGACAGGACACCGCCGACGCGATCTTCGGACCGCGACCGGGGGTGGAGGACCCCTACGGCGTCGAGGCTCCGCGCATCGACCCGCGCATCGGTCGGCCGAGCCGCAGCGGCACCGTCGCCGCGCTGCTCGCCCTCCTCGTCGCAACGGCGATGACGGTGCCGGTCGTCGCCGCTGCCGCCCTGCTCCTCTGGTTCACCCTCGCCCGGGCCACCGACCGGTCGGTGACCTCGCTCATCATGCGGCGCCACGACCGCGGTGTGCGCCGGAGCGACGTCCCCGTCGCCGTCCTCGTGGGTCCGTGGCACCTCGTCCTCGGACTGCTCACCTCGATCTTCGGCGCGATCATGCCAGCGCTCATCGCCGTGTCCGGGGTCTTCTGCGCGGCGCTCGCGGTCGTCGCGGTGCGCGGGACCGGATCGCCCGAGCCCGACGCCCTCCTGCCACTCGCCGTGGGCGGGCTGCTCGCCGGACTCATGGCCTGGTGGGGACCCGGCGGCGCGAGCCTGCGCCGCGGGACGCGAAGCATCATGCGGGGAGTGAGCCCCGGTCCCAGCGCCAGCCGGGTGCTCGTGCTGCTGCTGCTCGTCGCCGCCGCCGCGGTCGCGGCAGCGGGCGTGGTCGACGGCCAGCCCTCGTGGTGGCCGACCGGCACGGCGTGGGCCGACCAGCTGAACCTGCCGTGAGTGAGGAGATCCGTCGACGACGGCAGTGGCGGCTGCAGGGTGGCCCGCCGACCGAGCCCATGCCACTCGTCGACCTGCTCCGCCGCACGCCCTACCGCAACGCGCGTGTCGCCATCGAGGCCGCCGAGGAGGCCCGGGTCCGCGAGGCGCTCGACCTCGCGGTGCGGCTCGGGGAGCTCATGCTCCGCTGCGGCGCGGGCGCCCCTCAGGTCGAGGGCTCGGTCGCGGCGGTCTGCGCGGCCGCCGGCCTGACCGACGTCGAGATCGACATCACCCTCCAGTCGTTGCTCGTGCACGCCCGCGTCGACGCCGTGCACTCGGTGACGTCCCTGCGCGTCGTCCGGTCGACCCGCCACGACTACGCCCGGCTGGTGGCCGTGCACGAGCTCGTCGACGCCTTCGTCAACGGTCACATCGAGCTGCAGGAGGCCACCGAGCAGCTGCGCGACCTCAAGCGCACGCCCCGGACCTGGCCGGACTGGGCGGTGACCGTCGCGACCGCGATGCTCGCCGCGGCCGTTGCCGTGATGATCGGCGCGTCCCTGTTCACCGGGTTCCTCACCGTGCTCGTCGTCCTCGGGGTCTCGGCGGTCGAGCGGGTCATGGGTCCGCTGCGGCTACCCGACTTCTACTCCAACGCCGTGGCCGCGTTCGTCGCCACGCTCCTCGCCTGGGTCGCCTACGCGGCGGGTGCGATGGGGTGGATCCCCTTGGGCGGCAAGGACTTCGCGTTCATCGTGGCTGGAGGGATCGTCGCGCTCCTTCCCGGCCGCACCATGGCGTCCGCGGTCGAGGACGTCATCTCCGGGTATGCCGTCACGGGCGCTGGCCGCCTGCTCGCGGTCTTCGTGTCACTCACCGGACTCATCATCGGCATCGCGGTCGCGCTGGGGGCCACGATCCGCCTCACTGACGCGATGGACTTCTCCTTCGTGTCGCCGTCGGTGCTCGACCTGCGGACCTCGCAGTCGGAGTGGTGGGCCGCGGTCATCGGTTCGCTCATCGTCGGCTCGTGCGGTGCCGTCACGATGCAGAGCCGACGCCGACTCCTGCTCCCCGCCGCGCTGCTCTCGCTCGCCGGCTCGGGCGTCTTCGCGGTCCTGACCCGCGTGGGCGACGTCGGGTCGGTCACGGCGACCGGGCTCGCCGCTGTCGCCATCGGCCTCGTCGGCCGCGTCGTGGCGCTGCGGCTCGGTGCGCCGGCGATGGTCCTCGTCGTGCCCGCGAGCTTCGGGCTCCTGCCCGGTCTGACGATCTTCCGCGGCCTCTACGAGCTCGTCGGCGAGAGCTCGTCCGACATCGGGACCCTGTCGTTCCAGGCCGGTGTGGCCACCCTGCTCGGCGCCGCCGGAGTGCTCCTCGCGATCGCCACGGGGACGACCCTGGGCGAGATCATCGCGTCGCGGTGGGACAGCCGCGTGGCGCGGGTGCGGCGGCGCGTCCGCGTCTGATCGACGACCCTTTCCGCAACTTCACAATCATGTGAATGTCCGTGACCGTCTTGTGACCTGCGGCGGGGGTGGGTACGGTTCAGGCTTGCCCGAACCCCTGTCGGGCGACACCTCACCCCCAAGGACCCCTGACGATGCCGTACAGCCCGAAGCATGCTGCCCCCAAGCCCGCGCCCGTCCGTCGTCGCCTCGCCGGTGTCGCCGTGACCTCCTTCGCCGCCATCGGTGGCGGAGCCGCCGTCGCCCAGTCCGCGAGTGCCTCGGGCACCGTGTGGGACCGCGTGGCCGACTGCGAGAGCGGGGGCAACTGGTCGATCAACACCGGCAACGGCTACTACGGCGGACTCCAGTTCTCCTATTCCACGTGGAAGGGCTACGGCGGCCAGCGCTACGCGGCCACGGCCAACAGGGCCACCAAGGCGCAGCAGATCGAGATCGCGCAGAAGGTCCTCAAGTCCCAGGGCCCCGGTGCGTGGCCGGTCTGCAGCAAGCGCGCCGGCCTGACCCGCGCCAACGGCGCCGCGGCCAGCACCGGCACGACGCCGAGCACGACCACCCAGGTCTCCCGCAACACCGTCCGCAGCACCAAGCTCGTCGTCGACGGCAAGAAGGGCCCGGCCACGCGTCGTGCCGTGGAGCGCTGGGTCGGCGGCTCGGTCAACGGCTCGTGGAGCCGCGCCGACACGCGTCTCATGGAGAAGAAGGTCAAGGGCTCGGTCAACGGCTCCTTCGGCCGCGACGACGTCCGCAAGCTCCAGCGCATCGTCGGCGCCCGCGCCGACGGCTCCTGGGGTCCGCTGACCACCAAGGCGCTGCAGCGCTACCTCAACAAGCGCTGATCCGAACTCCTCACGAGGCGGACCCGGGCACTGCCGGGTCCGCCTCGTTCGTGTCCGGACGCCCTAGCGTGGTCCGTATGCCGTCCTCGCGCCTCGTCGTTCCCGCCCTCGTCCTCGCGCTCGTGGTGGGGGCCTGCTCGGGCGAGGAGCCGGAGACCCTCAGGTCGACCGGCCCGACCGCCTCGATACCCGCCCCGACGCAGGAGACGGCGAGTACGCCCACCGCCGACGTCCCGAGCGTGACGCTCGAGGGTGGCGACCGGGCGATGGACGCAGCCCTGCAGTCGGTCTACGCCGGACGTCCCTCCGTGGAGGGGTCGGCCACGGTGGGGTCGTGGAAGGGGCAGAAGGTCGCGGTCGTGACGAGCGGTGACGACGCGACCCTGCTCGTCGGCGCCGGCTCGGCCTGGTCGGTCGCCGGCGGCTGGTGGCCCTCGCTCTCGCGGCCCGCACAGCTGGGCCGGGGACCGCGGCACGTCCTCGTCATCGGGTCCGACGCGCGCGTCGGCGAGCCGCTCGAGGGCACCCGTGGCGACACCCTCCAGCTCGTCGGGATGGACGGGGCCGGGGGTGCCGGGGTCATGGGCCTGCCGCGCGACATCTGGGCGCAGATGCCCGACGGCGGCCACGCGAAGATCAACGCCGCCTTCGCCTTCGGTGGCGGCAAGGGGCAGCAGGACGCCGTGACGGGGGTGACCGGCATACCCATCGAGGGATACGTCGCGGTCGGATTCGAGGGGTTCGAGAAGATCGTCGACGAGGCGGGTGGCATCCCGATCACGGTGCCGAAGGCGCTGCGGGCCGCCGGGGGAGTGGGGATGATCGGCGCCGGCGCCCAGCTGCTCACCGGGGCGCAGGCCCTCGGCTACGCACGCGAGCGCAAGACGCTGCCCGACGGCGACTTCGGCCGGTCGCGGCACCAGGGCGACCTCATTCTCGCGGCGGCCGTCAAGGCGCGGCTCCAAGGCGTCTCGTCGGTCCCGCGCCACCTCACGACCGTGTCGAGGTACGCCGACTCCAACCTCACCGCAGCCCAGGCGCTGACGTGGGCGGCGGCGTTCCACAGGGTCGACCCGACCAAGGTCGGTCGCACGGTCGCGACCGGTGGCTTCGGCTGGAGCCGGGACCGCCAGTCGATCGTCATCCCCAGCGCGCAGTCACGGGCAGCCTTCGTCCGGTTCCGGTCCGGCCGGCTCTAGCTCCTCCCGTCATGTGGGTGCCGACACGCGACGCGGGGAGTTGCGTGACACGTGGGACTCAAGTTACAGTCGTGTAGTTCTGTGACTGGATTGAATTGTGTGACAGAAGTGACGTAGCGTCCTTTGTCGTCCCCTGACGCAAAGGACTTCGGTCATGCTCTTCGCCCCTGAGTTCCCCGCCCATCCGACGCGACGCCGACCGGTCCGCCGCTCGCTCGTCGGGGCCGCGCTCCTCGCCTCGACCGCCTCGGTCGCCGTCCTCGGACTGGCCACGGGTGCCGGTGCCACCGAGACGGTCTGGGACCGGGTCGCGCGCTGCGAGAGCGGTGGCAACTGGGCGATCAGCACGGGCAACGGCTACTACGGCGGGCTGCAGTTCTCGGCCTCGACCTGGACGGCGTTCGGGGGGCAGCGCTACGGGGCCACGGCGAACCTCGCGCCCAAGGCCCAGCAGATCGAGATCGCGCAGAAGGTGCTCAAGGCCCAGGGCCCCGGCGCCTGGCCCACCTGTGGCAAGCGCGCCGGGCTCACCGTCGCCAACGGGACGACCGCCGCGGTCTCGCGCTCCACGACCCGGTCGATCTTCCCCCTCGTCGTCGACGGCCAGAAGGGCCGGCTGACCCGCATCGGTGTCGAACAGTGGGTCGGCGGCACCACCGATGCCACGTGGTCGCGCTCCGACGTCAAGAAGCTCCAGGTCAAGGTGGGCTCGCAGCCCGACGGCTCGATCGGCCCGAAGACCACCAAGGCCCTTCAGGCCAAGGTGGGGGCCACCCAGGACGGCTCGTGGGGGCCGAAGACGACGGCCGCCCTCCAGCGCTACCTCAACCGCATCCTCAGCTGAGGCTCACGCGCCGGTGAGCCTCGCGACCTCGGTGACGTAGTCGGCCTCGGCCTGCTCGCGCGACGTTCCGGCCAGTGCGGACCAGGCGTCGTGCTTGGCCCGACCCACGGGGTTGGTGAAGCCGGGGCGCTTGCCCTCGACGTCTCCTGAGGTGGCCTGCTTGTAGAGGGCGTAGAGACGCAGCTTGGTGTCGTTGCCGGGGTCGTCGGCGAGGTCGCCCACGGCCTTGACGGCCTTCTCGAACTCGGTGCCAGCCATGGGCATCAGGCTAGCGGCCGGGCAGCCCGGGGTGCCCCGCCTCGTGAAGGTCTGCGGCGCCAGGGCCCGATCCGCGCGGTTCTTCGCCTTATGGCGTCCGGCGGAGGGAGCCTGTGCTGTGAAGCCTCGCGCGACACGTATATCTTCCGTGGGGGGCCCGGCGAGCGGGCGCGGCGGCGTTCTGGGAAAATGACGTCCGGATCAGGAAGGTTGGGGCATGGGGCCGACGACGAGGGAGACCTCCGCGAGCGATCGGGAGATCGAGCGTTACGGTGCCCTCAGGGACCCTGCGGGCAAGGACCTCCAAGCCATCGTCGAGCTCGCCGCCGACCACTTCGGTGTGCGCTCCGCCGCCATCAACCTCATCACGAGCGACAAGCAGCACCAGATCGCCGCAGCCGGCTTCGAGCCCTCGATCTGCGCCCGAGAGGACTCGATGTGCGCGGTCGTCGTGGACGAGCCGGAGGCGGTCGTCGTGTCCGACGCGAGTCGGGACACCCGCTTCGCCGACAACCCGTTCGTCACCGGCGTGATCGGCTCCATCCGTTTCTATGCCTCCGCACCTCTCGTGACGTCGGACGGGGTCACGTTGGGTCGGCTCTGTGTGTTCGACGACGAGCCGAGGGAGACCACGCCTGAGGAGTCGCACGCCCTCGAGGTCCTCGCCGCACGGGTCATGGACGTCCTCGAGCTCCGGCTCAGCCACCGCGAGGTCGAGCAGTCCCTCGGGGAGCTGACCCGAACCCGCGACGAGCTGCGCCGATCCAACGAGGCGCTGGCCCACTTCGCGAGCCAGGTCAGCCACGACCTGCGCAACCCGCTCATGGTGATCAGCGCCAATGCCGAGATGCTCGCGTCGGAGGCCGGCGTCGCCGACCAGCCCGAGCTCGCCGAGATGGTGCGTGAGATCAGCGACGCCGGCGACCGGATGAGCCGGCTGATCCGCAGTGTCCTGGCCCATGCCAGCGAGGGCGGCGGCTTCGCCGTCGGTCGGGTGCCGCTCGGCCCGGTCTTCGCCCAGGCCGTGAGCGACCTGCGTCCCGTCGTGGGTGCGACCGCGGCTGAGGTCGTCGTGCACGACCTGCCGCACCTGCCGGGCGACCCGGACATGCTGTATGCCGTCGCCGTGAACCTTCTCGACAACGCACTGAAGTTCACCCGGCCCGGTGTCCCGCCGCGCGTCGAGGTGCGCGCCGAGCGGCGCGGCGACGTGTGGCGGGTCGTCGTGCACGACGACGGCATCGGCATCCCCGAGCAGCACGCGGAGTCGGTGTTCCTTCCCTACGTCCGGCTGTCGGCCAGCGACCCCGACGGGCCGGACGACCCGGTCGACGGCCATGGTGTGGGCCTGTCGACGGTCAAGCGGATCGTCGAGTCCCACGGCGGCAGCGTCGGAGTCGACTCCCGGACCGGCGCGGGTGCGACGGTCTGGTTCGAGCTGCCCGCCAGCACCGCGGCTCTCGACGAGGTCGCCGGAGTGCCCGGCCGCGACGCCTGACTCCGCGGAGCCCGCAGGATCGGGTCACACGGAGATCTTCCACGTTTCGTGTGGAATCTCCGGCCGTGACCGACCCGTCGTGAAAATTCGACCGTGGGGGGTAGCGGTGGGGAAGTTCCGTCCTGTGGGCGAATTTGTGGAACTCGCGAGTAACCCGTGTGGAGAAGCCGTGGAAGTTGAATCTCTAACGTTCTTGCTATCCCACACCGGACTCGCCGGTCACACACCACCAGCCAGGAGCAGAACCCATGAGCATCGCCGCCAAGAAGGTCCTCGTCCCCCTCACCGTCCTGCTCGCCGCCGGCGCGCTGGCTGTCGGGTCCGGTGCGACCTTCAGCTCCGAGTCCAGCAACACGATCAGCTCGGTCACCTCGGGCTCGCTGACCCAGCTCAACTCCAAGAAGGACGCGGCGATCTTCAACCTCACCAACCTCAAGCCTGGTGACACCCTCAACGGCTCGGTGACGATCACGAACACCGGCACGCTGCCCGCCACCTTCTCGCTCACCGAGGTCGCGTCCACCAACGGATTCACGGATTCGAACCTCAAGCTCGTCATCAAGAACACGACGACGAGTGCGACCGTCTTCGACGGCACCTTCGGGGGGCTGGAGGATGGCAAGAAGACCGACCTCGGAGAGGTCGCCGCAAAGGCCGCCAACACCTACGTGTTCACCGTGACCCTCGACAAGGACACCCCCAACGACGACCAGGGCAAGACGGCCTCCGCCACGTACCAGTGGAGCTCGGTCCAGCTCGCTGCCACCTCCACCGACCAGTGACATCGCGGGGGCGCCGCCACCGGCGCCCCCGTCACCCCGCCGCACCCGCGGCGGCCCCGGCACCCGGACAGCCACTCGGACACGGTAGGAGCCCACCATGCAGCGTCTCGCCACGATGACGTCGCGCTTCGCGCGCACCCTCACGAACGTGTGTCTCATCGTCATCACGCTCGCGTGCACGGCATACCTGCTCCCGTCCGCCTTCGGCTACGAGCGCTACGTCATCACCGGCGGCTCGATGACCGGGTCGATCTCCAAGGGCTCGATCGCCTTCGAGAAGCGCGTCCCGGTCGACGAGCTCGCGGTCGGCGACGTCATCACCTACCTCCCGCCGAGCGCGAGCGGGGTCCCGAACCTCGTGACCCACCGCATCGTGGAGGTGGGCACCGACGCGCAGGGCGCGTCCCGCCTGCGGACCAAGGGCGACGCGAACCCCGCGGTCGACCCGTGGACCTTCTCGCTCGTCGCGACCGAGCAGCCCGTCGTCCAGTTCTCGGTGCCGAAGGTGGGCTACCTCTTCATCGCTCTCGCCGACCGCGACACGAGGATCCTCGTCATCGGGGTGCCGGCCGGCATCATCGCGCTCCTGGCCCTCGTCGAGCTCGTCAGGAACGTCGCGGGGTCCATGACCACCCGCGGCGGCGGCGTCGCGCGCACCACGTAGCAAACCGGGGAGTCGTGGGGGAGATCCTGTGGACCTCCCGTCGAGACCCCCTCCGTAGCGTTTGACCTGCACGCCACGCGTGCACCTGGCCGTCCCGACCGACCAACGAGGAGCTGCAGTGTTCGACCGCCGTTCCGCCGCGCTCCTCGTCCTCGCGCTCGCGGCCGTGATCGGGCTCAGCGCCCCCGGCTTCTCGTCGGCGGCCTACACGACGACCACGTCGAGCAGCGCGACCGTCAGCGCGGCCGCCGACTGGACGCCCCCCACCGTGACCATGGTCGCGCCGGCCTCGCCCGCGATCGACACTGTCACCCTGGCGGCGAGCGCCTCCGACGGCGAGACCGGCGTGCGCGACGTGACGATCGAGCAGCGGCTCGTGGGTGCCACCACCTGGACCACCGTGTGCACCACCGCCACGTCGCCGTACTCCTGCGCGTGGAACACCGCCGCGGTCGCCGACGGCACCTACGACCTCCGAGCCCGCGCCGTCGACCGCGCCGGCTACGCCGCGACCTCGACCTCGGTCCGGACGACCGTGGCGAACACGGCTGCGGTGGTCCTCGCATCACCGGGCTCCTTCGTGAGGAATGCCGTCCAGCTCTCCGCGAGCGTCCAGAACTCCGGCGGGCTCACCTACACGGTGCAGGTCCAGTACTCCGTCGCCGGCGCCAACTCCTGGAAGACGCTCTGCTCCAACCTCTCCTCGCCCTACACGTGCTCGTGGGCGACCACCGCCGACGCGAACGGCGCCTACGACCTGCGAGCCGTCGCGACGTCGGGTGGTTCCACCTTCACCTCGGCCGTCGTGGCCAACGTGACCGTGGACAACCTCGGCCCGACGGTGACGGTGACCGACCCCGGCACCCCGTTGCGCGGCACGAAGACCTTCGCCGCCACGGCCTCCGACGCCCATTCCGGCGTGGACCAGGTGACGATCCAGTACGCCCTCACCGGCTCCTCGACCTGGCAGACCCTGTGCACCCGTACCGCCACGCCGTACTCCTGCTCCGTCGACACCTCGACGCTGCCGGACGGCACCTACGGCTTCCGCGCCGTCGCCCGCGACCGCGCCGGCAACACCACGACGTCGTCCGTCGTGGCGAACCGGGTCGTCGACAACTCCGTCTACACGGTGTCGATGGTCGACCCCGGCACGGTGCTGTCGGGCACGGTCACCCTCTCGGCCGACACGACCTCCACCGGGCCCATCACCTCGGTGCGCATCCAGTACGCCACCACCGGCGGGTCCACGTGGACCGACGTCTGCACCGACACCACCTCGCCGTACTCCTGTGCCTGGGATACGACCAAGGTCGCCGACGGCGCCTACGACTTCCGGGCGATCCTCACCCCCGCCACGGGTGCGCCGACGACCTCCGCCGTCCTCACCGGCTCCCGGGTCGACAACGACCCGCTCCGCGGCGTCGACATCCAGGCGACGAACGGCGGGACCATCGGCAAGCTGGACTCTGGTGACCAGCTGACCTACACCTGGAGCTCCCAGCTCAACCTGGCGTCGGTCGCGAGCGGCTGGACCGGAAGCAGCCAGGCGGTCACCGTGACGGTGACCAGCGACACCCTGACCGTCTCGGGCGCCAGCGGCGGGCCGGTCAACCTCGGCTCCGTCAACCTCAACCAGGTCTACGTCAAGAACGGCAAGACGGTGACGTTCGCCGCCACCATGACGGCCGGCACCACCACCGTCGGTGGCGTGGCCCGCACGACTGTCACGGTTGTCCTCGGCAATCTCAGCTCCGGAGGCGGCGGCCTCCTCGAGACCGTCGCACAGAGCGCCGAGATGGTGTGGACACCTTCCGCTGCGGTGACCGACCTCAATGGCGGGGCCTGCTCCACGGCAGCGGTCACCGAGACCGGCGCCCTGGACAGGGACTTCTGATGGCCTGCCACACGACCCGCTACTCCACCGGCGCTGCCGCCACCACGGCCACGCTCGGGGTGCTGCTCGTCGGCGTCGCCCAAGGCCCCACCCCCGTCGACGCGATCACCGGTGCACTCGGTGCTGCCACCGCTGCTGTCGCCGTCGTGGGCCTCCTCCGTGGTCAGCGGTTCGGCGCGCGGCTCACCGCGGCGACGCTCGCCGTCGTGAGCGGCGGGCTGGCTCTCGTGCAGATGGTCCTCGGACCCCTGGGCTCGTCGCGCGCCGGCTTCTCGACGCTCGGCCTGATGGTGGCGCTCGCGAGCGTCGGCACGCTCGTCCTGCTGGACAGGGCGGCGCTGCACCGTGGCGCGCACGCCTTCTCGACCCGCATCTATGCTCGGTGACCATGGCGCACGTGCTGGTCGTGGAGGACGACGACAAGATCGCAGCCCCACTCGTGCGAACGCTTGAGCGAGAGGGCTACTCCGTCGAGCGGGTGGCTGAGGGCCTCGTCGCCGTCGAGCGGGTGCGTGAGACCGCCGTCGACCTCGTCCTGCTCGACTTGGGCCTCCCCGACATCGACGGGCTCGACGTCTGCCGCACGATTCGTGACGGCGGCTACCGCGGCGGCATCATCATCCTCACGGCGCGAGACGGTGAGCTCGACCTCGTCGTCGGGCTCGACGTGGGTGCCGACGACTACCTCGCCAAGCCCTTCGGCCTGTCGGTCCTCCTCGCGAGGGTGCGTGCGCTCTTCCGCCGCAACGGCGTCGGTCCCCAGCCCGCCCTGCCGCCCATGCCGCCCCTCGATCCGGTCGTCGCCCCGAGCGGGTTCCGCGTCGACGTGGAGGCGCGCCGGCTCTGGGTCGGCGACACCGAGCTCCAGGTGACGTCCAAGGAGTTCGACGTCGTCGCCCTGCTCGACTCGAAGCGCGGCGCGGTCATCAGCCGCGACCAGCTGATCAGCGACATCTGGGACGAGAACTGGTACGGCTCCACCAAGACCCTCGACGCGACGATCGGCCGCCTGCGGCAGAAGCTCGAGGAGGCCCACGCGCCCGCCCGGATCACCACCGTGCGCGGGGTCGGGTTCCGTCTCGAGGACACCCCCGATGCGTGAGCGGCTCATCGCCCTCTTCGTCGGGCTGACCGTCGCGGTTCTCGCGCTGTCCGGCATACCCCGTGCGTATGCCGTCGCGGACCTCGTGCACGCCAACGAGCTGAGCAAGGCGGACCGGTCGGCCGACCTCATCGCGGCCGTCATCACCGAGCGGGCGTCGACGGGCGGGGTCGTCACCGAGGTGTCCCTCGACCCGTTGGTCCAGCGTGACGAGAGCGTCGAGTACGTCACGTCGGGAGGCGCGGTGACGCGTGCCGGCACCCTGACCCAGCGCCCGTCCTCCGACGACATCTCGGTGACCCGCACGATCCCCGGCGGGGGCCGCCTCACCCTGTGGCGCTCGGGCGACGTCGTCGAGGAGAGTGTCTCGGACGCCGTGCTCCCCATGGTGCTGCTCGCGGTGGCGCTGCTGCTCGCCTCCGCCCTCGTGGGCTCCGTCCTGGCGCGGCGCCTGTCGAAGCCGTTCGCCGAGCTCGCCTCGGTCGCCGACGACATCGGCGAGGGCAGGTTCGACGTCGAGGTGCCGCACTACGCGATCCCCGAGGCCGAGGCCATCGGCGACGCCCTGCGCCGCGGCGCGAGCCGTCTCGACGAGCTCGTCGAGCGCGAGCGCTCGCTCGCGGTCAACGCCTCGCACGAGCTCCGTACCCCGATCGCCGCGCTCCGGCTCGAGCTCGAGGACCTCGCGATGTGGCCGCAGACGCCGCCAGAGGTCGCCGAGGAGCTGCGCGGCTACATCCCCGAGCTCAAGCGGCTCAGCGCCGCGGTGACGCAGTACCTCGACACGGCCCGCGACCAGCGCCGGGCCAGCAACGGCTTCGGCCCGGACCTGCCGACCTAGACCGCCGGTTCGGTGACCTGCCCGAGCGCGGCGAACCGGTCGAGCCGGGCGGCGTGCCGCTCCTCGTCGGGCGTCGCGAGCAGCGTGGCGAGCTCGTGCTCGAGCGGGTCTACGGCGGCTACTTCGGTGCGGGTTCCGGCGTGATGATGCTCGCCTCCTCGGGCTCGGGACCTCGCTCGAGTTCCGGACGCTCAACGCGCTCAAGACGTTCGCGGTCATGGTGTCCAACGTCGTCGCGACCGTGGTCTTCGTCGCGATCGCACCCGTCGACTGGCGGGCCGTCGTGGTCCTCGCCGCCGGCTCGGTGGTCGGGGGCTACGTCGGGGCACGCATCGGACGAGTCATGCCCGCGGCGTTGCTGCGCACCCTCGTGGTCCTGGCCGGGGTCACCGCTGCCGTGCTCCTGTGGGTCGGGTGAGCGCGGCTGCCCCGATGGCCCGGCTGGCGCCACGCGCACGTCGGACCGCTGTCGCGAGTACGGTCGACGGATGACGAGCGACGCCGGCACAGACGCCCACCACGACGACGCGCACGACGAGGTCCGGGACGACAGGGTGGGCCGGCGTGCGGAGCTGCTCCCCGAGGAGCAGGCGGTCGGCAGCGACGACCCGGAGGCCCAGGCCCGCGCCATCCTCGCCGAGTCGCAGGAGCGGACCGAGCACCCCGAGTCCACGCGACACGACTCCACCCAGACGCCGGATCCCGACGAGCCCTGAGGCGGTGCGGGTCCCTCGTGAGAGCTGGCGAGGGGACTTGAACCCCTAACCACCTGTTTACAAGACTTGCACCCTGCGGAACCGCAAAACCGTAGCTGACCTGCACAGACGTCGGTGGCCTTTCGGCGCGATCCCAGGCTCGTGCGATACACGTGCGATTAGCCATGACCATCCCTGCCTACGTCTGGCGCACGCATCTCATGTCTAGCCCCGACACGTGAGACGAGTTTAGGCGTCAGTGATGGCCGAGACTTGACCATCGCGGGGTGCGGGCTTTCCGCTGCGTCGCTGATGGTCGCCTACCGCGCCGGTTGGTCCCACGTTGACTCTGCGCTCGAGGCAACTCCGCCTGTCCGACAGTGAACGCCCCCCACGTAATTAGTGTGCCGCAGGTACATCCCGACCGCGTCTGCGCAGATTCTTAGAATCTGTCGAAGGTAAGGAGCGGGTAAATAGTTCGTCTGATTTTGGTCAAGATGTCAGTGACCGCCGTGGGGCTCCCGCATCCTTCTTGCGGGTCGGCACAAGCCGGAGCAGGGTGGTGGCAACCGTTCGACGGATTCCAGACTTGCAAATGAAGCCGCGGGCTTGGCCCGGACTCCAGCCGGGTACACGTGGCACCACCACCAGGATGTGGGACTGATGCAACTCATCAATAGGGACGTCCACCGCGCTACTGGTCACACCGGTGGCTTTTCGCTGAGGTGATCAGAGTGCCGAACGATTTCTTTGAGGACGACGACTACTACACGGGTCCGCCCATCGCGCAGGACCTAATCCGGCGCGCTGAAGCATCACTCGAAGTACGGCTTCCAGTCAGGTACTTGGAACTGCTCAGTGAGCGGAACGGCGGCACGCCGGTCCGGCGGTGCTACCCGACCGGGTTCGAGACGTCATGGGCCCCGGATCATTTTGAGATCTCTGGTGTGCTCGGAGTCGGAGGTGACCGCAGCATTGACTCCACAATCGGCCTGGGGAGCGCCGATCTGGTTCAAGAGTGGGGTTATCCCGACATCGGCGTGGTCATCTGTGACACGCCCTCCGGTGGGCATGACACGGTCATGCTCGACTACCGCGCGTGCGGGCCTCGTGGCGAGCCGTCCGTCGTATACGTCGACGAGGATCGAGTCCCCCAAGAAATCGCCTCCTCCTTCGAGGTCTTCGTTGCGCAGCTCACCGAATGCCCTCAAGGCGCGTGATGGTCAGGCGGTTTGCTGCATTGGTGCTCGCGATCGTCGCGGTCCTCCTTGGCGTGCCCTCGGCCGCCGGGGCCACCCCTGGCACCCAGGCACACCCGCCAACGCCTACGTCCACGGTGCCGAGCATCGCCCCACCGAGAGAGCCGGGCCAACGTCGCGCCCGTGTGCCGCAGGTTGTGAACCCTGAGGTCATCCCGTCCCGCGACCGCGCGGGCCTTGCTGAAGGCGTCGTGGAACACAGTCGGCTGCAGATGGCTCGTCCCGTCCGTGGCAGGAAACAAGAGCGACTCCTGACCTCGCGACACGAACCGGTCCAGATGCTCCTTAAGCGCCGGGACAACGTGGGGCGGGATCGACACAACCCGTCGTCCAGCCGCCGACTTTGGAGACCCGACCATGGGCTTGCCCGCGACCCACGCCACCGAGCGCTCCACACGCACAACCTTCTTCGCGAGATCGATGTCCTTGCGCCGGAGCTCCAGCACCTCGCCAATCCGCATCGCGCACCACGAGCACAGCAACGCGATGGCGCGCCGGATCTCAGGCAGGTTCGCCACGATCACCGAGAGCTCGTCGATGGACGCAGGGCGGATCTCGCGGGCGCGCGGCACCCGATGTCGCCGACCTGATCCGGCACGGGTTGGCCACGATCTCCTCGTCAGTCACGGCAGTGTTCATGATCGCCTTGAGCAGGGAGTAGGCGCGCGCGTTGACCGTCGGAGTTGCCTCGTCCAACTTCCCCCACCACGCCCGCACCGTCGCAGGTGTGATCTTCGCGAGTGCCAGGTCGCCGAAGTCGTCTAGGAGGTAACGCTGCAGCAGGTGCTCGTATCCCTCACGGGTCCGCGGCTTGAGCCGCCGGTCGCGCAGCCAAGTCTTGGCATACGCCTCGAACGAGAAGGCGTCGCCCCTGTCGCCGAGCCGGAGCTTCGGCGGCGTCCACGTGCCTGCCTGGATCATCGCCCGCTCTGCCGCCAGCCAGCCCTCCGTATCTCCCTTGTAGTCGAAGGTCCTCGGTGCGTGGTGCGTGCCCATGTCGGGTCCGTAGTAACTCGCCTGCCAACGCTTCGAGGGCAGCTTGCGCAGGTAGCCGAAACCGCGGCGGTTCGCCTTACCGGCCATCGCGCGCCGCCACGTCGAGGGCCCTCAACCGCTCGGTCGCCGGCGGCGTTCGGACGATAGATGGACGATACGAGAGTGAAACCGTGCCCTCAGATGTCCAGTCGTGTCCGCATCTCCGCTGCCCACTCATGTTGGCAAAACCGCTGGTCAGGGGCACCATCGGGCCCCTCGAGCACAGAGCTGGCGAAGAGACTCGAACTCTCAACCACCTGTTTACAAGACAGGTGCGCTACCGATTGCGCCACGCCAGCGCGCGTCGGCGAGCAGTGCGCCCCCGACGGCCTCCCGAACTTTACCCGCCGGCCCGGGTGCCGCGGCCCGATCCCGTCCGGCGGCCCGGTCAACGACGACGTCCCCGCCCCCGCACACCCGTCGCTCCGGGACGCGCGAGGTGGAGCCGCGTCGTGGACGGGGGCGGCCGGCATACCTGCGCCGTCCCTAGAATCGAGCGGTGACGCGACCCCTCCGACGACAGATCCACGACATCGGACGTCGTCGGGCTTGGGTCATCTGGGCCGTCGCGCTGTCGGTCTACACCGTTGCCGTCTTCCACCGCACCTCGCTCGGCGTCGCGGGTCTCGTCGCGGCGGAGCGCTTCGACATCACGGCGTCGCAGCTCGCGACGTTCACGGTGGTCCAGCTCGTCGTGTATGCCGGCATGCAGATCCCCGTGGGCGTCCTCCTGGACCGCTTCGGCTCGCGCCGACTCCTGCTCGTCGGGCTGGCGCTCATCTCGGTCGGACAGCTGTGGTTCGCGTTCGCCGGGAGCTTCGGGGTGGGGCTCGCGGCGCGCGTGCTGCTGGGCATGGGCGACGCGATGATCTTCACGAGCATGCTGCGCCTCGTCGCGCTGTGGTTCCGGGTCAAGCAGGCACCGGTCATCACCCAAGTCAGCGGCATGGTGGGGCAGCTCGGCGCGGTCGCCGCTGCGACCCCGCTGGCCGCCGCCCTGAGCAGGTTCGGCTGGGAGCGTTCGTTCGGCATCTCCGCCGGCGTCGGCGCGCTGCTGTCGGTCGCGCTGTTCCTCGTCGTCAAGGACTCGCCCTACACCGGCATGGCGGTCGAGAAGATCAAGGTCCGCGCGCTCGCCCGCACGCTCGGCGAGGTGTGGGGCAACCCGGGCACACAACTCGGCATGTGGATCCACTTCACCGGCCAGTTCGGCGCGACCGTCTTCACGATGCTCTGGGGCTACCCGTTTCTCGTCGAGGGACAAGGGCTGAGCAAGAACACCGCCGGCACGCTGCTCATCACGCTCACCCTGTCGGCGATGGTCGCCGGCCCGGTCGTCGGCAGCCTCACCGGACGGCTGCCCTACCGCCGCTCGCAGATCGTCCTCACGATCGTCGCAGCGATCGCGACCACCTGGGCGCTCGTCCTGCTCTGGCCCGGCCGTGCCCCGCTGCCGCTGCTCGTCCTCCTCGTCTGCGTCACCGGCTGCGGTGGCCCGGGCTCGATGGTCGGCTTCGACCTCGCCCGCAGCTTCCACCCCTCCGACCGGCTCGGGCGCGCCAGCGGCGTCATCAACATCGGTGGCTTCTTCGCCTCGCTCGTGACGATGGCGCTCGTCGGGCTCATCCTCGACGCCCGCGCTCCCGAGGGGCCCGGGAGCTACACCCTCACCGACTTCAAGGTCGCGCTGTCGGTGCAGTTCCTCCTGTGGGGGCTCGGCGCGTTCCAGATCTGGCGCTATCGCCACAAGGGGCTCGAGTTCGTCGACGAGCACCCGGGCGCGCTCGACGCCCTGCGCTCCGGCGAGACGCTCCTGCCCGGCATCTCGCGCGACCCTGACTGATCCCCGGCCGTGGCGTCGAGGCGGGAGGGTCGACAGTCGACGTACGGCCAGCGCGAGGTCTTCCGGTAGGGCGTGGCTGGTGCGATGCTGAAGGTCGAGGGGTCGACCGCAATGACGGGGGTGGCACGCATGGATTCCTCGCCCATCAACCGGCTGCTGCTGAGTGCAGGAGCAGTGCTCACGATCGTCTTCTTCACGGGGGCATGGTGGGCCGACAGGGCTGGTCGCGGATTCTGGGCCAACGCGCTCGTGGAGCTTGGCGGCGCCGCAGCCACCCTCGTCCTCATCGACCTCCTTCTGCCGCATCTGACGAGGCTGGTCGCCAAGGTGCAGTCCAGCGGAAGCGCTCGAGTCGCCAAGAGGATCGGCGACGAGCTCGCTCTCGTGGAGCCAGCCTTCGCGCTGATCATCGACACGGCGAGGGGGAGCGGTGAAGGGCATGCAGCAGCCGCCTTCTCCCGGTTTGAGAGCGCCCTTCAGGAGAAGTGGGGCCGGCGACTCACGGACGAAGAGCGCGACATGCTGCGTCGAATCGTGTCTGTTCGGCTCAGTGAGGCGGCACGCGTCTTCGAGGAACGTCGAGATGGCGGCTGAGTGATCCGTGCGTGGCCGCCGCGGCGATGTCTTGCGGCTCAGGTGGGTAAGGGCGAGAACCACGTGATGCCGACAGCGATGGCGAACAGGGCGAGCGCGAGCCCCCAGGCGAGCTGACCGCGTCTCATGTCCTCGCGAGCTCCAGCCACCCGCTGCAGGTAGCGCTCGGGTGTGGCAGCCGGACCTGCGAGCTCGGTGAGCCACGAAGGGCCGTTGGCGGCACGCACGAGCAGGAGGAGCCCGGCGAGGGCGCTCGCGATCGAGAGCCCGAGGACGATCATCAGGGCGGTCCGGGTGTCACCCGTGTACTTCATGAAGCCCTCGCCCGGCTTGATCGCCAGGCTCGCGAGGATGAGGGTGAAGGTCGCCCCGATCCCGTTTCGCCACCCGTCGGCGCGCTTGCGGACCACCTCGAGCATCGTCCTGGCCTCGTCGGCCGTGGGCTGGTAGGTGCCGTCGGCGGCGACCTCGTCCTTCGCTGTGCCTCCGCGCTCCTTGATGTCGGCACCGAGATCCGACTTGAGCCTCTCGACCGCCGCCGCGCCGTCCCTGTTCGCTGGTCCCACTCCGACCACCCCTCGTCCCCGACGGCGTCCTCGGCCGGACACCGAACGTTTCAGGCTAGCGCCGTCGACCCGGCGTGGAGAAGAGGTCGCCAACGCGTCACCCCGGCGACGCGTGTCGGTCACCGGCCGGGTCCGTCGGGCGACCTATAAAGAGGTGACCGGGCCGTGTATGAGACGGCCCGGTCTGTCGTTCCCGGACGGGGGCGGTGCGCGGCCGCGGCCGTCAGCGCAGGACGTGGCGGCTGATGACGAGCCGCTGGATCTGGTTGGTCCCCTCGAAGATCTGGGTCACCTTGGCCTCGCGGAACATCCGCTCGACGGGGAAGTCGGCGGTGTAGCCCGCCCCGCCGAGCACCTGGATCGCGTCGGTCGTCACCTTCATGGCGGCGTCGGTGGCGAGCAGCTTGGCGACCGCCGCCTCCTTCGAGAAGGGACGGCCCGCGTCCTTGAGCCGGGCGGCATACAGGTAGGCCGCACGCGCACCGGAGACCGCGGCCTCCATGTCGGCGATGACGAACGCAAGGCCTTGGTTCGACGCGATCGCGCGTCCGAACTGCTCGCGCTCCTTGGCGTACGCCGCCGCGACGTCAAGTGCGGACTGCGCGAGTCCGGTTGCAGCAGAGGCGATCCCGAGCCGACCCGCGTCAAGGGCGGACAGCGCGATGGCCATGCCCTGACCTTCGTCGCCGATGCGGTTGGCGCCGTCGACGGGCACCCCGTCGAAGATCACCTCGCGCACGGTGTCGCAGTGCAGCCCCATCTTCTTCTCCGGCGCACCGAAGGTCATGGCGTCCGACCCGGCCGGGACGATGAAGCACGAGATGCCGCGCCCGCCGTCGTCGGAGGTGCGCGCGAACGTCGTGTAGTAGTCGGCATGGCCCGCGTGGCTGATCCAGGCCTTGCGGCCCTTGATCGCGTATGCCGTCCCGCCGCCCTCGTCGGACCGCGTCGCCTTCGTCGTCATCGAGCCGACGTCGGACCCGGCGAGCGGCTCGGACAGGCAGTAGGCGCCGAGCTGGTCGCCGGAGAGCATCCCGGGCAGGAGCGCCTCCTTCTGCGCGTCCGTCCCGAACGTCGTCACGGGGTAGGCCGTGAGCGAGTGCACCGACACACCGACGGCGACGCTCATCCATGCCGACGCGATCTCCTCGACGACCTGGAGGTAGACCTCGTAGGGCTGCGCCCCGCCACCGAACTCCTCGGGGTGGGGGAGCGACAGCAGCCCGGCCCGACCCAGCGTGCGGAACACCTCGGTGGGGAAGGACTCGCCCTCGGCCGCGGCACGCTCGGCGTCGTCGACGCGCGGGCGCAGCTCCTTCGCGCAGATCTCGCGGGTGAGAGCGATGAGGTCATCACCGTCGGAGGTGGGCATGAGGCGGGTCACCGGCATACCCGCGACTGTAACGCCCGGCGAAGCGGGTCAGGACCCGCCTCAGGGACCGTCGACGAAGGGGCGCATCGGCGACAGCTCGGGGCGCTTGGGGTCGAGGTGGTCGCCGCTCGACTGGCCCTTCATCCGTCGCTGCACCCACGGCGCGAGGTGCTCGCGCGCCCATGCCGCGTGCGCCTGCAGCTCCTGACGGCGGGTCGTCGCGTCACCGGCGGGAAGCGGTGTGCGCCAGTCCTCCTCGTCGGTGGCGTGCCCCAGCGCGGTGAGCGCGGCGAGCGCCACGCGGCGGTGGCCCTCGGTCGTGAGGTGGATGCGGTCGTCGGCCCACAGGCGCCAGTCGCGCAGCGCGGGCATGCCCCAGAGGTTGAGGACGTAGCAGCCGTGCCGCTGCGCGATGGTGAAGATGTTGGCCGCGTGCACGGCGTGACGACCACGCAGGGGCTTGAGCAGCCCGGCCTCCTGCGGGTCGACCGGTGTGGCGAGCAGGACGTCGGAACCGTTCTGCCGCAACCGGATCACCGCGGCCTCGAGGGTGTCCATGAGCTGGTTGGTGTCGACGTTGGGGCGCAGCAGGTCGTTGCCGCCGCCGACCATCGAGACGAGGTCGGGCGCCATCTGCACGGCCTTGTCGAGCTGGGGGCCGACGACGTCGGCGAGCAGCCGCCCGCGCACGGCGAGGTTCGCGTAGCGGAACGGCAGGTGCTCGAGCCCGGCGAGGTCGTGCAGGGACTCGGCGAGGCGGTCGGCCCAGCCGATGTAGGCGTTGTCGTTCTCGGGGTCCGGGTCGGACATGCCCTCGGTGAACGAGTCGCCGATGGCGACATAGCTGCTCCAGACCTTGGTGGGCGCGGAGGGGATCGGGTTCACGGCAGACTCCAGTCGAGCGGTGCGGCTCCCTGCTGCTCAAGGAGGTGGTTGACCCTGCTGAACGGTCGCGACCCGAAGAATCCGGAACGCGCCGACAGGGGAGAGGGGTGTGGGCTCTCCACACACGGTATGCCGTCCAGCCGGCTGCGCAGCGACCGCGCGTCCCTGCCCCACAGAAGGGCGACGAGCGGGCCGCCCCGGGCCACGAGGGCGTCGATCGCGCAGTCGGTGACCTGCTCCCAGCCCTTGCCACGGTGGCTCGCCGAGGCGCCGGGCCGGACGGTGAGGACACGGTTGAGCAGGAGCACACCGCGCTCGGCCCACGGCGTGAGGTCGCCGGTGCTCGGTGCGGGCACGCCGAGGTCGCTCTGCAGCTCGGTGTAGATGTTGGCCAGGCTGCGCGGGATCGGCCGGACGTCCGGCGCGACGGCGAAGCTCAGCCCGATCGGGTGCCCCGGCGTGGGGTAGGGGTCCTGTCCGACGACGAGCACCCGCACGTCGTCGAGCGGCTGCTCGAACGCGCGCAGCACGTGGTCGCCGCCGGGGAGGTAGCCACGGCCGGCCGCGAGCTCCTCGCGCAGGTACGCGCCGAGCTCGGAGAGCGTGGGCTCGACGGGGGCGAGGGCCCGTGCCCACGAGGGGTGGACGAGCTCGGCGAGGGGGCGGGTGGTCATCACCTCAACCTAGCCCGGTGACCTCGACCCCTGGACAACGTACAACCGAATGGTTGTATGTTTGTCCCGTGTCCACGACCGACGAGCAGGACGACCGGGCCGACGCACTGTTCCACGCCCTCGCCGACCGGACGCGTCGCGACATCCTGCGTCGCGTCCTGGCGGGGGAGCACTCCGTGTCGGCACTCGCAGGCAGCTACGACATGAGCTTCGCCGCCGTGCAGAAGCACGTCGCGGTGCTCGAACGGGCCGGTCTCGTCACCAAGCGCCGCAGCGGGCGCGAGGCGCTCGCCAGCGGCGAGGTCGACGCGCTGCGCTCGGTCGCGTCGATGCTCACCGAGCTCGAGGCCGTGTGGCGCGGCCGCATCGGCCGGATCGACGACCTCCTCGCCGGTCTCACCGACGCCACGCACGACCCGGACACCACGCACGACCCGAACCGCCCCACCCAGGAGAAGGAGTAGGACCATGCCCGTCACCGACATCACGACCGACAGCGACGCACGCTCGATCGTCGTCACGTGCGACTTCGCAGCACCGGTCGACCGCATCTGGGAATTCTGGACCGACCCGCGCCAGCTCGAGCGCTGGTTCGGCCCGCCCGGCTACCCGCTCACCGTCACCACGCACGACCTCCGGCCGGGTGGGCGCGTCAACTACTACATGACCTCGCCCGAGGGTGAGAAGTTCGGCGGCTACTGGGACGTGCGCTCGGTCGAGCCCACGAGCCGGCTGGCCTACGCCGACGGCTTCGCCGACGCCGAGGGCAACGCCGCCGAGGGCCTGCCGCTCGGGGACACGGTCGTCGAGTTCAGCGAACACGACGGAGGCACGCGGGTGGCCTCGACGACGGTCTACGGCTCGGCCGAGGACCTGCAGAAGGTCATCGACATGGGCATGGAGGAAGGGCTGACCCAGGCGGTCGGCCAGCTCGACGAGGCCCTCGTGGCCGACGCCGCCTGACCCGCCGCAGAAGGAGCGCCGGGGGAGCCCCCGGGTGTCGGGGATCCGGGCCTGTCCGAGTTCGGATGTGCCCGGATCCCCGACACTCGACAGGGCGTCAGGCGACACCGTGTCAGACGAAGATCGAGCGCACGTCCTCGATCCGGCTCGGCACGACCCGAAACCAGGCCCAGGTGCCGCGCTTCTCGCGCTCGATGAGGCCGGCCTCGGTGAGGATCCTGAGGTGGTGGCTCACCGTCGGCTGGGCGAGTCCGACCGCCGGCGTGAGGTCGCAGACGCACGCCTCTCCGCCCTCGCTGTCGCGGATGATGCTGAGCAGCTGCAGCCGGACCGGGTCCGCGACGGCCTTGAGGAGTGCGGCGTGGGTCTCGGCCTGGTCCCGCGTCAGCCCGCCCGGCGTCGTGATGCCGCAGCACGTGGTCGTCGTGGTCGCGCTCGGTGCGCTCGCGCTCGGCGCGGTCGTCGTCGTCATGCGTGCCCTTCCCCTCGGCTGTGCGGCATGATGCGTCCAAGATATTGACGGACGTCGATATATGCGCTTTGCTCTGCATATCGACGTCCGTCAATCTATCCGAAGGGACCCGCCGATGACCACCACGTCCAGCTCCCGCGTCCAGCTCGCCCTCAACGTCACCGACCTCGAGGCGTCGATCGCGTTCTACTCGGCGATGTTCGGCGTCGAGCCGGCCAAGCGCCGCCCGGGCTACGCGAACTTCGCCGTCGCCGAGCCGCCGCTCAAGCTCGTCCTCATCGAGACGACCGACGACGTGCGCGGGTCCGGCACGGCCGGAGCGCTCAACCACCTCGGCGTCGAGGTCCCGTCCGTCGAGGGGGTCGCCGCCGCGCGCGAGCGGTTCGCCGAGGCCGGTCTGGCTGCCTTCGACGAGAACGACACGACCTGCTGCTACGCCCTCCAGGACAAGGTCTGGGTCCACGACCCCGCCGGTGCGCCGTGGGAGGTCTACACCGTCAAGGACGAGAACCCCGCGGGTGCGCGCCCCGCGACGGCGAGCCTCGAGGTCCTCGACGTCTCCGGTCGCCAGCCCGACGGCTCCGCCTGCTGCACCGCCATCGCGTGAGCGCGACCGACACCCGTCCCGAGCCCGACGTCGTGGCTCCGCGGCTCTCGACCCTCGACCGCTTCCTCCCCGTCTGGATCGGCATCGCCATGGCGGTCGGTCTCGGCCTGGGGAGGGCGGTGCCGGGTCTCGGTGACGCCTTGGGTGCCGTCGAGGTCGACGGGGTGAGCCTGCCCATCGCGATCGGGCTGCTCGTCATGATGTACCCGGTGCTGGCCAAGGTGCGCTACGACCGGCTCGACTCGGTCACCGGCGACCGGCGGATGCTCGGCGCCTCGCTCGTCCTCAACTGGGTCGTCGGCCCGGCGCTCATGTTCACCCTCGCCTGGCTGCTCCTGCCCGACCTCCCGGAGTACCGCACCGGCCTCGTCGTCGTCGGCCTCGCCCGCTGCATCGCCATGGTCATCATCTGGAACGACCTCGCCTGCGGCGACCGCGAGGCGGCCGCGGTGCTCGTCGCCCTCAACTCGCTCTTCCAGGTCGTCGCCTTCGCGGGACTCGGCTGGTTCTACCTGTCGTGGCTGCCGGGTCGACTCGGGCTCGAACAGGACTCGCTCGACATCTCGACCTGGCAGATCGCCTCGAGCGTCCTCGTGTTCCTCGGTGTCCCGCTCGTCCTGGGCTACCTCTCGCGACGGGTGGGGGAGAAGCGCTGGGGGCGGACGGCATACGAGGCCTCGTTCCTCCCACGGGTCGGGCCGTGGGCCCTCTATGGGCTGCTCTTCACGATCGTCGTGCTCTTCGCGCTGCAGGGCGACCAGGTCACGTCACGGCCCCTCGACGTCGCGCGGATCGCCCTGCCGCTGCTGGCCTACTTCGCGCTCATGTGGGGCGGCGGCCTCCTGCTCGGGCGAGCGCTCGGGCTGGGCTACGAGCGCACGACGACGCTCGCCTTCACCGCCGCCGGCAACAACTTCGAGCTCGCCATCGCCGTCGCCATCGCCACCTTCGGCGTCACCTCCGGCCAGGCCCTCGCCGGTGTCGTCGGCCCGCTCATCGAGGTGCCGGTGCTCGTCGCCCTCGTCTACGTCTCGCTCCACCTGAGGAGCCGTCTCTTCCCGAAGGAATCCGCATGACCACCGACACCGCCACCAACCGCCCCTCCGTGCTCTTCGTCTGCGTCCACAACGCCGGCCGCTCGCAGATGGCCGCCGGGTGGCTCGAGGCGCTCGGCGGCGGTCGGGTCGAGGTCCGCTCGGCCGGCAGCGCGCCCGCCGACACCGTCAACCCGGCCGCCGTCGAGGCGATGGCCGAGGTGGGCATCGACCTCGCTGCAGCCACACCCAAGGTCCTCACGACCGAGGCGGTGCAGGCCTCCGACGTCGTCATCACCATGGGGTGCGGCGACGCGTGCCCGATCTTCCCGGGCACGCGCTACGAGGACTGGGTGCTCGAGGACCCCGCGGGCAAGGGGGTCGACTCCGTCCGCCCGATCCGCGACGAGATCCGCGCGCGGGTGCTCGCGCTGCTCGACAGCCTCGGCATCGAGCCCGCCGGCGGCACCCGCTGAACCGCGGACCGGCCGTCGCGAGAGGATGGCGGGTGTGACGACACCGCGCTGGCAGACGATCTTCTTCGACCTCGACGGCACCCTCGCCAACACCATCCCGCTCATCGTGGCGAGCTACCAGCACGCCTTCCGCGAGGTGCGCGGCGAGGAGATCGACGCGATCCGGGCCAAGTCCTGGATCGGCCGCCCGCTGCTCGCCGCCCTCCTCGAGGAGGACCCCGAACGCGGTCACGACCTCGACCGCACCTACCGCGAGTGGAACCTCGCCAACACCGAGCGCCTCATCCAGCGGTATGCCGGAGTGCCCGAGATGCTCGAGAGCCTCACCTCGTCCGGTGCGAAGGTCCATGTCGTGACGAGCAAGCGTCGCGAGACGGCCCGGCTCGCGCTCGCCGGCGTCGGCATCGACCACCTCATCGACGTCGTCGGGGCGCTCGAGGACACAACGAGGCACAAGCCGGACGCCGAGCCGCTGCTCGCCGCCTCACGCGCCGTCGGCGTCGACCCCACCACCGCGGTCTATGTCGGTGACGCCACCGTCGACATCCTCGCCGCGCGCGCCGCGGGCATGCCGGGCGTCGCCGTGACCTGGGGCGCCGGTGAGCGCGACGCCCTCGAGGCGACCGGCCCGGAGACGATCGTCGACACGGTCGACGACCTCACGGCATACCTGCTCGACGGGGCTCCTGTGACTCGTGAGGCGCGTGAGTAGGCACGCCCGAGATCTGTCCAGCGGACACGCCGACCCTAATGACAGCCGTGTCATTCGACCGATAGGGTGGCACTCGCAGCCGCCGCACCATGAAGGGTCGAACCGTGAACGCCGTGCACGAAGAGCAGTCCGCAACGCCCGAGGCCGAGGGGCTGACCGATCGTGACCGCCGGATCATCGACTTCGAGCGGCAGTGGTGGAAGTACGCCGGGTCCAAGGAGTCGGCCATCAAGGAGCTCTTCGACATGAGCCCCACGCGCTACTACCAGGTGCTCAACGCCCTCATCGACAGCCCGGTCGCCCTCGCGCACGACCCGATGCTCGTCAAGCGCCTGCGCCGCCAGCGCGCGACCCGCCAGCGGGCGCGTTCGGCTCGTCGCCTCGGTCTGCAGCCGCAGGGCTGACCCGTGAGCGAGCTCGACTGGAGCACGCCGGAGGGCCTCGCGGCCATCAAGGACCACCTCGCCGCCCAGATCGAGGGCTGGCGCCCTCCCGTCGCGTATGCCGTCGGGCTCAGTCCCGCGTCGAGCTCGGTCGAGTGGGTCTTCCCCCACGTCAACGTCCCCGGTGGCCGGCACAGCCTGCCGGCGGTCGTCCTCGCGACGATCCTGGGTCACGACGGGTCGACCGCGACCCTCGACCTCACCACCTCGCAGCTCGCGGCTGCCGTCGAGTCGCTCGAGCCGGCGCAGGCCTGCACGACGCTCGACCACCCCAACCTCGCCGCCTGGGGCGAGGCGCTGGCCGAGGCTTCCTCGAACCCGGCCCGCTCGCTCGTCGCCGTCTACGTCGCCGACCTCGAGGACCCCGTGTCCTCAGAGGCCGACGGGGCCATGCGCGCGACGTTCGAGGGTCACGCCCCGACCCTGTGATCCCGTGGTCCCGCGCGGCGCGTACGACTTCGGTCTGACCGGCGCTGGACGTCCGGACGATGTGACGGCACCGCCCGGCCCGCGATCGTTGAACCCATGAGCGGGCAGACCTTCGAGATCGCGTATGCCGGTCACACCCATCGCGTGGTCGTCACCGACTCGGGGCTCGCCCGTGAGTACGTGTGGACCTGCGACGGAGTCGAGGTGGCGAGACGGCAGTCGCTCGACGACCGCGTCACGCTCACCCCGAAGTCCCCGCCGGGGTCCGAGCCCGAGACCGGGGCCCAGTCCGGTGAGATCGGGAAGATTCGCGTCCGGGCAGGCTTCACCGGGGTGCGGCGGGCGACGCTCGTCATCGCCGGCACCGAGGTCGACCTCGTGCCCGAGGCCGGTTCGGCCGCGGCGCGCAGGGAGGAGCGGGTCCGAGCGCACCCGCGCCGCCACGTCGCGCTCCACACGACGGCGGCGCTCGCGAAGGTTCTCATCCCGGTGCTGGGCATCGGGCTCGTCATCTCGTGGCTGCCGAGCATCGACCTGCCGCGCATCCCGTGGCCCGACATCGATCTGCCGTCCCTGCCCTGGCCCTCGATCGACCTGCCCTCGCTGCCCCGGCCCGACTGGGAGCTGCCGTCGTGGGTGCGCTGGGTGCTCGACAAGGTGAAGTACGTCTGGCCGGTCCTCCTCGCGTTCGGCATCGCCCAGCACGAGGTCCGACGCCGCCGCGACCAGGACCAGCGCCGGTCCGAGAACAAGGTCGAAGGCTGACGTGTTCGCGCCCCGTCTTTGGGGGTCGGAGCACGGTCGGGCCCACGGTACGCCCGGGCCCGGATGGCTTCTTCGCGGAGCACGCAACCTTGAGGGGTTCGAGAGCGTCTGAGGGGTCAGGGCCACAGGGCGTGGCCCACGACCGGCCCAGTGCCGAGAACCGGGGGACAACGTCATGTCACGCACGCTTCGCACCATCGGTGTCGTCGCTCTCACCGCCACGACCTTCACTGCCGTCGCGGCGTCGGCCCACGCCGCGCCCATCGCCACCACGCCGTTCAGCCAGACCGTCATCGGGGAGTGGCGCGTCGAGGGGACGCTGGCGGGGGCGCCGGGCAACGTCCACACCGGCTTCGTCAACCTCAGCGACGGCACAGGTCGCCTGACGGCGATGAGCGCCTACGACTGGCAGTGCCCGGACGAGACCACCTCACCCGACGAAGGCGCGTGCACGCAGGTCCGCACCACCAGTGCCACGGACTTCGAGAGCTCGCCGGACCTGGTCATCGACCGAGGGCTCCGGGCGGGTGCCGGGTCCGCCTCCGTCATCGGTGAGGTCTCGGACGGACAGGGCCCTGCAGTGCCCACCACGGTCGACGTCGCCGTCGATCTTCACGCAGCCGGCCGGCTGACGCGAGAGGTCTACGAGCAGTCCGACGAGACCGGCGGGACCTACACCGTGGTGGTGCGGCAGCGCGCGGCCATCGGCTCCGTGACCTACAACGGGGTCCGCGTCACGGGCGTGACGGGTCACGTCCTCACCCAGACCCGGCGCTGAGCGAACGAGCCACGACTCTGCTCGACGTCGGACGCAACCTCGGGAGGGCTCGTGTCGTAGTGATGGTCAGGAGCTCCGCAGGGGTGGCTCACGAACGGCCTCGTGCCGGAACCAGGGGGAACGTCATGTCTCGTATCACTGTTCGCACCATTGCCGCGGTGGGCGCCGCGGCTGCAGCATCGATGGCCATCGTCACGCCGGCTCACGCCGCCGGCGTCACCGTGTCCGAGTCGGTGGAGACCAGCTGGCACGTGGTCGGCGTCTTCGCCGGGATTCCCGGCAATGTCCACACTGGCAACATCGTCGTGACCGACGGGACGGCCCTCGACGGCAGCCCGTACACCAGCGCGTGGGTCTCCTTCGCCGACTGGCAGTGCCCCGCGGTCACCACGTCCCCGGACTCGGGGGAGTGCACCAGGATGCGCGGCACCGACAGCAACGGTGAGGACTCGGGCGCTGCGGTGACCCTCGGCCCCAAGCTCGGCGCGGCCACGGTCGACACGACCTTCGCCTCGGGCTGGAGTACGCCCACGGGCTGGGTCGCGGCCGACATCACCATCGACCTCGACCTCGTCGGGACGGGCAGGGTCGCGCGGAAGGTGGACCGGCTCGAGGCCGCGGAGGGCGGCTGGTACGTCGCGGCAACCCAGTCCCGGTCGGCGTCCGTGAGGGGCACGGTGGCCGGCGTCCCCGTCGACGGTGGTACCGCGCGCCTGGTGCGCACGACGAACCGCTGACCCGCCGCACGCCCGGCCGCTGACCACGAGGTGGCCCGACAGGAGCAGAGGTTGGCGAGCCGAGCACCGATGGGTGCTCGGCTCGTCACTTTCTGCGCGTCTCGGGCGAGCTGCCCTCGCGAGGTGGGCGGACGGCATACCGGGGCGTTTGCACTCTCCACCTGAGAGTGCCAATAATGGCGTTAGCACTCTCCGCGTGAGAGTGACAAATCCTGGCCAGACCGGTGAGGGTCGGCACGCGTGCATGACATGAGGCACGCGCGCTCGGCTCGTCCGTCGCGGGCACCATCTGGCCACCACCTTCGTCGTGTGGGAGGAACCACCCGAATGGCCAAGATCATCGCTTTTGATGAAGAGGCTCGCCGCGGTCTCGAGCGAGGAATGAACATCCTCGCCGACGCCGTCAAGGTCACCCTGGGTCCCAAGGGCCGCAACGTCGTGCTGGAGAAGAAGTGGGGCGCCCCCACGATCACCAACGACGGTGTGTCCATCGCCAAGGAGATCGAGCTCGACGACCCCTACGAGAAGATCGGCGCCGAGCTGGTCAAGGAGGTCGCCAAGAAGACCGACGACGTCGCCGGTGACGGCACGACGACGGCGACCGTCCTCGCCCAGGCACTCGTCAAGGAGGGCCTGCGCAACGTTGCCGCCGGCGCCAACCCGATGGCGCTCAAGCGCGGCATCGAGAAGGCCGTCGCGGCCGTCTCGGACGAGCTGCTCGCCAACGCCAAGGACGTCGAGACCAAGGAGCAGATCGCTGCCACCGCCTCGATCTCCGCTGCTGACCCCCAGATCGGCGAGATGATCGCCGAGGCCATGGACAAGGTCGGCAAGGAAGGCGTCATCACCGTCGAGGAGAGCAACACCTTCGGCCTCGAGCTCGAGCTCACCGAGGGCATGCGCTTCGACAAGGGCTACATCAGCCACTACTTCGTCACCGACGCCGAGCGCATGGAGACCGTCCTCGACGACCCGTACGTCCTCGTCGTCAACTCCAAGATCGGCTCGATCAAGGACCTGCTGCCCCTCCTCGAGAAGGTCATGCAGTCCGGCAAGCCGCTCCTCATCATCGCCGAGGACGTCGAGGGCGAGGCCCTGTCGACGCTCGTCGTCAACAAGATCCGTGGCACGTTCAAGTCGGTCGCCGTCAAGGCTCCCGGCTTCGGCGACCGCCGCAAGGCCATGCTGGCCGACATCGCCATCCTCACCGGTGGCCAGGTCATCTCCGAGGAGGTCGGGCTCAAGCTCGACACCGCCGAGCTCGACCTGCTCGGCAAGGCCCGCAAGGTCGTCGTCACCAAGGACGAGACGACCATCGTCGAGGGCTCGGGCGACGCCGACCAGATCCAGGGTCGCGTCAACCAGATCCGCGCCGAGATCGAGAAGTCGGACTCCGACTACGACCGCGAGAAGCTCCAGGAGCGCCTCGCCAAGCTCGCCGGCGGCGTCGCCGTCATCAAGGCGGGCGCGGCCACCGAGGTCGAGCTCAAGGAGCGCAAGCACCGCATCGAGGACGCCGTGCGCAACGCCAAGGCTGCCGTCGAGGAGGGGATCGTCGCCGGTGGTGGCGTCGCCCTGCTCCAGGCCGGCAAGGCTGCGTTCGACAAGCTCGAGCTCGAGGGTGACGAGGCGACCGGCGCCAACATCGTGCGTGTCGCGATCAGCGCCCCGCTCAAGCAGATCGCCATCAACGGCGGTCTCGAGGGTGGCGTCGTGACCGAGAAGGTGTCGAACCTCGAGTCCGGCTGGGGCCTCAACGCCGCCACTGGCGAGTACGTCGACCTCATCGCGGCCGGCATCATCGACCCGGCCAAGGTGACGCGCTCCGCGCTGCAGAACGCCGCGTCGATCGCCGCGCTGTTCCTCACGACCGAGGCCGTCATCGCCGACAAGCCCGAGAAGGCTGCGCCGGCGATGCCCGGTGGCGACGAGATGGGTGGCATGGGCTTCTGATCTCCTGATCAGGACTCCACGGCACACGCCAACACGAGGGCGGTCTCCCCACGGGGAGGCCGCCCTCCTGCGTCCCCTGTCCTGTCAGGGTTCTCTCAGGGTCGCGTCGGGGACAAACCCCCTGCCCGTATGCCGTCCGCGCGCCTAGCGTGGTCGGCATGACCACTGACCTCGCTCCCGAGCGCAGCGCCGCGACGGCACCGCCGAAGGTGGCTGCCCGCGTCACCGACCTCATCAAGACCTACGGCTCCGGCGACACCGCCGTCACGGCCCTCAAGGGTGTCAGCCTCGACATCGCCGCCGGGGAGTTCACCGCCATCATGGGCCCGTCGGGCTCGGGCAAGTCCACGCTCATGCACTGCGCGGCCGGGCTCGACTCGGTGACCCGGGGCTCGGTGCGCCTGGGTGACACCGAGCTGACCACGCTCAAGGAGAAGGACCTCACCAAGGTCCGGCGCGACCACATCGGCTTCGTGTTCCAGTCCTTCAACCTCATCCCGACGCTCAACGCTGCCGAGAACATCCTGCTCCCGCTCTCGATCGCCGGTCGCAAGCCAGACCGCGAGTGGTACGACCTCGTCATCGAGACCGTCGGCCTGCGCGACCGGCTCGGCCACCGCCCCGGTGAGCTGTCCGGAGGGCAGCAGCAGCGCGTCGCGTGCGCCCGTGCCCTCGTGAGCCGGCCCGAGATCATCTTCGCCGACGAACCGACGGGCAACCTCGACTCGACGTCCGGCGCGGAGGTGCTCGGCTTCCTGCGCCGGTCGGTGGACGACTTCGGCCAGACCATCGTCATGGTGACGCACGACCCCGGTGCAGCGAGCTGGACCGACCGCGTCGTCTTCCTCGCCGACGGCCGGATCGTCACCGAGCTCCGTCAGCCCACTCCGGAGCGGATCCTCGAGACGATGAAGAGCATCGACGCGAAGGTGCAGGGCTGACCCGTGCTCCGTGCCAGCTGGAAGAGCCTCATGGCCCGCAAGCTGCGGCTGTTCATGAGCGCCTTCGCGATCATCCTCGGAGTGGCCTTCGTCGCCGGCTCCTTCGTCTTCACCGACACCCTGGGACGCAGCTTCGACTCGATCATGAACAGCACCGTCGGCGACGTCGTCGTCCGGCCGGTGTCGGGTGAGGTCGACCTCGAGGCGCAGCCGTCGACGGCCACCGTGCCGGGCTCCCTCGTCACCGAGCTCGCCTCCACGCCCGGCGCTGCCCGTGCCGACGGCAACATCACGAACTTCGGCACCTTCGTCGTCGGCAAGAACGGCAAGCTCATCGGCGGCTTCGGCCCGCCCGGGATCGGCGCCAACTACACCGACGGCCCGGCCGCCAAGGGCCTGCAGCCGCTGAGCATCGACGTCGGCCGCTGGCCCGAGGCCGCGGGCGAGGTCGTGCTCGACGCGAAGACCGCCGACAAGGCCGGATACCTCGTCGGCGAGAAGGTCAACATCGTCAGCTCCGGCGCCCAGCCGCGCATCACGGCGAAGCTCGTCGGGATCGCGACGATGGAGGGCGGCACCGCCGGCGCGAGTCTGGCCATCTTCGACACCGCCGAGGCCCGCAAGCTCTTCATGGAGGGCAAGGACACCTACAACGACATCTGGGTCACCGCGGCCGACGGGACGAGCCAGCAGGAGCTGCGCGACGCCGTCGCGGCAAAGCTCCCCGCGGGCGTCGAGGCCGTCACCGGTGACTCGGCCGCCAAGGCGGCGGCCTCGGACATCCAGGAGGCGCTGGGCTTCATCACGACGTTCCTGCTGATCTTCGCCGGAGTGGCGCTCGTCGTCGGGTCGTTCCTCATCGTCAACACGTTCAGCATCCTCGTGGCCCAGCGGTCGCGTGAGCTCGCGCTCTTCCGCGCGCTCGGCTCGACCCGGCGCCAGGTGGCGCGGTCGGTGCTCTTCGAGGCGACCGTCATCGGGCTCGTCGGGTCGGTCGTCGGGCTGGGCCTCGGCGTCGTCATCGCCATCGGCATCCGGACCCTGTTCGGCCAGTTCGGCCTCGACCTCAGCGGCCAGTCGCTCATCATCTCGCCGCGTACCGTCATCGTCTCGCTCGTCGTCGGCCTCGTCGTCACGCTCGTGGCGGCATACCTGCCCGCCCGCAAGGCGGGCAAGGTGCCGCCGGTGGCGGCCATGCGTGACGACGCCCTCCTCGCCGAGAGCGGCATGCGCGGACGCACCATCGTCGGCACGGTGCTCACCGTCGCCGGGGCGGGGCTCCTCGGGGCCGGCCTGTTCGCCGACGTCCCCAAGCCCACCTACTGGGTCGGCGGAGGGATCCTCGGGATCGTCCTGGGCGTCGCGCTCATCAGCCCGATCGTCGGACGCCCCGTCATCGCCGGGGTCGGCTGGCTCTATCGCCGGTCCTTCGGCGCCGTCGGGCTCATGGCCCAGCAGAACGCGCAGCGCAACCCGCGCCGGACCGGTGCCACCGCGTCCGCGCTCATGATCGGCGTGACCCTCGTGTCGATGATGGCGGTCTTCGGCGCCAGCGCGAAGGCGAGCATCGACAAGGCGGTCGAGAAGGAGTTTGTCGCCGACTACGTCGTCTCGAGCGTGGTCGGCACGCCGTTCTCCACCGAGGTCACCAAGGAGCTCGCGGCCGTCCCCGGCGTCGAGGAGGTCGCGGCGTTCCGCTGGGACGCCGTCAAGTCCTCGGCCAAGGGTGAGAACAGGGGCGTCATCGGGATCGACCCGGGCCACGTCGGGGTGCTCGGCCCCACCCCGATGGTCACGGGGCGCCTCGCCGACCTCACGTCGACGACGGTGTCGATCTCGCAGGAACGGGCCACGACGGACCGGCTCCAGGTCGGCTCGAAGGTCGACCTCACCCGCGGTGGCACGACCAAGCCGTTCACGGTCGGGGCGATCCACGGCGAGTCCGCGCTCCTGTCGGCCGACTACCTCCTGAGCCTGCCGGCGCTGGAGTCGCTGGGCGGCCCGAAGACCGACTCGTTCGTCTTCGTCGCCCGTGAGCCCGGCACCGTCCCGGCCCAGGTGGGGCGCGACCTCGACCGGGCGCTCGCCGACCTGCCGGTCGTCACGGTCAAAGACCAGGGCGAGTTCGCCGACGAGCAGCGCAGCCAGATCAACCAGATGCTCTACCTCATCTACGCCCTGCTCGGCCTGGCCGTCATCATCGCCATCCTCGGCATCATCAACACCCTGGCGCTGTCGGTGATCGAGCGGACCCGCGAGATCGGGCTGCTCCGCGCCGTCGGGCTCAGCCGCCGCCAGCTCAAGCGGATGCTGCGACTCGAGTCGATCGTCATCGCCCTGCTGGGTGCGGCGCTCGGGATCGGTCTGGGGGTGGCCTTCGGGGTCGCGCTGCAGCGCTCGCTCGCCGACGACGGCATCGACGTGCTCGCGGTGCCGTGGCCCCAGCTCGTGCTCTTCGTGGCGCTGTCAGGGCTCGTCGGGATCCTCGCGGCGTGGTGGCCGGGGTGGCGGGCCTCGCGACTCGACATCCTCCGGGCGGTCACGACCGAGTGACCTGCGACTTATTGCCCCATTGGGCCCCTTCCAGCGGAGGTTCACCTTCGCTGCTCGGGCCCAATGGGGCAATAAGTCGAACGGGTGCTGCTCAGGTGAACATCCGCATGTTCTGCGCCTCGGTCTCGGCGTACTGCGCACCGGCGGCCGCGAGCACCTGACCGATCGAGTCGAGCGACGCCTGGACCTGACGCTGGGTGCCCTGCCACTGGGTGACGACCCCGTGGAACTGGGTCGCGGCCCCGCCCTTCCACGCGTCCTGGAGCGCGGTGAGCCGGGCCAGCATCTGGGCGACCTGCGCCTCGATCTCACCGGAGATGCGGGCGATGTCGCCGGAGGCCGCCGAGATGCGGTCGGTGTCGACCTGGAACTGCGTTGCCATGGTGGGTCCCCTCTGTCCTCGCCGCACCGGACGGTGCGACCTTGGGGACGACGGTAGGGAGAACCGCCGAGGACGCCGCGGAGTTGTCCACAGCCTCCGCGAGCAGCCCGGCATACGATCGCGGGGTGCTGCTCATCGACCCGCCCGCCTGGCCGGCCCACGGACGGCTGTGGTCCCACCTCGTGAGCGACACCTCGTTCGAGGAGCTGCACGACTTCGCGCAGCGTGCCGGCATCCCCAGACGGGGGTTCGAGGGGGACCACTACGACGTGCCGGAGGAGCGCTACGACGCTGTCGTCGCGGCAGGGGCGGTCCCGACCGAGGGCCGCGAGCTCCTCAGACGCCTGCAGCACAGCGGACTCCGCATCCCGAAGCGCAAGCACGAGCGCGTCGTCCTCAGCACCCCGGACGCGCCGTGGCTCCCGCCGGGTGGTCGTGCCGACGTCATCGCCTCGCGCCAGGACGACGCGCCGCCGCGCACCGTCGTCGTCCGCGCGGTGCTCCGCGACCAGCGTGGGCTCCACGTCGTCGAGCGGCCCGACGGGCGAGGGCTCGACCTGCCGACGCGACCGGTCGCCGATTGCGAGCGCGCGAGTGACGCCGTCCGTGCCCTCGGTGACGACCTGGGTGTGCGGGCCGAGCGAGCGCGGTTCCTCGGCTACGTGCGCAACGTCGTGCGTGAGCCGGACGCGGACTACCCGTGGCCGGTCCCGACGGCCTGCTTCGCGCTCTTCGTGCTCCCTGCGGCCGGTCTGCTCGGCGGTCGGTGGCTGCCCACGGGGCGGCAGCAGGGTGAGCTGGGAGAGCGGCACTGGTGGCCGCTCGTCGCCCCCGGCGCGGACGGCGTCGTGGGCCACGGTCACTGACGTCGCGGCAGGCCCCGGCCGTTCCCGGCCTCCGTCCCTGACGTCGACCCCGGCTCGCGTCCCTGAGCTCACCCGGGGCCACTCAGGGTGGCGCCGGTGCGGCACCCCATGGTGGCGGTCGAGCCGGGCGTCCACGATGGGAGGGCAGGAACACCCGCCGACCGACGTCGGGCCTGAAATGCCTGTGCCCAGGGGAGATTCGCGTGTTCGACGCCGTCAACACCCTCATCGAGCAGAACGCCGCTGCGCTCTGGCTGCTCCCGGCACTCTTCCTCCTCGCGACCTTCGACGCGCTGCTGCCTCCGGTACCGAGCGACTCGGTGGTCATCGCCCTCGCCGCGTTCGGCGCGGCCTCGGGATCGCCGCACCTGATCGCCCTCGGCGCCGTCGCGGCGGCCGGGGCATTCGTCGGTGACAACCTCACCTTCACCGTGGCGCGGCGCTCCGGTCTCACCCGCCTGAGGACCAGCCCTCGCCCGAAGCTGCGCGCGGCCTTTCTGCGTGCCGAGGCCGAGCTCGAGCGTCGCGGTGGCCTCGCCATCGTCGTTGCCCGCTACATCCCCGTCGGCAGGGTCGGCGTCAACGTCACGGCAGGAGCGGGGGCGTTCTCGCAGCGGCGGTTCGTGCTCCTGTCGGCGCTGGCCGCGACCAGCTGGGCGACCTGGTCGGTCGCCATCGGCGCGCTCGCCGGTCACTGGGTCGAGCAGAACCCGTTGCTCGGGGCCATCGGTGGCGTCGCGGTGGCCGGCGCCCTCGGGCTCGTCGTCGACCGGCTGATGTCGCGTCCCGCGCGAGCCTCCCGGGCTTCAGCGCCCTGACGTCACTGGGGTCCCGCGAGCCGGTCCAGCTCGCGCGACAGGTTGTCGCGGGCCGCCGACTCCCACAACCGTCGGGCGTGCTCGGTGCGATAGATCGTCTCCCGCTGCAGGAAGGGCCGCAGGATCGCGCTCCTGCCGGTCGCGTACGCGTCGGCGGGGACGGCGGCATACTCCCTCCGGACATCCGCGCAGTAGGTGTCGAAGCGCTCGCTCGGTGCGCCGAGGATCCACAGGTCGGCGTCGTGGAACGCCGCGTGCGGTCCGCTCGTGTCCCGGACCTCGTGCGCCTGAGACGCCTCGACCAGGGCACACGTCAGGTCGACCACGTCGCCGCCGATCCCACTGGCGGACAAGGTCGCTCGCGCCAGCTCGGAGCTGAGCCGCTCGTTGTCCGCAGGGGCCTCGACGTCGTAGACCGCGTCGTGGAACCACGCCGCGAACACGGTGGCGGCCCAGTCGGTGTCCGAGTCGACGGCTGAGGGGCGCAGCTCGGTGAGCGCAGCGAGGACCTCGTCGAGGTGGCGCAGGTCGTGGTAGCAGCGGTGAGGCTCCGCCCACCTCCGCGCGAGGTCCGCACGAAGGGAGAGGAGGCCGCGCACGTCACCCCTGACGACTCGCGCGGCCTCCTCCCACAGCTGGTCCCGCTCCATGCGGGAAGTCTCTCAGGCGGCGGCCTCCGGCGCCCGCGTGCGCTCGAGGGCCCTCGCGTATGCCGTCCCGCTGGCCAGGAGGAGCAGTCCCGTCACGATGAACGCGGCCACCCGCCACACCCCGTCCAGGGTCGCGAGGTCGAAGAGGAAGAGCTTTGCGACGCTCACCGCGGCCAGCCCGAGCCCGAGGCGGAGCGAGAGGCCCCGACGCGAGTCGGCGCGCAGCCCGTGGACCAGCAGCCAGGCCGCCGTGACCATCCACATCACGGTCGCGAGGGCGTGGCCTGCGAGGAAGCCCGCCGAGGTGGCGCCGAGGACGTCCCCGAGGAGCAGCCCGACCGAGATGACGGCCACGGCCGATGTGGCGAGTCCGGCGATGAGAGCGGCCACCCGGGTGAGCCGACGCACGCGGGCCGGGACGCCCCGGACCACGTCGACACCCCAGGCGCCGAGCGCGGCCACGCCACCTGCGAGGGCGCTGTCGAGCAGGGCGGAAGCGGCGTCGTGGTTGCGGGCCGACCAGATGTCGATGTAGGCCGTGGGGTGCGTGAGGTAGGCGACCGAGGCGACGACCGTCGTCCCCGCTGCGACCCAGAGCGTGACGCGGGAGCGCGTCGTGACGGCGGCCGCGGCATACCCGAGGGCCGTGAGGATGATGCCGGTGACGACCCAGCGCTCGGGGGCGCCGCTCGTGACGGCGAGCAGTGCGGAGACGCCCGAGACGGCGCCGAACGTCGTGGACAGCGGCGTCGGCACGGGCCCGACCGGCGAACGCGACGTCACGGCCAGCGCCACGGCGAAGGCCACGGCGACGAGGGCGAAGCCGGTCGTGCGCAGCACCTGGTCGTGGACGCCGAAGGCGGTGAGCAGCGCAACGGTCGAGACGGCCACGGTGGCGCTGCCGACGAGGTCGGTGCGGTCGTGACGGGCCGCGGAGACGGCCCCCACGACGGCGAGGAGGGCAAGGGCGCCGGCGGCGAGGATCGCGACCCGTGAGGGTGCGCCGTCGCCGACGTTCACCGCGATCCCGAGCAGGACCAGGCTGCTCGCCGGAAGGGTGCGGGCGACGGCGAGCATCGGCCACCCACGGTCCCCCCGGGCGAGCAGCGCGGCGGCCGACAGGACGACGACGAAGAGCGAGACCTCGTCGCCGAACCGCTCGGTGACGACGGGGGCCAGCAGGCTCGCGCCGAGGACGGTGACGACGGCGAGCAGCTGCCGGTCCCAGCGGCGCGCCAGGACCAGGCCGCTCACGGCGACGACGGCCGCGACGGCCAGCCCGGCGACGCGGGGGACCCAGCCGTAGACCGTGGTGACCGCGACGACGTCGAGGTAGCCCGCGGCATACCCCGTGGCCGCGATGGCGACGGGAGCGGCGCTGGAGCGGCCCAGCCCCGTCTCACGGCCGCGGACGACATGGGCGGTCACGACGAGGCCGACCGCGAGGAGGACGCCGAGGGCCACCCGCAGCTCGGGGACGAACCACCCCTGCTGCATCGCCAGTGCGAGGAGCAGGGCGACACCGATGAGGGTGACGACCGCACCGGCGAGGGCGAGGACCCGCGTCACGGCGCCCTCGCGCTGCCACCACGACGGCAGGGCAGGAGCGGCGGGGACGGGCACCTGCTGGGGCATCGCCGGTCGCGTCGGGGTCGGTGCTGCAGCGGGGGCGGTGGCCGGCGCCCGCGTGGACGGCTGGGGTGCCGTGGGAGCGGCGGGCGCCGGACCTGCCGGACGCTGGGCCCAGGACTCGGGTGTCGTGGTGGTCTGGACCTCGAGGGCCGCGCGCATCCGGGCGAGCCCGTTGCCCACGGCATACATCCGGTTCATGGCGTCGGCGAACTCGTTCTCGAGGCGCCGCACGTCCTGCAGCTGATCGCTCATGGGTACAGCGTGGGACGCGAAGTACCCCGACTCCATGAGTCGGGGTACTCAGCGGGGCACCCGGTCAGGTGGTCCTTTGGTGCGGTGTCAGCTGGCCGGCGCGGCGGCGAGGGTCGCCGAGATCTCCTGGCTCGCACCGTCACGCAGCACCGTGAGCCTCACCGTGTCGCCGACGGCGTACTCGCGGATGTGCGCCACGAGCGACTCGGCGGAGTCGACCCGCTCGTCGTTGACGGCGGTGATGACGTCGCCGGGCTTGAGTCCGGCCTTCTGCGCGGGGGTGTTCTCGGAGACGGTGCGGATCTGGGCGCCGGCGCGGGTGGCGCTGCCGTCGGAGGCGGTGCCGTCGGTCGGTGCCACGCCGAGGTAGGCGTGCTCGGCGGTGCCGTCGGCGATGAGCTGCTTCGCGATCGAGGCGGCCTCCTTGACCGGGATGGCGAAGCCGATGCCGATGTTGCCGCTCTGCGACGAGCCCGAGGACCCGAGGGACGCGATCGAGGAGTTGATGCCGACGAGCTGGCCGTCGGCGTTGACGAGGGCGCCACCGCTGTTGCCGGGGTTGATCGCCGCCGAGGTCTGGATGGCGTTGGTGACGACGGGCTCGCTGTTCGACTGCTGCTGGGGCTGCTGGCCGAACGGGTTCTGCTGCTGCGGCTGCTCCTGCGCGGCCTCGGTCGTGACGGGGCGGTTGAGGGCGCTGACGATGCCCGTCGTGACCGTGCCGGCGAGCCCGAGCGGGTTGCCGACCGCCATGACCGGGTCGCCGACCTTGAGCGCGTCGGAGTCGCCGATGGAGATGGGCTGGAGGGCCTTGGGCGCGCCCTCGATCGTCACGACCGCGAGGTCGGTCGAGGGGTCGGTGCCCTGGATCCGGCCCTTGAACGTGCGGCCGTCGGAGAGCGTCACCGTCAGCTCGTTGGCGCCGGCGACGACGTGGTTGTTGGTGAGGACGTGGCCCGAGCCGTCGATGATGACGCCGGAGCCCTCGCCGCTGTCGGTCTTGATCGCGACCACGCTCGGCGACACGGCGGAGGCCGTGTCGGTCCAGTTGGGGGCCTGCGGGTTGCTCTGCGAGACCGGCGCCGTCGAGGTGCCGCGACCCAGACTGGAGGAGGACGACGCAGAGGAGGCGGCCTGCGTGTCCTGCGACCCCAGCTGGGTCGCGGCATAGGTGCCTCCCGACGCGAGGGCGGCGGTCAGCGCAGCGACCGCGAAGAGCTCACCGACGCGGCGCCGCGGGCGCGGCTCCGGACGAGGGCCCTGCGGTGCTGCCCCGGGGGCCGGCGGAGGGGGAAAGACCGGTCCTGCGGGTTCGTGGGCGCCGTACCAGGTGGTCGGCGCGGGGTGGCCGTGGTCCGACGCGGTGCGGCCGTCCGGGGCGTGGCCCGTGCCGTATCCGCCCGGCGCGTGCCCCACCGCGGGGTGTTCGCGCGTGGCCTGCTGCGGGAGCGTCTGGGTGGTCGCGCCACCGGCGTACCCGGCGTGGGTGTCGGAGCCGGCGGAGGTGCCGGGGGTGGCGGGGGTGGGGGCGGAGGTCGAGGCGGGAGCCTCGGGAGCCTTCGGAGCCTCGGGGTTCGTGCCGGTCTGCTGTCCGGTCGTTCCGGGCTGCTGGTCGCTCATTGCGTCTCCTTCGTCGGGCTGGCACTCCTCACTCAAGTGCCCCGACATCAAGAGCCGCTGGGCCGGGCCTGTGAGGCGCCTGTGGGAATCCGCACGACGAACGTGGCGCCGCCGCCGGGGGTCTCCTGGACCCCGACACGCCCCCGGTGCGAGCTGACGATCGCAGCGACGATGGCGAGGCCGAGACCGTTGCCACCACCGGCGGTGCGGCCGCGGGACGGGTCCGCGCGGTAGAACCGTTCGAACACTCGATGCGCTGTGCCAGAAGGGATTCCGTCACCGTGGTCACGCACCTCGAGGACGCCGTCGGCGCCGTCGACGCCCACGGCCAGTTCGATGGCAGTGCCCGCTGGCGTGTGCCGGACGGCGTTGGCGACGAGGTTGGTGACGACCTGTCGCAGACGCGACTCCGACCCCCACACGACGGTGGCGTCGACGGGCCCGGCGAGGCCGGTGAGCGAGATGCGGCGCTCGGGCTCACGGGCCCGCGCATCGGCGGTCGCGTCGGCCGCGAGGACGGTGAGGTCGACCTCGCCCATCGCCGTCGTGGGCTCCTCGTCGAGCCGGGCCAGGGTGAGCAGGTCCTCGACGAGGCCGCTCATGCGACCCGACTCGGACTCGATGCGCTCCATGGCGGCGCGGGTGTCCTCGGGGTCGGAGATGGCTCCCTGCCGGTGCAGCTCGGCGTAGCCGCGCACGGTGGCGAGGGGGGTGCGCAGCTCGTGGCTGGCGTCGGCGACGAACTGGCGCATGCGGTCCTCGGATGCCTCGCGCACGGCGAACGACGACTCGATCTGGGCGAGCATGACGTTGAGGCTGCGCGACAGCGAGGTCACCTCGTCGTCGGCCGCCCGCACCGGGATGCGCCGGGTGAGGTCGCCACCGGCGATCGCGGCGGCGGTGTCTTCGATCTGGGTGAGCGGGCGGAAGGCGCGGCGGACGGCATACCACCCGAGCAGTGCCGACCCGGCGAGGACGAGGGCGCTGAGCGCTCCGGTCGTCACGAGGAGTCGCGCCACGGTCTGCTTGACCGAGCGCAGCGGCACGCCGACCGCGAACGTCGCCTCGTCCTTGCCGACGGTGCCGGCGATGAAGCGCCAGTCCATCTCGCCGTCGACGGACTGCACGGTGAACGGCTTGCCGTTGCGAACTCGTCGGTCCGTGAGCGCGAGCCGCGGCACCTCGGGGTGCATCCGCTCGGTGGTGGGGTTGACGCTCATGGTCTCGCCGTTGACGGGGAAGAGGACGAAGGCGTAGTTGGTCGGCGTCGTGTCGTCGTCGCCCTTGGTGAGGTCCGTCAACGCCTGTGTCGCAACGGGTTTGGCGACGCCCTTGAGCTCGGAGTCGACGCGGCCGAGGAGGTCGCGCTGCATGAGGTAGGCCGTCGCCAGGTTGGAGACGAGGAGCGCCGCCGCGAGGACGACGAGGACGATGGCGACGAGGCGCACACGCAGCGGCATCGCCTCGAGCCGCTTGACCACGGCCTGGGACGGAACGGTCGACGACATGAGGTGAGTGACCTCAGGTCTGCGGCGGCAGGCGCAGCACGTAGCCCACACCGCGCTTGGTGTGGATGAGCGAGGGCAGGCCCTCGGTGTCGATCTTGCGGCGCAGGTAGGAGATGTAGGACTCGACGATGCCGCTCTCGCCGCGGAAGTCGTACTCCCACACGTGGTCGAGGATCTGCGCCTTGGACAGCACCCGGTTGGGGTTGAGCATGAGGTAGCGGAGGAGCTTGAACTCCGTCGGGCTCGTCTCGATGACGCGGCCGGCGCGGCGCACCTCGTGGCTGTCCTCGTCGAGCTCGAGGTCCTCGAACCGCAGCGAGGCGCTGTCGTCGAGCTCGCCACGGGTGCGGCGCAGGACGGCCCGGATGCGCGCGACGACCTCCTCGAGGCTGAACGGCTTGGTGACGTAGTCGTCACCCCCGACGGTGAGACCCTTGATCTTGTCGTCGACCGAGTCGCGCGCGGTGACGAAGACGATCGGCACGTGGCGCCCGGACTCTCGCAGCTTGCGCGTCACGGCGAAGCCGTCCATGTCGGGCAGCATGACGTCGAGGACGCAGAGATCGGGGTGGCTCTCCTCGGCGAGCCGGACGGCGTCACCGCCGGTGGCTGCGGTGACGACCTCGAATCCGGCGAACCGCAGGGACGTGGCGAGGAGCTCGCGGATGTTGGGCTCGTCCTCGACGACGAGGAGCGTGGCCTCGGGGGCTGCTGGGTTGGCGCTCACGGGACCAGTCTCCCGCCGCTGTCTGGGAGTTCGCTGGACGTATGCCGTGTCCTCGCCCGTGCGGGTCCGTGCACGCGCGCGCCGGTCGCGGCCTAGCGGGACTGGAGGGCGTCGAGGGCGACGGCCATCGCAGCGCCGATGCGCCAGTCGATCGGGTGGCCGTCCACCGGGGGGAGCTCGACCTCGTAGACGTCTCGCAGCGCCGGCTTCTTGGTGCTGCTCATGACGACCTGGCCGTCGGGGAGCGTGAAGTCGAAGTGGAAGAGGAACGGCACCGGGATCTCACCGATGACCGGGACGAAGTCCCAGATGCGCCGCACGATGGCGATCGTGTGGTTGCGTTCCTGGCCGAGCGAGACGCGGTTCGCACCGTCGGTGAGGTGCCACGTCGAGCGCAGCAGCGACTTGCCGAAGTCCTTGCGGAACTGTCCGATCGCCCCTCCCGCAGCGTCGGTGATGTCGTAGGTCGCGCCGAGGTCCATCCGGGTGCGGGCCTTGAACCCGAACACCGGCTGGCTCTTGCCCGCGTCGGAGAAGAACGTCACCTGCTCCTTGAACGCCAGCCGCTTCTGCTCGGCGAACGCCCACAGCCCGACCTCGGTGCCGTCGGGTCCGACGCCGTGGATCTCGTAGCGGTTGACCATCATCGTGAGCTTCTGGCGGACCCGGAACCGAGTCGGCTGGGCGGTGGGCTCGGTCGGGGTGCCCTGCGGCGGCTGCGTCATGCGCGCCACTCTCACACGCTTCGCTCTCGTATGCCGTCCGCTCGCGTCGCGTGTCGGCGCGTCGGCTCAGACGAGCACCCTGTGGCGAGACGAGCACGTCTGGGTGCTCGTCTCGTCAACCGGTGATCGTCTCGAGGTCTAGTCGAGGTCGGTGGCGTCGATGATGCGGTAGGCGTAGCCCTGCTCGGCCAGGAAGCGCTGCCGGTGGGCGGCGAAGTCTGCGTCGACCGTGTCGCGGGCCACGACGGTGTAGAAGTGCGCGGTGCGGCCGTCACCCTTGGGGCGGAGCACCCGTCCGAGGCGCTGGGCCTCCTCCTGGCGCGAGCCGAACGTGCCCGACACCTGGATGGCCACGCTGGCCTCGGGGAGGTCGATGGAGAAGTTCGCGACCTTCGAGACGACGAGCAGGCTGATCTCACCGACGCGGAAGGCGTCGTAGAGGCGCTGCCGCTCCGTCACCGACGTCTCGCCGGTGATGACGTCGGCCCCGAGCCGGTGCGAGAGCTCGTCGAGCTGGTCGAGGTACTGGCCGATCACGAGCGTGGGCTCACCACGGTGGCGCGCGACGAGCTTCTCGACGACCGGGAGCTTGGAGTCCGAGCAGGAGGCGAGGCGGTAGCGGTCCTCGGGCTCCGCGACGGCATACGCCATCCGTTGTCCGTCCGGGAGCGTGACCCGGACCTCGACGCAGTCGGCGGGCGCGATGTAGCCCTGCGCCTCGATGTCCTTCCACGGCGCGTCGAACCGCTTGGGCCCGATGAGCGAGAAGACGTCGGACTCGAGGCCGTCCTCACGGACAAGGGTCGCGGTGAGCCCGAGCCGGCGCCGGGCCTGGAGGTCGGCCGTCATCCGGAAGATCGGCGCCGGGAGGAGGTGCACCTCGTCGTAGACCACGAGCCCCCAGTCGCGGGCGTCGAGCAGGTCGAGGTGCGTGTAGACGCCCTTGCGGCGCGTCGTGAGCACCTGGTAGGTCGCGATGGTGACCGGGCGGATCTCCTTGCGGGCGCCGGAGTACTCGCCGATCTCGTCCTCGGTGAGGCTCGTGCGCCGGAGCAGCTCGTCCTTCCACTGGCGCGCCGACACGGTGTTGGTCACGAGGATGAGCGTCGTCGCGGAGGCCTTGGCCATGGCACCGGCGCCGACGAGCGTCTTGCCTGCGCCGCAGGGGAGGACGACGACTCCCGAGCCGCCGTCCCAGAACCCGTCGACCGCCTGCTCCTGGTAGGGCCGCAGCGTCCAGCCCCCGCTCTGGTCGAGGCTGATGGCGTGCGCCTCGCCGTCGACGTAGCCCGCCTCGTCCTCGGCCGGCCACCCGACCTTGAGCAGCTCCTGCTTGAGGTGGCCGCGCTCGCTCGGGTGCACGACGACCGTGTCCTCGTCGAGGCGCTCCCCGATGAGTGGCTTGATCCGCTTGTGCCGCAACACCTCGGTGAGCACGGCCCGGTCGGTGGTGCGCAGGACGAGCCGCCCGTCGTCGTCCTTGGTGAGGGTGAGCCGGCCGTAGCGCGCCATCGTGTCGGCGACGTCGACGAGCAGCGCGTGCGGCACGGGGTAGCGGCTGTGCGTCACCAGGGCGTCGACGACCTGCTCGGCGTCGTGCCCGGCGGCCCGTGCGTTCCACAGGCCCAGGGGCGTGATCCGGTAGGTGTGGATGTGCTCGGGCGCCCGCTCGAGCTCGGCGAACGGTGCGATCGCCCGACGCGCCTCCGCCGACCTCGGGTGCTCGACCTCGAGGAGGAGCGTCTTGTCGCTCTGGACGATGAGTGCGCCGTCAGTCACGCGACCTCAGTACGAGTAGTCGGAGTCGTAGCTGCTGTTGCTGTCGAAGCCGCCGGCAGCACCCACCGCGATGAAGACGATGACGGCGATGATGACGAGAGCGACCGCGATGCCGAAGCCGATCCAGCCGAACTTCGTCAGGCGCCGCGCACCCACCGGATCGTCGTTGTTCTTGGTCAGGCCCATGATGCCGAGGACCAGGGAGGGGATGACGAAGATGTTGCAGCAGCTCACGAGGGCGAGTCCGGAGACGATGGTGAGGACCAGCGCGCTCGTGTTCTGCGGCGGCGGGGCGCCGTAAGCGGCCGGAGGGGCCTGCCACTGTCCGGGGGCCTGGTAGGGCGGGTAGCCGCCGGGCTGGGCCTGCGCACCGGTCGCGGCATACGGGTCGTATGCCGGCTGCTGCGGCAGGCCGTACGGGTCCGCCGGGGGCGGTGGCGGGGTCGCGGCATACGGGTTCGTCGGCTGGGCGCTCGACCCGAGGTACGGGTTGCTGTCGCCACGCGGCTGCACGGGGGGAGCGTCGTAGCCGGGGTACTGCGGGGCCGGTGGGACCGGGGGAACGGGCGCCTGCGGGGCCGCCTGGGTGTCGCCGCCCTGGGGGATGTGCTCGGTCGGCGCCGACTGCGGCTGCGGCGACTCGGGCACGGGAGGGGTCGGGTCCTGGGAGGAGGCATGGGGTGCCGTCCAGTCCGGGCTGGCCGTCGGATCCGAGTACTCCCCCTGCTGCGGGTCCTTGTCGTTCTCGCTCATGGCGACAAGGTATCCCGCCGGGCCCTCCACGCGTGCCCAGGTCCGGAGGACTCGCACGAGGTGCGTGTCAGGATGAGGCATGAGCATGCGCACTCCCCAGGTCGAGGCCGACCCGACGCTCCCGTCGGAGATCACGATCTACGAGGTCGGTGCGCGTGACGGCCTGCAGAACGAGAAGTCGGTCGTCCCCGCCGAGGTCAAGGCCGAGTTCATCCGGCGCATGGCGTCCGCGGGTCTCGCGACGATCGAGACGACGTCGTTCGTCAACCCGCAGTGGGTGCCGCAGCTCGCCGACGCCGCCGAGGTGCTCGAGCTGCTCGGCGACGAGGGTCTCGGGCCGAAGCGGCCGGTGCTCGTGCCCAACGAGCGAGGCCTCGACCGCGCCCTCGAGGCGGGGGTCGGCGCCGTCGCGATCTTCGGCAGCGCGACCGAGACCTTCGCCCGCAAGAACCTCAACCGCACCGTCGACGAGTCCATCGACATGTTCCGTCCCGTCGTCGAGCGCTCCCGGGAGGCCGGTCTCTGGGTCCGGGGCTACGTGTCGATGTGCTTCGGCGACCCGTGGGAGGGACCCGTCCCCGTGCAGCAGGTCGTCGACGTCGCCGAGCGCCTCATGGACCTCGGCTGCGACCAGCTCTCGCTCGGCGACACCATCGGCGTCGCCACCTCCGGCCACGTCGCCCATCTCCTCGATGCGCTGCAGGAGAGGGGGATCAGCCTCGACAGCACGGCCGTGCACTTCCACGACACCTACGGCCAGGCCCTGAGCAACACCCTCGTCGCACTCCGCCACGGCATCACCGTCGTCGACTCGTCCGCCGGTGGCCTCGGAGGCTGCCCCTACGCCGAGAGCGCCACCGGCAACCTCGCCACCGAGGACCTCGTCTGGGCGATGGAGGGAGCCGGGATCCGCACCGGCGTCGACCTGGAGAGCCTGCTGGCCACCAGCGCGTGGATGGCGCAGCAGCTCCGGCGTCCCTCACCCTCCGCCGTCGTCCGCGCCCTCACCCCCGCCGCCGACGACTGAGCGCCCGCGGGAACGGAGCGGAGCCGCAGGCGAAGCCGGCGACCGAAGAGACCGCTCAGTCGGCGACGACGCCGGTGATGCGGTGGACCGAGAGGGTGCGCGTGACGCCCTCGCTGGTGCCGGTGACGCGGCCACCGTCGAGGCGCTCGGGATAGAAGAGGAGCCGCTGGGTGCGGCCGACGCCGTCGGAGTAGCCCAGCCACACGGCACGGCTGTCGGCGATGGCCTCGCGGAGCACCGCCACCGAGGTCGTCGGGTCGTTGGCGGGGATCGGCGGCCCGGTGCGCCCACCGGGGGCGACAGCGGCCCGCGCCCGGGCCTCGGTCTCCGACGCGCGCAGCCCCGCGACGAGTGAGGTGATCTGGGCCTGGTCCATCGCCTGCACGAGGGCGGGATCGACCGAGCTGCGCCGCACGACACGTCGCACGGGCCGGGCCGGGACGGTGACGGTCCCGGCGGCCGACTCGGCGACGGGGGAGAAGCCCTCCTCGCGCAGCACCTCGAGGACGACGTCGGGCCGCACGGGTGAGGTGAGGACGGTCGGGGCGATCCGACGCAGCTGGAGGGCCGAGAGCGCGCGGTGGGCGAGCATGACGTCGAGACCTGCCTCGTCCTCGCTGCGGATCACCGCGCTGACGCCGCGGACCCGCACGGTGCCGTGGCGGCGGGCGGCGTCGCGCACGAGGTACTCGAGGGGCTGCGGCACAGGGGTGCTGCTCGCGTCGCGCAGGCCCGCGAGGATGTCGTCGCCGGTCCACCCCGTGTCGAGGCAGCGCCGGATCGAGTCCTCGCTGAACCGGTGCACCGTGGCGCCACCGCGAGACTCGACGTCCGCGACCATGCGCAGGAAGGCCGCGAGCGAGCCGGTGACCGGCCCGGGAGCGATAGCGGTGAGGTCGGCCTGGAGCAGCACGGCCTCGACCGGCGCAGGCAGGTGCGGGTGGATGGACTCGGCCACGCCGGTGAGATCGCCGTCCGACGCGAGCAGCGCGCGCCCGGCCCCGCTGAGCGCTCCGTGCCCGGTGACGCCGAGCCACGCGCCCTCGGCGAGCACCGCCTCGACGACGCTCTCGAGGGTTCGGGGGACGCGTCGGGGCCGTCGCCAGCGCACTGCGGCGGCGAGGTCGGTGGGCGTGGGAGCCACACCCGACGGCGCACCGGCGAGCAGGTCGAGGACGGCGCGGCGCAGCGACCGGATCGGTGGCCACTGCACGTCGGCCCCGAGGGCGTTGACCACCGAGGAGGCGTCCGTGCGCGAACCCACCCGGTGCGGCGCCCGCGTCGTCGACAGCCACGCCTGCGCGAGCCGGGCCCACCGCTCGCCGCCGGGCTCGGTCTGCCACGCGTCGTACTCCGCGGTCGGCACCCAGTGCGGGTCCACTTCCCCGTCGTCGGCGACGAGGTCGGCGATGAGGGCGAGCTCGACGAGGTATGCCGTGTGCTCCGGTGCCGTGTCGAGGCGCGTCGCCGCGGCTTTGAGGTCGCGGACCGCGAGGCCACCGGTGCGCAGGACGCGCGGCGGCGTCTGCGACCACGCGTCGAGGAGCTCGTCGAGGAGGGCCAGGACCTCGGAGGCGGCGGCGCCGGCGGCGGCGTCGACCGCGTCGACCTTGCGCTCGGGTCCGGTGACGGCCGGGGGCTCGAGCTGGACCTCACGGTGGACCCGGCCCTCACGCAGGGTCATCGCGACCTCCCGGGGGAGCGCGATCTGGTCGGCGGCGACCGCCCTCACGAGACCCTGGGTGAGCAGCCAGCGTGGGCCGTCGTCGGAGGGCCCACGGCGTCCGGGGGCGTCCTCGGCGGCCACGATGCCCACCGCCGGGCCCCAAGTGAGGCGGTCGAGGACGGCGCGAGCCCGCGGGGGTGCCTGTGCGACCGCCGCACGGATCGTCGTCTCGTCGGGGGCGTCGCCCCCGGGCAGGTCGTCGCCGCTCGGTCCGAGCCCGGCGAGGGCCTCGCCGAGGACGTCCTTGGCGGTCCGGGTCACGACGGTTCCCTCCGGGGCGCGCCACACGAGGGCGAGGCGCCACAGGTCGTCGAGCAGGCGTGTGGCGCTCGCGGCGTCGATGCCGCCGAGCAGCCGGGCGAGCTCGGCGGGCGTGACGCTGTCGCCGGCCACGGCTGCGGCCTCGAGCGCCTGGATGTGCGCGAGGTCGAGCCCGTCGACCGCGCGCAGGGTGCTGGCGCGGGTCGAGCTGCGTGACGCCAGCGCCGTGAGGTCGCTGGGTGCCGGGCGGGCGAGGTCCGGCCTCGCTGCGAGCAGCGCGGTCAGCTCCGCGTCGGAGCGTCCCCGGATGTCGTCGGCCAGGGAGCGGCTCGGGGCAGGGGAGGCAGGCGGCACTGCACCACCGTAGTCCCGGTGGGTCACGCGTAGATTCGGCTTCCATGAGCGCATCGACGCCGTCACCCACCGGCGAGCAGTGGCACCTGTCCGCCGGCTCCGACGAGCTGGTCGTGGTTGAGGTCGGCGGCGGTCTGCGCAGCTGGACGCGTGACGGGGTCGACGTGCTCGCGGGCTACGCCGCCGACGCCCCGTGCACCAGCGGCCGCGGCCAGCAGCTCATCCCGTGGCCGAACCGGATCCGCGACGGGCTCTACTCCCACGACGGCGTCGAGCACCAGCTGCCCCTCACCGAGGTCGAGCACGGCAACGCCAGCCACGGACTCGTCCGCTGGGCGCCGTGGCGCCTCGTCGAGCGCACCGAGTCCTCGCTGACCGTCGGGCACCGGCTCTTCCCCCAGCCGGGCTGGGACTGGCACCTCGAGTCGACGACGACGTATGCCGTGGGTCCCGCCGGCCTCACCGTCACCGTCCGCGTCGCGAACGTGGGGCAGGGCACGGCCCCGTTCGGCTACGGCGCCCACCCCTACGTCGCCATCGGGGACGCACCCGTCGAGGACGTCGAGGTGACCATCCCGGGTGACACGTGGGTCGAGGTCGACGAGCGGCTCATCCCCACGGCGAAGCACCCGGTCGACGGCTCGCCGTTCGACTTCCGGGCAGCGAAGGCGATCGGCACGGGGCGTCTCGACACGGCATACACGGGTCTCGAGATCGTGGACGGGCACTGGACCGTCACGGTGACCACGCCGGGTCGCGGGGCCGTCGACGTGTGGGCCGACGCGAAGGCGCTGCCCTGGGCGCAGGTGTTCTCGGGCAAGGCCGAGGCCGACCAGAGCGGCGAGCACGGCATCGCCGTCGAGCCGATGACGTGCCCGCCCGACGCCTTCCGATCCGGAGACTCGCTGCTCGAGCTCGGCCCGGGCGAGACGTGGACCGGCTCGTGGGGGATCAGCCCGCGCTGAGGCCGTTCTCGGTCGGGGTGAGTCGCCGCTCGAGGCGGACGATGGCGCCCGCCATGACGACGAGCCCCCCGATCATGGTGATGATGAAGACCGCGGACAGGTCGTGCTGGAGCAGGAATCCCGAGACGATCGGTCCGAGGATCGCGCCACCCTGGAAGGCGCCGGCGTTGACCGCGTTGGCCCGGCCACGGACGTGGTCGTCGGCCATGTCGTTGGTGATCGCCGGGATCGCGATCTGCATGAAGATCTCGCCGAGCCCGAAGACGCCCATGAAGGCGACGACCGCGACGGCCGCGAGCACCGACGGCACGAGGCCGGCGGCCGACAGGACGAGCCAGGACACGACCCACAGCGCCACCATGACGAGGAGTCCGCGGGTGCGGCGGCGACCGGTGACGGCCTTGAGCACGGTGAACTGGAGCGCCACGATGACGAGCGTGTTGATGGCGAACGCGAAGCCGATGACCTGCGTCGAGACGCCACCCACTTGGCGCGAGAACGCCGGGAAGCCGGACTCGATCTGGCCGTAGCCGATGAAGGTGCACAAGAACGTGATGAACGTCAGCCAGAGCACGGGCGGGCGCCGCAGCAGGTCGAGGTAGCCCACCGTCGGGGTGTCCGCGGAGCGCTCGGCGCGGCCCGAGACGTGGCGCAGCGGACCGAGCAGCAGCCCGATGGGCACGAGCATGCTCACCGCGTCGGCGAGGAAGATCAGCGTGAACGTCATCGGCTCACGCACGTCGACGAAGAGGCCGCCGATGACGCCACCGAGGCCGATGCCGAGGTTGACGAGGGCGAAGTTGACGCCGAAGTACTGCTGGCGCAGCGGCCCCGACACCACCGACGCGATGAGGGCGTTGAAGGCCGGCCACGAGACGCCGAAGTTGAAGCCGAGCAGCACGAAGCCCAGGACGAACGCCGGCACCGAGGTGGCGAACGCCAGGACGGCGCAGCCGAGCAGCTGGGCGGTCGTGCCGGCGAGCAGCATGCGGCGGGCGCCGATGCGGTCGGTGAGCGAGCCGCCGGGACCGGTGACACAGAGGGCGACGACGGCGATGAGGGCGAGCAGCGTGCCGGCCGTGCCGAGCGAGATGCCGCGGACCTCGTGGATGTAGATCACGGTGAACGGCAGCGTGAGCCCGCGCCCGAGGGTCTGGATGGCGACGGTCGAGAGCAGCCAGCGGCCCGGTGTCGGCAGGTCGGCCCAGAACTGTCGCAGGCTCACCTTGGGTCGCTCGGTCTCGGTGCTCACCGGGGAACTCTCCCAGCCCGGACCGACACCGCCCAAGCGACTTCTTGCGAGTTCGCAGAGTTGCGAGCGCAGCGAGCCACTCTGCGAACTCGCAAGAAGTCGCAAGGGGCAGGGAGGAGGAGCGAGAAAGGTGTGCGCGCGGCATCAGTGCTGGCAGATACGCTGTGCGAGTTAGCCCGGAGGTGCGACGACCGCACTCCGGACCACCCACAGCAGTGACAGAGGTGCCCCGTGCCGACTGGCAAGGTGAAGTTCTACGACTCCGACAAGGGGTTCGGTTTCGTCTCGACTGACGACCCCACCGAGGGCGGCGACGTCTTCGTGCCCTCGAGCGCCCTGCCCGAGGGCGTGACGTCCCTCAAGAACGGCGCCCGGGTCGAATTCGGCATCGTCGAGGGACGGCGCGGCGCGCAGGCCCTCTCGCTCCGCCTCCTCGAGCCCGCCGCGAGCGTCACCGCCAACCGCAAGGTGCGCGACCGCAAGCCCGCCGAGGAGATGGAGGTCATCGTCGAGGACCTCATCACGCTGCTCGACTCGGTGCAGAGCTCGCTGCGTCGCGGCCACTACCCGGACAAGGGCCACGGCAGCAAGGTCGCCCAGGTGCTCCGGGCCGTCGCCGACGACCTCGACGTCTGATGCCGGCCGTCAAGCCCGATCCCACCCTCAAGGGTGCGCTGGACCTCGCCCGCGAGGCCGCCGAGTCGATCGCCGAGGCCGGCACCGTCGGCGAACACCTCGGCATGGAGATGGTGCAGGACCGCGTCGCCACGCACTACTTCGCGTGCACCGCGAAGGCCTACCCCGGCTGGCGCTGGGCGATCACCGTCGCGCGCGTCCCGCGCTCGAAGGTCGTCACGGTCTCGGAGACCAACCTCGTCCCGGGTGACGGTGCGCTGTTGTCACCCGAGTGGCTCCCGTATGCCGACCGCCTGGCTCCCGGGGACATCGGTCCCGGAGACGTCACGCCCAAGATCGACGACGACCCGCTGCTCGAGGCCGGCTTCGAGGCCACGGGTGACGAGGACGTCGACCAGGTCGCGCTGCACGAGCTCGGCCTCGGCCGTCCGCGAGTGCTCTCCGCCGAGGGCCGCGAGGCCGCGGCCCAGCGCTGGTACGACGGCGACCACGGCCCGAACGCCCCGGTCGCCCAGAAGGCGCCGGCTCCGTGCTCGTCGTGCGGGTTCTTCATCCCGATGGCAGGTGCCCTGCGGTCTTTTTTCGGCGTGTGCGCCAACGCCTGGTCGCCCTCCGACGGTTCCGTCGTGAGTCTTGACCACGGCTGCGGCGCCCACTCCGAGGTCGACATGGACGCCCCCGAGCCCGAGGTCATCGCCCCACCGGTGCTCGACGACACCCAGCTCGAGCGGGTCTGAGCAGGCGCCGTGAGCGAGTCCGAGACGGGCAGCGAGCCGCGCGTGGACGGCATACCGGCTGGTGACGTGCCCGAGGGCGTGACGAGCAGCGAGGTCGAGGTCCTGCGCGCGATGCAGGTTCCGACCCAGCGGATCATCGCCATCGGGCTCGTCCTGTGGGCCGTCGCGCTCGTCGTCACGCTCGTCGTCCCCGCCCTGCACGAGGGGGACCGCTCGTGGTGGCCGTGGGGCTGCGTCGCCGGGTTCGTGCTCGGCGCGATCGGCTTCGCCTACGTCCGGCGCGGCCGCGGCAACGCCCACGACGCCGGCTGAGAGCCCGTCTCAGGGCTGCGACTTATTGCGACTTTGCAGAGCCACTCGCTGCGCTCGCAGCTCTGCAAAGTCGCAATAAGTCGGGGTGGGGCTGCGTCAGACGCCGAGGGCGGTCTTGATCGGGTCGATCGCGAAGTAGAGGACGAAGAGTCCGGCGACGAGCCACATGAGCGGGTGGATCGAGGCGGCCTTGCCCCGCACGACCTTGATGAGGACGTAGGCGACGAAGCCGGCGCCGATGCCCGCGGTGATCGAGTACGTGAACGGCATGAGCACGATGGTGAGGAACGCCGGGATGGCGATCTCGACGTCGTCCCAGTCGATCTCCTTGACCTGCTGCATCATGAGGAAGCCGACGAGGACGAGCGCCGGGACGGCCGCCTCGGACGGGACGACCTTGATGAGCGGTGCGAAGACCATCGACAGCAGGAAGAGCAGTCCCGTGACGACCGACGCCAGGCCGGTGCGCGCGCCCTCTCCGACACCCGAGGCCGACTCGATGTAGCTCGTGTTGGACGAGACGCCCGCGGCGCCACCGGCGGCGGCGGCGAGCGAGTCGACGACGAGGATGCGGTCGGTGTGCGGCGGCAGGCCGTCCTCGTCGAGGAGGTCGGCCTCGTGGCCGATGGCCGTCATCGTGCCCATGGTGTCGAAGAAGTCGGCGAGCATGAGCGTGAAGATGAGCAGCGCGGCCGAGACGATGCCGACCGACTGGAAGGAGCCGAGCAGCGAGAACTGGCCGACGGTCGAGAACGACGGGGTGTCGATGATGTCGTCCGGCAGCGTCGGGACGATGAGGCCCCAGCCGGTGGGGTTGACCTTGTCGCCCATGACCATCGGGCCGATCTTGGCGATGGCCTCGATGACGATGGCGAGCACCGTCGTCGCGGCGATGGCGATGAGGATGGCGCCACGGACCTTGCGGACCCAGAGCACGACGATGAGGACGAGGCCGGCGACGAAGACGAACGTCGGCCAGCCGCCGAGGAACCCGTCGACACCGAGCTGGACGGGCACCGTGCCCGAGGCCGTGCGGCGCACGAACCCGGCGTCGACGAACCCGATGAGCGCGATGAACAGGCCGATGCCGACCGAGATCGCGACCTTGAGCTGCTTGGGCACGGCGTGGAAGACCGCCTGGCGGAACCCGGTGAGCACAAGAACGAGGATGATGAGGCCCTCGAGGACGACGAGGCCCATGGCATCGGCCCACGTCATCTGCGACGCGACGGCGAATGCGACGAAGGCGTTGAGCCCGAGTCCGGTGGCGAGCGCGAGCGGGAAGTTCGCGACGACACCCATGAGGATCGTGAGCAGGCCGGCGACGAGCGCGGTGCCCGCGGCGATCGCTGGGAGGTTGGAGCCGTCGCCGGCGCCACCTCCGAGGAAGTCGCCGTTGACGTCCTTGGCGAACCCGAGGATGAGCGGGTTGAGCACGACGATGTAGGCCATCGTGAAGAACGTGACGACCCCGCCTCGCACCTCCCGGCCGATCGACGAGCCGCGCTCGGTGATCTTGAAGTAGCGGTCGATCGAGGTGGACCCGGTGCGCGGGTCGGCTGAGGTGGCAGTCGGCATGGCGGAACCATAGCGAGGGAGGGGGCGAGGCGGCATACGGCGTCCGCGCCAGCCGCTGCACGTCCAATGGCCGGACTCCCGGAAATACTTAGCAGACGTAATGAGTTAGGCTAAGTACATGACTGCTGACACCTCGCCCACGTATGCCGCCCTGCGGCCGTCCGCGGTGTCCGCCCTCGCCGGTGAGCTCCGGCTGGCCTGCATGCGCATCTCGCGCCGGGTCCGCTACGAGAGCACTGACCTCATCGCCCCGCACCACTTCTCGGTGATGTGCCGGCTCGAGGAGTCGCCGCGCACGCCCGGCGAGCTCGCCGAGATCGAGAAGGTCAGTGCGCCGAGCATGACCCGAACCGTCGCCGGTCTCGTCGAGCTCGGCTACGTCGAGCGGACCCCGGACCCCACCGACAAGCGACAGGTCATCGTCGCGCTCACCGCCGACGCCCGGAAGGTCCTCAAGGAGACCCGCCGACGCCGCGACCAGTGGATGTCGGTCCGCGTCGGGCACCTCGACCCCGAGGAGCAGGCGATCCTTCTGCGCGCCTCCGAGATCCTCACCAAGGTGGCCAACGAGTGAGCCCCACCTTCACCTCGTTCACCGAGCGCAACTACCGCATCTTCTATGCCGGGTCCTTCGTCTCCAACGTCGGCACCTGGATGGGCCGCGTGGCCCAGGACTGGCTCGTCCTCACCGAGCTCACCGACCACTCGAGCCAGGCGCTCGGCATCGTCACCGGCCTGCAGTTCCTGCCGTTCCTCGTCCTCGCCCCGTGGGCCGGCGCGATCGCCGACCGGTTCCCGCGGCGCCAGATCCTCCTCGTCACCCAGGGTCTGCTGCTCGTGACGAGCCTCCTGCTCGCCGGCCTCGTCCTGCTCGACGTCGCCGCGCTGTGGCAGGTCTACGCGATCGCCCTCCTCCAGGGCGTCATCACCGCCATCGACAACCCGGCCCGCCAGTCGTTCGTCTCCGAGATGGTCCCGCGCGACAAGCTCGCCAACGCGGTGGCGCTCAACAGCGCGTCGTTCAACGCCGGGCGGCTCATCGGCCCCGGCGTCGCGGGCCTCATGATCGCGGGCTACGGCACCGGCTGGACCCTCCTCGTCAACGTCGGCACGTTCGTCTTCGTGCTCGTCGCGCTCGCGCTGCTGCGCACGAGCGAGCTCATCCCGGCACCGCTCACCCGCGGCAAGGGCGCGATCCGCGAGGGCCTGCACTACGTCCGCAACCGACCCGACATCCAGGTCGTCATGCTGCTCGTGTTCGTGCTCGGCACCTTCGGCATGAACTTCCAGGTGACGACGGCCCTCATGGCCACCCAGGAGTTCGGCAAGGGCCCGACGGAGTACGGCATCCTCGGCTCGATCATGGCCATCGGCTCGCTCACCGCAGCGCTGCTCAGCGCGCGACGGGGGGAGCCGCGGCTGCGGGTCCTGCTCCTGTCGATGGCCGGCTTCACACTCGCGACCACGGCAGCGTCGCTGGCCCCGACCTACGAGCTGTTCGCGCTGGCCCTGGTCCCGACCGGGCTCAGCGCGCTCACTGCCCTCACCACGGCCAACGCCATGGTCCAGCTGCGCACCGACCCCCTCGTACGCGGCCGGGTCATGGCCCTCTACATGGCGATCTTCATGGGCGGCACGCCCATCGGCGCGCCGATCATCGGCTGGATCGGCGAGGTGTGGGGCGCGCGCTGGACCATCGCCATCGGACCGATCGCCATCGGCATCACGCTGGTCTGCGTCATGTGGTGGATTGCCCGGCAGCAGAATGTCCGCGTGAGCTACGAGTCGCAGCGCTCCCCGCGCATCACCATCGAGACCGTGCCGGTGCGCGACACCGTCACCGAGCCCGCGCCCGAGGCCGCGCGATGACCCCGGCCTTCCGTCGGCGGATGACGCTCGGCGTCCTCGCGGTCCTCGTCGTCGTGGCCGTCGTGTATGCCGTCCTCACCTGAGGCGCCGCAGCTCACCTGACGCCGCCGCGCACCTCGCGCCGGCCAGGCGCCCCGTACTCCGCGCCCCGCGCCCCGCGCACCGATCTGGCCCGACACCCCACCTGCTGGTGTCGGGCCAGACCCGATCGGGGCGCCGTCGCGCCCGACGCACGGGTTACGGGACGAGGACGACGTCCTTGTAGGGCAGGACGACGGGGATGGTGACCAGACCGACCTTGACCGAGACGGTCACGGTGTTCTTGACGGTGTCGACCTTCGCGACCTTGGTGCTCACGCCGAGGTACTGCCCGGCCGTGATCTTCACCGTGTCACCCACGGAGAAGGGGTCGGGGTCGACCGCCACCGTGGTCGAGGGGAGCGGCGTCGCCGTCACCTTGGGCAGGGGCACCGGGACCGCCGGCTTGGGTAGTGGCGCCGGCTTGGGGGCGGGGGCGGGGACTGCCGCGGTCGGCTTGGGAGCGGGCTGCGCCGGGCCGGAGGACGGCTTCGGTGCAGGTGCCGGGGCGCCCGGCTTGCTGCTCGGGGCCGTCGACGGGCGTGCGGTGGCGCCGGGCGAGGCGCTCGCCCCGGGGCCGGGCTGGGAGCCGGCGGGGGGAAGATAGGGCGAGCGCCCGGCATACCCGGGCGGCAGGGCCGTCGCAGGGACGACGGAGTGCCCGGCCCGGTAGGAGGCGGCGATGCTCGTCACCTTGGTGACGTAGTCCATCGAGTAGTTGTAGCGCAGCACGGCGCGGGTGAGGTCGCTCGGTTGGGTGAGGTCGCCCGAGCCGGAGCAGAGGTAGACGCCGGCAGCGGTCGCCGCGTCGGACATGTTCTGCGGGTCGCGCCGGCCGTCGCCGTTGCCGTCGGCCCCGACGGACTTCCACGTACCGGGGATGAACTGCATCGGCCCGACCGCGCGGTCGTAGACGACGTCGCGGTCGTAGCGACCGCCGTCGGTGTCGGTGATGCGGGCGACGCCGCTGCCGGTGAGCGGGATGCCGAAGATGCCGGGGACGGCGGTGCCGGCGGCGTCGAGCAGGTTGCGGCCCCACCGGCCGTGGTCGCTCTCGACCTTGCCGATGCCGGCGAGCAGGGCCCAGTCGATCTTGCAGCCGGGGTCGGCCTCGGCGAGGAGCCGCTCGGCCGCCTGGTAGGCCGCGAGCGCCTGGGCGGGGATGCCGCTGGCGACGCTCGACATGCCCCAGGTCTGGGGCTCGAGCGGCAGGGACTCGGGCGGGATCGACGAGTTGCCTGCGGGGAGGGCGAGCGGCGGGAGCGCGGGCAGGGCGGGGAGGGTGCTCACGCCACCGGCCTGCTGGACGGCGACGGGCGGGACGACGAGGCGGGGGCGCTCCTGCCTCTGCGGTTCGGTGGCGGCGACGGCGGCGACGCCGGTCGTGGTCACGGCGATCGCGACGACCGCTCCGGCGATGCGTCGGCCGGTCGTCGTCCGCAGTGCGTCCAGCGCGACCCGAGGTGTGGCCAGGGCCATGTCCGCTCTCCTTGATGTCACGTCGTCGTGAGCTGTGCTGCCGCAAGGTTACCCGGAAGAAACTGCGGGGAGGACCTTGCGGGTGAGGCACTCCACATCCTTCGACAGCACCGTGCGTCGCACCTGTCCCATACGACCCCGCGGCGGTGGGCGTGGACCGGACCCGGACAAGGAGAACGGCGCCGGGGCAAGGGAGGCAGACCCTTGCTCCGGCGCCGTTGTCCGGGGAACCCGTCAAGGGGTCCCTCCCCGCGGCAGCCTCAGAGGGCCGCGACGACGTGCTCGATGGAGGCGATGAGCTTGCTGACGTCCTCGGGCTCGACGGCCGGGAAGGTCGCGACGCGCAGCTGGTTGCGGCCGAGCTTGCGGTAGGGCTCGGTGTCGACGACGCCGTGCGCACGCAGCGTCTTCGCGATGACCGAGGCGTCGACGGCGTCGTCGAAGTCGATGGTCGCGACGACCTGGCTGCGGGCGGCGGGGTCGGCGACGTACGGCGAGGCGTAGTCGACCGACTCGGCCCACGCGTAGAGCCGGTCGGACGAGTCCTTGGTCCGGGCGGTGGCCCAGTCGAGGCCACCCTGCTGGTTGAGCCAGCGGACCTGCTCGTCGAGGAGCGCGAGCGTGCCGACGGCCGGGGTGTTGTAGGTCTGGTCCTTGCGGCTGTTGTCGATCGCCGTCGGGAGGCTGAAGAAGTCGGGCACCCAGCGGCCGGTCCCGGCGATCTCGTCGACGCGGGCGAGTGCGGCGGGGGAGAAGAGTGCGAGCCACAGGCCACCGTCGGCGGCGAAGCACTTCTGCGGGCCGAAGTAGTAGACGTCGGTCTCGGCGACGTCGACGGGCAGGCCGCCGGCACCGGAGGTGGCGTCGATGAGGACCAGAGCGTCGTCGGCGGCGCCCTCGACACGGCGCACGTCGGTCATGACGCCCGTGCTCGTCTCGTTGTGCGCCCACGCGTAGACGTCGATGCCGTCCTCGGCGACCGCCGTCGGGCGCGTGCCCGGGTCGCTCTTGATGATCGAGGACTCGCCGAGGAAGGGCGCGTTCGAGGTCACGGCGCCGAACTTGCTCGAGAACTCACCGAACGCGAGGTGCTGGGCGCGCTCACGGACGAGCCCGAAGGCGGCGATGTCCCAGAACGCCGTCGCCCCACCGTTGCCGAGCACGACCTCGTAGCCCTCGGGGAGCGAGAAGAGGTCGGACAGGCCGGAGCGCACCGACTTCACGAGGTTCTTGACCGGAGCCTGGCGGTGGGAGGTGCCCAGCACGGTCGTGCCGAGGGAGGCGAGGAACTCGACCTGCTCGGGGCGGACCTTCGAGGGGCCCGAGCCGAAGCGGCCGTCGGCGGGAAGGAGGTCTGAGGGGATGGTGATGGCTGCGTCAGTCACCCGGCCATCCTCCCGCAGCCGTCCCGGGCCCTCGGTGTGAGTTCACCCACCGGACTCCTGCCCGCGGACCGAGACGGTCCACGCACACGGAACGGCACGGCATACGGAAGAAGGACTCCGTATGCCGTGCCGTCGCGTCGTGCGGTGGGGCTCAGCTCTCGCGCCAGCCGGCGACCGACTCGATGCCGCGGGTGCTCTCGCCGATGTAGCGCGAGCTCGGGCGGATGAGGCGCCCGGTCTGCTTCTGCTCGAGGATGTGCGCGGCCCAGCCGGCGGTGCGCGCCGAGACGAACAGCGGCGTCATCATGTTGCCGGGGACCTCGGCGAAGTCGAGCAGCACGGCCGCCCAGTAGTCGACGTTGGTCTCCATCTTGCGCTCGGGGTGACGCTCGGCGAGCGCGGCGATGGCGGCCTTCTCGAGCTCGAGCGCCACCTCGTAGCGCGGGGCGCCGAGCCGCTTGCAGGTGTCGCGCAGGACGGCGGCGCGCGGGTCGTAGGCCCGGTAGACGCGGTGCCCGAAGCCCATGAGGCGCTCGCCGCGGTCGAGGACACCCTTGACGTATGCCGTCGCGTCACCCGTGCGCTCGACACCCTCGATCATGTGCTGGGCGCGCGAGGGGGCGCCACCGTGCAGCGGCCCCGAGAGGGCGCCGATGGCACCGGACATGCAGGCCGCGACGTCGGCGCCGGTGGAGGCGATGACCCTGGCCGTGAAGGTCGAGGCGTTCATGCCGTGCTCGGCGGCGGAGATGAAGTAGGCGTCGATGGCCTCGACGTGGGCCGGGTCGGGCTCGCCGCGCCAGCGGATCATGAAGCGCTCGACGATCGTCTTGCCCTCGTCGACGCGACTCTGCGGCACCATCGGCTTGTCCTGCCCGTGGGCGGACTGCGCGATGAACGACAGGGCCATGACGGAGGCTCGGGCGAGGTTGTCGCGGGCCTCGGCGGCGTCGATGTCGAGGAGCGGCTTGAAGCCCCAGACCGGCGCGAGCTGCGCCAGGGCCGACTGGACGTCGACCCGGATGTCGCCGGTGTGGACGGGCAGCGGGAACGGCTCGGCCGGCGGAAGTCCCGGGTCGAACTCGTTGTCCACGAGGAGCCCCCACACCTGGCCGAAGCTCACGCGCCCGACGAGGTCCTTGATGTCGACGCCGCGGTAGCGCAGCGCGCCACCCTCCTTGTCGGGCTCCGCGATCGTGGACTCGAAGGCGATGACGCCCTCCAGTCCCGGCCGGAAGTCGGGGTCGGGGGCGGCCGTCGCGGCCGTGCCTGCGGCGGTGGTGTCGGTCTCGGACTGCGCTGTCACAAGTTCCCTCGTCTCGGGGGTCTTCCGGTGTCGGGCAGCACTCATTGTGCATGCCGAACCCCGGTGCGGGTGGATCAATCTGTGGGTGGTCAGTGGCTGGTCAGGAGGTGGCCGGGGGAGTGGCCCCAGGCGATCGGGTGCGGGTCAGGGCGGGTCAGGTGGTGGGCGGGTCGATGGCGATCCACGTCTGGTCGGCCCGGGCGAGCAGCCGGCCGTCGGCGGTGAACAGGGCCGACCCGGCGTGGCGCTTGCGCCCGTCGTCGCCGCGCGACCACGACAGGACGATGTGCTCCTCACCGAGCGCCGGGGGCGTGAAGACCTGCGCGGTCATGGTTCCGAGGACCATGAGCGTCGTCGGGAACCCGGCCGCCTTGCCACCCGGACAGTCGAGCGCGGCCCAGACCTCGGGAGGCGAGTCGTCCCGGGGAGTCCAGGTCGCGGCATACGTGCTGGTGCCCTCGACCCGGCCGGAGCGCATCCGCAGGCCGGTCGGGTGGGCGGGTCCGCAGCCGTAACAGGTGGGGAAGGGGTGCTCGTCCGCCGTGAGCGCGTGGGCCTCGGCGGCGTGGGCCCGCTCGAGCGTCACCGGGTCGGGCAGTGGGCCGTCGGGGGTCGGCGCGGCCGTGGCGGTGGCGACGACGTCGTCGCCGTCCCGCAGGGTGGTCGTCTCGCCGACGTCGAGGGTGAGCTCGCGGTCCAGCGGCGGGGGGAGGCGCAGCCGCACCGAGACCGCGGGGGCGTCCTGCGTCACCGGGGTGGAGCTCGCCACGAGCCCGCTCACCCAGCCTCCGTTGCCCGACGTCGGGGGGCCGTTGTATCGACCCGGGATCACCACGTGCACGGGGACAACCTACGTGTCAGGGTGGCGAGCGTGCCTGCCGCCGAGGAGTTCTCGCTGCGCAGCATCGCCCTGCCGGCGTTCGGGCCCACGGCGGTGTGGTCGGTCGGCATCGGCGCGGCCCTGCCGGTCGTCGCCCTGAGCGCCCGCAACCTCGGCGCCAGCGTGGCGGTGGCCGCGGCGTTCGTCCTTATCGAGGGGATGGCGGCGTTCGTGTCGTCGCTGCCGGCCGGCTCGCTCGTCGCCCGGATCGGGGAGCGGCGGGCCCTCGTCGGCGCCGCCGTCGTGGACGCGCTGGGCGCCCTGCTCGCCGTCGTCGCCCAGAACCTCTGGACGCTCGGGATCGCCATCGGGCTCATGGGGACGACGGGCTCGGTCTTCCTCCTCGCGCGCCAGTCCTGGCTCACGGCGCGGGCGCCGGTGCGGCTCCGGGCTCGCGCGATGTCGACGATGGGCGGCGTGCAGCGCATCGGCCTCTTTGTCGGGCCCTTCGTCTCGGCCCCCATCATCGCCGTGTGGGGAACCCAGGCCGCGTATGCCGTCGCGGTCGTCGCGGGCCTGCTCGCCGCGGTGTGGGCGTGGTTCGGGCTGCGCGTCCCGGCCGGGGTCGACGACGCCGAGGGGCAGGGCTCTGACGGTGCGCCGACGCAGGAGCGGGTCGGCCTGCGGGACGTCGTCCGCAGCCATCGCCGCGTTCTCACGACCATCGGTCTCGGCGTGCTCGTCATCGGCGCCGCGCGCCAGGGCCGTTTCGTCATCGTGCCGCTGTGGGCCGAGTCGGTGGGGATCACCGACAGCCAGACCGCGCTGATCTTCGGCATCGCCGGGGGAGCGGAAGTGCTGCTGTTCTATCCGGCCGGCTCGGTGATGGACCGCTTCGGGAGGGTCTGGGTGGCCGTCCCGTTCCTGCTCGTGCTCGGCGTCGGGATGGTGCTGCTACCGCTGACGCACGGGTTCGCCGCGGTCGCCGCGGTGTCGACGGTCATGGGGGTCGGCAACGGGCTCGGCTCGGGCATCGTCCAGACCCTCGGCGCCGATGCGGCGCCCGTCGCGGGACGGGCGCAGTTCCTCTCCGCCTGGCGCTTCCTCTCGCTCATCGGCCAGAACGGCGCGCCCCTCCTCGTGAGCGGGGTGACGCTGCTCGCCGGGCTCGGTCCGGCATGCGTCGTCCTCGGGGTGCTCGTGCTGGGAGGTGCGCCGTGGCTCGCACGGTGGCTCCCGGCATACGACCCCCGTCGTGGGAGCGTCCCGGCCCGGGTGAGGTGAATGAGAGAATGAGCAGGTGACCGACCTCATCGACACCACGGAGATGTACCTCCGCACCGTCTTCGAGCTCGAGGAGGAGGGCATCACTCCTCTGCGGGCCCGCATCGCCGAGCGCCTCGGCCACTCCGGTCCGACCGTGTCGCAGACCGTGGCCCGGATGGAGCGCGACGGGCTGCTCGCCGTCGCGGGGGACCGCCACATCGAGCTCTCCGAGGAGGGCCGCCGCCTCGCGACGCGGGTCATGCGCAAGCACCGCATCGCCGAGCGCCTCCTCGTCGACGTCATCGGCCTCGAGTGGGAGTACGTCCACGACGAGGCCTGCCGGTGGGAGCACGTCATGTCCGACCGCGTCGAACGCAAGATCCTCGCGCTCCTCGCCGACCACGCCGAGTCGCCCTACGGCAACCCGATCCCAGGGCTCGAGGAGTTCGGCGAGGCGCTCGCGGAGGACTTCCGCACGGGCCTGTCGACCCTCGCCGAGGTCGCCGACACCGAGCCGGTCACGGTGACGGTGCGCCGCATCGGCGAGCCCGCGCAGGTCGACCACGAGGCCCTCGGCCTCATCACCGCCGCCGGCCTGCTCCCGGGCCAGCTCGCCGTCGTCCGTCGTGACGGCACCCGCGTCGTCGCCGCGCTCCAAGGTGCCGACGAGGCGACCGGTGTCTCGCTGCCCGACGACATCGCGAAGCACGTGTTCGTCGCACGTGCGGCACGTCACACCTGAGCCACTGCGGGCACGCTGAGGCGGCGTCTGGGGCGTGCTGGGCCACGCACGTGATGACGCACCGGGCCGTCACCGGCCCGGGTGCGACCCTGATCGACTGGCCGTTACCGGAATGTGACTTCACGTCCGGTCGCGGCTACGGTGGAAGAATCCCTGATCCACCGAGAGGTTCTCTTTCGTGCTTTCCCCTGACACGCGCGCCGGTCGACGCCGCGCGCAGACGACTCGTCGTCTGCCCGACCTGACCGCAGCGTTCTCCTCCCTGTCCCGCCCGACCCTCGTCAAGGGTCTCGTCGGTCTCGGCCTCGCCACGAGCGTCGCCGCAGCCGTCGCGATCCCCGTGCAGGCCTCACCCGGCCAGATCGAGCTCGGCTCCCAGACCAACGCCCTCGTGGCCCGCGACCGTGCACAGGCCGCGCAGGACACGACGTCGCGCAGCACCGCGCGCACGTCCGTCGCCGGTGGCCGCGTCGCGATGAAGGCCCCGGCCGCCGCCCAGAGCGCGGCCGTGTCGGCCGGCCCGGCCGGTGTGACCGCGGTGGCCAAGCCGAAGCCCACCCCGACACCGACCAAGACGCCCGAGAAGAAGACCGAGAGCTCGTCGGAGGAGTCGTCCTCGAGCTCGTCGGAGTCCTCGTCCTCGTCGTCGACCAAGGTCAGCGGCAGTGGTGTCTCGATGGCCTTCTACGACTGGTGCCAGGGCAAGAGCCTGGGCTCCAACGCCTCCAAGGTGTGCTCCGCGGTGCGCTCCAACTTCGGCATCGAGAACATCGGCGGGTTCCGCGCCGGCGCCGGGGACCACGGCTCCGGCAAGGCCGTCGACGTCATGGTCACCGGTTCGCGCGGCGACGCCGTGGCGCAGTGGGCGATCAACAACATGAGCGCCTACAACATCACCTACGTCATCTGGAAGCAGCGGATCTGGCTCGCCGGTGCGTCGAGCTGGCGCGCGATGGAGGACCGTGGCTCGGTCACGGCCAACCACTACGACCACGTGCACATCTCGGTCGAGTGACGTCGACGAGCGTCTGACGACGGGCGGGTGGGGCCGATGCGGCCCCACCCGCCCTCGTCGTCCTGCCGTGTCGGAGAGGCTCCGTATGCCGTCCGTGCAGGCCTCGGAAGTTCCTCGGACAACCCGCCGTGACCCAAATGTGACTTTGCCGAAAGGGTCCGGTACGGTGGCTTCGGCTCTTCCTCCCCTGGGTCGAGCTGTCACGACGGACTGCTGAGTCCTGCCACCGTCACTGACTGCAACGCAAACCGCTTGGCAGGAGCGGGGGACCCACTTCCGGGTCGACCTCCGGGTCGTCCCTTGGGGTTAAGCCAGTTCCGACTGGCCGGGCAGAACTTCTCGTCCGAACCCGACAGCTCACCCCGTAGGCATCGAGAGGTTCACCGTGGCTCACTCCACCCATGGGCGTCACCGCGCGCCCGGGCGACACAACCCCGTCGTCGAACTGTCCACGATCGCGTCGCGCGCAGGCGTGACCGGCGCCAAGGCATCCGCGGTTCTCGCAGCCTCCGGTGGCCTCGTCGCGGCGTTCGCGCTCCCGGCCTCCGCCGCGCCCGAGAAGACCGTCAAGGACGTCACGACCGCCGCGCCGGCTGCTCCCGCCGCTGCCCCGGCCGCGCCCGCGATCTCCGCCCCGGCCGCCTCCCCGACCGTCAGGGGTGCCGCTGTCGGCGCCGTCGGCGTCACGGGTGTCAAGGTCGTCGCCAAGCCCAAGCCGAAGCCGAAGCCGAAGCCCAAGCCGGTCGTCAAGGAGGAGACCCGTGAGGGTGCTCTCGTGGCCGCCAGCGAGCGCTCCTCGGACGACAAGGCCAGCCGCAGCACCTCCCGCGAGTCGATCTCGACCAGCTCGGTCAAGCAGTCCTCGAGCCAGATCGTCAACATCGCGCGGACGCTCCTCGGCATCGCCTACGTCTACGGCGGCGACGACCCCTCGGGCTTCGACTGCTCGGGCTTCACCCAGTACGTCTACCGCAAGGCCGGCATCTCCATCCCGCGTACCGCGTCCGCCCAGCAGCGTGAGGGCACCCGCGTGAGCAGCCCGCAGCCCGGCGACCTCGTCTTCTACGGCAGCCCCGCTTGGCACGTCGGCATCTTCACCGGTGGCGACATGATGATCGACTCGCCCCGCACCGGGAAGTCGACCAGCGAGCGCAACATGTTCGGCACGCCGACCGAGTTCCGCCGCTACTGAGCGACTCCGGCTGACACCTGATCGAGCGCCCCTGACCCGTACGGGTCAGGGGCGCTCGTCGTCCCGTCGGGTCCGGGTGCCGGGTGTGCTTGGGTGGAGGGATGGCTGAGCTCGTGCTGGAACTCTGGGGTGACGTGATGGACCCGTGGTCCCACGTCGCCAAGCGGCGCGTGGAGGCAGCGGTGGTGGCGTCGTCGAGACCTGCTGACATCGTCCTGGTCCACCACGTCCTCGCGAACCCGGCCGTGTCGGTCTCGGAGCTCGAGGAGGCCGCCGTGGCGGGTCGGCCCGACGGCATCGACGTCACGCTCTCCGAGGTCCCGGCCACCGACCCGACCGACGCGCACCGTCTCGTGGAGCTGGCCCACGCCCTTGGCGGGCCCGCCCTGCAGGGGGCGATGCTCGAACGCCTGCACGTCGCGGTGTTCACCGAGCAGCTCGACATCGGCGACCCGATGGTGCTGCAGCGACTCGCCGCCGAGGCGGGCCTCGACGAGCGTCGGGTCGCGGCGGTGCTGGCGTCCTCGGACCATGCCGCCGACCTCGAGTCCGACGCCTCCGCCGCACGCGACCTCGGCATCGAGAGGTCGCCGCACCTCGTCGTCGACCACCGGCTGGGTCTGGGTGGCCCGGCCGGCATCGAGGACTACCTCGCACTCATCGAGCAGGCACTGGCCGAGCAGCCCTAGGACCCCGCAGGGCGATGCAGCCCATGGAGTACGTCGACCAGGTGCCTGTCGAGGGGCGCAGCCACTCCTGCAGGCCGGCGAACCAGCGCTCCACGCCGTACCCTCGCCGCACGGGCTGGCGACGGCTGCGTCGACTTGTGCCCTCGGCAGGATTCGAACCTGCGACACCTTCTTTAGGAGAGAAGTGCTCTTCCCCTGAGCTACGAGGGCGGGGAGGCCTGATGGCCGCCGACAAGACTAGTTGACCGCCGACCGGGCGCCGTACCCGTGTCGCGGGCGGACGGCATACTTCGGCGGGTGACCGCAGCCGACGCACCGCAGACGCACGACGACCCCGTCCAGCAGCGGACCGTCGCGACGCTGTCGATGTCCCAGGTGCTCGGCGGCGTCTCGCTCGCGAGCGGGGTGGCGGTCGGCGCGCTGCTCGCCGAGCAGGTGTCGGGGTCACCGACGTATGCCGGTCTCGGCTCGACCTTCCAGGTGCTCGGCTCGGCGCTCATCGCCATCCCGATGGCCCGGCTCAGCGCGGCGCGCGGGCGTCGGCCCGGGCTGGCGCTCGGCTACGTCCTGTCGTTCGTCGGGGCGCTGGGGCTCATCGTCTCGGGCATCGTCGGCAGCTTCGCGCTGCTGCTCGTCGCGAGCCTGCTCTTCGGCGGCTCGACCGCCTCGAACAACCAGGCCAGGTATGCCGCGGCCGACCTCGCGAACCCGGCCCACCGTGGGCGCGACCTCAGCCTCGTCGTGTGGGCCACGACGATCGGCAGCGTGCTCGGACCCAACCTCGTGGGCCCGAGCGAGCCGGTGTCACGCCTGCTGGGGATCCCGCGGCTCACCGGGCCGTTCGTCTTCTCGCTCGTCGGGCTGACCTTGGCCGTCCTCGTCCTGTTCCTCAGGCTGCGGCCGGACCCGCTCGTCGAGGCCCGGCGCCGCGTGGCCGACCTCGACCCGCACGCCGCCGGCCCCACGCACGGCTCGATCGGCCGCGGTCTGCGGGTCATCGCGGCCCGGCCGCAGGCGCTGCTCGGCGTCATCACCCTCGCCCTCGGCCACGTGACGATGGTGAGCGTCATGGTCATGACGCCGCTGCACATGCGTCACGGCCATGCCGACCTCACGATCATCGGGTTCGTCATCAGCATGCACATCCTCGGGATGTTCGCCTTCTCGCCGCTCACGGGCATGGCCGTCGACCGGCTGGGCGGGCGCACCGTGGCGATGGTGGGGTCGGGCATCCTCGTCGTCGCGACGCTGCTCGCGTCCACGGCGCCGATGGGGCACTCGAACCGGCTGCTCGCCGGGCTGTTCCTGCTCGGGCTGGGCTGGTCGTGCACGCTCGTCTCCGGCTCCACCCTGCTCACGAGCGCCGTGCCGACGACCGAGCGGCCCGGCGCGCAGGGGGCGAGCGACCTCGTCATGGGGCTCGCGGCCGGCATCGGCGGCGCGCTCGCGGGGGTCGTCGTCGACCGCGCCAGCTTCCACGCCCTCGCGCTCGGTGCCCTCGTCGTCGCCGTGGCGATCGGGGTGGCGGCGCTCGTCCTGCGGGAGCGCGAGCCGGTCAGCGTCCGCTGAGGCCCGGCCAGTTCGGGGTGCGCTTCTCGGCGAACGCCGCGACACCCTCCGCACGGTCCGCGCTGAACGCCGTCGCGTGCCAGCGGGCGTCCTCGAGGTCGAGGCCCTGCGCGAGGGTGACGTCCATGCCGCCGCGCATGGCTGCCTTGGCGTTGCGCACACCCACGGGGGAGTGTGCGGCGATGACGGCGGCGAGCTCGAGCGCCGTGGCGCGGGGGTCGTCGACGACCCGGTCGACGAACCCGAGTGCGAGCGCCTCGTCGCCCCCGACCCGTCGGGCCGTGAAGATGAGGTCGGCAGCCCGCGACCAGCCGACCCGGCGCGTGAGCAGCTGGGTGCCCCCGCCGCCCGGGATGACGCCGACCGAGACCTCGGGCAGCGCGAAGGTCGACTTCGACGAGGCGACGACGAGGTCGCAGGACAGGGCGATCTCGCAGCCGCCGCCCAGCGCGTAGCCGTCGACCGCGGCGATCGCGGGCACCGGCAGGTCGAGGATCCCTCGGTATGCCGTCCGGTTGCCGGGCCGCTGCGCGCGCAGCTCGTCGTCGGTCAGGGCGTTGCGCTCCTTGAGGTCGGCGCCGACGCAGAAGGCCTTGGGGTGCGACGAGGACACGACGACGGCCCGGGCGGAGTCGTCCGAGGCGACCGACTGGGCAGCGTCGGTGAGCGCCTTGGCCATCGCCGTCGACACCGCGTTCATCGCCTCGGGCCGGTCGAGGACGAGCTCGACGACGCCGGAGTCGTGGCGCACCACCCGCACGAGGTCGGACGGGGAGGAGTCGGTCTGCGGCGCTGCATCCTGGGACATGACGCCATCCTCGCCGATCCCGTGGGCCCGCCGTCAGGTGGCCACGAACGGAGGGTCTCGCCACGAGTGGCGGCACACGGCATACGGGCGGGTCGTTGTTAGCCTGCTGAGGTGAGCGAAACCGGACCGCAGTCAGAGATCGACTCGCGGACCGAGCGGGTCCGCCACGCCGTCGCGGGCTGGACCAGGCACCTCGTGGACCTCGGTGGGCGCAACACGCTCCTGTGGTACCGCGATCTCCCGTCGGGGACCCTCGACCTCACCACGGCGCACCCCGGCGGGGTGGCGATGCTGCTCGCCGGCCGGCCCACCCGGCTGAGCGACCTGGTCCGCGAGCCGGCGGCGTTCGACGAGGCCCGGCGCCGGGCCCGGACCATCGCCGGCAAGGCGCGCGAGCTGCGCGAGGAGCGCGGGATCGACACCGGCTTCGTCGCGGTCGGGATGGCCACGTGGAGCCTCGGCCGCGCTGGCGCCGCCGCTGCCCGGCAGCCCGCGGCGCCCGTCCTGCTGCGCTCCTGCACCCTGCGTCCGACGACCCCGCAGCACGACGACTACGAGCTCGACCTCGGCGACGAGATCGAGCTCAACCCGGTGCTCGAGCACTACCTCGCGTCCGAGCAGGGGATCACGCTCGACTCCGAGCGCCTCGAGGGCCTGGCGCACACGCCCAACGGCTTCGACCCCTACCCCGCGTACGCCGCGCTGACCGAGGCCTGTGCGTCGGTGCCGGAGTTCGAGGTGGCGCCGCGGATCGTGCTCGGCACCTTCTCGTACGCCAAGCTGCCGATGGTCGCCGACCTCGCCGCCCACGGTGACGCGCTCGCGGACCATGACGTCATCGCGGCCATCGCGGGCGACCCCACGGCGCTGCGCTCGGTCCGGCACGAGCTGCCCTCGAGGGAGCCCGACGTCGTGCCCGACCCCGCGGGCGGCCTGCTCATCCTCGACGCGGACTCCTCGCAGCAGGAGGCCATCGAGGCCGCTCGCTCGGGTGCCCACCTCGTCATCCACGGTCCGCCCGGCACCGGCAAGTCGCAGACCATCGCCAACCTCGTCGCAGCCCTGGCGGCCGACGGCAAGCGGGTCCTCTTCGTCGCCGAGAAGCGGGCGGCGATCGACGCCGTCGTCGGCCGGCTCGACCGGGTGGGGCTCGGCGACCTCGTGCTCGACCTGCACGACGGGGCCCGCGGTCGCCGTCGCATCGCCGGCGAGCTGGCGGCCGCGCTGCCGGGGCGTGCCCCGCGACCGGCCGACCCGCCGAGCCGCGACGTCGACCGGCTCCGGGCCGCTGCCGCGACCCTGCGCGAGCACCGCGACGCCATGCACGACCCGCGCCACCCGTGGGGCGTCTCGGTGCACGACGTGCAGGAGGCGATCAGCGGGCTGGGTCTGGGGGACCGTCCCCCGCACTCGCGGGTCCGCATCCGGGGCGAGGCCCTCCAGTCACTGCCGCGCGAGCGCTACGAGGTGCTCACCCGCGAGCTGACCCGGGTCGCGTCCCTCGGCGCCTGGCGCACCGACCGTGGCGTCGACCCGTGGTTCGGAGCGACCGTGCGCACCCCCGAGGACGCCGTACGGGCGCGCGAGCTCGTCGAGCGCTGGTCGGGGTCAGCCGTTCCTGACGTGGGCCGGACCCTCGTCGACGTCTTCTCCGGGCTGCGGCTGCCGGACTCGACGACCGTGCGCGACTGGGGACGCATCCTCGACACCGTCGCCGAGGTGCGCGACACGCTCGAGACCTTCCGTCCGGAGATCTTCGACGTGCCGCTGGGTGAGTTCGTCGCCGCGACCGGGACGCCGGAGTACCGCGCGTCGGTCGGCGCGGACCTCGGCTGGTGGGAGCGGCGGGGGCTGCGGCGTCAGGTGCGTCGCTACGTCCGCCCGGGTCGCCCGCCCGCAGACCTGCACGCCGCCCTGCTCGCCGCGAACCAGCAGCGCAGCGCGTGGAAGGAGATGGCGGGGGCCGGTGGCCGCCCGGAGATGCCGGCCGACCTCGACCGCGCCATGGAGTCGTATGCCGGCCTGGCCGCCGACCTCGCGTGGCTCGACGAGCGGGTGCCCCGCACCGAGGAGTCGGTCCCGCTGCTCGACGTCCCGCGCGAGGAGCTCGCGGAGCGGCTGCAGTCTCTCGCTGACGCCCCCGAGCGCCTTGCCGTGGTGCCCTCGATCATCGGACCGGTCGAGTCGATGCGTGCAGCCGGGCTCGGCGCGCTGCTCGACGACCTCGCTGCACGGCGCGTCGAGGCCGACGACGTGCCCGCCGAGGCGGACTTCGTCTGGTGGAGCTCGGTGCTCGACGACATCGCCCTGCGCGACCCGCGGATCGGCGCCCACGACGGCGAGGACCTCCGCCGCACGGTCGGCGAGTTCGCCGGTGCGGACCGGGAAGTGCTGCGGCAGAACGCCTCCCGGGTGCGGGCGTCGGTGCGCGCCAACGTCGACCGGGTGCTCGCCGACTCGCCCGAGCTCGAGAGCATCGTCCGCGCAGAGGGCGCGAAGTCGCGTCGGCACCGGCCCCTGCGTGACCTGCTCCCGGTCGCGGGCGAGCTCCTCACTGCCGTCCGCCCGTGCTGGGTGATGAGCCCACTCGTCGTCGCCTCGGTCCTGCCACCGGGAGTGACCTTCGACGTCGTCGTGTTCGACGAGGCCTCGCAGATCCCGCCGGCCGAGGCGGTGTCGGCGATCTCGCGGGCCCGTCAGGTCGTGCTCGCCGGTGACGCGAAGCAGCTGCCGCCCACGTCGTTCTTCACCACGGTGAGCGACGCGGGCGAGGCCGCGCCCGACGACTCGCTCAGCGAGGGTGTGGAGTCGATCCTCGACGTCCTCGCGGCCACCCTCCCCAGCCGCCACCTGTCCTGGCACTACCGGTCGCAGGACGAGCGGCTCATCTCCTTCGCCAACGAGCACGTCTACGACGGCTCGCTCGTCACCTTCCCCGGCACCGGGTCCGCGCCGGTGCTCCGTCACGAGCTCGTCGACGGTGTCGGTGTCATGGCCGAGGGCGCCGCGAGCGTGGAGACGACGCAGGCCGAGGTCGAGCGCGTCGTGGACCTCGTCCTCGAGCACGCCCGCAGCCGGCCGGGCGAGAGCCTCGGCGTCATCGCGCTCGGGCTGGCCCACACCCAACGGATCGACGACGCCGTCCGGCGAGCGCTCCAGGGCCTCGACCCGCAGACGGCGGCCTTCTTCACCGAGGACGTCCACGAACGGTTCTTCATCAAGAACCTCGAACGCGTCCAGGGCGACGAGCGCGACGCCATCATCCTGTCCGTCGGCTACGGCAAGACCCCGCACGGCCGGGTCCTGCACCGCTTCGGACCGCTCAACGTCGAGGGCGGGGAGCGCCGCCTCAACGTCGCGATCACCCGGGCCAAGCGCAGGATGACGGTGGTCTCCTCGATCGGCGCGGACGAGCTCGACCCCAACCGGCTCAAGGCACGTGGCGCCCAGATGCTGCGCGACTTCCTCGCCCACGCCGCCTCCTCCACGGCGGCCGCCGCGACGGGCGAGCCGGCCGAGGTGGCGCCGAGCGCCCCGGTCGAGTCGGTCGTCATGGCCGAGTTCGCCCGGCGGCTGCGGGCCGGTGGCCTCGTCGTGCACGAGCGCTACGGCTCGTCCGTGGACCCTATCGACCTCGCCGTGGAGGACCCCCAGCGTCGCGGTCGACTGCTCGTCGCGGTCGAGTCCGACGGACCGGAGTATGCCGCGATGCCCAGCGCCCGCGACCGCGACCGGCTGCGTGCCGAGCACCTCTCTCGCCTCGGGTGGAAGCACGTGCGGGTGTGGACCCGGGACGCGTTCCGCGACCCGGCGCGCGACGTCGCCCGGATCCAGGCCCTGGCCGAGCGCGGGGGATCGTGACCCGGCGCAGTCGTCGCGCGTCCAGCGCCCCGCAGCGGGTCGGCTCGGACGAGGGGCTCACGTCGAGCCGCCCGGCGCTCGAGGTGTCGGATCAGGAGTCCGAGAAGGAGACGCCGAGACAGGCCGAGGCGGGCTCGAAGGTGGGCGGACGGCATACGCCGCGCAGGGCCGAGCAGACCAAGGACGACACGGACGAGGGCTGGGGCGAGCCCGGGGACGACGACGCGTCGGCCCGGTGGCTGCGGGAGAACCGTCCACCGCACTGGTCCTGACGACGCGCGACGGGGCGGCGGCCGGCAGGTGCCGACTGCCGCCCCGTGGCGGCGGTGTGGTGCTGCCCGATCAGAGCCCGGGACGCGCGCGCAGGCTGTCGCGGATCTCCTTGAGGAGCTCGGTGTTGGGGTCGACCGTCTCGGCCTCCGGCTCGTCCGGGAACAGACGCGCCTTGGCGGCCTCGTAGGGCTTGACGACGAAGAAGTAGACGACGGCCGCGAGGATGAGGAACGCCACGAGCGCCGTGATGAAGGCGCCGATCGGCAGGTCCGCCGGCTTCCACGCGCTGAAGTCGGGCTGGTCGCCGGCCTTGCCGACGATGCCCATGATGACGTCGACCATGGCCTCGACGACCTTGCCGAACGCTCCTGCGATGACGAAGGCCACGGCGAGCTCGACGAGGTTGCCCCGCATCACGAAGTCCTTGAAACCCTGCATGGGTCCGGTCCTTTCACTTGGAGTGGCACGTGCTCGGCGGACGCCGCCGAAGCGTGGACCACGCTACAAGTTGGGTCCGCCGGCCAAGGTGAACAGCATCGGGCCTTTTGCGATGCGTGACCGAGGATCTCAGGCCGTCACCACGGCGAGCACCGTCGGCGCCCCGCCGTCAGGTCGCTGACCAGCGAAGATGCGCTCGAGATCGGCCGGTTCGAGGGCCACGACGAGCCCCCGCCGCCCGTCGTCGGCCCCGGGCAACGATCCGGTGAAGGAGGCCTTTCCGGGCGTGTCGACGCCCAGGACGAGGACGTCCCGGGCCACGGCGGCCCCGCCGGTGTCGGGATACACGGTCACCCGGCGACCGGCGGACACGAGGTCGAGGGCGTGCGCGTCGGCGACGAGGAGGTGGGCGGCGACGGTCCCCGGTGGGGCACCGTCCACGGACGACCGAGGCACGAGACGGGTGGTCGTGACGACCTCCCCGGCCTCCATGCGCGAGGTGAGTCGGCGACCTACGAGCAGTCCGACGCCATCGACCGGGACCGCCGCCACCGGAGCGTCCTCACCCGTGATCTCGGCCGCCTGAAGGTCACGGGCGCTGAGCACGGTGCCGCCGTCCAGCCCCCGCGACGCGACCACCACGGACGTCGTCGCCGGTGGGGGAGGGCGCACCAGCCCCACGAGCAGCAGCGCCGCGGCCGCCGCGCACAGCCCGGCGAGGGCCCGGCGCAGGGTCCGGCGTCGCCAGCGGGCCCGTCGGGACGGGCCGAGGACCCGGGGACGGCGCAGGACGGGCAGACGCAGGTGAGGCATGCCCCGACGCTAGGAAGGACACGACGGGCAGGACAGGCGCGAGAGGCACGGTTGTGGACGAATGGCCACGCGTTGACGGCCTGTGGACGAGTGGGAGTCGCCGCCAGAGGCCTCGCGGCACTACGGTCGAGCAGTGAGCGACGACGACCCGGGCACCGAGACCACCGACCAGCCGACCTTCGCCGACCTCGGCCTCGACGAGCGGGTCGTCAAGGCGCTCCGGGACATCGGCTACGAGACCCCCTCGCCGATCCAGGCGGCGACCATCCCCGCGCTGCTCGAGGGTCGTCACGTCGTCGGTCTGGCGCAGACGGGCACGGGCAAGACGGCGGCGTTCGCCCTGCCGATCCTCAGCCGCCTCGACCTCAAGCAGAAGACGCCGCAGGCGCTCGTCCTCGCCCCCACGCGCGAGCTCGCCCTCCAGGTCTGCGAGGCCTTCGAGAGGTACGCCTCCAAGATGCCCGGCGTCCACGTCCTCCCCGTCTACGGCGGGCAGGGCTACGGCGTCCAGCTCAGCGCCCTGCGCCGCGGTGTCCACATCGTCGTCGGCACGCCCGGCCGGATCATGGACCACCTCGAGAAGGGCACGCTCGACCTGTCGGAGCTGCGTTTCCTCGTCCTCGACGAGGCCGACGAGATGCTCAAGATGGGCTTCGCCGAGGACGTCGAGACGATCCTCGCCGACACCCCGGACGACAAGCACGTCGCGCTCTTCTCGGCGACGATGCCCTCCCAGATCCGCCGGATCTCGAAGAAGTACCTCACCGACGCCCTCGAGATCACCGTCGAGCGCAAGACGACGACGGCGCCCAACATCACCCAGCGCTACCTCTTCTGCTCGTACCCGCAGAAGATCGACGCCCTGACCCGCATCCTCGAGGTCGAGAACTTCGAGGGGATGATCGTCTTCGTCCGCACCAAGAACGAGACCGAGATGCTCGCCGAGAAGCTCCGGGCCCGTGGCTTCTCCGCTGCCGCCATCAACGGCGACGTCGCCCAGGCCCAGCGCGAGCGCACCGTGGCCCAGCTCAAGGCGGCCAAGCTCGACATCCTCGTCGCGACCGACGTCGCCGCCCGTGGCCTCGACGTCGAGCGGATCAGCCACGTCGTCAACTACGACATCCCCACCGACACCGAGTCCTACGTCCACCGCATCGGCCGCACCGGGCGCGCCGGCCGCACCGGCGACGCGATCTCCTTCGTCACGCCACGGGAGAAGTACCTCCTCAAGGCGATCGAGAAGGCCACCAAGACGACGCTCACCGAGATGCAGCTGCCGTCGGTCGAGGACATCAACGCCACCCGTCTCAACCGCTTCGACGACCGGATCACGATGGCCCTGCAGTCCAGCGACCTCGACGCCTTCCGCGACGTCATCGCGCACTACGTCCGCAACCACGACGTGCCCGAGGCCGACGTCGCCGCGGCCCTCGCCATCGTCCTGCGTGGCGACGAGCCGATGCTGCTCGACCCCGAGCCGGTGCGCCCACCCCGCCGCGAACGCGACTCCGCGCGCGATCGTGACGACCGGGGGCCGCGCCGCGACCGTGACGACCGGGGCGGACGCGAGCCGAAGCGGGGACCGTCGGGTCCGATGACGACCTACCGCATCGCGGTCGGGCGGCGACAGCACGTCGAGCCGCGCCAGATCGTCGGCGCGCTCGCCAACGAGGGCGGGCTCGGTCGCCAGGACTTCGGCCGGATCGACATCCGGGCCGACCACTCGCTCGTCGAGCTGCCGGTGACACTGCCGGCGGGGGCGTGGGAGAAGCTGCGCGGCACCCGGATCTCGGGTCAGCTCATCGAGCTGCGCGAGGACCGCGGGCGTCCGGGGCGCCCGGACAGGAAGCCGCACCGCAAGGGCCCGCGGGCTTGAGCGCGGCCGCCGTCCCGCCCGGGAGAGCTCAGGCCGAGGCGGCGGACGAGGTCGTCGTCGAGGACGTGCTCGACGACGGGCTCGAGGTCGAGCCGGAGGTCGAGGTCGACGACGAGGAGCTGCTCGAACCCGACGACGTGTCGGACGACGTGCTCGCCGGCGTCGAGCTGCTCGACGACGACCGCGAGTCGGTCCGGTAGAACCCGGAGCCCTTGAAGACGACGCCGACCGAGTTGAAGACCTTGCGCAGGGACCCGCCGCACTCGGGGCAGACCGTGAGCGAGTCGTCGCTGAAGGACTGGACCGCCTCGAAGTGGTGGTCGCAGTCGCGGCACGCGTAGGCGTACGTGGGCACGGGTTCCTCCTGGCCAATGCGGGTGAGCAGGGTCAAGGATACGGAACGCGCGGACATGCTCCGGTATGCCGGCCGCCCCAGGCGCGCTCCCGGCATACCTTCCGCTCTTGCGTCCGCAGAAGTGGTCGTGTTCCCGACCACGGTCGCGGACGCTGCCGTGTGCCGGAGCGCCGGGGTCAGTCGGCGGTCGACCACCCGGCGAGGCGCCCCTGGCGGCTGACGTCGCGCAGCCGCTTCTCGACGACGGACCGGACGGCGGCGGGGGTGACGACGAGCAGCTGGTCGCCGCGCCGCAGCGGCGTCGTCTCCTTGGGGACGAACGACGCGCCCTCGCGCACGACGAGGGCGACGTTGGCCCCGGGCGGCAGCCGGAGCTCGTAGACCTGCACCCCGGCGAGCCGAGAGCGCGGACCGACCGTCACCTCGAGCAGGTGTGCCCCGATGTCGTCGAACGGCGTCGCCTCGAGGGCGAGGTCGTAGGTGTGGTGCGCGCGGTCGAGCCCGAGGCGGTGCGCCACCCACGGCAGGGTCGGCGCCTGGACGAGGGTGAACATGATGACGAGGACGAAGACGAGCTCGAAGATGCCGTCGACCCCTTCCGCCCCGGCCGTGACCGGCACGGTGGCGAGGACGACGGGGACGGCGCCGCGCAGCCCGGCCCACGCCAGGAACCCTTGGGTGCGCCAGCCGATCCCGAACGGTGTGCACGACACGAGCACCGACAGCGGCCGGGCCAGCAGCAGCAGCACGAGCCCGAGGACGAGCGCGGGGACGACCTGCTGAGGGAAACCGGCTGGGTCGGCCAGCAGGCCGAGCATGACGAAGAGCCCGATCTGCGCGAGCCACCCGAGCGCGGTCGCGAACCCCGAGACCGCGGCCCGGTGCGGCAGCCCGGTGTTGCCGAGGACGAGCGAGGCGAGGTAGCAGGCGATGAACCCCGAGGCGTGCACGACGTCGGCGGCGGCGTAGGCGAGCACCGACACCGCAACGACCCCGATGGCGAACAGTGCCGAGGATCCACCGGCGACGCGCGCCATCAGCCGGCCCCCGACCCAGCCCACGGCGAGCCCCACGACGCTGCCGACGACGAGCTCGAGGGTGATGAGCACGGCGAGAGACCACCACGAGTCGGCCCCCGTGCCCGCGGCCGACCCCGTGGCCAGCGCCGTGACGATGATGACGACGGGGGCGTCGTTGAAGCCCGACTCGGCCTCGAGCATCCCGCTGATGTGGCGGGGGAGTGGCACCTTGCGCAGCACCGCGAAGACCGCGGCGGCGTCGGTGGAGGCGAGGATGGCACCGATGATGAGGGCCGTGGTCCACGGCATCTGCAGCACGAGGTGCGCGGCCAGGGCGACGACGAGGATCGAGACGAGGGCGCCGACGGTCGCCAGGGCCGCGGCGGGCGCGAGCGAGCCACGGATCGTGTCCCACTTCGTCGTCACGCCGCCCTCGGTGAGGATGAGGACGAGGGCGGCGTAGCCGAGGACCTGGGTGAGCTCCTCGTCGGAGAAGTCGATGCCGAGCCCGCGGTTGCCGAGGACCAGCCCGATGCCGAGATAGATGAGCAGCGAGGGCAGGCCCGACCGCGTCGACAGCTTGACGGCGGCGATCGCGACGATGAGGACCGCGGCGCCGATGAGCAGCGCGATCGACAGCGCGTGGAGGTTGTCGGGCTCCGCGGTGACGACCGCCGTGGCCGCGGTGACCACGCTGTCGACGGGGGCGCCGGACGACATGCCGCTGCCCGGCATACCCGACGTCGTGATCACGGCCCGTCCTTGCAGGTGATGAGGATGACTGTCCTAGTCTCGCAGGGTGAGTCCTCTCCGCGTCGCGCGTCGCGCTGCCCTGGTCATCGGCGGCATCCTCGTCGTCGCTGCCCTCGTCCTCTCCGTCGTCGGCGTGTCCCTGGTGCGACGGTCCTTCCCCCAGACCGAGGGCGAGATCACGGTCCCTGGGCTCGCGGCCAAGGTCGACGTGCTCCGCGACGAGCGCGGCATCCCGCAGATCTACGGCGACAGCCTCACCGACATCGCCAAGGCGCAGGGCTTCGTCCACGCCCAGGACCGGTTCTTCGAGATGGACCTGCGCCGCCACGTGACGTCCGGCCGACTGTCCGAGCTCGTCGGCGAGGCCGGCCTCGAGACCGACAAGGTCGTCCGCACGATGGGCTGGCGACGCGTCGCCGAGGAGGAGCTCCCGACGCTCGACCCGCAGACCCGCACGACGCTCCAGGCGTACGCGGACGGCGTCAACGCCTACCTGCGTGGTCGCTCGCCGTCGCAGGCATCGCTCGAGTACGTCGTCCTCGGCACCAAGGTCGACAACTACCAGATCGAGAAGTGGACGCCGGCCGACTCCATCGCGTGGCTCAAGGCGATGGCGTGGGACCTGCGCGGCGACTACTCCAACGAGCTCGCCCGCGCCCGCCTCTCCACACGCGTGACCGGCGCCCAGATCGCCGACCTCTTCCCGCCCTACGACGTCGCCAACACCCCGATCCTCGCGCCCGACCAGTGGGCGCCCCGCTCGACGCCCGGCCAGGTCTCCTCGAGCATCCCCGCAGCCCTGAGGTCGTCAGCGACGCGGGCCTCGGCCCGCGAGGTCGCGGACGCGATCGGCAGCGCCTCCGCGCAGGACGCGTATGCCGCGGTGGGCCGCGCGCTCGCAGCCGTCCCCGCGCTCATGGGCCGCGGCGAGGGCATCGGCTCGAACTCGTGGGTCGTCGGGCCGCAGAAGTCGGCGACCGGCAAGCCGCTGCTCGCCAACGACCCGCACCTCGCGCCGGGAATCCCGGGCATCTGGTACCAGGTCGGGCTGCACTGCCGCGAGAAGTCCGAGCAGTGCCCGCTCGACGTCGCCGGGTTCTCGTTCTCCGGGGTGCCGGGCGTCGTCATCGGCCACAACGACAAGATCGCGTGGGGCTTCACCAACCTCGACCCCGACGTGAGCGACTTCTACCTCGAGAAGATCGACGGCAACCGGGTGCAGCGCGGCGCGACGTTCGAGCCGCTCCAGACCCGTCGTGAGGTCATCAAGGTCGCCGGCCAGCCCGACGAGACGATCACGGTGCGGTCGACCCGTCACGGCCCGATCATGTCCGACGTGCTCCCGGCGCTCGACGACGCCGGCGAACGCTCACCGGTGCCGCCCGTCGAGGGCCAGGCGACGGCGGGCCAGCAGGACTTCGCGGTCTCGATGGCCTGGACCGGGCTGCAGCCGGCCAAGACCGCCGACGCGATCTTTGCGCTCAACGTCGCGCAGGACTTCACCGAGTTCCGCCAGGCCGCCAAGCTCTTCGCGGTCCCCGCGCAGAACCTCATCTACGCCGACGTCGACGGCCACATCGGCTACCAGGCGCCGGGCCAGGTGCCGGTGCGGGTCTCGGCCTTCAAGGGTGCGCCGCCCGGCTACTGGCCGGCGCCGGGCTGGGACGAGACCTACGACTGGCAGGGGTTCGTGCCGTTCGACTCCATGCCGTACGCGCTCGACCCCGACGAGGGCTTCATCGTCACCGCCAACCAGGCCGTGACGGCGAGCCAGACACCCTTCCTCACGACCGAGTGGGACTACGGCTACCGCTCGCAGCGCATCCGTGAGCGCATCGAGTCCGCGACCGAGAACGGCGGGACGCTGACGGCGGCGAAGATGGCGTCGATCCAGATGGACTCGCGCAACCAGTTCGCGCCGACCCTCGTCAAGGCGCTGCTGGCGGTGCCGCTGGCCGGACCCGGTGACTCCGAGGACCAGGTCGCCTTCACCCGCGAGGCGCAGGACCTCCTGCGCGACTGGGACTACACGACCCCCGCCGACGGCTCGCGAGCCGGCGCGGCTGCGGCCTACTACAACGCCGTCTGGGCCAACCTGCTCCGCCTCCTCTTCGACGACGAGGTGCCCGAGGGGCTCGAGGCCGACGGCAACAGCCGGCACATGGCCGCCGTGACCCGCCTGCTCCAGAACCCCAAGAGCCCTTGGTGGGACAACCGCCAGACGCCGGGCATCACCGAGAGCCGCGACGAGATCCTGCGCCAGGCCCAGGTCGAGGCCCGCCTCGAGCTCACCCGCAAGATCGGCAAGGACCCCGACGACTGGCGCTGGGGCAAGCTGCACACCCTCGACCTCACCCACCAGGTCATGGGCGGCGACGGTGTGCCCGGCATCGTCCGGAGCATCTTCAACCGCGGCGGCTACGAGATGCCCGGCGGCTCCTCGATCGTCAACGCCAACGGCTGGCGCGCCAACCTCGGCTACGAGACGAGCTGGGCGCCGTCGATGCGGATGGTGGTCGACCTCGACTCGTTCGACCGGTCCACGTGGATCAACCAGACCGGCGCCAGCGGCCACGCCTTCAACGGCCACTACGACGACCAGACCGAGGACTGGGTCGAGGGCCGTCAGCACCCGTGGGCGTTCACCGAGAAGGCGGTCCGCGAGGCCACTGACGAAGAGCTCACGCTCGTCCCCGGCAGCTGACCGGGCAGCTGACCGGGGTCAGAGCCAGGTGGTCCCGTCAACGGTGAGCACGCCGTCGACGGGCAGGTCGTGCCCGTCACGGGGCAGCGGCGCCTCACGGGCATCCCTCAGCTCGCCCGGGTGGAGAACGACGACGACGCGTGCACCCGTGCCCCGACGCAGCAGCGCCCGGTCGTAGCTCCCGCCTCCGCGCCCCAGCCGCGTGCCGGCGGTGTCGGCCGCGAGCCCCGGCGCCAGGACGAGACCGGCGGCCGAGACGGAGTCGGGACCGAGCGGCATACGGCGTTCGTCTGCCGCGTCGCACCAGTCGAGGTCGTTGTCGGGCAACGTGACAGGGACGAGCACCCGTATGCCGTGCGTCGCGAGCGCGCTGATCGTCGCGGCCGTGGGTGGCTCGGTCCGCAGCGCCTCGTAGGCGGCGACCGTGTCGCCGCCTACGAGCCGGAGCTCGTAGACGAGGGCGCGGACCCGCTCCGCGAGGGCGGAGTCGTCGGCGTCGCGGTCGCGGGCCGCGACAATCTCGCGCCGGGCCGCCAGCAGCACCGGCCGCAGTGCCGCCTTGTCGTCGTCCACGGGTGCTGCTGCCATCGCACCAGTGTCGCCGGGGGATCGCACAGCGTCTGCACGGCTCGCTCACCTAGTGTTGCCGACATGGGCGACGACGGGCTTCGACAGGCCACTGACCTGATGCGTGAGCGAGGGGTGGACGAGCGCGCGATCGGCGCCTTCACCCGCTTCTACGGCCTGCTCGAGGCCGAGGCGACCGGCTACATCACCGAGGACTCCATCGAGCCGCTCGGCGCGGTGCAGTCGCTGGCCGACCTCGAGGTCGACGAGGACGAGCTGCCGGGGGTGCTTGCCGCGTCGGCGGTGCTCAAGCTCAACGGCGGGCTCGGCACGTCGATGGGGATCTCCGGTCCCAAGACGGCGCTGCCGGTGCGTGACGGCCTGAGCTTCCTCGACATCATCGCCAGGCAGGTGCTCGCGATCCGGGAGAAGTACGACGTCGAGCTCCCCGTCGTCTTCATGGACTCGTTCCGCACCCAGGACGAGACGCTCGAGCTGCTCGCGAAGCACCCTGGGCTCGAGGTCGAGGGCCTGCCCCTGTCGTTCCTCCAGAGCGCCGAGCCCAAGCTGCGCGCCGACGACCTCACCCCGGTCTCGTGGCCCGATGACCCCGAGCTCGAGTGGTGCCCGCCCGGGCACGGCGACGTCTACATCGCGCTCCAGTCCAGTGGTCTGCTCGACACGTTGCGGGACAGGGGCATCCGCTACCTCTTCCTCTCCAACGGCGACAACCTCGGTGCGACGTTCGACCCTCGCATCCCGGCGTGGATGGCCCGCGACGGCGTCCCCTACGTCGCCGAGGTGTGCGAGCGCACCCGCAACGACCGCAAGGGCGGCCACCTCGCGCGGCGCCGTGACGACGGCCGGATCGTGCTGCGCGACTCCGCGCAGGTCGCGCCGGGCGAGGAGGAGTACTTCGCCGACAACGAGCGCCACGAGTACTTCCACGTCAACAACCTCTGGGTCGACCTCGACGTCCTCGCCGACCAGCTCGCGCAGCGGGCCGGCGTCCTCGAGCTGCCGATCATCGTCAACAGGAAGACCGTCGACCCGACCCGCAAGGACTCGACCCCGGTCATCCAGATCGAGTCCTCGATGGGCACCGCGGTCGAGGTGTTCGAGGGGTCGCAAGCGCTCTTCGTGCCGCGCGACCGCTTCCGTCCCGTCAAGACGACGAACGAGCTGCTCCTCGTGCGCTCCGACCTCTACGAGCTCGACGACGAGAGCCGTGTCGTCTCCCTCATCGACCACGAGGAGCCGTTCATCGACCTGTCGAGCGACTTCACGTTCATCCAGGACTTCGACGCCCACTTCCCGCACGGCGTCCCCGCGATCCGCGAGGCGCACTCGCTCGTCGTCGACGGCGACGTGACCTTCGGCCGCGACGTCACGTGCGTCGGTGACGTCACCGTGCGTGCGGACTCGCCGCGGACCATCGAGGACGGCGCGCGGCTCGAGGGGGAGGTGTGAGGACGGTCGAGGAGCACCGGGCGGCGCTCGTCGGCCTCGTCTCCGCGCTGCCGCCCGTGATCGTGGGGCTGTCCGAGTCGCTCGGCCGGGTGCTCGCGGCCGACGTGGTCGCCGCAGTGGACCTCCCCGGTTTCGACAACAGCGCCATGGACGGGTATGCCGTCCGCTCGGCCGACGTCGCCGGCGCCAGTGCGGCGTCGCCGGTCGTCCTCGACGTGGACGGAGACATCGCGGCGGGGGACACCCGCCGCCACGAGCTGCGTCCCGGCGCGACGATGCGCATCATGACGGGCGCGCCGATGCCCATGGGTGCCGACGCGGTCGTACCGGTCGAGGAGAGCGACGGCGGCGTGCAGCGGGTGACCCTGATGCTGGCGGCCGAGTCGGGGCGGCACCTGCGCCGTCGTGGTGAGGACGTCCGAGCCGGAGACGTGGTGCTGCGAGCCGGCGTCCGGGTGAAACCCGGCAGGCTGGCCCTCATCGCGGCGGCCAACGTGCCCGAGGTGTCTGTGGCCGCGCGGCCCCGGGTGTCGGTCGTCTCCACCGGTGACGAGCTGGTGCTCGCGGGCTCCTCGCTCGACCACGGCCAGATCGTCGACTCCAACCGGCCCATGCTCATGGCGCTCGTCGAGGCGGCGGGTGCCGAGCTCGTCGGGTTCGGCCACGTCGGCGACGACGGGGAGGCGCTGGCCTCGATGCTCGAGCTCGGTCGGGGCGAGCCCGACCTCGTGCTCACGACCGGAGGCGTGTCGATGGGCGCCTACGACACCGTCAAGGAGGTCCTGTCCCGCACCGGCACGGTCGAGTTCACCAAGGTGGCGATGCGTCCCGGGATGCCGCAGGGCGCCGGGCTCGTCGGACCACGGCGGACGCCGATCATCACGCTCCCGGGCAACCCGGTGAGCTCCTTCGTCTCGTTCCACGTGTTCGTCGTGCCCGTGCTCCGGGCCCTGGCTGGGCTCGACCCCGAGCTCGCGATGACCGAAGCCGTTGCGGCGCAGGGATGGTCGTCCGTGCCCGGCAAGGTCGAGTTCACCCGCGTCGTGCTCGGGGGTGGTCGGGTGCGGCCCTCGGGCGGTCAGGGCTCGCACATGCTCGGCGCCCTGGCCGAGGCCACCCACCTGGCCCTGGTCGACGCAGCGACCACGAGGGTGAGCGAGGGTGACGTGGTCCACCTCCTCCCGCTCGTGGGTGAGAATTGACCTCGTGGCCACCGATGACCCGGGCTCGACCCGACAACCTCTCGCTCCACCCGAGATGCCGACTCGGGTCGAGGCCAGCATTATCGGGTCACCCAATAATGCTGACGCGGGGAAGCCGGGGGGGACGGGTCTGACCCATGTCCGGGCCGACGGCACGGCGCACATGGTCGACGTCTCGGCCAAGGCCGTCACCGCCCGCGAGGCGAGTGCCCGCGGACGGGTGCTGCTCTCTCACGCCGCGGTCGCGGCCCTGAGGGACGGGACCGTCCCCAAGGGTGACGCGCTCGCGGTCGCGCGGCTGGCCGGCATACAGGCGGTCAAGCGCACTCCGGAGCTCGTCCCGCTCGCGCACCCGGTCGCGGTCCACGCGGCCGCGGTCGACCTCGAGGTCGCCGACGACGGCGTCGACATCTCCGCCACGGTGCGCACCGCCGACCGCACGGGCATCGAGATGGAGGCGCTCACTGCGGTGGCCGTCGCCGCGCTCGCCCTCATCGACATGGTCAAGGCCGTCGACAAGCACGCCCGCATCACCGACGTCAGGGTCACCGCGAAGTCCGGCGGGCGCTCCGGCGACTGGACCGAGCAGTGAGCTCGGACCTTCGGGGGCGCCGGGCCGTCGTCGTCACCGCCTCGACCCGGGCGGCCCACGGCGTCTACCCGGACAAGGGCGGCGCGCTCATCGTCGAGACCCTGCGTGGCTGGGGTGCCGACGTCGACGACGCCACCGTCGTCCCGGACGCCGAGATCGCGTCGGCGCTCACCGCCGCGCTCGTAGCTGCGCCCGACCTCGTCCTCACGACCGGGGGCACCGGCATCAGCCCCACCGACGCGACGCCCGAGGCGACCGCGCCGCTGATCGAGCGCGAGGTCCCCGGCATCGCCGAGGCGATCCGGGCCGCCGGTGTCGCAACCGGGGTGCCGACGGCGATGCTCTCCCGCGGCCTCGCCGGGGTCGCCGGTCGCACGCTCGTCGTCAACCTGCCCGGCTCGACCGGCGGTGTGCGCGACGCCCTCGCCGTCCTCGAACCCGTGCTCGCCCACGCGCTGAGCCAGCTCGCCGGTGGTGACCACTGATGCGGTGGGGTCGCCAGCGCGAGGAGTGGTCGGTCGTCCTCACGGGCACGACCCCGACCGGCTACCCGATCCTCCTGCGACCGTTGCGCCCCGAGGACGCCGACGACTACGTGTCGGTGCGGGCGCGCAACAAGCACTGGCTCTCGCCGTGGGACGCGACCTCACCGGTCCGCGTCTCGGGTTCGCGCACCTTCGACGACGTCGTGGCGTTCTACCAGGAGGAGGCACTCGCCGGGCGGATGCTGCCGTTCGTCATCGAGGTCGGGGGTGAGCTCGTCGGGCAGGTCAACGTGAGCAACATCGTGCTCGGCTCCTTTCGCTCCTGCACGGTCGGCTACTGGGTGGCCCAGGCCGTGGCCGGACGCGGGATCGTGCCGACCGCGCTGGCGCTCGCGGCCGACCACGCGTTCGGTGTGCTCGGCCTGCACCGGGTCGAGGTCAACATCCGCCCCGAGAACGTCGCCAGCCTCGCCGTCGTGCGCAAGCTCGGCTTCCGCGACGAGGGCCTGCGACCCCGGATGCTCCACATCGACGGCGACTGGCGCGACCACCGGTCGTTCGCCCTGACGACGGAGGACCTCGACGGCGCAACGGTCATGGCCCGTCTGACCCACTCGTCACAGCAGTCACTTGGGCGACACACCGTCGAGGGTCCGACTGCCTGACCTCCCGCACGCATAACGTCGGGTTCGTGCAGCCGAGCAGCCTCATCTTCCTGGTCATCATCGGGATCTGGGCTGCCTATTTCGTCCAGTACTGGGTCCGTCGCCGCGAGCACCTCGCCACGATCCGGTCGGTCGACGCCTTCTCCGAGACGATGCGCGTCCTCCAGCTGCGCGCCCCTCTCCCGAGCGTCGACGGTGGCAGCCAGGCCCCCCGCACGTATGCCGTGAGCCCCGCCCGCGCGATGCGTCCCCAGGTGACGGTCAAGCGGGCCGAGGCCTCGACGATGCTGCGCGAGGACGTCTCGCCGACCTCGGCCTCGGCGCCGACGGCCCCGATGCCGGAGCGTCGCCGTCCCATCTCCACCCGTGAGGTCGAGCCGGAGGTCGCCACGATGCGACCGAGCCGCGCCACGCGAGGGATCGTCCTCGTCGTCGGTCTGCTCGGCACCGTCGTCTTCGGCCTCCTCGCCGCTCTCGGTGTCCTCGTCGTCTGGTCGCCGCTGGTGCCCCTCGCCATGGCCGCCGCCGGCTTCGCGTGGCTGCGCGCCGGCGTCCGGGCCGAGATCGAGGCGCGCCACGACGCCCGCCGCGAGGCGCAGCGGATGGCCCGCCGGTCCACCTCGAGCCGCCGAACCGTCGACGCAGTCGCTGCACCGATGGCGCGGACCGTCGTGTCCGAGCCGGTCATGACGCACGAGCTCGACGCCGAATCCGAGGTCGACACCGAGTCCGAGATCACCCAGCCCGGGGTCGCCGAGCGGTCCTCCAGTGCGGTCCCGTTCGACGTCTCCGCGCAGGCCGAGACCGTCGAGGCAGCTGCCGCCCAGGCCGCCGTCGAGGCCCAGCCGGTCGTCGAGCGGCCCGCCGCCCAGCAGCCGGTCGCCGAGCGAGCGGTCGAGCACGAGGTGGCCCTGCCCGAGGTCGACGAGGACGACATCCCGTTGACCTGGGACCCCCGCCCGGTGCCGCGCCCGACCTACACCATGAAGGCCAAGGCTCCCGAGCGTCCGGCGATGGCCCCGCAGGCCGAGGTGGAGCGCGAGGACGAGCACACGGCATACGACGACGTTCCGCAGCGTCGGATCAGCGGTCTCTGACCGCAGGCCCCGCACGCGACGACGCCGGCCCCGAGAATCTCGGGGCCGGCGTCGTGTCGCGATGGGCTACTTCTCCTCGTCGGCCTCCTCGACCTCCTCCTCGAGGTCCTCGGGCACCTCGCGTGAGTCGAGGAGGTGGTGCCCCACCGCGTTGAGAACCGCGACGAGCGGGACGGCGATGAGGGCGCCGATGATGCCGGCGACGACGACACCCGCGGCGATGCCGAGGATGACGGCGAGCGGGTGCACGCGCACGGCGCGGCCGAGGAGGAACGGCTGCAGCACGTGCGACTCGAGCTGCTGCACGGCGATGACGCCACCGAGCATGATGAGCGCCTTGACCGGTCCGAGGGCGACGAGGGCGAGCAGCACCGGTACCGCGCCGGAGATCGCGGCACCGATGACGGGGACGAACGCACCGAAGAAGACGAGGACCGCGACACCCGAGGCGAAGGGCACCCCGAGCACGGCGGCGACGATGCCGATGCCGAGGGCGTCGACGGCGGCGACCGCGATCGTCGCACGGGTGAACGCCGACAGCTGGCCCCAGGCGATGACGCCGGAGGAGTGGACGCGGTCGCGCGAGGTGCGCGGGAAGAGCCGGACGACCCAGGCCCAGATGCGCTCGCCGTCGTAGAGGAAGAAGAACAGCGCGAACATCGCGATGAAGAAGCCGGCGACAAGGTGCGTGAAGGTGAGGCCGGCCTGGGCCGCGGTCTCGCCGAGGTTGCCGTTGCCCGAGCTCACCTGCTCGCGCGCCCGGTCGATCCACTCGTCGACCTGGGTGTCGGTGATCCCGAACGAGTTGCGGAACCACGTGCGGACCTCGTCGATGCCCTGCCCGACCTGGTCGCTGATGTCACTGAACTGCGAGGTGAACTGCGACCCGACGAAGCTCAGCGCACCGATGGTGAAGGCGAGCGTGCCGACGACGGTGAGACCGGCGGCGGCGCCGCGCGGCAGCACCCGGGAAAGGGAGCGCACGAGCGGGTAGAGCAGGGCGGCGAGGAGCAGGGCGACGATGAGCGGCACCGTCACCTCGGAGAGGTAGGCGAACAGCCACAGCGCACCGAACAGCGCGGTCGCGACGACGATGAGCCGCCACGACCACTCGCTCGCCGTGCGGACCCCCATCGGCACCTGCCACGCCGCCGGCTGGTGGGTGGGGTCGGTGTCCTGGTTCTCGGTCGTGGGGGTTGTCGTGGGTGCTGGTGCCCCGAGTCGGGGAAGGTCCGCGGGGTCGGCCGAACCGGCCCTGCTGGACGGCATACGAAGTCGCATGGGTGTGAGCGTATGCCGCGCCGATCCCGGTTTCGTGCGTGGCGCTTCCCGGTGTTATCGTGACTGCGCTCTGGGGCTGTAGCGCAGTTGGTAGCGCGTCTCGTTCGCAATGAGAAGGTCCGGGGTTCGATTCCCCGCAGCTCCACCGGTGACAGAAGGGCCGAGTCCTCGCGACTCGGCCCTTCTGCCGTTCCCGGGTCCTTGGGCGGTGTGCCCGTGGGTCTCGCGCGACGGGAACCGACTAGTGCTTGGCTGCACCGGGCTGGGTGGGTCGGGCCGATCTCAAGATGGCCCGTGCGGGATTGGCCCTCGCGCGGCGCCCCGTGTCACGGTGAAGGGCATGATCCACCTTCCACCTCGACGGTCCACGTCCCAGAACAGGCGCGTCATCTCACGCGTGGAGGCCGCTGTCCTGTGGCTGGCCTTCGGCTACGGGGTCATCGGCGCGGTGCTGTCGATCTATGTGGCGGACGTGCACGGGCGGCAGTCGATGCTGCGTGTGGGAGCGGCCTTGGTGCTGCTTGCGGGGGTGTCGGCGGCCGGACTGTTCCGGCTGCAGGAGGTCCCGACGCGGCGCTGACCAACGCAGCGGCTCCTCCCCTGGGAGCCGAGTGATGTGCCGTGAGAAGGTGAAGGCGCGATTTCCCTGACGCTCCATCCCTTCTCGAGGGCCGAGTCTCATCAGACTCGGCCCTCTGTCGTCCCCCGAGAGGACATGCACGTGGACCCGAGGACCATCGTCATCACCGGAGCCAGCGACGGCATCGGTGCCGCGGCCGCGCGAGAGCTCACCGCGCGGGGCCACCGCGTCGTGCTCGTCGGGCGCTCCCCGGAGAAGACCCGGGCCCTCGCGGCCGAGCTGGGGGCGCCGTTCCACCTCGCCGACTACGCCGAGCTCGACCAGGTGCGCCGACTCGCGGCCGAGCTCGCGGCGGCATACCCACGGATCGACGTCCTGGCCAACAACGCCGGCGGCATCATGGGCGACCGGACGATCACCGTCGACGGGTACGAGAAGACGTTCCAGGTCAACCACCTCGCCGGGTTCCTGCTCACCACCCTGCTCCTGCCGACGCTCGTCGCGAGCGATGCCACGGTCATCCAGACGTCGTCGCGCGCGGCCCGCGCCTTCGGGAGGTTCGACATCGAGGACCTGCAGAACGAGAAGGCGTACTCGCCCCACGTGGCCTACGGCAACGGCAAGCTCGCCAACATCCTCTTCACCCGCGAGCTCGACCGTCGCTACGCCGACGAGGGCATCTCGACGGCGGCCTTCCACCCCGGGATCGTGGGTAGCAACTTCGCCAGCGACACCACCCACCCGATGCGCTTCGTCTACCACACACCGCTCATCAAGAACCTGTTCACGACGTCGTCGAGCAAGGGCGCGGAGCAGCTCGTGTGGCTGGCGGAGGGGCAGCCGGGCACGACCTGGGAGCGCGGCGAGTACTACGAGAAGCAGAAGGTCGTGGCCTCCAGCGCGCACGCCCGGGACGACGGGCTGGCCCGGCGGCTGTGGGACGAGTCCGAGCAGATGGTCGCCTAGGCGGTCTCGGTCGCGGGGTTCGCGCCGGCTGAGGGGTCCGAGCGGTTCGCACGGGCCCACGCGACGATCTCGTCTGGCCGGTTCATCGCGGTGCCGTCGTCGAGGACGAGCACCGGCACGAAGAACGAGCCGGTGAGTGCGTGCACCTCGCGGCGCACCCGGCGCTGGAGGAACCGGGGCAGGTGCTCCTGACCCCTGGCCTTGACGACCTCGGGGCGATGGCCCGCGTCGATGAGTGCCTGGTGTGCCTTGTGGCAGTCGTGGTGGTCGTTGCCACCCGTGCCCCAGCAGATGTAAAGCCTCATGGCGCCTCCTGACGCTCGCTGTCTCCGGCGGGCCTACAGGTCGAGCATCCTCGGCCGGTCGGAGTCGGCACGCACGAGGTAGCCGCAGCGCCGGCACTCACGCATGTCGAGACCCTCGCGACGGAACCGGCGCCACCGGTGCCCGCGCACCCGGCATACGAGGTCCTTGGCCCTCATGCCGGTCAGTCTCCACCCTGGCCCGACCACCGTCCATGGCCTACTGGGTCGGTGCCGGCTATGGCGAGCTGCCGAGGGCACCTCGCAGGCATCGACGCGGCTGGCGCGGTCGCGAGGCCCCCGGTGTGGTGAGATTCGTCGCGTGGGTGTCGTCGACTCGCTGGACCGGTTCCAGCGCAAGCACCGCGTCGTGGGGTACCCGCTCGCGGTCGTCTACAAGTTCTTCGACGACCAGGCGGGCTACCTCGTGGGCCTCATCGCCTACTACGCGTTCCTGTCGTTCTTTCCTCTGCTCATCATCTTCACGACGGTCCTCAGCGTCGTCCTGTCCAACTATCCCGACCTCCAGCAGCGGGTCCTGGACTCCGCGCTCTCGGAGATCCCCGTCATCGGGGCGCAGCTGGGTGAGCCGCAGTCCCTGCGCGGGAGCGCCACGGGGATCATCGTCAGCGGCATCGTCGCGCTCTACGGCGGGCTCGGTGTCGGGCAGGCGTTCCAGTACGCGATGAACTCGGTGTGGGGGGTGCCGCGCAACGCACGGCCCAACCCGTTCCACGCACGGGGCCGCAGCTTCGTCCTCCTGCTGACGATCCTGCTCTTCGTCGTCATCACGACCTCGATCACGATCCTCAGCGCCCGAGGCATCGACAGCTACCCGGTGCTCACCCGGGGCGCTGTGACCGTCGCGACGCTGCTCGGGACCGCTCTCGCGTTCGCCCTCGGGATGCGCCGAGCCGTGGCCCTCGACCTCAGCCTGCGACAGGTCGCGGTCGGTGCCATCGGGGCGGCCCTCACCTGGCAGGGGTTGCAGACCTATGGAGTGGGGTTCGTCGAACGAGCGATGAGCTCGACCTCCGCGACCAACGGCGTCTTCGGGCTCGTCATCGGTCTGTTCGCCTTCTTCCACCTCGCCGCCCTCGGCACGATCCTGTCCGCCGAGGCCGACGTTGTGCGGGCCAACGACCTCTACCCCCGCGCGCTGCTCACCCCGTTCACCGACAACGTCGACCTCACCGACGGCGACCGCCGCGCGTACGCCCAGCAGGCGCGCATCGGCAGGTTCAAGCAGTACCAGCAGATCGACGTCGACTTCGAGCGCGTCATCGACCCGCCGCCGGCCGACCCGGGGGACTCGCGGCGCTGAGACTCACGGGCTCAGCCGGCGGACCTCGCCGACGTGGCCGCCACCTGCGTCGTCGTCACCGCGCGCTCGCAGAGTCCGAGGAAGGCGCCGAGGGCGACGAGCTCGTCGGGCGTGCGCGGCGCGAAGTCCGTGAGCACGCTCGAACGCACGATGTATGCCGCGTGCTTGCCTCGTGAGACCGCCACGTTGATGCGGTTGCGCTGGAGGAGGAAGCCCATCCCGCGGGAGACGTCGGCGTGGGCGGACGCGGCCATCGACAGGATCGCGATCGGTGCCTCCTGACCCTGGAACTTGTCGACCGTGCCGACCGCGACGTCGTCGTGGCCGGCCGCCCGCAGACGAAGCTTGAGCACGCCCACCTGGCTGTTGTAGGGGGTGATGACGCAGAAGTCCTGCTGGGTCAGCGCCCGTCCGTTCGCGGCGTCCGGTTCGTCCGGAGCGGTCCACGTGCGCCCGAGGAGGTCGTCCACAAGGGCGACCACGGCATCGGCCTCCTCGGGCGAGATGTTCTTGTTGTCGCGGTGGTCGACGAGCACCTCGTGGACGCCGGGCTCGACGCCGTCGAGCGTGCGTTGCGCCGTGGCGTGGTCCTCGGAGGTGAGCTGCCCGGCATACGACAGGTGTGAGACGGCCTCCGTGAGTCTCGGGTGCATGCGCCACGTCGTCTCGAGGAAGTAGCCGAGCTCGCGCGGGAGGAGATCGTCGTCGCCGGCGAGCCAACCGAGCGCCGAGTGGTCGATCGGCTCGGCATGGGTGCCCTGCGACACCTGCGGCAACTGGGCCGGGTCGCCGAGCAGCAGGAGGCGCTGGCCCGCCATCGACACCGCGAGGGTCTTGCCCAGCGAGAACTGCCCGGCTTCGTCGATGACGACGAGGTCGAGTGAGCCGCGCTCGATCCGGTGGGTGTTGGTGAGGTCCCAGGCCGTCCCGCCCACGACGACACCGAGGCCGGCCGCTGCGCGCTCGGCGACGAACCCGGCGAGGTCGTCGGACTTCGCGAGGGCGGTCCACTCGGGGGCGTCTGCGTACTTGGGGGCCTTGCCCACCTGGGATCCGTCGACACCGGCACGGACCACGGCGTCGAGGATGTTCTCGACCGCGGCGTGCCCCTGGGAGCAGACGCCGACCTTCCAGCCCAGACCCACGAGGCGGGCGATGACCCGGGCGCCGACGTAGGTCTTGCCCGTCCCGGGCGGCCCCTGCACCGCGACGTAGGAGTCGTCCATGCCGGTCAGGGCGGCGGTGATGGCCTCGATGAAGCGGCCGTCGCCCGTGCCCGGAGTGGGAAGGGGCTCGCGGGAACGCAGGCGTGGTGGCGTGCGCAGCAGGACGTCGATGCCCGCGCGCTGGGGGAGCGTCGGGTGCCCGTGCAGGACCTCGCGTGCGAGCTCGTGCAGGGCGGCGTCGATGCTCCCCGTGCCGACGGTGCCCTTGGGGACGAAGGCCACCGGGAAGTCGTCGATCTCGGTCTTGGCGGGAGCGTTCTCGAGAATGGTGAGCCGTTGGAAGACCCTGCCAGTGTCCGCGATCTCCTCCGCGGCCTCGATGATCTCCACCCCACCGGGGCTCCTGGCGTGTGCGTTGCCCGGGAGGTGGTCCGCGGGGGGCGGGAACGCTGGCGGGGCGGAGTAGAGCGCGGCCACCTGGCCCCCGACGTCGAGCAGGGTGCCGCCGGCGGGGTCGACGCGCACGGCGTAGCGGCGCTTCGAGCCGCTGCGGGGAGTGGGCTTGTGCCACCCCTCGAGCAGCTCCGGCTCGCCCTCGATGACGGCGACGCCGCTCGAGCGCATCCAGCTCTGGACCGGGTGCTTGATCCGGTCGTAGTGCTCCCACCAGAAGGGCTTGTCCTCGCGGGCGTGGAAGAGCACCGACGCGGCAACCAGCGCGACCGCGTGGTCTCGTGGGGTGCGTTGCGCCGGCTGGACGTCCTCGACGAGAGCACGCAGGGCGGCCTCGAGCTCGAGCGCGGCGGCGCGGTCCTCACTCACCGGTTTGGGTTCCACGACCTCGACGACCTCGCCCGTCCCGCCGCCCGGGACCTGGCGCACGAGCCAGTCCCGCAGCAGGCGGGTGGAGATGCAGTCGTCCTTGTTGTACTCGGCGATCCCGTCGAGGATGTCCTTGGCGGCGTCGTAGCGCTGCTGGACGCGCGCCATCATGAACCGGTGGTACTCGACGATCGAGTCGTCACCCTTCTGCAGGTCCGCGGTGCGTGCCTGCATGTAGAGGGGCTCCAGCTTCTTGATCGAGTACGACCGCTGCGAGACCCGGATGGCTCCCCGCACGGTGGCATAGAGGTCGACGAACACGTCGTCGCGCAGGAACTGGTCGATGTCGTCCTCGCACACGGCATGCCGTGAGGCCAGCCTCTTGAGTGCCGCCGTCTCGTACGGCGCGTAGTGGTAGATGTGCAGCCCGGGCCACAGGCGGCGCCGCTCCTTGACGTAGTCGACGAACGCGATGAGCGCCTGCTTCTCCTGCGCCCGGTCGTGGGCCCAGAAGGGCAGGAAGACGTCCTCGCCGGAGTCCACCTCCACCACGCCGAAGAGGTACTCGAGGCCCCAGTCCCGTGACCCCCGCTCGGACCAGAGGGGGTCGCCCTCGAAGTCGAAGAAGAGGTCGCCCGGGCTGGCCACGGGCAGCTGGCGGATGGGCGCCTCGTCGTGGACCTCGAACGCCATGGGGGCGCGGGGGTCGTCGAGCTGGGTGAGCTGGAGCCGCGCCTGGGCGCGCAGCCTCTCGACCCGGGACTCCTGGATGCCGGGGACGTGCCCGGTCGAGGCAGCCAGGTCGTCGATCGTCGTGATGTCGGCAGCGAGGAGGTGCTTCCTCGTGCTCGGCCGCACACCCGCGACGAGCAGCAGGTCACGGTGTGCGAGCACCTCGCCCTCGCAGACCTCGCAGCGTCCGCACGCCAACCACCGCTCGTCGCCCCACCGTCCGGGCGCGTCCGTTGCGAGATGCTCGTCGATGACGCGCTGGAGCCGAGCGAGCCGGGACCGGTAGACGGGCACGATCTCGGTCAGGGGGTAGTCGCGACGGTCGTCGTTGCCGAGCACGAGCCGAGCCACGGGCGCGGTCGGGACACCGTGGTCCTGGAGCTGCGCGGCATACGCGGCGACCTGCAGCAGGGCGGGGACGTTGGCCGAACGCGCGAGCTTGGTGTCGCTGACGAGCCAGCCGTCGTCGGTGCGCTCGAGGAAGTCGGCGTAGCCGAGGACGTCACCGTCGAAGAAGGTCGCCTGGCACAGGACGGCCGCGTCGGACTCGAGTGCCGCAAGGGTCTCGCGCATGGCGGCCTCGCGGCCGGCTCGGGAGTGCTCGCCACCGGTGAGGTCGCGCACCCGACCCGGGTAGAGGGCGCCGAGCCGGATCCGCTCGAGGTTCTCGTGGGCGTTGCCCAGCTCGATGATGCGGTCCATCATGTCCGGGCGCTCCTCGTCGGGCCGGGGGGCACGCCCGAGGAGCCCGTCGAGGTCCCGGATCAGCGCGAACTCGCACTCCGACGCGGTGCGCAGGTCGTGCGGGCTGATGACGGGGCGGTCCTCGCCCGGGAAGAAGAACACCACCTCACCGTAGGCGGGAGAACTGACAGAGCCGGGGACCGACTCAGATCCAGGAGCGGAACCACATGAGGCGCAGCCAGTGGTCGTAGGGCACGACCTGCGCGGCATAGATCGGGTAGAACCACGCGAACAGCGCGATGGTCAGCAACAGATAGCCACCCACGACCAGCGCGCCGATCCGCCGTCGCTCCCTCGACGCGGACGGACCACCGAGCACCAGCCCGATGCAGAACACGATCGCGAGCACCACCCACGGCTCGAACGCCACGGTGTAGAACGCGTAGATCGTCCGCTCCTGGTACATGAACCACGGCCCGTACCCCGCGACCACCCCGGCCAGCACCGCCCCCGCACGCCAGTCGCGCCGCACGACCCAGTGGAACGCGCACACGAGCAGGGCGACGATCCCCACCCACCAGATCGAGACCGTGCCGATCGTGTGCACAGCCTGCGAGCACTGGTCGACCGTGCACTCGCCCTGCCCGCGGGTCGTCCCCTCGTAGAAGAACGACGTCGGCCGTGCCTGGATCATCCAGCCCCACGGGTTCGACGAGTACGAGTGCGGCGTCGTGAGCGTGGTGTTGAACTGCCACATGTCCTGGTGGTACTTCACCCAGTTGCGCAGCACCGCCGGCAGCCACTGGATGCCCTCGCCGGGATGGAAGGTGTTCCACTGCCGGTGGTAGCCGTTGCTCGACGCGAACCACCCCGACCACGACGCGACATAGACGACGGCGGAGGTAGCGACGAGCTGCACCGCGGCATACGGGCCGTCCTTGAACACGCCCTCGCGCCACCACGGACGGATCCCGACGGCGCGACGGGCGCCCATGTCCCAGAACACCGTCATGAGCCCGAAGACCGCGAGGAAGAACAGTCCCGACCACTTCGTCGACACGCACAGGCCGAGCGAGAGCCCCGCGAGCCAACGCCACGGGCGCGGTCCCAGCCACGGTCCCTTCGTCAGGGGTATGCCGTCCACGTCCTCCGCGTCCCGGCTCCCCGCCCACACGGCCAGCCGTTCGCGGGCCCGGTCGCGGTCGACGACGAGCGCCGCGAACCCGGCCAGCGCGAAGAACGACACGACCATGTCGAGGATGCCGGTGCGCGACATCGCGAAGTGGGTGCCCTCGACGGCGAGCAGCAGCGCCGCGATGCAGCCGAGGACGGTCGAGCCGAACAGTCGCCGCGCGACCCGTCCGAGGATGAGGATCGACAGCGTGCCGAGCGCGGCGACGGTGAAGCGCCACCCGAACGAGCTCGTCGGCCCGAACAGCCACTCGCCGGCGCCGATGAGCCACTTGCCGACCGGCGGGTGGACGACCATGTCGCCCTGGTCGCTGAAGACGTTGGTGTTGCCGGCGTTCCAGAGCTTGTCGGCGTCCTCGTTCTTGCCCTGGACGCGCAGCTCGACGCCGTGCTGGATGAGCGACCAGCCCTGCTTGACGTAGTAGGTCTCGTCGAAGACGAGCGAGTGCGGCCGGTCGAGGTGCCAGAACCGGAGGAACCCGCCGATCGCCGCGACGAGCAGCGGTCCGACCCATCCCCAGACGACGTCGGTGGGTCGGGTCCCGAGCAGGCGGGCGCGCAGCTCGTCGGTCCGGGTCACCGGCACATCGTAGGCATCACTCTTGTGCGCCGCCCGTGCAAGGATCGCGGCATGACTTCTGGCTCGGGTGAGGGTGTGCTCGTCCTGGCGGCGACGCCGATCGGCGACCCCCGCGACGCCGCGCCACGGCTCGCCGACGAGCTCGCCACCGCCGACGTCATCGCCGCCGAGGACACGCGCCGCCTGCGCCGTCTCTGCCAAGCGCTCGACGTCAACCCGACCGGGTCGGTCGTGAGCTACCACGAGCACAACGAGGCCTCCCGGACCGCGGACCTCGTCGAGAGACTTCGCTCAGGCGAGCGGGTCCTCGTCGTGACCGATGCCGGTATGCCGTCCGTCTCCGATCCCGGGTACCGCCTCGTCTCGGCCGCTGTCGGCATCGACGTCCGGGTGACCTGCGTACCCGGCCCGTCGGCGGTGCTCATGGCGCTCGCCGTGTCGGGGCTGCCGGTCGACCGGTTCTGCTTCGAGGGGTTCCTGCCGCGCAAGGGCGGCGAGCGGGTGCGGGCGCTCCGTGCGCTCGTCGACGAGCACCGGACGATGGTGTTCTTCGAGGCACCGCACCGGATCGCGAAGTCGCTCGCCGACATGGAGGCGGTCTTCGGTGGTGGGCGTCGCGCGGCGGTGTGCCGCGAGCTGACCAAGACCTACGAGGAGGTGCGTCGGGGCTCGCTCGTCGAGCTCGTCGCGTGGGCCGACGACGGCGTCAAGGGCGAGATCACCGTCGTCGTGTCGGGGGCGGACGTGGTCGTCGGTGACGTCGAGAGCCAGCTCACCGGCATCCTCGACCGGGTCGCGGCGGGGGAGCGGCTCAAGGACGTGTGCGCCGACGTCGCCTCGGCGACCGGCCTGTCCAAGAAGGCGCTCTACGACGCCGCCTTGGCCGCCCAGCGCTGAGGCCGACCGCGTCCGGACCGGTTTGTCGGGGGAGTCCTGCGTCGTCGGGGCCGAACTCGCGGCCGACGACGCGAGATGGCGGCGACAACGGCCGCCGCGGCCGCACGCAGGTCAGGGTGACGGACAGGTGACGCAGGTGCGCGCGGTGGGCCGGGCCTCGAGGCGGGCGTCGGCGATGTCGCGTCCGCACCGCTCGCAGATGCCGTAGGTGCCCTCGTCGAGACGGGCCAGTGCGGCGTCTACCTCGTCGAGGTGGCTGCGTGCTTGCTGTGCGAGGGCGTCGACCTGCGAGCGCTCGAACGCGATCGTCGCGCCTTCGGGGTCGTGCTCGTCGTCGGCGTTGCTGTCGCGCGAGGCGTCGACGATCCGGTCGAACTCGCCGGTCAGCGCCGCCAGCCGCTCGAGCGTCGCCTGTCGGTCCTGCTCGAGGACGTCGCGGATCTCCTGCATCACCTCAGGCTGTCACGCGGCCCCGACAGCCACGTGGCCCCGACACCGCCGGGGCCGCGCGCTCACGGCGCCGGGTAGTCGACGACGTAGCTCGGCTGCCCCGACCTCGTGCTGTCGACCCGGGCGCCGGTGTCGTTGACGACGTGCTCGATCGCGCCGGCGTCGAGGTTGACGGTGAGGACGTGGTGCAGCCGCACCCCGGGCCGCTCCGGCACCTCGAACCCCCGCTCGGTGACGATCGACGGGTCGTTGCGGTTGTAGACGTAGACCCCGCCGCCGTAGAGCCGGTGCCGCTGGACCGCGTCCGCGACCGTGTAGCCGGTCCAGCCGCGTGTGCCGTCAGGCCGGTTCCACTCCGCCTGCGATGGCGGGTCGTAGGGCAGCTCGTTCTGGTAGAGCACGACCTCCCCGTCCTCGCCGTTCCAGATGGTGTTGTGCTGCTGGTAGTGCTCGACGAAGAGCCCGGTCGCGTGCACCCGGTCGCCGTTGACGACGAGCCCGACCCGGCCGATGTTCGTGCGCCAGCGGTCGGTGTCGCCGCTCGCCCCGGCCGTGAACCCCTCGACGCCGTGGTCGGCCCGCCACACCCACGCGTGGTCGATGAGGACGTCGTCGGCGTCGATCCGCAGCGACACGTCCGCCTTGCCGACGTGGGGCCCACCGACGCGGAAGTAGACGTCGTTGAGGGTCGTGCTCGGTATGCCGGCCCGCGCAGAGCGTGGGACCCGCGCCCCCGTCGCGTTCTTGCCCGCCGGTCCCGGGCGGCCCACCTGCATGAGCGTGGGCGACAGCGTCGTGCCTGCGTCGATGGTGACCCCGGCGACGACGACGCCGTGCGCCTGCTTGTCGACGACGAGCGGCACCGCTCCGCGGACGGCGGTCAGCGTGGCCTGCCCCATGCCGAGCACGACGGTGTCGTCGCGCCGGATGACGAGGCTCTTGTCGACGTCGTAGATCCCGGGGGTGAGCAGCAGGTGCTTGCCACGGGAGAGCTGGCTGGCGAGCTCGGTCGCCGCGTCAGCCGGCGTCGCGACGTGGAAGGCCGAGAGGGGGAGGGTGCGCCCCGCGGCGCTGCCCGTCGTCCAGTCGGTCCCGCGCGAGCTCGTCCGGGCATCGGGCACCCGCACCTGCCACGCGCCTCGCCCGTCGACGAAGAGGAACGGCTTCTCGCGGCTGACCGAGGTGCGGTCGAGCGTGGTGTACGGCGGGTTCGGGAAGCCCTGCTCCGGGGGCGCCCCGACGGTGCCGGCGAAGACCTGGTTCCACACCCCGTTGGACCAGCTACCGATCTCGGAGTTGCGGGTGATCCACTGCTGCTGCGACCCGTTGATGACGGCGCCGGCGCGCGAGTCGGCGAGGAAGCCTCCGCTCGCGAACTGGGGACCGGCCGTGCAGTAGTCCATGAGCGAGAGGTTCCCGCCGCGGATGTCGACCCGTCGCAGCGACGACGCCTGCGAGACCGCCCAGAAGTTCGCCGACGCCCGGCACCCGTCCTGGCCGGTCCCGTTGACCTGGATCGTGAGGTTGGACATCGAGCGCCAGAAGTTGTTGAGGGCCACGCAGTAGGGCTGCGACGGCGCGTCGGCCAGGCACCGGTTGTAGACCTCGACCTTGCCGTTGATCACGGTGTCCGACGGGGAGGCCCCGAGGCCGGCGACCTCGGTGTAGTAGCCGACCTTGATCTGCAGCGGCTGGGTGGCGGTGCCGTAGGTCCCGGGCCTGAAGAGCAGGCTCCACCGGGCGCTGCCCATCTCGTCGTCGACCTGCTGCGCATGGATCGCGTCGGCCCGGGCCTGGATCTGCGCGACCGGCATCGACGGGTCGAAGACGACGACCCGCGGGCCGAGCGTCGTCGCGCCGCCGGGTGGTGCCTGCGCCAGGGCCGGAGCCGGCAGAGCCGGAGCCGAGACGCCCGGAGCAGACACTCGCGGAGCAGAGGCGGCCGCCGGGCCACCGAGCAGGGCGGTGCACAGGCCCAGCCCCGCCGCGGCCAGGAGGGCCAGAGGACGGGACCGCAGTGCGGGTCGCGAGGCGGGGGACAGGGCACCGAACATGGGCAGGCCTTTCGCGAATCGGGGCTGCGCTGCCCCGAAGTCGCCAGCATGCCAGCGCGGTGTGACCTGCGCCACACCTGGTCGACAGGCGGTCCTCACGACCCAGCGCGAGAACCCGACCGCGGCTCCCGGCCGACCTGTCGGATCCGCTGGTTAGGTTGGGAGACATGCAGACACGCACCCTCGGAGACATGCAGGTCGGCGCGATCGGCCTGGGCCTGATGACGTTCGACCAGAGCGGGAGCCAGCCGCGACAGCAGCTGATCGACACGGTGACGGCGGCGCTCGACGCCGGCGTCACGCTCTTCGACACCGCCGACGCCTACGGCCCCGGCGAGGAGAAGGGCGAGGGTGCCCAGGGCGAGAACGAGCGGCTCATCGCCTCGATCCTCGACGAGCTCGGCGTGCGCGACCGCGTCCTGCTCGCGACCAAGGGTGGTCACGTCCGCACCGACGGCGGTGGCTGGGACACCGACAGCTCCGCCGACCACCTCCGCGCCGCCGTCGACGCCAGCCTCGGCCGCCTCGGCGTCGAGCAGCTCGCGCTCTGGCAGCACCACCGGCCCGACCCGGCCGTCCCCTACGACGAGGTCATCGGCACCCTCAAGGAGATCGCCGACAGCGGCAAGGTCGCCCGCATCGGCCTCTCCAACGCCGACCCCGACCAGATCCGCGCCGCCCACACGGTGCTCGGCGAGTCCCTCGTGAGCGTCCAGAACCAGTTCAGCCCGGCCTTTCGCAGCAGTCGCCCCGAGATCGACGTCTGCGAAGAGCTCGGTCTCGCCTTCCTGCCGTGGAGCCCACTGGGTGGGCTGGGTGACGCCAAGGCGCTCGCCGACAAGTACCCCGCGTTCGCCGAGGTCGCGGGCGCCCACGGCGTGAGCGCCCAGCAGGTCGCCCTTGCGTGGGAGCTCGCCCAGTCACCTGTCGTCATCCCCATCCCCGGGGCCAAGCGTCCGCAGTCGGTCACCGACTCCGCGGCCGCTGCCGACCTCGAGCTCACCGCCGAGGAGCTGGCGCGCCTCGACGCGTGAGCCGAGCCGGACGACGGCAGGGCAACGCACGGCATACGCGTCGGTAACGTGCATATCTCACACGTGAGTTAGGCCTGCCTGAGCAGGTGACCGCTCGCAGGTCGGGGTACCTTTCGTTCCATGCCCACGACGACGCTCTCCCCGCGCGGGACCACGGCGCGGAGCACGACGATCGCGCTCAAGCTGCTCATGGCAGTGACCGGCCTGGTCTTCGTCGGATATCTCCTGCTCCACATGTACGGCAACCTCAAGGCGCTGCAGGGAGAGGAGGCGTTCAACTCCTACGCAGAGCACCTGCGGACCTTCGGTGAGCCGATGCTCCCGTACGGCGGCCTGCTCTGGATCGTGCGAGTCGTCCTCCTCGTCTCGATCGTGGGCCACGCGTATGCCGCGTACACCCTGTGGAGCCGCGCCGGCTCCGCGCGACGCACGAAGTACGCTGCGGTCAAGACCGCCGCCACCTCGAAGTGGATGCGCTGGGGCGGGACGTTCCTCCTCGTCTTCATCGTCTGGCACCTGCTGCACTTCACGATCGTCAAGATCTCGCCCAACGCCGACAAGCAAGGCATCGACGTCACCGCCAACCCCTACAAGCTCGTCGTCGCGAGCTTCGAGGTCTGGTGGATGCTGCTCATCTACATCGCGGCGATGGTCGCGCTGTTCATGCACCTCATGCACGGCGTCTACAGCGCGCAGCAGACCCTGGGCTGGACGAGCTCGCCCAAGGCGCACGCGCGGGCGAAGTCGATCGGCCTCGTCGTCGCCGCGCTCATCGTCGTCGGGTTCCTCATCCCGCCGCTGTCCATCGCATTCGGCCTGATCGACTGAAGGTGTCGCTGACCCATGACTGAGAACACCACTGGCACGGACGCCCCCACCGGCTCCAGCCCCTACGGCGGTCTCTACGCCGAGGGCTTCGCGATCGCCGACCACAAGGCGCCGGACGGCCCCATCGAGAACAAGTGGACCCGCCGCAAGTTCGAGGCCGCCCTGGTCAACCCGGCGAACCGGCGCAAGATGTCGGTCATCATCGTCGGCACCGGGCTTGCCGGTGGCGCTGCCGCCGCGACCCTCGGCGAGGCCGGCTACCACGTGAAGTCGTTCTGCTTTCAGGACTCCCCGCGCCGCGCCCACTCCATCGCCGCGCAGGGTGGCATCAACGCCGCCAAGAACTACAAGGAGGACGGCGACTCCGTCCAGCGCCTCTTCTATGACACGGTCAAGGGTGGCGACTACCGCTCGCGCGAGACCAACGTCTACCGCCTCGCCGAGGTGAGCGCGAACATCATCGACCAGTGCGTCGCGCAGGGTGTCCCGTTCGCCCGCGAGTACGGCGGCCTGCTCGACAACCGCTCCTTCGGTGGTGTCCAGGTGTCCCGCACGTTCTACGCGCGTGGGCAGACGGGCCAGCAGCTCCTCATCGGCGCCTACCAGGCCCTCGAGCGCCAGGTCGCCGCCAAGACCGTCGAGCAGTTCACCCGGCACGAGATGCTCGAGGTCATCGTCGACGGTGAGGGCGCCGAGCGCCGCGCCCGCGGCATCATCGTGCGCGACCTCGTCACCGGTGAGATCGAGACCCACCTCGCCGACGCCGTCGTGCTCGCCTCGGGTGGCTACGGCAACGTCTTCTTCCTCTCCACCAACGCGATGGGCTCCAACGTCACCGCGACGTGGCGTGCGCACCGCAAGGGCGCCTACATGGCCAACCCCTGCTACACGCAGATCCACCCGACGTGCATCCCGGTCTCGGGCGAGCACCAGTCCAAGCTCACGCTCATGTCCGAGTCGCTGCGCAACGACGGTCGCATCTGGGTGCCCAAGAACCGCGAGGACTGCGACAAGGACCCGCGCGAGATCAAGGAGGAGGACCGCGACTACTACCTGGAGCGGATCTACCCCGCCTTCGGCAACCTCGTGCCCCGCGACATCGCCTCGCGCCAGGCCAAGAACGTCTGCGACGAGGGTCGCGGCGTCGGCCCGGTCGTCGGCGACTTCCGCCGTGGCGTCTACCTCGACTTCGCCGACGCCATCGAGCGCCTCGGTCGGGACGCGGTGGAGGCCAAGTACGGCAACCTCTTCGACATGTACGCCCGGATCACGGGCGAGGACCCGTATGCCGTCCCGATGCGGATCTACCCGGCGGTGCACTACGTCATGGGCGGGCTCTGGGTCGACTACGACCTCCAGTCCTCGATCCCCGGCCTCTTCGTCACCGGTGAGGCGAACTTCTCCGACCACGGCGCCAACCGCCTCGGCGCCTCCGCCCTCATGCAGGGTCTGGCCGACGGCTACTTCGTCCTCCCCAACACGATCCGCGACTACCTCGCGACGGTCCCGAAGTCGGACCTCACCGAGGACAGCCCGGCCGTGGTCGAGGCGCGCACGTCGGTGCAGGAGCGCACCGAGCGCCTGCTCTCCATCAACGGTGAGCGCAGCGTCGACAGCTTCCACCGCGAGCTCGGCAACATCATGTGGGAGTACTGCGGCATGGAGCGCAGCGAGGAGGGCCTGCTCAAGGCCATCGACCTCATCCGCGGGCTGCGCGACGAGTTCTGGCGCAACGTGCGCGTGCTCGGTGCTGCCGACACCCTCAACCAGTCGCTCGAGAAGGCCGGCCGCGTCGCCGACTTCCTCGAGCTGGGCGAGCTCATGTGCATCGACGCCCTGCACCGTCGCGAGTCCTGCGGCGGTCACTTCCGCGCCGAGAGCCAGACCGAGGACGGCGAGGCGCTGCGTCATGACGACGAGTTCGCCTACGTCGCCGCCTGGGAGTTCACGCCGCCGAGTGGCGAGCAGGAGGGGGTCGGCGCCGGCATGGGCCAGCCCGTCCTCCACAAGGAAGACCTCGTGTACGAGTTCATCGAGCTGAAGCAGCGGAGCTACAAGTGAATCTCACCCTCAAGATCTGGCGACAGACCGGGCCGAACGACAAGGGCGGCCTCGTCACCTACCAGGTGTCCGACATCAGCCCCGACATGTCCTTCCTCGAGATGCTCGACGTCCTCAACGAGGAGCTCAACGCCAAGGGCGAGGAGCCGATCGCGTTCGACAGCGACTGTCGTGAGGGCATCTGCGGCATGTGCGGCCTCATGATCTCGGGCCACGCCCACGGTCCGGAGCGCACGACGACCTGCCAGCTGCACATGCGCTCGTTCAGCGACGGCGAGACGATCACCGTCGAGCCGTGGCGCGCCGAGGCGTTCCCGATCGTGCGCGACCTCGTCGTCGACCGTGGCGCCTTCGACCGCATCATCCAGTCCGGTGGCTACATCTCGGCCAATACCGGCGCGGCCCCGGACGCCCACGCGGCGCCCGTCCCCAAGCCCGCCGCGGACCGGGCCTTCATGGCCGCCGAGTGCATCGGGTGCGGTGCCTGCGTGGCCGCCTGCCCCAACGCCAGTGGCATGCTCTTCATGGGCGCCAAGATCACCCACCTCGGTGAGCTTCCCCAGGGCCAGCCCGAGCGCGACGCCCGCGTCGTCTCGATGGTCAACCAGCACGACCACGAGGGCTTCGGCGGCTGCACCAACATCGGCGCGTGCTCGCAGGCCTGCCCCAAGGGCATCCCGCAGGACGTCATCAGCCAGCTCAACAAGGACCTGCGCACGGCCCTCAAGCACGGCCACTGACGCAACCTCTCCACGCGGTCGCGAGCGGGCGGCATACGGGATCCCTTCCGTATGCCGCCCGCTCGCGTTCGTCGTCCACCCACCTCGTCGACGAGTCGGGCACTGTGTGACGAGTCGGGGCTTCGGCGACCCTCGACTCGTCACACCACCCCCGACTGGTGAGGCCTGGGGACAACTCGACGGCGCCGCCGGCCAGTCCTGCGATCCTCGGGAGATGCTCGGACCGCCCCGCCACCCTTGCTTCGACCCGAGCGGGTTGTCGAGGACGGCCGACCTGCGTCGGGTCGGGATCGAGCCGAGCCGTGGCGGGTGGCGACAGGTTCGCACGGGTGTCTGGCTGCCGGAGGAGAGCGCCGCGGCGCTGACCCCGGTGGACCTTCATGCCGCCCTGGTGCACGCCACGATGCGCACCCACCGGGCGGGGGAGTCCGTGACGTTCGCGGCGGAGTCGGCCGCGGCGGTCCTGGGGATTCCCCGGATCAGGGCATGGCCCGGGACGGTGCGACACCTTGTGACACGTCGGGGAGTCAGCGGGTCGTCGGTGCTCCGACCTCTGCTGGGCGCTGAGACCGGGGCCATCCGCGTGCACGGCCTGCTGGTGACGCCTCCGGCTCGTACCGTCGTCGACCTGGCGCGGTACGGCGCGCTGGAGGACGCGGTCACGGCCGCTGACTACTGCCTCCGACACGCGATGTGCACGCGTGACGACCTCGCCGCAGAACTCGCTCTCGTCCCGAGGCGAGCGCGGGGACGCGCATCGGCCGCGACGGCCGTGGCCATCGCCGACGGGTCGAGCATGTCGCCGGGCGAGAGCTTCTCGCGCGTGCTGATGTTCCGCCTCCTCATCCCGAGGCCGCGTCTGCAGGTCTCGTTCACGGACGCCGATGGCCTGATCGGTGACGTGGACTTCTGGTGGGAGGGGGCGGTGGGAGAGTTCGACGGTCGGACCAAGTACCGCATCCCGCCCGGCGCCAGCCACGAGGAGGCGGGGCGGGTGCTCTGGGCCGAGAAGAAGCGTGAGGACCGGCTTCGACGCCAGACGCAGGTGGCCCGCTGGGTGTGGGCCAACCTGCTGAGCCCGAACCAGCTGCTCGCGATCCTCGCCGACAAGGGAGTGCGGCCCGAGCGGCGGTCGACGTGGCTCGACCGGGATGACCAGTCGGGGGTTGCGTGACGAGTCGGGCCACTCGCGACCCCCGAATCGTCACAGGACCCCCGACTGGTCATCCCGGGTGACCGTAACCAGGGCCTGCGGCGTCAGAGCCAGGACAGGTGGTCCTTGAGCAGGGCGTAGCCGACGAACGCGACGACGTCGAGCACGGTGTGCGCGACGACGAGCGGCCCGACCCGCTTCGTCCTCGTGTAGAGCCACCCGAAGACCAGGCCCATGACCGCGTTGCCGACGAACCCGCCGAACCCTTGGTAGAGGTGGTACGACCCGCGGATCAGCGCTGACGACACCAGGATTCGCGACGTCGACCACCCGGCTTGCGACCACCGGGTGAAGAGGTAGCCGACCATGACGACCTCCTCGAGCACTGCGTTCTGCGCGGCGGCGAGCACGAGCACCGGCACGGCCCACCAGACGTCGGTGAGGTTCGCCGCCGCAATGGTGGTGTTGAGGTCGAGGGCGCGCGCGACGGCATACAGGCCGAGACCCGGGATGCCGATGAGCGCCGCGAGACCGAGTCCGCGCACGAGGTCTCGCGCCGGCTGGGTCCAGTCCCACCCGATCGCGAACCGCGCCCGCACGTCGCCGCGCGACAGCAGGTGCAGCGCGAGCACCACCGGCACGAGCGCCAGGGCGATGCCGACGAGCTGGTAGGCGAGGTCGAGCCACGGGCGGTCCGGCGTCACCGACGAGTTCATCGCCGTCGTCTGCGACCCGAGCGGCCTGCCGGCGGTGAGCTTGCGGACGAGCGAGAGCACGCTCCAGATCGCCGAGGCGCCGAGCGAGACACCGAGGACGAGCCACGTCTCGATGAGGAGGTCACGCCGGGTCAGTGGGCGCTGCTCGACGGGGGCCTCCATACGGCGCAGCCTATGCAGCCCGGGTGCACGCCCGCTGGGAGCCGGCTCTCAGACTCGTGGGTATGCCGTGTCCGGCCCGACCCGCGACTCGCGCCGCTTGCGCCACCTCCGGACCTTGAGCCAGAGCCAGATGAGGAGCCACGCGAGCGCGATGAGCGCGAAGATCACGAGGATCGGGATGAAGATCGCGACGAGCGACAGCCCCAGCGACGCCCCGTCCTCGGCGGTCGACACCACCGGCGCGCCCGCGCCGAGCGTTCCAGCGTTGATCGCCGGCCGGGCGGCCATCTTGCCCGAGTGCACGAGTCCCGACACGACGATGCCGAGCACGACGCCCACCCAGGGGTTGTCGCCCATCCACGTCGACTTGTCGAGGTCCTCGGCGGCGGTGGTGGCGGCGAAGATCAGCCCGCCCATGCTCGGCCGGATGAACGTCTGGATGGCGTCGTTGACCGTGTCGACCGCGGGGATCTTGTCGAGGACGAGCTCGGTGAGGAGCAGGAGCGCGCCGACGCCGATCGCCCACGGCGACTCGATCCACTCGAAGCTCGTGGGCAGCGTGATGACGTCGGTGAACCGCGCGATGAGCGCGACGATCATGAACGGGATGTAGGCGTTGAGCCCTGCCGCGGCGGACAGCCCCATGCCGGTGAGTGCGGCGATCACGTGTCGACCTCCAAGTCCGGCGGCGCACAGTGCGCGCCGTCTCAGGTCATGTCTACTCGAAAGGGGATCGCGGAACACTGAGGGGCGGCGCGGAGTTTGACCTGCCGGCCAGCCACCCGAGGAGCCCGCGTTGTCGACCCGTCTCACCGTCACCAGCACCGAGCAGCTGACCCCACGCCTGCGGAGGGTGTGGTTCCGCAGCGACGACCTTTCGGCGTTCGAGGGCAGCGACGCGACCGACCGCTACGTCAAGCTCGTCTTCCCGCGCCCCGGTGTCGCGTACCCCGAGCCGTTGGACATGCGGGCGCTGCGCGCGACGATGCCGCCGCAGGACCTGCCCGTCGTGCGGACCTACACCGCGCTCTTCCCCGACGTCGCGTACGGCACGCTGGCCATCGACTTCGTCGTCCATGGCGACGAGGGCGTGGCCGGTCCGTGGGCGGCCGCCGCGCAGCCCGGCGACACGCTGCTCGCCAACGGTCCGGGTGGGGGCTACCGTCCGGACCCGGACGCCGACTGGCACCTCCTCGCCGGCGACGAGTCGGCCATCCCCGCCATCACCGCGGCCCTGCACGCCCTGCCCGACACCGCCGTGGCGAGGGTCGTCCTGCTCGTCGACGACGTCGAGCACCGCCCCGTGCTGGCAGCGGCCTCGGGCGTCGAGGTCACGTGGGTGCACCGTGCGGACGGTGGGGACCTCGTCGAGGCCGTCCGGGCGCTCGAGTGGCGCGAGGGCCGGGTCCACGCCTTCGTCCACGGCGAGGGTGGCGCGGTCATGCACGGGATCCGCCCCTTCCTGCTGCGCGAACGCGGTCTCACCCGTGACCAGGGGTCGATCTCTGGCTACTGGCGGCTGGGCCGCACCGAGGAAGGCTTCCGCGACTGGAAGTCCGAGCTGGCCGCAGCCGAGTCCGCGACCTGACCGACGGAGCCGACCCGGGAGGGGAGCGGACGGCATACGAGCAGGGACGCCGCGCCGCCTAGGATTCAGCAGTGAGCAAAATCCTCTCTGCTGTCGCCTGGCCGTACGCCAACGGTCCGCGCCACCTGGGCCACGTGGCCGGGTTCGGTGTGCCCTCCGACGTCTTCAGCCGCTACATGCGCATGGCCGGCCACGACGTCCTCATGGTGAGCGGCAGCGACGAGCACGGCACCCCGATCCTCGTCCTCGCCGACAAGGAGGGTGTGACGCCGCAGGAGCTCGTCGACAAGAACCACGCGATCATCGCGCACGAGCTCGCCGACCTCGGCTGCTCCTACGACCTCTACACGCGCACGACGACGGCCAACCACTACTCCGTGGCGCAGGAGCTGTTCCGGCAGGTCCACGCCAACGGCTACATGATCGAGCAGACGACGCGGGGCGCGATCAGCCCGAGCACGGGCCGTACCCTGCCCGACCGCTACATCGAGGGCACCTGTCCCATCTGTGGCTACGCGGAGGCGCGCGGCGACCAGTGCGACAACTGCGGCAACCAGCTCGAGCCGACCGACCTCATCGAGCCCAAGTCCAAGATCAACGGCGAGACGCCGGAGTTCATCGAGACGCAGCACTTCTTCCTCGACCTGCCCGCGCTCGCCGACGCGCTGCAGGAGTGGCTCCAGGGCCGAGAGGCGAGCGGGACGTGGCGGCCCAACGTCATCAAGTTCAGCCTCAACATCCTCGAGGAGATCCGCCCGCGAGCGATGACCCGCGACATCGACTGGGGCATCCCGGTCCCGCTGGAGGGCTGGGAGGACCAGCAGGCCAAGCGTCTCTACGTCTGGTTCGACGCGGTCATCGGCTACCTCTCGGCATCGGTCGAGTGGGCCCGCCGCCTCGGCGAGCCCGAGCGCTGGCGCGAGTGGTGGAACGACCCCGAGGCCCTGTCCTACTACTTCATGGGCAAGGACAACATCACCTTCCACTCGCAGATCTGGCCGGCCGAGCTCCTCGCGTATGCCGGTCGCGGCGCCAAGGGTGGCGAGCCGGGGACGTTCGGCGAGCTCAACCTGCCGACCGAGGTCGTGAGCAGCGAGTACCTCACGATGGAGGGCAAGCAGTTCAGCTCGAGCCGCGGCCACGTCATCTTCATCCGCGACGTCCTCGACCGCTACGGCCCCGACCCGATCCGCTACTTCATCTGCGCCGCCGGCCCCGAGAACCAGGACAGCAACTTCACCTGGGCCGAGTTCGTCCAGCGCAACAACTCCGAGCTCGTCGCAGGCTGGGGCAACCTCGTCAACCGGACCGGAGCGATGATCGCCAAGAACTTCGGTGAGATTCCGCAGCCCGGGGCGCTGGAGCCGGTCGACGAGGCGGTGCGAGCGGCGACGCTCAAGGCGTTCGACACCGTCGGCGACCTCCTCGCGAAGCAGCGGATCAAGGCCGCCGTGGGTGAGGCCATGCGGGCCGTGGGCGACGTGAACAAGTACGTCACCGACACCGAGCCGTTCAAGCTCAAGGGCGAGGACCAGCGCGAGCGTCTGGCCACCGTGCTCCACACCCTCATCCAGTGCGTGAGCGACCTCAACACGATCCTCGCGCCGTTCCTCCCGCACGCCTCCAACCGGGTGCACGCGTTCCTCGGCGGACAGGGCGAGTTCACCCCCATGCCGGTCGTCGAGGAGGTCTCCGGGCTCGACGAGGGCGACCGGGACCGGAGCTACCCGATCATCACGGGGGAGTACACCGGCACCCCGCGCTGGGAGTCCCGGCCCGTCACGGTCGGCGCGGCCATCGCCAAGCCCACCGGGGTCTTCGTCAAGCTAGACGAGTCGGTGGTGGAGGAGGAGCTCGCGCGGCTCCAGCAGTCGTGACGCCCACCGACGCCACGACGAGGTCGAGCCGCACCGCGGTCCCCGACCTCCCCGACCCCCTGCCGATCGCGGTCGTCGACAACCACACCCACCTCGACATCGAGCGTGAGGGCGTGGCCGTCGACGTCGCCGACCTCCTGGCTCGCGCCAAGGCCGTGGGCGTCGACCGCGTGGTCCAGATCGGCTGTGACCTCCCGGCCGCCCGCCAGACCGTCGTGATGGTCGACACGTATGCCGCGATGCTCGGCGGCGTGGCCCTGCACCCCAACGAGGTGCCCGGGCTCGCTGCGAGCGGGAGTCTGGACACGGCATACGAGGAGATCGAGAGCCTCGCGAGGCACCCCCGGATCCGGGTCGTGGGGGAGACGGGTCTGGACTACTTCCGGACCGGCCCCGACGGGAAGGGCGTGCAGCAGGACAGCTTCCGCTGGCACATCGACCTGGCCAAGCGTCTCGACAAGGCGCTGCAGATCCACGACCGTGACGCCCACGCCGACGTCCTGCGCATCCTCGAGGAGGAGGGGGCACCGAGTTCGACTGTGCTGCACTGCTTTTCGGGCGACTTGCCCATGGCGCAGGAGTGCGCCGAGCGTGGCTACTACCTCTCCTTCGCGGGCACCGTGACGTTCAAGAACGCCCACGGACTGCGCGACGCGCTGAGCGTCACGCCGCTCGACCGGCTGCTCGTCGAGACCGACGCGCCCTACCTCACTCCCCACCCCCACCGGGGCGCCGTCAACGCCCCCCACCTCGTGCCGCTCACGGTGCGCGCGATGGCCGCGACGCTCGGCGTCGCGGTGCCGACGCTGTGCCAGGCGCTGTCCGAGAACTCGGAGCGGGTCTACGGCCCCTGGACCTGAGCGCACCCGTCACACGAGCCACACCAGTGACACCCGTGGTCCACGTCACCGTTACCGAAATTTGACCTTTGCGGCCGTTGTCGGGATGGTTGATGGGTTGGCCGGAGCTGGGCTTCGGGCGAAGACAGGGGCGAGGACGCTGGTTTCACCACCGAGCGCACCTCGCTCTCCTGTTGTCGGAACCCCTCCCCTGGGGGCTCCGCGGGTCCACCCCTGAGGACCTGTCGCTCGCCTCGGTGTCCGGAGAGACCGATCCCTGGAGCACTCTTGATTTCTCGTCCCCTGCGTCTTGCTGCCCAAGGTGCTGCGGCACTGACGGTGGCCGCCGGTTCCTTCGGCGTTGCCCACCTCGACAAGGCCGTCGGCCTCACCGTCGACGGGCAGTCCTCGTCCCTCCACGTCTTCGGCTCGACCGTCGGGGACGCACTCGCCAAGAAGGGGATCACCCTCGGCGAGCACGACCAGGTCGTCCCCTCGGCCAGCAGCCCGATCGAGGACGGCGACACGATCTCCGTGCGCTACGGCCGCAAGCTCACCGTGAACGTCGACGGTGTCGCCAAGGAGTACTGGACGACGGCCACGACCGTCGACGCCGCCCTGCGTGACCTCGACATCCGCGCCGGCAGCAACGCCAAGCTCTCGGCGTCGCGCTCGCAGCCGATCGGCCGCCAGGGCCTCGACCTCTCGGTCACCACGCCCAAGAAGGTCATCCTCTTCGCCGACCGCAAGCGCGTCGAGCACATCACGTCCGCCGCCACCGTCGCCGACGCCCTGCGTGAGCTCGGCGTCAAGGCCGACCAGGACGACCGCGTCTCGCCGAAGCCGGTCACGGCCCTGAAGAACGGCCTCGGCATCACCGTGCAGCGCGTGAACCAGCAGACGGTCACCAGAACCCAGGCGGTCGCCCACGCCACCACGACGAAGAAGGACGCCTCGCTCCTCGAGGGCACCCGCAAGATCGTCACCGCGGGCAAGGACGGCCTGAAGTCGGTCACCCTGCGCCGCCTGCTCGTCGACGGCAAGGTCACCACCTCCACCGTCACGAGCTCCAAGGTGCTCAAGCCCGCCGTCACCGAGGTCGTCTCGGTCGGCACCAAGGCCAAGCCGGCCGCGCCCAAGCCGTCGACCCCGGCGACCAGCGCGGGCAACACCTCCGGCGCCGGCCTCAACCTCTCGAACGCCGCGATGTGGGACCGCATCGCCGAGTGCGAGTCGAGCGGCAACTGGTCGATCAACACCGGCAACGGCTACTACGGCGGACTGCAGTTCGACTACGGCACCTGGCTCGGTGCCGGTGGTGGCGACTTCGCCCAGCGTGCCGACCTCGCGTCGCGCGCCGAGCAGATCACCGTCGCCAACCGCGTCTACGCCGACCGCGGCCTCCAGCCGTGGGGTTGCGCGCACGCAGCCTGACCGTTCAGGCACGGCCTGACCTCGTCAGGCCCACCGCCTGTCTCGTTCAGGCGCACCGCCTGACTCCGTCAGGCACACCGACTGAGGCCGGGCCGCGTATGAGGGGGCCCGGCCTCAGTGGCGCCCACGGTCGTAGGGTGGCGCCCATGTCGACGTCAGGGCTCCTCGGGGCCGCCCAGATCCGCGAGCTGGCCGCGCGCCTCGGCATCCGCCCCACGAAGACCTGGGGCCAGAACTTCGTCATCGACGCCAACACCGTCCAGCGCATCGCACGGGTGGCCGGGATCGGCGCGGACGACGTCGTCGTCGAGGTCGGGCCGGGGCTCGGCTCGCTCACCCTCGCCCTGCTGCCGGTGGCCCGCCACGTCACCGTCGTCGAGGTCGACCCCGTCCTCGCCGAGGCGCTGCCCGAGACGGTGCGCACCGTCGCTCCCGCCGTCGCCGACCGGCTCACCGTCGTGCACGCCGACGCCCTGCGCGTCGAGGAGCTGCCCGGTGACGCCCCGACGGCGCTCGTCGCGAACCTGCCCTACAACGTCTCGGTCCCGGTCGTCCTGAGCTTCCTCGAGCGGTTCGACTCGATCGAACGGATCCTCGTCATGGTCCAGCTCGAGGTCGCCGAACGCCTCGCCGCCAAGCCCGGCTCCAAGACCTACGGCGTGCCGAGCGTCAAGGCGGCCTGGTACGCCGACGTCGCGCTCGCGGGCAACGTCAGCCGTTCGGTGTTCTGGCCGGTGCCCAACGTCGACTCCGGCCTTGTGTCGCTCATCCGTCGCGACCCGCCCCGGACGTCGGCCACCCGTGAGCAGGTCTTCGCCTGCATCGACGCGGCCTTCGCCCAGCGCCGCAAGACGCTGCGGGCCGCCCTCGCCCCGTGGGCCGGTTCGCCCCAGGCGGCCGAGGCCGCGCTCGTCGCCGCCGGCATCGACCCGCGCACCCGTGGCGAGCAGCTCGACGTCCACCAGTTCGCGGCGGTCGCGAGCGCGCACGCCGCGAACGTTGGTGCGTCAGTGGCCGAGCAGCCCCAGTAGCCGTCGTTCGGTCGCGTCCGAGAGACCGCACCGTCTCGGGTTGCTCGCCTCACGCGTCTCCTCGTATGCCGCCGCGTCCCGGAGCGTCTCCGCCACCGGTCGGTGGGTGAGCCCGGCCGCTCGGGCCGCCGCGCCGGTGTGGGCACCGAACCCGCGCCACTCGGGGTCCGAGATCCACAGGGGCAGGCTGTCCTCGCCCATCCACTCCTGGACTCCCTGCTCGGCGAGCCACTCGGCCGGGGCGGTGACGAGGGGACCGGTGTGCCCACCGACGTCGCGGGCCACCGAGATCAGGCCTGCGAGGGTGTCGGGCTCGCCGACCGCGTCGACGGTCCCCGGGGTCTGCGACGCGGCGCACCGCACGAGCCACGACGCGAGGTCGCGCACGTCGACGACCGCCATGGGCAGGTCGAGGGCGTCGGGCGCGAGGACGGCGCCGTGCGCACCGACGGGGTGCGCGAAGCGCCACGGCCACCAGCCGGACCGGCCGGACCAGTCGCCCGGTCCGCCGATGAGCCCGGCGCGGGCGACGAGCGAGCGCTCGGGGCCGAAGCCGTCGAGCACGGCGGCCTCGCACGCGACCTTCGCCTCACCGTAGGTGCTCATGTCCTCCATGACGTCGCCCTCCAGCGGGGCGAGCAGCGGGACGGTCTCGTCGGTCGCGAGACCGGAGTGGACGGCATACACGTTGCCGGTCGACACGAAGACGTAGTGGTCCGCCACCGGTTCGAGACCCGCGACCGCGCGGCGGACCTGGCCCGGCTGGCGGGCGACGTCGACGACGGCGTCCCAGCGCTCGGCCACGTCGGTGACCGCGTCGAGCCCGTCGTCGGCGTCGCGGTCGGAGCGCACCCACGCCGCGCCCGCGGGGACGCCGCCCGACTCGCCGCGGGCCACGCAGGTCACGTCGTGGCCGTCGGCCACCGCCTGCTCCGCCACCGCACGTCCGAGCATCGCCGTCCCACCGAGCACGAGGAGTCGCATGCGCCCAGTGGACCCCGGGACCGGTCCGGCCGGCCACCGTGTTCGCTGAGGGCGTGGATGTCGGGGAGCCATCGAGCCATGACTAGGGTGGCCGCATGACCTCGGCCCACACGGACCCGGCGCCCGTGACGGTGCGCGTCCCCGCGAAGGTCAACCTCGAGCTCCTCGTCGGCCCGTTGCGCGACGACGGCTTCCACACGCTGTCGACGGTCTACCAGGCCGTCAACCTCCACGACGACGTCACGGTCGCGCTCGACGACGAGTGGGGGTGCAGCGTGAGCGGCCAGTACGCCGACGTCGTGCCCACCGGCTCCACCAACCTCGCCCTGCGCGCCGCCCGGCTCCTCGCCGCGGAGACGGCGATCGACACGCCCGTGCACGTGACGATCGCTAAGACGATCCCGGTGGCGGGTGGCATGGCCGGTGGCTCCGCCGACGCCGCCGCGGCCCTCGTCGCGTGCGACCGGCTCTGGGGCCTCGGGATGTCGACCGAAGAGCTCGAGGAGTATGCCGCGGAGCTCGGTTCCGACGTGCCGTTCCTCATCCGGGGTGGCACGGCGATGGGCAGCGGTCGCGGTGAGCGGCTGGCGCCGGTCCTCGCCCGCGGCAGCTACCACTGGGTCTTCGCGATCAGCGACATCGGGCTCTCGACCCCCGAGGTCTACGCCGAGTGTGACCGCCTGCGCGGTGACAGCTCGCCGCGCGCGGCCACGCCCGAACCCAACTCGCAGCTCATGAGCGCGCTGCGCACCGGCGACCCGCACGCCCTCGCCCCGCAGCTCACCAACGACCTGCAGGAGGCCGCGGTCTCGCTGCGCCCCGAGCTCGGCGAGCTGCTCACGAGCGGGATGGAGTTCGGTGCCCTCGGCGGCATCGTCTCCGGGTCGGGACCCACCGTCGCCTTCCTCGTCGAGGACGTCGAGGCCGCCATCGACCTCACGGTCGCCCTCACCGCCACCGGTGCCGCCCGCGAGGTCCGCAAGGCCATCGGGCCCGTGCACGGCGCCCACGTCATCCCCGCCCGGGTCGACTAGTGGCCGTCCTCATCTCCGTCGAGCGCGCCGCCCTCGCGCTCGGCACCGCCCAGGTGCTCGACGGCGTCTCGCTCGGCGTCTCCGGAGGCGACCGCATCGGCATCGTCGGGCGCAACGGCGGCGGCAAGACCACCCTCCTCCGCGTCATCGCCGGTGAGCGCGACGTCGACAACGGCCGCGTGGCCCGGCTCGGCGGCGCGACCGTCGGCGTCCTCGCCCAGGACGACTCGCTCGACCCGTCGGCGACGATCCGCGAGGTCGTGCTCGGCGACCGTGCCGAGCATGTCTGGGCCGGCGACGCGCGCATCCGCGACGTCCTCACCGGACTGCTCGGCGGCATCGACGCCCCCGCCGTCGGCGGGCTCGACGCGACCGTCGCCGGCAAGTCCGGTGGTGAGCGCCGCCGCCTCGGCCTGGCCAAGCTCCTCGTCGACGACCCCGACGTCCTCCTCCTCGACGAGCCGACCAACCACCTTGACGTCGAGGGCGTCGCCTGGCTCGCCGAGCACCTCGTCCGGCACCGCTCTCGCCCCGACAACGCGCTCGTCGCCATCACCCACGACCGGTGGTTCCTCGACGCCGTGGCCACCCGCACCTGGGAAGTCGTCGACGGCGAGGTCAACGGGTTCGACGGGGGCTACGCGGCATACGTGCTCGCCAAGGCCGAGCGCGAGCGGATGGCGCGGGTCACGGCCGAGCGACGCAACAACCTGCTCCGCAAGGAGCTCGCCTGGCTGCGCCGCGGAGCGCCGGCCCGCACGTCGAAGCCGAAGTTCCGGATCGACGCCGCCAACGCCCTCATCGAGGACGTGCCGCCGCTGCGCAACGACGTCGAGCTCATGGCGTTCGCGACGACCCGGCTCGGCAAGGACGTCATCGACCTCCTCGACGCGTCGGTGTCGGTGGGCGACCGCACGCTCCTCGACCACATCACGTGGCACCTCGCACCCGGCGCGCGCATCGGCATCGTCGGCGTCAACGGCTCGGGCAAGTCCACGCTCCTGCGCGCGCTCGCCGGAGAAGTGCCCCTCAGCGCTGGCAAGCGCAAGCAGGGCGTCACCGTGCGCATCGGCCACCTCACGCAGGAGGTCCGCGAGCTCGACCGCCTCGCCGACGCCCGGGTCATCGAGGCCGTCGAGGAGGTCCGCAAGGTCACCGTGCTCGCCGGCAAGGAGGTCACCGCGTCGTCGTTGGCCAAGCGCCTCGGCTTCCCCGGCCCGCGGCAGCAGACCCGCGTGCGCGACCTCTCCGGTGGCGAGCGTCGCCGGCTCCAGGTGCTGCGGATCCTCATGGACGAGCCCAACGTCCTCCTCCTCGACGAGCCCACCAACGACCTCGACATCGAGACCCTCACATCCCTCGAGGACGTCCTCGACGGTTGGGCCGGCACGCTGCTCGTCGTCTCGCACGACCGCTACCTCCTCGAGCGCATCGCCGACCAGCAGGTCGCGCTCCTCGGCGACGGGCGCGTGCGGGAGCTGCCCGGCGGCGTCGAGGAGTACCTCCGGCTCCGCGCCACGGTCACCCCCTCGTATGCCGTGTCCTCACCCACCGCTTCCCCCGCCAGTTTCGGCTCCGGCTCCGGCTCGCAACGTCAGCGTCCAGGGTCGTCGGAGCAGCCGTCGACGCCGACGCACGAACCGAGCGCGAGCCCGGCCGAGCAGCGTGAGGCGCGCAAGGTCATGGCCCGCGTCGAGAAGCAGCTGACCCGGCTCGCCCAGCGCGAGGAGCGGATCCACGCGGCGATGGCCGAGCAGGCCGCCGACCACGCCAAGGTGCTCGAGCTCAACGCCGAGCTGCGCGAGGTCGTCGACGAGCGCGAGGTCCTCGAGCTCGAGTGGCTCGAGGCCGCCGACGTCCTCGAACCCTGAGAGGCGACCACCCGGCATACCCCGATGGCTTGTGTCCGCAACCCTGGTCGGGAACCGCGCCATCCTTGCGGACGCACCCGCTCGGTGCCGGGCCTGCGTCCGCAACCGTGGTCGGGAAGCTCGCCACCACTGCGGACGCGAGCGCCTCGCGGGTCAGGGTTCGGAGCGCTCGAACGGGGTGAGCAGGAGGCGGAGCTGGTCGGCCAGGTCGGTGCGCTGGCCGTTGGGGAGGTCCGCGAGCAGCTCGCGCTCGTGCGCGAGGAGGTCGTCGAGGGCGGAGTCGACGGTCCGCATGCCTTCAGGGGTGAGGCGGACGATGACGCCGCGACGGTCACGCGGGTCCGGGTGGCGCTCGACGAACCCCCGGGCGAGCAGCCGGTCGACCCGGTTGGTCATCGTCCCGCTCGTCACGAGCGTCTGCGCCACGAGGGCGCCGGGGGAGAGCTCGTAGGGCGCGCCGGCGCGCCGCAGCGCCGACAGCACGTCGAACTCCCAGCCGTCGAGGCCGTGTTCGCTGAACGCGGCGCCGCGGGCGAGGTCGAGCCGCCGCGCGAGGCGGGAGATGCGGCTGAGGATCTCGAGCGGGGTGACGTCGAGCTCGGGACGTTCACGACGCCACGCCGAGACGATACGGTCGACGTCATCCTCGGGCATGAGGGCGACTGTACTCCCGTCAAGTATCTTGACATCAAGATAACGGCGGGCCAGAGTTGGGGACGAGCGCCGGAGCGGCCGCTCGGGACTGCAGGAGGAGCAACGATGCGCACACAGCCGAGCTGGGACCCCGCGGCATACGCCCGTTTCGACGAGCAGCGCAGCCGTCCCTTCGCGGACCTCGTCGCGCAGGTCCGCTCCGACGAGCCGTCGCTCGTCGTCGACCTCGGCTGCGGCAACGGACCGGCGACCCTCACACTCGGCGAGCTGTGGCCGGACGCGCGCATCGTCGGTGTCGACGCCGCCGAGTCCATGCTCGAGGCGGCCCGAGCGCTCGACACCGACAACCGCGTCGAGTGGGTCCAAGCGGACCTCAAGGACTGGGACCCTGCCTCGCTCGGCGAGGCCCCCGACGTCGTCATCACGAACTCGACGCTGCAATGGGTCCCCGGCCACCTCGACCTCCTGCCGACCTGGGTCGAGGCGCTCGCGCCCGGTGGCTGGCTGGCCCTCCAGGTTCCCAACAACTTCGACGCCCCGAGCCACGCGCTCATGCGCGAGACCGCGGCGACGCACCCCCGCGCCAACGAGCTGCTCGCCGCGCTCGACCTGCCCGCGGTCGGCGAGCCCAAGACCTACCTCACCTTCCTCAGCCGGCTGGGCACGAGCGTCGACGCGTGGGAGACGGTCTACTCGCACGTGCTCGACCCCGACGAGGAGTCCGAGAACCCCGTCCTCGACTGGGTGAGCAGCACCGGCCTGCGCCCGGTCCTCGACATCCTCCCGGAGGGGGAGGAGCGTGATGCGTTCCTCGAGCCGTATGCCGTGGCGCTGCGCGAGGCCTACCCGCGCAGCGAGGTCGGCGTCCTCTTCCCGTTCCGCCGCGTCTTCGCGGTCGCCCGGAAGAACGACTGATGGCCGTCGTCGGCCTGCACCACGTGCAGCTCGCCTGCCCGGCCGGCACCGAGGACCTGCTGCGCCACTTCTACGGCGTCGTGTGCGGTCTGCCCGAGATCCCGAAGCCGCCTCTCCTCGCCGCCCGCGGCGGCGTCTGGTTCGCCGCCGGCGAACAGGAGCTGCACTGCGGGGTCGAGGAAGGGTTCGCGCCGGCGCGCAAGGCCCACCCGTGCTTCGGCGTCGACGACGTGGCGGCGCTGGCCGCGGCGATCGCGGGTGCCGGTGGAGAGGTGCGTTGGAACAACGAGGTGCCGGGCGTCCAGCGGTTCCACACGGACGACCCGGTGGGCAACCGCGTCGAGTTCCAGCAGGTCGCCCCGCCGAAGCTCGACTTCACCGTCTGACGCTCACGCCTGCACAACCTCGGTCCCAGGGTTCTGGAGCTCGGTGAGCTCGGTGAGCTCGGTCGGCGTTCTGCGCCACCGGATGCCGGCGGAGTCGGTGAACTCCATCGACCACCGCGACGCACCGAAAGTGGGACGGAAGCTCGTCCCCAGGACGCGAGACCTGCCGTCGTTGAGGCTTGCGACCAACCATTCGTAGCGTTCCCGTGTGGTGCCGGCCGGCTCGCCCAGTGGTCGGCGCCGTCGGTCGTACGCCTCCCACTCGCGTCGAGCGTCGCTTCCGAAGGCACTCACGTCCGGGACGAACGGGGACGGTAGCGCGCGCCAGCTCAGCAGGAGGGGGCCGTCGGACACACTGCCGACCTGGATCCCAGAACGCAGTGCGACCTCGATGCGCTGCTCGAAGGGCCCTGCAAGCATCGTCGGCTCGAGGACCGGGATCTCGCGCACGCACGGCGCCGTGTCGACGTCGAGGGCATCGGTCGGGAGGCCCAACGGTCGCGGCAGGGATGCTGCGGGAGCGAACGCCACCAACACGTGGACGTCCTTGACCGGTTCGCCCGAACCGTTCGCGACGACGACGTACTGACGTCGGGCCTTCTCGCCGCCGTTCCAGTCCTCCTCGCGCCACAGCAGGCGGCAGGCCACGAGGCGCGCCTGTGCCTCGCGTCGCTGTGCCACCTCGACGGCGAACCGACCGCGCTCGATGCGCACCAGCTCGGCCGAGTCCCGTGCGGCCTCCGCGGCGATACGAGTGCTCTTGGCGGTGTAGCGGACGGCATACGCGGACACGAGCAGGGCCGCCGCCGTGACGAGCCCGGAGAACCAGGTCGAGACGTCTCCCCACGCCACCTCAGCCACCCATCGTGGTGCGCCCATTGGCTCAGAATAGGGGCGCGGTGCCGCTCAGGCGTGGGTGATCTGGGGCTTGGACTCGAGTCCGGTGAGGCCGTTCCACGCGAGGTTGACCAAGGCAGCGGCGACGTCACGCTTCTTGGCCTTGGGGTTCTCGAGCCACCACTGGCCGGTGAGCGCCACCATGCCGACGAGCATCTGCGCGTACATCGGTGCCTGCTTGGGGTCGAGCCCGCGGTGGGTGAACTGTGCCGCCAGCAGGTGCTCGACCTGCGACGCGACGTCCGACATGAGCGAGGCGAAGTTGCCGGTCTGCTGCCCGGGCGGCGAGTCGCGCACGAGGATCCGGAAGCCGTCGGTCGAGGTCTCGATGTAGTCGAGCAGCGCCGTCGCGGCCCGCTCGAGCAGCGCGCGCGACCCGCCCTCGGACGTCAGCGCACCCGCGATCGCCCCGAGCAGCGCCTGGATCTCGCGGTCGACGACGACGGCATACAGGCCCTCCTTGCCGCCGAAGTGCTCGTAGACGACGGGCTTCGAGACGCCCGCGACGCTCGCGATCTCCTCGACGGTCGTCGCCTCGTAGCCGCGGTTGGCGAAGAGCTGTCGGCCGATGCCGATGAGCTGCTCTCGTCGTTGGGCCCCCGTCATCCGCCCCCGCGGAGCACGCACCTTGGTCGCTGCCTGGTCTCGACTCACTCGCCCCATTGTGCCCTGCGTGGCAAGCGGTCGCTGAAGCGACGTGGGTGAGGTCCCCCACGGGGTCAACTACCCTGTGCGTCGTATGCCGTGGGCTCGCCTCGCGCGCATCGTTCCCCGGTTGGTCTGCCGGCAGGGCCCGCCTGACTTTGAATCAGGACTAGCGACGTAGGTTCGACTCCTACCCGGGGAGCAGTGGTGCCTTGCTCAGGCGTCGCGGACCACGGAGTAGCGGCCGCACATGAAGTCGCGGTTGCGGGCCACCTCCTCGAGGCGGAGCTCGACGTGACGGGGCAGGACCGGCGCCCCCGCGCCGAGGGTCACCGGGGCGTACTGCACCCACACCTCGTCGAGCAGCGCGGCGTCGTGGAACTGGCCGGCCAGGTCGCCACCGCCGACGATCCACACGTCCTTGCCGTCGGCCGTGTCCAGCATCTCGGCGTGCACCTGCTCCACGTCGGCAGTCGTGTAGGTGACCTGCTCGGACGGGGCGAAGTCGCGGTGGGTGAACACCCAGGTCGGCTTCGGCGTCCAGCCGTCGGGGTCGTGGTCGAGCAGCCACTGCCACGTGCTCGCACCCATGGCGCAGGCGCCGACGCGCGGGGCGAACGTGTCGTAGCCCATGTCCACGTCACCCGCGACGTCGCGCGAGAGCAGCCACTCGAGCGAGTGGTCGGTCGTCGCGATGAAGCCGTCGAGGGTCGAAGCCGTGTAGTAGATCGTCGCCATCTCCCCACCATCGCACCGCCCGCCGACAGGGCCCGGGTCTCGCGCCCTCAGCCGGACTCAGGACCTGAGTGCGACCGACGGCCCGACGAAGTCGAGGAAGCGAGCCGCCGGTGGCGCCAGCACCCGGTCGGTCCGCCAGGTCAGCCCGATCGTGCGCCGGGCGGCGGCGGTTGCCAGCGGGATGCCGGTCGTCCCGGTCTGGCCGGCGAACTGCTCGGGCAGCACCGCGACGCCCAGCCCGGCGGACACGAGGCCCTCGATCGTCGCGAGGTCTGCGCTCTCGAACGACACCGTCGGTGAGACCCCGGCTTCGGCCAGCAGCTCGTCGACGAGGGCGCGGTAGCCGAAGCCGGGCGGTGTCGTCACGAGCTCCTCGTCGCGCAGCGACGCGAGCGAGATCCGGCGCCGCGACTGCCATCGGTGGCCCGGCCCCACGACGACGACGAGACGCTCCCGCTGGAGCGGCAGCCACCCGAACGGCCCGTCCGGCAGCCACGAGGTGATGGCCAGCTCGACGGCGCCGGAGTCGAGGTCTCGGGTGATGTGGTGGTGCGGCTCCTGGGTGAGCAGGACCCGCACGGACGGGGCCGACGCGTGGAACTCCCGCAGCACCCGTGGCACGAGCGAGGTCGACATCGAGTCGAGGAACGCGAGCCGCACCGTCCCGCTCTCGGGGTCGAGCCGCCCGGCGAGGTCGGCCAGCACCTGGGCGTGCCGGGCGCCGATGTCGCGGGCGGCCTCGAGGACGAGCTCGCCGTCGGGCGTGAGGACGACACCGCTCGGCACCCGCTCGAACAGCCGTGTCCCGAGCTCGGCCTCGACCCGGGCAAGGGCCCGCGAGAGGGTCGGCTGGCTCACCCCGAGCGCGCCTGCGGCCTCGGTGACGTGCCCGTGCTCGGACAGGGTGACCAGCCAGCCGAGATCGCGTAGCTCCATGGGCCCATCATGCGCTCCACGCATGGCGATTCGCCATGGACGACATTGGACGTATGGAGCGCGACCGCGTCACCCTCGAGGAGTGACGCTCTCCACCAGAACCGAACCCGGCCACCGACCGGGCACGACGGGATACCGGAGGGTCGTCCTGTCGCTGTTCGCCGCGGGTGTCGCCACGTTCACGCTCATCTACGGGTCCCAGTCGCTCTTCCCCGCCCTCGCAGCCGACTTCGAGGTGTCTGCCGCCGACAGCACCCTGTCCCTCTCGCTCACGACCGGCGCGCTCGCGCTCACCCTCCTGCTCGCCGGGCCGCTGTCGGACCGCATCGGCCGCACCCGGCTCATCCACGCGAGCCTCCTCACCTCCGTCGTCGTGGCGGGCGCCTCGGCCGTCGCACCGACCTGGCCCACGTTCCTCGGTCTTCGACTCGTCCTCGGCGTGACGATCGCCGGGCTGCCCGCGGTGGCCACGGCATACCTGCGTGAGGAGCTGCACCGGGGAGCGCAGGCGCGCGCGGCAGGTCTCTACATCGGCGGCAACGCCATCGGTGGCATGACCGGACGGCTCGCGACCGGCCCCGTGGCCGACCTCTGGGGCTGGCGGTGGGCCCTCGGTGCCGTGGCCGCACTCGCCCTCGTCTGCGCCGTCGTCGTGTGGTTCGCCCTGCCTGCCTCACGCCACTTCGTGCCCCGCCCGCCCGGGCGTCGCCATGCCCTCGCCATGACCCGGCGCGCCCTGACGGACCCGGTGCTGCTCGCGCTCTACGGCATCGGGATGCTCGGCTGCGGCGCCTTCGTCGCGGTCTTCAACGCCCTCGGCTTCCGCCTCACCGGCCCCGCGTTCGGGTTGAGCCTGGGCGCTGCGAGCCTCGTCTTCCTCGTCTGTGCCTGTGGGTCCTTCGGATCCGCGGTCGCCGGGCGGCTCGCGGACCGCTTCGGGCGCCGGGCCGTCGCACCCGCCGGTGCCGCCCTCGCCCTCGCCGGGCTGGCTGTCACGCTCTCGGGCGACCTCGTCGTGGTCGTGGCCGGCATCGCGATCATGACGGCAGGCTTCTTCGTCGTCCACGGCGTCGCCAGCGGCTGGGTCCCCGTGCGCGCCCACGCCGGGGGAGTGGCCGCCGGACAGGCCGCCTCGCTCTACCTCTTCGCCTACTACCTCGGCTCCTCCCTCTTCGGGACCGCCGGCGGACATGCCTGGTCGTATGCCGGGTGGCCCGGTGTCGTGGTCCTCTCCGCCCTGCTCTTCGGCGGGGCCGGGGCGCTCAGCCTGCTCGTGCGGCGCACCCCGGCGCTGGCCACCTGAGGGACCCCGGGAAGGGGCGGGACGGCATACGGCCGACTCGTCGGTAGAGTGGCGCGGTACGCCGCCACGAACCTCGGGAGCACCGCTCGTGACCAATGCCCGGCCCGCCGCAGTCATCATCCTCGCCGCAGGCGAGGGAACCCGGATGAAGTCAGCCACCCCCAAGGTGCTGCACCGGATCGGGGGCCGCAGCCTCGTCGGGCACGCCATCGCGGCCGCCCGCGTCACCGGCCCGCAGCACCTCGCCGTCGTCGTCCGGCATGAGCGTGACCTCGTCGCCGCGCACATCGCCGAGGTCGACGCCGAGGCCACGATCGCCGACCAGGACGAGGTCAAGGGCACCGGTCGCGCGACCGAGTGCGCCCTCGACGCCCTTCCGGCCGACCTCACTGGCACGGTGCTCGTGACCTACGGTGACGTCCCCCTGCTCACCGGCGAGACCCTCGTGGACCTCGTGGCGCGCCACGAGGCGTCCGGCAGTGCCGCGACCGTCATCACGGCGCACCTCGACAACCCCCAAGGCTACGGCCGCATCGTGCGTGACCACGCCGGTCACGTCGCCGGCATCGTCGAGCAGAAGGACGCCAGCGAGGAGGAGCGCGCGATCACCGAGATCAACTCGGGGATCTACGCCTTCGACGTCGCCGTCCTGCGCGAGGCCCTCGGCCAGGTCGGCACCGACAACGCCCAGGGCGAGAAGTACCTCACCGACGTGCTCAGGATCGCCCGTGACGGCGGCCGGACCGTCGACGCCCACGTCATCGACGACCTCTGGCAGACCGAGGGCGTCAACGACCGTGTCCAGCTCGCGGCCCTCGGCAAGGAGCTCAACCGGCGCAACAACGAGCGGTGGATGCGCGAGGGCGTGACGATCGTCGACCCCGCGACGACGTGGATCGACAGCGACGTGAGCATCGGCCGCGACGCGATGATCCTCCCCGGCACCCAGCTGCTCGGCGCGACGTCGATCGGCTCCGAGGCCCGCATCGGCCCCGACACGACCCTCACCGACACCGAGGTCCACGACGGCGCCGAGGTCAAGCGCACCGAGGCCGTCCTCGCCGTCATCGGCGAGCGCGCGACCGTCGGGCCGTTCTCCTACCTCCGCCCCGGCACCGTGCTCGGGGTCAAGGGCAAGATCGGCGGCTTCGTCGAGACCAAGAACGCCCGAATCGGCGACGGCGCCAAGGTCCCGCACCTCACCTACTGCGGCGACGCGACGATCGGCGAGGGCGCCAACATCGGCGCCGGCACGATCTTCGCCAACTACGACGGAGTCGCCAAGCACCACACGACGATCGGCGCGCACTCGTTCATCGGGTCCGACACGGTCATCGTCTCGCCGGTCGACGTCGCCGACGGCGCGTACGTCGCCGCGGGCAGCGCGATCACCGCCGACATCGAGCCGGGCCAGATCGCCGTCGCCCGAGGTCGCCAGAAGAACGTCGACGGCTGGGTCGCCCGGGCCCGCGCCGGGACGAAGACCGAGACGGCGGCTCAGGCGGCCACGCAGGCGGGCACCCGGCATACGGGCGCGCTCGCGGACCGGTCCACGGACGAGGGAAAGGCCTGAGCATGAGCAAGGACGACCGGCCCAAGTCCGCCAACATCCGCAAGAAGCCCAAGAAGCAGCTGATGATCTTCAGCGGCCGCTCCCACCCGGGGCTGGCCCAGGAGGTCGCCGCGCTCATCGGCACCGAGCTCGTCCCGACGAGCGCCTACAACTTCGCCAACGGCGAGATCTACGTCCGCTACGAGGAGTCCGTCCGCGGCTCCGACGCGTTCGTCATCCAGAGCCACAGCGCGCCGCTCAACGACGCGATCATGGAGCACCTCATCATGATCGACGCCCTCAAGCGGGCCAGCGCCAAGCGCATCACGGTCGTCATGCCGTTCTACGGCTACGCCCGCCAGGACAAGAAGCACCGCGGCCGCGAGCCGATCTCGGCCCGCCTCATGGCCGACCTGTTCCGCGCGGCCGGCGCCGACCGACTCATCGCCGTCGACCTCCACACCGACCAGGTGCAGGGCTTCTTCGACGGGCCCGTCGACCACCTCATGGCGCAGCCGGTGCTGTCCGACTACGTGTCGGCGAAGTACGGCCACGAGGACCTCGCCGTCGTCTCGCCCGACGCCGGCCGCATCAAGGTCGCGGAGCAGTGGTCCAAGCGCCTGGGTGGCGTGCCGCTGGCCTTCATCCACAAGACGCGCGACATCAACCAGCCCAACCAGGCCGTCGCCAACCGCGTCGTCGGTGAGGTCAAGGGCCGCGTCTGCGTGCTCGTCGACGACATGATCGACACCGGCGGCACGATCACCAAGGCCGCCGACGCCCTCAAGGCCGACGGTGCCAAGGACGTCATCATCGCGGCGACGCACGCGATCCTCTCGCCGCCGGCGACCGAGCGGCTGCGCGACTGCGCGGCGCGGGAGGTCATCGTCACCAACACCCTGCCGATCGCCCCCGAGAACGAGTTCGAGGGGCTCACCGTCCTGTCGATCGCGCCGCTCATCAGCGCCGCGATCAAGGAGGTCTTCGAGGACGGCTCGGTGACGAGCCTCTTCGGCGGCCGCGCCTGACCCCGCCCTTCTTCGACTGATTGCGACTTCGCAGAGTTGCTTGCGACCCTCGCCACTCTGCGAAGTCGCAATCAGTCGGACTGCTGACGGGCTCTGTATGCCGCGACGTGCGCCTTGTTGGCGCACGTGCCGTCGCAGTAGCGGCGGCTGCGGTTCTTGCTGAGGTCGATGACGGCGTCGCCGCAGTCGTCCGCGGCGCAGACACGCAGGCGTTCGGTCTCGCCCGCGCGGATGAGGTCGATGATGGCCATGGCAGCCTCGACCGCCATCCGCTTGGCGATCGGGTCGTCGTCCTCGGTGGCGTGGATGTGCCAGTCGAGGTCGTCGTGGCGGACGAGCCGGGGAAGGGCCCGGTGCTCCGCGAGCAGCTCGTTGACGCCGTCGACGAGTCCCTCGACGTCGCGGCTCCACAGCTCACGCAGCCGGGGACGGAGAGCGTGGACGTCGTCGAGCTCGGCCCGGGTGCGCGGCCGGCCACCGCTCCACTCCCACGCGTCGAGGTGCGCCACGAGTGCGGCGACGGTCGGCAGCTGCTCGTCGGTGTCGTCGCCGAAACCCTCCGCAGAGTTCATCAGCGCCACGGCGTGCTGGAGCGTCAGCTCCGTGTCATATGCAAAGACCATCTTGACTCCTGACATCCGGCAGGTCTAGCGTCACGCAGGTAAGGACCAACCCGACACATTACTCCTGACGAGGTGGCATCGTGAACGCAGGCATCCAGACCCGTACGCCGCGCGCGATGTTGGTGGGGTTCCTGCTCGTCCTGCTCGCGTCGGCGACCTTCGGCTCGTCCGGCGCGTTCGCCAAGTCACTGCTCCAGGTCGGGTGGACCCCGGGCGGAGTCGTCACGTGGCGGGTCGGGTTCGCCGCGCTCGTCATGGCGCCTGTCGCCCTCTGGGCGCTGCGCGGCCGGTGGCAGCTCCTGCGCCGCAACGCCGGGCAGGTCCTCGCGTTCGGTGCGGTGGCCGTCGCCGGGTGCCAATTCGCCTACTTCAACGCCGTCGAGTCGCTGTCGGTCGCGGTGGCGCTGCTCCTCGAGTACCTCGGGGTCGTCTTCGTCGTCGGCTGGATGTGGGCCGCGCACGGGCGGCGCCCCTCGCGCCTCACCCTCGCCGGGGTCGTCCTCTCGGTCGCGGGTCTCGTCCTCGTCCTCGACGTCTTCTCCGGTGTCGAGATCTCGTGGGCCGGCGTCGTCTGGGGCCTGCTCGCGGCCGTGGGCCTGGCCACCTTCTACGTCACGTCCGGTCACGAGCACGAGGAGTCGCTCCCGCCGCTCGCCCTCGCCGGGTTCGGACTCGGTGTCGGCGCGGTGCTGCTCGTCGTGGCCAGCGCGACCGGGCTCATCGACTACGCGACCGCCCGCGAGAGTGTCGAGATCGCCGGGGCCACCGTCGCGTGGTGGGTGCCCGTCGCCGAGCTCGCGGTCGTCGCCGCCGCCATCGCCTACGGCGTCGGTGTCATCGGCACACGCCTCGTCGGCGCCACCATCGCGAGCTTCGTCGGGCTGTCCGAGGTCCTCTTCGCCGTCCTCATCGCCTGGGCCCTGCTCGGCGAGCTGCCGGGGATCGTCCAGCTCGCCGGCGGTGCGCTCATCCTCGCGGGTGTCGTGGCGGTTCGGCTGGGGGAGGCCAACGCCGACCAGGCCGACCTGCTCGGTGGTGACCCGACGGCCGCCTCCGCGGGTGACCCCGGCGCCTCCGCCGATGAGTCCGTCGTCGATCCCCTCGTCGAGCCCACCGCAGCGCACCCGCGCTGACCCCGGGACGGGGGCGGACGGCATACGCCGATTGGCCTGCCACGCACCGCTGGCCTAGACTCTCGGGGTTGCCTCGGCGAGGGACGCTGCACCGGCCAGAGCTGTTCGGGCCATGCGCGTCCGTGATCGACGCGGTGGCCGTAGATCCTGAGGTCGCAGAGACCGGATGATCCGCGGGCCAGCGCGCCTGTCCGTGCCGTGTCCCGCGTCGAGGCCGCCGCAGACGTCGACCCCCCCCACCGCCGTCACCCGATCGATTCGCCTCAAGTCACCAGGAGACACCGTGTCCAACGACACCATCAAGCTGCAGGCCGAGACCCGTACCCAGTTCGGCAAGGGCGCGGCCCGCCAGATCCGCCGCGACCACAAGATCCCCGCGGTCATGTACGGCCACGGCGCGGCCCCCGTCCACATCACGCTCGTCGGCCACGACGCGATGATGGCGCTGAAGAACCCGAACGCGCTCCTCACGATCGTCCTCGACGGTGACGAGCAGATGGCTCTCGCCAAGGACGTCCAGCGCGACCCGATCAAGCCGGTCATCGAGCACATCGACCTCGTCATCGTCCGCAAGGGCGAGAAGGTCACCGTCGACGTCCCCGTGCACCTCGAGGGCGAGGCCGCCCCCGAGACGGTCGTCAGCCTGGACCACTCGAGCCTGCAGGTCGAGGCCGAGGCCACCAACATCCCCGAGTCGGTCACCGTCTCCGTCGAGGGCCTCGAGGCCGGCACCCAGATCCTCGCCGGCGCCGTCGAGCTGCCCGCCGGTGCGACGCTCGTCACCGACGCCGAGGCGCTCGTCGTCAACGTCACCCAGCAGATCTCCGCCGAGGCTCTCGAGGCCGAGCTCGCCGAGGCCGAGGCCGAGGCCGGCATCGAGCACGAGGAGTCCGACGAGGACGCCGAGGCGACCGAGGGCGAGGCTGCCGAGGGCGAGGCGACCGAGGGCGACGAGGCGAAGTCCGAGGACGCCTGAGTCCCCACGCCTTTGCGTGACTGACGCGCATCCCGAACGGGCCCGGTCCACTGCGGACCGGGCCCGTTCGCGTCCCCGGTCCGGCTCGCTGCGTCAGCAAGGGTGGTCGAGAAGGCGACCAGCATTGCGGACGCAGGCACCCGGCATACTTGCTCGTTGTGAGTGAGACGTGGATGGTCATCGGCCTGGGCAACCCGGGACCGACGTATGCCGGCAACCGCCACAACGTCGGAGCGATGGTCATCGACGAGCTGGCCTCGCGGACGAGGAGCGCGCTGCGCGCGCACAAGGCGCGGGCGTCGGCGGCCCAGGTGCGGATCGGCACCGGGCCCGGGGGAGTGCCCGGCCCGAGCGCGGTCATCGCCGTGCCACACAGCTACATGAACGAGTCCGGTGGGCCGGTCAAGGCGCTCATGGGGTTCTTCTCGGTCGGCCCCGAGCGGCTCGTCGTCGTCCATGACGAGCTCGACATCCCCGCCGGTGACGTCCGGCTCAAGCTCGGCGGGGGCGAGGGCGGTCACAACGGGCTGCGCTCGATCTCGAAGTCGATCGGCACGCGCGACTACCTCCGGGTGCGCGTTGGCATCGGTCGCCCACCCGGTCGGCAGGACGCCGCCGACTACGTCCTCAAGGACTTCTCGACGACCGAGCGCAAGGAGCTCCCCTTCCTCCTCGGCGATGCCGCCGACGCCGTGGAGATGCTCGTCACCCAGGGGTTGCTCGACACCCAGCAGCGGTTCCACGCCCCTGCCGCCCGGAGCTGAGTGGTCCGTTCGGGCCAGGGGGTGTCATCAGTGAGACGGAGGCACTAGCCCCTTTGCGCAGATCACCCCACTGGACCGGCCTATCTTTGCGGTTTCGTGACATGTGCGCGGCGCCGCCTCCCTAACGTCCCAGACAGCGCAGCACGCGTTGATGGGAACGACCGTTTGGGGAGTCGTTGTGAAGAACCTGCGAAGTGGACGGGCCAAAGGTGCGGGAGGGGCTGCGCCACTGGACGTCGAACGCACGCCGAGGGTGGTGATCGACAGACTACGAACTGCCCCGCGCAAACCCCCCGTAATGGTCGACCCGACTCCGAACGCACGGGAGTGGCCGGCCGCCTATCGACGGCGGCTGGTGGTCAGCGACGTGTTCAGCGGAGTCATGGCGAGTGTGGTCGCCGCCATCTGGGCGCCGCCGGTGGCCCACGGCGCCAGCCTGTTCGTGCTCACCCCGATCGCCTGGGTCGCCGCCGTCGCCCTCAACCAGGGATACCTCGGGCGCAACTTGGGCCACGGCGCCGAGGAGTACTCCTCGGTCGCGCGTGCGGGTGCGGTCCTGCTCGGCGCCATCGGGCTCACGTCGTTCATGCTCACGCTGACCCCGGCCCGCAGCCACATCGTCGTCGTCGCAACGCTCGTCATCGTCTCCTCGCTCGTGATCCGCAGGGCGCTGCGGGCTTGGTTGGTGCGTCAGCGCCGCGACGGCCGCTACCGCCAGCGGACCATCGTCGTCGGGACGGTGGGGTCCGCGAGCGAACTCATCAGGGAGCTCCGTCGGTCGCCGTCGAACTTCTTCGACATCACGGGTGCCTGCGTCAGTGGTGCCGAGGACGTCACTGACGTCGACGGCGTGCCCGTGGTCGGCAACCCGAGGGACGTGGCCCTCGCTGTCGACTTCAACGACGCTGACATCGTCGCCGTGAGCGGACACCCCGGTCTGTCCGGACGGGACCTGCGAGAGCTGGCGTGGGAGCTCGAGGACCGTCAGGTGGACCTGGTCATCTCCCCGGGAATCTTCGAGGTGGCAGGGCCGCGACTCTCACTGCGTGCCGAGGCGGGGGTGTCCCTCCTTCACCTGGAGCGGCCCGGTCACACCCCCGTTCGTCTCAGGGTCAAGCGCTTGCAGGACCTCCTGCTGGCACCCGTGATCGTCGTGCTGGCCCTGCCGATCCTGTTGCTCATCGCGGCGGCGATCCGTCTCGACTCGCCCGGCCCGATCTTCTTCCGCCAGACCCGTATCGGTCAGCGCGGTCAGGAGTTCAGCATCTTCAAGTTCCGCACGATGCGGGTCGACGCCGAGGCACATCTCGCCGCTCTGGCCGCCGAGGGGCACGAGGTCAACTCGGTCCTGTTCAAGTCCAGGACGGATCCCCGGATCACGAGGGTCGGGAGGGTCCTGCGACGGTTCTCGCTGGATGAGGTCCCCCAGCTGTTCAACGTCCTGCACGGAGAGATGTCTCTCGTCGGGCCTCGTCCGGGGCTGGCCGCCGAGGTCGACAAGTACGAGCCCGATGCGATGCGTCGGCTCCGGGTGCGACCGGGCATGACGGGACTGTGGCAGGTGAGCGGCCGTTCCACCCTGGACTGGGAGCAGACGGTGCGGCTCGACCTCTGGTACGTCGACAACTGGTCGTCGATGCTCGACCTCCAGATCCTCATCCGCACGGCCCGGGCCGTCATCGGCGGCAACGGTGCGTACTGACCGCCGTCAGGGTCGGGACCGGCCGGGCGGCCACAGCCCGGTGTGCATGGTGTGGTCACGCCGTGGCCGGTCACGTGGTCACACCAGATCACGAGGCATGGGAACAACGGCGGCTTTTCGACGATCCGCGACGCGGCACCGAGTCGGCGGTCCTACGGTGATTCGGGGCGCGCCCACGCAAACCCCAACCGGACAGGGTCGCCGAGCCTGAGCTCGCGACGCCACGAGCACAACAGCCGAGCACAACAGCACAGCCGCGGGCCTGCCAAGGGCATCGTCCCGCCAGGACGACGCCACGGTGACGCCGCCACTCTCACGCACAGCCCAAGGGAGCCTGCCCATGCCACGCTCAACAGGAATCGGTACGTCGTCCTCATCCCCGACGACGCGGTTCCGACACAGCCTCGGGCGCTGGACCGCGGCGGTCACCGTGGGTCTTTTCGCGTGCGTCTCGCTGTCCGTGATCCCCGCCGTCCCTGCGGCGGCAGTCTCACCGGGAGTGGGCTTCACCGGAGACGCCCTGTCCACGTGGCAGACCGACGGCATCGTGTGGACCCTGGCCGAGGCCGGATCTCGGGTGTACGCGGGCGGTTCGTTCGCCTCCGTGCGGCCGCCGGGGGCAGCCCTGGGCACGTCAAGCCAGCCCGCCGCGAACATGGTCGTCCTCGACTCGGCCACCGGTGCCCCGACGGCCTGCCGCCTCGACTTCACCATCGGTACCGGTACGGCGACGGTGCGCTCGACGGCGGTCTCGGCCGATGGCGGCACGCTCTACGTCGGCGGCTACTTCGGTGCGGTCAACGGCATCTCGGTGAGCAACCTCGCCGCCATCGACACAGCCACCTGCACCCCTTCCGCAACGTTCCACCCCGCCGTCGCGAGCGTCGTGCGGGCGATGGCGGTGTCCGGTGACACGCTCTACCTCGCCGGCGACTTCGTGTCAGTGGGGGGGCAACCCCGTCAGTACCTCGCCGCCGTCGACGGAAGGACGGGCGCGGTCCGACCCTGGCTCGCGGATGCCGACCAGCCGGCGCGGGCCATCGCCGTGACCCCGGACGGAACGCGGGTCATCGTCGGAGGTGAGTTCAGCCAGGTACGGGGAGCCAACTCGAGGGCACTCGCCGTGCTGTCGGCCTCCGACGGGTCGCTGGTCCGGGCCTACCCCGCTCCGTTCATCCCGTCGACGTCAGCCGTCAAGGACATCGCGGTGGACGCGGCGAGCAACTCCTTCTACATCGGCGCCGAGGGCACCGGAGGTGGAGTCTTCGACGGCCGCGCCGCCTTCTCGCTCGACACGCTCGACCAGCGCTGGCGAGACACCTGCCTCGGTGCCACCCAGGCGGTCCTCGTCTTCCAAGGAGCTTTGTATGCCGGGCACCACCTCCACGACTGCCGCACCATGGGTGGGTTCCCCGACCGCGAGCGTCAGTACCTCACGGCGCAGTCGACCGCAGACGGTTCGTTCCTGGGCTGGTACCCCGACACCAACGCTGGCAACGGCGAGGGCATCGGTCCACGCGACCTCATGACGGCCACGGGGAGCGGCACTCCCCAGCTCTGGCTTGCCGGTGAGTTCACCACGGTCAACGGCAAGGCCCAGCAGTCCCTCACCCGCTTCGGGTCCACGCCCGACATCGGCTCTCCGAGTCTCCCGGTCGTCAACGTCTCCAGCCTGGCCAAGGGGACGGCGCAGGTGCACATCCAGGGAAGCCAGGACACCGACGACGCAGACCTCACCTACTCCGTGTTCCGCAACGGGGGTTCCACGCCCGTGTGGACCGGGTCCGCGAGGTCGTGGTGGTACACCCAGCCCCAGCTGACCTTCGTGGACACCGGCCTCACCCCGGGGACTACCGTCTCCTACCGCGTCAGGGCCAGCGACGGCGTGACGTCCAGCGTGCTCTCGACCGCCGTCTCCACCGTCGTGGCGGACTCCGACAACCCCTACGCGTCGGCAGTGCTCGCCGACTCACCGGAGATGTTCCTCAGGTATGACGACGTCCTCGGGACGACCTTCGCCGCCGACTCCAGCTCGGGTCGCGTCGACGGGACCTACAGCGGCGGGACCACCCGCGCCGCAGGCGCCCTGTCGGCCGGTGCAAACACGGCTCTGGGCCTCAACGGCACGTCTGCATACGCCTATACCGACGCCGTCCGAGCCGCGCCGGCCGACGTCACCGTCGAGACCTGGCTGCGGACCACGACGACGCGAGGCGGGCGGATCGTGGGCTTCAGCCAGGGCAACATGCGCCAGAGCACCACGACCGACCGACAGCTCTACATGCTCAATGACGGCCGTGTCTCTTTCGGCGTGCAGGCGCCGGCGTACACGGTCCTCACGAGTCCCAACCCTCTCAACGACGGTGCCTGGCACCACCTCGTCGGCACCCGGGGACCGGAGGGCATGGCGCTCTACGTCGACGGAGTGAGGGTCGGACTCAACGGAGTCAGCGGCTCGGTCTCCTACACGGGCTACTGGCGCGTCGGCTGGGACACCACGAGCGGCTGGCCGTCGCGTCCCACCTCTGCCTACTTCGCAGGGGAGCTGGACGAGACCGCCGCCTACACGAAGGTGCTCACGGCCGACCGCGTGGCCGCCCACTACCGCGCGTCCGGTAGGACCTTGGCCGCGGTGCCGACTCCCGCGGACGCCTACGGGCGCACCGTGTCCGGTGACGGACCTCTGCTCCAGTGGCGTCTCGACACGACCTCCGGATCGACGCTGCTCGACTCGACCGAGGCACGGCTCGATGCGACCCGCGACCCCTCCACCAGCCTCGGGGTCGCCGGTGCGCTGGCCACGGGGACCGCGCTCCGGCTCGAGGGTGGTTCGGTGGGGGCTGCGGCAGCGGTGCGCTCGACCGGGTCACCCAACGACTACACCCTCGAGACCTGGGTGCGTTCGACCAGCACACGCGGAGGCCGCTTCCTCGGGATGGGGTCGTCGCCGACGGGCACCAGCACGACCGTGGACCGGCAGCTCTACCTGCGCGACGACGGCCGGGTCTCGTTCGGCTACCTCAACGGCAACAGCCGAACGGCGGTGTCCTCGACGTCCGCGATCAACGACGGGGTGTGGCACCACGTGGTCGCCACCCGCACGGCGGGTGCCACCCGTCTCTACGTCGACGGGGCCCTGGCTGCCTCGGGCGGAACGAACACCACGTCCTCCACGACGGGATGGTGGCGCCTCGGCGGTGACCGTCTCACCTCATGGCCGAACACGCCACGCAACACCCACCTCGCGGGTGACCTCGACGAGGTCGCGGTCTACGGGAAGGCCTTGTCGGCATCGGCCGTCTTCGCCCATTACGCGACGGCCCGCCCCGCGGCCGACGCGACACCGCCGAGCGCCGTCAGCGGCCTCGCGGCCACGGTGGGCGCCAACGGCGTCACGCTCGCCTGGGACTCCGCCACCGACAACGTCGGCGTCGTGCGCTACGAGGTCTACCGGAGCAACGACCCGTCCGTGCCGTTGACCGCTGGGAACCTCATCGGCCAGCCCACGACGACGTCCTGGACCGATGAGGTCGCTCCCGGCGCTTGGAACTACCGGGTCCGTGCCGTGGACTCCGCGGGCAACGCCGGTCCGGCGAGTGCCGTGCAGTCGGTCGACACTTCGGGTCCCACCCAGGTGACGGGACTCGAACTGACGCGGACGCCCGGCGGAGTGAGCCTCTCGTGGGCCGCGGCTACCGACAACGTCGGTGTCGTGACGTATCGCGTCTACCGCACGAGCAGCCCGACGTCACCGCTGACGGCCGCAGACCTCGTCGCGGAAGGTGCGTCGACCTCGGCGACCGACACCCCGCCGCCGGCCACGTGGTCGTACCGCGTCGTGGCGGTGGACGGTGCGGGCAACGTCGGACCGGCGAGCGACCCGGTGACGCGGGACCTGGCGCCGCCCTCGGCCCCGACGGCTTTCGTGGGGTCCGCGAACGGTACGGCGATCACGCTGACGTGGGCTGCGGCCACGGACAACGAGGGAGTCGTCGGCTACGAGGTGCTGCGGTCGGCCACCCCTGACGCCGGAGTCGACGGGTCGACGGTCATCGCCACGGTGTCGACCACGACGAGCTCGGACACACCCGCGGCAGGGTCTTGGGTGTACCGGGTGAGAGCGACGGACGCAGCCGGCAACGTCGGTCCGGTCAGCCTTCCGGTGACCGTGGACAACAGTGCTCCGGAGCCCCCGACGGTGGCCACCGTGCCGGTCTCGCTCGACACGTACGTCAACCAGGGAGCACCCTCAGCCACGTACGGCACGAGCACCTCGCTGGCCTCGCGCGGCGCCACGGGCACGACGGCATACAACGCGTACCTCAACCTGACGCTGCCCGGCGCCCCCGTGGGGAAGCACCTCACCAAGGCCACGCTCAGGGTCCTGACGACCTCGCAGACGATCGCGGGCTCGGTGGACACGCACCAAGTGCGAGCGACCACGAGTGCGTGGTCGGACGCGACGACGTGGAACACGCGTCCCACGTTGGGCACGGCCGTGCTCGGTGAGCTGCGCGCCGGCACCGTGCCGTCCACGGCCTACGAGGTCTCGTTGGACGTCACGGCGATCGAACCGCTGCTCGGCGGCGACATCGGAATCGCCCTGACCAGCCAGGGGTCGGACAACCTTTGGATCGGCTCGAAGGAGGCGACCGCGAGCCAGCGCCCGACGTTGGTCCTCGAGTTCAGTAATTTCTGAGTGGTGACCGCGCACCGCCCACCGTGGCGCGTAGACTCCTCACGCCCCGGAAAGGGAGCTCGGGGGTTTGTCAGAGTCGTGCGTCCGCGCCTGCGGGCCGGTGATCCTCGGAGCCACTTCATGAGCCTGTTCGACTACGTCCGGGTCCTGCGCAAGCGCTGGGTCCTCATCGCCGTGCTCGGTCTACTCGGTGCCGGCGCCGGCGCCGTGGCGACCCAGCTCGTCGCCCCTCGCTATGAGGCCCGGGCCGAGCTGTTCGTGGGCAGCGTGGTGGATCCGGACGGCAGTCAGGGATCGGCGCTGCAGAGCTCCGAGTTCACCATGCAGCGCATCAGGTCCTATGCGCGTCTGGTCGACAGCCCCTTGGTGCTCAACCCCGTCATCGAGCAGCTCGACCTGGGCGAGTCGCGTGGGCAGCTTGCGGCCAGGACGTCGGCCTCCTCGCCACCCGACACCGTATTGCTCGTCGTGTCCGTCGAGGACGCCGACGCCGCGCGCTCCGCTGACATCACCAATGCCGTGGCCACGCAGCTGGCGAAGGTCATCCAAGCCCTGGAGAGCTCGACGAGCGGGGCCGTTCCGGTCAAGCTCACCGTGGTCCAGCCGGCGAGCACCCCGGAGTTCCCGACCCAACCACGTCCCCGCCTCAACCAGGCGCTGGGCCTGGTCGCCGGACTCACCCTGGGCCTCGTGGCGGCGGTCCTGCGCGAGGCGCTCGACACGAGCGTCCGCAGCGCGGAGGAGGTCGACGAGATCACGGGCACCGCCACCTTGGCGCGGGTCCCGTACTCGGGGAAGTTCGGCTCGACGCCCGCCATGGTGCTCATGGCCAACGAACCCCTCGCCGAGCCCTTCCGCCGGGCGCGGACCAACATCCACTTCGCTTCGGTGGACAGCCCTGTGCTCTCCTTGGCCGTCACGAGCTCGGTGGCCTCCGAGGGCAAGACGACGACGAGCCTCAACCTCGCCCTCGCCTTCGCCCAAGCCGGGTCCAGCGTCGTGCTCATCGAGGGCGACCTACGCCGTCCGATGCTGACCCCGTTGCTCCGCATGGGTGTGGGGCTCGGCCTCACCGACGTCATCGCCGGTCAGGCCACGCTTCCCGAGGTGCTGCAGGACCTCGAGGCTGGCAAGATCTCGTTCATCGGGCACGGCACCATCCCGCCCAACCCCAGTGAGCTGCTGGCTTCCAAGGCCATGTCGAAGGTGCTGGCCGACTTGCGGGACACCTTCGACGTCGTCATCGTCGACACCCCTCCGCTGCTCCCCGTCGTCGATGCCGCCGTGGTGGCCGGCGCCGTCGACGGGACGGTGCTCGTCGCGCGCTACGGCGCGGTCACCCGCCAGCAGCTGGCGCGGTCGGTGGCCAGCCTCGAGGCCGGCAACGCGCGGCTGCTCGGCACCGTGCACACCTTCGTCCCGGACCGGGAGCCGGGCTACACCTACCGTGCGCCGGTCACCGAGCTGAAGCGAAGTCGCCGCAGGGGGATCCGGTCCTGGTTCAGGCCCTGGCGGCGGGCCGGTCGGCAACCGGTCGAGGAGACTGGCTGACGGACGAGGTCGTCGAGCCCGTACCTCCTCTCGATGTCGACCCCGTCGAGGCGCGCCTTCAGCCCGCCGCCGTGTCATGGATGTCGATGCAGTCCCGAAAGGCGTACCGCGTCGGCGTCGGCGTCGAACGAAGGAAGCCCTTCGGGCCGTAGGCCACCCGGTGGTGCAGGAGCCGGGTCCCTTCATAGATCATGCGTCCTCCCGCCGCGGGCCTCGCCCCGGCGGCGACCACGTGGCTCCCGGCCAGGGCGCAGTCCCGGTAGCGCACCAGCGGCAGGCGGTTCCCACCCGTCGTGCGATAGACGTGCAAGGCATAGCCGGCGGCACTCGGGTTCTGGAGCGAGGCGACGTCCGAACAGGAGTCGAAGGTCACGCTGCCGTTCTCCCAGGCACAGTCGATGATCCGGTGGTTCGCCGCCTTGGGCTCGAAGCGCACCCCCTGGACGAGGAGACGCGCGACGGACGGGTCGCCGTTGCGGCGGGGCAGGTGGATTGCCGTGCACGGTCCGATGTCCTTGGAGGCCATGCTCCAGGACCCGCCGAGGATGTTGATGCTTCCCCCTCGGTCGAACCGGAGCATCGTGCCCTTGCGCAGCGCCATGTGGCAGTTGAGCAGCATGAAGTTGAGGAACTGGTTCTGCTGCGCGTTGTTCGCGGGAGAGGTGATACCGACCCGAAGCATCGCGTCGGTCACCGTGAAGTCCACCGACGTCGAGCAGCCGTCGAACATCCACTCCGAGTTGTTGTTGGCCTGCTGGTCCCCGTCGATGCCGATCACGCGGTCCCATGTGCCGCGCCACTCCACGCGCTCGAAGCTGATGTTCTGGTTCTGACCGGTGCCGTATGCCGGGTACCTGAGTCGGTCGTCCTCCCCGTCCCGGGACCAGAAGTACGCAAAGCGGTTGCCGGGGTTCTCGGATCGGAAGGAGAGCTCGGCGACCTTGAGGTAGCGCAGGCGAACGGCAGCGGTGAGGAGGTTGCCGGCCCTCGGGTCCTCCACCCTGGCGGCGGTCCGGTCGTAGAGGATCTCGCTCACCCGAGGGCCACAGCCCAGGATGCTCAGGCCGAAGACAGGGTCGGAACGGCCACGGGTGGGGGACCACATGAGCGTGTCGGGGCGGGTCACCCGGTAGGTACCCGGCGGGAAGAAGAGGGCGTGACTCACCACGTCGTCGCGCCGGCCCGCAAGCACGGCGGACACAGCACGCCGGATGGCCATCGTGTCGTCGGTCCGCCCGTCGCCCACCGCCCCGTGGGCGCGGACGTCGACGAACCAGGGCGGCCTCGGTGTCACGATCGTCGATGGTGTGACCGTGCTCGCCTCAGCTGTCTGGCCCCGCGAGGACGGCACGCAGGCCGTCGCACCCATCGCCAGGGCAGCGAGCGCTCCGCCGGTCACAGCGTGTCTTCTCGGGACGGCTGCGGAAGGCGGCGTGTCTGGACTATCGTCGCCGGGGGAGAAGGACGCGGGTGTTCTCATGCTCATGCGAGGCCTGCCTGTCCTCGGCCCCGAACATATGGATGACGCACGACGTCCGTCGGGGCTCGACCAGATCAGGATAGGCCGATGAGGGGACTCGCGGGGAAGCGCTTCGTCGGTCTGGTCCTGCGCGTGGGGCCGCAGCTTCTCGACCAGGCCTTGTCGAGCGTCTCCAACGTCCTGGCCGTGGTCATGGTGGCACGCGCCCTCGGCGCCGAGGGGTTCGGTCGGTTCGCGGTCGTCTTCGCGGTGCTCACCCTCGTGCTGGGCGTGTGCCGTGGCCTGCTCGGCACGCGGGTGGGATTGCAACCGACAGCGGCGGCGACTCGGATCGAAGGGGACGCGATGCTCGGCCTGGTGGTCCTCGCCGCTCCCAGCATCGTTCTCCTGGTCGCGGCGGTCGCTGTGACCCTTGTGGGCGACCTGGGGCCCATCGTCGTCGTGGTGTCGCTCGCGGCCCCGGTGGTGTGTGCTCAGGATCTGCTCAGGCACGTCGCGATCGCCGGGGGGCGCGCGTGGGTCGCCGTGGCATCCGACGGGTCTTGGTGTGCGGGACTCCTCGTGCCACTGGTGTCCGGTTGGGAGCCGGACGCCACCCGTGCGTTGGGAGCATGGCTGGTGGCAGCGGTGCTCGCCCTGGGCGTCGCGGTGGTCGGGCTGAGGCCCAGACCGTCCCTCAGGCGCGCGTCGACGTTGTGGCGTCAGCGGGTCCCGATCTCCGAGTCCGTCGCGCTCGCGTCCCTCACGGGTGCTGGCGCGGCCCTCCTCGTGACCACCGTTGCGGCAACCGTGGTCGGCCCGGCAGCCGCCGGCGCACTGCGCGGCGCCAGCACCCTCATGGGCCCGCTCAACTCTCTCTTCGCCTGGTCCGCGATCGCCCTCACGCCTGCGGTGGTTCGCCGGCCTGCAGCAGCTCGGGGACGGGCTTGCGTCCTCGCCTCGATCGGGCTCGCGGCCACGGCACTGGCGTGGTGCGCCGTCGTGCTCCTCGTCCCGGACTCCTGGGGTACGGCGCTGCTGGCCGACACGTGGGACGGGGCCCGGGCGGTGCTGGGCTGGACGTCGGTCGAGTTCGTCGCGCTTGCCGTGGGCGCCGGGGCGACGCTCGGCCTCAAGGTCGGCGGTCATGCCCGGGTGCTCACTCAACAGAAGACGGCCTATGCCATCGGTCTGGTCGCTGTCGCCACGTTGTCGGCGCTCTGGCTCGGAACGGCCGTGGCGGTGGCAGGAGCGCTTGCGCTTGCTGCCGTGACCGCGACGGGGTTCGCCTGGTGGCGACTCGCGCGCCTGTCGGACCAGGACCGTTCTCACGCTCCGGTGGCCAAGTAGCCACCCCCCATTGTGATCATGCCACGAGTGGTATTCAGGTCATTCTGTGGTAACAGGGGTCGGCGCGGGGTCCGGGGTCCTAGCGTGACCGGCGGGGTCCCACCGATCCTTCCCCTCCGTCTGGGAGTAGCAATGAGCCTGATTCGCCGCGGAATCGCCACCGTCGCCGCCGCCCTCATCGCCACGGGAGTCACGGCGGCCCTGCCGCCGACTGCCTCCGCCGCGACACCGGCGCCTCCCACGGTCACTGCAGACGTCCTTCCGACGTGGCAGACCAACGGGATCGTCTGGACGACCGCGTCGATCGGGAACACGGTCTTCGTCGGAGGGACCTTCACGTCCATCCGGCCGCCGGGATCCGCGGCGGGTTCGGGGGAGCAGGCCAGGCAGAACTTCGCCGCCTTCAACGCGACGACCGGTGCGCCGCTAGCCTGCGCGCCGTCGTTCACCAGGAGCGCGGGCGGCGCCACCGTCCGGGCGATGACGATCTCCCCCGACGGGCGCACGCTCTACGTCGGTGGTCTCTTCAACGCCGTGGGGGGCGCCTCGGGCTGGAACCAGGTCGCGGCCGTCGACATCGCCTCCTGTGCCGTGAGCACGAGCTTCCGCCCGCAGGCCAGCTCGACGGTTCGGGCTCTGGCGGCCACCGGGTCCTCGGTCTATTTCGGTGGTGACTTCGTCACGGTCAACGGTCAGGCGCGTCGCTACCTCGCCTCGGCCACGCCCGCAGGAGCGCTCACACCATGGACCGCCACGGCGGACCGCGTGGTGCGAGCCCTTCTCGTGGCCCAAGGTGGAGCCACCGTTCTCGCCGGCGGTGACTTCTTCGACGTGTCGGGGTCGCAGTCCCATGCACTCGTCGGGCTCGACGCCACGTCCGGCGCCGTGGTGCGGACCTTCGACTGGATCGAGGCGAACTCGGTCACCAAGCACCTCAGCACCGATGGCACCAACTTCTACCTGTCGGCCGAGGGCACGGGTGGTGGGGTGTTCGACGGCAAGCTCGCCGGTCGCATGTCCGATCTGAGTCAGGTCTGGGTCGACCGGTGCCTCGGTGCCACGCAGGCGACCATCCCCATGGGTGGGATCCTCTACGCCGGCCACCACCACCACAACTGCTCGTCGACGCCGGGAGGTTGGCCCGAGCTCAACAGCCGGCAGCACCTCACCGCTCACGACGTGCGTGACACCGAGATCCAGTACTGGTACCCCAACACGAACGGTGGCCTGGGGGAGCAACTCGGCCCGCGCACCCTCACGGCGACCAACGGCATCCTCTGGCTCGGTGGTGAGTTCACCCGCGTCAACGAGGTGGGGCAGCAGGGTCTGGCACGGTTCGCCTACCAGCCGGACACGGGCGCGCCGGACACCCCCGCGGTGTCCGCCAGCAGCCTGCGACCCGGCGAGGCCGTCGTGCGCTGGAGATCCTCCGTCGACCTCGACAACGAGACCCTGACCTACAACGTCTACCGCAACGGGTCGTCGACGCCCGTCTACACCGCCTCCGGCAAGTCGCACATGTGGCTGGGACGCCCGCAGATGTCCTTCCGTGACACGAACGTCACGAACGGCCAGTCGTACCAGTACCGCGTCACGGCGTCCGACGGCACGAACGTCAGCCCGCTCTCCGCGGTCGCGTCGGTGACCGTCGCCACGACGGCGTCCGCCTACGCGGGCCGCATCCTCGACGACGGGGCCACTGCCTACTGGCGACTCGGTGAGACGTCCGGCAACGTGGTCGCTGACAGCGCAGGCGACAACGGCGCAACCGCTCGGGGCGGGTACACGCGCAACGTCACTCCTGGCGCGCTCGTCAACGACACCAACCGAGCGACCTCCTTCAACGGAGTGGACGGTTTCACCTCGGGAGACAGCTACAGCCCGTCGCCGTCGGTGTACTCGGTCGAGGCCTGGTTCCGGACCAGCTCGACGTCCGGAGGCAAGATCGTCGGCTTCGGCGATGGTCGCACGGGCAACAGCGGGAACTACGACAAGCACATCTGGATGACGAACGACGGCCAGCTGCGCTTCGGTGTCTGGAACGGCCGACCCGACGTCGTCGAGAGCCGCTCCGGGCTGAACAACGACCAGTGGCACCACGTCGTCGCGTCGCAGGGGCCGTCCGGGATGGCCATGTTCGTCGACGGTGAGCTCGTCGGACGCAACACCGTGACGACCAACCAGCCCTACAGCGGAGTCTGGAAGATCGGTGGCGACAACCTCAACGGCTGGCCCACCGACGCCTCGAGCTCCTACTTCGCGGGGAGCGTCGACGAGGTCGCGGTGTACCCGAGCGTCCTGAGCACTCAGAAGGTCATCGAGCACTACACGGCGAGCGGCCGCACCCTGCCGGACGACACGGTCGCACCGGAGGCTCCTACGGGTGTCAGCGCTTCCCACCGGGGCACGCAGACGACCGTTCGATGGGTCGAGGCCGTGGACAACCGCTTCGTCGCCTCGTACCGGATCCACCGGGGCACGACGCCCGACTTCACCGTCAGCGCCTCGAACGTCGTGGCGACCTCGACGACCACCGAGTCGGTCATCACCGGCCTCCCCGAGGGGATGAACTACCTCAAGGTGGTCGCGGTCGACGGTGCGGGCAACGTCGGGCCGCCCTCGGAGGCGGCGGTGGTTCGTGTCACGGCGCCGCCGAGCGACACCTATGGCGCGGCTGTCTACGGTGACTCGCCCTCCATTTACTACCGGCTGGACGAGACGTCCGGCACCACGGCGTTCGACTCGAGCGGCAACGGACGCAACGGCACCTACGACAACGGGGTGCTCCAGGGCATGCCGGGTGCGTTGCCCGGCAACGCGGGTGCCAACTTCGACGGGGTCGACGACGGCATCCACACCAACGACACGTTCAACAACCCGAGGAACTTCAGCCTCGAGGCGTGGTTCCAGACCACGTCGAACAACGGCGGCAAGATCATCGGGTTTGGGAGCTCGCCCACCGGCGGAAGCGGCGGCTACGACCGTCACGTCTTCCTCTCCAACGACGGCCGCATGACCTTCGGCGTCTGGACCGGCTTCCCCAACACGATCAACACCGCCCAAGCCGTGAACGACGGCAAGTGGCACCACGTGGTCGCGACCCAGAGCTCGGTCACCGGGATGGCCCTCTACCTCGACGGCCGGCTCGTGGGGACCAACGGTCAGACCGAGGCCCAGGACTACACCGGATACTGGCGCGTCGGTGGTGACAACCACTGGGGTTGCTGTAGCGGGTGGCTCGCGGGCTCGATCGACGAGGTGGCGGTGTACGACCGTGCCATCCCGGCTGGCACGGTGGGCGACCACTTCCGTGCCGGCGGTGGGGACCTCCCGGTCAACACCAAGCCGGTCGCCTCGTTCACGACCAGCTGCACCACCCAGGCCTGTGTGCTCGACGGACGTGGCTCGAGCGATGCGGACGGCTCCATCGCCTCCTATGCCTGGGATCTCGGTGACGGGACCACGTCCACGGCCTCCACGGTCGACCACACCTACGCCTCACCCGGTACCCGCACGGTGACGCTCGTCGTCAAGGACGACCAGGGCGCCTCGAGCGACCCGGTGAGCCACGACGTGACGCCGTCGGCGCCGCCGACCCCCGCGGACGCCTACGGTCGCGCCGTGCAGTCCGACCGGCCAGCGACCTACTGGCGGCTCGACGACTCGACCGGTTCGACCACGGCGGACTCCGGACTCACCGGCAACCCCGGAGGGGTCAGCGAGACCGTCACGCGCGGCGTGCCCGGGATACCCGGCGCCGCGGGCAAGGCAGCCAGGACCGCGGGCACGTTCGGCAGCGGCGTCATCGCGACCCGGCCTGTCGACGACCCTCGCGTCTACTCGCTGGAGACCTGGTTCTCCACCACCACGACGGCCGGTGGCAAGCTCATCGGCTTCGGGCGCTCGAACTCCGGGGAGAGCTCCAACTACGACCGGCACGTCTGGATGCGCGACGACGGGTCGCTGGCCTTCGGCACCTACACCGGCGCCCTCAACGTCATCACCTCGGCCGCCGGTCTCAACGACGGCCAGTGGCACCACCTCGTGGCCACCCAGGGGCCCGACGGCATGAAGCTCTACGTCGACGGGACCTTGGTGGGTGCGGATCCCCAGACCGGGGCAGAGCCCTACACCGGCTACTGGCGCATCGGTGGTGACACGACGTGGGGCGGCAACTCGAGCAACTGGATCGACGCGAGCTTCGACGAGGTCGCGATCTACACGACGGTCCTGCCCGCCGCACGGGTCACGGAGCACCACCGGGTGGGCGCGGCCACCGAGCCCGTCAACGAGCTGCCCACGGCATCGTTCACCGACGACTGCACGTTCCTCGCCTGCACGCTGGACGGCTCCGGCAGCAGCGACTCGGATGGCACGGTCGTTGGCCACGCCTGGCAGGTCGAAGGCGTCGGATCGCGCAGCGGGGCGACCACCTCGGTGACGTTCCCGGCCGCAGGTTCGTACGACGTGACCCTCACCGTCACCGACGACAAGGGTGCGACGAGAGCCGTGACCAGGACGCTGACCGTGACAGCACCCCCGCCGAACGAGCCGCCGACCGCTCGCCTCACCGTGAGCTGCACCGGGATGACGTGTGCAGCGGACGGCCGGACGAGCAGTGACGGTGACGGGACGATCACGGACTACGCATGGAGCTTCGGCGACGGAGGCACCGCCACCGGTTCCACGGCCAGTCACACCTACACCGGGGCCGGGACGTTCACGGTGCGGCTCACGGTGACCGACGACGACGGCGACACCGGGACCGCGACGGCCACGGCGACGCCGACGGCCCCCGCGCCACCGCAGACCGTCTCGCTCGTCGCCACCGCGGACGGCTACGCCCACAGCGCGAACGCGTCTCTGCTGACGGGGACGCATCGGTCCATGCTCAGCGACGGGTCGCCCACGGTCACCGCCTTCACCCGGTTCGCGCTCCCGGCAGCTCCGGCAGGAACCGAACTGCTGTCGGCCACCCTGCGGGTGCGGACCGTGGGAACCACCACGGCACCGTCCGTTGACAGCCTTTCGGTCCGTTCGGCGGCGAACTCGTGGGACGAGTCCACGCTCAACTGGACGACGCGGCCGGCGACCGAGGCCGCGAGCCTCGGTTCGGTCGGGTCCCTCCCTGCCACGAACACGGCATACGAGATCACGCTCGACAAGGTGGCGATCGCTGCCCTTCTCGGACAGGACCGAAGCTTTGCCCTCGTCTCCGGCGGGGGTGACGCCGTTGAGCTCCACACCCGCGAGAGCACAACGGTGGCCGCGCGACCGACCTTGGTCCTGACGTTCGGAGTGACACCATGAGCATCAGAGTCAAAGTTCTCGCCGCAGCCGGCCTCGTGCTCCTCTCCCTGACGGCGTGCAGCGACACCGAGTCGACGGCGGCGGCACCACGGCCGGGTCCGACCTTCGACGGGGTCGTGGACCTGCCCACCCCCCGCGTGGTCCCCACGCCGAAGGCGGCCGACTGCCGGGACCGGGTGGGCGACGCGACCGGTGTCGTCGACCTCCAGGCGGTACGGGTCACGGCGGACGCCAAGAAGGGCGTCACCGTCACGTACGACTGGAAGGGAGAGACGCCCTCCATGGGACGGGCGCTGTGGGTCACCACCGCGTCGGCCGGCAAGTCCGGTGGCGCCGTGCTGCGGTGGGAGTACCGCTGGTCCAACGGCAACATGGAGACGGCGGTCGTGGACGTCGCCCAGGACCAGGAGACGCTCGTGCGAGGCACGGGTGTCGTCAAGGACGGAACCCTCACGGTGACCTTCCCCTCGGGGGTGACCGGAGGTCTCGACCCAGGGTGGGTCTACACCGCGACGGTCAATGTCGAGGGCGACGACTCGGACTCCTGCGACGCTCGCTGATCACCGCTGCCCGCAGCTGTGGCGTCACGTGGCGCCACGGCTGCGCGGCGCGGGCCGTGCGACGCGCACCGCGTCCACGGCGTCCAGTTCCGCGTCAGGCTCGGGGCCGACCGTCCTCGGGTCCGCCGAGGGTGGTGAGGATGCCGCGGATGCGTGAGCTGGAGGTGTGTTCGGTGTACGGCAGGTAGTGCACTGCGACACCCACCTCCTCGAACCGGCGCTCGAGCTCGGTCCACTTGGCCGAACCGCGCCAGTCATCCCCCTTGAAGACGACGTCGAACCTCATCTGGCTCCACGTGACCAGCTTGTCGAGGCTGACCTCGCCCACTGCGGCGTCGACGACGTCGATACTGCGGACGATCGCGAGGCGCTCCTCGAACGGGATGACGGGTCGCTTCCCCTTCTGTGCCATGCACACCTCGTCGGTCACGACACCGGCGATGAGGTAGTCGCACTGCATCCTAGCCCGGCGAAGGACGTTGAGGTGACCGATGTGGAACATGTCGTAGACCCCGGGGCTGTACCCCACGACACCCATCGCGCCGCTCACGCCTGCGTCCTCGGCGCAGCGAGGTCGTGCCGCCACCGGCGCAGGAACAGTGCCGTGAGGACCGCCTGGACGCCCAGCAGGGCCGCCCAGGTGCCGGCGAAGACCGTGGGCCAACCCCAGAGCAGGAACACCAGGCAGGTCGACCCGTAGTCGGCGGGGAGCATGAGCACCGCCCGTAACGCCGAACCGCGGCCCCACGCGCGCTCGTCGGTCGTGGTGGAAGGGGTGGCAGGGGCTCGGCGCAGCTTCTCGTGGAGGAGGCCCCCGGAGAAGGAGACCACCGCGGTCAGCTGGGCGAGGAGGGGTAGGACCAGCCATCCGGCCGCCATGTCTGCGCGGAACCAAGCGATGAGGACCGCGGCTGGCAGCAGAACGTGCTTCGCGGCGTCGAGGACATGGTCGAGCCATTCACCGGCAGGGGAACCAGCCCCTCGGAGGCGAGCCAGCTGTCCATCGGCACTGTCGAGGGCGAATCCGAGGGCCAAGAGGATGGCGACACCGATGCCCACCACGGGTGTGGGACTCGGGAGCGCGACGGCTGCCAGGGCCACTATTGTCGTCGCGAAGCTCAGCAGGCTCACGGCGTCCGGGGTCAGCCCGGTCCGGTGCGCCAGTGCGGCGAGCAGGCGCCCCGCCGGTCGGTTGACCCATCGAAGGTATGCCGGCGCGCCAACGGCCGACTTCTGCGCTCCGGACAGTCGTGCGAGGGAGTCCCGGACGCCCTCGCGTGGATGCGCCTCCGTCATCGTTCCCACTCCTCGGCGACCTCGCGGAGCAACGTGCTGCTCGTCGTCCGCGTGTAGGGGAAGTAGACGACTCGGACGCCCACCGCGGCGAACTCCTCCTCGTAGCGGTTCCAACTGTCCGAGCCCTTCCAGTCGTCGCCCACGAAGGTGACGTCGAAGCGCAGGTTGCGCCACGCCTGCATCTTGTCCAGGTCCACCTGCGGGACGACGTGGTCGACGCCCCTGATGCTCTGCACGATCTCCATCCGCTCCACGAGCGGCACCACGGGTGGACGACCCTTGAGTTCCGTCGCGAGCTCGTCGGTGCTCACCCCCACGATGAGGTAGTCGCACCCCTCGCTGGCGCGCTGGACGATGTTGAGGTGCCCGACGTGGAACAGGTCGAACACCCCCGTGGTGTAGCCGATGACCTTCCGGTTCACGTCCGCGCACCGGCGGCATGCGTGCGGTACCACGCGACCACGTCGCGGATGCCGTCGTCGAGCTCCACCGAAGGCGACCAACCAAGGCCGGCGATGAGGGTCGTGTCAAGGACCTTGCGAGGCGTCCCGTCGGGCCGGCTCGTGTCCCACTCGGTCTCCCCCTCGAAGCCGGCATGCTTCGCAACGATCTCGGCGAGCTCGGCGATCGTGAGGTCACGGCCGGTGCCGATGTTGACCTGACTGTCGCCGTCGTACTCGTCGAGGAGGTGGAGGCACGCGTCGGCCATGTCGTCGACGTGGAGCAGCTCGCGCAGCGGCGTGCCCGTGCCCCAGTTGGTCACGGACGTCCGGCCCTCGTCGACGGCCTCGACGTAGCGGCGCACCAGTGCTGGGAGGACGTGGGACTCTCCCCGGGTGAAGTTGTCTCCGGGTCCGTAGAGATTGGTGGGCATGGCGGAGATCCAGCTTCGGCCGTGCTGCCGGCGCACGGCCTGCACGTGCAGGATGCCGGCGATCTTGGCGATCGCGTAGGCATCGTTGGTCGGTTCGAGGGCACCGGTCAGGAGGTACTCCTCACGGATCGGCTGCGGTGCGAACTTCGGGTAGACGCACGACGATCCGAGGAACAGCAGCCGCTCGACGTCGTGCGCCAGAGCTGCGTCCATGACGTTGACTTGGATGCGCAGGTTCTCGGTGAGGAAGTTCACGGGCTGGGTCGCGTTGGCCAGGATCCCACCGACCTTCGCGGCCGCCAGGACGACGTGCTGAGGGCGGTGCTCGCGCACCCAGGCGAACGTTGCCTCCCGGTCTCGCAGATCCAGGTCGCCGCTCGTGGCCCCGATGATGTGCGAGAAGCCCGCGGACTCCAGGCGGCGTCGGATGGCCGACCCGGCGAGGCCCCGGTGGCCCGCGACCCACACCACCGCGTCACGGTCGAGCCGAGTCGTCATGAGGCGAGGTGCGCAGAGGGCCAGGAAGGAAGCGAGACGGCGTCGATCCACGGGCGGCCCTCGTGCTCGAGGGCCTTGACGTCCGCGTCCACCATGATCCGCACAAGCTGGTCCGGCGTGACCTCCGTCTTCCAGCCCACCGCCCGCTCGGCCTTGCCGGCGTCACCGATGAGCGCGTCGACCTCGGTCGGGCGAAGGTAGCGTTCGTCGAAGCGAACGTACTTCTCCCAGTCCAGGCCGACATGGTCGAAGGCCGTGGACACCCAGTCCCGTACCGAGCAGGGGACCCCTGTGGCCAACACGTAGTCGTCGGGCTCGTCCTGCTGAAGCATCCGCCACATGCCCTCGACGTACTCGGGGGCGTAACCCCAGTCACGCACCGCGTCGAGGTTGCCCAGGTAGACGTGGTCGTCGAGGCCAGCCTGGATGCGGGCGACCGCCCGGGTCACCTTGCGGGTCACGAACGTCTCACCACGCCGCGGGCTCTCGTGGTTGAACAGGATGCCGTTGGTCGCGTGCATCCCATAGGCCTCGCGATAGTTGCGGGTGACCCAGTACGCATAGACCTTGGCAGCGCCGTAGGGGGACCGTGGGTAGAACGGGGTGCTCTCGTCCTGCGGAGGAGGCGTCGCGCCGAACATCTCCGAGCTGGACGCCTGGTAGTAGCGGCAGTCGAGTCCGACCTGCCGGATGGCCTCGAGCAACCGGATCGTGCCCATTCCCGTGGCGTCGCCCGTGTGCTCGGGTTCGTCGAAGCTCACGCGCACGTGGGACTGGGCGCCGAGGTTGTAGACCTCGTCGGGGTGGAGCTTCGACAGGAGCGTCGCGAGCCGGGTCCCGTCCGTCAGGTCTCCGTAGTGGAGGAAGAAGCGCGCATCCTCCTCGTGGGGGTCGACGTAGAGGTGGTCCACCCGAGAGGTGTTGAAAGTCGAGGCGCGACGCACGACGCCATGGACCTCGTACCCCTTGGCAAGGAGCAGCTCCGCGAGATAGGAACCGTCTTGTCCTGTGACCCCCGTGACCAGCGCGCGCTTCACCATTCGCGCAGCGTATAGCCAGACGCGGAGCTTCCGCAGGCACTAGCGTGAACCCATGAACCAGCCGCCCGTCCCCGGACGACTGCCCATCGTCGTGGCCATTCCGACCAAGGACGAAGCCGCCAACATCGAGCTCACCGTGGCCTCGGTCCGCGATCGGTTCGAAGCCGTCGTCGTCGTCGACAGCATGAGCTCGGACGAGACGGTCGCCCTGGCCCGGGCCGCCGGAGCCGACGTGGTGGAGTACCGCTGGGACGGCGGCTACCCGAAGAAGAAGCAGTGGTGCCTCGAGAACGTCCGCACCGACATCGACTGGCTCCTCTTCCTCGACGGTGACGAGACGCCGAGCGAGGAGCTCCTCGCCGAGCTCGACCACGTCTTCGCGCGGACACCGGACTGCGCGGCATACGACATCCCCCTGCGTTACTCCTTCGCCGGGCAGACCCTTGAGCACGGCTACACGGTGGTCAAGCGCAGCCTGCTCGACCGCACCCGTTGCCACTACCCGGCGGTGGATGACCTTGAGGCGCCCGGCATGGGGGAGCAGGAGGGGCACTACCAGCCCGATGCCCCCTCGTCCCGTCGGCTCGGCGGGACGATCCTGCACGAGGACCTCGACCCGCTCAACACGTGGTTCGCAAGGCACAACCGCTACTCGGACTGGGAGGCGTGGCTCGAGGAGAACCCTCGGGTGCGCGCCCAGGTCGTGGGTCTCAAGACCCGGCAGGGCCGGCTCTTTCAGCGTATGCCGGGCAAGCCCTTGGCGTTCTTCCTCTACACCTACCTGCTGCGCGGAGGCTTCCGCGACGGCTCGGCCGGGCTCGACTACGCCTTGGCGCTGAGCTTCTACCGCTGGCAGGTCGCGGCGAAGGTCAGGGAGTCTCAGCGCCTCGCATCGCGCACGTCGACGAGCGAGCGGACCCACGTCTCGTAACCGTCCACCGCCGCCTGGCGGGAGAGCACGTCCGCCGCGTAGCGTCGTCCGGCCGCACCCATCACTTGGGCCCGCGCGGGGTCGCCGGCAAGCTGCTGCACCGCGCGGAGCAGCTCTGCGGGGCTGCCGGGTGCGACGACCACCCCGGCGCCAGAGCTCGAGATCTCGTGCGCCGTGGCGCCGTCGGGATCGACCGCGGCCACGACCGGCCGTCCCGCCCAGAAGTAGGTCGTGAGCTTGCTCGGTACGGACATCTCGCTCACTCCCGGGCGCTCGTTGACGAGAAGGATGTCGGCGTGGGCCAAGGCGGCGGCGAACGCCCCGTCCGGCAGCGGGCGGACCAGGTCGACCGCGTGGTTGCCCTGCGCCCAGCGTTCGAGCAGAGTGCGTTGGTTGCCGTCGCCGAGGAGCACGAAGCGGACTCGTGGTCCGCCGGGCCCGACCAGACCGGCGGCGTCGATGACGTTCTCGAGCCCTTGCTTGGTCCCCATGTTGCCGGCGTGCAAGACGATGACCTCGTCCTCCGCCCAGCCGAGTCGCTCCCGGGTCCACTGCGGGTCCGCCTCCTGCGACGGTGGTTCGCTCCAGTTGCGGATGACGCGGATCCGGTCGAGGGGCACGTCGAGGTCTCGGTTGATGGTTCGGGCGAACCGGTCGTGGATGACGGAGACACCGTCGGCGGCGCGGAGGAGTCCGCCCTCGAGCCGGACCACCGGCCGGGTGAGACGCCCGTCGGCGACGGCAGTCTCGGTGACGGCACGGCTGTAGATGTCCTGGACGATGATCCCCAGGGCGGGACGTCGGCGACGGGTGAGGCGCACGCTCGTCAGTGCGGCCGAGACGCCGAGCAGCGAGGGAGTCACGGCGAGGACGACGTCGGCGGGGGGCATCGGCCGGGCCAAGGAGTGCGCTGCGAACGACGCCTCCAGCGCGATCCGCGCGCCTGCCGAGCCACCTCGGACCAGGTGCCGCAGCCGCCGCACCGGCACTCCGTCCACGACCTCGTCGGAGGACAGGCCGGTGTAGCCCGGTTCCAGGCTCCAGGCCGGGTAGTGGGGGTAGCCGGTGACGACGCGCACGTTATGACCGCGTTCGGCCAGCCCCGAGGCCATCCCTGCGGTGTACCGGGCGATGCCGGTGGGTTCCGGGGCGTAGTTCAACCCGTGGATGAGGATGCGGAGCCCGCTCATGGTCGAGGTCCGGTGAGGACGGGCCGCCGGGATGTCGCCGTCGAGTAGAGCTCGAGCAGCCGGTCGACGACGACCTCCAGGGCGAAGGTGCTCGCGGCGAGCTCATGAGCCGCGGTGGAGGCGCGCTCGGCGTTATCACGCTCGAGGAGCGACAGGACCGCCGTCGCCACGGCGTCCGGCCCCTCCGCCACACATCCGGCGCCGGCGGAGGCGACCTCGCCGGAGAGTCCGTTCGTCGGACTCACGACGACGGGCGTGCCGACGCTGAGCGACTCCAGGACCGACATGGGGAAGGGCTCGTGCTCACTCGGCAGCACGTAGACGGACGCGGATGCAAGCAGGTCCATCGCGGCTTGGTGTCCGACCGGGCCGATGACGTCCACAGCAGCGTCGAGGCCGAGATGTCGCACTCTCTCGAGCGTCGGAGCGAGCTCACCGGAATCCGGCCCTGCCAGGAGAAGGCGAGCACGTGGGTGCTGGCGCAGGACCTTCGCAAACGCTTCGACGAGCATCACGGGTCGCTTGCGCGACTGGAAACGAGCCAGGTAGAGGATCCGCGGTGGTCCCTCGTCACGGCTCGGACGGGGTCCGACCGGCACGCCGTTGACGAGTCGCTCGAGCTGTCCGGCGCGGCCGGGCCCCGCGACCGCCTCCACCTCGCGTGCCTCGTGAGACGTGAGGTACGTCGTGACATCGGCTCGCCGAAGCACCGTGCGTACGGCGAGGCGATCGACGAGGCGCGCCAACGGCTTGTCGGTGCTGTCGACCATTCCGTGCGTCTGCAGGACGAGCGGGACGTCGGCGGCGACAGCCATCCGTGCGACCGGTGCCGTGACGAGGTCACGCATGAGGTGGACGTGCACGACGTCGGCGCCCCGGACCAGGGATCTCGCCTCGCGCAGGAACGACCCGGACGTGATGCCGCTGACCTCGAACCGCGGCAGGAGGTGACGGGCCCGGTGGAGGTGGGCGGGGACACCCTCTACCTGCGCGGGGAGCTCTCCATCGAAGCCGTCCGCCAGAGCGAGGATCCGGGCGTCCACGCCCCGTGACCGCAGGCCCTTGCTCAGGTTGAGTGCGACCCTGGTCGGGCCACCGAACGCATGGGTGGGCGTGTGCAGCGTCACCACGTGCAGGACCTTCATGACGCGTGCGGGATCGGTCGGGTCCCCGAGGCTGTGAGCAGGGTCTGCGGGAGCAGGTCGCGCGAGGCGACGACCCCGGCACCCACCACTGCGCCCTGACCGATCGTGACCCCTGCGAGGACGGTGGCCCGGGCCGCGACCCAACACCCGTCCTCCAAGGTCACGGGAGCGTTCGCATACCGGAAGTCGGCGCGTCGGTGATCGTGGGAGCCGGTGCACAGGAAGGCCTCCTGCGAGACGCAGACGTCGGACCCGATGCGGACCGGTTCGAGATCGAGGATCCAAGCGCCCTCGCCGATCCACGAACGGTCTCCGATGGTGAGCTTCCAGGGCCACAGGACGCGAACCCGATGCCGGATGAGGACGTTCTCGCCGATGGTGGCACCGAAGGCGCGCAGCAGCTGGACACGTACCCGGGCGGGACAGAACCACTTGATGAAGAGCAGGTTCATGACGACGAACCAAGCAGCCTGGACGAACCTCGGCCGTCCCTTGTCGTAACCGGCCGTAGTAAAGGCCTCCAAGTCCCGCACGGATCTAACATATCCACATGACGGCGCCGACCCCGGTCGATTCGAGGAACCCGGGGCCACCGAGCCCGGAGGACTCGACGACCCGGGCGCCAGCACTCCACCGACCTCCGCTGAGTCGCGTGCACCGGTGGTGGTCGGCGCTCGGAGCCGCCGGGGACGTCGTGGTGCTGTCCGGTCTGGCTGCCCTCATCCCGCTGCTCATCGCGCTGTACCCGGGGCCGGGCCGACGCGACCTCGCCCTCGCGCTCGCGCTCGCGCTCACCTGCTACTCAGGGACGCGGCTGGCGATGGTGCTGCGTGGACCCGGAGTGAGACTGCTGCAGGCGGCCTTCTGGCTGTTCACCTATGTGGCCATGGGGGTCGCCCCCCTCGCCCAGCTGGTGCTCGACCAGTACCCCACGCCGGTCCTGGGGACGAGGAGCACGGTCGCGACCGCATGTGCGTTGACGCTCGCCGGGATCGTCGCCTACGACGTGGGAACGCATGTCGCGGGCTCGACCTCTCTCGGTGCGATCGCGGAGGTCCTCGACCGGCGCCGGATCGTGCCGACGCGGTTGGTCGCTCTTGCGCTGGCCGGCATCGTTCTCGCGGCCGTCCTCGTCGTCCTGCTCGGCGGTCCGGCTGCGTTCTTCACCAGTCGCCAGGCCATCAGCGGTGGACTGCGCTCGGACTCCGGGTCCAACGCGGGCCCGGCCATCCTGCGATCGTTCGGCACCGTCCCAGTCCTCGTCGGGCTGCTCGTGACCACCCGCTGGCTCAGGCTGGACCCGGTCCGACGTAGGCAGGTGAGCGTGTGGGCGCTGTGGCTCGTGCTGCTCCTGGCCAATGCGGTCGTCAACAACCCCATCTCGAACCCGCGCTACTGGTTCCTCACGGTGGCCTTCGCCATCATGTTCGTCGCGGTGACCCCTCGCCCGCCGGTCGTGCGACTCTTCATGGTCGTCGCCGTCGGGGCTGCCATCCTGCTCTTCCCCTTCATGGACCGGTTCCGCTACTCGGACGGAGCAGGTCCGACCGTCGAGGCCTCGTCGTGGCTGGATCCGCTGACGATCAAGGACTACGACCAGATGGCGATGTTCGCCAACGCGATCTCCTATGTGGCGGAGGAAGGACACACGTGGGGGCGTCAGTTCGTTGGAGCGCTCTTCTTCTTCGTGCCGCGCTCCGTGTGGTCCGGAAAGTCGCACGACACCGGCGTCGTCCTCGGGGAGTACCTCGGGACGAACAACACCAACCTCTCGGCACCCTTGTGGACGGAGATCTGGATCGACTTCGCTCCCCTGGGGCTGATGGCCGCGTTCTTCGTCTACGGCTATCTCTCCGCGAAGGTCGACCGTGCCTTTTCGGCGTCGGTCGCCAGCCGCGATCCGATGTCGATCGCAGCGGTCGTGGTACCGGTCGTGGCGGGCTACCAGTTCATCGTGCTGCGGGGCTCGATGCTCCAGGCAACCGGTCGTCTGGCTGTCATCATCATCACGGCGTTCGTGACGTCTGTCGTGGTCGCCGTTGCGACGTCGGCGGACGGTGCCGTCGAGGGGGAGGACCCGCCACCAGGTCCACCTGTCGGTCCACCGAACTAAACTGACGGGCGATGCCCACGCTGCAACCCCTCGTCGACCAGCTCGGCGCGGCACCCCAGATCTCCTCCCTCCTCGACACCGCCACCGCCCGTGGCACGTCGTCGCTCGACGTCTCCGTGAGCGCCGGTGCCAGGCCCACCCTCATCGCCGCGGCGGTCCAGCGGCTGCGGGCCACCGCGCCCGACCGACTGCCGCTGCTCGTCGTCACCGCAACGAGCCGCGAGGCCGAGGACCTCACGGCCGCGCTCGGCTGCGTCCTCGATCCCGACGTCGTCGCCGACTTCCCCTCGTGGGAGACGTTGCCCCACGAGCGGCTCAGCCCGCGCTCCGACACCGTCGGCCGCCGTCTCGCTGTCCTGCGCCGCCTCGCCCACCCGGCCACGGTCGCCGAGGACGACGCCGCGCACGGGCCGCTGTCGGTGGTCGTCGCTCCCGTGCGGGCCGTGCTGCAGCCGATCTCCACCGGCCTCGGAGACCTCGAGCCGGTCGCGCTGCGCGCCGGTGAGGACCACGACCCCGACGCGGTCGTCGAGGGCTTGGTCAACGCCGCCTACAGCCGCACCGACCTCGTCGAGCGACGCGGCGAGTTCGCCGTCAGGGGAGGCATCCTCGACGTCTTCCCGCCGACCGAGGAGCACCCGCTCCGGGTCGAGTTCTGGGGCGACACGGTCGAGGAGATCCGCTGGTTCAAGGTCGCCGACCAGCGCTCCCTCGAGGTCGCCGAGCACGGCCTCTGGGCCCCGCCGTGCCGTGAGGTGCTGCTCACCGACACCGTGCGCGACCGCGCCGCCGCCCTCGCCGACCAGCTGCCCGGCGCTGCCGACCTGCTCCACAAGCTCGCCGCCGGCATCGCCGTCGAGGGCATGGAGTCGCTCGCACCCGCCCTCGTCGACGGCATGGAGTCGATGCTCGACAGCTTCCCCGCAGGGTCGCCCGTCGTGGCCTGCGACCCCGAGCGGGTCCGCACCCGCGCCCACGACCTCGTCGCCACGAGCCAGGAGTTCCTCGAGGCAGGCTGGGCCAACGCCGCCGCCGGCAATGCCGTCCCCATCGACCTCGAGAAGATCCTGGGGTCCGCGTCGTTCTGGTCGGTCGCCGACCTGCGTGACCACGCGCGCGACACCGAGCACCCGTGGTGGGACCTCACGCCGTTCGCCCTCGACACCGAGACCGTTGACACGACCGACGGCGAGGTGGCCGAGACCGGGACCGAGGACGCCACGGCATACCGCGGTGACATCGAGTCGGCGGCGGCCGACCTGCGGCGCTGGACCGACGACGGCTGGCGGATCCTCGTCGCCACCGACGGACAGGGCTCGGCCAAGCGCATCGTCGAGGTGCTCGGCGAGGCCGAGGTGCCCGCCCGCCTCGACGCGACCCCCGAGGCGCTCGGAGACTTCGACCCCGGCGTCGTCCACGTGACGACCGCACAGCTCGGTCGTGGGTTCGTCCACCCGGGCAGCCGGCTCGTCGTCCTCACCGAGACCGACCTCACCGGCACGCCGTCCTCCGGTCCGTCGACCAAGGACATGCGGCGGATGCCGTCCCGCCGCCGCAACCAGGTCGACCCGCTCCAGCTCAAGCCCGGCGACTTCGTCGTCCACGAGCAGCACGGAGTCGGCAAGTTCGTCGAGATGATGCAGCGCACCGTGCAGGGCGCGACCCGCGAGTACCTCGTCATCGAGTACGCCGCGTCCAAGCGAGGCCAGCCCGGCGACCGGCTCTTCGTGCCCACCGACCAGCTCGACCAGGTGACGCGCTACGTCGGCGGCGAGCAGCCCACCCTCAACAAGATGGGCGGCTCGGACTGGAAGCAGACCAAGACCAAGGCCCGCCGCTACGTCAAGCAGATCGCGGCCGAGCTCATCCAGCTCTACTCCGCCCGCATGGCGACCAAGGGGCACGCCTTCAGCCGCGACACCCCGTGGCAGCGCGAGCTCGAGGACGCCTTCGCCTACGTCGAGACGCCCGACCAGCTCAGCTCGATCGACGAGGTCAAGGCCGACATGGAGCGCGAGGTCCCGATGGACCGACTCCTCGCCGGTGACGTCGGCTACGGCAAGACCGAGATCGCCGTGCGCGCCGCGTTCAAGGCGATCCAGGACGGCAAGCAGGTCGCCGTGCTCGTGCCGACGACGCTGCTCGTCCAGCAGCACCTGCAGACCTTCACCGAGCGGTATGCGCCCTACCCCGTGACGGTCAAGGCGCTGAGCCGCTTCATCTCCAAGAAGGAGTCCGACGCCGTCATCGAGGGCCTGGCCGACGGCACCGTCGACCTCGTCATCGGCACCCACCGGCTCCTGTCCGACTCGATCAAGTTCAAGGACCTCGGGCTCGTCGTCGTCGACGAGGAGCAGCGCTTCGGCGTCGAGCACAAGGAGCAGCTCAAGTCGCTGCGCACCGCCGTCGACGTGCTCGCGATGTCCGCGACGCCGATCCCGCGCACGCTCGAGATGGCCGTGACCGGCATACGCGAGATGTCCACTCTCGCAACGCCTCCCGAGGAGCGGCACCCCGTCCTCACCTACGTCGGTGCCTACGAGGAAAAGCAGATCACCGCCGCCATCCGGCGCGAGCTGCTCCGTGAGGGGCAGGTCTTCTACATCCACAACAAGGTGTCGACGATCGAGAAGGCCGCGGCCCGCATCCGCGAGCTCGTCCCCGAGGCGCGCATCGCGGTCGCCCACGGCAAGATGGGCGAGCACAAGCTCGAGGAGGTCGTCGTCGACTTCTGGGAGAAGCGCTTCGACGTCCTCGTCTGCACGACGATCGTCGAGACCGGCCTCGACATCTCCAACGCCAACACGCTCATCGTCGAGCGGGCCGACCGCCTCGGGCTGAGCCAGCTGCACCAGCTGCGCGGCCGTGTCGGGCGTGGCCGTGAGCGGGCCTACTCCTACTTCCTCTACCCGCCCGAGGTGCCGCTCACCGAGACGGCGCACGACCGGCTCCAGACGATCGCGAGCCACACCGACCTCGGCTCGGGCATGCAGGTCGCGATGAAGGACCTCGAGATCCGCGGCGCCGGCAACCTCCTGGGCGGCGAGCAGTCGGGGCACATCGCGGGGGTCGGCTTCGACCTCTACGTCCGGCTCGTCGGCGAGGCCGTCGCGAGCTTCCGCGGCGACGCCGACGAGGAGATCGGCGAGATCAAGATCGAGCTGCCGGTCGACGCCCACCTCCCGCACGACTACGTGCCGGGGGAGAGGTTGCGGCTCGAGGCCTACAAGAAGCTCGCGACCGTCGCCGACGAGGCGGCGCTGGACGAGATCCTCGCCGAGCTCGTCGACCGCTACGGCAAGCCGCCGGAGCCGGTCAACAACCTCATCGAGGTGGCTCGTCTGCGCACCGTGGCGAGGGCCGCGGGTATCCGCGACATCTCGGTCCAGGGCAACACCGTCCGGTTCGGACCGGTCGAGCTGCGCGAGAGCCAGGAGCTGCGCCTGCAGCGCCTCTACCCGGGCTCGATCATCAAGCCCGCACTCGGCACGATCCTCGTGCCCAAGCCCATGACGGCCCGCATCGGAGGGCAGCCGCTGCGCAACCGCGACGTCCTCGAGTGGGCGGGTGCGGTGATCCGCAGTGTCGTCATGGACAATGTCGGGGTAGCAGCCACGGTGGCCACCACCGGATCCACGACCGGATCCCGGGCCACCCGTTGACGAAGGGACACCCAGTGAAGGCCGCAAAGGCTCGCACGACCGCCATCGCCCTCGCGGGCGTCCTCGCCCTGTCCGCCTGCGCGGGCACGACCTCGGCCGAGACGGCTGCGGTCGTCGACGGCCGCGTCATCACCGAGCAGCAGGTGCGCGAGGCGACCGCCCAGATCAACAGGGCGTTCAAGCCCGAGCAGCCGCTCACGGCCGCCCAGACGCTGACCCTGCTCATCCGGGCGCCCTACATCAACGAGGCCGCGGCCGCCGCCGGCCGTGCGCAGAGCGAGTCCGCGGCTCGCGCGGCGCTCAAGGACTTCCCCGAGACGCCGGCCGACTCCACCGTCGAGATCCTCCAGGCCGAGGCGAGCCTGCAGCAGGTCGACGACGCGGGTCGCCAGGCGCTCACGAAGAAGTTCGCCGAGATCCCGATGAAGATCAACCCCCGCTACGGCACCTTCGACCCGCAGCAGGCCTCGGTCGTCGCCGCCCAGCCCAACTGGATGGTCCCGGCGGCGCCCACCGCACCGGTGCAGTGACGTCGTGGGGCGGCTGAGCCTCCTCGTCACGAGCCCCCGCGTCGCGCCGGGCCTGATGTCCCGCAGTGCCTGGTATGCCGTGGAGTCGGCGTCCGTGCGCCTGTCCCGCGACCTGACCGAGCCGCTCGTCGACGCCGTCGTCGAGTCGGGGCTGTCGGTCGACGCCGTGGGCGAGGAGCTGTCGCCGCCCGAGCTGGCGCGGCTGCTCGTCGACCGGTCGCGCGAGTGCGACGTCGTCTGGCTCGGTTCGTCCGACGCCGACCCGGGGCTCACCGACGCGATCGCGTCCGAGGTGTCGCGGCTCGAGACCCCGCCCGAGGTCGAGATGGTCGTCGGCTCGTGGGACGTGCCCGGCTCGCGCCTCCTCGACGCCGTCGCCGTCATGGACCGGCTGCGCTCGCCCGGTGGCTGCCCCTGGGACGCGAAGCAGACCCACGAGTCGCTGGCGAAGTACCTCACCGAGGAGGCCGCGGAGACGGTCGAGGCGATCGAGTCGGGCGACCGGGAGCACCTCGCCGAGGAGCTCGGGGACGTGCTGCTCCAGGTGCTCTTCCACGCGCGCGTCGCCGAGGACGCGTCGGAGGCCGACGAGCGGTTCGACATCGACGACGTCGCCGGAGGGCTGGTCGCCAAGCTCGTCCGGCGCCACCCGCACGTCTTCGCCGACGGCGACGCCTCCACACCCGAGGAGGTCGAGGAGGCCTGGGCGCGGATCAAGGCGCAGGAGAAGGCCGACAGGTCGGCTCGCTGAACCCGTTCCCTCGGCCCTCGTCGTGTGCCACGGTGTGGTGATCACCGGGGAGGCCGCATGTCAGCTCAGGTTCCGCAGAGTCCGCAGGTCCCGCGGGTTCCGTCAGGGCCGGCCGGGTCGCCGGTTCCGCACTCCGTCGCTCCGGGCACGCCTCGGACGCAGAGCGCTTCGGGCTGGGCCCTCGGTCTGTCCGCCGCCGCCCTTGCCGTCTCGCTGACGGTCGCGGGGTTCCTCGTGCTGCAGATGTTCTTCGGGTTCGCGCTCGCGCCATTCGGCTGGTTCGCCTACGCGCCCGGCTCGACCGAGATCGAGATGGGTGAGCCGATACCGATGCTCAACGAGGCGTCGGTGGTCGTCGACCCGTCCGGCGGCGTCACCGGTGAGGCGGTGGCCGCGGCACTGTCGGGTTCGCTCGACCCCGACGGTGGCCGGCTCCGGTGTCGCGACGTCCGGCCGGTCGTCGCGGACGCCACGTCCGTGTGCACGCATGAGGGTCTCCCGGAGGAGAGGGTCGTCGTGCTCTTCCTGGACGGCTCGGGCCGGTTCGTGTGGACGCAGGTCCCCATCGGCTCGAACAGCTACCTGCCCCGGGACTGAGAGGGACCGGCACCGTCGGGTCACGAATCGACCGTTCGACCGACCGTGGAGCCGTCCTCGTGCGACTCTGTGCTCCCCGCACCCAGGAGCCCTCGTTGTCGCAGCAGTACCCGCCCTCCGGACAGGGACCGTATGCCGGCCCGCCGCCCTACTGGGTCCAGAGCCGGTATGCCGGCCCACCCCCGTCGGGTGCGCCCGATCCGTATGCCGGCCCGCCGGCATACGTCGGCATGTCGGCACCTCCTGCGCGAGGTGGTGGTCTCAACCCGTGGCTGGCCGGGCTCGCCGGGGCGGGGGTGGGGGCGGTGCTCACCGTGATCGCGATGACCGTGCTGCCCATGCTCTTCTTCGGACTCGTGCTCGGTGGCGGCTTCATGGGCGACGAGGGGTTCATGGGTGGTCCCCCGACCGGTCGGGTCGCCGTCGGGCCGGACGGCTCCGTGACAGGTGAGGCCCTGGCGGAAGCGCTGGTGCGGGACGACGACTTCTACTACGAGGAGGTGTCCTGCCCGGCGACGGCGAAGGTCGCCACCGACGAGACGACGATCTGCGAGGGCAACGACGGCGTCGAGGACCTGCGGATCGTCGTGGTGTTCGACGGCACCGATGGGACGTTCGCGACCGCCGACCTCTGGTGAGCAGCGACGCGGGCGGACGGCATACCGGCGCGGGTCAGTCGGCGCACACGGGGATGAACGGCCGGTTGGGCAGGTGCAGGCGCCACTCCTGCTCGGTGAGGCCACGTCCCGCCAGCCGGCACGCGGTCGCGAGCCACGACGCCGGGTCGAGGTCCCAGGTGCGGACCGACCCCGAGACCCCCGCGAAGGTGATCCGTCGCCCGTCGTCGCTGAAGCCGGGCGTGCCACCCTCGTCCACGACGACCGTCGCCTGCAGCACTCCCGTGTCGGCGTCCCAGTAGCTCAGTCGTCCCTCTTCGACGCTGGCGAAGAGCCGGCCGTCCCTGCTGTACGCGCTCGACCAGCCGACGAGCTGCGACTGGTTCGGGTTCGGTCGCCAGATCCATCGCATCGTCGCGGCGTCGACCATGCCCAGCCCGCTGTCGGTCCCGAGTGCGAGTCGCCTGCCGTCGGGGGAGGGCCAGAGGTTCTTGACCTTCGTCCCGAGGTCGGGCATGGGCCTCACGCTCCCCGACACGTAGTCGACGATCCGGTCCGGGAGGAAGACGGTGCGGTTGTCGGGGCTCAGCGCGATCGTGGGCAGCTCCCTGGGGTCCGGGCTGCCGTCGGCCTTGACGTACACCTGGATGGGGTCGCGCACCGGCTTCAGGGTCCTGGCGTCGAGCGCGTGGATGCGGCCCGTCGTCGAGCCCACGACGAGGCGGCTGCCGTCCGCCGAGAAGAAGGCGATCCCCGCACCCTCGCCGTCAGGGTCGGCCGAGAGCAGGTGCTCCGTGAGCTGGCGCCCGCTGGTGGCATCCCAGGTGCGCACCTGCGGCGACCCGCTCGTGACGTTGACCGTGGTGCCGTCGGGGTGCCACGCGAAGTCGATGAACGACCGCTGGGGCAGACCCGGCTCGATGGTCCTGCCGAGCTGCCCGGTCGCAACGGTCCGGGTCGTGAACCTCTGCCCTCCCTCGACGTAGCCGACCGCCGTTCCGTCGGGGGAGAAGCGGACCAGTGGCTCGTTCCAGTCGAGAGGTGGGGTGACGGCACCCTTGAGGAAGCGCCGGTTCCCGGTGAGGTCCCACGCCTGCAGCAGGCCGTCGAAGGTCTTGGTGTAGACGGTGGTGCCGTCCCCGCTGAAGGCCGGCTGCTCACCGGCGTTCTCCTCGACGAGGACCTCACGGGGTTCCTCTCCCGTGACGTCCCACACCACGAGGCGGTCACCCGCGGTGGCCACCCGTGTGCCATCTCGCGAGAAGGCCACCGAGGTCACCCAGCCGTAGCCGGAGAGGAAGCCCTTCGACCTGAGGGTCGCGGTGTCCACCAAGGCCACCTCGGCCCCGGCGCCGAGGGCGAGCGTGGCGCCGTCCGGAGCCACCGCGATGACGTCGGAGAGCTGGCGGACGCCGAACGCCGGCGGCAGGAGGACGCGGCTGGTGCCGGCCGGCAGCTCGGTCACGACGAACCTGTTCTCACCGGTGGACCAGACCGTCCGGCCGTCCGAGCTCGGCAGCGAGAAGTCGGTGTCCGGCAGCGCCAGGAGCCGAGGGCGTGCGGGGGCCTGCAGGTCCCAGATGGCCGTCACCGGCTCGCGGGTCCCGCCGATGTCGACCATCCGCGCAGCGAGCCTCCGGCCGTCGGCGCTGAACATCAGGGTGTTCCAGACGTTCGTGCCGGGAGGCTGGCCGCCGGGCTGGGTGCTCGCCCTTGCCCCGGACCGGTCGAGCAGCACGATCGCGGGCTGGTCTCCGTTCTCGACGTCGTCGCGCCACATCGAGACGGCAGTGAGACTGCCCTCCGCGCTCGACGCCACACCGACCCCACGGAGGCGCTCCCGTCCCGGCACCGGGCGAAGGGTGGTGCCGTCGTAGGTGGCCAGCCCCGAGGGGGAACCCATGCTGAGCAGCTCGTCGGTCGCGGGGTTGACCGCAAGGTTGAGGATGTTGTCCGTCGTGCGGGTGGAGGCGGTGAGGGCGGGTCCCCTGGCCAGCGACGCCAGCAGGGCGCTGCGGGTGTCGTAGGAGTCGTCCAGCGCCACCCCCGCGGCGGCGAGGAGGATCGACCGGTCGAGGTCGTCGGACGCCAGGGCCTCGGCGCCGAGCCGTCGCGCGTCGGCGGCTCGGGCCTGCTGCGACGCCGTCGCCGCCTCGCGGTCGGCGCGGTCGCCGCTCGCCTTGGCCACCGTGCCCAGCGCGATGGCAACGGCGAGCGCCGCGGCGGTCCCTGCAAGGCCCAGCCGGAGGCGGTTGTTGAGCCGGCGCTCGCGGCGCACCTGCTCCTTCGTCGCGCGCTGCTCCCGCTCGGCGAGCGCGTGCGAGGACTCGAGGAAGGCGAGCTCCTCCGGGGTGAGCGCGGGATGCGACCGCGCGTGCCACTCGGACGCCCGCGCCTGGCGTGTGCCGCGGTAGAGCTCGCTGTCGGGCCGGCCGAGCTCGTCCCAGCTCTGCGCGGCGACGCTGAGGTGACGCATGATCCGCAGGCCCTCGACGTCCTCGTCGAGCCAGGACCGGAGCCGTGGCCAAGCGACGGCGAGGGACTCGTGGGCGATCTCGATGGTGTCACCGTCGCTGGCCAGCAGGCGTGCCGCGACGAGCTGCTCGACCAGCTCGGAGTGCGCGGCGTCGGTGGTCACCGTCCGACGCGGCACCCGGGTGCGGACGGGGTCGCCGCCCTCGTCCGGCGAGACGAGCCGGAGCATGAGCTCGCGGACGATGTCCTGCCCCCGGGCGTCGAGCCGTCTGAAGAGCCCCTCCGCCGACTGCGCGACGGCCGCGCGCACACCCCCGGTCACGGCATACCCGTCCACGGTGAGCGTCGCGCCCTCGCGGTGGGCCCAGGTCTGGCGCAGCACGTGCGAGAGCAGGGGCAGGGCCGCCGGCTCGCCGGTGACCTCGCGCAACAGCAGGTCGACGAGGCCGGGCTCGAGTCGCAGGCCCGCCTGCGCGGCCGGGCCCTCGATGGCGCGCCGCAGGTCCTCCTCCGCCATCGGCCCGAGGAGGTAGAGCCCGGACTCCACGACCCGGGCGAGCTCGGGGTGGCTGGACAGGTCGCCCAGGCGGTCGGCGCGCATCGACACCACGAGCTGCCCCCGCCCCGACTCGGCGAACGCGACGACGGCGTCGACGAAGTCGGTGCGCTGCGGCGAGTCCGGTGGCAGCGCCAGCGCCTCCTCGCACTGGTCGACGACGAGCACGTCCTGGGGTCGCAGGTGCAGGGCGGTCAGGGTGTCGGCCGGGTGGGGACCGGGTGTCATGACGTGGACGCGGCGCCCGTCGCGCTCGAGGGCGGCCCCGACCCCGGCGCGTGCCAACGACGACTTGCCGCACCCCGAGGGCCCGAGGATGGCCACGACACCGGACTCGCCCAGGCGCCGCAGGCACGCCAGGACGTCGCTCTCCCGCCCGAAGAACGTCGACGCGTCGCCGATGTCGTAGGCGATGAGCCCCAGGTAGGGGCAGTCGGCGCTCGACGGTGACAGGTCCGCCGCGGCGACCGAGAGCTGCGGGTCCTGCCTGAGGATCGCCTGTTCCAGCTCGACCAGCTCGGGTCCGGGGTCGAGGCCGAGTTCCTCGACCAGCGTCTGCTTGGCCCGGTGCAACGTCTGCAGCGCGTCACCCTGGCGCCCCTCCTGGTACAGGGCGAGCGCCAGCAGGCCCCACCGGCGCTCACGGGTCGGCTGCTCGTGGACGAGACGGCTGACGACGGTGAGAACGTCCCGGTGATGGCCCGCGCGCAGCCCCGCCTCGGCGTGCAGGTCCTCGGCGTCGCGCCACAGCTCGAGCAGCCGCTCGGACTCGGCGCGCCCCTGCTCCCAGTCGGCCAGCTCGACGAACGGCTCGCCCCGCCACAGCTGCCGGGCTTGGCCCGTGACGAACAGGGCACGCTCGGGCTCGCCGTCGGCCAAGAGCTGCCGGGCCCGCACCAGGAGGTGCTCGAACTGCGCGTGGTCCATCTCCTCGCGGTGGAGGGTGAGGCGGTAGCCGTGCGCGGTCGTCTGGACGGACTCCGGGCCCAGCGCCTTGCGCAGCCGGGAGATGCACCCCTGGACGACCTTCTGCCAGCTGTCCGGGAGGTGGTCCCCCCACAGCGTCTCGGCCAGCGCCTGCGTGCTCAGCTCCGAACCCGGTCGCGAGGCGAGGGCGAGCAGGATCACCCGGTCTCGGGGACTCAGGGGCGTCTGTCCGTCGTCGACCTGCAGGGATCCCAGCAGCGCGATGCGCATGCCTCGACTGTGGAACCGGGCGACAGGCCCGTCAATAGCACTGATACCCGGCTGATACCGCACCGATGACCACTTGGTACCACCCCGTGCGACAACGGAGTCCGGACACCCCGTCCGACACCCCACCGGTCACGAAAGGACCACGCCATGTCGCACACGACCAGCCTCCGCCGGGCACTCACCGTCGCCGGTGCCACCGGGATCCTCGCCTTCTCGGTCGTCGGGCCCGCCAGCGCCCGCCCCGACCCCGGCAACGGCTCCCAGCAGGAGTGGAGCTGCCAGACCGACTGCTACGAGGGCGGTACCACGCCCGGCTCGGTCAGCACGGTGACGATCGACGACAACGCGCTCGAGATGCTCCAGCTCGGCGGGGGTGTCCTCGCCGGCATCGCGCTCGCCGGCGCCGGGGTTGCCCTCGTGTCGCGCCGCAGCCACCGTCACGCCGCTCACCCGGCGTGACCTGGCCGCCGTCACGCACTGACACGGAAGGGTCCGGTCCGCAGGGGGACCGGACCCTTCCGTATGCCGTGACGCCCGTCCGTCCGCCTGTCCCCGGCCGTGACCGTCCTCAGCGTGAGGCACGGCCCCACGGCACAGGACTCTTGCTTGTTCTTCCAAACTCTGCTTGTATATGCAATGTGAAACTCACGCCACAGGAGCAGGCAATCCTCGCCCAGCTCCGCGCCGACCCGCTGCTCGACGCGGCCGCGCTGGCTGACCGCCTCGGCACGACCCGGGCGTCGATGTCGGTGGCCCTGTCCAACCTCACGCGCAAGGGCGCGATCCTCGGCCGCGGCTACCTGGTGCGGGGCGAGGCCGGTGTCGTCGTCGTCGGCGGAGCGATCATGGACGTCAAGGCACGCTCGACGTCCCGACTCGACCCGGCGACGAGCAACCCCGGAACCGTGTCGACCAACCCCGGCGGCGTCGGGCGCAACATCGCTGAGAACCTCGCGCGACTGGGCACGCCCACCCACCTGGTGGCCGCCGTCGGGAGCGACTCGTTCGGTGAGGAGCTCCTCGGTCACACCCGCACCGCCGGCGTGAGCCTGGATCACGTCGTCGTCGGCACGCGACCCACCGGCACCTACCTCGCCGTCCTCGACCACGAGGGTGACCTCGCCGTCGCCGTGTCCGACATGAGCGCCACCGACAGCCTCACCGTCGCGGACGTCGAGCCGGCCAAGGCGCTCGTCCAGCACTGCGACCTCCTCGTCGTCGACGGCAACGTCCCGCTCGTCGTGGCGACCTGGCTGGCCGACCTCGCCGGCGCCGCCGGCGTCCCGGTCGTGCTGGAGCCGGTCTCCGTGGTCAAGGCGGGGCGCCTGCGACCCCTCCTCGCACCGGCTCGGCCGGTGCTCGCGGTCACCCCCAACATCGCCGAGCTCGCCGCCCTCGTTGACCGTGAGGTCGCCGACACGGTCCCCGCGATCAGCCGCGCGGCCGCCGACCTGCACGACCTCGGCGTCCGTCACGTCTGGGTGCGGCGGGGCGTTCGGGGGAGCCTGCTCTCCTCGATGGCCGCGGACGGCGCCGGTCGCCCGACGGTCAGCACCGACAGCACCATCAGCTCCGAGGTCGTCGACGTGACCGGCGCCGGCGACTCGATGACCGCCGGCTTCGTCCATGCCCTGCTGCGTGACGACGACCCGGTCGCCGCCGCCGCGTTCGGGCAGGCCACGGCCGCCCTCACGACCGAGTCCGTCCACACCGTCCGCCCCGACCTCACCGCCGCGCTCGTCTCCGGGCGCCTCACGTCACAAGGATCCGCATGAGCACCGTCACCACCACCCCGCACTCTGCCCTCGCCCTCGCACCGGAGGTCGCCGAGGCTCTCACGGCCGGCCGCCCCGTCGTCGCACTCGAGTCGACGATCATCAGCCACGGCATGCCCTACCCGCGCAACGTCGAGATGGCACGCGAGGTCGAGCAGATCGTGCGCGACGGCGGCGCCACCCCGGCGACGATCGCCGTCCTCGACGGTGTCGCCCGGATCGGTCTCTCGGCCGACGAGCTCGAGCTGCTCGCCACTCACGAGGACGTCGCCAAGGTGAGCCTGCGCGACCTCCCGCACGTCATGGCCACCAAGCGCCACGGCGCCACGACCGTCGCCTCGACCATGCGGCTGGCGGCGCTCGCCGGCATCCGCGTCTTCGTCACCGGTGGCCTGGGAGGCGTGCACCGCGGCGCCGAGGACTCCATGGACGTCTCGGCCGACCTCACCGAGCTGAGCCAGACCGACGTCGCCGTCGTCTCGGCCGGCGTGAAGTCGATCCTCGACATCGGCCGCACCCTCGAGGTCCTCGAGACGCTGGGCGTGCCTGTCGTCACGGTGGGCTCGGACGAGTTCCCGTCGTTCTACTCGCGCTCGTCGGGCTTCACCTCCCCGATGCGCAGCGACACCGTCGAGGAGCTCGCCGAGATGATGCGCATCAAGTGGGACCTCGGCCTGCGCGGGGGCCTCGCGGTGACCAACCCCGTGCCCGCCGAGGACGAGATGACGCCCGACGAGATCTCCGAGCTCATCGACCGGGCCGTCGCCGAGTGCGGCGAGCGCGGCATCATCGGCAAGGACATCACCCCGTTCCTCCTCGGCCGGATCGTCGAGCTCTCCGACGGCCGCAGCCTCGACACCAACATCGCGCTGGTGCGCCACAACGCTCGCCTCGGCGCCGCCCTCGCCGTCGCCCACGCCGCCCTCTGACGCCGGAGCCTGCGAGACGAGCAGAGCGTGCCGAGGCGAGCACCCATCGGTGCTCGCCTCGCGCATTCGTGCTCGCGTGGAACGGGGGGTGGTCGCGAACCGCAACGGACCACGCACGTATGCCGGGGGTGCGGGTCGGTCGGTCGGCCTGCGGCGGGCACGGGCTAGGCTCAGGACGACACCCCTCCGTCCCACCTCAGGAGCACCAGTGGCCAGCATCGACGCCGTCGGCGCACGCGAGATCCTTGACTCGCGAGGCAACCCCACCGTCGAGGTCGAGGTCGCCCTCGACGACGGGACCATGACCCGCGCTGCCGTGCCCAGCGGCGCCTCCACCGGCGCCTTCGAGGCAGCCGAGCGCCGTGACGGTGACAAGAACCGCTACCTCGGCAAGGGCGTCGAGAAGGCCGTCGACGCGGTCATCGACGACCTCGGCCCCAAGCTCCTCGGCTTCGAGGCGCACGACCAGCGCCTCGTCGACGCCGAGATGATCGCCATCGACGGCTCCAAGAACAAGGAGAAGGTCGGCGCCAACGCGATCCTCGGCGTGAGCCTGGCCGTCGCCAAGGCCGCCGCGGAGTCGGCAGGCCTGCCGCTGTTCCGCTACCTCGGTGGCCCCAACGCGCGCGTCCTGCCGGTGCCGATGCTCAACATTTTGAACGGTGGCTCCCACGCCGACTCCAACGTCGACATCCAGGAGTTCATGATCGCGCCGATCGGCGCCGAGACCTTCCGTGAGGCGCTGCGCTGGGGCGCCGAGGTCTACCACTCGCTCAAGGCCGTCCTCAAGGAGAAGGGCCTGTCCACGGGTCTCGGCGACGAGGGTGGGTTCGCGCCCAACCTCGAGAGCAACCGCGCCGCGCTCGACCTCATCCTCGAGGCGATCGAGAAGGCCGGCTACACCCCCGGTGAGCAGATCGCCCTCGCGCTCGACGTGGCGGCCAGCGAGTTCTACGACGAGGCCGACGGCGGGTCCTACTCCTTCGAGGGCGGCAAGAAGTCCGCCGCCGAGATGGTCGACTACTACGCCGACCTCGTCGCCTCGTACCCGCTCGTCTCCATCGAGGACCCGCTCAACGAGGACGACTGGGACGGCTGGAAGGCCATGACCGACCGCCTCGGCACCCAGGTCCAGCTCGTCGGCGACGACCTCTTCGTCACCAACCCCGAGCGCCTCGCCCGCGGCATCGAGACCGGCACCGCCAACGCGCTGCTCGTCAAGGTCAACCAGATCGGCACCCTCACCGAGACCCTCGACGCCGTCGAGATGGCCCAGCGCGCCGGGTTCCGCTGCATGATGAGCCACCGCTCCGGCGAGACCGAGGACACGACGATCGCCGACCTCGCCGTCGCCACCAACTGCGGCCAGATCAAGACCGGCGCACCGGCCCGCTCCGAGCGCGTCGCCAAGTACAACCAGCTGCTCCGCATCGAGGAGGAGCTCGACGACGCCGCCGAGTACGCCGGAGCCGCGGCCTTCCCGCGCTTCACCGCCGGCAAGGCCTGAGGCGGGAGCGGATGGCACGCGGGAGCAGCCGCGGACCCGGATCGTCACCACGACGTCCGGCATCCTCGCGACCGACCTCGCGTGCCCGTGTCACCCGCGCCACCCGCGGCGGCGGTCCGGCGAGCCCGAGCCGGGCCTCCGAGATCGCGGCGGCGAGCTGGCGCGGCCGGCTCACCGCCGCGCGGAGCAACCGCCGCACCCTGCGCCGGATCGCCCTCGGCGCCGTCGCGCTCTTCCTCGTCGTGCTCGTCGCACCCACCCTGCGGGCCTACGTGCAGCAGAAGTCCGACATCAGCGCCATGCGCGACCGGGTCGCCTCGCAGAAGGTCACGGTCGAGGAGCTCCAGGCGGAGCAAGCTCGCTGGGAGGACCCCGCCTACGTCGAGCAGCAGGCCCGTACCCGCCTCAAGTTCGTCAAGGTCGGAGAGAAGTCCTACACCGTGCTCGACCCCCAGGTGCGGCAGCCCACGGGCGCCATCGCGCACAGCACCGAGGTCCCCGGACCCTGGTACGACACCGTCTGGTCCTCGATGAAGGCGGCTGACGTGCCCGCCAACCGCCGGTGAGCGCTCCGACGGGCGCCACCCCGGACCCCACACCGGTCGCGCAGGCGGACCTCGACGCCGTGGAGCGCCAGCTCGGGAGGATCCCGCGTGGGGTCGTCGAGGTCTCGCACCGCTGCCCGTGCGGCGAGCCCGACGTCCTGCGCACCCTGCCGCGCCTGCCCGATGGCACGCCGTTCCCGACATCGTTCTACGCCACCTGCCCCCGGCTCACCGGCGCGATCAGCACCCTCGAGTCGCAGGGTGTCATGCGCGACATGACCGACCGCCTGGGCGAGGATGCCGAGCTCGCCGAGCGCTATGCCGCTGCGCACGCCGACTACCTCGCCCGCCGCGGCGGGCTCGGCCAGGTCGACGAGATCGACGGCATCAGCGCCGGGGGCATGCCCGACCGCGTCAAGTGCCTGCACGTCCTCGTCGCGCACTCGCTCTCGGTCGGCGAGGGCGTCAACCCGCTCGGCGACGAGGCCCTCGAGATGCTCCCCGACTGGTGGGCGCACCACCCGTGCACCGAGCTCGCCGAGGGCACCCCGGACGCCGGACGGTGACCCGGGTCGGCGCCGTCGACTGCGGCACGAACTCGATCCGCCTCCTCGTCGCCGACGTCGACAACTCCGGTGCGCTCACCGACGTCGTCCGTCGCACCGAGGTCGTCCGGCTCGGCTACGGCGTGGACCGCACCGGGGTCATCGACCCCGTCGCCATGGAGCGCACGCTCGCCCAGACGCGCGAGTATGCCGTCCAGTGCCGCGAGCACTCCGTCGAACGAGTGCGCTTCGTCGCCACCTCGGCCTCGCGTGACGCCCGCAACGCCGGTGAGTTCGTCGCCGGGGTCGAAAAGGCCTTTGCCGCAGCGGGATTCGACGTCTCACCCGAGGTCGTGAGCGGCGATGTTGAGGCCAACCTGTCCTTCACCGGCGCGACGGGCGACCTGGTCGCGGCGAACGTCGCCGGTCCCTACCTCGTCGTCGACCTCGGTGGCGGCTCGACCGAGCTCGTCCGTGGCACCACGTCCGTCGAGGGCGCCCGGTCGGTCGACGTCGGTTGTGTCCGCATCAGCGAGAGACACCTGCGCAGCGACCCACCGACGGCTGACGAGATCGCCGCCGCGACCCGCGACATCGCCTCGGCGCTCGACCGTGCGCAGGAGGTCGTCGACCTCGACGGCATCGTCACCGTCGTCGGCCTGGCCGGGAGCATCACGACGATCACGGCGCACGCACTGGGTCTCACGGCATACGACCCGCGACGGATCCACCTCGCGGAGCTGAGCCCGGCAGCGCACCGCGAGGCCTCGCAGAGCCTGCTTCACATGACGACGGCGGATCGCGCAGCGCTCGGCTTCATGCACCCTGGTCGCGTCGACGTCATCGGCGCCGGCGCCCTCGTGTGGCACGAGGTCCTCGGCCGGGTCCTCGAGCACTCACCGAGGGCTCAGGTCGTCACCTCGGAGCACGACATCCTCGACGGGATCGCGCTGAGCTGCGCCAGCTGACCTGCGCGGCCCGACCCGCGTCAGGTGAGGTCGACGTCCGGGACGGTCTCGGAGGTGTAGGAACGGAAGCCGTTCCACAGCACGGCCATGACGATCTCGACGGCCATGTCGAGGGTGATCTCGGGGTTGCGCAGCCGCCACGCCGCAACTCGCTCGTTGGTGGCGATCATGATCTCGGCCATGGCCTCGCGGTAGGGCATGGGGTAGGCCGCGATCTGCGGGATGTCACCGAAGCGCTCGGCGATGTCGCGAGCCTGCGCCTGGCGGATGTTCTCGATGTCCTGTCCGGCGACGACCGCCACGGCTGACTCCTGCATGTAGACCTTGAAGCTCCCGCGACGCCGCTCGAAGAACTCCATGAACGAGCGGACCCCGGCGCGGAAGTAGTCCTCGACGGGGGAGTGTGGCGGGATGCTGTCGATCGCCGCCTTCGTCGACGAGAGCAGGTCCTCGCGGGCGCGCGCGACGACGGCGACGAGGAGGTTCTCCTTGGACCCGAAGTGGTCGTAGATCACCGGCTTGGTGATGCCCGCCTCGGCGGCGATGAGCTCCATCGTCGTCTCCTGGTAGCCGTGCCCGGCGAAGACGTTCTCGGCGACGTCGAGCAGCTGGCGCTCGCGCTCGTCGCGCTTCATCCTGGGCGCGCGCGGGGTCCCCTTCGCGGGACCGCGGCGGCGGGCGGGCGATGACGGGATGTCCGTGGAGCTCATACGGGGAGGTCGTCCGATCTGGGTGCTGCGAGGGAGTGCCCGAAGCCTACCGAAGGTGACGCGCGCGACCTCTGGGTCGGGGCCTTCGGGGGCGCCTCGCGGTGGGTGACACGCGGATCGCTCGCGCGGTTGGCGCACTAATGCGTATTGCGTAGTACTGTGCACCGTGCGCCATCAGGTCGATGGGCAGAGAGAGAAGCAGGGGGTGCCCGCGGATGGACGCCACACAGCTCGTCAAGGGAGTGCTCGACCTCGCCGTGCTCGCCGTCGTCGCACGCGAGGACGGCTACGGCTACGACGTCGTGCGCCGGCTGCGGGCAGCAGGGCTCGAGGACGTCGGCGACGCCTCGGTCTACGGGACGCTGCGGCGCCTCTACAGCGCGGGGGCGCTCACGTCCTACGTCGTGCCGAGCGACGAGGGACCACACCGCAAGTACTACGGGATCAACGCGCAGGGCCGTGATGCCCTCGCCAGCCAGGGCAAGACGTGGGCCGCCTTCGCAGGGACGATGGCCGGCCTCCTCGACGAGGCAGGAGTGAAGGCATGAACGACACCATGTCGACCGAGGTCCGTGAGTACGTCACCCGGGTCCGGGCCGCCCTCTCCGACCTCCCGGTCGCGGACGTCGAGGAGTTCACCACCGGCATGGAGGCCGACCTCGCGGAGCGGCTCGCCGAGCCGGGGGAGGGCACCCTGAGCGACCGGCTGGGCAGCCCGGAGGTGTATGCCGCAGAGCTGCGTTCCGCTGCCGGCCTGCCTCCGCGCGTGGCCGGGGTCGAGCCGAGGAAGCCTGCCGGAGAACGTCTCTCGGCGACGTGGGCCCGAGTCAGCGGCCAGGTCCTCGAGGCGGCGCCGTGGATCAGTGATTTGCGACCGGTGTGGTGGTTCGTGCGCGGCGTCGCGCTCGCCGCCCTCCCGGCGGTCATCGTCGGCGGGAGCATCGTGTGGCTCGGGGCGTTCGGCGCCGTCGTCTCCGTCGCGCTCGGGCTGCTGGCGCGCCACCGCCACCTCACCGGTGGTTGGGTCGGGCCTGTGCGGGTCGTCGGCAACCTGCTCGCGGTGCTGCTCCTGCCCGTCGCCTTCCTCCTGCTCGTCGACGGCCATGACCCCTACGCCGACGAGGTCTACAGCGACGAGCCCGTGTCCGGCACGTCCGGGGTGACCAGCAACGGCGAGCAGGTGACGAACCTCTACGCCTACGACGAGACCGGTCGCCGGATCGACAAGGTCCGGTTGCTCGACCAGAACGGGCGTCCGCTCGAGGTGGGCGAGGACTTCGCCTACGCACTCCCCGACAGCCAGGAGCTCGACGCCCTGCGGGACCCGCGGACGGGTGAGCTGATGATCCCGCGCGACGTCTTCCCGCTGAGGTGGGACGACCGCACCGGCTGGGAGGGCATGGGGATGGGCGAGTGGCAGCCGCCGCTGGCGATCGCACCGCTGCCCGGTCCGGTGCCCGTCGTCCCGAACGACGGTCCCGCGAGCGCATCGCCCAGCCCCACGCCCACGCTGTCACCCACGCCGTCGCCGACGGCCCCGCAGACGTCGCCGAGCACAGGGGTCTCGGCGACACCCACCCCGACGCCGAGCCTCAGCCCGAGCCCGTCGCGGTGAGTGCTTGCGTCCGCAACCCTGCTCGCAGGGGCGACCAGAGTTGCGGACGCACGCTGGGGGTGGGCGGCATACAGTGAGCCCGCCCCCGTGGCCCAACTGGCAGAGGCAGGCGACTTAAAATCGCTCCGGGTGCGGGTTCGAGTCCCGTCGGGGGCACTCGCAGGCTCGTCCCCCCGTCAGGACCCGCCGTCGGGGGCACTGCCTCGCTCGTCCCGATGACCTCGATCGTTGTCCACAGGTGACCGTGCCACGGGAACTGTGGAGGCCCCGGCACGGTTGAATGGTGTGACGACGCCGCGCCAACGCCGTGGCGCCAGACCTACGGAGGACTCGATGGCCAGCAACCCGGCCTTCAACCGACTCGAGAAGGACGCGCAGTCCGGCTACGCCGGCTTCGGGGGGCGCGGCTCCGCGAACCCGGGCAACGTCTCGTACGCGCAGCAGGGGACGACCGACCAGTGGGGCTCGCAGCAGCAGCTCCAGGACATGTACAACTCGCCGTCCGCCGGCCCGGTCGACACCGGTCGCGTGACGATGGACGACGTCATCATGAAGACGATGGGTCTGTTCGCCCTCGTCCTCGGGGTCGGTGCGGCTGCTTGGTATGCCGCGGCCCAGAACCGGGACCTCGGGCTGCTCCTGACGATGGCCTGGGCGCCGATGTTCGCCCTCGGTCTCGTCATCGCCTTCAAGAAGACGCTCAGCGTGCCGCTCATCGTCGCGTATGCCGTCGTCGAGGGTGTGTTCGTCGGGGCGATCTCACAGTTCTTCGAGGCGCGTTGGCAGGGTGTCGTCCCGACGGCCGCGCTGGCCACGGTCGCCACCTTCACCGGCATGTTCCTGGCCTACAAGAGCGGGCTCATCAAGGTCACCGACAAGTTCCGCCGGATCGTCACGATGATGGTCTTCGGCTACGCGATCTTCGCTCTCATCAACTACCTGGTCCTGCCTCTCCTCCTCCCCAGCTCCAGTTCCGAGATCGGGTTCGTCGGCGGCACGTCGGGCATCCTCATCTCGCTCTTCGCCGTCGGTCTGGCCGCGGTGACGCTCGCGCTCGACTTCGACATGATCGACCGCGCCATCGCGACGGGTGCGCCGCAGAAGTACAGCTGGCTGCTCGCCCACGGCCTCATCGTCACGGTCGTCTGGCTCTACATCGAGTTCCTGCGCCTCTTCGCGCGGATGCGCGACTGACCAGGCGCTGATGCACCGCCTCCCCGACGACGTCTCGCGGGAGCTCGAGCGCGTGGTCCGCAGGTGGCGTGAGCTGCCCGCAGACCGCGCGCTCGCCGCGTCCCCGGCGGTGCGCGACGTCGTCCAGGACCTCGCCGACGCCACGGCAGGTCAACCCGTGCCTGACCTCGGTCCGGGCGTGCTCATCGACCAGCTGCGCGTCCTCGTGTGGGACGCAGCGTCAGCGGGGGTCCCCGAGCTCACCGAGCGGCTGGCCGACCTGCGCCGCAGCCTGCCCTGAGGCCGCCGCCCCGCCCGCGGTTGCACTCGTCCCCGACGTGGCCGACGTGCCCGACGTGCCCAACGTGCCCGACGTCGCCGCCTCCTCGGCGCCCGACGCGTCGGGCTGGGGGTCGCGGGCCGACGGCACGGCGTCATGGCGTCGCCGCAGCAGCACGGCCCACCGGCCGCGCGGTCCTCGTGCCTGGCCCCCGACCTCGGTCGGCGAGACCTCGGTCCCTGCGTCCTTGACCGCCTGCCCTGCGGCCACCGCCACCGGTCCGACACCCTCGCCGCGACGCGCCTCGGGCGCGCGGTCGGCCGTGTCGTGGCCCCAGACGCCGAGGGCGGCGCAGACCGACGGCAGCAGCGCCGCGGCGGCCCGGGCATAGCCGGCAGGGGAGGGGTGGAAGCGGTCCTCGCTGAACATCGTCTTGGGGGAGGCGGCGAACTCGTGGCCGAGCAGGTCGCCCAGCGACACCGTGCGACCGCCGGCCTCGACGACCGCGATCGTCTGGGCAGCCGCCAGGTCACGGCTCCACCGCCGGGCCAGGAGGCGCAGCGGCTGCGCCAGCGGCTCGATGGTGCCGAGATCGGGGCAGGTGCCCACGACGACCTCGGCGCCGAGGGCACGGATCCGCCGCACGGTGAGCTCGAGGTGGCGCACGGCGGTCGCCCGGTCGACGCGGTGGGTGACGTCGTTGGCGCCGACCATGACGACGACGACGTCGGGGGTGATCGACTCCAGCCCCTCGGCCAGCTGGCGCTCGAGGTCACTCGACTCGGCGCCGACGACGGCGCAGTTGGTGAGGTGGACGCGCCGCCCCATGAGGGCGCTCACCCCGCTGGCGACGATCGCGCCGACGGTCTCGTGCGGGTTGTGCGCGCCCATGCCGGCGGCGCTCGAGTCGCCGAGCACGAGGATCTCGATCGGCTCGCCGGGCCCGGCGCCGTAGGTCCCGTCGTCGTCGGGGGAGGAGTCGAAGGGAGTGCCGACGATCCGGCGTGCGAGCAGCGCCTCGCCCTTGATCACGGCGTAGCCGACCGCACCGAGAGCGGCGCTGGCCGCGGCCAGACCACCGCCCCCGTATGCCGCAGTCGCTGCGATCTTGCGTGCTCGCCGTGCGCGTCCCATGCCGTCGTGCCACCCTCCTGAAAGCGTCCCTCCACGCTAACCGACGCCGACGACGCAGGGGCGCGGACCCGGCATACCGAGGCCGTGACGTCACCGTCCGGCAACCCGCGGCGGGGATGGGAGGATGGGGGCATGAAGTATGCCGAGCACATCGTCGACCTCGTGGGCAACACCCCGCTCGTGAAGCTGAACTCCGTCACCGACGGGATCGCCGCGACCGTCCTCGCCAAGGTCGAGTACATGAACCCGGGCGGCTCCGTGAAGGACCGCATCGCCCTCAAGATGGTCGAGGCCGCCGAAGCCTCGGGCGCCCTCAAGCCGGGCGGCACCATCGTCGAGCCGACGAGCGGCAACACGGGCGTCGGACTCGCGCTCGTCGCGCAGCGCAAGGGCTACAAGTGCATCTTCGTGTGTCCCGACAAGGTGAGCGAGGACAAGCGCAACGTCCTCAAGGCCTACGGCGCCGAGGTCGTCGTCTGCCCGACCGCCGTCGCGCCGGACCACCCCGACTCGTACTACGAGACCTCGGACCGCCTCGTGCGCGAGACCGAGGGTGCGTGGAAGCCCGACCAGTACTCCAACCCCAACGGCCCCGCCTCGCACTACGAGAGCACCGGCCCCGAGATCTGGCGCGACACCGACGGCCGCCTCACCCACTTCGTCGCGGGTGTCGGCACCGGCGGCACGATCACCGGCACCGGCCGCTACCTGCTCGAGAAGAGCGCCGACCGCGAGGGTGGCCGGGTCGAGATCATCGGTGCCGACCCTGAGGGCTCGGTCTACTCCGGCGGCTCCGGTCGCCCCTACCTCGTCGAGGGCGTCGGTGAGGACTTCTGGCCGAGCGCCTACGACCCCGAGGTCGTCGACCGCATCGTCGCCGTGTCCGACGCCGACTCGTTCGACATGACCCGTCGCCTCGCCCGTGAGGAGGGCCTGCTCGTCGGTGGCTCCTGCGGCATGGCCGTCGTCGCCGCCCTCGAGGTCGCCAAGGACCTGCCCGCCGAGGCCGTCGTCGTCGTGCTCCTGCCCGACTCGGGCCGCGGCTACATGTCCAAGATCTTCAGCGACGACTGGATGAGCTCCTACGGCTTCATGGACTCCGACGCCGACGCCACCGTCGGTCAGGTGCTGCGCACCAAGAGCGGCGACCTGCCCGCCCTGGTGCACACCCACCCCAACGAGACGATCCGCGACGCCATCGAGATCCTGCGCGAGTACGGCGTCTCGCAGATGCCCGTCGTCAAGGCCGAGCCGCCCGTCATGACCGGCGAGGTTGCGGGTTCGGTGAGCGAGCGCGAGCTGCTCGAGCTGCTCTTCGTCGGCAAGGCGACGCTCCACGACTCCGTCGAGAAGCACATGGGCAAGGGCCTGCCGCTCGTCGGCGCCGGCGAGCCCGTCGCCACCGCGCGCCACGAGCTCGAGACCGCCGACGCCGTCCTCGTCATCGACGACGGCAAGCCCGTCGGCGTCCTCACCCGGGCCGACCTCCTGGGTCACCTCGTGGACTGACACCACCCAGCCACGTCGACAGGCGGGGTATGCCGGGAGCGCGAGCACCCGGCATACCCCGCCTTTGGTCCATCGAGAGCAACGACACAGCCCCGGGCGGTAGGCCCCGCACGAGCTGTTCCCTACTCTCGAGTAGTGACTGCCTTCCCGCACCTGCTCGCCTCGCTCGACCTCGGACACCTCACCCTGCCCAACCGGGTCGTCATGGGGTCGATGCACACCGGCCTCGAGGACCGGGCGCGCGACTTCCCCAAGCTCGCGGCCTTCTTCGCCGAGCGGGCGCGCGGGGGAGCCTCGCTCATCATCACCGGCGGGTTCGCGCCCAACATCGAGGGCACGCTGCTCCCGCTCGCGTCGAAGCTCACGACCCGGCGCGAGGCCCGGCAGCACCGCGTGCTCACCGAGGCGGTCCACGCGGAGGGTGGTCGGATCGCCCTCCAGCTGCTCCACGCCGGGCGCTACTCGTACACCCCGTGGTGTGTCGCGCCGTCGGCGGTCAAGAGCCCGATCTCGAAGTTCCGGCCCCGTGCCCTGTCGGCGCGCGGCGTGGAGCGCACGATCTCGGCGTTCGTCCGGTCGGCGCGGTTGGCCCGTGAGGCCGGCTACGACGGTGTCGAGGTCATGGGGTCCGAGGGCTACCTCATCAACCAGTTCCTCGCACCGCGCACCAACCAGCGCACCGACGCCTGGGGCGGGACGCCCGAGAAGCGTCGCCGTTTCGCCGTGGAGATCGTGCGACGCATCCGTGCAGAGGTGGGGGAGGACTTCCTCGTCATCTACCGGATCTCGGCGGTCGACCTCGTGCCCGAGGGCCAGACCTGGGACGAGGTCGCCGCGCTCGCCCGCGAGGTCGAGGCCGCCGGTGCCTCGGTGCTCAACCTCGGGATCGGCTGGCACGAGGCGCGCGTCCCGACGATCGTCACCTCCGTGCCCCGCGCGGCCTTCGCCTCGTATGCCGGCCGCCTCAAGTCCGAGACGTCGCTGCCGGTCATCGCGACGAACCGGATCAACATGCCCGAGGTGGCCGAGGGGATCCTCGGTGCGGGTGACGCCGACCTCGTCTCGCTGGCCCGGCCCTTCCTCGCCGACCCCGAGTGGGTGCGCAAGGCGGCGGAGTCACGCGTCGACGAGATCAACACCTGCATCGCCTGCAACCAGGCCTGCCTCGATCACACCTTCAGGAAGCAGCGCGCGACCTGCCTGCTCAACCCCCGTGCCGTCCACGAGACCGAGCTGGTGCTGGGGCCGACGCGTGCTGCGAAGCGGGTGGCCGTCGTCGGCGCCGGGCCGGCGGGTCTGGCGTGCGCGACGGCGCTGGCCGAGCGCGGGCACACCGTCGACCTCTTCGAGGGGCGCGACGACATCGGTGGGCAGTTCGCCATCGCGCAGCGCATCCCCGGCAAGGAGGAGTTCTCGGAGTCGATCCGCTACTTCCGCCGCCGGTTGGAGGTGACCGGTGTCCGGGTGCACCTCGGCCGGGTGGTGGGTGCGGACGAGCTGCGTGACGGAGGGTTCGACGAGGTCGTCGTGGCGACGGGCGTGGAGCCGCGCGTGCCGTCGATCCCGGGCGTCGACCACCCGTCGGTGATGACATACGCGGAACTGGTCCGCGGTGAGCGCGAGGCCGGTGCGCGGGTGGCCGTCGTGGGTGCCGGCGGCATCGGGGTCGACGTCTCGGAGTTCCTCACGGCGCAGCCGTCGGCGGCCCTCGACCTCGACCTGTGGCGAGCCGAGTGGGGTGTCGGCGACCCGGCGGCGTCCCGCGGCGGCCTGGCCGCGCCGGTCGTCGAGGCGCCGAAGCACGAGGTGGTCCTGCTGCAGCGCAAGGCCTCCGGTATCGGCAAGGGCCTGGGCAAGACCACCGGCTGGGTGCACCGCGCCTCGCTCAAGGCCAAGGGCGTCGAGCAGGTGACCGGTGTGTCCTACGACCTCATCGACGACGATGGCCTGCACGTGTCGTTCGCAGCGGAGGACGGGTCGGACGGCACACGCGCCTCACGCGTCATCGCCGTCGACAGCATCGTGCTCTGCGCCGGGCAGGAGTCGGTTCGGACCCTTGCCGACGAGCTCGCCGAGTCGGGTCTGCCCGTGCACGTCATCGGCGGAGCCGACGTCGCCGCAGAGGTCGACGCCAAGCGCGCGATCCGCCAGGGCACCGAGCTCGCCGCCCGCATCTGACCACCGGGTCCCACACCCGTACCGGGTTCTTTTCGCAGCGGGGGTCGCCGACCGGCCCATCTGCGCACCCTCCCGCCCGAGACGTGTCTTTGCTTCCACCCCACGACGCAAAGACACCCCCATTCGCGCCACGAGCCGACGCAAAGACACCCCCATTCGCGTCAGGGGGTGACGCAACGGGCCTGTGCTTCAGAGGTCTGGAGCAGATGGGGGTGTCTTTGCGTCGTCAGGGGGAGCAAAGACACTCCTCTGGAGGGGTACCTCCGGGAGGCCGCGTCCCGGCGTGGTGAATGGTCCGACGCGATCGGCCCGGTGGCCGGATCCGGCGTGGGACGCTGACGTCCATGACTGGGTGGTGGTGGGTCGTCGTCGTCCTTGCCGTGCTCGGCGCCGTCCTCCTGGCCGTCGGGTTCGTCCAGATGAGGAACGCCCGGCCGGAGCCTGGCATCAGGGGTGGCTTCGGCGGCCCGGCCGGCAGCTCCGACGTCGGGTCGCACCCTGGTTTCGAGGCGCCGGGTCCACGCGACCACTGGAAGGTCGGCGCCCCGCTGCGCATCGCCGGCTTCGCGGCGCTCGCCACGGCCGCGATCCTCGGTGTCGCGCTCACCATCGCCAGGGCCGTCTGACCCGGATCACGCCGGGCAGTGACCACACGTGGCGGCCATCGACAGGTCCCACACATCGCGGCGCCCATGCCGCGATCCGTAGGACCTTCTCATCAGGCGCCGCCAGCCCGCACCCAGTCGGACTCGAGCACGGCCATGAAGTGCACGTCGACCCACTCGCCGTCGAAGAGCAGCGCCTCGCGCCCCACTCCCTCGTGGACGAACCCGACCTTCTCGTAGACGTACCGCGCCCGCGGCTTGAAGTCGTAGACCTCGAGCGTGATCCGGTGGAGCCCCAGCGCGCGGAACCCGTGGTCGACGACGAGCCGCGTCGCCTCCGTCCCAAGCCCGCGGCCACGACCGGCAGCGCCGATGAGGGTCCGGAACCAGCACGCCCGGTTGTCCTCGTCCCAACCCGCGAGGACGACCTCGCCGACGACGTCGTCGCTCGCGTTGTCGACGACGGCGAGCACGAGGCGGTCGTCGGCGACGGCCCACTCGCCGTAGATCTCGCGCATCCGCTCGATCGGCATCGTCGGCGGGTCGGCCGCCTCGGCGCTCGAGTGCACCGAGCCCGTGAGCCGCGCGACCTCCGGGTCCTGACGGATGATCCTGTCGATGGCGTCGGCGTCCTCTGCGCGGATGGGACGCAGGGTCACGAGCTCGCCCACGAGCGTCGGTTTGGCCGAGAAGCCCTCGGTGGAGTCAGCGGTCACGCACGGCACTGTGCCACGCGAAGGGCGTCACGGCATACGGGACCTGCCTGAGGCGACGACAGCGTCAGGCGGGCGGGACGATGTCCGTCTGGGCCGGGAGGTTCGCGACGCCGATCGGGCAGGTGAGCCCGTTGGGGCCGTGGTTGCAGTAGCCGTTCGGGTTCTTGTGAAGGTACTGCTGGTGGTAGTCCTCGGCGTACCAGAACGTGCCGGCGTCCTTCGCGGATGCGAGCTGGGTGGTGATGTCCCCGGCCTTGACGCGCGTCAGCTCACCCTGGAAGGCCTCACGCGTCGCGCGAGCGGCAGCCTCCTGCTCCGGCGTGGTCCAGAAGATCGCGGACCGGTATGCCGTCCCGATGTCGTTGCCCTGCCGGTTCGCCGTCGTGGGGTCGTGGTTCTCCCAGAAGGCCTTGAGCAGCAGCTCGGGGGTGGTCTGCGTCGGGTCGTAGGCGACCAGGACGGACTCGGCGTGGCCGGTGCGGCCGGTGCAGGTCTCCTCGTAGGTCGGGTTCGGCGTGAACCCACCCATGTAGCCGGCCGCCGTCGTCACGACACCCGGGAGCTGCCAGAAGATGCGCTCGGCACCCCAGAAGCAGCCCATCGCGACATAGAGGACCTCCGTGCCCTCCGGCCACGGACCCTCGAGCGGCGTCCCCAGGACCTCGTGGGTCGTGGGCACCGTGAAGGGGCGGGTGTCGCGGCCGGGCAGGGCCTCGGCGGCGGTGGGCATCGTGGTCTTGGCGCGCGATCCGAACATTGCTGGAGCTCCTCCATGGCGAGCGGGTGGGGCGGGGCCTCTGGGTGCAATGCTGCCGGGGACTCAATGATTCCCGGAAAGGGTGCGTCCAAGAAGGCATGAGCGACACACAGGGGGGCGATCTCGACGCATGGCTCGACGCCGCCATGCCGAAGATCTACGGCCTCGCCTACGCACTCACCGGTGAGCGCACCGCGGCCGAGGACCTCAGCCAGGAGGCGCTCGCGACCGTCGTGCGCAAGTGGGGACGTGTCTCGCAGGCGCAGAGCTCCACGGCATACGCGCGGCAGATCGTCGTCAACACCTTCTTGAGCCAGAAGCGCAAGCGGTGGTCGCGCGAGGTCGTCTCCGACGACGTCGTGCAGGAGCTCGGCCCTGCGAGCGTCGACCACGCCGACACCGTCGTGACCCGCGATGCGCTCCTCACCGCACTGGCCGGGTTGCCGCCCCGCCAGCGAGCGGCGGTCACGCTGCGCTACTTCGAGGACCTGCCCGACGCCGCGATCGCGACGGCCATGGGCTGCTCGGTGAGCACCGTCCGGTCCACGATCCACCACGCCCTGGCCGCGCTGCGCTCCGGAGCCGCGGCCCTCGATCTCAAGGGAGTTTCGTCATGACGACCCAGCTCGAGGACCAGCTGCGCAACGTGCTGCGCGACGCGCCGGAGCCCGACTGGCACGCCTTCCGTGTCGCCGTCGACGAGCGCGCCGGTCGGCAACGACGCGCGCGTGTGCTGCGTGGCTCGCTCGGTGGGCTCGCCGCGGCCGCCGCGGTGGCCGCCATCGCGATCGGTGCCGCGAGCTCACCGCTCTTCGAGGGGGAGCGGGCCCGGCCGGCCGTCTCCGGGACCCCGGGCCCCTCTGCCTCGCCGAGCGTGGAGGTGCCGGACACGACGGCGTTCCAGCCGAAGGTCAGGCTCGCGAATGGCAGGTACACGATGCCGATGGACTTCCCGGACGTCGCACCGCGCCGCACGTCCGCACCCGAGGGGCTGACCCGGACCCGGGCGACCGGGCTGTCCGCGTTCTCGAGCCTCGCCTCCGCACCCTGCCTCACGGAGGAACAGGCCGCCCAGCCCCAGCCGTGGGGCAGCAGCGGGTGGGACTACGACGGCGTCGGGCCGCAGGGGGCGCGGCGCCAGGGCGGGCTCGAGCTCACCGGCTGGCCGGCAGGCACGGCGTCGACGGCGATGCGACAGCAGGACGAGAACTCGGGTGCGTGCGCCTTCGACACCAGGTTCACGAGGGTGGGGTGGCCCGGGCTGGACGTCACGCTCGGCAACCAGTTCGTCGTCGACGCTCCCGACGAGACGGGCGGCAAGAAGTACGCCGCCGTCCGGCGGGTCGGCGACGTCACGGTGAGTGCGTGGGCGTTCACCGAGGGCCAGGAGGCGTCGTTGTCAGCCGCACGTGAGCTCGTCGACGGCGCAGTCGCGGGTCTGCTGCGGAGCAAGGTGCTCGAGTCGCCGGTTCCGGTCGCCTACCAGTGGCCGAACGGCATGACGGAGGCGTTCCCGGACGGCACCGAGTTCGTCCTGCCCGCCATCGCACCCTCCCCGGCCACGCTCGGGCTCGGTCAGCTCGTGCAGGAGCCGGGCATGATGAGGTCCTCGATGGGGACCGTCCCCGTGTTCGGGGCCCAGGTCGGAGACCCCAGGCACCCGGGCGAGAAGACCGTTGCGGTGCGTGAAGCCGAGTACTACCTCACCGGTGCGGGCCAGGAGTCGAGTGGCGTGCAGCCGCTGACGAAACTCGTCTGGTCCTCCTTCCCCGACGGACAGAAGGCCTTCGACGAGATCGTGGCGAACCGGGGCACCGCGAGGTGGTTCAGCCGGACGCAGCGGGAACCATGGACCGGCCACGAGGCGGCGACGAGCTTCCTCGCCACGCAGGAGGACACATGGCCCGGGTCCTTCGCGAAACAGGTCGCGCTGCGGCTCGAGGGCGACGTGCTCATCTCGGTCGTCTCCCAGGCCCGGACCCAAGCCGAGGCACGGTCCATCGCGACGAGGCTCGCCGACGAGGCGGCCACCAACCTCGTTGCCTTCGGCCGGGGCCCGGACGGGCGGCCTGGCAACGGCAGGTGACCCGAAGCGGCACCCCGGCGACGACGCGGGCCCGCCCTCACGAGGAGGACGGGCCCGTCGGCGTGCGGTCGCGGGTCAGACGCGCGAGCGGTTGCCGGTCAGGGCCTTGACGCCGAAGAGCAGGAGGCAGGCTCCGGCGATGGCCGTGATGAACGTGAAGATGAGGCCGGCACCATCGGTGTCGACACCGAGCAGGCTGAGCAGCAGGCCGCCGAGGAAGGCGCCGACGATCCCGACGACGATGTTGAGCAGGATGCCCTGCTGCGCGTCCGTGTTCATGATCTTGCTGGCGATCCAGCCGGCCAGTCCGCCGATGATGATCCAGGCGATGATTCCCATGGTTCCGGGCATGTTGCGTACCTCCGTGTTGGTGCACTGTCTTCATTGCAGAGCGATCCACAGTAGGGACGCGGGTCGGCTGGATGGGTCGTAGAGGTGGCTTGACCGCAGGCGTTACCGGAACGTGTCTATGGCCGGGCGCGGTCCCGGGGCGTCCGGAATCCGGTGGCTCCGCCCGCCGCTTCCGGAGGACCATGGCGCCATGACCATAAGGATCGTCCCCGTCACGACGCTCGACCCCGCTCCGGAGCCGGCGGCGCTCGCGCGGGCCTGGAACGAGGTCTTCGTCGCAGCCACCGTCGCGACGATGGGCGACGACCACGACGCGTGGTCGATGGCGTCGCGTCGGGCCCGGGAGTCGTCGACGACGTGGAGCCACCGCTACTTGGCGGCGGTCGCGGAGGTCGACGGCGCCGACCGGGTGGTCGCAGCTGCCGAGCTCATGCTGCCGCTGCGCGACAACCTGGAGCTGGCGATGGTCGACGTCGCCGTCGACCCCGACCACCGTCGCCGCGGCGTGGGGACCCGCGCCCTCGAGCACGTCACCAACCTTGCCGTCGCGGCGGCGCGGACGACGCTCGTCGCGGAGACGGCATACCCGAACGGCGGACTGGACCACGGCGAGGGGTTCCTCGACCGCCACGGGTTCCGGGTCGGCCAGACGATGCTGCGCAACGACCTCTCCGTCGAGGTCGGCTCCGTCGAGGCCGGCTCCGACGACGAGGTGCCCGCGACACCGGGATACGTCGTCGAGACCTCGACGGACGACACCCTCGACGCGTGGCTCGAGGACCGGGCCCACCTCCAACGACGGATGAGCACCGACTCCCCGGTGGGGGACCTCGAGTTCCACGAGGAGGAGTGGGACACCGCCCGGCTGCGGGCTCAGCGCGAGACGACCCGGCAGAGCGGCCGGCGCGCGTTCGAGTCGGTGGCGCGCCACCTGGGCAGCGGGCGGCTCGTCGCGTTCACCCAGCTCCAGGTGCCGACGGCCGAACCGGTCCTCGCCTACCAGCAGGACACCCTCGTGCTCCGCGAGCACCGGGGGCACGGGCTCGGTGCGGCGGTCAAGGCCGCGAACCTCCGGGCACTGCGCACCGCGTTCCCGCAGGCGCGCACCCTGCGCACGTGGAACGCCGAGGAGAACGGCCCGATGCTCGCCGTCAACGAGGCGCTCGGCTACCGGACGACCGCGGTCCTGCGGGAGTGGCAGAAGCGGCTCGCCTGAAGCGGACGTGGGCACCCGGCATACGCTGTCCGCATGTCCGACTCGAGCAGCGACCAGACCCTCGGTTTCTCCACCCGCGCCCTCCACGCGGGGCAGGATCCGGACCCCACGACCGGCGCGGTCGTCACCCCGATCTACCAGACGTCGACCTACAAGCAGGACGGCATCGGCGGGTTCCGGGGCGGCTACGAGTACAGCCGCAGCGCCAACCCCACCCGGACCGCGCTCGAGACCGGCTTCGCCGCGCTCGAGGGGGGTGAGCGCGGGTTCGCGTTCGCCTCGGGCCTCGCCGCCGAGGACACCGTCCTGCGGGCGCTGCTCAGCCCGGGCGACCACGTCGTCGTGCCCTCCGACGCCTACGGCGGCACCTACCGGCTCTTCAACAAGGTCCTCAAGCACTGGGGAGTCGAGCACTCCATCGCCGCGATCGCCGACAACGACGCCGTGCGCGCCGCGATCCAGCCCGGCCGCACCCGCGTCGTGTGGGTCGAGACCCCGACCAACCCGATGCTCGGGATCGCCGACATCACGGCGCTCGCCGAGATCACACACGAGGCCGGCGCGCTGCTCGTCGTCGACAACACCTTCGCCTCGCCCTACCTCCAGCAGCCGCTCGCGCTCGGCGCCGACATCGTCCTGCACTCGACGACGAAGTACTGCGGGGGTCACTCCGACGTCGTCGGCGGCGCGGTCGTCGTGGCGCACGGCGTGACGGTGCCGTGGTTCGACGGCGAGTCCGCGAGCGACCGGGTCGCGTTCCACCAGAACTCGATGGGCGCCGTCGCCGGACCCTTCGACTCGTGGGTGGTCCAGCGCGGGCTCAAGACCCTCGCGATCCGCATGGAGCGCCACTGCGACAACGCCGAGAAGATCGTCGAGTTCCTCCAGGGGCACGACGGCGTCACCGCCGTGCACTACCCGGGCCTGCCCGACCACCCCGGCCACGAGGTCGCCTCGCGACAGATGAAGCGCTTCGGCGGGATGGTCGCCTTCCGCGTCAAGGGCGGCGAGGACGTCGCGGTCAAGGTGTGCGCCGAGACGCAGATCTGGACCCTCGGCGAGTCGCTCGGCGGCGTCGAGTCGCTCATCGAGCACCCGGGCCGCATGACCCACGCGTCGGTCGCCGGCACCGAGCTCGAGGTCCCCTCGGACCTCATCCGCCTCTCCGTCGGCATCGAGGACGTCGAGGACCTCATCGCCGACCTCAAGCAGGCGCTCGACCGGCTCACCTGAGTCACCGCCGTGTCGCTCGTCCTCTGCGTCGACGTCGGGTCGACGTTCACCAAGGCTGTCCTCGTCGACGTCTCGTCCGGCGCGCTCGTGGGTGCCGCGTCGTCCCCGACGACCGTCGCCACCGACGTCATGGACGGCGTCGATGCCGTATGCCGTGAGCTCGCCTCCCACGGTCCCGTCGCCGAGACGCTCGTCTGTTCGTCCGCGGGCGGCGGTCTGCGGATCGCCGTGGTCGGCTACGAGCGCGAGGTGACGTCCGAGGCCGGGCACCGGGTCGCGCTGTCGGCGGGTGGACGGGTCGTGCACGTGTCGGCCGGGCCGCTGACCGGGGAGGGCGTGCGGTCGCTCCGGGCGGCGACGCCTGACCTCGTGCTGCTTGTCGGCGGCACGGACGGCGGCAACGCGGATGTGCTGCGGCACAATGCTTCTCGGCTCGCCAACGCCCGGCTGCGCGCGCCGGTCGTCGTCGCGGGCAACGCCGAGGTCGCCGACGAGGTCGCTGCGGAGCTGGAGCGCACAGGCCGGCGTCACGTCGTCACGAGCAACGTCCTGCCGCGCATCGGGGTCATCGCGCCGGATGCCGCGAGGGCCGCGATCCGCGCGGCCTTCCTCGAGCACGTCATCGGTGGCAAGGGACTGTCGCGCGGTCGCGGCTTCACCGAGCTCGTGCGCGCCGCGACCCCCGACGCCGTCCTGCGCGGGGTCGAGCTGCTCGCCGACGTGCGCGGCGAGGACGTCGTCGTCGTCGACATCGGCGGTGCGACGACCGACGTCTACTCCGTGCTCCGGCCCCAGGGCGAGGACGCCGAGATCGAGCGCGACGTCGCCGGCTCGATGTGGCAGGAGCGCACCGTCGAGGCCGACCTGGGCATGCGCTGGAACGCGCTCGGCATCGTCGAGGCAGCGCAGCGCGAGCACCTCACGCTGTCGTCCGAGACGGTCACGTATGCCGGCCACGTCGCCTCCGCGACCGGTCACCGGGCGTCGACGCCGCAGGAGTGGTCGCAGGAGGGCGAGCTGGCGCGTGCCGCTGCGCTCGTCGCGGTGCGGCGGCACGGGCGGCCCCGCGTCGTGGGCGACCGGCCCCGTCCGCTCGCCGACGTGGGCCTGGTGCTCGGGTCCGGTGGCGTGTTCCGCCACGGGCCGGTCGAGCTCGCCGACGGGGTGCTGTCCGCGGTCGCCTCCGACCACGCGGGGGGCTGGACGGTCCCTGCGTCGGCAGCGCGAGGTGTCGACACGGCATACGTGCTCTTCGCGTGCGGTCTGCTCGCCGACGCGTACCCCGAGGCGGCCCGCGCGCTCGCCCTCACCGTCACCTGACGTCTGGCGTCCGCTCGTCCGTGGGGTTTGCCCCGGGGAGTGGTCCGGTCGGGTCGTGCCGTGCGCTCTCCACCGTCCGGTGGACCCCGGGTCCGCCGAAAAGCGGTGGGCCGCTGTCGGTGGTCGCCCCTACGCTCGGGCCCATGAGTGAAGACACCGCTCAACCGAGCGTCCGACCGATCCTCGACCTCGTGGTCCTCGACTGTCCCGATGCCCTCTCGCTCGCCCAGTTCTACGGGGAGGTCCTCGGCTGGGGCCTCGAGTCCGACTCCGACCGTGACTGGGCCACGCTCGAGCCGCCGGGTGGTGGTGTCTCCCCGGAGCGCCCCGACGGGCGCACGACGCTGGCCTTCCAGCGCATCGAGGACTGGGTGGCGCCGACCTGGCCCGGGGGCTCGCACCCGCAGCAGTTCCACCTCGACCTCGCCGTCGACGTGATCTCCGAGGCCGAGCCGTCGGTGGTCGCCGCGGGAGCCACGGTGCACGAGCACCAGCCGAGCGAGTCCGGCGGCTTCAGGGTCTACCTCGACCCGGCCGGTCACCCCTTCTGCCTGGTCGGGAGGCCGTGATGCGCGACATCGTCATCGAGGCCCGCGACCTCGTGAAGAAGTTCGGTGACTTCACCGCCGTCGACGGCGTGAGCTTCGAGGTGCCCAAGGGGTCGGTCTTCGGCCTTCTGGGTCCCAACGGCGCCGGCAAGACGACCACCGTCCGCATGATGACGACGCTCGCCGTGCCGACGAGCGGGTCGGCCAGCGTCGCCGGCCACGACGTCGTCCGCGAGCCCGAGGCCGTGCGTGCGTCGATGGGCCTCACCGCCCAGAGCGCCACGGTCGACGAGCTGCTCACCGGCCGTGAGAACCTCCGCCTCATCGGTGACCTCTACGGCCTCGACCGCCGGTTCGTGCGCAAGCGCACCGACGAGCTGCTCGAGCAGTTCTCGCTCACCGAGGCCGGCGACAAGGTCGTCAAGGAGTACTCCGGCGGCATGCGGCGGCGCATCGACCTCGCGGTGAGCCTCATCGCCCACCCGTCGGTGCTCTTCCTCGACGAGCCGACGACCGGGCTCGACCCGCGCAGCCGCGTCGAGCTCTGGGACGTCCTGCGCGACCTCGTCCGCGACGGCACGACGCTGCTGCTCACGACGCAGTACCTCGACGAGGCCGACCAGCTCGCCGACGACATCGTCGTCATCGACAAGGGGCGGATCATCGCCCAGGGCACGCCGCTCGAGCTCAAGAACCAGTCGGGTTCGGCCAGCCTCGTCGTGACCGTCTCGCGGCACGACCAGGTCCGGCAGGCGGCCGAGCTGCTGCAGGGCGTCGTCGGCGAGGTCCACGTCGACGAGGACGCCCGCAAGCTCACGGCACCCGGTGGTGACGTCGGCGCCCTGTCGCAGGTGGCGACGCGCCTCGACGACGCCTCCATCGACGTCGACGACCTCGGCATGCAGCGGCCGAGCCTCGACGACGTCTTCCTCGCCCTCACCGGCCACAAGGCCGAGGACACCAGCAACCAGGAAGAGGTGCCCGCATGAGCGCCGCCACCGATGCCATCGCCATCGACCGCACGGCGCCCAAGCCCCAGGGCGCGGGACGTCTCCGGCAGATCGTCGCCCTCGTGCGGCGCAACCTCACGCACATCAAGCGCCAGCCCGAGATGCTCACCGACGTGACGATCCAGCCGATCATGTTCGTGCTGCTCTTCGCCTACGTCTTCGGCGGCTCGATCAACATCCCCGGAGTCGACTACAAGCCGTGGCTGCTCCCCGGGATCATGGCCCAGACGATCGCGTTCAGCGCGTTCATCGTCGCCATCGGCCTCAACACCGACATCGGCAAGGGCATGGTCGACCGGCTCCGGTCGCTGCCGATCCAGCGCTCGTCGATCCTCGTGTCCCGCTCGATCGCCGCGCTCATCCACTCGAGCATCGGCGTCGCCGTCATGTCCGTCACCGGCCTCTTCATCGGCTGGCGGATCAATGAGGGTCTGCTGCGAGGGCTGCTCGCCTACGGGCTGCTGCTCCTCTTCGGGTTCGCGATGATCTGGGTCGGCATCCTCGTCGGCTCGGCGATGCGCTCGGTCGAGGCCGTCAACGGGCTGATGTTCACGACGATCTTCCCGATCACCTTCCTTTCCAACGCGTTCGCACGCACCGACGTCATGCCGTCGTGGCTGCGGACGATCGCCGAGTGGAACCCGATCAGCTCACTGGCGCAGGCGATGCGCGACAACTGGGGCATCGCCGGCCTCCCGGTGCGCGCCGACGCCCCGTGGCCGCTCCAGCACCCCGAGCTCGCGACGGTCATCTGGTCGCTCGCGATCACGGCGATCATCGCCCCGCTCGCGCTGCGCGCCTTCAACGCCCGCACCACCGACTGACCGGCTCGCCCACGCTCGGCGTGGCGCCGGCCGCTCGGGGTGGCTCTCACGGACCTCGCAGCACCCCCTCGGTGCCGCGAGGTCCGTGCGTGCGCGGTGGGGTCGTGGTGACGGGTTCGGCGGTGTCACCGGGTCGTCCGGGCGCGACTAACCTCGGCCCCATGACACCCACATCGTCGTCGGTGACGGTGGCCGAGATCCGTGCCGCCGCTGACCTGCTCTCCACCGTCATCGCTCCGACACCCATGGAGTTCAACCGGGGACTGTCCCAGCGCGTCGGCGCGGACGTCTTCCTCAAGTGCGAGAACCTCCAGCGCGCCGGGTCCTTCAAGATCCGCGGCGCCTACACGCGCATGTCCAAGCTCACCGACGACGAGAAGGCCCGCGGTGTCGTCGCGGCCAGCGCCGGCAACCACGCGCAAGGCGTCGCGCTCGCGGGCCAGATGCTCGGCATCGAGGTCAAGGTCTACATGCCGGTGCGCGCTCCCATGCCCAAGGTGCAGGCCACCAAGGCCTACGGCGCGACGATCGAGCAGGTCGGCGAGACCCTCGACGAGTCCCTCGTCCACGCCCGCGCATGGGCGCAGGAGACCGGGGCCATCCTCATCCACCCGTTCGACCACGACGACATCGTCACCGGGCAGGGCACGTGCGGGCTCGAGATCCTCGAGCAGTGCCCCGACGTCAAGACGATCGTGGTGGGCCTGGGCGGCGGCGGGCTGCTGGCCGGCATCGCCGTCGTCATGCGCGAGCTGCGGCCCGATGTGCGGATCATCGGGGTCCAGGCCGAGCAGGCCGCGGCCTACCCCGGCTCGCTCGCCGCCGGTCACCCCGTGGCCGCGGCGAAGATGCAGACGATGGCCGACGGCATCGCGGTGGGCCTGCCCGGAGACGTGACGTTCCCGATCGTGCGCGACATGGTCGACTCGGTCGAGACGGTGAGCGAGGAGGGGATCTCGCGCGCGCTGCTCTTCCTCCTCGAGCGCGCCAAGCTCGTCGTGGAGCCGGCCGGCGCGTCGGCGGCGGGCTGGCTGCTCGAGAACGCCGGGCGGAGCGACATCGAGGGCCCGGTTGTCTGCGTCCTGTCCGGCGGCAATATCGACCCGCTGCTCATGATGCGGATCATCCGGCACGGCATGGTCGCCGCCGGCCGCTACCTCCAGTTCGCGGTGCGGGTGCCCGACACCCCGGGGTCGCTCGCCGCGATCCTCGCCGACTGCGCCGGGCTGGACGCCAACATCCTCGAGATCGAGCACATTCGCACCGGCCCCCAGATCAGCGTCGACGAGGTCGAGATCGCGCTGCGCCTCGAGACCCGCGGCCCGGAGCACTGCGAGCGGGTGCTGCGCGCGATGAGCGACAAGGGCTACACGATCGTGCGCGAGTCCGTGCAGGACTGACCCGGCTCGGTCCTGCGGCGCGGCCCGACCGAGCTGTCGAGAGGAGAGAACACGCCGAGTCGGCGTCGCGCCACCGGCGTGTTCTCTCCTCTCGACCCGCCGTGACACCGGCCCGGACGCGAGAGGGCACCCACCCGAAACATGGGATGGGCGCCCTCTCGGGTGCTGCGGAGGTCAGCCGCTGTAGGGCTTCGCGTCGAGGATCTTGACCTCGATCTGCTTGCCGTTGGGGGCCTCGTAGCTCACGGTGTCGCCGGCCTTGTGGCCGTTGACCGCGGAGCCGATCGGGGACTGCTCGCTGTAGACCTGGAGGGTGCCGTCCGCGATCTCGCGCGAACCGAGGAGGAAGGTCTCCTCGTCGCCGAAGATCTCGGCGGTGACGACCATGCCCGGCTCGACGATGCCGTCGTCGGGCGGGGTCTCGCCGATGATGGCGTTCTCGAGCAGCTGGGTCAGCTGGCGGATGCGGGCCTCGTTCTTGCCCTGCTCCTCGCGCGCAGCGTGGTAGCCACCGTTCTCCTTGAGGTCGCCCTCCTCGCGCGCCGCCTCGATCTTGGCGACGATGTCGGCACGGCCGGGGCCGGAGAGCTCCTCGAGCTCGGACTTGAGGCGGTCGTACGCCTCCTGGGTCAGGTAGCTCGCCTTGACGACGGTCTCGCTCACTGAGATTCACTCCTCGGGTGCCCGTGACCGGGCGACGTGCGCCGCCTGCGTCAGGGTGGTGGTGGTCCTACGTGAAAGGGCCCGGGGCCTGAACCGTTGCTTGGTTCGGCGGGCCCCAGACCCATGGTGCAAACAACAAGGATAACAACGCGGCGTCCCAAAAGCACGTCCGTCCGGGCGCGCGTGCTGGCGCGCGAGCCCCGCTCGACCCGACTTCGTCCCGCTCGACCCGACTTCGTCCCGCTCGACCCCCGTTGCCCACCCGGGTCGAGCACCGCTTTATCGGGTCACCCGATAAAGCGGACGAGGGAGGTGACCTCGGGTCAGGGGGTGCGGACGCAGGAGGCGACGACGCCGGTCACGGCCCGGGCGCTCGTGCGCACGGACACCTCACGGTGCACCGACTTCGCCCCGGCCGGCACCTCGTCGTCCTTCGTCCCGACGCGGCCGTGGCGGACGTCCTGGGCCTCGACGGTGCAGCGGACCGCGGCGCCGTCGGGACGGTGCACGTCGTAGGCCACCCGCACCTCGGAGTCCGACACCACGTCGTACGACACGACGTCAGCGCTCAGCGCGTTCGCCGAGGCCAGCCCGAACCACACGACCGCTGCGACCATGGCGCTGATGCCGACGGCACCGACCACCCACCAACGAGCAGTGCCCGGCGCGGGGCGGGGGAGGGGCATGACGGTCCTGGTCCTGTCGACGGGGCACGCACGGGGCGCTGTGTGGGAGTGCGAGGATGGAGCCCGACCATTGTCGCCTGCGCGACTCCACGAACCCGAAGGGCCCTCGACGTGTCTGACCGCCTCCGTCTCATGTGCGTCCACGCGCACCCCGACGACGAGTCGAGCAAGGGCGCCGCGGTGATGGCGAAGTACGTCGACGAGGGGCACGACGTCCTCGTCGTCTCGTGCACCGGTGGTGAGCGCGGCGACGTCCTCAACCCCAAGCTCGCCGACGACCCGCACATCCTGCGCGACCTCGCCCAGGTCCGCCGCGACGAGATGAAGCGCGCTCGCGAGATCCTCGGCGTCGACCACACCTGGCTCGGCTTCGTCGACTCGGGGCTGCCCGAGGGCGACCCGCTGCCGCCGCTGCCCGACGGCTGCTTCGCGCTGGAGCCGCTCGAGGTGACAACCGAGGCGCTCGTGCGCGAGATCCGGCGATTCCGTCCGCACGTCATGACGACGTACGACGAGAACGGCGGCTACCCGCACCCCGACCACATCATGTGCCACGACGTCTCGATGGCGGCGTTCGAGGCGGCGGGTGACCCGACGGCATACCCGGGAGCGGGAGAGCCGTGGCAGCCGCTCAAGATCTACTACAACCAGACCTTCAGCCGCGGTCGTGTCGTCGCCTTCCACGAGGCCCTCACCGCCCTCGGTGAGGAGAGCCCGTATGCCGCGTGGCTCGAGAACTGGGACCCAGCCCGCGAGCGGACGATCACGACGCGGGTCGTGTGCGACGCCTGGTTCGAGCGGCGCGATGCCGCGCTGCTCGCGCATGCCACGCAGATCGACCCCGACGGCACCTTCTTCAAGGTCTCACGCGAGGAGCAGGCGCGAGTCTGGCCGTGGGAGGACTACGAGGCCGGGCTGTCCTACGTGCCGATCGTCGAGGGGGAGGACGACCTCTTCGCGGGCCTGCCCACCGACGTCGCCGAGGCCGACGCGCTCGCGACCTCCGGCTCGCTCACCATCGCCCACGACGGACGGAAGGCCCGCACCGCATGATCCTCGACCGACTGCTGCTCGCCGCACCGTTCGCCCCGTCGCCGACGCCGAGCCCCAGCCCCACCGACGACCTCACCCCGAGCCAGGCCGCCGCCCCCGGCGTGTGGGCGTTCGTGGCCTTCCTCTTCCTCGTCGTCTCGCTGTGGCTGCTCATGCGCAACATGAACGCGCGGCTGCGCCGGATGTCCTACAAGCAGAAGGCCGCTGAGCGCGACGCGCTCGCCGCGCAGGAGTCACAGGACGGGAAGGACGCCGACCAGGGCGCAACCGACGCGGACCCCAGCTCAGACCCGGTCGTAGAGCGCGATGGACGCGGCGATGTAGTGGGAGACGAACGCGAGGATCGTTAGCGCGTGGAAGATCTCGTGGAACCCGAACCACCGAGGTGACGGGTTCGGGCGCTTGATCCCGTAGACGAGCGCGCCGACCGTGTAGAGCACGCCACCGGCGACGACGAAGGTCACGACCGTCGTGCCCGCGTGCCGCAGCAGCGGTCCGAGGAAGAAGACGGCGACCGAGCCGAGCGCGACGTAGACCGGCACGTAGAGCCAGCGCGGCGCGTGGATCCACACGAGGCGGAAGACGACGCCGAGGATGGCCCCGGACCAGACGATCGCGAGCAGCGTGCGGCTCTGGTCACGGGGCAGCAGCAGCGCGAACGGTGTGTAGCTACCGGCGATGATGAGGAAGATGTTGGAGTGGTCGATCCGCTTCAGCGCGGTGCCCCATCGGGGCGACCAGGTGCCGCGGTGGTAGACCGCGGACATCGAGAAGAGCAGCACCGCGGTGACGGTGAAGACCGCGGCCGCCGCGCGCGCCTGCACGGTGTCACCGAGGACGACGAGGACGAGGCCGCCGATGAACGCGATCGGTGCCATCGCGAGGTGGAGCCAGCCGCGCAGCTTGGGCTTGACGGCGTCGAGAACGGCATCGACGCGCTCCTCGAGGGCATCGAACGTGCGGGTCTCGCGTGAGGTGCTCATGATCAACACAACGATACCTACGTTTGCGTAGGTTCCGGACCGGGAGCGACGTGCCCTCCGTCTCCTCTGCGCCCGGCGGTACGGTGACCGCATGGCGCTCAGCGATGTCCTCTACACGGCATACGAGCGTCGTCTGGCCAAGCACCTCGGCCCCGAGAGCGTGCCTCGACACGTCGGCGTCATGCTCGACGGCAACCGTCGCTGGGCCAAGGCGCGGGGCGCCGGGACGAGCGAGGGACACCAGGCTGGCGCCGACAACATCGCCAACCTGCTCGGATGGTGCGAGGAGGTCGGTGTCGAGGTCGTCACGCTCTGGCTGCTGTCGACCGACAACCTCAACCGCTCGGAGTCCGAGCTGCGCCCGCTCCTCGGCATCATCGAGCGCGCCGTCGACGCGCTCGCCGACGCCCGGCGCTGGCGCCTGCACGTCGTCGGTGCCCTCTCCCTCCTGCCCGAGGCCACCCGCGAGCGCCTCGAGGCGGCCGCGGCACGCACCGCCGACGTCGACGGGATGCTCGTCAACGTCGCGGTGGGCTACGGAGGCCGCCGCGAGATCGCCGACGCGGTGCGCTCGCTCCTGCTCGAGCACGCCGACCTCGGCACCTCGATCGAGGAGCTCGCCGAGATCCTCGATGTGGAACACATCGCCGAGCACCTCTACACCAAGGGCCAGCCCGACCCCGACCTCGTCATCCGCACGTCGGGGGAGCAGCGACTGGGCGGCTTCCTTCTGTGGCAGAGCGCGCACTCGGAGTTCTACTTCTGCGAGGCCTACTGGCCCGACTTCCGCAAGGTCGACTTCCTGCGCGCGCTGCGCGCGTTCGGCGAGCGCCACCGCCGCTTCGGCTCCTGAACGCCAGGGCGGGCCACCGCCGGCAGCAGCCGATCGCACGCGTCTCGCGAGCCACAGAAGCCACATATGGCCCGTCCGTCACACGGGCCCACCGCGACCTATGTGTCGCGCGGATGAACACGTCGCGACACGCCGCGAGCGTCCGTATGCCGGGTGTCCGGCAGTCGTAGCGTCACGACTGACGCACCACCCCGGTGCGTTCGGGAGGCCCATCGCATGGAGCACACCACGCTCCGGAGGAGGGACCACTCTCGGCTCCCTGCTCGTGGCAGTGGGTCGACCGGGTTCCACACCTTCGAGCCGGCGCACGACGTCAGCGTGCGCGCCTAGGAGCCCTGCCGTGGCCACGACCTCGCCCTCGCCCGTTTCCACCCCGACGACCACCGCCGGGAGTCCCCGGCGCAAGCGCGCGGCCGCCACGGCCACGGTCGCCGAACCGGCCCTGCGGACCTACGTCCTCGACACCTCGGTCCTCCTCTCCGACCCGCGGGCGATCCTGCGCTTCAAGGAGCACGAGGTCGTCCTGCCGGTCGTCGTCGTCACCGAGCTCGAGGCCAAGCGGCACCACCCGGAGCTGGGCTACTTCGCCCGCACGGCGCTGCGGCTGCTCGACGACCTGCGGATCAAGGCGGGTCGCCTCGACGCCCCCGTCGCCGTCGGTGACGTCGGTGGGACCCTGCGGGTCGAGCTCAACCACACCGATCCCTCGTCGCTGCCGGCCGGCTTCCGCCTGGGCGACAACGACACCCGGATCCTCTCCGTCGCCAAGAACCTCTCCAACGAGGGCCGCGCGGTGACGATCGTCAGCAAGGACCTGCCGATGCGGGTCAAGGCGTCGGCCTGCGGCATGGAGGCCGAGGAGTACCGCGCCGAGCTCGCCGTCGACTCCGGCTGGACCGGCATGTCCGAGGTCGAGGTGACCACCGAGGAGATGGACCACCTCTACGAGTACGGCCGCCTCGAGCACCTCGGCGCCGCCGAGATGCCGTGCCACACCGGCCTCAAGCTGCTCTCCCCGCGCGGCAGCGGCCTCGGCCGGGTCGGCGCCGACAAGCAGGTGCGCCTCGTCAAGGGCGACCGCGACGCCTTCGGGCTCCACGGCCGCAGCGCCGAGCAGCGGATCGCGCTCGACATCCTCCTCGACCCCGACATCGGCATCGTCAGCCTCGGCGGACGCGCGGGCACCGGCAAGTCGGCGCTGGCCCTCTGCGCCGGTCTCGAGGCCGTCATGGAGCGCCGGACGCAGCGCAAGGTCGTCGTCTTCCGGCCGCTCTACGCCGTCGGCGGCCAGGAGCTCGGCTACCTGCCCGGTTCCGAGTCCGAGAAGATGAACCCGTGGGGGCAGGCGGTCTTCGACACCCTCTCCGCCCTCGTGTCGCGCGAGGTCGTCGAGGAGATCCTCGACCGGGGGATGCTCGAGGTCCTGCCGCTCACCCACATCCGCGGTCGCTCGCTCCACGACGCGTTCGTCATCGTCGACGAGGCGCAGTCGCTCGAGCGCAACGTCCTGCTCACCGTCCTGTCCCGGATCGGCCAGAACTCCAAGGTCGTCATGACCCACGACGTCGCCCAGCGCGACAACCTCCGCGTCGGTCGTCACGACGGCGTCGCGGCGGTCATCGAGAAGCTCAAGGGCCACCCGCTCTTCGCCCACGTCACGCTCACCCGCAGCGAGCGCAGCCCGATCGCGGCGCTCGTGACCGACCTCCTGGAGTCCGAGGACAGCCTCTGACGCGTTCTTCACCACCCACGAACCGGTATGCCGGCCGCTCACCTCGAGCGGCCGGCATACCGGTGTCTGCGTGCACAGACGGGTGTGCGATCGTGACGGGGGTCACCTGCTCCTGACCCGTTCGCACCGTGTGCGGATGAGCACGACAGGACCTCGTGGTTTGATCACCGGGCGGGTCATCGCGTACGTTGGTCTCGATTTGGTAACGCAGCCCGACTGGATCCTCAGCCGGGCTGTTCTGCGTAGTGAGAGGAACACCTTCGATGAACAGCCGGTACCGCGGTCGCCACCGCGGGCGCCACGCGCGTCCATCCGAAGCCCCCCTGACGGTCGCGCTGGGCGTCGCCCGCCGCCCCGCCGTCACCGCCGGCATGGCCCTGGCCCTCGTGGGGACCGGAGCGGTCGGCGTGAGCGCCAACGACGCCGTCGCCGACTCCGAGCCCTTCACCCTGAGCTCGTCGGCGATGACCCAGGCCGCCATGTCGGCCCGTGAGAGCGCGACCGACAGCGCCCGGATCTCGCGTGACCGCGCCGGCGTCAACACCCAGCGCGCCGCGATCAACGCCAAGGCGCAGGCCGAGGCCGACGCCAGGGCCAAGGCCGCCGCGGCCGCCGCCAAGGTCAAGGCCGAGGCGCTCGCCAAGGCTCGCGCCGAGGCCGCCCAGAAGGCTGCCCGCGAGAAGGCGCGCGCCGCCGCGATCGCCAACGCGCAGCAGGACCCCCGCTCGGCCGCCCGTGCTCTCATGTCCGACCAGGGCTGGGGCGACGGCCAGTGGCGCTGCCTCAACCTCCTCTGGGAGGGCGAGAGCTCCTGGGACCACACCGCCGAGAACTCCTCGTCCGGCGCCTACGGCATCCCGCAGAGCCTGCCCGCGAGCAAGATGGCGAAGTTCGGCTCGGACTACCGCACCAACCCGATCACCCAGATCACGTGGGGCCTCTGGTACATCAAGCAGTCGTACGGCAACCCGTGCAACGCCTGGGACCAGTGGCAGGCCCGCTCGCCGCACTGGTACTGAGCCAACCACGCCGCCTTCGAGCGACAGCGAGACACGCGCACGCCGGACCCCACGGGTCCGGCGTTCTGCGTGTTCCGGCGCCGAGCCGCTCCTCAGAGCCGGCGGAGCCGGATGTGGGTCACGGCGTGGTCTTCGCCCTTGGAGAGTACGAGCGTGGCCCGGTCGCGGGTCGGCTCGACGTTGCGGAGCAGGTTGGGCTCGTTGATCCGCTCCCAGATGCCGGACGCCGTCTCGCGCGCCTCGGAGTCGGTCAGCGCGGCATACCGGTGGAAGTAGGACTCCGGGTCGGCGAAGGCGGTCTCGCGCAGCCGCAGGAAGCGCTCGACGTACCAGCTGCGCAGCTGGGCGACCGGGGCGTCGACGTAGACCGAGAAGTCGAAGTAGTCGGAGAGGACCTGTCGGGTCCGCTGGTCCGAGCGCACCGTCGCCGGCTGGAGGACGTTGAGGCCCTCGACGATGAGGACGTCCGGCTGGTCGACGACGATCTCCTCCCCGGGGACGATGTCGTAGGTGAGGTGCGAGTACACCGGGGCGGGCACGCGCGGCATACCCGACTTCACGTCCGCGACGAAGCGCAGCAGCGCGCGACGGTCGTAGGACTCCGGGAAGCCCTTGCGCTGCAACAGTCCTCGCGCCTCGAGCTCGGCGTTGGGGCGCAGGAAGCCGTCGGTGGTGATGAGGTCCACGCGGGGCGTCTGCGGCCAGCGGCGGAGCAGCTCGCGCAGCACGCGGGCCGTCGTCGACTTGCCGACGGCCACCGACCCCGCGATGCCGATGACGAACGGGACCTTGGCCGGGCGTTCGCCGAGGAAGTCGGTCGTCACCCGGTGCAGGCCCGCGGTGGCATTGACGTAGAAGGCGAGCAGCCGGGAGAGGGGCAGGTAGACCTGCTCGACCTCGCGCATGTCGACGCGGTCCCCGAGGCCACGCACCCGGGCGATGTCGTCAGGGGTGAGGCTCAGCGGGTGGTTGTCGCGCCGGGCGGCCCAGTCGTCCCGGGTGAAGTCGAGGTAGGGCGAGGGCAGCGGCGCGCGGGGCGCCGGCGGCTCCACCGACGCCATCTGGTCGGGCCCGGGCACGGGTACGGCGGGTGTGGCAGACACGCGGGCCATTGTGGCTCACGGCGAGCGTTCGAGGGTGGGGGAGCGAGCCATTACGCTTGCGGCCATGTGTGGAATCGTGGGATATGTCGGCAGGGCCATGGACGAGCGCGCCGAGAGCGTCGTCATGGAAGGTCTCGCCCGTCTCGAGTACCGCGGCTACGACTCGGCGGGCATCGCCCTCGTCACCGACGACGGTGTCGCCTCCGAGAAGCGCGCCGGCAAGCTCGAGAACCTGCGCGGCGCCCTCGAGGCCCGCCCGCTCGCCGCTGGCCGCACCGCCATCGGGCACACCCGCTGGGCGACCCACGGTGGCCCGACCGACGGCAACGCCCACCCGCACCGTGGTGGCGACGAGGACAAGCTCGCCCTCATCCACAACGGCATCATCGAGAACTTCCACTCGCTCAAGAAGGAGCTCCTCGCCGAGGGCGTGAGCTTCGACAGCGAGACCGACACCGAGGTCGCCGCCAAGCTCGTCGGGCGCGCGTTCGACCAGACCGGTGACCTCACCACGGCGATGCAGCAGGTCGTGGGCCGGCTCGAGGGCGCGTTCACGCTCCTCGCCGTCCACGCCGACCAGCCCGGCGTCGTCGTCGGCGCCCGCCGCAACAGCCCGCTCGTCGTCGGCCTCGGTGAGGGCGAGAACTTCCTCGGCTCCGACGTCGCCGCGTTCATCGGCTACACCCGCCACGCGCTCGAGCTCGGCCAGGACCAGATCGTCACGATCACCCCCGAGGGTCACGAGGTCATCAACTTCGACGGCTCGCCGGCCGAGGGCAAGGCCTACGAGGTCACCTGGGACGCCGCGGCCGCGGAGAAGGGTGGCTACGACACGTTCATGGAGAAGGAGATCTTCGACCAGCCGCACGCGGTCGGTGACACCCTCCTCGGTCGCACCGACGAGGACGGCCACCTCGTCCTCGACGAGCTGCGGATCAGCGAGGAGCAGCTCAAGAACGTCGACCGCATCACCGTCGTCGCCTGCGGCACCGCCGCCTACGCCGGCATGGTCGCCAAGTACGCCATCGAGCACTGGACCCGCATCCCCGTCGAGGTCTCGCTCGCCCATGAGTTCCGCTACAGCGACCCGATCGTCAACGAGCGCTCGCTCGTCGTCTCCATCAGCCAGTCCGGCGAGACGATGGACACCCTCATGGCCGTCAAGCACGCCCGCGAGCTCGGCGCCCTGACGATCTCGGTGTGCAACACGCACGGCTCGACCATCCCGCGCGAGTCCGACGCCGTCCTCTACACCCACGCCGGCCCCGAGATCGCGGTGGCCTCGACCAAGGCGTTCCTCGCCCAGATCACCGCCTGCTACGTGCTCGGCCTCTATCTCGCCCAGCTGCGTGGCGGCACCTTCGCCGACGACGCCCAGGCCGTGATGAAGGAGCTGCACGAGGTCCCCGCCAAGATCGAGGAGCTGCTCGGCACGATGGACCGGGTCCAGGAGATCGCCCGCTTCATGGCCGACACCCGCTCGGTGCTGTTCCTCGGCCGCAACGTCGGCTTCCCCATCGCCATGGAGGGTGCGCTCAAGCTCAAGGAGCTCGCCTACATCCACGCCGAGGGCTTCGCCGCCGGCGAGCTCAAGCACGGGCCGATCGCGCTCATCGACGCCGGCCAGCCGGTCTTCATCGTCGTGCCCGGACCGGACACCCCGCACGAGCTGCACAAGAAGGTCGTCTCCAACATCCAGGAGATCCGCGCCCGTGGCGCCCGCACCATCGTCATCGCGCAGGAGGGGGACGAGGACGTCGTGCCGTTCGCGGACGAGGTCATCCGTGTGCCGCGCACCTCGCCGCTGCTCCAGCCGCTGCTCACCGTCGTGCCGCTGCAGATGTTCGCCCTGCACCTCTCGACCGCCAAGGGCCTCGACGTCGACCAGCCTCGCAACCTGGCGAAGTCGGTCACGGTCGAGTGACCCGGTGCCGGTGACCAGCGGGACCCAGCGATGATCGTCGGCACCGGGATCGACGTCGTCGACATCCCGCGCTTCGCCGAGACCCTCGAGCGCACGCCGGGGCTGCGGACGCGCCTGTTCACCGAGGCCGAGCGTGACCTGCCCATGCGCTCGCTGGCGGCCCGGTTCGCCGCCAAGGAGGCGCTGGCCAAGGCCCTCGGTGCACCGGTCGGGCTGGCCTGGACCGACGTCACCGTCGAGCGCGGTGACGACGGCCGGCCGCACATCGTCATGCAGGGCACCGTGCAGGCCCGCGCCGACGAGCTCGGGGTGCGGCACATGCACGTGTCGCTGTCGCACGACGCCGGGATCGCCTCGGCCGTCGTCATCGCAGAGAGCTGAGACACCGTGATCGAGGCGTGGAGCCCCCAGGACGTGTATGCCGCCGAGGCGGCCCTCGAGGAGGAGCTCGCCTCCGGTGAGCTCATGGCGCGAGCCGTGGAGGGCCTCGCCGAGGTCGTCGCGGCGCGAGTGACGCAGCTCGACGCCGAGACGGTCATCGCTCTCGTCGGCCCCGGCAACAACGGGGCAGACGCCCTGTATGCCGTGGCGCACCTCGCGGAGGCCGGTGTCAGCTGCGCTGCGGCGCACGACCCGAGCCGGGTCCACGAGGGTGCCCTCGAGGCGGCCCGGGTTGCCGGGGTCGTGCTCGTCACCGGCGCCGAGGCCCTCGAGGACGTCGCGGAGGCCGACATCGTCCTCGACGGCATCGCCGGGCTCGGCGGACGGCCTGGACTGCCCGACGCCGCCGCCGCCTGGGTGGCCGCCATCTCCGACGACGCCCACGTCATCGCCGTCGACCTCCCCTCGGGGCAGGCCGCCGACGGCAGCGGGTTCGACCCCGACGGCGTGCTCGCCGACGAGACGGTGACCTTCTCGGTGGCCAAGCCCGTGCACCTCCTGCCGCCCACGGAGCAGGCTTGCGGGTCGCTCACGGTCGTCGACATCGGGCTGACATTCGACACCGCGCCCTCGGTCGTACGGCTGGGCTTCGACGACGTCGCCGACCTCTGGCCGGTGCCCGGACCCGACGACGACAAGTACTCGCGAGGCGTCCTCGGTGTCGTCGCCGGCGGAGAGCAGTACTCCGGCGCCGCCGTCCTGGCCGTCACGGCCGCGGTGGAGGCCGGGGCCGGCATGGTCCGCTACGTCGGGACGCCGACGCCCGAGGGCCTCGTCCGGGCTGCCGTGCCCGAGGCGGTCCACGGCGAGGGCCGCGTCCAGGCCTGGGTCGTGGGACCCGGGCTCGACGTCACGTCGACGCGTCGCGAGTCGGCGACCCAGCTCGGCGTGGCGCGCCGGGCCCTCTCGGGCGAGGAGCCGGTGCTCGTCGACGCGGGCGGCCTCGACCTCGTCGACGACGCCGTCATCGACGCGCGCCGCGACCGCCCCACGCTCCTCACCCCGCACGCGGGCGAGCTCGCGACGATGCTCACCCGGCTCGGCTCCGGGCCGCGCGCACGCTCGCGCACCCAGGTCGAGCGGGCCGCGGTCGAGGCCGAGCCGCTGCGCCATGCGCGAGCCCTCGCCGACCGGACCGGGATGACCGTGCTCCTCAAGGGCTCGACGACCCTCGTCGTGCCCGCGGACCCCGCCGAACCCGTGCGCTCGCAGGCGGACGCGCCGGCCTGGCTCGGCACCGCCGGCGCCGGGGACGTCCTCGCGGGGCTCGTGGGCACCCTCTTGGCCGCAGGGCTCGCTCCTGCCGACGCCGGCGCCCTTGGCGCCCTCGTCCACGGGGTGGCCGCGGACCGGGCCAGCGGCGGGGGTCCGCTGCGGGCACTCAACGTGGCACACGGCATACCGGGCGCTGTGGCGCACCTGCTCACCCGCCACTGAGGGGCGCCCACCTCTGCAGCGTCTGCGGATTCGGCGGCTAGAGCGACCTCTTCCGCAGACGCAGGCGGTCCCCACCTAGACTTGACCGCCTCATGACTTCGCCAGCCGCCCCCGTCTCCACCGTGCCGCCCGAGGGCGCAACGGCGTGGGTGACGATCGACCTCGACGCGATCTCCGACAACGTGCGTGAGCTCGCCCGCCGCTCGCCGGGTGCCGAGGTGATGGCCGTCGTCAAGGCCGACGCCTACGGTCACGGACTCGTCCACAGCGCCAGGGCCGCCGTCGCGGGCGGCGCCACCTGGCTCGGCGTCGCCCAGCTCGCCGAGGCGCTGCAGCTGCGCGCCGCCGGTGTCACGACGAGGGCGCTGACCTGGCTCTATGCCCCCGGCGCCGACTTCGGTGCGGCCATCGACGCCGACCTCGACCTCTCCGTCGCCGCGCCCTGGGCTCTGGACGCCGTCGCCGCGGCGGCCCGCGAGCGCGGACGCACCGCGCGCATCCATGTCAAGGTCGACACCGGGCTCGCCCGCAACGGTGCCCTCGGGCAGGGATGGACCGACCTCATCGCGGCGCTCGGCCCCGTCGTCGCCGAGGGCGCGGTCGAGGTCATCGGTGTCTGGTCGCACTTCGCCCTCGCCGACGCCCCCCAGCACCCCACGGTCCTCGCCCAGCGGGAACGCTTCGTCGAGGCCGCCGAGGAGCTGGAGCGGGCCGGCATCCGACCGCAGGTCCGTCACCTCGCGAACTCGGCGGCCGCGCTCACCAATCCCGACGCGCACTTCGACCTCGTCCGCCCGGGCCTCGCGGTCTACGGGCTCTCGCCGGTGCCCGACCTCGGTGCCCCCGAGGACTTCGGGCTGCGCGAGGCCATGCGTGTCACGGCCCGCCTCGCGCTCGTCAAGCACGCACCGGCCGGGCAGGGCGTCAGCTACGGCCACATCTACACGACGACGCAGGACACGGTCCTCGGGCTCGTGCCGCTCGGCTACGCCGACGGGATCCCGCGCCACGCCGGGTCGCTCGGACCGGTCCAGGTCGACGGGCGACGGTTCACGGTGGCCGGGCGCGTCTGCATGGACCAGTTCGTCCTCGACCTCGGACCCTCGTATGCCGGCGGTGCCGGTGACGAGGTCGTCATCCTCGGGCGCGGGGCCGACGGCGAGCCCACCGCTCAGGACTGGGCGACGGCGATCGGCACGATCAACTACGAGATCGTCACGAGGATGAGCAGCCGGCTGCCGCGGGTGCTCGTCGGGGGAGATGCGTGATGGCCGGTATCGGCAAGGCCATCGGCCTCGGTGCGGCTGCGGCTGCCGCGGCCGGTGCCGCTGCGGCGGGTCTCGCCGCTGACCGGGCCGCCGCCGAGAGGCGCCGGCTCAACAGCCTCGACCCCGCCGACGGCTTCACCCACGTCGCCGACGAGGAGCTCAAGGTCATCGCGACCGACGGGCTCAACCTCCACGTCGAGATCGACAGCCCGCGCGACCTCGACCCCGAGCTGCCGACGATCGTCCTGTCGCACGGTTTCTGCCTCAGCCTGCGCAGCTGGGTGCTGCAGCGGCGGGCGTTCGTCGAGGCCGGCTACCGCGTGGTCCTCTGGGACCAGCGCAGCCACGGCGAGTCCGAGATCTCCGACCTCGAGCACTGCACCATCGACCAGCTGGCCCACGACCTGCGTGCCGTCATCGACGCCACGTGCCCGGAGGGCCCGATCGCGCTCGTCGGCCACTCCATGGGCGGCATGACGACGATGGCCTTCGCCCGCCACAGCCCCGAGCTCGTCCGCGACCGGGTCATGGCGGTGGCGTTCATCTCGACCGCAGCCGGTGGCGAGGGCCTCACCGACCTCGGCATGGGTCCGCTCGTCGGGCGCGCCATCGGACAGGTCGGCCCTCGGCTGCTCTCCCGGCTCGCGCCCCACCAGCGCTGGCTCGCGCCGGTGCGCCGCTTCGGCCGCAACGTCGAGGGCTCGATCGTCGACCGCTTCTCCTACGACTCGCCGGTGAGCGAGGGGCTGATCCGCTTCACGTCCGACCTCATCCTCGCCACCCGGTTCGAGGTCATGGCCGCCTTCATCCCGGCGATCCAGAGCCACGACGAGCTCGAGACCCTGCACGCCCTCGTCGACAAGGAGGTCCTCGTCGTCAACGGCGAGGGCGACCTGCTCACGCCCCCGGCGCACAGCGACAAGATCGTCGACCGGCTGCCCGGCTCCGAGCACGTCGTCGTCCGCGATGCCGGTCACCTCATCATGCTGGAGCACCCCGAGGTGGTCACCGGGCAGATCCTGTCGCTGCTCCACCGGGCCGAGCTCGCGGCGGCCGCGGCGATCCCCGTCGCCGAGAAGCCACGCGTGCGGCGGGTCCTCGTCGACATCGCCAAGGGGCGGCGGGTCACCAAGGCCCGGTCCGGCGCCGGCGCTCCGGGGTCCGGATCGCGATCGCCCAGCAGGGCCACGTCGTGACGCCGAGGGTGCTCGCCACCGCCGACGACACGCGCGCCTTCGGCGAGGAGCTGGCCCGTGGTCTGCGCGCCGGTGACCTCGTCATCCTCACCGGCGGTCTGGGGGCCGGCAAGACCACGCTGACCCAGGGGCTGGCCGAAGGTCTGGGCGTACGCGGCCCGATCACCTCGCCGACGTTCGTCATCGCCCGCGTGCACCCCTCGCTCGTCGAGGGCCCCGCGCTCGTCCACGTCGACGCCTACCGCCTCGGCGGGTTCGCCGAGCTCGACGACCTCGACCTCGACGCCGACATCGAGGCCAGCGTCACCATCGTCGAGTGGGGTCACGGGCTCGCCGAGGACCTCTCCGACGACCGCCTCGAGGTCGTCCTCGACGCCGACCCCGAGACCGAGCGACGCACCGTCGTCGTCACCGGTCACGGTGACCGCTGGAAGGATGGTGTGCCGTGCTGATCCTGGCCATCGACACCTCGACCTCCGCCATCACGGTGGCGCTCCACGACGCGACCTCGGTCCTGGCGGTGGAGTCGCACCTCGACCCGCGCGCCCACACCGAGTGGGTCGCCCCGCTCATCGCCTCGTGCCTGGCCAAGGCGTCGGTCACGCCGGACGACCTCACGGCCGTCGCGGTGGGCAACGGCCCGGGGCCGTTCACCGGTCTGCGTGTCGGCATCGTCACCGGGCTGACCATGGGGCACGCGCTCGAGGTGCCGGTGCTCGGCATCGGCAGCCTCGACGTCCTCGCCGAGCAGTCCGCCGGTCTCACCGAGGGCGAACTGCTCGTCGCGTCCGACGCCCGGCGCAAGGAGGTCTACTGGGCGCGGTATGCCGTCCGTCCCGGTCGCGTCGAAGCCCTCACCGAGCCCGCGGTGGACCGGCCCGCCGACCTGCCCGACGACGTGCGCGCGCTGCCGACGGCGGGACGTGGTCCGGCGCTCTATCCCGAGCTCTTCCCCCATCCTCTGCCGGTGCTCGACGTCGACGCGGCCGTGCTCGCCCGGATCGCCGTCGAACGCACGCTCGCAGGGGTTCCGATGCCCGTGGAGCCGCTCTACCTGCGGCGCCCCGACGCACTCACGACCGCTGAGCGGGCCGCGCGATGACGACGGCCCGCGATCTGGTCTGGACCGACATCCCCGACCTCGTGCGCCTCGAGACCGAGGCCTTCCCCGACGACGCGTGGAGCGAGGGGTCCTGGTGGGGCGAGCTGGCCGGACGGCCTCGCCGTGACTACCTGGCCGTGGAGCGCGAAGGTGAGCTCGCGGCATACGGAGGCATCGACCACGGCGGACAGGTTGCCGACCTCATGACGATCGCCGTGGCACCCGGACACCGGGGGAGTGGCATCGGTGGGGAGCTGCTCACCGAGCTCGAGACGCGCGCGGCGACCGGTGGTGCCGAGGCGCTCATGCTCGAGGTGCGGGCCGACAACGAGCCGGCGCGCACGCTCTACGTCCGACGCGGCTACGACGTGCTCACGGTGCGTCGCGGCTACTACCAGCCCGGCAACGTCGACGCGCTCGTGATGCGGAAGATGTTGGGAGAGAAGGGAATTCAGGCATGAGTGCAGAGCAGCCACTGGTCCTCGGGATCGAGACCTCGTGCGACGAGACCGGTGTCGGCATCGTCCGCGGCGAGACCCTCCTCGTCGACGCGGTCGCGAGCAGCGTCGACGACCACGCACGTTTTGGCGGTGTCGTGCCCGAGGTGGCCAGCCGCGCGCACCTCGAGGAGATGGTGCCGACGATCGAGCGCGCCTGCCGCGAGGCGGGTGTCCGGCTGCGGGACCTCGACGCGGTCTCGGTGACGTCCGGACCGGGCCTCGCCGGGTCGCTCATGGTCGGCGTCGCCTCGGCCAAGGCTCTCGCGCTCTCGCTCGGCGTGCCGCTCTACGGCGTGAACCACCTCGCCTCGCACGTCGCGGTCGACATCGTCGAGCACGGTCCGCTGCCCGAGCCGACGATGGCCCTGCTCGTGTCCGGTGGGCACTCGTCCCTGCTCCTCGTCCCCGACGTCACGAGCGACATCCGCAGCCTCGGGTCGACGATCGACGACGCCGCTGGTGAGGCGTTCGACAAGGTGGCGCGGGTGCTCGGCCTGCCGTTCCCGGGCGGTCCCTACATCGACCGGGCGGCGCGCGAGGGCGACGTCGTCATCGACTTCCCCCGCGGCCTCACGACGGGGCGTGACATGGAGCGCCACCGCTTCGACTTCTCGTTCTCGGGGCTCAAGACCGCGGTGTCACGGTGGGTCCAGGCGCGCGAGGCCGCCGGCGAGCCGGTGCCCGTCAACGACGTCGCCGCGTCCTTCCAGGAGGCCGTCGTCGACGTGCTCACCCGCAAGGCCGTCCTCGCCTGTCGCGAGCAGGGTGCCCAACACCTCCAGATCGGTGGTGGCGTGGCGGCGAACTCGCGCCTGCGAGCCATGGCGCAGTCGAGGTGCGACGACGCCGGGATCGAGCTGCGGGTGCCGCGACCGGGGCTGTGCACCGACAACGGCGCGATGGTCGCCGCGCTCGGTGCGCAGATGGTGCTCAAGGGGCGCGACGCCTCGCGGCTCGACCTGCCCGCCGACTCGTCGATGCCCGTCACCCAGATCTCCGCCTGACCCTGGGCCTGGCCATCGACGTGCCAGTGCGGGCTGGACCCGACAGTCGGCCAGGGTGGGGCCCGCTCACATGTCTGCTGGCCCCAACGCGTCGCGGGCCGTCGATGAGTCATCCGTCATCGGCGGCCCGCGACCACGTCTGGGGGCGTTCCCGGTGCCCCAGGGTCTAGCGGACGCTGGTCCAGTGGAACGCGTAGACGGTTCCGTAGCCCAGGTCGCGCTTGTAGCACGACCTGGTGATCTTGGTCCACGAGCTGACGTACGTGCGCTGCTTGTCGAGGCACTGGCTGTAGGTGCCGTCGACGATGTAGATGTTGTCGCCGGCGGCCTGGGCCGGGCTCGCGAACGCCAGCGCGGACATGCCGAGAACTGCTGCGGTGGCGGCCGTTCCGAGGATGCGGTTCATGGGAGATCCTTCTGTGGTGCGGGTCGGTGGATGCCCGTCATCGTGTGCAGGTGCGCTGCGGAACCACTGCGATTCCACTGCGCATCCGCTCAGACCCGTTGTGCCGTCTGGAAGGCGGCCCGGTCCGGGCTGGCCGGCGCCGTCGCAGCGCGAGGCCAGGTCACGGCATACCTCACGATGAGCGCGAGCAGGGCGAGCTCGAGGACGACGCCGAGACCGTAGAACCACAGGTAGGACCCGCCCGCGATGTTGAACACCGTGGCAGGGACGTAGACCGCGGCGACGACGAGGTTCGTCATGCGGTTCGCCCTCGCGGGGAGCGTCATCGACAGCACGATCATGAAGATCGGGATCGAGACGAGCGTCAGGGCCGACGCCGAGAACGCCTGGGAGAGTTCGAACTCGAACACCTTGTTGTCGAGGATGTCCGTGATCGTGCCGGGAGTGTAGAAGCCGAGGATGTCGACGTAGGCGTAGAGGAATATGAAGCTCGTCCACGCTGCCGCGAGCTTGGCCTTCACCGGCATCGGTCGGTCGTCGAGGGTGGTGGGTCGGGGTGCGCTCATCGTGGGGCTCCTTGGGCCGTGAGGGTGGGTGCATCCACGGTGGCCGCGCCCGTGTGGTCGGCGCCTCGGGCTTGGGGCCGGGTTCGGGCGCCGAAGGCATGGTTCGCCTCTCGTCCTTTCGGTGGAGACGCCGTGGCAGGCCGGTCCCTAGGCTGAGCCCGTGGTCATCGCCCGGCGCTCCGTCCGGCCCGAGCGCTCCTTCTGGCAGGAGCCCCGGCCGCCCGGCGCCGCGCCCCTCGGACGACTCGACCGGTGGGGGGTGGGCGTGTTCGCGCTGGCCGCCCTGGTCGAGGGCGCCGCCCGGCCGGATCTGGCGTGGCGGTCGGTGGTGACGGTGCTCGCCCTGGTGCTGGTGCCCGCCCTGCTGTGGCGACGGGCCCGTCCGCTCGGCGCGGTGCTGGTCGGGTGGGGCGTCGTCGGGCTGCTCTCCGTCGCCCAGCTGGCCACGGGCGTCCGCGACGTCGGGCTCGTCTCGATGACGGTCGTCCTGCTCCTGCTCTTCTCCCTCGTGCGCTGGGGTTCGGGCCGGGAGGTCGTCCTGGGAGCGGCGTTCGTCATGGCCGTCGTCGTGCTGGGGATGGTTGTCGGTGCCGCTGGCTGGGCCGACGTCTTCGGCGGCACCGTCCTCCTGATGCTCGTGGTCGCCCTCGCGGCGGTGTTCCGCTACCGGGCGGACCTCGTGCGCCGCCAGCTGTCCGAGATCCGCAACGAGGAGCGGGTGGCGCTCGCGCGAGAGCTGCACGACACCGTGGCGCACCACGTCTCGGCGATCGCGGTGCAGGCGCAGGCGGGTCGGGTGGTCGCCGGCACGCAGCCGGAGAAGGCGGTCGACGTGCTGGCCGCGATCGAGTCCGAGGCGTCGCGAACGCTGGCCGAGATGCGGTCCATGGTGCGGGTCCTGCGCGAGGAGGACTCCGTGGACTACGCGCCACAGCCGGGCGTCGCTGACCTGCCCGCCTTGGCGCGGCCCGATGCGACGCCCACCGTCGAGGTTTCGCTCGACGGATCCCTGCGCGGACTGGCGCGCCCAGTGGACGCCGCGCTCTACCGGCTCGCACAGGAGTCGGTCACCAATGCCGTCCGTCACGCCCGGGGCGCGACCTGCGTCGCGATCGTCGTATGCCGTGAGAGCGACGCCGTGCGCCTCCGGGTCACCGACGACGGGGAGACCGAGCCTCGGCTCGCCGCTCCTGAGCCCGGGTTCGGCCTGCTGGGCATGGCCGAGCGCGCCCAGCTCCTCGGTGGGTCGCTCACTGCAGGGCCGGGTCCCGGGGGTGGCTGGGTGGTCGAGGCCACGCTGCCGATGGGGACCGGCTCATGAGCGTCCGGGTCGTCGTGGCCGACGACCAGGACCTCGTCCGGACCGGGCTGGTGATGATCCTCGGCGCGCAGCCCGACATCGAGGTCGTCGGGGAGGCGGCGGACGGGCTGGCTGCTCTGGAGGTGGCGCACAGGTTGCGTCCCGACGTCCTGCTCGTCGACATCCGGATGCCCGGGCTCGACGGCGTGGAGGTGACGCGGCGACTGGCCGGTCCGGATGCGAGCGAGCCGATGGCCGTCGTCGTCATCACGACCTTCGACCTCGACGAGTACGTCCTCGGCGCGCTGCGTGCCGGAGCCCGCGGTTTCCTGCTCAAGGACGCCGGGCCGGAGCTGCTCGTGCAAGCCATCCACGCAGCGGCGTGCGGGGATGCGCTCATCGCGCCCAACGTCACCCGCCGGCTGCTCGCGACCTTCGCCGACCAGTCACCTGAGCGGCCGGTCCAGCCCGTCGAGCCGATCACCGAGCGCGAGGAGGAGGTTCTCGCGCTGGTCGCCCGGGGCAGGACCAATGCCGAGATCGCCGCCGAGCTCTACGTCGGGCTGAGCACGGTCAAGACTCATGTCGCGTCGCTGATGACCAAGCTCGGTGCCCGCAACCGCGTCGAGATCGCGATGTGGGCCCACAACACCCGACGGGTCCGGGCCGGTGAGTAGCCGCGCCGGGGAGGCCCTGCGCCTGCGATGATCGGTCGATGTGCCCGGAGAGCGAGCCCGGTGACGCGGCGGCCGTCCGCCGACGACAGGCCCGCGAGAACGCCGAGTACCACGAAGCGGCTGCGGCACGGGTCGCGGAGGCCGAGGCGCTCAGGACCGCGGCGATGGTGACGACGTTCGCCGACGAGATGCGCGCGGCGGGTGTCGAACCCACTCGCCTGAGGGCGCGCCCCTACAGCGGCAGCGGGAGCCTGCGCACCGACGTCGTCGGCTGGTACGTGCGCCGGGACCGCAGCGCCGCCGTCGGTACGGACGGCCGGTGGTACGTCCTCGTCGTCGCGCCGAGCCTGCGTGGACGGCTGACGGGCGTACACCTCGAACCCACCGTCGCACCGCTCCAGGTCGGGGCCGGGGGCCGTGACGGCGACTCCATCGCCTTGGACGTCCTGCTCAGGCTGCGCCTCGATGCCGGGCACGACTTCCCGTGATCTCCGTGGTGGTGGGTGCGCTGGTTCGCGGGCCATCGGTCCTGCTTGCGTATCGGAACAGCAGCAAGCGGGCCTACCCGTCGGTGTGGGAGCTGCCTGGTGGAGTGGCGGAGACCGGCGAGTCGGAGATCGACAGCCTGACCCGGGAGCTGCGCGAGGAGCTGGGGGTGGACATCGCGGCTGACTCGGTGAGTCACCTGTGCCGTGTCACTGTTGAGCCCGAGGGCGGGGCGGCAGTCATCAGCGCCTGGCTGGTCCGCGACTGGCAGGGCACGCCCACCAACATGGCCCCAGAGGAGCACGATGCCATCCGGTGGTTCGCCATCGACGACCTGCCGCCGCCCGTCCATGTCCCCGTGCGTGCAGCCCTGCTGGATGCCATGAAGGGCAACCGTGGGTGGCTTGAGCCCTAGGTTGGCCCGATGAGGCTCCGGGACGGTCGGTCAACCTCGGTCTGACCACGCCCGAGCGCGAGGGGCGAGACACCGATCCCGACCAGGTCGAGGTCGACGTCCGGTCCACGGGCGACGGGATCATGCGCCTGTACAACGTGTGGGACTCAGGGCGGGGCCAGGGGCGGGAGTCACAACGACACACCAGCGGAATGGTGCGCGAAGCGCTGCCGGACGGGTATCGCTACCACTGCAGTGACATCAACCCGGCGCCGACATTCAGGGCGCTCGTGTTCAGTCTGGTGCGCCACGTCAGCCGCAGCTGATGAGACCCATCCGCTCCTTGAGCGCGACGACCCGCATCACCGACGTCTCGAGCTGGTTGGCGAACTCCTCGTCGGCCCGCGCCTTTGCGCCGAGTGCGTCGATCATGGCCGGCACCGACTTCGGGTCACCGGTGAGCAGGATGTCGCCGCCGGCCTCGATGTAGCGAGTAGCCCTCTCCGCAGCCGGGATCGACCGCACCGCCTTGGCGTTGATGTCGTCGGTGATGACGACGCCCTCGTAGCCGAGCTGGCCGCGGAGCAGGTCGGTGATGATCGGCTTGCTGAACATCGCCTGCGTCTTGGTCGCGTCGAGCCCGGGGTAGCGCGCCGACGACACCATGACGAGCCCGGCACCCGCCTTGACCCCGGCCGTGAACGGCGCGAGGAACGGATCGGACGGTGTCGCAACGGAATCCGTGATGCCGGTCGTGTTGAAGTCGGTGTTGTTCTCGACGCGGCCGAGGCCGGGGAAGTGCTTGACCGTCCCCATGACGCCGCCCTCGATCATGCCCTTGAGGAACGCGCTCGACGCCTTGGTCACCGTCTCCGGGTCGGAGCCGTACTGCCTCGCGTACTTGCCGATCGGCTCGTTGTTGCGACCGATGTCGGCAGGCACCGTGTCGGTGACCGGCGCGAGGTTGACGTTGATCCCGACCGCCTTGAGCTCGCCGGCCCAGCCCTTGGCCGCGGCCGTGAGCTCGCTCGCGGACATCTGCGCCTGCACCTTGGCCGACGGCACCTTCGTGAAGCCCTCGCCCCGCAGCTGCCGGACCTCCCCGCCTTCCTGGTCCGCGGCCAGGAGGAGGGGTATGCCGGCCGTCGCGGCTTCCGTGGCCTGGTCCTGCAGGTGGGCGCTCGTCTGCTCGACCCGGGCGGCACCGTCCCAGCCGCCCAGGTAGATGACGTTGCCGACGTGCTCGTCGGCGATGAGGCCGTCGAGCGCCGTGCGCGAGGCGGCGGTGTCGAACGCCACCATGACGAGCTGGCCGATGGCCTGCTCCTCCGAGAGCGAGTCGGCCTTCTGGCGCACGCACGCACTCACGTCGAGCGGCGCGCCACTCGCGGACGAGGACGGGCTGGAGCTGTCCGTCGGCGACGGCGAGGTCGTCGACCCGGTGCCGGGGCTGCTCGGGGAGCTCGCGCTCGCCGATGGCGTCGTCGAGGCCGCGTCGTCGGGGGTGGAGCCACCGCAGCCGGCGGCGAGCGCGCCGACGAGGGCCAGGGCGAGGGTCGCGCCCAGACGGGGACGAAGGACGGTCGTGGAGCGGGAAGTCACCCCCCCGACGCTACGCGACCCACGGCATACGCTCGGTCCATGCCTCTGCCCGTGATCCTCGACGTCGACACCGGAGTCGACGACGCCTGCGCCCTCATCCTCGCCGCGCTCCACCCCGAGGTGGACCTGCGCGCGGTCACCTGCGTGGGCGGCAACGCACCGCTGGCCGACGTCGTGCGCAACACCCTCACCGTGCTCGAGGCCTGCGCCTCCTCGCACGTCCCGGTCGCGCCGGGCGCCTCGAGGCCCCTGCTCGAGAAGGCCGTCGATGCGCGCCACGTGCACGGGGACGACGGCATGGCCGATCTCGGCTGGGCGCCGCCGACGACGAGCCCGGACCCGCGCCACGCCGTCGACGTGCTGCGTCAGGTCATCGACGAGGCGCACGCCACCGGGGCGCCGGTCACCCTCGTGCCGCTGGCCCCGATGACCAACATCGCCCTGCTCGCCCGCATGTACCCGGACTCGTTCGAGCGGATCGGTCGGATCGTCTTCATGGGCGGCGGCGCCATGGTGAGCAACGCGACGGCCGCAGCGGAGTTCAACGTCTTCCACGACCCCGAGGCCACCGCCGTCGTCCTCGACGCCACCGCCGAGCACGACGTCCCGGTGACGATGTACGGCCTCGACGTCTTCTACGAGCCGCGCATCGGCCTCGACGACTGCGCCGAGCTCGCCGCGCTCGACGAGCGGGGTCCCGGAGCCCTGGCTGCGGGGCTGATGCGCTTCATGAGCCACAGGTTCGACGCCGACAGCGCGACGATCGGTGACGCCGGAGCCCTGGCGATGCTGCTCGACCCCGACGCCGTGCGCACCGAGCGCCTGCCCGTGAGGGTCGAGCTCGCGGGATCGTGGACGCGCGGTCGCACCATCGTCGACACTCGCGACTGGTCCGGCGACATGGAGCACGACCCCCACGGTCTCGCCGAGGCCCAGGTCGACGTCGCGCTCGAGATCGACGGTCCCCGCATCGCGCGGCTCTGGCTCGACACGATCCGCGGAGCACACCGCTGATGGGCCGCGTCATGGTCCTCGGGTCGCTCAACGTCGACCTCGTCACCCGCGTCGAGCGGCATCCGCAGCCGGGCGAGACCCTCCTCGGCGAGGGGCTCGAGCAGCTCGCCGGAGGCAAGGGCGCCAACCAGGCGGTCGCCGCCGCGGCTGCGGGCGCCGACGTGCTCATGGTCGGGTGCGTCGGCAGCGACGCGGGCGGGACGGCATACGTCGAACGCCTGCGCCGCCTCAACGTCGACGTCTCGAGGATCCGTGTCGTCGAGGGCGAGGCGAGCGGTCACGCGCTCATCGCGGTCGACGACCGGGCCGAGAACACGATCATCGTCGTGCCCGGCGCCAACGGCCTCCTCGACGACACCGAGGTCGACGCCGTCGACCTGCTCGGCCCCGGCGACGTCCTGCTCCTCCAGCTCGAGGTGCCGCTGCCGGTCGTGTGCGCCGCCGCGAGGCGCGCCTCGCACCGCGGTGCCCGCGTCGTCGTCAACACCGCTCCGTATGCCGCCCTCCCGCCCGACGTCGTGGCGCTCGCCGACCCGGTGGTCGCCAACGAGCACGAGATGGTCGCGCTCGCGGAGTCCGGTGCCGAGCCGGCCTCGTTGCTCGTGACGTTCGGTGCCAACGGCGCGTCCTGGGACGGCACCAGCGTCCCGGCCCACTCCGTGGCCGCTGCCGACGTCTTCGACACGACCGGTGCCGGTGACGCGTTCTGCGGAGCGCTGGCGGCCGCGCTCGCGTCAGGGGCCGACCGTGAGGTGGCGCTGGAGCGGGCACTCGCCGCCGGTGCCGATGCCGTGCGGCACGCGGGCGCCCAGCGCGACCCCGCCCTCTGACGTCTGGGCTTCCTCGACTGATTGCCCCACCGGGACAACTCGCTGGCGCTCGTCGTCCCAGTGGGGCACTCAGTCGGATGGCACTAGGCGGGGGTGACGACGAGCGCCGTCGGTGCGCCGCCGACACGGGTGAGCACGACCGTCGCCTGCTCGCCGCTGCCCGCCTTGGTCCCGATCCTGAGGTCGCGGCGCAGCTGCTCGTCGTCGAGGCGGACACCACGCTTCTTGATGGTGAGCCCGGTGACGCCGTTGCTTCGCAGCCAGGCACGCAGGGTCTTGACGTGGAACGGCATGGCCTCGTGGACGGCATACCGCCGGGTGTAGGGGAGCGACACGTCGCGCGAGGTGAGGACGTAGCCCGAGCCCTCGTCGGACTCCACCCCGCTGGTGGCCCGGGTCGCGGCCCCCACGAGACCGGCCCGGATGACGGCCTTGTCGACGTCGTGCAGCCAGGCTCCGACGTCGGCCAACGACTCGGCGAGGCGGGGGATGTCGTCGGCCATCGACTCGTCGACCACGACGGGGGCGGCGTCCGGACCCATGACGCGGGCGGTGCGGCCTCGTCGCAGGACGAGCGGTCCCCACCACAGCGCACACTCGACGACGTCACCGGCCCACGACGTCCACTGCGCCTCGGTGCCGGAGGGAATCGCGGCGTGGTCGAAGCCGGGGCTGAGCTTGACGCCGGTCGCGGGCACGGCCGCGGCGACCTGCTGGACGAAGTCCCACGAGGGCGAGATGTCGTCGAGGCGGAAGGTCCGGCGCGTGCGGCCGGTGATGTCCGCGACGCCACGGGTGCGGCGGGCGGGGTCGAGCCACGCACCCACCCGGTTGCGCCCCGGGTCCACCCCGAACCGCACGTCCTCGGCCCGGCCGAGGCGGGCCCGCGAGTCCGGCCACGGGCGCAGGTTGGCGTCCGCGACGGCGGCGGTCACCGGGTCGGAGTCGACACCGCGGACCGTGACGCCGAGCGAGGACAGGGTCACGGAGTCGGCGCCGATGCCGCACCCGAGGTCGTGGACGGTCGCGAGGCTGGCCCGGCTGAAGCGGTGTGCGTGCGCGACCGCCACCTCGAGCCGGGTGGCCTGCTCGAGCCCGTCGGGCGTGAAGAGCATGTCGGCGGCGAACTCACCGAACTTCGCCGTCGCGCGGGCGCGCAGGCGCTGCTGGGTGAGGGCCGCCGCCGCGAGCTCCGGTGCGTGTCCGGCGCTGCGAAGCTGGTCCTGGAGAGTGAGGACCGACCCCTCGTTGTAGGGCGGGAGGGACCTCAACAGCTCCTGGCCATCAGGGGCAGCCAGGGCCCTCACCACGCTCACGTCCACTGGCCAACCTTCTCACCCCGAGGGGCCCGGACCCGAGTCGGCCCGGGCGCGAGGTGTCAGCTGCCGAAGGTCAGCGTCGTCCACCCGGAGCCGATGAGGATCCTCGTGCCGATGGCGCCCTTGCCGTTGCCACGGTAGGCCCAGAGCTTGCCGGTGCTGTCCCGCATGACGAGGTCGACGAAGCCGTCACCGTCGACGTCGCCCATCCCGGTGAAGCCCGAGAACGCGCCGAAGCCGGTGCCGATGGCCTTGGGGCCGAGGTAGGTGCCGGTCGGTGAGAAGCGCAGGAGGTACAGTGTGCCGACACTGTTGAAGCCCACGAGGTCGGTGCCGCCGTCGCCGTCGAAGTCACCGATCGCCTCGAGCTCACGCAGGCTGCCCCAGCCGGTGCCCTTGCTGATGCGCGGCTTCCACGTGCCCCGCCCGTTGGTCGGGTACTGCCACAGGACGCCGGCCTTGTCGCGCGCCAGGATGTCGACCGCGCCGTCGCCGTCGAGGTCCCCGGGGGCCACGACCGCGTTGAACGCGTGCCACCCGGTGCCGATCTTGGCGATGGACAGGACCTTGCCGGTGCCGTCGCCACGGCGCAGCGTCAGGGCTCCGTCGGTGGAGCGGGTGAGGATGTCGGCGCGGCCGTCACCGGAGAAGTCGCCCGGGGCGAGCACCTCGGGCGCGACAGGGACGCCGGTGGCGATGAGCGTGCGCGGCAGCCAGCCCGAGCGGCCGTTCGACGGGTAGTTCCACAGGGCGCCGGACCCGTCGCGGGCGATGACGTCCGAGAACCCGTTGCCGGCGAAGTCGGAGCCGACGCCGGAACCGACGGAGGTGAAGTACGTCGAGCGCAGCGCCATCGACGAACGGAAGGTCTCGGCATTGACCACCTGGGTGCCGCTCGTGCCCGTGAGGGTCAGGGCCGTTGCGCGGCCGCCGTACCAGGCGCCCTTGCCGTCGCGGGACAGCGTCATCGAGCGGAAGGTGCCGATCTTGGGCCAGGCCTTCTCGATCGCGCTCACCGGCATCGTGAGGTAGGACCACGTGTCGGGGGCCTCGGGGTAGACGCCGTCATACGGGTCGGCCTTGGCCACCTGGTAGGCGAGGTTCGAGGCCACGGTCTGGCCGCCGTTGGTCGAGCTGAACTCGGTGACCGCGATGGCCGTGCCGTACTTGCGGACCTGACCGGAGGTCCCCGCCACGGCGGCGTTCGAGTTCGGGTGCTCGGGGTTGGAGCTCGTCAGGCCCGGGTAGACCTGGCACGCGGTGGTGTCACAGATGTCGAAGCCGTCGGCGCTTCCCAGCCGCGCAGCGGTGTAGGACCGTGCGGCCACGGCCTGGGACTTCACGGCCTCGAGACCCCACGAGGCCGGCATCTCGGCGGGGACGACGGATCGGAGGTAGCTGTCCATGGGGACGACGTTGACGGTTCCTGGCGAGGTCGTCGCCCCGCCGCTGTAGCGCACCGTGGTGTAGGTGGAGCGCAGGCCGCCCCGGTACTGGCGGTTGCCCGACGGGGTGCGCAGCGTGAGGACCGAGCTCGCGACCGAGCCGTCGCCCACGAAGGTCAGGGCCTTGGCCGTGGCGAACGACGCACACGTCGAGGTGAAGGGTGCCCACCTCGAGGCGCCGGTCGAAGGGTTGGTGATGAAGGCGGTGAGGGTGAACCCGCCACCGAGCTTCGGCGAGGCGCGCCACCAAGAGGTGTTCGGCGTCGCGAGCAGGTCGGTGCACGTCCCGTCCGTGAGGACGAGACCGGTCTTGGCCTGGACCTCCGTGGGGAGGGTGCCCATGGCGGTGAGGCGGACACGGACCTCGGGGTTACCGACGCTCGCCGTCACGGTGCCGGGGTAGTAGAAGTCGAGGATCTGGGCGGCGGTCTTCCCCTGGCTCGCTGCCCCGCGAGCTCCCCATTGCGACATGCCGCGTCCGTGACCGAACCCACGCCCCTGCAGCCCGACCACCGGTCCGGTGACCGCCGCGGTCCGCGTCGAGGTGCCGGCGGTCGTGCCCGACGTCTGCGTCGCCAAGGAGCCGGCAGCCGGGACGAGCTCGGCGGCGGGCGTCGCGGCGGCGGGCGCAACGGCCGGCGCAACGGCCGCACCGGCGACGGGAGCGGCGCCCGGGACCCCGGTCGTGGCCGCCGCAGCGGCGGGCGTCGCGACGGCGAGCAGGGGAGCGGTCACGACAGCGGTGGCCGCGAGCGCGGCGGCGAGGGGGAACTTTTTCACGCCGTCAGCATGCCGCCCGGGGCCGGCGACGGACCGGATGTCACCCAATCGATATCAAGCTGTGTCCGCGCCCCCGCGGCTCCAGACGTACGGCGTCGTCGTCGTGACCTTGACCAGACCGCTCCGCTCGAGGATCGGGCGCGAGAACTCGGTCGAGTCGCTGTTGATCCAGCGCTTGCCGTGGGCGATCGCCGAACGGGCCCGTGCCGCCGTGAGGGCGCGGTAGATGCCTCGGCCCCGGAACTCGGGCCGCGTCGCGCCTCCCCAGACCCCCGCGAACTCCGTGCCGTCGACGGGCTCGAGCCGTCCGGCGCTCACGACCTCACCGTCGACCTCCGCCACCCACATCTCCATGTCGTCGCGGGTGCGGAGGCGGTGCAGGACCTCTTCGTCGTGGGCCGCGGCTTCCTCGGCGCTGTCGCCGAACACCTCGGCCTGCAGCGCGAGCATCCGCCGGACGTCGTCCTCGTCGGTGACCTGCCGGACGACCACGCCCTCGGGCAGGTCGACGTCGACGGCGAGCAGGGCGGCGTCGCCGACCATGACCGACTCGCTCTCCTCCGCCTCGAACCCGGCTGCCAGCAGCGCCTCGTGCAGGCCCGGCGCGTGGTCGTGCCCTCGCGTCTTCCACTCCACCTTGGCGACCTCGGGGTCGCGGCGGTAGTACTCGACGGCTGCGGCGACGAGCTCGCGGACCGAGTCCTCGGTCGCCGGCCCCGCCTCGGTGTCGAGGCTGCGGTAGGTGATGAAGCCGCGCCCGCCCAGGTACGTCGCGAGGACGAGCGGGCCGAGCTCGGTGAACGACAGTGCCGACGGCACCTCGGCCTCACGACGGAGCTGGGCGTCGTAGGCGGCGAGCAGGGCGGAGCGGTCGGCATCGGTCATGCGCAGGAGCCTCGCGGCACCGCGGGCCGGGCCGCAACCGATTTGCCGCCCCACGCGTGGAGGCCCCACGCCAGCCCACACGCCGGGCTTGCGCGAGTGCGCCCACGGCGAACACGGAGCCCGAGGTCTGGCACTCAGGTTGACCGAGTGCCAGCGCGAGCCTAGATTTGGGTCATTGGCACTCACCCTCGGTGAGTGCCAGCGCAGGCCGACCGACTCGACCCCCGCGACGGCGAGCTCGACCACCGGCCACATGGCGCACGAACTGCATCTTGTCCACCTTCGACTCATCCCAAAGGGGAGGTCACACAGTGTCGGTTTCCATCAAGCCGCTCGAGGACCGCATCGTCATCAAGTCGCTCGAGGCCGAGCAGACCACGGCGTCCGGTCTCGTCATCCCGGACACCGCGAAGGAGAAGCCCCAGGAGGGCGAGGTCCTCGCGGTCGGCCCCGGTCGCATCGACGACAACGGCAACCGCGTCCCGCTCGACGTCACCGTCGGCGACCGCGTCATCTACAGCAAGTACGGCGGCACCGAGGTCAAGCACGGCGGCCAGGAGTACCTCATCCTGAGCGCCCGCGACATCCTCGCCATCGTCGGCTGACGAGCCGCGAAGGCAACGCAGGGCGCCCAGCGCCCTGGGTCCCACGCTCTGCGTGGGCGGCCCGCAGCGGTGAGGAAGCCGACGGAAGGACTCAGTCGGCTGTCCTCATAAGAACCACCACGTATGCCGTGGGCGCACCTCCCACGGTGAGCCCACGGCATACGCGCTTCACACCCTGCTTGCGTCTGCGTGAACGGCTGCTAGAGCCACCGCCGACGCAGACGCAACGACAACAGAAGGACATTCATGGCCAAGGAACTGGAGTTCAACGACTCCGCCCGCAAGGCGCTCGAGCGGGGCGTTGACGCCCTCGCCAACGCCGTCAAGGTGACGCTCGGCCCCAAGGGCCGCAACGTCGTCATCGACAAGAAGTGGGGCGCCCCCACGATCACCAACGACGGCGTGACCATCGCGCGCGAGGTCGAGCTCGAGGACTCCTACGAGAACCTCGGCGCGCAGCTCGCCAAGGAGGTCGCGACCAAGACCAACGACGTCGCCGGTGACGGGACGACCACCGCGACCGTCCTCGCCCAGGCCATGGTCCGCGAGGGCCTGCGCAACGTCACCGCCGGTGCGGCCCCCGCCGGTCTCAAGCGCGGCATGGACAAGGCCGTCGAGGCCGTGTCCGCCAAGCTGCTCGAGACCGCTCGCGACGTCGACGGCAAGGACGAGATCGCCTCCGTCGCCTCCCTGTCCGCCCAGGACAAGGAGATCGGCGCCACCATCGCCGACGCGTTCGACAAGGTCGGCAAGGACGGCGTCATCACCGTCGAGGAGTCCTCGACCGCCGCCACCGAGCTCGAGTTCACCGAGGGCATGCAGTTCGACAAGGGCTACATCTCGCCCTACTTCGTCAGCGACCCCGAGCGCATGGAGGCCGTCCTCGAGGACGCCTACATCCTCATCAACCAGGGCAAGATCTCGGCCATCGCCGACGTCCTGCCGGTCCTCGAGAAGGTCGTGCAGTCGGGCAAGCCGCTGCTCATCATCGCCGAGGACATCGACGGGGAGGCCCTGTCGACGCTGGTCGTCAACAAGATTCGCGGCACGTTCAACGTCGCCGCCGTCAAGGCGCCCGGCTTCGGTGACCGCCGCAAGGCGATGCTCCAGGACATGGCCGTCCTCACCGGTGGCCAGGTCATCGCCGAGGAGGTCGGGCTCAAGCTCGACACCGCCGACCTCACCGTGCTCGGCCAGGCCCGTCGCGTCGTCGTCACCAAGGACAACACGACGATCATCGACGGCTCCGGCGACCACTCCGAGGTCGAGGGTCGGGTCAACCAGATCAAGGCCGAGATCGAGCGCACGGACTCCGACTGGGACCGCGAGAAGCTCCAGGAGCGCCTCGCCAAGCTCGCCGGTGGCGTCTGCGTCATCAAGGTCGGTGCCCACACCGAGGTCGAGCTCAAGGAGAAGAAGCACCGCATCGAGGACGCCATCTCGGCGACCCGCGCGGCCATCGAGGAGGGCATCGTCGCCGGTGGCGGCTCGGCTCTCATCCAGGCCGTCAAGGTCATCGACACGCTCGGCCTCGAGGGCGACGAGAAGGTCGGCGCCGCCATCGTGCAGAAGGCCGCGGCCGAGCCGCTGCGCTGGATCGCCGAGAACGCCGGTCTGCAGGGCTACGTCGCCGTCGCCAAGGTCTCCGAGCTCGAGCCGGGTCAGGGCCTCAACGCCGCGACCGGCGAGTACGAGGACCTCGTCAAGGCCGGCGTCATCGACCCGGTCAAGGTCACCCGCTCCGCCCTGCGCAACGCCGCCTCGATCGCGTCGATGGTCCTCACCACCGACACGCTCGTCGTCGACAAGAAGGAGGAGGAGCCGGCTCCCGCCGCCGGTGGCCACGGCCACTCGCACTGAGTCTTCCTCCCGCACGAAACGCGTATGCCGCGTGCCTCCCTCCGGGGACGCACGCGGCATACGCGTTTCTGCGGTTCTCCTGTGCGACTTATTGCGACTTCGCAGAGCGGCTCGCTGCGCTCACAACTCTGCGAAGTCGCAATAAGTCGGGGTGTCAGGTGACGGTGACCGCCACGGTCGCGAGGACGTCGTTGCGGCTGTCGCCGACGAGCACCCTCACGGTGTAGGTCCCGGCGGTGGCCCAGGTGTGGGTCCCGCTGAGCGTGGCCGTGCCGTCGGCCGCCACGGTGACCTTCGCGTCGGCGGTGGCGCTGCCGTCACCGAACGCGACCCGGGCGGTGTAGCCGCCCGCGGCCGGGACGCCGCCGGAGACCGTGCCGAGCGTGACCGTCGACGCGGTGCCGGACTTCGCGGTGGCGCCGGTGGCCGGGGCGACCGCGAGCGGCGTCCCGTTGTCGGCCACGGCGAACACGTGGATCCGGCCGTTGGCGTGCGGGTCGCCCGTCTGGGTCGGCAGCGTCACCGACTGCACGGTCTTGCCGGCCGGGATGGTCAGCGGCGCGGTCGCGAACAGCTTGAGGTGGCAGCCGTCCGTGCTCGTCCCGTTGAGCCGTGAGGTCATCTCCACGGCGATCGTGTTGCCGAACTTCGCCGAGCCGCACCAGTCTCCATACTGGATCTTGTATGCCGTGCTCGTCCCGTCCGTGAACGTCACCGTCCCGGTCGTGTCCTGGTCCTTCTGGGTCGCCGTGCCGATGAGGCTCAGCTTCGTGGCGCCCGGGGCGAGGCTCACGGGCAGGGCCTGCCCGGCACCGGTGGCGTTGTCGTTCTCACCGGCGGGGATCGCCGGCATCGAGAACCGCAGGTCCGTGCCGGGCACGGTGAGGAGCTTGCCGGGAGAGGCGCCCGCCGCGGTGAGGGCCGGACGCGAGACGCCCGCCTGGTCACCGTCGCAGGTGCTCTCCTCACCGGGGTTGCCGATGCACACGAGGTTGAACCCGCTGGCGTACGACGGGACGACCGCCTGGTGGACGGTCACCCCTCCGACCGCCGAGACGTCACCCTTCTTGTCCGTCACGGTGACGACCGGCTCGTAGTAGCCCGGCTCGGCGTAGGTGTGCTGGGCGCGCACGGTGTACGAGCCGAGCTCACCGGCCTTGATCTGGCCCGGGCTCGTCGTGCCGTCGCCCCAGTCGACCGAGGCGGTGTAGTCCGCGGCCGTCGAGCCCTTGCCGCCGGAGAAGGTGGCCACGACGCCGGAGACCGGCTGGCCCTCGAGCCCTTCGTCGTCGTCCGACGCGGTGACCTTGACGTCGGTGCGCTCGGCCTTGGACCCGTCGGTGAGGAACTCGACCTCGGTGAGCGTCGGGGTCCCCGCGCTGCGGGTCACGACGAGCCGGTAGGACGTGTAGGTCCCGGGCTTGTCGATCTTGAACGGACGGGTCTGCGTCCGCCAGGTGAAGGCCTCGTTGGTGCGCGTGTCGAGGGTCTTCCACTTGACCCCGTCGTTGCTGCCCTCGATCCGCCATGCCGACGGGTCGCCGGCCTGGGCGCCGTTGGTGAGCGTGTAGAACGTCGCCCGCTGGCCGATGCCGCTCAGTCCGTAGGTCACGGTGGGCGTCGGGATGGTGAACGTCGTGCCGGTGGTCGACGAGTTGTCGAACAGCGCCTGCGCGTCGCTCGACGTCGCGGTACCGAAGGCCGAGGCGGTGCCGCGGCGGGGGCCGGTGGCGTCCCGCAGCGGGGCCGGGAGGTCGTCGCCCTGGGTCAGGGACGGGGGAGCGTCCTTGGCCTTGGACCCGAAGTCGGACGGCTTGGCGCCCATGGCGAAGTCGATCGTCGTCGCCCCGGCGAGGTCGCTGTGCGCGATCGAGACACCCGAGTGCTTCTTGCCGCCGACCTTGAGGTCCTGGACGTAGATGTTCTCGTCCGAGTTGTTCGGGGCGTTGATGACGAGGTCACCTTGGGTGCGGTGGACGGTCGCCTTGGTGAACGCCGGCGACCCGACGGCCCACTGGGGCGACCCGACCTGGAGCGGGTAGATGCCGAGCGAGGAGAGGGTGTTCCAGGCCGACTGCTCGCCGTTGTCCTCGTCACCCGGGTAGCCCTGGCCGATCTCGCTGCCGACGTAGAGGCGACGCAGGATCTCGCGCACCTTCTCGGCCGTCCGGTACTGCTTGCCCGTGTAGTTGTACATGTACGGGATGTGGTGCGAGACCTGGTTGCTCATGCCGAACATGCCCATGCGGACGTCGCGCGCCTCGATGATCTCGTGGATGATGCCGCCGTAGCTGCCCGGCTTGGTGCCGGTCTCGGGGGTCGTGAAGAAGGTGTCGAGCTTCTTGGCCATCGCCTCACGGCCACCGAGGAGGTTGGCCAGGCCGTTGCCGTCCTGCGGCGCGTGGAACGCGAAGTTCCAGCCGTTGGTCTCGGTGTAGCCGTTGCCCCAGACCTCGGGGTCGTAGGACTCGGCGAAGTCACCGCCCGCGTCCCGGACCTGCAGGAAGCCGGTCTCGGGGTTGAAGTGGTTGACGTAGTCGGTCGCCCGCTTGAGGAAGTACTCGGACTCCTCCCGGAGCGTGGCCTTGCGGGCCGCCGGGACCGAGGGGTCGGTCGCGAGCTTGGCGGCCTGGTTGCCGATGCCGAAGTCGTTGACCATGCCCTCGAGGCCCCACGACACGCTCTCGTGGGTGCTCTCCGGCGTGAAGCCGAGGAAGATCGACGACGCGAGCCCCTTGCGACCGACGCCCGAGGACGGCGGCAGCACGGTGGCGTTCTTGAGCCCGGCCTCGTAGGTGCCCATCTTGTCGGGCAGCGGGACGCCCTTGACGAACGCGTCCGCGAAGGAGACGTCCGAGCTCGTGCCGGTCATGAGGTCGGCGTAGCCCGGCGAGGACCAGCGGGCGACCCAGCCGCCGTCGCGGTATTGCTGCACGAAGCCGTCGGCGATCTCGGCCGCGATCTCCGGGTAGAGGAGGGAGTAGGCCGGCCACACGGTCCGGTAGGTGTCCCAGAAGCCGTTGTTGACGTAGATCTTGCCGTCCTTGACCGCGGCGTTGGTGTTGGTCGGGGTGGCGGTGCCGGTCTTGCCGGACACCGGGCTGGCGTACTGGTAGCGCGGCGCCGAGGCGGTGCCGGTGTTCTCGAACTGGCTGTTCGGGTACAGGTTGAGCCGGTAGAGGTTCGAGTAGAGCGTGCGGATCTCGGACTCGTTGGCGCCCTCGACCTCGACGACGTTGAGTCGCTTGTCCCACATCGCCTTGGCCGCGCCCTGGACGTCGCTGAACGTGCGTCCGGCGAGCTCCAGGCCGTGGTTGGCCTTGGCCTGGTCGAGCGAGATGAACGAGGTCGCGATGCGGAGCTCGACGTCACGGTCGGTGGTCGTGTCGAACGTCGCGTAGCGCGTGCCGGTGTGGCCCGACGGCGCGGTGCCGGTGGCCTTGGCCGCACGGTCGAACACGCCGTAGACGAACATCCGGCTGCGACCCACGGACAGGCCACTGCCGTTGTCGACCCAGCCGGTCATCGTGCCGGCCGCGGGGTCGACGGTGAACGAGCCGTTGTTGTCGACGGTGTCGACGACGAGGCTGCCGCTGGGGGCCGACTGCGGGAAGGTGAAGCGCCAGACGCCACCGTGGTCCGCCGGGGCCGTCTCGGCGATGATGCCGCCGTCGAGGTGGACCCGGTAGTGGTCCGGTCGGGCGACCTCGTCCTTGTGGTCGAAGGCCAGCGCCCGGCCGCTCGCACTGCCGGTGGGGACCCCCTGCGTGATCGAGGGCATGACCGACATCTGGTTGCGGTCACCCATCCACGGCGAGGGCTCGTGCGAGATGCCCAGGCCCTGCAGGGTCGGGCGGTTCTGCGCGTTGTTGCCGGCCTGGTAGTCGTACTGCCAGGTCTGCGAGTTCGCGTTGGTCACGGGGGTGAAGAACGTGAAGCCGTTGGGTACGGCGCTGATCGGCAGGTTGTTGCCGCGCGAGAAGGAGCCGGAGGAGTTGGTCCCGCGACGGATGTCCACGGCATACGTCGGGCTCGTCCGATCCAGCGTGGCGGGGGCCGGGTCGACCTTGACGTCGTCGACCCACCCACCGAACCTCGTCTCGGCGGTCGGCTTCGCGGTGTTGTCGTAGCCGAGGAGGATCGCGTCGATGGTCTTGCCCGCGGCCTTGGTGCCGAGGTCGATCTCGACCGAGTTCCACTGGTTGGCGTAGAGGATCTTGCCCACGCCCTGGCCGTTGGGGGAGGCCGGTGTGGCGTGCATGTCGGTGGCGCCCAGGCTCGACAGGAACGTCCCGTCGGTGAAACGCAGGTCGACGGCCGTGTAGGTCGACGGGTAGGTCAGGTCACCCGAGATCATGTCCGGGAAGATCTTGTAGCTGAGCCGCGAGCGGTCGCCCACCGGCACGTCCACGTCGAAGAGCCGGTTCCACGCGAAGCCGCGTCCGGCGGCGGTGTGCGACCCGCCGTAGCGCAGCGACTTCACGCCGGTCCAGCCGACGAGCGACTTGATGTTGAAGCCGGAGCGCGGGCCGGACCCCACGGTCGAGACCATCGGCGAGGCCGTGGGCTCGCTCGGGTCGATCTCGCCGAACAGGCCCCAGTCGGCCAGCTGGACGATCGGGCCGCCGTTGTTGGCGGTGACGTCGAGGCGGTAGTAGCTGTAGTCGCCCGGGGTCGTCACGGTGAACGACTGCTTCTGCCCACGCGAGGCGAAGGCCAGACCCGTGCGTCGGTCGAGGTCGGTCCACGTCGTGCCGTCGGTGGAGCCGCGGAGCGTGACGTCCTTGGGGTCGCGCTCGGGTGCGTCGTTGCCGGAGGTGAGCGACCAGGTCAACGCGCGCTTGGGGGCGGACAGCTGGTAGCGGACCCACCCGGTCGTCGCGAACGCGAGCCACTTGGTGTCCGGGTTGGAGTCGGTGAGGTTGGAGGCGACCTCACCCGGCGGGTTCTCGGCGCTCGCGGTGATGCCGGTGACCGAGCCGAGCAGGCTGCCGTCCGCGGCAACCCCGCCGGTGACGTTCTGCTGGCGCGGGCCCGTGCCGTCGACCTCGACGGTGGAGGCCAGGGGCTGGGGCTGCCCGTCCTCGAACGAGGTCGACCACGCGCCGCCCTCGGCGGCTGCGCTCGGTGTGGCGGGCGCAGCCGGCGCCCCCGCTGGTGGTGCGGCGTAGGCACCGGCGGCTGTGGCTCCGCCCAGTGCGAGGGCGAGGGCTCCGGCTGTCAGCCCTCGTGGGACGGCGGTCGTCAGGCGCATGTTTCCTCCGGGCTCTTCGCCCACGCAGGGTCGGTCACCCTTGACCGACGTCCCTCCCGACCCTGTCGGTATGCCGTCCGCCCCGCAATGCGAGACCCCGTCCTTGTCCGGTGGAGACAGACGATCGGACAAGACCGGTGCGGGAGCGCCCGTGGCGCTCGCGCCACATTGCCCCGCCCCACGCTTTTTGGTGAGATCGACCCTGTGACAGCGTTGTCAGGGAAGCGGACATCGGCGCGGCCGACCATGGCCGACGTCGCGGCGGAGGCCCACGTCTCCGTCAAGACGGTGTCGCGGGTCGTCAACCGTGAGCCGGGGGTGCGCCGCGACACCGAGCAGCGCGTGCGTGCGGTCATCGACCGCATCGGGTTCATGCGCCACGACGGCGCCCGGATCCTGCGACAGGGCCGGACCCAGACGATCGCCCTCGTCGTCGAGGACCTCGCGAACCCGTTCTACTCCCAGATCGGCGCCGCCGTGGAGCGGGAGGCGCGCATCCGCCAGTACCAGCTCATCACGGCCTCCGCCGAGGGCTCCCCGACCCGTGAGCGCGTCGTGCTCGAGGGCCTCATCAATCGACGCGTCGACGGCCTCGTCGTCGTCCCGGCGGGGGAGCGCCCGGCCACCGACCCGACGGTCGCGGCGAGCGGCACCCCGATCGTCTACGTCGACCGCCCGGTGCGCGGCGAGCCGTGCGACACCGTCATCAGCGACAACCCCGGTGGGGTCCGCAGTGCCGTCGAACACCTCGTCGCCAACGGGCACCGGCGGATCGCCTTCCTCGGTGACGACGCGGAGTTCTGGACGGCCCGCCAGCGGCGCGAGTCCTTCGTCGCGATCCACGACGCGCTCGGCCTGCCCGGCGACACGCGGATCGCCATGGGGCCGCACACCGTCGAGACGCTCGCGACCCGGCTCGACGCGTGGTCGCGCGAACGCACCCCCATCACCGCGGTCATCACCGGCAACAACCGCGTGACGCTCAACGCGCTTCACGCGATGCGTCAGGTGGGCATCGAGATGGGACTCGTCGGCTACGACGACTTCGAGCTCGCCGACCTCATCGAGCCCGCCGTCACCGTCGTCCACCAAGACCCCACCTCGATCGGGCAGAAGGCCGTCCTCCAGCTGTTCGCACGGCTCCTCGGCGACGAGTCGCCGGCCCAGACCGTCGTCATGCCCACCCGACTCGTCGTCCGCGAGTCGGGGCGGCTCCCCGCATCGCTTCGTGCACGGAAGGCACTCCCATGACCGACACCTCCACCACCACGAAGCCGGCCGCGACCGCCACGCTGGCAGCCAACACCCCCCATCGCTTCTACCGCGGTGGTGAGCGCATCCTCGCCTTCCGCGGACTGGAGGTCCCCGAGGACTTCGACGGCTACCGTCCCGAGGACTGGGTGGGCTCCACCGCCCGCCTCTTCGCCGAGGGCGGCGGGGGAGTGACGACCCTCGAGGGTGGGGTCGAGCTCCCCGACGCGTTCGCGTCCGACGCCCGCGGCTGGTTCGGCGAGGCGCACGTCGCGCGTTTCGGCGGGGACCCCAACCTGCTCACCAAGCTGCTCGACAGCGGCGAGCGCCTGCCGGTGCACTCGCACCCGAGCCGCGAGTTCGCGGCGGCCCACCTCGACTGCGACCACGGCAAGACCGAGGCGTGGATCGTCCTCGTCGCCGAACCGGGCGCGACCGTGTGGGTCGGCTTCCGCGACGAGCTCTCCGACGACGACCTCGCCGGGCTCGTCGACGCCCAGGACGAGCGGCTCCTGGCCGCGCTCAACCCGATCGAGGTCTCCGCCGGCGACTCCGTCCTCGTCCCCGCGGGCCAGCCCCACGCCATCGGCGAGGGCGTCCTCATCCTCGAGCTCCAGGAGCCCACCGACTTCTCGGTGATGCTCGAGCACGAGCGCTTCGGTCTCGAGCTCGACCACGCCTTCCTCGGTCTCGAGCGTCCGCTCGCCCTGCGCAGCGTCGACCACGGTCCCGTCGACACGGCCCGGCTCGCCTCGCTGCGCACCCGGTGGAGCGACGTCGAGGGCTCGGGCGCAGCACTCCCCGACGAGGCGAGCGCCTTCTTCCGGGCCGAGGTCGTGCGGCCGGTGACGGGCGCCGTCACGGTCGACGCGGCATACGCCGCCGTCGTCGTGGTCCGCGGCTCCGGAACGCTCACGACGAGGCACGGGGCACGCGAGGTGCGTGAGGGCGACGTGCTGCTCGTGCCGCACAGCGCCGGTGACGTCACCGTGGGCGGGGACGTCACCCTCATCCGGTGCATGCCGCCCGCCCCCTGACGCGGACTCCGTGGATCAGCTCTCGGCAACGACCGCGAAGGTCTCGCCGGCGTAGGTGACCGTGTCGCCGGGCCGCACCTGGCGGCCGCGGCGTGTGTCGACCTCGCCGTTGACCTCGACCTCGCCGGCCTCGATGACCGCACGCGCGTCGGCGCCGTCCTCGACGACCGAGGCGAACTTGAGGAGCTGGCCGAGCCTGATGCTCTCGCCGGCGATGGGGATCTCGATGGGGGTCACGCGGCAAGGATAGGTGTCCGGCTCGGTGGCCTAGGGTGCGAGGCATGCGCATGCTGGGAGTCCTGGGCGGGATGAGCTGGACGAGCACGGAGAGCTACTACCGGCTCCTCAACCGCGGGGTGGCGGACCGGCTCGGCGGGCTGCACTCGGCCCGGCTGCTCCTGCACAGCGTCGACTTCGCACCGGTCGCCCGGGCGCAGCACGACGGCGACTGGGACGCCACCCTCGCCGTGCTCGCCGAGGCCGCGAGGGGTCTGGAGCGCGGTGGCGCCGAGGCTCTCCTGCTCGCCACCAACACGATGCACAAGCTCGCCGAGGAGCTCGAGAAGGGCTGCGGCCTGCCGCTGCTGCACATCGCGGACGCCACGGCCGACGCGATCCTCGCCGACGGTCTGGACCGGGTGGGGCTGCTCGCGACCGCCTTCACGATGGAGCAGGACTTCTACACCGGCCGGCTCGCGGGCAAGGGCCTCGACGTGCTCGTGCCCGACGAGGGACAGCGCGCCGAGGTCCACCGGATCATCTACGACGAGCTGTGCCTCGACGTCGTGCGTGACGAGTCGCGCGAGGTCTACCGCGAGGTCATCACCTCGCTGGTCGACCGAGGTGCCCGTGCGGTCATCCTCGGGTGCACCGAGATCTCACTGCTCGTCTCGCAGGAGGACAGCAGCGTCCCCCTCTACGACAGCACCCGCATCCATGCGGATGCGGGTGTGTCGTTCATGCTCGGGTGACCGGGACTTCACACCCTGATCCGGCCCGGTCACCCGGCACGATGTGCCGGGTGTCTGAGAATGTCCCTGGTCACTCCCAGTCACCCGGCGGTCGATCACTCGCGGCGAGGTCGGTCAGCTCGCGAGCTCACGTCTGTTGATGACCCGGATCCGTTCGTCCTCGGTCATGCCGCCCCACACCCCGTAGGGCTCACGGGAGGCGAGGGCGTGCTCACGGCAGCGCCGCAGCACGGGGCAGCTGTCGCACACGGCCTTGGCCCGGTCGTCACGGCTGCGACGCTGGTTGCCGCGCTCGCCCTCGGGGTGGAAGAAGACCTCGGGGCTGACCTGACGGCAGTGACCCTCGAACTGCCACTCCCAGACGTCGAGCGTCGGCTTGGGCAGTCGTGCGATGTCAGTCATGACCCCTCCTGTCCGCTGCGTACCGAGTCCTCGGCACGCTCTCGTGGCCGCACCCCTCGTGGGCACAGTCAGGCTAGGAACCAGTTGGCAAGATCCGGGTCAGTGCGGAGTAAGAAGTTGGCAAAATCAGGGCGCCGGATGCCGGTTCGGCCCTTCGGGGCCGCTGCCCTAGAATCGGTGGATGAGCCTTGGTGTCGACCGCCCCACCCACCTCGAGGCCGAAGCCGCCGCTCCGGCGCCGATGACCACCCCGCCCCCCGCGGTGAGCGCAGCGCCCGAGCTGGGCACGTCCGGCCTCCCCGCCCCCTTCGCCGAGCTCGGCCTCACCTACGACGACGTCCTGCTCCAGCCGGGCGAGACCGACGTCATCCCGAGCGAGGTCGACACGACGTCGCGGCTCACCCGTGAGATCAGCCTGCGGGTGCCGCTCATCTCTGCCGCGATGGACACCGTGACCGAGGCCCGCATGGCCATCGCCATGGCCCGCCAGGGTGGTCTCGGGATCCTGCACCGCAACCTCTCGATCGAGGACCAGGCCTACCAGGTCGACCTCGTCAAGCGGACCCAGACAGGTCGCATCTCCAACCCCGTGACGATCGGCCCCGACGCCACGCTCGAGGAGCTCGACGAGCAGTGCGGCCGCTACCGCGTCTCGGGCCTTCCGGTCGTCGACGCCGGCATGCACCTCCTCGGCATCGTCACCAACCGCGACCTGCGCTTCACCCCGGTCGCGGAGTGGGGGACGACGCTCGTGCGCGACGTCATGACCCACTCGCCGCTCATCACCGGTCGTGAGGACATCAGCCATGACGAGGCCACGAGCCTGCTGCGCCAGCACAAGCGCGAGCGCCTGCCGCTCGTCGACGGCGAGGGTCGTCTCACAGGGCTCATCACCGTCAAGGACTTCGTCAAGTCCGAGCAGTTCCCGCACGCGAGCAAGGACGGCTCCGGCCGCCTCCTCGTCGGTGCGGCCGTCGGCTACTTCGGTGAGGCCTGGCAGCGCGCCACGACCCTCATCGAGGCCGGTGTCGACGTCCTCGTCGTCGACACGGCCCACGGTCACGCGCGCCTCCTGCTCGAGATGATCGAGCGCCTCAAGAAGGACCCGGCCACCCGGCACGTCCAGATCATCGGCGGCAACATCGCCACCCGCAGCGGCGCCCAGGCGCTCATCGACGCAGGCGTCGACGGCGTCAAGGTCGGGGTCGGCCCCGGCTCGATCTGCACCACCCGTGTCGTCGCAGGTGTCGGCGTCCCGCAGGTCACCGCGATCCACAACGCCGCCCAGGCGTGCGGCCCGGCCGGCATCCCGCTCATCGGCGACGGTGGCCTCCAGTACTCCGGCGACATCGCCAAGGCGCTGGTCGCCGGCGCCGACTCCGTGATGATCGGCTCGCTCTTCGCCGGCTGCGAGGAGTCGCCCGGCGAGCTCGTCTTCATCAACGGCAAGCAGTTCAAGGCCTACCGCGGCATGGGCTCGCTCGGCGCCATGAGCTCGCGCGGCAAGAAGTCGTACTCCAAGGACCGCTACTTCCAGGCCGATGTCACGAGCGACGACCAGATCGTGCCCGAGGGCATCGAGGGGCAGGTCGCCTACCGCGGACCGGTCGGCGCCGTCGCGCACCAGCTCATCGGCGGCCTGCACCAGTCGATGTTCTACGTCGGCGCGCGCACCGTGCCGGACCTCAAGGCCAAGGGCCGCTTCGTCCGGATCACCACCGCGGGTCTCAAGGAGAGCCACCCGCACGACATCTCGGGCATCGTCGAGGCGCCGAACTACTCCTCGCGCTGAGGGTTCGTGCGTCACACTGGGTGCACCAGCGGACGCAGGAGGGCGCAGATGGCCGACACCGGGACCTCGAGGGACCTCGAGCAGAGGGTGCACGTCGACCTGCCGCGCATCACGGTCGACCAGATGACGACCTCTCAGGACGTCACGCCGCCGCCGGACCCCACGGGTGGTCAGGACGTCGACACGGAGTTCATGATCCGCCACTTCGGCTGAGCCTCAGCCGGCGGTGAGCCGGTCGCGCCACGACGACAGGGCGGCCCCTCCCTCGGCGGCGCGGTCGACGGACGTCGCGGCGAGCATCGCGTGCCCGATGGCGCGGGTGACGCAGTCGGCTGCCACTGCCTGGATCCGGACCAGGTCGAGCTCGCTCGGCGCTGCGACCTCACCCGTCGCGAGGGTGAAGATCGCGTCGCCGTCGTATGCCGTGTGCACCGGTGACAGGGCCCGCGCGAGTCCGTCGTGGCTCACCTCGGCGAGCTTGCGGCACTGCACCTTGGTCAGCGTGGCGTCCGTGGCCACGACACCGATGGTCGTGGCGGTTCCCGCGCGCAGTGCCTCGAACGCGGCGTCCTGCTCGTCCCAGTGGGCTCTCACGAGAGCCGGGTCGGGTGCGGGCACGTCGGCGAACTCGTCCGCGAGACCGGAGCGGACGGCATACAGGCTGCCGTCGGCAGCGCAGGGTGAGCCCATCGCGTTGACGACAACGAGCGCGCCGACGGTCACGCCGTCGACGACGGCGCTCGCCGTGCCGACTCCGCCGCGCAGCCCGCCGGAGCGGGCACCGGTGCCGGCGCCGACCGAGCCCTGCGCCACCGCACCGTCACGCGCCTCGCGCCAGGCCCGAGCGCCGTCCTCGGCCCCGGGCGCGTTCTCGAAGACGCCACCCCGGGCGAGGTCGAAGACGACCGCGGCAGGGACGATCGGGACCACCTGCGTGGGTTCGCCGACCGGCCAGCCCAGCCCGGCGGCATACGCCTCCCGCATGACGCCGTCCGCAGTCGCGAGGCCGAACGCGCTGCCGCCCGAGAGGACGACGGCATCGACCCGGTCGACCGAGCACGTGGGGGAGAGGAGGTCGGTCTCTCGGGTGCCGGGCGCGCCGCCGCGGACGTCGACGCCGCCGACCGCGCCCTCGGGCGGGACGACGACCGTGACGCCGGTGAGCCAGCCGGGCTCGTCGCGGGTGACGTGGCCGACGCGTACGCCACCGACGTCGGTGAGGGCGTTGTGCGGTCCGGGACGCGGTGCCTGCATCATGCCCCCAGCATGCCGACCCCAGAACGACTTATTGCCCGTGTGGGCGTCCTTGAGGGTCGGCGCGCCGACCGCTCAAGGGCCCACACGGGCAATAAGTCGAACCTCAGTGGAGGATGACCGGAGGAGCGACCTGGGCGGCGTCCTCGTCGTCGAGCAGGTGGCTCTCCTCGTGCTTGCGCGGCAGGAAGGCCGCGGAGACGAGGGTGAAGGCGACCATGATCGCGGCGACGAGGAAGGTGTCACCGAAGACCTCACCCATGTTGTGGCGCACCGCGTCGAGCAGGGCGGCCTGACCGGCGGCCGGGTCCTGGAACCTGCCGAGGATCTCGGCGACGGCCGGGAACTTCTCGAGCAGCCCGCCCACCTGCGACGGGTCGACCTTGGCGGACTCCTCACCGAACGCGCGCGCCTGCGAGACGAGGCGGTCGTTGTTGAGGCCGTTGGTGAGGACGACCGAGATGATCGCGACACCGATGGAGCTCGCGACCTGCTGGCTGATGTTGAGCAGCGTCGAACCGCGGGCCACCTGGTGCGCCGTGAGCGTCTTGATGGCCGAGGTCATGAGCGGCATCATCGTCGCGCCCATGCCGAGGCCCATGACGAAGAGCACCGGGATGAGGTAGCCCCAGTAGGACGTGTCGGCGTCGACCTGGGTCAGCGCGAACATGCCGCCGGTGATGATCGCGAGACCGAACGGCACGATCCGGCCGACCGGCATCTTGTCGGCGAGCGCGCCGGCGATCGGCATCGTCAGCATGGCGCCGATGCCCTGCGGGGCCACGAGGAGGCCGGCGTCGAGCGCGCCCTCGCCACGGACCTGCTGGAGGTAGGTCGGGACGAGGAGCAGGCCGCCGAAGAAGGCGCCCGCGAAGATGAACATCGTGATGATCGAGACGGTGAGGTTCTTGTTCTTGAACAGCCGCAGGTCGAGCAGCGGGTGCTCGGGGCGGAAGCTGTGGAACACGAACGCCACCATGAGCGCGATGCCGACGCCGGCGAAGCCGAGGACCTTGGGCGAGGCGAAGGTGCCCTCGTCGGGGATCGAGGAGACGCCGTAGAGGAACGAGGCCAGACCCGGGCTCATGAGCGCCATGCCGAGGAAGTCGAAGGACTCGGTCGGCTCGGGGTTGTCCTTGGGCAGGGCCCACGCGGCGTACGCGAGGGCGGCGACGCCCAGCGGCAGGTTGATGAGGAAGATCCAGTGCCACGACACCTTGTCGATGAGCCAGCCACCGAGGATCGGGCCACCGATCGGGCCGAGGAGCATCGGCACACCGAGGATGGCCATGAGGCGGCCCATGCGGGCGGGGCCCGCGGCGCGGGTCATGATCGTCATGCCGAGCGGCATGAGGAGGCCACCACCGAGACCCTGCACGACGCGGAAGAGGATGAGCAGGTTGATGCTCGTCGCCGCGGCGCAGAGGACGGACCCGAGGGTGAAGAGGAGCAGCGCGAGCATGTAGAGGCGCTTGGTGCCGAAGCGGTCGGCCGCCCAGCCGGTCAGCGGGATGACCGTGGCGAGGGCGAGCGTGTAGGCCGTGACCGTCCACGCGACCGTGGCGTACGGCAGCGGGTTGTCGGCACCCGTGAAGGTGACCTGGAGGTCCGGCAGCGCGACGTTGACGACCGTGATGTCGAGGATCGACATGATGGCGCCGAGGACGACGACACCCGCGATCTTGAGGACGGCACCGTCGATCTTGTCGGGGTACTCGGTGTGGGCAGGACTGGACACGGGGGAAGGACTCCTCAGAGCAATGGGTGGTGTGGTCGGCTCCATTGCCGGCGCGCGGGAACACCCGCACCGAGCATTGTGCTCCGCCCCCAACCTTCGACGCCAGTCCGTTATTCCTCGGGCGCGTGGGTAGGCTCCGGGGGTGAACGAGATCGAGATCGGACGTGGCAAGCGGGCCAGGCGCGCGTACTCCTTCGACGACATCGCCGTGGTGCCGTCGCGCCGCACGCGCGACCCCGAGGAGGTCTCGGTGGGGTGGCAGATCGACGCCTACCACTTCGACCTGCCGGTCATCGGAGCCCCGATGGACTCGGTGATGTCCCCCGAGACGGCGGTGGCGTTCGGCAAGCATGGCGGTCTGCCCGTGCTCGACCTCGAGGGCCTGTGGACCCGCTACGAGGACCCGGCGCCGCTGCTCGCCGAGATCGCCACGCTCGAGCCGGCGCTCGCGACCGCGCGGATGCAGGAGATCTACCAGGCCGACATCGTCCCCGAGCTCATCGTCGAGCGGCTGCGCGCGATCCGTGACGCCGGTGTCACCGTCGCCGGCGCGCTCACCCCGCAGCGCACCCAGCAGCTCTGGAAGACCGTCGTGGACGCGGGTGTCGACCTCTTCGTCATCAGGGGCACGACGGTCTCGGCCGAGCACGTGTCGAGCCGGGCCGAGCCGCTCAACCTCAAGCGCTTCATCTACGAGCTCGACGTGCCCGTCATCGTCGGTGGCGCGGCGTCGTACTCCGCCGCGCTGCACCTCATGCGCACCGGCGCGGCCGGCGTGCTCGTCGGCTTCGGTGGTGGTGCCGCGCACACGACGCGTCGCACGCTCGGGATCCACGCGCCGATGGCCTCGGCGATTGCCGACGTCGCTGCCGCCCGCCGCGACTACCTCGACGAGAGCGGCGGCCGCTACGTCCACGTCATCGCCGACGGCGGTGTCGGCACGAGCGGCGACATCGTCAAGGCCGTCGCCTGCGGTGCCGACGCCGTGATGCTCGGCGCAGCCCTCGCCCGGGCCACCGAGGCGCCGGGCCGCGGCTTCCACTGGGGCCCCGAGGCGCACCACTCCGAGCTGCCGCGCGGCGAGCGCGTCGAGGTCGGCGCCGTGGCCTCGCTCGAGGAGGTCCTGTTCGGCCCGAGCAAGGTGGCCGACGGCACGACCAACCTCGTCGGTGCCCTGCGCCGCGCCATGGCCACGACCGGCTACACCGAGCTCAAGGACTTCCAGCGGGTCGAGGTCGTCGTCGCGCCCTACGAGGGCGGCTGACCCGGCCCGTTCCTGAACGCGGGGGTGGGGCGCAGGTCTCACCGTCGTCCCTGTTCTGCGGGCCGCGCGGAGGTTACTCTGGGGTAATGGCCGACGTCATCGCAGACCCGGAGCTGGACCCCACCGCCACGTATGCCGTGGACCCGAGCCGCGCACGCAGGCTCGCCTCCCGCGTCGTCGCGAGTCCCGGGGCGGAGCAGCACGTGAGCCACACGCCGATGACCGGTGCGCCCCTCGCCTCGCTGCCCGTCTCGTCGCCGCAGGACGTCTCGGTCGCCGTCGCGACGGCCCGGGTGGCCCAGCGCGCCTGGTCCCGCACCAGCCTGTCGCAGCGGGCCAAGATCCTGCTTCGCTTCCACGACCTCGTGCTGGACCACCAGGTCGAGCTCCTCGACCTCATCCAGCTCGAGAGCGGCAAGACGCGCCACGACGCCTTCGCCGAGATCGCCGACACGGCCAACACCGCACGCCACTACGCCCGGCGCGCCCCGTCCTACCTCAAGGACGAGCACCCCATGGGGGTCTTCCCGCTGCTGACCCAGACGGTGGTGAGCCACCTCCCCAAGGGCGTCGTCGGCATCGTCTCGCCGTGGAACTTCCCGCTCATCCTCGCGATCACCGACGCCCTCCCGGCCCTCATGGCCGGCAACGCCGTCGTGCTACGCCCTGACCAGCAGACGTCGCTCACGGCGCTCGCGGCCCACGAGCTGCTCGTCGAGGCTGGGCTGCCCGAAGGTGTGCTCCAGGTCGTGCTCGGACCGGGGTCCACCACTGGTCAGGCGGTCGTCGACCAGGCCGACTACGTCTGCTACACCGGCTCCACTCCCACCGGCCGCACCGTCGGCGTGGCCGCTGCGCAGCGCCTCGTCGGCTTCAGCCTCGAGCTCGGCGGCAAGAACTCGATGTACGTCGCGGCCGACGCGGACGTCTCCAAGGCCGTGTCGGGTGCGCTCCGCGCCTGCTTCAACGGTGCCGGGCAGGTCTGCATCAGCGCCGAGCGCTTGCTCGTCCACCGCGACGTCCACGCGGAGTTCGTCACGTCGTTCGTCGAGGCGGTTGAGGAGATGCGGCTCAGCACCGCGCTCGAGTACGGGCCCGACATGGGCTCCCTCGTCGGGCAGGCCCAGCTCGACACCGTGACCCGGCACGTCGACGACGCGCGGGCCAAGGGTGCCATCGTGCTCGCCGGTGGTCGCGCTCGGCCCGACATCGGCCCGTTCGTCTACGAGCCCACCGTGCTCACCGGGGTCACCGCCGAGATGGAGTGCCGCGACGGCGAGACGTTCGGGCCGGTCGTGTCGCTCTACGAGGTCGACTCCGACGAGCAGGCCATCGAGCTTGCCAACGACACCGAGTACGGCCTCAACGCGTCGGTGTGGAGCCGCGACGTGCGCCGCGCCCGCCGGATCGCCTCGCGCATCCGCACCGGCACGGTGAACATCAACGACGGCTTCATCCCCGCGTGGGCGAGCACCGGCGCGCCGATGGGTGGCATGAAGGCCTCGGGGATCGGCCGGCGCCACGGTCGCGAGGGCATCCTCAAGTACACCGAGAGCCAGAACGTCACCGCGCAGCACGGTCTCGCCCCGCTGGCGACGATCCCCGGCGTCTCGCAGGAGACCTACACCAAGGGGCTCACTCTTGCGCTGCGCGCCATGAAGGGCGTGGGGCTGCGGTGACGCGGACCGACCCCGACGTCGGCAGCCCTGCACCCTCCGAGGCTCCGGCCGTCGATCGTGACGTCGACGTCGACGTCGTCGTCATCGGGACCGGGTTCGGCGGTGCGGTGGCCGCCCTGCGACTGGCCGAGAAGGGCTACACGGTGCACATGCTCGAGGCGGGTCGCCGGTTCGAGGACGAGGACTTCGCGCGCACCTCGTGGGACCTGCGCAACTACCTCTGGGCGCCGGCCCTCGGCTGCTACGGGATTCAGCGGATCCACCGGCTGCCCGACGTCATGATCCTCGCGGGTGCCGGGGTGGGTGGCGGCTCACTCAACTACGCCAACACGCTCTACGTGCCGCCCCCGGCGTTCTTCCGCGACCAGCAGTGGGGCCACATCACCGACTGGGCCGACGAGCTGGCGCCGCACTACGAGACCGCGTCGGCGATGCTCGGGGTCGTCGAGAACCCGTGCGAGGGCCCGGTCGAGCAGATCTGGCGCGAGGCCGCCGCCGACATGGGGGTGCCCGAGAGCTTCCGCAAGGCGCCCGTCGGCGTCTTCTTCGGAGAGCCGGGCGTCGAGGTCGAGGACCCGTACTTCGGTGGCGCCGGGCCGCGACGCACCGGCTGCGTCGAGTGCGGCAACTGCATGGTCGGCTGTCGCCACGGGGCCAAGAACACGTTGCGCAAGAACTACCTCCACCTCGCCGAGGCCCTCGGTGTCGTCATCGAGCCGATGCGCACGGTGACCCGGCTGGGAGTCGTGCCGGGAAGCGACGGTGCGGACCCGGCATACGGGAACGGCGGAGCCGTCCACCGGGTGCTGCACGAGCGCACCGGACCGGTCCGCGGCCGGGACGCGCGGGTCATCACCGCGCGGCACGTCGTCGTCGCCGGCGGCACCTGGGGAACGCAGTCGCTGCTCCACGCGATGCGCGACGAGGGTGAGCTGCCGCGGATCTCGGAGCGCCTCGGCCACCTCACGCGCACCAACAGCGAGGCGTTGCTCGGCGCGATGACGCAGCACCCACAGCCCGAGGCCGGACTCGCCGAGGGAGTCGCCATCACGGCGTCGTTCCACCCGGACGAGCACACGCACGTCGAGAACGTGCGCTACGGGCCGGGCTCCAACGCGATGGGGCTGCTCACGACCCTCATGGTGCCCGGCGAGACGAGGTGGCCGCGCCCGGTGCAGTTCCTCATCGAGCTGGCTCGCGAGCCACAGGCGCTGCTCAGGCAGTTCCCGATGACGACGCGGTGGAGCGAGCGCACGATCATCGGGCTGGTCATGCAGTCGCGCGACAACTCGCTGCGGGTGTCGGGCCGGCGTGGGCTGTTCGGCCGACGGCGGCTCACCTCGCAGCAGGGCCACGGCGATCCGAACCCGACCTACATCAAGGAGGGCCACGACTCCATGCGAGCCGTGGCGCAGCGGCTCCGGGAGGTGACCGGCGACTACACCGTGGCCGGTGGGACCTGGGGTGAGGTGTTCGACGTGCCCCTCACCGCGCACTTCCTCGGTGGCGTGGCGATCAGCGAGAGCCCGACGAGCGGTGTCATCGACCCCTACCACCGCCTCTGGGGCCACCCGGACATCTCCGTCGTCGACGGGTCCGCGGTCTCGGCCAACCTCGGGGTCAACCCGTCGCTGACGATCACCGCGCAGGCGGAGCGGGCGATGTCGCTGTGGCCCAACAAGGGTGATGCCGACCAGCGCCCCGCGCAGGGTGAGGACTACCGACGGCTCGACCCGGTGCCCGCGGCCCACCCCGCCGTGCCCGAGGTGCGCCGGGTCGATCTCGGTATGCCGGCGCTGCAGACGGTCTGAGCGCTGCGGTCCCGCAGACTGTGACGGTGCGACTCTCCGGCAGACATGTCCTCCTCACCGGCGCGACCGGCTCCCTCGGTCGACCCCTGGCCCGTGAGCTGGCCCGCCGCGGAGCCCGGGTCACCGTGGTCGCCCGCGGGCTCGGGCCACTGCTCGAGCTCGCCGACGAGGTCAGGGGACATGCCGTCCCGGCGGACCTCACCGACCTCGCGTCGCTGCCCGACGTCGTGGCCGCCGCCGTGGCGGAGCAGGGACAGGTGGACGTGCTCGTGCACAACGCCGGGGTCGAGGCGGTCGGGCCCTTCGCGCACGCCGGTACGGGTGACGTCGAGCGGACGGTTGCCCTCAACATCGCCGCTCCGCTCGAGCTGACGCGGCTGGTCCTGCCCGCGATGATCGCCCGCGACAGCGGGTCCGTCGTGGCGATGTCCTCCCTGTCCGCGGTCGCCACCTTCCCCGGCCTGTCGCTCTACGGCGCCACGAAGGCCGCCCTGTCGGCGTCGATGGCCGGGCTGCGGCTCGAGCTGCGCGGCACGCGAGTGCGGACGCTGACCGTCGAGATCGGCCCGGTGGCCTCGTCGATGATGGACCGGATCGTCGAGGACCCGACGTCGGCAGCGGCCTTCGCGAGGGCGCGCCGCACCCGGGTCCTGCATGACCTCGAGCCGGCCGACGTGGCCAGGTCCGTCGTCGCGGCCATCGAGGCAGGGCGCCCCCGTCTCACCCTGCCGAGGCGGGCGGCAGCGCTCGCCGGGCTGTCGCACGCACCACGAGCCGTCGTCCGCGCGGCCCTCACCGGGGTCGCGCACGTCACGCACGCCGCGCCCGCCGCGCCCATTGCACTCGTCGCGCCCGCCGATCCCGTCGCCCGGCCCGCGTCCGACGGGACGACGGGATGAGCCCGCGCAGCGTGCGCCGCAAGATCGCCGTCGCGACCTGGCGCGCGCCCTCGGAGGGCCGGATCTCGGCGCGGGTCGAGGTCGACGTGTCGGCCGTGCTCGACCACGTCGACCGGCTGCGGTCCGAGCACGGGGTCCGGGTGACCCTGACCCACGTCGTCGGCGCCGCCCTCGGACGGGCCATGCGCGAGGTGCCCGAGGCCAGGGCGCGGGTGGTGTTCGGGCGGATCGTCCCGATCGAGGACTGCACGGTCGCCTTCGCGGTCGACATCGACGACGGCGCCGATCTGGCACCCGTGCGCGTCCACGACGTCGACCGCCTCACCACCGCGGAGGTCGCCCGAGCCGTTGAGAAGGGTGCGCGCGACCTTCGTGCCGGTGAGGATCGCGCGTTCCGTCGGTCGAGCACGATCCTGCGAGCGCTCCCCGTCGCGGCCATGCGCCCGGCCGTGGGGCTGGCGAGCGTGGTGACCGGCGGCCTGGGTCGCGGCTTCGTCGGGCAGCCCGGACGGCCCCTCGGGACGGCCTTCGTCTCCAACGTCGGAAGCCTCGGGCTCGACGAGGCGCACCTGGCCGCGGTGCCTTTCGCGCGCGTGCCCGTCTATCTCGCGGTCGGCGCCGTGCGGGACCGTCCCGTGGTCGTCGACGGCGAGGTCGTCGTCCGTCCCACGGTCGTCCTCGTCGCAACCGCCGACCACCGGATCGTCGACGGCGTCCACGCGGGGATGCTTCAGAGGGCGCTGCTGCGTCATCTGTCGGACCCGGCCGGCATGGACGTGCCCGCGCGTCCCTGAGGTTCGCCTGCCCTCCCAGAGCGTGGGACCCGGTCCCTCAGTCCGCCCACGCAGAGCGTGGGACCCGATCCCTCAGTCCGCTCACGCAGAGCGTGGGACCCGGTCCCTCAGTCCTCGTCTCTCCACGCGCGCCACAGCGCGGCGTACGCGCCGTCTCGCGCGATGAGCTCGTCGTGGGTGCCGAGCTCGGTGATCCGGCCGTCCTCGACGACACAGACCCGGTCGGCGTCGTATGCCGTGTGCAGCCGGTGCGCGACCGCGACGACGGTGCGGCCCTGCGTCACCGCCGCGAGCGAGCGCTCGAGGTGGCGCGCGGCGCGAGGGTCGAGCAGCGAGGTCGCCTCGTCGAGGACGAGGGTGTGCGGGTCGGCCAGGACGAGCCGGGCGAGGGCGAGCTGCTGCGCCTGGGCCTCGGTGAGGACGTGCCCACCCGAGCCCACGGTGGTGTCGAGACCGTCGGGCAGTGCCCGGACCCAGCCGGCCGCGTCGACCGCGTCGAGCGCGGCATACACGTCGTCGTCGGAGGCGGACGGGCGCGGGAGGCGGAGGTTCTCACCCACGGTGCCGACGAAGACGTGGTGCTCCTGGGTCACGAGCGCGACCTCCCCGCGCAACGTGGGCAGGGTGAGATCGACGAGCGGGACGCCACCGACGGTGACGCGGCCCGTGCGGGGGCCGTCGATGCCGGCCATGAGCCGGCCGAGCGTCGACTTGCCGGCGCCGGACGGCCCGACGATCGCGAGCCGCTCACCGGGTCGCAGGGTCAGTGAGACACCGTGGAGGACGTCGCGCCCCTCGCGGTAGGAGTAGCGGACGTCCTCGACCTCGATCGTCTCGCCGAGCGGCTCCTCGCCGGTGGCGACGCGGTCGGGTGGCACCTCGCCGACACCGAGGACACGCGACAGCGAGGTCGCGGCGAACTGGATCTCGTCGAGCCAGCTGATGAGGTCGCCGAGAGGGTCGAGCATCTGCTGGATGTAGAGGGTGACCGCGGTGGCGGCGCCGATCGAGATGTGGCCGTTCCAGGCGAGCCAGCCGCCCCAGAGCACGGACACGGCGATGGGGAGGAAGAAGCCGATCTCCAGCCACGGGAACCATCGCAGCCGCAGCCCGACGCCGACCCGCTCGGCACGACCCGCCTCGTCGAGCGCGTCGTCGAACCGGGCGGCGCGCTCGGACGAGAGCCCGAGGTTGTCCATGGTGCGCAGACCGTCGATGGTCTCGGCGCCGACGGAGTTGAGCCGGGCATAGCTCGCGTGCTCCCAGAGGTAGACCCGACCGGCGCGCCTGAGGTACCAGCGGCTCGAGGGGACGTGGACGAGCAGCGGCGTGAGGAGCGCCAGGGCCGCGAGCGGCGAGGTGATGACGGCGGCGACGACCGTGGCGGTGACCGTCATGACGGACACGACGATCGCCGGGATCCCGAACCGGATGACGTGGGTCATCGCGTCGATGTCGTTGGTCGTGCGGGCGACGAGGTCGCCGGTGCCCGCGCGCTCGAGCGTCGACAGGGGCAGGCGGACGGCGTCGCGCACGAAGTCCTCACGCAGACGCGCGAACACGTGCTCGGACAGGATGAACGCCGCCCGGCGGGCGAGCCAGGTGAGCACGGTCTGGGCGAGGATCGCGGCGACGAGCACGGCGATGAGGAGGTCGATCCGACGCAGGCTGGCGGCGCGGGTCCCGGAGCGGGTGACCTCCTCGACGACCTGCCCGACGACCCACGGGCCGACGAGCCCGACGAGCGCGGCGAGGCCGTGGAGGGCGAGGACCCAGAGGAGTGGGCGCCGGTGGTCGCGCAGCAGGACCCGCGTGTGGGCGACGACGGTCTGGCGGCTCGCGATGGGCAGCGAACGCTTGGCGTGGTCGGTCTCGCCGATCTGGGTGAGGATCGGGGTCATCGGTCAGTCGTCCTCTCCGCGCAGGACGATGCGCCGGTATGCCGGGTGGTTGCGGACGAGGTCGCGGTGCGATCCCTGCGTCGTGACGATGCCGCCCTCGACGACGAGGACACGGTCCGCCCGGTCGAGCACGAGAGGGCTCGCCGTGACCACGACGGTCGTGGAACCGTTGCGGTGCTTGGGGATCCGCTCGGCGATGCGCGCCTCGGTGTGCGCGTCGACGGCGCTCGTCGGCTCGACGAGGACGAGGACCTCGGGGTCGCGCAGGAGGGCGCGTGCGAGCGCGAGGCGCTGGCGCTGGCCGCCGGAGAGCGATCGGCCGCGCTCCTCGAGCTCGCCGTCGAGCCCGCCGTCGATCGACTCGATGGCGTCCATCGCGTCGGCCGTGTGGAGGGCAGCGAGGAGGGCGTCGTCGTCGGGGGCACCGTCCGGGTCGGTCGTCTCGCCGCCGAGCTCGCGACGCACCGGCCCGCTGAACAGGTGCGGGTCCGACTGCGACACGACGATGGTGCGGCGGACGAGCTCGATCGGCACGTCGTCGATGGCGACGCCGCCCAGGGTGACCCCGTGGCGTCCCGCGACGGTGCGCCCGAGGCGCGCCGCGATGGTGGCGGTTTCCTCGGGGTTCGCCGACACGATCGCCGTGAGGCGTCCCGCCTCGATCCGCACGCCCGATGCCGGGTCGACGAGGTCGCCGACCGCCAGCGCCGACCCGGAACCGGGAGCGGCGCCGGCGTCAGCGCCCGCGTCGGCGCTCGCGGCGGAGGCAGCGGCGGAGCCCGGGTGGTCGGGCTCGGCGACGAGGATCGCGACGAGGCGCCGCGCCATGACCCGCGAGGTGATGAGCTTGTTGACGAACTCGGTCGCCGTCCGCAGCGGCATCGTGAGGAAGGCCGTGTAGCCGTAGAACGCGACGAGCTGACCGGGCGAGATGTCACCGGCGACGGCGAGGTGCGCTCCGAGTCCGGTGACGACCACGACGAACACCCCGGGCAGGAGCACCTGCGACGCGTCGAGCAGCGCCTGCACGCCCGACAACCGCACGCCGGCAGCGCGCACGCGACCGGACTGGCCGGCATACCGGCTCAGGAAGGTCTCCTCACCGCCGACCCCGCGCAGCACGCGCAGCCCCGAGACGGTGTCGGCGCCGAGCGCGGTGAGCTCGCCCGACTCCGCGCGCTGGGCCTCCTGGCGCTTCTGGAGCGGGCGCATGACGAAGGCGAGCGAGGCGAGCAGCAGCGGGCCACCGATGAGCATGACGAGCCCGAGCAGCACCGAGCCGTTGAGCAGGATGACCGACACGACGACGAAGCTCGCGATGGCGCCGGTGAACCGGGCCGACACGTCGAAGACCTGTCCGACCTTCCAGAAGTCGTTGGCGAAGGCCGTGAGCACCTCGCCGGCGGGCCGGTCGCGGGTCAGGGCCGGACCGGCGCGACGGACCGCGCGCTCGGTGACGATCGCCGAGCGGAACGCCGCGAAGAGCCAGTTGCGCACGGCGAACCAGTGGCGCAGGTTGGTCGTGGCGGCGCTGACCAGACCCATGCCGAGGATGACGCCGGACCAGAGGAGCAGCGCGCGGCCGTCGCGCGCGACGAGCCCCTCGTCGATGGCCTTGCCGATGGCGGCCGGCACGAGGGCGATCGACAGCATCCACGGGATGCCGAACGCGGCACCGCCGACGACGGTGCGCCACTGCCGCCGCACCAGCCAGAGCAGGAGGCGGTCGGCGTCTTTCGGGGGAGTGGCATCGGCCTCGAGGGCGTAGGGCCAGGGTGTCGTCGGCATCTCGCCTCCCACGGTAGGAGTCGGCACCGACGTCGAGCCACCGAGTTTCCGCTCAGGGCACCGGTTTAGGCTCGAGAGGTGCTCCGGACCGCGATCAAGCCACGCAACCTCGCGCTGCTCGCGGTCGCCGTCCTCGTCGTCATCGCCTTCATCCAGCTGGGTCGCTGGCAGCTCGGTGTCGCCGAGGACGAGGCGCTGAAGGAGTCCCTGGCCAAGGCCCGCTCGCAGCAGCCGGTCGCGGTCGAGACGGTGCTGCAGCCGCACTCCGAGTTCCCCGGCGTCCTCAGCACGCGCCCGGTGTCGGCGACCGGTGAGTTCGGCACCGACCAGGTCGTCGTGGCCAACCGGCGGCTCGACGGCCGGATCGGCTACTGGGTCGTCGCGCCGCTCCGGGTCGAGGCGAGCGGGGCGACCCTGCCGGTGCTCCGCGGCTTCGTCACCTCGCCCACGGACCTGCCGCCGGTCCCGTCCGGGACCGTCACCGTCACGGGTGGGCTGGCTCCACCCGAGTCCCCGTATGCCGGCGAGTCACCTCCGCAGGGCCAGCTCGGCTCGGTCGACACCTCCGTCCTCGTCGGGCGGTGGCCCGGCGACCTCTACAACGCCTTCGTCTTCCAGCAGGGGGAGTCGCCCGCCGCGGCGCCGTCCTCGCTCGGCACGATGGAGCGGGTGCCCACGCCGTCGGGTGAGACGGGCTTCAAGTGGCGCAACGCGGCATACGCGCTGCAGTGGTGGGCGTTCGCGGGGTTCGCGCTCTACATGTGGTGGCGCATCGTGCGCGACGAGGGCCGCGAGGACGCCGCGGCCCGCAAGGGCGGGGCCGCTGCCGCCGGGACCGGGCGCGGCGGCGACAATGGTGGGCGTGAGTGACATGAGCGACGTGGACCAGGGCACGACCAGCGACCGGGGCGCCATCCGGGACGAGAGTGCGGCGCGCAAGGCGCTGACCTTCTTCAAGGTCATGGCCTTCGTCGTCGGTGTCGGGCTGCTCGTGCTCGTCGTCGAGATGGTGCTCGAGTACGCCACCTCGATGAGCGGTGAGCAGAACCCGCTCAAGTGGTGGCCGCAGCCGCACGGCTTCATCTACATGGTCTACCTCGTCGCCACGGCCAACCTCGGCTTCAAGGTGGGGTGGTCGCTGCCGCGGATGGTCGGCGTCATGCTCGCCGGCTGCGTGCCGTTCCTGTCGTTCTGGGTGGAGCGGCAGGTGGCCCGCGAGGTCGAGGGACGTCTGGGCTCCCGTTGACCAACTTGACGAAGCGCTGACCGGACCAACGGACTCTTGACCTCCCACGGGGAGGCTGTTGGCGGACCGACGCCTAGACAGGAAGGGTGCCCCGACCACGACGGGCACCGACCAGTCAAGGAATGAGGAACCATCCGATGGCACTTCGCCGATCCCTCGCCGCTGCACTCGTCACCCTCGCAGGTGCGGCTGCGCTGACCAGCGCCCCCACCGGGGCCGTCGCCGCACCCGACCACGACGGGAGCCGCGGCGTCGCGGCATACACCAAGGGTTCGCTCGACCCGAAGATCCAGGCGGCGCTCGAGAAGCAGCTCGCCGAGGCCAAGAAGCAGGCCGCCCGCGAGGACGCGTCCGGGGCGAAGCAGAACCGGACCGCGGCCTACGTCATCTACTACGACGACTCGCAGGCACCGAGCTTCGACTCGCTCATCGACCAGAACGCCGCCATCTGGAACGCCCGGGTGAGCAACGTCCAGCTCGTCGAGCGCGACGGCGCGGCCGGCGCCCTCAAGTACTACGAGGGCAACGACTCGCGCGGCTCGTACTACTACGGCAGCGGCAACGGCGACGGCTACGTCTTCATGGACTACTCGCAGGCCAACACCTACGCGCCGCTGCGGATCGTCACGCACGAGACCGGGCACGCGCTCGGCCTCCCGGACCGCTACACGCAGCCGTGCAGCAAGCTCATGTCCGGTGGCGGCCCCGGCCCGTCGTGCACCAACCCGTACCCGGACTCGGTCGAGGCCTCCGAGGTCAACACCCTCTGGCGCTGACCCCCGACCACCGGCGGCCCACGGCGTGAAGTGCGCCGCGGGCCGCCGGTAGCCTGTGCGTGTGAGCGAGACCCCCCACCTGTCCGACCGTCCCGTCCTCGTCGTCGACTTCGGCGCCCAGTACGCCCAGCTCATCGCGCGGCGGGTGCGTGAGGCCAACGTCTTCAGCGAGGTCGTCCCGTCGACGATGCCGGCGAGCGAGATGCTCGCCAAGGAGCCGGCGGCGATCATCCTGTCCGGCGGCCCGAGCTCGGTCTACGAGGAGGGCGCACCCAGCCTCGACCCCGCACTGCTCGACGCCGGGGTGCCGGTGTTCGGCATGTGCTACGGCTTCCAGGCGATGGTCCAGGCCCTCGGCGGCACGGTCGAGCACACGGGGCTGGGGGAGTACGGCTCGACGCCGGCGCAGATCTCCGACACCGACTCGACCCTCTTCAACGGCCAGCCCTCCGACCAGTCGGTGTGGATGAGCCACGGTGACGCGGCGACCGCTGCTCCCGACGGCATGCGGGTGACCGCGGCCACGTCCGGCGCCCCCGTCGCAGCCTTCGAGGACGACGAGCGCCGGCTCTACGGCGTGCAGTGGCACCCCGAGGTCATGCACTCGACCTTCGGCCAGCGGGTCCTCGAGAACTTCCTCCTGCGCGGGGCCGGGCTCTCGGGCGACTGGACGGCGCACAACGTCGTCGAGGCCCTCGTCGAGCAGGTCAAGGAGACCGTCGGCGACAAGCGCGTGCTCTGCGCCCTGTCCGGTGGGGTCGACTCCTCCGTCGCCGCCGCCCTCGTGCAGCGCGCCGTGGGCGACCAGCTCACCTGCGTCTTCGTCGACCACGGACTCCTGCGCTCCGGCGAGGCCGAGCAGGTCGAGAAGGAGTTCGTCGCCGCCACCGGCGTGGACCTCGTCGTCGTCGACGCCCGGGAGCAGTTCCTCGGTGCGCTCGCCGGAGTCTCGGACCCCGAGGAGAAGCGCAAGATCATCGGCCGCGAGTTCATCCGCGTCTTCGAGCAGGCTGCCCGCGACGTCGTCGGGTCGGCCGAGCGAGACGGTCACCCGGTCGAGTTCCTCGTCCAGGGCACCCTCTACCCGGACGTCGTCGAGTCCGGCGGCGGCACGGGCACGGCCAACATCAAGTCGCACCACAACGTCGGCGGCCTGCCCGACGACCTCCAGTTCACGCTCATCGAACCGCTGCGCCTGCTGTTCAAGGATGAGGTGCGCCAGGTCGGTCTCGAGCTCGGCGTGCCCGAGGGCATCGTCTGGCGCCAGCCGTTCCCGGGGCCCGGCCTCGGCATCCGTATCGTCGGCGAGGTCACTGCGGAGCGGCTCGAGATCCTGCGCGCCGCCGACCAGATCGCCCGCCACGAGCTGTCCGCTGCCGGTCTCGACCGCGAGATCTGGCAGTGCCCGGTCGTGCTCCTCGCCGACGTCCGCTCGGTCGGCGTCCAGGGCGACGGCCGCACCTACGGCCATCCCGTCGTGCTCCGTCCGGTCTCGTCCGAGGACGCCATGACGGCCGACTGGACGCGCGTGCCCTACGAGGTGCTCGCCAAGATCTCGACCCGCATCACCAACGAGGTGCGCGAGGTCAACCGGGTCGTGCTCGACGTCACGAGCAAGCCGCCGGGCACCATCGAGTGGGAGTGAGGGCCCCGGCCCGACTCGTGGCAGGCTTGACCGGAACCCCGAAGCAGAACTGAGGTCCCCAACGCATGTGTGGCATTGCCGGCTACTACGGCCTGAGCGCGGACGAGGCGCTCCTGAGCTCGATGAACGACGTCCAGCTGCACCGCGGACCCGATGGCGAGGGCATCTTCGTCGACGGTCCCTGCGGCCTCGCGCACCGGCGACTGTCCATCATCGACGTCGCTCACGGCCAGCAGCCGATGGCCACCGCGGACGGTCGCTACTCGATCGCCTACAACGGCGAGGTCTACAACTACCTCGACCTGCGGGCCGAGCTCGAAGGCCTGGGTCGCACGTTCGAGACCGACAGCGACACCGAGGTCGTCCTCCAGGCGTTCGCGCAGTGGGGCGGCGAGGCGTTCGACCGCTTCAACGGGATGTTCGGCCTCGCCATCTGGGACCGTGACGAGCAGCGGCTCACCCTCGCGCGCGACCACTTCGGCATCAAGCCCGTCTACGTATGCCGGGTGCCGGCTCCCGCTGCTCCTCTTGCGTCTGCGGATGGGGTCGCTAGAACCACCGAATCCGCAGACGCTGGGGGTGGTCAGGGCGAGGCGCTGCTGTTCGCGAGCGAGATCCGCCCGATCCTCGCCAGCGGCCTCTACGAGAAGAAGCCCAACGAGCGCTCGATCTACCGCTACCTGCGGTTCCGCGCCCACGAGGACGGCACCGAGACGTTCTTCGACGGCATCGAGCGGCTCCAGCCGGGAGAGATGCTCGAGGCGGACGCCGACGGCATACGTCGCACGATGTTCACGCGCCTGCGCGAGGAGCTCGCGGAGCTGGCCAAGGAGCAGCGCCCCTACGACGAGGCGGCTGCCGCGGAGTACAAGGAGCGGTTCATCGAGGCCGTGCGCCTCCGGCTCCAGTCCGAGGTGCCGGTCGGGACCTCGCTCTCCGGCGGGCTCGACAGCTCGGCCGTCGCCGTCATCATCAACCAGCTCATCAACGAGGGCGACGAGCGGACCGAGTCGGTCGGCGTGCAGCAGAACACCTTCAGCGCCGTCTTTCCGAACTCGATCAACGACGAGGAGAAGTACGTCGACGAGGTCCTCGAGATCTGCGAGGGGCACGTCGACGGCCACAAGATCCTGCCCAAGCCCGAGGACTTCAAGGCCGACCTGCGCGACTTCATCCGCACGCAGGAGGAGCCGCTCATCTCCAGCGGTCCCTACGCCCAGTTCCAGGTCATGCGCGAGGCGACCAAGCACGTCACCGTCCTCCTCGACGGCCAGGGCGCCGACGAGATGATGGCCGGCTACATCCCCTACTACGCCGTCTACCTTCGCCAGCTGCGTGCCCAGGGCGCCAAGGCGGCTGCGGCCGAGCTGAGCAAGTCCCTCGATGTGCTCTTCCGACTCGGGCGGTTCCGGGTCAAGGCCAAGCTCAAGGGCCGCAAGGACGTGTCGGTGACGTCGCTGCTCAAGCGCGACTTCACCTCGCGCTACACCGACGAGCGCTTCCCGGTCGAGCAGTCCAACCTCAAGAAGCGCCTCATCGAGGACCTGTTCCACAACAGCCTCCCGAGCCTGCTGCGCTACGAGGACAAGAACACGATGCGCTTCAGCCTCGAGGGGCGCGTGCCGTTCCTCGACAAGGAGGTCGTGAAGTTCATCTTCAGCCTCACCGACGAGGCGATCATCAAGGACGGCTGGAACAAGCGCATCCTGCGTGACGCCACCCGTGGCCTGCTGCCGGAGTCGATCAACCGCCGTCGCAACAAGATCGGGTTCACGACGCCGCAGTCCGAGTGGTTCATGCGGCTCAAGAACCACTTCTACTCGGTCTTCCTCAGCGAGTCGTTCGCCAACCGGCCGTACTTCGAGCAGACCGAGGTCCTGCACGCCTTCGAGGGCTGGATCAAGGGCAGCAACAACGCCGACACGATGATGTTCTGGCGCCTCATCAACCTCGAGCTGTGGCTCCAGGAGTACTTCGACGAGGCGCCGCAGGTCGACAAGGCGGTGGCCCAGGCCGCGCCCAAGGCCGACGTCGAGCCCAATGCGGGCAAGTCCCTCGACATCACGACGGCGCGTGGCGAGACGGTCCGTCGCTACCCGCTGCGCACCGAGCTCTTCGCTGCCGACGACGACCTCGACGCCAAGGTGCTGCCGCGCATCGACGAGTTCTTCGAGGCCCTGCCCGCCGCCGGCCCGGAGCACGGCGCTGCCACCCGGGGTCGCTGGTATCTCTTCATCTCCGAGAAGATCATCGCCATCACCCAGGGCCGGTCCTACTTCATCTGGGACATCAAGGTCGGCAAGCCGGCGCGGGTGCTGTCCAAGTACGTCACGCGCACCCCTGCCGGCATCGGTCTCGGGTCGCCCTTCACGATGCAGCTCGCCATCGAGGAGGCCGGGCTTCCCCGCGTCCTGTATGCCGCTGCCGGCGGTGCCGTGGGCAAGGTCCTGGGTCGCAAGGGGCTCTTCTACGAGCTCGTCGGCAACGACATCGCGGCCATCGACGGCCCGACCGAGTACAGCGCGTACCCGTCCAACGTATCCGCCAAGCTCGCGCCCAAGGACCCCGACCGGGTGGCCGCACGCCTCTCGGCCGCGATCCGCGACCGGGTGCCCGCGGCATACCGGGAGACGTTCGCCGGCACGATCGTCATGGACGCCAACGACATCGGTCGCAACGTCCTCGGCAGCGACGTCCCGGGCGACAAGGCGCGGTTCGAGGAGATGTTCGCCGACAACCCGCTCGGTCAGGGCAGCGAGCAGACCCCGATGGCGCTCGTCTTCATCCAGGACTGACCCCGCACGTCCCACTGATTGCCCCACCGTGAGGCGACCCGCCTCACGGTGGGGCAATCAGTTGCCGTGGGTCGTTAGGGGGTGACGGCCTTTGCGGGCTCGTCCTCGCCGGAGGCCCCCTTGACGCGCGGGCTGAGCGACCACGCGAGCCAGCCGAGCGCGCCCAGCGGCACCTCCATGAGGTGGGTGAAGATCGAGAAGAGGATGACGCCCGTGGCCGCCGCGGCCGGTGGCGCTCCCCAGCCGACGAGGGCGAGGACCGTCGCGGACTCGGTGACGCCGACACCTCCGGGCGTGATGCCGACGGCGGTGAGCAGGCGTCCGATCGCGAACGCCGCGAAGAGGATGCCCAGGGGCAGCGCGACGTCGAGCGAGTTCATGATGAGGACGAAGAGCAGGTAGTAGAAGCCGAAGAAGCCGACCATCCCGAGGGTCATCTGGACCCACCCGGTGCGCACGACTTCGCTGATCCGGCCACGCATGTCCTGCACGAGGGCGTCGATGCTCATGGTCCTCTTGCGCCGCCTGAAGAGCGGCCCCAGCACGCGGTCGAGCCCCCGACCGATCGTCTGGGCGGCGCTCTCGCTGACGAGGATCGCGACGAACGCACCGAAGATCGCCAGGCCGGAGATCGTGGCTCCCCACGCGAACCGCGTCAGTGACGTGGGCAGCCCGTCGTTGCCGACCCAGAGCATGACGATGGCGATGATCGGCAGCGCGATCCGAGCGAGGGTGTTCCAGACTCCCGTGACGATCGCCGAGGTCGACACGTCGCGGTTCGAGAAACCCCACGAGCGCAGGATCGTGTAGGTGGCGGCGAGCCCGACCGCGCCACCACCGGGCAGGAGGTTGCTCACCGACGAGCCGCAGATGTTGACGATGAACGCGCGCCAGTGGCTCAGACCGGGCAGCGAGCCGGTGAACGTGAACGTGTAGCAGCCCAGCCCCACGAGCACGAGCCCGAGGAAGCCGAGCGCCTGCATGGCCGACACGGCCTGCAGGTGCGCGAACACCTCGGACCACGTCGTCTTGGCGAAGCGCGGGAACCCCCAGCCGAGCAGGGCGACGGCGAGCGCCAGCCCCACCACCGCCCGCAGGACCTGCTTGGTGCGCGTACTCACGAGAGCCCCTCGAAGATGTCGGTGCGTATGCCGTCCGCGCCCCCGCGCGGCCGGCTCGGGTCGCGGAACCACTCCCGACCGAAGACGAGGTCGTAGAGCGGCCGCGGGATGCGCAGGAACGCGGCGAGCGTGCGGTCGCCGCTCTGCGACCCGTCGTTGGAGGCCTGCGACGCATGCGCCCGCATGGAGGCGCGCTTGGCCGGGATCTGGCGTCGGACGTCGATCCGGTGGGTGATGTCGGCCCGGGCGGTGAAGGCCCGCTCGAAGCTCGTGGGGTCGAACTCCTCCGGGAAGCGGTAGACCCGCCCCACGAGCCGGATCGCCCGCGCGATGGTGTCGCGGGGGACGGTCGCCTCGAGCACGCGGGGCGTTCCGGCGATCTCGGCCGCACGTGCGCCGACCTCGTGCACCCGCACGTGGTCGCGGTGGCCGTAGCCGCCCGCTGCGTCGTAGGTGAGGAGCACGTCCGCCTGCTCGTCGGCGAGGACCGCGGCGAGCCGCGCGGCGGCCTCCTCCACGGGGGCGCGGCAGAATCGCACCCGGTCGGGCGGGTCCTCCGGGACGGGGCCGTCGTGCCCCGAGTCGGCGTAGCCCAGCCACTCGACGCGGTCCACGCCGAGGGAGTCCGCGGACCGGCGGGCCTCGTCCAGGCGCACGGCGGACAGGTCCCCGCCCTCACGGAAGTCGTCGGAGGCGAGGCCCAGGGCGCCGTCGGTGGCGACCACGAGGACGACGCGGTGCCCCTGCGCTGCAGCCTTGGCCATGGTGCCGGAGGTGAGGAGGGCCTCGTCGTCGGGGTGGGCGTGGAAGGCCACGAGCGTGCGAGTCATCGCGTCCATCCTGACGCATGGCAGGGTGGACGCTCGTGAGGATCGCCCTTTTGTCGGACTGCTACCTGCCCCGCCTCGGCGGGATCGAGGTGCAGGTGCACGACCTCGCGCACCGGCTGGCCGCGGCCGGGCACGAGGTCGAGGTCGTCACGGCCACCGCCGGCGAGACCCGCACGCACACGACGACGACCGCCGGTGGCGTCACGGTGCACCGCCTGCCGCTGCCCGTGCCGGGCTCGCCCCCGGTCAACCCGTTCGTCAAGGACGAGGTACGCGACCTGCTCACCACCGGCGGCTTCGACGTCGCGCACGCCCACATGGGCGTGGTGAGCCCCTTCGCGACCGACCTCGTCGGCGTCGCCCTCGGCGCGGGTATCCCGGTCGCCGCGACCTGGCACTGTGTCATCGCCCGCAGCGCGCCGGTCTTCCGGCTGCTCGGTCACGCGCGCCGCTGGCACGACGCCGGCGTGGCGCTGTCCGCCGTGTCGTCGATGGCCGCCGAACGGGTCGCGCAGATCGCCGGTGGCGCCGACGTCCACGTGCTCGGCAACGGCATCGACGTCGACCACTGGCAGCCACCGCGGACCCTCGGCGTCGACCGTCCTGACGACGGTGTGGTGCGGGTGGTCAGCGCGATGCGCTTCGTCCGGCGCAAGCGACCCGGGGCACTCGTCGAGGTGCTGCGCGAGGCCCGCGCCCGGCTCGACGCGTTCGCGCCCGAGGTCCGCCTCGAGGCCCACCTCGTCGGCGACGGACCCCAGCGCAGGCTCGTCCGTGCGCAGCTCGACCGGCGCGGCGTCGACTGGGTGCACACACCGGGTCGCCTCACCCGCGACGCGCTGCGCGACCTGCACTGGCGCAGCGACGCCTACCTCACGACCGCTCGGCTCGAGGCGTTCGGCATCGCCGCCCTCGAGGCGCGCACCGCCGGGCTCGCGGTCCTGGCGCACGCTGGCACCGGGGTGGACGACTTCGTGCGCGACGGGCGCGAGGGGGTGCTCCGCTCCTCCGACGCGGGGCTCGCAACCGCCCTCGCCGAGCTCGCCTCGCGTCCCGACGAGCTGGCCCGACTGCGTCACCACAACCTCACCACGGCGCCGGAGCAGTCGTGGGAGCGCGGCGTCGAGGCCACCCTCGACGAGTACTCCCGCGCGCAGCGTCTCCACGGGAGCACGTCGTGATCTCGATCGTCGCCCTGAGCGAGGGACGCGAGGTCGAGCGGTTCGCCCTCGGGCACGGTCACGACCCCGCGGCCGAGCTGGCCGGCCGGGGATGGGTGGGCTCGCCGCTGTCCGCCGCGAGGAGCTCGCCCGACGACCTCGAGATCCGGTATGCCGTGCAGCGCCTCGACGTCGACGCGGCCCGCGCGGCCGGCCCGGTCGTACCGCGCGACGACGACCTCGCGGAGGACGACGTCGCGAATGCCGTTCCGTACCAACGCATCGCGGCGTATGCCGTCGTGCGCAGCTCGCGTGGGGTGCTCATGACCGAGCTGTCCGAGCGCACCAACGCCGCCGGTCTCTGGAACCTGCCAGGAGGTGGGCTCGACCCCGGCGAGGAGCCGAGCGACGCGGTCGTCCGCGAGGTGCACGAGGAGACCGGGCAGCGCGTGTCGGACGTCCGGCTGCTCACCGTCATGACCCGGCACTGGGTGGGGCGCGCGCCGAGTGGCCGGGTCGAGGACTTCCACGCGGTCCGGCTGTTCCACACGGCGGTGTGCGCCGACCCCAGCGATCCCGTGGTGCTCGACGTGGGCGGCTCGACCTCGGCAGCACGGTGGGTGGACGAGACCGAGCTCGCGAGCCTGCCGCTCGCGAGCTCGGTCCCGGACGCACTCGCCGTCGCCGGCGGTGCTGCGTGAGTCCTCAGCCCCTGTACCGCTGACCACGCAGACCCGCCAGTCCGAGGACGACGAGCAGGACGCCGCTGCCGACGACGGCGACGGGTCCGACGACACCCCAGGGGATGTCGAGATCGGTGGCCTGCGCGAGAAGCACCGCGATGACGGTGAGCAGGCCGAGGAGGCCGACGACCGAGGTGGTCGGGGCCGGGCCGGACTTGTACTCGGGCACGACCGTGGTGCCCTGGTAGGGCGCGTACTGCGCCGTGGGGGAGGAGACCGTCGGGCCGGCCCCCGAGGTCGGGCGCTCGCTGGTCGCGTCCTCCGCTGACGTGGCCACGGTCGGCGTGGCCTCGGTGGTCCCGGCGTCGAGCGCCGTGGCGTCGGTGCCCGTGGATCGCCCCGCGGTCGACCTGTCCGACTCGTCGAGGAGGGTCTCGATGCGGGTGGTGTCGTCGTGCTGGCTCATTGCTCAGCCCTCCTGGATGGTGATTTGGCCGACGGTGATATCGGCGCGGACGATGACGTCGGGAGCGCCCGAGCCGACGCTGAGGCTCAGCGTCTCGCTGGGGCCGTCGTTGCCGCCGTCGTCGCGGTCGGAGATGCCCTCGGGCAGGTCGCCGACGACGCGGACCTCGCCGAACTCGGCCTTGGCCCGGATCTGGGCGCTGGCGCCGGAGGGCACGATGATCGTCATCTCGCCGGCACCCTGTTCGATGTCGAGCTCCTGCGGGGCGACGGTGGGATCGGGAAGCGTCGCGGACGGGCCACCGCTCGGGACTGGTGCGGCCAGCGAGGCGAAGAGTGGTCGCAGGTCGATGGTCGCCCGTCCGACGCTGTGGTCGAAGTGCTGGGTCGTCGTCGAGATCGAGGGCGTCCAGGTGCGCACCCCGCGGTCGCCCTCCCAGTTGCCCTCGACGATGCCGGCCGTGCCGACACCGACGCCGAGGATCATCACGAGGATCGCCGAGAGGATGCTCCGGCGGCCGGTGAGACCGATGATCATCGTGGCCAAGGAGGCCGCACCGAGGGCGAGGACTCCACCGAACAGCTCACGCGAGCCGGGGAAGCCGACCGGGCCGTCGAGCATGAGCCCGGCGCCGTAGCCGACGACCGCGAGCCCGAGGACGAGCGCGAAGCCGGCCATGCCGGCGGTCCGGCGACGAGGCCGCGGCGGGGGAGGAGGGGCGAGCGGAAGGTGGGCCCGCGGGGGGACGGGAGGCGCCGGCGGCGGCTGCCACCCCTGCGAGGCAGGTGCGTCGGCCCACGCCGTCCCGGTGCCACCCATGCTCGGCGCCATGGGAGGCGCGGCGGGGGCGGCGGGTGAGCTCGCGGCATACGACGTCCCGGCTTGTGTCGTCCCGGCGTGCGGGGTCGCGGCGTAGGGGGTTCCGGCGTAGGGGGTTCCGGCGTACGACGCGGTCTGCTCCGTGCTCCCACCGGGGCCGGCGGCGGACTGCCACGCGGACGTGGAGCCCTTGCCCTGCTCGTGCCGCCAGAACAGCCAGCCGACGATCGCGAGCGGGATGACACCCCAGCCGATGAGGAAGCCGTTGTCGCCGAAGACGATCGCGGCGATGACGAGCAGGACGATGACGGAGATGATGATCGCTCCGCTGGCGTCGCTGCCGTCGCGGCGCTCGATGGCGTCACGCGCCATGATCCGGCCGCCGTCGTCGGGCATGAGCAGCCACAGGACGAGGTAGGCGACGATCCCGAACCCGCCGAAGAGGGTGAGCGCGATGAACGCGGCCCGGATGAGCACCGGGTCGACGTCCACGCGCCGGGCGATGCCGGAGCTGACGCCGGCGAACCACTGGCGGGAGCGGTCGCGGCGGAGCCCGGTGGAGGTGATGTCGTCCCAGAACTTGCTGCCCTGCGGGCGACCCTGGGACTCGGCGCCGGTCTGCGCCTGGTGCGGTGTCTGCGTCATGTCATCAACAGTGGCCGACCGGACGGGCTCCTGCCATGAGGGTCGACCCTGACGACCCCCTGAGGGGACCCCCACGACACCCCGGCAGGGGTCACCACCACGGCGATCGTGCGTCAGGATGGTGGTGTGCCCACACCGTACGAGCGCGTCGCGCAGCCCGCGGACCTCCCCACCCCGGGGCGTCCGCCGCTGACCCGACCCGTGTCCGGCCGCTGGGTCGGTGGCGTGTGCGCCGGCATCGCGGACCACCTCGACGTCAGTCTGCGGTGGGTGCACCTCGTCTTCGTCGTCCTCGCCGTCCTCGGCCCGGGCATCCCCATCTATCTCTTCCTCTGGGCCGTGACCCCGTCGAGCGACACTGCCGGCGAGCGCCGCGACCCCGGCGCGCTGCGTGCCGTCACCGGTCTCGGGGAGTCACGGTGGGGGATGTTCGTCGCGGCCGGTGGCCTCCTCGTCCTCGTCGGTGCGGTCGTGGGGCTCCAGCTGGCCGGGGTCGACGTGCGGGCCGGCGTGCTCCTGCCGCTGCTCCTCATCGCCGCCGGGGTCACCGTCGCGTGGTCGCACCTCGACGACGCGGAGCGCACCAAGTGGCTCGGCACCCAGCAGCAGGACCGCGGGATGCTGTGGCTGCGGCTCGGCCTCGGCATCGTCGTGGCCGTGATCGGCATCCTCGTCCTGACGATCCGTGGCGGCTCCCTAGCCGAGATGGGCGACGCGCTGCTCGCCACGCTCGCCGTCCTCGTGGGCGCTGCCCTCATCGCCGCGCCGTGGGTGGTCCGGCTGTGGCGCGACTACCGCGAGGAGCAGGAGGTCGCCGCCCGCGCCAACGAGCGCGCCGACATCGCCGCCCACCTCCACGACTCCGTGCTCCAGACGCTCGCCCTGATCCAGCGCCGTTCGCACGACCCGGCCTCCGTGACCCAGCTCGCGCGTGCCCAGGAGCGCGAGCTGCGCTCGTGGCTGTATGCCGGCCCCGCCGGTTCCGACGAGACCCTCGCCTCCGCGGTCACCGCGGCCGCCCACGACGTCGAGGACCACGGCGGCGTCGTCATCGACCTCGTCGTCACCGGCGACCGCCCCCTCGAGGAGCACGGCACGGCCCTGGCCCGGGCGATGCGTGAGGCGATGCTCAACGCGACGCGGCACGGGAAGCCGCCGGTGACGGCATACGTCGAGATCGGCCCGACCGGTGTCGAGGCCTACGTACGAGACCGGGGCGAGGGCTTCGAGCTCGACGACATCCCGGAGGACCGGCTCGGGGTCAGGGCCTCGATCCTCGGCAGGATGGAACGACACGGCGGGACCGCACGGGTCCGGCGCCGTGAGGACGGAACCGAGGTGGAGCTCACGCTGCCGCCTCTCGAAGGAGACGACTAGATGTCCACGCAGCCGAACCAGGCCAAGGGTCCCGTCCGGATCGTCCTCGTCGACGACCACCGGATGTTCCGGACGGGTGTGCGCAGCGAGCTCGCCGAGGAGGCCGGCGCGAGCATCGAGATCGTCGGCGAGGCGCCCGACGTCGAGGCCGCCGTCAAGGTCATCCGCGATACGCGTCCCGATGTCGTCCTGCTCGACGTCCACCTCCCCGGTGGCACCGGCAAGGGCGGGGTCGACGTCATCAACGGCTGCTACGGCGTCGAGTCCGCGGCGGGCGCGCCCGTGCGCTTCCTCGCGCTGTCGGTGTCGGACGCCGCCGAGGACGTCATCGCGGTCATCCGCACCGGCGCTCGCGGCTACGTCACCAAGACGATCACGGCGCGCGACCTCGGCACGGCGATCCGCCGGGTGGCCGACGGCGATGCGGTCTTCTCACCCCGGCTCGCGGGGTTCGTCCTCGACGCCTTCGGCGCGGCCGCCGGTGAGATCGCCGAGGTCGACGAGGAGCTCGACCGGCTGTCGGCGCGAGAGCGCGAGGTCATGCGGCTCATCGCGCGCGGCTACCAGTACAAGGAGGTCGCCAAGGAGCTCTTCATCTCGGTGAAGACCGTCGAGACCCACGTCTCGTCGGTGCTCCGCAAGCTCCAGCTGTCGTCCCGCCACGAGCTCACGGCGTGGGCGATGGGGCGGCGTCTCGTCTGACCGAGGCGCCCGGATAGCCTCCCGGCATGGATGCCCTCAAGATCGTCTTCGTCGTGCTCCACCTGCTCGGCCTGCTCGCCATCGTCGGCAGCGTCGTCGTCCGGCGAGGCGTCCCGACACCGGCGCTCGTGTGGGGCGCCCGCGCGCAGATCGTCACGGGCCTGGTCCTCGTGGGGATCAACGAGACCGGTGACGGGGACGTCAACCACACCAAGATCGCCGTCAAGCTCCTCGTCGCGCTCGCCGTGGCCGCCTGCGCCGAGATCGCCGCCGGTCGTGAGCGTCGCGGTCAGGGCAACCCGAACCTCGTCCACGCCGCCGGCGCGCTCGCAGTGCTCAACACGCTCGTCGCGGTGCTCTGGAACTGAGGCCCTCATCCCTTCGGATCAGGGGACGAGGACGAGCTTGCCCTGGGTGCGCCGTCCCTCGAGATCGGCGTATGCCGTCCGCGCGTCCTCGAGCGGGTAGCGCCCACCGATCGTGATCTCGACGTCGCCGGACTCGATCCAGTCGAAGAGCTCGGTCGTGCGGGCCCGCAGCTCGTCGGGGGTCGCGATGTAGGCGCCGAGGCTCGGACGGGTCACGAAGAGCGAACCCAGCTTGTTGAGGCGCTGGAGGTCGAAGGGCGGGACCTGGCCGCTCGCGCCGCCGTAGAGCACCATGAGCCCGCGCGGCTTGAGCGAGGCCAGCGACGCCTCGAAGGTGTCCTTGCCGACGCCGTCGTAGACCACGTCGACGCCGACGCCGTCGGTGAGGTCGCGGACGGCGGCGGCGACATCGTCGACCTGGCTGTAGTCGATGAGCTCGTCGGCGCCGCGCGAGCGTGCCGTCTCGAGCTTCTCGGGGGACCCGGCCGTGGCGATGACCCGGCCGCCGCGCTTCTTGACCATCTGGGTGAGCAGCTGGCCGACGCCGCCGGCGGCGGCATGGACGAGGGCCACGGTGCCCTGCTGGACGGCATACGTGCTCGTCGAGAGGTAGTGCGCGGTGAGGCCCTGGAGCATCGCGGCGGCAGCGGTCTCGAGGTCGACGCCCGGCGGGACGTGGACGAGGTTCTTGGTGTCGACGGGGGCGTAGGCCTGCGAGGAGCCGAGGCCCTGGCCCCACGCGACGCGGTCGCCGACGACGAAGTTGCTCACGCCGTCGCCGACCTGCACGACCTCGCCGGCGCCCTCGCTGCCCGACACGAACGGCGTGGGGATCGGGTAGACGCCTTCGCGTTGGTAGGTGTCGATGAAGTTGACCCCGGCGGCCGCGACCCGCACGAGCACCTGGTCGACGCCGGGCTCGGGCAGTGGCTGGTCACGGACCTCGAGGACGTCGCCACCCCCGTTGCGGGTCACGACGAGGGCGGGGGCGGACTCGGGCAGGGAGGAACCAGACGTCATCACCTCAGGCTAGCGACGTGGATCGGGCCGGGTGCAGGTGGACCTCGGTGGCCTTGACCGAGAGCACGACGCGCGAGCCACGGGCCAGGCCGAGGTCGGCGACGGCGGGCGGGGTGATGTCGGCGCTGAGGAGGTCGGTGCGGACGCGGACGAGCTGACCATGGGGCTCGAGGTCGGTCACCGTCGCGTCGAGGCTGTTGCGGGGGCTGCCGTGCGGGGTGTCGAGGTGGACGCCGACCGCGGAGGGGGCGACGACGGCTGCCGCGGGGGAGCCGTCCTCGAGCGCGGTCTCGGCGATGCCGTGGAGGAGGCGACCGTCCGGCATACGGAGGTGGCCGCCGCTCGCGACGCCGCGCACGAGGTTGAGGCCGGCGAAGCGCGCGCCGAAGTCGCTCGTCGGCCGGCTGAGGACGCGGCTCGTCTCTCCCTCCTCGACGATCCGACCCGCATGCATGACGGCGACGCGGTCCGCGAGCAGCGCGGCGTCGAGGACGTCGTGGGTCACGACGAGCGTCGTGCGGTCCTGCGTGACGCGTCGCAGGAGGTCGCGCACGTCGGGAGCGGCCTCGACGTCGAGCGCGGACAGGGGCTCGTCGACGAGGAGCACCGCGGGCTCGGTGGCGAGGGCGCGCGCGACGGCGACCCTCTGCGCCTGGCCGCCGGAGAGCTCGCGCGGACGACGACGCGCGTATGCCGTCATCCCCACCTCCTCGAGCCAGTGCGCCGCCCGCTCGGTGGCGGTCCGCCGGTCGGCACCGCTCGCGCGCGGGCCGAAGGCGACGTTGTCGAGGGCGCTGAGGTGGGGGAAGAGCCGGGCGTCCTGGGCGAGGAGCGCGATGTGGCGGTCGTGCGGCGGGACCCAGGTGCGGCCGGCGGCGTCGGAGAGCGTGCGGTCGCCGAGGGTGACGGTGCCGCGGTCGGGTCGCAGGAGACCGGCGGCCACAGCGAGGACCGTCGACTTCCCGGCCCCGTTGGGGCCGAGCAGCGCGACAGTCTCGCCCTCGTTGACGTGGAGGTCGACGGCGACGTCGCGGGAGTCGACGGTGACGTCGACGTGGAGCGGGCGCAGTGCGGTGCTCGGTTGGGTGGGTGTCACTGGACCCCTCCGGCGAGGGAGTCGCGGCGGGCGCGGGTGAGGCCGATGACGAGGACGGCGACGGCGACGAGGACGAGGCTCAGGGCGACCGCGGCCCGCGGGTCGCCCTCGCGCTGGAGGTAGATCTCGAGCGGCAGGGTGCGCGTCGTGCCCTGGAGGCTGCCGGCGAAGGTGATCGTCGCGCCGAACTCGCCGAGGCAGCGGGCGAACGCGAGGATCGAGCCGGAGACGAGGCCCGGGAGCGCCAGCGGGATCGTCACCCGGCGGAACGTCGTCGTCGGGCCGGCGCCGAGGGTCGCGGCGACGTCCTCGTAGCGCGTGCCGACCGTGCGGAGCGCGCCCTCGAGGCTGAGGACGAGGAACGGCATCGCGACGAAGGTCTGCGCGATGACGACGGCCGTGGTGGAGAACGCGACCTGCAGACCGAGGACGTCGAGCGTCTCGCCGAGCAGCCCACGCCGCCCGAACGCCTGGAGCAGCGCGATGCCGCCGACGACCGGGGGGATGACCAGGGGGACGAGGACGAGCGAGCGCAGGAGCGTGGCGGCCGACCCGGTGGTCCGGGCGAGGACGACGGCGAGGGGGATGCCGAGGACCAGGCACAGCAGGGTGCTCACGACGGCCGTGCGCAGGCTGAGCAGGAGGGCGTCGGTCGAGGCGTCCGTCGTCACGAGCGACCCGAAGCTGCCCCAGTCGACGCTCAGCGCCATGGCGACGATCGGCAACCCGACGAAGAGCGTGCCGAGGGCGGCCGGCAGGAGCAGCCAGCGGGGGACGAGGGGCGGGGTCACGGCGCAGAGGGCGTCAGGGTGCGGTGAAGCCGGCGTCGGCGAGGATCTCGAGACCTTCGCTGCCGCTGACGACCCCGACGAACTCCCGGGCGAGCGTCACGTCGGTGGCGGCCTTGAGCGTGCCGATCGGGTAGACGTTGACGGCCGACGTGGCCTCGGGGAAGTCGATGCCGGTGACCTCGTCGCCGGCACCCGCGACGTCGGTGACGTAGACGAGCCCGGCGTCGGCCTCGCCCGAACGCACCTTGCCGAGGACGTCGGTCACCGACTGCTCCTCGCTCACGGGTGTGATGTCGATGCCGGCGGCCTTCTCGACGTCCGCGCTCGCGGCACCGCAGGGCACGGCAGGGGCGCAGAGGACGACCTTCGTGCCCGGCTTGGCGAGGTCGGCGAGGCCGGTCACCTTGGCCGGGTTGTCGGCAGGGACGACGATCTGCAGGGTGTTGGAGACGAAGGGCTCGGGGTCGCCCGCGACGAGGTCGTCGGCGACGGCCTTGGCCATCGTGGACTCGTTCGCGGTGGCGAGGACGTCGGCGGGGGCGCCCTCGGACAGCTGCGCCACGAGGCCCGACGAGCCGCCGAAGCTGAAGCGCACCGTGACGCCCGGGTGGGTGTCCTCGAAGAGGCCGCCGATCTCCTCGAACGGCTTCTGCAGCGAGGCCGCGGCGAACACCGTGAGGGTGCGCGCTGTCGTCGGGGTCGCGCTGCCGCCGCTGCGCGGCTCGACCTCCCCGCGGTCGGCGCCGTTGTCGCCGCCGCCGCACCCGGCGAGCGCGAGCAGAACGGCACTCGCGCCGGCAGCGGCGGCCGCGCGGACGGCATACGCGGCCTTCACGGCGTCTCCACGATGACGGACGTCGACTTCACGACGGCCACGGCGACCGAACCCGGCTCGAGCCCCAGCTCTCGGACGGCTTCGGACGACATGAGGGAGACGACGCGGAACGGGCCGCACTGCAGCTCGACCTGCGCCATGACTGTGTCCATGGTGATGGCGGTGACGAGACCGACGAAGCGGTTGCGGGCCGAGCGGCCGACGCTCGACGGGTCGGCGACCGAATGCGCCTGCTCGCGGGCCAGGAGAGCCACGGCGTGGCCGTCGACGACCTTGCGGCCGGCGTCGTCGGTGGTCGCGTCGAGGGCCCCGCTGTCGACCCAGCGCCGGACGGTGTCGTCACTGACGCCGAGGAACATCGCGGCCTCGGACAGGCGCATGTGCGGCATGAAGGCAACTATAGACCCGCAGATGCGGGCTCGTGGGCCTCAGGCCCGCAGACTGGTGAGCACCTCGTCGAGCATGGTGGGGGTGAGGCGTCCGGTGTAGGTGTTGTGCGGGCTCACGTGGTAGCAGCCGACGAGCCTCACCGGGTGGCCCGTGGAGGTGTGCAGGACGACCTCGGCGCCGTGGGCGAACTTGGGGCGCGGGCGGGGCACGTCCCAGCCGAGGCTCGTGGCTGCAGCGAGCACGCCGCGCCAGCCGATCTCGCCGAGCGTCATGACGACACGGAGGCGGTCGCCGAGCAGCTCGACGTCGCGGCCGAGCCAGGTCGCGCAGGTCGAGCGCTCGGCCGGGGTGGGCGCGTTCGCGGGCGGCGCGCACCTCACGGCGGCGACGATCCGTATGCCGTGCAGCGCGAGGCCGTCGCCGGCGCCGACGGAGGTGGGCTGGTTCGCGTAGCCGGTGCGGTGCAGGGCGGCGTAGAGGAAGTCCCCGGAGGCGTCGCCGGTGAACATGCGGCCGGTGCGGTTGGTGCCGTTGGCGGCCGGTGCGAGGCCGACGATGAGGGTGTCGGCGTCGGGGTCGCCGAAGCTCGGTCCGGGTCGGCCCCAGTAGGGCTGGGCGGCGAAGGACGCCCGACGGTCCTGTCTCGCAACGGTTTCGCGCCAGTCGACGAGCCTCGGGCAGGCGCGGCAGACGGAGACGCGGGCGTCGAGGTCGGCGAGCGTGTGGGCCCCGGCGGCGAAGGTGGTGACGTCGTCGGTGGTGCGGGCCACGGGTGTGGTGGCATCGGCCGGGTCGTGCGGCCAGCCGGTGCCCGGTGGGACGGGGGAGAGGAACGGGTCGTGCGTGATCGGGTGCGCGTCGGGGCCGACGCGCACCACTCCGTCGTCCGCTGTCATGGCTTCGTGTCGTCGTCCTCGGGCTCCGGCGGGGTGTCGGCACCCTCGCGCTCGTCGCGGTCGGCCCACTCGAGCAGCGGCGCGATGTCGAAGACGGCCTTGTCGATGTCGGCGTGGAGGTCGCCAAGGGACCCGAAGCGCTCCGGCACGGTGGCGATCGTGCAGTCCTGGGGCTCGACGTCGTCGACCTCGTCCCAGCGGATCGGGGTCGAGACGGTGCCGATCGGGTTGCCGCGCACCGAGTACGCGCTCGCAATGGTGTGGTCGCGCGCGTTCTGGTTGTAGTCGACGAAGACCGCCTCGGGATCGCGGTCCTTGCGCCACCACGTCGTCGTCACGTCCTCGGGCGCGCGGCGCTCGACCTCGCGGGCGAAGGCGAGGGCGGCGCGACGGACGTCCTTGAAGCCGTGGTCGGGCGCGATGCGGACATAGACGTGGAGCCCGTGTCCGCCGCTCGTCTTGGGCCACCCGGTGGCGCCGAGCTCGTCGAGCACCTCGTGGGCGACGTGGGCGACGCGACGGACCCGGTCGAACGGCGCGTCCGGCATCGGGTCGAGGTCGATCCGCCACTCGTCGGGCTTCTCGGTGTCGGCGCGGCGGCTGTTCCACGGGTGGAACTCGACGGTGCTCATCTGCACGGCCCAGACGACGTGGGCGAGGTCGGTCGGGCAGAGCTCGTCCGCGTGGAGCCCGTAGCGCGGGAAGTGCAGCCGCACCGTCTCCAGCCACGGTGGCGCTCCACGCGGCACGCGCTTCTGGTGGACCTTGGTGCCGTCGACCCCGTCGGGGAAGCGGTGCAGCATCGTCGGCCGCTCGCGCAGGGCGCCCACGATCCCGTCGCCGACGGAGATGTAGTAGTTCGCGAGGTCGAGCTTGGTCTCGCCGCGCTCGGAGAAGTAGACGCGCTCCGGGCTGGACAGCTTGATCTCGTGGCCGGCGACGTCGAGGATCACCGGTTCGCCGAACTCACCCTTGCGAGAGGCCATGCACGACACCGTATGCCGTCCGCCTCCCGATCCGGGGCGCCTTGCGTCGTCGGTGGGTCGACGTCGTGAGGCGGTGGGCCTTTGGCGGTGGGTGGGCGGCGGGTGGTGGCGGTGGTCAGAAGGGGATTGCCTCGGGGTCGGGCTTGGCGCGGGTGGACCGGTGGGGCGTGTCGAGGGTGAGGGTGTGGTGGCGGCCGGTGGTGTGGTGGGTCAGGTGTCCTGGTGTGGAGTCGGTGCGGGGCAGTGGTCCGGTGAGGAGGTGGCCGCGGGCGTCCCAGACCTTGGGTCGGGTGCGCGGCGTCAGGGGGATGGCTTCGTGGTCGAGGAGGGCGGCGAGCTCGTCCTCGAAGGTGGCGGGCGCTGGTGTGGTGGGTGCGGTCGTGGGGGTGTTGCCGGGCGTGGTGTTGCCGGGCGCGGTGGGGTGGGGCGCGCTGGGGTGGGTGGCGGTGGCGAGGTGGAGGTGGTCCACGGGCCAGGTGGTGGATGCGTGTGCGGTGGGGTCGTGCCAGGTGACGCGTCCGTCAGGGTGCAGGTGCACGGTCCAGCCGGGTCGTTGCTTGATGCGGTGGTGGTGTCGGCACAGGGCGATGAGGTTGCTCGGGCTGGTGGGTCCGGTGGGCCAGGGTCGGACGTGGTCGAGGTCGCACTGCCTGGCGGGGGTGGAGCAGCCGGGGAAGCGGCATCCGCCGTCGCGCAGCCGCACGAGGCGGGCCATGCCGTCGGGGATCCGGTAGGCGGGGGTGGGTTCCTCGGCGCGGCGCGACCGTGCGGGTCGGGTACGTCCGGTGGCGAGCGCTTCGGGCACGTCCCCGGCGACCAGGGCGCCGGTGTCGGGGTCGCAGACCAGTTCGCGGTCGCGTCGCGTCGCCTTCTCGGTCGAGGTGGTGGCGTCGTCGACCCAGGCTCGAGGGACGAAGGTGGTGCCGGGGGCGCCAAGTCCGCCGACTTCCATCAGTCCGTCGGTGCAGGAGGGCGCGGCCAGTCCAGCGTCTGCGTCGCTTCCACCGGCGCTTCCGGCGGTGGCGTCGGCGGGCCGCCCTGCATCGTCGCGTGCGGTCTGGGTCATCGAGGCGGAGCCGGGGTCGTCGGCTGCGCGGGTGGTGTGGACGACGACGGCGACGTCGCAGTGGTCCAGGACGAGCTCCATGAGGGCGTCGGCGCGGGCGAGCTCGAGGGTGGGTGCGGTGCCGTCGCGGACCTTGCGGCGGGCGAGCTCGGTGATCGCGGCCCAGGCGGTGCGGGACTGCTCGACGAGGAACTCGCCGCGCCAGGCGTCGGTGCCGTGGCTGCCGGTGCGTCGGGTCAGTCCGCGTCGGGAGCGTTCGTCGTCGGCGTGGGCGGCCACGGCTTCGGGGTCGATGATCGCGGCGGCACGCGCCAGCAGCTGGCGCAGCGGTCCGACGGTGAGCCCGGCCCAGCGTGGCGCGACCAGGCCGACGACAGCGGCCGCGGACTCCGGGGACAGGAACTCGGTCTCCTCGGTCACGGCCGCGGCGCGTCGTTCGTCGAGGTCACCGCACGCCATCGCATCGACCACGGCCGGGGTGCGGGTCAGCTGGTCAATCGCCTGGCTCACCCGCCGCGACGCGACATGGACCGACACCCCCATCCGGGGTGCGGCGAGCTCGGGTGCGTCCATCCGCTGGTAGCCCACCCCGTGGTGGACCTCGACCGTGGTGCCGTCCTCCTGCAGGTGCGGCTCACGCGCCGACAGGTGCGCCAGCGCGAGTGCCTGCCGTGCCGACGCGGCGTCCTTGTCGCGCTGCGCGGCCTCGATGACGTCGAGGAGCTCTTCGGTGGTCAGCCCCGCGACCTCACCTCGCAGCACGGCATGCCGGCCCTCGTGGGCGGCAGACGCGGAGGTGGCTTCCATGAAGCAACCTTACCCGAACACATGTTCGATAACAAGAGTTGTCCACACGAACTCGGTTCTGCCACAGGCGAACACGCGAGTCAGCGAGGAGGCGGGGAGTCTACGTGCAAGGGGAACCCTGCGGCCGTCGCGATCGCTGCGGCGAGCTCGGCCGGCTTGGACCACATCGGCCAGTGGCCGGTCGGCAGATCGACGAGCTCCAGCCGCCGGAACTCGGTGAGCCCACGGAGGAACGGGGCGCCCTGGGCGGCATACACCGTGTAGTCCGAGGACGGGAACGCCGTGCAGATGACCGTCCCGGGGACGTCGAGTCGGGCGTCGTTGCGCAGGACGACGGGTTCGCGGACCGTCGCGCCCGGCTGGGGGACGGCGCGGTCGCGGAAGGTCTGGAGCTGCGCGTCGGTGAGGTCGCGCATCGACCCGTCCTCGAGCTCCGCGTCGTAGACGGCGGCGAGCGGGAGACTGTCGTCGTCGAGCTCGGCGTTTATCGCGTAGCCGTCGGCGACGGGGGCGGTGTCGACGTAGACCACGTGGTCCACGAGGGTCGGGTCACGGTCGAGGACGACGGTCCCGGGCACCGCGGCCCCGCTGTGGACGACGAGGACCCGGCGCGCAGCCTGCGGGTCGAGTGCTGCGACGATGGCGTCGGCCTGCTGGTCCACGGTTGCGCTGGGGTCCGGCGACGTCTCGGAGAGGCCGGGAAGGGTGAGGGCATCCACGGCGAAACCCCTGTCGCGCAGTCGAGGGGCCACCTCGTCCCACGCCCAGGCGCCGAGCCAGAAGCCGGGAACGAGGACGATCTGGGTGTTCATGTCCCCACTTTGGCACCGGGACTCGACGTCGTGCGCGTCCAGCTAGTTGACATACCCAACTAGGTTGCAGAACCATCTAGCCATGGGGCGTCGCACCGTGCGGGAGGACAGGCAGAGCCAGTGGCTCAAGGGCGTCCTCGACCTCGCCGTGCTCGCGGCACTCTCGCGGGAGACATCGGCCTACGGCTACACGCTCATGGCCTCGCTCGCCGACCTCGGCTTCGACGGGATCAAGGGCGGCACGATCTACCCGCTCCTCGGCCGGCTCGAGGACGATGGGCTCGTCAAGAGCGAGTGGGTGACGGGTGAGGCGGGGCCGGCGCGCAAGTACTTCTGGCTCACCGCCGCCGGACGGGCCGAGCTCGACGCCGGCCGCGACGGCTGGCGCACCTTCTCGTCGTCGATGACCAAGGCACTGGAGGGGTGAAGATGTCGACATCGCAGTGGCACTACAGCCAAGCTCTCGCGGAACAGCTCCGCATCAACGGCGTCGATGAGCCCAAGGTGCGTGAGATCGTCGCGCAGGTCGAGTCGCATGTCGCTTCGACGGGTGAGGACCCGGTCGACGCCTTCGGGCAGCCCGTCACGTATGCCGCTCAGTGGCAGCCGTTGTCGCCGTTGTGGTGGGTGCGGCGAGTCGGCGTGGCGGGCATCGTGAGCGTCGGGGTCTTCTGTGTCGTCATGGCGGTCGTCAAGGGTGGTCCGTGGACCGCTGCCGTCACGATCGACCTCAGCGATGTCGTCACCCTCGCGACGCTGTTCGTCCTCCTCGCGATCCTGCCGTGGACGAGCGAGCTCTGGCTGAGCCGCCGGCGCGGGGCCAACCTCGGAGAGCGCCACCCGCCGTCCGACTGGCCGGTTCGCTGCGCGTCATCGACGGTCGCCATCCTCGGTGTCACGGCCTTCGCCTGGCTCAGCGATGGTTCCGAGTCCACGATCCTGCAGGTCGCTCGGTGGCACCTGGCTGTCGTCGGCCTGATCGGAATGAGCCTCATGTTCGCGGCCCCGGCTCACCCCGGCGACCCTGCCCGTCCGGTCGACGCTCCATGGGCGCCACACCGCACCTGGCGAACTCGGCTGCGCCGGCTCCTGCCGTGAGGCCGAACCAAGGGGCGGAGCCGGCGCCACCGAACAGCGTCAGCGCGAGGTGATGCCCTCGATGATGAGGATGACGCCGAACACGACGAACGCGAGCGTCGCGCCGTACTTGATCGCCTTCTCGGGCAGCTTCTTGCCGAGCAGCGCGCCGGCACCGATGGCGAGCGCGTCGGCCAGGACCATGCCGAGCGTGGAGCCGATCCACGTGCCGAACCAACCCTCCTGCGTGGCGAGGGTGATCGTGGCGAGCATCGTCTTGTCGCCGAGCTCGGCGAGGAAGAACGCGACGCCCACGGCGAGCACGGCGGCGCCGGTGCTGCGACGGGCCTTGTCGGCCTCGTCCTCGGTGAGCTCGTCACCGCGCAGCGTCCACGCCGCGAACGCGAGGAACGCGATACCGGCGACGATCGAGATGAGCCACTGGTAGCCCTCGAAGCTCGTCCCCACCCATGCGCCGATGCCGACGGACAGCAGGTGGACGATCGCGGTGGCGGCGGTGATGCCGATGAGTACCTGTTTGACGCTGTAGCGGGTGGCGAACGTCATCGCCATGAGCTGGCTCTTGTCACCCAGCTCCGCCACGAAGATCACGGCGGTGCTCAGCAGGAATGCGTACATGGGGGTCTCGGTCTCCTTGTCGCCCGGCCGAGGTTGTCCCGGGGGACGTCCCTTCGACCAGGCACGTCCGGTCAAAGGGTCGTGGTACTGGTCGAAAGTCTCGTCCGCCACCTCGAGGTGGCCCACCGCACCGGACCCGGAGGTCAGTGTGTCGACGCGGTTGTTGGGGACTACTCCCTTTCGCGCTCACAGCCTAACCGGGCGGCCGTCGCTTCCCCAATCGTCCGTATGCCGGCCGCCCACCCGGGCGCCCGCCGCGCGGTGAGTCCGGCCCCGGGACGGGTCTGCGGTGTGGGCGCCACGACGTAGGGTTGGACCCGAGATGAGCACCCTTTTCGACGGCATGGACTTCGGTTCGCCCGACTCCGCCAAGGCCCCGCAGACCGACCCCGCCACGCACGACAGCGCGCACGCCGCGCTCGTCAACGAGGCAGGCGTCCCGTCGTGGGCGGTCTCGGACGAGTCCGGCGAGGCGCCCGCCGCCGCGCCCGCCTGGGGCGGTCGCACCACGGACCCCGACGAGCTGCTCGAGGGCCTCAACGAGGAGCAGCGCGAGGCGGTCCTGCACGCCGGAAGCCCGCTGCTCATCATCGCCGGCGCCGGCTCGGGCAAGACCCGCGTGCTCACCCACCGCATCGCCCACCTGCTCGCCGCCCGCGGCGTCCAGCCGGGCCAGGTCCTCGCGATCACCTTCACCAACAAGGCCGCGGCCGAGATGCGCGAGCGGGTCGCCGACCTCGTCGGCCCGCGCGCCAAGGCGATGTGGGTCATGACGTTCCACAGCGCCTGCGTGCGCATCCTGCGCCGCGAGGCCGACAAGGTCGGCATGAAGTCGACCTTCTCGATCTACGACGCCGCCGACAGCCAGCGCCTCATGTCGATGGTCATCCGCGACATGGACCTCGACCCCAAGCGCTACAACCCCCGCACCTTCAGCCACCAGGTCTCCAACCTCAAGAACGAGCTCGTCGACGAGGAGACGTATGCCGCCCGCGTGGGCGGGGAGCCCAGCGCCGAGAACCCGGGTGGCACCCACACCGAGCGGCTCCTCGCTGAGGCCTACACGGCATACCAACGTCGTCTGCGGCAGGCGAACGCGCTCGACTTCGACGACATCATCATGCTCACGGTCCACATGTTCCAGGCGTTCCCCGACGTCGCGGAGCACTACCGGCGGCGGTTCCGGCACGTCATGGTCGACGAGTACCAGGACACCAACCACGCGCAGTACCAGCTCATCCGCGAGCTCGTCGGTCACGAGGGCAAGAGGTCCGAGCACTCCGTCGAGCCCAGCGAGCTCGTCGTCGTCGGTGATGCCGACCAGTCGATCTACGCCTTCCGCGGCGCGACGATCCGCAACATCGTCGAGTTCGAGGAGGACTACCCCGACGCGCGCACGATCCTGCTCGAGCGCAACTACCGCTCGACCCAGACGATCCTCACCGCCGCCAACGCCGTCATCTCGCGCAACGAGTCGCGCCGCAAGAAGAACCTCTGGACCGACTCCGGCGCGGGCGCCCAGATCATCGGCTACGTCGGCGACAACGAGCACGACGAGGCGTCGTTCGTCGCGCGCAGCATCGACAAGCTCGGTGACGAGCACGGGACCAAGCCCGGCGACGTCGCCGTCTTCTACCGCACCAACGCGCAGTCGCGTGCCCTCGAGGAGGTCTTCGTCCGGGTCGGACTGCCCTACAAGGTCGTGGGCGGCACCCGGTTCTACGAGCGACGCGAGGTCAAGGACGCGCTCGCCTACCTGCGCGTGCTCTCCAACCCCGCCGACACGGTCAACCTGCGTCGCATCCTCAACGTGCCCAAGCGCGGCATCGGCGACCGCGCCGAGGCTGTCGTCGCCGCCCTCGCCGAGCGCGAGCGCATCTCCTTCGTCGAGGCCCTCGGCCGCCCCGAGGACGCCCCCGGCATCGCGACCCGCTCGGTGACCTCGATCAAGGCGTTCACCGCGCTCCTCGAGGACCTCGGCACGGTCCGCGACGACGACGAGGCCGGGGTGTCCGACCTCCTCGAGGCCATCGTCGAGAAGTCCGGCTACCTCGCCGAGCTGCGGGCCAGCCACGACCCGCAGGACGAGACCCGGATCGAGAACCTCGCCGAGCTCGTCGCCGTCGCCCGCGAGTTCGACGAGGCCCGGGCCGAGACGGGTGAGGTCAACAGCCTCGAGGACTTCCTCGAGCGCGTGTCGCTCGTCGCCGACGCCGACGAGATCCCCGACTCCGCCGAGGCCGAGGAGCAGGGTGTCGTCACGCTCATGACGCTGCACACGGCCAAGGGCCTGGAGTTCCCCGTCGTCTTCCTCACCGGCATGGAGGACGGCACCTTCCCGCACCTGCGTTCGCTCGGCGACCCCAAGGAGCTCGAGGAGGAGCGGCGGCTCGCCTACGTCGGCATCACCCGCGCCCGCGAGCGGCTCCACCTGTCGCGTGCGGCGGTGCGATCGGCGTGGGGTGCGCCGCAGTACAACCCGCCGAGCCGGTTCCTCGACGAGATCCCGGCCGACCTGCTCAGCTGGGAGCGCGAGCTCAGCGGCGCCGCCGCCATCGGTCACCGCGGCCAGCGGCCGGCCGTCGCCTCGCTCGCCGCACGCCCGGGCGTGCGGTCACCGGGCAACCGGCCGATCATCCCGCTCGCCGCCGGCGACAAGGTCACCCACGACGCCTTCGGCCTGGGTTCGGTGGTGCGCACGATGGGCGAGGGTGACAAGACCCAGGCAGAGGTCGACTTCGGTGGCGACACCGGGGTCAAGCGCTTCCTCCTGCGCTTCGCCCCGCTCGAGAAGCTCTGACGAGCCGGCCCCGCGGCGGCATACGCGAGCAGGAACGCCGAAGGGCGGCACCCGGGGTGGGTGCCGCCCTTCTGGCGCGTCCTGCTGGAGCCTCAGCTCACTGCAGGCCCTTGTCCCGCAGCCACGGGCCGGGGTTGACCGGGCCGCCGCCGTCGGGGTGGATCTCGAGGTGCAGGTGCGGGCCGGTGGAGCGACCGGTGTTGCCGCTGCGACCGACGATGTCACCGGGCATGACCTTCTCGCCGACGTGCGAGGAGAAGCTGTCCATGTGGGCGTAGTAGGACTCGGTGCCGTCCCAGTACTTGATGCGGACGAGGTTGCCCATGTTGCCGTGGCGACCGACGAAGACGACCTCCCCGCGCGACATCGCGCGCAGCGGGGTCCCCGTGGCGGTGCCGAAGTCGTTGCCCCAGTGCATACGTCCCCAGCGCATGCCGTAGCCGGACGTGAACTGGGCACCCTCGATGGGGCTGACCCAGCGCTTGCCCTCTCGCTCCATCTTCGCCTCGGCGGCGGCGAGCGCGGCGGCCTTGGCCTTCGCGGCCGCGGCGACGCGGGCGTTGTTGCGGGCGACGCGCTTCTTCTCCGTCGCGCGGCCCTGGATGGCGGCGGTCTGGATCGCGATCTGCTGGCGACGCGTCGAGAGGTCGGCCTGCTCGGCGACCTCCGTGGCGGCCTGCTCACGGGCCGTCTGCGCCTGTGCAGCGGTCAGGTCCAGCGTCAGCGGGGCCGACTCGGCGACGGATGCGCCGGTGGCCGTGACGACCAGCGCCGCGGCAGCGGCACTGGGCAGGACGAAACCGGGGTGCAGGGCGCGCGGGACTCGACTCGTCGCAGGTTTGCGATGCCGGCCACGGTGACGCCCCTCGTAGGGGTGACTCAAGGCAGGGATACCTCACGTGCAGGGGACACGGGAGCGTCAACCGTACCGTGACCTGACCGTTATCCAAAGCCGGGTGTGGAAATCGGGGAGCGAGGAAACGGCGCGGACGACGCGTTTCCCGCGTCCCACCTCGATGTTCACGTCACGGTGTGACGCGCGTCACTTCCCCGAAGACGCCGTATGCCGTCCGCTCCCGCTACGTGTCGCGGACCGCGAGCCCTCGGTGGACCGACCGCGGGGAGCGAGCGGGGTGACGCCCGGGGTCACGGTCGCACCCTCGGGGTCGAGCTCCGCCAGCGCCGTCGAGATGCCGTGGACAACGTCGCCGACGATCGCCAGCGAGATGTGCCCGACGCCGTGCAGGCGGATGTTGCGCACGGAGAGGTCCGGGTGGCGCAGCGCGCCGCTGCCCTGCGGGACGATGACGAGGTCGCTGTCGGACCAGTAGCAGATGAAGCGCGTCGTGCACTGCGGCGCCGGCTCGTCGAGCTCGCGGATGAGGCCGCTGCCGGGGCGCATTTGGCCGATGAGCCGGGTGGGTGCGGCGTAGGCGGCGTACGTGCCCTGGTGGGGCGTGCCGAGCGTGACGAGCGTGTGCACGCGCTCGTCGCCGCCGAGGCGGGTCACGTAGTAGCGGGCGATGAGGCCGCCGAGGCTGTGTCCGACGATGTGGATCTTCTCGTAGCCGGTCTCGGCGACGATCGCCTCGATCTCCTCGCCCAGCTGGGCGGCGGCGGTGCGCACGTCGGCGGTGAAGGGCGAGTAGTTCATCGCGTAGATCGAGCCGAAGCCGCGGCGGGTCAGGCCGCGCCGGAGGAGCGTGAAGATCGACCGGTTGTCGATGAGGCCGTGGACGAGCAGGATCGGCGTCCCCGCGGCCTCGACGTTGGAGATGAGGAGTCCGCGCTGCACGGGCGCGAGGTGCTCGATCCGGTAGGGATGGCGGCCGTCGGCACGCTCCTGGAAGATCCCGAGCGGGTACGTCGCGAGGTGCGTCGTCATCCACGCACCCTCGATCGCCATCCCGACCATGGCCCGTGGGGTGAGCAGCGGCCCCAGTCCGCGGGCCGCCGACGAGGCGCTGCCCAGGGCGCGACGGGCACGGCCCATCACAGTCGTCCGCGGCTCCGCGGGGTGCATCCACATCGAGGCATCCATGGTTTCCTCACCGTATAGCGCCATCGGCGGCCCTGTGGTTGTCGTGAGGATCACGCTTCGCGACGTGTCCGGATCGAGACCCGCGGACGAGGACCCCGTCGTCGCGGCGCTAGTCTCGTCCCGGACAAACCAGTGGTCACCCAATGACACGTGAGGACGGGAACGAATCCGTGGACCTTTTCGAGTACCAGGCACGAGATGTGTTCGAGAAGCACGGTGTACCCGTGCTGGCAGGCGCGGTGGCCACCACCGCGGCGGAGGCTCGAGCAGCCGCCGAGGCCATCGGCCCCAAGAGTGGCGGGGTCACCGTCGTCAAGGCGCAGGTCAAGACCGGCGGGCGCGGCAAGGCCGGTGGCGTCAAGGTCGCCAAGTCGGCTGACGAGGCCGAGCAGCTGGCCGGCGAGATCCTCGGCATGGACATCAAGGGCCACACGGTCCACCAGGTGATGATCGCCCAGGGCGCGCAGATCGACGAGGAGTACTACTTCTCCGTCCTGCTCGACCGGACCAACCGCACCTACCTTGCGATGTGCAGCAAGGAGGGCGGCATGGAGATCGAGCAGCTCGCCGTCGAGCGTCCCGAGGCCCTCGCCCGCATCGCCGTCGACCCCAACGTCGGCATCGACACCGCCAAGGCGCAGGAGATCGTCGATGCGGCCGGCTTCGACGCCGAGACCGGCGCCAAGATCGTGCCCGTCCTCGAGAAGCTGTGGGTCGTCTACCGCGACGAGGACGCGACGCTCGTCGAGGTCAACCCGCTCGTGCGCACCAACGACGGCGACATCGTCGCCCTCGACGGCAAGGTCACCCTCGACGAGAACGCGGAGTTCCGTCACGAGGACCACGCGGCGCTCGAGGACAAGGCCGCGGCCGACCCGCTCGAGGCCAAGGCCAAGGCCAAGGGCCTCAACTACGTCAAGCTCGACGGCCAGGTCGGCATCATCGGCAACGGCGCGGGGCTCGTCATGAGCACGCTCGACGTCGTCGCCTACGCCGGTGAGGCGCACGGCGTGAAGCCCGCGAACTTCCTCGACATCGGTGGCGGCGCCAACGCGCAGGTCATGGCCGACGGCCTCGACGTCATCCTCGGCGACGAGCAGGTCCGCTCCGTCTTCGTCAACGTCTTCGGTGGCATCACCGCCTGCGACGAGGTCGCCAACGGCATCAAGGGTGCGCTCGAGATCCTCGGCGACCACGCCACCAAGCCCCTCGTCGTCCGCCTCGACGGCAACAACGTCGACCAGGGCCGGGCCATCCTCAACGAGCTGGACCACCCGCTCGTGACCCAGGTCGACACGATGGACGGCGCCGCGGCCAAGGCCGCCGAGCTGGCTGCCAACTGACCGCCCGACGGCTGACGAACCCCTAGGAAGCGCACACACATGTCTATCTACCTCAACGCTGACAGCAAGATCATCGTGCAGGGCATGACCGGCGGCATGGGCTCCAAGCACACCGCCCTCATGCTCGACGCCGGCTCCAACATCGTCGGTGGCGTCAACGCCCGCAAGGCCGGCACCACCGCCGAGATCGGCGGCAAGGAGCTGCCCGTCTTCGGCTCGGTCAAGGAGGCCATGGAGGCCACGGGCGCCAACGTCTCGGTCGCCTTCGTGCCGCCGCAGTTCGCCAAGGACGCCGCGATCGAGGCCATCGACGCCGAGATCCCGCTCCTCGTCGTCATCACCGAGGGCATCCCGGTCAAGGACACCGCCGAGTTCTTCAACTACTCGATCGGCAAGAAGACCCGGATCATCGGTCCGAACTGCCCCGGCATCATCACGCCGGAGGAGTCGCTCGCCGGCATCACGCCGCACACGATCGCGGGCAAGGGCCCCATCGGCCTCGTCTCGAAGTCGGGCACCCTGACCTACCAGATGATGTACGAGCTGCGTGACTACGGCTTCACGACCGCCATCGGCATCGGCGGCGACCCGGTCATCGGCACGACGCACATCGACGCCCTCGAGGCGTTCGAGGCCGACCCCGAGACCAAGGCGATCGTCATGATCGGCGAGATCGGTGGCGACGCCGAGGAGCGCGCCGCGGCCTACATCAAGGAGCACGTCACGAAGCCGGTCGTCGGCTACGTCGCCGGGTTCACCGCGCCCGAGGGCAAGACCATGGGCCACGCCGGCGCCATCGTCTCCGGCTCGTCGGGCACCGCGCAGGCCAAGAAGGAGGCCCTCGAGGCCGCCGGCGTCAAGGTCGGCAAGACGCCGTCCGAGACGGCCGACCTCATGCGCGAGATCATGAAGAGTCTCTGAGCTGCGGGTCTCTGACCAGAGCGTTCGCGAGCGGGCGGCATACCGAGAAGTCTTTCGGTATGCCGCCCGCTCGCGTTCCCGGGTCTGCTCGCCTCGGCGTGTGCGCCGGGATCCGGATGGGTGCTCGGGGGAGACTGGGCCACGATGACCGTTCTGGAGATGCTTCGTGGTGTGCGCCCCTCCGCCGACGCGGACGACGCGGGCGGCGCCCCGTCGCAGGCCCCCTCGTGGCTGCCCCTGCCGGTGCGCGACGTCCTCGTGGGCGTCGCGACCGGCGTCCTCTCGCTCCTCGTCGTCGTCGTCCCCACCCTGCTCGGCTGGCTGCTCGACCCGCGCCCCGGCGGCTCGCTGGCCGAGCCGCTCGGTGCCGGCTCGTCGCTGTGGCTGCTCGTCCAGGGAGCGCACCTCGGGGCAGACGCGACCCGCGTGGCCTTCGTGCCGCTCGCGCTCGGGGCGCTCGCGGTCTGGCTGGCCTCCCGCGGCGCCGGTCGGGCCCTCGAGACCGCCGATGCCGATGACGAGTTCTTCGCCGAGCTGCTGCCCCGCTCGGTGACGGCCACCGCTGCTCGCTGGTGGCTCGGGTATGCCGTCGCCCTCGGCCTCGCGTCCGCCCTCACCCTCGTGGGGTCGCTGCCGCTGCGCTGGCTCAGCCTGCCCGTCCCGGTCGTCGTCGTCCCGCTGGTCGCGCTCGTGCTCGCCGTCCGGCGGCTGTCGCGCGAGGCGGACGTGCTCGGTCCCCGCTTCGACGTCCTCGTCCCGCCGGAGACGGCCCGGCGTGCCGGCGGAGCTGCGGCGCGGGGCCTCGCCCTGCTGCTCGGTCTCGCCACGGCGACCGTCCTCGGTGCGGTGGTCGTGCGCTGGGACGCCGTCTCCGGCCTGCAGGCGGAGGTGGGCGCGGGCTTCCTCGGGAGCCTCCTCCTCGTGGCCGCCCAGGCCGCCGCCCTGCCCAACCTGGCCCTCTGGGTCGTCGCCCTGCTCGCGGGGCCGGGCTTCTCGGTCGTCGACGGTGCCCACACCTCGCTCGCCGGCTCGGCGAGCGGGCTCATGCCGCTCGTGCCCGTGCTCGGCGCCATGCCCGAGCCGGGGCCGTGGCCGTGGTTCACGCGGCTGCTCGTCGTCGTCCCCGTGCTCGTCGGCGCCTACATCGGACGGCGCTCCCTCGCCGCGGTGGCCCGGCTGTCGTCGCTGCGCACCAAGGCGTCGGTGGCGGCGTTCGCGTGCGTGCTCGTCGCGGCGGCCGTCGGACTGCTCGACGGGATCGGGGGTGGCTCGCTCGGCGCCTACCGGCTCTCCGACATCGGGGCGCACGCCCTGGGGACGTCGCTCGCCGTCGGCGGCGAGCTCCTCCTCGGTGCCCTCGGCGTCGTGGCGTGGGACGCCTGGCGCCTGCGCCGCTGAGCACGCACGCGCCAGTCGATAGGGTGCTCGACGTGACTGAACCCGCCGGCATCGTCGTCCTCGTCTCGGGCTCGGGCACGTTGCTCCAGGCACTCCTCGACGCGAGTCTCGACCCGGCATACGGGGTTCGGATCCTTGCCGTGGGAGCGGACCGCGACGACATCGAGGGGCTGCGCCGGGCGGAGCGAGCGGGGATCGAGACGTTCGTGTGCCGGGTGCGCGACTACGACGACCGGGGTGCGTGGGACGAGGCGCTGGCTGCCGAGATCGCCTCTCGCGCACCGGACTTCGTCGTCACGGCTGGCTTCATGAAGATCCTCGGGCCGGCGACGTTGGGTGACCGGACGATCCTCAACACCCACCCCGCGCTGCTGCCGAGCTTCCCCGGCGCGCACGCCGTGCGGGACGCGCTCGCGCACGGGGTCAAGGTCACGGGGACGACGGCGCACCTCGTGGACGCCGGCGTCGACACCGGCCCGATCCTCGCCCAGCGAGCCGTCGAGGTCCTCGACGACGACACCGAGGAGACGCTGCACGAGCGGATCAAGGTGCACGAGCGCGAGCTGCTCGTCGAGCTCGTCGGCCGGATGGGCCGGGACCGGGACGCCGCGCCGGGCCGTTAGGATCGGGGGGACGACTGGCGCAGGTGGACCACCACCGGGGAGTCACACATGGGACCGCATCGCCCGCCTGGGTGCACCCGCTGAGCACGACCGCACCCCCAACGCCGCGATTGGAGCCACCACCATGGCCGTTTCCGTCAGCACGCCCGGTCCGACCCAGGACCTCCGCCCCGTCCGCCGGGCGCTCGTCAGCGTCTTCGACAAGACCGGGCTCGAGGACCTCGCCCGTGGGCTGCACGGGGCCGGCGTCGCGATCGTGTCCACGGGTGGCTCGGCCGCCCTCATCGAGGGGCTCGGCATCCCGGTGACCGAGGTCGCCGACCTCACCGGCTTCCCCGAGTGTCTCGAGGGGAGGGTCAAGACCCTGCACCCGCTCGTGCACGCCGGCATCCTCGCCGACACCCGCAAGCCCGACCACGTCGAGCAGCTCGGTGAGCTCGGTGTCGAGCCCTTCGACCTCGTCGTCGTCAACCTCTATCCGTTCGCCGACACCGTGGCCTCGGGCGCCGGCGCCGACGACGTCGTCGAGAACATCGACATCGGCGGCCCGACCATGGTCCGTGCCGCGGCCAAGAACCACCCGAGCGTGGCCGTGGTCGTCGACCCGACGGCATACGACGAGGTCCTGGAGGCCGTGCACGGAGGCGGGTTCACCTTCGAGCAGCGCAAGGCGCTTGCCGCGAAGGCGTTCGTGCACACGGCGACCTACGACGTGCACGTGGCGTCGTGGATGGGCAACGCCTACACCGACACCAGCGAGGGTTCCGGCTTCCCGCAGTGGGCCGGCGCGACGTGGACGAAGTCGGCGGTGCTGCGCTACGGCGAGAACCCGCACCAGAGCGCTGCGCTCTATGCCCACGGCTTCGCGCCCGAGCCGGGTCTGGCGCAGGCGAAGCAGCTCCACGGCAAGGAGATGTCCTACAACAACTACGTCGATGCCGACGCCGCCGTGCGTGCCGCGTACGACCACGGCGACCAGCCCACGGTCGCGATCATCAAGCACGCCAATCCGTGCGGGATCGCGGTCGGCGCCGATGTCGCCGACGCCCACCGACGGGCGCACGCGTGCGACCCGGTCTCGGCGTTCGGCGGGATCATCGCGACCAACCGCACCGTGACCGTCGAGATGGCCCGCACCGTCGCCGACATCTTCACCGAGGTCGTCGTTGCGCCCGGGTTCGACGACGACGCGCTCGAAGTGCTCACGGCGAAGAAGAACATCCGCCTCCTCGAGGCGGCGGCGCCCGCGCGCGGGGAAGCCGAGATCCGGCCGATCTCCGGCGGTCTGCTCATGCAGCACCGCGACACCGTGGACGCGGTCGTCACCGACGAGTCGGGTGCGGTCGTCGGTGGCGACGACGCGGCGAACTGGCGGCTCGTCTCCGGTGAGGCGGCCGACGACGCGACACTGGCCGACCTGCAGTTCGCGTGGCGCTCGGTGCGCGCGGTGAAGTCCAACGCGATCCTCCTCGCCTCCGACGGAGCCTCCGTCGGCATCGGGATGGGCCAGGTCAACCGGGTGGACTCCTGCCACCTCGCGGTGTCGCGGGCGAACTCGGGCGAGGTCGAGCGGGCCCGGGGCGCGGTGGCGGCGTCGGACGCGTTCTTCCCGTTCGCCGACGGGCTGCAGGTGCTCCTCGACGCCGGTGTCCGCGCGGTCGTCGCGCCGGGTGGCTCGATGCGCGACCCCGAGGTGATCGAGGCTGCGACGGCTGCCGGCGTGACGATGTACTTCACCGGGACGCGCCACTTCGCGCACTGACCCCGAGGAGGGCTTGCCAGCCGGGCGCGGCCGCTGGATATTGGTCGTGTCAGTCGCAGGATCTCCCGTCGGGAGAGGGGAAGCTGCCATGTCGGTGGACCTCGTCGTCCAAGGTGTTCTCGCTCTGCTCCTCACGCTCATCGCCGTGGCATTCGTCGTGCTCGTCGTCGAGATCGTGGGCGACCGCAGGATGCTGCGCCGGCTCGCCTCGCAGGAGGTCGTCGAGCCCGGTGGGTCGGGGAGTGGTGCGGTCAGGGAGTGAGGAGAGGGACATGTTCTGGACCCTCGCAGGCGTCGTGCTGCTCGCCGTGCTCGTCGGGGCCTGGGTCTACGACCGGAGGTTCGGGATGGACCTGTCCCACCGTGACGCGGGGCGGCTCAACCAGGCGCAGGGCGACGGTGACGTGAGTCGGTTCAACAACGGGGGCAGCTCGGGGTTCTGAGGAAGGGAAGGGTTCGATGCTCTGGCTCTGGGGAACGATCGCGGTGGTGCTGGCCCTCGTCTTCGTCGGCGCGTGGTTCTACGACCGCCGTCACACGGGCGGCTCGGAGTTCGGCGGGGACCTCATGACCCGGCGGCACGAGATGGACGCCCGCAACGACACACGCGCCTACGGCGGCGGGGGCGTCGGTGGGTTCGGCGGTGGCTTCGGCGACGGCGGGACCTGACACCACGAGACACGCGATGAGGGTCCGGAGGCGATACCGCCTCCGGACCCTCATCGCGTCCCCTCACGGGGAGCAGCACGTGCCGAGCGTCAGACGGTCGGCGCTCCCGGAGCGGCGTAGCCGGTGGGCTCGCCCTCGCCGAGGTCGACGATCGCGGCCACGGGGCCACCGCCGTCGGGGCCCTGGTGGGCCGCTGACACCGACACGAACACGGCCGGGTCGCCGGTCACCGAGGCGGTGACGCCACCGACGGCGGACTTGATCTGACGGTGCCAGTGCACGTCAGAGTCGTCGAGCATGGCGTTGCGGCGACCCCGGACCTGGCCGTCCTGGCTGACCTCGCACTTGAGGAACACGTTGACGAGACGGCCCTTGAGGTCGCTCGTGTGGGCGCGCTCGGGCAGCTCGAGGCCGGCGTCCTTGATGGCCTCCCAGATGCCGTCGGCGTCGAGGGCGTCACGCATGACCGAGTGACCGATGCGGTAGCGGCCACCGACACCGCGGGCGTTGCCCACGACGACGACCTGCGCCTGGTCGAGCTCGACGCCGGAGGAGCACGACGCCACCGACGAGAAGAGCGAGCGGTTCTCCATGACGTCGGCGTCGGTGGGCATCTCGATCTCGCCGAGGGCGACGGCGATGCCGAGGCCGGTCGTGCCGTTGGAGAGGTCCATCGACTCGTGGGTGTGGTGCGTCCACACCTTCTGGCCGCGCGACTCGGCGTCACGGATCGTGTGGATCGTCAGCAGCGGGGTCTTGGTCTGGACGTAGTGCACGTCCTTGGGGTCGGTGATGCCGGCGCGCTCCATGGCGACCTTCACGGCGTCGGCGACCTTGGAGATCATCCCGGTGTAGCCGATCTCCTCGGGCTTGATGGCCTCGCTCATGGCGAAGCCGACGGTGAGCCGCAGGTCGTCGGTCTTCTCGGCCTTGTCCTCGGGCACGGTGGCGAAGATCGTCGCGTGGGGGCTGATGATGCCGTCGGTGCCGCCGGACCAGACGATCGGGACCTGCTTGACCTGGTCGGCCGGGGCGCCCTTCTCGACGAGCACCTCGCGGAAGGCGCGGTCGGCGATGATCCGGGTGTAGTCGTTGACGCCGCCGTTGCCCTCGGTCTTGCCGATGATGGCGATGACGCGGCTCGCCTCCATCACGCCGTCGTCGATGAGCTTCGCGAGCTCGGAGGCGTCGGAGACGCTGTGGATCGGTACCTTGCGGACCTCGATGGCTTCTGGCACGACGTGACCTTTCTGGATGCGGAACCGCTGCGGGACAGTGGAACTGGGTGGGAAACTCGGGTGGTTCAGTCTTCGGGGGTGGTGTCGATGACGGTGCCGAACTCGCTCTCGACCGCATCGGTGATGTGCTCGAGGGACGTGATGATGCTGCGCCCCCCACTCTCGGCGAAGCGCAGTGCCGCGTCGACCTTGGGACCCATCGACCCCGACGCGAACTGGCCGTCGGCGGCATACGCCTGCATCTGCGCGAGCGAGGTGAGGCCCAGCGGTCGCTCGTCCGGGGTGCCGTAGTCGACCATCGCGTGGTCGACGTCGGTGGCGATGATGAGGATGTCGCAGCCGAGCTCCTGCGCGAGCAGTGCCGCGGTGAGGTCCTTGTCGATGACCGCCTCGACGCCGCGCAGGCTGCCGTCCTCCTCGCGGACGACCGGGATGCCGCCGCCGCCGGCGGCGACGACGACGTGGCCCGACTCGACGAGGGCGCGGATGGCGCCGAGGTCGAGGATCTCGCGGGGTTCCGGCGAGGCGACGACTCGCCGCCAGCCCTTGTCGCCGCGGTCCTCCCACTGCTGACCGTGGTCGATCATCTGCTGGGCCTGGTCGGCCGGCAGGTAGCGACCGATCGGCTTGGTGGGCGACTGGAAGTGGGGGTCGTCGGCTGCGACCCGGGTGCGGGTGACGAGGGCCGCAACCGGACGGGCGACACCGCGACGGGCGAGCGCGGGCTCGAGCGCGTCGAGGATGGTGAAGCCGATCGTCCCCTGCGTCTGCGCGCCGCACCAGTCGAGCGGCACCGGCGGGACGACGTGGGCGGCGACCTCGTTCTTGACGAGCAGGTTGCCCACCTGGGGTCCGTTGCCGTGGGTGAGCACGACCTCGTGGCCGGCCCCGACGAGCTCGGCGACGTGCTGCATCGCCTCGGTGATGGCGCGAACCTGGTCGGCCGGGTGAGCCGTCCCGTCGGGCGACGTCATGGCGTTGCCGCCGAGTGCCACGAGTACGCGCACCGACCCACCTCCTGCTCGGGGAGGCACACCACGTCGGTATGCCGTTGCGGCGAGCCTAGGGAGGGGGCCGGGTGCGAGCGTTGGCATGACCTGACAGGCGAGGCGGCTCCGTTTGTCAGGTGTGACGGTGCTGGAGCCGCCCCGCGTGGTCAGGGTGCGGGCGGGGGTCAGGTTCGGGTGGCGGTGAGCAGGAGGTACTCCCAGTCGAGGACCGTGCGGTCGGTGCCGCGGTCGAACCGCTCGGCGAGCGCGCGCAGGTCGGCGTCGAGCGCGGCAACGCGCTCGGGGTCGTCGGCGATGTGGCGGTAGACCGCGATCGTCGGTCCGTAGTTCGCCTTGAAGAAGTCGACGAAGTGCTGCGGCGTCGCGAACTGGTCGACGACGAGGTCCTGCTGGACGGCGCTGTCGATGGTGGCGCGGTCGCCGAAGAGCTCGCGCACGTGGTCCACATGACCCCACAGCGGAGGCGGCTGGGCACCGGGAGGCGGCGGGGGAGCGTAGGGCTTCATCGTCGCGAACATCTGGCCGATGAACCCCTCGGGCGTCCAGCTGAGCAGGCCGATCGTGCCGCCGGGACGGACCACGCGCACGAGGTGGTCGGCGACGGCCTGGTGGTGCGGCGCGAACATCACGCCGACGCACGAGACGACGGTGTCGAACTCGCCGTCGTCGCAGGGAAGGTCCTCGGCGTCGGCGACCTTCCAGGTGAGCGTGAGGCCCTCGGCCTCGGCGGCCTCCCGGCCGCGGTCGAGCAGCTCGGGGGTGAGGTCGGTGGCGACGACGTCGGCGCCGGTGCGGGCCGCAGGGATCGCGACGTTGCCGGAGCCGGCCGCGACGTCGTGGACCCGCTGCCCCGGGCCGATCCTCGCGGCCTCGACGAGGACGGGTCCGAGCGGCGCGATGATCTCGCTCGCCACGGCTGCGTAGTTGCCGAGCGCCCACATCGCGCGGTGTGTGGCCTTGAGGGCGGCGTCGTCGGTGGTGGTGGTCGTGCTGGTGCTGGTGCTGGTGCTCATGCGGTGCTCCTGGGCTGGGTCGCGGATCTGGTGCTTCCCAACGTAGGAACGGGCCCGGGGTCACCACATCGGCACGTGCACGCAGACGCCAGGCGCTCGCGAGGCGTGCGCTGACGGCATACGCGTATGCCGTGATGCGCTCTCCCGGGTCAGGTCGCAGTGAGCAGGCGGGCGACGGCTGCGGTGCGTGCGGACTTCCCGTGCAGGTCGAGCTTGGCGTAGACGTTGCTGAGGTGGCGTTCGACGGTTCGGGTGCTGAGGACGAGCTGGGCAGCGATCTCCTCGTTGTCGAGGCCACGAGCGGCCAGGGAGAGGATCTCGCGCTCGCGTGCGGACAGCGCCTCGAGCGAGGCGCCGTCGGAGGGCGCCGGCGCGGGGACGCCGTCGCCCCGGATGGGTTCGTTGAGGAAGCGCCGCAGCTCGGCCCGGAACACCGACCATGCCGGCTCGTCCTCGAGGACGATGTGGTTGTCGCTCTCGAGGCAGACGAGGCGGGCACCGTCGATGTGGCTCGCGAGGTAGCGGGCCTCGGAGAAGTCGTTCATCCGGTCACCGCGCGAGTGGATAACGAGAGTGGGGACGTCGAGGGAGTCCAAGAGGTGAGAGGAGTCGGCGGACAGCCGCTGCCTGCGCGAGCTGCGCGCGGTGTCCGCGTCGGTGGACACGCGCTGGAGCTCGTCGAGCCAGGTGTGCTGCTCCTCGGTGGCGTTCGGGATCATGAGCGAGGTGAAGACCCGGCGGAACCCGGAGTCGGGGCGGGCCCAGCCGACCTTGATGAGCGCGTCGAGGGTGTCGTTGAGCTCGGACTCGGTGGCATCTTTGTCCTGCTGCCCCGAGTAGCTGCCGTAGAAGGCGAGCCGCGACACCCGCTCGGGATGCGCGGCGGCGTAGGCGATCGCGACCGGCCCGCCCTGCGCCATCGCGAGCAGGTCGAACCGCTCGTGGCCGGCGTCCTCGACGACCGCCTCGAGGTCGGCGAGCCGCAGCTCGAGCGAGTGGTCCTGCACCCCGCGGTCGGACAGGCCGTGACCGCGCTCGTCGAAGCGGATGACCGTGCGGTAGCGGCCCCACTCGTGGAGGTAGTGCCGCCACACGGGGGAGACCCAGTCGTGCTGGAGGTGGCTCAGCCAGCAGGAGTCGACGAGGAGCGGCGGACCGTGTCCGTGCACGGCATACGCGATCTGCACCCCGTCGGCGGAGCGACAGAAGCGGATCTCTTGCCGTGGCGTGGGTCCGTCATCGACCACGCCTCATCGTAGGACGGTGGCTCAGCCGAGGCGGCGGTATCGGGAGTGCCGGTCATCGAGCCGCTGCGCGCGGTCGCGGTCGCCGAGGTCGGCGAGCTCGTGCCGGATGGCCTGGGCCATGCGGCGGCAGAAGGCCTCCGGCTCGTCGGACGCGTCCGGGTGCTCGGCGACGATGCGGTCGACGATTCCGTCCTCGAGGAGGTCGAGCGAGCGGACGCGCTGGCGCTCGGCGAGCTCCGGTGCACGGTCGGGAGTGCGGTAGAGGATCGCCGACGCACCCTCGGGCGGCAGAGGCGACAGCCACGAGTGCTGGGCGCTGATGACGCGGTCGGCGGGCATGAGCGCGAGGGCGCCACCGCCGGTGCCCTGGCCCAGCAGCACGCAGACGGTCGGGACCTCGAGGACGACGAGCTCGGAGAGGCAGCGGGCGATCTCACCGGCCATGCCACCTTCCTCGGCCTCCTTCGACAGCGCGGCGCCGGCGGTGTCGATGATGGAGACCAGTGGCAGGTCGAGCTCGGTGGCGAGCTTCATCCCGCGCCGGGCGACGCGCAGGCCGGACGGGCCGAGCGGCGCCTCGGTCTGCTCGCCGCGACGGTCCTGACCAAGGACGACACACGGTGTGCCCTCGAAGCGGGCAAGGGCGAGGAACAGTGAACGGTCCCACTCTCCGGCACCTGTGCCGAAAAGGGGCAGCACGTCGGTGGCGCCGAGCTTGAGCAGGGCACGGACCCCCGGTCGGGCGGCGTTGCGTGAGCGCAGGATCGAGTCCCAGGCGGGCACGTCGTCCAACGGCTCCTTGGGCACCTCCGGTGCCGGGGTGGAGTCGTGCGGCGCGAGCACGAGGTCGAGGAAGCGAGCGGCCGTGGCGGTGAGCAGCTCGACCGGGAGCACGGCGTCGAGCAGACCGTGGGCGAAGAGGTTCTCGGCGGTCTGCACGTCGTCGGGGAACGGCTGGCCGTAGAGCGCCTCGTAGACGCGGGCGCCGAGGAAGCCGATCGTCGCGCCGGGCTCGCCGACGGTGACGTGACCGAGCGAGCCCCACGAGGCGAACACGCCGCCGGTCGTGGGGTGGCGCAGGTAGGTGATGTAGGGCAGGTGCTCGCGCTTGTAGGCCGCGACGGCCGCCGAGATCTTCACCATCGTGACGAACGCCGGGGTGCCCTCCTGCATGCGCGTGCCACCGGAGGCGGGTGCGGCGAAGAGGGGGAGACGCTCGCGGGTGGCGCGCTCGAAGGCGAGAACGATCCGTTCGGCTGCCGCCACGCCGATCGAGCCGGCGAGGAACTTGAACTCACCCGCGATGACGGCGACCCGGTGACCGCCGATCCGCCCCTCGCCGGTGACGATGGACTCGTCGGTGCCGGCCTTCTCGGCAGCGGCGGCGAGCTCGACGGCATACGGGCTGCCCTCCTGAGCCACGGCGAGAGGTGCGTCGTCCCAGCTCTGCCACGTGCCGTCGTCGAGGACCGCCGCGATGAGCTCGCTGGACGTGGGACGTGCCGGCTTGTCGCTCATGCCGGGTCCTCCTCGGCGAGCCACGCCCGCACGCTGTCGTTGTGCTGGCCGAGGGTCGGCGGGGCGAGGTGGGTCTCGCGGCCACCGGCAAAGGCGTTGTCGTCCAACCGGATCGGCGGTCCGGGGATCTCGATCGAGCCGAGCACCGGGTGGTCGACATCGAGGACGAGACCCTGCGAGCGGGTCTGGTCCCAGTCGTAGACGCGGTCGATGGTGCGCACCTCGCCGGCCGGGATCCCGAGCTCGTCGAGCCGGGGGAGGAGGTCGTCGAGCCGCCACGTCGCGAACGCCTCGTTGAGAGCGGCGGTCACCCGGTCGCGTCCCGCCGCGCGCTCGCGGTTGGTCGCCATCCCGGGTGTCGCCGGGTCGATGCCGAAGGCGGTGGCGAGCTTGACCCACAGCGACTCGCTGCCGCATGCGACCTGGACGTCGCCGTCGGCGCAGTGGAAGAGCCCGTAGGGGGACAGGGCCGGGTGGTGGTTGCCCTGCGCGTGCCCGACGTGGCCGGCGACCGTGTAGGCCGTGCCCTGGAACGCGTGCGCGCCGACGACCGCGGCGAGCAGCGAGGTGCGCACGACCCGGCCGGTGCCGGTGGTGTTGCGCTCGTGGAGGGCGGAGACGACGCCGTACGCGCCGTACATCCCGGCGAGCAGGTCGCCGATCGGCACGCCCACGCGCTGCGGAGAGTCGGCGTCGGGTCCGGTGACGGACATGAGCCCGGCCTCGCCCTGGGCGATCTGGTCGTAGCCCGCGCGCCCACCCTGCGGACCGTCGTGACCGAAGCCGCTGATCGCGAGCACGACGAGACGGGGGTTGAGCTCGTGGAGCCGGTCGTTGCCGAAGCCGAGGCGGTCCATGACCCCCGGACGGAAGTTCTCGATGAGGACGTCGGCGCGCTGGACGAGCCGGGTGAGCACGTCGCGCCCGTCGTCGGACTTGAGGTCGAGGGTGATCGACTCCTTGTTGCGGTTGGCGCTGAGGAAGTACGTCGAGATCGGGTCGTCCTCGGGCCCGACGAAGGGCGGTCCCCAGCCCCGCGTGTCGTCACCGGTGGGCGACTCGACCTTGATGACGCGAGCACCCATGTCGCCCAGCATCATCGCGGCGTGCGGGCCGGCGAGGGCTCGGGACAGGTCGACGACGGTGATGTCCTGCAGCGGTCCGGTCATGCCCCGAGCCTAGGTAGCGGGGGTGCTCTCGTGATCGGGCAGGTCGTGGCAAGACGGACGCCGCCGGGTGTCACCTTCTGCCAATTACCGCGTCGTATGCCGTCCGCTCACCTCGGCCCGCCGCGTCGCCCAGCCGCGCGCACCAGACGGACGAGCACACGGACGGCGATCCCCAGTGCGAGGCCCGACACTGCCGGAGAGAGGACCGAGATGTCGGCCAGCCCTGCTGCGGAGAGTGCCGCGAGCGTCACGGGATAGAGCAGGAGCGAGCGGAACTTGTCGGCAGAAGCCCAGACCTCCGCCATGGATGTGAGCACCACCAGGCAGAGCCACGGGAGCAGGAAGAGCATGCCCGTGAAGACGAGCTCGGAGGCATGCGGCGCCATGGAACCGGACCCCAGCCAGCGCAGGAGCGTCAACAACGTCAGCAGGGCCAGGCCGGCACCGTTGAGGAAGCAGGCGACGTGAGCCAGCCACGGCGACGGGCGCGGTCGCGGAGACGGGACGACAACGGTCGTGGGGCGGACGGCATACGCCTCGTCGGCGACGGACTGGGGCGAGCCGAGGCCGGCCAGCGCCCGGCGGACGTCGTCCTCGGACGCGTCAGGGGGCAGGCTCGCGTCGAGGTGCTCGTGGACGCCGGCAAGGACCTCGGCACGCTCGCCGGGGTCGACCCCGTGCAGCATGAGCTCGAGGTCGCGCAGCCAGGCGGTCACGAGCGGGTGCGTGGTGGCTGGAGTCATGCTGTGTCCCCCTGGAGAGCAGAGTCGACGGCGTCGCGGAAGGGCTTCCACGTGCGCGTGAAGGCGGCGAGCGCATCGCGGCCGCCGGGGGTGAGCGAGTAGTAGCGGCGGGGCGGGCCCTCAGCCGACTCCTGCCACGTCGTGTCGACGAGGCCTGCCTTGCGCAGCCTGGCGAGGAGTGGGTAGAGCGTGCCCTCGCCGGACATGAGGACGCCGTCAACGGTGAGGCGTCGGGCGATGTCGAGGCCGTACAGCTCGGCGTCGCGCAGCATCGCGAGCACGCAGTACTCCAGCGCACCGCGCCGGAGGTGCGTCAGGATGGCGTCGTCGCCGGGTACCATGCGACACAAGATAGCGCATCCGACGGTGTCTCGGCAGATCCTGCGGCGGGTGGCGTCAGTACTCCGTGCGGTCGGCCGTGCGCGCCCACGCGTCGAAGGGCTCCTGTGCTCGCGGCGTCGGCACGTGCAGGCGCTGCAACGGCCAGGCCCCGGGGTCGGGCGTCGGGTCGAGGAGCCCGTGGAAGGCCGCGTCGTCGAACCCGGCACCGGCGGCTGCATGCCGGTCCGCCGCATGGACGACGGCGTCCACGCGGGCCCAGAGGGCGGCCGAGAGGCAGAGCGGGCAGGGCTCGCACGAGGCGTAGACCGTGGCCCCGTCGAGCGAGAAGTCCCCAACGGTGCGGCAGGCCTCACGGATCGCGACGACCTCGGCGTGGGCGGTCGGGTCGAGGCTGGCGGTGACGCGGTTGGCTCCCTCTCCGACGACGGCGCCATCGCGCACCACGACCGCTCCGAACGGGCCGCCGCCGTTGGCGACGTTGACGATGGCGAGGTCGACGGCACGGTCGAGGAAGCGCTGGTGGTCGGTCACCGCCTCATGGTGCCACCGGGTGCTCAGATGCCGGCGCGCGAGTCGGACCCGGGCTCGGTCTCGGCGTGCGTCATGAACTCCCAGACGAGCCAGTGGGCGAGCGCGACGAGCAGGATGAGCAGCGTCGCCTCCGCCTGCAGCGGGGTGATCCCGAGCGGCTCGACGATCTCGGGCGCGACGCCGAGGACGGCGATGACGAAGTAGATGGCCGCGGCGATCCACCGGTGCCGGGCGAAGAGCCCCGAGTCCCCGTCGGCTCGTGACCGCTGGAGCAGCCGCAGGGTCGACCAGCACCCGATGAGGGCGACGACGACGAAGCTCACGCGCCACACCACGGGGTTCTCGGTCCCGCCGACTTGGGCGAAGAGTCCCATGAGGGCGGGCAGGAGGAACGCGAGGTAGATGCCGCCTGCGTCGCGCCGACCGTGCTCGGTGCGCAGCCACGCCTCGTGCTTCTGGACGACGGTCCACCACAGCCCGACCAGGGTGAAGCACGTCGCTGAGAACAGCGCATAGAACGTCGACACATCCATGAGGACCTCCCGCTGCGGACTCCGTCCACGCTAGCGCCGCCCTCGTCACACGCCTAGGCCTTGTCGGGTGTTCGGCGGGGCCCCGACGAGGCTTCGATGGGGCGTGTGTCAGGCGGTGACCGCGTCGCGCAGCACGTCGGTCCAGGTGCGCGGCTCACGACCGAGCAGGCCCCGCAGGGTCGCGGGATCGCCGACGAGGCCGTCGCGGTCGTAGGACCGGAACATCGCGAGCAGTTCCTCACGAGCCTGCTCCGGCAGCGACGCACCGGGTCCACTCGCCCACGCATCGCGGTCGAGCTCGACCGCCTCGACCGTGCGACCCAGAACATCGCCCGCACGGGCTGCGAGGTCCCGCACGCTCAGCACCTCGGGGCCGGCGAGGTCGTGGGTCGCCCCCTCGTGCCCCTCCTGCGTGAGCACGAGGGCCGCCACCTCGGCCACGTCGTCGAGGTCGACGTTCGTGAACGCCGAGTCGAGCGAGTAGGGGACGACCATCCGTCCCGAGAGAGCGGCGTCGACGAGGTTCTGGTGGTACGCCGCCGGACGCAGGACGGTGGTCGTCGCGATCGTCGACCGGACGACCTGCTCCGCCTCGGCCTTGCGCAGGTGGTGCGGCATCGACGCGTCGTCGGGGTGGAGCACCGAGTGGAACGCGAAGCGCGAGATCCCCTCTGCCGCAGCGGCTTCCGCCACCCGCCGGGCGATACCCACCTCGTCCGGGTGGACGTTGGGCGCCAAGTGGTAGACCGCGTCCACCCCCGCCACGGCGACCGGAAGGCCGGTGCCCGACAGCAGGTCGAGAGGGACGACGTGGACGGACGGGCCGGCATACACCGGACTGGTCGACCCGGGACGGACGGCAGCCCGCACGGTGACCGCACGCGCCAGCAGCGCGCGCGTCACGGCGCGGCCGGTCTTGCCGGCCGCGCCGATGACGAGCACCTCGGTCATGGACCGGTCACATCCAGTCGTACTCGCTCGCCGTGGCACCGTCGGCCAGCTGGGCATAGCCCGGTCCGCGGTCGAAGAACGGCTCGTCCGAACGCTGCTCACGCATCTGCGCGCGCAGCGACTCGCTCGCCTCGACGTCGACGCTCACGTCGTCCTTGTCGCCCGTGGCGACGACGCCGTATGCCGTCCGCGCACCCTCGAAGGACACCTTGCCCCAGCGCAGGTCGCGCTCGACCTCGTCGAGGGGGCGCTCGAGCGGGTCGCCCCAGCCGCCACCACCGGTGGTGCGGATGCGGATGACCTGCCCGGCCTTGACCGGCTCGGCGTCGGCGAGGGCGTCGACGACGCGCTCGTCGGGCCCGCCGACGTCGATGGTGACGTGGAACGGCATACCGGCCTTGCCGCCCTTGACGCCCCAGCAGGCGAGGATCGAGCGGTCGGCGATGGACATGAAGTTCGCGTCCTGGAGCATCCGGATGTGCTTCTCGTAGCCGAGGCCACCGCGGTAGCGGCCGGCGCCACCGGAGTCCACGGCGAGGCCGAGGCGCTCGACGATGAACGGGAAGCGCGACTCGGTGAACTCGGTCGGGAGGTTCCGCGAGTCCGGGACGACGTGGATGGTGTCCTCGCCGTCGGCGTAGTAGCGACCGCCGGAGCCGCCGCCGAGCACCTCACGCATGAGGTAGTCGTTGCCGTCGCGGTCCTTGCCGTAGACGCCGGTGTAGCGGATCGTCTCCTGGTCGGCCGGCATCTTGCCGTCGACGGCCTTGGCGACGACGCCGCCGAGGACACCGAGCAGGCGCAGGATGACGAACGTGCGGGCGTTGGTGGGCGCCGGGTAGATCGGGGTGAGCAGCGTGCCCTTCTCGGGGAAGCGCATCTCGATGAGCGGCACGATGCCCTCGTTGACGTCGAGCTCGGCCATGCGCTCGGGGGTGTCGGCGAGGTTGCGCAGGATCGGGGCGAGCCACTTCTTGAGGAAGTTGCCGCCGACGTAGTCGCCGCAGTGGTTGATGGGGCCCTTGGCCTGCTTCGCCGTGCCGGTGAAGTCGACGATGAGCCGGGCGCCACCGGGGAAGTTGGTCTCCGGGTCGGCGGGGGCATCGTCGACCTTGGTGAGCGTGATCCGCTGCGTGTGCAGCATCGGCTCGTCGACGCCGTCGTGCTCGGCGTAGTCCTCCCAGACGTAGGTGCCCGCAGGGATCTTCGACAGGATCTCGCGACGGTAGGTCTCCGTCGTGCTGTCGAGGATCGCGTCGAACGCCGCCTCGACGCTGTCGCGGCCGTAGCGCGCGAACAGGTCGGAGAGCCGGCGCGCACCCATGAGGCACGCGGAGCACTCGGCGTCGAGGTCGGCGGCGAGGCTGTCGGGCATGCGCGAGTTGCGGGTCATGATCCGCAGCGCCGCCTTGTTGGGCACGCCCGCGTCCCACAGCTTGATGGGCGGGACCGACAGGCCCTCCTCGAAGACCGACTGCGCGCCACTGGGCATGGACCCGGGGCAGGCGCCGCCGATGTCGTCGTGGTGGCCGAAGGCCTGGACGAACGCGACGACCTCGCCGTCGTGGAAGACGGGGACGGTGACGCAGAGGTCCGGGAGGTGGCCGATGCCGCCCTCGGACTCGTAGACGTCGTTGTGGAAGAAGACGTCGCCCTCGCGCATCTCCTCGAGCGGGAAGTCCCGGGCGATCGGGTGGACGAGCGCGGAGTACGAGCGGCCGGTGAGCTTGCGCAGCTGGCGGTCGTGGATGCCGGCGCGGAAGTCGTGGGCGTCGCGGATCATGGGGGAGCGCGAGGTGCGGGCGATCGAGGTCTCGACCTCCATCTCGACGCTCGCCAGGGTGCCCTGGACGATCTCGACGAGGATCGGGTCGACGGTGCTGCCGGGCTCGGTGAGCCGCTTGCCGTGCTCGTATGCCGTGGGCAGGCCGGCCGGGTTCACCGGTGCACCTGTCGCTCCCTGGGGCGCAGCGGTCGTGGTGCTCACTTGTCCTCCTTGGTGATGACGAGGTTGCCGTAGGTGTCGACGCGGACGACGAAGCCGGGGTGGACGGGCACCGTGGAGCCGAACTCCTCGATGATCGCCGGGCCGGTGATGGTGTCGCCGACGGCGAGGTCGGGGCGCCACCAGACTCCGGTCTCGACGTAGCCGTCCTCGGCGTCGAAGCAGACCTCACGGGTGGAGCGACGGGCGCGGTCCTCGACCGAGCCGGCGTCCTCGGCGACGGGGGCCAGCTCCTGCAGCTCGGGACGTGTGATCGGGCCGACGCCGGTGACTCGCAGGTTGACCCACTCGACCTGCTGGGTCGGGTCGCCTCGGAAGTCGTAGCCGTAGAGCTGGCGGTGCTCGTCGTGGAACGCCTCGGCGACGCGTCCGGCGTACGCCTCGTCGATCACGGCGTCGGTGGGCGCCGTGACCCGGACCTCGTAGGCCTGGCCGAAGTAGCGCAGGTCGACGGTGCGGGTGAACTGGTGCTCCTCCGCGGCGAAGCCCTCCTTGGCGAGCGCGGCGGCGGCCCGCTCGGTGAGCGAGGAGAAGGTCTTCTCGATCGCCGCGTGGTCGAGAGCCGCCTGCTTGGCGACCTGCGTCTGCACGTAGTCGTTCTTGACGTCGACGGTGAGCAGGCCGAAGGCGCTGACGTTGCCCGGGTTCGGCGGGACGACGACACCGGCGAGGTCGAGGATGTCGACGAGGCGGCAGGCCAGCAGCGAGCCGGAGCCACCGAAGGTCGTGAGCATGAAGTCGCGGACGTCGAGACCCCGCTTGACGCTCACCTGGCGCAGGGCGTTGGCCTGGTTCCACGCGGAGATCTCGAGGATGCCCGTGGCGCAGCGCTCGAAGTCGAGGCCGAGGCGCTCGGCGAGGGCCTGCACCCCCGTGCGCGCCGCCTCCACGTCGAGCGGGATCTCGCCACCGAGGAGGTGCGGGGGGATGCGGCCGAGGGTGACGTGCGCGTCGGTGATCGTCGGCTCGGTGCCGCCCTTGCCGTAGCAGAGCGGACCCGGGTCTGCGCCGGCCGAGTGCGGGCCGACCTTGAGGGCGCCCTCGGGCGAGACCCAGGCGATCGAGCCGCCACCGGCGCCGACGGTGACGACGTCGATCATGGGGATCTTGCTCGGGTAGGCGCCGACGGTGCCCTCGGTCGTCAGGGTCGGCTCGCCGTCGAGGACGACGGAGACGTCGGTCGAGGTGCCGCCACCGTCGCAGGTGAGGATCTTGTCGAAGCCGGCCTTCTGCGCGATGAGGGCGGCGCCGAGCGCGCCGGCGGCGGGGCCGGACATCGTCGTCGTGATCGGCTGGTGCACGACCTCGTCCGCGGAGAGGACGCCGCCGTTGGACTTCATGATGTAGAAGGGGATCTCGCGCCCCGAGCCCTTGGTGAAGCCGTCGAGCCGTTCGTGGATGTTGGTGACGTAGCGGCTGACGTTGGGCTTGACCGCGGCGTCGACGAGGGTGGTCATCGAGCGCTCGTACTCGCGGTACTCGCGCAGCACCTCGCTCGAGATCGACACGATCGCCTCGGGGTGCTCCTCGCGCAGGATCTCGCGCATCCGCAGCTCGTGCTCGTCGTTGGCGTAGGAGTGCAGGAAGCACACACCGATCGTCGTGATGCCCTGCTCCTTGAACCAGCGGGCCGCGGCGACGGCGCTCTCCTCGTCGAACGGGCGGATCTCGTTGCCCTCGAAGTCGAAGCGGCCACCGACCGTGCGGACCGACTCGGCGGGGACGATGCGCGCGGGCTTGACCCAGAAGTAGGAGTTGCCGTAGCCGTCGGGCACGGCCTGGCGGGCGATCTCGAGCATGAACTCGTAGCCCTCGGTCGTGATGAACCCGAGCTGCTCGACCTTGCCCTCGAGGAGCTTGTTGGTCGCGACCGTCGTGCCGTGGCAGACGGCGGTGATGTCGTCACCGCTCGCGTCCATGAGCCCGAGCACCTTGTCGATGCCGTTGATGAACCCGTCTGCGGGGTTGCTCGGGGTGCTGGGGGTCTTCGTCGTGACGAGATCCCCCGAGTCCTCGTCGAAGGCCACCACGTCCGTGAACGTGCCGCCCGTGTCGATCCCGATCCTGATGCGTCGCTGAGCCATGTCAGAGATTCAAGCGGGGTATGCCGGGTGGTCGCCTTGTCAATCTGTGCCAACGGATCGGGGATATCGCCTCAGAACCCGCCAACCGGCTCCCGGCATTCCGGGAGCTGCCGGCATACGAGGGTGTGGAGGTGGACCTGCACGGGTCGACCGGTATCGGGTGCACGGACACCGTGCAGGCGGACGGCCCGGCGGCTTTCGTCGCGCACTACGAGAAGGCGATGGCCGACTCGGGGTGGACCGTGGCGCGTGACGGGTCGGGGGTCTTCGGGCGCAGCGACGTGGGCGGTCTGCGCTTCGACCCGCTCGAGGGCAACAGCGTCGGGGTCTACGCGCTGTCGCCCGACGAGTACGGCGGCTGAGCGCTCCCGGGCGGCACCGGGGCCGGCAAGTCCCACCGTCGGGTCCGGACTGCTCGCGCACGTCGATCTCGCGCAGGCACGCCGACATGGCGACGTGGTGCTGCGAGATCGACGTGCCGCCGCGTGGTGGACCCGACGGTCGAGAGGGGCGAGGTCAGTCGCCCTCGGGCTTGTGGTCGGGACGCGGGCCGCCGTGCGGGAACGACGTCTTCGCCGGCGACTCGAGCTCCTCGCGGTGGCCGCGGATGAGGTCGAGGTTGCGGTCGCGCAGGTGGTCGAAGCCTTGGCTGATGTTCGAGCCCGGAGTGAGCGATGACAGCGCGGTCTCGGGGTCGAGCCGGGCCGACACCCAGCCCTCGTGCGACGCGGCCTTGGCCACGATGGTCGCGTTGGGGGTGACGATGTGGCTGTTGCCGAAGTAGATGACGCCCGCCGGGTCGATGCCGGTGGCGTTGGCGCCGATGACGAAGACATGGTTGTCGTAGGCCCGGGCCCGCGAGGTCAGCTCCCAGATGTCGGCGGAGCGGAGCAGGGCCGACGGCCGGCAGATGATCTCGGCACCCTGGACGGCCTGGATGCGCGACAGCTCGGGGTAGTCGCCGTCGAAGCAGATGATCATGCCGATGCGGCCAAGAGCGGTGTCGGACACCGTGACCGTGTCACCGGGGGTGACCCAGCCGCCGCCGGAGACGGCCTCGGTGCAGAACGGGTGCGTCTTGCGGTAGACGCCGAGCAGCGAGCCGTCGGTGTCGACGAGGATCGACGCGTTGTAGACGGTGCCGCGCTCCGGGCCGCGCTCGTAGGTGCCGACGCAGAGGACGATCCCGAGCTCCTTGGCGAGGTCCTGGAACGGCTGCGACATGGCGCCGGGCAGCTCGCTCACGAGGTCCCAGAGCTGCTCGACCGAGCAGTCCGGCGTGAAGCCGGTCGTCGCCGACTCGGGCAGCACGACGAGCTCGGCACCGGTCTCGGCGACGCAGCGTCGCACGAAGTCGAGGCACCGCTCGATGTTGGCCTCGACGACCTGGGGGGTGAGCGACCCGCGGACGGGCGCCACCTGGATCGCAGCAGCAGTGAACGGACGCATCAGCGACCTCCGATGAGCCAGCCGACGACGACGCCGGCAAGGGCGACGCCCGCTCCGAAGAGGGCGCCCTGGACAAAACCTGATCCGGAACCGCCGGCCGCAGCGGAAGCCGCGGAGCCGGCATACACACCGGTCTGCGGTGCGCCGACGGGAGCGACGGCGTCGCCGGGAGCAGCGCCCGCACCGACCGCGGCGGGTGCGGCGCCAGCGGGACGCTCGCCCGCGATGTCGCGGTCGAGGGCGGTGAACATCTGGCCGGCCATCTTGCGGGCGACGCCGGCGAGCATGCGCTGTCCGACACCGCCGATGGGTCCGCCGACGATGGCGTCGGCCTCGTAGGAGATGGCCGTGCCGCCGCCCTCACCCGGAGCGAGCGAGACGTCGACGGTCGTCGCGATCGTGCCCGGGGCACCGGCGCCCTCGGCCTTCATCGTGAAGGCGGTCGGCTCGGTGACGTCGGTGATCGCGACCTCGCCGTCGTAGGAGCCCTTGATGGCCGCGACGCCCGCCATGACGGTCATCGCGTAGCGGCCGGGGGAGAGCTCGCGCAGCGACTGGCAACCGGGGATGCAGCGGGCGAGCACGGCGGGGTCGTGGACGGCGGTCCACACCTGCTCGGGGGAGGCGGCCATGGTGGCAGTGCCGGAGATCTTCATGCGGACTCCTGGGTGGGGGTCGTGTTGGTCGGGGTGCTGCTCGGGGACTCTGCGGCGGCGGCGTGCTCGCGACGCAGGTCCCACAGCTCGGTCGGGCTGATGGGCATCGAGCGGATCGGGAAGCCCTCGGCGTCCTCGATCGCCGAGGCGATGACGGCGGTGACGGGAATGGTGCCGGCCTCGCCAGCACCCTTGATCCCCAGCGGGTTGAGCGGCGAGGGCGTCTCGAGGTGGTCGGTCTCGATGTGCGGGACCTCGGAGGCGTAGGGGATGAGGAAGTCCATGAACGAGGCGTTGAGCAGCTGCCCGGTCTCGTCGTAGGCCATCCGCTCGTACAGCGCGCCGCCGACTCCCTGCGCGACGCCGCCGTGGACCTGGCCCTCGACGATCATCGGGTTGACGACGGTGCCGCAGTCGTGGATGACGCAGTAGCGCAGGATGGTGATCTCGGCGGTGACGGGGTCGGTCTCGACGATGGCCGCGTGCATGCCGTTGGCGAACGTCGCCTGGGTCGGCGAGTAGAAGTCCTTGCCCTCGAGGCCCGGTTCGTCGTCGTCGGCGACCGGGGGCTTGTCCATGTCGAAGGCTCCGGCGAACTGCGTTGCGGCCTTGGCGGACTCGTCGAAGGCGTAGCGCAACGGGTTCGACATCACGGCCACCGTCGACAGCGCGATGGACGCGTGTGGCGCTCCCTTGACGCTGATCGTGCCGTCCTCGATCTGGAGGTCGGCCTCGCTCACCTCGAGCGCGTCGGCGGCGATCCGCAGGGCCTTGGCCCGCACCGCGCGAGCCGCGAGGGCCACGGCGTTGCCCGACATCACGGCGCCGCGCGACGCGAACGTCCCCACGGCATACGGCATCCGCCTCGTGTCACCGGTGGTGACGTGGACGTCGTCGATCGAGACGCCGAGCTCGTCGGCGACGATCTGGGCGAGGATCGTCTGGTGACCCTGCCCCTGGGTGGTGAGGCCGGTGGCGACGTTGACCCGTCCGCTCGTCTCGACGTGCACGTGCCCGCCCTCGTAGGGGCCGACGCCGGTGCCCTCGACGTAGCAGCCGATGCCGAGCCCGACCTTGCGTCCCTCGGCCTCCGCCTGCTCCCGGTATGCCGTGAAGTCGTCCCAGCCCACGAGCGCCTTGAGCTTGGCGAGGGAGGCGGGGAAGTCTCCGGAGTCGTACTTGAGCGGTCGGCCGTCCTGGAAGAGCAGGCCCTGGTCGTAGGGCATCTCCTCGGGCTGGATGAAGTTGCGGGAGCGGACCTCGGTGCGGTCGATGCCGAGCTCGGCGGCGATGGCATCCATGGTCCGCTCCATCGCGAAGCAGCCCTGAGGGCGGCCGGCGCCCCGATAGGGCGTCACGAGAACGGTGTTGGTGTACATCGACCAGAACTCGACGCGGTAGTTCTGCGGCTTGTAGGGACCGAGCAGCTGGGTCGCGGTGATGATCGGGACGATGACGCCGTAGGGGAGGTAGGCGCCGTTGTCGTGCCAGAACTTCACGTCGAGTGCCAGGAGGCGTCCGTCGTCGTCGAAGCCGACGGTGACCTGCTGGAGCTGGCCGCGCTCGTGGGCGCTGGAGGTGAAGTGCTCCCGTCGGTCCTCGGTCCACTTGACGTCGTGGTCGAGCTTGCGCGCGGCCCACGGGATGAGCACCTCCTCCGGCCACGGGTGCATGATCTTGACGCCGAAGCCGCCGCCGACGTCGGGCGCGATGCACTCGACCTGCGCGAGGGGGAGCTGGAGCTTGGCGGCGACGGCCGCGCGCACACCGGTCGTGGTCTGGGTGGACGAGTGGATGCGCATCCGCTGCTCGTCGCTGTCCCAGTGCGCGTGGACGCCCTTGCCCTCCATCGGCATGCAGGCGCTGCGCTCGATCTCGAGGTCGAGGGTGAGGGTGCGAGGTGCCTCGGCCATCGCGGCCTCGACGTTGCCCACCTCCTGGAGCAGGTGTGCCGCAACGTTGCCCGGCGCGTCGTCGTGGACGAGCTGCTCACCGTCACGCGACTTCTCGAGCCCGACGACGGGGGGCAGGAACTCGTAGCTGACGACGATCCGCTGGGCGGCGTCCTCGGCGAGGTAGCGGTCGCGCGCAACGACCATGACGATGGCCTCGCCCACGTGGTTGACGTCGTCCTTGGCGAGGGCGTGGCCGGTGCGGCCGGCGACGATGCTCGGGTGGGGGATAAGCAGTGGCAGCCGGTCACCGGCAGGCCCGTCGAGGTCCTCGTGGGTGTAGACGGCGATGACGCCGTCCACCTCGAGCGCGCCGTCGACGTCGATGTCGGTGATGCGAGCGTGGGCGTGCGGGCTGCGGACGAACGCGACCTCGTATGCCGTGTGCCCCAGGTCGTCGAGGTAGCGCCCGTTGCCGGTGACGAGGCGCGGGTCCTCCTTGCGTTGGACGGGGGCGCCGAACTGGCGGGTGGTCACGCGCGCTCACCCGCCTCGGTGGTGCTGCTCGTGGAACGCTCGCGCTTGATCTCGGCGGCGCGGACGACGGCCTTGCAGATGTTCTGGTAGCCGGTGCAGCGACAGAGGTTGCCCGAGATCGCCTCGCGGGCCTCGTCGAGCGTGGGGTCGGGGTTCTCCTCGATGAAGGCGGAGATCGTCGTGACGAATCCCGGTGTGCAGAAGCCGCACTGGAGCCCGTGGCACTCGACGAACGCCTGCTGCACCGGACCCATGGCCTCCTGCGTGCCGAGTCCCTCGACGGTGGTGAGCTCGTGCTCCTGGGCCGAGACGGCGAACATCAGGCACGAGCGCATCGGGTCGCCGTCGACGAGGACGGTGCAGGCGCCGCAGACGCCGTGCTCGCAGCCGACGTGGGTGCCGGTGAGGCGCAGGTCGTGGCGCAGGAAGTCGGAGAGCAGCCGGCGGGGCTCGACGGCGCGGGTGTGCTCGACGCCGTTGACCCGCAGCGTCACGTCCACGAGGGCGGGTGCGGTCTGGTCGGTGTCGGTCATGCGTGTCCCTCGGTCGTGGTGGTCGCCGTCTCGGTGGTCGTGGCTGCAGTGGTCAGCGCGCGTCTCGTGAGCTCGACGGCGAGGGCCCGGCGGTAGTCGCTGCTCGCGTGGATGTCGGCCTCGGGTGCGATGCCCGCCTGGACGAGCTCCTCGACGCCATTCCAGCTCGTGGTCGAGACCGGCTGTCCCGCAACGGCCTCGGACAGGTCGAGCACGACAGGGATGTCGGTGACGGACACGTATGCCGCCCGCGCCGTGCGCACGACCGCATCCGTCCCCTCGCCCTCCAGCTCGACGGCGACGCCGAGCCCGGCGAGTGCGTAGTCGCCGTGGCGCCGGGCGGACTCGAGGAACGCCGTGAGCGTGCCGGGGGTGAAGCGTCCGAAGCGCACGGCCTCGAGGATCTCGTCGGCCTCGAGCACGGTCTGGAGCGGACCCTCGAAGAACTCGGACGCCGCGATCTCGCGCCGACCTCGCGGGCCGATGGCCTCGATGACGGCGTCGGTGAGGACGGCGATCGACGGCATCTCGCCGGCCGCGTCGGCGTGGGCGATGGAACCGACGGTGGTGCCGCGGTTGCGGATCGCCGGGTGGGCCACGTTGCGGAGCGCCTGACGCAGAAGGGGGAGGACGGCATACGCCTCGTCGTGCTTCTCGAGCTGCGCGTGCCGCACGGTGGCGCCGACCCGGACGTGGGTGTCGGTGACCGTGACGGTGCCGAGCCCGTCGACCCGGTTGATGTCGACGAGGTGCGCCGGCTGGGCCAGGCGCATGTTGAGGACGGGGATGAGGCTCTGGCCCCCGGCGAGGACCTTGCCGTCGTGCCCCACCTCGCCGAGGACCGTGACGGCCTCGTCGAGCGTGCGGGGGGAGTGGTGCACGAACGGTGCCGGTTTCACCTGTGGGCTCCTTGCCTGCTGGTCGTGCTGTGCGTTCTGCGGGAATGGCGCCGCCCCGCCCGAAGTCGTCCCCGGGCGGGGCGGCGGCGAGTCTCAGGGCCTGCGGTCGCGGTCCTGGTCGCGCCGGCCCGGGTCGCCCGGGTAGCCCGACTGGTAGAGGTCGTCGATGCCGTCCTCGTCACCGTAGACGCGGTCACCGGTGGTGATCGCGGTGCCCCCGGCGGCGCCGTGGCCGTCGGCGCGGTGGCGCAGGTCGGCCGGTGCGATGGATCGGGCGAGGTGGAAGGCGCCGATGGCGACGATGGTGCCGAGCGCGATGCCGCTCAGGGTGAAGTCCTCGCTGAACTTCATCTTGACGTCGCCGATGCCGATGACGATGCCGGCCGCGACCGGGACGAGGTTGATCGGGTTCGCGAAGTCGACGCCGTTCTCCTTCCAGATCTTGGCGCCGAGCAGGCCGATCATGCCGTAGAGCACGACCGTGATGCCGCCGAGGACGCCACCGGGGACGGAGGCGACGAGCGCGCCGAACTTGGGCGAGAGGCCGAAGAGGATCGCGACGATCGCGGCGACGTAGTAGGCAGCGGTCGAGTAGACGCGGGTCGCGGCCATGACACCGATGTTCTCGGCGTAGGTCGTCGTCGGCGAGCCACCCACGGACGAGGCGAGGACCGTGCCGACGCCGTCGGCAGCGATCGCGCGGCCCATGTCCTTGTCGAGGTTGTGGCCGGTCATCTCGGCGACGGCCTTGACGTGGCCGGTGTTCTCGGCGATGAGCGCGATGACGGCGGGCAGGACGAGGAGGATCGCGGCGGTGGAGAAGCTCGGGGCGTGCCAGCCGACGACCTCGGTGCCGTCGGCGTTGAAGATCGTCTTGGCCGGGAAGCCGAACCAGGCGGCGTCACCGATGCCCGACGTGTTCCAGCGGAAGTGGTCGGTCGCCTCGGTGGCGCCACCGAGGACGGAGTTGATCTGACCCACCGTCTTGTCGAGGATCCACGAGAGCAGCGTGCCGAAGATCAGCGCGAGGAAGATCGCGACGCGGCTGATGAAGCCCTTGAAGGCCACGGCGCAGACGATCGTGAAGAGCATCGTCAGCAGGGCGACCCACTGGTCCTGCGGCCAGTAGATGTTGGCCACGACGGGCGCGAGGTTGAAGCCGATGAGCATGACGACGGCGCCGGTGACGACGGGAGGCAGCACCTTGTGCAGCACCCCGGAACCGACGAAGTGGATCGCGACGCCGACGAGCGCGAGGACGAGTCCGGCGACGAGGATCGCGCCGGTGACCTCCGCGGAGTCACCGCCCTGGGCACGGATGGCTGCGACACCACCGACGAAGGCGGCGGACGTGCCGAGGTAGCTCGGGACGCGGCCCTGGACGATGAGCAGGAACGCGATGGTCGCGATACCGCTCATCATGATCGCCAGCTGGGGGTTGAGACCCATGACCAGCGGGAAGACGAAGGTGGCGCCGAACATCGCGACCACGTGCTGTGCGCCGAGGCCGACGGTGCGGCCCCAGTCGAGACGCTCGTCGGGCGCGACGACGTCATCGAGCCCGAGCGTGCCCTCCTTGACCTTCCAACCAAGACCAAGAGCCATGTGTGCCTACTTTCGTCAGCGGACGGCGTGCAGGGGTCACGTCGTCGTGGTGATGAGGACGCTAGTTGTGCGGTCCTCCGGGACATTCGTCAATCTCTGACAGGGGAGCCCGCGGACCGTTGGCAACTCGGGGTGGCCCGTGTCACACGGCTGTCATACGCGTCATGTTGACACGGCGCCCGGCTGCGCGGACCACGTTGCGAGCAACTCGCCGAGCGCGTGGATCCGGGCTCCGGTGAGGGGGGCGTCGTCGGTGATGGCGGCGCGCTCGACGGTGGTGGCGACGCCTTCCGCCGTCGCGAGCGCTGTGGTCACCGCCTCGACGATCCGGGTATGCCGTCCCCAGCGTCCGCTGAGTACGACCAGCTCCGGGTCGAGCAGGTAGGCGTGGGCCACGGCGACCTCGGCGACGGCGGCGGCGAGGCGGCGCGCGTGACCGACGTCGCCGTCGAGGTCCTCGAGCAGCGACTCGACGTCGACGGCCTTGCTGTCGTCGCGGAGGTAGCCGAGCGAGGCGAGGCACTCCATGAGGGTGCCGCTGGGTGCGCGGGTGGCGCCGTGGGTGTCGCGGTTCGGCACGGACGTGCGGGAGTAGGCGATCTCGCCGGCGAGCCCGCGGGCGCCGTGGAGGGGGCGGCCTCCTGCCCACATCGCGGCGCCCATGCCCTCGTCGAGGTAGAGGTGGAGGACGTCGTCGACACCGGCCGCGACGCCCTGGGTGTGTTCGGCGAGGAGCGCCCAGCTGACGTCGTTGTCGACGATGGGAGTGACGGGGACCACCGGCGCGAGGAGCCGTACGGGGTCGAGCTCGCCGACGAGGAACGGGCTCTCGGGCAGCTCGACGACGCGGCCGGTGCGCCGGTCGACCGGGTCCGCGACGGACACGGTGACCACCCGGATCGGGCCGGGGGAGTCGGATGTGAGCGCCCGGCATACGGCGGTCAGGGCGCGGCCGAGGGAGCCCGGGGTGACCGGGGCGGAGAGGGAACGGCGACGCGTGGCGAGGACCCGGCCGTCGAGGGCGACGACCTCCCCGACGACGCCCTCGGGCCCGGCCTGGACGGCGAGGGCGCACCCGGCCGCGTCGTTGACGGTGAGGTAGGTGCCCGCGCGACCGCGGCCCCCCGAGGTGCGCTCGCCCTCGACGACGACGCCGGCCTCGAGCAGCCGGGCGACGCTCTGCGACACGGTCGGCTTGGAGAGACCGGTCGCCGTGGCGGCGGCGGCGCGGGTGAGCTGGCCCGCGTCGGCGACGGCGGCGAGGACGTGCCGGTCGCTGAGGGAGCGGAGCAGGTCGAGCGAGGGGAGGTCGACGGTCACGGACCAGCCTTTCGTTAGGACTCCTTGCAAACTAGCAGAGGGTGGCGCTACGCTCGGCGCACGAGTTTCCAGTCAGGACTCCTAACAAACCCCAACCCGAGCGAGAAGGAGTGGTCGAGGATGACCGCCAACGTCGAGGTCCAGCCGCTTCCGCACTGGGAGACCAAGCCCGAGGACGTCACCGGCGCCACCGTCGAGATCAAGCGGGCGCTCAAGGAGCGCATCGCCCGGAGCGGTCGGACCGTCGAGGAGGTCTTCGCCGACCTCGAGGCCCGCATCGCCCGACGCGTCGAGGCGATCCAAGCCGAGCGCGAGGCCGGCGAGCAGGTCTGGCCGGTCATCGACTTCGCCGACATCGAGGCCGGGACCGTGCCGCCCGAGCTCGTCGCGAAGGTCAAGGAGCGTGGGTGCGCCGTCGTCCGCGGCACCTTCCCGCACGAGCAAGCGCTCCAGTGGGACCGCGACATCGTCGACTACACGACGCGCAACGAGTTCTTCGAGAAGTACACCGGGCCGGCCGACGACTTCTTCGCGAGCGTCGAGAGCACGCCGGAGATCTACCCCATCTACTGGTCGCAGCCGCAGATGGAGGCCCGCCAGAGCCCGCGAATGGCTGCGGTGCAGGGCTTCCTCAACAGCCAGTGGACGTTCGAGTCGCAGGGTCGGCAGTGGTTCGACCCGAACCGCGACTCGCTCTACCCCGACCGCATCCGCCGCCGCCCCCCGGGCACCGACTCGGCGGGGTTGGGCACGCACCTCGACACCGGCAGCATCGACCTCTACATGACGCAGGGCTACCAAGACGTCTTCCGTCACGTGTTCTCGGGCGACGTCGAGAGCTATGACCCGTGGGACGCGGCGCACCGGACCGAAGCCGTGAACTACCCGGCGTCGACGATGTGCTCGGCGTTCCGCACCTTCCAGGGCTGGACGGCGCTGTCCGACATGGGCCATGACCAGGGCGTCCTCCACACCGTGCCGATCCCCGAGGCGATGGCCTATCTCATGCTGCGTCCGCTGCTCGACGACGTCGCCGACGACGAGCTCTGCGGCATCGCGCACAACCAGACGTTCCCGATCTCGTGGAAGTGGCACCCGCTCCTCATGGAGGCCGTCTCGGGCATCCCGGACGTGCAGGCCGGCGACACCGTGTGGTGGCACTGCGACCTCATCCACTCGGTGGCCGAGGTGGAGGACCAGGTGGGCTGGGGCAACGTCATGTACATCCCGGCCGCGCCGTGGTGCCCCCGCAACGAGGCGTATGCCGGCTCCGTCCGCGAGGCCTTCCTCACCGGGTCCAGCCCGAGCGACTTCCCCGAGGAGCACTACGAGCGCGACTGGGAGGGCCGCTTCCAGCCCGAGCAGCTCAACGAGATCGGTCGCCGCGGCCTCGGCCTCACCGACTGACCCGTCGAGACGAGCACCAATGCGTGAGGCGAGCACCCCTCGGTGCTCGCCTCACGCATTCCTGCTCGTCTCGTGCCCCGGGCGTCTCAGACGCCGCGCATCTGGCGGATCCGCAGCGCGAGCGCCAGCGTGAGGCGCAGCTGTGGGTCGGTCGTGAAGGGGCCGAGCATCTGCTCGAGCTTGGCGATGCGGTAGCGCAGCGTGTTGTAGTGGAAGAACAGGATGCGCGCCGTCTCGGCGACGTTGAGGTTGGTGTCGAGCAGCACCTGGAGCGTCTGGCGGAGGTCGGCGTACGACGACTGGTCGTCCGTGGCCAGCTCACCGAGTGCCTCGTCGACGAACGCGCGCAGGTCCGCCGAGTCGGGGATGAGCGACAGCAGCCGATAGATGCCCAGCGCGTCGAAGTGCATCACCGCGGCCTCGCCCTGCATCTGCCGGCCGACCGCGACGGCACGCAGCGCCTCGGAGTACGCGCGGGGGATGTCGGCGACGGAGTCCAGTGGACGTGAGACCCCGGTCGAGAACGACCGACGCCCGCCTCCGCCGTCGCCACTGACGACCTTGATCATCTCGCCGACCGACCGCATCACGGTCTCCTGCTCACCCTCACCGCCGCAGGGCGCGGGCATGAGCGCCACGACCTCCTGCGAGAACCCCGCCACGGGAGCCTTGGGGTCGCGGGTCCGCACGGCCTGCACCCAGGCCCGGACGAACCTCTCCTGCAACGAGCGCACCTCGTCGCTGGCGCGTGAGGTGTGGGAGTCGTCCTCGTCGGTCTCGGCGACGACGACGACCATCCGCCGGTCGAGGTCCCAGCCGAGCGAGGCGGCATGGGCGACCGCCTCGACGGGGCCGCCGCCGCGGCCGACAAGGATGTCGCGCAGGAACTCCGCGCGGTACTTGCCCTCGACGGCCGACACCGCCTGCTCCTTGGTGATGGCGAGCGCGGCCACGGTCGCGGCGCGCTCGAGCCCGTGCACGTCGGTGGTGCCGAGGTGCCGCCCGGGGGTGAACACGGCGAGCAGCCCGTGGTCCGACGTCCCGGCCACGATGCGCACGAGGGTCCGTTCGGACTTCACGTCGCCCGGCTCGCGCTCACCCACCGGCTCGTCCTCGACGATGAGCCGCCCGGTCCGGTCGAAGCAGTCGAGCGCGAGGACGGCGGCGACGTCGTCCTCGGAGCCAGCGGTCGTCGTCACCCGCCCGTCCGTCGTGGTCACGAGGGCCACGCCGGTGAAGAGCTCGACGAGCGACTCGCAGAGGTCACCGAGGGAACCCCCACGCAGCACGGTCTGCACGAGGATCCGGTTGACCTCGTCCTCACGGCGCAGCAGCTCGGCCTGGTGATCGACGACGCGACGCAGCGACTCGACCGTCGTGGCGTCCTCGACGGTTCCCGGGCCATCCGATGGCAACTGCTGGGCCTGAGACGCCAGATCGTTGGCAACTTTTACCATCCGGCCAGAGTAGCCCGGCTGACTAGCGTCCTAGGGGTGCATCCCAGAATCCCGGCCGCGGCCTCTCCGCTCACGCAGGGACTCGTCACGGGGACGCGCCGCCCCGCCGTCGTGCTCGCGGCCTTCCCGACCGCGCTCTACCTCGGCCTGCCCGGCCACTCGTCCGTGCTGCCCGTCGTCACGAGCGACGCACTCATCCTGCCCACGGCCATCCGCCTCCCGACCCCCGGTCCGCGTGACTGGGGCGTCCGCGCCGGTGACGTCGTGACGGTCGGGGGATACGTCGTCTCGCTGCCGAACCACGGCATACGGGCCGTGCGGTCGTGGCGACCGCGCCACGTCGCGACCGGAGCGCCGCGTCGCGAGGCGTTCGACTGGGCTCCGCTGCTCGCCGAGGTCGGTCGCGGCGAGGGGCTCACCCCGCGCTCGGACGACGTCCTCTGCGGCGCGCTCCTCGCGGCTCGCGCCCTCGGCCTCGCGCTGCCGGACGCGCTCCCGCTCGAGCGCACCACCAGCCTGTCGGCGTCACTCCTCGTCGCCGCGAAGGCCGGGTATGCCGTGTCCTGCGTCGTCGACCACGTCACCGATGCGGTGGCCGGCGTCGTCGACCTCGAGCTCTCGCGTCAGCGCGTCCTCGAGATCGGCCACACGTCCGGCGAGGGACTCCTCGCCGGTGTCGACCTCGCCCTCAACCTCGTCAACAGCCCTCTGCCGGAAGGAATCCCGTCGTGAGCATCACCCACGTCGATGTGCGCCGAGGCGCCTACCACGACTCCGTGACCCTGCTCCAGGTGTCACGCACCGTCGCCGACGTCGACGGCGTCGAGGCCGCCCAGGTCGCCATGGCCACCGAGCTCAACGTGGAGGTGCTGGCCGGCATGGGCTTCGACGTGCCCGACGGTGCCGGGGCCAACGACCTCGTCGTCGCCGTCCGCGCAGCCGACGACGCAGGTGTCGCCGCCGGCATCGCTGCCGCCGAGGCCGCCCTCTCCGCGAAGTCGGCTCCGAGCAGCGGCGGCTTCGGTGACGCGCCGCCCCCGCGCACCACCGCTGCCGCTGTTCGTGCCGGTGGTGCGGACATCGCGCTCATCTCGGTGCCGGGGCGCTACGCCGCGACCGAGGCGCTCGACGCCATCGGCGCCGGGGCGTCCGTGATGCTCTTCTCGGACAACGTGTCCGTCGAGGACGAGGTCATGCTCAAGGACGCGGCGGCCGCCGCCGACGTCCTCGTCATGGGCCCCGACTGCGGCACGGCCGTCGTGGGGGGAGTGGCGCTCGGTTTCGCCAACGTCGTCACCGCCGGACCGGTCGGCATGGTGGCCGCGTCGGGCACGGGCGCGCAGCAGATCATGTGCCTGCTCGACGCCGCCGGTGTGGGGATCTCGCACTGCCTCGGTGTCGGTGGCCGCGACCTCAAGACCGCGGTCGGCGCCCGCTCCACCCGCCAGGCACTCGCGGCCCTCGCCGCCGACCCGGCGACGACCTCGATCGTCGTCGTCTCCAAGCCGCCGGACGAGGAGGTCCTCGCCGACCTCGAGACGTATGCCGCAGGGCTGGGTGTCCCGGTCCGCTGGGCGACGCTCGGGTCGGGCCGCCCTGACCTGACCTCCGCGGTCGAGGCGGTGCTCGAGGCCGAGGGTCGCGACGTGCCGAAGTGGCCGAGCTGGGTGGCCGACGGGGACCCCGAGGTGGGGTCGGTCACCGGCAGCCTGCGCGGGCTCTTCTGCGGTGGCACCCTCGCCGACGACGCGATGCTGCTCGCCGCCGATGCGCTCGGCGACATCCGCTCGAACATCCCGCTGCGCGACGACCTCGCGCTCGGGTCGGACATGAGGGACGACGGTCACCTCGTCATCGACTTCGGCGACGACGGCCTCACCCAGGGTCGGGCCCACCCGATGATCGACCCGACGCTGCGCATGGAGCGGATTGCGGCCGAGGCCGTCGACCCGACCTGTGGCGTGCTGCTGCTCGACCTCGTGCTCGGCTTCGGCGCCCACCAGGACCCGGCCGGTGAGCTCGCCGACGCGATCCGTGCCGCCAAGGAAGCCGCACGCGGTGCCGGGCGCGAGCTGCCCGTCGTCGTGTCGGTCACCGGCACCGAGTCCGACCCGCAGGGCCTCACCCGCACCGGCGAGACGCTCGCCGCCGCCGGCGCCTCCGTCTTCCTGTCCAACCGCGATGCCACCCGGCACGCCCTGTCCTTCCTGGGGAGCACCCGATGACCTCGACCACCTCCGCCACCCCCGCTGCGTCGGGCGCCACACCGCTGCGCGGACTGTTGTCGGTCGAGTCGCCGGCCGTCGCGACCGCCGGTGTCGGCCTGTTCGCCGACGCCCTGCGTGGTCAGGCGGTCTCCGTCGCCGAGGCCGACTGGCAGCCGCCGATGCCCGGCACCGAGGCCGACCTCGCCCGCGTCATGGCGGACGCGCGGCGTGCGGAAGCCAACGCGACGGCATACGCGCGTCTGGTCGCCTCGACGGCCGAGCTGTGCGACGTCAAGCAGGCCAAGGACGCGCTCGGACTCGAGCGCGGGACGTTCCTGCACGCCGGGCCGCCCATCGACTGGGAGCGGGCGTCGGGTCCGCTGCGCGGGGCGTTCATCGGCGCGGTGCTCTTCGAGGGCCTGGCCGACAACGCCGAGGAGGCCGAGAAGAAGCTGGCCGCGGGCGAGTTCACGTTCGAGCCGTGCCACCACCGCGACGCCGTCGGCCCGATGGCGGGTGTGGTGTCGCCGTCGATGTGGATGTACGGCCTGCGCGACGAGGTCCACGACGCATGGTCGTGGTGCTCGCTCAACGAGGGCCTGGGCAAGGTGCTGCGCTACGGCGCGTACGGGCCCGAGGTCGTCGACCGCCTGCACTGGATGACCGACGTGCTCGGCCCGATCCTCCAGCAGTCGGTGCGCGCGACGGGTCCGTTCGACATCAAGTCGATCCTTGCCCAGATGCTCCAGATGGGCGATGAGGGCCACAACCGCAACCGCGCCGGCTCGCTCATGCTCCTGCGCGAGCTGCTCCCGGGGATGATCACGGCCGACGCGTCCTCGAACGACATTGCTGAGGCGGTGCGCTTCTCGGGTGCCAACGAGCACTTCTTCCTCAACCTCGGTATGCCGGCCTGCAAGCTCGCGACGATGGCGGCGCACGGGATCCCGGGCTCGTCGCTCGTGACGACGATGGCGCGCAACGGGACGGACTTCGGGATCCGGGTGTCCGGCACCGGCGACGAGTGGTTCACCGGTCCGGCCAACACGCCGCAGGGGCTCTTCCTCGGTGACTACGGGCCGGACGACGCGAACCCCGACATCGGTGACTCGGCGATCACGGAGACGGCCGGCATCGGCGGGTTCGCGATGGCGGCGGCGCCGGCGATCGTGAAGTTCGTCGGTGGTGACGTACCGTTCGCGCTGCGGGCAACGCAGACGATGTACGAGATCACGCTGGGGGAGCACCCGATGTTCCAGGTGCCGATCCTCGACTTCCGCGGGACGCCGACCGGCGTCGACGTCGTCTCGGTCGTGCGGACCGGGATCCTGCCGCAGATCAACACCGGCATGGCGGGGCGCGTGGCGGGCACCGGGCAGGTGGGCGCCGGACTGGTCAACCCGCCCGTTGAGTGCTTCCCCGCGGCGCTCGCCGCGCTCGGTCGCGCGGTCCCCAGCGCGTAGGGAGCATCGCCCGGTCCGCGCCGCGAGGCGCGGTAGGGGTAGGTCGGGAAGCCCGCCCCAGAGGTACCTCGCCAGAGGAGTGTCTTTGCTCCCGCTGGCGACGCACAGACACCCCCATCTGCTCCACGTCGTGACGCGAAGGCCCGTTGCGTCAGCCGGCGGGAGCGAATGGGGGTGTCTGTGCTGCGGCTGGTGACGCGAAGGCCCGTTGCGTCAGCCGGCGGGAGCGAATGGGGGTGTCTGTGCGTCGTGGGGTGGAGCAAAGACACTCCTCGGGCGGGGTGATGGTGGGGTGGCGCTTCCCGGGAGGGGACGCGGCTCTGGGAGGATGGCGGCCGTGACGGCTCAGATACTCGACGGCAAGGCGATCCTCGCGACCATCAAGGAGGAGCTGCGCGGCCGCGTGGCCGTCCTCGCCGAGCACGGCATCACTCCCGGCCTCGGCACGGTGCTCGTGGGCGACGACCCGGGGAGCACCTGGTACGTCGGCGCCAAGCACAAGGACTGCGCCGACATCGGACTGTCGAGCATCCGGCGTGACCTCCCGGCGGACTCCTCGCTCGATGACGTCCTCGGCGTCGTGCGCGAGCTCAACGCCGACCCCGCCTGCACCGGCTTCCTCGTCCAGCAGCCCACCGGCCTCGACGAGAACCGCATCCTCGCCGAGGTCGACCCGGCCAAGGACGTCGACGGACTGCATCCGACCAACCTCGGCTGGCTCGTCCTCGGCCAGGAAGCGCCCCTGCCCTGCACCCCGGTGGGCGTCGTCGAGCTGCTCCGTCGCTACGAGGTGCCGATCGCCGGCGCCCGCGTGGTCGTCGTCGGTCGCGGCATCACGGTCGGCCGCCCCCTGTCCCTCATCCTCACCCGTCGCTCCGAGAACGCCACCGTCGTCCAGTGCCACACCGGCACGGTCGACCTCGCCGCCGAGGTGCGCCGCGCCGACATCGTCGTCGCGGCGGCAGGCGTCCCCGGCCTCATCACCGGTTCGATGGTCAAGCCCGGTGCCGCCGTGCTCGACGTGGGCGTGAGCCGCGTCGTCGAGGACGGCAAGTCGGTCATCGCCGGCGACGTCGCCCCCGACGTCGCCGAGGTCGCCGGCTGGGTCAGCCCCAACCCGGGCGGCGTCGGCCCGATGACCCGCGCGATGCTCCTCACCAATGTCGTCGAGATCGCGGAGAAGCAGGCCGGCCTGCGCTGACCGCCCGCCTGCCCTGACCAGCCGGCGCGGCGCAGCAGCCGGCGCGGCGCAGCAGCGCACCGAACGTGCACGAGGCCCGTGTCCCCCAGGGAGGGGACACGGGCCTCGTCGTCCAGCGGTGAATCAGCGGTGAACCATCAGTGGGTCAGCCGTGGGCCGGCTGCCCGGGAGACGAGCGTCACGGAGTGACGGCGTCCAGGGCGTCGACCATGCCGGCGCCGTAGTAGCCGGCACCCTTGGCGCCGCCCTCACAGGTGGCGTCGTTCACGCCGTCGCGGTTCGCGTCGTAGAACTCGGGGCAGGCCAGGGAGTCGGCCTCGCGCTCGAGGGTCTTGACGGCCTGCTTGGCGTTGAGACCGGTCTCCGTGCCACGCAGCAGCGCAACGACACCGGCCACGTGCGGACCAGCCATCGAGGTGCCCTGCTTGTAGCCCCAGCCACCACCGACGACGGTCGACAGGATGCGGCCGTTCTTGTCGGGGGTGTCGGCGACGACGCGCGAGTCACCACCGGGAGCGGTGACGTCGATGACGCCCCGGCCCCAGTTGGAGTAGTAGGACTTCACGGCCGTCGGGCCGACCGACGAGACGGCGACGGTGTTGCCGAGCTCGACCGGCATGTCGTAGCAGTGCTGGTCGGTGTCACGCGGCTGCGGCTCGGGCGTGTTGTTGGGGCTGCCCATGTCGGTGATCGGCTTGGACAGGTCCCAGGCCGAGTTGCCGGCCGAGGCCACGTTGACGACGTTCTTCTTCTCGCTGTACTTCAGCGCGCGCTCGACGGCGAGGATCGCGGCCTTCTCGTCGAGGTTGGACTTGCACCACAGCGCGTACGGGTCGATGTAGTACGAGTTGTTGGTGACCTCCATGCCCTTCTCAGCCGCCCAGATGAAGCCACAGATGGCGTACTCGGGGTAGATGTAGCCGGCGTCCTCGACGACCTTGACCGAGGCGAGCTTGACGTTGGGCGCGACACCGACGATGCCGACACCGTTGCGGGCCGCGGCGATCGTGCCGGCCACGTGCGTGCCGTGGTCGGACGTCGTGGGCTGCCACTTCGTCGGGCTGGTGTTGGGGACACCGCGGTCGGTGCAGTCGACCGACTGCGACGCGTCGACGTTGGCGGCGAGGTCGGGGTGGTCGGCCTCGATGCCGGAGTCGAGCACGCCGACGGTGATGGCGCGGTTGCCGTCGGTCTTGAGGTGGGCCTTGTCCGCACCGATCTGGCGCATGTCCCACTGGTTGGCGTTGAGGGGCTCCTTGGTGTCGTCGCCGCCGGAGGTGCCCGGTCCGAGACCCTTGACCGTGCCGTCGGGAACGATCGTCGACGCCGGCTCGTAGGCCTGCATCGCGCGGGAGGGGCCCGCAGCGACGATGCCCTTGGCCTGGCGGGCCTGGTCGTCGAAGGTGTCGTCGGTGGCGCTCGCGATGACGATGCCGATCTGCGGCCACTCCTGCACGACGGTCCCACCGGCTGCCTTGACGGCGGCGACGGCCTTGTCGGTCCCGGTGCCACCCTGGGCCACGATGAACGACGTCTTGCCGATCGGGGCTGCCCCCGCGGGAGACGACGTCATCGCGGTGGCGGACACGGCACACGTCGCGGTGGCGGCGATGGCTGCGGCCTTGCGCACGAAGGTCGAGTTCACGTTTTCCTCCTGGTTGTGGGCCGCCTCATCGCGACCCACCACGAGACCCTGCCAGTGGCTCAGGACCGAAGTCCATAGTTCTCACAGATTTTTCTGCGATTCCCGCACGCGCCGTCGATGCATGAGGTATGCCGGCCGCCCGCCTCGACGAGGAGGCGGGCGAACGGCATACGCGAGGGTGTGAAAGAGGGTTCTCAGAGGGTGGCGAGGCGCAGGTTCGTCAGCTCGTCCGGGTAGTGGCGCTTGATGGCGAGCTTGCGCTCGAGGTCCGCGATGATCGGCGGGGCGTAGTCGTGGCCGTAGAGGTTCTGGCACGAGCCGAGCCCGCCCGGGCTGAAGACGTTGACCTCCATGAGCTTGTCGCCGACGATGTCGAGCCCGACGAGAAACATCCCGTCGGCGACGAGCTTCGGACGGACCGCCTCGACGAGCTCGAGCATCTCGTCGGTGATCGCGACCTTGCTCGCCTTGCCGCCGGCCGACATATTGCTGCGCAGGTCTTCGCCGCTGCTCTTGCGGCGGAACGCGGCGACGCGGCCGTCCACCTCGAGCGGCCGCCCGTTCATGACGAACATGCGGACGTCGCCGTCCTCGGCGGCGGGGAGGTACTCCTGGGCGACGACGTAGCCGTCGCGGGCGATCGCCTCGATGATCTGGCTGAGGTTGGGCGACTCGTCGCTGTTGACGAGGAAGACGCCGCTGCCGCCCGAGCCCTGGAGCGGCTTGAGCACGGCGCGGCCGCCGAGGTCGGAGATGAACGACGCGATGCGGTCCTCGTCGCGCGAGATGAGCGTCTGCGGCCGCACCGCCTCGGGGAAGTGCTGGAAGTAGGCCTTGGACAGCGCCTGGGCGAGGTTGGTCGGGTCGTTGACGACGAGGACCCCGGAGGCGGCGAAGAGCTCGCCGAACGCGACCGCCGCGGTGTTGGCCCACGGCCGGTCCTCGGCGTCCTCGGCGGGGTCGTTGCGCAGCATGACGACGTCGAACTCTCCCAGCGGGAGTCGCTCCTCGACGTCGGGCTTCTGCACGTCGCCGAGGTAGCGCTCGAGGGAGCGGTAGCTCTTGGCCTTGCCACCACGGGCCCGGGCCGTGAGCGACCCGTCGGGTTCGTAGGCGAAGTCGCCAATGCCCATGAGATAGGCCTCGTGACCCATCTGCGTGGCCGCGAGGGCGAGCCGTGTCGTCGTGTAGACGGGCTTCTCGCTGAGGACGTCGTTGACGACGAATCCGATCTTCATGCTGCTCCTTCGATGAGGCCCGCCACGTCGTCGGCCTGGTCGGCCGCGGCGGCGAGCCGGGTCTGTGCGGCGGCGTCCTCGAGGTAGCGAGGACGCAGCCGTGGTGGGTTGAGCACGCCTCGGTCGTCGAGGTCGCGGATGAGTGGCAGGTCCTCGAGCGAGAACTTGCCGAGCCAGAGCAGGTCGAGCTCGCCCCCGTCCCGCAGGTGCACGAGGAGCTCGACGAGGCCGCGCAGGTAGATCGCGTCCTTGCTCAGCCCGCCCGACCGGTAGGCGCGCATCGTCGTGGTGAAGGCGCTGTTCTCGGGGAAGCCCTCGTCGACGAGCGCCCGCCACGCCTCGACGAAGCCGGCGCCCGAGTGCATGCGGTGGACGGTGAGCACGCGGGCGGCGAGCTGGCGCAGGCGGAACGGCGTGAGCTGGCCGCAGCCGATCTCCGCGAGGACGGCGAGGCCCTCCTGGGTCTCGTCGTAGCCGGCCAGGCCCGAGCCGAGGACACGCACCGGTTGGGCGGCGCCGTTGACCTGGGTGACGAGGTGCGTGCCGACCTCGTGCTGGATGAGGGCGTTGGCCCGCGAGACCTGGACGGCGGAGTCGGTGTCGATGAGCAGGGTGTTGCCGCTCACCATGACGCCGTTGACGTCGTCGCGCATCTCGGCGTGGATGTCGATCTCGGGGTCGATCTCGCGGTAGTGGTCGATCTCGGCCTGCGCGAGGGCGAGGAACGCGGGGGCGTCGAGGCTCTCACCCGGACCCTCGCTGCGGTGGACCCGCTCGAGGATGCTCTCGGCCTGGGCCTGCAGCTCCGGCGAGGCCGCGCCGTAGAGCTGGATGCTCAGGGCGCTGAAGTCGTCGGTGTCGCGGGCCTTGAGCATCTCGATCTGGAGGGCGAGCTCACGGTGCTTGGCGCGCAGCAGGTGTCCGAGCGTGGGGTCCCCGACGGAGGCGACGTCGATGTTGTCGAGCGCCTTGGCCAGCACGTCGGGGGAGACCTCGAGGGGCCGATAGGTGAAGTCGGGCTCGGTGGCGCGGCCCTCGGCGAACTCCTGCCGGACGGCGTCGGCGTTGACCGGCGTGACGTCGAGGAGGAACTGCATACTGCCCGCGGTCTGGGCGAGGGTGTGGTCGATCGCGAGGTCGGCGACCGACAGCTCTGCGCGGCTCATCCTCGCGTGGTCGGGGCCGAGGCACCGGTGGTCGCGGCGAGCGCGCGCAGCACGGGGTCGACGGTCTGGCCCAACGCCTGCGCCAGCGTCGCGATCCGCGCCCGGTCCGGCTGCCCGGTCCACTCGTCCATGTAGGTCTTCTTGAACTCGAGCGCGAGGGCGACGCCGTGGTCCGGGTAGCGGTCGTGGACCCACGCGCAGAGGTGGGCGCCCTTGAACCGGACGTTCTCGCGCACGTCGATCTCGCCCCCGGCCGTCTGCGTGCCGCCGAGCGTCGTCATGAACGTGTCGACGACGTCGCCCCAGCGGTCGCGGTCGAGGGAGCCGGTGCCGACGTTGACCTCGGGGTTGTCCTCACCCGGGGCGTCCGGCTGGTCGGCGCCGTCGCGGCGGTGGTTGTAGGAGTGCACGTCGTAGAGGACGAACGGCCCTCGCTCGGCCACGGCGTCGAGGCGCTCGCCGAGCGCGGCGTAGAAGCCGTCGTGGGTCTCCAGCGACCGCTCGGTCACGTCCGCGGGCAGAGGTGTCTCGCGCCAGACGTCGAGCCCCCAGCAGTCGTCGGGCGACCGGTAGACCGCACCGTCGCGGTCGCGGTTGAGGTCGACCTCGAAGCGCGACCGGTGGACGACGACCCGGGCGGGGCACTGCGCCCCGATCGCGTCGGTGAAGGGGTCCTCCTCGCGCAGCCGCGTGGCCTCGTCGAGCACCATGAGCCCCGCGGTCTCGTCACGCAGGTCGTGTCCGGTGTGGATGGCCGTGGCGACGAGCTGGCCGGACCAGTCCCCGTCGAAGGAGAAGGCATCGTTGCTGGTGAGGGGCATCCGTCCTGTCTACCCGACGCACCGTCGCGCGCCGGACACTGGCTCTGACCAACTTCGATCTGGTGCAACGGCACCACGGTTATCGTGACGCCGTGGCGGGCCGGAGCGGGGTGCAGGCGCAGGAGCGGACGACGCAGGCGCCCGACCGCCGCCCGCTGCTCGTCGCCGGCGCCACCGCGGCAGCCTCGCTCGCCCTCGTCCTCGCCGCCGTGCGCTGGGGCTGGCTCGGGCCCGACGTCGGTCGCGGCGACGGCTTCTGCGAGGCCGCGCGCGACGGGTGGATCCGTCAGCCGGCCAACACGTGGAGCAACCTCGGCTTCGTCGCCGCGGGTCTCGCCGTCGCCGCGCAAGCCGCCCACCGTCACCGGCTCGGCCTCACCCTCGGCGCCCACCCGGGGCTGGCCACGGCGTTCGCCGCGCTCGTCGTCCTCCTCGGGCCGGGCAGCATGGCGATGCACGCCACCCAGAGCGACCTCGGCGGCCACCTCGACCTGCTGAGCATGTTCCTCGTGTCGGGGTTCGCGCTCGCCTACGCCCTCGTGCGCTTCGTGCGGCGCGGACCTGCGCTCTTCGCGGTCGTCTTCGTCGCCGCCGTCGTCGCTGGGATGGCGGTCCACCTGCGCGGCGGCGACGTGCCCGTCCTCGGCCACATCGGCAACGCCGCCTTCGCCGTCGAGCTGTGGGTCGCCATCGGGCTCGAGGTGGCGCTGTCGCGCCGCGTCGAGGCCAGGCAGGACCGCGCCTGGGCCCTCGCCTCCGTCCTCACCCTCGGCGTCGCCTTCGCGATCTGGACGACCGGCATGCGCGGTCACGCCTGGTGCCGGCCGGACTCGCTGCTCCAGCAGCACGGCGCGTGGCACCTGCTCTGCGCCGCGGCGGCATACCTGCTCTTCCGCCACTACGCGGCCGAGCGGCCCCGAGAAGGCGAGCACCCGGCATACCGTCCTTGAATCGGAGGTATGCCGGGTGCTCGGCTCGCGCTGTCGCGCTCGGCTCAGATGAGGCCCAGGCCCTTGACGGCGTCGCGCTCCTCTGCGAGCTCGGCCACGGAGGCGTCGATCTTGCCGCGGGAGAAGTCGTCGATGTCGAGGCCCTGGACGATGCTCCACTGGCCGTCCTTGACGGTGACGGGGAAGGAGCTGATGAGCCCCTCCTCGACGCCGTAGGAGCCGTCGGAGCGCACGGCCATCGAGACCCAGTCGCCTTCGGCGGTGCCCTCGACCCAGGTGCGGGCGTGGTCGATGGTCGCGCTCGCGGCGGAGGCGGCCGAGGACGCACCGCGCGCCTCGATGATGGCGGCGCCGCGCTTGGCGACGGTAGGGATGAAGGTGCCGGCCAGCCACTCCTGGTCACCGACGGCCTCTGCGGCGTTGCGACCGCCGACCTCGGCGTGGAAGAGGTCGGGGTACTGGGTGGCGGAGTGGTTGCCCCAGATCGTCATCCGCTTGATCTCGGTCACCGGGACGCCGAGCTTGGCCGCGAGCTGGCTGATCGCGCGGTTGTGGTCGAGGCGGGTCAGCGCCGAGAACTGCGACGTGGGGATGTCGGGGGCGTTGCTCATCGCGATGAGGGCGTTGGTGTTGGCCGGGTTGCCGGTGACGGTGATGTGCACGTCGTCGGCGGCGACCTTGTTGAGGGCCTTGCCCTGCGGGGCGAAGATGCCGCCGTTGGCCTCGAGGAGGTCACCGCGCTCCATGCCCGGGCCGCGGGGGCGCGCGCCGACGAGGAGGGCGTGGTTGACGCCGTCGAACACCTTCTCCGCGTCGTCGCCGATCTCGACCTTGGCGAGCGTCGGGAACGCGCAGTCGTCGAGCTCCATGACGACGCCCTCGAGGGACTTCAGGGCCGGGGTGATCTCGAGCAGTCGCAGCTCGACGGGGGTGTCGGGGCCGAGCAGGGCGCCGGACGCGATGCGGAACAGCAGGCTGTAGCCGATCTGACCGGCAGCGCCGGTGACGGCCACCTTGACGGGGGTCGGGCTCACGATGAGTACCTCTTCATACGGGGACGAGGGTGGTCGCTCGTGACGCTATCAGCGCCCGCACAGGGTCGGTGCAGAGCCCGGCCCTAGGCTGGGGGCATGCACGTTCTCGTCTCCGGGGGAGCCGGCTACATCGGCTCGCACACCGTCGTCCAGCTCGTCGCGGCAGGCCATGAGGTCACCGTCGTCGACTCCTTCGCCAACGCGAAGCCGTCCGTGGTCGGGCGCATCGAGGCGCTCACCGGGCAGCCGCTCGACGTGCGGTCCTTCGACCTCACCGACCGCGACAAGACCGAGGCGACGTTCGTCGACACCCAGATCGACGCGGTCATCCACTTCGCCGGGTTCAAGGCGGTCGGGCAGAGCGTCTCCGAGCCGCTGGCCTACTACGAGAACAACCTCGACACGACCCTGTCGCTGCTGCGGGCGATGGACCGGCACGGCGTGCGCACCCTCGTCTTCTCGAGCTCGGCGACGGTCTACGGCGCGACGCCGGTCGTGCCGATGACCGAGGAGGCGCCCACGTCGGCGACCAACCCCTACGGCTGGACCAAGGTCATGAACGAGCAGGTCCTGCGCGACATGGCCGTGGCCGACCCGACGTGGCGGATCGCGCTGCTGCGCTACTTCAACCCGGTCGGCGCCCACCGCAGCGGCACGATGGGTGAGGACCCGAGCGACGTGCCCAACAACCTCATGCCCTACCTCGCGCAGGTGGCGGTCGGACGCCGCGAGAAGCTCTCGATCTACGGAGGCGATTACCCGACCCCCGACGGGACCGGTGTGCGCGACTACATCCACGTCGACGACCTCGCCGCCGGGCACGTCGCCGCGCTGCACCGGCTCGCATCGACCGACACCCCGCTCAACACGTGGAACCTCGGCACCGGTCACGGCACCTCCGTCCTCGAGATGCTCCACGCCTTCGAGCGTGCGGTGGGCCGCGAGCTCCCGCACGAGATCGTCGACCGGCGCCCGGGTGACATCGCCGAGTCCTACGCCGACCCGACCAAGGCCGAGGCCGACCTCGGCTGGCGCGCGACCCGCACGATTGACGACATGTGCGAGGACACTTGGCGCTGGCAGAGCAGCAACCCGAGCGGCTACCCGTGAGCGACGCCCGCGCCGACTCCGACGCCGGCCACGACGACGGCCTGCTTGCGTCAGTGCGCAGGGTCGCCAGAGCAGCCGTCGGCGCTGACGCGACGCCGGGGCGGCAGGGACACGGGCAGGTGAAGGTGCGGCCGGCGACGCGTCACGACGTGCCCGCCATCGTCGCGCTGCTCGCCGACGACCCGCTGGGAGCCGCGCGCGAGGACCTCAGCGACCCGGCGGCATACCTCACGGCCTTCGACGCGATCGACGCCGACCCGGCGCACGCGCTCGTCGTCCTGGACGACGACGGCGAGGTCGTGGGGACGCTCCAGCTCACCATCCTCCCCGGGCTGTCGCGGCACGGGTCGACGCGGGCGCTCATCGAAGCGGTGCGCGTGGCCAGCAGCCACCGTGGGCAGCGGCTCGGCGAGCTGCTCGTCGGCTGGGCAGCGGACGAGGCCCGCCGCCGCGGCGCCGTCATCCTCCAGCTCACGACCGACGCGACCCGGGTGGACGCGCAGCGGTTCTACGAGCGGCTCGGGTTCGTCGGGAGCCACGTGGGGATGAAGCTGCCTCTCTGAGCGCCGCGCTGCTCCGGTGCTCCGGTGCCGCACATTCGGTGTCGGACATCCGGGGCCAAGCATCCCTCCGAGACCCCGGATCGCCGACACCTGAGTGGCTCAGCCGGCGCGGCGCAGCCTCAGCACGGGCATGACGCGGTCGGTCTTCTTCTCGTACTCCCCGAACCCGGGCGCCTCGGCGACGATGGCCGGCCACACCTCGGCGCGCTCCTCCGGCGAGAGCACCTCCGCGTCGACCTCGAACGTCTCGGTGCCGACCTCGACCTCGAAGTGCGGGTTGGCCCGGATGTTGTGGAACCAGTCAGGGTTGTCGGGCGCGCCGCCCTTGGACGCGATGACGAGCATCGACCCGTCGTCCTGCGGGAAGTAGCGCAGCGGCGAGACCCGCACCGTCCCCGTCCTCGCACCGATGTGGTGAACGAGGATCATCGGTGCGCCCTGGAACGGCCCGCCGACCCGGCCCTCGTTGGCCCGAAACTCCTCGATGACGCTCGTGTTCCAGTCGCTCATGACCCGACGCTACGTCCGATCCCGAGAAACGGGTATGCCGTGCGCCGAGCGAGCGTGCGCGTCGTCTAGCTGCGGAGCCGGGGTGACCCGATGGGTGTATGAGCGGCTCGGCTTGGTGGACGGCCATGGGGGCATGGAGCTTCTGTGGTGAATGCTTCGCGCAGGCGAAGTTGCTCCATACGCTCCGCGGTTGGCGACGAAGACCCAGAATGGCCCGGTGAGCACCAAACTTATCGTCGCAGGCTTTGTGGGAGTGGCCATAGTTGCCGGGTCGACCGCAGGGGTGGGTAGCTATTTGGCGACCAAATCCAGTATGCCGACGAGCGCTAGTTCGCCGCCCAGAGCCGCAGCGTCGACCTCGGAAACTGCGGCACCAGCCGCGACAGTGGAAACTCCGTCCACCTCATCTTCCCCGCTCCAAGTACCCCCCTCGGTCTCGACCCCGACGCCCACCTCCGAAGTGGCTTCACCACGGTCATCCCCACAATCTCAGATGCCTGTGCCAACGAAGACACCAAAGACCACCCCCAAGCCAGCGCGCACGACCCCCAAGCCGATCCGCACGACACCGCAAGCAGAGGTGTGCGTTCCAGATCCCACGTGGTCTGCCCGACAGGAGCGAAACCGAATCGCTCGCGAAGCGCAGACGCACAACTACAACGTCGAGATCAACATGGCGATCAACAGGGGAGATATGGACGAGGCCACTAGGTTGCAGGACGAGTTCAGTGCACTGCAGCAGAGTTGGGCCGAGGATGACGCACTGGATCCACAACCGAAGTGTTGACGTGGCGTGGTACCGCCCGGGACACGAGGCGTGTTCAGTGTTGACCTCGGCGATGCACACGTAGGCCAGACACTGCACGTCGGCCGTCCCACCACTCGAGGTGATAGGACGGCCGACGTCACGATGTGGCTGATGCTGGTCAGCGCAGCGCTGCAAGCGCCTCGTTGAAGGTCGACGACGGGCGCATCACGGCCGTGGTCTTCTCGGCGTCCGGGCGGTAGTAGCCGCCGATGTCGGCCGGCGAGCCCTGGACGGCGAGCAGCTCGTCGTTGATCTTCTGCTCGTCGCGCGTGAGCGACTCCGCGACGCCGGAGAACGCGGACGCGAGCTCGGCGTCGTCGGTCTGCTTGGCGAGCTCCTGCGCCCAGTAGAGGGTGAGGTAGAAGTGGCTGCCGCGGTTGTCGATCTGGCCGACCTTGCGCGCCGGGCCCTTGTTCTCCTGGAGGAGGGTCTCGGTGGCGCGGTCGAGGGTCTCGGCGAGGACGCGGGCCTTGGCGTTGTCGGTCGAGTCCGCGAGGTGGCGGAACGACTCGGCGAGGGCCATGAACTCGCCCAGGCTGTCCCAGCGCAGGTAGTTCTCCTGGACGAGCTGCTGGACGTGCTTGGGCGCGGAGCCACCGGCGCCGGTCTCGAAGAGGCCGCCACCGTTCATGAGCGGCACGACGGAGAGCATCTTGGCGGAGGTGCCGAGCTCGAGGATGGGGAAGAGGTCGGTGTTGTAGTCGCGCAGGACGTTGCCGGTGACCGAGATGGTGTCCTCGCCGCGGCGGATGCGCTCGATGGAGACCTTCGTCGCCTCGACCGGGGACTTGATCGAGATGTCGAGACCGTCGGTGTCCTCGTCCGCGAGGTAGGTCGTGACCTTGGCGATGAGGTTGGCGTCGTGGGCGCGGTTTTCGTCGAGCCAGAAGATCGCGGGCGTCTGCGAGGCGCGGGCCCGGGTCACGGCGAGCTTGACCCAGTCGCGGATCGGGGCGTCCTTGGTCTGGCACGCGCGCCAGATGTCACCGGCGTTGACCTCGTGCTCGAGGAGGATGTCACCGGCGGCGTTGACGACCTGCACGCGGCCGGCCTCGGCGAGCTCGAAGGTCTTGTCGTGCGAGCCGTACTCCTCGGCCTTCTGCGCCATGAGCCCGACGTTGGGGACCGAGCCCATCGTCGTCGGGTCGAAGGCGCCGTGGGCGCGGCAGTCGTCGATGACGGCCTGGTAGACCCCGGCGTAGGAGCTGTCGGGGACGACGGCCAGCGTGTCGGCCTCCTCGCCGTCCGGGCCCCACATGTGGCCCGACGTGCGGATCATCGCCGGCATCGACGCGTCGATGATGACGTCGCTCGGGACGTGCAGGTTGGTGATGCCCTTGTCGGAGTTGACCATGGCCAGCTCGGGACCGGCGGCGAGACCGGCCTCGATGTCGGCCTTGATCTCGTCACCGTTGTCGAGCGAGGAGAGGCCGTCGAGGATGGCACCGAGACCGTTGTTGGGGGAGAGGCCGGCGGCCTCGAGGGCGGCGCCGTGCTTCTCGAAGACCTCGGGCAGGAACGCGCGCACGACGTGGCCGAAGATGATCGGGTCCGAGACCTTCATCATCGTCGCCTTGAGGTGGACGCTGAAGAGGACGCCGTCGGCCTTCGCCTTGGCCACCTGCTCCTTGAGGAAGGCGTCGAGCGCGGCGGCCCGCATGACGGTGGCGTCGACGACCTCACCCTCGAGGACCTTGAGGCCGTCCTTGAGCACGGTCGTGCCCGAGTCGGTGACGAGCTGGATCGTCAGGGTGTCGGCCTGGTCGAGGACGACCGACTTCTCGTTGCTCGCGAAGTCGTCGTGACCCATCGTCGCGACGTTGGTCTTGCTGTCGGCGCTCCAGGCACCCATCGAGTGCGGGTGCGCCTTGGCGTAGTTCTTCACCGAGGCGGGGGCGCGGCGGTCGGAGTTGCCCTCGCGCAGGACCGGGTTGACGGCGCTGCCCTTGACCGAGTCGTAGCGGGCCTTGGCGTCGCGCTCGGCGTCGGTCGTCGGCTCGTCGACGTAGGCCGGGAGGTCGAAGCCCTGACCCTGGAGCTCCTTGATCGCGGCTTTGAGCTGCGGCACAGAGGCGCTGATGTTGGGCAGCTTGATGATGTTGGCCTCGGGCGTCTTGGCCAGGTCACCGAGCTCGGCGAGCGCGTCCGCGGTCTTCTGGTCGTCGGGCAGCCGGTCCGCGAAGGCGGCCAGGATGCGCGCCGCGACGGAGATGTCGCGCGTCTCGACGTCGACGCCGGCGGTGGAGGCGAAGGCCTCGATCACCGGGAGGAAGGAGTAGGTCGCGAGGAGAGGTGCCTCGTCGGTGAGGGTGTAGATGATCTTGGCCATGGGCCGAAATCTACCGAACGCCCGATCAGGCCCTGTACGCCGTCCGCGCACCATCGACTGATTGCGACTCATTGCGACTTCGCAGAGTCACTCGCTGCGCTCGCGACTCTGCGAAGTCGCAATGAGTCGATCGTCGATCTCAGACAGTGGCGCGGGGGGCGTCGGGGTCGACGCCGTCGGGGACGACGACGTCCTCGGCCCGGACCTGGCCGGTGATGTCGCGGTCGCGGCGGTCGACGCCGGTGATGAGGTGGAAGGTCGCGCCGGCGATGGCGGCGCCGATGACCGGCGCGAGCCAGAACAGCCACAGCTGCCCCGGGGCGCCGTTGCCGTTGAAGAACGCGACCGCCGTCGAGCGGGCCGGGTTGACCGAGGTGTTGGAGATCGGGATGGAGATGAGGTGGATGAGCGTGAGGCACAGGCCGATCGCGAGCGGGGCGAAGCCGGTCGGGGCGCTTTCGCGGGTGACGCCGAGGATGACGTAGACGAAGAACATCGTCAGCAGCACCTCGGCGCACAGGACGGCGAACATCGAGTAGCCGCCGGGGGAGTGCTCGGCGAAGCCGTTGGCCGCGAGGTTGCCGGTGGGGACGAAGCCGTCGCGCCCGCGGGCGATGGCCCACAGCGCGCCGCCGGCGGCGAGGCCACCGAGGACCTGCGCGACGACGTAGCCGGGTACGTCCTTCCACTCGAAGCGCTTGGCGATGGTGATGCCGATCGTCACGGCCGGGTTGAAGTGCGCTCCGGAGACGTGCCCCACGGCATACGCCATCGTCACGACCGTGAGACCGAAGGCGAGCGCGACGCCGAGGAAGCCGATCCCGAGGTGCGTCGGGGCGCCCGAGCCGAGCGTGGGCGTCGAGAGGAAGCCGGCGGCGAAGATCGCCGAGCCACACCCACCGAAGACGAGCCAGAACGTGCCGACGAACTCCGCGAGCAGGCGCTTCGACATCTCAGGGATCAGCATGGCGCCCATTGTGGCCCAAACGGCGGGGCGGGAGGGTGATGCGGCGGAGGCACCGCACCGTGTCGGTCCGAGGGCTCCCCGGTAGGTTGGCGGCGTGAAGATCTCCGTGGTGGGCCTGGGTTATGTCGGCCTCTCCAACGCCGTCGTCCTCGCCCAGCACCACGACGTCGTCGCGGTCGACCTCAACCCGGCGCGTGTCGACCAGGTCAACCGGCGCGAGTCGCCGCTCGTCGACCCCGAGCTCGAGGACTACCTGGCGCACCGCGAGCTGTCGCTCACCGCGACGACCTCGGCCGACGAGGCGCTGCCCGGGTCGGACTACGTCATCGTCGCGACCCCCACCGACTACGATCCGGACCGCGATTTCTTCGACACGTCGTCGGTCGAGTCGGTCATCGCGTCGGTGGCCGCGCTCGCGCCGGACGCCACCGTCGTCGTGAAGTCCACGGTGCCGGTGGGGTTCACGGAACGGATGCGGACGGCATACGCCGGTCTCGACGTCGTCTTCTCGCCCGAGTTCCTGCGTGAGGGACGCGCGCTGCACGACAACCTGCACCCGAGCCGGGTCGTCATCGGTGGGTCCAGCGACGCGGCACGACGCTTCGGCGAGATGCTCGTCGAGGGCGCGCTCGACGAGGACGTCCCCGTCCTGCAGACGGAGCCGACCGAGGCCGAGGCGATCAAGCTCTTCGCCAACACGTTCCTCGCGATGCGGGTCGCCTACTTCAATGAGCTCGACACGTATGCCGTGTCGCACGGTCTCGACACCCGCGCGATCATCGACGGGGTCGGGCTGGACCCGCGGATCGGTTCGCACTACAACAACCCGTCCTTCGGCTACGGCGGCTACTGCCTGCCCAAGGACACGCGCCAGCTGCTCGCGAACTACGACCAGGTGCCGCAGAACCTCATCCGGGCGATCGTCGACTCCAACACGACGCGCAAGGACTTCATCGCCGCCGACATCCTGCGGCGCAAGCCGCAGGTCGTCGGGATGTACCGCCTCATCATGAAGGCCGGCTCGGACAACTTCAGGGTGTCGAGCATCCAGGGGATCATGAAGCGGATCAAGGCCAAGGGCATCGAGGTCGTGCTCTACGAGCCGGCGCTCGAGGACGACCGCTTCTACAACTCCGAGGTGATCCGCGACCTCGAGGAGTTCAAGTCACGCTCGGACGTCATCGTGGCCAATCGGCTGAGCGAGAACCTCGACGACGTGGCTGACAAGGTCTACACCCGCGACCTCTTCGGCCGGGACTGACGGGCCCGCGCAACCTACGCGCTCACGCGTGCCGCTGAGGTCCTGCCGCAGCCGAGGCGCTCCGAAGTGCTGTCGCCAAGGAGTTCCGTTGCCACCACAGATACCCAGCCCAGGCCAGACCTGCAGGCAGCCACACCCATGGCTGCAGGGTGCCGCTCGAGGCGACGAGGAACAGCACGATGACGACGAGCTCCGCCGCTGACTCGCGGTACCGGTTCAGACCCAGGTGTCGCTGCGTGACTAGCTCCAGAAGGAGTGTGCGAACGATGACGACCACCGTCAGTGAGAGCACCAGCCCCAGTGGGCTCTGGAGCACGCTGACGGCGACCCATGACAGAGCTGCGGCAAGCAGCAGGCATGCGACATTTACAACCGTCAGGACACGTTCGCGGCGCAGAGCCTGAAGAAAGGGGATCGCGAAGAGCCTCGTTCTGCTCTCGAACACCACGAGGGGCATGAGTGCCGCGATGTACGCGGGGAGGTCCCTGAAGTCGGGCAGCCACTGACTAACGAATACGGCCATGGGGAGGTAGCAGATGAGAGCGAGGACGAGTACTGGTGCAACCCGGTTCAGCCCTGTCGAGTAGATGGAGCGGTAGGAGTTCGGGTCGCGTCGTCGAATACTCGGAAGAATCAGGAGACTGATGGGCGTCAGCACGGTGAGCAAGGTGTTCTGCAGAGAGAAGGCGAGCGAGATCTCTCCGAAGACCGCCACCCCGAACCCTCGCTCGGCCGCGAAACGGGAGACTCCCGTCACGAGAACAGTCGCCAGGGCTGCGAGGTTGACGTAGAGGCCGCCGCGCAGTGACTCCAGGATCTCGCGTCGATCTCGCGACCATGGCTCTGGCCGGACGGCGACGACGGACCAAGTCCGATGAAGGGTATAGACCAGTCCGACGACGCGCCCGGCGACATCCGTCCACAGAAGCAGTTCGAAGCTTCGGTGGTCGGTCACCAGCACACCCCCGGCAAGGGTCACGTGGACCAATCGCTCGATGACCGTCGACCGCGCGTATAGAGCGACGACGTTGGCTGCTTGGTACACGAAGGTGATGAGTGACCGGACCAGGTAGAACCACGTCGACAGGCACGCGAGCATGATGACCAAGGCTGTGGCCGGGTCCTTGACGGCGAGGGTGGCAAAGGTCGCGATCCCCCCGAGTGCGATCGTGGCCAGGACTGCGAGTGCCCGGAGGTGGCCCGACACCATGCGTCCGGGAATCTCGGTCAAACGGATGCCGCTCAGCCGCAGGAAGAGGCCGTCTGCGAGCCCGAAGCTGAGGTAGCCGAGGTAGGTGGCGTAGAACAAGTACAGCTGATAGTGACCGTAGTCCTCGCGTGAGATGAACTTCGGCAGAACCAGCATGAGGCCGGCGAGCAGCGCGCTGGCGCCGATGGTGCCCCCGAGCATGTGCAGCGCGTTTCGAGCAAACTGTCCCGGAAGAGGTAGCCTCATCAGCTCTGACGGGCCCGTCCGGCACCCGCAGCCCGATCGAACAACGTGATCAGGCCGGCGCGAAGGGTGGTGCTGTCGAACCGGGTACCGGCAAGGGGCGACTCTCCCTCGATCCGATGATACGCAGCTCCGGTGACCCGCTCGATGACGTCTGCCCACTCTGCCTGCGGCGCGTCGAGGGGTAGGAATGTTACGGTCCCAGTCGCGTCGCACTCACGTGAGACCCGGTCCGAGACCACGGACGGCAAGGACGCAGCTTGAGCCTCGAGAATCGCGTAGGGAAGGCCTTCGAAGAGGGAAGGCAGAACCGCCACGTCGGCTGCCTGCAACAGGTCTGGCACATCGGACCGACGACCCAAGAATTGGATCCGCTCGGCCAATCCGGCTGAACGGGCGAGAGCTTCGGTCGCGGACCGAAGCTCGCCATCCCCGACGAGCAGCGCATGCACATCCACGCCGCGGTCCGAGAGCTCGCTCACCACGTCGATGACCAGTCGGTGGTTCTTCTCCGGTCCGAAGCGAGCCACGTGAGCGATCACGGTTGCCGACGGCGGGACTCCCAGCTCTTTACGCATGGCCGTGCGGCGAGCGGAGTCGTGGACGAAGGGAGCCAGGCTGAAGGCATTCGGGATGACCTCGAAAGAGGAGCTTCCGTAGAACCAGCGGCCGGCTTCCGCGGAGCACGCAAAGCGAAGGTTGGCGTGGATGCGGAGGAGCCGCTGGTTGACGGGGTGCAGCCAGCCGGCCACGAACGTCCCCATGTTCCGGGTGGAGTGGCTGTGGACGATGCGGACAGGCACGCCGCGCCGGTGAGCGTTCACTGTGGGGGCCAGGGTGTTCAGCACGCTCTGGTGGCTCCAGACCACGTCGAAGGCGGTCGTGCGGAAGAGTCGGCGCACGTCGGCGTAGTGGCGCACAGGATGCCGTCCGCGCGCGGCCACGTGGACGACTCGCCCGCCGGACGAGAGGATCTCTTCCTCGTACGCGATTTTCGCGCGGTCGGCAAGGAACCAGCACTCGTAGTCGTCGAGCAGCGCGCGGAAGGCGCCGAGGATAAAGGACTCCTTCCCGCCAGGGTTCTCTGTCATCCCGACGAAGAGGAGCCTCGGCCTGCGCCCGTTGAGGGCCTCAACAGTGGGGTGGGGATCAGGGATGGGCTGCACGCCGTCGCCTTGTCTGTCGAAGATGTTGTCGGTCGCTCGGACTGGCCGCTCGTACCACATAGACGGTCGCCGCCAAGAGAGGGAGCGCCACCAGGCTGGGGATGGACAGCGGGTCCACCAAGGGCTGGACGTAGCTGCCCCTAGGAACGAAAAGCGCACCTTTAAGGAGCATGAGAGTCGCGAAGGTCGCTAGGAACCCGCCGGCGAGCGTCCGAGTGGCACGTGTGAGGAGAATCCCGTAGACCGCTGATCCCACGAAGATGCCGATGGCTCCGAAGTCGACCAGGAGCTCGGCGATGTAGCTCGACCCGTAACCCACGCCCCGGACGTAGTCGTAAGGGGCGATGAGGTAGCTGATCGTGTGTGCGTACTGGTGTCCCTCGATGGCCCGTTCCGCACTCTGGCCCTGCAGCCTGGGTGCTTGGGATCCCGTCGCCAGGGCGATGGCTTTCTGGGCTGACTCGATCATGGGCCCGAAGGAGTACCACCGACCCTCTGGGACGACTGAAGAGTACTCATAGCCCGAGGCGACGACCCGGACGCTCACTCCCTGAGAGCGCAGGAAGTCCAGAACGGGTGCGAGGTATCCACTAGCCGATGCCGTGAGCCGCCCGCGCTGTGAACCCACCGCATTCATCACAGCCAGGGCGAACGGCATGAGTGCGAGCATGCCCACCACGCGCCAGCGCGTGAACCACCTTTCGTCATAGGTGAGCTGGCGGTGGTACAGATACATGGTTACGAGGCCGACGCTGAGAATGAACTCTGACCGGACCAGGGTGATGAGGCTGAAGGCTCCGACGAGTACGTAGGCGCCACAGGACACGAGTGCGCCTCGCTTCGACGGACGCGCTGCCAGATAGGCGAAGAACGAGATGTGGAAGAGGGCCTCCGCCACGCGAAGGTAGCCCGGGGCAGCGGCCGCGGTGAGGCGTCCTTCGAAGAACCCCAAGCTCGAGATGATTCGTGCGGCGGACCACATGGTGTACAGCTGAAGGGGAATGGTGAGGACGAAGAGGAATGCTGCTGCCTTGCGGATGGCCGGCATCGTCGGGGAGTCGGACGGGGTCGAGGATGGCGCCGGGGCGCCGGTCACGAACCATCCGAGGAGGAGTCCGGAGAGACCCAGGAACAGTGCCGTGTTCGTCTGGACCAGCGCCTCTTCACTCGCGATGTCTGTACCGAGCACTCCGCCCGCGTTCGGTGGCGTGCCAAAGGTGGCGTTGATCGCCTGTCGGCTGATCAGAAAGAGGACGAAGCAGACGACGAACGCCAGCAGGGGAAAGGCGCGCCGGCGGTCGAGCCAGGCCACGAAGCCCACCACCGTTGCGAGGAGCAGGGTCGCATAGGTCGTCAGGACGGCTGACTCTGTCCAAATGCCCGCGCCGAGAAGGACAAGGGATGCCGCAACGCCCCAGACAGTCGAGAGCGTGGTCCCAACCGGACCGGCTCCTACCTGCACAACGCCCTCAGCTCAGACGCGAACGCTCTGTAGAGCAGGTCGCCGTCAGCCGTGTGGGCCCACCTGCCCCGTGCTTCCTCGCGGTGCAGTTCGTACTCGCGAGGCGACGCGTCAAGGATCCTTGTCTCCAGGCGCTCGGCCAGTTGTGCAGCACCGGCGTCGGCTGGAAGTAGCCAGTCAGTTAGGTCTGGTCCCAGCAGTTCGGCGGTTCCACCGACATCCGTCGCGATGGGAGGGACACCGCAAGCCATTGCCTCCATGACCGACACCGGTACCCCTTCGCTCGTGGACATGTTGACGAAGGCCGTTGGTCGCAGCTCCTGGTAGACCTTGAAAATGCGACGGTTCGGGACATAGCCGAGGAAACTCACATGCTCGGCATTTTCGTAGCGGCTGCGCAGCGAGGAGGCATAGCCTGAGGCGCCGGAACCCACGTGTGTCCACCTCACGTCATGACCCCGGTCACGAAGCAGTTGCACGGCTTCCCCGACCAGGTCAAGTCGCTTCAGGGGGCGGATCATCGAGCATGTGACGATGGTGGCGGGCTTCTGACGACCCGCCACCGCCCCGTTCGGAGGGGGCGTCCCAAGCCGTCTGGTGGAGACCTTCGTGGCTGCGTGCGGATACGTGGTGGTGAGATACCTCGTCGCGGCGTCAGAGACAGGGTGGACGCTGGTCACCTCTTCCAAGAGGGCACGCCGCTGTGGCAGGTACTTCACGGGGGATGCGTGGACATTCACGTCGTAACCGTGAGCCCGCGAGACCAGCGGGCTCTGCCATCCACGTCGAGCTCGCAGATCAGCGGCGACCCGGGCGCACAGGTAGAACCAGTACGCGTAGATGACATCGGGTTGCCTTGAGGAGAAGTGCTCACCCAAGGCTTCGTCGATGGCACGAGTCACGGCCTCGGACCTGCCCAAGAAGTAGGTCTCGTATGCCAGATGGAGCGGGTTCGAGGTCTCTCGGAGGCCGAGACTCAAGCGGCGCGTGCCTCGAGCCACCAGGCTCGGCAACGACCGTCGGTGATCGGGTAGAGGCGCCCTGATCACGGTGACGTTGGAAGGGACCTCGCGAGGTGCCTCAGTGGACGTCTGCATGCACGGAACAACGACGATTTCGTCGAACTCCGATGCAAGGTGGCGAAGCTCGAGCTCGAGATACTCCTCTCCGGTACCGAAGGGGAAACGGTTGGTCAGCAGCAGAAGACTGCGAGGGCTAGCCATTGCGGTGCAACCCCTGTTGCGACTGAACGCGCAGCAGGGTCTTCGCAAGTATGGACACGTCGAGTCGGAATGATCGAGAGTCGACGTACCTGGCGTCGTTCGTGAACCGCTCGGAGATCTCCGCGGAGTTGCGGTTGAGGACCTGGTCGAGGCCGGTGATCCCAGGACGTACCTCGAATCGTCGCAGCGCCGTGTCGTCGTAACGGTTCTGATTCCCGGTCGGGCTCGGTCGAGGACCGACGAAGCTCATCTCACCTCGGAGGACGTTGACGATCTGCGGCAGCTCGTCCAGCGAGGTCTTGCGAAGGAACGCGCCGAATGCCGTCACGCGTGCGTCGCTCGGAGAGTTGTAGGTGCTCCCATCGGCATTTCGAATGTCCGGAGCGCCGACGCTCATGCTGCGGAACTTCCACATCGTGAACTCGGCCATGTCCTTGCCGAGTCGGGTGGACTTGTAGAGGGCGGGTCCGCCGTCTCGTCGGATGACGGGGACGGCGACGGCCGCCACCAGCCCCAGCACAGGTAGGCCCACGAGGGCCAAGGAGATGTCCACGGCCCTTTTTCCGTGCCGGTGGTAGAACGTCATCGTTGCCTCCTGCGGCGGGCGATGTCGACGAGAGCCTGCCGAACGTCGTAGGACGGGTGGTAACCCAGACGGTCCTTGGCCAGGCTGATGTCGAGCTCGGTGCCGCCTTCGCCGCCGCATGCGGTGTCCATCCGATTGACGTGGGTGTCCGCCCCGAAGGCCGCGGCTGCGGCTTCGGCGAACTCGCCAAGTGACACGGGGGAACCCGAACCGATGTTGAGTACGCCTGTGACGTCTGGACGGGCGAGCGCAGAGCAGAAGGCGTCGCTGACATCAGCGACATAGACCAGGTCGCGACGGCGATCCGAATCGCCCGTCACCGTGATCGGGAGACCCGCCTCGGCCTGGCGGATGAAGGCATTGACCGCGTAGTCGTTCTCTTCGTCCGCGGCGAAGACGTGGCCGAGCCGGAGCGAGAGCGTGCTCAGTCTCCCTTCGCCCAGGAGGCGGGTGACCTGTTCTTCGACGTGCTTGCTGAGCCCGTACGCGGTCGCCGGCCGAACGGAGTCGTCTTCGCTCCACGGGCCGGTTCCGGAGTACACCGCGATCGAGCTCGCCCCGAGAAACCGGCTCGCACCCACGGCGACCGCGGCCTCGACCAGGTTCTGCGTCGTCGCAAGACCGGGGAACCACGGATCCAACCGCGAGCTGGGCTCGCGCCGCCAGGCCAGATGGATCACAGCCTCGACGCCGGACAGGATGTCGACCAAATGGGGCATCGTGTAATTCGTCTCCACGACACCCTGCCGCCCGCCCTGGGGGCGTCCCAGAACCAGCACCTCGTGCCCGGTATGCCGTAGGCCGGCCACAACCTCCCGACCTACGACACCGGATCCTCCGCTGACGGCGATCTTCATGCGGTTCGCGGTGCGATGAGGTAGCCGATCTTCTCGTAACGCCCGTTGATCGTGCGAACGGTCTCGCCCGGCGCGTAGTAGGGCGTAACGCGGGAATCGTCATACTCCGCGACGGAGCCCGGGACCTGACACGTGAAGTCGATGTCCCATGTTCCCTGGCTTCGTGCCGAGATGTCGCTCGGTGGGGTGCCGTCGATGAGGTGCGACCAGGTCAGATCGAGAAGATCCACACCGTAGGACGCCCGGACAAGCTTCCACAGGTGACAGCCGTCGAGCCGTGGGGAGATCTCAATCAACTTGGCCCCGTGTCGGGTGACCTTGGCCTGCGCGTAGACCGGACCGTCGGTGATCCCCAGCAGCGTCGCTGCCTCGTTCACCATCGTCGCCACATCGGAGGCAGCCTGCTCCCCGATCGCGGAAGCGGGCATGGTGTGCCCGCTCACGAGACCGATGTGCTCCGGCCACACGTGCCGGTCACTCACCGCGTTGAAGACCGGGCGCCCGGCCACCAGATAGCTGTTGACCGAGACCTCCGGCCCCTCCAGCCATTCCTCGACGATTGCCGTCTGGGTCCTCGAAGCCTCCTGCGCTCTCACGAGCGCGGCCCCGAGGTCATTGTCGTCGACACGGGTGATGCCTCGCTGGCCCTGCGAGTCAGCGGGCTTGACGATCACGGAACCCGCGACAGAGGGCTGGGGGTCATTCGGGCCGACGCGGGCGTACCACGGATTCCCTCGGAACGCGCTCTCGGCCAGCATCGCTCGCATCAATGTCTTGTTGTTGCACGCCGTTGCCACGGCCTCGCCCACGAGATGCGGGAGGCCGAAGGTCTCGCCGACCCATCCCACGACGGGCATGGCAACATCCGAGCCCACCGAGTACACGACGTCGATCTGTTGGGATGTCAGATAGTCAACCAAGCGGTCGCGATCCGTGAAGGAGAAGTCCGCCCGCGCGTCTGCGAGAGCCGAGGCGGGGCCGGGGTCAGCAGCGCAGACATGCACCGACTCTCCACGGCGCTGCGCTGCGGCGACGGCATCAGCCTGAACGGCCGCGGCGCCCAATACGAGTACGCGTTTCATGAACGGCTCATCTCCTCGAGCAGCATGAGCCCGACCCGGTCGATGTCCTCGTCGGTGAGAAGCGTGTGGAGCGGCAGGGTGATCTCGCGTTCGAAGGCTGCGACTGCGTGCGGAGTGCTGACCGGCGACCAACCGAGATTGCGGTATGCCGTCATCAGTGTCAGGGGCTTGTAGTGGACATTCGTTGCGACGCCCCTGTCGGCCAACCTAAGGATGATTCCGTCGCGCCGTTCCTGGTTCGGCTCGGGGAGAAAGGCCATGGCCAGGTGGGCCGAGGACACTCCCTCGGAGAAGTGGTCCATCAACCGAAGGTCAGTCGACGCGAACATCTCGGCGTAGCGCCGCAGCATGTCGCGTCGTCGATGCAGCATGTCAGATAGCCGGCCGAGCTGTGAGACGCCCAGCGCCGCTTGGACGTCGGTCATGTTGGCCTTCTGCGCGAGATCGAGGATGTCGTAGTCCCACGACCCGCCCTTGCTCTTCGACAGCGCATCCTTGGTCTGTCCGTGGAGGCTGTCGCGACGCACTGTCCGGTACAGGTCGTCCGACTCGAATCCCATGTCCTCAGCGCGGCGCCACGTAATGGCGCCACCCTCGGCCGTGGCCAAGTTCTTCACGGCGTGGAAGGAGTAGCACGTGAAGTCGGCCAAGGAGCCAACCGGTTGCCCGTCAGGCCCGATGGCACCCACCGAGTGCGCTGCATCCGCGACCACCGCAATCCGGCCCAAGGCTTCCTGTGCTTCGCCGGCTGGACGGAAGTCGCTCCGTCGGGCTTCGACGGCCTCGAAGATGGGCCGGTAAGGGGCAGGGATACCCGCGAGGTCGACGGCGATAACCGCCTTGGTCCTTGAGGTGATCGCCCCAACGACCTGTTCGGCAGTCAGGTGGGGGGTGGGTCCCGGGGTATCCACGAGCACGGCTCGGGCGCCGACGTGATGGACCACGCTCGCCGACGCGGTGTACGTGTAGGCCGGGACGATGACCTCGTCGCCCGGTCCGACACCGAGGACACGGAGTGCGGCGGCCATGGCGGCTGTGGCGGAAGCCATGGCCACGCAGTCCGACGTACCCGACAGCTGGGCCAACTCGATCTCGAACTCCCGAGTGCGCGGCCCGGTGGTGATCCATCCGGAGCGCAGGACGTCCGCGACCGCGTCGATGTCCTCTTCGCGGATGTCCGGCGGAGAGAAGGCGATAGGTTTCAACTTTGGCATCCATTCAAGAACGATGGTCTGGGGCACCTTCTACTGGAGTGGTTTACGGTCCCGACTGGCGCGACGAATCTGCCATGACGTCTGAATCTGCATCGGTGCCGGCTCCGCTCTCGCGAGCCATCCAACGCAGTGTTTCCAGGGGAAGCTGGGTGGGCGCCTTCAGCAGCTCGTCAGCCGAGATAGCGGGGACGGCCACGTGGCTCACCAGCGGGTGAGGAGATCGCTGAAGCTGCTCGCCGTCGGCGAACAATTCCTCGCTCATCTTTTCGCCACCGCGCAAGCCGGTGTACACGATCTCGACATCCTGCCTGCCGGAAAGCTCGATCAGAGTCTTCGCAACCTCGAGAATCTTGACCGGTTCGCCCATCTCCAGGACCATAACCTCACCGTCGCGGCCGATGGCGGCGGCCTGCAGAACCAACTGACACGCTTCAGGAATGAGCATGAAGTAGCGCTCCACGTCAGGATGCGTCACGGTCACCGGGCCACCCTGTTCGATCTGGGCTGTGAACGCCGCGATGACCGAGCCTCGCGACCCTAAGACGTTGCCGAAGCGAACGCTCACATAGACGCCTTGGTCGAAGGACGCAAAGCCTGCGGTGAGTCGCTCGGCGATGCGCTTGCTGTAACCCAGCACGGACCGGGGGTTCGCCGCCTTGTCGGTGGAGATGTTGACGAAGATCTGCACGCCGGCGTCGTGCGCGGCGGCGAGGACGTTGCGCGTTCCGAGGACGTTGGTCTGCCATGCTTCCAGTGGGAACAGCTCGAGAAGGGTGAGGTGCTTCAGAGCCGCTGCATGGAACACGACCTCCGGTTGCTCCTCCTCGAAGATGCGGCTGAGAGCCTCTCGGTCACGGATGTCGCACAGAGCGAGCGTGCCGTCATCGAGAAGGGCCCTGCCCGTCAGGCTCATCTGTGTGCTGTGGAGGGCAGACTCGTCGCGATCTAGCAGGATCATCTTGGCGGGCCCGAACTTGGCGATCTGTCGCGCCAACTCGGATCCGATCGAGCCGCCTGCTCCGGTGACCAGGACGCGTTTGCCTGTGATCGACTGTGAGATCGAGGCAGCATCCATCGTGATGCGTTGGCGTCCCAGAAGATCCTCCAGGTTGAGCTGACGAAGGTCAGCACCGCGTGGGGGTCCCAGCAGACGTGACGCGGGGGGGAGCACCAGGAGCTCGAGACCCAGCTCCCGTGCGAGATCACGGATCTCCCGCATCCGATCCGCGGGGAGTGATGGCATTGCGACCGCGAGCGTTGTCGCCTTGGTGCGACCGACGAGGTCCGCAATCTTGTCGGACCCACCGGTGACCCGAAGACCCTCCAACGGCATTCGTTTCTTGCGCGGATCGTCATCGACGACGGCGACAGGCACGAATTTGCCGTCGGACGTGACGTCGCGGGACAGGGCTCGAAGGAGTTGGCGACCCCCTTCACCTGCGCCGTAGACGATGACGGGGACGTCGCCCTCGCCGAGGTCTGGAACGCCCCAGCGATAGGAACGCACGATGAATCGAAGCGCGAACATGCCGACGAGGGCAATGACTGGCGCGACCAGGGGGAGACTGCGGGGAACGGTGAAAAGGTCGCTGAAGACTCGAAGCGAGACGAGTAGGCCTCCCACGATCAACACGCTCGCCGCCACTTGGGCGGTCTCCTCGAACGAACCACGACGATGGTCGAACCACAGGATGTCCAGCGCCAGACTGATCAGCACTTGCGCGGCCGTTGCAAGCAGGGCGAAGACGACCACTGGCTGCTGAATTGCCAGGTCGGCGTCGAGGTCGAAACGGAGCCAAGCGGCCGTGATGGTGGCGGCGAGGACAATGAAGCCGTCGACGACGGCCCATCCCAACTGAGCAGCGACTTCTCGGCGAATGAGGGAGGACGGCGCGTGCACAGCGGTGCCTTCGTGAGTCGGTGGGGGCCTGAGAGTCGGGCGTGGGGAGCATGGCCCCCCGGATGACCCCGATCAGACTAGTTGATGTCGGTGGTGTCCTAAGACACAGGTCCTACGCGATCCTTCGAGGCCTAGTTCTGGCTGGCCGCGTCTCCTTGGGCGGTCGGGACGGCCCACCCCTTGGGCCGCCGTCGGCTCACGAGGTGGTTTGCGTGTGCCTGGAATGCCAGCGGAACGCCATGCCTGGTCCTCACGGCGGGACCGCAGGGGAGCAGGCGCTGGTCGCGGCCTAGTGCATGGGGGTCGTCAGATCTCGCCGCGCGCTTTTCCCTGTGTCCCGTTAAGTTGAAGAGGCTGAGTCGTATCGCCCCGTGATCCACGGGCTCCTCTGTTGGGAACCGAGAGAAGAAGGTCGGTCTCATGTCGCGTGCACGTTCAATTCGCCAGACGGTTGGAGCGGTCATCGCTTGCGGACTCGTAGCCAGCGTATGGGGGAGCCAGCCTGCCAATGCTGAACCCACAGTCTTCGTGTACAAGCGTGTTGTTGTCCCCGAGACGCACAGCATGCCCATGAAGCGTGTTGAGAATTCTGCGAGCGCGGTGGCGCAGATGAACAGCCTCATTGACGACTGGATCGAGAATCGTTCCAAGTTCAAGTACGGAGCCGCTCAAAATCTGTTCAAATACGGTTCGCGACCGACGACCGACGCCGCCGGACTCTACGACATCGACTGTTCGTCCTTTCTTCAGGCCGTTTTGGAAGGCATCAAGTACGCGACGAGCCTTTACACCCCCTCCGCAGCGTCGAACTATTCCGATCTCGGCACGACCATGCCCTTCTCCACGCTGACGGAGCCGAATCACACCATCAACCGCCGGATGCTTTCGAGCACTTTGGGAGAGTGGGCCTACAATCGAGGTTACTGGTTCGCCGCTCGACCCGACTTTTCGAACGTCAAGGTCGGGGATGCATTGTTCTGGCATGCCTACCCGAAGGTGGACTCGGCGGGCGCGCCGATCTGGAAGCAGGTGAGCCACACCGCTTTCGTGACGAAGATCTTGTCCGATGGCTACTTCGAGGTCGCAGATGCAACCGAGGTCACCAGCGCCGGGATGAACCTCATAAGTCGCCGAACGCTGCATGCCACCGACCTGCACCGTTATCAGGTCTACTCAGCGGCACGGTTTCCCTTGGACCTGATGTGGTCCTGGGGGGACAGCGCGTCCAAGTCGGCCGTTACTCTCGGCTGGAGCTATGAAGCAGCAGCCAGCCGATGGGCGTTCCTCACCTCGAGCACGAGCAGGCATCGAGACGGGTGGTTCGATATCGACGGGAAGCGCTACTACTTCGACTCCGAGGGCTACGCAGTGTTCGGGCAGGTCTCGATTGGTGGGTCGACTTACTACATCGACCAGAATCTTGGGTCAATCTCCGAGGCCGCGTGGGAAGACGTGCTGACCGAGCGAGACAAGCACTTCGGTGAAGCCTCGAAGGTGTACGACCACTTCACGCCCGAGACGCGCGGGTGGCAGAAGATTAACGGATCGTGGTTCTACTTCATTCCGAGTTCGGGCTTCATGGTCCGAGATGGCTGGCAGTCCATATATGAGCCGCCCCTTGGTCGTTCGAGCTGGAACTACTGCAAACACAACGGGCAGTGCATCGACCAGCTGTACAAGGAGAACGCCATGACATTCATGTCGATAGCGGGTCCGGCGGACTACGCCCGAGGTTGGTATACCGTCGACGGTTTCACTCGGTACTTTCGGGAAACGACGACGGCCTCGATGGCAGAGGGCTTCCAGCAAATCGACGGGAATTGGTACTACCTTCGCCAAACGACGGGAACGAAGGCTTATGGCTGGCAGTATGTCGACGGAAAGTGGCGCTATCTCGATCCGTCGACCGGCGTGCTGAAACTGGCGGGCGTGCACTTCATCGTCGACTCCTATGACGCGGTCACGTGGTCCAGCGGAACTGGCTACTACTCCGTCGAGCAGTTCATCACGGCTCCGGACGGCAAGAAGTACGTCACGGTCCCGGGTCCGGGGAAATACGTAACCGGTTATCGAAACATCGGCGGGTCTTGGTATTACTTCGGAACCGATGGCGCCATGGTCACGGGGTGGCATTACTCAGACGGGACATGGCATTACTATCGGACGAGCGGCACGTCGGCTTTGGGCAATCAGTACATAGACGGCCGGTGGTACTACTTCGCCAGTTATAACGTGGGAGTAGCTACGCGTTGACGGGTGTAGCCAGAGGTGGTCATAAGCCTCCATGGGCGGGGCGCCGCTGACCTTTCTGACGGTGCGCGGCGCCCCCGCCGTGCGCGACCGATCGCCAGGAAGAGCGAATGCCGGCTGGCCGGTATGGTGGGCGCGGCCGGAACGCGCCGGTCGTGATGACGTTAGGAACCCGCTTGGACCCCATCGCCTATGTGCAGATTCTGCGGCGTCGCTGGCGGACCTTCTTGGCGGTGGCCCTGGCTGTGCTCGCCGTCGCCGCGTCAGTCACGCTGCTCGCGACGCCTTCCTACACCTCGAGCACCCAGTTCTTCGTGTCCACGGCGGATACTGCGAACGGCAGTCAACTTGCACAGGGCGGCACCTTCACCCAGCAGCGAGTCAAGTCCTACAGCGAGTTGCTGAAATCGCCGAAGCTCCTTGACCCAGTGATCTCGAAGGCTGGGGTGGACACGACGCCGGGGGCGCTCGCGGACCACATCTCCGCAACCACTCCTCCGGACACGGTTCTGATCGACGTGACGGTGACCGACACGGATGCCACCGTCGCGCGAGACATTGCCCAGGCTGTAGCCGATGTCTTCCCGACCGTGGTGACCGATCTCGAGCGCGTCAATCCTGCGTCAGACAGCCCGGTCAAGGTCACCCTCCTGCGGGAGCCGACGACCGCCACCAGCCCAGTGAGCCCCCGTCCCGCACGCAACCTGGCACTCGGCCTCGTCCTCGGCCTGCTCGCAGGGTTCGGAGCCGCGGTGGTCAAGCAGCTCCTCGACACCAAGCTGCGCACCAAGGAGGACGTCGAGGCCATGACCGAGGCCGTCGTCCTCGGCGGGATCCCGTTCGACGCCGACGCCGAGAAGCACCCCCTCATCATCCAGGCGGACCCGTTGGCGGGGCGCGCCGAGGCGTTCCGGGCGCTGCGCACCAACCTGCAGTTCGTCGACGCCGCCAACCACCCCCGCGTCATCGTCGTCACCTCGTCGATCGCCGGTGAGGGCAAGTCGAGCACCACGGCCAACCTCGCGCTCGCCATGGCCGAGTCGGGTGCCAGCGTCTGCGTCATCGAGGGCGACCTGCGTCGCCCCCGGCTGCTCGCCTACCTCGGCCTCGAGGGCTCCATCGGTCTCACCGACGTGCTCATCGGCCGCTACGAGCTCGACGACGTGCTGCAGCCGTTCGGGGCGCACTCGCTCACCGTGCTCGGTGCCGGCGCGTCGCCGCCCAACCCGAGCGAGCTGCTCGGCTCGACGTCGATGCGCAACACCCTCGAGGAGCTGCGCCGACGCTACGACTACGTCCTCATCGACGGCGCGCCCGTCCTGCCGGTGACCGACTCGACCGTGCTCACCCGCCTCGCCGACGGCGCGATCATCGTGGCCGGCAGCGGCGTCGTCACCAAGGACCAGTTCGACCACGCGCTCGAGACCTTCGAGACGGTCAACGGCACCGTGCTCGGCATCGTGCTCAACCGCATCCCGCGCCAGGCGCGTGGCGGCTACTACGACTACCGCTACGAGTACCGCCCCGAGGGTCAGTCCGCGCCGAAGCGGAGCGACTCCACCCGTCGGCGCCGCAAGGGCAACGACGAGACGACGACACGCCCGCGCAAGGACCTCGTCGGCAGCTGACCCGCTGCTCCACGCACCACACGCACGACACGCACGACACAGAAGAGCGCCCCCGGCACGTGCCGGGGGCGCTCTTCTCTTCTGGTCCAGCGGGGTTGTCGTTCCGGGCGTGTCGCGCCGCGGACGAGGGGGCGTCAGCCGCGCAGGGCGGCGACCACGGCGGGCAGCGAGGAGGAGATCTCGGTGACCATCTGGTCGAACACCTCGGGGTCGCGACGGAAGGGGTCGACGATCCCGGACTGCTCGGGCAGGCGCGGGTGGACGATGCCGCGCTTGCTGATCGCCGCGGCAGCGACCTTGGCCACCCGGTTGTGGCCCGGGGCGGCCGCGATCTCCTCGGGCGTCACGGCGGCGAGCAGGTCGCCGAGGTCGTGCAGGGCGAACGAGTAGCGCAACGCCCGCGGGTGGAGTGGCACGACCTCGGAGAGGTGCTCGCGGGTGGCGCCGATGACGAGGTCCGAGGCCGCCACGATCTCGCGGGTGATCTGGCGGGCGGCGAAGCCTTCGGCGTTGGCTCCCACGGCGACGAGGCGACGCGCCGACTCGGGGTCGACCGGGGATCCCACGAGGGCTCCGGTGCCGGCGCTCGACACCGCGATCCCCGTCCCCGACAGCTCGTGGGCCAGGACCCGCTCGATGTAGGGGGACCGGCAGATGTTGCCCGTGCACACCACGAGGATGCGGCCATTCGTCGTCTGATGGTCGCTCTCGAACGTCATGGTCACAGCCTAAGCGGGCGTCCTGAACGACGACTGTGAGCCCCGGCATTCGGACGCCTGACCTGCGGCTTCGCGAGCTCGCCTAGGCTTGGTCGGTGCGTCTCATCTCGGCCAACGTCAACGGCATCCGTGCCGCAGCCCGTCGGGGAGGGCTGGACTGGCTCCTCGCCCAGCACGCCGACGTCATCACGCTGCAGGAGGTGCGGGCGAGCGACGACCAGCTCGCCAAGGTGCTCGCCGACGCAGGCTTCGGCGACTGGCACGTCATCTCGGCCCCCGGCCGCACCAAGGGCCACGCGGGCGTCGCCGTCCTCACCCGACAGCCCCCGCTGCGCACGAGCACCGACATCGGTACGGTCGAGTTCACCGACGCCGGCCGCTGGGTCGAGGTCGACGTGCGCGGCCCCGCCGGTCCTGTCACCGTCATCTCGACCTACGTCCACACCGGCGAGGCGCGCACCCCGCGCCAGGACGAGAAGCTGCGCTTCCTCGACGCGGTCGGCTCGCGGCTCGAGGCCCTCACGGCGGACGACGGGTATGCCGTCCTCACCGGTGACCTCAACATCTGCCACTCCGCGCACGACCTCAAGAACTGGAAGGGCAACGTCGGCAAGTCCGGGTTCCTCCCCGAGGAGCAGGCCCACCTCGACCGGTGGGTCGCCGAGCACGGCTGGGTCGACGTCCACCGCACCCTGCACGGCCCCGGGCCCGGGCCCTACACGTGGTGGTCGTGGCGCGGCAAGGCGTTCGACAACGACGCCGGCTGGCGCATCGACTACCAGTTCGCCAGTGCCCCGCTCGCGCGGCTGGCGACGCGCGCCGAGGTCGGCCGCGCGGCGGCATACGACCAGCGGTGGAGCGACCACGCGGCTCTCACCGTGGACTACGCGATCACGCTGGGGTGATCTAATCGCGTTGTGCGGGGCCCGACGCGGTGACCGCGAACGACACCGGCGCGGTGAGCCGGGCCTGCGCGAAGGCCTCCTCGATCGCGCTCGACAGCCGGTCGACGTCGTCGGCCCGGACGAGCGAGATCGCCGACCCGCCGAAGCCGCCGCCGGTCATGCGCGCACCGAAGGCGCCCTGCGCCACGGCCGTGTCGACGACGAGGTCGAGCTCGGTGCAGGAGACCTCGTAGTCGTCGCGCAGCGACTCGTGCGAGGCGACGAACAGGCGACCCACCTCGTCGAGGTCACCGTCGCGCAGCGCGTCGACGACCGCGTCGACGCGGTCGATCTCGGTGACGACGTGTCGGGTGCGCCGACGCAGCTCGTCGTCGGGGAGCGCGTCCAGGGTCTCGTCGAGCGGTCGGCCGACGACGTCGCGCAGGAACTCGACGCCCAGCAGGTCGGCCGCCTTCTCACAGGAGTCGCGCCGGGCGCCGTACTGTCCGTCGGCCAGCGCGTGGCTCGCCCGGGTGTCGGTGACGAGCAGGACGACGCCGTGCGCCTCGAGGTCGAACGGCACCTGCGACGTCGCTCCGTCACGGCAGTCGAGCCGCAGCGCGTGCGCCGGCGTGCAGTGCATCGCGGCAGCCTGGTCCATCCCTCCGGTCGGTGCGCCGGCGACATCGTTCTCGGCGCGCTGGCACGCGGTTGCCAGCGCCTCGCGTCCTTCCGCCGACTCCATCAGGCCCAGCCCGAACAGGTCCGAAGCCGCGGCGGCCACCGAGCACTCCAGCGCGGCCGAGCTCGACAGGCCCGCCCCGAGGGGCACCCGGCCGTCGACGAGCACGTCGAGGCCGCGGACGGCATACCCGGCTTCTCGAAGGGCCCAGAGGACACCCGCGACGTATGCCGTCCACCCGCTCGGTTGCCCGGCCGCCACCTCGTCGATGCGCACCTCGACGGACGACTCCTCCTGGAGCGAGGCGATCCGCAGGACGTCGTCGTCGCGCGCCGAGGCCGCGCACGAGGTGCGGTGGGGGAGCGCGATGGGCAGGGCGAGGCCGCCGTTGTAGTCGGTGTGCTCGCCGATGAGGTTGACCCGACCGGGCGCCGACCACACGCCGTCGGGGGCGTGACCGTAGAGGGCGGCGAAGGTCTCCGGGAGGCGCGGCACGCTGCGAGTCTAGGTGGGGCCACCTGACACAATGACGCGCATGTCCGCACCCGTGACCCCTCAGGCGGCTCCCCGGATCCTCTCCGGGATGCAGCCCACCAGCGACTCGCTCCACCTCGGCAACTACCTCGGGGCGCTGGTCAACTGGGTGAAGCTGCAGGACGAGTTCGACGCCTACTACTTCGTGGCCGACCTCCACGCCCTCACCGTCCCGACCGACCCGGCGGTGCTGCGCGACCGCACCCGCAAGACCGCGGCGCAGTTCATCGCCGGCGGCGTGGACCCCGAGCGCTCGGCGGTGTTCTGCCAGAGCCACATCACCGAGCACGCCGAGCTCGGCTGGGTCATGAACTGCCTCACCGCCGACGGCGAGGCCCGCCGGATGACGCAGTTCAAGGACAAGACGGCCAAGGGGCAGAACGCCAACGTCGGGCTGCTCACCTACCCGATGCTCATGGCCGCCGACATCCTCATGTACGACGCGGCGTTCGTCCCCGTCGGTGAGGACCAGCGCCAGCACCTCGAGATCACCCGCGACCTCGCGACCCGCTTCAACACGCGCTTCGGCGAGGCGCTCGTCGTCCCCGAGCCCTACATCGTCAAGGGCGCGGCCAAGATCCAGGACCTCCAGGAGCCGACGGCCAAGATGAGCAAGACCGGCTCGTCGCCCAAGGGCCTCATCGACCTCATGCAGGACCCCGCCAAGATCGCCAAGAACATCAGGTCCGCCGTCACCGACACCGAGGCCGAGATCCGCTACGACGTCGACGCCAAGCCGGGTGTCTCCAACCTCCTCGTCATCCACTCGATCCTCTCGGGCACACCGGTTCCCGAGCTCGAGGCGGCGTTCGCGGGGCGCGGCTACGGCGATCTCAAGAAGGAGGTCGCCGACGTCGTCGTGGCCGCGGTCGAGCCCTTCCAGGCGCGGATGCACGAGCTGCTCGACGACCCGGCCGAGCTCGACCGGATCCTCGCGTCCGGGGCCGAGCGCGCTCGCGTCGTGGCGCAGAAGACGATGTCACGCGTGCGGGAGCACGTCGGCCTGCTGCCCGCTGCTGCCCGCTAGGGTCGAACGCATGCCCACGCATGGAGTGGCCATCACCGTGCCGGAACCCTTCGGCGCGGCCCTGCAGGACGCCCGGGAGCGCTTCGGTGACCCGCTGGCGCGGTTCATCCCGCCGCACATCACCCTGCTGCCGCCGACCGAGATCGACGAGCCGTCGCTCGAGGCGTTCGAGACGCACCTCGAGGTCGTGGCGCAGGCGCACGCGCCGTTCCGGATGGCCCTGTCCGGGACGGGGACGTTCCGTCCGCTGTCGCCCGTGGTCTTCGTCCAGGTCTCGGCCGGCATCTCGCAGTGCGAATTGCTGGAGACCGCCGTGCGCAGCGGACCGGTCGAGCGCAGCCTCGAGTTCAACTACCACCCGCACGTCACCATCGCCCACCACCTCGACGAGTACCGGCTCGACGTCGCGTTCGACGGGCTCGCCGACTTCCGGTGCAGCTTCGAGGTGACGTCGTTCGAGCTGTTCCACCAGACCGACGACGGCGTGTGGCGTCCGCTGTCCACCTACGCACTGAAGGGCTGACATGGACCGCCTCAAGGCGATCTGGGCCAGTGTCCAGCGAACCCGCCTCTGGCACGCGTGGAAGCGCTACGGCGACTCCCGCGGCAACCTCCTGGCCGGCGGCATCGCCTACTTCGCCTTCTTCTCGCTCTTCCCGGTGCTGGCGCTGGCCTTCACGGTCTTCGGCGTGCTGCTGCAGGACAACCAGCAGTGGCTCGACCAGATCCGGGACTACCTGAACGCGACCCTGCCCGGGTTCATCAAGGACGGTGACACGGGCCTCATCCCGCTCGAGACGCCCGGAGACGGTGCCCTGACGATCACCGGTCTCGTCGGTCTCGCCGGCCTGTTGTATGCCGGCCTCGGCTGGCTGGGTGCCCTGCGCGACGGCATCCGCACGATCTTCGGGGCCGAGGGTGAGCCGGGCAACGCCGTGACCAACAAGCTGCGCGACCTCGGCGTCCTCGTCGTGCTGGGCCTGGCGATCGTCGTCTCCGCCGCCGTGACCGGCGTGGCCAGCGCGCTCACGGGCTGGATCGCCGAGGCCATCGGCCTGGGCGGGCAGCAGTGGCTGCTGCGCGCCATCGCCCTCGTCATCGGCGCCGCGCTCGACGCTCTCGTCGTCCTCGTCATGCTCCGCCTGCTGTCCGGCGTCGACGTCCCGTGGCGGGGCCTCGTCGGTGGCGCCGTCGTCGGCGGCATCGGTCTCACGCTGCTCAAGGTCCTCGGCACGAGCCTCATCGCCGGCACGACCAACAACCCGCTCTTCGCCTCGATCGCCCTCGTGGTCGGCCTGCTGGCGTGGCTCAACTTCATGTCGCGGATCATCCTGCTCGCCGCCGCGTGGAGCGCGAACTCGCTCGAGGCCGGCGGACTCGCCGACCTCAGTGAGGGGCAGCGCAGCAAGCTCGCCGAGGGGCCGGCCCTGCCGGTCTCGGCGTCGCTCGACCCGACCGTGCCCGACCCGGTGTGGCTCGGTGTCCCGCCGGAGCCACAGCGAGGGGCGGGTCACGCCGAGGAGGGGCGCACGACGGTGGGCGCGGGCTCCGCGGTCGGGGGCGGCCGGCATACGGACCGGGTCGTCGCCCCGCGCCCGACGCGCGCGGACGACCGGGTCAACCTCGCGATCGGCGCAGCCCTGGGGGCCTCGGCCGCCGCCGGACTGGGGCTGGCCGCACAAGTGCGGCGCCGCGCCACCGGCCGCCGCTGACCTCGACCGCCCCGCTCAGCCCGCCGGGAAGAGGTGCGCGGCGGCGCGACGCAGGCCGTCGCGCCAGTCGGGCAGGGCGTGCAGCCCCTCGCTCGCCCAGCGTTCGTGACCGAGGACGGAGTATGCCGGCCGGGGCGCGGGTCGGGGGAACGCCTCCGTCGTCGTCGGGTTGACCCTCGTGGGGTCCAGACCCAGCTCGTCGAAGATCGCCCGCGCGAACCCGAACCACGTCGTCTCGCCGCCGCTCGTGCCGTGCCAGAGGCCGCCGGGTGCGTCGGCCTCGACGAGGCGGATGATCGCGTCGGCGAGGTCCATCGTCCAGGTCGGCTGGCCACGCTGGTCGTCGACCACGGACAGGGTCTCGCGTTCGCCGGCGAGCCGAGCCATCGTCGTCGCGAAGTTGGAACCCCCAGCGCCGTACAGCCAGGCCGTCCGCACGACGAGCGCGCCCGGGCAGTGGGAGAGGACGGCCCATTCGCCGGCCGCCTTGGTGCGGCCGTAGGCCGAGCGGGGAGCGATCGGCGCGTCCACGGCATACGGGCTCGTGGCGTCACCCGAGAAGACGTAGTCGGTCGAGACGTGGACCATCCGGGCGCCGCTGCGCGCGCAGGCGGCAGCGATGTTCGCAGCGCCGACCGCATTGACGGCAAAGGCCTCGGACTCATGTGCCTCCGCGTGGTCGACGGCAGTCCACGCGGCGAGGTTGGCGACGACGTCCTGACCGTCGACGGCCTCCCGACAGGCCTCGGCGTCGGTGACGTCGAGGTCGGCGCGGCGCAGGGCGCTCACCTCGTGGCCGGACTTCTCGAGCAACGGGACGAGGTCGTGGGCCAGCATCCCGGCTGCCCCGGTGACGACCCAGCGAGCCATCAGCGCGACAGGACGGACTGCGTCAGCGCGTACTTGCGCTCGGTCGCGTCCTTCATGGGACGCCACCAGTCCTCGTGTTGCCGGTACCACGCGATGGTCGCGGCCAGGCCCTCGCGGAAGCTGGGGTACTCGGGGGACCACCCCAGCTCCGTGCGAAGCCGGCTCGAGTCGATCGCGTAGCGGCGGTCGTGGCCCGCGCGGTCGGTGACGTGGTCGTAGTCGTCGGCGCCCTGGCCCATGAGCTCGAGGATGTCGTGGACCACGGTCCTGTTGTCGACCTCGCCGTCCGCGCCGATGAGGTAGGTCTCACCGATCTCGCCCTTGTCGATGATCGTCCAGACGGCGCGGTTGTGGTCGTCGACGTGGATCCAGTCGCGGACATTGAGGCCATCGCCGTAGAGCTTCGGGCGGACACCGTCGAGGACGTTGGTGATCTGCCGGGGGATGAACTTCTCGACGTGCTGGCGCGGGCCGTAGTTGTTGGAGCAGTTCGAGATCGTCGCGTCCACACGGAACGAACGCACCCAGGCCCGCACGAGCAGGTCGCTGGCCCCCTTGGTGGACGAGTAGGGGCTCGACGGGTTGTAGGGCGTGGCCTCGGTGAACCGCGCCGGGTCGTCGAGCTCGAGGTCGCCGTAGACCTCGTCGGTGGAGATGTGGTGCAGGCGACGGCCGTGGCGCCGCACCGCCTCGAGAAGCGTGTAGGTGCCGACGACGTTGGTGTGCACGAAGGGCCACGGCTCCGAGAGCGAGTTGTCGTTGTGCGACTCGGCCGCGAAGTGCACGACGAGGTCGCACTGCGAGACCAGCCGGTCGACGAGGTCGGCGTCAGTGATGTCACCGCGCACGATCTCGGCCCGGTCCTCCACACCGGCGAGCGACGCCCTCGAGCCGGCGTACGTCATGGCATCGAGGACGGTGATCTCCACCTCCGGCCGCGTGGCGAGGGTGAGGTGGACGAAGTTGGAGCCGATGAAGCCGGCACCGCCGGTGACCAGTACACGCATCTTGGCAGGCTAGCGAGTTCTGCGAACCGCTCAGGACGGTTCGCAGACTCTCGTAGGGTTGCCGCATGAAGGGGATCATCCTGGCGGGGGGCTCCGGGACACGGCTGCACCCGATCACCCGTGCCATCAGCAAGCAGCTCATGCCGGTCTACGACAAGCCGATGGTCTACTACCCGCTGTCGACGCTGATGATGGCCGGGATCCGCGAGGTGCTCGTCATCACGGCGCCGCAGGACCTCGACCAGTTCGAGCGCCTTCTCGGCGACGGCAGCGAGTGGGGCATCGAGATTTCGTATGCCGTGCAACCCAGTCCCGACGGCCTGGCGCAGGCGTTCATCATCGGCGAGGAATTCATCGGTTCGGACTCGGTCGCCCTCGTCCTCGGAGACAACATCTTCTACGGCACCGGTCTGGGTCGCTCGCTCGAGGGCCTCAACGGGCTGCGCGGCGGCCACGTCTTCGCGCACCACGTACGCAACCCGACGGCATACGGCGTCGTGGAGTTCGATGCCGACGGCAGGGTGCTCTCCATCGAGGAGAAGCCCACGGAGCCGAAGTCCAACTACGCGGTCCCGGGCCTGTACTTCTACGACAACGACGTCATCCAGATCGCCAAGAACCTCACGCCCAGCGCGCGTGGCGAGCTCGAGATCACTGCCGTCAACGACGCCTACCTCCAACGTGGTGACCTCGCCGTCACCGTCCTGCCACGAGGCACCGCGTGGTTCGACACCGGCACCTTCGAGGGCCTCATGGACGCGAGCCAGTTCGTCGCCGTCATCGAGGCTCGGCAGGGGACCAAGATCGGCTGCGTCGAGGAGATCGCCTGGCGGGCCGGGTGGATCGACGACGACCACTTCGCCGGACTGGGCGACGCGCTGGCCAAGAGCGGCTACGGCGGCTACCTCCACGCCTGTCTCGATCAGGGCAAGGAGCTGCCCTGATGGAGATCGAGCCGCTGGCCGTCGAAGGGGCGTTCGTCGTGACGCCTCGGCAGATCGCCGACGAGCGGGGAAGATTCCTCGAGTCCTTCCGTGGTGACCTCTTGGCGGAGCACCTCGGGCACCGTCCCGACGTCGTGCAGACCAACGTCTCCGTGTCCGCCGCGGGGACGGTCCGGGGCATCCATTTTGCCGACATCCCGCCGGGTCAGGGCAAGTACGTCACCGCGATGACCGGCGCCCTCGTGGACTACGTCGTGGACCTGCGCGTCGGCTCGCCCACCTTCGGGCAGTGGGACTCCGTGCTCCTCGACACCGTCGACCGGCGTGCCGTGTGGATCAGCGAGGGTCTCGGCCACGCGTTCCACGCGCTGGAGGACGACACCACCGCGATGTATCTCTGCACGGCGACCTACAACCCCACGGGCGAGCACGGCATACATCCGCTCGATCCCGAGGTCGGCCTCGACCTGCCCGCGGGCCTCGCGGCGACGCTGTCACCCAAGGACCAGGCCGCCCCCACGCTCGCCGAGGCGAGCCGCTCGGGACTGCTGCCGACGTATGCCGCGTGGCAGGCGCACATGGCAGCCCTCCGGGACTGAGGTCAGCGGCGGCGTCGCTCGCGTCCGCGGCGCCGGCTCACGAGGAGCAGCCCGACGAGGGCCGCCCCACCGGCCAGCGGCAGCAGCGACGGCGTCACCGCACCGTTGGACGAGGTGAAGGCGGCGGCCATCGAGGTGGGGCTGTCCTCGTCGCTGCGCTTCGAGTCGCCCATTGCGCCGTCCTGGGGTGCGTCCGGTGCGTCAGGAGCGGCCGGCGCAGCCAGCGGCTCGGGGACCTCTCCGCGCTCGACGAGCCGGCCGATCGGGGTGACCTGGTCACCGTGTGCGAAGGCCCAGTCGAGCAGCGAGGCGGCGGGGCGCCAGCTGCTGCCGGTGCCGTACATCTCGGTGACGAGGTAGGTCTTGCCGCCTCGGCGGGCGGCGCCGATGAAGGTGCGGTGCGCCGCCTTGGTGAAGCCGTTCTTGACGCCGATGGTGCCGGGGTAGTTCCACAGCAGTCGGTTGTGGTTGCCGATCGCGTAGGAAGGGCGGGCGCGGCCGGCGACGGCGCGCCCCGGGAACCTCGACGCCTTCGTCGTCGCGATCCGTACGTAGTCGGGGTTGGCGATGGCGGCCCGTCCGATGAGGGCGAGGTCGTAGGCGCTGCTCTGCTGGCCGGGCGCGTCGAGACCGCTCGGGTCGACGACGACGGTGTCGTGGGCGCCGAGCTCGTCGGCGAGCTCTCCCAGCTCGTCCACCGTCGAGGGGACGCCGCCGTTGAGCGCCGCGAGACCGTAGGCCGCGTCGTTGCCGGACGACATGATGAGCGCCTCGAAGAGCTGCTTGGCGGTGTAGGTCTGGCCCGCGACCATGCCGACACGCGTGCCCTCGGCGTTGGACTCCGTGGCCGTGGCGGTGAGCACCGCGGTCGGGGCGATGCGGGGCAGGAGGTGGATCGCGGTGAGCGCCTTGAGCGTGCTCGCCGGGAGCAGCGGGGCGTGCGGGTTGCGGGCAGCGAGGACCTCGCCGGTGTCGGCGTCGGCGATGAGCCAGGCCACGTCGCTCATGGCGGGCGGCGCGGGGACGCCGCGCGGGGCGTCGAGCAGGACGGTGTCCATCGGCGCCAGCCCGGGCCCGCCGATGCTCTGGGTGGGGTCGAGGCGGCGCGTCACCGGCGGCAGGGTCGGGCTGGGGGAGGCGGTCGGGGACGCGGTCGCCCCGGGTCGCGCGGTGGCGGCCGGCGTGGGCGTCGGGGTCGCGATGGCGGTCGGTGCAGCGCCGACGAGGGCGGCCGTGGCCAGGGCCGCGGCTCCGACGGCGATCGTGCCACTGCGCATCGAGGCTCCTCTCGTCCGGCCCGCCTCCGGTGGAGGGCCCCGAAGAGGTTACGCGACGCGCAGGGTGCGGGAGCGTCGCGCCGTGTCGTAGTGCCCGACGAGCTGCTCGGTGAGGCTCTCCCACGAGCGGCCGCGCACGGCGAGCTCGGCGTCGTGCCCCAGGGTGCTGCGCCACGTCGCGTCACCCACGAGCGCGTCGACGTGGTCGTGGAGCGAGCCGGGCGTGTCGGGGTCGAAGAGGAGCCCGGTGCGGCCGTGCTCGACGATGTCGAGCGGGCCACCCCGGGCCGGCGCCACGACGGGCAGCCCGACCGCTGCCGCCTCCTGCAGGGTCTGCCCGAAGGTCTCGCGGGTGCCGGTGTGCACGAAGACGTCGAACGCGGCATACGCGCGGGCGAGGTCGTGACCCGAGCGTCGGCCGAGGAAGACGGGGGAGCGGTTGGGGCGGCCCGGCATCGAGGCGACCGCCTCGGTGAGCCGGGCGCCGACGTGCGCGCGGCTGGGTCCGTCGCCGACGATGACGAGGCGCGTCCCGGGGATCTGCGCGACCTCGGTGAGGCGCCAGAGCTCCTTCTCGGGAGCGAGGCGTCCGACGTAGCCGAGGAGCACCTCCCCGCTCGGGGCGAGCGCCCGGCGCAGCTCGGCCGTGCCCGGGTCGGTGCGCCACACCGGTGAGAACAGGCCGGTGTCCACGCCGCGGGCCCACAGGTCGGTGCGCGGGACGCCGTGGCGCCGCAGCTCGTCGAGCGTCGGGTTCGAAGGGGCGAGGGTGAGGTCGGCGTGCGCGTGCATCCGGCGGATCCATCGCCAGGCAGCGCTGGCGGCGCTCGCCCCGACACGGCCGGGACCGTGCTGCTGCAGATAGCTCGGCATGTCGGTCTGGTAGATCGCGACGGCCGGGGTGCGGGTGCGGTCGGCCAGCTGGAGCGCACGGGCGCCGAGGACCAACGGCGACGCGGCGTGGATGACGTCGGGCTCGAAGTCCTCGAGCGCGTGCCGCAGCGCGGGTGTCGGGACGCCGGTGGGGAACTGCCGCACGGTGAACGACGGCAGGCCCCGCACCGCGAACCCCTCGAACGTTGCCGGTGCCGGGCCGGGGGCGAGGATGAGGGCCTCGTGACCGAGGGCGCGCAGCGACTGGGCCACCCGGCACACGCTCGTCGTCACGCCGTTGAGCGTCGGGAGGAACGACTCGGTGACCATCGCGACTCGCATGCGTCCACGGTCCCGAGGGCGGATGGTGCGACGGCGGCGCCGCGAGGTGTGTCAGGTGAGCAGCAGGTGAACGTCAGACCGTCGGAAGCGTGACGAGGTAGACCTCGCCGCTGCCGGTGGCTACGACGTCGTGGTCGCGGGCGGAGAGGTAGGCCGCCTGCACCGGACCGAGCTCGAGCGAACCGGTGGGGCCGGCGAGGAGCACGTCTCCGTGGAGGCAGAACACGAGTCGAGGTGTCCTGTCGCCGGGAAGCAGGAGGCGCGTGGGCCGGTGAAGGTGGCGAAGGGCGAATCTGTCGGAGCTGCTGGGGAAGTGGTCCGTGGCAGGTAGGGCAGGGTCCCGATGGGCTCGACCCACGAAGCCGTCGGCCCCAGGGTCGACGATGCGGAGCAGCTCGGGGATGTTGATCTCCTTCTTGGTGAGCCCTGCCCTCACGACGTTGTCGGAGTTGGCCAGCACCTCAATGCCGAGCCCGCTGACGTAGGAGTGCAGGACGCCCGCGGGCACGTCGATGTAGTCGCCCGGCTCGAGGACGTGGTGATACATGAGCAGGAGCACGGCCAGGCCGATGTCGTCCGGGTGGTCCTCGGCAACGCGGACCACTGCCGCGCAGTGGTGCCCATCGGGATCGGCGCTGGCGGACAAACGCACGCAGGCGGCCACGAGCTCGCGCACGAAGCTCGCCTGCTCGTGCGCCGGGACGGCCAGGATGTCGGCAAGGAGGGCGTGGGCCGGATCGGGTGTCCCGACGGCATCCTCGACCAGCCTACTGAAACGCGGGACGCGCAGTCTGTGGGCCAGCGCGCATGTCTCATCGATGGTGCGCATCCCGACGAAGACCCGAAACGGCGAGATTGCGACCAGCATCTCGGGCTTGGCCCAGTCGTCGACGTACGTCGCGTCCTCGTAGCCTGTGGCCCGATCGCGCATGCGGATCTCGCGAGCCTGCTCAGCGGTCGGGTGCGCCTGGATCGAGATGGCCCGCCCGGGCGCGAGGACCTTGAGGAGGAACGGCAGCCGACCCTCGTATGCCGTGCAGCACTCGGCGCCCATCTCACCCTCGGGGTCGGCCCGGATGACGTCGGCGAGCGTCGTGGCCACGCCGTCGCGGGTCAGGCTGCAGGGCCCGCTCTCGTGGGCTCCCATCCACAGCTCGGACTCGGGCTCGGCGCTCGGGATGGGGCGGCCCTGGAGGCTGGCGATCGAGACGTGCGACCCCCAGGCGTCGGTGAAGAGCACCGGCTCCAGCTGGTCCATCGCTCGTCCTCCCGCCCGTGGCACGTGTCCGCCCAGCCCATCTGCGGGTGGCGTGGTCCAAGGATCATAAATGGGGGTCCCGCGTTGGTTAGCCTGATTGGCATGTCAGCGATCCCGGGCTTCTGGGCCGTCATCCCTGCGGGCGGGGCGGGTACCCGTCTGTGGCCGCTGTCCCGGGCGGGCCACCCCAAGTTCCTGCACGACCTGACCGGGTCGGGCCGCAGCCTGCTGCAGGAGACCCTCGACCGGGTCTCGCCCTTGGCGGGCGAGAGCGTCGTCGTCGTCACCGGCGCCGCCCACGTCGACGCCGTCCGTGAGCAGCTCCCGTCGCTCGGTGCCGGGGCGCTCGTCGCCGAGCCGGCGCCCCGGGACTCGATGGCGGCGATCGGTCTGGCGGCGGCCATCGTCGAGGCCCGCGACCCCGAGGCGGTCATCGGGTCGTTCGCCGCCGACCACGTCATCCCCGACGCCGAGGCGTTCCGCGCGTGCGTCGTCGAGGCCGCAGAGGTGGCGCGCGACGGTCGCCTCGTGACCATCGGGATCGAGCCGACTCACCCGTCGACGGGGTTCGGCTACATCCAGATGGGGCGTGCCCTGAGCGGCTCGACGACCGCGCGCCGGGTCCGCCAGTTCGTCGAGAAGCCCGATGCGCGGCGGGCCGCGGCGTATCTCTCCACCGGTGAGTTCCGGTGGAACGCAGGGATGTTCGTCGTGCGTGCCGCGACGCTGCTCGACCTGCTGCACCGCTGGCACCCGGAGCTCGCCTCGGGGTTGCGGGCGATCGCCGCCGACCCCTCGCGGTTGGAGGAGATCTGGCCGACCCTCGAGAAGATCGCGATCGACCACGCCGTCGCCGAGCCCGCCGCCGACATCGGGGTCGTGGCCGTCGTGCCCGGCGACTTCGCGTGGGACGACATCGGCGACTTCGCCAGCCTCGCGGCCCTCCTGCCCGAGCCCGGTGAGGGTGAGGGGCTGCGGGTGCTCGGCGACGCGTCGCTCGTGCATGCGGTCGACTCGACTGGCCTCGTCTCGCCGCGCGGTGGACGCCCGGTGGCCGTGGTCGGTCTCGACGACGTCGTCGTCATCGACTCCGGTGACGCGGTGCTCGTGACGACGCTCCAGCGCGCCCAGGACGTCAAGCGGATCGTCGAGCAGCTCAAGGAGCAGGGCCGCACTGACCTCACCTGACCGCCTGCCGCAGGTCCTCCGCTGGGGTCAGGCGGCGTCGCGGACGCGGTATGCCGCGAAGGCCAGTCCCGTCGTCACGACGGCGACCGCGCAGAGCACGACCGTCGGCAGCGCTGTGACGTCGCCGCCGGGCAGCTGCGGCACGTGCGCGAACGGCGAGACGTCGATGAGCCACTGCGGCAGACCGACCGTCGCCCCCAGCTCCCCGAGCCCGAACGCCACGGCGAGCGCTCCCCATGCGACGGCCGAGGCGTGGTGCGGCACCGCGGCCGCGGCGAGGACGGCGATCGCCACCATGACGAGGACCGCGGGGACGCGGACGAGCGCAGCGGCGAGCATCGGCACGAGACCCGGCGCCTCGCCCTGGCCGCTCGACGTCACGGCGACGGCGAGGCCGATGGCGACGAGGAGCGCGACCGGGAGGGCGACGGCATACAGGGTGTGGGCGCCGAGCCACGACCGCCGCGAGGTCGCGGTCGCGAGGACCGGTTCGCCCCGGCCGGCGCGTTCCTCGGAGGCGAGCCGCAGGGCGACCGAGATCCCGGCAGCCGCGGCGGCGACGGCGGCGAAGGCGAGCTCGGTGGAGAGATAGATGTCGGTGATCGTCCCGGCGCTGCCGCCGAGCTTGGTGAGCATGTCGACGATGGCCGGGTCGGACGCCATGTCGGCCACCGACGCGACGAGCCCGCCGAGGACGATGCCGAGCACGACGAAGGCGATGAGCCAGCCGAGTGCAGCAGGGCGGGCCAACCGGCCGACGAGACCGAGCGGGGTGCCGAGCCCGTCGCGCGCCCGGTCGGGACCGGGGCGGGGGGCGATGAGGCCCGAGCCGACGTCACGACGGTCGAGGAGCGAGAACGCGAGGGCGACGAGCACGGCGGTGAGGGCCAGCGCGAGACCGAGGACCCAGATCCGGTTGTCGCCGTAGGCGGCCACCTTGGACGACCAGCCGAGCGGGCTCGCCCACGACAGCACGGACACGGAGCCACCGGCGGTGTCGCCCACGGCGCGGAGCAGGAACATCGCACCGAGGACGCCGAGCGCGATCCCGGCGCACGCCCGGGCGCTCGTCGTGAGCTGTGCGGCGACGGCGGTGACCCCGACCATCGCCAGTCCGGCGACCACCCAGGCGACGCCGAGGGCGATGGAGCCGAGGGGGTCGAGGCCGAGGGCGACGAGCCCGACGGTGGACAGGGCCCCGGCGCCGACGACGGCCGCGGTGGCGAGCGTCATCGCCGCCGCGAGGGGAGCGCGGCGCCCGACGACGGCGGCGCCGACGAGCTCGAGCCGGCCGACCTCCTCCTCGACGCGCGTGTGACGGCGCACCACGGCATACGCGAGCAGCCCGACGAAGACCGCACCCATGAGCACTGTCTTGAACACCGAGAGGGCGTCGCGGTTCTCGGCGCCGACCGGGCCGTACATCGCGACGACCGACGGGTTGGCGAGGACGCTGCCGAGTCCCGCGCGAGCCTCGGCGTCGGTCGGGTAGAGGTCGATGGTGGCCTGGGCCGAACCGACCGACAGCGCGGTGAGGGCGAGCAGGCTGACGGGGATGAGGACCCGGTCGCGCCGCCATGCCAGGCGGAGGAGGGTGCCGGTTCCGGTGAGGGTGCTCATCGGACCTGCGCATCCTCGCTGCTGGGGGTGGTCGGGCTGGTCGCGCCGGTGGGGCTGGTCGCGCCGGTGGCGCCGGTCGGGCCGTAGTGCGCGAGGAAGAGGTCCTCGAGGCTCGCCGGCTCGCAGGTGAGGGTGACGAGCCCCAGGCGGTCGAGCCGGCTCACCGCCTCGCCGACATGGGCCGCGTCGACCGACAGCTGGACGTCGGTGCCCGTCGCGTCGACATGGACGTCTTCGACACCAGGCCACGTCGAGATGTCCTGTCCCGCAGGCGTTCTCACGATCGCGTGCACCGTCGACCGCGAGAGGTGGCGCAGCTCGGTGAGCGAGCCGGACTCGACGACGCGGCCGGCGCGCACGATGCTCACCCGCTCGCAGGCGCGCTCGACCTCGCTGAGGATGTGGCTCGAGAGGAGCACGGAGTGGCCCCGCAGCCGCGCCGCGTGCAGCTCGTCCTGGAACACCCGCTCCATGAGGGGGTCGAGGCCCGACGTCGGCTCGTCGAGGATGAGCAGGGGAGCGTCGGAGGCCAGGGCGGCGACGAGGGCGACCTTCTGCCGGTTGCCCTTGGAGTAGGAGCGCGCCTTCTTGGTCGGGTCGAGCTCGAAGCGCTCGACGAGGTCGCGTCGGCGCCGCTCGTCGAGCCCGCCGCGCAGCCGCGCGAGGACGTCGATGGTCTCGCCGCCGGTGAGGTTGGGCCACAGGGCGACGTCGCCGGGGACGTAGGCCACCCGCCGGTGCAGGTCGGTCGCGTCCGTCCAGGCGTCCCGTCCGAAGAGCCGGGCCTGCCCGGAGTCGGCACGCATCAGCCCGAGGAGGATGCGCACGGTCGTGGACTTGCCCGAGCCGTTCGGTCCGAGGAAGCCGTGCACCTCGCCCTCGGCGACGGTGAGGGCGAGGCCGTCGAGGGCGACGGTGCTGCCGAACGTCTTGCGCAGGTCCTGGGTCTCGATGACGCTGTCCACGACCCCGAGCGTACGCCTGTTTCACAAATTCGTGAATGCTCTAAACTTCCGGTATGCCGTCCCGCCCCGCCGCCGCTGCCCGTGCGCATCTTGCGGGCTCCCGGGGAGGTCCCCAGGTCACGCACCGTGAGTCGCACGCCATCGTCGAGCGGCTCGGTGCGGCCCTGTCGACCGCGGGCTTCCCGCCCATGCCCTCACGGGTCTTCGCCGCGCTCCTCGTCGACGAGGACGGGCGGATGACCTCGGCCGAGCTCACCGAGGAGCTGTCGGTGAGCCCGGCGGCGGTGTCCGGGGCGGTCCGCTACCTCACCCACGTCGGCCTGCTGCGTCGTGAGCGTGAGCGGGGTGGACGGCGTGATGTCTTCGTCGTCCTCGACGACGCGTTCCACGGGGCGCTCACCAACACCGACCAGACCTACGCCGGGATGATCCAGGCCCTCGCCGACGGGGTCGAGCACCTCGGCGCGGGGTCGACGGCGGGGGCGCGGCTGCAGCTGTCGCGTGAGTTCCTCGAGTTCGTCACCGACGAGATGAGCGGCATCATCGACCGCTGGGAGGCCTACAAGGCAGCCCGCTGACCGCCGACCCCGTGCCGCCCCCGCCGCCGCGCCACCCCCGCCGCGCAGCCGCCGTGCCGCCCCCCGCACTGGCAACGTCTGCGTCAAGGGTCGTTCTAGCAGCCGTTGCCGCCGACGTTGCGGATGGGGAGTGGGCGTGAACCACGCGCAAGTAGCATGGGTGCTCCCATGACTGACACCCTCACCGCCCTCGGCGCCAGCGTCGCGTCGGTACTCCCTGAGCTCGTCGAGATCCGCCGGGACCTGCACGCCCACCCGGAGCTCTCGCGTCAGGAGACGCGCACCACGGGGATCGTCGCTGCCCGCCTCGAGCAGGCGGGCATCCGCGTCCGCCGGCTGTCGGGCACCGGACTGGTCGCCGACCTCGGAGCCGACTCGCCGGCATACCGGGTCGCCCTGCGCGCCGACATGGACGCCCTCCCGGTGCAGGAGCAGACCGGTCTGCCGTTCGCCTCGGTGACCGACGGCGTCACGCACGCGTGTGGCCACGACGTCCACGTCACCGCGCTCCTCGGTGCGCTGCTCGCGCTCAAGGAGCAGGAGCAGGCGCTCCTCGAGCGCGGCACGGCCGTCCGCGCGATCTTCCAGGCTGCCGAGGAGGTCATCCCCGGTGGCGCGCTCGAGGCGATCGCCGACGGCGTCATGGAGGGGGTCGACGCGATCTTCGCCGTGCACTGCGACCCCTCGCTCGACGTCGGCCAGGTGGGTCTGCGCGAGGGCCCGATCACGGCGGCCTGCGACCACCTGCGCGTCCACCTCTCCGGTCGCGGCGGGCACACGTCGCGTCCGCAGCTCACCGAGGACCTCACCTACGCGCTCGCCAAGGTCGTCACCGACGTCCCGGCGGCCCTGTCGCGCCGCCTCGACCCGCGCGCCGGCGCCGCCCTCGTCTGGGGCACGGTCCGCGCGGGCACGGCGAGCAACGTCATCCCGAGCACGGGGGAGTGCAGCGGCACCCTGCGGATGCTCGACGCCAACGCCTGGCTGTCGGTCGGGCCGCTGCTCGACGAGATCGTCCAGGGCGTCGTCGCGCCCTACGGCGTCGAGGCCCGGCTCGAGCGGGTCAAGGGCGTGCCGCCGGTCGTCAACCAGGCCGACGCCATCGACGCGCTGCGCTTCGCCTGCCTCGGCACCGGGCTCCAGATCGCGCCGACCGTGCAGTCGCTCGGCGGTGAGGACTACTCCTGGTACCTCGCGCACGCACCCGGTGCGATGGCGCGGCTCGGCACGCGCACACCCGGTGGTCGGACCTACGACCTGCACCAGGGCGACGTCGTCGTCGACGAGGACTCGATCGGTTGTGGCGCACGGCTGCTCGCGTCGGTGGTCGTCGCTCACACGGTCAAGGCCGGGGGAGACATCATCGACATCGAGGGGGCCACTCATGAGTGACGTCGACTGGGATGCGTTGCGCGACAGGGCGATCGAGATGACGAAGCGTGCCTACGCGCCCTACTCGAACTACCGTGTCGGCGTCGCCGGGCTCACCGACGACGGTCGGGTCGTCGCCGGGTGCAACGTCGAGAACGCCGGCTACGGCGTCACGCTGTGCGCCGAGTGCGGCATGGTCTCCGAGCTGCACGCCACCGGCGGTGGCCTGCTCGTCGCGGTCTACTGCGTCGACGGCCGGGGCGAGGCGCTCATGCCGTGCGGACGCTGCCGTCAGCTCCTGTGGGAGAACGGCGGTGCGGCCTGCCGGATCATGACGCCCGAGGGCATCCAGACGATGGAGCAGGTGCTGCCGCAGGCGTTCGGACCGGACAACCTGGCCCAGCGTCCCTGACCCGTCGGGCGCCTGCCGGAGCCGTCGTGGCGCGGTCGCGCCGGGTGACATGATGGCGCCATGAGCGAGAGTCACGACGCCGTCGACGTCATCACCACCAAGCGCGACAAGCGAGAGCTGAGCGACGACCAGATCCGCTGGGTCATCGACGCCTACACCCGCGGCGCCGTCGCCGACGAGCAGATGAGCGCGCTCGCGATGGCCGTCCTGCTCAACGGGATGAACCGGCGTGAGATCGCGACGTGGACGGCGGCGATGATCGCCAGCGGCGAGCGGATGGACTTCTCGTCGCTGTCGCGCCCGACCGCCGACAAGCACTCGACCGGCGGGGTCGGCGACAAGATCACCCTGCCGCTCGCGCCGCTCGTCGCCGTCTTCGACGTCGCCGTCCCGCAGCTCTCCGGACGCGGCCTCGGTCACACCGGTGGCACCCTCGACAAGCTCGAGTCGATCCCCGGCTGGCGTGCCGACCTCACCAACGAGGCCATGCTCGCCCAGCTCGACGACGTCGGCGCCGTCATCTGCGCCGCCGGCACCGGCCTCGCGCCCGCCGACAAGAAGCTCTACGCCCTGCGCGACGTCACCGGCACGGTCGAGGCGATCCCGCTCATCGCCAGCTCGATCATGAGCAAGAAGATCGCCGAGGGCACCGGCGCGCTCGTCCTCGACGTCAAGGTCGGTTCCGGCGCGTTCATGAAGAACCGCGAGGACGCCACCGAGCTGGCCCGCACGATGGTCGAGCTCGGCACCGACGCCGGGGTCAACACCGTCGCGCTCCTCACCAACATGCAGACGCCGCTGGGTCTCACCGCCGGCAACGCGCTCGAGGTCCGGGAGTCGGTCGAGGTCCTCGCCGGCGGCGGCCCCGAGGACGTCGTCGAGCTCACCGTCGCCCTGGCGCAGGAGATGCTCAAGGCGGCCGGTCGCGACGGCGACGACGTCGCCGCCGCCCTCAAGGACGGCCGGGCCATGGACGCGTGGCGCCGGATGATCGCGGCGCAGGGCGGCGACCCCGACGCCGAGCTCCCCACCGCCAAGCACACCGAGGAGATCCTCGCGCCGGCTGACGGCGTCCTCACCCAGCTCGACGCCTATGCCGTCGGCGTCGCCGCCTGGCGCCTCGGCGCGGGGCGGGCGCGCAAGGAGGACCCGGTGCAGGCCGGTGCCGGCATCGAGCTGCACGCCAAGCCCGGCGCGGTCTTGCGTGGCGGAGAGAAGCTCATGACGCTCCACACGGACACGCCGGAGAAGTTCGAGCGGGCCAAGGAGGCGCTCGAGGGTGGCTTCACCATCGCCCCGGAGGGCTCACGCCCCGACCTCCTGCCGCTCGTCATCGACCGGATCTCCTGATGACCGACACCACCGACACCACCGACACCACCGCGGCCGTGCCCGCGGACATCGTCGCCCGCGCCCCCAAGGCGCTGCTCCACGACCACCTCGACGGCGGTCTGCGGCCCCAGACGATCATCGACCTCGCCGGGGAGTCCGGCTACGACGGGCTGCCGGCGGACGACGCCGAGGCGCTCGGGGCGTGGTTCCGCGACAGCGCCGACTCGGGCTCCCTCGTGCGCTACCTCGAGACGTTCAGCCACACCGTCGCGGTGATGCAGACCCCCGACCAGCTGCGCCGTGTCGCCCGCGAGTGTGCGCTCGACCTGGCCGCCGACGGCGTCGTCTACGCCGAGTCGCGCTTCGCCCCCGAGCTGCACGTCGAGGGCGGGCTCGACCTGCCCGAGGTCGTCGAGGCAGTGCTCGCTGGTTTGCGCGAGGGCGAGGAGGAGGCGGCGGCCGCCGGGACCCCGATCCGCATGGTCTCCCTGCTCACCGCGATGCGCCACGCCGCCAAGAGCGACGAGATCGCTCAGCTCGCGGTGCGCTACCGCGACCGGGGCGTGGGCGGGTTCGACATCGCCGGCGCCGAAGCGGGCTTCCCGCCCAGCCGTCACCTCTCGGCCTTCGAGTACCTCCGCCGCGAGAACGCCCACTTCACCATCCACGCCGGCGAGGCCTTCGGTCTGCCGAGCATCTGGGAGGCCATCCAGTGGTGCGGCGCCGACCGGCTCGGCCACGGCGTCCGCATCATCGACGACATCAGGAGCGAGGGTGACTCGCACACCCTCGGTCGGCTCGCGGCATACGTGCGGGACTGCCGGATCCCGCTCGAGATGTGCCCGACCTCCAACCTCCAGACCGGAGCGGCGGAGTCGATCTCGGAGCACCCGATCACGCTCCTCAAGGACCTGCGCTTCCGCGTGACGATCAACACCGACAACCGGCTCATGTCGGGCACGTCGATGTCGCGCGAGATGCAGCTCCTCGTCGACGACGCCGGGTGGACCCTCGACGACCTGCGCTGGGCGACGATCAACGCGATGAAGTCGGCGTTCATCCCGTTCGACGAGCGGCTCGCGATCATCGAACGGGTCGTCAAGCCGGGGTATGCCGCGTTGTCGGCTGCGACCTGACCCCTTGCGTCTGCGGATTCGGCGGTTCTAGCCGCCGGATCCGCAGACGCAAGAACGCCGTGAGGTATGCCGTCCGGCCGTCCACAGGTTGCCCGATCGCCTTGCGTCGTCCACAGGTGGCGCGCACCCGGGTACCGGGGAAGGGCTGGCTGATCGAGCGTGGGTGGATGCCGATCCGCCGCCCCCGTCCAGACCTGGCCGACGACCTCGAGGTGACCGCGGGAGTCCTCCCTTCTGCGGCCCTTCGCCGTTCGGGGGTGACGAGGGGGTTGAAGAGGGCGATGGTCGACGGCGGTCGCTGGAGGGCGGTGCCCGGCAAGGGGATCGTCGTGCCGGGCGGTCGCGCCGACGAGGCCCGGTGGCGCGAGGCGCTGATGAGGGTGGGTCCGCAGGCTCGGCTCGGTGGGGTGACGGCCCTCGAGGTCGACGGACTGCGTGGGTTCGCCGAGCCGTGGATCCACATCTGGGTGCCGAAGGGGTTCGAGAAGCAGCGGGTCCCCGAAGTCCGGCTCCACGAGACCCGGAGGTGGACTGAGGCGGACGCCGCCGGCAGCGGTGTGCCGCGCTCCAACCGCGCAGTGTCGACCGTGCAGGCGGCCCTGTGGTCCGTCACTCTGCGGCAGGCGGCACTGTGCCTCGTCATGCCGATCCAGCAGCGAATCGTCCCGGCGGAGCAGGTCGCGGTCGAGCTCGACCGCATCGCCCGACACCGCTTCCGCACACCGTTGCAGGCCGTGTTGCGTGACATCCGGCTCGGTGTCGAGTCGCTCAACGAGCTCGACTTCACCGTCGAGTGCCGCCGACGAGGTCTGCCCGAGCCCCACCGCCAGGTGCTGCGACGGCTCTCGCACGGGCGTGCCGTCCTCGACGTCGTGTGGGAGGACTACGCCGTCGTGGTCGAGGTCAATGGTGCGGGTCACCACGCCCTGGACGTCGCGATGCGCGACGAGGTGCGGATCACTGACCTTCAGGCACAGGGCAACGCGGTGATTCCCGTCTCCGTGCTCACGCTCCGGTGTCACCCCGACGCGCTGTTCGACGCTCTCGCCAACCTCCTGCGCAGTCGCGGCTGGCCCGGCTGACCCCAGTGCGTCTGCGGAAACGGTGGTTCTAGCAACCGAAGCCGCAGACGCAATGAGGGCTGCTGGGATGCCGACTTCCTGCGTCTGCGGAAACGGCGGTTCTAGCAACCGAAGGCGCAGACGCAAGGAGGGCGGTGCGTCAGCCCAGCGGGTCGGGCGGGAGGAGGCGGTGCGCTCGCGCCGCCTCGGAGTGCAGCCGGTCGAGGTCGCGCCGGCGACGCTCGGCGAGCACGGCCCGCAGCACCCACTCGGGGTGGACCCCGGCGGGCGGCGGCGGGGACACGTGCCGCAGCACCTGTGCTGACAGGTCCTGCCCGAGGTGCGCGCGGGCCTGCGGCGTGAGGCTGCCGGTGCGGGTGAGGAACTGGCGCACCCCGATGGTGAGCGCGGCGGGCATCGGTCCGATGTCGGTGGCGCGCACCCAGTACTCGAGTGCCGGGGGCGCCTCGGGCGGGCTCGTCACCTGCAGCTTGTGCCGCAGCGACATCGCATAGGTCCCGGCCGCCATGTCACCCAGGCGCTTGGCCCGCGGGTGGATCACGGCCGCGACGACGGCCGGCGCACCCTGCAGGAGATAGAACTCGACGAACCCGACGAGGTGACGGATCACGCTGTGCCGCACCGTGATCGGGCCGCCGTCATCGCGCACGACACGCAGGCCGAGGGCGTACTTGCCGGGGCTGCGTCCCTTGGTGACGACCTCGAAGAGCACCGGCAGGATCACCGTGAGGCCGACGACGAGCACGAGGACGGCCGCCTGGGCAACGGCGTCCGACATCGACCCGACGAGCATGCCGACGGCAAAGACCGCCGCGACGGCGAGCACGAAGGTGATGACGAGGTCGATGAGCCGGGCGGCGACGCGACTGAGGACGCTGGCCACCGGCACCTCGACGGACACGCCCTCGCCCGTGACGACGTCGTCGCCGGCATAGGTGCGGTAGCCCCCGTCGATGCTCATGGACGGAAGGCTAACCTCCGACCGCGCGAGCGCGAGCGACATAGAGTGACGCCGTGGACCTCGACGCCTTCATCGCCACCCACTTGGGTCAGTGGCGTCGGCTCGAGGAGCTCGTCGGTCGGCACCGCCTCACCGGCGCGGAGTCGGACGAGCTGCTCGACCTCTACCAGCGGGTGAGCACGCACCTCTCCGTCGTGCGGTCGTCCAGCCCCGACCCCTCGCTCGTGAGCTACCTGTCCGCGCTCCTGGCGCGGGCACGGCATACGGCAACAGGGTCCCGGGCCACGACGTGGCGGGACGGGGCACGGTTCTTCACCCAGACGTTCCCGGCCGCGCTCTACCGCACGCGCTGGTGGTGGCTCGCCACGACGGCGGGCAGTGTGCTGCTGGCGCTCGTCGTGGGGGCGTGGGCGGTGCGGCACCCCGAGGTGTTCACCCAGCAGATGACGCAGGCCGAGATCGACGCCTACGTCGGGACCGACTTCGAGAACTACTACTCCGAGTACCCGCACCACGAGTTCGCGACGCTCGTGTGGACCAACAACGCGTGGGTGGCGGCGCAGTGCATCGCCCTGGGCGTGCTCGGACTGCCCGTGCTGTGGGTGCTGGCGCAGAACGTCATCAACGTCGGGATCGCCGGCGCGCTCATGGTGAGCCACGACCGCGGGTCGCTCTTCTTCGGGCTGATCCTCCCGCACGGGCTGCTCGAGCTCACCGCGATCTTCGTCGCCGCCGCCGTCGGACTCCGGCTGTTCTGGTCGTGGATCGAGCCCGGCCCTCGAAGCCGGCTCGACTCGCTCGCGGCCGAGGGGCGCACCGCTGCGGGCGTGGCGCTGGGGCTCGTCGTCGTGCTGTTCGTCAGTGGCGGCATCGAGGGTTTCGTCACCCCGTCCGGTCTGCCGACGTGGGCCCGCATCCTCATCGGCGTCGCCGCCGAGTCGCTGTTCTTCGCCTACGTCTTCGTCGTCGGGCGGCGGGCGGTCCGCGAGGGCGCCACCGGCGACGTCGCCGAGAGCGACCGAGGCGCCACCGCCCCCATCGCCGCCTGAGGGGTCAGAGCAGACCCTGGCGCTTGAGGGCCAGGTAATGGTCGACCAGCGCCAGCGGCAGCCGGTCGGGTGTCTCGTCGAGCACCTCCACCCCGAGCGAGCGGAACGCTCCGGCCGTGCGCGCGCGCAGCCCGACGGTGCGCTCGGCCGCGGCGGCGGCATACACGTCGGTCGCGCTGTCGCGACCCCGACGCATCCGGTCGACGGCCGGGTCGGCGACCGAGGCCACGACAACCCGGTGCCGGGCGGCAAGAGCCGGGAGCACGGGCAGCAGCCCCTCCTCGAGCGCCGAGGACTCGAGCGGCGTGATGAGGACGACGAGCGCCCGCTGCGTCCCGACCCGCGCCACCTCGGCAGCGAGGAGCCTCCAATCGGCCTCGATGAGCCTGGCGTCGACCGGCGCGAGCTCGGAGATCGCGCCGTGCAGGACGCCGACGCGGTCGTGGCCGGAGACGTGCGCCCGTACCTCGCGGTCGCCGGCGATGACGTGGATCCGGTCGCGGGCGTGCCCGGCGATGGCGGTGAGGAAGAGGGCCGCGTCCATGCCCGAGTCGAGCCTCGGAGCGTCGTCGATGCGGCCGGCGCTCGTGCGTGACGTGTCGAGCACGATGATGATGCGCCGGTGCTGCTCGGGCTGCCAGGTACGCACGACGAGGTCGCGGCGACGGGCGGTCGCGCGCCAGTCGATCGAGCGGACGTCGTCGCCCTCGACGTAGTCGCGCAGCGAGTCGAACTCCGTGCCCTGCCCCCGCGTCCGCATGGCCGCACGTCCGTCGAGCTGGCGGAGCACGGCGAGCCGGCTGGGGATGTGCCGACGCGAGGGGAAGGCGTGCAGGACCCGCAGCCGACCGGGGACCTCGACCGACGCCTGGCGGGCGGCGACACCGAGCGGGCCGCGCAGCCGCAACGTCACCCGGTCGGCGTGGCGGTCACCGCGGCGGGTGGGGGTGAGCGTCGTGGTGAGGCGAGTGCGTTCGCCGCCGGGGAGACGCAGCGTATGCCGTGTCAGCTCCGCTCCCGCTGACGGCGGCCAGGCGTCGCGCAGCACCCCGCGGACCGAGCGCGAGCCGGGGTTGGTGACGAGGAGCGACGTCCTCACCGACTCGCCGAGCCGCACCGACGCCGGCAGCTCGCGCTCGAGCTGGAGCGACCTCGGCCGAGCCGCGAGCAGCACGTCCACTGCAACGACCATCCCGCACAGCAGCAGCCACAGCCACACCGTCGAGGCGGCGGGTCGGAGCACCACCGGGACGATGCCCAGGAGGACGAGCCAGAGGGCTCTCGGGGTCAGTGCCATCGGGACGGGTACCGGCGGCTCAGCGGGGGACGGGGACGGAGCCCAGCGCGCTGTCGAGGACGGCGGACACGTCGACACCCTCGAGCTCGGCCTCGGGCCGCAGCGACAGGCGGTGGGCCAGCGTGGCGTGCGCGAGGGCCTTGACGTCGTCGGGTGTGACGTAGCCACGTCCGTTGAGCCAGGCCCACGCCCGAGCCGTGGACATGAGGGCGGTCGCACCACGGGGGCTCACCCCGAGCGAGAGCGACGGCGAGTGCCGGGTGGCGCGCGCGATGTCGACGACATAGGCCGCGACGTCGTCGCTGACCTCGACCTGCCGGACCGCCTGCGCGCCGGCCTCGAGGTCGGCGGCCGAGGCGACGGCGTGGAGCCCGGCGGCGCCGAGGTCGCGCGGGTCGAACCCGTCGGCGTGACGCCGGAGCACGGCGACCTCGTCGTCGCGCGGCGGCAGCGGCAGGGTCACCTTGAGCAGGAAGCGGTCGAGCTGGGCCTCGGGGAGCGGGTAGGTGCCTTCGTACTCGACGGGGTTCTGGGTGGCGGCGACCATGAACGGCGACGGCAGCGGGTGGGGCTGGCCGTCGACGCTGACCTGGCGCTCCTCCATGGCCTCGAGCAGCGCCGACTGCGTCTTGGGAGGCGTCCGGTTGATCTCGTCGGCGAGCAGGATGTTGGTGAAGACCGGGCCCTGGCGGAAGGTGAAGTCGCTCGTGCGCGCGTCGAAGACGAGCGAGCCGGTGAGGTCGCCCGGCATGAGGTCGGGCGTGAACTGGACCCGCTTGGTCTGCACGTCGAGGGCCTGCGACAGCGACCGGACGAGCAGCGTCTTGGCGACGCCGGGCACGCCCTCGAGCAGGATGTGACCCCGGCAGAGCAGCGCGACGAGCAGCCCGGTGACGGCGGCGTCCTGACCGACGACGGCCTTGGCGACCTCGGCGCGCACGCGGAGCAGGGCGTCGCGTGCCTCTGGCGCCGTGGCCTGGGGGGCGGAGGTGCGGGTGGGGTTCTCGGTCATGGGCGGTGTGCCTTCTCCTCGAGGTCGGACAGGTCCTGGGCGAGCCGCACGAGAGCGGCGTCGTCGGTGGGATGGGGGCCGGAGACGAGGTCGAGGACCTCGCTCACAGGACGACCGGTGGCAGCCGAGATGGCCCGGGCGACGGTCTCGACGGAGTCGCCCCGCCGCAGGCCCAGGCGGGAGCGGAGGCGGTCGAGCGTGGCGAGCCGCAGCACGGTGGCGGCGCGTGGCCGGTCCTGTGCGCGGCGGTAGAGGCGGCCTCGGCTCTCGGTCGTCTCGACGGCGCGCACGACGACGGGCAGGGGCTCCGGCACGAGGCGTCCGAGCCGGCGACCGCGGACGAGAGCGAGGACGACGAGCGAGAAGCCGACGAGGGCCAGCGACGGGGTGAACCACGCCGGCAGCAGCGACCCGTCCTCGACGTCCTCGGAGTCCGCGAGGTCGGTGACGTCGGGCTGGTACCAGAGCAGCCGCGGGGAGCCGCCGAGCAGCCGGAGCGCGATCGCCGCGTTGTGCTCCTGCGTGATCTGACCGTTGGTGAAGCCGGTGGTCGTGCCGATCACGGTCATCGGCGGGTGCGCGGGGCTGGACGGCAGCTCGATGAGGCCGGCGCCGTGGTCGCCGGACCCGTCGTCGCCCCCGTCGTCACCCGACCCGCTCGTCAGGGTGAGCGGGAAGCACACCTTGGCGCCCGTGGTCCCGCTGCCGGGCTCGTAGCGCGCGTCGATCCCGACGAGCGAGTCGCCCTCGTCGACGGTGCCGATGTCGCACCTGCTCTCGACCCGGACGTCGGCGCCGATGGGCAGCGCCGTGGCGTCGGCGCGCAGGGCCCGCAGCTGTCCGGTCGACGGCGACAGCACGACGAGCCTCTCGACCCCGAGCGTCTCCTGCCGCAGCGTCGTCGCCGCGGCCGTGCCGAGGTTGCTCGTGTTGGCGATGACCACCGTGGTCTCCTCGTCGACCTCGGCCAACGCGTCACGCACGTCGTCGACAGAGGTGAAGGTCTCGACGTCGACGCCGTTGTCCTCGAGGACGGCGACGAGGGCGGCCGCGCCGGTCGGCCCCACGCCCTCGGGGTCCATCGCGTCACCCGGGGGCGTTGTGGCGATGGCGATCGCGGCGAGGGCGCCGACGCCGAGCAGGATGGCCAGCGCCCACAGCCCGGTGCGCCGCCACCTCGACAGGGCGGTCACCGCTGCGTCCCGATCGGAGTGAGCCGGGGACGGGCGCGACCCAGGCGCTCGTCGAGGTCGAGGACGGCGCGGCCGTCGGACTCAGCCGCCCGGTCGTGGCCGTAGCGCACCGCGTCGAACCGGTCGGCCGCCGCCCGGACCCCGCCGGTCTCGTCGGGGAAGGCCTTCGACAGCTCGAGGGACGCCTCGTGGGCGGTGCGACCGGGCAGGTCGTCGAGCACGGTCCGCTCCACCGACGCCGCGACGATCGCGCGGTAGCCGTCGAGCACGACCGTGTCCCAGTCGCCCTGTCTCGCAGCGTTGCTCGCGCGAAGCCTGTATGCCGTCGCGTCCACTCCGCGCTCGTCGAGGACTCCGCGGTCGGTCGCCGACCGGCGGGCACGGGCCTCGGGTCGGAGCAGCACCACGACCACGAGCGCGATGAGGGCGAGGGCGACGAGGACCACGACGACGAACACCCAGGACGGGAGGCCGGGGCCACTCGTGTCCAGGAGCCCGAGCAGCCACTCACGGAAGCGGTCCCAGAGGCTGGGCTCGACGGCATACCGAGGCTTGGAGAGCTCGTCCTGGAGCAGGCGCCGGCCCTCGCTCCGCGTGGGGTCGAGAGGTGGCGTGTCCAGGATCATGCGGTGGCGCGGGACCAGGGCGGTGCCGCCGTGCCCTGCGCTGTCTGGACGAGCTGGACGTCGAGTCCCTCGCGGCGGATGCGCGAGTCGACGTAGAGGAGGGCGTCGAGCCCGGCGGTGATCGGGGTCGTGATGGCGCCGCCGATGATGCCGCTCACGCCGGTGACGACGGCCTGCCAGACGTACATCTGGTCGAGTGGGATGCCGGTGAAGGCGAGGGCGAACGCGATGATCGCGAGCGGCGAGGTGATGAGCGAGCCGACGATGCCGATCATGATCGAGGCGAGAAGCCGGATGCCGAGCAGGCGCCAGAAACCGGAGCCTGACGTGAGTTGCCACGACCGGGCGAAGGCGCGACCGACGCCGAGGTTCTCGAGGATCACCGACGACGTGACGAAGGCCAGCCGGGTCCACAGGAAGAGGGTCGCCGGGACGGCGAGCACGAGCGCGAGCAGCAGGAGGCCGAAGCCCGCGGCGATCGTGCCGTCGCTGCCGCTCGTGCCTCCGCCGATGAGCAGCACGAGGGGGATGGCCATGATGAGCGCCAGCGTGCCGATGATGGCCAGCGAGGTGAGCACGGTCGCGCCGGCGAGCGCCCAGATGCGCGAGATCGTGCCGCGCCAGGTCTCGCCGGCGGTGACCTTGCGGCCGAGGACGGCCTGCCCGATGACGTAGGCGAGGAACCCGGCGAGGAGGATCGCGGAGAACCACGACCCGATCGAGGGGACCATCGAGCCGAGCGTGCCGACGAGCCCGGCGGTGTCGTTGCTCACCGACTCCTCGAGGGTGATCGAGCGCTCCTGGCTCGACACCCACGCGCCGAGCGCGGTGAAGGGCACGAGGAACACCGTCGAGGTGAGGGCGGCGAGCCCCACGGTCGCCCCGACGTTGCCGCGGACGGCGCGGAACACGCCACCGAAGAGGTCGTTCAGCGTCAGCGGGCGCAGCGGGATGATCCCGGGGCGGAAGTCGGCGTAGCGCGGCAGCTGCTGTGGCGTGAGGTAGGGCGGCTGCTGCGGGACCTGCTGGGGCGCGGGCGGGTACTGCTGCTGGTGCGGCGGGTACTGCTGGGGCGCGGGCGGGGACTGCTGCGACGCCGGGGCGCCGGGATAGCCGCCGGGAGCGGCAGGCGGGCCGGGCGGAGGACCGGGGTGGCCGGCATACGGGTCCTGCTCGGGACGTCGGGAAGCGCTTCCCGGTGCGGACCAACCCTGGTCGCTCATGTGCGTGTGCCTCCCCGTGGCGCTGACTGGTCTGAACCCTAACCGAGGCGCGGTCCCGGTCGAGGGCACCTCGTCACACCCAGAAGCCGCGTCCGCCGTTCCAGTCGCCGAAGTGGTCGCGGTAGGACGTGCCCGGGCCGCGCGACCCGAGGTAGGAGCCGACGACGGCCGCGCCCAGGTCGTCGAGCTCGGGGCTCACCATCCGCCCGCCGACCCGCCGCGCCATCGACTCGATGAAGCGGGCGAGGCCGGGGTCCTCGCCGAGCCGGAAGAACGTCACCTGCGCCCCGAGCCGTGCCGAGCCGTCGAGCTCGCGCACCGAGTGGGCGATGGTGACCGGGTCGGGTGGGTACGAGAACCACACCTCGCCGTCGGGTTCGAGGTGGGCGGTGGGCTCACCGTCGGTGACGACGAGCAGCACCGGCTGCGCGTTGGGGTGCTTGCGGAAGAAGCGGTTGGCCAGGAGCAGGGCATGGTGGAGGTTCGTGCCCTTGGCCCACCTGGCGTCGAGGGCGGTGAGCTGCTCGATCTCCATGACCTCGGCGTGCCGGCCGAAGCCGATGAGCTCGAGGTGGTCGCCGCGGAAGCGCGAGCGGATGAGCTGGTGCAGGGCCAGTGCGGTGCGCTTCATCGGCACCCAGCGGCCGTCCATCGCCATCGAGAACGACGTGTCGACGAGCAGTGCCACGGCAGCCTGGGTGCGGGCCTCGGTCTCGACGACCTCGACGTCGTCGATGGTGATCCGCAGGGGGGAGCCACCACCGTCACGCAGGACGGCGTTGGTGATGGTGCGCGGCACGTCCCAGGGCTCCGTGCCGCCGAACTCCCAGCGCCGGGTGGCGCCGGAGGGCTCGCCGGCGAGCCCGGTCGTGCGTGACTCGCGGGCTCCGGCGCGTCCGCTCATCCGGTCGGCGACGTCACGCAGGAGGGCCTTGCCGAGCTGTCGCATCGCCTTGGGGGAGAGGCGGAGCTCACCGTCGGAGCCGCGCTTGAGGTAGCCGCTGTCGCGCAGCGCCCGCTCGAGCTCCTGGAGGGCGCGGGCGTCGACGACGGCCTCGTCGCCGAGCTGGCGGGCGAGGGCGTCGAGGTCGATGTCGTCGAGCCGGGCCCCGCCGTAGGACTGCGAGAGCTGGTCGGAGAGCGCGTCGAGCTGGGCGAGGTCCTGCAGGGCGCCGGTGCCGTCGCCGAGACCGAGCCCCTCGCCGCCCTCGAAGCTCTCCGAGCCCGACCAGTCCTCACCCGGGCGCAGCGACTGCAGGTTGCCGTCCATCCGGGCGAGCTGCTCCACGAGACCGGGCGACCCGAACGCCTGCTGGGACAGCTCCGCGAGCTCGGCCCGCTGCTCCGGTGTCATCGACGCCAGCATCCGCTGGGCCGCCGCGGCCCGCTGGGCGAGGGCGTCGACGAGCTCGTCGACGGTGGCGGGGTTCTCGGGGAACCAGTCGCCGTGCTTGGCCATGAACTGCTCGAAGGCGCGGTCGACCTCGGCCCTTGATTCGGGTGAGCCGTCGGACTGCTGGTGCTTCTCGAGGAGGTCGTTGAGGTCGGAGAGCATCTCCTGCACCGCCGCGCGGTCCTCGTCGGTGGCGCCCTCGAGCGCCTGCTTCATGCCGGCGAACCGCTGATCGAGCAGCTCGCGCCCGAGGAGGTCCTTGATCTGCTCGTAGGCCTCGCGGGCGTCGGTGCTCTGCCAGTCGTAGGACGAGAGCTCGGTGACTGCGGCCGCGGTCGACTCCGGCAGCGCCCCGAGCTGGAGCTCGCGGAAGGCGCGGTCGTCGTCGTCCATCGTGATGTCGCGAGCGAGCTGTCCGCGCTCGGCGGTGACCGCCTTGTCGAGCAGCTCGCGCACCTGGCGCATCGTCCCGCCGAGGTCGTGGCGTTCGAGGATCTCGCGGCGGCGCTCGGCGAGCCGGCGAGCGAGGTCGTCGAGCCCGCGCTGGTCGGCCCCGCCGCGGCGGAGGAACTCGCTCATCGCGCGCTCGGGGGAGTAGCCCGCCATGACGTCCTGCCCGATGGCGTCGAGCGCCTCGGCGAGGTCGACGGGCGGCGCGAGCGGGTCCCCGCCGTCGTACCTGCGGTAGCGGTTCATCGCGACCCGGCTGGGTCCGCGGACCCAGCCGACCCGGCATACGAAGGCAGCTCAGCCATAGACGGTCTCCCCGCGCCCCGTCTCCTTGCCGATCCTGCGGGCGAGGAACAGGCCCTCGAGGGCCAGCTCGATGGCGCCGGCACGTGACCCGTCGTCGGTGGCGCCGAGGCGGTCGGTGATCTGGTCGTAGACGTCGGACTCCCCGAGCACCGGCAGCCCGGCGAGGAAGTCACGGGCGCTGACCCGTGCCCCGGTCGTGACGATCGCGCCGTCCTCGATGGCCTCGACCAGCAGCCGGAGGTCGACACCGCCGAGGTGGGCGCGCACCGTCTCGGCGATCGCCGTGCGGAGCAGGTGCGTGAGGATCTCGGTCTCGCGCCCCTCCTCGCCGGTCTCGAACTCGATCTTGCCGCCGAGGACCTCGACGGCGGTCTCGAGGTCGACGACGCGGGCGACGGGGGTCTCCTCGCCCTGCGTGGTGGCGCGGTGGAGCGCCGCCGCAGCGATGGTCTCGGCACCGGCGATGGCGAACCGCGCGCTCACGCCCGAGCGCTGGTCGACGCTCGACGACTCGCGCAGGGCCCGCGTGAAGCGGGCGAGCACCTCGAGCAGGTGGTCCGGGACGTCGGCGACGAGATCGGCCTCCTGCGCGATGACCGCGATCTCCTCCGTGACCTCGTGCGGGTAGTGGGTGCGGATCTCGGCACCGAAGCGGTCCTTGAGCGGGGTGATGATCCGGCCGCGGTTGGTGTAGTCCTCGGGGTTGGCGCTCGCGACGACGAGCACGTCGAGCGGCAGCCGCAGGACGTAGCCGCGGATCTGGATGTCGCGCTCCTCCATGACGTTGAGCATCGCGACCTGGATCCGCTCGGCGAGGTCGGGCAGCTCGTTGATCGCGACGATGCCGCGGTGGCTGCGGGGGATGAGCCCGAAGTGGATCGTCTCGGGATCACCGAGGCTGCGTCCCTCGGCGACCTTCATCGGGTCGACGTCGCCGATGAGGTCGGCGACGCTCGTGTCGGGGGTCGCGAGCTTCTCGGCGTAGCGCTCCTCGCGGTGGCGCCACGTCACGGGCAGGTCGTCGCCGAGCTCGGCCGCCCGCCGGATCGACGCCGGGGTGATCGGCTCGAACGGGTCCTCGCCGAGCTCCGAGCCCTCGATGACGGGGGTCCACTCGTCGAGCAATCCGACGAGCGCGCGCAGCAGGCGGGTCTTGCCCTGGCCGCGCTCACCGAGCAGGACGACGTCGTGGCCGGCGAGCAGCGCCCGCTCGACCTGCGGGATCACCGAGTCGGAGAACCCGTGCAGACCCGGCCACGGGTCCTCGCCGGCGCGGAGCTTCGCGAGCAGGTTGTCGCGGATCTCCTGACGCAGGCGCTTGGGCTGGTGGCCGGCTGCGCGCAGCTGGCCGACGGTCCGGGGCTCAGGTGCAGTCACCCCTCCACGCTAACCCCGCGTGCAAGGACCTCCACAGGCCTTGTCCGTATGCCGTCCCGTCACCGACGCGGACAGGCTCAGGCGTGCGCGTGGCTGAGGCGCGCCTCGACGTCCTTGGCCCGGGCGGACTCGGCACCGAGCGCCACCTGGCGCGCCACCACGGTGGGCTCGGCGCGCATCAGGGCGAGTCCGCGCCGGACGAGCACCATCGGCGGCTTGCGGCGCTCCTTGAGGTCGCGGGCGAGCCGACGGACGAACGTGACGAACGGGCGGTGGTGGATGCACCACGCGCTGTGCAGGACACCGGCCGACCGGAGCTCCTCGACGACCTCGGCCGCGAAGATCCCCTCGGCCAGCACCAGCTCGCCGGGCGCCACGGTCACCGTGGTCGAGCCCACGGCCCGGCTCTGCGACAGGTCGTAGACCGGCGTGAGGGTCGAGCCCGTGTCGACGAGCTCGCAGAGCGCGGCCACGGCAGCTGCCTCGTCCCACGAGTCCGGGTGGTCCCAGTCGATGATCCCGAGCTCCTCGCTGCGCGGCATCGACGGGTCGTCGAGGTCGCGGTAGAAGTCGTCGAGTCGCACGATCGGCCACCCGTGTGTGTGGTGCAGCCGTTCGGCCAGACGCGACTTGCCGGCACCGCTGGGCCCGGCGAGGACGACGACGCGCGCTCGACCGGTGTGCTCCGCGGTCACCGGCCCTTGGGGTGCCAGACCGTCTTGGTCTCGAGGAAGGCGGTGAGTCGGGACAGGTCGGGCGTCGCGGTCCAGTCGGGCTCGACCGCCTCGGCGCCGTTGCCGCCGGGGCGCAGGACGCGCTTGAGGTTGTCGGCGCTGGCCTCCTCGAGGGCGGCCCAGTCGACGCCCTCGGCACCCGCGGCGCCGGCGAGGTCGATGGCGTTGACGTCGCGGTGGCTCGCCAGCCAGGGGGCGATCTCGGCGGCCCGCCCGCTGATGATGTTGACGACGCCACCGGGCACGTCCGACGTCGCGAGGCACTCGGCGAGCGTGATCGCCGGCAGCGGGCGCTCGGCGCTGGTCACGACGACGACGGCGTTGCCAGAGACGATGACCGGCGCGATGACCGAGACGAGGCCGAGGAGGCTTGACTCCTGCGGCGCGAGGACGGCGACGACGCCGGTCGGCTCGGACGCCGAGATGTTGAAGTACGGGCCCGCGACGGGGTTGAGCCCACCGAGGATCTGGACGTACTTGTCGGACCACCCGGCATACCAGACCCAGCGGTCGATCGCCTGCGAGACAACGGCTTCGGCCGCCGCGGCGGTGAGGCCCTCGGCGTCACGGACCTCCTGCACGAGCTGCGGACGACGCGACTCCATGACCTCGGCGACGCGGTAGAGGACCTGACCGCGGTTGTATGCCGTGGCGCTCGCCCAGCCGGGCTGCGCGGCGCGCGCGGCGGTCACCGCGTCGCGGGCGTCCTTGCGCGAACCCTGCGCCGCGTTGGCGAGGAACCGCGGGGTGGCGCCGGCGCGAGCGCGGCCGGACGGCGCGGCATACACCTCGTAGGAACGACCGCTCTCGCTGCGGGGGAACTTGCCCCCGATGTAGAGCTTGTAGGTCTTCTTGACGTCGACGCGACTCATGGTCGGGCTCACGCTCCGGTCTTGACGTAGGGCTCGAGACCGTGGCGACCGCCCTCGCGGCCGTATCCGGACTCCTTGTATCCACCGAACGGGCTCGTCGGGTCGAACTGGTTGAACGTGTTGGCCCACACGACACCGGCCTTGAGCTGGTCGGCCATCCAGAGGATGCGCGAACCCTTCTCGGTCCAGATGCCCGCGGACAGGCCGTAGGGGGTGTTGTTGGCCTTGGCGACGGCCTCCTGCGGCGTGCGGAAGGTCAGCACGGACAGGACCGGGCCGAAGATCTCCTCCTGCGCGATGCGGTGCGTCTGCGTGACACCGGTGAACACCGTTGGCCTGAACCAGAATCCCTTGCTCGGGAGCTCGCAGCCGTTGTCCCAGCGGGTCGCGCCCTCGCCCTCGCCGGCGTCGGTGAGCGCGACGATCCGGTCGAGCTGTGCGCGGCTGTTGATCGCGCCGACGTCGGTGTTCTTGTCGAGCGGGTCGCCGACGCGCAGGGTCTCGAGGCGGCGCTTAAGGCGACGCTCGACCTCGCCGGCGATCGACTCCTGCACGAGCAGGCGTGAGCCGGCGCAGCAGACGTGGCCCTGGTTGAAGAAGATGCCGTTGACGATGCCCTCGACGGCCTGGTCGATGGGGGCGTCGTCGAAGACGATGTTGGCGGCCTTGCCACCGAGCTCGAGCGTGGCCTTCTTGCGGGTGCCGGCGATCGCGCGGGCGATCATCTTGCCGACGCCGGTCGAGCCGGTGAACGCGAGCTTGTCGATGCCGGGGTGGTCGACGATCGCCTGACCGGTCGGGCCGGCGCCGGTGACGATGTTGACGACGCCCGGGGGCAGGTCGGCCTGCTGGCACACCTCGGCGAAGAGCAGGGCGGTGAGCGGCGTGGTCTCGGCCGGCTTGAGGACGACGGTGTTGCCGGTGGCCAGGGCCGGGGCGATCTTCCACGCGAGCATGAGCATCGGGAAGTTCCACGGGATGATCTGGCCGACCACGCCGTGCGGGCGCGGGTTGGTACCGAGCGAGGCGAACTCGAGCTTGTCGGCCCAGCCCGCGTTGTAGAAGAAGTGGGCCGCGGCGAGCGGGATGTCGATGTCCCGGCTCTCCTTGATCGGCTTGCCGTTGTCGAGGCTCTCGAGGACGGCGAACTCGCGCGCGCGCTCCTGGAGGATGCGGGCGATGCGGTAGAGGTACTTGCCGCGGTCGGTGCCGCTCATCCGCGACCAGACCCGCGTGTATGCCGTCCGCGCCGCCTTGACGGCCGCGTCGACGTCGGCCTCGGAGGCGTCGGAGACCTCGGCGAGGACCTCCTCGGTGGCCGGGCTGATCGACTTGAAGGCGGTGCCGCTGCCGTCGACGAACTCGCCGTTGATGAACAGGCCGTAGCTGCTCTGGAGGTCGACGACGGCCCGGGACTCGGGGGCCGGTGCGTACTCGAAGCGTGACATCAGGGGGTCCTTCAGTAGGCCGTGGAGGGGGAGTCGTCGGCGATGTAGTTGGCGCCGGAGTATGCGCCGGTCGTCATCCGCTGACGCTGCAGGAGGAGGTCGTTGAGCAGGCTGCTCGCGCCGAAGCGGAACCACTGGTTGTCGAGCCAGTCGTCGCCGGCGATCTCGCTCACCGTGACGAGGAACTTCAAGGCGTCCTTGCTCGTCTTGATGCCACCGGCCGGCTTGACGCCGATCATCTCGCCGGTGAGGTCGCGCCAGTCGCGGACCGCCTCGAGCATGATCAGGGTGACGGGGAGGGTGGCGGCGGGCTGGATCTTGCCGGTGCTCGTCTTGATGAAGTCGCCACCGGCGAGCATCGACAGCCAGCTGGCGCGGCGGACGTTGTCGTAGGTCACGAGCTCGCCGGTCTCCATGATGACCTTGAGGCGTGCGTCGCCGCACGCCTGCTTGACCTCGGCGATCTGGTTGAACACGGTGAGGTAGTCGCCGCTGAGGAAGGCGCCACGGTCGATGACCATGTCGATCTCGTCGGCGCCGGCCTTGACCGCGTCCTTGGTGTCGGCGAGCTTGACCGCCATGCTCGCGCGGCCGCTCGGGAAGGCGGTGGCGACGGCGGCGACCTTGACGCCGCTGGCGCCCAGGGCCTCCTTGGCCGTCTCGACCATGTCGCCGTAGACGCAGACCGCCGCAGGACGGGGCGTCGACAGGTCGCTCGGGTCGGGAAGCAGCGCCTTGGCGGCGAGCCCGCGGACGCGTCCCGGGGTGTCGGCGCCCTCGAGCGTCGTGAGGTCGATCATCGAGATGGCGAGGTCGATGGCCCACTGCTTGCTCGTGGTCTTGATCGACCGGGTGCCGAGCCCGGCGGCGCGGGCCTCGCAGCCGACCTGGTCGACGCCGGGAAGCCCGTGCAGCCAGCGGGTCAGTGCCTGGTTGGTCAGGCGCGAGACGCCGAGCAGGTCGCGGGCGCGAGACGTGGCGTCGACCGCAGGGGTGACGGGGGTGTCAGTGGTGGTGCTCACCCCCGGAGTCTACCGGCGGGGTCGAGGGCCTCCTACCGCGCGAAACCGCCACACGGCACCGGCTCTGGTGCCCCACACGTTGCGTCAGCGTCTTCGGTGGCTAGAGCCGCCGTTCTCGCTGACGCAACGAAGGGGGCGGGTGCTTGCGTCTGCGGCTTCGGTTGCTAGAAGCACCGTTTCCGCAGACGCAAGGGAGGTGGTGTCCGATAGTCGGCGGACTCAGCGGCGCCAGAGCCGCCACCAGCGGCGGCCGCGGGTCAGGCCGGGGCGGGTCTCCTCGGGTGGGGTCGGGGGCTCGAGCGTCGCGCGCAGGGCCCGCCACTGCTCGACCATCTCCTCCACGTCGACGGTCGGTGCCCACACCGGCGACGCCTTCCCGATCACCGGCCGGCGGCGGTCGTCGATCACGCGTGCGTTGTAGTCACGCAGCACCTCGCGCACGCCCTCCTCGGACCGGACGTCGAGCAGGGACTCGGGGAACGACGCCCGCTCGCGCCGCAGGAGCATCACCGGCGGCAGGGCGTCGGAGGCGTCGAGGCCCTCGCGCTCCATCATCCTCTTGACCCACCAGTCCGGATCCGGGTCGTCGAGCCCGCTCAGGGGCTTGCCGGTGCCGGGCAGGTCGTCGAACTCGCCCCTCTCCTGCGCCTCGCGGATCTGCTTCTCGACCCAGGACTCGTGAAAGGCCATGGCGCCATTGTGCGACGGGACGCCTCACGGCGGCGGGTGTGAAGCGCGTCGGTCGAGGAATGTCAGGCGTCGATGTCCCGGTCCTTCGACGACGCGAGCACGCTCTGTCCGAAGGCCCACCAGAAGCCGGTGGCCACGCCAGGGATCGCGATCGTCCAGTTCGGCACGGCGTCGACGTTTCCGGCAACGACCGCCCAGATGGTGAGCACGGCGGTAAGGAGCCAGGCGATGGTGAGGTGGCGCTGCTGCATGAGGTGTCTCCGGATGTCGGTGAAGTGGTCACCACCGATCCTCCCCGCCGGTCGCGCACGCGTGATCCGCCATCCGGCGGATGCCACCCGTGACGAGTGTCATGGGTGGAACTCAGGGGGTCGTCGCGGCCTCGAGGTCGCCACGGATCGCGGCGAGGCGCTCGGCGGCACGCGTCCGCGCACCGGCGAGGTCGTCACCCTCGACGGCCTCGATCACCTCGAGGTAGACCTTGAGCTTCGGCTCGGTCCCGGACGGTCGGACGATGACCCGCGACTCGTCGGCGAGGAACCAGCGCAGACCCTCAGTGGGCGGCAGGCCGCCGTCACCGGCGGCCAGGTCGTCGAGGCGTGAGACCTCCACTCCCGCAACCTCGGTCAGCGGCTCGGCACGCAGACGGCCCATGACCCTGTCGATGAGCGAGAGGTCCTCGACACGCACCGAGAACGAGTCGGTCGCGTGCACCCCGTGCTCGACGGCCAGCTCGTCGAGGCGGTCCGGGATGGACCGGCCCTGCGCCTTGAGCGACGCCGCGATCTCGGCGACGACGAGGGCTGCGGACACCCCGTCCTTGTCCCGCACCTGCTCCGGGTCGACGCAGTAGCCGAGCGCCTCCTCGTAGCCGTAGCGCAGGCCCGGCACCCGTGAGATCCACTTGAACCCGGTGAGCGTCTCCTCGTGGGCGACCCCACGGGCGCGGCACACGGTAGCGAGCATCCGCGACGACACGATCGAGTTGGCGAACACCGCACCCTCGGACACGCCCCGGTCGAGCAGGTGTGCCCCGAGCAGGACCCCGACCTCGTCGCCACGGAGCATCCGCCAGCCACCCGGCCCGGGGACGGCGACGGCACAGCGGTCCGCGTCGGGGTCGTTGGCGATGACGACGTCGGGGCCGGTCTGCTCCGCCAGGTCGAGGGCGGCGTCCATCGCGCCCGGCTCCTCGGGGTTCGGGAACGAGACCGTCGGGAACATCGGGTCCGGCTGCGCCTGGCTGGGCACCGGCAGGGGCGCGGCGTAGCCGGCCGCCTCGAACGCCCGCGCCACCGTCTCCGAGCCGACGCCGTGCAGCGCGGTGTGGACGACGACGAGGTCGCGCGGCGAGTCGGTGGCGACGACGTGGACGACCTGCGACAGGTAGCTCTCGAGCACCTCGTCGTCGAGCGTGTCCCACCCGTCGTCGGGGCGCGGCACGTCGGCGACGCGGTCGACTCGCGCGATCTCGGCCGCGATCTCGGTGTCGGACGGCGACACGATCTGCGAGCCGTCCCCGAGGTAGACCTTGTAGCCGTTGTCCTGCGGCGGGTTGTGGCTCGCCGTCACCATGACGCCCGCGTCGGCGCCGAGGTGCCGGATCGCGTACGCGAGAACAGGTGTGGGCAGCGGCCGCGGCAGGATGACGGCCCGGCCACCGGCGCCGACGACGACCGCGGCGGTGTCGCGCGCGAAGACGTCGGAGTTGGTCCGTGCGTCGAACCCGATGACGACGAACGGGTCGTGGTCCTTCTTCTTGAGGTATGCCGTGAGGCCGGCTGCCGCTCGGATCACGACGACGCGGTTCATCCGGTTCGGGCCGGCCCCGAGTGCCCCACGCAGACCGGCGGTGCCGAACTCGAGCATCCCGGCGAACCGGTCTCCGAGGTCGGTGAGCGCCGCGTCATCCCCGCCGTTGGCGGCGTCGAGCACCGACTGGAGCTCGGCGCGGGTCTGCTCGTCGGGGTCGTCGGCCAGCCATGCCTGGGCTGCCTCGAGCAGCTCGGACTGCTCGGCGGTCGAGCCGGAAGGTGAGGTGTCCGCGGACTCGTGGCGGCCGGCATACGTCATGGCGTGTCCCTCAGATCTTCGCCACGACGGCGGCGAGGAGGCGACCACAGCGCTCGGCGGCCGCCTTGCCGGCCTCGAGGACCTCTTCGTGGTTGAGCGGGGTCTTGGAGATGCCGGCCGCGGGGTTGGTCACGAGCGAGATGCCGAGGACGTCCATGCCGCTCTGGCGCGCGGCGATCGCCTCGAGCGAGGTCGACATGCCGACAAGGTCGCCGCCGAGGACCTTGGCCATCTGCACCTCGGCCGGGGTCTCGTAGTGGGGGCCGCGGAACTGGACGTAGACGCCCTCCTGGAGGTCGGCGTCCACCTCTCGGGCGAGGTCGCGCAGGCGCGGGGTGTAGACGTCGGTGAGGTCGACGAAGTTCGCGCCCTCGATGGGGGAGTGAGCGGTGAGGTTGATGTGGTCGCGGATGAGAACCGGGGTCCCGGGGAGCCACTCCTCGTGCAGGCCACCGCAGCCGTTGGTGAGGACGATGGTGCGGCAGCCGAGCGCCGCCGCGGTGCGGACGCCGTGGACGACGGCGCGGACGCCGCGGCCCTCGTAGAAGTGCGTGCGGGTGCCGTAGACCAGCGCGCGACGGCCGGTGTCGCCGATCGCGACCGAACGCATCGTGCCCGAGTGGCCCGCGACCGCGGCCTTGCCGAAGCCGGGCACGTCGGTGTTGCCGATCTCGGTGAGCGTCTCGCCGACGAGGTCGCCGGTCTGGCCCCAGCCGGACCCGAGGACGAGTGCCACGTCGTGGCTCTCGACGCTGGTGCGCTCGCGGATCACGGCCGCTGCGGCCTCCGCCACGGCGAAGGGGTCGGTCGCCGGGTCGGCGAGGTCGAGCGGGGGCTGGGCGGCGGCGTTGTCGGTCACGCGAGCAGGGTATCGGCAGCGTGGTTGGATGGTCCGCGTGAATGCGCGAACGACTCGAGTGGTCATCCTCGGCGGTGGGCCGGGTGGATACGAGGCGGCTCTCGTCGCAGCACACCTCGGGGGAGAGGTGACGATCGTCGACCGCGACGGGCTCGGTGGCGCGGCCGTCCTCACCGACTGCGTCCCGTCCAAGACGCTCATCTCCACGGCCGACTACATGTCCGAGTTCGAGACCGCGGCCGACCTCGGCGTCCACCTCGAGGACGGCGAGGGCGACGAGGTGAGCGACGCCAAGGCCGAGCTCGCCGAGGTGAACGCGCGGGTCAAGGACCTCGCCGCGGCGCAGAGCCGCGACATCACCGACCGCGTCGAGGAGGTCGGCGTCCGCATCGTCCCCGGCACCGGTCGACTCGTGTCGCCGTCCAAGGTCGAGGCGACCCTCGCCGACGGGGGCACCGAGGTGCTCGACGCCGACGTCGTCCTCATCGCCACGGGTGCGACGCCCCGGGTCATGGACACCGCGCAGCCCGACGGCGAGCGGATCCTCACCTGGCAGCAGATCTACGAGCTCGACGAGCTGCCCGAGCGCCTCGTCGTCGTCGGCTCCGGCGTCACGGGTGCCGAGCTCGCGCAGGCCTACCTCGGGCTCGGCTCCGACGTCGTCCTGGTGTCCTCACGCGACCGGGTGCTCCCCGGCGAGGACCCCGACGCCGCGACGGTCATCGAGGACGTCTTCAAGCGCCGCGGCATGGAGGTCCTCGGTCGCTCGCGCATGGCCGGTGTCGAGCGTCGCGGTGACGGGGTCGTCGTCCGCCTCGTCGACGGTCGCGAGGTCGAGGGCTCGCACGCCCTCCTCGCCGTCGGGTCGATCCCCCAGACCGCGGGCATGGGCCTGGAGGAGGTTGGCGTCGAGCTCACCGAGTCGGGGCACATCGCCGTCGACCGCGTCTCCCGCACGTCCGTGAGGGGCGTGTATGCCGCGGGCGACTGCACCGGGGTCCTGCCCCTCGCGTCCGTGGCCGCGATGCAGGGCCGGATCGCGATGTCGCACGCGCTCGGCGACGCGGTCGCCCCGCTCAACCTCGGCGTGGTGTCGGCCAACATCTTCACCGACCCCGAGATCGCGACGGTCGGCATCTCGCAGAAGGCCGTCGACGACGGCACCGTCGACTGCGATGTCGTCACGCTCCCGCTCTCGCGCAACCCGCGAGCCAAGATGTCGGGCATCCACGACGGCTTCGTCAAGCTGTTCGCGCAGAAGGGTTCTGGCGCCCTCATCGGTGGCGTCGTCGTCGCCCCCCGCGCCTCCGAGCTGATCTTCCCCGTGACGCTCGCCGTGCACCACCGCCTCAACGTCGACCAGGTGGCCAACACCTTCACGGTCTACCCGTCGCTGTCCGGGTCGATCGCCGAGGCGGCGCGCCGCCTCCACTCGACGCTCGGCTGACCCGGTTCGACGGGCTGCGAGCGGAGGTCGACGCGGTGATGCGGCCCGACCCTCGGCCATCGGCGCCCAAGACCCACAGCGCCCCCACCCGTGGCTAGTTTGGAAATCATCCGAACCGTCCACGCAGTGGGAGTGATGCCCGATGAGTGACCAGAAGCGACCGATCAGCGGCGACGAGGCCATCAACAAGGCCAAGGAGTACGCCAAGGACAACCCGGACAGCGCCCGCAGCGCCATCGACAAGGTCGAGGACTTCCTCGACTCCAAGACCGGTGGCAAGTTCTCCGGGATGATCGACAAGGGTGGCGACCTCGTCGAGAAGGGCCTGGGGATCCCGAGCAACGAGGGAGGCACGCTGCCGTCCGAGCCGGGCACGGCCCCGCCGGCCGACCCCGGGGCTCCACCGGCGGACCCGGGCTCCACCCCCACGACGCCGACCACGCCCACCACGCCGACGCCGCCGTCCGAGCCCGCGCCACCGACGACGCCCGCCGAGCCGGCGCCCACGACGCCCACCGAGCCGACGTCCCCGTCGCAGCCGCAGCAGCCCTCCGAGGTGCCCGTCCCGAACCCGTCGCCGGGCACCGGTGACCCCCAGCCGCAACAGGACCCGACGGCTCCGTCGGACTCGACGGACACGACGGCCCCGCCGTCGACGATCCCGGGCGAGGGCGCCGAGCAGGTGCCCGAGCCCTCGTTCCCGCCCGCGGACACGCAGTCCGGGTCGCCCGGCGCTCCGAGCCCCGGGTCGCCCAGCCCCGGCGAGGGTGGCGGGCTGCCCGAGGGCGGCTCGACCCAGCAGGGCGACCCGGGCTCGACCACCGCTCCCGGCGGCAGCCAGCCGGCCGACGGGGGCCAGCAGATCGACCTCGGTCAGGACGACGTCTCCGGTGGCGGGGGCGCTCCGCCCACCCGATGACCCGCGCGAGGTGACGCGCGAACGCCCCGTGCGCCGGACGGCATACGGGGCGTTCGCGTTGTGCGAGAGGGGCGTTCAGCCGCGCTGGCCGACGACGCGCACGTCCGTGATCCAGACCGGTGACGCGGGCGGGCCGTCCTGGTCGGGGTCGGCGATGCCGGCCGCGACGATGGCGTCGAGCGCCTCGTAGCCGCTGACGAGGTGCCCCATGACGGTGTAGTTGGGGGAGATGTTGGCGAAGCTGTGGACGACGAAGAACTCGCTGCCGTTGGTCCCCGGCCCCTGGTTGCCCATGGCGATCGTGCCGCGCGGGTAGGTCAGTGACGGGTTCACCTCGTCGTCGAACTCGTAGCCGGGGCCGCCCTCCTCCTGCCGATAGATGTCGCCGCACTGGAGCACGCCGAGCCGGGCGGTGTTCGTGAGGCGGAAGCACTGGCTCATGTCGTAGAAGTCGGCCTTGGCGAGGTGGGCCAGGCTGCCGACCGCGCACGGTGCGAGCTCGCGGTCGAGGCGGAAGACCATCGGGCCGTAGTTCGTCGAGACGCGGACCTCGACGGTGCCGTGAGACTTCTGCTTCGCCTTGGGGATCGTCACCGGGCGCGCGGCGGGCCGGTCCGGCGTGGGCCGGAACTCGCAGGTCGCCGGCTGCTTGCCGCGCTCCGAGCTCGCGTATGCCGTCCCGCCCGGGACCGCGGTGAGCGCGAGGAGGGCACCCGCTGCGGCCGTCGTGGCCAGGGCGCGTCGGAGGTACGTCGAGAGGGTGCTCGGATGCGTTCTCATCCCTCGAACGTAGCGACGCGGCGCCGGTCCCGCTCGGTGAGCGAGGGCCGGCGCCGCGTCGGTGGTGCGTGCGGTGTGCGCGGGTGGTGCGGGGTGCGCGGGTGGTGCGGTGTGTGCGGGTGGTGCGGTGTGTGCGGGTGGTGCGGGTCAGGCGTCCTTGATCTCGCAGAGCACCTGACCGTTGGTCACGGTCGCGCCCACCTCGGCGGACAGGCCGCTCACCGTGCCGGCCTTGTGGGCGGTGATGGGCTGCTCCATCTTCATCGCCTCGAGCACGACGATGAGGTCGCCCTCGGCCACCTCGGCGCCGTCCTCGACGTTGATCTTGACGATGGTGCCCTGCATCGGCGCGGCGAGGGAGTCCCCGGACGCGGCGGCGCCGGCCTTGCTGCCACCGGAGCGCTTGGGCGCCTTCTTCTTGGCCGCGGCGCCACCGCCGCCGCCGAGCGAGAGGCCCGCGGGCAGGACGACCTCGAGGCGGCGTCCGCCGACCTCGACGGTCACGCGCTGGCGCTCGCCAGCCTCCTCGTCGGCGCTCGCGGCATCGCCGGCGAACGGGGCGATCTGGTTGTCGAACTCGGTCTCGATCCAGCGGGTGTGCACGGTGAACGGCTCGTCACCCTCGGGTGCGAACGCCGGGTCGCTCACGACGGCCTGGTGGAAGGGCAGGACCGTCGGCATGCCCTCGACCTCGAGCTCGGCGAGCGCGCGGCGCGAGCGCTCGAGGGCCTGGTGGCGGGTACGGCCGGTGACGATGAGCTTGGCGATCATCGAGTCGAACGCGCCTGCCACGGTGTCGCCCTCGACGATGCCGGCGTCCCAGCGGACACCGGGTCCCTGGGGGACGACCATGCGCGAGACCGTGCCGGGTGCGGGCATGAAGTTGCGGCCGGCGTCCTCGCCGTTGATGCGGAACTCGAACGAGTGCGCGCGCGGCGCCGGGTCGTCGAAGCCGAGCTCCTCGCCGTCGGCGATGCGGAACTGCTCGCGGACGAGGTCGATGCCGGTGACCTCCTCGGTGACCGGGTGCTCGACCTGGAGGCGGGTGTTGACCTCGAGGAAGCTGATCGTGCCGTCCTTGGCGACGAGGTACTCGCAGGTGCCGGCACCGACGTAGCCGGCCTCGCGCAGGATCGCCTTGGAGGCGCGGACGAGCTCGGCGTTCTGCTCGTCGGTGAGGAACGGCGCGGGGGCCTCCTCGACGAGCTTCTGGTTGCGGCGCTGGAGCGAGCAGTCGCGGGTCGAGACGACCACGACGTTGCCGTGCTGGTCGGCGAGGCACTGGGTCTCGACGTGTCGGGGCTTGTCGAGGAACTTCTCGACGAGGCACTCGCCGCGACCGAAGGCGGTGACGGCCTCGCGGACGGCGGACTCGTAGAGGTCGGGGATCTCCTCGAGCGTGTGGGCGACCTTGAGGCCGCGACCGCCACCGCCGTAGACCGCCTTGATGGCAATCGGGAGACCGAACTCCTTGGCCAGCGCGACGACCTCGTCGGCGTCCTTGACCGGGTCCTTGGTGCCGGGGGCGAGCGGGGCGTCGGCCTTGACGGCGATGTGCTTGGCCTTGGCCTTGTCGCCGAGTGCGTCGATGGCCTCGGGGCCCGGGCCGATCCAGGTGAGCCCGGCGTCGATGACGGCCTGGGCGAACTCGGCGTTCTCGGCGAGGAAGCCGTAGCCGGGGTGGACGGCGTCGGCGCCGGCCTCCTTGGCGACCTCGATCAGCTTGTCCTGGAGGAGGTAGGAGTCGGCAGGGGTCGTGCCACCGAGGGCGTAGGCCTCGTCGGCCACCTTGACGTGCAGCGCGTCACGGTCGGGCTCGGCGTAGACGGCGACGGAGCCGATGCCGGAGTCCTTGCAGGCGCGGGCGATACGGACGGCGATCTCGCCGCGGTTGGCGATGAGGACTTTGCTGATGGCCATGACCGGGACTGTAGTGGGTCGGCGCAGCAGTCGCTTTCGAAGGTCTCGCGGGGTCGGTCACACCCGCCCGGCGCCCGGGGTCAGACGTCGAGGGAGCGCGCGAGGGCGAGCAGGCCACGCTCGAGACCCGCACGTTCGGCGGGTGAGAGGACCTCGAGCAGGCGCGCCTCGTTGGCCATGTGGGCGGTGAACGCCGTGTCGATGAGGTCGCGGCCCTTCGCCGTGAGCGCGACGAGACGGGACCGGCCGTCGCTGTCGCTCGGGCGGCGTTCGACGAGGCCGAGGGTGACGAGGCGATCCACCCGTTTGGTGACGGCACCGCTCGTGACGACGGTCTGCTCGGACAGGTCCGACGGCGTGAGCGCGCAGTCGCCACCCTGCCGGCGCAGCGTGGCGAGGACGTCGAACTCGCCCTCGCCGAGGCCGTGCTCGGCATAGACCCGCACGAGCTCGGTCGTCAGCGCTGCAGCGACGCGGTGCAGTCGGCCGATGACGAGGAACGGCGTCGGGTCGAGGTCGGGCCGCTCGGTTCGCCACTGCTCGACGATCTGGGCGGCGCGGTCCGGAGGGTGCTGATCGGGCATGGGGTGGAATATACCTTCCTCGGAAGGTATTGTGTCTTCCGTGGAAACTATTTCTGGGAAGAAGCTCGGCGGGCTCGCGCTCGTCGCCGTCACCGCGATCGCCCCGGTCGTCTGGGGATCGACGTATGCCGTGACGCACCTCTTCCTCCCCGCCGACCGCCCGCTCTTCGCCGGGGTCATGCGGATCCTGCCCGTCGGCCTGCTCCTCCTGCTCTGGCACCGCCGGCTCCCGCGCGGGTCCTGGTGGTGGCGCTCCGCGGTCCTCGGCACGCTGACGATGGGGCTGTTCGTCGCCCTGCTCTTCGTCGCCGCCACCCGGCTGCCGAGCGGCCTCGGAGCGACGATGACCGCCATCGCCCCGATGGTGACGATGCTGCTGGCATGGTCGATCCTGCGGGAGCGGGCGACGACGGCGACGGTCGTGGCGTCCGTCGTCGGAGCGCTCGGCGTGGTCCTGCTCGTGCTCCAGGGCGATGGTGCGGGCCACGTCGACCTCGTCGGGCTCCTCGCCTCGGTCGGCGCCGTCACCTCCGCGAGCGCCGGCTTCGTCCTCACCAAGCGGTGGAGCGTGGACGAGCGCGTGCTCGTCGTCACCACCTGGCAGCTCGTCGCGGGTGGGCTCGCGCTCCTGCCGTTCGCGCTCCTCGTCGAGGGGCCGCCGCCAGCCCTGCCGCTGTCGGGCTGGTTGGCGCTGGCCTACCTCGGCATCATCGGCTCCGGCGTCGCCTACGTCGCGTGGTTCAAGGGGCTGGCGTCCATGAGTGCCGGCGCCGTCGCCGTCATCGGACTGCTCAACCCCGTCTCGGGCACCGTCCTGGGCGTCGTGCTCCTCGGCGAACCCTTCGGACCGGTGCACCTGCTCGGGCTCTCACTCGTCCTCGGCAGCGTCGTGCTCGCCCAGCCCCAGGCCCGCCGCCTCCTTGCGTCTGCGCCTTCGGCGGCTCTAGCGACCGGATCCGCAGACGCTGGGGGTGGCGGGCGGACACGAGAGGTGGGCACCCGGCATACGGTGGACGCATGCCCATCAACGACATCACCCTGACGTCCGGTACGCAGCAGATCACGATCCCGCAGGTCGGCTTCGGCGTGTGGCAGGTCCCCGACGACGAGGTCGACGCCGCGGTGCTGGCGGCCCTCGAGACCGGCTACCGGCACATCGACACGGCCAAGCTCTACAACAACGAGTCCGGCGTCGGCCGGGCGCTCGCGGCGACCGACGTGCCGCGCGACGAGATCTTCGTGACGACCAAGGTGTGGCCGAGCGAGTACGGCGCGCAGGAGACGACCGACTCGTTCAACGCCTCGATGGACCGGCTCGGGCTCGAGACGCTCGACCTGTTCCTCCTGCACTGGCCGTTCCCGCAGGAGGACCGCTACGTCGACGCGTGGAAGGCGCTCCAGGCGCTGCGTGACGCCGGGCGGGTGCGCGCCGTCGGCGTCTGCAACTTCCACGTCGACCACCTGCAGCGGCTGTTCGACGAGACGGGGGAGTGGCCGGCGATCAACCAGATCGAGCTCCACCCCTACCTTCAGCAGCGCGAGGTGGCCGAGTTCAACGCCGAGCACGGCATCGTCACCGAGGCCTGGAGCCCGCTCGCCTCGGGCCAGCAGGTGCTCGACGACCCGGTCATCGGAGGCATCGCGCAGCGGCTCGGCGCGACCCCGGCACAGGTCGTCATCGCGTGGCACATCGCCCGCGGGTTCGTCGTCCTGCCGAAGTCGGTGACGCCGTCGCGCATCACCGAGAACTTCGCCGCCGCCGAGCTCGCGCTGAGCGAGGACGACATGGCGCAGATCGCCGCCCTCGACCGCGGCTTCCGCACCGGCCCGAACCCGGACGAGTTCAACGGCTGACCGCCCTGTGTGCGGTCAGACGGGGAGGAGGCGGGACACGAACTCCCTGAGCTGGGCGATGTTGCGGCACTCGTGCATGTCGACGATCTCGCTGTAGCGCAGCGCCACCGAGTCGCCGCTGCCCCACATGCGCGCGGGCTCGGGGTTGAGCCAGGAGACGTGGCGGGCACGCGAGGCGATCTCGCGGAGCATGTCGAACTGCGGGTCGGTGTGGTTGGAACGGCCGTCGCCGAGGATGAGCACGGCGGAGCGGTGGCCGATGACGTCGAGGTGGTGCTCGACGACGTCGGCGAAGACGGCGCCGTAGTCGCTGTTGCGGTGCCAGCGGGTCATCCGCGACAGGTCGTCGAAGGCGTGGCTGAGGTCGCTGCCCGGAGCCGCGCCGATGACGTCGTCGGTGAGGTCGTCGACCCGGTTGACGAACCCGAGGATGCGCACCCGCCGGAACTGCGCCGCGAGCGCCTGGACGAGCAGGATCGTGAACCGCGAGAAGCCCGCGACCGACGACGACAGGTCGCACAGGATGACGACGTCCGGGCGGTGCGGGCTCGCGTGCTGGAGAGCAGGACGGATCGGTATGCCGCCCGTGCTGAGTGAGCGTCGCAGCGTGCGCCGGATGTCGATGGAGCCGCGCGAGGCGCGTCGTCGCCGGGCCGCGAGCCGCGTCGCCAGCTTGCGGGAGAGCGGCTGGATGGCGCCGCGGAGCTCGTCGAGCTCGGCGGGCCCGGCGAGGAGGAAGGGCGTCTGCTCGGCGGGTGGGCGGACGGCATACCGGCTGATCCGGTCGGCGCCGCGCGCCTCGGCGTTGCGTCGGCGCGTCTCCGTCTCGACGCGGCGCCGGAACGCCGCGACACCGGTGCGCAGCTCGTCCCGCGTGAAGCGGGAGGCGAAGCCTGCGCCTCCCGCCGGCCCGCTCACGCCCGCGCCGGCACCACCCGACCCGCCGCTGCCGTCACCGGAACCACCGGGAGCGTCGACAGCGGCGTCCTGCATCCGGGCGAGCGCGCCGGCGATGGCCGTCTGGGGAGCGAGGGTGTCGAGCGCCCGTTGCGCCGAGAACGACCCGGTGGTCGCGGCGTTGGCCAGTGCGCCGAGCTCGGCGACGACGCGTGCGGCGAGCTCGTCGAGGGCGCGCTCGTCACCGGCGGCCAGGGCACGAGCCAGCTCGTCGCGCAGCTCGGCCGCGCGGGCCCGCCGCTCCGGGAGGGTGGCCGGTGGCGCGTCCGCCGAGATGCCGGCTCGGTCGCCGAGGGCAGCGGGGAACCACACGTCGTAGAGGTCGTCGAAGACCTGTCGCTGCCCGGCACGGCGCAGGAAGGCGGCCGCGAGCCCCTCGCGCAGGCGCTCGCGGTCGTCGAGCCCGAGGACGTGGGCGGCCGCCCCGGCGTCGACCACCTCGCTCGTCCCGACGACGACGCCGTGACCGCGCAAAGCGCGGGCGAAGCCGACGAGCCGGGAGTCGAGTGCGGTGGACACGGCCGGGTCCCGGGTCAGCTCGCCGGCAGGTCGAGGGCGACGGCGGCCCGCTCGATGTCGTCCTGGTGCTTGAGGAGGACGCCGAGGTTGTCGCGCACGAGCTCGGCGCTGAGGTCGCCGTCCTGCGTGGCGCCGAGGGCGATGAGCGTGCGCGCCCAGTCGACCGTCTCGGCGACCGACGGCGCCTTGCGCAGCCGCAGCTCGCGCAGGCGCTGGACGAGTCGCACCACCGAGGCGACGAGCGCGTCGTCGAGACCGGGGGCGCGCAGGGTCACGATGCGCTGCTCGAGGTCGGCGCTCGGGTAGTCGATGTGGAGGAAGAGGCAGCGGCGGCGCAGCGCCTCGGACAGCTCGCGCGTGGCGTTCGAGGTGAGGACGACGAACGGCCGGTGCGTCGCGGTGATCGTCCCGAGCTCGGGCACCGTCACCTGGAAGTCGCCGAGGATCTCGAGGAGGAGGCCCTCGATCTCGACGTCGGCCTTGTCGAGCTCGTCGACGAGCAGGACGACCGGCTCGTCACTGCGGATCGCCGCGAGCAGGGGTCGGGGGAGGAGGAACTCGTCGCTGAAGATGTTGTCCCGCAACGCATCCCACCCGTCGGCGGAGTCGCGCTCGGCGGTGATGCGCAGGAGCTGCTTGGCGTGGTTCCACTCGTAGAGAGCCCGTGACTCGTCGACGCCCTCGTAGCACTGGAGCCGGATCAGCCTGGCGCCCGTGGCGGCCGCGACCGCCTTGGCGAGCTCGGTCTTGCCGACACCGGCCGGGCCCTCGACGAGCAGCGGCTTGCCCAGCCGGTCGGCGAGGAACGTTGTCGTCGCGATCGCGTCGGACGCGAGATAGCCGGTCTCACCCAGCCGGTCGCGGGCGTCGTCGATCGAGTCGAAGCGAGGAGTCACCTCGCCATCCTGACACTCAGGACGTCGACGGCTTCCCCTGGGCTCCCTGTCGCGTCCGGACGATCCGGTATGCCGTCCCACCGGCTCCCAGGAGCGCCACCGCTCCCAGCCCGACCCAGAGCAGCAGGCTCGAGCCTTCGTCGCCGTCCTGGGAGTCACGTGCGACCATGCTCGGCTGCGGCGATGTCGACGGCTGCCCCGACGGCGATGCGCCGGGCGAGGTGGACGCGCTCGGTGCGGTCGCGGCATACGACGGCTCGCCGGAGGCGGTGCCCTCGACGGTGACGGTGAACGTCATCGGCACGGCCGAGGCGTTGCCTCCCTTGTCGCGGGGGACCGCGATGCTGACGAAGTGGTCGCCGGCGAGGTCGGTCGAGATGCCGACGACGTCGCGGTTGCGGTAGCGCACCTCGCGGCTCACCTGGCTCGTCGGCTTGTCGGCCCCGAAGGTCCCGCTGGACAGGCCCACCTCCCCGACGACCCTGCGGTCGGGGGCGTAGATGACGGGGTTGTAGTGGACGAGCCGGCGGACGCCGTCGGTCACCGAGCCCGGCGTCGGGAGGACGGAGAGGGCGATGTGCTGTCCCCACGAGACCGGGACCCGGTAGAAGATCGTCTCGCCCGGCACGAAGGTCTCGGTCCAGGTCCCGGGGGTGATCCTGGGTGCGGACGAGAAGCTCACGCCGCCGACGACGGGCTTCGCGCGGCCCGCCGCAGGGGCGGGCCGGGTGGCCTGCGAGCGGTCGGCCTCCGGGAGGGCGTCGGCGTCCGTGACGGGCGGCTCCTCCATGACGAGGATCTCGACGGGCTGGGGCGTCGGGGCGCCCGCGGTGCGGTCGAGGCTGAGGGTGAGGCTGGGCGCGGTGGCGCACTCGTCGGCCCGGACGTTCTCGACGGACGAGGTGCCCGCGACCCGCAGGGTCCGCGTGACGAGGTGCTGGAAGTCGCTCGTGCCGATCCGGTTGGCCGGTCCGTTGTCGCAGGTGCCGTCCGCGCTCTCGACGCGCATCTGCACGGTCTCGTCGTTGTTTCCCGTCTCGGAGTAGCCGGGCCGCATCGTCATGGCGACGCGCAGCGTCGAGCCCGGGATCGTCCGGCGCAGCGCGTAGTGGCGCCGGCCCTCGCCAGTGGTGAGGGTGTCGGTGTACTGGCCCGCGGCGATCTCCGGGGCCCCTGTGGCGGCCGCGGTGCCGACGACCGGGACGCCGCTCACCGTGAACGGTCTGAGGGCGCGTTGGCTGAGCTTGCTCAGCGAGGTGGCGAGCTGGTCGGCGTCCTTGGCGTCGAAGTAGGTGCCGTTGCCGGCGCCGGCGATGCACTGGAGCTGGGCGCGTGCCTTGGCGTCGACGCCGAAGCCGACGGTGTCGATCTGGAGGTTGATGCCGGCTGCGGTGAGCTTCCTGACGACGGGGCAGGGGTCGGGGACGCAGGACTCCTCGCCGTCGGAGACGAGGACGATGTTGCGCTTGCCCTCGGTGCCGAGGTCCTTCATCGACTCCTCGAGCGAGTGGGCGATGGGGGTCTCACCCAGGGCCGAGACGGCGGCGATCGTGGACGTCAGCCTCGGCTTGTCCACCGCGACGATGGGTGCGACGAGCCGGGTGTCGGCGCAGGCCGCGGGGGTGGGCCTGCCCTTGCCGTCGACCGTGGCGCCGTAGACCCGCAGCCCCACCTGGGCCGTGGCCGGGAGCGCGCCGACCACTCCGGTGAGGGCCTTCTTGGCGGCCTCGATCTTGGTGAGCCCGCTCGGGTCCTCGGCCTTCATCGACCCGGACGCGTCGAGCACGAGCAGCAGCCTGCCGGGCACGGGCTCGTCGGCAATGCCCGCGGCGCGAGCGTCGGTGGCGATCAGCCCGGACAGCCCGGTGACCGCGGCCAGGACCAGCGTCGTGATGGTGCGCATGTGTCGTCCTCCCCCTGCGATGTCGAACGCCACGACCCTAGCGTTTGCAATCGCAAACGGGCAACCCGAGCCCCGGGGAGGACTCCCCGGGAACGAGACTCCACGGCATACGCTGCGGTCCATGTCTCCCCGGGTGATCCACACCGCGCAGGCGCTCGTCGACGTCGTCGTCGACGTCCCGGCGCTGCCGCGTCGCGGTGGCAACGTCATGGCGCCGCCACCCCACGAGTACGCCGGGGGAGCGGTCAACATCCTCCTCGCCGCCGCGCGCCAGGGAGCCGAGTGCGTCCATGCCGGGGCCACGGGGACGGGACCGCACGGTGACCTCGTGCGGTCCGCGCTGGAGGCGGAGGGCGTCGTCGTCTCCAGCCCGGTCGTCCCCGACCTCGACACCGGTATCTGCGTCGTCATGCTCGAGCCGACCGCCGAGCGCACGTTCGTCACCACCCAGGCCGCCGAGCGCGTCATCAGCGTCGAGTCGCTGCAGACCTCGCAGCCGGCGGCTGGTGACCTCGTCTGCGTGAGTGGCTACAGCCTCACGGGTACGACGCGAGATCCGTTGCTGCAGTGGCTCGCTGGGCTCCCCGAGGACGTCGAGGTCGTGCTCGACCCGGGTGCGATCTTCGCCGAGCTCGACGACGACATCCGCTCACGGATGCTCGCGCTGACGACCGTCTGGACCGGCAACGCCGAGGAGAGCGAGGCACTCACCGGCGAGTCCGACATCGTCCGCGCCGCCGCACTCTGCACCGAGCACCTCCCAGACGGAGCCGTCGCGATCGTCCGCGACGGCCCCGAGGGGTGCGCCGTCCACGCCGACGGGGAGACGACCGACCTCGACGGCTACCCGCAGAAGCCGGTCGACACCAACGGGGCCGGCGACACCCACACCGGCGTGCTCGTGGCCTGCCGGGCCGCCGGCACCGGCTGGGTCGAGGCCGCACGGCGCGCCAACGCCGGAGGTGCGATCAAGGTCACCCGGCGCGGCCCGGCCACGGCGCCGACGTCAGGCGAGATCGACGACTTCCTCGCCGAGCGCGCCTGACGCGGCGTCAGGGCGCTTCCTCCAGCGCATCCACGGACGGACTGACGCGTCGTCGTGCGCAGGGTCGATCACCGATCAGTGTCCAGCCTGAACACCTATAGGTGATCGACGCCGTCAGGCACCCCTGCGCCGTGCCGATCGGCCGAGCGGGAGCAGAAGCCGCCAGGCGTCGCGGTGACGTGGCAGCCGGTATGCCGTCCGCTCACCTCGTCGGACGCAGGCGCCACCACGGTTCGGCCCGGCGCTCGGCCACCGCCGGCGCCGTCGGCACCTCGGCAGGGCGTGCCGCACCTGCCCCGGTAGGCCCTGCGGGAGCCGGCCAGTACTCGAGCAGGTCGCCGGGCCCGAGCCCCAGCGCGTGCTCGAGCTCGGCGGGCACGACCCGCTGGAAGTGCTCCGAGACGCTGCGGCTCACCTCGGCCCAGTAGCCGCGCAGGGTTGACTCCGACAGGTGGAGCTGGGTGCTCATCTCGGCATAGGTGAGACCGCGGGCACGACCGGCGAGAACCTGGCGCTGGCGCTCGGACAGGATCGTCAGGCTGTTGCGGCGGACGAGCACCTCGACGAGCCCGATGACCGAGGGCGGCACGACGACCTCACCGTCAGCGACGGCCGTGATGACCTCCTCGGCGCGTGCGGTGGGCGCCGACTTCGAGACGACCCCGCTCGCGCCGGCCGCGAGGCAGGCCGCGAGGACGAACCGTCGCTCCTCCTGGCTGAAGACGCAGACCCGGTATCCCGCGGCGACGGCCGCGCGGATCGCCGCGACGCCCTGCCTAACGTCGGGCTGGCTCGCGTTGCTGAGGTGCAGGTCGAGCACGAGGGCGTCGGCCACCGGCCTCGCGGCCAGCATCGCCTCGATCGTCGACCAGCCGCCCGCGAACCGCAGCCCCGGCATGAGCGCCGGCAGCGACTCGCGAATCACGGTGGCGTCGTCGACGACCGCGACCGTCCTCATCGGGCGGCCTCGTCGGACATCCGCAGGCACGGACCGGTCAGGGTCACCGTGGTGCCGACCCCGGGGGTCGACGAGATGGTCACGTCCATCCCACGGCGACGCATCTCACCCACGACGACCTGACGCAGGCCGACGCCCATCGAGGCGGCGCTGACCTCGAAGCCGACGCCGTCGTCGTGCAGCGTGACCACCCACATCTGGGTCCCACCATCACCGGCCGGTGGCGCGTCGGCGTGCACGACGACGGACTCGGCGTCGGCGTGGTCGCGCACGTTGAGCAGGAGGCTGGCGAGCGCCTGGTCGAGCGCGGCGGCCTGCGCCGCGTCGATGTGGGCGCCCTCGGCGAGGTCGACGTTGAGCTGCATCGGGAGGTCGAGGAAGCGGTCGCACGTGGCACTGACGACGGCGCGCAGGGCGACGCCCCCGGAGCCGGAGCCCGGCCCGGGCTCCGTGGCCCCTCGACCCTGGAGGTAGGAGCGCATCCGGACCGACTCGAGCTGGGCCTCCTTCTGGAGGAAGCCGCGGGTCTCGTCGTCGATGGTGGGGTCACTGAGCATGCGAATCACCGCCGCTCCGTTGTGGATCGCGAGCTGGGCCCGGCGTTCCTCCTCGCGGCGGCCGAGCTCGGTGGCTTCGGCACGTGCCTGGTCGCCGTCCTGCGCGACCCGCCGGAAGTAGCCGAGGATGAGCCGTCCGACGCTCGGCAGGACGAGGAGCGTGAGGACGTTCGCGATGATCGTCGTGGCCGTGTCGGCGTCCCAGGCCGGTGCCGCGAAGACGAGGCTCGCCGCACACGCCGCGACCACGCCGCACACCCACTGCCACCGGGGCATGAGTACGCCGGCCCCGGTCGCGAGCACCGCGAGCAGGTGGGCGGGGAACGGTGCGATCCACGACCCCACGAGGAACGCGTCGGTCACGGTGAGCGAGCCCAGCAGCATGAGGGCGATCGCCAGCGAGAGGTCGAGCGTGAAGCCGCGCGGGCTCAGCGGGCCTCCCCGCCGGAACACCACGAAGCTCACGACGAGACTGCTCGCCGCAGCGGCACCCCAGCACACGGCATACAGGCCGGGTCGCGGCGAGATCGAGACGGCCTGCACGAGTCCCGGGACCATCTGGACGAGCGTCCCGAGCCGGATGCCGATGATGAGCAGCGCCACGGCGTGGTCGGTGCCACGGGCCGTGCTCGGGAGCCGGCCGGCGTAGTCCGCCCACCGGCTCGCGGAGCCGCGCACCGGCCCTCGTGTCGTCCCCACCCGTCAGATCTTGCCGCACCGACCCAGTCTGGGTCGTGGGCGAAGGCGCCGACACCCACGAAAACGCGGAACGGCGGCGGGGCTCTCGTGAGGCTGCGGGGTCAGCTCGGGTGGCCCTCGGACTCGGCCTGCTCGTCGGCAGCCGCGGCGTCGGCCTCGGCGCTCGCGGCCTCGAGGGCGGCACCGGCCCGTCGGCGGTCGAGGAGGAACTTGCCCAGCCCGGCGGCGACGACGGCCGTCACCGTGCCCGACATGATCCAGGCGAAGGCGGACGGTTCGTCCGAGCGGTCCATGGGCACTCCTCGTCGTGGCTTCCGGCCCCGGGGTGGGGCGTCCATGGCTCACGGTGCTCGACGGTGAGGCCGGGGTCAAGGAGGCTCTCGGCGGCCGGCCCGGGCTCGGGCCCACACCTAGGATGCTCGGGTGACGACGACCGACAACCTCGAGCAGCAGCGGGCCCTCTACGGCGCCCCGCTCTCGGAGCTGGGCGCGACCGTGCGCGAGGCCCTCGGGCTCACGCAGGGGCGGCTGGCCGAAGTGCTCGGCCTGTCGGCGCCGATGCTGTCGCAGCTGCTCAGCGGTCAGCGGGTCAAGATCGGCAACCCGGCTGTCGTGCACCGTCTCCAGCTCCTGCTCGACCTGTCGGCGGACGCCTCCGAGCTCTCGAACGAGGAGCTCGGCGCGCGGCTCGCCGCCATCCGGGAGGAGCAGTCGACCCTCACCGGCTCCTCGACCGACGACGTCGCGCTCGTCCGCTCCCTCGCCGCCTCCGCGACGACGGCGCAGCTCCGCGCGGTCGCCGCCGAGGCGGACCGCCTCGGTGCGCGACGTCTCTCCGATCTGCTGGGACGCGCCTCCGAGGTCGCGCATGGGTGAGGTCTTCGCCGGTCGCTACGAGCTCCTCGACCCTCTCGGCGAGGGTGGCATGGGTACCGTGTGGCGGGTCTGGGACGCCCGCGAGGAACGCCTCGTCGCGGCCAAGGTGCTGCGCCAGTCCGACGCCGTCTCGCTGCTGAGGTTCGTGCGCGAACAGGCGTTCCGGGTCGTGCACCCGCACGTGCTCACGCCGCTGTCGTGGGCCGGCGAGGACGACCGCGTCCTCTTCACGATGCCGGTCGTCGAGGGTGGCTCGGTCGCGTCCCTCATCGGCGACCACGGCGCCCTGCCACCCCTGCTCGTCGCCGAGGTCCTCCGCCAGCTCTCGAGCGCGCTCGGAGCCGTGCACGACGCCGGGATCCTGCACCGCGACGTCAAGCCGGCCAACGTCCTGCTGGCGGCCACGGGCACGGAGCGCCCCCACATCTTCCTCACCGACTTCGGCATCGCCATCGAGCTCGACGGGGTCCGTCTCACCCAGACCGGTCAGTGGTCGGGCACCCCCAGCTACACCGCGCCGGAGTCGCAGACCGGGGCCGAGCCGGATCCCACTGCCGACCTGTATGCCGTGGGGCAGGTCGGTGTCGCGATGCTCACCGGTGAGCGGCCCTCGGCTGCTCCGACGCGTCCCGAGGGGACGCCGGACGTGCTCTGGGACCTGCTGCTCGACCTCACGCGTCTCGACCCGGGTGAGCGGCCGGCCTGCGCGGCCGAGGTCACGCGGCGGCTCGCGGTGCCGGAGCTCGACTGGCGCGAGGGTGCGATGGGCGACGTCGAGGTACTGCGCCACGTCGCCGAACCGTCGGCGGGGGTGGCACAGCTGAGCGCGAGGGCGGAGGACCTCACCCGGGTGCGGCAGGACCCGACCCCACCTTGTCCGCCTGTCGGTGACGGACGTGGCGACGCGACCGTGACGCCGGGTCGGCCGGACGCTGCGACCCTGGGCTCGTCAGCAGTGTCGAGCGGTCAGCCAGCGTCCGCCGAGTCGAATTCGCCTGTGCCACAGGACAGGCCACGTGCGAACGGGCGTTCCGCCAAGGTCTTCGCGGTGGCAGCGGTTGCCGCTGCCGTGCTCACCGCCGTGGTCGTCTGGTCGCCCTGGTCCGGTGAGGGTGAAGGGCCGTCGAGCCGTCCGACCCCGACGTCGGGGCAGGCCTCGCCGTCCACCACCGACCCGACGCCGACCGTCACCAACGCGTCCCCCACCCCGACGCCGACCTCGACTCCGTCGGCGACCCGGGGCTCGGTCGGGGTCGGCACGGTGGTCGTCGCCGTGGGGCAGCCCTGCCAGTTCAACGACGTCGGCGTCCGCGAGGAGACCGTCTCGGGTGAGGCCGTGGTCTGCCAGCGGCGAGCCGACGGCACCTATGCCTGGGACACGCCGCCGGGTGAGGCGCCCTGACGCGCTAGGGGCGCGGATCGCCGACGGCCGGCTGGTCGTCACGCGACCCGGGTGAGGCGGCGGTGCTCCGGCGCCTCAGCACCCCAGCCGTGACCGCACCGAGCGCGACGAGGGCGACCAGGCCCGCACCGACCCAGACGAGCGGGGAGGGACCGTCGTCGTCCGAGGTCGCCCCTGTCGTCGTCGCAGCGTCCGCCGAGGACGGCGAGGACGACGGGGAGCTGCTCGGGGAGGCGGTGGGCGACGCGGTTGGTGAGGCGGCGACGTCGGGGGAGGGGCCGGCATACGTCGGGGTGCCGGTGACCGACCCCTCGACGGCGACCCGGATGCGGACGGTGACGGGAGCAGCGCTGTCCTCGCCGGCCTTCTCGGCCGAGCGCTGGATGGCGAAGTAGTAGTAGCCGGGTCCGGTGACCTGGCGCAGCGGCACGAAGGAGTAGGGCCCGTTGCCGAACGCGGTGCGGTTGTTGTAGCGGATCTGCGGGGTGTACTCGCCGATCATCACGGGCGAGCCCGACGGGCCGAGCGAGCCGCCGTTGTCCGGGTCCGAGCCCGAGGTGCGCGTCAGCGGGTAGCGCCACGGGTTCCACGCGCCGACGTTGAACTGCGTGTAGGACGTCGAGCCCAGCTCGAGCTTCTGCCCCGGGGTCGGCGCGTCGACGGTGAAGGCGAGGCGCTGCCCGAAGTCGCCGCGCACGCGGTAGTAGATCTGCTCGTCGGGGAGGATGACGTCCGAGTACGTGCCCGGGGTGAGCGTGAGCGCATCGGAGAAACCGCCACCGCCGGTGACGGGCCGACCCGCACCCTGGGCCGGGGCCACGAGTGGGGGGACAGCGGTCGGCTCGACGGCCGGCGGCAGGGAGGCGGAGTCGGTCACGGACGGCTCCTCGACGAGGAGGACCTCGGCCGGCGTGGCGCCGGGGGCCCCCTTGGACCGGGCGACCTGGACGACGAGGTCGGTCGCGGTGTGGCACGGGTCCTTGTCGTCGGCGTCCTCGGGTCCCAGGACGCGCACGGCCGTGACGACCGAGCCGGTGCCACCGAAGCGGATCCCCGACTGCCGCTGGCACTCGCGGCCGGTGGGCAGGGTGACGACGACCCGCATCGCCTCGCTGTTGTAGGCGTCCGGGGTGGGGCCGGGGCGCGTCGTCACCGAGAGCAGGGTGGTCGACCCTGCCGCCCGCGTCACGCGGTAGTAGCGCGCTGCCTCGTCCGCCACGAACGAGTCGGTGTACTGGCCCGGCGTGAGGGTGGGTGCGCTCTCTGCCGTGGGCGTCGCCTTCACCGGCGTCCCGCTCACGGTGAAGGGTCGCAGCGCGCGCTGGCTGAGCTTGGACAGCGAGGTGGTGAGCTGGTCGGCGTTGCGCGCGTCGTAGTAGGTGCCGTTGCCGGCATTGGCGATGCACTGCAGCTGCTGCCTGGCCCTGGCGTCGACACCGAAGCCGACGGTGTCGATCTGGAGGTCGATGCCGGCGCCGGTGAGCTTCTTGACCACGGGGCAGGGGTCGGGGACGCACGACTCCTCGCCGTCGGACACGAGGACGATGTTGCGCTTTCCGGTCGCGCCGAGGTCGGTCATCGCCGCGGTGAGCGAGCCCGCGATCGGCGTCTCACCGAGCGCCCTGACGGCAGCGATGCTCGACGTGAGCCCCGCCTTGTCGAGGGGGCCGATGGGGGAGACGAGCCGGGTGTCGGCACAGGCGGCGGGCGTCGGCTTGCCCTTGCCGTCGACGGTGGCGCCGTAGACACGCAGCCCGACCTGGGCGCTGTCGGGGAGGGCGCCCACGACGCCGGTGAGGGCCTTCTTGGCGGCCTCGATCTTGGTGAGACCGGACGGGTCCTTGGCCTTCATCGACCCGGAGGCGTCGAGCATGAGGAGCAGCTTCCCGGGCACCGGCTCGTCCGCGGAGGCCGTCGCGGGTGTCGCCGCCGTCACGGTCACCCCGGCCGTCTGGGCCATCGCGACGCCCCCTCCACAGACGAGCCCCATGACGGCGCCGGCGACGGCGACGGTGGCGACGAGTGTGCGACTCCTGGAACGCATGACTGGGATCCCCTCGTGCGACGATGTTTGCGATAGCAAACCTAGCCGTCCCATGCGGCCGATGCCATCCTCCCCGATGGGGAGCACTCCCCGTCGCGGCGCGGCCTCATCGTGTCCGGTCGAGGTCCTCGCGGCAGCGCTGCTCGAAGCGACCCAGCTCGGCCAGGGCGTCGTCGAGGTCGCGGCGCCGCTGCTCGAGGTCGGCGCGGCGCTCGTCGATCTGGGCCAGGACGTACTCGAGCTGGCTGCGACGGCCCCGGGGTGCGTCGTAGAGGTCGATGATCGTGCGGATCTCCTCGAGCGGGAAGCCGAGCCGCTTGCCGCGCAGGATGAGGCCGAGTCGGGTCCGGTCGCGACGGTGGTAGATCCGGGTCGTGCCGCGACGTTCGGGCGTGATGAGGCCGAGCTCTTCATAGTGCCGCACGGTCCGGTGGGTGACGTCGAACTCCTCGGCGACCTCGCGGATCGTCCAGGTCTGCTCGGTGCCCACAGGGGCCTCGGTCCGGGTTGCCACGGTCGGGAGTATTGCTTTACGTTGACGTCAACGTCAAGACCTGACCGCCCCGAGAGGACACCGATGTTCGAGCTCAGCCAGGACCACGAGGACTTCCGCAAGGTCGTGCGCGACTTCGCCGAGCGCGAGGTCGAGCCGCACGTCGCGCAGTGGGACCGGGACTCGCACTTCCCGACCGACCTCGTGCCCAAGATGGGTGACCTCGGCCTGTTCGGGCTCGTCGTCCCCGAAGAGTTCGGCGGCAGCCTCGACCCCGAAGAGGGCGGTGCGTTCACGAGCCTCTGCGTCGCCATCGAGGAGCTCGGCCGCGTCGACCAGTCGATCGGCATCACGCTGAGCGCGGGCGTGGGCCTGGGCATCAACCCGATCCTCAGCTACGGCACCGACGAGCAGAAGCAGCAGTGGCTGCCCGACCTCGTCGCCGGCCGTGCGCTCGCGGGCTTCGGCCTCACCGAGCCCGACGCCGGCTCCGACGCCGGTGCCACCCGCACCAAGGCCGTCCGTGACGGCGACGAGTGGGTCGTCGACGGCGCCAAGGCGTTCATCACCAACTCCGGCACCGACATGACCTCGGTCGTCACCGTGACTGCCCGCACCGGCACCGACGACAAGGGTCGGCCCGAGATCAGCGCGATCATGATCCCCACTGGCACACCGGGATTCACCGTCGAGGAGCCCTACCACAAGCTCGGCTGGCACATCTCCGACACCCACGGCCTCAGCTTCGCCGGCGCGCGCGTCCCGGCCACCAACCTCCTCGGCGAGCAGGGGAGCGGCTTCAAGCAGTTCCTCAAGACCCTCGACGACGGCCGCATCGCCATCTCCGCCCTCGCGCTGGGACTCATCGAGCGGATGCTCGCCGAGAGCACGGCATACGCGTCGTCCCGCACGGCGTTCGGCAAGCCGATCGCGGTCAACCAGGGCATCTCGTTCCAGCTCGCCGACCTCGCCGTCATGGCCGAGACGAGCCGTGTGCTGACCTACAAGGCCGCGTGGCTCAAGGACGAGCACGACGCCGGTCGCCGCTCGGTCGCCGAGGTCAAGAAGGCCGCGGCGATCGCCAAGCTCTATACGAGCGAGGCCGCGGTCTCGGCGACCCGGATCGCCACCCAGGTGTTCGGCGGCAACGGCTTCATGGAGGAGTACCCCGTCGCCCGCTTCTACCGCGACGCCAAGATCCTCGAGATCGGCGAGGGCACGAGCGAGGTGCAGCGGATGGTCATCGCACGCCACCTCGGTCTCCCGACCGCCTGACCGTCCGCCGCACTGAGAGAGTGAGCCCATGCCGGTGAGCGACCAGTCGCATCAGTCCTCGTCCAGCGACCCCCGCGTCGCCGACGTCCGCGCCCGTCTCGAGGCGGCCCACGCCGCGTCGGCGTCGGCTCCCGACAAGGCCGCGGCCAAGCTTGCGGCGCAGGGCAAGCTCTATGTCCGCGACCGGATCGCGCTGCTCGTCGACGAGGGCAGCTTCGTCGAGGACGGCCGCTACGCCAACGCTCTCGCGACCGGTCTCCCGGCGGACGGCGTCGTCACCGGTCGCGGCACGGTCGACGGCCGGCCCGTGATCGTCATCGCCAACGACCCGACGGTCAAGGCCGGGTCCTGGGGCGCCCGCACGGTCGAGAAGATCGTGCGCGCCACCGAGATGGCGCTGCGCGAGGAGCTGCCGGTCTTCTGGTTCGTCGACTCCGCAGGCGCCCGCATCACCGACCAGGTCGAGATGTTCCCCGGGCGCCGCGGTGCCGGGCGGATCTTCCACAACCAGGTCGCCCTCTCGGGCAAGGTCCCACAGATCTGCTGCCTCTTCGGCCCGTCGGCCGCCGGCGGCGCCTACATCCCGAGCTTCACCGACCTGCTCATCATGGTCGAGGGCAACGCGTCGATGTACCTCGGCAGCCCGCGCATGGCCGAGATGGTCGTGGGCGAGAAGGTCTCGCTCGAGGAGATGGGCGGCGCGCGCATGCACTGCACTGTCTCGGGCGTCGGCGACATCCTCGCCTCCGACGACGCCGAGGCCATCGAGCTCGCCCGCCTCTACTTCTCCTACATGCCGCAGAACTGGCGCTCACCCCTGCCGTCGTATGCCGTGGAGCAGCCGAGCGCGCCCCTCACCCGGGCGTCGGTCCCGGAGCGCGAGAGCCAGCCCTTCGACGTCCATGAGGTCATCGACGGCCTCGTCGACGACGACAGCTTCTTCGAGATCAAGTCGCTCTTCGCCCCCGAGCTCGTCATCGGGCTCGGCCGAATGGACGGCGAGACCGTCGGCATCGTCGCCAACAACTCGATGGTCAAGGGCGGCGTGCTCTTCACCGACAGCGCCGACAAGGCTGCCCGGTTCATCTGGCTGTGCGACGCGTACTCGATCCCGCTCGTCTACCTCGCCGACGTCCCCGGCTTCATGATCGGCTCCGAGGTCGAGCGCGGCGGCATCATCCGGCACGGCGCCAAGATGGTGTCGGCCGTCTCCTCGGCAACCGTGCCGCAGCTCTGCGTCGTCGTCCGCAAGGCCTACGGCGCCGGGCTCTATGCCATGGGTGGGCCCGGTTTCGGCCCCGACGCGACGATCGCGCTGCCGACCGCGCGCATCGCCGTCATGGGGCCCGAGGCGGCCGTCAACGCGGTCTACGCCAACAAGATCGCCGAGGTCGAGGCGGCCGAGGGCGTCGAGGCACGGGACGCGTTCGTCGCCGCCCGGCGCGCCGAGTACGAGGAGGACGTCGACCTCGAACGCCTCGCCGCCGACCTCGTCATCGACCACGTCGTCGAGCCCGAGGACCTGCGTGACGAGCTCGTGCGAAGGCTGCGCTATGCCGCGCACCGGGACCGTGCGTTCGCGACCAAGCGACGCGGCATACCGCCGGTCTGAGGCCCATCGCGGGGCCTCGGTGAGGGGAGGTGTGGCGGTCGTCACTGTGACATTGCCCGCGTCCCCGAGCCCCCACCGCATTGGTTTCTCTGGGTAGCCTCGAAAGGTCCAGGCCTCACCGTCGAGGCCGAAACCAGCGAAAGGTTCCCTGATGCGCGCACTCCGCCGCACCACCGCCCTGGCGGGAGTCCTCGGACTCGCCGCATTCGTCGCCACCGCAGCCCCGGCCAGCGCAGCCACGAACGACCCGCTGCGAGGGAAGCAGTGGGGCCTCACCCAGGTCCGCGCCGAGCAGGCCTGGCCCACCACGCGTGGAGCCGGCGCCACCATCGCCGTCGTCGACACCGGTGTCGACCTGAACCACCCCGACCTCGCCGCCAAGCTCGTCCCCGGCGCGACCTTCGTCGGGTGCACCGGCGGCGCGACCGTCTGCAGCGATGGCAACTGGAAGGGCGTCGACGGCGTCGGCCAGGACGTCGACGCGCACGGCACCCACGTCTCCGGCATCGCCGCCGCCATCACGGACAACGGCACCGGCGTCGCCGGTGTGGCCCCCGACGCGAGCATCATGCCGATCAAGGTCCTCGAGGACGGCTCGGGCAACACGGCCGACATCGCGCGCGGCATCCGCTGGGCGGCCGACCACGGCGCCGACGTCGTCAACCTCTCGCTCGGCTCGCTGCCGGGCACCCAGGTCCTCTCGATCGTCGGTCTCGACAACGAGGTCGAGGACGCCATCGCCTACGCCCGCACCAAGGGCGCCGTCTCGGTGATCGCCGCCGGCAACACCTCGACCATCGCCTGCACGAGCCCCGGCTTCTCGAGCTCGGGCATCTGCGTCGGCTCCACCGACAAGAACGAGCTGCACTCGGCCTTCTCGGAGCTGCCGATCAAGCCCGACCTCAAGGTCGTGTCCGCCCCGGGTGGCTTCGCCTTCGGTGGCTGCGACGACGACGTGTGGTCGACCGTCCCGACCGAGGCGCCCAGTGGCTGCGGTGTCGCGGGCTACGACGCCTTCGCCGGCACCTCGATGGCGACGCCGCACGTCGCCGGCGTGGCCGCGCTGCTCCTCGCGCAGGGCCGCACGGTCGACCAGACCGAGAAGGCGATCCTCACGACCGCGCGCACGCCGGTCCTCGGCCTGCGCGGCCAGTTCAGCCCGCTCTACGGCTACGGCGTCGTCGACGCCCAGGCTGCCGTCGCCGCCGCGCGCTGAGGCACGCACGCAGGTATGCCGTGGCGCGAGGGGGCGTCACGGCATACCTCTGCGTCGTGCGAGGCGCGTCAGGGCCTGCGCAGCTGGTGCCACGCGACGCCGAGCTCCCCGAGGAGCTCGCGCAGCAGCGGGAGCGAGACCCCGACGACGTTGGACGGGTCACCCTCGATCGCCGTGACGTAGGCCGCGCCCAGCCCGTCGAGGGTGAACGCCCCGGCCACCCGAAGGGGTTCGCCGGTGGCGACGTAGGCAGCGATCTCGTCGTCGGTGAGGTCGGCGAAGTGCACCGTCGTCGAGGCGGTCGCGCCGAGGCTGCCCGACGTCCCACCCTCCTCGGGGTCCCGGTCGTCGATCACCCAGTGGCCGGTGTGCAGGACGCCGGAGCTGCCGCGCATGCGACGCCACCGGTCGGTCGCCTCCGTCTCGTCCGCCGGCTTGCCGTGGACCTCGCCGTCGAGCTCGAGCACCGAGTCGCAACCCAGGACGAGTGCCTCGACCTCATCAGCGTCGACCCGGGACCGGGCGACCGACTCGGCTTTGGCACGCGCAAGCAGCAGCGCGACGTCGGCGGGTTCGAGCCGGCCGTGCACGGCCTCTGCCGCGGCCACGGCGGCGTCCTCGTCGACCTCGCTGACCTGCACGAACGGCTCGACTCCAGCCGCGCGCAGCGTTGCGAGCCGCGCCGGCGAGGCCGAGGCGAGCACGAGGAGAGGCGTCGGTGAAATGGTCTCTGGCACGCAGACACCGTAAGGTGTCGGGCGTTTGTGAGGCTGACCGACAGGTCATGTCCGATCGACGACAAGGAAGTTCCCCCATGCGCCCGATGACACGACGGGACCGTTCTCACGGCCTCGCCACGACACGACGGCTCATCATCGCCGGCGCGGCGCTCGTGCTCGTCGGCTCCGCCGCCGAGCTCCAGCAGGCCATCGACGACGGGTCCACCCGGCCCTCTCAGGTCGAGGCCGCCGACGCGCCGCTCGGACCGACGAGCCCGGCCGGTCCGGCGAGTCCCACGGCCTCCGCTGGTGCCGCGAGCCCCGCACAGGGAGGCGCGTCGACCTCGGGCGGGTCGACGCCCGAGGCCACGGAACCCGGCACGACCGCTCCGTCCATGACCCCCGCGACCCCCGAGGCCGTCGAGAGCACGGCGAGCGAGCCGACGGCCTCGCGCACCGCGGCTGCCTCGAGGTCCGCGCGCCGGGCGTCGCCGTCCACCAGCGCACCGTCGACCACCAGCCCCACCGGGACGCCGGCTCCCTCGCCGACGACGCAGTCGCCGAGCCCGGCTCCGTCGAGCCCCTCGCCGACACCGTCTCCCTCCGACGACGAGGACGACTCGGTGCTCGGCAACCTCCTCGGCCTCTTCGGCAACAGCGGGCACCGCACCGGTTCCTGAGCCGGTGCGCTGACGCCTCAGCCCAGCGCGCCGTCCACGAAGCACCAGCGCCACGCCTCGCCCGGCTCCAGCGAGCGCATGACCGGGTGCTGCGTCGCGTCGAAGTGCTTGCTCGCGTGCTGACCCTGTGAGGAGTCGCAGCACCCGACGTTGCCGCAGCGGGTGCAGATCCGCAGGTGCACCCACGTCATGCCCTCGCGCAGGCAGTCGACGCACCCCTCAGAGCTGGTGGGGACGGCGCAGTCGGGCTCGGACTCCAGGTGCTCGCACGCCGTGGCCACCTGGTCGGGGGCGCGCAGGTCGGCCTCGCGCAGCCGCGCCGCCTTCGCCGTCGTCCAGGACAGGGCGGCCTCCTCGGCGTCGAGCTGGTTCATCACGCCGGAGAGGATCTCGTGGTCGACCTCGTCCTCGTCGCGGATGCGGAGCAGCTCGCCGCGCTCGGCCTCGAGCATGATCGTGCGCAAGCGCCGGCGGGCCTCGCTCGGGGTCTCGTCGTCCCGCGGCCCCAGGGTGCCGAGCCGCTCCCAGATGCGGTTGACACGCAGCTCGGCGTTGCCCCGCAGGTCCTCGGCGACGTCGGGGTCCACCCGCTCGGCCGCGTCGAGCGCCCGCAGCCCGGCGCCCGTCGTCGCCCGGAGCACGGTGGCCTCCTGCAGGGCGTCCTCGCGGGGGTCCGGTCCGCGCACGTCGAGCGCTCGCGCGAGTGCCGGGAGGGTCGAGGACTGCAGCGCCAGGGTGCCGACGGTGACGATGAGGGCGATGAGCACGAGCGTTGGCCGGGCGTCGGTCGTCTCGGGCAGGGTGAGCGCGGCCGCGAGCGTCACCACGCCGCGCATGCCCGCCCACGACGTGACCCCGGTGCTCGGCGCGTCGATGGGGGCGCGCTCGGCCGAGCCGAACCGTGCGGTGACCCACGTGAACGGGAAGATCCACAGTGGGCGCAGCAGGAGTACCGCCACCAGCACGACGAGCCCGACGAGTGCCGCGCGCCCGAGGGAGATCTCGCTCGCCCGCACGTCCGTGACGAGGCGCGACAGCTGGAGCCCGATGAGCAGGAAGACGGTGTTCTCGAGCAGGAAGGTGATGCTCGCCCAGTTGACCCGCTCGCTGAGCCGGGACGCGGCCGACTGCAGCACCGGTGCCTTGTGGGCCAGCATGAGGCCGGTCGTCACGACGGCGAGCACGCCGCTGGCTCCGAGGAGCTCGGCGGGAAGGTAGGACAGGAACGGCGCCGTGAACGACAGCGCGGTGTCGGAGGCAGCCTCGGTGAGGTGCTTGCGGATGACGCCGATGAGGACGAAGACGACCCAGCCGACACCGAAGCCCCCGACGACCGCGAGCCCGAAGTCGCGAGCCACCGAACCCACCGAGACGGCGCCGTGCGAGGCGAAGCCGTGGTGCGAGGTCGCCAGCCCGGCCGCGGCGATGGCGGTGCGGAGCGTGACCAGCGCCGTCGCATCGTTGAGCAGCGACTCGCCCTCGAGGATCGTCGTCACCCGCCGGGGCAGGCCGATGCCGCGGGCCACGGCGGTCGCGGCGACGGCGTCCGGGGGAGCGACGATCGCACCGAGGGCCACGGCGACGGCGAACGGGATCGGCAGCAGCCACCACGCGATGAGCGCGACACCGAACGTCGTGAAGAGGACGAGCCCCACCGACAGCCCGAGGATCGCTCCCCGGTTCGCGCGGATGTCGACGAGCGACGTCCCGCGGGCCGCGGCATACAGCAGGGGTGGGAGGAGCCCGAGGAGGACGACGTCGGGGTCGAGCGAGACGTCCGGCACGAACGGGAGCACCGACGCGACGAGCCCGACGAGCAGCAGGGCGATCGGTGAGGGGAGTCCGAACGGGGCGCACAGCCGCGCGACGACGATGACCGTCACGGCGATGGCGACGAGGGTGAGGGCGAGGGTCACCGCCACATTGTCCGTGCCGTCGGGCCCGAGAGCGAACGTCGTCCGGAAGCGCATCTGTTGCGACCCCGGTTACTCCTCGGTAGGTTCGGCTCACCGCGTCGTGCACCATCCCCATCGAACGCAAGGCTGACAATGACGTCACGCACCTTCCGCCGGCTCCTCGTCCCGCTCGCAGCGCTCGGCCTGGTGGCCGCCGTCGCGGCCCCCGCCTCCGCCGGCCCCGACTCGGTGCCCGGCACGGCCGGCGCCACCACGGTCACCGGAACGGCCGAGCCGGCGCGCCCGGCCTTCTACGAACCGCCGGCCCTCCTCCCGTCGACACCGGGCACGCTCATCCGCACCGAGCCGGCGACGTTCTTCCTCGACCCGCTCGGGCTAGGCGGTCTCGGGCTCACCGCGACCCGCGTCATGTACGCGTCGAAGGACCGTATGGGCCGCAGCATCGCCGTCACCGGCACCGTCTTCGAGCCCAAGGCGCCCTGGGTCGGGATCGGCTCGCGACCGCTCATCAGCTATGCCGTCGGCACGCAGGGGATGGGCGACCGGTGCGCCCCGTCGCGCCAGATGTCCGAGACGCTCACCGAGTACGAGCACTACCTGCTCAAGGGCTACCTCGTGCGCGGCTACGCCGTGGCGCTCACCGACTACCAGGGGCTCGGCACACCGGGCACGCACACCTACGTCAACCGGGTGGCCCAGGCGCGGGCCGTGCTCGACATCGCGCGGGCCGCGATCCGCCGCCCCGGCACGGCGCTCACCTCGACGACACCCATCGGGCTCTACGGCTACTCCCAGGGCGGCGGGGCGACCGCGGCCGCCGCCGAGCTGGCGCCGACCTACGCCCCCGAGCTCCGGGTCAAGGGTGCGCTCGCCGGTGCGCCACCGGCCGACCTCAAACCCGTCGCCGCGAACCTCGACGGCAGCCTCTACGCCGAGTTCCTCAACTTCGCGCTGCTCGGGCTCGCCGCCGGCTATGGCGTGGACCTCGACGACTACCTCAACGACCGGGGCCGCGCGGTCGCGGCGGCCACCGAGAACCACTGTGTCTTCGACCTCGCCTCGTCGGCGTTCCAGAGGTCGAGCACGCTGACCAAGGACGGCCGGCCGCTGACCGCCTACCTCGCCGAGGAGCCCTTCGCCTCGATCGTCGCCGACAACCGGATCGGCCGGGTCAAGCCGACGGTGCCGGTGCTCATCTCGCACTCGGGCCTCGACGACGTCATCCCGTATGCCGTCGGCCGCCAGCTCGCCAAGGACTGGTGCGCGAAGGGCGCCAACGTGCGGCTCTCGACCAACGTCGTCCCGCTCCACGTGGGTGGCGTGGCGCCGTCGTCGGCCGAGAGCTATGCGTTCTTCGAGGCCCGCTTCGCCGGCCTCCCGCAGGTCAGCGGGTGCTGGGCGATCTGGTGAGCTCGCTTGTGCGACACCGCACCTGACCCACGAAGGTCTGCCGTCCGCTCGAGGTGAGCGGACGGCATACCTTCGTGTTCTGCTGTGCGAGAACGGAGCTCAGCGGCGCATGGCCTCGACGAGCACGTCGAGGCCGACGGAGCCGACGTCGAGCGCGCGCCGGTGGAAGGCCTTGGGGTCGAACGAGTCGCCCTCTGCCGCAGCGGTCTCGTCGCGCAGCTGCATCCAGATGCGCTCGCCGATCTTGTAGCTGGGGGCCTGTCCCGGCCAGCCGAGGTAGCGGTCGAGCTCGAAGCGCAGCGACGCCTCGTCGTTGTTGGCGTGGGCGCTGAGGAACTCCCACGCCTTGTCGTAGGTCCACTCGCCGCCACCGACCTCGGCCGGCGCCTCGAAGCCGCAGTGGATGCCGATGTCGAGCACCACCCGGGCGGCGCGGAGTGACTGCGCGTCGAGGAAGCCGAGGTAGTTGCCCGGGTCCTCCATGAAGCCGAGCTCGACCATGAGCCGTTCGGCGTAGAGGGCCCAGCCCTCGCCGTGCCCGCTCACCCAGCAGAGCATCCGGCGCCACCGGTTGAGCAGCTCGGCACGGTAGGTCGTCTGAGCGACCTGGAGGTGGTGGCCGGGGACGCCCTCGTGGTAGACCGTGCTCAGCTCGGCCCACGTGCCGAACGTCTCGACGCCCTTGGGCACCGACCACCACATGCGGCCCGGGCGGGTGAAGTCCTCGCTGGGGCCGGTGTAGTAGATGCCGCCGGTGTGGGTCGGGGCGATCCGGCACTCGATGGTGCGGACCGGGCCCGGGATGTCGAAGTGGGTGCCGTCGAGGAGGTCCATGACCTCGTCGGCCTTGGTCTGCATCCACGCCTGGAGGGCGTCGGTGCCGACGAGGCGATAGGCCGGGTCCTCACCGAGGTGGGCCATCGCCTCCTTCACGCTCGACCCCGGCAGGATCCGCTCGGCGGTCCGGCGCATCTCGGCGTCGAGGCGCGCGGTCTCCTCCTGGCCCCACGCGTAGGTCTCCTCGAGGTCGACCGTCGCCCCGAGGAAGTGACGGCTCGCGAGCTGGTAGTGCTCGCGGCCGACGGCGTCCTCCTCGCGAGCCCGGGGCAGGAGCTCGTCGGCGAGGAAGGTCCTGACCGTGGCGTACGCGTCGGCGGCGCGGCGACCCGCGGCGTCGAGGTCGGCGGCGAGGGCTTCGGGCAGTGGCTGGCCGTCCGAGGTACGGGCCCCGCCGGTGAACGTCGCGAAGAAGCCCTCGTCGCCGACGAGGTCGCGGCACTGCGCCATGCACGACTCGACCTGGCGGCGGGCCGAGATGCGCGTCGGGTCGGCGTCGACCGACGCCAGCAGCGAACCCTGCCACTGCTCGAGGGCGCGGGGCAGCGCGCCGAGGCGGCGGGTCACCGTCGCCCACTGCTCCTGCGTGTCGGTCGGCATGAGGTCGAAGACGTCGCGCACCGACTGCATCGGCGAGGCGATGACGTTGAGGTCGCACTGGTCGAGCCCGGCCTCGTGGATGTCGACGTCGAGCTGGAGCCGCTCACGCATCGCGGCCACGGTCACCCGGTCGATGTCGTCCACGGGCTCGGCCGTCTCGAGCCGGGCGAGGGTCGCGCGGGCGAGGTCGGCCCGGGCGCGGTAGCCGGCGGGGGAGAAGTCGTCGAGCTCGTCCTGGCGCACGTCCACGCCGAGGTAGGTCGCCTCGATCGGGCTGCTCTCCATGACGGAGTCGAAGTGCTGCTCGGCGATCGCGTCGACGGCGGTCGGGGTCCGGTGGGTCGTGGAGGTGTCGGTCACCGGGCGAACGCTACCCATGCCCGCTCGCCCCTGTCCTCCGCCTTCTCGTGCGGCCCGTCCGGAGCCCTGCTCCGCATCGGGCGCGGGCTGTGAGGGAACGCACGCGGCAGACCCGCGCGGAGACCGGTGGTGGCAGGCGAGGATGGGCGCATGCAGTTCGGACGCAGCTACGAAGAGTTCGAGGTCGGAGCGACCTACAAGCACTGGCCCGGCAAGACGGTCACCGAGTTCGACGACCACATGTTCTGCCTGTTGACCATGAACCACCACCCGCTCCACCTCGACAGCCACTACGCCGAGGAGACGACGCAGTTCGGCAAGAACGTCGTCGTGGGCAACTACGTCTACTCGATCCTGCTCGGCATGAGCGTCCCCGACGTCTCGGGCAAGGCGATCGCCAACCTCGAGATCGAGAGCCTGCGCCACGTCGCGCCGACCTTCCACGGCGACACCCTCTATGGCGAGACGCGCGTGCTCGACAAGTGGGAGAGCAGCTCCAAGGACGACCGCGGCGTCGTGCACGTCGAGACCATCGGCTACAACCAGGACGGCAAGGTCGTCTGCATCTTCCGCCGCAAGGTCATGGTCCCCAAGGACAACTACCTGCAGGCGCGCGGCGGCGAGCAGCCCGGCCGCCCCACCCCGCAGCCCGACAAGAACTGGCCCGGCCCCGAGGCGACGCAGGGCTGAGTCTCCCTCTCGCGCAACGCAAGCGGACGGCATACCGAGAAATCCCGGTATGCCGTCCGCTTCCGTTCCCGGGTCGGGTCACCCCGCGCTGAGGGGTGCCAGGCTCGGGGTGACGATGCCGTCCGGCGTGCACACCTTCGCCCGCAGGTCCAGCGACCGGTTGGTGTCCGGCAGGGGCTGCAGCTGCAGGGTCCAGCCACTGCCGAGCGCGACGTCGGTCGCGTCAGCGAGGGTCGGGCGGCTCGTGAGCTCGGTACCGGAGAAGTCGATGTCGCAGACGTCGTGCCCGGTGGGGAGGAAGAACGCGGCCACGAGCCGGTCGCCCGCGTGGACGAAGTCCCAGAAGGCCGCGGTCGGGACCTCCGGCACGTCGACCTCGAGGAGGACACCGGCAGTGGGATCGGTCGAGCTCGCGGGACCCTCGGTCACGCCCTCGCCGGTGCACCCGGCGCCCGGGTGGGCCCGGACCTCGACGGAGACGTCGGTCGTGCCGAGGTAGTCGGGGACGGTGTGCCTGGCCCAGGTCCGGGCCGAGTCCTGCGCCGTGCCGAGCTCGTCGAGGTCGCACGTCTTCTGCACTCCGGGGCCGGCGGGTGTTGCCCCGAGGCTGTGGTCGGAGATCTGGGGCAGGTCGCGAGCGACGACCCGGTCGCCGTCGCAGATGTCGACGGTGCCGCTCGTGGCGGCCGCGTTGAGCATCGAGGGGTCGATGGGCTGGACCACGACGTCCCAGTCGCCGCGGCGGACGGTGACGCCGTCGGGGAGCGTGCTGGCGAAGGAGTACCCGCACGGGCGCTGGCCCTGGGGCAGGAGGAGCACGGCGGCGTTCGCGACGGTCCACGCGGCGCTCGTGGGGCGCTGGGTGAGCCCGAGGCTGAGCTCCGTCGTGTCGCCGTCCTCCGACTGGGCCAGGACGTTGCTGGTGCAGCCCCCCGAGAGGATCTCGGCCGTCACGTTCACGGCGCCCCCGCTCGGCAGCGTGCCGGGAGCAGAGGCCGTGAGCCACGGGGTCCGGGTCACCGAGGTGTCGTCGGGGAAGCACCGGCCGCTCGCGGCCGACGTCGCCGACGCTGCGGGGGTGACCGACGGGGACGTCGAGGGTGAGGCCGACAGGGACCCCGACAGCGGCGAACCGCCTGCGGGGGCCACGGACGCGTTCGGTGTGCCCGGCAGCGCCAGCGCGAGCGCGGTCGCGGCGGCGGCGAGCCCGACGACGCCACCCCCGGCGGCGGTGAGGCGCCGACGGAGCCGGATCCGACGACCGGTGCGGAAGGTCGCGTCGAGGTCGTAGCGGAGCTCGGGGCCGGGTGCGCGGACGAGCAGGTCGTGGACGTCGTGGACGTCGTGGACGTCGTGGACGTCGTGGGTGTCGTGGTGGCGGCCGGGGTCAGACATGGTGGCCCTCCTTGAGGTCCTGGGCGGCGAGCGACTCGCGGAGCCGGGCGAGGCCGCGGGAGGCGCTGCTCTTGACGGTGCCGACGCTGACGTCGAGGAGGTCGGCGACCTCGGCCTCGCTCAGCCCGGCGTAGTGGCGCATGACCACGACCTGGCGCTCCCGGGTGGGGAGGGTGGCGAGCAGCGCGACGATGGAGCCGGTGTCCTCGGGCTCGCGGTCGTGGTGCGTCTGCTCGGGCAGGTCGCCGACCGTGGTCTCGCGCCGGCGCCGTCGGTGCGTGTCGATGTGGTCGTTGAGGATGCACCGCCGTGCGTAGGCCATGGGCTGCCGTTCGCGCAGCCAGCCCCAGCGGACATAGAGCTTGACCATCGCCGACTGCACCAGGTCCTCGGCCTGCGTCGCGTCGCCGCAGATGAGCCATGCGGTCCGGAGTAACCGCGGGGTCGCCCCCGTCGCGAACTCCGCGAACTCGTCGTCGTGCCTGCCTGCCATCTCACCCCCGTTCTCTCGCGTCATCATTGCCCCCCTACGACGGAGCAGCCCGGCCAAAGGTTGAGTGTCGGGAATCCGGTGGCCGCGACCGGTCGCGCGGTGCGAGGGTGGCGGCCATGACCTCACGCATCTCGCACACGTCCGTCGACTCGCGCAACGCCCACGACCAGTCCCACTGGTGGAGCGAGGTGCTCGGCTGGTCGCAGGACCCGAAGGACCCGAACCTCCCCGGTCACGAGGAGTGCATGATCTTCAGCCCTGACGGCCGGCAGCGGGTGCTGTTCATCGAGGTCCCCGAGGGCAAGACCGTCAAGAACCGCCTCCACCTCGACCTCACCCCGACCGACCGCACCCGCGACGAGGAGGTCGAGCGACTGCTGGCCCACGGTGCGACCCTCCACCAGGACCTGCGTGACCTGCCGGGACGTCCGGCCGGCTCGGGCTGGGTGACGCTGCTCGACCCCGAGGGCAACGAGTTCTGCATCCTGCGCAGCGAGTCCGAGCGTCCGGACCCGTACGCGCACCTCGTCGTCTGAGGCCTACTTCACAGCGTCCGTATGCCGGGTGCCCGCCTTGTCGGTCCACGTCACGGACGTGACCCGCGGACCTTGGCTGGCCCCGGGCGCGGTGGCGTCCGCGAATGCGACAACCTCACCGGAGCCGGCGAGCAGCTCGGTGAAGACTGCGGAGTGGTAGTCCTCGTCCGCCCAGAGGAAGGTGACGTCGCGCGCTCCAGCAGGCAGGAGCGTCACCGAGCGCCAGGTCCACCCGCCGCCCTTCTCTGCCTTCTGTCCGTAGCCCATCGTGGTCGTCGCGTCGTCGCCCACCGGCTTGGTCGAGCCGCCATCGGGCGTGAAGACCCCCATGTGCCGGGCGTCTCGATCGACCCAGAACGTGTCCGTGCCTGCCAGCTTAGCGCTCTGGAGGCGTTGCCCCGTGGCCGACCGGACGACACCGTCGCCCTTGTCGTTCATCCACGTCACCCCGGCATACCTGTCGGTGTCCGTCGGCTCATCGAACCTCAACGCGATCGCCTGGTAGTCCGTGCCGGGGAGCAGCTGGTTGTCCTGCTCGATCCCGCCGAGGGCGTCGTTGGTGAGGACGAGGAACTTCGCCGCCGAGGCCGGGGCCGTACCGAGCATGACTCCCTCGGCGCCCGAGCCGGTCCCCATCGAGACGACGGTCGCGTCGGCGCTCGACCCCGCGAGCTGCTGCCGTGACGTGCCCGAGCCCTTGTAGAACATGACGTTCGGCTGGTCGGCCGGGGCGCCCGGACGCACCTCGACGGACCAGTCGCCGTCGAACAGGGCGGCGGACACGCGCCGGCCGGCGTCGACGGAGGTCGAAGGTCCGGCTGGCAGCGCCTCCCCGCCGAGGCCGGAGCCGAGGGTGGTGAAGGCGATCGCGGCGGCGGCAACCGCGGCACCGGCGCCGAGTCCGGCCCGGCGCAGGTTGCGGCGGCGCAGGCGACGACGGCCGCCGGTGTGCACGGCGTTCTCGTCGACGGAGAGGGCGGGCGACGGGGGAGCGGCGAGGAGCTCGAGGATCGGGTCAGACATGACGGTCTCCTTCGGGGACGAGCAGGGCACGCAGGCGGGCGAGGCCACGAGAGGTCGACGACTTGACCGTCCCGGTGCCGATGTGGAGGACGTCGGCGGTCTCGCGCTCGGAGAGGCCGACGTGATGGCGCAGCACGACGCACTGGCGCTCGCGGACGGGGAGCTCGCCGAGGGCCACTGTGAGGTGGTCGGCGAGGACGACCTGGTCCGAGCGGTCGGACTGTGCGGTCTCGGGGACCTCGTCGGTGAGGCGCTCGCGCCAGCCACGGCGGTGGCTGTCGGTGTGGAGGTTGACGAGGACCCGTCGGGCGTAGTTGTGGGTCCCACCCGCCTCGATGCGCGGCCACGCGACGTAGACGCGCTCGAGGGTCTCCTGCACGAGGTCCTCGGCGCTGCTCGCGCCGCCGGTGAGCAGCCACGCCAACCGCAGCAGCCGTGGGGAGCTCGACCGCATGAACTCGTCGAACGACCCGTCATCCCGCTTGCTCACGACACCACCTCTTCTCCATCACCATCGAACCGGACGCCCTAGGTACGGGCGTCCGGTCCGAAAGGTTGTCACGCGCAGCGAGGAATCGTGGTCGACGCGACGACAGCGACATCGCCGGTCAGGACGGACGCGCCGCCGTGTCTCCGTCGAGGGTGACCGTCGACCCGTCCTGCAGCCGGAGCTCCAACGACTCCGGGGCGAGCGGCGCAGCCATGGCGACAGCGCGCGGCATCGAGATGACGGAGAACCCCACCGACCAGTCCTCGCCGGGGACCGGCAGCTCGAACACGCCCATCGCCTCACCGGTCACGGGCTCGCCGCTCTCGGCGACGACGTCGGCGACCCGCCACGTCGTGACGAGCACGGTGTTGTCCTCGCTCACGATGAACAGCGACCGCGCGTCGGGCCGGCCGCTCTCGATCGCCATGTGGGCCACGATTCTGGGCCCGTCCGACTCGAGCATGCCGGCGAACGTCCGCTCGCCCGACGCGGAGGCCCCTCCCTGCTGGACCAGCTGCATCCTGAACGTGGTCTGGCCGATGCGCTGTGGCGCGGACCACTCGGAGGCCGTGGGGGTCGGCGTGCTCGTCGGGGAGACGGCGGGCGTCGGCTTCGACCCGGTGGACCTCGTGGGCGTGGGGGTGCTCGACGGCTCGGGCTCCCCGGTGCGGGTCGGTGTGGCGGTCGGGGTCGCGGTCGGGGTCACGACGGCGGTGGGTGTGGCCGTCGGGCCGGCGGTGACCGAGGCGGACGGAGTCACCGTCGGGGTGATCTCCGGTGTGGGTGTCGTCGTCGGCGTGGGCAGCGCGGGCAAGGCGTCGCCGTCGCCGGGGCGGGGCGCGAGGATCCCGATCGTGCCCGCGACGACGAGGGTGGCGGCGGCAGCACCGGCGGCGGTGAGGACGCGGCGGCGCACGACGACGCGGCGGCCACGGGCGACGACAGCGCCGCCGGGGACGCCCAGGTCGATCGGAGCGCCGGACGCGGCGCCACGCAGCCGGCTGCGGAGCTGGTCGTCGATGTCGGGGGTCATCGCTGGCTCCCTTCGGGAGAGGGGTGGGCTGTTCGGAGGGTGGCGAGGCCACGGGAGGCGCCGGACTTCACCGCGCCGACGGAGATGCCGAGCACGTCGGCGGTCTGGGCCTCGGAGAGGTCCTGGTAGTAGCGCAGGACGACGATCCGGCGCTGCTGCGCGGGGAGCAGGTCGAGCAGCCGCAGGATCTCGTCACGGTGCTCGACGGCGGAGTCGGGACGCAGCGCCAGCTCGGGCACGTCGCCGACGACCTCGCGCGAGGTCCTGCGCCAGGTGTCCGTCTTGTGGTTGACGAGGACCCGTCGGGCGAACGCGAGGGCGGAGTCGCGCCGCACCCTGGGCCACGCGGCATACGTCTTGACGAACGCCGCCTGGACGAGCTCCTGCGACCGCTCGGTCGAGCCGGTGAGCAGCCACGCCGTGCGCAGCAGCGACGGCGTCGCGTCGGTCATGAACGCCGTGAACGCGGCGTCGCGTTCGGCCTTGGACTCCCGTCCCATGTGTCCCCCTCGTCGTGGTCCCACCCAGCACTACGGGGGTGTGCCGCAGAAGGTTGCCTCGTCGTGCCAGCTGGCACGCGCTGCCACGTCGGCGCCGGCTCCCCTCGGCCGGCGCGCGGCCCGCCTAGGGTAAGCCCGTGAGGATCGACCTGCACACGCACTCGACCGCGAGCGACGGCACCCAGAGCCCGACCGAGCTCGTCGCCGAGGCCCGGGCTGCGCGGATCGGCATGATCGCCCTCACCGACCACGACACCACCGCGGGCTGGGAGGAGGCAGTCGGCGCCGCCGTGCAGCACGGGGTCCGGCTCGTGCGGGGCATCGAGATCTCGTGCAGCCGCGACCACCGCAGCATCCACCTGCTGGGCTACCTGCCCAACCCCGACGACCCGCGCCTCGTCATCGAGCTGGCCCGGGCCCGCGACAGCCGGGTGACCCGGATGGACCGGATGATCGAGCGGATGGCCGCTGACGGCATACCGGTGTCCGTCGAGGAGGTCCGCGCCCAGGTGGCGCCCGGCGCGACGCTCGGCCGGCCCCACCTCGCCGACGCACTCGTGGCCAACGGTGTCGTCACGGACCGGGACGAGGCGTTCCGCGACCTGCTCCACGACCGCAGCCGCTACTACGTCGGGCACTACGCCCCGGACCCCACAGCCGCGATCCGACTCGTGCGGGGCGCCGGGGGAGTGCCGGTCCTCGCGCACCCGTTCGCGATGCGCGGTGCGACGGTCTCGGACGAGCTCGTGGCCGAGCTCGCCGCCGCAGGGCTGGCCGGCATCGAGGCCCACCACCGCGACCACGAGCCGGCCGACGTCGAGCGTGCCGTCCGCCTGGCGCAGCGGCACGACCTCGTCGTCACGGGCAGCAGCGACTACCACGGCGCAGGCAAGCTCAACCGTCTCGGCGAGCGCACCACCGAGCCGCGCGAGTGGTCACGTATCGTCGAGCAGTCCTCAGGCGTGAAGGTGGTGGAACCGTGACCGATGCCGTGACTCGGCGCATCAACATCGAGGACGAGGGTGACCTCGTCCTCACGCTGTCGTGCCCCGACCGCCCGGGCATCGTCGCGGCGGTGAGCCAGCACCTCTTCGAGCGGCAGGCCAACATCGAGGAGAGCCAGCAGTTCAGCGACCACCGCACCGGTCTCTACTTCATGCGCGTGCGGTTCGCCACCGGGCAGGCCGAGCTCGACGTGGACCGGTGGCGCGGTGAGTTCGCCTCCGTCGCAACGGAGTTCGACATGACGTGGGAGATGCGGCCCGCCGCGACGGCATACCGGACTCTCGTCATGGTGAGCCGGTTCGGCCACGTCCTCAACGACCTCCTCTTCCGCTGGAAGTCCGGTCAGGTCAACGCCGACATCGTCGGGATCGTGAGCAACCACACCGACCTCGAGCCGATGGCGCGCTCCTACGGCATCCCGTTCCACCACATCCCGGTGACCAAGGAGACCAAGGCCGAGGCGGAGGCGCAGCTGCGCGAGCTCGTCGCCGAGCACGACGTCGAGCTCATCACGCTCGCCCGCTACATGCAGGTGCTCAGCGACGACCTCTGCCGGGACCTCGGCGGACGGGTCATCAACATCCACCACTCGTTCCTGCCGAGCTTCAAGGGCGCCAAGCCCTACCACCAGGCCTACGCGCGCGGCGTCAAGGTCATCGGAGCCACGGCGCACTACGTCACGGCCGACCTCGACGAGGGTCCGATCATCGAGCAGGACATCCACCGGGTCGACCACCGGATGGACGCCGAGGACCTCGTCGCCGCCGGCGAGGAGGTCGAGTCGCGGGTCTTCGCCCGCGCCGTGAGGTGGCACTGCGAGAGTCGGGTCATCCTCAACGGCGACCGCACGGTCGTCTTCAGCTGACCTGTGGACGACTCGGTGGGCGTGTCGGCGCGGCTGGCTAGGTTGGCGTCGTGACGCAGGTGGGTGCCGGGCGACCGGTCCAGACGGAGTTCGCGGGCATGCCGCCGAGGCTGTATGCCGCGAGCCCCTCACGCCTGCTCGCCCTCGTCGACTGCCCGCGCCGCTACCGCATGCAGTACCTCGACCGGCCCCGGCCCGAACAGCGACCCCAACGGGCGCACACGTCGTTCGGGCTCGCGGTGCACAACGCCCTGCGTGACTGGTGGGACCTGCCGCGCGACCGGCGCACGGCGTCCGCGGGCCGTGAGCTCGTGCGCGAGTCGTGGATCGACGTCGGCTTCCGCGACCCCGAGCAGTCCTCGCAGTGGCGCCGCCGCGCCCAGGAGCACGTCACGGCCTACCTCGCGGGGGTCGACCCCGACGACCACCCCACCGGCATCGAGCGCACGGTGTCGTTCGTCAGCGGGGCGCTGCGGGTCACCGGCCGCATCGACCGGCTCGACGACCGCGACGGTGAGCTCGTCGTCGTCGACTACAAGACGAGCCAGAAGCCGCTCGGCGAGGCCGACGCCCGCACGTCCCTCCCGATGGCCCTGTATGCCGCAGCCGTCTGGAAGATGTTCCGTCGTCCCTGCCTGCGGGTCGAGCTCCACCACGTGACCTCGGGCGAGGTCGTCGAGCACACCCACACACCCGAGTCCCTGACCCGCAAGGTCGACGAGGCCAAGTCCATCGCGCGCGACGCCCAGCGCGCGGACGCCGACTTCGCCGAGCGCGGGGTCGAGTCCACGCTCTTCCCGCCGGTGGTCGGCCCGCTGTGCACGTGGTGCGACTTCCGTGCGCACTGCCCCGAGGGCCAGACGGCGGGGCCGGAGAAGTCCGGGTGGGCGGCGCTCGAGCCCGCCGAGGTCCCCCGCGCGGTCGAGGTCGACTGATCCTCGCCGCGGGTCGCCGTGTGTCGGCGCCGGGTGCAAGGGTGGGCCCATGATCGTCGATCACATCGGAATCACCTGCGCCGACCTCGAGGCCTCCAAGCGCTTCTACGACACCGTCCTCGCGACGCTCGGCCATCGCCGGGTGCTCGACGTCGAGGTGGCGGTCGGCTACGGCGCCAATAGCCCCGACTTCTGGATCGCGCAGCCGGAGGTCGAGTCCGACAACCGGGAGTCGCACCTCGCGTTCACCGCGTCGGGCGTCGAGGCGGTCCACGCCTTCCACGCGGCGGCGACGGGCCTCGGTGCCGAGACGCTGCACGAGCCCCGGCTCTGGCCGGAGTACCACCCGGGCTACTACGCCGTCTTCGTGCGCGACCCCGACGGCAACAACGTCGAGGCCGTCTTCCACGGCGCGGCGCCGGCGGGGGAGTGAGGGTCATGGAGCAGCGCGTCTCGTTCATCACGCTGGCCGTCGCGGACCTCGCCGCGTCGCACCGCTTCTACGCCGAGGGCCTGGGGTGGGCCCCGGAGTTCTTCGACGCCGAGGAGGTGCTCATGTTCCGGGCGGGTCCCCAGACGGTGCTCTCGCTCTGGGACCGGGCGCACTTCGAGGCCGAGGTCGGTGCTCCGGCGCAGACCGGGCCCGGGGTCGTGCCGATCACGCTGAGCCACAACGTGCACGAGCGCGGCCAGGTCGGCGACGTCCTCGCCGACGCCAGGGCCGCGGGTGCCAGCGAGGTCTCCGACGGCGTCGAGCGCGAGTGGGGCGGCTACACCGGCTACTTCGCCGACCCCGACGGCTTCCGGTGGGAGGTCGCGTGGAACCCCGGCCCCGTCGGCCGGCTCGTCCTGCCACCCGTGTCCGACACCACCCGACGGGTGGACACGGGGACCGACGCGGGCTGAGAGACTGGGGCGCGGGTCTCACGCTCTGCGTGGGCCGGCATACCGACTCTTCTCGCTAGGACCCCACGTGCCCCCTCGCAAGCGCGCCACCGGCGCCACGATCCTCGCCGTCGCCAACCAGAAGGGTGGCGTCGCCAAGACCACCTCGGTCGCCTCGCTCGGTGCGGCGTTCGCCGAGCTCGGTAAGCGCGTGCTGCTCGTCGACCTCGACGCGCAGGCCTGCCTGACGTTCAGTCTCGGTGTCGACCCCGACGAGGTCGAGGAGTCGATCCACCACGTCCTGCTCGGCCAGGTGGAGATCGGCGACGTCATCGTCGAGTGCGAGGACGGGGTCCACCTCGTCCCCAGCTCGATCGACCTCGCCGGAACCGAGGCCGTGCTGCTGGGGCGCCCGGCCCGCGAGTACGTCTTGCAGACCGCGCTCGAGCCGATCCGCAAGGACTACGACGTCATCCTCGTCGACTGCTCGCCGAGCCTCGGGGTGCTCACGCTCAACGCGCTCACCGCGGCGAGCGGCCTCATCATCCCCATGCCGTGCGAGATGCTCAGCCATCGCGGCGTCGGCCAGCTGCTCGACACCGTCGCCGACGTCAAGCGCTTCCTCAACAAGAAGCTCAAGGTCGTCGGCATCCTCCCCACCCTCTTCGACGGTCGCAGCAACCACGCCCAGGAGGTGCTCTCCGACGTCGGCGAGCGCTACGGGCTGCCGGTGCTCTCGCCGCCGATCCCGCGCACCGTGAGGTTCGCCGAGGCCCCCGCGGTCGGTCGCTCGATCCTCGCGACGTCACGCACCTCTAAGGGCGCCCGCGCCTACCGCGACGTCGCCACGAGCCTGCTGCCGCAGCTCTAGCCGACGGCGCCGAGGAGGCCTCTTCGCCCGGTCGGGAGCACGTCTTCCACGGGGTTACGGTGGAGACATGCCCACCACCACACGAGCTCTGTCCGTCCCCTCCGCCGGCGCTCCCTTCGAGGCCGTGGACCTCGAGCGCCGCGACCTGCGCGACGACGACGTCCGCATCGACGTCGCCTTCGCCGGCATCTGTCACAGCGACATCCACACCGTCCGCGACGAGTGGGGTGCCGCGCACTACCCGATCGTCACCGGCCACGAGATCGCCGGTACCGTGAGCGCCGTCGGCGACGGCGTCACGAAGTACAAGGTCGGCGACCGGGTCGGCGTCGGCTGCCTCGTCGACTCCTGCACCGAGTGCGAGAACTGCAAGAACGGCCAGGAGATGTTCTGCTCCAACGGCTCGGTCGGCACCTACAACAGCCAGAACTACGACGGCGAGTGGGCCGCCGGCGGCTACAGCCAGCAGATCGTCGTCACCGAGCGCATGGTCCTGCGCATCCCCGAGGGCATCGAGCTCGACGAGGCCGCGCCGTTGCTCTGCGCCGGCATCACGACGTACTCGCCGCTGCGCCGCTGGGGCGCCGGCCCGGGCAAGAAGGTCGCCGTCGTCGGCGTGGGTGGGCTCGGCCACATGGCCGTCAAGCTCGCTGCCGCGATGGGCGCCGAGGTCTCGACGCTCTCGCGCTCGTCCGCGAAGGCTGACGACGCCAAGGCGCTCGGCTCGAGCAACCACATCGCCACGAGCGACGAGGACGCGATGAAGGCCGCCAAGGGCAGCTTCGACCTCATCATCAACACGGTGAGCGCCGACCTCGACATGGAGACCTACGTCCGGCTGCTGCGCCCCAACGGCGCGCTCGTCAACGTCGGCCTGCCGCCGAACAAGCTTGCCGTCAACCCGGGCAGCCTCATCGGCGGCAACAAGGTGCTCACCGGCAGCAACATCGGCGGCATCGGCGAGACCCAGGAGATGCTCGACTTCTGCGCCGAGCACGGCATCGGCGCGACCATCGAGACGCTCGACGCGAGCGACACGACGACGGTCGACGCGGCATACGACGAGGTCGTGGCGGGCAAGGTCCGCTACCGCTACGTCATCGACACCTCGACCATCCCCGCCTGACCGACCCCCGCGACCGTCGGGTCCGGCTCGCGCCGCCACGTCGATCTCGCGGCGCACTGTCGTCGTGGCGGCATGCCGCTGCCAGATCGACGTGCCCGTGCAGGGTGGACCCGACGGTCGACCTGGCCGCAGGCGCAGCAGACACGAGGCCCGTCCCGCACACTGCGGGACGGGCCTCGTGTCGTCCGGGGTGGAGGACCGTATGCCGGCCGCCCACCCGAGCTCGGACCGAGTCAGTCGGTGGAGGCCGCCGGCTTGCCGCCGCGGGTGCGACGACGGCTGCGGCTGCGGCGCGGGGCGCTCGAGCCCTCGGTGCCCTCGCCCGACGTGCTGTGTGCCTCGCCGTCACGCGAGCCCCTGGCCCGGTCACCGTCACGCGCGCCACGGCCACGGCCGCCGTCACGCGCACCGCCGTCACGCGAACCACCGTCGCGCGAACCGCGACCACCGGCCGGGCGACGACCGCTGGACTTGCCGGTCTCACCGAGGTCCTCGAGCGTCTCGGCGTCGAGGCCGGCGCGGGTCTGCGCCGACTTGGGCAGGCGACCCTTGGCCTCGCGCGGGATGTCCATCTGCTCGTAGAAGTGGTCCGAGGAGGAGTAGGTCTCCTCCGGGTCCGGGATGCCGAGGTCGAGGGCCTTGTTGATCATCGTCCAGCGGTGCAGGTCGTCCCAGTCGACGAAGGTCACGGCGATGCCGGTCTGGCCGGCGCGACCGGTGCGGCCGATGCGGTGGACGTAGGTCTTCTCGTCCTCGGGGCACTGGTAGTTGATGACGTGGGTGACGTTCTCGACGTCGATGCCGCGGGCGGCGACGTCGGTGGCGACGAGGACGTCGACCTTGCCCGAGCGGAACGCGCGCAGCGCCTGCTCGCGCGCGCCCTGGCCGAGGTCGCCGTGGATGGACGCGGCGGCGAAGCCACGCTCGACGAGGTCGTCGGCCACCTTGGCGGCGGTGCGCTTGGTGCGGCTGAAGACGATCGTCAGGCCCCGGCCGTTGGCCTGGAGCATGCGGGCGAGCATCTCGACCTTGTCCATGGCGTGCGCGCGGAAGACATGCTGGGTGATGGCCTTGACCGTCTGCGAGGTGTCACCCTCGCCCTCCTGCATGGCGCGGATGTGAGTCGGCTGCGTCATGTAGCGACGGGCCAGCGCGACGACCGCGCCCGGCATCGTCGCCGAGAAGAGCATCGTCTGGCGGGCCGGGGAGGTCATCGCGAGGAGCTTCTCGACGTCGGGGAGGAAGCCGAGGTCGAGCATCTCGTCGGCCTCGTCGAGGACGACCGTCTTGGCCCGCGACAGGTCGAGGTGGCCCTGCTTGGCGAGGTCGATGAGACGACCCGGCGTGCCGACGACGACCTCGACGCCCTTCTGGAGGGCCTCGATCTGCGGCTCGTAGGCGCGGCCGCCGTAGACGGTGAGGACGCGGATGCCGCGGGTCTTGCCGGCACGCTCGAGGTCGGCGGCCACCTGCACGGCCAGCTCGCGGGTCGGGGCGACGGCGAGGGCCTGCGGCTTGCCCTGGTGGGCGAAGCCCTCCCAGGCGTCGTCGCCACGGGCGATGACCTTGTTGAGCAGCGGGATGCCGAAGCCGAGGGTCTTGCCCGTGCCGGTCTTGGCCTGGCCGATGATGTCGTGCCCGGAGAGCGCGACCGGCAGGGTCATCGCCTGGATCGGGAACGGCGTCGTGATGCCGTGGCCGGCGAGGGCCGACACGATGTCGGGGTGGATCGGGAAGTCGGCGAAGGTCTGCTCGACCGCCGTCGCCTGCTTGGTCGCCTCGATGGCGGCCTCGTCGGGGATGGCCTCCGCCGTCGCGGGGTCGGCAGGGATCGTCTGGCTGTCAGTCATGGGAACTCTCTGATCGGCGGCATCACGCGCGGACTGCTCGTCGCCGCTGTGGCGGGCCGATCGGAGGTCTTCGGGCGGGCGCTCTCGTGAGGCCCTCACACTGATGTTCGTCGTGCCGACCGGGCACCGTGGACCTTCGCAGCCTACCGTGCGTATGCCGTCCGCCCCGCCACCGCGGGATCGCTAGGCTGCGCGGCATGGAGACGAACCCGCCCGAGGGCCTGGACGACCCGGCATACCGCGCTGCCGTCGTGGACCTGCTCGGGGTGCTCGCCTACGGCGAGCTCACCGCCTGCATCCGGATGGCGACCGACTCCGACCTCGCCCCGTCGCTGCGGATCAAGGCGCAGATGGCCGGCTTCGCCTCGACCGAGTACCGGCAGTACGAGCTGCTCGTCGCGCGCCTCGACGACCTCGGGGTCGACGCCGAGGTGGCGATGCAGCCGTTCGTCGCGCCGTTCTCCGCGTTCCACGACCGCACGAAGCCCAAGAGCTGGGTCGAGGGCCTCGTCAAGGCCTACGTCGGCGACGGCATCGCGAAGGACTTCTACCGCGAGATGGGCTCGTTCGTCGACCAGCGCACGCGCGACGTCATGGACCACGCCCTCGACGACGCGGGCACCGGCGAGTTCATCGTCGGCGTCGTGCGCGACACCCTCAAGACCGACCCGACGGCCAAGGGGCGGCTCAGCCTCTGGGGTCGGCGGCTGCTCGGTGAGGCGCTGAGCCAGGGCCAGTCCGTCGCCGTCGAGCGCGACGCCCTGACCGGCCTGCTCGTGGGGGGTGGCGCCGACCTCACCGAGATCGGGCAGATGTTCACCCGGCTCACCGACAGGCACAGCGAGCGCATGGCCCGGCTCGGCCTCACCGCCTGACGCTCCGGGTCTCGCTTCGGTGAGGGGGCGGGTCGCTCATGAGATGGCGATACGCGCTCAGTCGCTCCTTCGTCACGAACGCGCGCATCGCCATCTCATGAGCTCGGCTCCCGAACACCACGAAGGCCCCGACCGTCTGGCGGTCGGGGCCTTCGCTGTGTCTGTCAGCAGGCGGGGTGTCAGACCTGCTTGCGGCCGGTGGCCATGCCGTAGCCCACGATGAGCAGGGCGGCGACGACGATGCCGGCGAGGAACGGGATGAACTCGAACCCGCCGTTGCCGTTGTTGTAGCCCAGCTGGTAGACGAGCCAGGATCCGATGAGCGAGCCGAGGATTCCGAGGATCACGGTCACCAGGACCGAGATGCTCTGACGTCCCGGAAGGACGAGTCGAGCCAACGCTCCGATGATGGCACCGACGATGATGGCGCCGATGATGGTTCCGATCACGGGAACCGCTCCTTTCTGGCCCTGTCGGGCACGAGGTCGGCCACCGGAATGGTGGCCTTGAACGCTTCGAGCCTATGCCACAAAACGCTCTGCGAACGGGGCGCGAGCAGGCCCTTTTTCCTCGTGCTGCCGGTGTCATCGCAGCAGGTCAGCGCGGCTTTCGCCGCGGGCGGTCACTCGGTGTGGTCGGGGCGGATCTGGCCGAAGCCGACCCGGCTCTTCTCGGACTCGCCGACCTGCACCCACCCCAGCGCACGGCCGGGGACGAGGACCTGTCGGCCCTTGGTGTCGGTGAGCCGGAGCACCCCTCCGTCGACGAGCGCGGCGTCGATCGCCTGCGCGACCTCGTCGGCGGATGCGTCGGTCTCGAGTGCGATCTCGCGTGCGACGTTCTGCACGCCGATGTTGACCTCCACGGTCTGCTTCCCTTCGGTTCGTGGTGGTCGCGCGGCAGAGGCCGCGGACCTGTTCACGAGAGGCTAACCGTGCGCGGCCTCCGAACGTTCCCCGCCCGTGCGGGGCAGCGAGCCGATGCCTCGCCAGGCGAGGGCGCTCACGAGGGCGCAGGCGTCGTCGCGCGCGAGGTCGGACTCGGCGGCGAGCCAGTGGCGCGCGGTGATCTGGGCCATGCCGGCGAGCCCGACCCCGAGGAGCATCGCCTGCTCGTCGGGGATGCCGGAGTCCTCGGCGATGACGTCGGCGATCGCCTCGGCGCAGGACAGCTCGAGGCTGTCGAGCCGGGCCCGGACCTGCGGGACGCTCGTGAGGTCGGACTCGAAGACCATCCGGAAGGCAGCGCCCTCGCGCGAGACGAAGTCGTAGTAGGCGCTGATCGTCGCCGCGACGCGGTCCTTGTTGTCCTCGGTGGGGCGGGCGAGCGCCTCCCGCACGAGCTGCTCGAGCGTGTCGCAGTGCTGGTCGAGGAGGGCGAGGTAGAGCTCGAGCTTGCCGGGGAAGTGCTGGTAGAGCACGGGCTTGGAGACGCCGGCGTGCTCGGCGATGTCGTCCATGGCCGCGGCGTGGTAGCCGCGCTCGACGAAGACCGCCTGTGCTGCCTCGAGGAGCTGGGCGCGCCGCTCGGATCGGGGCATCCGCTGGCCGCGGGGAGTGCTCGGGTCCATGACATTCCTGTCTGACGTGTCGTTCTCCTGTGGTCCGCGTCATCGTACGGTCCGCGAAGGGCCCCGAGGAGCCATCGACGTATCGTGACCTGTGTGGACGCCTCCGGCGGGCCGAGCGCCCGTATGCCGCTCGCTCCCGTCGGCGAGGAGCTCTCACCTGCCGACCGGACGCGCTTCGCCCGCCACGTCATCCTCCCGGGGGTCGGCGCGCAGGGACAGCGCCGGCTGAGGTCGGCCCGGGTCCTCGTCGTGGGTGCCGGCGGGCTGGGCTCGCCGGTGCTCCTCTACCTCGCGGCAGCCGGCGTCGGCCGTCTCACCGTGGTCGACGACGACGTCGTCGAGGCGACGAACCTCCAACGCCAGGTGGTGCACGGCGTCGCCGACGTCGGGCGCGCCAAGGTCGACTCCGCCGTGCAGGCCCTCGCGCTCCTCGCGCCCGAGGTCGAGGTGCGGCCGGTCTCGCAGCGGCTCGTCGCCGACAACGTGCTCGACCTCGTCGCCGACCACGACGTCGTCGTCGACGGCGCCGACAACTTCCCGACCCGCTACCTCGTCGGCGACGCGTGCGCCCGGCTCGGCGTGCCGCACGTCTGGGGCTCGGTCTACCAGCACGACGCGCAGGTGAGCGTCTGGTGGTCCGGAGTGGGGCCCTGCTACCGCTGCGTCTTCCCGACGCCCCCACCGCCGGGTGCGGTGCCCTCGTGCTCGACCGGGGGAGTGCTCGGCGCGAGCGTGGGGGCGGTGGGGTCGGTCATGGCCGAGGAGGTCGTCAAGCTCCTCGTCGGTGGCGGGGAGCCGCTCATCGGTCGACTGCTCCTCCACGACGCCTGGCGCCAGGAGTGGAGCACGATCGCCGTCGCGGCCGACCCGGACTGCGTCGTCTGCGGCACCGGCGCCGACCCCTTGCGTCCGCTGGGGATCGACGCGGACTCCACGTCGACGGGATCGCCGGACGCTGCCTTCGACGGGTCCGGCTCGGGCCCGGGCGACGGAGCGGGCACCAGCGCTCCGGGGCTGCCGTCCATCTCGGTGGGCGACCTCGCACGACGCCTCAGCGCCCGCGAGTCCGGGTCGGACGCCTTCGTGCTCGTCGACGTCCGCGAACCCGGCGAGCGCGAGGTCGTCGTCATCCCGGGCGCGGTGGCGGTGCCGCTGGGTGAGGTTCGTGCACGCGGGGCGGAGGCGCTCGCGGACGCCGCGGACGGCATACCCGTGCTCGTGCACTGCAAGACCGGCGCGCGCTCCGCGGAGGCCGTGGAGCGTCTCCGGGCCGACGGGGTCGACGCCGTCGACGTCACCGGTGGGGTCCTCGCGTGGGTGCGCGACGTCGACCCGAGCCAGCCGACCTACTGAGTCCGAGGGCAGCACGCGGGTGTCGGTCGGACGTGATGGGATTCCGTGGTGCTGACCCTGCGACGAGCCGCGACGACCGAGGTCGCGGTCCCGGACCTCGACCCCGTGCAGCAGTCCGTCGTCGACTGGCGCGGGAGCGGCGTGCTGCGCGTGCTCGGCGCGCCCGGCACGGGCAAGTCGACGGTGGCCGTCGAGCTCGTGGCGGCCCAGGTCCGTGACGGGCTCAGGCCGGAGCAGTGCCTCGTGCTCGCCGCGTCGAGGCGTGGCGCGGCCCGGCTGCGCGACCGGGTGACCGCACGAGTCGGGGGCACCTCGACCGAGCCGCTCGCGCGGACCTTCCCGTCGTTCGGGTTCGGTGTGCTGCGGGCGTCCGCCGCGCTCGCGGGCGACGCGCCTCCCCGGCTCCTCAGCGGTCCCGAGCAGGACGTCGTGCTCCGCGAGCTGCTCGCCGGTCACGCCAGCGGTGAGACGCCGGGGCCGCGGTGGCCCGAGCGGGTGCGCCTCGCGCTGCCGACGCGTGCGTTCCGCGCCGAGCTGCGCGACCTGCTCATGCGCACCGTCGAGCTCGGCCTCGACGCCGACGAGCTCGAGCGCCTCGGACTCGAGCACGAGCGCGACGAGTGGGTGGCCGGCGCCGAGCTCCTTCGCGAGTACGACGAGGTCACCGCCCTCCTCACCCCGGGTGCCTTCGACCCGGCGCTCATCCTCGGTGCGGCCGCGGGGGCGCTCGACGAGGACACCGACCTCGCCGACTCGGTGACCGGGGCCCTGCGCCTCGTCGTCGTCGACGACGCGCAGGAGATGACCCCGGCGGCCCTGAGGCTGCTCGAGGTCCTCAGGCGGGTCGCACCGGCCGCGGGGATCGTCCTGCTCGGCGACCCCGACAGCGCCACCCAGACGTTCCGCGGAGGCGACCCGGCGCTGCTGGCGCGCGAGTGGGCGGTGCTCGGCGACGGCCCGACCGTGGTCCTTCCACGCAGCCACCGCCTGCCCGAGCGGTTGCTCGAGGTGACCGGCGCCGTCGCCGGCCACGTCGGCGTTCTCGGTGACGCCTCGCACCGTCGGGTCGACCCCACCGGCGCGGGTGGGGACGTCGAGGTCCACCTCCTGCGCTCGGCGAGCCAGGAGGCCGGGTTCGTCGCCTCGCGGCTGCGTGCGGCGCACCTCCTCGACGACGTGCCCTGGGGCGACATGGCGGTCGTCGTACGTGGACAGGCCCGCAGCGCCGCCCTCCGGCGCGCCCTCCAGTCGGCGGGTGTTCCGGTGAGCGCGGCCGAGGCCGAGCTGCCGGTGCGTGACGAACCGGCCGTGCGACCGCTGCTCGCGCTGCTCCAGATCGTCATCGATCTCGGGCTCGGCCGCACCGAGGAGGTCCCGGTCGACGTCGCGCTCGACGTCCTCGTGTCCCCGCTCGGGGCGGCCGACCCGGTCGAGCTGCGGCGGCTGCGACGCACCCTGCGGCGCGACGAGCTCGATGCCGGAGGTGCGCGCACGAGCGACGAGCTGCTGGCCGAGGTCCTGCTGCGCCCGGCGGTGCACGACCGCCTCGGCAGCGAGGGCCGGTCGGTGCAGCGGGTGGGCCGGATGATCCTCGCCGGGCTGGCGGCGTGCGCCACGCCCGACGGCACGTGGGTCGCCGGGACGAGTGCCGAGGCGATCCTCTGGGCGATGTGGGACGCCTCGCGGCTCGCGGGGCCGTGGCGCGAGTCCGCGCTGGCCGGAGGAGCGGCCGGGGCGCGCGCCGACCGTGACCTCGATGCCGTCCTCGCCATCCTGCGGGCGGCCGCGACCTTCGGTGAGCGGCTGCCCGGCTCCTCGCCCGAGGCCTTCCTCGAGCACGTCCTCGGCCAGGACGTGCCGGGCGACACCCTGGCGGCCCGCGCGCCCGCCGGAGACACGGTCTCGCTCCTCACTCCTCAGGCCGCCGCCGGCCGTGAGTGGCCGCTCGTCGTCGTCGCCGGCGTCCAGGAGGGCAGCTGGCCCGACCTGCGGCTGCGCGGGTCGCTGCTCGGGTCCACCGACCTCGTCGACGTGGTGCGCGGGCGCGCCGGCGGTCACCGGGCGGCGCTCGCGGCGGTGCGCCACGACGAGACCCGCCTCTTCCACGTCGCCGTGTCGCGAGCCACCCGCGAGCTGCTCGTCACCGCGGTCCGCAGCGAGGACGAGCAGCCCTCGCCCTACCTCGAGGTGGTCTCACCCCTTCCCGACGACGCCGAGCGCCGCGAGCTGAGCGACTGGGCCCGGCCGATGACCCTCCCGTCGCTCGTCGGTGCGCTCCGCCGCGACATCGTGTCCGACGAGGCCCCCCGACGAGGAGCCGCGATCACCGCGCTGGCCCGGCTGGCGCGCGAGGGCGTCCCGGGTGCCGACCCCGCGTCGTGGTGGGTGCTTCACGGGATCTCCGACGACCGGCCGCGCCGAGGTCCCGACGACGTCGTACGGGTCAGGCCCTCGACGATCGACGCCTTCGGCTCCTGCCAGCTCAAGTGGGCGCTCACCACGGCGGGCGGCGACGGGCCGATGATCGGTCAGCGCGACGTCGGCACCCTGATCCACGAGATCGCCGCCGAGGGCGACGCGGACGCCGCCACGATGCGCGGGCTCCTCGACGAGCGATGGGCGCGGCTCGGCCTGCCCGCCGGATGGTCCACCGACCTCAAGCGACGCGAGGCCGGGCGGATGCTCGACCGCCTCGCCCGGTTCTTCGGTGAGAACACCGCGGCCGGCTGGCGCCGTCTCGCCGCCGAGGAGTCGATGAGGGTCGAGCTCGGCCGGGTGCAGCTCCGGGGCAGCGTCGACCGCCTCGACGTCGACCCCCACGGAGCCGTCCGGGTCATCGACTACAAGACCGGGTCCAGCAAGCCCAAGGCCGACGACGTGCCGCGGCACGCCCAGCTCGGCGCCTACCAGCTCGCCGTCACGACCGGCGCCTTCGGGCACCTCGGGGTCGAGCCGACGTCGGGCGGGGCGGCCCTGCTGCACCTCGGCAAGGCCGCCAACCAGAAGACGACGATCCAGGTGCAGCCACCGCTGTCGCGCGACGAGGACCCGGGCTGGGCCGAGGAGCTCGTGCGCGAGACCGGCGAGGCCATGGCCGGTGCGACCTTCACGGCGACCCCGAGCGACGACGTCTGCCGGACCTGCCCGGTGCGGAGCTCGTGCCCGGCCCAGCCCGAGGGGAGGGCCCTGTGACCGTGTCCGCCGTGGGTGCGCGCTACTCCGCTGCCGACGTCTCGAGCGCCATCGGCCTGCCGCACCTGCCGACCCCCGAGCAGACGGCGGTGATCGAGGCGCCGCTCAAGCCGCTGCTCGTCATCGCGGGAGCCGGTTCGGGCAAGACCGAGACGATGGCTGCACGCGTGGTGTGGCTCGTTGCCAACGGGTTCGTCCAGCCCGACGAAGTCCTCGGCCTCACCTTCACCCGCAAGGCCGCGACCGAGCTCGCCGACCGCATCGGCAGCCGTCTCGCCCAGCTGCGCCGGGTCGGACTCTGGACCCCCGCCGACGACGACGGGGCACCCTCGCTCGGTGCCGACGTGAGCGTGTCGACATACCATTCGTATGCCGGCCGCCTCGTCCGCGAGCACGGCCTGCGGCTGGGCTACGAGGCCGACACCCGGCTGCTCTCCGAGGCGGCTGCGTGGCAGACCGCCCACGAGGCGGTGGCGCGCTACGACGGCCCGATGGACGGGGTCGAGAAGGCCGAGTCCACGGTCACCGCGGCAGTCGTCGACCTCGCCGGTGAGATGGCCGAGCACCTCCAGAGTCCCGAGTCCGTTGCGGCACACCTCGACCGGGTCATCGCCCACCTCGACGGCACGGAGCGCGGCGACACCCGCAAGAAGGCGCACCCGGCGAGGGCGGAGCTCGACAACCTGCGGCTCCGGCGTGCGGTGGTGCCGATCGTCGAGGACTACGCACGGCTCAAGCGCTCCCGCGATGCGATGGACTTCGCCGACCAGATGGCGCTCGCCGCACGGCTCGCGATGACCTTCGACGACATCGGGGCGATCGAGCGGGCACGTCACCGGGTCGTCCTGCTCGACGAGTTCCAGGACACGTCCGAGGCGCAGCTCGCGCTGCTCAAGTCGCTCTACGTCGCCCCGGGCGAGACGTCCGCCGTCACTGCAGTCGGGGACCCGCACCAGTCGATCTACGGATGGCGCGGGGCGAGCGCGACGACGCTGACCCGGTTCGCCGAGGAGTTCGCCGACCCCGACCCCGCCGAGAAGCGCGACCTCTCGACGAGCTGGCGCAACGACTCGGCCATCCTCGACGTCGCCAACCATCTGGCGCGCCCGCTCCGTGACACCTCCCGCGTCCCGGTCGAGCCGCTGTCGGCACGGCCCGGTGCGGGGAGGGGGTCCGTCGAGGCCTCGCGGCTGCTCACCTCGGCGGACGAGGCCGACCACGTCGCCCGGTGGCTGGCGGCGCAGCGGGCACGCGGTCAGGTCAGCGCTGCCGTGCTCTGCCGCAAGCGGGCCGAGTTCGCCACCGTGACGGCAGCGCTCGAGGACCACGACATCCCGCACGAGGTCGTGGGACTCGGTGGGCTGCTGCTCACCCCCGAGGTCGAGGACGTCGTCGCCCTCCTCCACGTCGTCCAGGACCCGGCGCGGGGCGACCACCTCGTCCGGCTGCTCTCGGGGCCGATGATGCGGCTCGGCATCGCCGACCTCGACGCGCTGGCTGCGTGGTCGCGCGACCAGCAGCACCGGCGCGGTGGGTCGGTGGCGCGCCACGAGAGGGACCTCGCCCCCGATGCGGCCGACGCGCCGAGCATCGTCGAGGCCCTCGACTCGCTGCCGCCCGACGGCTGGGTGGGCCCCGAGGGCGAGCGCCTCTCCGAGATCGCCGCGACCCGTCTCGCCGGCCTCGGCGCCACGGTGCAACGGCTGCGGGGGCTGACGTTCCTGCCCCTCGCCGACCTGGTGATCGAGGCCGAGAAGGCGCTCGGCCTCGACATCGAGGTGCTCGCGCGGCCCAACTACACCCCGACGGCCGCCCGGGCCCACCTCGACGCCTTCGGCGACGTCGCGGCCCAGTTCGCGATGAGCGCCGACCGGGCCACACTCGGTGGCTTCCTCGACTGGGTCAAGGCAGCGATCGACGAGGAGCGGGGGCTCGACCGCGGCTATGCCGACGCCACACCCAACGCCGTGCAGGTCATGACGATCCACGCGGCCAAGGGTCTCGAGTGGGACGTCGTCGCCGTCCCCGGACTCGTCGAGAGCACCTTTCCCGCCCACAACCTCCACACCTCCGCGTTCAAGGGCGGGGAGTGGGTCATCTCCTCGCCCAAGGACAAGGGGTGGCTGGCGGGCTTGCAGGACGGCGGGCTGCCCTACGAGCTACGCGGCGACCGCGACGGTCTTCCCGACCTCGGGTGGCGCAGCGCGGACGGGTGGGACGACCTCGCCCAGCGCCTCGAGGACTTCGCCGTCGCCGGTGGCAGGCACGCGATCGCCGAGGAGCGACGTCTCGCCTACGTCGCGGCGACCCGGGCCCGCCACGCGCTGCTGCTCACGTCGAGCGTGTGGAGCCGGCCCAAGACCCCGCGGGTCACCTCACGCTTCCTCGAGGAGGTCCTCGAGGTCGCCGAGCCCGGTGGTCCCGCCGGCGAGGAGGGCGATGGTCCCGGTGCCGGGCGCGGAGGTGCGGGTTCGGTGCGCCGTGGCGTGTGGGTGGAGCTGCCCGAGCCGCCCGACGACGGCACCACCCTCGTCAAGCCGGGGACCGAGGAGGGGGCGGAGTTCTGCTGGCCGGTCGACCACCTCGAGCACCGCCGGCGCCGCGCGCTTCCCGCCGCTCAGGCGGTCCGTGACGCGATGCCGTCGCTGGAGGACTCCGCCCCCGACGGTCCCTGGGGTCGGGAGCTCCGCGTGCTGCTCGCCGAGAGGGCGGCACGGGCCAGTCGTCACGCCGACGTCGTGCACCTCCCGTCGCACCTGTCGACATCGTCCCTCGTCGCGTTCGCCACCGACCCCGAGCGGTTCGCCTCCGAGCTGCGCCGCCCGATGCCGTCCGCCCCGGCCGCGGCGGCCCGGCGCGGCACGGCCTTCCACGCGTGGGTCGAGGAGCACTACGCGCGGGCCGCCATCGTCGACATCTTCGAGCTGCCGGGCAGCGCCGACGACGACCCCGTGTCGGACGACGAGCTGCCGGCGATGCGCGAGCGCTTCCTCGCCAGTCCGTGGGCCTCCCGGCAGCCGGCCGAGATCGAGACCTCGCTCGAGACCGTCGTCGACGGCGTCGCGATCCGCGGGCGCGTCGACGCCGTCTTCGCCGACATCGAGGGCGCCGACTGGGTCATCGTCGACTGGAAGACCGGGAGCAGGCCGACCGGGGAGGTGGCGCGAGTGCGCGCACTCCAGCTCGCGGCATACCGGATCGCCTGGGCGCGCCTGCGCGGTCTGGACGCGGAGCGGGTGCGAGGGGCGTTCTACTACGCGGGGACAGGTGAGACCGTCTGGCCCGAGCTCGTCGGCGAGGCCGAGCTCAGCGCTCTGCTGCGGGAGGTGCCGGCCGGCTGACGTCACCCTCGTCGTCGGTCTCGACCCTCGGTCGCTCCGAGGCGGGGAACGAGCGGGGGGTCCAGCTCACCTCGTCGTCGGCCTCCTCGTCGGACTGGTGCCAGCGGGCCACGGGCTCAGCGGTGGTGGCGTCGTCGGGCTCCGGATCGTGCTCGGTCGCAACGGGCTCGGCGTCGTCGTCGGTCTCGCGCTCGAGGGTGTCGGCCTCGTCCTCGCCGGCGACCTCGGCCTCGTCGCTCTCGTCCCCGTTGCCCTCGGAGTCGTGGGAGTCGCCCGTGACGTGGCTGGTGCGGGGGGCGTCGTCGACGCGCAGCTCGAACACGTCCGCGTCCACCAGCGCGGGTGCCGCGCCCGCGTCCCCGCTCGTCGTCCCACTCGCACTGGTGGTCCCACTCGCACTCGTGCTCGACCCCGCGGGCTCGAACTCGACCTCGACGTCCTCGTCGTCGTCCTCCTCCGCCACGACCGGCGGGGGAGTCGCACGCCCTCGCAGCGCCACGGGGGTGAGCGAGCTGGGGCGGTAGTCGTCGTCGGCGTCCTCGGCGTGCACCTCGTCGTCGAGCCGGCGCAGCCTGCTCGAGAAGCCCTCGACCGCGTCCGAGTCGCCTCGGGCGTCGGCGCGCATGAGGTCGGCGAGGATGCCGAGCTCGGCCGCGAGGCGGGCGCGCACGAGCAGGTTGCCGTCGGGGCGCTCGACGCGGGCGTGCGCGTAGGCCTCGAGGACCGTCTCGAGGGCCGCGGGGTCGGCCTCGTCGACGAGCGCCGCGAAGTCGTCGGCGGGGTCGGCGACCTTGGCGTCCTCCCAGCCCGTGAGGCCGCGGATCCGGCCGGTCGAGGCGTCGCTGTCGTCCTCGAAGACCGCGAGGACCTGGTCACCGGTGAGGTCGCCGTGGACGCACGTCGGCGCGAAGCGCCACAGCGCGACGTCCTCGAGCGCGTGCTCCCACCGGGCGAGCAGCGCCGTCGGGACGCGTCCGGACTCTGCGGCACGGTCGAGCTCGGTGAGCCGCCGACGGCGGTAGGAGTCGGTGTCGTAGGTCGGCATGCCTGCCTCGTCGAAGAGGCGGACGTCGGTGTTGTGCAGAGCGGCGAGCGCACGGCCCAGCTCGGCGGCGGGCCCCGGCCCCGGCGGCAGCTCGTCGAACGCGAGGTTCTGTCCGGGCAGGAAGGCGTAGATCATCGCGCGGCCACCACCCTTGAGCTCGACGAACCCCTTGGGCGACGGGATGGAGAACGGGAGCCGCCGCGCGAGCATCTGCAGCAGCGGGACGGTGAGGTCCATGCGGGCACCCGCGGCCTCGCTGCGCGGAGCACGCACGACCCAGCGACGGTGCTCGCTGTCTTGGACGAACGCGACGTCGTAGTCCTGGTCCGGGACGCTCGGCAGGGCCTCGACACTCACCGGGTCCAGGCCCGGGACGGCAGCGCTGGCCAGGGCGGCTAGGAAGGTCGGGGTGCGTTCCACCCGTTCACCGTATGCCGTGAGCGCACCCTAGGGTGGTCAACGTGGCCCGAGTAGCAACGAGTCTTCCGTCCCTGGCCCTCTCGCGTGGGGGCCTCGACCGCCACAGCGAGCTGCGGACCGAGCCCGGTCTGCTCCACGTCCTCCTCGACGACCCGGCCACGCGGGTGCTCGAGCTGGTGGACGGCCGCGCCGTCGTCACCGAGGCTCCGGACGGTCGGGTGGGGCTGGCCTATCGCGCGCCCGAGGCCGCCGACCACGACCGGTTCACTGCCTACCTCGGGCACGACGGCCCGACCGGCGGGACGGCATACGTGCTCTCGGTCGCCGACGAGACGAGCGCGGCGGGCGGTGCGACGGGCGGCGTCGACACGCCGCAGCGGCAAGGGCTGCGTGGCGTCGGTGCGCAGCTCGACGACCTCGACGCGGGCGTGCTCACCACGGCCACGGGACTGGCCAACTGGCACCGGCGCCACGGCTACTGCCCGCTGTGCGGCACCCCGACGACGCCGGCGCAGTCGGGCTGGATCAGGGTGTGCCCCGCCGACGGGAGCGAGCACTACCCCCGCACCGACCCGGCGGTGATCATGTCGGTCGTCGACGAGCGCGACCGGCTCCTGCTGGCCCGCGGTGTCGGCTTCGCACCGCACGGCATGTCGGTGCTCGCGGGGTTCGTCGAACCCGGTGAGAGCCTGTCGGCCGCCGTGGCCCGTGAGGTCCACGAGGAGGTCGGGGTGCGTGTCACCGACGTCACCTACCTCGGTGACCAGCCGTGGCCGTTCCCCTCGTCGCTGATGATCGGCTTCACCGCGCGGGCGGTCTCGACCGAGCTGGTGCTTCAGCAGGACGAGATCGAGGAGGCGCGCTGGTTCGAGCGCGAGGAGCTGGCCCGCGCCGTCGCCGACGGGTCGCTGCGCATCTCGAGCCGGATCTCGATCGCCCGCCGGCTCATCGAGCACTGGTACGGCGAGGAGATCGACGCCCCCGAGGCGACCCTGCGCGGCTGACGCCGCCGAGGGAGTCAGGCGCCGAGGCGCTGCTTGACCTCGCCGATCGACGGGTTCGTCGCCGCCGACCCGTCCGGGAAGACGACGGTCGGGACGGTCTGGTTGCCACCGTTGACCTGCATGACGTAGACCGCCGCGTCCTCGTCGCGTTCGATGTCGACGACGTCGTAGGCGATGCCCTCACGGTCCATCTGCGACGAGAGGCGGCGGCAGTAGCCGCACCAGCTCGTCGAGTACATCGTCACGGTGCCGGCGGCGGGGGTCGGGGTGCTCATGGCGCTCCTGTGGAAGGCGGGGTCGGGCGGTCGGGCCCGACACCTAGGATCGCACCGATGTCCTCCCTGCCCGCACACCCGTCCGCCGACGCGGTCCTCGACGGCCTCGACCCGCAGCAGCGCGAGGTCGCGGCCAACCCGACCGGCCCCATGGTCGTCCTCGCCGGTGCCGGCACGGGCAAGACCCGCGCGATCACCCACCGCATCGCGTATGCCGTCCTCTCCGGGGCGCAGCAGCCGCAGCGCACGCTCGCGGTCACCTTCACGGCCAGGGCCGCGGGTGAGATGAGGACCCGGCTGCGCGACCTCGGCGTCGGTGGTGTGCAGGCGCGGACCTTCCACGCGGCCGCGCTGCGCCAGCTGCACTACTTCTGGCCGCAGGCGATCGGCGGCGCGGCGCCCGAGGTCATGCCGCACAAGGCCGGCGCCGTCGCCGAGGCCGCGGGCCGGCTGCGGATGCGCTTCGACCGCACGGGGATCCGCGACCTCGCGGCCGAGGTCGAGTGGGCCAAGGTCAGCATGCTCACCTCCGAGACCTACGCGACGGCGGCGCGCACCGCTGGCCGGGAGGCACCCGGCCTCGACCTCACGGCGATGGCGCGGGTGCTCGCGGCCTACGAGGAGGTCAAGGCCGAGCGCGGGGTGATCGACTTCGAGGACGTCCTCCTCGTCCTCGTCGGCATCCTCGAGGAGAACGACACGGTCGCCCGGGCGGTGCGTGAGCAGTACCGCAGCTTCGTCGTCGACGAGTACCAGGACGTCAACGCCCTCCAGCAGCGGCTCCTCGACCTCTGGCTGGCCGACCGCAAGGACATCTGCGTCGTGGGCGACCCGGCCCAGACGATCTACTCGTTCACGGGCGCCTCGCCGGCGCACCTCCTCGGGTTCCGGTCGCGCCACCCCCAGGCCCGGCAGGTCGAGCTCGTGCGCAACTACCGGTCGACGCCCGAGATCGTCGGCCTCGCCAACCTCGTGCTGCGCTCCCCGAGTGGGGGGCGGCGCAGCGGCTCGGTCGTCCTCGAGGCCCAGCGCCAGGGTGGCCCCGCGCCGACGCTCGCCCACCACGACGACGACCCGGCGGAGGCGGCGGCCGTCGCCGGCCAGATCGCCGACCTCGTCGCCGCCGGCACCTCGCCGGCCGACATCGCCGTGCTCTTCCGCACCAACGGGCAGTCCGAGGTCGTCGAGTCGGCGCTCGCGGACCGCGGCATCCCCTACCTCGTCCGCGGCGGGGAGCGGTTCTTCCAGCGCAAGGAGGTCCGCGACGCCGTGGTCCTCATGCGTGGCGCCGCGCGCTCCGACGACGGCTCGGTGACCCTGCCCGAGCTCGTGCGCGACGTGCTCCTCGGGGCCGGCTGGTCGCGCGAGGTCCCCGTCGTCGGAGGAGCCGCACGCGAACGGTGGGAGTCGCTCGCCGCCCTGGCCGCGCTCGCCGACGACCTCTACGCCGCCGACGGCGAGGCCCGCATGCCCGCGTTCGTGCGTGAGCTCGACGAGCGCATGTCGGCCCAGCACGCCCCGTCGGTGCAGGGCGTCACGCTCGCGTCGTTGCACGCCGCCAAGGGGCTCGAGTGGGGGACGGTCTTCCTCATCGGCTGCTCCGACGGCTACCTCCCCATCACGATGGCCGACACCCCCGAGGCGATCGAGGAGGAGCGCCGTCTGCTCTACGTCGGTGTGACCCGCGCCCGCGACCGTCTCGTGCTCTCGTGGTCGGGCGCCCGCACCCCCGGCGCCCGGGCGACGCGTCGGCCCTCCCGCTTCCTCGACGGCACGGCGAGCATCCTCGGCGAGGGCGCCCGCTCGCAGCCCAAGCGCTCGACGCGCGTCGGCGGCTCCGGAGGCAAGGCAGCCAAGGTCGCTCGCCGGAGCACCTGCCGCACGTGCGGCAAGGACCTCGAGACCGCGGGGGAGCGGACCGTGGGGCGCTGCTCGACCTGCCCGGCGACCTACGACGAGGCCCTGTTCGAGAACCTGCGCGAGTGGCGACTCGCGACGGCACGAGCAGCGAGCGTGCCGGCATACGTCGTCTTCACCGACGCGACGCTCACGGCCATCGCCGAGCAGGCGCCGGACGACGTGGCCGCGCTGTCGTCGATCAGCGGCGTCGGCCAGCGCAAGCTCGACCTCTACGCCGCGCAGGTGCTGGCGATCCTGGGTGGCGCGACACCCGAGTCCGTCGTCGAATCCGCGACAATTTTTTCCGACGAATCCGGCTCTGCCGCAACGGATTCGGGCGCCTGATGCGACGCCCCCACAAAACATCTCGTTAATTCCGTTGCACGCCGTCTCGCCGACCCCCTAGCCTGATCTCACACAGCACGACGACCGTCGTGCCGCCGCAGCACCAGAGCAGTGAGGAGGGTTGGCCGCATGGAGACCACGAAGAGCATCGCAACGGACTACGCCGTTCCGTTCCGCACGCGTGAGCACCAGGGCGCTCTGCCGACCCTCGCGCCCATCAGCGTTCCGGTCCAGGGGATCAGTGTGTCCGCTGCCGGCATGGGCGCCCCGAAGGGCGCCGGTGTCCGCGCCGATGCCGCCTTCGACCTCACCACGGGTGTTCTGTCCGCCTCCTGCCAGGCGTCGCCGCTGTAGTCCAGCAGCGACTGGCCTCCAGGCCGCGGAACCCACCCGGGATCCGCGGCCTTTTTCGTTGTCCGTCGATCCGCAGACCATCACACAACCGACGCAACACAACCCCCACCCCGACCGGGTGGGAGAAGGAGGTGACACCCCGTGCAGCTGACCGACCTCATCGACGCACAGGAGTGCACTGCAGAACTCGGTGACTCCGTGCCCTGTCGCGAGAACGACGCGGAGATCTGGTTCGCCGACACCCCCGCCGGAGTCGAGTTCGCCAAGGCCCTCTGCGGGACCTGCCCCATCAAGGCCGCCTGCCTCGCGGGTGCCCTCGACCGGCAGGAGCCGTGGGGCGTCTGGGGCGGCGAGCTCTTCGAGCAGGGAGTCGTCATTCCCCGCAAGCGGCCCCGCGGCCGCCCGCGCAAGGAGACCGTCGCCGCATGACCGGCACCTCGCGCCTCGCGCTCGACACCGTCGAGCGCCACCCGACCTCATGACCACCCACCTGGATCCTTGGAGGAACCATGTACCGCAGGCGAATGCAGCAGGTTCGTCGCACCCTGCACGAGCGCAACGTGCACGAAGCACAGCGCAAGGCGCAGATGCACCTCGAGCGCGAGCGGATGCTCGCCGAGGTCCGCATGATCGTGCGATGACCGACCAGGATCGGCGCCGCTCCCACGCCGGGGGCGGCGCCGTTCCATGTCCGGCGACGTGCCGTCCCCGCGCGGACGGCCGGGTATCCCGTCCTCGTGCGGACGCGCGCCTATGCCGTCCGCTGCCCACTCCCTGAGACGTCCCCCTCTCGCGGTGGACCGGTCGGGGACACCGTGGTTCGCTCTTGCCATGTCGTCGACCGCAGCCGCCCGGATCCTCCCGGTCATGCCCGCTGCCGTCATGTGCTGTCGCTGTTGCCGCTGACGCGTTCCCCGCTCGCCGCACCGCCTCGCCGCACAGCCTCCCGGTCGCCCTCGTGGCTCGACCTCCTCACTGACGACACCCTTCTCGAAAGAGTCCCATGACCCTCGCGCGTCCCACCTCCACCCTCCCCGGCGTCAACACCTTCACGCCCGTCCAGCTGCTCCGCGTCGCTCGACTGTTCGCCGCCGACCCCGAGCTGCCCGACCTCCTCCCGGCCCGTGCCGAGGACCCGGGTGGCCGGCGCTGGCACCAGCTCGCCGAGACCCACCACCTCCAGCTCTGGGTCATCGAATGGCCCCCCCGCGCCAGCACGGGCTTTCACGACCACGGAGGCTCGCGCGGCGCGTTCACGGTCGTCCGCGGCTCGCTCACCGAGCGCCAGGTGGTCCACGGTGCCCTCCACGAGCGCGTCCTGGGTGAGGGGGAGGGCCGCGCCTTCGGTGCCAACCACCTGCACGACGTCGTCAACACCGGCGAGGTCGCCGCGCTGAGCGTGCACGCCTACTCGCCGCGCCTGGACCAGATGACCCACTACGACCTCGTCGACGGCGCCCTCGTGCCGTCAGGAGTCGAGCAGCGCGGAGTCGGCTGGTGAGCGGCACCGGGATCGAGGAGCAGCTCCAACAGGCCCGCGACCGACTCGACCGTCTCTCGGCGCGTGAGGCCTGGCGCGAGGTCAGGTCCGGCGCCGCCTGGCTGGTCGACATCCGCCCCGCCGCGCAGCGCGCCGAGGAGGGCGAAGTCGCCCCCGGCCTCGCCCCGCTCGTCGTCGAGCGCAACGTCCTCGAGTGGCGCTTCGACCCGCGACAGGACGCGGTTCTGCCGGGGGTCGACTTCGACACCCGCGTCATCGTCCTCTGCCAGGAGGGCTACACCTCGAGCCTGGCGGCGGACGCCCTCCGCTCGCTGGGGCTCGAGAGGGCGACCGACGTCGTCGGCGGGTTCGCCGCCTGGCGCGGCCAGGGCCTGCCCGTCGCGCGCACGAGCGAGCTGCTTCGGGCCTGACCACCGCGGCCGTGGTCCGGGGCCGTCCTAGGCTGGGCCCATGCCCACGCTGACGATCGCCCAGGACCCGGCCGCCGACAAGGTGCTCAGCGAGGACCCGTTCGCCCTGCTCACCGGGATGCTGCTCGACCAGCAGTTCCCGATGGAGCGGGCCTTCGCCGGCCCGGCCAAGGTCCTCGAGCGCTTCGGCACCCTCGACGTTTCCGAGATCGCCGCCGCCGAGCCCGAGGCCTTCGCCGACCTCTGCGCGACCCCGCCCGCCGTGCACCGTTACGGCCGGTCGATGGCGGCGCGCATCCAGGCGCTGGCCACCGTCGTGCGCGACGAGTACGCCGGTGACGCCAGCCGCATCTGGACCGACGCCGCCACCGGCGCCGAGCTGTTCGGCCGGGTCACGAAGCTGCCGGGCTTCGGCGAGCAGAAGGCCAAGATCTTCGTCGCGCTGCTGGCCAAGCAGCTCGACGTCCGCCCCGACGGCTGGGAGGAGGCGGCGGGTGCCTACTCCGAGACCGGCAGCTTCCGCTCGGTGGCCGACGTCGTCGACGCGGAGTCGCTCCAGAAGGTTCGCGACTTCAAGAAGTCGGCCAAGGCCGCCGCCAAGGCCGCCGCCGCGAAGGACTGAGCCACCCCACGGGGTCGGGGAGCGCGGGCGAGCCGCGCAGCGCGACCCGGCGGGACGGCATACACGCAGGAGGTATGCCGTCCGCTCACCGAGCCGGCGGGAGCGCGTCCTCGTCGATGCCGGGGACGTGCGCGAGGACGAGCTCGCGCATGGGCACCCGACCGCCGATCTGGCACAGCACGCCGATGCACCCGAGCCACACCCGGTGGATGAGGAGGTACTCGGGCGGCAGGTTGAACCGCAGCCCGACGAGGAACTCCTCGCGTCGCGGGTCCTGGATCGTGCCGGACACCGACCGCAGCCAGCTCCGGCTGAAGGTGAAGCTCTCGTGCTCGAGGGGCTCGACGAAGGTCTGCAGGTAGTGCAGCAGCGCGGTGTCGGAGACCTCGACCCCCGGGCGGATGAAGCCCTCGCGCCGCAGGACCGCACCGAGCGCCGCCTCGTCGCCGGCCAGCGTCTGCGTGATGAGCTCGCCCATCGAGCTCGGCATGCCGTCGGGCAGGCGGTTGACCGCGCCGAAGTCGAGGACACCGAGGCGCCCGTCGGGGGTGATCCGGAAGTTGCCGGGGTGCGGGTCGGCGTGGAGCAGACGTGCCCGGTTGGGGCCGCGCAGGAGGAACTCGAGGTAGAGCCCGGCGGCCTCGTCGCGCTCGGCCGGCGTGCCGTCGGCGATGACCTGCGAGAGCGGCCTGCCGTCGACCCACTCCGAGACGATGACCTGCGAGGAGTAGGCGAGGACGTCGGGCACGAAGACGTCGTCGTCGTCGCGGAACGCCCTTGCGAAGACCTTCTGGTAGCCGGCCTCGAGGGCGTAGTCGAGCTCCTCGCTCATGCGGGCCTTGACCTCGTCGAGGATCGGCCCCATGGCGATGCCGGGCACCATGGCGCCGGCGAGCCGGGCGACCCGCGACAGCTGGTTGATGTCGGACAGCAGGGCCTCGCCGGCGCCGGGGTACTGCACTTTGACCGCGACCGGGCGGCCGTCACGCCACACGGCGCGGTGCACCTGGCCGATCGACGCGGCGGCGACGGGCCGGTCCTCGAAGGACTGGAACTTCGCGGTGCGCCAGCGCGGTCCGAGCTGCTCGGCGAGGATCGCGTGGACGCGCTCGACCGGCATGGGCGGGGCCGCGTCCTGGAGCTTGGTGAGGGTGGCGCGGTAGGGGCCGGCAAGCTCCTCGGGCATCGCCGCCTCCATCACCGACAGCGCCTGCCCGAACTTCATCGCGCCGCCCTTGAGCTCACCGAGCACGGCGAAGAGCTGCTCGGCCGTGCGCGCCTGGAGCTCGGCGGCGATGGCTTCCGCCGGTGCACCGCCGACCCTGCGGCCCAGTCCCACGGCCGCGCGCCCGGCATGACCCAGCGGCAGGCCGACGAGCTTGGCCGTGCGCGCGAGGGAGCGTCGGGGGATGTCACTCACCCCGCCATTGTGTCGTGACCTCCTGACAGGTGTGCCGGCACTCCCGCAGACGGGCACACGGGGCACATCGGGTGGCGCTCCCAGTGGCGGTGCGTGACGGTCGGTCCGTCGACCTCGATCTCGGTGGAGACCCCGACGAGCCGGCTCGCCCCGGCGACCTGGGCGAGCACGACCGTGGCGGTGACGGCAGCGGTGAGGACGCCCAGCCCGCCGGCGGGGAGGGCGACGGGGTCGAGCGCGAGGCGGCTGCTCGGCAGCGCCCCGACGGCATCGAGGTCGTGGGCGACGAGGGCGTGGCAGCGCCAGCAGGCGCCGAGGCCGGGGACGACGAGAGGGCCGATCGTGCTCACGTGGCCGTCGCACGTCACCGGCAGGTGCGGGACGCCGGCCCGGTGCCACGGGCTCGCCGCCTCGACGGTCACCGTCGACCCGGCCACGAGCACGACGGCTGCAGGCCGGTCGCGTGGGCTCGTCGACATCAGGGCCTCCGCGGCGTCGGCGGCGAAGGGCCCGCCCTGCACGCGGGTGGCACCGGCGAGGCGGAGCTGGCGGCTGATCTCCTCGGGGAGACCGCCGCGGCCGTCCACGACGACGAGCGGGTGTGGCATCGGTGCCTCCGGGATCGGGTGGTGCCGCCAATCTGGCACACCCGCGGGGCGCCGCCTCCGCGTCATCCACAGGCCCTCGGACGCACCGCGGCCCCCGGTGGTGAGCCGGGGGCCGCTGGGAACGAGAGGGCTGGGGCGCTCAGGCCTTGCCGAGGATGCGGTTGAGGTTCGTGCCGCACACGGGGCACTTGCCCTTGGCCATGCGGCGGCCGTTGTCGGAGACGACGACGTTGCCCTCGGCCTCGCGCTTCTCCTTGCACTTCACGCAGTAGAACTCGCCCTTGTAGGTCTCGTCAGCCATTGCAACTCCTTGGTCGTGGTGCCGCGGATGAGCGGCGATGACCGTTTCACCCTAGACCGCGGGAGCACGCGTTCGTGCTCAGCCACGCGTGCCTGCACCGCGTGGCGCGGGGGGTTCTGTGCGCGCCGATCGCCCCATGCTTCACGTGCGCACCACGAGCCCCACTGGCCCCATTCGGCGGGTCGTCGTGCCTCTCCAGCCTCTCACCGCGCCGTGTCGACGGGCGCACCGGGTGCTCCGCCCACCGCGCGCCACCCACCCGTTGTCGGGCGTCTGGCCTACCGTTGAGGGGTGAGCACCGAGGACGTCGAGGTCCGGCGCAGTCACCGTCGCCGCCGCACCGTGAGTGCGCGCCGCGAGGGCGACCGTGTCGTCGTGCTCATCCCGGCCTCGATGTCCCGCGCCGAGGAGCGCGTCTGGGTCGCCCGCATGGTCGACCGGCTCGAGGCGGGGGAGCGGCGTCGCCGACCGAGCGACGACGGCCTCATGGCCCGCGCCACCGAGCTCTCCGAGCGCTACCTCGGCGGCCACGCCCGCCCGCGCTCGATCCGGTGGGTCACCAACCAGCGTTCGCGGTGGGGCAGCTGCACCCCGTCTGACGGCTCCATCCGGCTCTCCGACCGGCTCCAGGGCATGCCGACCTATGTCGTCGACTACGTCATCCTCCACGAGCTCGCCCACCTGCTCGTCGGTGGCCACAACCGCGACTTCTGGACCCTGCTGCGCTCCTACCCCAAGCTCGAGCGCGCCCGCGGGTTCCTCGACGGGGTGGCGCTGGCCAAGGGTCTCGACCTGGCCGACGATGACGACGACGTCGTCGAGGACGCCTCCGCCTGAGCCGCCATGGGGCTCACAAGCCCAGGGCCCGCCGGGTCGCCCCGACGAGGGCCGAGAGCTCGGTGCGCGTGCCCTGCGGCAGCGCCGTGGTCGGCCACCACGCGACGTCGAGGGACTCCTCGCTCGTCACGGGCACCGTCTCCCGGTCGAGCACCGCGGCGAACCGCACGTCGAGGTGCCCCCGGCACCAGCCGAAGTCACCGACCAGCTCGTGCTGGTCGAGCTGCACGACGACGGGCGCGGGCGTGACGGACGCGACCCCGGACTCCTCGCGACCCTCGCGGGTCGCGGCGGCGAGCAGGCTCTCGTCAGTGGTCTCGAGGTGGCCGCCGAACTGGAACCACTGCCTCGCCCGACGGTGGTGGGTGAGGAGCACGTGGCCCGCGTCGGGCGTGATGACGAGACAGCTCGCCGTGAGGTGCTCGCGTGGGCCCGCCTTCGCGACCCCGTCCGGATGCCGCTCGAGATGCGCGAGGTATGCCGTCCGCAACCGCTCCTGCGCGGCGTCGGGTGCGCTCCAGGCACGCAGGACCCGGGTGGCGTCGGCGTGGAGATGGGCGAACGCCCCCGCCACGTCGACCTCGAGGTCTGCTGCCTGAGCCGACGCGTGGGTCGGTGACGGGCCGGTCGGTGACTGCTCGGTCGGTGACTGCTCGGTCGGGGAGGGACCGGTCACCGGGCGGACGGGTCGTCGGGCGTCGAGCCCTCGGTGGGGCCCTCGCCGGAGTCGCCCCGCAGCAACGCGGAGAGCTCGGCGTCGAAGTCGTCGCCGCTCGCGCTCGAGCGCTGTCGCTCGACGTAGCCGAGCGGGTCGTCGAGGTCGGCGGCGTCGGGAGCGACGTCGGGGTGGGCCCAGGCCGCGTCGCGCGCCTCGGCTCCACCTGAGGCCTCCAAGGCCGCGAAGAGGTTGGCGGCGTCACGGAGACGTCGGGGTCGCAGCTCGAGCCCGACCAGTGCGGCGAAGGTCTTCTCGGCCGGACCGCCGCTGGCGCGGCGACGGCGGATCGCCTCACCGAGGGCCTCGGCCTGGGGCAGGTGCGGCGAGACGGCGGCGGCCGCGACGACGTCGACCCAGCCCTCGATGAGGGCGAGCAGCGTCTCGAGCCGCGACAGCGCGGCCTTCTGGGCGGCGGACTGCTGGGGGGCGAAGAGCCGTCCGGCGAGGGCCTGCTGCATCGCCTCGACGTCGGTCGGGTCGATCGAACGCAGACCCTCCTCGATGGCATCGGTGTCGATCGTCGTGTCCCGCGCGTAGTCGCGGACCGCGGCGAGGACCTGCGGGCCGAGCCACGGGACCGCGTGGAACAGGCGGGTGCGGGCGCTCTCGCGCACCGCGAGGTGGAGCCGTGCCTGCGGCTCGTCGATCTCGAGGCCGGCGGCGAACGCGGCGATCGCGCCAGGCATGAGCACGACGTCGGGGGCGGGGACGAGCGGGAGCGAGACCTCTCCGCCGGTGAGGACCTCGCCGGCGAGGGCACCGACGGCCTGACCGAGCTGGACGGAGAACATCGAGCCCTGCATGCGGCGCAGCATCGGCGCCATCTGGCCCATCATCGCCGCGGGGTTGGTGCCGGGCGGGACGAGGCCCTCGGGCAGGCCGCCCTCACCGAGCTGACCGAGCTGCTTGGTCATCGCGGCACCCATGGCGTCCCCGACGCCGACGGCGATGGGGTCGACGAGGTCGCGCCACACCGGCATCGTCGCCTCGACCCACTCGGAGCGGCTCCAGGCCCGGCCGACGAGACCGGAGTGGTCGAGGTCGGTCACCGCGTCGAGCCAGAGGTTCGCGACGTCGACCGCCTCACGGGCGTCGCTCGACACCGCGGTCGCGACCGACGGGTCACCCTCGGCGGCGACCGTCTTGCGGGCGATGTCGGTGGCCACGCTGACGTCGACCGAGCCACTCTCGTCGGCGCCGGCGAACATCGCCTGCACCTGACCGGCGACCATCTGGAGCATCTGCGGGTCGACGTCGTCGAGCCCCATGTTGCGCATCATCTCGACCATCTGGGGGTCCAGGTCCGCACCTCCCGTGAGGCCGCGAAGGACCTGCTCCAGCTCCGGCGGGAGGCCCTGCTCCTCGGGCTCGTCGGGGCGGTCGTGCGAATCGGTCACTGAGGGTCTCCTCGGGCGGCGGTGCGATGATGTGGTCTCATCAGTACCCAACCACGGATGGTCCGCGGATAGTTCCGAGGAGGAGCGCGTGCAGCACGACCTCACGAGCGTCCCGGCCGTGCCCGGCACCGTCGCCCTCGCCGAGATCCGCGAGGCCCCGCTCTCGGTCGACGAGGTGCTCGCGAGCGTCCAGGACCCGACCTGCGGTGGCATCACCGTGTTCGTCGGCGTCGTGCGTGACCACGACCGCGGGCAGGAGGTCTCCTCGCTGGACTACACCGTCCACCCGACGGCCGCCGACCGGTTGCGCGAGGTGAGTGAGGACGTCGCGGCGCGCTCCGGCGCCGTCCGGCTCGGCGCGCTCCACCGCGCCGGCCACCTCGAGATCGGTGACGTCGCCGTCGTGGTCGCGGCGTCCGCCGCCCACCGCGACGCCGCCTTCGCGGCCTGCCGCGACCTCATCGACACACTCAAGGCCGAGGTCCCGATCTGGAAGCACCAGCAGCTGGGCGACGGCGGCACCGAGTGGGTCGGGCTGCCGTGAGCACTCCCGACCCGACCGCCTCCGCGGGCGGCGCCGGCTCGTCCGCGCCCCACGACCTCGACGCCGCCTCCGGCACGAACCCGTATGCCGTGAGCCGCCGCAGTGGCGGGCTCCTGTCGTCGCTGTTCCTCGTCATCGTCATCGCTGCCGGGCTGTCGTTCATCCCCCTGCCCTACGTGATCTTCCAGCCGGGCCCGATCACCAACACCCTCGGCACGCTCGACGGCAAGGAGATCATCCAGGTCAAGGGAGCCACGGCATACCCCGCCAAGGGCGCACTCGACTTCACGACCGTGCGGGTGACCGGCGGACCGGGCGTGCGGGTCAACCTCTTCGAGCTCGCCGAGGCCGCACTGCGCCCCGACTACGAGATCTACAAGCGCGAGGAGATCTACCCGACCGAGACGACCCGCGAGCAGATCCAGCAGGAGAACGCCGCCGAGATGGTCGACTCGCAGGAGGTCGCGGCAGCGATCGCGCTCCGCGAGACCGGCCGGACCGTCCCGGAGCGGGTCGTCGTCTCCGCCCTTCCCGAGGGATCGCCCGCCAAGGGCGTGCTCGAGCCCGGTGACGAGATCCTGTCCGTCGCCGGGACCGCGACGCCGGATGCCAAGGCGGTCCAGGCCGCGGTGCAGGCGCAGAAGGCCGGTGCCCCGGTCGCGATCGTCGTGCGTCGCGACGGCACCCAGAAGACCGTGTCGGTGACGACCCGCGACGTCCAGGGCAGGACGGTCGTCGGTGTCTCGCTCGGCCGCGACTACGACCTCCCGGTCGACGTCACCATCACGGCCGGGGGAGTGGGCGGTCCGTCCGCGGGCACGATGTTCACCCTCGCCGTCTACGACCTGCTGACGCCCGGTGACCTCACCGGCGGCAAGCGCATCGCGGGCACGGGGACGATGGAGCCCGACGAGTCGGTGGGACCCATCGGCGGCATCCGGCAGAAGCTGGCGGGTGCGCGCAACGGCGGCGCCGACTACTTCCTCGCCCCCGCCGACAACTGCGACGAGGTCGTCGGGCACGTCCCCGACGGGCTCGAGGTCGTCAGGATCGGCTCCTTCGACGACGCGCTCGGTGCGGTCAAGGCGATCGCGGCCGACGACGTGGCGTCGCTGCCCCGCTGCTGACGCTGACCGCGCCTGCGGTCAGTCGCTGAAGGTCGACCGCAGGGCGGCGACCAGCCCGGGTGCGATGTCGGACCCGGTGGCGACCCGGTCGTCGCGGTCGTGCTCGCGCTGGCGCAGCAGGCAGATACTCCGGCCGTCACGAGTGACGGCCGCGAGGAGCCGCACGTCACGGCGGTCCGGGTGCTCGGCGAGGGCGGCGACGGCGGCGTCGCGGTCCTGGGGCAGGTCGCGCTCCGCCTCCGGTGGGACGACGAGGCGCTCGACGACGATGGCGCAGCCGAGCACCGTGTCGGGCCACGCGATCTGACCGAGCAGCGACTCGATCGACTCGTTCTCGGGCAGGTCCTCCTGCTCGATCGCGGTGAGTGCACCGTCGACCTGGTCCGAGACCGTGAGCCCTGCGGCGAGCTGCGGCTCGCGGGTGAGCAGGTCGGCCGTCGAGACCAGGGCGAAGAGCCGCGGCGGCTGGTCCCATCCCCCGGAGGCGACGTGGCGCTCGGTGTCGAGGGCGGCGAGGGACAGCGGTTCGGTCACGGGCTGCGAGGCGGAGGTCACGGGCCCATCCTCGCGCACACATGTCGGGAAGATAGGGTCACCCTTCAGCCCGGGTCCGCTCGGGGAGTTCACGGACCTGGAGTGAGCGAACAGTGAGCCGGCCAGAGTGGTTCGACGGTATCGACCCCGACGACGCAGACAAGCAGTCCGGGGGGTCAGGTCCGCGTGATCCGGGCGGACCCGCCCGCGGTCCCGGTGCCGGGGGTGGAGCAGGAGCCGGCGGCAACGTCCGGCGTCCCGGTCGGCCCGGCGGCCCGGGTGTGCCGCCGAGGAGGGGACCGCTCGGCACGACCCTGGCGATCCTCGCCGGGCTCGCGATCCTCGCCCTCATGGCGGCGGGCGTCCTCACCGACGTGTGGTGGTACGACTCCGTCGGCTTCCGCAGCGTCTTCCTCACCCAGCTCGGCACCCGCGTGCTGCTGTTCGTGGCCGCCTTCGTCATCACCGCCGGCGCGGTCGCCGCGAGCCTCATCGTCGCCTACCGCTCCCGGCCGCGGCGCATCCTGCCGTCCCCGTCGGCGCAGGTGCTCGACCAGTACCGCCAGGTTCTCGACCCGCTGCGCCGCCTCGCGACGATCGTCGTGCCGTCCGTGCTCGGGCTGCTCGCGGGCGCGGCGGCGATGGGCGCCTGGCGCACGTTCCTTCTCTGGCGCAACGCGGTGCCGTTCGGCACCAAGGACCCCCAGTTCGGGCTCGACGTGGGCTTCTTCGTCTTCACGCTGCCGTGGCTGCGCTTCCTCGTGAGCTTCTTCACGGTCGTCCTGCTGCTGGCGCTGCTCGCTGCGGCGTTCACCCACTACGTCTACGGCGGGCTCCAGCTGCCCGGACGCGGCGAGACCACGCGCGCGGCGTTCATCCAGGTCGCGACGCTGGCCTCCCTGCTCGCCCTCGTGCGCGCCGCCGCCTACTGGCTCGACCGCTACAGCCTCACCACGAGCGAGTCCAAGCTCATCACCGGCATCACCTACACCGATGCCAATGCGGTACTCCCGATCAAGGCGATCCTCGCGGTCGCGACGGTGATGTGCGCCGGCTTCTTCATCGCGTCGATCTGGACCCGGAGCTGGCGCCTGCCGCTCATCGGGGTCGGTCTGCTCACCGTGCTCTCCGTCGTCGCCGGCGGCCTCTACCCAGCCGCGGTCCAGTCGCTCAAGGTGCGCCCGTCGGAGAAGTCGCTCGAGGCCCAGTACATCCAGCGCAACATCGACGCCACCCGCGCGGCCTTCGGCATCGACGGCATCAAGAAGACGCCCTACTCCGCCACGACCGACGCCGAGCCCGGGCAGCTGCGCGAGGACGCCGAGACCATCCCCGGCATCCGGCTCGTCGACCCCAACGTCGTCTCGCCGACCTTCCGTCAGTTCGAGGGCCTGCGCCAGTACTACGCCTTCCCCGACATCCTCGACGTCGACCGCTACTCGATCGACGGCAAGAAGAGCGACTCGGTCGTCGCCGTGCGTGAGCTCAACCTCGCGGGCGTCCCCGAGAACCAGCGCAACTGGCTCAACGACCACACCGTCTACACCCACGGCTTCGGCTTCATCGGTGCCTACGGCAACAAGCGCACGAGCGAGGGCGACCCCCAGTTCTTCTCGAGCGGCTTCTCCACCAAGGGCCCGATGGGCGTCGACTACGAGCCGCGCATCTACTTCGGCGAGGAGTCGCCGAGCTACTCCATCGTCGGCGCCCCCAACGGCGCCAAGCCGCGCGAGTTCGACTTCCCGGACGACCGAGGCGAGGGCGGCCAGGCCAACAACACCTACGAGGGCTCCGGCGGTGTGGCCATCGGGTCCTTCGCCCGCAAGCTCGCGTATGCCGTGAAGTACCGCGAGCCGAAGTTCCTCCTCTCCGACGCGGTCAACTCCGACTCGCGGCTGCTCGACCACCGCAGCCCGCGCGAGCGCGTCGAGCGCGTCGCCCCGTGGCTCACGGTCGACGGCAACGCCTACCCCGCCGTCGTCGACGGCCGGGTCAAGTGGATCGTCGACGCCTACACGACCACCGCCCGCTACCCCAACAGCCGCCTCACCGACCTCGCCGAGGCCACCTCGGACTCGGTGAGCGAACGCTCGTCGAGCGTCGTCGTCGCCGGCGCCGGTCAGGTCAACTACATCCGCAACTCGGTCAAGGCCACCGTTGACGCCTACGACGGCCAGGTCAAGCTCTACGGCTGGGACACCAAGGACCCGATCCTCAAGGCCTGGAGCAAGGCGTTCCCCGGCGCGGTCTCCCCGATGTCGGAGATGTCGGCCCAGCTCATGAGCCACGTCCGCTACCCGCAGGACCTGTTCAAGGTCCAGCGCCAGCTGCTCTCGAGCTACCACGTCACGGACGCCAACTCCTTCTACGGCGGTGGCGACTTCTGGCGGGTCCCCAAGGACCCGACGCACGCGACCCAGGACCAGCCGGTCTACTACCAGTCGCTGGCGATGCCGGACCAGCCCGGGCCGGCGTTCTCGCTCACGACGACGTTCATCCCGTCGGGCTCGGGCCGAGAGATCCTGCGCGGGTTCCTCGCGGTCGACTCCGACGCCGGAGGTACGGCGGGCAAGCCGGCCGAGTCCTACGGGTCGATGCGCCTGCTCGAGCTGCCACGCAACTCCGCCGTCGACGGGCCGGGTCAGGTGCAGAACCAGATCGAGGTCAGCACGGCTCGCTCGCAGAGTCCCAGCGAACCGCTCAACCTCAGCCAGTTCATCGCCCAGAACCGCCAGTCGGGCAAGCAGCTGACCTACGGCAACCTGCTCACGCTGCCGGTGGGAGAGGGCCTGCTCTACGTCCAGCCGATGTATGTCCAGGCCTCACGTGAGGGCGGGTCGTTCCCGCAGAACAAGGCGACCGTCGCGGTCTTCGGCAAGCGGATCGCCTGGGGCGAGACGCTCGACCAGGCGCTCGACGGCCTGTTCGGTGGCAACTCCGGTGCCAGTGCCGGCGACAGCGGCACCGACTCCGGTGGTACGCCGACGTCTGGTGGGCCGACCCCGACCGACCAGACGCCCAGCGCCCAGCTGGCCGAGGTCATCAAGGACATCGAGGCGGCGAACGCCGCGGGTCAGGCGGCCCTCAAGAAGGGTGACTTCGCGGCCTACGGCGAGGCCCAGAAGGACCTCCAGGCCGCGATCGCCCGCGCGGCCGCGATCAGCCCGCAGCTCGTGACGCCGGCTCCCGGTGCCTCCGCCTCGCCGAGCCCCACGGCGACTCCCACGCCGAGCCCTTCGGCCTCACCCTGACCCGACGGGTCGACCCGCGCAACAGCGAGACCGCCGCGTTCACCACTGGTGGGCGCGGCGGTTCTCGATCGCGAGGAGGGCGACGGCCACGACCGCTCCGATGACCGTCTCGACGCCCCGGTCGAGGACGAGCGCCGGCGCGGACTGTGACGCTCCCAGCTGGCCCATGAGCAGTGCCATGGGCGTGATGAAGAGCAGGGCGAGGCCGTAGTTGCGGCCGACGAGGAGCTCGGTGACGACCTGGAGCACGACGACGACGAGCACGAGCGGGACCGGGTCCAGCCCGAGGAGCAGCAGCGGGATGCTCGTGAGGAGGCCGAGGACGGTCCCGGCGATGCGGTGACCCGCGCGCAGCGCCTGGTGGGCCCGGCCCCGCACGCTCAGCGGCGCCGCCGCCGCGACCATCGCCCACCACGAGTGCCCGAGCCCGGCCGTGGTCGCGACCGCTCCCGCGACACCGACCGCCACCATGTAGCGCAACGGGTCGGGACCGCGGGGCGAGCGGAGCCGGGCCCGGGGTTGGGGCACGGTCCGGGTCACGACGGCGCCGATGTTGCCGACGACGAGCGCGAAGGCAGCGCTCGCGGCCGCGACCGCAAAGGCGATGGGGACGTCCGACCACGTGGCGTGCGTCGCCGCGACGGTGCCGAACGCGAAGATGAGGAACAGCGGACCCGAGGGGTGCCAGTCGAGGACGGTCGACAGCAGCGACCCCACGCCGGCCACCCCGACCGCCGCGAGCACGAGCACCCACGGACCGGCGCCGGACGCCGCGAAGGCAGCACCCAGTCCGACGCACGTCACCAGCGCGAGGCCGGCGGTCGCCTGCATGACCGCGCGTGGGACGTGGACGTGGTTGCGCCCGTAGAGCGAGGTGAACGCGCCGAACGCGGCATACACCGCCCAGGGCGTGCGGCCGAGCGCGATGACCGTGAGCAGGGGCACGGCGACGCTGAGCCCGGCCCGCAGGGCGACGCGGTGCGAGCCCGGCGGCACCGGGTTGAGCCGGAGGAGGTCGCGCACCCCGAAGTCGAGGGTCGGGGGACGTGAGGTCGGCGACGACGCCCTGCTGCCACCGGTCCACATGCCCGCCATCGTCCCACCGTCCCGCGGGCGGCGAGCGGGTCGGTGGGGGGAGCGCGGGGGGTCGTGGGTCGACGTCACGGCCCACCGGCGCGGGCTCGACCCACCGGATTTGGTCCTCGCGTCGGTGTCCCGTAACCTAGAACCACCGAGCGGCCGCAAGGTCCTCACTCGTCGCGGGGTGGAGCAGCTCGGTAGCTCGCCGGGCTCATAACCCGGAGGTCGCAGGTTCAAATCCTGCCCCCGCTACCAACCGACAACGGCGGGTCGTCACTGACGGCCCGCCGTTCGTCGTTTTTCCGGCAGGGTGGAGGTCACCCGGCCAGCCACGAGGAGGCACAGCATGACCACGCACCGCGTCGTCGTCATCGGTTCGGGCTTCGGCGGGCTCTTCGGCACGCAGGCCCTGCGTCGCCGCAAGGACGTCGAGGTCACTCTCGTCGCCAAGACGACCCACCACCTGTTCCAGCCGCTGCTCTACCAGGTGGCGACCGGCATCCTCTCCGAGGGCGGCATCTCGCCGAGCACTCGCGAGATCCTCGCCCGCCAGAAGAACGCGCGCGTCATCCTCGGCACCGTCACCGACATCGACCTCGAGGCCAAGACCGTGACCAGCGAGGTGCTCGGCCGCGAGACCGTGACGCCGTTCGACACGCTCCTCGTCGCCGCCGGCGCCGGTCAGTCCTACTTCGGCAACGACCAGTTCGCCGAGTACGCCCCGGGCATGAAGAGCATCGACGACGCCCTCGAGCTGCGCGGCCGCATCTTCGGCTCGTTCGAGTGGGCAGAGCTCGCCACGTCGCCGGCCGAGCGCGACCGCTACCTCACCTTCGTCGTCGTCGGCGCCGGTCCCACCGGTGTCGAGATGGCCGGCCAGATCGCCGAGCTCGCCCACCGCACCCTCAAGCGCGACTTCCGCGCCATCGACACCCGTCAGGCGCGCATCGTGCTGCTCGACGCCGCCCCCCAGGTGCTGCCCTCGTTCGGTGACCGGCTCGGTGGCGCGGCCCGCAACCGCCTCACCACGATGGGCGTCGAGGTCGAGCTCGGCACCAAGGTCGTCGGCGTCGACTCCACCGGCATCGACATCGAGAAGGCCGACGGGACCCGCGACCGCATCGAGGCCGCGACCAAGGTCTGGGCCGCCGGAGTCCAGGGCTCCGAGCTGGGCGCCATGCTCGCCGCGCAGTCCGACGCCGAGCTCGACCGCGCCGGTCGCGTCCTCGTCAACCCCGACCTCACCCTCCCCGGTCGCCCCGACGTCTACGTCGTCGGCGACATGGCCTCCCTCGACGGCCTCCCCGGCGTCGCACAGGTCGCGATCCAGGGCGCCCGCTACGCCGCCAAGCACCTCAAGGCGCGGCTCGACGGCAAGCCCGCGCCCGAGAAGTTCTCGTACTTCGACAAGGGTTCGATGGCGACGATCTCGCGGTTCAGCGCCGTGGCGAGCGTCGGCAAGCTGCGGTTCTCGGGCTTCCTTGCCTGGGTGCTGTGGCTCGCGATCCACATCGTCTACCTCATCGGCTTCAAGCAGCGGATCACCACGCTCCTGCACTGGATGGTGAGCTTCATCGGCCGTGGCCGCTCCGAGCGCACCGTGACCGCACAGCAGATCCTCGCGCGCAACATCATCCGCAACATCCCGCCCGAGGACCTGCCTAAGCTGCCGGTCGTCGAGACCGACCACCTGCCGACGCCGAGCTCGAGCGCGTCCGCGAGCACGACGGCGGCCGAGGCCGAGCACGCGAGCTGACCGGCCGGCATACCCGCGGGTCGTCCACGTCCCACGCCGGACACGGATCGGGCGCGCCCACGCCACGTAGGGTGGCGCCATGCCGCTCGACTACCCGGTCCACGAGCGCACCCTCCCCAACGGGCTGCGCGTCGTCGTCTCACCGGATCCCAGCGTCCCCAACGTCACGGTCAACATCTGGGTGGGAGTCGGGTCGCGCCACGAGGCACCCGGTCGCACGGGGTTCGCGCACCTCTTCGAGCACCTCATGTTCCAGGGCTCGGCCCACGTCGCGAGCGGCGAGCACTTCGAGGCGCTCATGGCACAGGGCGGGCGGCTCAACGCGACGACGTGGTTCGACCGCACCAACTACTTCGAGACGGTGCCCAAGGGTGCGCTCGAGCTCGCCCTCTGGCTCGAGGCGGACCGGCACGGGCACCTGCTCGACGCGGTGAACCAGGCCAACCTCGACAACCAGCGTGACGTGGTCAAGGAGGAGAAGCGCCAGCGCTACGACAACCAGCCCTACGGCAACGCGCTCATCGACGTCTACGCCGCGACGTTCCCGGAGGGGCACCCGTACCACCACCCGACGATCGGCTCGATGGAGGACCTCGACGCCGCGAGCCTCGACGACGTCCATGCGTTCTTCCGGAGCCACTACGCGCCGGACAACACCGTCCTCACGCTGTGCGGCGACGTCACACCGCACGACGGGTTCGCCCTCGTGGAGCGCTATTTCGGCGCGATCGAGTCGAGCGGGGAGCCCCGGCGCGGACCGGTCGAGGCGCTCGCTCCGCTCACCGAGCCCGTGCGCGTCGAGCGCCGCGAGGACGTGCCCAACGACCGCCTCCACGTCGCCTTCCGGCTGCCCGTCGACGAGACCCCCGAGTTCGACGCGGTGAGCCTCGCCCTCGACGCCCTCGGTGGCCTGGCGTCGTCGCGCCTCGTCCGCCGGCTCGTGCGCAAGGAGCAGACCGCCCTCGGCGCCCACGCCACGTCGTGGGGCTTCGTCGACGGGGTGTCCCTGGGGTTCTTCGTCCTCGACATCGCCGACGAGGCCGACACCGACGCCGTCGAGCAGGCGCTCGTCGAGGAGCTCGATCGGTTCGCGGTCGAGGGACCGACCGAGGCCGAGATGGACGCCGCCCTCGCCCAGGCCGAACGCGGCTGGCTGTCGGTGCTGGCGAGCCAGGAGGAGCGCGCCGACGCGCTCTCGCACTACGCCTCGCTCCACGGTGACCCGAACCTCGTCAACACCCACCTCGACCGGCTGCGTGCCGTGACCCCGGAGCAGGTGCGGTCCGCGGCCGCGACCTGGCTGCGTCCCGAGAGCCGAGCCGTGGTCGCCTACCGCGCCCATGTCGCGAGCGAGGAGGTCGCATGAGCACCACCGCCGCAGCCCGTCCCGAGGTGGCACCCCCCGAGCCGTGGACCTTCCCGATGCCGCAGGAGTCGGTGACGGAGAACGGGATCCGACTTCTCTCGTATGCCGTCCCCGGCCAGTACGTCGTCTCGGTCCGCCTCGTCGTGCCGCTCTCCCTCACCGACGAGCCCGCCGACCGTGAAGGGGTCGCCGCGATGACGGCACGACTCCTCGACGAGGGCACCGCCGAGCACTCGAGCGAGGAGTTCGCCGAGCTCATGGAGCGCACCGGCATGGTGCTCGGGGCCGCTGTGACCGACGGCGCGCTGAGCGTGGATGTCGATGTGCCGCAACGATTCCTGCCGCAGGCGTTGGACCTGCTGAGACAGGCCCTCTCCGAGCCCGCCTTCCCCGAGGCCGAGGTGCGCCGCATCCTGCGGAGCCGGCTCGCCGAGATCGAGCAGGAGCGCGCCTCCGCGCCCCACCGTGCGGCCCGCGAGCTCACCGCCAACCTGTGGGCGCCCAGCGAGCGCGCCTCCAGGCCCGCGGCAGGCACGCCCACGACGATCTCCGCGATGAGTCGGGACGACGTCGTCGCCTTCCACCGCACCCACATCGGTCCGCGCGGAGCCACCCTCGTCGTCGCCGGGGACCTGGACGGGATCGATGTCGCCGAGGTCGTGGCGACCGGGCTCGGCGGCTGGGCCAACCCGGACCACGTGCCGGCCACCCCCGCCCGGCCCCCGGTGCCCGCCGGGGGAGAGGCCCGCGTGGTGCTCGTCGACCGGCCCGGCTCGGTCCAGAGCGAGCTGTCGGTCGCCGTTCCCGGTCCGGACCGGTCCGTGGAGAGCGGGTGGGCGCCCTACCCCGTCCTCAGCTTCATTGTCGGTGGCTCCCCGAGCGCGCGCGTCGACGCCGTGCTCCGCGAGGACAAGGGCTACACGTACGGCATCCGCGCCGCCTTCCGTCCGCGGGCCCGCGGTGGGTCGTTCGTCACCGCGGGGTCGGTGCGTGCCGACGCGACGGTCGACGCCCTGAGGTTGCTCGTCGAGATCCTCGAGAAGGCACGAGAAGGCTTCTCGGACAGCGAGATCCGCAGCGGGGTGGACTACGTCGTCCAGACCGCACCGGGTCGCTACGCGACGGCGGACGCCGTGGCGGACGAGGCCTCCGCGCTCGCCATCGAGGGCCTCCCGCTCGACTTCCAGACGCAGACCCTCGCCGCGATGCGCGAGCTCGACGACGCGAGGCTCACCACGGCATACGCAGACGTCGTGACGGGGGAGTGGGTCGTCATCGTCGTCGGCGACGCGGCGAGCCTGCGCGAGGACATCGAGGGCCTCGGCCTCGGACCGGTGACGGTGGTCCCGGCCTGAGGCCCTAGAGGCCGATGCGGGACAGGACCTCGTCGTGGAGAAGGCCGTTGGTCGCCACGGCGTTGCCGCCGAAGGGGCCGTCCTCGCCCTTGAGCGACGTGAAGCGTCCTCCGGCCTCGGTGACGATCGGCACGAGCGCGACCATGTCGTGCAGGCCGAGCTCCGGCTCGGCCGCGATGTCGACGGCACCTTCGGCGAGGAGCATGTAGGACCAGAAGTCGCCGAACGCACGCTCGCGCCAGCAGTCCCGCGCGAGGTCGAGCACCGCCTCCTGGCGACCCACAGCCTCCCACGAGGTCGCCGAGCTGTAGGACAACGAGGCGTCGCCGAGTGAAGACACCTGCGAGACCGAGATGCGCTTGGCCGACGTGAGGCTGCGGCCGGCCCAGGCGCCACTGCCCTGTGCGGCCCACCACCTGCGGTTGAGGGCGGGCGCGGCGACGAGGCCGAGGACGGGCTGTCCTGCGTCGATGAGCCCGATGAGGGTGGCCCAGACCGGCACGCCGCGCACGAAGTTGTGGGTCCCGTCGATCGGGTCGATGACCCACTGGCGCGGACCGTGGCCCGTCGGCTCCATCTCCTCGCCGATCACGGCGTCCCGTGGGCGGGTCCGCTTGAGCTGCGAACGCACGAGCTCCTCGGCGCTGCGGTCGGCGTCGCTCACGAGCGTGAGGTCGGGTTTGGACTCCACCCGGAGGTCCTCGGCGCGGAAGCGTGAGACCGTCACCCGCTCGACGGCGTCGGCGAGGACATGGGCAAGTCGCAGGTCGTCGTCGTAGGTCGGCACGCCCGTCACCGTAGCCCCTCGCAAGGGTCACAATCGGGTCTCGTGTCGGTCACGCCCGTTCCGCGCGTCGCCGATCTGGTCTTACATGGGGTCCGCGTGCCTCACGGTGCGCGGGGGCCACCCGACCGGGACCGGCTCTCACTTGATGTCCGTTTCCTTTCCCTGGGACGGATCGACACGTAGGAGGACATCCATGCGAGGAACCACTCGCACGGTGGCCGTTGCCGGCATCTCGGCGGCAGCGCTGCTGCTCGCAGGTTGTGGCGGCGGCGGCGATGAGGGCGGCGACACGACCGACTCCGCAGCGAAGGCCGGCGGTGCGATCACCGTCCGTGGCTGCAACCCCGAGAACCCCCTGATCGCGGGCAACACGTCCGAGACGTGTGGCGGCAACGTGCTCGACGTCATCACGGCCAAGCTCGTGAAGTACAACGTCGACACCGCTGCTCCCGAGAACGACATCGCCGAGTCGATCGAGACCTCGGACAACCAGAACTTCACGGTCAAGCTGAAGAAGGACTACAAGTTCCACGACGGCACCGTCGTCAAGGCCAAGAACTTCGTCGACGCCTGGAACTACACGGCCTACGGCCCCAACGCCCAGCTCGGCTCCTACTTCTTCGAGCCGGTCGAGGGCTACGCGGACCTCCAGTCCGAGGACCCGGACGGCGACGGCCCGCAGAAGGCCCCGACGCCCAAGGCCAAGGAGATGACCGGCCTCAAGGTCGTCGACGACACCACGTTCACGATCAAGACCACCGAGAAGGTCGCAAACCTCCCGGTGCGCCTCGGCTACACGGCGTTCTCGCCCCAGCCCGACGCGTTCTTCACGGACCCGAAGACCTTCGGTGACAAGCCGATCGCCGCCGGCCCCTACAAGGTCGACGCGTGGACCAAGAACTCCGAGATCAAGCTCTCCAAGTTCGCCGACTACAGCGGCGACAAGAAGGGCAACCTCGACAACATCACGTTCAAGATCTACCAGGACAGCAACGCGGCCTACGCCGACGTCCAGGCCAACCAACTCGACGTGACCGACGAGGTCCCGGCCAGCGCCCAGATCGACGACAAGTACAAGACCGACCTTCCGGACCGCAACCTCCAGAAGCCGGTCGGCGTCATCCAGACGATCACCACGGCCCCGGCCAAGGTGGACCCGAACTACGGTCCCGAGGTCCGCAAGGCCATCTCCATGGCGATCAACCGCGAGGCCATCATCAAGGCCATCTTCAACGGCTCGCGTGAGCCCGCGACCGGCTGGGTCTCCCCGGTCGTCGACGGCTACAAGGCCGACGTCTGTGGCGAGTTCTGCAAGTACGACCCGGCCAAGGCCAAGGAGCAGCTCGCCAAGGCGGGTGGCTTCAAGGGCGGCAAGATGACCCTCTCCTACAACGCTGACGCGTCGCACAAGGAGTGGACCGAGGCCACCTGCAACAGCATCAAGCAGGCTCTCGGTGTCGACTGTGTCGCCACCCCCGTGGTCGACTTCTCCACCTTCCGGACCCAGATCCACGACCGGAAGATGAAGGGCATGTTCCGCACCGGTTGGCAGATGGACTACCCGTCGATCGAGAACTTCCTCGCGCCGCTCTACGGCACGGGCGCCTCGTCCAACGACGGTGACTTCTCCGACCCGGCGTTCGACGCCAAGCTCAAGGAGGCCGCTGCGGCCACCGACGCTGCCGAGTCGAACAAGCTCTACCAGGAGGCCGAGGCGATCGTCGCCAAGGACATGGCGACCATCCCGCTGTGGTACTCCACGGCCACCTTCGGTTGGTCGGACAAGGTCACCAACGTCAAGTCCACGCCGTTCGGTGTCCCGGACTACGCGGGTATCTCGCTGAAGTGACCCCAGCGCGTCGGGTGAGCACCTGACCCGACATCAGCAGGCTGTCGGCCTGCCGGCACTCGCCGGCAGGCCGACAGCATGCCGGGGGTACATTTCCCCCACGGGGCACGAGACCCCGAACCGGAGCCCCAGCTCGCCCGGCGCCCTTCGATCCGTCAGGTAAGTTGCTGTACCGGCCAGGCCCACAAAGCCGTCCACAACTCTTCTCGAGACGCGCGTACGCCGTCTCGCCGTGCCCCTCCGCCACCGCGGACCGGGCCGACAGTGACCTCAGGAGGTGACATGGGCAAGTACATCGTCAGGCGACTGCTGCAGATGATCCCGGTGGTCCTGGGAGCAACCTTCATCATCTTCGCCATGGTCTTCGCCCTGCCCGGAGACCCGACCGCCGGCAAGTGTGGCGAGCGGCCTTGTTCGCCCGAGTACGTGGCGAAGTTCAAGGAGGAGCACAACCTCAACGACCCGCTGCCCGTGCAGTACGGCAAGTACCTCGGCAAGTTCGTCCAGGGCGACCTCGGCACGAACTACTACGGGATCCCGGTCAAGGAGGACCTCGCCAAGCGCTACACGATCACCGGTCGTCTCGCCCTCATGGCGATCGCCTTCGAGGCGATCATCGGCATCCTCGCCGGTGTCCTCGCCGGTGTGCGCAAGGGAAGGTTCATCGACAACCTCGTCACCGTGAGCACGCTGTTCGTCATCTCCATCCCGGTCTTCGTCATCGGTGTGCTCCTGCAGTACCTCTTCGGCATCAAGTGGGGCATCTTCCCTGCGACCGTCCCGAGCCTCGAGGCCTCGACGTGGTCGCTCGTGCTCCCGGCCTTTGTCCTCGGGTCGCTGTCCATCGCCTACGTCGCGCGCCTCACGAGGACCAACCTCGTCGAGAACCTGCGCGCCGACTACGTGCGCACGGCCGCGGCCAAGGGTCTGACGAAGTCCCGCGCCGTCGGCGTGCACACCCTGCGCAACTCGCTCATCCCCGTCGTCACCTTCATCGGCGCCGACTTCGGTGGGCTCCTTGGTGGAGCGATCGTGACCGAGCGCATCTTCAACATCCAGGGAGTGGGTGGCTACATCTGGAAGGGCATCAACTCCCGCGACGGTGTCGCCGTCGTCTCCGCGGTGACCGTGCTCGTCATCGTCTACCTGCTCGTCAACCTGCTCGTCGACCTTCTCTACGGCGTGCTCGACCCGAGGATCAGCCATGACTGACTCCCTTGCCGTCAGCGTCCAGCCCGCAGCCGGCGACGACGTGGGCGAGGCCCGTTCGCTCGCCCAGGACGCCTGGCGCTCGCTCCGCAAGAACAAGATGTTCTGGATCTCCGTGGTCCTCATCGCCCTGTTCGTGCTCATGGCGGTCTGGCCCTCGCTGTTCACCAAGACCGACCCGACCTTCGGCGACATCAACAACGTGCGCCAGACCCCCAACGCCAACGCGTGGTTCGGCACCGACACCCAGGGCTACGACATCTTCGCCCGCACCATCTACGGTGCCCGGGCCTCGATCATCGTCGGCATCCTCACGTCGCTGGCCACCCTGCTCGTCGGTGGTGCGATCGGCATCATCGCCGGCTTCTACGGCGGCTGGATCGACGCGCTCGTCTCGCGCATCACGGACATCTTCTTCGCCATCCCGCTGCTCCTCGGCGGCATCCTCTTCATGGCGAGCTTCCCCAACAAGGCCGACACGCCCTACTTCCTCATCGTCGGCAAGGTCGTCCTCACCCTGACGATCTTCGGGTGGCCCTCGATCGCGCGCCTCATGCGTTCGAGCGTCCTGCAGGTCAAGCCCAACGAGTACGTCCTCGCGGCACGTGCTCTCGGCGCGAGCCCGTGGCGGATCATCCGGTCGCACATCCTCCCCAACGCGCTGGCCCCGGCGATCGTCGTCTCGACGATCAACCTCGGTGCGTTCATCGTGGCGGAGGCGACCCTGTCCTTCCTCGGCATCGGCCTCACGCCGCCGGCGATCTCGTGGGGCGTGGCGATCAGCGACGCCCTCGTGGCCGTCCGGACGTACCCGCACATCCTTCTCTTCCCCAGTCTGTTCCTCAGCCTCGCGGTCCTGGCGTTCATCCTGCTCGGCGACGCCGTGCGTGACGCCTTCGACCCGAAGTCTCGATGAGCAGGAGGAGCAACCAGTGACCACCACCACCAAGTCAGTGGCGCCCGCATCGGACTACAAGCCCGACGCCGACGGACGCCTCCTCGAGGTAGACGACCTCTACGTCGAGTTCCACACCGCCGAGGGTGTCGCCAAGGCGATCAACGGCGTCTCCTTCGACCTGCACCAGGGCGAGACGCTCGCGATCCTGGGCGAGTCCGGCTCGGGCAAGTCCGTGACGGCGCAGGCCATCATGGGCATCCTCGACATGCCGCCGGCGGTCATCCCCTCTGGGGCGATCCGCTACTGCGGCCAGGACCTGCTCACGATGCCCGAGGAGCAGCGGCGCAAGGCGCGTGGCCCGGAGATCTCGATGATCTTCCAGGACGCGCTGAGCTCGCTCAACCCGACCTTCCCGGTCGGCTGGCAGATCGGCGAGATGTTCCGGCAGCACCGGGGCATGAACAAGTCCGACGCCTACGCGCAGGCCGTCCGCCTCATGGAGCGCGTCGCCATCCCCGGCGCCAAGGACCGGGTGAAGAACTACCCGCACCAGTTCTCCGGCGGCATGCGCCAGCGCATCATGATCGCGATGGCGATCGCGCTCGACCCGGCGGTGCTCATCGCCGACGAGCCGACCACCGCCCTCGACGTCACCGTCCAGGCGCAGATCATGGCCCTGCTCGCTGAGCTCCAGGAGGAGCGTCAGATGGGCCTCATCCTCATCACCCACGACCTCGGCGTCGTGGCCGACGTCGCCGACCGTGCATCCGTCATGTATGCCGGCCGCATCGTCGCGCAGGCGGGGATCGAGGACCTCTACGCCCGCCCGGCCCACCCCTACACGCGCGGTCTGCTCGAGTCCATCCCGCGGCTCGACCAGAAGGGCCAGACGCTCGCCGCCATCGGTGGGCTCCCGCCGAACCTCACCCGGATCCCGGCGGGCTGCGCCTTCAACCCGCGCTGCCGCATGGCCCAGGACGTCTGCCGCACCGACGTGCCGGCCCTGCGCCACATCGCCAACCAGGACTCCGCCTGCCACTTCGCCGAGGAGGTCCTCAATGGCTGACGTCATTCTCAAGGCTGACAACCTCTACAAGCACTACCCCATCAAGGGTGGTGTGCTCCGCACGACGACCGGTCATGTCAAGGCCGTCGACGGCGTCTCGTTCGAGCTCCAGCGGGGTGAGACCCTCGGCATCGTCGGCGAGTCCGGCTGTGGCAAGTCGACCCTGGGCCGCGTGCTCATGCGTCTCGAGGAGCCGACGTCGGGCACCGTGAACTTCGACGGTGTCGACATGTACTCGCAGAGCGGATCGGCGATGCGCAAGCTGCGTCGCGACATCCAGATCGTGTTCCAGGACCCCTACACGTCGCTCAACCCGCGCAAGACGGTCGGCGACATCATCGGGGAGCCCTTCGAGATCCACACCGACGTCGTCCCCAAGGGCGGTCGTAAGAAGGGCGTCCAGGAGCTCCTGGAGATGGTCGGTCTCAACCCCGAGCACATCAACCGCTACCCGCACCAGTTCTCCGGCGGCCAGCGCCAGCGCATCGGCATCGCCCGAGGCATCGCGCTGCGACCCAAGGTCCTGATCTGCGACGAGCCGGTCTCCGCGCTCGACGTCTCGGTCCAGGCACAGGTCATCAACCTCATGGAGAAGCTGCAGGACGAGCTCGGCCTGTCCTACATCTTCATCGCGCACGACCTCTCGGTCGTTCGGCACATCTCCGACCGCGTCGGTGTCATGTACCTCGGGCGCATGGTCGAGCTCGGCACCGAGGAGCAGATCTACCAGCGTCCGACCCACCCCTACACGCAGGCCCTGCTGTCGGCGGTGCCGGTACCGGACCCGCTCATGCGTGGCAAGCGCGAGCAGATCGTGCTCTCGGGTGACGTGCCCTCGCCGGCGAACCCGCCGTCGGGCTGCCGCTTCCACACGCGCTGCTTCAAGGCGCAGGACCGCTGCAAGGTCGACGACCCCGAGCTCATCGACCGTCCCGACGGCGTGGGCGAGCACCGCTCGGCCTGCCTGTTCGCCGAGCCGCGTGTCATCGTCGAGACTGTCGACGTGTCCGACGTCGAGGTGGACACGCGCTTCGCCAGCACCGAGGTGGTCGACCTCGACACCTTCGCCGAGGCCGACGACCTGCTCCCCGCCGACGCGGCCAGCGTGGCGCAGAGCTCGCAGGTCGTGGGTGAGACCGAGGGTCCGCTGGACCGCCCGGCCGACACCCACCGGCTCATCGACGACGAGCCGACGGAGCAGCGCGACCCGCGCATCTGACGCGGCGCCGCCTCCACGGCACGCACGGCGAGGGCCCGGACGGAATCTTCCGTCCGGGCCCTCGTCGTGCGTGCAGGGGTCAGTCGCCCTTCTCGGGCGTCCTCGTGCGGAGCAGGCGCCGGAGCGACTCGAGCCGCGAGGCCCCTGCCGGTCCGGCGTGACCGCCGGCCACCCAGTCGTCGAGGGCGCACTCCTCCTCGTCGTGGGTGCAGCCGCGGGGGCACTCGTCGGTACCGGCCTCGAGGTCGGGGAAGTGCGTGATGATGCGTTCGGGGTCGACGTGCGCGAGGCCGAACGAGCGGATGCCCGGGGTGTCGATGACCCAGCCGTCACCGTCCGGAAGCCGCAGCGCCACCGCGGACGTGCTCGTATGCCGTCCGCGCCCGGTCACGTCGTTGACCACGCCCGTCGCGCGGTAGGCGCCCGGGACGAGGGCGTTGACGAGGGTCGACTTGCCCACGCCCGAGTGGCCGACGAGCACGCTGACCCGCCCGCGCAGCGCGTCGCGGAGCGCGTCGAGACCGTCGGTGCCGTCGCTGCCCGAGGTGGCCGTGACGACCGCAGGGACCTCGAGCGGGGCGTAGTTCTCGAGGAACGGTCCGGAGTCGGCCAGGTCTGCCTTGGTCAGCGCGAGCAGCGGCGCCATGCCGGCGTCGTAGGCGGCGACCAGGCACCGGTCGATGAGCCGGGGCCGCGGCTCGGGGTTGGCGAGGGCAGAGACGACGACGAGCTGGTCGGCGTTGGAGACGATGACCCGCTCGACGGGGTCGGTGTCGTCGGCCGTGCGTCGCAAGAGGGTCCGGCGAGGCTCGACGCGCACGATCCGGGCCAGGGCGTCAGGGCTGCCGGACACGTCCCCGACCAGCGCGACGTCGTCACCGACGACGATGCCCTTGCGGCCGAGCTCCCGGGCGCGCATGGCGATGACGACCCGTTCGTCGTCGAGCCCGTCGCCGACGAGCACGGTGTAGCGGCCGCGGTCGACGCCGGTCACCATGGCGGGCACGGCGTCGAGGTGCGCCGGGCGGTCCTTGGAGCGGGGGCGGGAGCCCCGCTTGTTGGGCCGGATCCGGGCGTCGGACTCGTCGTAGTCGCTCGTCGAGCGGGCCATCAGGCGGTGCGCCCCTGGGCCGAGCGCTCGTGGAGCATGCCCGACCACAGGTCCGTGAAGGTGGGCAGGGTCTTGGCGACGGTGCCCGGGTCCTCGATGACGAGTCCCGGCACCGCGAGTCCGAGGACGGCGCCGGCCATGACCATGCGGTGGTCGGCGTAGGTGGAGAAGCGACCGGGGGAGAGGGGGCGCGGCACGATGCGGAGGCCGTCGTCGGTCTCGGAGACCTCCGCGCCCAGCGCGCCGAGCTCGCGGGCGAGGGCGGCGAGCCGGTCGGTCTCGTGGCCCCGGATGTGCGCGACCCCGCGGATGACGGTCGGCCCGTCGGCCAACGCCGCGAGGGCGGCGACGACCGGGGTGAGCTCGCTCGCGTCGTGGAGGTCGAGGTCGACACCGGTGAAGCCGTCGGCCGCGCTGACGGTGAGCCCGTCACGGGCGAGGACGACGTCGGCGCCCATCTCGTCGAGGATGTCGCGGATGTCGTCGCCGGCCTGCGTCGTGTGCTGCGGCCACCCGGGCACGTGCACCCGCCCATGGGTGACGAGGGCGGCAGCGAGGAAGGGCGCGGCGTTGGACAGGTCGGGCTCGACCTGGACGTCGAGGGGGTTGAGCGGGCCGGGCTCGACGCGCCAGACGTCGGTCTCGGTGTCGTCCACGTCGGCCCCGGCGTCACGCAGGGCCTCGACGGTCATCGCGATGTGCGGCTGGCTGGGCACGGGTGCGCCTTGGTGGCTGATCGTCACGCCCTGCTCGTAGTGCGCTCCGGAGAGGAGCAGCGCCGAGACGAACTGTGACGACGCCGACGCGTCGAGCGTGACCTCCCCGCCGCGCACCACACCGGAGCCACGGATGACGAACGGCAGGGTGCCCCTGTCCTCGTCCCTCACGTCGACGCCGAGGGCCCGCAGGGCCTCGAGGGCTGGGCCCATCGGCCGGGTGCGGGCGTGCGGGTCGCCGTCGAAGGCGACGTCGTCGCGAGCGAGGGCGGCGAGCGGCGGGACGAACCGCATCACCGTGCCGGCGAGGCCGCAGTCGATCGTCGAGTCCCCGCCCGTGCTGCCGGGGGTGACGAGCCAGTCGTCGGCGTCGACGTCCTCGACACCGACCCCGAGGGATCGCAGCGCCTGTGCCATGAGCAGGGTGTCGCGCGACCGCAAGGGCGCCCGCAGCCGGGAGAGGCCCCCCGCGCGAGCGGCGAGGACGAGGAAGCGGTTGGTCAGCGACTTGCTGCCGGGGAGCTCGACGGTGGCGTCGACCGGTCCCTCGGCGGCCGGGCAGGTCCAGTCAGGTGAGGGCATTCTGTGCCTGGGCCGCCTTGAGTCGGGCTTCGCGCCGGGCCGCCTTGGCGGCGTGCCGGGCCTCTCGCTTGGTCGTGTGCACGGTGCGCTGCGCGCTCGCGCCAGCCTTGCGCGCGCGGTAGGCCAGGCTCGGGCGACCGTCGGTGTCGACGGCCGCGAGCAGCAGGCCGCCGAGCAGGCCGAGGTTCTTGAGGAACTGCACGCGCTGCTGGCTGCGCTTCTGCGGGTCGGACTCGTTCCAGAACGGGTGTGCCGCGAGCGTCGTCGGCACGAGCGTGCCGGCGAGCACGGTGGAGGCGATGCGGGGGAGGTGACCCGTCGCGAGCAGCGCGCCGCCGCCGACCATCGCGACGCCGTTGGCGCGCACGAGGAGCTCGGGGTCGTCGGGCAGACCCACCTTGGGTGCCTGGTCGAGGACGGGCCGGGCGGCCTTGGCCTTGGCGCCGGGGTGCTTGAGCTGGTCGAGACCTCCGACGACGAACATGGCAGCAAGCATGGGACGGGCAACACGACGCACGAGGGACATGCGTCCTCCTCACGGGTCGGGACGGATCGTGGACCTGTTCCTACCGTAGTTGGTGCTCACGGCTCCGTGTCGTCCGCGTGTCAGCGCCCCTGCGTAGATTGGGCGCATGTGCGGGCGCTACGCGGCCACGGCCAACCCTGACGAGCTGACCCTTGAGTTCGAGGTCGACGACGACCGCACGACCGAGCCCACCCGCAGCGTGCTCGTCAACCCGCAGTCGCCGCCGGCCGGCACCCCCGACCACAACATGGCCCCCACCAAGCAGGCGCCCGTCGTGCTCACCCGGGCCCCACGTGGCAACGACGACGCCCCACCTGCCCGCCAGCTCCGGCTCCTCACCTGGGGCCTGGTGCCGAGCTGGTCCAAGGATCCCAAGGCTGGGGTGCGGATGATCAATGCCCGTGCGGAGTCGGTGCTCGACAAACCGGCCTACGCTAAGGCTGCCGCGCGTCGACGCTGTCTCGTGCCGGGTCGGGGCTGGTACGAGTGGCAGGTCTCACCGACCGCGACCGACGCCAAGGGCAAGCCGCTCAAGCAGCCCTTCTTCACTGCACGCGACGACGGCACGAGCTGTGCTTTCGCCGGCCTCTACGAGTTCTGGCGCGACCCGGCGGTCGCCGACAACGACGACCCAGCCGCGTGGCTCACGACCTTCACGATCATCACGACCGAGGCCGAGCCCGGTCTCGACCGCATCCACGACCGCCAGCCCCTCGTGCTCGACCGCGAGCAGTGGGCCGACTGGCTCGACCCCGGGCTCACCGACCTCGGCCACGTCGGCGAGCTCCTCGCCGCGCGAGCACCCGGTCGCTTCACGGCATACCCCGTCTCGCGGGCCGTGAGCAGCAACCGGTCCAACGGGCCCCAGCTCCTCGACCCCCTCCCCGAGTCCGAGCTGCACGGTGTCGTCGACCCGATGACCGGCGAGATCCTCGGCGGCACGACGTGAGCACCCGTCTCGTCGAGGTCGAGACACCCCTCGGCCCGGCGCACGCGCACGTCGACCGACCGGTTCACGCCCGGGGCACTGTCGTGCTCACCCATGGGGCCAGCGGCCGGCTCACCGGGGCCGACCTCCTCGCGGTGCGCGACGGACTCGTCGCCTCCGGGTGGGCGGTCGCGTTCGTCCAGCAGGCGTGGGGCGTCGCAGGACGCCGTATGCCGCCGCGTCCCGTCCCGCAGGACGAGGCCTGGCTGCCGGTGGTCGAGTCGCTGCGCACCGGCCGTGGCCGACTCCCGGGACCCCTCGTCCTGTCGGGCAAGAGCAACGGTGCGCGGGTGGCCTGCCGCACGGCGTCCGACCTCGGGGCCGACGGTGTCCTGTGCCTGTCCTTCCCGCTGCACCCGCCGGGGCGGCCCGAGGTCTCCCGGGCCGACGAGCTGCGGCTGCCCGTCGGGGCCGGCATCCCGTTGCACGTGGTGCAGGGGGAGAAGGACCCCTTCGGCACCCCGGGTGAGGTGCGCGCGGAGCTGGACGACCCGGCATACGTCACCGCGGTCAAGGGCGAGCACACGATCAGGGCGACGGGTCCGCTCGTCGAGGCGGCGCGGGCGTTCGTCGAGACGCTCGACTAGCCGGCGCTGAGCATGCCGCCGGCCGCCTCGGGCGCAGAGGCGTCGTCCGGGTCCTCCTGCGGCTCGCGGGCGAGGTGCTCCTCGACCTGAAACCAGTCGTCCCCCGCGCGCTCGGTGATCGTGAGGAGGGTCTTCATCGAGGAGACCTCCTCGACCTGCTCCTTGAGGAACCACAGCATGAACTGCTCGCTCAGCACGTCGCCCTCGGCCCGAGCCGCCCGGAAGAGCGCCTCGCACTGCTCGGTGACCTTCTGCTCCTGCGCGTAGGCGAGGGCGATCGGCTCGGCGGGCTTGGCGAACTCGTTGCGGACGGCGTCGACGCCCGGGATCTCGACGCTCCAGTCACGGTCGAGCATGTAGCGGACCATCATCATCGCGTGGTTGCGCTCCTCGACGCTCTGGGCGTAGAAGCGCTCGGCGAGGCGCGGCAGGTCGAGGTCGTCGAACCAGACGGCGATCGCGATGTACTGCTGGCTGGCGGTGAACTCGTGGCGGACCTGCTCACCGAGGAGCGTGACGAAGGAGGACTCGGACGACGTGAACATGCGCAAACGCTACAGGCGGGGAATGGCGCCGTCCCCACGCCTGTTGACTCCTGCGATCAGGCACCGCGACCCGGTGGTGCCCAGCTGCGTTCGAGAGGTGTGCCCGTGCTGGTCCTGCACACGACGTCCCCCGCCGAGACGGGTCTAGGCTGGAGTGCGATGACGACACCACAGACGACCTCCGACGAGACGACCGTCGACGTGGCCTCCGAGACCCCCGCCGAGCGCCAGGCGCGCTTCGAGGCCGAGGCCCTGCCCCTTCTCGATCAGCTCTACGCCGCGGCGCTGCGCACGACGCGCAACCCTGCGGATGCGGAGGACCTGCTCCAGGAGACCTACGCCAAGGCGTTCGCGGCGTTCCACCAGTACCGCCCCGGCACCAACCTGCGCGCGTGGATGTACCGGATCCTCACCAACACCTACATCAACACGTACCGCAAGAAGCAGCGCGAGCCCCAGCAGTCCGACGCGGCGGACGTCGAGGACTACCAGCTGGTGCGCGCCGAGTCGCACACGAGCTCGGGCCTGAAGTCCGCCGAGGCGGAGGCGCTGGACCACCTGCCCGACTCCGAGATCAAGCGGGCGCTGCAGGACCTGCCGGAGGACTTCCGGATGGCGGTCTACCTCGCCGACGTCGAGGGGTTCGCCTACAAGGAGATCGCCGAGATCATGGGGACGCCGATCGGCACCGTCATGTCCCGTCTCCACCGCGGTCGCCGCCAGCTCCGCGAGATGTTGACCGAGTATGCCGCGGAGCGCGGCTTCGGCAAGGAGGTCTCGTCATGAACGAGATGCACGAAGGACACGCGACCGGGACGTCGCAGACGCCAGAGGCGCACGTCGAGTCGCACGCGGAGTGTTCGGAGGTCCTGCACCGGATCTACGAGTACCTCGACGGCGAGATGCAGCCAGCCGACGTGGCCCGGGTCGCCCAGCACCTCGAGGCGTGCGGTCCCTGCCTGAGCGAGCACGACCTCGACCGCGCGGTCAAGGCAGCGGTGCGGCGCTCGAACGCCCAGGAGCAGGCCTGCCCGGACTCCGTGCGCGTGCAGATCCTCCAGCGCATCACCATGGTGCGGCTCGAGCTGGACGGCTGAGCCGCGCCGCTGCGCGACGGGCGGGGGAGCCGTGCCCGCGCGGCGAGAACGCCTGAGCCGCGCGCGACACGCCCGACATGACGAAGGGACGACCACCAACGGTGGTCGTCCCTTCGTCGTCTGCTGCGCAGTGCTCAGGCGTTGGGCTTGCGGCCGTGGTTGGCCTTGTTGCCCTTGCGCGAGCGGCGCTTGCGGGCGCGCTTGCTCATGGGAACTCCTCGAGATCGGGGTGCAACGGTGACCAGGTGCCCTGCAGCGTGCCGGGGCAACGCAGATCACTTGTCCAATTCATTGTCGCACACGTTGAAACCGTGAAAGGATGAGCCCGTCTTCTTCCGGCTTCCCTGGTCGGATCAGAGAAAGGTCTCCTCATGCGCACTCTTCGCATCCTCGCCTCCGCCGTCGCGCTCGCCGCGCTCGCTTCCGTCGGCGCCAGCGCCGCCCAGGCCGAGGCCGCGCCCTCGCGTCCCATCATCCAGCTTGATGGCTGGCAGTGGTAGGCATCTGCCCCATCGGGTGATGCCGGAGTCTCCGACTCCGTTATTTGTGCGCTACGGCACGCCGACCTACATCGGCGTCACCGTTCTTCTTGCGGGGGGACTGGCCGTGGGCTGCCACCAGCGATACGGGTGGCCCTCGGACTGGCCCGCACTGGGTCTGCTCGCCTTCATCGGAGCCCTGACCTGGTGGTTGCCGTCGACGTCGAGTGACGGCCTGAGCCACTTCACCGCCGACAACGTCGTCGTCCTGGCCGCGATCCCCATCGTCGGTCCGGTCGGTGCCGGTGTCGTCGGCCTCGTCATGGCGGCGCTGACCCGTCGGCGCATCCCGGCGTACCGTCGCGCGTTCAACATGGCGATGGCGTCGTCGTCGGCCATGGTCGGAGGTCTGGCCTACGACCTGGCTGGTGGGTCGTTCACGGTCGCCGAGCTCCACGGGGCCGTGCCGCTCATCCTCCATGTCGGCCTGCCCATCGTCGTCGCTGACGCCGCCAACCTGCTCGCGAACGCCGTGCTCGTCGCCGGGGTCATCAGGCTGTCCGCCGGGGTGCCGTTGCGCCTCCAGCTCGCCGACATGCTCCAGAGCTCGGGGCTGACCCAGTTCGCCTACGGCATCGTCGCGTTCGTCGTCGTCATCATGTGGCTCCCGGGAGACCTCGGGCCCGTGGCGGTCCTCATCGGTCTCGCACCGCTCGCCGGCGCCCGCTGGGCGCTCCTGCAGTACGGCGAGGAGCGCGAGGCCCGCGAGCGTGCGCTCGGTGCCCTCGTCGCGGCGATCGAGACCCGCGCCCCTGAGCTCGAAGGCCACAGCGCGCGCGTCTCGTCGATGGCCGGTGTCATGGCCCAGGAGCTCGGGCTGCGCCCCAAGGAAGTCGCCGACGTGCGCACCGCCGGGCTGCTCCACGACCTCGGCACCGTCGTCGTCGCCCCCGGGCAGGAGGGACTCGACCACCAACGCAGCGCAGTGCTGCGCGGCGCGGCGATGCTCCAGGACCTGCCATTCCTCGCCGGCGCCTCCGCCGTCATGGAGCAGGTCGCGTACGCGGCGCCCGACGTGCCCGCGTCGACGCTCTCCGCCGAGGTCGTCCGGGTCGCCGACGACTTCGACCTGCTCCTTCTGGGCGAGGACATCGGCCCGTCCGAGGCGCTCGAGCGGCTGCGCCAGCGACCGTCCTCCGTCGACGGCGAACGCGTCCTCGCCGCACTCGGCAGGGCCCTGCGAGCTCGTGACGAGGCCGCTGCCCCGGGTCCGATGGTGACCACGTGACCCGTCGGCACCGCACCGAGACCCTCGTGCTCGGCCTCGCCGCGCTGACCCTGCTGTGGTCGCTCGTCGAGGCCGGCGACGACCTCGTCCCGAGCGTCCAACGGCACCCCGGGATCATCGGGGCCTTCCTCGTCGTCATCATGGTCGGCGAGCTCTTCCGGGTCGTGATGCCGTCCGGACGGATCGCGGCCCCGGTGGCCACCGGCGCCGGGATCGCCCTGTCGCTCCTCGGCCCGGTCTACGGTCTGGCGGTCTTCGACGTCCCCGCCGGTGTGGTGACGCTCGTCGTCGCGACGTCCCTGGGGCTGGCTCTCGTGCTGCGGGCCCTGCTCGGCCGCCCCGCCCAGTGGTACCTCGTGGCCGCGCGCACCGTCGGCGTGGCGATCACGGCGACCCTCATGCGGGTCGGTGTCGTCGACGGGCAAGGGGTCTGGGCCTGGCAGCTCGACACCGAGCGCGAGGCGTGGCTCATCGCGCTCGTCATGATGGCTGCCGCGGCCGCGGGGATCTTTGCCGACCTCGTCCTCACCGGGCTAGTCCAGGCGGAGCGGTGGGAGCTCCCGGCCGCCAGCACGCTGCGCGACGAGCTGGGGGAGGCGCAGGCGTTGACCTTCGGTGTCCTCGCCGCCGGTCCGCTCGTGGCGTTCCTCGCCCCGGTCATCGGCCTGCTCGCCCTGCCGCTCGGGCTGCTCCCCATGGTGCTCACCTATGTCGCCGTGCGCCGCTACGCCACCAACCGTGCGACCTACCGCCAGACGATCGCCGCGCTGTCGCGGCTCACGGAGGCCGCCGGCTACACGCCGGCCGGTCACGCGTCGAGGGTCGCCGAACGGTCGGTCGCCATCGCCCGCTCGATGGGGCTGCACGCCGACCAGATCCAGGAGCTCGAGTACGCCGCGCTGCTGCACGACCTCGGCCAGGTCGGACTGCGCGCCCCGATCCCGGACGGCGCCACCGTCCTCGCCGCCCCCGACGACCAGCGTCGCATCGCGTCCGAGGGTGCCCGGATCGTGCGTCGCACCGAGGTGCTCGACGACGTGGCCGACCTCATGGAGCGCCAGACGACGCCGTTCCGCCACGTGCGCGAGTGGGGCGAGGAGGTGCCGCTGGCGAGCCGGATCATCAAGGTGGCCAACGCCTACGACGACTTCTCGCACGGGCGCACCGACGGCGTCTCCGTCGACGCGGCCCTCGAGCGCATCCACCTCGGTCTCGGCTACGAGTACGACCCCGAGGTCGTCGAGGCCCTCATCCGGACGAACCCGGTGCCGGGCGCGCGCTGACCCGGTCCCGCTCCGCCCACGCGAATGACGCAGGGCCCCGACGCCATGCGTCGGGGCCCTGCGTCGTGACGTCGTGCGTCAGGCCTTCTTGGTCTCCTTGAAGATCGCGTCGATCTCGTCGATCTTCGCGAGGAGCTCGTCGGCCTTGGCCGCGTCGAGCTCACCCTTGGTGCCCGAGGCGCCGGCCAGCTTGGTCGCCTCGTTGATGAGCGTGTGCAGGTTCGGGAACTTCTCGAAGTGCGGCGGCTTGAAGTAGTCGGTCCACAGCACCCAGAGGTGCTCCTTGACAAGCTGCGAGCGCTGCTCCTTGATGAGGATGGCGCGCGTGCGGAAGTCGGGGTCGTCGTTGTCGGCCACCTTGGCGATGATCGCCTTGATCGACTCCGCCTCGATGCGTGCTTGGGCGGGGTCGTAGACGCCGCAGGGCAGGTCGCAGTGGGCGCTGACGTCGGTGACGCTGAAGAGGGTGGGCAGGCGCATGAACGGTCCCTTTCGTTGGGCGGTGGGTCGGCCACCGTCCAACCTACAACCCACGACTCAGGAACGACCGGGCGTATGCCGTCCGCGTATCCACCGTGGTCGGGGCCGCAGTCGAGCCAGGACGACCGCGGCCACGTCGGTGTCGTCGAGCGACCCGACGTCGAAGGACGTCACGCCCTCGCGGGGGTTGTCCGAGTCGAGCCACCAGCGTGAGCGGTCGTCGGGGTCGCGACCGGCCAGCCGCTTGACCGACAGCGGGCGTGGAGTGCCGTCGGGCTCGTCGGGGAGCCGGACGACCGCGACGTCACCGACGTGGGCCGCGGCACCCCAGAGCGACAGGAGGAGGTCACCCTCGTGCAGGGTCGGCTCCATCGACCTGCCGGTGACCCGGAGCAGCCGCGGTCGGGGGACGGGGGAGCCTCGCACGGGCCGATTGTGGCATTCCGCACGTGTCGAGCCACTGACGCGGCCGCGGGACGCGTGCGAGGATGGCCGGGCGCGGCACACCTCCCGCCCCTCGCCGTCCCCCACCGGGGACGAGGCTCGACCCGCCGACCCGCGTCGGCGCGGCACCTGTCTTCTCGTTGGGAGTTTCCTCATGTCTGCGTCCCCGTCGTACCCGAGCTTCGACTTCGAGGGTCCGGTGTTCCGCGCCCACGAGGGCGGCAAGCTCGGCGTACACGCCACGCAGCCGCTGCGGGACCGCGACGACCTCTCGCTGCTCTACACCCCCGGCGTCGCCGACGTGTGCCGGGCCATCGCCGAGGACCCGTCCCTGTCGGCGCGCTACACCGCCCGCCGCAACACCGTCGCGGTCGTCACCGATGGCACCGCGGTGCTGGGGCTCGGCGACATCGGCCCGCTCGCGGCCATGCCGGTCATGGAGGGCAAGGCGATCCTGTTCAAGCACTTCGGCGAGATCGACGCCGTCCCCGTGTGCATGGAGACGGGGAGCGTCGACGAGATCGTCGAGGCGGTCGCCCGGATCGCGCCGTCCTACGGCGGCATCAACCTCGAGGACATCTCGGCGCCCCGGTGCTTCGAGATCGAGGCCCGGCTCAAGGAGCGCCTCGACATCCCCGTGTTCCACGACGACCAGCACGGCACCGCCATCGTCGTGCTCGCCGGCCTCCTCAACGCCGCCAGGGTCGTCGGTCGGTCCCTGACGGACCTGCGCGTGGTCGTCGCGGGCGCCGGCGCGGCCGGGGTCGCAGTGACCGGCCTGCTCCAGCGTGCCGGGGTGCGCGACGTCGTCGTGTGCGACTCGCGCGGGATCATCTCGCCGTCCCGAGCCGACCTCACCGGGCACAAGCACCGGCTCGCGGCCTCCACCAACCCTCGCGGTCTGAGTGGCACCCTCGCCACGGCGCTCGTCGACGCCGACGTCTACGTCGGTGTCTCGGGTGGCACGGTGCCCGAGGCAGACGTCGCCCGGATGGCGGCGGGCTCCATCATCTTCGCGCTCGCCAACCCCGACCCCGAGGTCCACCCGGACGTCGCGCACCGCCACGCGGCGGTCGTGGCCACCGGGCGCTCGGACTTCCCGAACCAGATCAACAACGTGCTCGCCTTCCCCGGCATCTTCCGGGGCGCGCTCGACTCCGGCGCGACCCAGATCACCGAGGCCATGAAGATCGCGGCCGCCGAGGCGATCGCGGCGATGGTGCCCGAGCCGAGCGCCGCCGAGATCGTGCCGAGCGTCTTCGCACCCGGGGTGGCCGACGCCGTCGCGGCCGCGGTGGCGCGGCTCGCCTGAGAGACCTGCCGAGCCGGGTGCCGGCGACTCGACTGCCGGCTCAGCTGCGGACGGCGTCCGCGATGGCGCGGACGCCGTCCGCAGCGATGCCGCAGCACCCTCCGACGAGCGCGGCGCCCTGGTCCCTCCAACCGCGGACCGTGGAGGCCTCGAACTCGGACGAGCCCTCGGTGGTCCAGCTCTGGGTGGCCGCGTCGTAGACCGCACCGGCGTTCGGGTAGACCACGAACGGGACGCGGGGCCGCGCCGAGGCCAGGAGCTCCTCGACGTGGCGGGGCGCCGTGCAGTTCACCCCGACCGCGACCGCGGCGTCGCCCACGACGTCGACGGCCTCGGCGAATGGTGCGCCGCCGTTGACGCGTCCGCCCGAGGTGGCCGAGTAGGTCACCCAGTACGGCAGGTCCGGCGCGAGCTCACGCAGCAGGTCGACGACGACCTCGGCCTCCGCCAGCTCCGGGATCGTCTCCACGGCGACGAGGTCCGGGCCGGCGGCGACGAGGGTCTCGAGCCGGCGGGCGTGGAAGTCCCTGAGCCGGGCGCGCTCGACGTCGGGGTATCCGGTGTACTCCGAACCGTCCGCGAGGTGCGCACCCCAGGGCCCCACCGACGCTGCGACGAGCGCTCGCTCGCCGGCCGCCTCGCGAGCCAGCCGCACCGAGGAGGCGAGGTCCTCGTCGCACTGCTCGGCGGTCAGGCCGGCGGCGAGGTAGCCCGCATGGCTCGCCTGGTACGACGCGGTGATGACGACGTCGGCGCCGGCGTCCACGAAGCCCCGGTGCGCCGCGACGAGCTCGCTCGGGGCCTCGCGCAGCAGGCGGGCAGACCAGAGCAGTCCCGAGAGGTCGTGCCCGCGCTGCTCGAGGGCGGTCGACAGGCCGCCGTCGAGGACCACGGTGCCGGCGTCGATGCGGTCGGAGATGGTCATGGCCACATCGTCGCACCGCTGTCGCAAACCGCTGGATAGGGTCGAACCCATGCTCGCCGCCTACGCCGTGTCACAGTCCGCAGACGACCCGCTGTCCGGTCTCGAGGTGGGGGAGCGTCCTGACCCCGAGCCGCGTGACGGCTGGGTCGTCGTCGACCTCAAGACCTGCGCCCTCAACCACCACGACGTCTGGTCGCTGCGTGGTGTGGGTCTGCCTGCCGACCGGTTGCCCATGGTCCTGGGCTGCGACGGAGCCGGTGTCGACCCGGACGGCAACGAGGTGCTCGTCCACGCCGTCGTCCCCTCGGACGGGTGGCAGGGCGACGAGACGCTCGACCCGCGGCGCACGCTGCTCTCCGAGCTCCACGACGGAACCCTCGCGACCAAGGTCGCTGTCCCGCGCGCCAACCTCGTCCCCAAGCCGGCCGAGCTGAGCTGGGAGCAGGCGGCCTGCCTTCCGACCGCGTGGCTCACGGCATACCGGATGCTCTTCACGAACGCAGGGGTGCAGCCCGGAGGCACGGTCCTCGTCCACGGGGCTGCCGGCGGTGTCGCGACGGCGCTCGTCCAGCTCGGCTCGGCCGCGGGGCTGCGCGTCTGGGTGACGAGCCGCGACGAGGCCAAGGGTGAGCAGGCGGTGGCGCTCGGTGCCGACCGGGCGTTCGGCTCGGGGGAGCGCCTGCCCGAGCGCGTCGACGCCGTGATGGAGACCGTGGGCGCCGCGACGTGGTCACACTCGGTCAACTCGCTGCGTCCCGGCGGGACGATCGTCATCTCGGGAGCGACGTCGGGTGACGCGCCGGCGAAGGCCGAGCTCACCAAGATCTTCTTCAAGCAGCTGCGGGTCGTCGGCTCGACGATGGGGACGCGAGACGAGCTCCAGCGGCTCGCGTCGTTCGTCGTCGCGAGCGGGATCGAGCCGCTGGTCGACTCGGTCGTGCCGCTGGCGAACGCGCGTGAGGGCTTCGCCCGGATGGTCGAGGGTCAGGTGACCGGCAAGGTCGTCTTCACGACGTGACCCGTGGGGGCTCCGGCCCTCAGATCTGGAGCCACTCGTTCCAGCCGTTGTGCAGCACGAGCCACGCGATGAGGCCGTAGCCCGCCTGCCCGGGGTGGTGCCCGTCGCGGCCGGCCGCCAGCTCGGAGCGCCACTGGTCGTGGCCGAGCAGCGGGCGGAAGCAGTCGACGAACGGCACCGAGCGACGCGCGCACACGTCGGCCTGGGCCTCGACGAGCACCGCGAGCTTGTCGTTGAAGGCCGCGTCGCTGCTCGGTGGCGGGCTCACGACGAACGCCGAGACACCGTTGCTGGCCGCCTCGTCGAGGATGTTGGCGAGGTTGAGGCGGTGCCGCGCGAGGGTCACACCTGCCGCGATGTCGTTGGCGCCCACCGAGACGACGAGGCGCCGCTCGCCGCGGTCCTTCCAGCGCGGCGGGCACTCGGTGTGCCAGCGAGCGAGGACGTCACCGCTCGTCTGGCCGCGGACGCCCAGGTTGTATGCCGTGAGCTCGAGGTCGGGGTGCGACGTGCGTCCCACGACGCGTGTCACCCAACCCTGGCCCTTGGGGTCACCGACCCCGGCGACCATCGAGGCCCCCATGAAGACGATGGCGACGTCGCGCGGGCCCTCGCTCGGCACCGCGAACGCGGCGCTCGGGCGGAACTGGAGGTCGGCGCCGTCGTGCTCGTCGTGGTCCGCGGGGCTGCCGGGGAGGGTGTGGTCGTTGCTCATCGGTCAGTCGTCCTCGTCGTCGAGCCGGGCCAGCCACGTGGCGAGCCGCTCGACGGGGGTCTCGAAGTCGGGGTTGAGGTCCACGAAGGTGCGCAGCTGTTCGGCGAGCCAGGCGAGGGTGACCTCTTCGTCCCCCCGACGCGACTCGAGCTCCTCGATCCCTCGGTCGGTGAAGTACACGTCGAAACCCTAACGCGCAGGAGCGGCCCCGTCCGTGAGGACGGGGCCGCTGGGGGCGTGCTGTGTCAGTCGGTCAGCGGGTGAAGGCTGCCGCGACGAGCTCGGCCTGCTCGGCCTGGTGCTTCTTGGTCGATCCGGTGGCCGGGGACGCCGATGCCTTGCGCGAGAGGACGCGCAGCGGACGCTGCACCCCGAGCTCGGCCAGGGCACCGGGCAGGTTGAGCGCGAGGAAGGGCCACGCACCCTGGTTCTGCGGTTCGTCCTGGACGACGACGAGCTCGGCCTCGGGGTACTTCGCCAGCTCGTCGGCGAGCTCCTGGGCCGGGAGCGGGTAGTACTGCTCCAGGCGCAGGATCGCCGTGCTCGTGTCGCCGCGCTTGGTGCGCTCGGCCTCGAGCTCGTGGACCGCCTTGCCGGCGGCGAGGAGCACGCGGTCGACGGTGCCGCTCGTCGCGCCCTCGCGGTCGGGCAGGACGGGACGGAACGTGCCGGTGGTGAAGTCCTCGGGCATGCTCGACGCGGCCTTGAGGCGCAGCATCGACTTCGGGGTGAAGACGATGAGCGGGCGGCGCGGACGGGCGTAGGCCTGGCGGCGCAGCAGGTGGAAGTACGACGCCGGCGTCGACGGGTAGGCGACGGTCATGTTGTCCTCGGCGCACATCTGCAGGAAGCGCTCGATGCGGGCCGACGAGTGGTCGGGCCCCTGTCCCTCGTAGCCGTGGGGGAGCAGCAGGACGACCGACGAGCGCTGGCCCCACTTCTGCTCGGAACTGCTGATGAACTCGTCGATGATCGTCTGGGCGCCGTTGAAGAAGTCGCCGAACTGCGCCTCCCACAGGACGAGCGCGTCGGGTCGCTCCACCGAGTAGCCGTACTCGAAGCCCATCGCCGCGAACTCCGAGAGCAGCGAGTCGTAGACCCAGAACCGGCCCTGGCCCTCGCCGAGGTAGAGCAGCGGCGTCCACTCGAGCGCGGTGCTCTTGTCGATGAGGACGGCGTGGCGCTGCACGAACGTGCCACGGCGGCTGTCCTGCCCGGCGAGTCGGACGGGGGTGCCGTCCTTGAGCAGCGAGCCGAAGGCGAGGAGCTCGCCGGTGGCCCAGTCGATGCCGCCCTGGCTGATGCTCGCCACGCGCTTCTCGAGCATCTGCTGGAGCTTGGGGTGGACGGTGAAGCCCTGCGGGGGGTTGGCGAAGACCTCGCCGATCGCCTTGAGCTCCTCGGGGGAGATCGCCGTCTCGGTCGCGGAGCCGGTCGTGGCGTCGGTCGTCTGTGCCGTGGGCGGCTCGAGACCCGTGTGGCCCTCGACGTCGGTGCCGGTGTAGTTGTCGTCGGCGGCCCTGGCGGCCTCCGCGTCGTTGGCCTTGAGGGCCTCCTTGGTCTCGACGAAGACCCGCTCGAGCTGCTGCTGGTAGTCGCGCAGCGCGGCCTCGGCGTCCTCGACCGTGATGTCACCGCGGCCGATGAGCGACTCGGTGTAGAGCTTGCGGACGCTGCGCTTGGCCTCGATGAGGTTGTACATGAGCGGCTGCGTCATCGACGGGTCGTCGCCCTCGTTGTGGCCGCGACGGCGGTAGCAGACCATGTCGATGACGACGTCCTTGGCGAACTCCTTGCGGAACTCGTAGGCGAGCTCGGCGACGCGCACGCACGCCTCCGGGTCGTCACCGTTGACGTGGAAGATCGGGGCCTGGATCATCCGGGCGACGTCGGTGGAGTACGTCGACGACCGCGACGAGCTCGGCGAGGTGGTGAAGCCGACCTGGTTGTTGATGACGACGTGCACGGTGCCGCCGGTGCGGTAGCCGCGCAGCTGCGAGAGGTTGAGCGTCTCGGCGACGACACCCTGTCCGGCGAACGCCGCGTCACCGTGGAGGAGGACGGGCAGGACGGTGAAGTCCTCGCCGGCGAGGTTGAGCCGGTCCTGCTTGGCGCGCACGATGCCCTCGAGCACCGGGTTCACCGCCTCGAGGTGCGAGGGGTTGGCCGCGAGGTAGACCTTGGTCGTCGCGCCGCCCTCGGCGGTGAAGGTGCCCTCGGTGCCGAGGTGGTACTTGACGTCGCCAGAGCCCTGGACGGACTTGGGGTCCTGCTTGCCCTCGAACTCACGGAAGATCTGGCCGTAGGACTTGCCCGCGATGTTGGCGAGGACGTTGAGGCGGCCGCGGTGCGGCATGCCGATGCAGACCTCGTCGAGGTCGTCCTCCGCGGCACGCGACAGGACGCGGTCGAGCAGGGCGATGACCGACTCGCCACCCTCGAGGGAGAAGCGCTTCTGGCCGACGAACTTGGTCTGCAGGAACGTCTCGAACGCCTCTGCCGCGTTGAGCTTGCGCAGGATCCGCAGCTGCTCCTCGCGGGTCGTCTTGGCGTAGCCGACCTCGATCTTGGACTGGATCCACTCGCGCTGCTCGGGGTCCTGGATGTGCATGTACTCGACGCCGATGCTGCGGCAGTAGCTGTCGCGCAGGATGCCGAGGATCTTGCGGAGCTTGAGGAACGGCTCGCCGCCGAACCCGCCCGTGGCGAAGAACCGGTCGAGGTCCCACAGCGTCAGGCCGTGGCTCGTGACGTCGAGGTCCTGGTGGCGGCGCTGCTTGTACTCGAGCGGGTCGGTGTCGGCCATGAGGTGGCCGCGCACGCGGTAGGCGTGGATGAGCTCCTGGACGCGAGACACCTTGTTGATGTCGTCGTCGTGCGAGGCCGAGATGTCCTGGACCCAGCGCACCGGCTCGTAGGGGATGCGCAGGCTCTCGAAGATCTCGTCGTAGAAGCCGTTGGCACCGAGCAGGAGCTGGTGGATGACGCGGAGGAACTCACCGGACTGCGCACCCTGGATGATGCGGTGGTCGTAGGTGCTCGTCAGCGTGAGGATCTTGGACACGGCGTTGCGGTTGAGCGTCTCGTCGCTCGCGCCCTGCCACTCGGCGGGGTAGTCCATCGCGCCGACGCCGATGATCGCGCCCTGACCCGCCATGAGGCGGGGGACCGAGTGCACGGTGCCGATGCCGCCGGGGTTGGTCAGCGAGATCGAGGTGCCCTGGAAGTCCTCGACGGTGAGCTTGCCGCCGCGGGCCTTCTTGACCATCTCCTCGTATGCCGTCCAGAAGTGCGCGAAGTCCATCGTCTCCGCCGCCTTGATCGACGGGACGAGGAGCTGGCGGCTGCCGTCGGGCTTCTCGAGGTCGATGGCGAGGCCGAAGTTCACGTGGGCCGGGGTGATGAGGACCGGCTTGCCCTTGTCGTCGGTGCTGAAGCCGGCGTTCATGGCCGGCATCGCGCCGAGGGCCTTGACGACGGCGTAGCCGATGAGGTGGGTGAAGCTCACCTTGCCGCCGCGCGAGCGGGCGAGGTGGTTGTTGATGACGATGCGGTTGTCGACGAGCAGCTTGGCGGGCACGGCGCGCACCGACGTCGCGGTCGGGACCGCGAGCGAGGCCTCCATGTTGGTCACCACGCGGGCGCTGGCGCCGCGGATGGGGGTGGTCTCGGGGGCGTTGACCGCGCCCTCGCTCTTGGTGGGGGCGGCGTCACGCGGCTTGGGCGCCTCGGCCGGCTTCTCGGTGGTGGCGGCCTCGGCCTTGGGTGCCTCGCTCTTGGGCGCCTCCGCCTTGGGGGCCGCGGTCTTGGCGGGCTGCGCCTGGGGTGCCTCGCTCGCGGGGGCCTGCGACCTGGGTGCCTCGGCCTGGGGGGCGGGCGCGGCCTTCGCTGCCGGTGCGGGGGCGCTCGCGGCGGGGGCGGTGGTCGCGGTGTTGCCGTTGTCCTTGCCGGACTGGCCGGTCGCCGGGTCATAGTCCGCGAAGAACTCCCACCACGCCCTGTCGACCGAGTTCTTGTCCTTCTTGTACTGCTCGAAGAGCTCGTCCACCAGCCATTCGTTGGGTCCGAATGCGGTCAGGGGGTCGCTCGAAGCGGGCTGGTCAGGCACGGCGTATACGCCTCTTTCTGCGTGTCGACATCGACGTTCACGTGTCCGCCAAGCCTATCTCTCCGTCGCGTGCGCGCGAGGGTGGGTCCACGGCCGCGCCGAGCACGTCGTCGCAGGCCACGACGCGACGAGAACGAGCCGGTCCGACGTGGGGTGCGCCCACGGCATACCGGCTCGTTCCTTCCTTGCCCCACCGCGGGGGAGACCGGCCCCTGAACCCGGTCCCCGCACCCGCGGTGAGGAGGTCCTAGGAGATGTCCTGCCGCACGGTCCGCCACGTGCCGATGGCGCTGAGGACGCCGGCGTAGGCGGCGAGCACCAGGGCGGCGGCCCACCACGCAAGTGGCTGGACGGCGTTGTCGCCGCCCTGCGTCACGCCGCTCACCATGGCGCTCGTGGCCTGGCCGGGCATGAACTTCGCGATGTGCTCCTGGCCGAAGTCCCAGAAGGTCAGGGCGAAGCTGGCGAGCGGCTCGATGACCTGGGCCACGCCGACCGCGATGAGGAGCGCGGCCACCTGGTTGGGGATGAGGATGCCGACGCCGAGCCCGATGAGGGCCCACAGGCCGAGCACGAGCAGGCTCAGGGCCAGCGCCCGGAGGACCTCAGCGCTGGGGAAGGGGTCGAACCCACGCGCCTGGAGCACGATCGCCCCGGCCACGACCGAGCCGACGAGCGAGATGAGGCCGTAGATCGCGCCGATGCCGAGCAGCGCCACGATCTTGGCCGCCATGACCCGCCCCCGCTTCGGCGTGGACAGGAAGGTGCTCGTGACGGTCTTGTGGCGGTACTCGGAGCCGATCTGCATGATGCCGATGACGAGGGTGAGCGTGTAGCCGATCGTCAGCCCCGAGGTGTAGACGCTGTTGGCGACCTGCAGCGGGCTGCCCGTCGGCTGGCCCGCCGCGATCGACTCCGGGGTGGGCGGGATGGTCAGGAGGAACCCGAAGAGCACCGCGAAGGCCGCGGCGCAGAGGAACATGCCGATGGCCATGCCCCACCAGAGGCGGGTGGTGAAGAACTTGAGGAACTCCGACTTGACGACCGCGAGCATCACTCGTTGGCTCCTTCCTGGCCGGAGACGGCATCGGCCTCGACCGGCACGGCGCCGTCCCCGAGGTTGCGGTTGGTGCCCTCGGTGAGCTCGAAGTAGAGCGCCTCGAGGTCGGCTTTGCGGTCGCGCAGCTCCCAGACCGGGAGGCCCGCGCGCAGGGCGACGTCACCGACGAGTCGCTTGTCGGTGGTCTCGGCGATGAGCTCGCCGTCGGTGCCGGGCGAGCTCATGACGTCGGCGACCCTCAGGGCGCCGGCGAGCTGCTCGGGGTCGGAGGTGCGCACGATCGTCGAGGGCGCGCCGCGCAGCTCGGCCATCGCGCCCTCCCGGACGAGGCGGCCGTTGGCGATGATGACGACGTCGTCGACGGTCTGCTCGACCTCCTGGAGGAGGTGGCTCGAGACGAGGATCGTCTTGCCCTGGGTGCTGAGGTGACGCAGGAACCCGCGCAGCCAGCGGATGCCCTCGGGGTCGAGGCCGTTGGACGGCTCGTCGAGGATGAGGACCCGGGGGTCGCCGAGCAGGGCCGCGGCGAGGCCGAGGCGTTGGCGCATGCCCATGGAGTACTCACCCGCGCGCTTGCGCGCAGCAGCCGGTATGCCGGTGAGCTCGAGGAGCTCGTCGACGCGGCTCACGGGGTGGCCGCCCGCGGCGGCGAGGACCCGGAGGTGGTCGCGACCGCTGCGGCCGGGGTGGAAGTTCGTCGCCTCGAGCGCCGAGCCGACCATCGACTGGGGGTGCTCGAGGTCGCCGTAGGCGCGACCGTCGATCGTGGCCGTGCCCGCGCTGGCGTGGACGAGCCCCAGCAGCATGCGCAGGGTGGTCGTCTTGCCGGCGCCGTTGGGTCCGAGGAAGCCGGTGATCCGGCCGGGCTCGACGCTGAAGGTCAGCCGGTCGACGGCGGTGAACGTGCCGAACGTCTTGGTGAGGTCGCGCACCTCGATGCGCGCGCCCGTCGTGGACGCAGCCGTGGTCATCGAGATCCACCCCCCGTGGTCTGGTGTGAGGCCATGCCCCGAGTCTGTCAGCCTCTCCCGACGTGAGGGTCAACCGCGTGGTGGAGGCGAGTCCCTCCAGAGGATGAACCGCGGGTCCGGGGAGCCGGCGAGGTCCCCGTTCGCGCAGGGCTTCCCTAGGATGGCTCCACTATGACCGAGTGGTTACTCGTCCTCGCCGGCATCGCGCTGACGCTGGGGACCGCCCTGTTCGTCGCTGCCGAGTTCGCGCTCGTCGCCCTGGACCGTCCCTCGGTCGAGAAGGCCGTCGAGCGCGGTGACACGCGGGCCCGCACCGTGCTCTCGTCGCTGCGCAGCCTCTCGACCCAGCTCTCCGCCTCGCAGGTGGGGATCACCCTCACCACGCTGGTGCTGGGCTTCCTCGCCAACCCCTCGATCGGCGCGCTGCTGCGTGGCCCGCTCGAGTCGGCCGGGCTCGGCGAGCCGCTGGCGTCCCGCGTCGGCTCGGTCCTCGCCATGGTCCTCGCCACCGTCTTCTCGATGATCGTCGGCGAGATGGTCCCCAAGACCCTCGCCATCTCGACGCCGCTCGCGACGGCCAAGGTCGTCGCCGCGCCCGTGCGGTGGTTCGCGCTCGCGTTCCGGCCGATGATCCTCGTGCTCAATGGCGCCGCCAACTCGGCGCTGCGCGCGATGGGGGTCGAGCCCCAGGAGGAGCTGTCCGCCGCGCGCAGCCCCGCCGAGCTGGCCTCGCTCGTCCGCACCTCCGCCGAGGCCGGGACCCTCGACCTCGGCACCGCCCGCCTCGTCACCGCCTCGCTCGGCTTCGGCGCGCAGACCGCGGCCGACGTCATGACCCCCCGCTCGCGCGCCACGGCGATCGACCGGGGTGCCTCCGCCCGCGAGTGCGTCGAGCTCGCCCGCCAGACCGGACACTCGCGCTTCCCCGTCATCGACGACGACTGGGACGACGTCGACGGCGTCGTCCACGTCAAGAAAGCCATCGCCGTCCCGCACGAGCGACGCGACGACGTCCCGGTGTCCGCGCTCATGACCCCGCCGCTCGTCGTCCCGGAGACGATCCGGCTCGACCCGCTCCTCATCCACCTGCGCGACAGCGGTCAGCAGTTCGCCATCGTCGTCGACGAGTACGGCGGCACCTCGGGCGTCGTCACGCTCGAGGACCTCGTCGAGGAGATCGTCGGCGAGGTGTCCGACGAGCACGACCGCAGCCAGACGACCGGACGCCAGCAGGCCGACGGCTCCTGGACCGTCCCCGGCCTCTGGAGGCCCGACGAGGTCAAGAGGCGCACCGGCATCGACATCCCCGAGGGGCCGGCATACGAGACCGTCGCGGGCTTCGTGATGTCCGAGCTCGGCCGCGTCCCCGCGGTCGGCGAGGTCGTCGAGCTCCCCGGCTGGCGGATCACGGTGGTCGACATGGAGGGCCGCCGGGTGGACCGGCTGCGCTTCGCGCCCGTGCCCGTCCCGGTCGAGGGTGATGCGACCACGCCGCACGCCGACGAGGACGAGGGGGCGCCGGCATGAGCGTCGGAACCATCCTCATCACCGTCGTCCTGCTCCTCGCCAACGCGTTCTTCGTCGGCGCCGAGTTCGCGGCCATGTCGGCCCGGCGCAGCCAGCTCGAGCCGCTCGCAGAGGAGGGGAGCAAGGGTGCGCGAACGGCGCTCGACGCCATGTCGCGCACCGGGATCCTGCTCGCGACCGCCCAGCTCGGCATCACGGTCTGCTCGGTCCTCCTCGGCGCGGTCTCGGAGTCGGCGCTGCACCACGCCCTCGTCGGTCCCGTCGAGGCGGTGGGCGCACCCGAGGCGCTCGCGGACGTCCTCGCCCTGGTCCTCGCCCTCCTCGTGGTCGTGTTCCTCCACGTCGTCGTCGGCGAGATGATCCCGAAGAACATCTCCATCGCCACGCCGGAGCGGGCCGCGATCGCCCTCGTGCCGGCGCTCGTCGTCGTCTCGCGCATCGTCAGGCCCGTCATCGCCGCCATGGACTGGGTGTCCAAGCTGCTCGTGCGGGCGCTCGGTGTCGACCCCAAGGACGAGCTCGCGTCGGCGTTCACCGCGGAGGAGGTCGCCCAGATCGTCTCCGAGTCGCACAAGGAGGGACTCGTCGAGGCGGAGCAGTACGGCCTGCTCGGCGCGGCCCTCGAGTTCAGCGACAAGGACGCGCGCGACGTCGGCGTCCCGCTCGAGGAGCTCGTCACCGTCGGGCTCGAGACCACGCCCGACGAGATCGAGCGGCTCGTCGCCCGTCACGGCTTCTCCCGCTACCCGGTCGCCGGCCGCGACGGGACGCTCACCGGCTACCTCCACCTCAAGGACGTGCTCTTCGCCGGCGAGGACGAGCGGCTCCAGCCGGTGCCGGCCAAGCGCATCCGTCGGATGGCCAACGTGCGACGTGACGACGAGGTCGAGTCGGTGCTCGCGACGATGCAGCGCACGGGGTCGCACCTGGCGCGGGTCGTGGCCGACGACGGCGAGGTGCTCGGTGTCGTCTTCCTCGAGGACGTCATCGAGGAGCTCGTCGGCGAGGTGACCGACTCGTCCCAACGCGGCTGACGGGCTGTGGTCCGGCACGGCACGGGCCTGCGGCCCTGAACCCGACCCGACTGCGTCGGGCGACCTCGCGGTGCCCCCGCCGGGGGCACGCGAAAGGCCGGTGTACTGACGCTCCGCGCCATTCACCGGCCTTCTCCGCGTGCCCCCGCCGGCGCTCTCACTGCGTTCGAGGCGCCTGTTGCTTCTGCCGTGGGCACCAACGACGAAAGACCTGGAACGCGCTTCGCGCAATCCAGGTCTTTCGTCGTTGGTGCCCCCGGCAGGATTCGAACCTGCGCTCCCGCCTCCGGAGGGCGGTGCTCTATCCCCTGAGCTACGGGGGCTCAACATGTCCGAATGATGACGATGCGGACCGTTTGTGGGGCGTGAGGGAGGGTAGCAGCCTAGAGTTCCCACCATGGAATCAGGGCAGATTGCCGTGGCGGTGACGCCGCCACCCCTGGTTCTCGTGTGCGACGACATCGACTCGATCCGCGACATCATCCGCATCAACCTCGAGCTCGAGGGCTTCGACGTCCTCGAGGCCGTCGACGGTCACGAGGCGATGAGCCGGCTCATCGACCCCTCCGCGCGGGTGCCCGACGTCATCCTCCTCGACGCGCAGACCCCACGCCGCGACGGCTGGTGGGCCATCGCCGCGATCCGGTCGCACCCGCGCCTCGCCCACGTCCCGACCGTGCTCGTCACGGCGTCGACGACGGCTCACGACCGCAGCGAGGCGGCGCTCGCCGGGTTCGACGCGTTCGTCGCCAAGCCGTTCGACCCGGTCGAGCTCGTCGAGGTCGTCTCACGCCTCGCGACCGACGGCAGGCCCGCAGCACCCGGCCAATAGACTTCGGGGGTGACTCCCGAAGAACTCTCGTCCGCGATCCGGGCTGCCCTGCTCGAGGCCACTGCCGCCGGTGACTTCACCGCCGAGATCCCCGCAGAGGTGCGTGTCGAGCGACCGAGGAACCGCGACCACGGCGACTGGTCGACCAACATCGCGCTCCAGCTGGCCAAGCCCGCCGGTATGCCGCCGCGCGAGCTCGCGACCTCCCTCGCCTCGCGTCTCGGGCAGGTCGAGGGCATCGCAGCGGTCGACGTCGCCGGACCGGGCTTCCTCAACATCGCCCTCGACACGGCCAGCGCGGGCGAGCTGGCCCGAAGCATCGTCGAGAGCGGGACGGCATACGGGCACAACGACTCCGAGGCCGGGCACACGATCAACCTCGAGTTCATCTCGGCCAACCCCACAGGGCCGCTGCACATCGGCCACACGCGCTGGGCCGCGCTCGGCGACTCGATGCGCCGTCTCCTCACCGCGTCGGGCGCGGACGTCACTGCCGAGTACTACATCAACGACGCCGGCGCCCAGATGGACAAGTTCGCCCTGAGCGTCCTCGCCGCGGCCAAGGGTCAGCCGACCCCCGAGGGCGGCTACCCGGGCGCCTACATCGGTGAGCTCGCCGCCGCAGTCGTCGAGCAGCGTCCCGACGTGCTCGACCTCCCCGAGGACGAGGCCGTCGCGGTCACCCGCCCGCTGGCCTACGAGGCGCAGCTCGCCGAGATCCGGGCGACGCTCGAGCGGTTCGGTGTCTTCTTCGACGTCTGGTTCTCCGAGAACGAGCTCCACGAGGGCGGCGCGGTCGAGAAGGCCGTCGAGCGGCTGCGCGAGCAGGGTCACGTCTTCGACGAGGGCGGTGCGGTGTGGCTGCGCACGACCGACTTCACCGACGACAAGGACCGCGTGCTCATCCGGGCCAACGGCGAGCCGACCTACTTCGCCGCCGACGCTGCCTACTACCTGAGCAAGAAGGACCGCGGCTTCACCGAGAAGATCTACCTCCTCGGCGCCGACCACCACGGCTACATCAACCGGCTCAAGGCGATCGCGTCCGCGGCCGGTGACGACGCCGAGGTCAACATCGACGTCCGCATCGGCCAGCTGGTCAACCTCAACGGCGCCAAGCTGTCGAAGCGGGCGGGCAACATCATCGAACTCAACGACCTGCTCAACTGGATCGGCAGCGATGCCGTCCGCTACTCGCTGGCGCGCTACCCGGCGGACAGCCCGCTGAGCCTGGACGGCGAGGAGCTGCGCAAGCAGACCAACGACAACCCGGTCTTCTACGTCCAGTACGCCCACGCCCGCACCGCCAACGTCGCGCGGCTCGCAGGGGAGGACGGCGTGCGCCGCGAGGACGGGTTCGACCCTTCCCTGCTCGCCGACCCCACCGAGGCGACGCTGCTGGCGACGCTCGGCGACTTCCCCCGGGTCGTCGCCCAGGCCGCGCACCTGCGCGAACCGCACCGGGTCGCCCGCTACCTCGAGGACCTCGCCGGCCGCTACCACAAGTGGTACGACACCTGCCGGGTCCGGCCGATGAACGCCGAGGAGGAGGTCACCGACCTCCACCGGACCCGCCTGTGGCTCAACGACGCCACCCGCCAGGTGCTCGCCAACGGCCTCGACCTGCTCGGCGTCAGCGCGCCCGAGCGGATGTGAGGTCCTGACCGATGCGTTCGCACGAGGCCGGTGCGCTCCACGCCGAGGGCTACGGCGGCCCGCCGCTGTACCTGCCCTACCCCGACGACGTCATGGCGCTGCTCCCGCAGCTCTGGCCGGAGTCCGTGTGCCGTGACGACGAGGGCCGCCTGCAGGTCGCCGGAGTCGACGTGGTGAGCATCGCGCGCGAGTTCGGGACGGCGGCATACGTCGTGGACGAAGGCGACTTCCGCGCGCGGGCGAGCGCGTTCCGCGACGAGTTCGCGGCACCGTTCGAGACGGTCTGCGGTGGTGCCGACGTCTACTACGCGGGCAAGGCGTTCCTCTGCACGTCGGTGGCGCGATGGGTTGCGGAGGAGGGACTTTCGCTCGATGTCTGCAGCGGCGGCGAGCTCGCCGTGGCTCAGCGTGCCGGCTTCCCGGCGCAGCGCATCGGATTCCACGGCAACAACAAGTCGCTCGACGAGATCCGCGCGGCCCTCGACTACGGCGTCGGGCGGATCGTCGTCGACTCGTTCGTCGAGATCGAGCGGGTCGCCGAGCTCGCCGCCGAGCGCGACGTCGTGGCTCCCGTGATGATCCGCGTGACCGTCGGCGTCGAGGCGCACACGCACGAGTTCATCGCCACCGGTCACGAGGACCAGAAGTTCGGCTTCAGCCTCGCCGGTGGCCAGGCCCTCGAGGCGGCCAGGGCCGTCCTCGCCCGCGACTCGCTCGACCTGCGCGGGCTGCACTCGCACATCGGCAGCCAGATCTTCGACACCGGTGGCTTCGAGATGAGCGCCCGGCGTCTCATCGGCCTGCACGCGCTCATCGCCGACGAGCTCGGACACGATTGCCCCGAGATGGACCTCGGCGGCGGCTTCGGCATGGCCTACACGTCGCAGCACACGCCCATGTCGCCCGCCGAGCTCGGGGAGCAGCTGGCCGACATCGTCGGACGCGAGTTCAAGGCGATCGGCGACGGCGACCTCTCCCGCGTGCCGAGGGTGTCGATCGAGCCGGGCCGCGCGATCGTCGGGCCGTCGACGTTCACGCTCTACGAGGTCGGCACCGTCAAGGAGGTCGCGCTGGGCGACACCCATGCCCGCACCTACATCTCGGTCGACGGCGGCATGAGCGACAACGTGCGGCCGGCGCTCTACGAGGCCGACTACTCCTGCACCCTGGCCAACCGCAGCTCCGACGCGGCGCCCATGCTGGCCCGGGTCGTCGGCAAGCACTGCGAGAGCGGCGACATCGTCGTGCAGGACGAGTGGCTCCCGGCTGACACCGGACCGGGCGATCTCATCGCCGTCCCGGGGACCGGCGCCTACTGCCGGGCGCTGTCCAGCCAGTACAACCACACCCCTCGTCCGCCGGTGCTCGCGGTCCGAGACGGCCTGGCACGGGTCATCGTGCGCCGTGAGACCATCGACGACCTGCTCGCGCTCGACGTCGGGGAGCTGTGATGTCGAGCCCCACGCCTGCTGAGGAGAACCCCACCGAGATGGCTGCCACCGGGTCCGACGCGCCCACCCTCAAGGTCGCGCTCCTCGGGTGCGGTGTCGTGGGATCCTCCGTCGCCACGATGCTCGTCACCAACGGCGACGACCTCGCCGCCCGCGTCGGGGCCCGGCTCGAGCTCATCGGCATCGCCGTCCGCCGTCCCGACCGCCCGCGCCCCGACGTCCCCGTCGACCCGGCCCTGTTCACCGCGGACGCCGACACCCTCGTGCGCAGCGCCGACATCGTCATCGAGGTCATCGGCGGCATCGACCCGGCCCGCGGACTCATCCTCACTGCGATGGAGCACGGAGCCTCGGTCGTCACCGCCAACAAGGCACTCCTGGCCGAGGACGGACCGACCCTGTACGCCGCGGCCGCCGAGCACGGCGTCGACCTCTACTACGAGGCCGCGGTCGCCGGCGCCATCCCGATCGTTCGGCCCATGCGTGAGTCGCTCGTCGGCGACGACGTCGTGAGGGTGCTCGGCATCGTCAACGGCACGACCAACTTCGTCCTCGACAAGATGGACACCACCGGTGCGGGCTTCGCCGAGACGGTCGAGCAGGCGCAGGCGCTCGGCTACGCCGAGGCGGACCCCACTGCCGACGTCGAGGGCTTCGACGCCGCGGCCAAGGCGGCGATCCTCGCGTCCCTGGCCTTCCACACCCGGGTCGCCAGCGGCGACGTCCACCGCGAGGGCATCACCGAGGTCACGGCCGCCGACGTCCAGGCCGCACGCGACATGGACGCCGTGGTCAAGCTGCTCGCGATCTGCGAGCTCCAGCGTGACGACGCCGGCGTCCCGAGCGGCGTCACCGTCCGCGTGCACCCGGCGATGATCCACCGCAGCCACCCGCTCGCCTCGGTCCGCGACGCCTACAACGCCGTCTTCGTCGAGGCGTCCGCAGCCGGCGAGCTCATGTTCTACGGCAAGGGAGCGGGGGGCGACCCCACGTCCTCGGCCGTCCTCGGTGACGTCGTCGCGGTCGCCCGCCACCGCCTCGCCGGTGGCCACGGCCCGGTCGAGTCCGCCTACGCCGACCTGCCCGTCGTCCCCATGGGTCACGCGTCGACGAGGTACCACATCAGCCTCGCCGTGGCCGACCGCCCGGGCGTCCTCGCGCAGGTCGCCTCGGCGTTCGCCGACCACGACGTGTCGATCGAGACCGTACGCCAGCGCGTGCTGGGCGAGGGCGACGACTCGCGAGCCTCGCTCGTCATCGTCACCCACCGTGCCCCCGACTCGGCGCTGGCCGCGACGGTCGAGGCGCTCGCGGGTCTCGAGACCGTCGACGAGGTCGTCTCGTGGATGCGCGTGGAAGGAGCCTGACGTGGCACACCAGTGGCGCGGAGTGATCCGTGAGTATGCCGACCGCCTGCCGATGCTGGCCGGCTCACCTGTCGTGACCCTGCACGAGGGCGGCACGCCGCTCATCCAGGCCGAGCACCTCTCCGAGCTCGTCGGGGCCAACGTCCTCGTCAAGTACGAAGGGCTCAACCCGACGGCGTCGTTCAAGGACCGCGGCATGACCGCGGCGATCTCGTACGCCAAGGGGCGCGGCGCCAAGGCCGTCATCTGCGCGAGCACCGGCAACACCAGCGCAAGTGCGGCTGCCTACGCGACCAAGGCCGGCATGACCTGCGCGGTGCTCGTGCCCGAGGGCAAGATCGCGATGGGCAAGCTCAGCCAGGCGATCGCCCACGGCGCGACGCTCATCCAGGTCGACGGCAACTTCGACAACTGCCTCACCGTCGCCCGCAAGCTCGCCGAGGTCCACCCGGTCGAGCTCGTGAACTCGGTCAACCCGGCCCGCATCGAGGGGCAGAAGACCGCGGCGTTCGAGGTCGTCGACGCCCTGGGCGACGCCCCCGACATCCACGTCCTGCCCGTCGGCAACGCCGGCAACATCACCGCGTACTGGCGCGGCTACACCGAGTACGCCACCGACGCCGAAGGGCTGCCCGCGGTCGCCACCCGGACCCCGCAGATGTGGGGCTTCCAGGCGGCCGGTGCGGCACCGATCGTCCTCGGCCACCCGGTCGACGACCCCGAGACCATCGCGACCGCGATCCGCATCGGCAACCCCGCCTCGTGGCGGCAGGCCGAGGCCGCCCGCGACGAGTCGGGCGGTCGGATCGAGTCGGTCACCGACGAGCAGATCCTCGCCGCCCACCGGCTGCTGTCCTCGACCGAGGGCATCTTCGTCGAGCCGGGCTCGGCCGCGAGCATCGCCGGTCTCGTCCAGGCGAGCGAGCGTGGCGAGGTCCCCGCCGACGCCACGATCGTGTGCACCGTCACCGGCCACGGGCTCAAGGACCCCCAATGGGCGCTGCGCACCGCGGACGGGTCTGAGGTCGAGCCGGTCCGGGTCGGTGCCGAGGCACGTGCCGTCGCCGAGGTCCTCGGCTTCGAGGGCTGAGCGTTGGGGGAGTGGCAGCCCGGAGCGTCGGTCACCGTCCGGGTGCCGGCGAGCAGCGCCAACCTTGGTCCGGGCTTCGACTCCGTCGGCATGGCCCTGGGTGTCTGGGATCGTTGCCGCGCAACGCTGCTCGACTCCACCGACCTCGAGATCCACGTCTTGGGTGAGGGAGCGGGTGGTGTGCCCACTGACGCGACCCACCTCGTCCACCGCAGCCTCGTCCACGCCTTCGAGGACCTGGGCGAGGAGGCGCCGCCCGGTCTCCGGCTCGAGTGCGTCAACGCCGTGCCACACGGCCGCGGCCTGGGTTCGTCCGCGACGGCCATCGTCACGGGGATCGCTCTCGCCCACGCTCTGCGGGCGGTGCGCGACGGGCGCAGCGCCGACGACATCGATCTCGAGGCCGTCAACGACCTCGCTGCGCGGCTCGAGGGTCATCCCGACAACTCGTCGGCGAGCGTCTTCGGGGGTGTGACGCTGTCATGGTCGGACGACCCCGCCACGGGGACCACCACCCTCCGCCTCGCCCCGCACCCCGACGTCGTGCCGGTGGTCTTCACCCCCGGCACCCAGCTGTCCACCGCGACGGCCCGCGCCGTCCTGCCCGCGCAGGTCCGGCTCGCCGACGCGGCCGCGAACTCGGCGCGCGCCGCGCTGCTCGTCCACGCGCTCACGGTGGCGCCCCAGCACCTCCTCGACGCGACCCGCGAGTGGCTCCACCAGGAGCCGCGGCGCCCGTCGTACCCCGCCTCCATGGCGCTCGTCGACTCGCTCCGGGCGGAGGGGCACGCTGCTGTGGTCTCGGGCGCCGGACCCAGCGTCCTCGTCCTCGCCACGACCGCCACGGCCGACGCGGTGAGCACCGCGGGAGGCGACGCGTGGCGGGTGCTGCGACCCGGCATACCGGGCCGCGGTGTGGGCCTCGAGAGCGCCTGACCGGCCGCTCGGTCGTCCTACCACCCCGTGGTATGCCGTGGTGTTACTGTGGTGGCGCGGTCGCAGTTGATGCCGGAGGGGTTCTGATCTCACCGATGCCTACCGCGACTCGCATCCTCCACCTTGGGCCGGTCGTGCCGTGCCACTCGCCGATGTCGGCAGGCCCCGTGGATCCAGTCCGCCAGGTCCCTGGCACCCACTTTCGGCCCCTGCCCCGCGTGGCTCGGGCCCACTGACGAGGGGAAGGATCCTTCGTGACAGACACCACCACTCTTGAGGCGTCGTCGGCATCCGGGCAGGGCCCGCGCCGATCGGGCTCGCTGACGGCCATGCGCCTCGCGGAGCTCCAGGGGCTCGCCTCGAGCATGGGCATCACCGGCACGGCCAAGATGCGCAAGGGCGACCTCGTCGCCGCGATCAAGTCGCGCCAGAACGGTGACAGCGGCCCGGTCGCCGCCGCGGCCGCGGCCGAGGAGCAGCCCCGCCGCTCGCGCCGTGCCTCGTCGTCCGGCCAGACCACGCCGCGAGCCGAGACGCCCGACGCGACGCAGGCAGCCGCTGCCGACACGCCGGAGGCCGACGGCTCCGCCGCGCAGGAGCGCCCCGAGCGCACCCGCCGAGGCCGCGACGCCGATGCCGCGGGCCGGTCCAAGGACACGCGAGAGTCCCGTGAGACCGAGTCCGAGCAGCGGACCTCCGACCGCGGCGAGCGCACGCAGTTCAAGGACGACCGCGGTGACCGTGGCGACCGCGCGGCCCGCAGCCAGGACGCGGACGAGCCGGCCCAGCGCGCCGACCGCACCGAGCGCAACGACCGTGCGGACCGCAACGACCGTGCGGACCGCAACGACGGCGGCGACCGCAACGACCGTGCGGACCGCACCGAGCGCAACGACCGCGGCGACCGCAACGACCGTGCGGACCGCAACGACCGCAACGACCGCGGCGACCGCAACGACCGTGCGGACCGCAACGACCGCAACGACCGCGGCGACCGCAACGACCGCGGCGAGGCCCAGCAGCACGACCAGCAGGGCCAGGACGGCGACGACGACGAGGGTGGCCGCAGCGGTCGCCGCCGTCGCAACCGCAACCGCAACCGCGACAAGCGCCGCAACCCCGCCCAGGGCGGCACGGAGACCTCGACCGAGAACGAGCCCCAGATCCACGAGGACGACGTGCTCGTCCCCGTCGCCGGCATCCTCGACATCCTCGACAACTACGCGTTCGTGCGGACGTCGGGCTACCTCCCGGGCGACAACGACGTCTACGTGCCGCTCGGCATGGTCAAGCGCAACGGGCTGCGCAAGGGCGACGCCGTCGTCGGCGCGACCAAGGCCCCGCGCGAGGGCGAGGAGCCGCAGCAGCAGAGCGTCGGCTCGCGCAACAGCCGCCAGAAGTACACGCCGCTGGCCCGCCTCGACACCATCAACGGCATGAGCTCCGACGACGCGCGCACGCGTGCCGAGTTCGGCAAGCTCACGCCGCTCTACCCGCAGGACCGCCTGCGCCTCGAGACCGACGCGGCGAACCTCACGACCCGGATCATCGACCTCGTCGCGCCGATCGGCAAGGGCCAGCGCGGCCTCATCGTCGCCCCGGCCAAGGCCGGCAAGACGATGGTCATGCAGGCGATCGCCAACGCGATCACCACCAACAACCCCGAGGTCCACCTCATGGTCGTGCTCGTGGACGAGCGCCCCGAGGAGGTCACCGACATGCAGCGCGCGGTCAAGGGTGAGGTCATCGCCTCGACCTTCGACCGTCCGGCCGAGGACCACACCACGGTCGCCGAGCTGTCGATCGAGCGCGCCAAGCGTCTGGTCGAGATGGGGCACGACGTCGTCGTGCTCCTCGACTCGATCACCAAGCTCGGTCGCGCCTACAACCTCGCCGCCCCGGCGAGTGGCCGCATCCTCTCCGGTGGCGTCGACTCCGCCGCGCTCTACCCGCCGAAGAAGTTCTTCGGCGCCGCGCGCAACATCGAGAACGGTGGCTCGCTCACCATCCTCGCGACCGCGCTCGTCGAGACCGGGTCGCGCATGGACGAGGTGATCTTCGAGGAGTTCAAGGGCACCGGCAACATGGAGCTCAAGCTCGACCGTGGGCTGTCCAACCGCCGGATCTTCCCGGCCGTGGACATCAACAACTCGGGCACCCGCCGCGAGGAGATCCTCCTCGCGCCGGAGGAGCTCAAGATCATGTGGAAGCTGCGCCGCGTCCTCGCCGCGCTCGACAGCCAGCAGGGCATCGAGCTGCTGCTCGACCGGCTCCGCAAGAGCAAGACGAACTACGAGTTCCTCAAGCAGGTCCAGCAGACCAGCTCGAACAAGCTCGAGGACGACAGCGACGACTGAGCGTTCACGTCACCACCACGAGGCGGTCTCCCGGTCCGGGAGGCCGCCTCGCGGCATACGGAGGGCGCAGAGGAACGACGGCGTATGCCGGCCCGTGCGGTGCAGGGGACCCGCGCTCACCTCCCGCGGTCGTCCGGCAGCCTGCGCATGGTCGGGAACGCCGACTCCGTGAAGCCATGGAGCGGTAGATGACGGCGCCGCCGGCGGTGGCGGCGAGGTCGACACGGTCCGCGCCGGCGTCCTGTTCGAGCCAGCGGACGAGCTCGGTCATGACCGCCCGTGCGAAGCCGCGCCCGCGGGCGTGGGGGAGGGTGGCGACGTTGGAGACGAAGCCGAGGCGGCCGTGCGGGAGGGTCGGCGCCGGGATGGCGGGCAGCACCTCGGCGAGACCACCGGCGAGCACCTGGCCCTCCTCCTCGACGACGAGGACCAGCGTCTGCTCGTCGTCGACCTTCGCGGTGAACCACGCTCGTGCGGCCTCACGCCACGTCGGGTCGGCGAGGGCGGCCGGGGGTGTGCCCATCGCCTCGAACATGAGCACCCGCAGGCGCATGCAGTCGTCGATGTCGTCCGCGGTGGCGCGTCTGGGGCGGGGCATGCGGTGACGCTAGTCCAGCGTGGGCGCGCCCTTCGCGTCCGTGTCGGCGGCCAGGTCGTGGCGTCGGCCGTAGCCAGTGGCGACGAGGTTGCCGGGGGCGAGGTTGGAGTGGCGTCGGCCGTAGGCGAAGTAGATGACGAGGCCGATTGCGAGCCACGCCAGGAAGCGCAGCCAGGTGCCGACGGCGAGGCTCGCCATGAGACCGACGCAGCTCAGCGCCGAGACGATCGGCAGCAGGGGGACTGCCGGCGTCCGGAAGGGGCGCTCGAGCCGGGGCTTGGTCCGGCGCAGCACGGCGACGGCGATCGAGACGACGAGGAACGCGAAGAGCGTCCCGATGCTCACCATCTCGGCGAGGGTGTGGAGCGGGACGAACGCGGCGAGCAGGCAGACGACGGCGGTCGTCGCGACCGTGATCCGCAGCGGGGTGTGGAAGCGCGGGGACACCTGGCCGATCGACGCCGGCAGCAGTCCGTCGCGGCACAGGGCGTAGCCGATCCGGCCCATCGCGACGATGTCGACGAGAATCACCGAGCTCAGCCCGGCGACGGCGGCGATGCCGATGAGGACCGAGGCCCAGCCCATGCCGACCTGGTCGAAGGCGTCCGAGATGGGGGCGCCTTCGCTCAGGCCGGAGTACTTGACCATGCCCGTGATGACGAGGCACACGGCGAGGTAGAGGAAGGTGCAGATGAGCAGCGTGCCGATGAGGCCGCGTGGCATGTCCTTGGCCGGGTCCTTGGTCTCCTCGCCGAGGTTGGCGACGGCCTCGAAGCCGCTGTAGGCGAAGAACACGATGGCCGCGGCGACGAAGACCCCGGTGACGCCGAACGCGGTCGGGGTGGCGCCGGTGACCCACTGCCAGAACGGCTGCTCGAGACCGGTGGTCTGGAGGTCCTCGGAGAGCGGCTGCGACGGCGGGATGAACGGTGAGAGGTTGGCCAGCTTGACGAAGAAGATGCCGACGACGATGACGAAGAGGCAGACCGACACCTTGATGGCGACGAGGGCGTTGGTGACCCACTTCGACTCGCGGATGCCGACGGCGGCGACGACGCCGAGGACGAGCGCGATGCCGAGCGCGCCGAGGTTGACGCTCGACTCCTCACCGAAGAACGTCGTCGGCAGTGAGAACGCCTCCTGGAGGTAGCCCGACCATCCGCGGGCGACCACCGCGGCGCCGAGCGCGAACTCGAGGATGAGGTCCCACGCGATGATCCACGCGAAGATCTCGCCGATCGTCGTGTAGGCGTAGGTGTAGGAGCTGCCGGCCGTCGGGACAGCTGCCGCCAGCTCGGCGTAGCAGAGGGCTGCCAGCAGGCTGACGACGCCGGCGATGACGAACGACAGGACGATGCCTGGCCCCGCGTAGTTCTTGGCGCCCGTGCCGGTGAGCGTGAAGATGCCCGTCCCGATGACGATGCCGATGCCGAACCCCATGAGGTCCTTGGCGGTGAGGTTCTTGCTCAGCCCGGCATGGCCCTCGGCCACGTCGTCACCCTGACGAAGGACGGTCTCGACGTCCTTCGTCCTCACGATGCTCGTGTCGTCCATCTCGTCACAGTAGGACTGCGCCCGCCATCCCGCGCGGCGAGGAAAAGCGAGGGTCACATGCTGGTCAGGGCAGGGTCGGACGGGCGTGGCTGCGGAAGATCAGCGACGTCTGGACGTGCGAGACTCCGGGCCGGCTGGAGATGTTGTCGAGCACGAAGTCGCGCAGCTGGTCGGGGGACTCGGCGCTCACGTGCACGAGGAAGTCGTCGGCGCCGCTGATGTTGAGCGCCGACAGCACACCGGGCAGCTGCGCCATCTCCTCGCCGAACGCGTCGACCTGCTCGCGGTCGTGCCCGCCGAGGCGGATCGCGACGACGGCCTGCAGGGGTCGGCCGATCCTCGCGGGGTCGACGCTGGCGTGGATGCCGGTGACGACGCCTCGTTCCCGCAGCGAGCGGACGCGCCCGACGCAGGTGGACTCGGCGATGCCGACGGCCCGCGCGAGCGCGGCGTTGGAGATGCGCCCGTCGGCGACGAGGGCCGAGACGATGGCGCGGTCGACCTCGTCGAGGACGGGCGGCACGTGGGGGGCGGGCCCGGGGGTGAGGGGGTGAGGATCCTTCGGCACGGGTCCACCGTAGCGCCCCGGATCCCGTGGATCATGGCAGCCGACGCGCCTGTGCGACGGCGATCCACGGAACTGTTGTCGCACGGCGCGGATCCTGCGGAGCATGGACCACATGACGACACCGCTGTCGACCACGGACCCCTCGACCACCGCCGTCCATGCCGGACGCGAGGACCTCAGGGCCCTGGGCCTGCACGTCCCGCTCATCGACCTGGCCACGACGTACCCGATGCCGACGATCGAGGCGGGCGGGACGGCATACGACACGATCGGTGCGGGGGAGCGGCCCGACGGTCACGCGACGCTCGTCTACCAGCGGCTGTGGAACCCCGGCGTCGACCGGTTCGAGCGGGCCGTGGCGGCGCTCGAGGCGACGGAGTCGGCGGTGGCGTTCGCCTCGGGCATGGCGGCGTTGACCGCGACCCTGCTCGCAGCGGTGTCGGCGGGGACGCCACACGTCGTCGCCGTGCGACCGCTCTACGGCGGGTCGGACCACCTGCTCGCGACCGGACTGCTCGGCACCGAGGTCACGTGGGCCACGCCGACGACGGTCGCCGAGTCGCTGCGCCCCGACACCGGGCTCGTCCTCCTCGAGACCCCGGCCAACCCCTCGCTCGACCTCGTCGACATCGCCGCCGTCGTGGCGCAGGCCGGCGGCGTGCCCGTCGTCGTCGACAACACCTTCGCGACGCCGGTCCTCCAGCAGCCCGCGCTGCACGGCGCGACGCTCGTGCTGCACTCGGCGACGAAGTTCATGGGCGGGCACGGCGACGTCATGGGTGGCGTCGTCGCGACCGACCACGAGTGGACGGCCCGGCTCCGCCAGGTCCGCGCCATCACCGGTGCGGTGCTGCACCCGCTCGCGGCCTACGAGCTGCACCGCGGCCTGCAGACCCTGCCCGTGCGGGTCCGCGCGCAGCAGGAGTCGGCGGGCGTCGTGGCGCGCTGGCTGGCGGAGCGGTGCGAGGTGTCGCGAGTGCACTACCCGGGACTCGAGGGCTGTGACGCGGCCGGTCTGGTCGGCTCCCAGATGACCGGACCCGGAGCGGTGCTCGCCTTCCGTCTCGAGGGTGGGTATGCCGTCGCCTCGGCCCTGCTCGAACGTCTCGAGCTGCTCACCCACGCCGTCTCGCTGGGCGGCGTCGACAGCCTCATCCAGCACCCGGCGAGCCTGACCCACCGGTTCGTCGTGGCCGACGCGCGACCCGATGCCGACCTGCTCCGGCTCTCGGTCGGGCTGGAGTCCGTCGACGACATCCTCGCCGACCTCGACAAGGCCTTCGCCAACCTCCCCTGACCTCGGTGGGGGTGGGCGTGAGTGCCAAGGGCGTCGGATGTGACGCCCTCGGCACTCGTCGACGCGAGCGTCCACAGCCGCCGATGGCCCAAGTGGCTGTCCACAGTCGAGGCCACGACCCCTCGCCGTGGCGCTGGCGATGCCCCGGAGTCCAAGCATGGCGGGTCCGGACACACGAGAACGCAGGGCGATAGCACTGCGCCTCGCCGACGACCACGACGGCGTGGTGCACCGCGCGGAGCTCCGTCGCGCCGGGATCGATCGTGCGGCGGTGCGCACCGAGGTGCGAGCCGGCCGATGGATGGCTCATGGTCGGCACACGGTGTCGGTGAGCACGACCCCGCTCACCGGCCGGGCCCGGTGGTGGCATGCGGTCTGGGAGTCCGGTTCGGGCGCGGCGCTGGACGGAGCCGCCGCGTTGGCGGCCTCGGGCCTTCGCGGCTTCACCTCACGGGCGTTCGACGTGTCCCAGCCGCGGAACAACCGCCATCACTCGGTGGCCGGAGTGCGGCTGCACCGGCGGACGGTGATGCCCTCGCTGGTGGGCGCCGGCGTGCCGAGAGTGGTGCCGGACGTGGCTGCGGTGAACGCCGCACTGTGGTGCAGGAGCGACCGTGAGGCCGCGCTGGTCCTGTGTCTCGTGGTGCAGCAGCGGCTGACGACGGCCCCGCGGCTGCTCGCGGCGTGGCGTGGCGCTCGCGTCGGCGGCCCGCGTCGGACGTTCCTCGATGAGGCTGTCGGGGACTTGTGCGACGGTGCCCAGGCGCTGGGCGAGCTCGACTTCGCCACGATGTGCAGGAGGAGCGGCCTCCCGCCACCGACCCGACAGGTCGTGCGTCACGGGCCGGACGGACGGGTCTACCTCGACGCCGCATGGGAGGAGGTCGGTCTCGTGGTCGAGATCGACGGAGGCCACCACCAGTGGGCACTCAACCCCGTCGAGGACGCCCTGCGTCAGAACGACGTCGTGGTGGGAGGTGAGGTCATGCTGCGGATTCCGCTGCTCGGGCTCCGGCTGGAGGCCAAGCGTTTCCTGCGCCAGGTCGCCGTGGCGTACGCGTTGCTCTCGGGGCGCCGCACCGCGTGAGTGCCGAGCGAGTCACCCGTGCCGCCTCTGGCACTCGCCGAAGGCGTGGCCGGGGAATGCCGGGGCGGGGATCGCCGTTTAGGGGAACGTGTGCCTGCTCTGGCACACTTGATCGCTGGACCGGTTCACGGCACGAACGCGTTTCCTGAGCATCGCCCTCACGAGCGGATGCAGGCGGGGCGCTACAGGGTTTGCACCACAGTGGTGGGCCCGCCGACCCGGAGACATCCAAGGAGAAGAATCGTGAAGAAGGACATCCACCCGAACTACGCGGAGACGACCGTCACCTGCACCTGTGGCGCGACGTTCCAGACGCGCAGCACGGCGCCCAACGGCCAGATCCACGCTGAGGTCTGCAGCCAGTGCCACCCGTTCTACACGGGCAAGCAGAAGATCCTCGACACCGGTGGTCGCGTCGCCCGCTTCCAGGCGCGCTACGGCAAGAAGGCCGACGCGTAGCACCCCCGATGCGCCGACCCGTCGATCCAGCAGTGGATCCGGGTCGGCGCATTCGTGTCTGCACCCCCTGATCCCCGCCGACCACCGCACGTGACGAGAGGTCCCCGATGTTCGAGTCCGCCGCCGCCCTCGCGCAGGAGCACGCCCAGCTCGAGCGCGAGATGGGCGACCCGGCCGTGGCCACCGACCCGGACCGTCTGCGTGAGGTCAACAAGAGGTATGCCGCGCTGGGACCGACGGTGACGGCATACACCGCGTGGTTGGCCGCGACCGACGACCTGACCACCGCGCGCGAACTCGCCACCGAGGACGCGGGCTTCGCCGCGGAGGTGCCGGGTCTCGAGACGGCGGTCGACGAGGCCGCGGACCGGTTGCGGCGCCTGCTCATCCCGCGCGACCCGGACGACGACCGTGACGTCATCCTCGAGGTCAAGGCGGGGGAGGGCGGCGACGAGTCCGCGCTGTTCGCCGGCGACCTGCTCCGCATGTACCTCCGTTACGCCGAGCAGCGCGGCTGGCGCACCGAGGTGCTCGACTCGACCGAGACCGACCTCGGCGGCTACAAGGACGTCCAGGTGAGCGTCAAGGCGCGGGGGAACCCGCAGCCGGGCGAGGGACCGTGGGCGCGCCTCAAGTACGAAGGCGGGGTGCACCGCGTGCAGCGGGTCCCCGTCACCGAGACGCAGGGCCGCATCCACACGAGCGCCGCGGGTGTCTGGGTCATGCCCGAGGCCGAGGAGGTCGAGGTCGAGATCCACGCCAACGACCTGCGCATCGACGTCTTCCGCTCGTCCGGCCCCGGTGGCCAGAGCGTCAACACGACGGACTCGGCGGTGCGCATCACGCACCTGCCCACAGGCACCGTCGTCTCCTGCCAGAACGAGAAGTCCCAGCTCCAGAACCGCGAGGCGGCGATGCGCGTCCTGCGTGCGCGGCTGCACCAGATGGCGGTCGACGAGGCCAACGCCGCGAGCGCCGACATCCGCGCCAGCCAGGTGCGCACCGTCGACCGCAGCGAGCGGATCCGCACCTACAACTTCCCCGAGAACCGCGTGAGCGACCACCGCACCGGCTTCAAGGCGCACAACCTCGACACCGTGCTCGGCGGGGAGCTCGACGCCGTGGTCGAGTCGGCGATGGCGGCCGACGAAGCGGCGCGGCTCTCGGCGCTCGGCGAGGCCCCCGAGTGAGCGAGCTGCGCGACGCCGTCCGGGCGGCCACGCGCCAGCTGGCCGATGCCGGTGTCGGCTCACCCGAGCACGACGCCGTCGCGCTCGCGGCCCACGCCCTCGGCGTCGACGCCTCCGAGGTGAGGCGGCTCATGATCCTCGGTGGTCCCGTCCCTGCGAGGTATGCCGGCCTCGTCGCCGAGCGCGCGAGTCGCGTCCCGCTGCAGCACCTCACCGGACGGGCCTGGTTCCGAGGGCTCGAGCTCGAGGTGGGTCCCGGGGTGTTCGTGCCGCGGCCCGAGACCGAGGTCGTCACGGGCTGGGCCATCGACGCGGCCCGGGCCTGTGTCGACACCGGCATCGACTCGCCGATCGTCGTCGACCTCTGCTCGGGGTCGGGCGCCATCGCGTTCTCCGTCAAGGCCGAGCTGCCGCAGTCGCAGGTCGTCGCCGTCGAGGTCAGCGACCTTGCGGTGGCGTGGGCGGCGCGCAACCGGGACCGTCTCGACCTCGACGTCGAGATCGTGCAGGAGGATGCCGTGACCGCCCTCGACGACCTCTTCGAGGTCGACGTCGTCGTGTCGAACCCGCCCTACATCCCCACCGTCGCCGTCCCCGTCGACCCCGAGGTGCGCGACCACGACCCGCACGTCGCGCTCTACGGCGGCAGCGAGGACGGCCTCGCGATCCCTCGGCTCGTCGCCGCTCGGGCGGCCGGTCTGCTGCGCACCGGTGGCGTCCTCGTCATGGAGCACGCCGACAGCCAGGGTGAGACCCTTCCTGCGGCGCTGCGGGCCAGCGGGTCGTGGAGCTCGGTCGAGGACCGGCTCGACCTCACCGGTCGTCCGCGCGCGACGGTGGCCGTCCGCGCCTGAGCTCACTGCGACACCCCGACACGACTGTGGCCCCCACCCGGAACCGGGTGGGGGCCACACGCATTCGGCCTCGTCAGAGGATGTACATCAGCAGAACGATGATCAAAAGAACACCGACGATCGTCCAGATCAGTCCGGAACCACGCATGCGTTGCACCTCACTTCACATAGACAGGGACGAAACGGTCCGACCCTACGCAGGCGGGCACCCGGAGCGGGACTTTGGCGTCGACCAATTTCGCCGCGTCGCCGCAGGTCAGTGCGGTGACCGGGTGCCCGCGGTCCAGGCGCTCGACCGCCGGTCCTAGGCTGCTCCCATGAGTCCGGTCTTCGACTGCACGACACCCGAAGGACGTCAGGACGGCATCGCCAAGGCGACCGCCGGAGTGCGCCAGGGGGACCTCGTCGTCCTGCCCACCGACACGCTCTACGGCATCGGCGCCGATGCCTTCTCGCCGGACGCCGTCCAGCGCCTCCTCGACGCCAAGGGCCGTGGGCGCGAGATGCCTCCGCCGGTCCTGGTCGCCGACGTGCGGACGATCGACGGGCTCGCGACCGACGTGCCGGCATACGCCCGAGCGCTCATCGAGCGCTACTGGCCGGGACCGCTCACCCTCGTCCTCAAGGCCCAGCCCTCGCTCATGTGGGACCTCGGCGACACCGGCGGCACGGTGGCGGTGCGCATGCCCGACCACGACGTGGCGCTCGAGCTCCTCAAGGAGGTCGGCCCGATGGCGGTGAGCAGCGCCAACCGCACCGGGCACCCGGCCTCCCGCACCGTCATCGACGCCGCCACCCAGCTCGGGGCGTCGGTCGAGTTCTATCTCGACGGTGGTCCCGTCACCGGCGGGCTGCCCTCGACGATCGTCGACTGCACCCGCCCCGAGCCCACCATCCTGCGACGCGGCGCGATCGACGCGGACGAGATCCTGGCCCTCGCGGCCGAGCACCTAGAGTTGCCGACACCCACGTCGGACGACGCCTCGTCGGACGAGCCCGAGCCGGACGCGCCCACGCCGGCAGAGACCCAGCCCGAGACGGACGTGCCGACGTCCGCACCGGACGAGCCAGCACCCAGCACCCGAGGAGAGCAGCAGCCATGAGTGAGACGTTCTACGGTTCCGACTTCGGGGCCCTCGAGGCCTTCGACCCCGAGATCGCGGGTGTCCTCGTCTCCGAGCTCGACCGGCTCCGCGGCGGGCTCCAGCTCATCGCGAGCGAGAACATGTCGTCGCCGGCGGTGCTCACCTCGCTCGGCTCGACGCTGTCCAACAAGTACGCCGAGGGCTACCCGGGCCGCCGCTACTACGGCGGCTGCTCCGAGGTCGACAAGGCCGAGTCGCTCGCCATCGAGCGCGCCAAGGCCCTCTTCGACGCCGAGCACGCCAACGTCCAGCCGCACTCGGGTGCGAGCGCCAACGCCGCGGTCTACGGCGCCTTCATGTCGCCCGGAGACACCATCCTCGCGATGAGCCTCCCGCACGGTGGCCACCTCACCCACGGCACGAAGATGTCGTTTTCGGGCAAGTGGTTCAACGCCGTCCACTACGGCGTCGACAAGGACACCGAGGACATCGACTACGCCGAGGTCGAGCGCCTCGCCAAGGAGCACCGACCCAAGGTCATCCTCGCCGGTGGCTCCGCGATCCCGCGCCTCATCGACTTCGAGTTCTTCCGCCGCCTGGCCGACGAGGTCGGGGCGATCTTCTGGGTCGACGCCGCCCACTTCATCGGTCTCGTCGCCGGCAAGGCCATCCCGAGCCCGGTGCCGCACGCCGACGTCGTGAGCTTCACGACCCATAAGGTGCTTCGCGGCCCGCGCTCCGGCGCGATCGTCTGCAAGGAGGAGCACAAGGCGGCGATCGACAAGGCCGTCTTCCCGATGATGCAGGGCGGCCCGCAGATGCACACCATCGCGGCCAAGGCGACCAACTTCAAGGAGTGCGCGACGCCGGAGTACCAGGCCTACGCCAAGCAGGTCATCGCCAACGCGAAGGTGCTCGCCGAGACGCTGGGGGACAAGGGCATCCGCCCGACCACCGGGGGCACGGACACCCACCTGTCGCTGCACGACCTCCAGCCGGTCCTCGTCACCGGCGTCGACGCCGAGGCGCGCTGCGACGCAGCCGGCATCACGCTCAACAAGAACGCCATCCCGTTCGACCCGCAGAAGCCCAACATCGCGAGCGGCATCCGCGTGGGCACCCCGTGCGTCACGACGCAGGGGATGGGCGAGGACGAGATGCGCACCATCGCCGGGCTCATCGCGCGCGCGGTCGTCGACGGCGACGCGGACCCCGAGCACCAGGTCTCCCGGGAGGTGCGCGCCGAGGTGACCGACCTCGTGACGCGTTTCCCGGCATACCCTCGCTGACCACATTCGACTGATTGCCCTGCTGGGACACCTCGCTGGCGCTCACCGTCCCAGCAGGGCAATCAGTCGATGCGCTTGGCTCGGCGGCTGCGGCGCTCGCGCTCGTCCTCGGCCTGTTCGGCGGCCTCCTGCTCGAGGGCGGCGGCCTCCTCGGCCGACGGGCGCGCCTTGGGCTTGGCCCCCGACGCCGAGAGCACGGTCCACACGCTCCGCCCGAGGACCTCGAGGTCGAGCAGCGGCGACATGTGCTTGAGGTAGTAGAAGTCGTAGGAGAGCTTCTCGATCGTCTCCTCCTCGGACGCGGCGTACCCGTGGCGCACCTGCGCCCACCCGGTGATACCCGGCCGCACGAGGTGGCGCTGGTCGTAGAACGGGATGGCGTCGCGGTACTTGTCGACGAACCCGACCTGCTCGGGGCGCGGACCGATGAGCGACAGCTCACCGCGTAGCACGTTGAAGAACTGCGGCAGCTCGTCGAGGCGGACGCTGCGCAGGAACCGGCCCAGGGGAGTGATGCGCGGGTCGTCGCCGGTGGCCTGGCGAGCACCGTGGGCCTCGGCGTCCGCGCGCATCGTCCGGAACTTGAAGAGCTCGACGAGCTCGCCACGCCGGCCCACCCGCACCTGGCGGAAGATCACCGGGGTGCCGTCGACGACGCGCACGAGCAGGGCGACGAGCGCGACGACCGGCATCCACACGGGGATGGTGAGGACGACGAGCACGAGGTCCACGGCGTGCTTGAGCGGCAGGAAGGGCAGCTTGCGCAGCAGCGAGGTCTCGATCTCCCAGCCCTCGGACAGGTGCCCCAGCGGCACCCGACCGGTGTGCTCCTCGTAGACCTCGTTGAGCGGGCGCACCTCGCGCCCGGCGACCGAGGTCGCCGAGACGTAGGCGGTCACCTCGCGCGACCAACGCGCGCTGAGGTCGACGGTGAGGACGGTGTCCGGAGGCGGGGCCGAGAGCGGCCCGCTCGCCTCGGGGTCGATGACGCCGACGACGCTGATGTGGGGCGTCTCGTCGAGCTCCTGCACGATCGAGTGGGCCGACGTGACGATGACGAGCCGCTCGGTCCACGGCCGCAGTCGCAGCACGAGCCGGAGCAGGAGGACGAGGACGATCCAGATCGCGAGCGTCGTGAAGAGGTGCGGACGCGAGTAGTACGGGCGGACGAGCACGATCATCGCGGTGATCGCGAAGAAGGTGAAGAGCGCGCCGAGCGCCCCACGCGCGTAGGTCGGCCGGGGCGGTCCCTGGGGGAGGACGGCCGCGACGAGGGCGTCGCCGAGCACGGCGCTGACGACCGCGATGAGGAAGATCTGGGTCAGTCCCCGGCCCTGCGTCTGGGCGAGGACGGAGGCGCTGAAGGGGTGGTCGCCGAAGCGCATGGCGGCCGCGATCCCGAAGGCCACGACGAGGAGTGCGGCGTCGGCGCAGACCATGCCGACCAGGAGCCGCTGTCTCATGGCGGGAAGTGTATTCGGCTGCGGGGGTGCGAGCCGGGACGCCCCTCGGCGTCGGCCAGTTGGCCTTGCCCGAACGCTTGTGATAGTTTTCACAAGCCCCGGAACGACCTCGATGGAGAGCTCCCAGTGACTTCGAACCCCGCGCCACGGACCCCGGTCCGGATGATGCTGCGAGGTGCTCTCGTCCCCGGGATGGTGGCGCTTCCCGTCCTCGCAGCAGCCTTCTGGGCGTATGCCGGCGAGCAGGCAGCGCTGTCGGCCCTCGCGGGTGCCGGGCTGGTGCTCGTCGTCCTCACCGTGGGCCTGCTCGGCATCACCGCCGTGGTCATGGGACCCGCCGCCACGTCGATGGCCGGCGCCGGTGTCGTCTACCTCGGCCAGCTCATCATCGTCGTGGCCGCGGTGCTCGCGCTGCGCGGCGCCGACTGGCTCGACGGGCGGCCGTTCGCCCTGTCCGCCATCGCGCAGACCGTCCTCATGCAGGTCGGGCAGATCGTCGGCTACGCCCGTGCCCGCCACGAGATCGCCCCCGGCTCGCTCGACCGCGGAGGTGCCGCATGAGTGAGGAGCGCAGGATCCCCAAGGGCGTCGAGGGCCACGAGCCGTTCGCCAAGTGGCACGACGACCCCGAGCTCCCCAGCGCCACCGCCCGGGCCGACGCGCTCGGTGCGACCGTCATCGCCTACCTGCTCACCGGCCCTGCCGTCTTCGGCGCCATCGGCTGGGGAGTCGACCGACTTCTCGGCACCGGATTCGTCGTCGTGCTCGGGATCCTGGGCGGGATGGCCCTGTCGCTGTACACCATCTGGCTCCGGTACGGTACGACGTGACGCCCCTGACCATCGGCCGCAAGCGACTCGCGGTGGAGCCGCGACTGCAGGGTGCCGCCATCACCATGAACGAGGAGACCCACCTGTGATCCTGACTGCGCTCGCTGCAGGGACCACGACCGCCGTCGTCACCGCCGAGGGTGGCGAGGGGTTCGAGACCCCGACGCCCGACATCTTCTGGCTCCCGCTGATCGGTGAGGGCGACTGGGCCATCACCGAGCAGATGGTCTGGGGTGGCGTCTCCGTCCTCATCCTCAGCGTCGTCATGGTGGCGCTCTCCAAGAACGCCGCGGTCGTCCCGTCCAAGGGCCAGTGGTTCATGGAGGGCTTCTACAACTTCGCGCGCAACGGCGTCGCCCGCGACATGATCGGGACCAAGCACTTCCTCAAGTTCGTCCCGCTCCTGTTCAGCCTCTTCTCGCTGATCCTGCTCAACAACTGGTTCGGCATCATCCCCCCGGTGATGAACCCGACGATGGGCCGCATCGGCTTCCCGATCGCCCTGGTCCTCGTGGTCTACGTCGTCTACCACTGGGTCGGCATCAAGCGGATGGGCCTCAAGGGCTACTTCGCGCACATGGTCCCCGACGGGCTGCCCGGCTGGATCAGGCCGTTCATCATGCTGCTCGAGATCATCACGTACTTCATCACGCGGCCGCTCACGCTGGCCCTGCGACTCTTCGGCAACATGTTCGCCGGCCACATGCTCATCGTGCTCTTCGTGAGCGCCGGCGCCTACTTCCTCACGCAGGACGTCCTGTTCAAGCTGCTCTCCGTGCCGACCTTCGTCATGGCGGCCGTGATGTTCATCTTCGAGGCGCTGGTCCAGTTCCTCCAGGCCTACGTCTTCGTCCTGCTCTCGGCGAGCTACATCGCCGGCGCTCTCGCCGACGACCACTGAGTCGCGGCGACCCCCCAGACTGTTCCACCCACAACTTCATAGCTCGACCCAGATCCTCCTTCGCGGCACACGGCCGTGGAGGACCCCCAGAAACACGAAAGAGGAATCATCGTGGAAGGCAACCTCTCGCTCGTCGGTTACGGCCTCGCGACCATCGGCCCGGCCATCGCCGTCGGCCTGATCTTCGCCGCCTACATCAACGGTGTGGCCCGTCAGCCCGAGGCCCGCAACCTCCTGCAGCCGATCGCCATCCTCGGCTTCGCGCTCGCTGAGGCGCTCGCGATCTTCGCGCTGGTGCTCTACTTCGTCAAGGGCGCCTGACCGCCGATCCCGGCAAACCCCCGATCCGGCACGAAGCACTAGGAGCACCCCGTGCAGTTCACCGCCACCGCATCGTCGGTCGCGTCCCTGGCGACCGCCGAGGGCGCCAAGATGCCCCTCATCCCGCACATCCCCGAGCTGATCTTCGGCCTCGTGATGATCGGGGTCCTCTACTGGGTGGTGTCGACCAAGGTCGTCCCCAACCTGGAGAAGGCCTACGAGGAGCGTCGCGCTGCCATCGAAGGCGGCATGGAGCAGGCCGAGGAGGCCCAGGCCCAGGCCCAGGCCGCCAAGCAGCAGTACGAAGCCCAGCTGCACGAGGCCCGCACCGAGGCCAACGCCATCCGTGAGGAGGCGCGCGCCGAGGGTGCCTCGATCGTCACCGAGATGCGCGACAAGGCACAGGCGGAGGCAAGCCGGATCACCGAGTCGGCCAAGCGTCAGATCGAGGCCGAGCGCCAGCAGGCCGTGGTCTCGCTCCGCTCCGAGGTCGGCACGCTCTCGACGACCCTCGCCAGCCGCATCGTCGGCGAGTCCCTCGAGGACGAGGTCCGCCAGAAGGGCATGATCGACCGCTTCCTCGCGGAGCTCGAGAGCGGCGCCGTCCGTCCCGAGAAGGTCGGCGCGACCACGGCCCCGGCGGCCGCACCCTCCGAGGGTGAGCAGCCGGCGCAGGGTCAGCTCGACCTCGGGACCGACAACCCCTCGGGGCGGGACGCCTGATGGCTGGCTCGTCCCGCGCGGCACGGGCGGCGGCCGACACGGCCCTCGCCGGTGCCCTCGACGGTGTCGACCGCGCCGCGCTGTCCGAGGAGCTGTTCTCGATCGCGTCAGCGATCGAGGGCAACATCGGGCTGCGCCGCGCGTTCGCGGACCCGTCGCGAGAGGGGTCGGCCAAGCGTGACCTGGCCGAGCGCCTCTTCGGCGGCAAGGTGAGCGAGCCGGCCAACAACGTCCTCGGCGAGGTCGTCGCGCAGCGCTGGTCCTCCGAGGGCGACCTCGGGGACGCGTTCGAGGCCCTGGCCGTCCGTGCGCTGCTCGCCAGCGCCGAGAAGGCCGGCCGCATCGACGACGTCGAGAACCAGCTGTTCCGGTTCGAGCGGATCGTCGCGGCCGACTCCGGTCTGCGCGACATGCTGTCGAGCCGCAACACCGACGCCGAGGGCAAGGCCGGCGTCGTGCGCCGGCTGCTCGAGGGCAAGGCGGCGCCCGAGACCGTGCGTCTCGTGGAGCAGGCGGTCCTCGTGCCCCGTGGCCGTCGTCTCGACCGCGTGCTCGAGTCCTACCTCAAGCTGGCGGCGGACCGTCGCGAGGAGCTCACCGCCCTCGTGACCGTTGCCGTCGCGCTCGACGAGCGCCAGCAGTCGCGGCTCAAGTCGGCCCTGCGCTCGATCTACGGCAAGCCGGTCAACCTGCAGACCGTGCTCGACCAGAGCGTCGTCGGTGGCATCCGCGTGCAGGTCGGCGACGAGGTCGTCGACGGCACGGTCGTGCGCCGCCTCGACGCGGTGCGTCGCGACCTCGCGGGCTGAGCCCACGGGCCGGCTGCACACGGCACACGCAGCACCTTCCCGACCACACCTGAAGAGCACGACTTAACCCACACACTTCGGCCCCACCGGGGGCTGGTAACCGAGGAGAAGAGATCACATGACGGAGCTCTCGATCCGTCCGGAGGAGATCCGGGACGCGCTGGACACCTACGTCCAGTCCTACGAGCCCGGCGCGGCTTCCCGCGAAGAGGTCGGCCGCGTCATCGACGCCGGTGACGGCATCGCCCACGTCGAGGGTCTGCCCTCGGCCATGACCAACGAGCTGCTCGAGTTCGAGGACGGCACGCTGGGCCTGGCCCTCAACCTCGACGTCCACGACATCGGTGTCGTCATCCTCGGTGACTTCTCCAAGATCGAGGAGGGCCAGCAGGTCAAGCGCACCGGAGAGGTCCTCTCCGTTCCCGTCGGTGACGGCTACCTCGGTCGCGTCGTCGACCCGCTCGGCACCCCGATCGACGGCCTCGGCGACATCGCGAGCGACGAGCGCCGCGCGCTCGAGCTCCAGGCACCGTCCGTGGTCCAGCGCAAGTCGGTCCACGAGCCGCTCCAGACCGGACTCAAGGCCGTCGACGCCATGACGCCGATCGGCCGTGGCCAGCGCCAGCTCATCATCGGTGACCGCCAGACCGGCAAGACCACGGTCGCGGTCGACACGATCATCAACCAGAAGGAGTTCTGGGAGACGGGCGACCCGCAGAAGCAGGTGCGTTGCATCTACGTCGCCATCGGCCAGAAGGGCTCGACCATCGCGTCGGTCCGCGCCACCCTCGAGGAGGCGGGCGCGATGGAGTACACCACCATCGTCGCTGCCCCCGCGTCCGACAGCGCCGGCTTCAAGTACCTCGCCCCCTACACCGGCTCGGCCATCGGCCAGCACTGGATGTACCAGGGCAAGCACGTCCTCATCGTCTTCGACGACCTGTCCAAGCAGGCCGAGGCCTACCGCGCCGTGTCGCTCCTCCTGCGCCGCCCGCCGGGCCGCGAGGCCTACCCGGGTGACGTCTTCTACCTGCACTCCCGTCTGCTCGAGCGTTGCGCCAAGCTCAACGACGAGCTCGGTGCGGGCTCGATGACCGGCCTGCCGATCATCGAGACCAAGGCCGGTGACGTGTCGGCCTACATCCCGACCAACGTCATCTCCATCACCGACGGCCAGATCTACCTCCAGGCCGACCTGTTCAACTCCAACGTCCGCCCCGCGGTCGACGTGGGTGTCTCGGTCTCCCGCGTTGGTGGCGCTGCGCAGACCAAGGCCATGAAGTCGGTCTCCGGTCGACTCAAGCTCGACCTCGCCCAGTTCCGTGCGCTCGAGGCCTTCGCGATGTTCGCCTCCGACCTCGACCCGGCGTCCAAGGCCCAGCTCGCCAAGGGTGCTCGCCTCGTCGAGCTCCTCAAGCAGTCGCAGTCGGCGCCGTTCCCCATGGAGGAGCAGGTCGTCTCCGTGTGGGCCGGCACCACGGGCCAGCTCGACGACGTCGCGGTGGAGGACATCCGCCGCTTCGAGTCCGAGTTCCTCGACCACCTGCGTCGCAGCAAGGGCGACCTCCTCGCGGCCATCCGCGAGACGGGCAAGTTCGAGGAGTCCACCGAGGAGGCCCTCAAGGCCGAGATCGACTCCTTCAAGAAGGGCTTCGAGCCCTCCAACAAGGAGAACGTCCCGGTCGGGGACGAGGCCGAGAGCGGCGACGACGCCCTCGACTCCGCCCAGGAGCAGATCGTCAAGCAGAAGCGCTGACCCGTATGCCGGGTGGTCACCTCGGTGACCGCCCGGCACGGCAGGCCGGTCGTCGTGAGGCGACTGCACGGCATACGCCGTGACGATCCAGACCACAGACTCAGGCAGCACCAGAAACCACGAAAGGCGGAAACCTATGGGAGCGCAGATCCGGGAGTACCGGCAGCGCATCCGCTCCGTCAGCGCGACGAAGAAGATCACGCGGGCCATGGAGCTCATGGCCGCCGCTCGCGTCGTCAAGGCCCAGCAGGCCGTGCGCGAGTCGACCCCCTACGCGCGCGCCATCACGCGTGCGGTGTCGGCGGTCGCGACCTTCTCCAACGAGGAGCACGTCCTCACGACCGAGAAGGAGAAGGTGACCCGCGCCGCGGTCGTCATCATCACCTCGGACCGTGGACTCGCCGGCGCCTACAGCTCGTCGGTCCTCAAGGAGTCCGAGCGCCTCATCGCGCGTCTGCGCGACGAGGGCAAGGAGGCCGTCCCGTACCTCCTCGGTCGCAAGGCCGTCGGCTACTACTCCTTCCGTGGACGTGAGTTCGCCGCCGACTGGACCGGTGACTCCGAGAAGCCGGCGTTCGAGCGGGCCCGTGAGATCGGGATCCGCCTGGTCGACGACTTCCTCAAGGACACCGAGGCCGAGGGTGGTGTCGACGAGGTGCACATCGTCTACTCGCGCTTCGTGTCGATGGTGACCCAGGAGCCCGAGGTCATCCGTCTGCTGCCGCTCGAGATCGTCGAGGGCACCGAGCCCCCCGCCGAGGGTGAGCTCTTCCCGCTCTACGAGTTCGAGCCCACCGTCGAGGAGGTCCTCGACGCCCTGCTCCCCAAGTACGTCAACTCGCGCCTGTTCAACGCGATGCTCCAGGCCGCGGCCTCCGAGCTCGCGGCGCGCCAGCGGGCGATGAAGTCCGCGACGGACAACGCCGAGGAGCTCGTCAAGAAGTACACCCGGCTGGCCAACCAGGCCCGTCAGGCGGAGATCACCCAAGAGATCAGCGAAATCGTCGGTGGCGCCAGCGCCCTGGCCGAGAGCAAGTGAGAGAGATACCCATGACTGCCACTGTCAGTGACAACACTGCGTACGTCGCACCGGAGCCCGGCGGCATCGGCCGGGTCTCGCGCATCATCGGCCCGGTCGTCGACATCGAGTTCCCCGCGGACGCGATGCCCGAGCAGTACAACCTGCTCACGACCAGCGTCCAGCTCGGCGGCGAGGACAAGAACCTCAACCTCGAGGTCGCCCAGCACATCGGCGACAACATGGTCCGCGCCATCTCGCTCCAGCCGACCGACGGCCTCGTCCGCGGCGCCAAGGTCCAGGACACGGGCGGCCCGATCACCGTGCCCGTGGGCGACGCGACCCTCGGCCACGTCTTCAACGCCACGGGTGACGTCCTCGACCTCGCCGAGGGCGAGACCCTCGAGGTGACCGAGCGCTGGGGCATCCACCGCAAGGCCCCGGCCTTCGACCAGCTCGAGCCGAAGACCCAGATGTTCGAGACCGGCATCAAGGTCATCGACCTCCTCACCCCCTACGTCCAGGGTGGCAAGATCGGCCTGTTCGGCGGTGCCGGTGTCGGCAAGACCGTCCTCATCCAGGAGATGATCGCCCGCGTCGCCCGCGACCACGGTGGTGTCTCGACGTTCGCCGGTGTCGGTGAGCGCACCCGTGAGGGCAACGACCTCATGGCGGAGATGGAGGAGGCCGGCGTCCTCGGCCAGACCGCCCTCGTGTTCGGCCAGATGGACGAGCCGCCGGGCACGCGTCTGCGCGTCGCCCTCTCGGCCCTCACCATGGCCGAGTACTTCCGTGACGTCCAGAAGCAGGACGTGCTCCTCTTCATCGACAACATCTTCCGCTTCACGCAGGCCGGTTCCGAGGTCTCCACCCTCCTCGGCCGTATGCCGTCCGCCGTGGGCTACCAGCCCACCCTCGCCGACGAGATGGGTGTGCTCCAGGAGCGCATCACCTCGACGCGTGGTCACTCGATCACCTCGATGCAGGCGATCTACGTGCCGGCCGACGACTACACCGACCCGGCCCCGGCCACGACGTTCGCGCACCTCGACGCGACGACCGAGCTCTCGCGTGAGATCGCCTCGCTCGGTATCTACCCGGCCGTGGACCCGCTGACCTCGACGTCGCGCATCCTCGACCGTCGCTACATCAGCGGTGACCACTACGACACCGCGGTGCGCGTCAAGCAGATCCTCCAGCGCAACAAGGAGCTGCAGGACATCATCGCGATCCTCGGTATCGACGAGCTCTCCGAAGAGGACAAGATCCTCGTCAACCGCGCCCGTCGCATCCAGCGCTTCCTGTCGCAGAACACCTACGTCGCCAAGCAGTTCACCGGCATCGAGGGCTCGACGGTCCCGCTGGCCGACACGATCGAGGCCTTCACCAAGATCGCGGACGGCGACTTCGACCACTTCCCCGAGCAGGCGTTCTTCATGTGCGGTGGCCTCGACGACGTCGAGCGCCAGGCCGCGGAGATCCAGAAGAACCTCTGACCTGAACCTCTGACCCACGTGAAGGTCGGTTGGCGACCGCCGAGCACCCTGCGTGCTCGGCGGTCGTCGCATGTCCGGGGTGGGGCTGTCGCGCTGGTCGTACTCGTCGTCGTCCTGCGGACGGCATACGGCTTCGACCTCGGTGACGGTGCGCACCACGTTGAGCTGGCCCAACGCGTCGCTGCGGGGGACGTGCCGTTCCGCGACGAGATGAACGTGCAGGTGCTCGGCGCCCTGCCGCTCGCGCCCTTCGTCTGGGTCTGGCAGCTCGCGTTCGGCAGCACCGGCGTGGTGCTCGCCGCGCGGCTGTGGTTCGTCCTCGTTGCGGCCCTCGTCGGGTGGGTGGCCCACCGGCTCCTGCGTGACCACGTCACCGGCGGGCTCGCCGGGGTCGCGGTGCTGCTCGCGCTGGTGCCGCAGCCCTACGACCTGGTGTCGATGTCCTACAACACGGCTCCGGGGCTCCTCCTGCTGCTGGCGTGCGCCGCCGGCACCTCGACCGTGCTCGTGCCCCGGACGCGGCGCAGCCTCATGTGCGGTGCCGCCGCGGCGGCGGCCGCACTCGTCAACCCCCTGGCCGTGGTGGGCTCGCTGCTCACCCTGCTCGTCGTCGTCGCGCTGTCGCGACGGTGGGCGACGGTGAAGTGGGTGGGCGTGGGTGCGGCCTTCACGTCCGTGGTGGGTCTGGTCCTGCTCACCGGCTTCGGGTTCGGTGCGCTGGGGGAGACGCTCGCCTTCACGAGCGAGTACCAGGAGCTGCGGACCCCGCCGGGCGAACGCCTGCGCTTCGCCCTGGAGTTCTACGGCTCCCTGCTCGCCAGTCCCTGGGTCATCGCCGGCGGGGTGTGCGGCGTGGCTGCCCTCGTGCCGCGGCTCGGCCTGCCGGTGCGGCGAGGGCTCGCCTGCCTCGCGGTCGTCCTCGTCGGCGTCGTCGCGCTGCGTGTCGCGAACCCCGACGACGGGCTGCCGAAGTCCGGCATGACCTCCGGGGTGCTCGCGGTCGTCCTCGTCGCCCTGGTCCTCGTGCCCGCCGTCCTCGTGGCGGTCGTCCGCCGGGACCGCGTCGCCGGGGTGCTCCTCCTCACCGGCGTCCTGCCCTTCGTCGTGCAGGCGCCGGTCCTCGCCGCGGCCACCTCCTCGTCGCCCGTGTGGGGCGTCCCGGCGGCGGCCGCGGCCCCCGCCGTGCTCGCCGTCGCGGTCACGCTGGGCCGGGCACTCGGGACGTTCGGTCCGAGGTGGCTGGCGCTCGTCGTCGTCCTCGTGGCGACGGCCCACACACTGCAGCCCTACCGCGACGCCCCGTTCTGGGAGGCGCGACTGCGCACGAGCGGTCCGCTCGCCGGGCTGTTGACCGGGGACTCGGTGGCGCGGGAGTCGGCCTCCCTCGAGGCCGCGATCCAGTCCTGCCAGCGCCCGGGTGAGGGCCTGCTCGCCTACGGCGCGCCCGCGGCATACCTCTTCTCCGACGGTCCCGTGGACTCCAACATCATCTGGCTCTCGACCTTCGCGCAGGCCAACGAGCGGACGGTGTCGTGGATCGAGCGGACCGGGAGGGAGCCCGACTGCGTCGTCGTCCACTCCGGCAGCGCGACGCGGGCCCCCTCGGGGAAGTGGTCGACGCGGCAGGGGGACCCCGACCCGCTGCTCGACTGGGTGTCCCGGCACTTCCACCTCGTCGAGGGTGACCACGGCAGGTACGTCGTGCTGCGCCGGGACGACGCGGACGCCGACCTCGCCAGCCTCACCCGATGAGGATGTCGGTGCCCGTGCAGGCCTCGGTCAGGCCTCGGTCAGGCCTTTGGCCGCGCCTCTGACCGGGGGCGTGACGTGGCACCGTCCCGGGGGCACTAAAGTAGCCATCACCACACATACATGGAGGACGTCATCGTGAGCACCCTGCAGGTTGAACTCGTCGCCGCGGACCGCAAGGTCTGGGAGGGCGAGGCGAGCCAGGTGAGTGCCCGCTCCATCGAGGGCGAGCTCGGCATCATGCCCGGCCACACGCCCATCCTCGGCGTGCTCGTCGAGGGTGAGGTCAAGATCCACGGTGAGGGCGGGGTCCGCAGCGCGACGATCGACGGTGGCTTCCTCTCTGTGGACCACGACCGGGTCACGATCCTCGCCGAGGCCGTCGACGCCTCCGGCCTCAAGGGCTGACCAGGGGCCTGGTCGCGACATGACTCCGATCGTCGCCGTCGAGCTGGTGCTCGCGGTGGCGCTCGCCCTCATCGTGGCGTTCATCGTCTACGTCTGGCTCCGGCGGCGCTGGATCGCCGGGGGCAAACCGCTCATGCTCTGCGCGATCAGCGCGGGGGAGCGGAGCCGGTGGCGGCTCGGTCTGGCCCGCATCTCGGGTGACCGGCTCGACTGGTTCTCGGTCGTCGGACCCTCGCCCCGGCCGGCCCACTCGTGGGTCCGGCACGACCTCGACCTCGGGGCGCCGCACCGGCTCGGCGACGCCGTGCCCGGGCTCCCGCCCGACGCCGTGAGTGTCACCGGGCGGTCGATGTCGCAGGACTACGACCTCGCGATGAGCCCGGCGGCCTACACCGCCGTGCGCGCGTGGCTCGAGAGCTCGCCGCCGGGCTACAACGTCAACGTGGCCTGACCGGAGTTCGTCGCCTCAGTCGTCGTCGGTCGTCGGGTCGTCCCCGGCGATGTCCGTCCGACTCCTGTCGGGAGCCTCCGCGCGGCCACCCCCGGGCTGCCACAGGACGTCGCCGCCCGCATCGAGGTTGGCGACGCGCGCGAGGATGAAGAGCAGGTCCGAGAGCCGGTTGAGGTATGCCGCGGTCGTCGGGTTGACGCCTCCCTCGCCCTTGGCGGTCCCCACCTCCGTGCCGTGCGCCTCGATCGCAGCCCACGTGGCGCGCTCGGCCCGTCGCACGACCGTCGTGGCCTGGTGGAGGTGGGCGGCAGCCACCGTGCCGCCGGGCAGGATGAACGAGCGGAGCTTGTCGAGCCGGGCGTTCTGGGTGTCGCAGTCGGCCTCCAGCTCGTCGATCCACTCGGCCTGCACGCGCAGCGGCGGGTACTCGGGGTTCTCGAGCAGGGGCGTGCTGAGGTCGGCGCCGACGTCGAAGAGGTCGTTCTGGACGCGCGTGAGGATGGCGCGGACATCGTCGCCCAGGGTCCCCGTCGCGAGGACGACGCCGATGACGGCGTTGGCCTCGTTGACATCGGCGTAGGCCTCCAGCCGGGGGTCCGTCTTGGCAGTGCGGCTGAAGTCGCCGAGCGCCGTCGTGCCGTCGTCACCGGTGCGGGTGTAGATGCGCGTGAGGTTGACCATGGGGCCGAGCCTGCCAGATGGCCTCGCCGGTCCCTTTGCCGACTCTTTACCGCAGCCATGCCCGGACCGGGGTGACCCTCACGTTCAATGGAGGCCGACGAAGGGAGGCGAGCGTGGATCACCGTGGACACACGATCGTCACGCTGGACGAGCACCACGACGGGGCCGGCCACCACGTGGCGCTGCGCGGGCGTCTCGACTTCCACACCGTCCCGGACCTGCGCATGGTCCTGCACCGCATCGTCGACGACGGGACCGACGACCTCCTGCTCGACCTCGCCGAGTGCGAGATCGGCGACGCGACCGGCTTCGGCGTCCTCGTCGAGTGCCTGCGCCGCGCGCGCCGCGGTTCGCGCACGTTCTGCATCGTCGACGCCGACGACCGCACCCACCGGTTGCTGCGCCGGGCCCGGATGAGCCACGTCGTCGGGCAGCCCGAGCCCGCCGGGTCCGTGGTCACGCCGGTCGCCGGTTGAGGCTCTCTGCCACGCTGTCCTGGTGACGACCTCGACGACCGCGCTCGCGGCGCCCCGCCGCGTCCTGGGTCTCGATGCCGCGCGCGGGGTGGCGGTCGTCGCGATGGTCATCGCGCACGCGCTCCCGTTCATCAGCAGCCGGGTCCCGCAGGACGTGCTCTTCGTCCTGCTCCAGGTCAACGACCTGGCCTCGCCGCTGTTCGCCCTCGTCATGGGCGCGGCGGCCGGGCTGGTCTTCCCGGGGACGTCGGCCTCGCGCGGGATCGTCCGGGCCGCCGTCCGCGGACTGGCGCTCATCGCCCTCGGTGTCGGGCTCGAGCGGCTCGACCACTGGGTCGCGGTGATCCTGCACGTCCTCGGGCTGCTCGTCATCGTCGGCACGCCCCTGCTGGTGCTCGGGTCGCGGTGGCTGCTCGGCCTCGCGGCCGTCCTGTGGCTCGCGGGGCCGTCCGTCATCGGGGCCGTGACGCGCGCCGCCGGTGGCGTGCCGGGCGGTGCCACCCCGACCGCCGGCTGGGCCGGCAACCCGCTCGTCGAGTGGCTCGTCCTCAACACCCACTACCGGGTGCTCACCCTGCTGCCGCTCTTCCTCATCGGCGCGGTCCTCGCTCGGCGTGGCCTCGACGACGAGCGGGCGTCGTGGTGGTGCCTCATGGGCGGCCTCGCGATGCTCTGGGCGAGCTTCGCCGCCGACCTGCTCGGGTTCCCGGTCGTCTTCTCCGGTGACCACCCCGACCAGGTGCAGGAGAACGGGCTGGCGCTCGCGGCATACGGACTCGTCATGGCGACTGCGATCGCCGGTGCGCGGCACGGGAGCCGGCCCACGGTGCTCGGACCGCTCGCCCTCGTCGGCACGGTCGCGCTGTCGCTCTACGTCGTGCACGTCGCGCTGCTCGTGCCCGTGATCCCGGCCTTCCCGGACGGCGGGTGGCTGCCCTTCACCGCGTTCGTCGTCGTCAGCGTGGGTGCCGCCTGGGCCTGGGCACGCTTCGTCGGCCGGGGTCCGGTGGAGGTCCTGCTCGACCGGGTCTCGCCCGCACGACGCCCGCGCATCCGCGTCCCGGCGTGAGCACTCTCACCGCCTGAGACCCTGTCTCGACTGGTGACCCGCCGGTAGCGTCGAGCGCATGTCCGACGAGCCCTCTGCCGAGGCGGCGCCCGCCGCAGCCGCCCCCGCGCGTCCCGAGCGCGACCGCCCCTGGGTCATGCGCACGTATGCCGGCCACTCCAGTGCCGCTGCATCGAACGCGCTCTACCGGCGCAACCTCGACAAGGGCCAGACCGGGCTCTCGGTGGCCTTCGACCTGCCGACGCAGACGGGCTACGACCCCGACCACGTCCTCGCCCGGGGCGAGGTCGGCAAGGTCGGCGTGCCGATCTCGCACATCGGCGACATGAAGGCGCTGTTCGACGAGATCCCACTCGGGCAGATGAACACCTCGATGACGATCAACGCCACGGCGATGTGGCTGCTCGCGATGTACCAGGTCGCGGCCGAGGACCAGGCCGAGGCTGCGGGTGAGGACCCGGCGACCGTCGTCAAGGCGCTCGCCGGCACGACCCAGAACGACATCATCAAGGAGTACCTGTCGCGCGGGACCTACGTCTTCGCGCCGGCGCCGTCGCTGCGGCTCATCACGGACATGGTGAGCTACACCGTCGCCGAGATCCCGAAGTGGAACCCGATCAACATCTGCAGCTACCACCTGCAGGAGGCGGGCGCGACGCCCGTGCAGGAGATCGCCTACGCGATGTCGACGGCGATCGCCGTCCTCGACGCGGTGCGCGACGCCGGCCAGGTGCCGCCGGAGCGGTTCGGTGAGGTCGTCGCCCGGATCTCCTTCTTCGTCAACGCCGGAGTCCGGTTCGTCGAGGAGATGTGCAAGATGCGCGCCTTCGTCGAGCTGTGGGACGAGTTGACCCGCGAGCGCTACGGCGTCACCGACGCCAAGCAGCGCCGCTTCCGCTACGGCGTGCAGGTGAACTCGCTCGGTCTCACCGAGGCCCAGCCCGAGAACAACGTCCAGCGCATCGTCCTCGAGATGCTCGCCGTCACGCTGTCGAAGGATGCCCGTGCCCGGGCCGTCCAGCTGCCCGCGTGGAACGAGGCGCTCGGCCTCCCGCGTCCGTGGGACCAGCAGTGGTCGCTGCGGATGCAGCAGGTGCTGGCCTTCGAGTCCGACCTGCTCGAGTACGACGACCTCTTCGCCGGGTCGACCGTCGTCGAGGCCAAGGTCGCCGAGCTCGTCGCGGGGGCCAAGGCAGAGATCGACCGCGTGCAGGAGATGGGCGGCGCCGTCGCCGCCGTCGAGAGCGGCTACATGAAGTCGGCCCTCGTGGCCTCGCACGCGCTGCGGCGCCAGCGGATCGAGGCCGGCGAGGACGTCATCGTCGGTGTCAACAAGTTCGAGACGACCGAGCCCAACCCGCTCACCGCCGACCTCGACACCGCCATCCAGACGGTCGACGCCGGAGTCGAGGAGGCGGCGGCCGCCGCCGTTCGCCGGTGGCGCGAGCAGCGCGATGCCGACCCGCAGCGACGTGACCGGGCCGCTGCCGCCCTGGCCCGCCTGCGCGAGGCCGCCGCGACCGACGAGAACCTCATGGAGGCCTCGATCGAGTGCGCGCGCGCCGAGGTGACGACGGGGGAGTGGGCGCAGGCGCTGCGCGACGTCTTCGGCGAGTTCCGGGCGCCCACCGGGGTCACGGGCTCGGTCGGGCTCACCGGTGGCGCCGCGGGCGCCGAGCTCGCCGCCGTGCGGGAACGGGTCGGTGCCCTGCGCGACGAGCTGGGCGAGACCCTGCGCGTCCTCGTCGGCAAGCCCGGCCTCGACGGCCACTCCAACGGCGCCGAGCAGATCGCGGTACGCGCCCGTGACGCCGGGTTCGAGGTGATCTACCAGGGCATCAGGCTGACGCCCGAGCAGATCGTCGCCGCCGCCGTGTCCGAGGACGTCCACCTCGTCGGCATCTCGATCCTGTCCGGCTCGCACATGGAGCTCGTGCCCGAGGTCCTGGAGCGGCTGCGCGACGCGGGCGCCGGCGACATCCCCGTCATCGTTGGCGGGATCATCCCCGAGTCCGACGCGGCTCGCCTCAAGTCACTCGGGGTCGCCGAGGTCTTCACGCCGAAGGACTTCGGGCTCAACGACATCATGAGCAGGTTCGTCGACGTCATCCGCGAGTCACGGCATACGGAGACCGCGAAGCCAACCCCGGTCTGACCGGTCCGACCTGCCCGCAACCGCGTCGGGCGTGCCACTGCGGGTGGGAAGAGTGCACTGTGGGCGGCGACAGTTCCGCTCCGCAGTGCACGGAACCCACTTCGGGCGGGAATGGTGGGTCAGAAGTGGGTCGCGCAGCGGGGCTCGGGCCCACCGTCCGTCATCGCGGCGAAGCGCTCCAGCGCCTCCGGTGACCCGGCGACCCGCCCGGCGTCCACGAGGGCCGGGACCCGCACGCCGCCGAGGTAGAGCGAGCCGAGCGTCTCGACGTCGAGCTCCACGTCGGCCCTCTCGTCCGCGTCGTCGGCGACCGGGGTGTCCGGGGTGGCCGGGGTGACCGTCGCCCGGCCGTCGGCGACGCCCACGGTGAACGCCCCGTCGGCATGGCCCAGCGGGTCGTGGACGCGCACGACGAGAACGTCGTCGGCGAACCACGGGCGCGCCTCGAGCGCGGCCACGACGTCGAGCACCCGGACCCACACGTGGTCGGGGCGCTGCCGCACCGTGAGCACGCGCTGGTCGACGAGAGCGAGCGGGAGCGGGGCGAGGTTCGGTGTCGTGGCGACGGCGACGTCGGCGAGGTCGATGTCGGCGACGAACTGCCACAGGGCGATCCGCGCCTGCGGCGTCACACCGATGAGGTCGCGCACACGGACCTCGTAGGAGTCGTCGACCTCCTTGACGGCCCACACGACGAAGCCGTCGGGCTCGCCGTCGGCGTCGAGACGCACCGCGATGCGCTGCGCGCGGTCGTCGCTCTGCGCCTCCCAGTCGTAGCCGCGCAGCCAGGTCTCGTAGTAGGACGGCCGCTCCAGGCTGCCCCGGGTCACCTCGTGGAAGCGCTCGTATGCCGTGCGCATCGCCTCCCAGCCCGACGCCGGGTCGACGAGAACGACCCGTCCCCCGTCGGCGACGGGTGCGCGCAGCCGGAACTTCGCGGACGTGTCGATGCGCACCGCCTGCTCGGTCGTCGCCACACCGAACCCGAACCGCTGGTAGATCGCGCCCTCGGACGCGGTGAGCACGGCGACCGGCCGTCCGTCTCGAGCGGCCTCGTCGAGGTGCTCGGTCATGAGCCGGCGCATGATCCCGCGACGCCGGTGCGTCGGTGAGACCGTGACGTCGGTGATCATCCGGACGACGAGCATCGCCGCGCCGGTGTTGAGGTGCTTGTCGAAGAAGCCGAAGGTCGCCACCGGGACGGGCCCCGCGAGGGGGAGGTCCGCCCGTTCCCACACCCCGCGCAGCACCGCCTTCTCGGCGCGCTGGACCGCGAGCCACTTCTCGAAGTAGTCGTCACTCGGGGACTGCTCGTGGAACGAGCGGAGCATCGCCTCGGTCCAGCCCTTCACCCGCGCCCGGGCCGGCTCGCCGGTGTCGTCGAGGTCGAGGGTGTCGATGTGGAGGTCGTCGGTACGGGGGTCGGTGCTCACGCACGACAGCCAAGCAGGGTCGCGAAGCCGCTGTCGACCGGATTCGGGGGCGGACGGCATACGGGCGGATCTCCGGGACCACATGGGATGGTGGAGGCGTGAGCGATCTGCAGTGTGCCGCAACCCTGCTCGTGGCGCGCCACGGCGACGCCGACTACCCCCACGCCCGGGTGCTGTCCGACGACGGGGGCTGGCTCACCGACAAGGGCAGGGCGCAGGTGCAGGCACTCGCGACGTCGCTGGCGGGACGACGGGTCGCCGCCGTCTACACCAGCCCTCTGCAGCGTGCCGTCGAGACGGGGGTCATCGCCGCGGACGAGCTCGGAGTGACGTCACGGGTCGTGCGCGGGCTCGAGGAGTTCTCGGTGGGCGCGCTCGCGGGCCGCGACCACGACGACCCCGAGCTGCTCGGTGTCTTCGAGGCGTGGAAGGCCGGGCACCTCGGCACGTTCATTCCCGGTGGCGAGAGCGGCGAGCAGGTCCTCGAGCGCTACCGCGAGGCCCTGGGGGAGATCGCCGATCTGCACCGCGGCGAGACTGCGCTCGTCATCAGCCACGGCGGGGTCATGTCGTTCGCGCTGCCGCGGATGGGGCGCAACGTGCGCAGCGACCTCGCCGCGCAGATGTTCCTGCCCAACTGCGCCGTCGCCGAGATCGCGATCGACGCCGACGACGTGAGCGTCGTGTCGTGGCCGGGGAGTGCCGACCGCTCGGTGGTCTAGAAGAGCCGGTGCTCGCTGTTGTCGATGCCCTTGAGGTCGTCGTAGTCGAGGACGACGCAGCGTATGCCGCGGTCCTCTGCGAGCGTGCGCGCCTGCGGCTTGATCTGCTGGGCCGCGAAGATGCCGGTGACCGGGGCGAGGTGCGGGTCGCGGTTCATGAGCTCGAGGTAGCGGGTGAGCTGCTCGACACCGTCGATCTCGCCGCGTCGCTTGATCTCGACGGCGACGGTGGCACCCGAGGCGTCCTTGCAGAGGATGTCGACCGGGCCGATCGGCGTCATGTACTCGCGGCGGGTCAGGGTCCAGCCGTCACCGAGCGTGGTGATGTGCTCGGCGAGGAGCTTCTGGAGGTGGGCCTCGACACCGTCCTTGACGAGCCCGGGGTCGACGCCGAGCTCGTGGCTGGTGTCGCTGTGGACCTCGTGCAGGCGCACCCGGAGGCGGTCCTCGGACTTGGCGTGCTGGACGACCCACACGGCTGTCACGCCGTCGGCGACCTCGGTCTCGTCGGGCTCGACCTCCGCCATCGCGCACGGCGGCGACATCCAGTTGAGCGGCTTGTAGGAGCCGCCGTCGGAGTGGATGAGCACGGAGCCGTCGGCCTTGACCATGAGCAACCGGGTCGCGAGCGGCAGGTGGGCCGTCAGGCGCCCGTCGTAGTCGACACTGCACGTCGCAATCACCACTCGCACCGGGTCACCCTAACGGCAGGGTTGCCCTCGCCACACCAGCGGCGCAGGCTCGAGGGCAGAGGTGAGCGCCCGTGACCTACCTGCCCGTCTACGCAGCAGTGACCGCCCGGGTGGTCCTCGCCCTCGACGCCGCGTGGGCCGTGCTCAGGTACGCCACCAGCGGACAGGCGCCCCGGCCCTACAACGCCGTGACCGACCGCGTCGAGGCGTGGCGCGACGACCGGCGACCGCGGCCGGAGCCCGTGCCGGTACCCGTCCTCGCCGCGCAGCTCCGCCGGCTGTCCGACCAGGTCCAGCGGATCTCCGACAGTGACCGTCCGGCCAAGGCCCTGCACCTCAGGGCGGCTCTGCTCGCCTATGACGACGGCCTGCTGCGGGCCTGCAGCGAGCTGGGCGTGCGGCCGCCGGCCGGGGCGAGCCGCGGGATGAGCCGCGAGCAGCGCTTCTCGACGGAGTCGGCCCTGCTCGCCTCGGGCTTCGCCTGGTGAGGACTCTCACGCCCGGTGGCGGTCCCCACGGCAGACGGGGTCTGGGAGACTTCCGACCATGTCACGCGAGTTCACCAGGGTAGGCGTCATCGGACTGGGCACCATGGGTGCCGGCATCGTGGAGGTGTTCGCGCGCAACGGGATCGACGTCGTCGCCGTCGACGCCGACGACGCGGCGGTCGAGCGTGGACGCTCGTTCCTCGCCAAGTCGACGGGGCGCGCCCTCGACCGCGGCAAGATCGACCAGGCCGCCCACGACGCCCTCCACGCGCACGTCACCTACGCGACCGGGTTCGACGCCCTCGCCGACTGCCAGCTCGTCGTCGAGGCCGTCCCGGAGCACCTCGACCTCAAGAAGGAGATCTTCGCCGAGCTCGACGGGATCGTCGCCAAGGACGCCATCCTCGCGACGAACACCTCCTCGCTCCCGGTCACGGAGATCGCGGCCTCGACGAGCACCCCGATGCGCGTCGTCGGCATGCACTTCTTCAACCCGGCGCCGGTCCTCCAGTTCGTCGAGGTCATCCGCACCGTCATCACCGCCGACGACGTCTTCGAGGACGTCAAGGCGCTCGCGGAGCGGCTCGGCAAGAAGCCGGTCATCGTCGGTGACAAGGCCGGGTTCATCGCCAACGCCCTGCTCTTCGGCTACCTCAACCACGCGGTGTCGATGTTCGAGAGCCGCTACGCCACGCGCGAGGACATCGACGCCGCGATGAAGCTCGGCTGCGGCTACCCGATGGGACCGCTCGCCCTGCTCGACCTCATTGGTCTCGACACGGCATACGAGATCCTCGACACGATGTACAAGCAGGGGCGCGACCGGCTCCACGCACCGAGCCCGATCATCAAGCAGATGGTGTCCGCGGGGCTCAAGGGCCGCAAGACGGGACGCGGCTTCTACACGTACGCCGCGGCCGGCTCGCCCGAGGTCGTCGCGGACGCGCACACGCCTACCGAGGGCCACGGCGAGGGTGTCACGCTGCGCGAGGTGAGCTCGGTCGGCGTCGTCGGTTCGGGCACCATGGCGACCGGAATCATCGAGGTCTTCGCCAAGGCGGGCAAGCAGGTCACCTACGTCGCGCGCACCGAGGAGCGGCTCACCGGTGTCCGCACCGCCATCGAGAAGTCGCAGGCGCGCGCGGTCGAGAAGGGCCGGGCCACCCAAAACGAGGCCGACGCCCTCCTCGCGCGCCTCCACCCGTCCACGTCGCGCTCCGACCTCGCCGAGGTCGACCTCGTCGTCGAGGCGATCGCCGAGGACCTCGAGATCAAGCAGGAGCTCTTCGCCGAGCTCGACAAGATCTGCAAGCCCGGCGCCATCCTCGCCACGACGACCTCGTCGCTGCCGATCATCGACTGCGCCAAGGTGACCTCGCGTCCCGAGGACGTCGTCGGGATGCACTTCTTCAACCCGGCCCAGGTCATGAAGCTCGTCGAGGTCGTGCACACCGTGTCGACCGGCGACGACGTTGTCGCGACCGTGCAGGAGCTGTGCCGCGAGATCGGCAAGCACCCGGTGACCTGCGGCGACCGCTCGGGCTTCATCGTCAACGCGCTCCTCTTCCCCTACCTCAACGACGCCATCAAGATGCTCTCGGCCAACTACGCCAGCGCCGACGACATCGACACGGCGATGAAGACCGGTTGTGGGCTGCCGATGGGTCCGTTCGAGCTGCTCGACGTCGTCGGGCTCGACGTGTCGCTCGCCATCGAGCGCGAGCTCTACATCGAGTTCCGCGAGCCGGGCTACGCCCCCGCGCCGCTGCTCGAACACCTCGTGACGGCGGGCTACCTCGGGCGCAAGACGGGGCGCGGCTTCCGCACCTACGCCTGACCGCACGGCGCAGCACCACGTCGAGATCGGGCGGACGGCATGTTCGCCGACCGGAATCGTGCCGTCTGCCCGATCTCGACGCGCCTGTGGATGACGGCCCGGGCGGATCGGCGGCCTGCGACAGGCTGGACGCATGCCCGCGCGCCGTCCGCTCCTCACCGGCCCCACCTTGCTCAGCGACGCACGCGCCCGAGGGCTGAGCACATCGCAGTGGCGCCGCCCCCATCTCGTCCGGGTCACGCAGGAGGTGCGCTCTGCCACGCCTCTGGAGGGTCTGGCCGAGACCTGCGCCGCCTTCCGCCTCGCATTGCCGGACGACGTCGTCTTCAGCCACCTCACGGCCGCCCGGTTGCTCGGGCTGCCGCTCCCACGCTGGACATCGGAGGTGGTCGAGCTCGACGTCATGCGGGACTCCGCCCGGCCGCCGGTGGAGCGCGCGGGGTGTCGCGGCCACCGCGGTCTCGAGAGCCGCGATGTCGTCCTCGCAGCTGGACTGCCCGTCACCGGTCTCGCCGACACGTGGGTCGACCTCGCCGCAGTGGGCACGCCTCGGTCCCTCCCGGTCGATGACCTCGTCGTCGTCACCGACGCCGTCCTCATGGCCCTGGCCGAGCGGGTCGTCGTGCGGCCGGGGGAGGAGGAGTGGCAGGCCGTCGCCCGGCACCACCTGGAGCGGGAGGGCGGTGCCCGTCCCGATCGCCGCGAGGTGCTGGCAGAGGCGCTGTCGCGTCGCACCAGTCCGCGCGGCGCGCGACGGCTGCGCGAGGCCCTGCACCTCGCCCGGGTCGGGGCAAGGTCGCCGATGGAGACCGTGACCCGGCTGCTCGTCTTGCGTGGCGGGCTGCCCGAGCCCGAGCTCAACGGTGCCGTCTTCGGTGCCGGGGGGTGGATCCTCGAGGGTGACCTCGTCTGGCGTGACCAGCGCGTCGTCGCGGAGTACCAGGGCGAGCACCATGGCGGACGCCGCCAGCGCAGCCATGACGTCGCCCGGCGCAGCCTGGCCGAGGACGAGGGCTGGACCGTCGTCGAGATCTGGGCGGAGGACGTGTTCCAGCGCCACCGACGGATCGCTCTGCTGCGGCGTCTCGGTCACCACCTCGGGGTCGACCCGGACGGGCTGAGGCTCGCCTGATCTGCGTGTGCGACGTCGAGATCTGGCAGACGGCAGGCTTCGGGGTCCGATCCGTGCAGGCTGCCCGATCTCGGTGCGCCCTGATCGTCCACCGGGCCCCCCACCAGCTCGTATGCCGTCCGCCCACCTCGCATGGGTAGCCTCCGCGTGTGAGTGCAGCGCAGCAGCTTCCGGCCCGGGCGCGCGTCGTCATCATCGGCGGCGGCGTCATCGGCACCTCGATCGCCTACCACCTCGCACACGAGGGGGTCACCGACGTCGTGCTCGTCGAGCGGGACCGCCTCACGAGCGGGACGACGTGGCACGCCGCCGGGCTCATGACCTGCTTAGGCACGACGAGCGAGACGCTGACGAACGTCCGGCTGTACTCCCGGGACCTCTTCGCCCGCCTCGAGGCCGAGACCGGGCTGTCGACAGGCTTCCGCCCGGTCGGGCTCGTCGAGGCGGTGGGGGACACCGACCGTCTCGAGGAGTACCGGCGCGTCGCCGCGTTCCAGCGTCGGCTCGGGCTCGAGGTCGACGAGATCGGCACCCGCGAGATGGCCGACCTCTTCCCGCACGCCGACATGGACGGCCTCCTCGCCGGCTTCCACGTCCCCGGTGACGGTCGGGTCAACCCGGTCGACCTCACGATGTCGCTGGCCCGCGGCGCGCGCAACCTCGGCGTGCGCATCGTCGAGGGCGTGACCGTGGGCGACGTCGTCACCCGCACCGACGGCGCCCTGCCTCGCGTCACCGGGGTGCGCACCAGTGTTGGGGACATCGAGTGCGAGACGGTCGTCAACTGTGCCGGGATGTGGGCGCGCCAGCTGGGGGAGCGGCACGGCGTCGTCATCCCCAACCAGGCGGCGGAGCACTACTACCTCATCACCGACACGATCCCCGGTCTGGACCCCGACGGGCCGGTCTTCGAGGATCCCGCCCGCTACGGCTACTACCGCGAGGAGGGCGGCGGCATGATGGTCGGTCTCTTCGAGCCGGAGGCGGCCGCGTGGAGCCTCGACGGCATACCGGAGGACTTCTCGTTCGGCACCCTGCCGCCGGACTGGGAGCGGATGGCGCCGGCCCTCGAGACCGCGATGTCGCGCGTCCCGGTGACGCTCGACGCGGGCGTGCGGACCTTCTTCTGCGGGCCGGAGTCGTTCACGCCCGACCGGCTCCCGGCGGTCGGCGAGGCGCCCGGGTTGCAGGGCTACTTCGTCGCCGCGGGCCTCAACTCGGTCGGCATCCTCAGCAGCGGTGGCCTCGGACGCCTTGTCGCGCAGTGGATCTCGAGCGGTCGCCCCGACGTCGACGTCACGGGCATCGACGTCGCCCGCTTCATGCCGCACCAGCTGCACCGCGACTACCGCCGCGACCGCGTCACCGAGGTCCTCGGCAAGACCTATGCCGCGCACACCCCCGGCATCGAGCTGCTCACCGGCCGCGGCACCTTCGTCTCACCCGTCCATGACGAGATGGTCGCCGCCGGCGCGCGGCTCAAGGACGTCTCCGGCTGGGAGAGCGCCGACTGGTATGCCGGTGACGGCCGCACGCCGAGCGTCACCCCGTCGTGGGGACGCCGGCCGTGGTTCGAGCGCTGGGGGGCCGAGCACCGGGCGGTGCGCGAGAGCGTCGGCCTCATCGACATGTCGTTCATGGCGACGTTCCGGGTGACTGGAGCCGACGCGGGCGCCGTGCTCGAGCGGGTCAGCGCGGGGCACGTCGACGGCGACGTCGACCGGATCACCTACACCCAGTGGCTCGGGCCGGACGGTGGCATCGAGGCCGACCTCACCGTGACCAAGCGCGGGGAGGGCGACTTCCTCGTCGTCGCGTCCGACACCGCGCACGGCCACACGCTCGCCTGGCTCAACCGCCAGATCGGTGAGGCCGACGTCGCCGTCGAGGACGTCACCGAGGCGACCGGCCAGCTCAACGTGCAGGGCCCGCGCTCGCGCGAGGTGCTCGCCGCCCTCACCGACGCCGACCTCTCGAACGAGGCCTTTCCCTTCCGGAGCGCCCGCACGATCACCCTCGCCGGCGTCGAGCTGCTCTGCGTGCGCATCACCTACGTCGGCGAGCTCGGCTACGAGCTGTACCTCCCGCGAGAGGACGCCGCCACGGTCTGGAGGGCGCTGCGCGAGGAGGGCACGGCATACGGGCTGGTGCCGGTGGGCCTGCGTGCGCTCGGGTCGTTGCGGCTCGAGAAGGCGTACCGCGACTACGGACACGACATCGACAACACCGACACGGTGCAGATGGCCGGGCTCGGTTTCGCCGTCGACCTCGACACCGAGTTCGTCGGGCGCGAGGCGGTGCTCGCGGAGCGCGAGATGCCGCGCCACGACAAGCTCGTCCAGGTGCTGCTCACCGACCCCGAGCCGCTGATGTTCGGGGCAGAAGTGGTGTGGCGCAACGGTGTTGCCGTGGGCGACGTCCGTTCGGCGTCCTACGGCTGGACGCTCGGTGGCGCGGTCGGTCTCGCTGCGGTCACCGGCGAGGGTCCGGTCACGAAGGCCTGGCTCGACGACGGGGAGTGGGAGGTCGACGTCGCCGGGACGCGCGTGCCTGCGACGGTGTCGATCCGCCCGATGTACGACCCGACGAGCGCGCGCGTGAAGGCCTGACGGCCTCTCGTGCACGTCGCGCAGCCGTGTGACGCGGATCTCGTTGAACCGTCCCGTACCCGGGACCATGGTCCCTGATGCCCGACCCCCTCTGCACGCGAAAGTGGTTGTGCCAGACAGGCACACACCACCAGGGGCGAGAGCCCAGAAGAGGTCAGGACCACCATGCGACGACGCACCTTGGATGCACTGCTCACGACGGGCGGCCTGATCGTCGCCATCGTCCTGTTGGTGGCAGGCGGGCTCCTCACCTGGGCCAACAACTTCGTGGGCGACAACGTCCGCACCCAGCTCGCGGCGCAGAACATCTACTTCCCCGAGAAGGGCAGTGACCAGCTCAACGACCCGGCGGTCAAGCCCTTCCTCGAGAAGTACGCCGGCCAGCAGCTCCTCACCGGCGACCAGGCCAAGGCCTACGCCGACCACTACATCAAGGTCCACCTCGAGGAGTCGACCGGTGGCAAGACCTACTCGGAGCTGAGCACCATCTCGCGCGCCAACCCGGACGACGAGAAGGCCGCCGGCCTCGTCCAGCTCGCCTTCCGCGGTGAGACCCTGCGCGGCCTGCTCCTCAACGCCTACGCCTTCGGGACCATGGGCAAGATCGCGATGTACGCCGCCTGGGCCAGCTTCGCCGGCGCCCTCGGGATGCTCGTGCTGAGCCTGCTCGGCTTCCTGCACCTCCGGCGGGTCCCCGTCGAGGAGGAGGTCGGCGCGACCCGTCGCACCCCCGCGGTCGCCACCGCCTGACGCAGTCACGACCGGACGGTCCCGCAGCTCCCACCGGCTGCGGGACCGTCCCCGTGTGCGTGGACGGTGGGCACCGCGCGAGACTGGTGCCATGCCCCGCTCCAACCGACGCCGCCGGGACGACGTGCCGCTCGCGCTCGGGCGTCTCGGTCGCGGGATGACGACGACCGAGTCGTATGCCGGCCAGCGCTGGACCGTCCGTCGGCTCACCGGGGAGTCCTCCGACCGGACCTATCTCTGCCCCGGGTGCGAGCAGGACATCCACCCCGGGACGCCGCACGTCGTGGCGTGGCCCGAGGAGGGCGTCGGTGGCGTGGGTGACCGGCGGCACTGGCACACCGGGTGCTGGGCCGCCCGTGAGCGTCGCCATCCGCCCGGCGCGTACCGCTGAGCTGCGGGTGGGCGCCGTCTAGGGTGACGGCGTGGAGGCGACGTGAACCTGACCTGGGGCAAGAACTCCGTGCGCAGCTGGCGGGCGTACCGCACCCGCCAGCGTGCCGCGCTGCGCGAGAGCAACCGCATCCACCACGAGGACGAGCACCTCGAGCGCAGCCTGCTCGCCGACCTGCTCGGCGCTGACGGCGTCGAGCAGGAGCCGGGACCGGTCGACGGCGGCGAGGGTTCACCCCCGGACAGCGACGCTGGTGGCGCGAGCGCGAGCGCGAGCGCGGGCTCGGCCGCGGCCCCGCCCGCGACCGCGACGGCGGCGTCGACCGGGACCACCCAGTTCGGGGAGATGGGCCGACCGATCAACCGGCACTCGCCGTTCTACCTCGGCTTCGTCGGCGCGCTCGGCGCCCTCCTCGCCATCGGCCTCTGGCACTCGCTCGGTCGCATCGCCACGACGCTGACGATCCTCGTCGTCGCCCTCTTCCTCACGCTCGCGCTCAACCCCATCGTCGAGTGGCTCGGCCGTCGCGGGATGCGGCGCTCGCTCTCGGTCGGCCTCGTCTTCGTCGGCCTCATCGTCGTCTTCACCCTGCTCGGTCTCCTCGTCTTCCCGCCGGTCATCACCCAGGGCGGCGAGCTCGTCCAGCAGGCCCCCAACTACGTCGACCGGATCCTCAACGCGAGCTGGGTGCAGGAGCTCGACAAGAACTACGACGTCGTCGACAAGATCCAGGAGGAGTTCAACAAGCGGCTCACCGACGAGACGTTCATCGGCTCGGTCCTCGGTGGAGTGCTCGGCGCCGGTCGCGCCGTCGTCAACGGCGTGTTCCAGACCTTCACGATCCTCATCCTCACGCTCTACTTCCTCGCCTCGCTGCCCAAGATGAAGCGCGTCGCCTACTCGATGGTCCCCGCCAGCCGCCGCAACCGCATCGCGCAGCTCAGCGAGGAGATCATGCGGCGCACCGGGTCCTACGCCATCGGCCAGGTCGCGATCGCGACGGTCAACGCGGTGCTGAGCTACGTGATGATGAGCCTGCTGGGCATCCCGTATGCCGCGGTGCTCGCCGTGCTCGTCGGCTTCCTCGGCCTCATCCCCATGGTGGGTGCCACGCTCGGCGCCGCGCTCGTCTGCCTCGTCGCGTTCTTCGACGAGCCGCGCTCCGCTCTCATCGCCGGCATCTACTACTTGGTCTACCAGCAGATCGAGAACTACGTCATCGCCCCGCGGATCATGCAGCGCACGGTGTCGGTGCCCGGCGCCGTCACCGTCGTCGCCGCGCTCGCGGGTGGGACGTTGCTCGGGGTCCTCGGAGCGCTCCTCGCCATCCCGGTTGCTGCGGCTGCTCTGCTGCTCGTGGACGAGGTACTCGTTCCGCGCCAGCGCCACCAGTAACCGACCGAACGACTTATTGCCCCAGTGGGACACACGGTCGGCGGCTCAGGCCGCCGACCGTGTGTCCCACTGGGCAATAAGTCGGGGTGGGAGGGGTCAGGCGTCGCGGAAGCGGTTGATCTCGGTCTCGAAGCGGGCGCGCTTCTCGGGGTCGGAGACGCCGAGGCCCGGTTCGGGGGAGAGGGTGAGGACGCCGACCTTGCCCTGGTGAGCGTTCTTGTGGACGTCGAGGGCGGCCTGGCCGACCTCGTCCATCGTGTAGGTCTTCGACAGGGTCGGGTGGATGAGGCCGCGGTCGATGAGGGCGTTGGCCTCCCACGCCTCGCGGTAGTTCGCGAAGTGCGAGGAGAGGATGTTCTTGAGGTTCATCCAGAGGTAGCGGTTGTCGTACTCGTGCATGTAGCCCGAGGTCGAGGCGCAGGTGACGATGGTGCCGCCCTTGCGTGCGACGTAGACGCTGGCGCCGAAGGTCTCGCGGCCCGGGTGCTCGAAGACGATGTCGACGTCGTGGCCACCGGTGAGCTCGCGGATCTTCTTGCCCAGACGCTGCCACTCCTTGGGGTCCTGGGCGGTGTTGTCGTCGTTCCAGAACCGGTAGCCCTCGGCGTTGCGGTCGATGATGAGCTCGGCGCCCATGTCGCGGCAAATCTGGGCCTTCTCGGGCGAGGAGACGACGCAGATGGGGGTGGCGCCGGCGGCGAGCGCCATCTGGGTCGCGTAGGAGCCGAGGCCACCGGAGGCGCCCCAGATGAGGACGCGGTCACCGAGCTTGAGCGCGGCGCCGTTCTTGGAGATGAGCTGCCGGTATGCCGTGCTGTTCACGAGACCGGGCGAGGCCGCCTCCTCCCACGAGAGGTGGGTGGGCTTGGGCATGAGCTGGTTGGCCTTGACGATGGCAAGCTCGGCGAGACCGCCGAAGTTCGTCTCGAAGCCCCAGATGCGCTGCTGCGGGTCGAGCATCGTGTCGTTGTGGCCGTCCGCGTCCTCGAGCTCGACGCTGAGGCAGTGGGCGACGACCTCCTGGCCCGGCTTCCACTTGCCGACGCCGGGGCCGGTGCGGAGCACGACGCCGGCGAGGTCGGAGCCGACGACGTGGTAGGGCAGGTCGTGGCGCTTGGCGTACTCGGAAGTGCGCCCGTAGCGCTCGAGGAAGCCGAACGTCGAGACCGGCTCGAAGATCGAGGTCCACACGGTGTTGTAGTTGATCGCGCTGGCCATGACGGCAACGAGCGCCTCACCCGGGGCAAGCTCGGGCACCGGCACGTCGTCGACGTGCAGCGACTTGCGCGGGTCCTTGTCGCGGGACGCGAGCCCCTCGAACATGTCGACCTCGTCCTTGTGCACGGTCACCGCACGGTAGGTCTGCGGGATGGAGAGGTTCGCGTAGGTCTCCTCGGTGCGGTCCCCGCTGAGGATGGCGTCGCGGATCTGGTCCATGGGTCGTCGTGCTCCTTGGGTCGTGTGTGCGAAGGGCGGGCGGTGTGCGCTGGAACGGGCAATCAGTGGGTGGGGCCGGCGCTGGATCTGGCAGTCAGTGGGTGGGGCCGGCGCTGGAACGGGCAGTCAGTGGGGGTGGGCGGCGGGCTCGACGAGCTCGACGAGGATGCCGCCGGCGTCCTTGGGGTGGATGAAGTTCACCCGGCTGTCGGAGGTGCCGCGCTTGGGCTCGTCGTAGAGCAGACGCAGGCCGCGCTCGCGCAGGGTCGCGCTCACGGCGTCGATGTCCTCGACCCGGTAGGCGACCTGCTGCACGCCCGGGCCGGAGCGATCGAGGAACTTGGCGATCGTCGACTCGGGGGACAGGGGCGCGAGCAGCTGCACGTGCGAGCCGGAGTCACCGACAGCCATCATCGCCTCGCGGACGCCCTGCTCCTCGTTGACCTCCTCGTGCGCGAGGGTCATCCCGTAGGTGTCGCGGTAGAACGCGATCGCCTCGTCGAGGTCCCGCACCGCGACGCCGACGTGGTCGATCGCCGTGAAGAGCCCGGCGACCGCCGCGTGCCCGTGTGTCTCGCTCATGGAGGGGAGCCTAGGGAGGCGAGCGCACGGCATACAGGTGTTGCGGGTGTGGTGATGGACACCTACGGGACATCGGTCACAGCGGGGGTGGGGCCGCGAAGCCGCAGGAACTAGCATCGGAGACGAACTGGGCGACCAGCCCGACACCGACGTTGGAGGATCCGCAGTGAGCACCGCCTCGACCCCGAACACCGACCCCACTGTCATCGTCGCGGGAGCCCGCACCCCGATGGGACGGATGAGCGGGAGCCTCAAGGGCTTCAGTGGCTCGGACCTCGGCGGCTTCGCCATCAAGGGCGCTCTGGAGAAGTCCGGGGTCAAGCCCGAGGACGTCGACTACGTCATCATGGGCCAGGTCCTCACGGCCGGCGAGGGGCAGATCCCCGCCCGCCAGGCCGCGGTCAAGGCTGGCATCCCGATGAGCGTCCCGGCCCTCACCGTCAACAAGGTCTGCCTGTCGGGTCTCGACGCCATCGCGCTCGCCGACCAGCTCGTGCGCGCGGGCGAGTTCGACGTCGTCGTCGCCGGTGGCCAGGAGTCGATGACCAACGCGCCGCACCTGCTGCCCAAGAGCCGCGACGGCTACAAGTACGGCGACGTCACTCTTCAGGACTCGATGGCCTTCGACGGCCTCTACGACATCCTCACGAATCAGGCGATGGGCTCGCTCACCGAGGCCAACAACGTCGACGCGAGCGCCTTCACCCGCGAGGAGCAGGACGCCTTCGCCGCCCGCAGCCACCAGAACGCCGCCAAGGCCTGGAAGGACGGCTACTTCGACGACGAGGTCGTCCCCGTCTCGATCCCGCAGCGCAAGGGTGACCCGGTCGAGTTCAAGGAGGACGAGGGCATCCGCGCCGACACGACGACGGAGTCGCTGTCGAAGCTGCGCCCGGCGTTCGCCAAGGACGGCACGATCACCGCCGGCTCCGCGTCGCAGATCTCCGACGGCGCCTGCGCCGTCGTGGTCATGAAGAAGTCGCGCGCCGAGGAGCTCGGCCTCACCTGGCTCGCCGAGATCGGCGCCCACGGCGTCGTGGCCGGCCCGGACTCCAGCCTGCAGAGCCAGCCGGCCAACGCCATCAAGAAGGCCTGCGACCGCGCCGGCATCGCGCCGGCCGACCTCGACGTCGTCGAGATCAACGAGGCGTTCGCCGCTGTGGGTCTGGCCTCGACCAAGGAGCTCGGCATCGACGCCGACCGGGTCAACCCCAACGGTGGCGCCATCGCGGTCGGGCACCCGCTCGGCATGTCCGGCGCCCGCGTCGTCCTCACGCTCGCCCTCGAGCTCAAGCGCCGCGGTGGCGGCACCGGTGCCGCGGCCCTTTGCGGCGGCGGCGGCCAGGGTGACGCGCTCATCCTCACCGTCCCCTCGAGCTGACGGCCCGAGCCCTCCGGCTCCCGAGGTCCGCGCGATCGCCCCGACGCCCCGACCCGTCGACGTCCCCTCCCTCGTCTCCGACGCGAGGGAGGGGCGTTCGCGTGCGGTGGCGCGGCTCATCTCTCTCGTCGAGGACGGCCACCCGGCCCTGCCCGAGGTCATGGCGGCCCTCGCGCCCCACGCCGGCTCCGCCCACGTCGTCGGCCTCACCGGTTCGCCCGGGGTCGGCAAGTCCACGACGACCGCCGCGCTCATCACCGCGCTGCGTGCCCGTGACCAGCGGGTCGCGGTCCTCGCGGTCGACCCGTCGTCGCCGTTCTCGGGGGGCGCCCTGCTCGGTGACCGCATCCGGATGGAGCAGCACGCGACCGACCCGGGCGTCTTCATCCGCTCGGTCGCGTCCCGTGGGCACCTCGGTGGGCTCTCCTTCGCCACGCCCCAGGCGCTGCGCGTCCTCGACGCCGCAGGCTTCGACGTGGTCCTCCTCGAGACGGTGGGGGTCGGCCAGTCCGAGGTCGAGGTCGCCGCTCGCGCGGACACGACCGTCGTCATCGTCGCGCCGGGCATGGGCGACGGCATCCAGGCCGCGAAGGCCGGCATCCTCGAGGTGGGCGACGTCTTCGTCGTCAACAAGGCCGACCGCGACGGTGCCGACGACACGGTGCGCGACCTGCGCCACATGATCCAGCTCGGCAACCGGGAACGGTCGGTCGACTGGCGGACCCCGGTGGTGAGGACCGTCGCAAGCCGGGCGGACGGCATACCGGACCTGCTGGAAGCCCTTGACGCACACCGCAGCTGGCTCGAGGAGTCGGGCACGCTCGCGGCGCGGCGCAGCCAGCGCGCGCGGTCCGAGATCGAGGCGATCGTCCTGGCCGACCTGCGCCGCCGGCTCGGCGGGGACGGTGGTCTCGTCCCGGACGAGCTGGCCTCGGCCGTCGCCTCCGGGACGACCGACGTGTATGCCGCCGCGCACCAGGTCCTCGGAGCAGTGACGGCACGCCCCGAGCCCCAGTAGCGTGACGCGGGTGACTCCACCCGGCACGCGCCCCACTCCCGTCATCCTCGTCCTCGGCGCCGAGTACCGGCAGGCGATGGTCGACGTGCTCGCACAGCGGTACGCCGCGGAGTACGAGATCGTCGCCCCGACCTCGATGGAGGAGGCGATCGAGGTGCTCGGCGAGCTCAAGACCGGGAGCCGCCCCGTGGCCCTCGCGGCGTGCGAGTTCTTTGCCGGTGGGGAGAAGGCGACCCACCTGCTCGCGAAGTTCCAGAAGTTCATGCCGAGCGCCCGGCGCCTCGTCTACGTGCCGGTGGAGCGGTTCCGCGGCTCGGTGGCCCAGCTGCGCGAGAGCCTCGCCGAGGGCCGGCTCGACCTCTACCTCATGCTGCCGCAGGGGGCCCGGGACGAGGAGTTCCACACCGCGATCTCCGAGACCCTGTCGGACTGGGCGCAGTCGGTGAGCTACTCCGAGATCGACGGCACCCGGATCATCGCGGACGGTCCCTCGCCCGACCTGAGCCGGATCCGCGACTTCCTCGACCGGATGGGCCTGCCCAACACGGTGCACGCACCCGACAGCCCGGCCGGTGTCGCGGCCCTCGCGGCGGCCGGTCCGGCGGCGAGGATGCCGCTGCTCCAGGCGCCGAACGACGACTACCTGCTGTCGAACCCCTCGAACGCCGACCTCGGCGCCGTGCTGTACGGCCGGCCGACCGACATCGGGGAGGACGCGGTCTGCGACCTCGTCATCGTCGGCGCCGGACCGGCCGGTCTGGGCGCGGCGGTCTACGCGGCGTCGGAGGGCCTCGACACGCTCATCATCGACCAGGGCCCCATCGGCGGGCAGGCGGGCACGAGCTCGATGATCCGCAACTACCTCGGCTTCCCCCGCGGGATCTCGGGGATGCGGCTGGCGCAGCGGGCGCGGTCGCAGGCGGTGCGGTTCGGGGCGCGCTTCCTCGCCGGGCAGGAGGTCACGGCGCTGCGGATCGGCGCCGGGCCCGACGGCTGCCACGTCGTCGAGCTCGGGGGCGACAGCGTGCGCGGTCGCGCGGTGCTCATCGCCACGGGCGTCGACTACCGACGGCTGGGTGTCGACACGCTCGAGGGGCTGCTGGGTCGTGGGGTCAACTACGGCGCGGCGGCGAGCACGTCGCGCGAGGTGAAGCACAAGCAGGTCTACGTCGTCGGGGGCGGCAACAGTGCCGGACAGGCGGCCGTGCACCTCTCGCGCTTCGCCAGCCACGTGACGATCCTCGTGCGCCGCGAAGGACTGGCAGCGACGATGTCGAGCTATCTCATCCGCGAGATCGAGGGCAACCCGCGCATCACCGTGCGCCCGCGCACCGTCGTCACCGACGGCGGCGGCGAGGGCCACCTCGAGTGGCTCACTCTGAGCGACGTCGACTCGGGCGCCGAGGAGCGGGTCGAGGCCGCCGGGCTCTACCTCCTGCTGGGCGCGCAGCCGACCTGCCACTGGCTTCCGGGCGAGGTCGCGCGGGACGACCTCGGCTTCGTCCTCTCGGGCGCCGACACCCCGTGGCAGTCCTGGCAGGGCGGGCGGCCCCCAGCGCCCTATGCGACGACCGTGCCGGGCGTGTTCGTCGCCGGCGACATCAGGTGCGGTTCGATGAAGCGGGTCGCGTCGGCGAGTGGCGAGGGTGCCGGCGTGGTCCCGCTCGTCCACGCCTTCCTGTCTCCCGAGGCCGGCTGAGCCGAGCGGGCCGGCGCACGCCGGCGGCGCGTGAGGTGGGCGGACGGCATACGGTATGGCCCATGCTCGTCGCCTTCTCCGTCTCCCCGTCCGTGTCCGACGACCAGGGCGGGGTGACCGGTCCCGTCGCCGAGGCCGTGCGCATCGTGCGCGAGAGCGGTCTGCCGCACCGCACCGACGCGATGTTCACGACCATCGAGGGGGAGTGGGACGAGTGCATGGCCGTCGTCAAGGCATGTGTCGACGCGCTCGCCGCCCACGGGCCGCGGGTGGGTCTCGTGCTCAAGGCGGACATCCGCCCCGGGCGCACCGGTGAGCTCGAGGGCAAGCTCGAGCGGCTCGAGGCGACGATCGCGGAGCAGTCGCAGGCCTGACCCCGACGAGGGCGCGCGGAAAGAAGTTTCGAAAACGTCACAGTTGTCGTGAGTCCGGCTCCATCCCGCCGGGCGGGTCTAGCGTGATCGGGACCGTCGTACGCCACGCCTGACTCCGGGGGGACCCAACGCATGTGGAAGGCGATCCGCTATCGCGGTGGGCAGTCCCTCGTCCTCGTCCTCATCTCGGCGCTCGTGGCGTCGTGCGCGGCGTTCGCCCCGCTCTTCTCGCGCTCCATCGACCAGGCGCTGCTCCGGGCGACGCTCGGGCGGCTCGAGGCCGCCGACCTCAAGCTCGGTCTCCTCGCGACGCGCACCCAGGACCCCGAGCTCAGCGCGAACGCTGTCGAGGAGGAGATGCCGCGCACGCTGGACCAGTGGTACCTCCCCGGCGTGTCGATGACCACCGCGAGCACCGAGGTCGTCCCGACGAAGGGCCGCAAGCCCTCTCCCGTGCGGCTCGTCGCGCGTGACGAGGTCTGCGACCACCTCACGCTGAGCGCGGGCGCGTGCCCGGCCGACGAGGAGGACCTCCTCGTGTCCGCCGCCGACGCCAAGGCCTGGGGGTGGAAGGTCGGGACCGCGTTCGTCCTGCGGGACAACGACGGACGAGCCCGAACGTTCGTCGCTTCCGGGATCTACACGGCGAAGGCCGACCCGGACTACTGGCTGCGCACCGAGGTCCAGGGCAAGTCCGGCCAGATCATCGAGTACGGCGACCTCGTGCCGGGCATCGACGACTTCATCGTCGCGCCGGCGGGGCTCGCCCAGGGCTGGCCGAACGCGCAGCTCTCGGTGGACTACCGCCTCAGGACCTCGAGCATCACGCTCGACTCGCTCGCCGCGGCCGGCAAGGCGGTCGGCGAGCTGCGACCCGCGAGCCTGGCCACCGTCGACAGCCCGTTGCCCGAGATCGCGGTGCAGGTCGAGAACGGCAAGGGCCTCGTGCGCCAGCTCGTGCCGCTGCTCATCGCCCAGCTCGTCGCGGTGGCCCTGGCCGTCCTCGTCCTCGTCGCCGGTGCGGCGGTGGCCCAGCGCCGACCCGAGATCGCCGTGTCGCGGCTGCGCGGCCGCAGCCGTGACGCGAGCCGACGCCTCGTCATTGCCGAGCTCGGGCTCACCGTCCTGCTCGGGCTGCCGCTCGGGGTGCTCCTCGCCGTGGGGCTCAGCGAGCTGGTCCGCCGGGTCGTCCTGCCGCCGGGCGTGCCGTTCGAGCTCGGGTGGCAGGTGCCGCTGGCCGCAGCCGCTGCCGGCCTCGCCTCGCTCGCGGTCGTGTATGCCGCCGCGCGGCCGGTCCTGCGCGAACCGATCGCCTCATTGCTGCGGAGCGTCCCGCCCGCGACGACCTCGCGAAGCCTGCGCGTCGGCGACATCATCCTCGTCGTCCTCGCCGCGGTGGGTGTCCTCGGCATCGTCACCGGCCAGATCACCGGGCCCATGGCCATCCTCACGCCGACCTTCCTCGCGCTGGCCGCCGGAGCGCTGCTGGGCGTCCTCGTCGTCGTGCTCGCGACCCGTCTCGGACGGCGTGCCCTCGACGGGGGCCGGCTCGGCTCGGGTCTGGCCGGGCTCGCCATCGCGCGTCGCCCCACGACCCGGCACGTGCTGCTCGTCGTCACCGCTGTGTCCGCGCTCGTCGTCTTCGCCGCCAACGCCGTCTCCGTGGCGGACCGCAACCGGGAGAACCGGGCCAAGGTGACCGTCGGCGCCTTCGCCGCCCTGCGCACCGGGTCGAAGGACCCGACGGCCGTGGCCCGGGTCGTCGACCGGCTGCCCGCCGGCCAGCGCGAGCACGCGATGCCCGTGGGCTTCGTGACCCAGCGCGACCCCGACTCGACGACGACGCTCGCGGCCCGCCCCGACCAGCTCAGGCGCATCGCGTGGGCACCGCCGGCGCAGGTGCCGCTCGACCTCGGCGCGCTGGCCCTGCCGGACCAGGCGCCCGTCCTGCTCGACGGCGCCCGGATCACCGCGCGACTCGCGTTCGAGACCACCCCGATCGGCTTCGGCTTCGGTCCGGTCCCCGACGGCGTCCCCGCGGCGGAGTGGAAGCCCGGACCCGTCGACGCCGAGCCGCTGCGCGTGGGCATCACCGTCACGACACCCGCCGGCGAGGTCCTGACCCGCGACATCGCGACCCTGCCCTTCGCGGGCAAGGGCACCCGGGCAGTCAACGCACCCGTCCTCTGCCCCACGGGGTGCCGCCTCCAGTCCGTCTGGGTCCAGCTGGCCCAGGGGCAGGCGCTCGATGCCGTTCAGGGGTCGGTGGACCTCTCGGGGTTCGCCGTCGACGGCAAGACCCTCGACATCGACGACCCCTCGGGCTGGCTCGCACCCCGCGGGGAGGCCCAGTCCCCGAGCGGCGGGGCAGGCACGGTGATCGACCCCGCGACGGGCATGCCCATGGAGATCCAGGGGGAGGTCGCCGACACGGTCACTCTCGACAGGGCCGTGGCCGGCGGTCTGCGCCTCGCGTTCTACAACACCGGTCGCAACGCAGCCGTGAGCCGGGCCGATGCCCCCGAGATCGTGCCGGCCCTGCTGTCGGGCAGGGTCCCGTCGGGCGGGACGGCGGAGCAGTTCGACATCCAGAGCCTCGCCGGTCGCACCACCCGCGCGGCCGCCGAGCAGCGCGTCCCCGCACTGCCGTTCGTCGCCAACCGGGGCGCGCTCGTCAACCTCGACCTCATGCTCCGGATCGGCGGGCGGCTACCGGCGACCGGCTCGATGGAGGTCTGGATCGACGACGGCTTCCCGGGTGGGGTTGCCGGCGCCGAGAAGGCCCTCAAGGACAAGGGTCTCGAGGTGCTCTCGACGAGGTCGATGGCCGAGAGCAAGCGACTCCTCGACGAGTCCGCGACCGGGTGGGGCCTCCTGCTCGGCCTGTTCACGGCCGTGCTCTCCCTCCTGCTCGCCGCCGTCATGCTCGTCGTCGTGGCGATGACGACCGGACGCGTGGTGACACGGGACATCGCAGCCCTGCGCGTCGCCGGGGTGTCGGGCCGAGACCTGCGCCGGGCGACGGTGCGCGAGGCGATCGTGCCGGTGCTCCTCGCAGCGGTCGTCGGTGCCGCCTGCGGTGTTGCCGGAGCCGTCCTCGCGATGCCCCTCATCCCGCTGTTCGACACCCCCGCAGCCGTGCCGGCGCTCGACCTCGCACCGTCGTGGCTCGTCATGGCTCTCGCCTGGGTCGCCACCGTCATCGTGCTCGTCGCCGTCTCCTCGCTGCTCGCCCTGCGGTCCTCGAGCCATGGCGACATCGACCGGCTGAGGGAGGCCTGGTGACCGGACTGCCCGTGCTGACCGCGGGGCTCGTGCACATCTATCGCGCCGAGCACCACGACGTCGCCGCCCTCGCCGGGGTGGACCTCTCGGTCCAGGCCGGCGAGATGCTCGCCCTGCTCGGGCCGTCGGGCGCCGGCAAGTCGACGCTGCTCACCCTCTTCGGTGGGCTCCTGCGTCCGAGCGCCGGCAGGATCCGGATCGGTGACCACGAGCTGTCGCGGATGTCCGAGCCAGACCTCGACGCGCTGCGTGGACGCGAGGTCGGCATCGTCCTGCAGGGCGCGTCGCGCAACCTCATCCCGCACAAGACCATGCGCGAGAACGTCACCTTCGTCCAGGGCTCGCGCCGAGCCCGCGCCCACCAGGCCGTCCCCGTCGACGAGGTCCTCGAGCTCGTCGGTCTGCGCGAGCGCGCCGACCTGCCGCTGACCTCGCTCACTCCCGGTGAGCTCCAGCGGGGAGCCCTCGCCGTGGCGGTGTCGACCCGACCCGGTCTGCTTCTCGGAGACGAGCCGACGAGCCAGCTCGACCACGAGGCGCGCGACCAGGTGCTCCAGACGCTCAGCGACATCAACGCTGCGTGGGGCACGACGATCATCGTCGTGACCCACGACCCCGAGGTCGCCGCGCGTATGCCGCGCACGGTCACCATCCGGGACGGCCGGGTGGGCGCCGAGGGTCGTCAGGGTGAGGAGTTCGCCGTCGTCTCGGCCGACGGGTCCGTGCCGCTGCCGCCGCACGTGCTCGCCAGCCTCACCCCCGGCACGCTCGTGCGTCTCGTCGAGTCGGAGCAGGGATGGACCCTCGTCAAGGACGAGGTCGAGGAGGAGCGCGATGGGCAAGCACTCTGAGCACCGGCACCTGCTGGGCCGTTCGCACGCTCCCGGGTCGAGGGGTGGGACCGCGTCCGACGGGGCCGACGGCAGCCGCGGGGTCGCCGTCCGGGGCATCGGCGTGACCTACGGGGAGGTCCGAGCCCTGAGAGGGGTCTCGCTCACCGCCCTGCCGGGGCAGTTCGTCGCCGTCACCGGGCACTCGGGGGCAGGCAAGACCTCCCTCATCAACGCCATCGCGGGCATCGTGCCGCTGGCCGCGGGCGAGGTCGACCTCGGTCAGGGTGCCGCGGTGAAGCGTGACCCCCGGGCCGTCGCGATCATCCCGCAGGGCAACGGACTGGCGAGCGTGCTCACGGCATACGAGAACGTCCTGGCACCGCTGCGCGCGCGCGGCCACGACCCCACGGACGCCGCCGAGCGGGCCAACGCAGCGCTCGCGGCCGTGGGTCTCGGCGAGTCGGGCACCCATCTCATCGAGGAGCTGAGCGGCGGTCAGCAGCAGCGCGCCGCGGTGGCCCGCGGGCTCGCCATCGGTGCGACCGTGCTCCTCGCCGACGAGCCGACGAGCGAGCTCGACCACGACAACCGCGAGCGGGTCCTCGACCTCATGCGGGCGCAGGCCGACGCCGGAGCGGTCGTCATCATGGCGACGCACGACCCCGAGGCCGCTGCCCGCGCCGACGCCGTCGTCGAGCTCGACGACGGCGAGGTCGTCAGCTCCTGAGCCCGTTCGCTCAGGGGCGGGTGAGCAGCTCGGCGATGCCCGGGTGGGCCCGGCGGTAGCCCTCGAGGAGCGCTCGGGCCGTCGAGACCGAGTCGACGAGCGGGTGCAGGGCGAACGCCTTGAGCGCCGCGGTCTCCGACCTCGTCGTCGCGGCCTCGATGACGAGCCGCTCGACGGCCTTGACCTCCTGCATGAGGCCAAGCATGTGCCCCTCCACCGGGGCGAGAGGCTGGGGCGTGGGACCGTCGCGGTCGACGACGCACGGGATCTCGACGACGGCGCCGTCCGGCATACCTGGCAGGGCGCCGTCACCACGGACGTTGAGGATCATCGAGGACCGTTCGCCGCGGCTGATCGCCGCCATGATCGCGAGGGCGACGCCCTCGTAGCCGCCGCCGGAGACGTCGGCATCGTCGCGCTCCTCGTCCTCCGCCCGCGCCTCCTTCATGTAGGTGGCGTCCCGCTGCTCGCGCACGCGGTGCCACTCCGCAGCCGCGTCGGTGGGGGAGGAGGCGACCGAGGCGTAGAACGCGTCCTGCTGCTCGCGCAGGAACTCGCCGCGCGTCTGCGGCGCCGCGAGGATCGAGGACCGCGCCTCGCGCGAGAAGTAGTAGTAGTAGAGGTACTCGTTGGGGATGGCGCCCAGGGCGGCGAGCCACTCGGGTCCGAAGAGGCGACCCTCCTCCAGGGTCTCGAGCGCGGCGGGGTCGGCGAGCAGGCGGGGGAGGTGGTCGACGCCGTCGACGCGCAGGCCCCTGAGCCAGCCGAGGTGGTTGAGCCCGACGTAGTCGATCTCGGTCGCGGCAGGGTCGAGGTCGAGGGCGCCGATCGCCCTGCGCGCCAGGGCGATCGGGGAGTCGCAGATGCCGATGACCCGGTCGCCGAGCACCGCCTGCATCGCCTCGGTGACGATGCCGGCCGGGTTGGTGAAGTTGATGAACCACGCGTCCGGTGCGACCTCGCGGGTGCGCCGGGCGATGTCGAGGGCGACCGGGACGGTGCGAAGGGCGTAGGCGAGCCCCCCGGGGCCGGTCGTCTCCTGGCCGAGCACGCCGAGGTCGAGGGCGACCCGCTCGTCCCGGGTGCGGCCCTCGAGACCGCCGACCCGGATCGCCGAGAAGACGAAGTCGGCACCGCGCAGCGCGTCGTCGAGGTCGGTGGTCGTCGTCACGGTGGGCGCGTTCGCGTGGCCCGCGCCGAGCTGGTCGAGGACGAGCGCCATTGCGGTGAGCCGCTGTTCGTCACGGTCGTGCAGCACGACCTCGGTCACCCGCTGCTCGGAGTCGTCTCGCAGCAGGGCCCCGTGCACCAGCGGCACCCGGAAGCCACCGCCGCCGAGGATCGTCAGCTTCACGTGATGTCCACCTCCACGCCGCGCTCGCGGCACTCGTCGAGAATGAGCTCGTCGGCACCGGCGGTGGTGACGAGGACGTCGACCTGGTCGACCCGGCAGACGCGCAGGGTCCCGGACCCGGGGATCTTGTGGCCGTCGGCGACGACGACGACCTCGCGCGCCGCCGCGATGAGGGCTCGCTTGACCGGCACCTCGACGAACGTCGAGTCCATGACCTGACCGCCGCTCGCGATGCCGCTCGTCCCGATGAACGCTCGGTCGACACCGATCTGGTGCACGGCGTCCTCGGTCAGGACGCCGACGAGCGAGTGGTAGGACCGGCGGACCATCCCGCCGAGGAGGATGAGCTCGACCGCGTCGTCGTCGCGCAAGGCGTCGAGTACGGCGAGGCTGTTGGTGACGACGGTGATGGCGCGGCCGCGGAGCTCCTGGGCGACGCGCGCCGTCGTCGTGCCGATGTCGAGGGCGACGACCTCGCCGTTACGCACCCGGCGGGCGGCTGCGACCGCGACCCGTGCCTTGGCCTCGGCGTCGGCTCGGGCCACGGCGTCGAAGGGCCGGAGCGTGTCCGGGTCGGAGGCCGCGACGGCGGCGCCGCCGTGCACCCGGGTCAGGACACCGGCCCGGTCGAGCTGGTGCAGGTCGCGGCGGATCGTCGAAGGGCTCACGTCGAGCGCGCTCGACAGCTCGCTCACAGAGACGCTGCCGCCCTCGCGCACCCGAGCGAGGATCTCGCTCTGCCGCTGCACCTTCACGTGAGGCAAGGTACCAAGAGTGAGCATTTTCAGCCATGGGTGCGCAGTGAGGGAGGCCATCGAGCACGACCTGTGGTCACGAAACGCGCAGAAACGCGCACTCGGGTCTTGCGGTCCAGCCGCTGACGGGCCACGATGACGAGGTGCCGCTGGACCAGACGTACGACCCGCTCGCCTCGCTGAGGCGTGCCGACGACCCCGAGATCGACGTCTTCGTGCAGGGCACGGTCTTCCTCGACATCATCTTCACCGGGCTTCAGGCGATGCCCAAGAGCGGCACCGAGGTGTGGGCCGAGGGGATGGGGTCCTGCCCCGGCGGGATCGCCAACCTCGGCGTCGCCGCCTCGCGACTCGGGCTCAACACCTCCCTCGGCGCGGCGTTCGGCGACGACGACTACGGCGAGTTCTGCTGGCGCTCCCTCGAGGAGCAGGAGGGCATCGACCTCTCGCGCTCACGCCGCTATCCGCACTGGCACACCCCGGTGACGGTCTCGGTCTCCGTGCACGGCGACCGCCGGATGATCACCCACGGGCACACGGCGCCGGAGTCGGCGACCGACATGATCGGGTCCGTCCCGCGGGCCCGCTCGGTCCTGCTGGACCTCGACGCCGAGCGTCCACTCGGTCAGGGCCACCCCGAGCGCGAGTGGGCCGACCGGGCGGCGGCCGGTGGCGCGCTGCTCTTCGCCGACGTCGGCTGGGACCCGTCCGGCGAGTGGTCCGCCGACGTCCTCACCCAGCTCGAGGAGTGCCACGCCTTCATGCCCAACGCCGTCGAGGCGATGGCCTACACCCGTACGGACTCGGCCCACGACGCGCTCTACGCCCTCGCCGACCTCGTCCCGCTCGCCGTCGTCACCAACGGTCGCGACGGGGCCGTCGCCATCGACTCCGGCACCGGTGAGGAGGCCGTCGTGCCGGCGCTGCGGGTCGAGGCGATCGACCCCACGGGCGCCGGTGACGTCTTCGACGCGGGGATGCTCGTCGGGACGCTCGCCGGGTGGCCACTGCTCGACCGGATGAACTTCGCCACCTTGTGCTCGAGCCTCGCGGTGCAGGAGTTCGGCGGTTCGCTCGCCGCGCCCGGCTGGGGTGACATCACCGACTGGTGGCAGCGTGTGCGTCGCCAGCCGACGTCCAACGCCGCTGCCCGCTCGGTGCAGCGCCGGTTCGCCTTCCTCGACGACCTCGTCGCGGACGTCCCGGTGGGCGCGGTGCGTCGCGCTGCTGCGACGATCGCCAAGCTGTCCGACGCCCAGGCCGCCGGCTCCGACCCGGGGCCGCCCCCGACGCCCCTCCCCGACGCTCCCGTCCCCACCTCGCAGCCCAAGGAGACCCCATGAACCGCACCCGCACCACGCTGGTCGCACTCGTCGCCGGCGCGGGCCTCGCGCTCAGTGCGTGTGCCCCCGGCGGATCCGACGCAGGCTCCGACGACGCCGCGTCGCCGGCGCCCGACGCCGTCAAGACCGACGCCGCCTCGCTCGGCGACGTCACCCTCACCGTCTGGGACCAAGAGGTGCGCGGTGGACAGGAGAAGCAGATGTCCACCCTCAACGCCGAGTTCCAGAAGAAGTACCCCAACATCAAGATCAAGCGCGTGTCGCGCTCGTTCGACGACCTCGTCAAGACGCTGCGCCTCGCCCTCACCGGCGCCGACGCGCCGGACGTGGTGCAGGCCAACAACACCCGCTCGCAGATGGGGGAGTTCGTCAAGGCCGGGCAGCTCGTCAACCTCGACCCCTACGCCACGGCATACGGCTGGGACAAGCGCTACCCGCAGTCGGTCCGCAACGTCGCGTCGTACTCGACCGACGGCAAGACCTTCGGCTCCGGGTCGCTCTATGGCATGCCGCAGGTCGGCGAGGTCGTCGGCATCTTCTACAACGACGCCAAGCTCAAGACGCTGGGGATCAACCCGCCCAAGACGTGGGCCGACTTCGACGCGGCGCTCGCCACGGCGAAGTCCAAGGGCGAGGTCCCGCTCGTCCTGGGCAACCTCGAGAAGTGGCCCGCCGGCCACGTGTTCGGCGTCGTCCAGGGCCGCTTCACCAAGGCCGAGGACATCCGCAAGCTCGGCTTCGGCCAGACCGGCGGCAACTGGGTGACCCCCGAGAACACCAAGGCCGCGCAGACGCTCGTGGACTGGGTGGACAAGGGCTACTTCAACGCCGGCTTCAACGGCCAGGACTACGACCCCGCGTGGCAGGGCTTCACCAAGGGCCAGGGCCTGTTCCTCATCGCCGGCTCGTGGCTGCAGGCCGACCTCTCCGCGGCGATGAAGACCGACGTGAAGTTCATGCTCCCGCCGGCGCCCGAGGCCGGTGGCACGCCGGTGACGACGGGTGGCTCCGGTCTGCCGTTCGCGATCACGCAGAAGGCCAAGAACAAGGACGCCGCCGCGGCATACGTCAACTTCATCACGAGCCCCGAGGCGATGAAGGTCCTCGCCGACAACGGCAACCTGCCCGTCGTCGAGACGGCCGAGCAGAAGGCTCCCGACGCGCTCGGCACCGACGTATTCACGGCGTTCGGCACCGTGTCCAAGGACGACGGGCTCGTGCCCTACCTCGACTGGGCGACGCCGACGATGGGTGACACCCTCGGTGCGACGCTCCAGGACCTCCTCGCCAAGAAGGCCACTCCGGAGAAGGCCCTCGAGGCGCTGCAGAAGGACTACGGCGACTTCACCGGCAAGTGATGGCGGTCCGCACCCGCCCGGCCGACGCACGCCCTGCGAGGCGGACCCGTCCGGCCGACCCACGCCCGTCGGGGCGCGTGCTCGGCCCGCCGGGGGAGCCGCGAAGGATCGGCTACCTCTACGTCCTTCCGGCCTTCCTCGTGTATGCCGTGTTCGCCCTCTACCCGCTGCTGCGGGCCGTCCACCTCTCGCTCTTCGAGTGGGACGGCCTCACGGTCGGCACGTGGGCGGGGCTGTCGAACTACCAGGAGGTGCTCTCCGACGAACGGCTCCGAGCGTCGTTCGGGCACGCGCTCGTGCTCATGGCCTTCTTCGCCCTGATACCGCTGGTCGTCGGACTCGTGCTCGCGTCCGTGCTGCACCGGGCGAGTGTGCGCGGGCTCGGGTTCTTCCGGACGGTCGTGTTCCTGCCGCAGGTCGTCGCCATGGTCGTCATCGCCGTGGCGTGGCGGCGGATCTACGCCCCCGACGGCACGATCAACTCGGTGCTCACGGCTGTCGGGCTCGAGTCGTGGACGCGGGGTTGGCTGGGGGAGTACGCCTTCGCGCTGCCCGCCGTCGGCCTCATCGGGACGTGGTTCGAGAGCGGCCTGGTCACCGTGCTGCTCCTCGCCGGCATGGGACGGATCCCGCGCGAGCTCTACGAGGCGGCCCGGCTCGACGGCGCGGGCGCGGTGCGCGAGTTCTTCGCGGTGACGCTGCCGTCGGTGCGCGGTGAGATCGCCGTCGCCCTGACGCTCACCGTCATCGCCGCGCTCAAGACGTTCGACCTCATCTACATGACGACGTCCGGCGGACCCGGTCACCAGACGACCGTGCCGAGCTACGAGGTCTACCGGCAGGCGTTCGAGATCGGGCAGGTCGGGCTCGCCTGCACCATCGGTGTCTGCCTCACGGTCGTCATCTTCGCGATCAGCTTCGTCATCACCCGTGTCGGCGACAGGGTGGCCGACTGATGCGCGTCTCGACGTCCGAGCGGACGATGAACTACGTCATCCTCGTGGCCTTCGCGGTCTTCGCGATCTATCCGGTGCTGAGCATCGTCGTCGCCGGCCTCCAGCCCGACGCCGAGGCGCAGGGCGGTCTGGGCAACCTCGCCCAGGCGTGGGAGATCGGCCGGTTCGGCAGCTACCTGCGGACCAGCCTGCTCGTGTCGACGTTCGTCGTCGCGGTGAGCACGGTGCTGTCGGTGCTCGCGGGCTTCGCCCTCGGGACGATGCGCTTCCGCGGCGCCGACGCGATCTTCTACCTCATGCTCATCGGCATCATGATGCCCGCCGAGGCGATCGTCGTCCCGCTCTTCTTCGACCTGCGCGCGGTCGGGCTCACCGACACCTTCTGGGCGATCGCGTTGCCGCAGGTGGCGCAGTCGGTGGCGTTCGGGACGTTCTGGCTGCGGGCGGCGTTCCGGTCGAGCTCGCGCTCGATCGTCGAGGCCGCACGGCTCGACGGCGCCTCGACGAGCCGCATCCTGTGGCAGGTGCTCGTGCCGCTGGCGCGACCGGCCATCGTCACGCTCGTCGTCCTGACGTTCATGTGGACCTGGAACGAGTTCCTCATCCCGCTCGTCATGGTCCCCACCAACGAGGCCCTGCGCACCGCGCCGCTCGGGCTCGGCTTCTTCTCCGGCCAGTACACCCAGGGCTACGCCCTCCTCGCGGCCGGGGCGACGATCGTGGCGCTGCCCGTCGTCATCGTCTACCTCTTCCTGCAACGGCACTTCATCGCCGGGATGCTCGAGGGGGCGGTCAAGGACTGAGACCTGTCGTCGCCCCCACAGCGCTCGCGAGGACGACGTCTCCAGCACGACTCGCGGGCGCACCGGATGGGGAGAACACATGTCACTCGTTCCACGGACCCGAGGGGTCGCGGCCCTCGCGGTCGCCACGGCCCTCGCACTACCCGCAGCCACGGCCCTGGCCGGCCCGGCCGCCGCCACGCCGCGGCCACCGGACGCGACGACGTCCGCCGGCCCACCCACCGACCTCGACGCGATGTTCATCGGCGCCCACCCGGACGACGAGGCCGGGACGCTCTCGACCTTCGGGCAGTGGGGCACCGACCACGACGTGTCGACCGGCGTCATCACCATCACCCGCGGTGAGGGCGGAGGCAACGCGGTCGGTCCCGAGGAGGGCCCCGCGCTCGGCCTCATCCGCGAGCGCGAGGAGCGCAGTGCGGTGGCCAAGGCCGGCATCACCGACGTCTACAACCTCGACGAGGTCGACTTCTACTACACGGTGAGCGAGCCGCTCACCGCGCAGGTGTGGGACCGCGACGAGACCCTGGCCAAGACGGTGCGCATCCTGCGCCAGACCCGGCCCGAGGTCCTCGTGACGATGAACCCGGCGCCGTCGCCGGGTCAGCACGGCAACCACCAGGAGGCCGCGCGGATCGCGATCGAGGCCTACTACGCCGCCGGCGACGCGACACGCTTCCCGGAGCAGATCACCAAGGAAGGGCTCAAGCCCTTCTCGCCCGACCGGATCCTCATGCGCGCCGCCAACGGCACCGGGGCCAACGGCCCGGGTTGCGCCAAGGCGTTCGTCGCGGCGGACCCGAGCCAGACGGTCTACGGCGTCTGGGGCGGGACACCCGCACCCGGCGGCCGGACGTGGGCCGCGGTGGAGCGCGACGCCCAGCGCGTCTACGCCTCGCAGGGCTGGGCGGGCTTCCCCGACGTGTCGACCGACCCCGCCCAGCTCGGGTGCGACTACCTCACCCTCGTCGACTCACGGACCCCTCTGCCGCAGTGGGGCACCGACGCGGCGTACACCAACCACGCACCCCTCGACGGGTCCCTCGTCGCGCTGCCCGGTGGTCTGCCGCTCGGCAGCGGGATGACGGTCGACGCCGACCGCTACCGCGTCCTGCCGGGAGTCCCGTTCACCGTCACGGTCGGCGCGACCGCTCCCCGCACGGGTGCACTCAAGGGCGCGACCGCCCGGCTCGAGGTGCCCGCCGGGTGGACGGTCACCGGCAACGGCGCACTCGGTGCGCTCCAGCCCGGTCGGAGTGCCACGGCACGGTTCGTCGTCACTCCGGCGGCCGGCGCGGCGATCGGCACCCAGACCCGGGTCAAGGCGTTCGTCCAGACGGCGTCCGGCACGGGCTACCAGGACGAGCCCGTGCTCGTGAGCGCACCGGTCACCGCCACCCAGCAGCTCCTGCCGCAGGTCGCGCAGTTCCACCAGTGGACCGACGAGGTGGGCGCGGAGGCGCTCGCGGACATCGTCCGGCCGGTGCTCACGCTCGCCTCCGGTGGCAGCCGACCGGTCTCCGTCACGGTGACGAACCACAGCGCGACGGTCCAGTCCGGCGTCGTGACCCCGCGCCCGCCGGCCGGCTTCACGATGACCCCGGCGTCCGCGGCATACAGCGGCCTTGCTCCCGGAGCCACGACGACGGTGGGCTTCACCGCCACGAACACCGACACCTCGCTCAAGACCGCGGTCGAGGGCGGCGTGGCCGGCGACTACCTCTACACGATCGAAGCCACGAGCAGCGGTGCCACCGGGACGACGCAGCAGGCGTTCGAGCTCGTGCCGACCGCGACGGTCCCGCAGGCGGCCACCGCACCGACCGTGGACGGTGTCGTCTCGCCCGGGGAGTATGCCGGCCCGGTCCTCGACGTGGGCCGTCGCTGGGAGGGTGAGGCCTGCACCTCGGCCACCGACTGCTCGGCCACCGCACAGGTGACTTGGCGCGACGACACGCTCTTCGTCGCCGTGACGGTCAAGGACGACGTCAAGGGCACGCCGCTCGCGACCAGTGACTGCAAGCGGCACTGGCGCACGGACTCGGTCGAGATTGCGATCGACCCGCGCGGCACGTCCGAGAACACGTCGACGACGTTCAAGGCGGCGATCCTGCCGTGGACGGCCGAGGGCGGCCCCTGCTACCTGCGGGACGCCGACGCCCACCAGGGCGACGGCCCGACGACGGCGCCCGGGATGAAGGTGGCCTCGAAGGTCACCGAGCCCTACACGGGCTACGTCGTCGAGACCTCGATCCCGATGTCGCTCCTGCCGAGCGCCGTCGACCCGGCGCACATGGGGCTCAACGTCCTGCCCTACGACTCCGACACCCAGGACCGGACCGGACAGACCCGGATCGGCTGGTCGGTGTGGGGTGGCGTGCAGGGCGACCCCTACCGCTGGGGCGACGTGCGGCTGGAGGGCTACGTGCCTCCGGCCGGGCGTCCGACGACGCCGAGCGCCCCGGTCATCCCGACCGAGGCACTGCAGTCGGTGGACTCACCGCAGTCGGTCGAGCAGGCCGTCCGCACCAACGTCGCGCTCGCGGGGCGGCCGTCCTCCTCCGCGGGGGAGCGTGCCTGGGTCGACAAGGCCAAGGTCCGCGGCGACATCGTCGAGGTCCGGCTCCGGGTCGAGGACGCGGGCACGGCGCACATCGTCGTGCGCGACGGCGCCGGGATCGCCGGCCGTCTCGTCACGCCGGTGAGCGGCTCGCGCTCCGGGCTCGCCACCGTGCGGGTCCCGCTGACGCGGGCGCTCGGCTCCGGTGCCTCGGTCTCGGTGGGCTGGGACGACGGGGCAGGAGGGACGTTCTCGTCGGTGGCGACACCGAAGTGAGGTGACGGGCGGCTAGCGTGCTCCTGTGCCCAAGGACCTCAGGCTGCCCTTCGACCCCATCGCCCGCGCCGGTGAGCTCTGGCGCGCGCGATGGGGCGAGGGCAGCCGCTCCGGGCCGATGGTCACGGCGACGTCGATCATGAGGGTGCAGCAGCTGCTCATCACCGAGTTCGACGCCATCGCCGGTCGGCACGGGCTGACGTTCGCGCGCTACGAGGCGCTCGTCCTCCTCGCCTTCAGCCGCGAGGGGCGGCTGTCGATGGGCCGGATCGGGGAGCGCCTCATGGTGCATCCCACGAGCGCGACCAACATCGTCCAGCGCCTCGTGGCCCAAGGCTTCGTCGAGCGCGTGCCGAACCCGCAGGACCGGCGCGGTGCGATCGCTGTGATCACCGACACCGGCCGCGCCGCCATGGAGGCGACGACGGCGGACCTCGAGGCCGCCGACTTCGGGCTCGGCATGCTCACCGCGCAGCAGCAGGAGGACGTGTTCTCCCTGCTCAGGGGCGTGCGCGTGGCCGCCGGCGACTTCGTCGACCCCGCCTGACCCGGCGGACGCGGACGGCGCCGTGCGCGCCGGTCGAGAGGCCGGCTCACCCCGTCGCGACCCGTGGGACGGGGGTTTTCGGGGGTCGCGCGATTTGGCTCCGGCCACCTCCGTTTGTCATGGTTGAGGGAAGTCCGTGACCGAAATGAGACATTTCGGCTCGTCCCTGATCCGAACCAAAGGACCTCGCATGCCCACGCTCGCCAAGCGGGCCGTCGGTGGCATCCTCGCCCTCCTGGGCCTGCTGCTCACCGTCATCGGCCTCTGGTACGCCATCCACCTCGGTGGTGGCGGAACCGCGACCTTCAGCTCGAAGCCCGCCGGTGCCAACCCGGTCCTCGTGCCCCAGACCGTCCTCAACCGCGTCGACGGCGTCGTCAAGGTCACGGCGACCCCGAAGGCCGGTGGCGCCGTCTGGCTCGCCGCGGCCACCCCCTCGGACGCCAAGGCCGTGCTCGGCAGGACGGCCCACACCACCGTCACCGGTGTGAGCACCCGCCCGTGGCAGCTCGAGAGCGAGTCGACCGGCACCGGTCAGGCCCCGGAGCTCGCGGGCACCGACGTCTGGCGCAACACCGAGACCGGCGACGGTGCGGTGTCGATGACGATCGAGCAGGCCAACGCCCCCGAGACCGTCATCGCGCAGGCCACCAAGGGTGAGCTCGACCGGGTCGACGTGACCTGGGAGCGCAAGTCGTGGTTCGTCCAGTCGGTCATCGCCGCGCTCGTCGGGCTCTTCCTGCTCCTCAGCGGAGGCAGCCTCCTGTGGACCTCCCGCCCGTCACGTCCCGCCACCCATGAGACCACCCCGACGTCGGACACGGCCGTCCTTCCCGCGAGGTCCGAGGAGGAGTCCGCATGAACCGCCGCACCCTCACCACGTCCGTCGCCGCCCTGGCCTCCGCCGTGGCCCTGACCGGCTGCGGGATCGGCAACGCCGTCGTCGGCGTGCACGACGCCCCGGCTGAGCGCAGCAACGTCGCACCGCTCAACGTCGACGGCGCCGAGAACGTCGCCAGCCGGGTCCTCGACGCCGCCGTGGCCGCGCGCGCCGCCAAGGGCGCCGAGGCAGCCAAGGCGCAGGGCGCCGTGCTCGCCGACGCTGCGCTCGCCCAGGCGCAGGCCGCCACCAAGCTCGGCACCGTGGCCGCATCGGACCCGCTGCAGTCCAAGAGCGACCCGCAGGTCGTCGCCGTCTCACAGGGCTCGAAGTGGCCGCGCGCCATGCTCGTCGGCACCCTCGACGAGGCCAGCCGAACCCAGACGCTGCACGTCCTCATGTCCAAGGCCGCATCGGACCCGTTCAAGGTCTATGCCTCGGTCCCGATGCTCCCCGGCACCAGCGTCCCGGCGTTGGGTGACCTGGCCACCGGCACCCCGCTCGTGGCCCCCACCGATGCGGCCGGCGCCCCTCTCGCTCCGAACCAGTCGCTCGCCGCGTATGCCGCTGCGCTGGCCTACCCCAAGCCCGTCGCCAGCAAGGCGGTTGCGACCAAGGACGCCTACGCCACCGCGCTGCGCACCTCGGCCGCCGCCCAGGTGAAGTCGCTGGGCAAGCTGGCCACCTTCACCCAGGCGCACACGCCGAACCCGAAGTTCACCATCGCCTTCCGTCTCGCCGACGGCGGCACGGTGACCTTCGGCCAGCTCGCCCGCCGCGACGTCATCGCGACGAGCCCCGCCGCCAAGGAGCTCGTCATCCCGGGCACCTACAGCAAGCTCGTGGGCAAGACCAAGGCGAAGAAGAGCCTCACCATCACCAGCCTCGAGAACGTCGTCATGGTCGTGCCCGCCAAGGGCGCCGCCACGACCGTCGGGGCCGACGAGCAGATGGTGTCCGCGACCGCGGAGTGACCCCTGCCCGAAGGAGTCGACCCGACTTCGCGCCCGGGGCGCGGGGTCGGGTCGCCCTTTGAGAGAATCCCTGTCATGAGCAGCACCCCCACCCCTCCCTCCGGCGCCCGCGGCGCCATCGATCTGTCCGCGCTCGGCGGCCGTCCTCCGGCGGGAGGCCAGGCGCCGGGCCCGGGTGCAGGTCAGCCCGCGGGCGCTCAGCCGACGGGTCCGGCGGGTCCAGCGACGGGTCCGGTGGCCAGTCAGGCGGCCGGTCAGGCGGCCGGTCAGCCCGGCGGCCTGCCCGAAGGGCTGCTCGTCCAGGTGACCGACGCCACCTTCTCCGAGGTGATGAACCGGACCCTCACCGTCCCGGCCGTGCTCGTCCTGTGGTCCTCCGCCCACGAGCAGACCGTGGGCCTCGCCGAGCGCGTCGCCGCCGTCGCCGCGCGGCTCGAGGGGCGCGTGTTCGTCGTCTCCGCCGACGTCCAGACCTCACCGGGCATCCTCCAGGCGTTCCAGCAGGTCATCGTCCAGGCCTTCGGCCAGCTCACCGTGCCGGTGACGTTCGGCCTGCTCCAGGGCCAGCCGGTGCCGCTCTTCCCCGGCATCCCGCAGGACGACGAGATCGGCCAGGTGCTCGACCAGCTCGCCCAGGCCGCCGTCCAGAACGGCATCACCGGCCGCGTCGACCTCGGACCGACGCCTGGGTCCGCCGACGGCGACGACGAGATGCCCCCGCTCCCGCCGCTCATTCAGGAGGCCTACGACGCGATCGACCGCGGTGACCTCGAGGCTGCGGCCACGGCATACGAGAAGGCCCTCGCGGCCGACCCCAAGGACCACGAGGCCGAGCTCGGTCTCGCCCAGGTCCGCCTCATGCAGCGCACCGACGGCGTGGACGCCCAGGCCGTGCGCGCTGCCGCCGCGGCGGCCCCCGAGGACGTCGACGCGCAGATCGCCGTCGCCGACCTCGACGTCCTCGGCGGGCACGTCGCCGACGCCTTCACCCGGCTCATCGACACCGTCCGCGCCACCGAGGGCGACGAGCGCGACAGGGCCCGCACCCACCTGCTCGACCTCTTCAACGTGGTCGGCAACCACGACGAGCGCGTGCGCAAGGGTCGCACCGCACTCATGAACGCCCTGTTCTGAGGTGCCGCCCAAGCTGCTCGACGACCACGTCCGCTTCCGCTACCCCGCGAGCGGCGAGGTCGTCGCGGTCATGCTCGACTGCGACCCGGTCATCCCGGGCGCACGCGACCTCACTCTCGTCGACGACCACTGGGAGCTGGCCCTGCCGCGCCCCGGGCTGCAGCGCATCGAGTACCGCTTCACCCTGACCCGCAGCCTCCCGACCGGCCTCGCCATGGAGACCGTGCTCGACCCGGACAATCCGGTGACCGTCGAGACCGCGTTCGGCTCGCGATCCGTGATGGAGATGCCCGGGTATGCCGTCCCGTCCTGGCTGTCCGCCCCCGCGGTCGCGGGTGGGTTCACCGCGATGACGCTCGAGGGCGAGACCGCCGACGACGTGCCGGTGACCGTGTGGGCGCCGGAGGGCACCGAGGGACAGGCACTCCCGTTGCTGCTCGTCCACGACGGGCCCGAGTACGACCAGCTCGCGTCGATCACGCAGTACTCCGCGGCCATGATCGCGTCCGGTGAGCTGCCACCACACCGGCTGGCGCTGGCCCACCCCGTCCTGCGCGACGCGTGGTACTCCGGGTCGCCGAAGTACCTGAGGACCATTGCGGGACAGGGCATCTCGCGTCTTGCCGAGGAGGCGCCGATCGCTGGCCCCGTCGTCGTCATGGGCGCCAGCCTCGGCGGCCTCACCGCGCTGCTCGTCGCCCTGCTCGACGTCGCGGAGATCGGCGGGGTGTTCTCTCAGTCGGGCTCGTTCTTCCAGGCGAGGCACGACGGCCAGGAGAGCTCCTACAAGTACTTCGGCCGGATCTCGCGCCGGGTGCAGGAGATCATCGACACCCGTCAGGCCAGCCGCCCGATCCGGGTCGGCATGACCTGCGGGGGGCTCGAGGAGAACGCCGCCAACAACCGCGACATGGCCGCGGCGCTGCGCCGGGCCGGTCATGACGTCTCGCACACCGAGGTCGCCGACCTGCACAACTACACCGCGTGGCGCGATGCCCTCGACCCGCACCTCACCGAAGTGTTGCGCGACCTGTGGGGGGACGCGCAAGGATAGGGCGTATGCCGCACGCAGAGGTCCGACTCCCGGTGCCCGGCCACGACGCCGAGCTCACGGTGGTGCGACACGGCCACTGGGGTCGGCCGCTGCTCGCCTTCCCCAGCGAGGGGGGCAGCGCCCAGGACTTCGAGGGCAACGGCCTGCTCGACGCGGTGCGCGACCTCGTCGATGCCGGGCGGGTGAGCATCTTCGCGGTCGACTCGATCGACGGCTTCACGTGGTCCGACACGTCCGTCCCGACGGACGAGCGCGCCGCCCGCCACGGGGTCTACCAGGCGTGGCTCGACCAGGCGGTGGTGCCGTGGATCGCGGGGGAGACCGGTGGCGAGCCCGACCTCATCACGTTCGGCGTCTCTCTCGGGGCGTACCACGCGGTGCAGTTCGCGTTCCAGCGCGCCGACGTCGCAACCTTGGCCATGGGCTTTTCGGGCAACTACGACCCGACGACGTGGAACTCGTGGGGCGACCTCGGTGACGCGACCTACTTCGCCAACCCCGCGGCATACGTCGCGGGCCTCCACGGTGACCACCTCGAGTGGCTCCGGTCGCGGCTCTCGGTGCTCCTCGTCGTCGGCGAGGGGCCCTTCGAGGTGTCACCGACGCAGTCGCTGCCGCAGACCCGCGCCTTCGCGGACGTGTTGTCGCGCAGCGGGATCCGTCACGAGCTCGACGTGTGGGGGCACGACAGCGCCCACGACTGGCCGTGGTGGCGCCGCCAGCTCGCGCACCACCTGCCCCGCTTCGTCTGACCCGTCTCGTTCCGACCAGCTCGACCGTCCGGACCACCGCAGCACCCAACGAAGGGACCGCACATGGCACCGAAGACCGACCACCTCATCGGGCTCCTGCTCGGGGCGGAGGACGACTGGCCGACCGCCTTCGAGGCGTTGGCGAGGCGGCTCGGCGTGGTTCGGACGGCTGACGGTGCGGACCACCGGGTGAGCTCGGAGCGGCTGACGATCGAGCCGTTCAACCTGCGCGACCGCCCCCGCCACGACCTCGTCATCGACCGGCTGGCGCACTGGTACTACCACCCCCGTGAGTGGCTCAAGAAGGTCTCGCTCATGGACGACGTCTACCTGCTCAACAGCCCGTTCACGTTCCAGTCGATGGAGAAGCACTCGGCCTACTGCGCGCTCATGCGACTCGGGATGCACGTGCCCGACACGGTGCTCGTGCCGTACAAGAACCCCGTCGACAACGCGCGCTGGGCCTACACCTCGAGCCGCTACAACAAGGGCTTCGACCTCGACGCCATCGCCGACGAGCTCGGCTACCCGATGTTCATGAAGCCCTTCGACGGCGGCGCGTGGCGCGGGGTCTCGATGATCAAGGACCGCGAGGCGCTGCACCACGCCTACGACGACTCCGGCGAGATGCTCATGCACCTCCAGAAGGCCGTCGACGGGTTCGAGGTCTTCGCCCGCGCGCTCACCATCGGGCCCGAGACGATGACGATGAAGTTCCAGCCCGACGAGCCCATGCACAACCGGTATGCCGTCGAGCACGGCTTCCTCGCCGAGGAGACCGGTCGTGAGGCGGTCACCATCGCCCAGACCGTCAACGCCTTCTTCCGGTGGGAGTTCAACTCCTGCGAGATGCTCGTGCGCGACGGCGTCGTCTACCCGATCGACTACGCCAACGCCTGTCCCGACGTCGCGGTCACGTCGCTGCACTACTACTTCCCGTGGGCGATGAAGGCGCTGCTCCGCTGGTCGGTGTTCTGCACGGTGACCGGGCGCAAGGCACGCACCCAGGTCGACACCGACCCGTGGTTCGCGATCGCCGACGACGAGGCGCTGGACTACCAGGCCAAGCTCACGGCATACCAAGGTCTTGCTGACGACCACTTCGAGACCGAGCGCTACCAGGAGTTCTGCGCCACGTCGCTGCCGCACGTCGACGAGATGGTGCACGAGTGGGTCGGCTCCGACGAGTTCCGCAAGCTGCTGCAGACGACGATTCACCAGACCTACCCGACGCACGAGTGGGAGAAGTTCGAGGGGCACTTCGGAGGCCTCCTCGGCATGTGGCTCAGCGACGAGCAGCACCGTCTGGGGTCGGTCGCCGACTCCTGACGTCCCGACACGAGCAGAAGTGCCCGAGACGAGCCCATGTGGAGACTCGTCTCGGGCACTTCTGCTCGTCTGGTGAGGGTCAGGTGCCGAGGGCGGCGCCGACGACCTCCTTGGCCTCGGCCTGCACCTGGGCGAGATGCTCCTCGCCCTTGAAGCTCTCGGCGTAGATCTTGTAGACGTCCTCGGTGCCGCTCGGTCGGGCGGCGAACCAGGCCGACTCGGTGACGACCTTGAGCCCGCCGATGGCCGCGCCGTTGCCGGGTGCCTCGGTGAGCTTGGCCGTGATGGCCTCTCCCGCAAGGCTTTCGGCTGCGACGGCGTCTGGAGTGAGGGCGCCAAGCTTCGCCTTCTGCTCGCGGTTCGCAGGGGCGTCGATACGGGCGTATGCCGGCGTGCCGTGCTTCGCGGTCAGTTCGGCGTAGTGCTCGCTCGGGCTCTTGCCGGTCGCGGCGAGGATCTCGGAGGCGAGCAGCGCGAGGATGATGCCGTCCTTGTCGGTCGTCCACACCGACCCGTCCATGCGCAGGAACGACGCACCCGCCGACTCCTCGCCACCGAACGGGCCGGAACCGTCGAGCAGGCCCGGCACGAACCACTTGAACCCGACCGGCACCTCGACGAGGCGCCGGCCGAGGTCCTCGGCGACGCGGTCGATCATCGAGCTCGACACGAGCGTCTTGCCGATGAACCCGTCGTCGCGCCACTGCGGCCGCGCGCCGCCGTAGAGGTACTGGATCGCGACGGCGAGGTAGTGGTTGGGGTTCATCAGCCCGGCGTCGGGCGTGACGATGCCGTGCCGGTCCGAGTCCGCGTCGTTGCCGGTGGCGATGTCGTACTCGTCCTTGCGAGTGATGAGCGAGGCCATCGCGCTGGGGGAGGAACAGTCCATGCGGATCTTGCCGTCCCAGTCGAGCGTCATGAAGCGCCACGTCGCGTCGACGAGCGGGTTGACCACCGTGAGGTCGAGGCCGTGACGGTCGGCGATCGCGCCCCAGTAGTCGACGGCCGCGCCACCGAGGGGGTCGGCGCCGATCCGGATGCCCGCGTCCTTGATCCGCGCGATGTCGACGACCGAGGGCAGGTCGTCGACGTAGGTCCCCATGAAGTCGTATGCCGTCGCGCCGGCACGGGCTCGCGAGAACGGGATGCGCTTGACGTCCTTGAGCCCGCTCTTGATCAGCTCGTTGGCGCGGGCGGCGATGACCTTGGTGGCGTCGGAGTCGGCTGGCCCGCCGTGCGGCGGGTTGTACTTGAAGCCACCGTCGCTCGGCGGGTTGTGCGACGGCGTGACGACGATGCCGTCCGCGAGACCGGCACCGGACGGCATACCGTCGACTCCGGTGACCTTACCGCGGTTGGCGACGAGGATCGCGTGCGACACGGCCGGGGTGGGGGTGTAGCGGTCGGCCGAGTCGACGAGCACGGTGACGTCGTTGGCGCCGAGCACCTCGAGTGCCGAGACCCACGCCGGCTCCGAGAGGCCATGGGTGTCGCGGCCGAGGAAGAGCGGTCCGTCGAAGCCCTGCTCGCGCCGGTAGTCCACGATCGCCTGCGTCGTCGCGAGGATGTGGTCCTCGTTGAACGCCGTGTTGAGCGAGGACCCGCGGTGGCCCGACGTCCCGAACGCGACCTGCTGGTCGATGTCGTCGGGGTCGGGCCTGAGCGCGTAGTACGACGTGACGAGGTGCGGCACGTCGACAAGGTCGGAGGGCTGGGCCGGCTGTCCGGCGCGGGAGTCACTCATCGTTCGTCCTCCTTGGGAGTGGAGCTCGTGGTGCCGGTGACCGGCCTCGCCACCGCCGGGTCCACCGCGGCCGGCTCCGGCGCCTCGACGGGCGGCGTCTCCGTGACCGGTGGTGCGGTGTCGACCGGTCCGGTGTCCTCCTGGGCGTCCGCGGCCTGGGGCGCCTCGCCGGCGACGACCGGTGCGAGATAGATGGCGGTGAGGCCGGCCAGCCGCACGGTGACGTGGAAGGGCTGGTTGTTCCAGGGCTCCTCGACGGCGTTGAGGACGAGGTCGGCCTGGCTCGGCGTGCCGTGCTGGTCGTAGCCGCTCGTGTCGAGCACGACCCGCCACTGCCCACCCGAGGGCACCCCGACGCGCAGCCACTCCTTGGAGTCCCCACCGAAGTTCACGACGCACGCCACGACGTCGCCGCCCTGGCGCGACGGCTCCGAGAAGCGCACGAACGAGTAGGTGTTGCCGGTGTTGTCGTCGGCGTCGAGCCACTCGAACCCCGCGGGCTGGCTGTCGAGCGCCCACAGCGCCGGGTGCTCGCGGTAGACCCGGTTGAGCTCCTTGACGAGGTTGTGCACGCGGTAGTGCGCCGGCTGGTCGAGGAGCCACCAGTCGAGCGACTTCCCGTCGGCCCACTCGCTCGGCTGGGCGAACTCGCACCCCATGAAGAGCAGCGTCTTGCCGGGGTGCGCCCACATGTAGGCGAGGAAGGCTCGCACGGTGGCGAGCTGGTCGGTGCGGTTGCCCGGCGCCTTGTTGACCAGCGATCCCTTGCCGTGGACCACCTCGTCATGGCTGATCGGCAGGACGTAGTTCTCGCTGAACGCGTACATGAGCGCGAACGTCAGCAGCCCGTGGTGGTGCTGACGGTTGTAGGGGTTCTCGCCGAGGTAGCGCAGCGAGTCGTTCATCCACCCCATGTTCCACTTCAGCCCGAAGCCGAGCCCGCCCTCGCTCGTCGCCTTGGTGACGCCGGGCCACGACGTCGACTCCTCGGCGATCGTCACGATGCCGGGGACCCGCTTGTATGCCGTGGCGTTGGTCTCCTGGAGCAGGCCGATGGCCTCGAGGTGCTCGCGCCCGCCGTGGACGTTGGGCAGCCACTCGCCGTCCTTGCGCGAGTAGTCGAGGTAGAGCATCGATGCGACGGCGTCGACGCGCAGCCCGTCGATGTGGAACTCCTCGAGCCAGTAGAGCGCGTTGGCGACGAGGAAGTTGCGGACCTCGAGCCGGCCGAAGTCGAAGATGTGCGTGCCCCAGTCGGGCTGGTCGCCGCGCCGGGGGTCCGGGTGCTCGTAGAGCGGCAGCCCGTCGAAGCGGGCCAGGGCCCACTCGTCGCGCGGGAAGTGGCCGGGCACCCAGTCGAGGATGACGCCGATGCCGGCCTGGTGCAGGGCGTCGACGAGGTACTTGAACTCGTCGGGCGTCCCGAACCTGGACGTCGGGGCGTAGTAGCCGGTGACCTGGTAGCCCCACGACGGCCCGTAGGGGTGCTCCATCACGGGGAGGAACTCGACGTGGGTGAACCCGAGGTCGGTGACGTAGTTGACGAGGTGCTCGGCGAGCTCGCGGTAGGTCAGGCCCTGCCGCCAGGAGCCGAGGTGCACCTCGTAGACGCTCATCGGGCCGCTGTGCGGGTTGGTCTTCGCGCGGGCGTCCATCCACGACGAGTCCGACCACGCGTGCCGGGTCTCGTCGACGACCGAGCCGGTGCGCGGCGGCACCTCGGTGCGCCGCGCCATCGGGTCGGCCTTGGTGCGCACGATGTCGTCGGCGCCGCGGATCTCGTACTTGTAGACCGCGCCCTCGGTGACGTCGGGGATGAACAGCTCCCACACGCCGCTGGCGCCGATGAGCCGCATCGGGTGGACGTGGCCGTCCCAGCCGTTGAAGTCGCCGACGACGCGCACCGCCTTGGCGCGCGGGGCCCACACGGCGAACGACGTGCCGCGCACGGTCCCGAGGGGACCGGGGTACTCGTGCACGCGTGCACCGAGGACGGTCCAGAGCTGCTCGTGCCGGCCCTCGCCGACGAGGTGCAGGTCGATCTCGCCGAGGGTGGGCGCGAACCGGTAGGGGTCGTCCTGGACGTGCTCGTAGCCGTCGCCCCAGTCCACGAGCAGGCGGTAGTCCATGGTCTCGGTCGTGCCGCGGCGCACAGCGGTCCAGACGCCCTCGGCCTCGTGCTCGAGGGGGAGCACCTCGCCGTCGGCGAACCGCACGCGCACCGACGCGGCCATCGGGCGCATCGCGCGCACGCGCAGCCCGTCGGCCTCGAGGTGCTGTCCGAGCAGGTCGTGCGGCTGCTGGTGCCGCCCGTGGATGAGGGCGTTGATCGCACCGCTGACTTCGTGGGCGGGGGTCGGGGTCACGGGGTGTCCTCCTGGGGTGCGGTTGCGGTGGTCGAGAGGTGCTCGAACCCCGAGGCCAGCCGCTCGACGGCGGCGAGCGGGATGTCGACCCACGACGGTCGGTTGCGGACTTCGTAGACGACTTCGTACATCGCCTTGTCGAGCTCGAACGCGGCGAGGAGCGCGCCCCTGCTGCGGGGGTCCTCACCGGCGGTGGCGGCGTAGCCGTCGAGGAACGCCCGCTGCGAGTTCGCCACCCAGTCGCGGGCGGAGCCCCCGGTGGAGTGCTCGACGGCGCCGCCGGCGTAGTCGAAGCTGCGCAGCATGCCTGCGATGTCGCGGATCCACTGGTCGGGCTGGTTGCGCTCGGAGAGCGGCCGCAGCGGCTCGCCCTCGAAGTCGAGCAGGACCCAGCCGCCGTCTGGCGTGTGGAGCACCTGACCGAGGTGGTAGTCACCGTGGATACGTTGCAGCGCAGGCCAGTCCGCGTTCTCGGCGGCGTCGAGGATCGCCGACACGGCGTCCTCGTGGTCGTGCAGCGCACCGACCTCGGCAGCAGCAGCGGCGTAGCGGGCTCGCATCCCGTCGAGGATCTCGCGGACGACCTCGGGGCTCGTCGGCGTGGCGCCGAGCGCCTCGGCGAGCGTCGCATGGACCTCGGCCGTCGCCTCGCCGAGGGCGCGGGCGGGACCGCTGAAGTCCTCGCCCGCGCGCACCGCCGCGGAGGCGACGCGCCACGCGTCCTCGACGCCCGGCAGGAACTCCTGCGCGAAGGCGAAGTGCCCGTATGCCGTGTGCTCACCCTCCGCGGACGGCTCACTCGAGGCGTCGGGCTCGGGCCACTGCCCGGCGACGGAGCCGACGACGGCGGGAACGCGGATGCACCCGGCCTCGCGCAGGGCCGACTGGAGGACGACGTCGGGGTTTGCGCCGGTCGAGAGCATGCGGAAGACCTTGACGATGACCGGCACGGGCGCGCCGGAGGTGTCCTCGCAGTCGAGGATGACCGATGTGTTGGACTGCTCGCCCGACAGCACGCGCGAGCCCACGACCCGCACCTCGCGTGACCACGCGGCGCCGGGAGTCGCGACGACCGTGTCGTCGGTCGCGTCGCTGGCGGCCGACGACTCGGCACGCACCCGGCCCTGGACGAGCTCGAGGAGCTGTGCGGCATACACCGGGTCGTGCGGCGCGTCGTAGACCCAGCGGGGTCCGAGGACCGAGTGCTCCATCGTCCCGACGAGCGCGTGCTCGGCACCCTCGAGCGGGGCGCCGCGGTAGGTGAGCGGCACCTGGTAGACGACCGGCACGGGTCCCGACGAGTCCGAGACGACGAGCACCTCGACGCCGACCTCGCCGGCCGGGTCGCCGAGTCTCCACGACGCGAGGCGACGGACGACCGGGGACGTGCCCTTGGCGGCATACCAGCGCTGTGAGCCCATCCACGACGCGACGAGCTCCACCTTGGTCGGCGTGATCGTGGCTCCCTTGTGGATCTCAGCCACGGCCCTGCGCCTCCGAACGGCTCTCCTGACCGACGCGGAGCCAGAAGAAGTCGCGGCTGCCCATCGTGATCGTCACGCGGCCGTCGGCGGCGATCCAGGGGAAGTTCGCGCCACCGAAGAGGTCGAACAGCTCCTTCTCGCCCATCTCCTGCGGGAGCTGGATCGTCGCGGCCTGCGGCTTGTCCGAGAGGTTGTTGATGCAGAGCACCGTCTCGCCCGGGTGGTCGCGGTCGCCGCCCCACGAGCGGGTGAAGGCGAGGATCGACTCGTTGTCGGTGGGGGAGATGGTGAAGTCGCCGAGGCCGAAGGCGGGGTGGAGCCGGCGGACGCCGAGCATGCCGCGGATCCAGTGCAGCAGCGAGTGGCCCGTGGCCATCTGGGCCTCGACGTTGACGCCGTTGTAGTGGTAGACGAGCGAGCTGATGACGGGCAGGTAGAGCTTGCCCGGGTCGGCCGCGGAGAAGCCCGAGTTGCGGTCGGGCGTCCACTGCATCGGGGTGCGGACGGCGTCGCGGTCGTTGAGCCAGATGTTGTCGCCCATGCCGATCTCGTCGCCGTAGTACAGGCACGGCGAGCCGGGCAGCGAGAGCACGAGCGCGTGGATGAGCTCGATCTCGGGGCGGCTGTTGTCGAGCAGGGGAGCGAGCCGGCGTCGGATGCCGACGTTGGCGCGCATGCGTGGGTCGGGGGCGTACCAGCCGTACATCGCGGCGCGCTGCTCCGGGGTCACCATCTCGAGGGTGAGCTCGTCGTGGTTGCGCAGGAAGGTGCCCCACTGGGTGCCGGCCGGGATCGGCGGCGTCTCGGCGAGCACGTCGATGATCGGCTGCGCCCGCTGCTCGCGCAGCGAGTAGTAGAGCATCGGCATGACCGGGAAGTGGAAGCACATCTGGCACTCGGGGTCGTCCTCGGTGCCGAAGTAGTCGACGACGTCGGCCGGGGGCTGGTTGGCCTCGGCGAGCAGGATCCGGCCGGGGTACTCCTCGTCGACCATGCGGCGGAGCTTGGCGAGGAACTCGTGGGTCTTCGGGTGGTTCTCGCCGTTGTGCCCCTCCTCCTCGTAGAGGTAGGGCACGGCGTCGAGCCGGAAGCCGTCGATGCCCATGTCCATCCAGAAGCGGACGACCTCGAACATCGCGTCGTGGACGGCCGGGTTCTCGAAGTTGAGGTCCGGCTGGTGCCCGAAGAAGCGGTGCCAGAAGAACTGCCGCCGGATCGGGTCGAAGGTCCAGTTCGACGTCTCGGTGTCGATGAAGATGATGCGGGCGTCGGTGTACTTGTCGTCGGTGTCGGACCACACGTAGAAGTCGCCGTAGGGCCCCTCGGGGTCGCTGCGCGAGGCCTGGAACCACGGGTGCTGGTCGCTCGTGTGGTTCATGACGAAGTCGGTGATGATCCGGATGCCGCGGGCGTGTGCCTCGGTGATGAGCTGCTGGAACTCCGGCAGCGTGCCGAACTCGGGCAGGACCTGCGTGTAGTCGGCGATGTCGTAGCCGCCGTCGCGCAGCGGGCTGGCGTAGAACGGCGGCAGCCAGAGGCAGTCGACGCCGAGCCACTGGAGGTAGTCGAGCCGGTTGATGACGCCTTGGAAGTCGCCGGCGCCGGAGCCGTTCGAGTCACCGAACGCCCGGACGAGGACCTCGTAGAAGACAGCCGTCTTGAACCACTCGGGGTCGTGCTTGAGCCCCGGCTGGTGGAGTCCGAGTCCTTGCGTCGCCGTCACGTTTCTCAGTACCTCTTCAGCTCGATGATGTGGACCGGCTCGTGGTCCGGCCCGAGGTGGACCATCGTCTCGCGCACGAAGTCCCACCACTGGTCGGTGATGAGGTCGTGCGCGCGGAAGCCCTCGTCGGGGTGGAGCCCGAGGGAGGGCATGTCGAAGACGACGCGGCTCCAGCGGGTGCTGTGCGGGTCGAGGTTGGCGATGACGATGACGACGTCCTCGTGTTCCGGGGTGCCTCTCTCCTCGTCGGCCGGCACGACCCGTCGCTTGCTGAACGCCATGATGTTCTCGTCGTCGACGTGGTGGAACGTGATGTTGCGCAGCCAGTGCAGGGCCGGGTGCGCCCGCCGGATCTCGTTGAGCCGGCGGAGGTACCACGCGAGCGACTGGCCCTCCTTGGCGCCGCCGGGCTCGTAGTCCTCCCAGTGCCGGTTCTTGTACTGGTACTTCTCGTTGTCGATCTGCTCCTCGACGCCGGGCCGGGCGACGTTCTCCATGAGCTCGTAGCCGGCGTAGATGCCGTAGGTCGGCACAAGCGTGCCGGCCAGCGCCGCGCGCAGCTTCCACGCGGCCGGCCCGCCGAACTGCATGTAGGGCGTGAGGATGTCGTGCGTCGTCGGCCAGAAGCTGGGCCGCATGTAGTGCGCCGTCTCGGTGGCGAGCTCCTCGACGTACTCCTGGAGCTCGGGCTTGGTGTTGCGCCAGGCGTAGTAGGTGTAGCTCTGCTGGAAGCCGACCTTGGCGAGCGAGCGCATCATCGCCGGCTTCGTGAACGCCTCGCTGAGCCAGATGATCTCGGGGTGGTCGTGGGCGACGTCCTGGATGAGCCACTGCCAGAACTCGACCGGCTTGGTGTGCGGGTTGTCGACGCGGAACAGCGTGACGCCGTGGTCGATCCAGACCTGGATCACCCGGCGCATCTCGGCGTAGGCGCCGGCCGGGTCGTTGTCGAAGCTCAGCGGGTAGATGTCCTGGTATTTCTTCGGCGGGTTCTCGGCGAACGCGATCGTGCCGTCGGCGCGGGTGGTGAACCACTCCGGGTGCTCGGTGACCCACGGGTGGTCGGGCGAGCACTGGAGCGCGATGTCCATCGCGACCTCGAGCCCGAGGCGGCGGGCCTCGGCGACGAAGAAGTCGAAGTCCTCGAACGTGCCGAGGTCGGGGTGGATGGCGTCGTGCCCGCCGTCGGGGGAGCCGATGGCGTAGGGCACGCCGGGGTCGTCGGGCCCGGCGTCGAGCGTGTTGTTGGGACCCTTCTTGGCCGCCGAGCCGATCGGGTGGATCGGGGTGATGTAGATGACGTCGAAGCCCATGCCGGCAACGGCGGTGAGCCGCTTCGCCGCCGTGCGCAGCGTGCCCGAGCGCCAGCGGTGCGTCTCCTCGTCGTAGACCGCGCCCTCGCTGCGGGGGAAGAACTCGTACCAGGCGCCGGTCAGTGCGAGCTCGCGCTCGACGAGCAGCGGGTATGCCGTGCTCGCGCTCAGCATGTCGCGCACCGGGGTGCCGGTGAGCTCCTCGTGGACCGGTCCGTGGGTCACGGCCGAGAGCCGTACCTGTGGCGGGCGGGTGTCGTCGGTGAGCGCGGTGAGCCCGGTGAGGACGACCTCGCGCCCCTCGGCGGTCCGGCCCTCGCTCTCGGCGGCCCGCTCGAGGAGCAGCGCGCCCTCGGCGAGCATGAGGTCGGTGTCGACGTCGGCCTGGATCTTGATGGTCGCGTCGTGCTCCCAGGTGCCGAACGGGTCCGACCATCCCTCGACGCGGAATGTCCACATGCCGGGACGATCCGCGGAGACGACGGCCTCCCACTCGTTGAGACCGGGGTTGGTGCAGACCATCGGCGAGAGGTGGTCGACGCCGTCCGGGTCGGTGAGGACGACCGAGGCTCCGACGGCGTCGTGGCCCTCGCGCAGGACCGTCGCCGTGACGAGGAACTGCTCTCCCACCACGGACTTCGTGGGTCGGGAGCCTGCGTCGACGAGGGGTGCCACGTCGAGGACGGGGATGCGGCCGATGGGGGACTGGGGAGGAGTGCTCAGCGGCGTTGCGGTCACACGCCGACGCTATCGTCCCGGCGCCCTCGGGCACGAGTTGTGGACACGGTCGGAGACAGGTGGGCGGAAACGTTTCCGCCACGCCGGTGCGTGACCCTAGGATGCACCCTCGTGAAGGCCATCCGTCGCTTCAGCGTCCGCCCCGTCCTCCCCGCCCGCATCGCCCCCCTCGGCGACCTGGCGATGAACCTGCGCTGGAGCTGGCACCCGCCGCTGCGCGACCTCTTCGAGAGCATCAACCCCGAGAGGTGGGCCTCCGTCGGGGCCGACCCGGTGGCGCTGCTGTCCGCGACGACGGTCGAGGAGCTCGACGCGCTCGCGGCCGACGACGCCTTCGTCGCGCGGGTCGAGGAGGCCAAGCAGGGCCTCGACCGCTACCTCAGCGACGACCGCTGGTACCAGCAGTGGTCGGCCGAGCAGGGTGATGCCGGCGCGCCGTCGGCCATCGCCTACTTCAGCCCCGAGTACGGCATCGCCGCCGCGCTCCCGCAGTACTCCGGCGGGCTCGGCATCCTCGCCGGCGACCACCTCAAGTCGGCCTCCGACATCGGTGTGCCGATCGTCGGCGTCGGACTGTTCTACAAGACCGGCTACTTCCGCCAGAGCTTCAACCGCGACGGCTGGCAGCAGGAGGACTACCCCGTCCTCGACCCCGACGGTCTGCCGCTGTCGCTCCTGCGCGAGGAGGACGGCACCCCGTGCACGATCGTCCTGCACCTGCCGGGCGGCCGCGAGCTGCGTGCCCAGGTGTGGCGTGCCCAGGTCGGCCGCGTCCCGCTCCTGCTCCTCGACTCCGACGTCACCGGCAACGACGACGCCGCGCGCGCCGTGACCGAGCGCCTCTACGGCGGCGGCGGCGAGCAGCGGCTCCAGCAGGAGATGCTGCTCGGCATCGGTGGCGTGCGGGCCCTGCGCCTGTGGTCGCGCCTCACCGGCGCCCCCACGCCCGACGTCTACCACTCCAACGAGGGCCACGCCGGCTTCCTCGCAGTCGAGCGGATCAGCGAGCTCGTCACCAGCGCCGGGCTCTCCTTCGACGAGGCCCTCGAGGCCGTCCGCGCCGCCACCGTGTTCACGACGCACACGCCGGTGCCCGCGGGCATCGACCGCTTCGAGCGCCGCCTCATCGAGATCTACTTCGGCGGCGACCTCGCCCCGGCCGGTGTGCCGCTGGACCGGCTCCTCGCGCTCGGCGCCGAGACCTACGACGGCGGCGACGCGTCCGTGTTCAACATGGCCGTCCTCGGGCTGCGCATCGCGCAGCGCGCCAACGGCGTCTCCAAGCTCCACGGCGTCGTGAGCCGCGACATGTTCGACGGCCTCTGGCCGGGCTTCGACGCCGACGAGGTGCCGATCACGAGCATCACCAACGGTGTCCACGGCCCGACCTGGGTCGACCGCAAGGTCTACGAGCTGGCCGACCGCCACTCCGACACGGTCAACATCGACACCACGGTCCTCGACAGCACCGACTCGTGGAAGGCCATGGCCGACCTGCCCCGCGACGAGGTCTGGGCGACCAAGCGTGAGCTGCGCGAGCAGCTCGTGCAGGAAGCCCGGGCCCGCATGCGCGCCTCGTGGATCAAGCGCGGCGCCTCGTCGGCCGAGCTCGGCTGGACCGACCAGATCCTCGACCCCGACATCCTCACCATCGGGTTCGCCCGCCGGGTGCCGACCTACAAGCGGCTCACGCTCATGCTGCGTGACCCCGCGCGCCTCAAGAAGCTGCTGCTCGACCCCGAGCGCCCGATACAGATCGTCATCGCCGGCAAGTCGCACCCGGCCGACGAGACGGGCAAGCAGCTCATCCAGCAGATGATCAAGTTCACGGACGACCCCGAGGTGCGCCACCGCATCGCGTTCCTCCCGAACTACGACATCGCCATGGCCCAGCACCTCTACCCGGGATGCGACGTCTGGCTCAACAACCCGCTGCGGCCCTTCGAGGCGTCGGGCACCTCCGGCATGAAGGCCGCCCTCAACGGCGCGCTCAACCTCTCCATCCTCGACGGCTGGTGGGACGAGTGGTTCGACGGCAACAACGGCTGGGCCATCCCCACCGCCGACGGCGTCGAGGACCCCGAGCGTCGCGACGACATCGAGGCCAACGCGCTCTACGACCTCATCGAGAACCAGGTCGCCCCGCGCTTCTACGACGTCGACGAGGACAAGCTCCCGCAGAACTGGCTGGCGATGGTCATGCACACCGTCTCCACGCTCGGGCCCAAGGTCCGCGCGAGCCGCATGGTGCGCGAGTACACCGAGCGCCTCTACGTCCCCGCGGCCCGTTCCGGCTGGGCGATGAGCCACGACGACCACGCCGGCGCGCGCGACCTCGCGGCATACGGGACGAAGGTCAAGGCCGCGTGGTCCAAGGTGAGCGTCGACCACGTCGAGTCCTCGGGCCTGGGTGACAGCCCCGAGATCGGCGAGACGCTGCACGTCAACGCCTACGTCTCGCTCGACGGGCTCGACCCGGCCGACGTCGAGGTGCAGGTCGCCCACGGCCGCACCAACCACCGCGGTGACGAGCTGCACGACGTGACGACGCTGCCGCTGCAGTTCGAGGAGAGCTACGAGCAGGGCCGGCACAAGTTCTCCGGCGAGCTCGTCCTCAAGACGAGCGGAGCGTTCGGCTACACCGTGCGCATCGTCCCCAAGCACGCCGGCATCGCCACCCCGGCGAGCCTCGGCCTGGTCGCCACCGCCTGACGCCACAGCTTTTGCTCCCCATGCGGGAACGTTGAGGGTCCGGAGGGAACATGTCCCTCCGGACCCTCAACCTTTCCTCCGTATGCCGTCCGCCCCCGACCGCGCCGACCTCACCAGATGAAGCGGGGCGCCATCCACACGACGAAGCCGACGACGACGGGCAGCGCCAACGCCGCGGTGCCGTGACTCTGGAGCGGCTCGTGCTCGACCCACGAACCGGTCGCACGTCGCATCCGGACGCCTGCGAGGACCATCCCGGCACCGAGGGACATGCCGAGGATCCCCAGGCCGGCACGCTGCAGCACGCCGTAGGCGCCGACGCCGGTCGTCCCGATCCGGCGGCCGTCGGTCTCGATGCCGACGACGTCACCGTCGGGCTGCGAGAGCATGACGACGTCGGTCGCCCCGGACTCGTCGAGGGCGTCGGAGTCGTCGTCGGGCAGGTCGACCCGGACGGGACGCCCACCAGACGGCTGGAGGACCCACCGGTCGCCGGCGGTCCGACGCTGGTAGCGCGGCCCGTCGACCGTGACGTCCTCGCGGACGAGGCACATGCCCTCGGGCGTGGGGCCGCACGCCGTGCCGTCGTCGTGCACGCCACCCCAGCGGGCCGACGCGACGCCGTTGAGTGCGGTGAGCAGCCCGACCAGCAGCACCACGACCCCGAGGGGGAGCAGCACCACCGGCCGGGCGAACACCGTGCCCATGGACCAGGGTCAGCCGAGCTCGTCCAGCGCCTTCAGCGACCCCGGGTGCAGCTCGACCGGGTCGGCCTCCTTGGCCGTCGCCGGGTCGAGGTCCTTGGCCGCCGGGTGGACCTTCTCGAGGTCGGCCTTCTTGTCGAAGATGAGCTTGGTCAGCGCGCACGCGTTGCCCTCGCTCATGTCCGAGCGGACGAGCAGCAGGTTGGGGACGACGATCGTCTTTGCGTCCGCCGCGGTCTTGTAGGTCGCGGACGGGATGACGTCCTCGGCGTAGACCGGGTTGACCTCCTTGAGCTTGGGCAGCAGGGGAGTGATGTCGATGAACTGCACCTGGTCGCCCATCGACGTCATGAGGTCGGTGATGCCACCGGTGGGCAGGCCGCCGGACCACACCAGCCCGTCGATGCTGCCGTCCTTCATGCCGTCGACGGTCTTGGTGAGGTCGAGCCGCTGCGCCTTGACGTCCTTAGCGGGGTCGAGACCCGCGGCCTGGATGAGCCGGTTGGCGATGACCTCCGTGCCGGACTTCGGCGAGCCGGTGGAGATCCGCTTGCCCCTGAAGTCCTCGACCTTGGTGATGCCCGACTTCTTGGACACGACGACCTGGGTGTAGTTCGAGTAGATGCGGGCGAGCGCCTTGACGTCGGCCTTCTTGCCCTCGAACGCCCCCTTGCCGGTCACCGCGTCGGCGGCGGTGTCGGCGAGGGAGAAGGCGATGTCGTACTTCTTGTCGACGAGCTGCTGGATGTTCTGCACGGACGCACCGGTCTCGGCAGCCGTCGCCTTGAGGTCCGTGTTCGTGCTGATGACCTGCGCGAGTCCACCACCGAGCGCGTAGTAGACGCCGGTGCTGTTGCCCGTCGCGATGGTGATCTGGCCGGCGCTCGCGGTGCAGGAGTCGCCGCCGGAACCCCCGCTCGCGGCAGTGTCGCTCGTGCGGTCCTGCTTGCCGCCGCACGCCGTGAGGGCGAGCACCGCCGTGGCGGCCAGCGCGATGACGGATGTGCGAACTCTGGTGCGGCTCATGCGTTTTCCTCCAGTGGTGTGGTCCGTGCGTCAGTCGTGGGTGTATGCCGGCCGCCCGCCTTCGTCAACCATGCAAGGGCCACCGCGGCGGCGAGGAAGACGAGGCCGGCGCCGATCGAGAACGGCTGCAGGTAGAGCAGGAGCCCGGCGGCGGGCACGCAGAGCGCACGCACGACGGGCTTGGCCGGGCCGAAGAGCCAGCCGCCCGTGACGACCGCCAGGGCGGCGACGGCGAGCATCGAGACGACGGTCGTCCACACGATCGACAGCGCGTCGCCCTGCATGAGCAGGTGCGAGCCGTTGTCGGTGATGACGAACGCGAGCGGCGCGAGGAACGCGGGGAGCGTGTACTTCCACGCGTTCCACATCGTCTTGATCGCGTCACCGCCGGTGAGGGCCGACGCCGCGACGGCGGCCAGCGCGGTTGGCGGCGACACCTCGGAGAGGACGGCGTAGTAGAAGATGAACATCGCCGTCTCGGGTGCGCTCACGCCGAGCGTCTGGAGAGCCGGGCCGATGACGACCCACGCGATGATGAACGACGCGGTGACCGGTACGGCGAGGCCGAGGATGGCGATGGAGACGGCCGCGAACACGGCGGTGAGGACGAGCACGCCCGTGGGGTTGCTCGTGACCGCCTGCGCCGCCGAGACGAGCATCGAAGCCAGCGACTGGCCGATGCCGGTCTTGACGATGACCGAGGTGATGATGCCGGCCGCGGCGCACACCGACGCGACGGGCAGGACCGAACGCACACCCATGGCGAGACCGCGATAGAGCTCCACGGCATACCTGCGCAGTGCCTCCGGGAGCGGACGCCGCTCGGCGTCCGGGTCGAGCGGGTCCCGGCCCGAGACGACGCGCTCGACGAGACCGAAGAGGGCTGCCACACCGGTGGCGTAGACGACGGCCTTGAACGGCGGGATCCCCAGCGCGAGGAAGCCGACGATGACGAACAGCGACAGGAAGTGGTAGCCGAAGCGCAGGAGCAGCTGGCGGGCGCTGCGGGTGGCGAGGTGGACCTCGCGGGCGCCGAACTTCCGGGCGTCCATCTCGACGGCGAGGATGATGCCGAGGTAGTACAGGACCGTCGGGATCGTCGCCCAGAGCAGGACCTGGAGGTAGTTGACGCCGATGTACTCGGCGATGATGAACGCCGCGGCACCGAGGGTCGGCGGCGACAGGATCGCGCCGATGCCGGCCGCGGCGAGCATGCCGCCGGCGGCCTCGCGGGGGTAGCCGGCCTTCTTGAGGATCGGCCACGACACCGAGCCCAGGCTCACCGCGGTGGCCGTGCCCGAGCCCGAGACGGTGCCGAGGAGGAAGCCGCTGAGCGCGACGGTGCGGCCGGGCGCCGACGAGCTCTTGCGGAACGCCGCGAACGACACGTCGATGAAGAAGCGGCTCGCGCCGGTGGCCTCGAGGACGGCGCCGTAGATCGTGAAGAGCACGATGTAGGTCGCGGCGACGTCGAGCGGGATGCCGAAGAAGCCGGACGCGTCGTTGTAGAGGCCGTTGATGATGTCGCCGAAGTTCATGCCCGCGTGGCTGATCGACCACGAGACCGGCAGGAACCCGCCGTAGTAGGCGAACGCGAGGAAGACCGCGCAGACGATCGGCAGGACGAGGCCGGTGGTGCGGCGCGTCGCCTCGATGACGAGGAGCAGGAGCAGGGTGCCCATGAGGACGTCGACGGTGCCGAGCGAGCCCTGCCGGTCGAGGAAGGCGTTGAAGCCGCCACCGCCGTCGCCGATGGTCAGCGGCTGGACCGGATAGATACAGACGACGAACGCGACCGCCGTGAGGACCCAGTCGAGGACGCCGGGGTTGTCGTCGCCCTGGCTGCCGTCCGCCGCGATGCCTTCGGCGTTCGGTTCTCCGTCGGGTATGCCGTCGCGCTGGGTCGCGCGAGCCCTGCGTCGCCGCGTGGCGCGGTAGCAGACGAAGACCAGTGGCAGGACGGCGGCGAGGAAGAGGATGAGGTAGTACTGGCCGCCCTGCTGCAGCGGCGAGAACACCTGGTAGAGCACGAACACCGAGACCGCGAAACACACGGCGGTGAGGACGCGGTCGAGGCCGGGGGAGAGGCGACGGCCGGGGCGCTCCTCGTCGTACTCGCCGATGAGCTCCTCGACGCTCGCGGTCTGCTCTGGAGTGCGCTCGTGCTTGTGGTCCTGCGTGCGCTCAAGCGTGTGGTCGACGGGGTCCGGAGGGCCCGTCCGCTCGACGTCGTCGCCGGACCGCGTGACCTCCGTTGGTCGACCCATGGCGACCAACCTAGCCAGTCGGTGGCCCGTTCGGGTGGGACGCGGATGGCCCTCTCTGGCGGACCGGTGGGCCGTTCGGGGTCGAACACAGCACGAAAGTCGCTGTGCCGCAGGAGAATGGGGCCATTGGTCCCTGCTGCCTTCGTGGTGGGACGGCACAGGCTGGGACCGATGAGAGGGAGTGTCGCGATGGAGTGGGACCTGGGGTTGAAGGGGCTGGTCGTCCTTGCCGCCATCGCGCTCGGCTTCGGTGTCGTCGCGGGTGCCGCCGTGGGCCAGGGCGTGCGACGCCGGGTGCGGGCGGTGGTGGTGGCGACCGCCGCGTGCTTCGGCGTGGGTGCGCTCACGAGCGAGGTGCTGTTCGGCTGGGCGACGGCGGACGAGATGCAGCCCAACGTCGACGGGCTGTCGCGGGACGAGGTGCTGCTGTCGAGCGTGCTCACCACCGGGCTCGTCGTGCTGGTCCTGCACACGGTCGCCCGTCGGTCGGCCCACGAGAGGGCACGCCGCGAGCGGCGCATGAGGGCGGTCCGGGCCGCTCGTCGCTGAGGGTCGGTGCTGCGGCGCCGCGGTGAGGGCGGCGTCCGAGTGGTGGCCTCGGGCGGCGCTGGTTACCCTCAGGTCAGGGATGTGTTCGGGGGCCTGTGGAGAACTCTGCGGTCGGTCGTGGCGTTCCTGCTTGCATGACGGTGTCGGGGACGCCGACACGAGGAGCACGAGACCAGCGCGCCACCCGGGGAGGTGAGCGCGTGCAGCGAAGGGGGAGGGGACCCGGATGGATGCCGTGCGCACGGTCGAGGCCGAGGTCCGCGAGCTGATCCGTCGCTCGGGGCTCGACCCCGCTCGCGACCCCAAGGCGGTGCAGCGGCTCGTGCGGGACGCCGTCGCCGACTACGACCAGCGCTCGATGCACGGTGGCATGCCCGTCCTCACCGACGTGACCCAGGCCGAGAAGTCGGTGTGGGACACCGTCGCCGGCTTCGGGCCGCTCCAGCAGTACTTCGACGACCCGACGGTCGAGGAGATCTGGATCAACGAGCCGACCCGTGTGTTCATCGCGCGCGGTGGCGTGCCCGAGCTCACGACCACACTGCTCACGAGCGACGAGGTCCGCGACCTCGTCGAGCGGATGCTCAAGTCGTCCGGACGCCGTGTCGACCTCTCGAGCCCGTTCGTCGACGCCGTCCTCCCCGACGGCTCACGGCTCCACGTCGTCATCCCCGACATCACCCGCGAGCACTGGCACGTCAACGTCCGCAAGTTCATCGTCAAGGCCGACAACCTCGACGACCTGGTCCGGCTCGGCACGATGACCCGGCAGGCCGCGACCTTCCTCGAGGCTGCCGTCGCCTCGGGGCTCAACGTCCTCGTCGCCGGCGGGACCCAGGCCGGCAAGACGACGATGCTCAACTGTCTGGCCGCGGCCATCCCGGCACGCGAGCGGGTCGTGACCTGCGAAGAGGTCTTCGAGCTCAAGATCCCCCTGCGCGACGTCGCATCGATGCAGTGCCGCCAGCCCTCCCTCGAAGGCACCGGCGAGGTGCCCCTGCGTCGCCTCGTCAAAGAGGCGCTGCGCATGCGCCCCTCACGGGTCATCGTCGGCGAGGTCCGTCAGGCCGAGAGCCTCGACCTGCTCATCGCCCTCAACAGCGGACTGCCGGGCATGTGCACGATCCACGCCAACAGCGCGCGCGAGGCCATCACCAAGATGTGCACGCTGCCGCTGCTCGCGGGTGAGAACGTCGGCTCCCGGTTCGTCGTACCGACCGTCGCCGGCTCGATCGACATCGTCATCCACGCGGCCCTGGAGCGTGACGGCACGCGGCGGGTCCGCGAGATCGCCGCCGTCCCCGGCCGGGTCGAGGGCGACGTCGTGGAGATCGCCGACCTCTTCGTCCAGCGCGGTGGCGAGCTCGTGCGCGCCGACGGCTACCCGCCGCATCGCGACCGCTTCGAGCGGGCCGGCTACGACCTTCCCGCGCTGCTGGCCCAGAGGCCGACGTGACGGGTATCGTCCTCGGCCTCCTCTTCGGCACCGGACTGTTCTGCATCTGGTGGAGCTTCTGGGAGCGCGAGGCGGACCCGGAGCGCCAGCAGGAGCCACCGCTGCTCGTACGCCGCCTCCGTGACGACCTGGTCCAGGCCGGCTACCCCACCCTGTCTCCCCGCACCCTCCTCGTCGGGTGCTCGGCCGCGTTCCTGCTCGTCTTCCTCTTCGTGTATGCCGTCGTCGGCGTCCCCGCGATCGCCTTCTGCTTCGCGGTGATGGCCGCATGGGGTCCGTACGCCCTCGTGCGGATGCGGGCCCGTCGCCGTCGCAACCGGCTGCGCGACCTCTGGCCAGATGCCGTGGACAACATCACCTCGGCCGTGCGGGCGGGGATGTCGTTGCCCGAGGCCGTGTCGCAGCTGGGCCTGCGCGGTCCGGAGGAGCTGCGGCCGGCCTTCCAGGCCTTCGCCCAGGACTACCGGATCACCGGTCGGTTCCACGACTGCCTCGACCGCCTCAAGGAGCGCCTCAGCGACCCGGTGGGCGACCGCCTCATCGAGTCCCTGCGGATCGCGCGAGACGTGGGTGGCAGCGACCTCGGCCGCCTGCTGCGGACGCTGTCGGTGTTCCTGCGCGAGGACTCCCGGACCCGGGCCGAGCTGGAGACCCGCCAGTCCTGGACCGTGAGTACCGTCCAATAGATAGGTGGGTAGTAGATTCCCCGGTATGCCGTCGCTATCCTCGCCGCCCTCGATCCGAGCGTCTCGTCGTGCGGCCCGTCAGCGGCAGCCTCAGTCGGAAGGACCGCCGCGGGCAGCGATTTACGTACGTATCTCGGACGACCGTGAAGGGGCCGGGCTGGGCGTGGAGCGGCAGGAAGTCGACTGTCGACTGCTCGCCGTCGAGCGGGGCTGGCAGGTGCTGGAACCGGCGTACGTGGATGACGACAGATCCGCCTACAGGACGGGCGCCAGGCGTGAGAACTACGAGCGACTGCTAGAGGACATCGAAGCGCGGCTGGTTGACGTCGTCGCTGTCTGGCACACCGACCGGCTCCACCGGTCGCCGCGCGAACTAGAGGACGTGATCGACCTCGCGGACGAGACCGGCGTAACCATCCACTCGGTCAAAGCGGGACACATCGACCTGTCAACACCGGCAGGGCGTGCGGTCGCCCGGACGCTCGTGGCGTGGGCGCGATACGAGTCGGAGCACAAGGCGGAGCGGATCCAGCGGAAACATCAAGAACTCGCGGAGGCAGGCAAACCGTCCGGCTCGATGCTGTCTTACGGTTTCAACGCCGATGGCACGATCAACGAAGTTCAGGCTGAGGTCATCCGCGAACTAGCGCAGCGGGCGCTCGATGGCGAGAGCCTGAGGTCGATGGTGCGGTCTCTGACAGAGTCGGGAGTGCCCACCCAACGCGGAGGCACTTGGCGGTCGGGCACTTTGCGACAGATCCTGACGGCGGCCCGCCTGTCGGGGCAGCGGGAGTGGACGCCTCGGAGCACGGGGACGCGCGGGTACGGGATGGGCGAGATCGTCGCTAAGGGCACGTGGGACGCAATAATTAGCCCGGAGCAGACAGAGGCGCTGCGGCGCCTGTTCGGCGACGAGGAGCGCCGGACCTCACGTCCGGCGGAACATCTGCTCTCCGGCGGAATTCTCCGGTGTGGCAGGTGTGGAGGGTCGATGAACTCGCACGCGGATAAGAAGTCCGGCAGGACGTACGCGTGCATCAAAACGCCAGGATCGTCGAAATGCGGTGGCATCTCAGTACGGGCCGAACCCGTGGACGAACTCGTAGTCACGTACCTGTTCGACAGGTTAGATGGTCTGGATCTCGCTGCTGGTGAACCGCCTGAGGACGTACCGACAGAAGAGGTTCGTGAGGCGATCCGGGCAGACCGGGAGCGTCTGATTGACCTGGGGAATGAGAAGGACGACGGGCTAATCGGGCGCGCAGAGTACGAGAGGCGTCGTACACGCATCGAGGACCGGGTTGCGACGAACGTGACGAGATTGACGTCTCGGAGCACGTCGAACGTGCTGACTCTGGTACCGAAGGACCGCGCTGGAATCGAGGCTGCGTGGGCTGATTGGGTCCTCGACCAGCGCCGACGCGTCCTCGGAGCCGTGATGGAACGAGTCGTAGTGCATCCCGCTACCCGACGGGGCTACCCGAAGTTCGACCCGAGTCGCGTTGAGCCCGTCTACCGCGTGTGACCAAGGGCCTGGGACGCGGTTAGGCCGCGCGGCCGAGTACTGACCGACCCCGGGACCGCTTCGCGCTCCCCAGAGGGTTGTCGATTCGACGGATCAGGGCGATCGTCACCGGGTCCTGGAGTTTCGTTGGGACGCCCTGCGCTGCGCACAGGGTGACGTTTCGGCGAGCCACGTAGTCGCGGATGGTCTCGCCGGGCTGGATGGCGGTGTCGTTGTGTATCACTCGTCCGCTATCGGCGGGCTCTACGGACAGGGTGACCTCGGAGCAGGACAGGTCGTTTCGGACGGGTGGGACGGGTCGGAGACGCGACGGGCGATCAGGAGCCAGCACCTGCGGCTATATCTCGGCCCGCCACCCTTCACAAGCAGCGCGCGTGAAGGGTGGCAGAGGTTTCGATGTTCCCCTCCGCGTCGAGCCAGTCGTCGGTTTCGACGTACCACCCGACCTGGCCGTGCCACGTGATCCGTACCGCGGTGAGGTTCGGCATTGCCCACGCGTCGACCTGATAGTCGGCGAGGTGCTCTGTCGCGGCGTGCGCGCTGACGACTCCGGTGAGCCACAGACTCATTGGTATAGCGGTGCGTCGACGCTTGGTAGACAGCCGCTCGGGGATCGCGCCCTGGGCCTGAAGTTGGTCGCACCACTGCTCCGAGACGAGGTACCTGTCGCCGGGGGCGTCCCGGTCGAGGGCGGACCATTCGCGTGGGGCTGTGTGGAGGTCGAGCCACGGCAGGCCGTCAGCGGTACCCGCCCGGGTCCAGTAGCAGCCGCCAGGTGGGCACCCGAACGCGTCTCGGGTCTCGTCGTGATCGAAGCCGCACCCGCAGCCGAGGTGGACGGACACCGTCGGCGCAGAGGTCGCGAGCGTCTCGGAGAGGAGGCGAGGCTTCAGTGGACTGCCAAGCGCCCGTAGCAGTGCCAGGGACTCGGCTCCTGAGACGGAAGGAGTTGTGATGGGTGGCTGGCTGGTCATTCGGTCTCCTCTGAGAGTGAATGTCTTCTGTCGACTGGGGTTATCGGCGCGCTGTACGGACAGGGTGACCCGCGAGCAGGACAGGTCGTCGCTGACGGATGGGTCGGACGGGGTCGTGGTGGTACGTGGCTGGGTGGGGCTGACCGTCGGGTCACCACGCGTGGGCGTAGTACGCAGGGTCACGGCGGGCCTCCTGCGCCTCGAAGACGGCCCGTTCGTGCGCGGCTTTCCGGGTGATCGGCGTGGGGGCTGGCGCCATCCAGACGGCCCCAGGACGCTCTCGATTGGTCGGGACGGCCCCGTTGGTCATTGCAGCGCTGAGACGGGCGCTGGTGACGGCGTACAGCGACAGCGCGCCTGCCATCGTGTCCGCGGTGAGAGCGGCAGCGAGACCGTGCGCGGTCCAGCCGCTCTGGCGGGCTTTGAGCAGTCGAGACCGAAGCCGCCCAGCGTCAGAGAAGGTCAGTGGGATTCGGGCGTGCGCATCAGGGATGTGTCGAGCATTTGCGATGACGAGAGCCATCCACGCGTCGTCGTTCAGGCTGGTCTCGGAGCCCGCCGAGTACATCTCGGTCATCAGCCTGTCTGAGACGTCATCCCGGTCAAGGGTGACGGCGGCTCGGATGATGTCGAGGTCAATGACTCGGTCCGCCTCCTCGTCGTGGGCTTGGGTCGGTTGGGTGGTGCCGGGCGCGTAGGCGCGCACGCGGGGGGAGGCGTCCTTGGGCTTGGAGCGTTCTTGGGTATTGGAAGTACCTGGTACAACCCATCCGGGATTTGTCAGTTGGCCGACTCCGGGATTTGTCACTTGGCCGACTCCGGCATTTGTCACCTGGACAGGCCCCGACAGGCCGTCTGCTAACAAATCCCGGAGGCTGGCTCGATGCCCGATGACCTGTGTGGGTAGGGCATCCCACGAGATCGTGATCCGGTTCGGCGCCTGCCGCCACGTTCCGTCCTCGGCTTGTACGGTGCGCGGTTCCGATCGCATCCACCCGCCGGGGGCTGACCGACCCCAGTAGTCCTCGCGCGCGTCGCCGCGAGACAGCCCGGGACCCAGGATGACTTCGAGACCGAGACGGTAGTCGGACGTCGAGAGGCGGGCAGCCTTCGCAATGACAGTCGCACGTAGGTCGGGGGTGCGGCCAACCTGCCCGTCCCGACCGTGATCAGTGAAGTTCAGGATGGCGAGGAGGCTGCGCATTGCCGCACCGGTGTCGCTGCGACCCCACCTTGGGGGGCACTGGGGATCATCTATCTCCCAGAGGAGCGCGACAGGAATGTCGAACCGAGACCGGGCGGGCACGGGGTGTACCCGCACGACTTTGGGCGCGCCCTTCTCTGAGCGCATCGTGACCGTGAGGAGCCCTGCCGCAGCGAGATGATCGGTGCGGCGCAGCACCGTGCGCTCATCCGCGCCAGTACGGCGAGCAGCGCGCACTCGGTTGATCGTGTGCACGTTGGACTTGTTGTCTGTGGCGTCCCGGTAGTGGGCGTAGAGGACGATGTCCGGCCCAGTAAGGCGGGGGCTGTTGCTCGCGCTGCCGCGTCCTTTCGCCAAGCACTTGGGGAGCCAGAGCATCCGGTGATTCTTGGCGTGCACGGGGGCGAGGTTCTCGTTCTCCGGTCGGTCGTTCAGGTCTGACGGCGGGCTGCCGATAGTGGTTGTTGTAGAGGTCATCTCTCTGCACTCCTGGTTGAGGTCGCGGGCTTGTCACCCGCAGGGCCCCGGCGCCGACCGTTCAGCGGCGCCGGGGTCTTCTCACGTGTTGTTGGGGTTGGTGGCCGCTGCGGTGAGGGCGAGGTCGCGGACGTGGGTGGTGAGGCCGACACCGGCGGGCAGGGACGCCGCCAGTACGGACATTTCGGCGTCGGTGAGTCTCAAGTGCACTCGGTGGTGGCGGACGCGGTCGAGCGGCCACGGGGCTGGGCCGCGGGCGCCGGGCTTGCGGGCTGGGGCGGAGGTCTGGTTGTCGGTCACGGTGTGGTCCTAACGAGGGAACGGTTTCTTCGGTCACCTGGGTTATCGGCAGCCCGACGCGGCACCTGTACCGCCAAGTTGCACGAGTTACGAGCGGTCCTCGGACGCGATGACCGGGCACGCACGCGACCCGGTCATCGCGAGGGGGTGGACCGGGCCGCCTTACGGATCGTGGACCGGGCTCGTAAGTGAAACCGATGGTCGCTGGGGGTCCCAGGGAGGAAGACGGGTGCACCGGACGCCAAGGTGAGTCGAACGTGCCCGCGGGCGGTCAGGCGGACCTCGCTCACGCCGACCTCACGATCCGCCCATTCGACCAGTGCCCTCACGGCCGGTTTGAGCCTGAGCCCGTGCAGGCCCGTCACCAATCTTCGCCGATCTCGTGGCTGATGATTTTGGACATCGTGGCGTCCTCCTGGGTTGGGTTGTCAGTCGCCCTGCCGGTTCGACAGGACTTCTGCTGCCACCGCTGACGGCGGCGCAGCAGGTCGAGGGTGCGCGGACAACCGGACAGGTCGTTTCGGACGGAGCGGACGGGAGTCGCAGGGGACAGCCGCTACGAGAGCGTGTGACCCGGCGGCGCGGCGAAGGCGGGCGCCCGTGTTACACGTGACACGCGTGTCGGGGGAGCGGGATCGGCTGTGTCACACCCGATCCCTACCGTCACCTGGATGCGCGCGAGTGACGAGAGGATGTGCTCGGGCTGCGCCAGGCGCCGCGCGAGAGTGGTGGTCGCGGCCGGAGGGCGGCCGGGTGGCCCGGATGTCGTCGCCGTGTGCGAGCCGTGCTGGACGGGGGCGCTAGCCGTGCTGACCGCGCACGGCATTCCGGCTGAGGTGGTCGCGACCGGCTGGTCGTCGATCGGCCGCGCCCGCCCCGTCCGGTAGTAGCGGGTCTCCTCGCGCGGACGGGGCTGAGGTGACCCACGTGGGTCACCTCAGCCCCGGGTTTGTCCACACCCCGGGCGTCGGAGCACTCCCTGTCCACAGATGTGGACTGACAGCCGCGGGGAGTGGCGGCTGATGTCACGATCGCTGGACCGGGCCGTGCTCACCCAGTCCCGCGTTGGCGGGGTGGTACAGGAAGGGCAGCCCGGCCCGGTCCCCTCACCGTGGCTCCAGCCTCCTACCGGACGGGGTCGCCTCCCGGTGCGGTGGCGCGGATGGCGTCGGGCTCCCACAGGCGCTCCGGGACGCCATCACCGCGCACCCACGCAGCCCACCCGCCAGTCCACGTGCGCTGCCACGCCCACAACTCGCCCGAGACCCAAACGCCGTCGGCGAGGACCTCAACCGGGACCTCCTGGCCGACCGGCTTGATGCGCAACCCAGACATCTGCCGAACCGTACGTGCTGTCCCCGACACCCGTCCGGAACCGATCCGTCCCGCCCCCGCGACACCCTGCAGACACCAGCGTTGGGCCATCTCTCCCGCAGGGACAGGCACTACGCGATTTCGTCCTCGTCATCCTTAGCACGTTCCTGCGCAGCACGAAGGACCGACGTCATCAGCATCGTGGCAATCAAGGCGTTGCCCGGCGTGTAGTGGGTGGCGTCCGCGTTGTGGAACGTCACGTGCCGGGACAATGCCTCCGGCGGCGGGGTGCCGTCGGTGACGTACCAAGAGGCGAAGAAGCGGGCGATCGGTGCCAGCGCGGCGCGAACCCGCAGGTCGACGAGCGAAATGAGGTCAAGGTCCGCGACAACAATCTGGGAGATGCGCTTGTAACCGCCCACACCCTCCATCAGGCGGCAGATGACCGTGTCGGTCACAGCAACAGCCAAAGCCTGGGCGGACTCATCGTGTCCCTCTCTCATCGCACGTAGCGCCGCATCGGCCAACGGGCGCTGGCCCGCCAGCGAGTCGTGATCAACGTCGGTCAGGACCTGACCGCAATCGTCTAGCACCTCGGAGCGATGGCGAAGGAGTACCTGCACACGTGCGCCGCGGTCAGGAGCGGCGATTACCTCATCGAGGATGTCGGCCCTCGGTACCCAGACGCACGGAAGGCCGTCCTCCGACACGATCTGAAGGATCGCGCTCTCGTCGACCCCTGCACTCCAGTTCTCCGGGAGCCATCGTCGGATCCGCTCGACCAACGCCGAGGTGTTGACCCCACGGAGGACATTGCCCAGGTAACTCGACCAGTCAACTGAGGGCAAGGTCGCCTTGTGCATCTCGGCCACGCGCCGGAGGGTGTCGGCGCCGAGGCTGATCTTGGTCGCGTCGATGGCGCCGAGGTTGGCCTTGTGCATCTCGGCCACGCGCCGGAGGGTGTCGGCGCCGAGGCTGATCTTGGTCGCGTCGATGGCGCCGAGGTTGGCCTTGTGCATCTCGGCCACACGCCGCAGGACATCGGTGTTCAGCCGCAACTTCGCCGCGTCGATGGCGCCGAAGTTGGCCTTCTGCATCTCGGCCACGCGCCGGAGGGTGTCGGCGCCGAGGCTGATCTTGGTCGCGTCGATGGCGCCGAGGTTGGCCTTGTGCATCTCGGCCACACGCCGCAGGACATCGGTGTTCAGCCGCAACTTCGCCGCGTCGATGGCGCCGAAGTTGGCCTTCTGCATCTCGGCCACGCTCCGCAGGACATCGGTGTTCAGCCGCAACTTCGCCGCGTCGATCGCGGGGAGGTGGCGGCTCGGCCGTTGCTTGCGGGAACCCGGAGATCCCGGCTCGGCATCGTGGTCACGTTCGTCGCCCCGGGTCCCCTCATCGTCTGGCACACCGGCAGAGTATCCGGGTCAAGCGGTGAGCCAGTCCGGCTCGTTGCTGCCCACAGGCTGCTCAACGTCACCCAAGACGTCCTGTGCCGTGAGGGTGATCTTGTCCTCCAGCGTGAGCGATGCGCCGGATCGGCGGAGTTCCTGCATCCGCAGCGACTGACGCGCGAGCGCTTCATCGACAAGGTCGCGAATCGAGCGGGCATTACCCCAGTCACGAGAGTCGAGGTCTTGCTCAGCGATGAGAGCCGGAATGGCTGCCGCAGCGTCCGAGTCCAAGCGCCTCCGCGTGGCGTCGACCCGCGCGGCGTAGATCTGCTCCAACTCGGCAGGGCTGTACGCGGGGAACGGCACCCGGTGCCGGAATCGGGAGCCCAGACCGCTGTTGCTCGCGAGTAGTTCCTCCATCTCGTCCGAGTAACCCGCCAGAACGATGCACAGACGGTCCCGGTCATTCTCAGCGCGGACGAGGATTGCTTCCATCGCTTCTTGACCGAAGTCCGACCCACCGCGACCTGCCAACGCGTACGCCTCATCGACGAAGAGCACGCCATCCATTGCAGCGTCGGCGGCGTCGTGGGTGTTGGGTCCCGTCCAACCGATGTAGGAGTCCACGAGGTCAGCGCGGGTCGTCTCGATGACGTGCCCCGACCTCAGTGCTCCCGCATCCCGAAGCAGCGAGCCAAGAATGCGAGCGAACGTCGTCTTTCCGGTCCCAGGAGGTCCGACGAACACGTAGTTGCCCGGCGCGACCTCATCATCTGACAACCCGTGCTGAGCGAGGTCAGCCTCGTGTTCGACGCGTGCGCGAATGCGCCGAAGAACGTCCTTGGTCGCTTCAAGGCCGATCATTGCCTCCAGCGCGGCCTGGGCCTCTCCCGGGGCCAGCGGCTCCTTCCGCTTCTCAGCGAAGTCCTTCTTGGCCCGCTGGTGCGAGTTCTTGTTGTTGGTCTCGGGGGATGCTTCATCCTCGCTGTCCGGTCCGTCGCCGTGGTGTGCGACGTCGCGGCGGGTGGTCGCCTGCGGCGCGGGCCCGGCAGGGCGCACGTACTCCGATAACTGGCGTGGGACGTCCGGGACGACCGGAACCTCCAAGTCCGCCTCATCGAGATCGACCACGACGGGCGCGATCTCGGCCCCACCGACCCGGAGATACCGGTCCAGATCAGCCTCCAGGTTGATGTACGCGACCTGCACCTCCGCCTGAGGCACCCGAATCGACCGGGCTACAGCGCGGCCAGGGACGCCCGGCGTCGCGACGACATCGGTCAGGCCGATCATCGTTCGCTCGATGTGTTCGCTGCCGCCCTGGAGGATCTTGAAGGCGAGGTTGTTCTGGTACTCGCCGTCGAGCACGGCCCGGTCAGCGCGCTGCGCAGCGAGGATCAAGTGAACGCCTGCCGCACGTCCGAGCCGCAGAATCGAGCCGATCGCCGCACTCGCTCGCTCCTTCGTGGCGTTGACCTCTTTCGCCTCGTCGCTGCGGCCCTTCATTGGGGCGAGAAGTTCAACGGCCTCGTCCACGACGACGAGCAGTCGCGGCGGGCGGTCGTCGGGGAGCGAGTCAATGTGGTTGACCCCAGCCGCCGTCAGGGCCTCGTAGCGGCGCTTCATCTCGTCGGCTGCGGCAACGAGCGCGTCGGCGTGGTCGTCCAGTTCGGTTGTGACCCGGATGACCCCAGGCCGTCCGACCCACTGGGAGAACTCGACCTGCTTGGGGTCGATGAGGACGAGGCGCCACCCAGCCAGTGCCAACTGAGCCATCGCAAGTTGGACGGTCTGGCTCTTGCCGGACCCGGTCGTGCCGACGGCGATCCCGTGCGGCTCGACCCGAAGGTCCCAAGTGAAGTCGAAACTCTCACCGTTGATGACGCCGACGGACCCTGGCGCGTGTTCGTGCGCACGGCCAGCGAGAGCACGTCCGATCCAAACACGCGTGCCGTCCACAGCAGCGCGGCCGTCGTACCGCAGAGACTGCGGGAGAGGAGTAGTCCGACGGACCAGCACCCCCCGCGCTGCAGTGCCGCCCGCCGTGAACGCAGCAGCGTACGTGCCCCACTCGGTCATCCGCGCACGAATCTCGCTCTCGATCGTCTCCTGCGCAGCCGCGGTCGACTGAGGCGGGATCGGCAGCCAGACGGTCTCCGGGCGCCCGTCCGCCACGGTGAGAGACGAGATCGGTGCCCGGTGAGCCTCAGCACGCAGATGCGTCCACGCGCCGCCAGACATCACACCCGCGAGTGTGCGCTCAACAGCCTCGGTCAGTCGTCCGTCAAGCACGGCAGCGGGGATGCGTGGGGCGATCACAGGAGCGACCAAAAACATCACAACGGTGATCAGGCCAGCCATCGGCATCCCTGTGTACGCCAGGAGGGCAGCAGCGACCGGCGTGATCGCCAGCGTGCCCACCAGCGCGCGACGTCGATCCGCAGCAGCAGCAACGGCCGCGCGATACAACCATCCGGTCACGCCCGGAGTCGGGTGCATCGCCACGAGCCGCCGCCCCACGCCCACGAGCAACGCGATCGAGCCGACGGTGCCAGCAGCCACGCCAACGAGTGTCGACACAGTCGGGGTGGCCGGTGTGAGAACGAGCGTGGAGACCGCGGTGATGAGCGCGAGCAGGTCAGCGGCCCAGACGCGCTCACGACGTGGCGCCACCGCTGTGGATGCGTCGTAGGTGGTCAACCACTGGACGGCGGCGAGCGCCGCCGCCCAGAGGAGGGCGTAGTAGCCGAGCGCGGTATCGAACAGGTGGAGGGCGTCTCCGACGACGTACGCGGCGACGCACGCAGCGGCTGGGTAGGCCCACCGCGTCCAGGTGGTGGCGCGGCGGGTTCTGGTACGGCGGCGTGTGGCCATCGGGTACTCCCAGGAGGTAGGTCGAGAGGTGTCTCCCTACCTATCGGCGGCCGCGGCGCGCGCCTGAACCCCCTGCGGGACAGGGGATGCCGACAGGTTAGGCAGCGCGGGAGGCGGTGTAAGCCGTCGCGACGCGTTCGGCTGTCGCGGGTGCGAGGTCGGCGGGCCGGGGCACCGTGGCGACCGCGGTACGCGCGGCGACGAGCACGTGCGCGCTCGTGATCGGCGGCACCTGTGATGCGAGGAGCGTCGAGATCGCGGCGAAAAGCGCTGCACGGTACGTCGGCCCGTCCACCGGTGCCGCGGCAGGGGTCGGTGGGGCGGTCACGACGTCCACACCTGTCGACGGGGCGGGGACCGTCGGCGCCCCAGGGGACACCGCTGCTACGACGCTGGGGATGAGCGTGACTTGCCACGCGGCCTGTTCGAGCACCCGTGAGCCACCCCGCGGATGGCGCTGTGGCGACAGTTTCACCCACTCACGCGGACGGGATCCGACGAGGACCTCGGGCAGCACCTGGCCGTCGTGGTCCTCGTCTGCGGGAGTCACCGCGACAGGCTGGACACCTGACACGGTGAGAGCCGCGAGAATCCCGCCGCTGATGAGGGCGCGCTGGTGGTCGGCGATGACGGCCGGGACCGAGGACGTTGCCGCACGGCGCGACTGGCGTCGCGTACCGGTGGTCCCCTGACGGGCGCGGACAATGCCTGGGAGAGGCGCAGCGACGACGTACCGGACCGCGTGAGCGGCAATGCTGTGGTCCCGGAGCGCGTCACCGATCGACACGACGACACGCCCTGCGAGGTGCGCCAGCCCTGCCGGGTCATCTCGCAGGTGCTCGCCCGTGTGCGACCCGGCGACGTGCTCCGCCGCGACAGTGAACGCCTCGACGACGGCACCGGTCGTGTCGGTCAGGCACACACCAACAGCGCGCGAGTCTACCGCGACACCAGCCGTGTACGTCATCGCGCGCTCCGACGCCGGATCCGGGACAGGCCGCTGGTGAGGCGGGCTGGGAATCGGCGGGTGCTGGGGAGCCAGAGCAGGACCAGTCCGATCTCGATCGCTGCGACGACGGGCAGTACAACCGTGCGGGGGATGACCGGAGTCGGCCGGGGGGTCGCAGGCTCGTCGGCCGTGTCGATCTCGGCCGCGTCAGCGTCAGGCTCGGACGGGGCCGATGGGGAGACTGACGGTGACGCAGCCGTCGTCGCCTGTCGCGCGCACTGTGCTGTGAGAGCGCGCCCGTCCGCCGTGGACAGGCCCGCACCGGTCGACGTCGGCGACGCCACACCCGCATCCCGCAGGACGTCACGGAGGACCGCCTGTCGAACCGACGCCGCGGACTCGGAGTCGGCGGGCACGTGGCCGTGGACCCAGACAGGTCGGTCGTCCAGCAGCGACTCCGTGTCCTCGTAGTCGCCGGTTGCCGCGGACGTGTTCGAGCCGGTGTCGATCCAGTACCACCGGACCGTGTCAGCGTCACCAGCCCGCGCGGTTACACCCGTAACGGGTGCCACCTGCGCGTACGCCCACGCAATGGAAGCGGGGAGGGCGGCAGGGGTCACCAGCGACGACTGCACACCCCAGGTGACGTCGGACCGGCACGGCGTGCGCGGTGCTGGCTCCGCGGCATCAGCACGCCCAGCGACGACGGTCGTCAGCGCGAGAGCGACGCTGACGACTCCGAATGCGATGAGGATGCGTGTTCCCCAACTGGCTCGATGGCGGGTGCGGCCACGGGCGCGCATCACGCGCCACCCAGGCCGCCGCCGGACCCGCCAGAGCCGGTCGGCGTCTCAGTCACGGTGTCGGCGGTGATCTCGTCGCCGATGACGTGGACGTGTGTCACGGTCGATGCCGTGCCGCTGGTGAATCCGACGCGAGACGCGGTCACGACGTAGGGCGCGAGCGACGGGTCGCTGGCGGGGAGCCCGATCGTGAGCGACCCGGAGTCCGACGTCGGGATGACGGTCACGCTAGCGCCGTTGACTCGGACCGTGAACGGGTCGCCAGTGTGTGGACGGTTGCCACCGCCGCCCCACGAGACGACGCGACTCGCTCCGTCCGCCGGAGCCAGGGGAGTGCCGGGCCGGAGCATCACAGGACCGTCGGCGACGATCACAGCGTCAGTGGTGGGCGCGTGCGTCCGCGCGGTCTCGGGGGCGCTGGCGTCGTTGGGCACGGTGCTGCAACCGGCCGCTGCGAGGGTCGCGAGGACGGCGAGGGTCGCGGTCGCGGCGATCGAGGCGGTGCGGGCTCCGCTGACGGACGGGTTCCTGTCGGCCGCGCGGGCGAGACTGTGGTTGGTGCGCATTTTCGGGCTCCTGAGGCTGGTGGCTCAGGTCTGTCTGAGCCGGTCAGGAGAGATCATCGGCAGCCGCCGACCGCCTCTTGAGGGCGTGACGGTACCGACAGGGGACACGCCGCTACGGGTGTCACACGCGTCGAACGTCAGGCCCGCCCCGCGGTGTTACGTGCGACACGAGACCGGGGACCGGGCGTGGGGCCGGGTTACAGGCCGAGGTGCCCCGACGCGGGATCAGCCCAGCGCCCCGAGTCGTCGTACCCACGCAGGACGGTCACTGACCTCCACCGTCCAACTCGCGCGATCTCCCTCTCAGCCACGCCGTTTGCGTACGCCGACGTCGCGAACCCTCGCCGGAGCGAGTGTGGGGAGAGCCGGTCGACCGGGACGTCCGCAAGGGCGGCGGCGCGAGCGAGGACCCGGGCGACGGACCGTGTCGTCAGCCGTGTAGACCCGACCGTCCCGTTTTTCCCGACGGGCCGGAACAGGGGACCGCAGGTGATCCCTGCGGTCCCAACCCACGCCGTCACGGCAGCGACAGGGCACGTTCCCGACCGGGTCCCGGGAGCAAGTGCCAGCGTCTCCCCAGCACCCTCCTGGTCCGTCTTCGAGTGCCGGATGCGGACGTCGAGGCCACCCCCACGCGTCGCAGGGGTGATGTCGTCCACGTCGAGCCAGATCAGGTCGGACGCGCGCAGGCCCAGCGAGTAGCCGAGCAGCAGCAGCGCGCGGTCCCGTGTCCCACCGGGGGAGTCCGGGAGGTCCTCGACGAGCGCGCGAACCGTGGCCGTGTCGAGAGCCCGCGCTTTCCGTGGCCGATGGCCAGCGTGGACAGCGGCCCGGCGCACGCCCCGCATTACCCGGCGTATGCCTTCGTGCTCCGACGGTGGCGCGTGCCCGGCCACCCGGTGCGCGTCGGAGATCCCCGACAGGCGGCGAGCGACCGTCACCGGGGACGCGCCGCTATCGGCCAGCCCGGTCAGATACGCGACAACGTGCAGCGGGTCCGCAGGCAGCGGGTGCACCCCGCGCCCTCGGCACCACGCCTCCCACGACCGAATGTCCGACGCGTACGCCCGACGCGTCGCCTCGGCCCGCGACGCGTCCGCGTACCGAGCCACCCGCTCCACGTCCCCAGCGAGCACGAGCCCGCCCGCATCCTCCGGCACAACCGCCACCGCGTCAGAGACCACGTCCCCACCCCTCCCCAAACCGCTTGCACGGCAACGGATTCCGGGCCTGATATTGGGTCCGGGAAATGGAGACTAACGGACCCAACCGACAGCCCACCGGCACGCGGTGAGGGACGCCGGGAACCTCAAGAGACGGCGGGGAGAGGTCGATAGAGAACGGGTCGCCGGTCGCCGACCGGCACCAACCCAGGAGGCGCCGATGCCTGCACCCACCGAACCCAACACCATCGACCCCCGCGTGCGCACCGCACTCGACACTGCTGCCCGCGCGGTACTGCTCGCCGCGACCACAGCGGCCCTCGCCATCGTCTACATCCTCCACGGCCGCTACGTGGCTCCCCACGTCTTGAGTGCACTCGACTGGATGCACCGATTCGACGTCGGGTACGTGCTCTGGCTCGGCATCGCCGCAGTCTTCGCCGCGGGCTGGCTCGCAGCCACGCCCACTGACCCTGAGGCGGATGCTGACGCTTCCGAGACGGGACCTGACCAGCCACGGCCCCACCTTCTCCGCTGGGTGGCTGCGTACGTGGTCGGCACACCCATCGGTCTCGTGGTGTCGTGGCCGACGACTCTCGCCATCGCCGAGCCCTTGGACGCAACCGCCGTCTGCGATAACGCTGTGTGGGTCGCGGGTTCGCTTGCGCTGTTCCTCTTTGGGCCGATGTTGGCGGACCATCTGTCGGCGCGCGACCGCGTCCAGGTCTGAGATCGGGCAACGGCAACACAAGGCGGGCTCCAACCGGTCTCGGTTGGAGCCCTCCCTGTGTTCTCAGGCCACGCGGGCAGCAGGACTCGCGGCGCACGTGGCACAGCCGCCGTGTCCGCGTGCCTCAACCATCGTGTCGGTGTGGGCACTGATGACCGGGAGCGTCGGGGCGCACGTCGTGATCCGTCGGGACAGCCCAGCGTCCTGCACGGTCAGGATCGTGTGTTCGGACCCGTCCGTCGTCACGACGCGGTCTCCGACCTGGAGGTCGGACAGGTAGGTCGGGCCCGTCGGCCCGGCCGATTCAATGACGTGGAGCGTGTCCGCCGCGTAGTGCCAGCCAGGGGCCCGGCCATCGAGGTGGGCGTCGCCGGTCGGAAGACCAACGACGGCGCGGTCAAACGCGTCGAAGCCCGCAGCGTCGAGGACCTCCGCCGGGGTGTTGCCCGTGCGTCCAGTGACCAGGTGCTGCGTTTCGCCAGTGCTGGACACGCGGGAGGTGACCCGGTACGCGAGGTACGCAGCACCGTCACGTGCCCCACGAACCGGGTTGTACATCAGGCCGACACCGTACGCGCGGTCCCGCCCGTAGTCGTGACCGTCGTGCGACACAACAGTGCGCCAGTTGTCCACGTTTTTGATGCGCGCGTTTGACCCGTCAGCGCCACGTACCTGTCGAAGCAGTGACCCGGTGTTGTTGGCCCGGAATACCGCGTGACATTCCGTGTCGCTGGGGTGTTCCGGGTGCGCGACGGCCACTGCGTGCGCGTCGCGAACTGTCGTCGCGTACACCGGATCGACGGGGTCCCACGCGTCAGCGACGACCGCCAGGTGGTGGGTGCTCAGGCGAGCGAGGTTCTCCGCAGTGAGTCTGTGCGGCGGCACCCGATCGTCGCGCTCGTCTTCGCCGTCAACGTCGTCGAACGCCGCGTCGACGACCTTGCGTCGCGTCCACACACCGTGCCGCCCGTTGCACCGGCGACCGCCGCCCTCTGCCATCGCTCTACACATCTGAGTCCTCCCGATACGGACTTGAAATTCCGGGTGGCCGAGGCTGACCACCACACTTTCCGTATCGGCCGTCCCCAGGCCACTCTTGACCGCGCGGCCCCACCGATCGCAGTCAGGAACGCCTCACCCGCCTCTGCGACCGGGTGAGGCATTCCTGTCCGACTCGGTGCCTCAGGCGGAGTGCCCGAGGGCGCGTCGCTCACTCGCGGTTAGCCACTCGGTGACGGCCCCGATTCCGGAAGAAACCCGCGCGGCGAGGATCCAGCCCGCGTCGGTCAGGGTCATCCGGAATGCCGCCCAAGAGCCGTCCTCGTGGTGCAGAACACCCACGGCCGTCCGGCCATCCTCGGCGACCCAGTGCTCGGCGACCCTCCACCCTTCCGGGGACCACTCGATCACGGTGCCGTCCTCAAGCCGCACGTCCCGGCGCACGATCGCCCCGGTCCACTCCGTGCCGGTCCACGCGGTCGTGAGCAGAACGTCGTCGGCCCACCCTGCGCGCTTGGGTGCGTACACCCCACGTGTCGCATTGACTTGGACCGGCCGCCTCCGACCATCGCACCGTCGGCCTCCGTCAGCCTTGCTCTTGCACATCTTGTCTCCCACGCTTCGGAGCCCTGGACGGGACTCGGTAGGTAGATATCGGCGTCAGCGAGGAAGGCCTGAACGAAGGAGACGAAATCGACGAGTTCGGGCCAGGCGTTCTAGCGATGAGCCTCAGCACATTCGCGCGGCGCTACTGTCAGCGGATGAGTCTCACCGCGAATCCCTTGGACGCCCGAGTAACCCTGGCAACCAGCATTCAGGCACAGCCGGGCGTATACGCGCTCCTGATCGGGTCCGGGGTATCCACTGGGGCCGGGATCCCCACGGGTTGGGGAGTGGTTCAAGAACTTGTTAGGCGTCTCGCCACAGCGGCGGACCCAGATTCACCGACCGCTGGCGACGTCGCTGCCGAAGATCCCGAGGGATGGTGGTCGGAGCACGGGGACGGCCAAGCCTTGGGATACTCGAACCTGCTCGCAGCAATGGCTTCGACCAAGGCGGCGCGTAGAGACCTCCTCGCAGAGTTCTTTGAACCCACAGATGAGGATCTTGAGGCAGGGCTCAAGATGCCCACGGATGCACATCGAGCAATCGCACAACTTGTCAAGCGTGGCGCGGTAAAAGTAGTCCTGACGACAAACTTCGACCGGCTCTTGGAACGTGCTTTGGAAGAGGTCGGTGTTTCGCCGCAGGTCATCGCAAGGCCCGAAGCGGTCGCCGGTGCAACACCCCTGAGTCACGCCACGGCCACGATCGTCAAACTGCACGGTGACTACGCCGACCTTGAGATGCGGAACACCGTCGACGAACTGGCGACCTACCCCGAGCAGTGGAATCGACTCCTCGACCGGGTTTGCGACGAGTACGGACTTCTCATCTCCGGTTGGTCCGCCGACTGGGATGAAGCGTTGGTTGCCGCCCTCGAACGCCAGCCCTCGCGCCGGTACCCAATGTTTTGGGACTCGCGAAGCAGCAAGGGAGAAGTGGCAAGGCGGGTCCTGGCGATGCATCGCGGCCACGTGGTCGAGGCCCCCGACGCCAACGACCTGTTCTCAGGTCTCGCAGCACGCCTCGACGCACTGGATCGCTTGGCGGAACCACCACTCACGACGGCGATGGCGGTCGCCCGCCTCAAACGGCTCCTTCTCGACGAGAGCAAGCGAATAGATCTGCACGATCTGGTAGCAGGGGTTGCCCAAGGAGCGCTGGATGCGGGTTCCAACCTCTCGACGACCTTCACAACTCTGGACGGCGACGGCTTACAGCGTCATCACGACGAACTGATCGAGACGACGAAACCCCTCCTTGCACTCATCTGTACTGGAGCCTTTCACGACCGCGACGGACTCCACGACGACCTGTGGATCGGCACAGTCGAACGGCTGATGAGCGCCAAGACTTTGCCACAGGGGACGTACCACAGCGGGGCGTGGAACCTTCGCCACCTGCCAGCGCTCCTCGTCTGGCGCGCCCTGGGTTTGATCGCTGTTGCCAGGAATGACGACGACTTCCTTGTCCGGCTTTTCGACGCACCAACTTGGCCGGACCCTTTTGATGGCAAGCGTCGCAAACCGGCCCTCAAAGTGTTAGACGACTACGCCGTTCTCAGCCCGGACACCATCAACACGTTCCCCCGCTGGAACGCCCAAAAGTGGCTTTACCCCATCAGCCATTTCCTGACCGACAGTCTCCGCGAACCGCTTCGCCTGTTCGTTGTCGATGATGATGAGTACAAGTGGCTCACGGAGCGGTACGAGTACCGTCGGGCTGTGGCCCAGTGGTTGAAGGGTGACAACCCGGACTGGATCCGTGTCACGCCTGGGGAGTTCATCGGTGAATGGCAATGGGAGCACGACGGTGGCCCCCGCACGGAGTCAGATTTTCTGGCATCAAGGCGCGCAGACAGCGTGGTTAGTCCCTGGGACTCTGGGATTGAAGCGAAAGGAGGCTTGGATGCCGTCGTGTCTAACCTCCGTCCAGCGCTCAAGGAAATGCGGCGCTGGGGCTGAGCGACGCGGCGGCCCGCCTCGACCGCTCGACGCAGGGTGGGTGGACGCTAGGCCGTCGATATCGAGACCAGCGGCGTGAGGTCCTCCGGTGCGGCCAAGAGCCATAGGCCGTCGGGGAACCGGACCTCCCGTGTTGTCCTAGTGACTGACTCAAGGACGTTGACTTCGAGGTACGGCTGTCCGTAGTGGGCGAGGGACTCGGCGTCGTGGCACGAGTCCCCGCGGTAGATGCCGAGTCCCTGTTCGGAGTGCCGGAGTACCCGGCTGTTACCAGGCTCGATCGGGATCTCGATGCCGTCCTGGAACACGATCACGCCGCGTTCGAGGTCCACGCGACGGATGAGATACCAGGGACCGCCCGGGGTGTCGATTTCAGTGATCAGGTCGCCAGGAGTAAGCGCCACGACTGCGCAAGAGTGAGCCACGTGGTCGACCGTACGCAGCGCGTCCGACACCGGCCTGAACGGGCAGAAGGTCGACACGCGTGCCTCTTCCTCGGAGTTGGACGGTTCGGCTGTAGGTTCGCTCGCGACGGGAGGACCACCACGATGGCAGTAGACGACGATCGGCGACAGACCGCGGGGCGACGCCGCGAACTCATCATCGAGACCTTCTCCCGTGAACTCGACACCAACGTCACGGGCAGTGCTGCTGGCCGTCTCCGCGACCTGTTCGCCACCCACTCCGAGCGTCACCTGATCGTCTCCGGCGACATCGACGGCCTCGCATCGGCAGCGATGCTCGCACGGTCCGCACCCCCTGGCTGGCGAGCAATAGCCCTCGTCGTGAAATCCGGCGATGTCCTCCTTCACCCTGACTTCGTCGACGGCACTGACCTGTCCAAGTGCTTCGGTGTCGATGTCTACTCGACCTACATCGACAACGTTTCCAACCACGTCGCACTTTGGGGCGACAAGCGGCCCGGTAGTAGCGCCGAGGGTCTGGCCATCGCTCAGGCGTACGACACTGAGGTCAAGGAACGCGCCAAGACGACTCTTCTCGCGACCCCGTCTTTGTGGGCTGGGATCCAGGGCAGCCAGTCACGCGCAGACGTCCCTGCCTCGGCCGGGTACCGGTACCCCCTCGGAACAGTTCACGTCCTTCTCGCTCTCCTTGAGGCGGTCGATCGGAGCCCCCGCCTGTTCGACCGTGAGTACCTTCCGTGGCTCCTTGCCAACTGTGACGGCGGGTTGAAAACGATCCGGGACTACCCACACAACGTCCCCTTGTGGTGGTCATCGCTGGCGGCTGCCGTCGGACCCGCAACGCTCTCCGAGTCGCTCTACCAAACTGCTGCTCGGCAAGCGCCGATCGCCTTCGTCGACACCGTCAACCGACTCCGAGCAGAGAGCCACCTTGTGGACGGCGCTCCTGCGCAGCACCTCAACGACGACTGGAATCTGCGAGCCCAGTCCGTTGAAGCGATCACGGCCGTGACGAAATGGATCTCCTCCCTGAGCGGCTGGCCAGATCCGTTTCTGGGTGGCAGTGCCGGGCTCAAGGACTGGAAACTAGTGCCGCTGCACCGCCGCGGTCGCCTGCTCACGAAACTCCCTGATGCCGCAACGATGCCCGAACGTCTCGAACTCTTCCGCGCGCACTTCCGTGCCTCTCTCGACGCGGTCCACACGAACTTCGCCTACTTCGACGGACAGCAACGACTGAATTGGGTAGCGCCGTGGGTCAATGCAAGCCACCCGAGTCTTCCGGCGATCCCTCCGGCTCTCCAACCGGACCAGAACCTGTTCAGCGGGGACGTCGATGTCGCGAACGCGGATGACAAAGACATCGTGATCTGACCTCGCCTCCCAACTCGGCAGGCGTGCGACGGATAGCCTGCGGACGTGAGCAAGGTCTACGGGGTGGAGTTCCCAGAACGTGCCCTGATGTCCGTGATCTCAGACCTGCTCGGCATCGACCACTACACCACCGCCCGAGGTTCAACGGTGCGGACCGACTTCCTGGTCGGTGTCGGACGGGGCCTGGGCCTCTCAGATGCGTCGCTCCTAGGGATCGCCAAGGACGACCTCCTGGCCCGTGTCGTGGAGGCGGCCACCAAAGAGCCGATGGACGCCACGCTCTACTCACCCGGCGCCACCGTGACCAACCGGGCGTTGCAGGTCATCGCAGACGGGATCATTGCCCACGGCGTCCCAGGCCGCCCGACAGCCCCTGACGTGGAGTCGCAGACGCTCGACACTGGTATCGAAGAGTTGGAGTTCGACCCCGCCGAGGTCGCCGACGAGCGAGACAGGCGACTCATCGAGATGGCCGTCCGTCAGGGCCAGGACAAGTTCCGGCTCGCCCTGCTGACCGCCTACGGCGGCCGGTGCGCACTCACGGACTACGACGCGGTCGACGGCCTTCAAGGGGCCCACATCTACCCCTACCGAGGACCAGAGACGAACCGCGTCACGAACGGCCTGCTGCTAAGGGCAGACGTTCACATCCTGTTCGACCGCGGAGGCATCGCGATCGACGAGTCGTCGTACGACGTCCTCGTCCGGCCGACCCTCACGGTCACGCGCTACGGGCAGGAACTAGACGGACGCCGTCTGCGGCTTCCGCACCGCCGCGCTGACCGGCCCTCCACTGCTGCGCTCCGGTCCCACCGGGAGTGGGCTGGCCTCTAGCGGAGTGACCAGAGCGTCATCCGGGTTCTCAGGGGCAGCGAGCACCGCCTCCGCGAGTTCGGGAGCACGGTCCCCGATGACCTCGATGTCGCGGAGAACGTGCTGCCGCAGCACGTAGTACGCGGCGCCGACATTGACGCCATTACCCATCTGCTTGTACGACGCGGGGTCGGCTTGGAGCACGGGCTCACCCTCAGGGATGGCCTGCTTGAACTCGAACCAGTCAGGGAGCCCTTGCAGACGTGCGGCCTCGCGCGGAGTGATCCGGCGGCCGCGAGAGCCGACGATGCTGGTCTGCGTGATCGCTACGAGAGCGGGCACGTAGGTCGGCCGCTTCGCGCGGATACCGGAGGGCCGGAAGTGCATCACGGTGTCGGTCAGCGACGTCGGGTCCTGGGCTTGCCACTCGAACTTGCGACGTGACGGCGGGAAGTTCTGAATCTTCGGAAGCCAAGCGTTCAGCACCTCGCGGTGCTGCTCGTAGAACGCGGCGTTCTTGCGCAGGAAGTTCGCCTTCCACGCAGGCGTGCCGGGAGCGATATCGAGATCGCTGGGCGAGACGAAATGGTCGGCCCAGATCGGGAAGCCAGGAAGACGGCCACCGTCGAGGCGGTCCACGATCACGTCGATGAACTCGTCCCAGACCTGAACCCACTCGGCCTCAGCGTCGGTCAGGCGGTACGCGTCGAGGTTCTCGATCTCGTCATCGTCCTGGAGGGGCAGGTGCTTCGCGAGGTCCCACGACTGCGGGTCCCAGCCTTCGACCGCGGTAGGGGTGACGAGAGGCTCCACGTCCTGCTTGGCCGCGTCGACGCCAACGTAGGTCGCGGTGATGAACACTCGCTCGCGCACCTGAGGACGCCCGCCCAGGGCCGGGGGGAGCAGGTGAGGCGAGAAGACCTGCGAACGCTCGCTGACCCGGTACCCGAGTTGCCTGAGCGTCTTGATGATGACTTCCCACTCGTGGGCGTGGCGCGGTCCGGCCAGGTTCCGCACATTCTCCAGCAGGACGACCGTCGGCTGCCGCTCTTCGATGATGCGAGCGATGTTCCAGAAGAGGGTGCCGCGCGCCTCGTCCATCCCTCGCTGGTAGCCCGACTTTGAGAACGGCTGACAGGGGAATCCGGCGGCGAGAACGTCGTGGGGAGGGACGTCCATCCGGGACTCGGTGAGGGGGACGATGTCGCCCTTCACCTTTCCGCCCCAGTTGTGCTCGTAGACGCGGCTCGCGGCAAGGTCGATCTCGCTCGCCATCCAACACTGGCCGCCCATTGCACCCATCGCTGCGTGGAAGCCGCCGATGCCTGCGAAGAGGTCAATGTAGGAGAACGCCACGGTGTGACTGTAGTGCCTCGCTGGCGCGGCCGGAGGCGCGCCACGCCGAACAAACGTTCGACTGCGGGGTCCGGGTTCAGATGGGCTTCGAGGACCTCGGCGTCCAGTGGATGACCGGCAGGTCCACGGCGTCCCACAGTGCGCGAACAGTCGGCAAGAACGACGGCTCATCCTCACTTGGCCAGCGCATCAGCAGGCCGTAGATCGTGCCGCGTCCCTCACCTGAGACAGCCTTCCCGGAGAACCGGTCCCGCTCCAGCATCTCGCTCATCGTCTCGCTCGGGCGCGACCCGTCGTCCAGTCGGTACCTGACCGCCAGACGCCGCTCAACGTCGGCGCGGTGGCGCGCCGGTACACGGTCGATGTCAACGTGGATCACAGACGGATCGTGTCACGCGCCGCCGACACGGTTAGGTGCGGACAGAACCCTCCGAGCGGCTTCGTCCGCGTCCGCCCTGACTTCGCACTCCCACACCCGGACGACCGTCCAATCAAGGTCCTCGGCAAGCGCCGTGGACCTCTCATCTCGCTCACGGTTGCGGCGCATCTTGTCGGCCCAGAGGTCCGCGTTCGGTCCAGTCCAAGGCGTCTGGCGGCCGTGGACAGGGCAGCCGTGCCAGAAGCACCCGTCGACGAACACAGCGATGCGTCGGCCAGGTAGGACGAAGTCCGGCGTGCAACCTTTCGCGAGACGTCGATGGAGCCGGAACCGGCCTCCGAGCGCGTGCACCGCCTTCCGAAGCACCAGTTCGGGGGACGTGTTGACGCGACGTCGCCCGGACAGGTGTGCACCGGCGGTCGTGCTCACCCAGTTCGTGGCCACCGTCTGACCGTAGCCCGCGTGTTAGTCGATGGCGTCGGCGTAGACCAGCACGTTGTCCCGATGATGCCCGTCCGTCCTCTTCGGCCCGCCGCACGTGACGATCACGAGCCGGTGGCCCCCGTCCGCGCGGGTGATGTCGGTGGGGAGTCCGGTCTTCGGGACCTGGCGAATGGCGGTGACGCGGTAGGTGGTCCGTCCGGTCGCGGTGTCGAGGGTGACGGTTTGGCCGGGCTTGGCTGCGGCGAGGTTCCAGAGGGCTCCTCGGCGTCCGCGGGTTCCGTTGACGTGACCCGCGATAAGGGCGGTCCCCTCGGGCGCACCAGCCGCGGCGGTGTAGCGGTCCCAGCCGACAGTCGAGACGCGCTCCGGGACGTCGAGTTCGCCAGTGCTGGACACGCCCACGGTGACGATCTGAGCGTCGATGCTGAGGTCCGGGATGCGCAGCCGCGTCGGTGTACCCGCCGTTCCCGTCGGCGCGGCAGCCACGGCAGTCGGCGGCTTTGGCGTCGCTGTTGGAACCGAGGGCGCTGCTGGCGTAGGCGCGCCCGTAACGGTCACCCCAGGCGGGGACGTCTTCGGAAGCGAGCCGTCTGTCGGCGCCGTAACGGCAGGTCCCCGAGCGGGAAAGGTCTGCGCGGAGACCGCGGGTGGTTGAGGTGTCGGGGTCAGCGCGTAGACGCCCGCGCCAGCCCCGGCCGCGACCGCCGCCGTCACGGCGACGGTCGCGAACTTTCGAGCGAGGGCACGCATCGCTCAGCCGTCCAGAGTCATTCGGCGACGACGCGCCAGGCCAGCGCCCGCTACGGCGAAGAGCGCGGACACCGCTCCGGCCGGAGCAGCCGAGCGCGTCGGTCCACCGTGGGCAACGTCCGCGCCAATGTGGGTGACCCGGTGCACCGGAGGTCCCTCGATCGGCAACGCAGGGCCGGGCTTGGTCGGCTCGGGCTTGGTCGGCTCGGGCCTCGTGGGCTCGGGCTTCGTGGGCTCCGGCGTCGTCGGTCGAGGCGTGGTCGGGTCCGGAGTCGTCGGGCCTGGGATACCCATCTCCGCAGGTGCGGTCAGCGCCACCCGATGAGTGATGGTCTCGTCACCGTCCGCGGCGCCCAAGGACACCGTGAGCGGCGCCCCTGCCGTCAGGTGGCCCACGTGCACGACCTTGGAGTCTCCACGGGCGACGGTAACGGTCTCGGTGCCGACAGTCGCAGTGACGTCGAGCGGGTTGCGAGGGTCACTGGAGAGGGTGACGTCGATGTCCCCGTTGTCTGCGCGAGCGATCGTCGGGGTCGGCCAGGCGACGACTGTGACCGGAACCGGCGTCAGCATCACGACGTCGTTTCCGGGGTGGTGGACCGACCCGGTGACCGACCTCCCCGGCTGTGACGGTGTGATATCCACGCTGCACGTCGCTGCGGACCAAGGGTCGATGGCGGGGCACTCCTCACCGTCGATGCCCCAGGTGTCCGAAGACGCGACCGGGTTCGGGTTGTGGCGGGTCCAGGTCACACGGGTCGAGTCGCCGACTGCAATGAGGGCCGGGCTCGCGTTCAGCGACTGGGTGGTCATCGGCCGCTGTTCGGCTCGAAGAGTCGACTGGACACTCCCGAGAGGGCTCGGGGAGCCGGTGCCGATCCCACGTGCGAGATAGAGGGTGACGTTGTCCGCGTACGTGCCGTAGAGACGCCCCGGGACGCTGCAGGAGAGGTCACCGCCTGCCGGGAGTGTGCCGCACATCGTGAATTGGCCGCCGGACGGGTCGAGGGCGAGGGCGATGCCCGTGACAGGAGCGGTGTCGGTTGAGCGGAGCGTGACCGTGATGTCTGTCCAGGGCGACGTCGCGTCGACGACGTGCGGGACGGTCGCAGTGATCGTCGGGGTCAGGGTGATCGGGCGTGAGTTCCCCACCTCGGTGGTGTCCACGATCGTGATGACCTCTGGAGGAGTGTCAGCGGCCCGAGCGGCGCTGGCGGGCAGTAGCGAGACGGCGACGGCGGCAATGGCGGCCGCGGAGGCGAGGGTGCGTGTACGCATTTTCGGGTGCTCCTGGGAGGGCTCTGGTGTCGGGGCTGTTCGTGAGATATCGGCGGGCACGGACGTGTCCTTGAGGTCGGTATCTCCTGACCGGAGGGGTCCTAACGAGCGCTGGCCCAAGTCGGCCGAGGCGCACAAGCGAGGGCGGTCGCCCGGAGTTCCGGATGACCGCCCTCTGGTGTGGCAGTTCGAGTGCGCGGCGCGTCAGTCCACCGCGCCTGCCGCCCGCCGTCGTACGAGCACGGCACCAGCAGCGGCGGATATGAGGGCGGCAACCCCGGCCGGGCCGACGGGCCGATGCGGTCCACCACCGCCGACGTCGGCACTGATGGACGTGACGCGGTGCACCGGCGTCTCCGACTTCTTCGGCTCCTTCGGCGTCTCGCACGCGCCGCGCGCGAACGAGCCAGCCGGACGAGCGACCCAGCCGTCCTCCCATTCGAGCCCGTTGCACGTCCACGACAGCGTGCCCCGCGACACGTCGTCAGTCACGATCACCGGTGCAGCGCACACGTCCGCGACGCCATCCTCACGGATGATGCACGCGCGGGAAGTCGCCAGGATCTCCGCGGAGTACCGGCCCAGGACCGCGTTGGCTGGGATGACGCCACCGATCGAGGTCGCGTCTCCGACACGCGGGTCGGCCTGCGTGTACACCCGAGACGTAAGCAGGTCGGCCGCGTCGGTCGCGCGCACCGTGCCTGTGTGAGCCGCGTTCCGGACGGTCAGGGCGCTCGTTTCCCGCTCCTGCACGGCAGCCGGAAGGTCGCACACCGCTCGCTGTCCTCCGGCGAGGGTCGCGTTCCGGTAGTCGGACAGGGCGCGTCGGGTCGGTGCGGCACCGTCACGAGCAGGGAGGGTGACCGCGATCGTGGACGTGTTCACGCACGTCTCCGGGCCCGTGATCCCAGACGCGGTTGCGGTGCACTCGCCGAGCACGGCGCCGTCGTTGAGGTCGCCGTCGCACTCGGCGCCGCCGTACGCCGGTGCATCCGCGTCTACTGCGTGGCGGACCGCATTCGTGGTCCGACCGTTCACGAACCCCGTGTGCGTCACGGTCTGTCCGTCACCGGCTGTGACCTCAGCCAGCGCGAAGAGGGTGGACGCACCGGCAGTTGCGGAGAGCCGTACACCGGTCGCGGTGACGGAACCGTCGCCAGCGACCGGGACAGTGGTCTCGTCGTGGCCGACAACGGCGAGCGTTGCGGCGACGTAGCGGGCGCCGGTCGGAGCAGGCAGCCGGAGAGTGATACCAGCGCGTCCCTCTGCCTTGCTCGTGGGGACGACATCGAGCCGCGTCCAGTACCGAGACCCGGCGGTGTCCGTGGACGGTGCGATCGGTGCGCCGTTGTCCGGGGTCGTCGACAGGAGCCCGTCATCGGCCACCGCAGCCGCAGCCGAGTAAGCGATGACGGGAACGGGTGCCGCGGAAGCCGGGGCGACACCAGACGTCGACACGGCGACCAGCGCCGCAACCGCGACGAGGACACGCGCTGCCACGGCGCTCATCGAGTGCCGTCCAGTTCCGCGCGCTCAGCCGCAGTCAGGTAGCGCGTGTCCGGGCGAACCGTCGCGAAAAACCGGTCGACCCGTCGGGCTGCCCGGCCGTCCCCTCCCGCACGCGCTTTGTGGTCTGCGTCGAGCCGGTCGAGACCCGCAACGATGAGCGCGGTGACGACACCAACGCGGGTCCAGTCGACGCGCTCGGCGACGATCTCGTCGATCCGGTCAAGGACGTGCACTGGGGCCATCAGCGGCAGGACAGCACGGTCGGGGTCGTAGTCACGCGTGAGGCGTGCGTCCGGTCGAACGAGTGGCCGCCACGTGGTCGGCTTGTCGAGCCGCGACTCGATGAGCGCGGAAGCGAAGTTCGCGAGCGGCAGCGGGGTGCCTTGCTCCCTCCAGAACCGGGCGTCGTGTCGCGCGCGGGTCGCGTGGACGCGGCCCATCACGGTGCGGGGGAGCGTGGGTCCGGCGTACCGGTACCCGTCTGGTGTGCGAGTCATTCGGGTCGCCCCTTTCAGGCGAGGAGATGTCTGTTCACCAGACATCGGCACTAGGAGGACCCGACCTGAGCGCCCTCAACCTCCCACCTGCCCACCGGCGATCACCGTTATCGGCAGCGGCCGCCCGTGACGTACGACGACCCGGACGCCGCCGCGTCAAGACACGCGCTAAAACGCGCGACCCCGGCGTTCGCCGGAGTGACAAGGTGCTCCTGCGCCTGCCCGTAGACGACGAGCGCCAGCACGGCGGTCAGCGCCCAGCAGAACAGCCGCTGCGTCAGGCTCTCCATCTCACAATCTCCTTCAGATTCAGGCGATGGCGCTGTTGAGCGCGTGGACAAGGAGGGACCCGACGCCTGCGCTCGACACGAACGCGGCGACGATGCCTGCGGTCCCGTAGCGGGCGCGTGCGCCAGTGCGGTGGGCGGTGTTCCCGACCACCGGGCGCTCCGGGGTGACCTGCCCGACGAACGGCGCCGGAGCGGTCAGCCACCCGTCGGCGAGGTCGAGGTCGGCCATTGCGAGGTCGCGCCGGTACGCGTCCCAGCGCGCGTCGGCGGCGAGGACCTCGGGCGAGTCGAAGAAGCGCAGCGCCTCAGCGGCGGTCCGGTGGGCGGTGGGGCGAGTGGCGATGGCGGTCATTTCGGGCTCCTGGCTGTGTCGGGTGGTGCTGTCGTGATCGGTCTCTATCGACCGGTCTCTCCTGTCCTAACGACTGCCGTTCGGTGCTGGTCTGGAGCGGTGTGGAGGGCACAGAGAAAGGCCCGGAGAGCGGGTGGTGTCCCCGCGCTCCGGGCCCTCGACGGGGACCCGCTCCTACGGCGCGACGTCTGTCTGCCGCGCGGCGTGCGTCAGCACCGCCGTCCAACCCTCGTCCTGCGACGCCATCGCGGCCGCGTGCTCCTCGGAGAGCCGCACCTCCATCTGCCAGTGCGGGTCCGAGACCTCTGCCGGAGCGGACTCCAGGTCCGGAATCGTGTTCGTGCCAGGCAGGATCTCCGACACGAGCGCCGAGCAGGCGGGACACCAGATTGCCCAACCGTTCGGCTCAAAGCCCCAGAAGTTTGCGTCGAGAAAGCACAGCACGGACCGGTCCCCGGTGAACGGGTCTACGCGGACGGGGACGAGGTAGCCGCCGTGGGTCGGTTCGGTCACGTGAACCTCCAGTGAAGAGTGCGGTGTCGTCCCTTCAGCATCCACGGAAGGTCCGACATCGCGGCCACGTCGTGGCAAGGGGCCCGGCTTAGTTCGTGAGCCGGGCGCGAGTGGCGGTGATGACGAGCGGGTCGGACTCGCAGTAGCCGATGGCGCGGACCGTGCCAGGGCGCGATCCCAGCGTGATCGCGCCGGTTTTCGTGTTGATGGATGTGATGACAGGGACGGTCGTGCGCCAGTCGGCGTCGACCTTGTAGTCGAGCCACGTCTTGGTGGGTCCCCCTGCGGGGTTTGACGCGGCCTGCCACGCGTGTGCCCAGGGCGTGTTGACGAGCCCGGCCCGGGTCTGCCCGACGTCGGCAACGAAGGGCTGGACGTTGAGCGGCTTACCGTCGCGCCACGGCGACCCGGTGCGCCGGAGCGTCGTTGTCGACGAGTGAACCTTGGCGGCGCCGGTGAGGCGCGGCTTCGGCCACGTGACCTTCCACGTACGGCCGTCGTCAATCAGGTGCCCAGCAGCGCCGGTGCCGCCCTTGCGCGTGACCGTCTTCCGAGTTGCCGGGTCAGTCCACGCCATCGTCGGAGCGCCCTTCACTGCACACGTGACCATCGACGGGCCCGTGCTCGGGCAGTCACGGGACGTGAACGTGTACGACCCGCCACCCGGGAGCGTGTAGTCCCATCCAGTGATCGTGCCGCGACACGACGTCTGCGCGCGGGCGGTCGCCGGGCTGACTGTGTACGGCGCGGACCACCGACCATCCAACGCCGGAGCGGGAACGCGACCGGTTCGCGGGTCCACCGTCGTGTAGATCCTGACGAGACCGCTGACAACCTGCGTTGAGGCGGCCGCGGAGTACCGCGCCCAGGTCAACAGGGGCGTGTTGATGGATAGCGAGTACGTCCCACCGCACGCATTGAGAGCGCGTGACTTGCCGAACGTGGTCGTCTGAGACGCCATCTTTACGCGCCCGTTGAGGTCCCAGATGGGCGAGTCCTGACGGGTGATCGTCGCTGACAGTGACACCGGGCACACCCACGTCTCGCGGCGGTACCGCGGCGGGAACAGGCACCGCGTCTTCAACGAGGCAGGGACGGCGCGAGTGACGATCCCGGCCTCGCCTGCCGTCGAGTAGAAGTCACGGACACGGTAGGACCACGTGACGCCGACCGCTGACTGTCCTTGAGGGTCGCGGCCGCACCCGGCGAACCGGCCAGCGGCCCCGGGGACGCCCGGCAGCCTCGTCGGGTTCGTCTTCCAGTACGTCCCCGAGATCGTGTACGGGACCGAGACGCCACCACCGCCTCCACTGCCTCCGCCGTCGCTCCGAGGCGGAGGCACCGTCCCGCCAGGAGGAGTCGGGGGGTGAGAGCCAGTGCCTGTCCCGATGCCGATACCGCCTCCGTCTCCGTCACCGGCGTGAGCCGGGGCGACGGAGACGGTCAGGGCAGCCGTGCCGACCGTGACGGCGGTGAGGACTGCCGCGAGGGCGCGGCCGGTACGCATCAGATCACCGGGTCCGGGTCGTGAGCCAGCCGGATACGAGCCAGCCGTCTCCGACAGGGACGAGAGCGAGCGTCACGTCGGTGTGCCGGGTAGCGGGCCCGTCAGCCGTCGAGTACGTGGCCGTGACCGGCACGCGGACCGTGAGCGCGGTGTTGGTGTCGTCAGCCTGGAGGCCTACGGCAGCGGGACCGTATTGGGGCCCGCGAGCGAGACCTGTCGGGACGACTCGACGTCCGCCGTCCACGACGAGCGTGCCAGCGTGCGCACCGGTCGCCACGGTCGGAACGAGACCGCCAGCGATGTTGTCCGGGTCTCCCTTGTCGGCCTCGGCGGCGAGGCGCGCCCACCGCTCTGGCGTGAGCAGTGGCCTGACCGGCTCGTAGTTGCTTTCCGGGTTCGCACCGGTCAGCGTGTCCTGCACGCCGAGCGCGATGTCCAGAGCGCGGTACGCGGCGGCGACTCCGTCCTTCCACGACGGCGCCTGGCCGCCAGGGAACGCGGCCTGCACGGCGGCAGGAACGTCGTCCGTGGGCACGGTCGTGGGAGAGGGGTTTGCTGTCGGCGACGGGGCGGTCGACACAACAGGTGTCGTTGGAGTGGTCCCCGTGGTGACCGACGCGCTGGGAGTGGGCGACTCGGGAATGTCGCCGCCACTGCACGCGGACAGCGACACGGCCGCTGTCAACGCCAGCACGGCGAGGCCTGTGCGGGTGGCCAGGGAGGTCGAGTTCATTGGGTGCTCCTACGAGAGGTTGAGGTCCATCTGTTGTCGGTCGCGGACTCTCGCGACCTTGAGTCCCTAACGGGACGGTCGGTTCAGCGCCGCGGGCGGGCTTCCGGGGCCAGCCGGAGCACCCACCCGCCCGGATCGCACGGCAGCGTCACGGCTGACGCATCCGTGTCGCCGACCGTGATCGTGGCCTCCGCGGAGTCCGCGTCCAGTCGCAGGACCCGGTGCCACACCAGCCCGGACCCGTCGCTGATCCAGTCGACGCCGGGTTCCAGGCCCGCGACCCGGACCTCCTCGAATGCCGGGCTCGGCACGATGATCCGCCCCATTCCACTCAACCCCTCGATGTCAGTAACCGATACTAGTATCAGTATAAGCATCGGCAGCCGACATCACGTTCTGGAGGAACCAGTGACCACCACCAGTAAGAGCGCGTCCCCTCAACCGTCCGCTCTCACACCCACCGCCGAGGCCGTCATCGTGCGAGCCCTCATCGGCGTCTTCGCCGTCCTCGTCATCGCATCAGCGGTGCTGTCCAGTACCGGCCTGCACGCACTCGGCGTTCGCGCAGGAGTGGACCCAGTGCTCGCGTGGTTGGTACCTGTGGCGTGTGACGGCCTGATCGCGGCCGGGCTCCTTGCTGGCCTCTACGGCACCCTGTCGCGCACCGGAACCGGTTACGCGTGGGCACTCGTGACCGTCGGTACGGCAATGTCCGTCGCTGGGAACGTCGCCGCCGCACCCGAGGGCATCACTCCACGGCTCGTGCACGCCGGAGCGCCCGTCGTGCTCGCGCTCAGCCTTGAAGCAGTCCTAGGCCCGATTCGGGCGCGTGCTGGACTCCCCGCCCGTCGAACCCGCAAGAGCACGCCAGCCCCGTCGTCCACACCGGCGGCGCCGGTGGCCGCTTCACCTCAGCCCGTAGCATCGACGACGACCCAGACCAGGAAGTCCGCGGAATCGCGGCCTGCGCGCGCGGGGTCGAAGGCCGCTGCTGTGCGTGCTCTCCTCGCACAGGACCCCACGATCCCCGTGCCCGAACTCGTCGACCGGACGGGGATCGACCGTAGTGAGGCGCGCAGGATCCGGACAAAGATGCAGATGGAGGTGACGGTCTGATGGCCACGACGAAGAAGAAGGCCAGTGCCGGTAGGGATGGTGCCCCGAAGGTGAGGCAGACGATCCTCCGCCTGCCGGAGGACCTCGCCGCCCAGGTCGACGACATCGCCGAGACCACCGGGGCGTCCCGGAACGCCGTCATCGCTGCAGCCGTCGAACACGCTCTGGCTGGCAACCTGGCGTGGACGGCCGGAGTTCAGGACGGGCGCCGCACCCGCTGGGAACGCGACAAGGCGGACCGGCCGTGAGCGCAGACCTCGACCCGCGCACACAGCAAGCCGCGACCGTCCTGCTCGCCGTCGGCCACGCCGCTGTTCAGGACGGCGACTGGTCCACATCTGTGGACGTCGCCAACCGCCTCGTCGTGATGCTGAGCGGCACATCGGCGGCCAGCGCGGCACACACGTACCGGGACATCCTCGTGTCGATCCAACACCGCCGGGCCGAACCCGCCCCCGTCAGCGACACCGACGCCAACACTCACGCCGACGAACTCCTCACCGCGTGGATGCACCTCCGCGGCGCCCTCCTCCCGTAGCCACCGGAGACCCCAGATGACTCACGAGAACACCCACGCCGTCGACGCCGGGTCGAACGCGAACACCTTCACGCGGCTGGCACCGCACCCCACGGACGGCCCGAGCGCCCGCGCCCTCGCTGCAGGTTGCGTCATCCTCGCCGGGATCGCCTTCGCCATCCTCAACACCCTCGGGCCGACCCTCCCCGACCACGTCACCGGGCCCAAGCCACTGCCGCTGCCCTCGTCGCTGGTTTACGACACCCCCGGCCAAACCGCTCCGTAGGCAGGAGCATCGGGGAACTCACCCACCCTCTGTGTTCCCTCCTGTGTTGGGGGCGGGGGGCTTCGGTCGGGGAGGGTCTCCGAGGGGTGGGGGCTTCGAGGGTTTCCCGGAGTACAGGTGAGTCCCCTCCTGCGCTGCGGGAGGGCGTGGCGTGAGGGGTGGGATGCGGTCGAGCAGGCCGGTGGCCCGGGTGCCCCGTTGGCGAGCGAGGGGGTCACGCGCATCAGGGGAACAGGGCTGGGGCCGCGGGGACCGCTGGGTGCCTCCGTCGACTCCGTCGACTTCGGCACCCAGCGCGCCGCCCTTGAGGCCCCAGCCCAAAACGCCCGGAATGCTGCGCTCACCCCTCACGCCTGCCCCCGGGGAACCCCTAACGACACCCGGGTCGCCGACCCCGCATCCCACCCCTCACGCGCACACCATCGCAGCCGAGAAGGGGTCCACCCGGGAACCCCGGGGAAACCCCCGGTCACCCCGCCCCCGGAGCCCCGCCACGACGGAAACCCCCGCCCCTCAAGCGAGGGGAACACCCCCCGGTCTCCGGCATCTTGAATGCCGAAGGTGTCGGACGACGTGCCCACCTGCGGCGAGTCTGTCCAACGCTGGAACGCCTTGGGGCATCCTGAGCGGAACATACGGAGGGGGCATCGCGTGCGCATCGGTTTCGGACGTCGCAGAGAGGCGCAGGTGGAGCCTGGATCGGTCGACCTCAGCGGCGACTTGGACGTGGCCTTGCGTCTGATGGCTTCCTCGGAGGAGTGGCGTCTCCGGACCGTCGAGCAGATATCCGTGGACACGGCTCGGTTCGCGACCCGTCACCGCTCGCTGATGGTGGAACCGCTTCAAGGCGTCATCGGTGTCGATGGCGCGCGAGTACAACAGGCTCGCGTTGCTCTCCCCATTGAGCGCCTGCCCAAAGCGCCCCTGCTTGGCTACGACGTGACCGTAGACGGACACCCCGCGTACGTGGTACCTCGTGGGGCCACCGCCGAGATCGAGGCGGCCCACGTGATCCGGCTTGCAGAGGATGAAGGCGTTGGGACGACCGAGGGGGTTGCCGAGTTCATCAAGGCCATCGCCGAGTTCACGCCATACCCGTGGGTGCGGGTGAGGCGCCGTCACGTCTTCTTCCGGCGGGCACTTCTCGTCTATCTGCAAGAGGGGCTCGCCCTCCTCAGCCCGGCGCAACCGTCGCAGCAGTCACGAACCGACCGTGCGAGGGAGTGGCTGGAGTCAGCGATCGTCGTGCCATTTGCCCTCTGGCTGCTGAAGAGGTTCCCAGGACTGCGCGGCCGGTATCCGTGGACCCCCAGGGCGCCCCGAACGCCTTTCGCATTGTCTCCGCGTCAGGTCAAAGACCTTCGTACGCAGTCCGGCACTATCGGCGGCATCCTCCGCTCCGCCTTGGGAGAGGGCCAGAGCCGAACATCGTCAGCCGACAACCCATTGCTGGCCGTGCCCCTTCTCGCACAGACCGACCACATCTCGCAATGGTCCGATATTCCGAAGGCCGTACACGCGCTGCACACGTTCGTCGAGGACTTGGCGAGGCAGGTTTCCCATCCGCGGGAGTCGGCCGCGCTTGTTGCGTTGGCTGACTTTGGGCGCCGCTGGGAGACGGTTGTCTACTGTGACGTCCCGCTTGACCGGCCGTTCGTTGTCACGTCGCAGCGACAAGTTCCCGTCCGAGTTGCGAAGTGGGGATCTTGGGTTCGACAGCCTGTCGAGATCAGGGACGCGCGCAGCAACCACATCGTGATTCGGGTCAGGGACGAAGCGGCAGAGATCGCCAGGGCAGAACTGCGGGGCTTGGACGATGAGCGGCTAGAACACACGCTGCTCAACGGCTTGGCCCGGTCATCGGAGCACTACGCCCTCTACTCGTCCGAACCCGACCGCGACCGCCGCGGGACCATCAACATTCGACTCAAGGTGGCCCGCAGCATTCGATTCTCTGCGACGGTCATCCACGTGATCACCTGGGTCTCGGTCGGAATCACCGCCTACCTCGGTTTCCGTCACAGCCTGGACTCATCAGCGCTGGCGGTAGTGGTCGTACCCACCACCTTCGGTGCCGCGCTCGTGCTGACCCGAGAGCGGACGTCGCTGGCGCGTCGGCTCCAGTGGGTGACCCGCTGGGGAACCCCGCTGGCGGTTCTCGCGCTGTGGGTAGTAGTGGCCTGGCTCTACTTGGGCCACTACGTAGGAAGCAAGTGATGATGGACATTGTCAGTCCCTCGCGCCACACTCACGTCAGGACCGAACCGGATAGTGGAGGCCCAAATGGCTAGAAGCAGCACGCGTCGTGAGCGCAGCAGCCAGCCCCAGCGCGCGGTGCGGACCTCGAAGTCCATCGCGCTTTGGACCACACGCACAACCTCCTCAGGGCGCTTCACAGCCGCCAAGCAGTCCGGAGACGTACTCCGTGGTGCCCGCAAGGACGACTGACCGGAACCCGCGTCCGTCCCGCGCTCCGTTGGGTCTCCAACGCAGTCACCCAGGTGCGGGTCGAAGTGGTACTCCGGATCGCGGAGATCCAACCCCTTGGCTAAGCCCTGCTACGCGGGTGCGAGCCGTTCGAGAGTGAGATGGACCGCTGCCGGGTTGTGGTCGCCGGTGATTGCACGACGACCTGTCTGAACTGCGGCGGCCGCCGTCGTGCCTGATCCGGAGTAGGGGTCCACAACCAAGTCGCCCGGCTTGGTGAGCGTGGTGATGATCTGCTCGGCCTCGCCTTGCGCTTGCTCCCACGCGTGGCCGCTGGCTTTCGCCCGCCCGGGTCCTCGGATGACGTCGAGGGTCCACGGCGGCAGGTTCACGCCTCCGGGCTGCCGGTACACGAGCAGCGGTTTCCACGCAGTGCCGAGTCCGCGCTGGCGGACCTGTCCGACGCCGGAGGAGGCGTCGCCGAGGACCGCGTACGTCCACCAGTACGTCAGCCGTCGGCCGAGCGCTGTGATCGCATCGGGAAGGTGCATCTGCCCGGAGTAGGCGACGAGAAGGCCGCCGGGTCGCAGCCAGACGGAGGCCATTTCTGCGAGGTCCTCGAATGTCCCGGCAGCCATCCCGGCCGCGGTGTAGTCAGGGTCGGTCAGGATCAGGTCGGCGGTGCCGGGGTCGACGGGTAGGTCGCGAATATCGCAGTGGGCGACTGTTGCACGGTCGCCAACGGTTGTCACTGGGGCGACGTGTTGGGCGGCGTCCCGTCGGTGTTGGGATGCGGCGTCGCGGACGAGCCGTTCGGCACGCCGGAGATCGACGGGTCGCCCGGGTGCCCTGTCACCGAGCGTGGCGAGAGCGTCACGGGCGCGCGCCTCTTCGGCTCGCGTGGTGACGAACACGGACGTGGGGCGTCGCCGCGCCGGGTAGGACTTTCCGTCGGCGCCAGTGACTCGCGGGATCACAGGTGACCCGGACGGTTCACCTGTCGGCTCGTCGGGGACCGCTCCAAGGATTCGCGCGACCGTTGACTGGGAAACGCCGGTCGCGGCTGACAGTCGACGCGTCGACCAGCCAGTCGCGTCACTGAGAGCGAGCACGGCTGCGCGCCGCTGTGACGCGGTCAGGTGTCGCCGGTGCGTGTTCACGGCCAGCCGGTGAGCGATGCGCTCCTGGGCGGTCAGGCCACTGCGGACGACGCGTGGGTAGGAGGTGATGCCCAACTCTCGCGCGGCCCGGAGGCGTTCGGTGCCGTCGAGGACCTCGCCGTCCTCGGTGATCTCGACGGGGACGAGGACGCCTCGCTCCCGGATGTCGTCGAGGAGCGCTTGGTACTCCCTGTCGGACAACGGGGAGAGTACGTGCGCCGTGGCAGTGACAGTGGCACTCGTGGACGGGAGTGGCGTCGCAGGCAGAGCAGTCACGGTCGTGAGTGTGCCCGAGCAGGGGACCGCCGCTATCGCGGACGCGCCGGGCAAGGAAAGAGGCTCCCCGCCCAGTAGGGCTGGGAGCCTCCGCCGGGCGCGTCCTTGGAAGGGGAGACTTGGCGGTCCGGGTGATGTCTGCGGTTCAGTCCCTGGCAGGGGAGACTTGGTGATTGAAGAGCCGCAACCTGTCAAGATCGGCGCCCGGACCATCGCTCTTGAGCGGACCGGCAGGATCCACGCGGTTTGACCGGCGGTTTCGGAGACCCGGAGGTCTTGGCGTTCCTAGACTCGCGCCCGTGGCGCACCTTCGAAGCAGAGTGGCGATGACAGCCGTTGTCGTGTTCGCACTAGCCGGATGCGGCGGTGATGGCGACCCAGCCGCGGCTCCGACGCCGACCCTGCAAAAGTCCTCGTCCAAGCCGGTGACGACACCGACCGCGACACCGACGCCGACGCTGACGACCGCTAAGCCCACGCCCACGAGTCGACCGGCCGCTGATCGTGCCAAGACCGCCGTGCTTGTCGATGGGGACCTCCCCGATCGCGGGTGGGATCAGGACCGTGACGCGGACCCTGAGGGGAGCGGTGATCAGCGGTCCGATCGCCCGGCGTGTGTCCATCAGTCGCGGGCGCTGCTTACGCCGAAGCCGGTCGCTGATCAAGCGCGTGGGTGGGTCACTACGGTCCCTAAGGGCTCGGAGTACCTCACGTCACGGGTGCTGGTGTACCGGTCTCCGGCAGAGGCGGCAGTCGCGCTGAGCGCGTACCGGAAGGCGGTGGCCGCGTGCACGCGCTGGAAGTCCGGCGGTGTAGACGAGTACGCCTTTGCGGAGAAACAGGTCACGTCTGGCGGTGCGAGCAGCGTGGTCCGGCGGTCGACTACGTCAGCGATCGGCTTCCCGGAGGTACCGCCGGGAACGACAGTGACCGTGGCAAAGGTCAGCGGAGACGCCATCGCCGTGGTAACTGGCACCTGGGGTACCGGCGACCGCGGAGTCAACTCGCAAGCCGACCTTGAACGTCTGGCGACGGTGAGTGTGGGCCGGGCCAAGTAGCACCGGGAGCGTGGCCTGAGTCAATGTGGAGCCCGAAGCGGGCACAAAATTCGGGGGACGAGCCAAGTCTGACCCTAGCCAACGCGGGCCTGGGGTGTCGTACGCCCGCTATTAGGACGGGTGTCGTGGGGCCGAACGATCCAGGGTTAGCCACCCCCACCTCGGTTTGTCGGTCAAGTTGGGCGAATCGTCAAACGCCGGGGCAAAGTCTCTGATAGACACCACCTCGTCACATTCGGGGAGTTGTCATTGAGGGGTGCAGTTTTGCGCGCTGGGATTGTTGGGACGGCGCTGACCGCCGGTCTGCTTTTGGCTGGATGCGGCACAGGAAGCCCGGGTGGACCTTCGCCAGAAGGCGCGGTCGCTCCAGAAGTCGTGGCACTCCAGACGGCACCCGCCACACCGATGTCTACCGTGTCGTCGATCACCGACGCGTTCAGGTCGTCAGTGGAGATCTCGCCTGCTGCGACGGGAAAGTTCAGCGCCACCGACGTCGAGGACGCGACGCGGTGGCTCGGTGGCTATCTCGCCGAGGCGCACGCCGACCGGGATTGGCTCTGCTCCACCAGCAAGGACAGCCCGACCGAGGTGTTCGGGCCGGGTCTGTCCGAGTGGCTGGCAACCAAAGACGGCAAGAGGCAGTTGACCGGCTCCTTGGAACCGCGCTTGAACGGCGGAAAGCCCTGTAAGTGGGCTGCGCCAGGCGTCGTGATCGGTTCCCAAAGCGTCAAGCCTGTTCTTGACCCGGACTATCCCGATGACTTGCTCGACCTTGAGTACAAGGGACAGTTTGGGTACCGGCTCACCGGGGCCTCGGGCTTCGAGACGCTCCAAGCGGGCGACTTCCGGGCTGTCTACAAGTTGACCCGGAAGGGGAGCGGCTGGGAGATCTGGGCGATCGGCCAGAACAACTACTGGGGAGGGCTCGGGTGGCCGGACGGCCTTGACATCCCGGACGGCTACGGCGCAAACGCCGACCGCTCGCCCGTAAAGGGTGCGACTCCCACGGCCTGGTCTGAGGTCTCAGCGTCACTGAAGGCCACGCGTAAGGTCGCAGGCGCAGACTGGCAGTCGGTTCATACGTTCGCCACGGACTCGTCTGGGAAGAAGGGCCAAAGCAGCGGGGCCGGGACCATCTCACCCAAGGGTGGTTTCGCAGACTTGCGGTTCGACGGCAAAGACAGGGAGATCTTCTTCGATGGGGGACGGCTAGACCTCAGCCCGGCTGACGGCGCATTGCTCGCGAGAGTCGGCGAGGCCGTGCCAAAGAAGGCCACGTGGACCAGTTTCGACCCGACGCGAAGTCACGCCGTCTTCACGTCAGCAACGGACACGAACCCGTTCGTGCAACTGGCGTTGCTCGATCACGTGACGTCGGCAGCAGGTGCCGAATGCACGCCGGAGCAAGCAAAGTCGGGCGGCGTTAAGTGCTACGTCGCGCGAGTCGCCGCCACGAACGCTGCCTATTCAGATGGTCTCGCCACCCGGCTCGGCTGGTCATTGCTGGCCAGTCACCAGTTCGTCAGTGACGTCCACGTCGCCGTCAACGCGAAGGGACAACTCGTCTCGACCACGCGCGCGACGAGCCCACCCAGCCAGTCCGTTGTCCCGGGCTCCGTGACAGGCACTCTCAGAAACCTTCGTGACCAGGCTCCTGCAATGCCTGAGCGGCCCAACGACGATGCCATCGCGAAGGAGGGCACGTTCTACGTGGCGCAGTGACTGGCTTCCCTAGAGTGCCGCGTTCCTAGCACGACGGACCCTCAACCAAGTGTGGTTGGGGGTCCTTCGTATTGGCGCCGAGCGAGTTCCTGGCCCGGACTTGAGCGGTCAGGCGTAGAGGTCGCTGTCGGGCCAGATGCAGGCGGTGCGCCGTCGGCCGTCCACGTTGTAGGCGACGTGTTCGATGACGAGGGGAAGGTGCCCGTGTCGCGAGAGGGCGTGGGTGCCGTCTGGGCGGCCGGTGATGCGGACGCCTCGGTAAACCACAGATGCGCCAGAAGGGACGCGCTTGGCTCGGCGGAGCAGCCGGTTTGCGCGCCAGGCCGAGCCAGCCAATGCGATAAGGGCGGCGTCCCCAAACGCCCAGTCCCAGGACGTGGGTGCAGCAGCCCACATCGCGTGCAGGTCATCCCAAGGCGTGGCGGCACCGGGCGTGCCCGGCACGATCGTCATTGCGGTCATCAGGTCCTCATCGTCGATCTCGGTATTGCTCTGGGTATCGGCAGCCGGTGCCACGGTCCTCACGCCACCCTCAGACTCGGCTGACGGCCGTACCACCGAGCGAGGTAGTCACGGTCATCGCGCAAGAGCGAGGCGGCCACACCGGGCTCCTCGTGCGGGCCGAGAACGCGGAGACTACGGGTGAGGCGGTGGCTTCGCTCCACCCATCGTGCGGCGGCTCGCTGTCCAACGTCCCACGCAGCAACAAGGTCCTTCGCGCCGGTCTGGGACAAGTCCTCGCCGTCGAGCCACCCGTCCGGGTAGATCCCATCCGGGAACAGATCCGGCCGAAGGACGGGCTCGACCAAGGGTGCCGGGTAGTAGTCAGCGAGCCGCCCGGATCCACCGAACTCGCGCGACCAGCCCGTGTCCGCGTTGAACGGGATCGTCACGACACGAGCGCGTCGGTCGAACTTCATCCACACCCCGACTGCGAGGGCGTGGGCGCCGAACGTCGAGCCGTACTCGATGACGGTGACAGGCTTTCCGCGTCGCCGGTTCGGGTGGTTAATCTTCTCGACAGTCTGAATGAACGGGGTTGCGTCGTCGGGGATGACAACGCCGCGCTGTGCCCACCAAGCAACGGCCTGGTCGCGCCAGGGCTTGTGGTTCAGCGCCTTGTCGATCACATCGACGATCGCGTCGCCGTACCCGAACTCGGGCGAGACTGGCACAGCCCACTTCCCATTGGCCGCGTGCGGTTCGTCGTTCAGCAAGACGGTTCCGGCGACGTACGCGTCGCCGATGCCGACGATGACGGCGGTGCGGCGGCTGCCGGTGTCGACGCTGATGCGTGGCGGGAGGTTGTCGTTGAGGGTCGAGCGGTTGGCCATCTCGGGCTCCTTGTCAGGGATTCCTGGTGCGCCGGTGTTCCGGTACGAGGTGTTCCTGACGGATGTCGGTCTCTACCGACCTCGGCTTGAGCCGAGAGGTGCCCGGACCAGCACAAGGAGCGATCCTCGGCGTGTGCGGGATCTGCATCGCAAGCCTTTGACCTGCGGGTTTACTACCCACTTACTGGATGGACGGTGAGCGCGGCACGCCTGGCCGTCGCCGCACCGTGGATCGTCCTGGCGATGCTGTCGACCCGGCCCGAGTCGGTGCAGGCCTACTCGTCGACGACCGGGGCGATGGTGCTCCTCGCCGGCGCCGTCCTCACCGCGGTGGCCTACTGGCTCATGGTGCGCATCGGGCGGCTCCCCGAAGACGAGCGGGTCCTGCGGTGAGCACGCTCGCCCGCTCCGGCGCCGTCCTCGGGCTGCTCGCAGGTCTGGGCCTTCTCCTCGTCTGGCTCGGGCTTCCGCGCCACCGGCGTGCGGGGCTGTCGGACCGGGTCCTGCCCTACCTCACGGACACGCCGCGACCCTCGAACCTCCTCGCAGGCGACCCTCCACGCTCAGGAGTGTTCGCGACGCTCTTCGCACCGGTCCTCGGTGAGCTCGGGCGACACGTCGAGCGGGTCATGGGTGGCGCGGCGTCCGTGCGCCAGCGGTTGCTCCGCGCCGGACTGCAGCCCGACCTCGACCGATTCCGGGCCCAGCAGGTGATCTGGGGCATCACCGGTGGGGCCGGGATGCTCGCGCTGGGCACGCTCGCAGCGGTGACCCGGGGCTCCAGCCCCGTGCTCGTCCTCCTGCTCACCGGCATCGGGGTCATCTCGGGGGTGGCCGGGGCCGACTGGTTCCTCAGCCACCGGGCCACGAAGCGTGAGCAGCGGATGCTCGCCGAGTTCCCCACCGTGGCCGAGCTGCTCGCGCTCGCGGTCGGGGCGGGTGAGGGTGCGGTGGGTGCGCTGGAGCGGGTGTGCCGGCTCTCGCACGGGGCGCTGTCCGACGAGCTGCGGCGCTGTCTCGCGGACGCGCGCGCCGGCGCCAGCCTCCCGGTCGCCCTGCACGGGCTCGCCGACCGCACCGGGCTGATGAGCCTCACCCGCTTCGTCGACGGCATCGTCATCGCCGTCGAACGTGGCACCCCGCTCGCGGACGTCCTGAGGGCACAGGCCCAGGACGTGCGCGAGGAGGGCCGCCGCCTCGTCATGGAGGCCGGCGGCAAGAAGGAGATCGCCATGATGGTGCCGGTCGTCTTCCTGGTGCTCCCCGTGACCGTCCTCTTTGCCGTCTACCCCGGCTTCTCGTTCCTCAACTTCACGATGTGACACCTTCCGAAAGGCACGACCCATGCACACGATCACCCGATCCCTCGTCCGGGCGCAGCTCTCCGCCCTCGACCTCGCCGACAGCGCCGGCCGCCGTCGTGAGCGCGGCGACGTCCCCGGCTGGGTGCTCATCACCCTGATGACCGCCGGGCTCGTCGCGGTGATCTGGACGGTCGCCGAGGACCAGCTCCAAGCACTGTTCAACCGCGCCATGAGCAGCGTCGGCCGCTGACGTGTCAGCGCTCGTCCGACGGGACGAGCGTGGGTCGGCCGTGGCGGAGTTCGTCATGGTCTCGGGGCTCGTCGTGCTGCTCTTCATGACGGTGTTCCAGCTCGGGCTCGTCCTCCACATCCGCAACACCCTCATCTCGTGCGCGAGCGAGGGTGCGCGGCTCGGCGCCCGGGCCGACGCGGAGCCGGGTATGGGAGCCGTGCGCGCACGAGAGCTCATCTCCGCGTCGTTGGCCGACAGCTATGCCGACGACGTGAGCGTCGGGACCGGCACGGTCGGGGGAGTGCAGGTCGTCGAGGTGCGGGTCCGCGCGCCGTTCCCGGTGCTCGGCCTGTTCGGCCCCGACGGCCGGCTGGACGTCACCGGCCGCGCCTTCCTGGAGAGCCAGTGAGCTGGCGCGCGCGCCTGGCGCGTGCACGCAGCGAGGAGGGGAGCGCGATCGTCGAGTTCGTCTTCCTCGGCGTTCTCATGCTCGTTCCGCTCGTCTACCTCGTCATGACGCTCGGCCGGATCCAGGCCGGCTCGTATGCCGTGACCACCGCCGCCCGTGAGGCCGGCCGGGCGTTCGTCACGGCGGAGGCGGACCAGGACGCCGGGGCGCGGGCACGAGCCGCCTCCGAGGTCGCGTTCGCCGACCAAGGATTCGGCGGGATGGGTTCGCTGACGATCGGTTGCTCGACGTCTCCCTGCCTCACGCCAGACGCACGGGTCGAGACGACGACCAGGGTGGCGGTGCCGTTGCCCCTCATCCCGTCCTTCGCCCGCGACGTGGTGCCGCTCGAGATCCCGCTCACCGCCAGCCACCTGTCGACGGTCGACCGGTTCCGGAGTGCGCCGTGACGCGCGTCGTGGCTCGTCTCGGGGGCCTCGTGGAGCGAGTCCGCCTGCGGCACAGCGGTGCCCAGCGTGACGAGGAGGGGCGAGTCATGCTGCTCGTTCTCGTCTTCACGATGGTGTGCACCCTGCTCATCACCGGCGTCATCGCCGTGACCTCCGTGCACCTGTCCCGGATGAAGCTGCTCGACGCCGCCGACGGAGCGGCACTGGCAGCCGCCAACGCGCTCGACGACACGGCATACCGAGGGGGAGTGGGGGAGGCGGTCCCGCTGAGCGACGCCACGGTCCAGCAGGCAGCCGCGGACTACGTCGGCCGGCGCTCCAAGCCTGCGTCGATGAGTTCGTGGGGACTGGGCAGCGGCACGGGCACGCCGGACGGTCAGGTCGCGGTGGTGCGCATGTCGTGCGTCGCCGACGTGCCACTCGTCGGCTGGCTGCTCGGCGAGGGCGTGACCATCAACGTCACCTCCAGGGCGCGCGCCGACCTCCAATAGCGCGGTTTCACGGCCCCCTCGCGCCATGATGAGCCCGTGGACACCGCGCGGATGGCCCGCTCCTGGCACTTCCTCACCGCTGTCGTGACCTGGGCGGCCCTGCTCCTCCAACTCGTCCTCGTCGTCAAGGGCAGCGTCGTGCTCGACGACGCGGCACCCCCCGCACTGGGGACGCGGCTGATCCGCTTCATCTCCTACTTCACGATCCTCACCAACCTGCTCGTCGCGCTCACGACGACGACCCTCGCGGCCGGGCAGGACCGCTTCCCGACGTGGTGGCGCGTCCTGCGGCTCAACGCCATCGTCGGCATCGCCGTGACCGGGCTCGTGCACTGGTTCCTGCTACGCCCGCTGCTCGACCTCGACGGCGCCGACTGGGCCGCCGACAAGCTGCTCCACGTCGTCGTCCCGCTCCTCGCGATCGTCGGCTGGGTCGCGTTCGGCCCACGCGGCAAGGCCGAGAGCGGGCTGCTCTGGCTCTCACTCGTCTATCCGCTCGGGTGGCTCGCGTACACGCTCGTGCGCGGAGCCGTCGCTGACTGGTACCCCTACCCGTTCCTCGACGTCTCGGAGCGGGGCTACCCCAAGTCGCTGCTCGCGTGTGCCGGTGTCGCCGTGCTCCTGCTCGTGCTCACGAGGGGTGCGATGGTGCTCGACCGAGGGCTGCCGAGCGGGGCTGGTCGCTCAGCGCCTCGAGACCGCTGACGTACTGCCCCACGCCGCGGCGTTCGGCGAGGAGACCACGCGGTACTCAGCGGCGGTGGCTCGCCGGTAGGTCATGGTGACCGTGCCTGCGCTGCTCAGCGTCCTGGTGGCCACACCGCTCCACTTGCCCGTTGCCAGCTTCACCTGGAACTGGACGGTCGTGTACGGGTTCGACCGCCACTCCCCGAAAGAGGAGTAGCGCTTCCCGGTCGCTCGGAGGGTCACGGTCGACCCGGACCGAGAGGTGGACAGGCCGGTCTTGGAGCCGAAGCGAATGTCGACTGAATCCGTCCCTCCGAACAGCTCGTTGTAGTCCGTGTCGTAGGCGAGCTCGATGGACGCCTGCTGCCGGCCGGGCCGAAGCTGCCAGTCGTAGATCCGGAACCTCCCGGAGCGCACACCGTCGGAGAGGAACTGCGAGTCCACGGACTCACGCGTCGCGTAGTGCTCGAGTCCGACGATGGCGTCGCTCAATGAGCCCGCGGCCGGTCCACCGATCGTGAAGGGCACCCACTCGTAGGCCTGGTCGACCACCACTTGGGTCGGGACGACGTTGACCGTCAGGTCCGTCGACGCGGACGCGTGCGGTGCTGCCACGGCCGTGGCGAGGGCAAGGATCGACGAGCAGGCGAGCGCGCTGGCGGCGCGGCCGGAGACAGACATGGTTCCCCCGTGGTGGTTTCCGCTGGTGGGCACACCGTACGTGTCAGATCGGACGCGCGGACACGATTCGAAATGTTGCCCCGGCAGGGCGCGATGATGCTCGACCGACGGCTCCCATCACCCCGACGTGACCCGTTCGGATCATCGAGAAATGACCCGCCGAACCCGAAGGTAGTTTGCCGTTTCCGCTGGTGGGGGACCGGCCCGAGGGGGAACACTCGACGGGAAGCACCCACGCCGGAATGACTGACACGGCGACCAGGGAGACGGCGGCGCGGCCAAGGAGACCCGCGCGGTCGTCGTCGCCGATCGGGACGTTCGGGCGGTTCACGAAAGGGCCAGGGACCTTCTCGCGAACAGGCCGGGGCGGGTGGCCCACAGGGAGGGCCACCCGCCCCGCTACGTCGTGAGCCGGCGGTCGGCTGACGTCCACGGGCCGCGCGCGGTGAGCGGACGGCATACGGGCACGTAGTCTTGGCTCTCGTGGCCACCGACTTCCAGCAAGAGATCAAGGACCTGCGCACGACGATGACCTCCGTGCGCGAGGTCACCGACCTGTCCGCGCTCGAGGCGCAGATCAGCGACCTCGAGACCCAGGTCGCCGCGCCCGATCTCTGGGACGACCAGGAGAAGGCCCAGGCCGTCACCTCCGCGCTCTCTCGTGCCAAGGCCGAGCACGAGCGGGTCACCGGCATGGACGCCCGCGTCGACGACCTCGAGGCCCTCGTCGAGATGGGCCAGGAGGAGAACGACGCCGAGACCCTCGCCGAGGCCGAGAAGGAGCTCGTCAAGGTCAAGAAGGCCGTCGGCGAGCTCGAGGTCCGCACCCTGCTCAGCGGTGAGTGGGACGAGCGCGAGGCCGTCGTGACGATCCGCTCCGGCGCCGGTGGCGTCGACGCCGCGGACTTCGCCGAGATGCTCATGCGCATGTACCTCCGCTGGGCCGAGCGCCACGGCTACCCGACCAAGGTCATGGACACGTCCTACGCCGAGGAAGCCGGCATCAAGTCCGCGACCTTCGAGGTCAACGTGCCCTACGCTTTCGGCAACCTCTCGGTCGAGGGCGGCACCCACCGCCTCGTGCGGATCAGCCCCTTCGACAACCAGGGCCGCCGCCAGACGAGCTTCGCCGCGGTCGAGGTCATCCCGCTCATCGAGCAGACCGACTCCATCGAGATCCCCGAGAACGAGCTCAAGATCGACGTCTTCCGCTCCTCGGGCCCAGGTGGTCAGTCGGTCAACACGACCGACTCCGCCGTGCGCATGACGCACATCCCCACGGGGACCGTCGTGTCGATGCAGAACGAGAAGTCGCAGATCCAGAACCGCGCCGCCGCCCTGCGCGTCATGCAGTCGCGCCTCCTCCTCATCAAACGGGCCGAGGAGGCCGCGGTCAAGAAGGAGATGGCCGGCGACGTCAAGGCGAGCTGGGGCGACCAGATGCGCTCCTACGTCCTCAACCCGTACCAGATGGTCAAGGACCTCCGCACCGAGTACGAGACCGGCAACCCGAGCGCGGTCTTCGACGGCGACATCGACGGCTTCATCGAGGCCGGCATCCGCTGGCAGATCGCCGAGCGCAAGGCCGAGGACTGAGTCCCGTTGAGCGACAGCGGACCGAAGGACACGACCATGACGTATGCCGTCGAGTTGCCTCCCGGGGGACCGGCCGACTGGAGTGCGTGGTCGCGTGACCTCGCGGCCCGGATCCGGTCGCTCGGCGACGGCGAGGGCGTGACGGTCACGGTGTCGGAGTTCCCCCGGCCGCACCTCGTGCGCAAGGCACGGTTCTTCGGGGTCATCCCGGCCCGCTACGAGGACATGGCTCCCTGGGTCCGCGTGCGACGCGACGAGGACCACGCCGTCTGCGAGCTCATCGGCAGTGAGGAGTTCGGCGGCGAGTTCTTCTTCAGCCCCGACGAGGAGTCCAGGCTCGCGGAGATCGGCTGGCGCGAGCCCGGGCCGATCTCGATGGAGGAGCGGGTCTGGAACCGGTGGTACCCCGACGACGTGAGCGAGACGGCATACCTCGGCAAGGACGACGCCCTCGCCGCCGCCGACCTCGTGACCCGCACCCTGCGCGACGTCATCTACGCCGCCGAGAACTGAGCCGATCCCGCGGGCGTCGGGAGGGTCGGACGCCCGCGGGATCGTGTGGCGTCAGCGGGTGTCAGGGCCGTAGTACACGGTCTGTCGACCGGCGACCGCGACGGCCGTGGTGACGGCCGACTCGGGCACCGAGGCGGCGCCTCCGAAGGTGAGGACGGCGTCCGCCGACGAGCGGATCCTCCGGATGTGCTCGCGCGTGGCCGGGTGCAGCGACGTCCCCCCGTTGAGCAGGATCGGCTGTCCTATGAGCGCCATGGCGGCCCCGCCGGAGACGGCGTCGGGCCAGTTGCGTCCGTCGGCGATGCCCACGGTCGAGGACGGACTGAAGAAGAAGTCGGCGACGTTGGCGGCGACGCGGTAGCGGTCTGCGCCCGAGATGACCTCACGCTGCTCGAAGGGGTAGCCCTCGACGGAGCGACCACCCGTGCCGCCGATGCCGTAGGCCTTGCCGTCGGCCGCGATGACCTCGTCGACGTAGGCCTTGGTGACCGCCGGGAGGGTCGAGCCGTTGGAGAGCACCACCGGGGCCTGGCGAGTGACCGCGGCGGGGCCGGCTGCGAGGGCGTCGGCGAACGCCGACCCGGCGGCGACCATCACGGTGTCGGCGTGCGAACCCCTCAGCTGGTCCATCCTGCGGGCGATGTTGACCGACACCTCGTAGCGGTTGGCTCCGCCGAGCCTCACGACCGGATGGCCGAGCTGGCGGAGCTGGTTCTCGACGGCGGTCGAGACCGAGGCGGGGCCGCCGGTGACGTAGATCGTGGCTCCCGTGGCGAGGACTCGGTCGAGCTCGCTGCCCACACCTGCCGAGAGGGCCGACTGCGAGGTCAGCAGGACCGGGCCGTTGAACTCACCGGCCAGTGGCGTGCTCGAGAGCGCATCGGCCTCGGCCTGGTCGCCCGCGACGACGGCGAGGTTCGCCGTGCCGTCGTCGAAGAAGGCCATGGAGGTGTTGATGGCCACGGCACGCCGGTTCGCACCAGCGATTCGCAACGAGGCGGCTGCTGGCGTCGCCGGTGCCCAGGAGAGGTGGGCGACGGTGGGGTTCGCCCCAAGGCTCGTGAGGGGGAAGGTCCTCTCCGTGGCGGTCGACACGTCGAAGGTCCCGCTCGGCCCAGCACTGATGACACCGAGCGTGGTCACGGAATTCGGGTCGGACGAGCGCTTCACATAGGCGATCTGGCTCCCGGAGGGCGACAACGTGGGGTTGACGGGCCAGTTGTCAGCGTTCGTCGAAGGGCTCGCGGCCACCGGGCCGCGCCCGTCGGCGTGGTCGACATAGATCCGTCGGTCCGTGGGGTCGGGCGTCGAGAGGTCGAGCCCGTCGAAGGCGAGGTAGGTGGTCGCGTCCTCGTTCGCGAGGCTGTCGCCCGGTGCCAGAGCCACGGACACCTGCCGCGGCTGGTACTGCTCCAGGCCCAGGGACTCGAAGTCGCCCACGACGTCGGAGCCCTCGGGGGAGTGGACGGCGTCGGAGTCGAGTGTGGCGACGTAGCCGTTGCCGCTCACGAGGAGGTCGTTGTGCGGTGTCACCACCGGTTCGGCGATCGTGCGGTTGGTCGACTCCTCGCCGTGGACGCGCTGTTTGCCGGCGGGGGACGCGAAACCGATACCCTCCCCGCCGGGTCCGTCTCCCGGGTTGAGGGAGTGGTACGTGACGTCTCCCATCGGACTCCACTGGCCCCGGTCGGCGGACTCGCCGAAGAACCCCGCCCCGATGACGGGATACGTCCCGTCCTCGTGGGCGAAGTCGACGTAGGTGTCGACGATGACCGGCGGCTCCTCACCGGGATTGACGAGCCTCGTGCGCAGCGTCGAGATGCGATCCCCCGCGGGGCCGACCGACACGTCGTGGGCCGCTTCGGCGCCAATGCGCGGCATGGGGCGGGAGGCGCCGGTGATGGGGTTGAGGACGACGGAGGAAGGGAAGCCTTCCACCCAGATCTCTCCGTCGAACGCTGCGGCCTCGCGTGCGCCGGAGGCACCCGCGTCAGAGCCCGGTGCCCCCGGCCGACCGGCGACGACGGTCTTGGCCCGCAGCCGCTGCTCAGATGCCTGCGCCCTCTTCTGGAGCGAGTCCCAGCTCGTGGAGGCGGCGCGCTCCACCCTTGGTGGAGCGGCCGTGGCGGGTGCGGTCATCGCCCCCAGGGCGACGAGTGACGACACTCCCGCCAACGCGGTCGGACGGAACCAGGCAGAACGCACGGCAGACCCCCATTGTCAGCACCCTCGGTGGCGGAAGGTTACCGCTGGGGGTCCGCGAGTGGAAGGTTCCTCCGAATCCGGGCTCACCGCTCGGGCGCGTGAGCGGACGACACCTTCGAGCGGCACGAGCACACACGAAGCCCTCGCGGAGTGGGCCCGCGGCACATGGGAGCCGTGGCGCACCGCGAGGATGCTGGCCCCCATGCGCCCGACAACGATGTCTCCTCGCACAGTCCTGGTGGCCGTGGCCGCCCTCGCCATGACGGCCTCGCTCACGGTGGCCGCCCCTCAGGCCTCGGCCGACCGCCAGTCCGATAAGCCCGGCGGCGGGCACTGCGCCCGCCAGTCCAAGATCACGGTGCCCGGCGCCGAGATGCAGAAGACCGCCTGCCTCGACGACCTCACGACCGCGGGCACCGTGGCCTCCGGCCACACCAAGGCGGCGGACTACGCCGGCCTCCACACGCCCGGCACGGTCAACCCGACCGGTGTCCCCGGCATACAGGTCGACGGCTACTTCCCCGACACGTCCACGACGAACACCAACAACAGCTGGAACCACGACAGCCAGTTCGTCATTCGCATCCCTGACGACTGGAACGGCGGCCTCGTCGTCACCGGCGCACCGGGCAACCGCACGCAGTACGCGAACGACTTCATCTGGTCCGACTGGGTCCTCGCGCAGGGCTACGCCTTCGCCAGCACCGACAAGGGCAACATCGGCGTGAATTTCTTCGACGACGGCTCGGCGCCGGGCGGCAGTGTGCGCGAATGGAACTCGCGCGTCACCGAGCTCACGGTCGCGACCAAGAAGGTGCTGCAGCAGGTGCGCGCGAGCAAGCCGAAGCACACGTGGATGGCCGGCATCTCCAACGGTGGCTACCTCGTTCGCTGGCAGCTCGAGAACCGCCCCGACCTCTACGACGGTGGCCTCGACTGGGAGGGCACGCTCTTCCGTGCCGACGGACCGAACCTGCTCACCTACCTGCCGACCGCCCTCAAGCACTACCCCTCGTATGCCGCGACCGGCAGTTCTGCGGCCCACGACGCGATGATCGCGGCCGGGTTCGCACCCGGCAGCGAGTTCCTCTGGCCCTTCCACCACCAGGTCTACTGGGACCTCACGCAGCGGATCTACCGCGAGGAGTTCGACCCGGGCTTCGACGGCGACACCAAGGGGGGAACTCCCTACTGCGCCAGCGGTACCCCGCAGTGCGACGCGGACTACGACTACGCCAGCCGGCCGCAGTCGGTCAAGGACGCGATCCGCTCGGTCGAGCTCACCGGCAAGATCCGCAAGCCGCTCATCACCGTCCACGGCACGATGGACACGCTGCTGCCGATCGGCACCGACTCCGACGTCTACGACCGGCTCATCGACGACGCCGGCGCGGGCGCGATGCACCGCTTCTACCGCGTGGCCGACGGCACCCACACCGACGCACTGGTGCCGGCGTTCCCGGACCGTCTCCGCCCGCTCCTGCCGTGTGCACGCTCCGGCTTCGACGCCCTCACGGCGTGGGTCCAGGACGGCACCGCGCCGCCCGCCGACGCCACCGTGCCGCGCCCGGCGTCCGGCGACCTGCTCAACACCTGCACCCTCTCCTGACGTCCCTGAACAACTGATTGCCCCTTCGTGAGGTCTGGGGGACCGGAACCGGTCCCCGGTTCCTCGCGAAGGGGCAATCAGTTGGGGGTTGTGTGCGGGGTGGTCGCTGGGTCGGGCAATCAGTCGATGGGCTGCTCGAGGCTGAGCGGGTCCTTCTCGTCGTGCTTGGCCACGGTGGTGCGCAGCTCCGTGTGCGGCATGAGCGCGATCGCGACGAGCGTGACGATCGCGACGCCCGCGGCGATGAGGAAGATGTAGCCCGTGCTGTCGCCGTAGGCGTGGCGCACGATCGAGAGCACCGGCTCGGGGAGCGCACCGAGGTCGAGGGTGCCGCTGCCGCCACCGTCGGCCGGGACGGGGATCTTCGCGGCCTGCAGGCCCGAGGCGATGTGGTCGCCGACCCGGCTCGTGAGGATGGCGCCGAGGACGGCGATGCCGACGGTGCCACCGAGCGATCGGAAGAAGCTGACGACACCGCTCGCGGCGCCGATGTCGCGCAGGTCGACGGTGTTCTGGACGACGAGCACGAGGTTCTGCATGAGCGTGCCCTGGCCCAGACCCATGAGGATCATGTAGGCCGAGAGGTGCCAGATCGGGGTCGTGTGGTCGGTCGGGCCCATGAGCGCGAGCCCGGCGATGAGGACGACCGTGCCGACGAGCATGTACGGCTTCCAGATCCCGGTGCGGGTGATGAGCTGGCCGGAGACCGTCGCGCCGACCATGCTGCCGAGGATGAGCGGGAGCATGAGCAGCCCGGCCTCGGTGGGGGAGAAGCCCTGCGCGACCTGGAAGTACTGGCTGAGGAAGACCGAGGTGCCGAACTGGGCGATGCCGACCGCGATGCTCGCGAGGATCGCCAGGGTGGTCGTCCGCTCGAGGAGGATCTTCGGCGGGATGAGGGGCTCGGGGTGGCTGCGCTCGACGAGGATCAGGGCGACGACGGCCAGAGCGGTGGGGACGAGGAACCAGACGGTCTCCATCGAGGCCCAGTCGAAGCTGCGACCCGCGAACGAGACCCAGACGAGCGGCAGGCTGGCCGCGATCGAGATGAGCAGGGCGCCCCACCAGTCGATGCGGACCTCACGGCGCACCTGCTCGAGGTGGAGGAACTTCTGGAGCATGGCGAGCCCGACCAGCGAGATCGGCACCGCGGCCCAGAAGCACCAGCGCCACCCGACGCTGTCGACGAGCAGCCCGCCGAGCAGAGGTCCGGAGACCGTGGCGACGGCCATGACCGCGGCCATGTAGCCGCTGTAGCGACCGCGCTCACGTGGCGGGATGATCGAGCCCATGATGGCCTGCGCGAGGGCCATGAGTCCGCCGACGCCGAGGCCCTGCAGCGAGCGGGCGCCGAGGAGCTGGGGGACGTTCTGGGCGAAGCCGGCCGCGAGCGAGCCGAGCAGGAAGAGCACGCCCGAGACCTGGACGAGGAGCTTCTTGTCGAAGAGGTCCGAGAGCTTGGACCAGATCGGGCTCGAGACGGTCATCGCCAGCAGGGTCGTCGTGACGACCCACGTGTAGGAGGTCTGGCTGCCCTGGAGGTCGCCGATGATCGTCGGCAGGGCCGTGCTGACGATCGTCGAGCTGACCATCGCCACGAAGAGCATGGAGAGCAGGCCGGTGAGGACCTCCAGCACCTCCTTGTGCGTGAGGGTCGGCTCTCGGGTGAGTACTGCGGTGTCAGACATTCAGGTCAGGTCCTTGGAGTCGGTGCGTGTCGTGGTGTCGGGGTGAGTCGGTGGGGTCGGCCCGGTGGGCCGGGTCGGCCCGGTGGGTCCCCCCGGCGCCACCGAGCGCCGGGATGATGTGGTCGGAGATCTCGTCGAGCACCTGCGCCGCGCGCAGCGCGGTGTCGCCGTCCCAGTCGGTGAACTGCTCGCGCATCCCGCTGACATAGGTGCGGCGCAGTGCGGCGAGGCGTGCCCGTCCCTCGTCGGTGATGCTGACCAGCTCGGCGCGACCGTCGCTGGGGTCCTTGCGGCGGACGACGAGATCCTCGGCGCCGAGCGAGACGAGCTGGCGGCTGATGACGGAGGCGCCGACGTGCAGCTGCTCAGCGATGAAGCCCGAGCGCACCTCCCCGTGGTCCTCGAGGACCTTGAGGATCGTGATGTCGGTGGACTTCAGGCCCCCGGGCAGCTGCAACCAGAGGTGCGAGGTGGCGCGCAGCGACCGCGTCAGCCGGAAGAGGCTGGTGGCGAACTGCTCGAACTCCGCGCCCCCGGGAGATTGCTTGACCATGTCAACTATTAAACGCCTGTTGGTTGCATCAAGCAACTTCATGGGGGCACACGCCGTCGAGCCCCCGGTTGCGAGGTCGTCACAGAGGCGGAACCTATGCTCCTTGTGCATCCCGCCCCCGAGCCGTGAGGCCTGCCTCCAGCGATGATTCGCTTCGACAACGTCACCAAGGTCTATCCGAGGTCGACCCGCCCGGCGCTCGACGACGTCAACGTCAACGTCGAGCGCGGCGAGTTCGTCTTCGTCGTCGGGCCGTCCGGCTCCGGCAAGTCCACGATGCTCCGCCTCGCGCTCCGTGAGGAGCGGGCGACGGCGGGCATGGTGCTCGTCGCCGGGCAGGACCTCGGCTCGCTGTCGGCGCGCAAGGTCCCGCGCTTCCGCCGCGAGATCGGCGCGGTGTTCCAGGACTTCCGCCTGCTCCCGGGCAAGACCGTCGACCAGAACGTCGCCTTCGCGCTTCAGGTCATCGGCAAGCCGTCCTCGGCGATCCGCCAGCTCGTGCCCGAGACGCTCGAGATGGTCGGGCTCGAGGGCAAGGGCAAGCGGCTCCCGCACCAGCTCTCCGGCGGTGAGCAGCAGCGCGTGGCCATCGCCCGCGCGGTCGTCAACAAGCCGCAGATCCTGCTGTGCGACGAGCCCACCGGAAACCTCGACCCCAAGATCAGCCTCGACATCGTCCGCCTGCTCGACCGGATCAACCGCACCGGGACGACCGTCGTCATGGCCACCCACGACGCCGACACCGTCAACCAGCTGCGCCGCCGCGTCGTGCAGCTCGACGAGGGCCACGTCGTCCGCGACGAGGAGCACGGCACCTACCTCGCACCCGTCGGCTCGGCGACGTCGTCGCCGGCGGCTGACCCGGACGCGGTCGAGGACGTCGAGGTGGCGGAGGAGATCGGCGACCTCGATCCCGAGCGCTTCGGAGGGGAGGACCGATGAGGGCCGGCTTCATCGCGGGCGAGGTCTGGTCGGGGCTGCGCCGCAACCTGTCGATGGCCCTGTCGGTCATCCTCGTGACGATGGTGTCGATGTTCCTGCTCGGGCTCGGGCTGCTCGCCCAGCGCCAGGCCGACACGATGAAGGGCTACTGGTACGACCGCATCCAGGTCTCGATCTACCTCTGCACCGACAATTCGCTCCAGCCCAACTGCCAGGGCCAGGCCGCGACCGATGCCCAGCAGCAGAGCATCGAGAGCCAGCTCGAGTCGATGCCCGAGGTCAAGGAGGTCTTCCACGAGTCCGAGGAGGAGGCCTTCGACCGCTTCAAGGAGCAGTTCCGCAACAGCCCGATCACCGGCAACGTCCAGCTCGGCGACATCCCACAGAGCTTCCGCGTCCAGCTCAGCGACCCGACGAAGTATGCCGTCGTCACGAGTCAGTTCGAACGCGCGCCGGGCGTCGCGAGCGTCCAGGACCAGGAGAAGGTGCTCAAGCGCTTCTTCCAGATCATCAACTGGATCACCGGGTTCTCCGTCTTCCTCGCCGGCCTCATGGTCATCTGCGCGGCCCTGCTCATGGCGACGACGATCCGGCAGGCGGCCTTCATCAGACGCCGCGAGATCGGCATCATGCGGCTCGTCGGTGCCTCGAACTGGACGATCCGTATGCCGTTCATCATCGAGATGCTCGTCGTCGCGGCGATGGGAGTCGCCCTCGCGGTCGGCATGCTCTGGGTCGGGCTGCGCCTCATCTTCAACGCCGGCTTCAACCAGGTGGTGCTCAACAAGGCGCTCATCGGGGCCAACGACGTCTGGGCGCTCACCCCATGGCTCTTCGGCGGTGTCATCCTCATCGCGGTGCTCACCAGCGTCGTCACCCTGCGGCGCTACCTCCGCGTCTGAGGTCGGGCGCCTCCCGGCCGTCCCGGCACCGCGGGGGAGGGCCGACGACGGATCAGGTCGTGCTGGCCCTTTCGGACACGGCATTCGTCCGAAATGTTCCCAAACTGGGGTGACTCGTGTTACCAATGGTGATCATGAGGCGAACCCCTGCGCCCCGAAACGCCTCCGTGCGTCGCGCCGTCGGCATGTCTGCCGCCCTGCTCTGCTCGCTCGCGCTCGTCGCACCCGTGTCCGCCCACCCCGGCGCCGACCCGGACCCCAGCAAGCAGAAGAAGCACGTCGACGCGCAGATCGACAAGCTGCGCGACGACCTCGCCGACACCAACGCCCAGCTCGCGAGCGCCTACATCGCGCTGCGCACCACGCAGGGCAGGCTCCCGGGCGCCCAGTCGGCCCTGACCCAGGCAGAGGCCGCCGCCTCCCGCGCGCAGACCGCCAACGCCATCGCCGCCCAGGAGCTCGAGGTCGCGCAGGCCAACGAGACCAAGGCGCAGGACGAGCTCGCCGCGACCACCAAGGAGATCCGCGACAGCCGTGGCCAGGTGGCCCAGTTCGCCGCGCAGATCTACCAGGAGCAGGGCTTCGGCGAGCTCGACATGGCGATGACGTCGACCTCGCCGCAGCAGTTCGCCGACCGGATCGCCCTCATCGGCACCGTCATGGACCCGCAGGGCCAGTCGATGGTCAAGCTCGCGACCGCCAAGGCGAGCCAGACCGCGCAGGAGGACCACCTCTCCGCGTTGCGCGCCGACTCCGAGCAGGCCAAGCGCAAGGCCGAGGCGACGCTCGCCGCGGCCAACACCGCCCGCGACAAGGCCACCGCCGCCAAGGCCGCGCTCGACGCCCTCGCCGTGCAGCAGACCCAGCAGGCCGCGGCCGTCAGGGCCCAGTCCGTCGCCGAGAACGCCCGCCTCGCCGCAGCCCAGGTCGAGTCCGCGCGCCTCAGCGGGGTCATCAAGGCCCGTGCTGCCGCGGCCCTGCGCGCCGCCAAGATCCGCGCCGCCGCCAACCGCAAGGCCAAGGCCGAGGCGGCTGCCCGCGCGGCTCGCAACAAGAAGAAGCAGCAGCAGAGCAGCGGTTCCAGCGGATCGAGCAGCTCGGGGAGCTCCTCGGGTGGGTCCTCCGGCGGCAGCTCGTCGAGCGGCGGCCCGCTGAGCGCCCCGACGACGCTGGGCTGGATCAGCTCCGAGTACGGCATGCGCTTCCACCCCATCCAGCACCGCTGGAAGCTGCACAGCGGCCGTGACTACGCCGCCCCCTGTGGGACGCCGATCCACGCGGCCGCGGCCGGCACGATCATCGAGTCGGGCTACAACACCGGCTACGGCAACCGCGTCATCGTCGACCACGGCGTCATCGGCGGGGTCCACCTCACGACGACCTACAACCACCTCCAGCGCATCAAGACCCACAGCGGACGCGTCGCGCGGGGCACGGTCGTGGGCTACGAGGGCACGACCGGCAACTCCAACGGCTGCCACCTGCACTTCGAGGTCTACGAGGACGGCAACTTCGTCGACCCGCGCAACTACCTCTGAGCAGGCGAGTCCGCGGGCACAGGTGGTGCCGCGCAAACACGGGCGCGCGGACGGCATACGCTGTCGTAGCGTGTCGCACTGACTCGAGGAGGTGAGCGCGATGGCCAAGGGTGCCAAGACCAAGAACGACGACGGCCGCAAGGTCGTCGCGAGCAACCGCAAGGCTCGCCACGACTACCTCGTCCTCGACACCTTCGAGGCCGGTCTCGTGCTCATGGGGACCGAGGTCAAGGCCCTGCGCATGGGGCGCGCCAGCCTCGTCGACGGCTGGGCGAGCTTCACCGGCGACGAGCTCTGGCTCGAGGGCGTCCACATCCCCGAGTACGTCTCGGGCACCTGGACCAACCACACGCCGCGACGCCGCCGCAAGCTCCTGCTCCACCGCAAGGAGCTCACCAAGATCCTGCAGGCGACCCGCGAGAGCGGCCACACGATCGTCCCGCTCCAGCTGTACTTCAAGGACGGCCGGGCCAAGGTCGAGATCGCGATCGCCAAGGGCAAGAAGGAGTACGACAAGCGCCACGCGTTGCGTGAGCGCCAGGATCGTCGTGAGACCGAGCGCGCGCTCGGCGCACACAGGGGGTAGTTGCGTGAGGGGTCGGCTTCGGAGCTGGATGGCGGGTCTCGCCGCTTCCGCGTGCATCGCGATCCCGGTCGGAGCGGCCCTCGCGGCCCCTGTCGCCTCGGCCTCGCCCGCGTCACCGCCGTCGTTGGCCGGCTTCGTGCCGATGGACGACGACGCCGCCTCCTTCAACGTCCTGTATGCCGTGCAGCAGGACGGGTCGATGCGCGTCACCCAGCGCATCCGCTGGGACTTCCCGGAAGGGGAGGAGCGCCACGGCATCTACCGGACGATCCAGACCCGCGCCGGCTACCAGAACTCAACGACGCAGTACCGCCACTACGAGCTGTCCGACGTCGAGGTGACCTCGCCGACGGGCGCGCCGACCGACACCGACATCTCCGACTTCGGCGCCTACGAGCAGGTCCGGATCGGCAGCGCCGACGAGACCGTCGAGGGCGTGCAGGAGTACGTCCTCACCTACACCCTCGCCCACGTCATCAACGACATCGGCGACGGCACCGCGGAGCTCTACTACAACCACATCGACCCCTCGAACGAGTACGTCTACCGCAACGTCACCGCGGACGTCACCGGGCCGGTGCCCGCCACGCAGGTCGCCTGCTACTACGGCGCCCTGCAGGAGGACACGAAGTGCACCGGCACCGCGGGCGCGAGGTCGAGCTTCCAGGTCCCCGACATCTCGCCAGGACAGGGCGCGACGATCGTCGTCTCGTGGCCGCGGGACGCCTTCGGTGACCTCACCCCCGACCTGCGCGAGACCGGCGACGACGGCAGCTTCGGCGGTGGCTACGACCCCGGGCCCTCGCTCTCGCCGACCCAGTCGAGCTATCTCGGCGCGGCCCTCGCCGGTGGCGGCGTGCTGCTGCCGCTCCTCGCCGGTGGGCTCATGGGGCTGCTCGTGTGGACCCGCGGTCGCGACGAGGTCTATGCCGGGCTGACGCCGGGTCTCAGCCCGGGAGCGGGGGAGAGCGCCCCCGTGGTGCGGGGCAAGGCGCCGACGGTCGCGGTCCAGTTCAACCCGCCGCCGGGCGTCCAGCCGGGCATGGTCGGCACGATCATGGACGAGAAGGCCGACGTCGTCGACGTCACCGCGACCCTCATCGACCTCGCCGTGCGCGGCCACCTCACGATCACCAACGAGGAGCGCGGACGCTTCCGCAGCGACGACTGGCTGCTGCGGCGCCAGACGCCTCCCGGCGGCGGCGCCGCCCTGGCGCCCTACGAGCAGCGCCTGCTCGACGGGGTCTTCGCCAAGGGCAACGAGACCCGGCTCTCCGAGCTCAAGAACACCTTCGCCGGCACCCTCAAGCAGGTGCAGGCGATGATGTACACCGAGTCCGTGCAGCGGCACTGGTTCCGTCGCTCGCCCGATGCCCAGCGGGCCGGGTGGGTCGGCTTCGGCATCACGCTCATGGCGCTCGGCGGGTTCGCGCTGTTCTTCGGGACCGCAGGGCTCGGCTCGCTCGGCGGCGGCGCCCTCGTGGCCAAGGGCTGGGTCTTCGGGATCGGCCTCATCGTCACCGGGATCATCGTCCAGCTCCTTGGCCGACGCATGGCGTCGCGCACCGCGGAGGGGAGTGCGGTCCTCGCCCAGTCGCAGGGCTTCGAGCGCTACATCGCCACGGCCGAGGCCAACCAGATCCGGTGGGAGGAGGCGCAGGACGTCTTCTCGAAGTTCCTGCCCTACGCCATCGTCTTCGGCCTCGCCGACCGATGGGCCGCGGTGTTCGAGGAGGTCGCGGCTGCGGCCGCAGCCGCGGGCCAGAGCATCGCCGCGCCGGTCTGGTACGCCGGGCCGATCACCGGCTGGAACTTCGGCCACGTGGCCTCGAGCATGGACTCGTTCTCGACCCAGGCCGCTGGTACGTTCGTGTCGACCCCGGGCTCGTCCGGTGGCTCCGGCCTGGGCGGTGGTGGGTTCAGCGGCGGGGGCGGGTTCTCCGGCGGTGGTGGCGGCGGGGGTGGCGGCGGGTCCTGGTGACTCGTCGCGGCCTCTCCTCACCCCCCAAGGGAGGTGGCCGTTTCCCTCAAAGCGTGATGGTGTGGTGACCATGACCAAGAAGATCGCATTCCTGACCGCACCCGAGGGCATCGAACGGGTCGAGCTGACCGACCCGTGGGACTCCATCACCGGGGCGGGCCACGCCGCCACCCTGCTCAGCACCGAGTCCGGCACGGTCCAGACCTTCGACCACCTCGACAAGGCGGAGACGCGTCCCGTCGACGGGCTCGTCAAGGAGGCCTCGGTGGACGACTACGACGCGCTTGTGCTCCCCGGCGGCGTCGCCAACCCCGACGCCCTGCGCATGGACGAGGACGCGGTCGCGTTCGTCAAGGCGTTCGTCGAGTCGGGCAAGCCCGTCGCCGCCATCTGCCACGCACCGTGGACGCTCGTGGAGGCCGGGGTGCTCGAGGGCCGCACGCTCGCCTCGTGGCCGAGCCTGCAGACCGACATCCGCAACGCCGGCGGCACCTGGAAGGACGAGGAGGTCGTGGTCGACGGCAACCTCATCACCAGCCGCAACCCCGACGACATCCCCGCGTTCACCAAGGCGCTGCTCGACGCCGTCGGCTGACCGAGCCCTCACCGGCCACGGACACGACGAGGGCCGGCCCCCTCCCTGTGGGGCCGGCCCTGCCGTATGCCGTGCGTGCGGCTCAGTTCTTGAACGCGTCCTTGACGTTCTCGCCGGCCTGCTTGATGTTGCCCTCGGTCTGCTGGGCCTTGCCCTCGGCCTCGAGGCGCTCGTTGTCGGTGGCGTCACCGACCTGCTCCTTGCCCTCGCCGACGACCTTGTCCTTCATGTTCTCGATCTTGTCTCCGATGCCCATGGTGAATCTCCTTGGTTGAGCGGATGGTGATCTGCATCCATGAAGTGCGCCGCGTCTTGACGCCGTGGATGCTCTTTCACACTAGACCTTTGAGGACGATCAGAAGGTCTCCGCCTTCGACCTGTTGGTGGCCACCGACCGCGAGGCGTTCGACGGTGCCGGAGCTCGGTGCGGTGATGTTGGCCTCCATCTTCATCGCCTCGATGGTCGCGACCACGGCTCCGGCCTCGACGGTGTCGCCCTCGGCGACCGCCGGGGTCACGACACCGGCGAAAGGGGCGGGCACGTGGGTCGGGTTGCCGGGCTCCGCCTTCTCCGCGGCCTTGACGTCGACCTGAACGGCGTTGTCCCGCACCGTGATCGGCCGGAACTGGCCGTTGAGCGTGCACATGACGGTGCGCATGCCCTTGGCGTCCGCGTCGCCGACCGAGGAGACGGCGAGGAGCAGCCGCTTGCCCGCCTCGATCTCGACCTCGTACTCGCGCGAGGGGTCGAGACCGTGGAGGAACTCGACCGTACCGAGCACGGAGAGGTCCCCGAACCGCTCCCTCGACGAGAGGTAGTCCTTGGTCGGGCCCGGGAAGAGGAGCTCGTTGAGCGTCGCCCGTGGGGAGGAGTCGAGGGCCGCCTCCTGCTCGGCGGTGAGCTCGGTGACGCGCGGCTTGCCCTTGCGGCCCTGGAGGGCCTTGGTCCGGAACGGCTCGGGCCAGCCGCCCGGCGGGTCGCCGAGCTCGCCCTCGAGGAAGCCGATGACCGAGTCGGGGATGTCGTAGCGGGTCGGGTTCTCCTCGAAGTCCGCCGGATCCGCCCCGGCACCGACGAGCGCCAGGGCCAGGTCGCCGACGACCTTGCTGCTCGGCGTCACCTTGACGATGTTGCCGAGGATCCGGTTGGCGGCGGCATAGGTGTCCTCGATGTCCTCGAACCGGTCGCCGAGGCCGAGTGCGATCGCCTGCTGGCGCAGGTTGGAGAGCTGGCCTCCGGGGATCTCGTGGAAGTAGACCCGGCCGGTGGGGGAGGGCAGCCCGGACTCGAAGGGGGCATAGAGCTGGCGCACGGCCTCCCAGTAGGGCTCGAGCGCGAAGACGTGGTCGATGTCGAGCCCGGTTGGACGGTCGGTGCCGTCGGTGGCCGCGACGAGCGCAGACAGCGACGGCTGGCTGGTCGTGCCGGCCATGGCCGCGCAGGCGGCGTCGACGGCATCCACCCCGGCGTCGATGGCGGCGAGCAGCGTGCCGACCTGGCCGCCCGCGGTGTCGTGGGTGTGCAGGTGCACGGGCAGGTCGAACCGCTCACGCAGCGCGGTGACGAGGGTGCGGGCAGCAGGGGCGCGCAACAGACCGGCCATGTCCTTGATCGCGAGCACGTGGGCGCCCGTGTCGACGATCTCCTCGGCGAGGCGCAGGTAGTAGTCGAGGGTGTAGAGCTTCTCGCCGGGGTCGCTGAGGTTGCCGGTGTAGCAGAGCGCGACCTCGGCGACCGCGGTGCCGGTGTCGAGCACCGCCTCGACGGCGGGCCGCATCTGGCTCACGTCGTTGAGCGAGTCGAAGATGCGGAAGATGTCGAGACCGGAGCGGGCCGCCTCGTGCACGAAGGCGTCGGTGACCTTGGTCGGGTAGGGCGTGTAGCCGACCGTGTTGCGGCCGCGGAGCAGCATCTGGAGCGGGATGTTGGGCATCGCCTCGCGCAGGAGGGAGAGGCGCTCCCACGGGTCCTCGCTGAGGAAGCGGAGCGCGACGTCGTAGGTCGCGCCGCCCCAGGCCTCCATCGAGAGCAGCTCGGGCGTCAGGCGCGACACGTGCCCGGCGACGTGGAGCAGGTCCCGGGTGCGCATCCGGGTGGCGAGCAGCGACTGGTGGGCGTCGCGGAAGGTCGTGTCGGTGACCGCCACCTTGGCCCGGGCACGCAGCTGGCGCGCGAACTCGGCCGGGCCCACGCGCTGGAGCAGGTCGCGTGAGCCGGGCGGCACCGGGGTGTCGAGGTCGAGCGCCGGCAGCTTGGCGCGCGGCCTGACGCTCGTGCGCGCCGGGCCGTGGGGCTGGTTGACGGTGACGTCGGCGAGATAGGTGAGCAGCTTGGTGCCGCGGTCGGCCGGGGTGCGGGCGGTGAGCAGCTCGGGTCGCTGGTCGATGAACGACGTCGTCGCCTGGCCGGCCTGGAAGACCGGGTCGGCCAGGACGCCCTGGAGGAAGCGGATGTTGGTGGAGACGCCACGGATCCGGAACTCCGCCAAGGCCCGTCGCGCGCGCCGGACGGCCATCGGGAAGTCGCGACCGCGGCAGGTGAGCTTGACGAGCATCGAGTCGAAGTGGGCCGAGACCCGCGCCCCGACGAAGACCGTGCCGCCGTCGAGCCGGACGCCGCCACCGCCCGCCGAGCGGTAGACCGTGATGGTGCCGGCGTCGGGGCGGAACCCGTTGGCGGGGTCCTCGGTGGTGATCCGGCACTGGAGCGCGAACCCCCGCAGCCGGATGTCCTCCTGGCGCAGGTCGAGGTCCTCGAACGTCTCGCCGGACGCGATCCGCATCTGGGAGACGACGAGGTCGATGTCGGTGACCTCCTCGGTCACGGTGTGCTCGACCTGGATCCGCGGGTTCATCTCGATGAAGACGTAGCGCCCGTCGGTGCCCAGCAGGAACTCGACGGTGCCCGCGTTGACGTAGCCGATCTCACGCGCGAAGCGCACGGCGTCGGCGCACATGCGGTCGCGGGTGTCCGCGTCGAGGTTGGGGGCGGGGGCGATCTCGACGACCTTCTGGTGCCGACGCTGGAGCGAGCAGTCGCGCTCATACAGATGAAGGACGCCGCTGCTCCCTCCCGTGGTCCCCTCGGACCCGTCGCTGAGGATCTGCACCTCGATGTGGCGCGGGTCGAGGACGGCCTCCTCGATGTAGAGGGTCGGGTCACCGAACGCGGCGTCCGCCTCGCGCTGGGCTGCCTCGAGCGCGTCGCGCAGCGTGCTGGGGTCGTCGACGCGCCGCATCCCGCGGCCCCCGCCACCGGACACGGCCTTGACGAAGCACGGGAAGCCGATGTCGGTCGCGGCGGCCTCGAGCGCGTCGAGGTCGGTGCCCGCCTCGGACCCGCGCAGGGTCGGCAGCCCGGCAGCCTTCGCGGCCGCGATGGCCTTGGCCTTGTTGCCGGTGAGGTGGAGAACCTCGGCCGGGGGACCGATGAAGGTGATGCCGTGGGCGGCGCACTCCTCGGCGAGCAGCGGGTTCTCGGAGAGGAAGCCGTAGCCGGGATAGATCGCGTCGGCACCACACTCGACCGCGACGCGGACGATGTTCTCGTGGTCGAGGTAGGCGCGGACCGGGTGGCCCTCCTCCCCGATCTGGTACGACTCGTCGGCCTTGAGGCGGTGCTCGGAGTTGCGGTCCTCGTGGGGGAAGACCGCGACCGTCTTCGCGCCGAGCTCGGTGGCGGCGCGGAACGCCCGGACGGCGATCTCACCTCGGTTGGCGACAAGGACCTTGCGGAACACGGCATACCTCCGGGAAGGGGGGTGAACGGTCTCCCGAAAGCGTAGTGATCGCCCAGTCAGTGAGACCGAAAGACCACAGTACGGACGCGTTCACCTGCTCGACGCGCGCGATCCACCACCTCGCGGGAGGGTGGAGCACATGACTCGTATGCCGTTCGCCCGCCTTCTCGTCGCCGCCACCGCCGCCGTCGGGGCCGTCCTTGTCGGCCCGGCGGCCCTGCCCACGGCCGGCGGCGCCCCGCTGACGTCGGGGGCCGTGAGCTCCCCGTCGCACGCCTCGGTGCAGCCGTTGGAACGGGCGCACGCCCACAACGACTACGAGCACGAGCGACCGTTGCTCGACGCGCTCGACCACGGGTTCACCTCGGCCGAAGCCGACGTCTGGCTCGTCGACGGTGAGCTCTACATCGGGCACGACGGCCCGGACCCGGCGCGCACGCTGCGCGACACCTACCTCGCACCCCTCGCGCAGCTCTTCCGCGAGAACGGCGGCGCCATCCACCGCCAGTGGCGTGAGCCCTTTCGTCTGCTCATCGACGTCAAGAGCGAGGGCACGGCGGCCTGGCCGGTCATCGAGCGGGAGCTCGCGGCGTACCCGCAGCTCTTCACGGCATACAAGGGAGGCAAGGTCCACGAGCGCGCGGTGACCGCCGTGATCTCCGGCAACCGCGACCTCGTCGCGATGCAGGCCGCCTCGAAGCGGTTCTCGTTCTACGACGGACGGATGGGCGACCTCGGTGGGCCACTGCCGGCGAGCGTCGTGCCGCTCATCAGTGACAACTGGACCAAGCACTTCACCTGGCAGGGTGTCGGGGCGATGCCCGAGGCCGAGCGCGCGAAGTTGCACACCATCGTCGCGACCGCGCATGCCCGCGGGCAGCAGGTGCGCTTCTGGGCGACGCCCGACGTGGCGGGCCCGGCCCGGGAGGCGGTGTGGCGCGAGCTCGTCGCCGCCGACGTCGACGTCCTCAACACCGACGACCTCCCCGGGCTCCAGCGCTTCCTGCTCGCCGAGGACCCGGCCGAGCAGCACGCCGCCTGAGCCACTCCGGCACGCCTGAGGCGCCGGGGCGCCGGGGGAAGAAGCGCCACGGGCAGATGGTTGAAGCGTCCATGAACGTTGACATCTGGTCCGACATCGCCTGCCCGTGGTGCTTCATCGGCAAGCGGCGCTTCGAGTCCGCGCTCGCGGGGTTCGCCCACGCCGACGAGGTCGAGGTGACCTGGCACAGCTACCAGCTCGACCCCTCGCTGCCCGATCACTACGACGGCACCGAGCTCGACTACCTCGCCGGGCGCAAGGGGATGGCGCGGGAGCAGGTGAGCGAGATGTTCGAGCACGTGGCGGCCACGGCGGCGCAGGAGGGGCTCGACTACGACTTCGAGCGGCTCGTCGTCGCCAACAGCCGCACCGCGCACGAGCTGCTGCACCTCGCCAAGGAGCACGGCGTGGCCGATGCGGTCAAGGAGGCCCTGCTCTCGGCGCACTTCGAGCACGGCGAGGACATCGGCGACCGTGACACCCTCGTGCGGATCGGTGTCGCCGCGGGGCTCGACGCCACCGTCACCATCGAGGCGCTCCAGACGCACCGCTACGCCGACGCCGTGCAGGCCGACATCTCCGAGGCGCACTCCTTGGGGATCCAGGGCGTGCCGTTCTTCGTCATCGACCGCACGTACGGCGTCTCCGGTGCGCAGCCGGTCGAGCTCTTCACGCAGGCGCTGACGCAGGCCTGGAGCGAGGCCCACCCGCTGACGATGGTGACCTCGACCGGCGACCGCACCGGCTCCGCCGACGACGTGGCCTGCGGTCCGGACGGTTGCGCCGTCTGACCGGCTTCACCTCTCGGGGCGAGCGTGCGGCGCTCAGGCGCTCAGGCCGAGGCGGCGTCCTCGAGGATGTCGGGGGCGTTGTCGACGACCCACACCATGAGCGGGTTGAGCAGCGCCGCGAGCTCGAGACCGCGCGGGGTGAGTGAGTACTCGACGTGCGGCGGCACCACGGGGCGTGCGTCCCGCAGGACGAAGCCGTCGGCGACGAGGGTGCGCAGGGTCTGGGCGAGCATCTTCTCGCTCACGCCCTCCGCCCGGCGGCGCAGCTCGCTCCACCGCTGCGGCTCGCCGTCGCCGAGGGAGAGCAGGACGAGCAGGCCCCACTTGCTCATGACGTGGTCGAGGACCGTGCGGCTCGGGCAGCCCGCGGCGAACACCGCGTCAGGGAAGCGCTCGTCCAGGGGGGTGCTCACCTTCATGTAGGTACCTTACTTCAAAGTGGGTACTAACTCTCGGGAAGTATGCCGTGGGCCCGCTCGTTCTCCGGGTGTCAGCGCTTCGTCGCCCACCTCCGAAAGGCCTCACCCCATGACCTCCATCCTCGTCACCGGCGCCACCGGACACCTCGGTCGGCTCGTCATCGACGCCCTCCTCGCCCGCGGTGTCGCCCCGGCTGACGTCGTCGCGCTCGTGCGCGACGAGGCGAAGGCGAGCGACCTCGCCGCCCGCGGGGTCGACGTGCGCGTCGGCACCTTCGAGGACCCGGCCTCCCTCGACGCCGCCCTCGCCGGCGTGGACCGGCTGCTCTTCATCTCGGGCTCCGAGGTCGGCCGGCGGGTCGCCCAGCACCAGAACGTCATCGACGCCGCGGTCCGTGCCGGGGTCGAGCTCGTCGCCTACACGAGCATCGTGCGCGCCGACACCTCGACGCTCGGCCTCGCCGACGAGCACCGCGCCACCGAGCAGGCGCTCGCCGCCTCCGGTCTGCCGCACGCCCTGCTCCGCAACTCCTGGTACGTCGAGAACTACACCGCGCAGGTGTCGCAGCACCTCGAGCACGGCGCCGTCCTCGGTGCCGCGGGCGAGGGCCGGGTCAGCGCCGCCACGCGCGAGGACTTCGCCGAGGCGGCGGCCGTCGTCGTCACGAGCGAGGACCAGGCGGGCCAGGTCTACGAGCTCGGCGGTGACACGCCGTTCACGCTCGCCGAGTACGCCGCCGAGCTCTCCGAGCAGTCGGGCACCCCGGTGGCCTACCGCGACCTCTCCGTCGACGACTACGCCGCTGCGCTCGTCGGCGCCGGTCTGCCGGAGGGCTACGCCCGCGCGCTCGCGACGAGCGACGACGGCCTCAAGCACGGCGAGCTGCTCGTCGAGACGGGCGACCTGTCGCGCCTCCTCGGGCGCCCGACGACCTCGCTCGCCGACGCCCTGCGCGGCGCTCTCGCCTGACCCCCTCGATGGGGCGGTCCCGGAAATGATTCGGGGTCGCCCCACGTTGGCAGGTAGAGTTCCAACCACAACTCAACAGCGTGGGATGAGCCCCCTCACGGGGGTGATCGGTTTCGACATTGGTCGGCGGATCAAGGGAAGCGGGTCGAGGATGCACGGTCATCTCGTCAACGCTCCGTGCAAACCAATAGGTGCCAACTCCAAGCGCACCGACTTCGCCCTCGCCGCCTGAGCGAGCCTCGAAGTCCGTCAGCCTGAGGTAGTTCTCGACTCAGTGTCTGGCGTCAGCTAGAGAACTTGCTGCGTCACCCTTGTCGGGGGGTGGCGCGGGACTCCAATCCGACTGGGCCTGTCAGGGAACGTGTGCGTGCGAGCCCTGGGGCCGAGAAACTCCACAGCGCACTGCACCCGGAGAAGCCTTGGTTTCCCGTCAGTGGACGCGGGTTCGATTCCCGCCACCTCCACCACCGTGGTCATCCCACCAAACGACCTCACCCGGTCGGTCGGCGCGAGCCGACCGACCGGGTGCTGTCGTTCCTGCGCACAGAGCGGTGTGTGACGATCTCGTATGCCGTCCGCCGAGTCCCAGCGCACCTCGCCCCCCGAGGACGAGCGGATCGGTGACCGCGACCTCGCCGAGTGGCGCACCGACAGTGGCCGGTTCGTCGTCCGTGCGGCGGTGGCCGGGGCTGCGCTCATCGGGCGCTTGGGCCGGTGGTCGCTCGCCAACCTCGCGCTCGTCCTCACGGTCGGCGTCGGTCTCGGCCTCGTCTGGGGCTTCGCCGAGGTGTCGGCCGAGGTCTACGAGAACGTCGTCGACCGCGACGGCATCTCGGTCATCGACCAGCCCGTGCTCGACGCCGCGGTGCAGATGCGCACGCCCGGGTGGTCGACGTTCGTCACCGGCTTCACCGACCTCGGCGGGACCATCGGGATGCCCGTCATCGCGCTGCTCGCGACCATCGGGCTGGCGATCGCGTGGCGCGGCTGGACGCCGGTCGTCCTCATGGGCATCGCCGCCGCCGGTTCGATCGCCATCACGGTCACCGGCAAGGACCTCGCCGGGAGGGCCCGCCCCCCTCAGTCGCTGGCGGTGCCGCCCTACGAGACCTCTGCGAGCTTCCCCTCGGGGCACACGCTCAACGCGACCGTGGTCCTGGGGCTCACGGCATACCTGCTCGTCATCTGGCTGCGGAAGAAGCGGTGGCGCACGGTGGTCGTCGTCGTGCTCGGCCTGCTCGTCGTCGCGATGGGGCTCTCACGTGTCTATCTCGGCCACCACTGGCTCACCGACGTCATCGCGGGCTGGGCGATCGGGCTCGGCTGGCTCGCGAGCGTCATCACGGGTCACCGGGTCAAGCTCACCCTGGACCGGCGGCGTCCGACGGCCTCTCGGGACGCGTGACCGCGGCGATGTCGAGGGCCCAGGCGTCGCCGTCGGGCCGGAAGCCGAGCTTCTCGTAGTAGGCGCCCACCATCGCGTCGGGGGTGCGCACGGTCCGCCAGCCGTGACCGGCGAAGAGACCGCTGTGCCGCCAGACGAACTCGCCGGGCGTGAAGTCGCGGTAGCGCTCCGTGACGTAGTCGAGCTCGATCTGGCCCACACCGGCGCCGGCGTCGCGGACGACGACGACACCGACCGTCTCGTGGCCGTGGAGGACGAGGTAGGCGAACCGCGACGCCGACTCGGTGACGCCGCTGAAGCCCGGGTTGAACTTCGCGATGTCAGCGCCCTCCACCGCGAGGAAGTGCTGGAAGTAGGCGTCGTCCTCCTCGACCTCGATGACCGCGAAGGCGCTCGCGTCGTCCTTCTCGCGGAGCATCTTGGCGATGAACCAGAGGTTGATCGCGGCGAGGACGACGTTCATGGCGACCATGGGCCAGACGCCGATGAGCGCGTTGAAGACGGTGAGGATGCCGCAGGCAATGGTGTTGAGGACACGCAACCGCAGGATCCGGGCCTGGAGCAGTGAGAAGACGAGCAGGGCCGACCCGAACCAGCCGAGGGCGTCGAGCCAGCTCATGCCAGCCCCCAGCGGACGGTCACGGTGCTCGTGATGGCGCGGGTGCCTGCTTCGACGGGCATGGAGCCGGCGAGGGCGTCCGCGGACCGCGCGAACATCGGACGTGGAGTACCGGTCTCGGGCACGCCCTCGCGGATCATGAGGACCGGGCCGAGGGTGACGCCGGCGAGCCGGGCGTACTGCGTGGCGCGGGCGTGGGCGTCCTCGAAGGCGGCCTGACGAGAGGCCTCGACGGCCTCGGGAGTCTGTTCCGCGGTCATCTCGATGCCGTCGACCCCCAGCGCGTCACCGGCCGCACCCGCGAGCGCCTGCAGGACGTCACCGACCCGGGACGTGTCCCGGATCGTGAGCCGGAACGCCTGGTATGCCGTGTAGCCGACGACCTTGCGGCCCTCGGTGTCGTGGCGCGGGTGGATCCCGACGTCCTCGGTCCGCCGGTCCGGGCCCTCGACGCCGTGGTCGGCGGCAGCCTGGAGGGCGGCGGCGGTCCGGTTCGAGGACTCGGTGAGTGCGCTCGCCACGTCACGGGCCTCGCACTGGACCCGGGCGCGCAGGATGACGAGGTCGGGGACGACGTGGTGCGCACCGTGCCCGGTGACTTCGACGTGCTCGCTCATGGGGGCAACTGTAGGTCCGTCGCGCAGAGAGCCGCGCCGGTGCGCGGGCTCCGGTCCCGCGTGGCGGGCCGATTGTCGCGAACTCGCGAGTAGCAGGTTGAATCTCCCCCATGGCCCTTCCCTCCGCCGCGAACTCCGTCACCGTCCGTCTCGTCGTCCCGGCCCGAGCCACCGCAGTCAGCGAGCTCACCGGTGTCGTGGAGGAGGCCGGGGGAGTCGTCACCGGGCTCGACGTCACTGCCTCGGGCCACGACGCGGTCCGCATCGACGTGACCCTCATGACCCGCGACCCCGAGCACGCCGACGAGGTCGTCGCGCGGATGCGCACGGTCCCCGGCGTCGAGATCGGCAAGGTCTCGGACCGCACCTTCCTCATGCACCTCGGCGGCAAGCTGCGGATCGAGTCCAAGGTGCCGATCCGCAACCGCGACGACCTCTCGCTGATCTACACCCCGGGTGTCGCGCGGGTCTGCCTCGCGATCGCCGAGAACCCCGAGGACGCCCGCCGCCTCACCATCAAGCGCAACACGGTCGCCGTGGTGACCGACGGCACCGCCGTCCTCGGTCTGGGTGACATCGGGCCCCTCGCCGCCATGCCGGTGATGGAGGGCAAGGCCGCGCTCTTCAAGCGGTTCGCCGACATCGACGCCTTCCCGATCTGCCTCGACACGACCGACACCGAGGAGATCATCACGGCGGTCAAGGCGATCTCGCCGGTCTTCGCCGGCATCAACCTCGAGGACATCTCGGCGCCGCGGTGCTTCGAGATCGAGGCGCGGCTGCGGGCCGAGCTCGACATCCCCGTCTTCCACGACGACCAGCACGGCACCGCGATCGTCGCGCTCGCCGCGATGCGCAACGCCCTCGCGGTCGTGGGCAAGCGGCTCGAGGACGTCAAGCTCGTCATGAGCGGCGCCGGCGCGGCCGGGACGGCCATCCTCAAGCTCATGTTGTTCGCCGGCGCCCGCAACGTCGTCGTCGCCGACATGCACGGCGTGATCCACAAGGGCCGCGAGGACGTCTGCTCGGGCGAGCACCCCAACCACGAGTGGATCGCCGAGCACACCAACCCCGACGACTTCACCGGCACGCTCGCCGAGGCGCTCGCGGGTGCGGACGTGTTCCTCGGTGTCTCCGCTCCCAACATCCTCACGGGTGACGACATCGCGACGATGGCCGACGACGCCGTCGTCTTCGCCATGGCCAACCCGACCCCCGAGGTCGACCCGGTCGAGGCCGCGAAGCACGCCACGGTCGTGGCGACCGGCCGGTCCGACTTCGCGAACCAGATCAACAACGTCCTCGTCTTCCCCGGCGTCTTCCGGGGCCTGCTCGACTCCGGCTCCAAGGTGCTCACTCCGGCCGTCCTGCTCGCCGCCGCCGAGGCGCTCGCCGGGGTCGTCAAGGAGGACGAGCGCAACGCGACCTACATCATCCCGAGCGTGTTCCACCCCGACGTGGCGGAGGTCGTCGCCGCGGCCGTGGCCAAGGCGGCCACGTCCGAACCCACCGCGTGAGCGAGGCGCTCCGGCGCCGTCGCTCGCTCGTGCCCGCGGCGCTCGCGCTGCTGCTGCAGCTCGTCGTGCTCTACGCGCCGTCGGCCGGGGGAGTGGCGCCGTTCCCGTACTTCGACAAGCTCGTGCACCTCACCGTCTTCGCCTTGCCCGTGCTCTTCGCCGTGCTCGCGCGGCTCCCGGTCGTACCGGTGGCCGTGGTCATGGCGCTGCACGCACCGGTGAGCGAGGTGGTCCAGGCCACGGTGCTGCCACAGCGTTCAGGCGACCCGTGGGACGCGGTGGCCGACGTCACCGGCGTCCTGCTCGGGGTGCTCGTCGCCCGCTACGTGGGCAGCGTCCGCAGTCCTGGTCGGGAAGCCGACCACCGTCGCGGACGCTGACGCCGCGCTTGGGAGGCCGGGCTGAGGGCGCTGGCCAGCGTCCGCGACCCTGGTCGGGAACGCGACCACCGTTGCGGACGCGGCGAGTGCCGCAGGTGCTGCGGGCGCCGCTCGCGTGGTTGGGGCCGTACGTCGAGCGCTGGTAAACTGGCTCCTTGCGCCACGTCCGGCGCCGCGTTCCAGCCCGTTGAATCTCGTTGACACAGAAGTCGTCGTGGAGGGCCGTAGACGCCACCACCACCGACTCGGATCGAGTGATTCACCATGCCCAAGAAGCCTTCCCCCGGCGGCAAGAAGCCGCGCTGGACCTCCTCGCAGAAGGCGAGTGCGAAGTCCAAGGGACCCAAGAAGTCGCACCACCGCGGACAGCCCGAGGGCCCTCGCACCAAGGCGCCGCGCTCGGAGCGCAGCCCGCGCTGGAGCGACGAGGACCGTGCGGACCGCGGCCGGCCCGCCCGACGTACCGACCGCGCCGCCGCAGGCCGGGACGACCGCGCCGAGTCGCGTGGGCAACGTCGTGACGACCGCGGTGAGAGCCGCGGGTTCCAGAAGCGTGATGACCGCAATGACTCGCGTGGCGGCTACCAGCGCCGTGACGACCGCCCGGCATATGGCCAGCGCCGCGACGACCGCGGTGAGAGCCGTGGGTTCCAGCGCCGTGACGACGTTGGCGAGCGGCCGGCATACGGCCAGCGTCGTGATGACCGTGGTGACTCGCGCGGCGGCTACCAGGGTCGCGAGGACCGTGGCGAGAGCCGCGGGTTCCAGCGCCGCGACGACCGCCGTGAGCGGCCGGCATACGGCCAGCGTCGTGACGACCGTGGTGACTCGCGCGGCGGCTACCAGGGTCGCGAGGACCGTGGCGAGAGCCGCGGGTTCCAGCGCCGCGACGACCGCGGTGAGCGGCCGGCATACGGGCAGCGCCGTGACGACCGCGGCAGCCGGCCGGCACACGGCGAGCGCCGCGACGGCCGCCCGTCGTTCCGCCGCGACGACGACCGCCCCGCCCGTCGGGTCGCCGACCCGGTGCGCCGCGACCGGCACGAGGGCCGCCACTACGACGAGCGTCGGCACGACCTGCCCGAGCAGCCCCGCACCTTCGAGGAGGCCGAGGCCGAGCGCGCCCAGGCCGACACCTGGGTGAAGTACGAGTCGAAGAGCAAGGGTGGTCCCGCGGCCGTCACCGAGGACAACGGCTTCGCGGCCCTGTCGCTCGACCCCCGCCTCGTCGAGCGGCTCGCTCGTGACGGCATCACCGAGCCCTTCCCGATCCAGGCCGCGACGATCCCCGACGCCCTGGGCGGTCGCGACGTCCTCGGTCGCGGCCAGACCGGCTCGGGCAAGACGCTCGCCTTCGGCCTGCCGACGATCACCCGTCTCGCCGACGGCACGAAGCCGGCGAGCAAGCGTCCGCGCTCGCTCATCCTCGTGCCGACGCGTGAGCTCGCCATGCAGGTGAGCGACGCCCTCGAGCCGCTCGTCCACGTGACCGGCCTGCGCCACAAGCTCGTCGCCGGCGGCCTGTCCTACGAGCCGCAGATCAAGGCGCTCGCCAAGGGCATCGACATCCTCGTCGCCACGCCCGGTCGCCTCGCCGACCTCCACGAGCGCGGCGCCGTCGAGTTCGACGACGTCCAGGTCACCATCCTCGACGAGGCCGACCACATGGCCGAGATGGGCTTCATGGCGGAGGTCACCGAGATCCTCGACCGGATCCCGACCGGCGGCCAGCGCCTGCTCTTCTCGGCGACGCTCGACCGGGGCATCGACCAGCTCGTCGAGCGCTACCTCACCGACCCGGTGACGCACTCGACCGAGGACGCGCAGGCGAGCGTGTCGACGATGAGCCACCACATCATGCTCATCGACCCCAACAACAAGAAGCAGCTCACCGCCGAGCTCGCCGCCCGCGACGGCCGCACCGTGGTCTTCGTGCGCACGCAGCTCGGCGCCGACCGCGTCGCGCGCGAGCTGCGCGAGCGGGGTGTCCTCGCCGCCGCCATCCACGGTGGTCTGTCGCAGAACCTGCGCAACCGGGCGCTCGGCGCCTTCCGTGACGGTTCGCTGCCGGTGCTCGTCGCGACCGACGTCGCCGCGCGCGGCATCCACGTCGACGACATCGGCCTGGTCCTCCAGGCCGACCCGCCGGCCGACCACAAGGACTACCTGCACCGCGCCGGGCGCACGGCTCGGGCGGGGGAGCGGGGCACCGTCGTGACCTTCGCCCTGCCGCACCAGAAGCGCACCATGGCCCGGCTCGCCGAGGCCGCCGGTCTCGACGTCGAGCCGGTCCGCGTCCGCCCCGGTGACGAGCACGTCGAGAAGGCCGGTGGCCGCGCGCCGTCCGGCGTCCCCGTCGCCGACGAGGTCTGGAAGCCCCTGCTCGAGGCCAAGCCGCAGCAGCGCGGCCGCCGTCCGGGTGGTCCGCCCCGTCGCTTCCAGGGGGCCTCACGGGGTCACCAGGGTGGCGGCCGCGGCGCCGGCCGTGGTGGCGAGCGACGTGGTCAGGGTGGCCGTGCAGAATGGAAGCGTGACCGCTGATCGCACGACGGGCCGGCTGCTCGTCTCGACGCCGCAGCTCGACGACGGGCTGTTCCACCGCAGCGTGATCCTCATGCTCCAGCACGACGACAACGGCGCCCAGGGCGTGGTGCTCAACAAGCCCCTGGGCGCCGAGGTCGACTCGGTGCTGCCCGGCTGGGGCGAGCACATCGCCGCACCGCAGACCCTCTTCCAGGGCGGGCCGGTGCAGCTCGACTCGGCGCTCGGCCTCGTCATGGTGTCCAACGACGAGGACCTGCCTCCGGGCAGCCAGCGCCTCTTCGGCTCGGTCGCGATCATCGACCTCGACACCCCGCCGCTGCTCGTCATGCCCGAGGTGGGCGGACTGCGGATCTTCGCGGGGTATGCCGGGTGGTCCAGCGGGCAGCTCGAGTCGGAGCTCGACCGGGGCTCGTGGATGGTGCTCGACTCCCTTCCCGGTGACCTGCTCACGGCGGACCCGGAACGACTCTGGGAGCAGGTCCTCCTGCGTCAGGGCAACGAGATCGCCTTCGTCGCCTACTACCCCTCGGACCCCGAGCTCAACTGACCCGGGGCCCGGGGCGACGTAGGCTGGCGGGGTGAGTGACCCGCAGCCTCCCGCCCTTGACCCGAGCTCCCCGCAGCAGGAGCCCTCGGGCCCCTCGACGCGCACGGCCGTCCTCGAGCGCGAGGAGACCGTCCCCCAGGTGCAGGAGCCGGGGGACCACGAGCGCTTCTCGCACTACGTGCGCAAGGAGAAGATCCTCGAGTCGGCCCTGTCCGGCGAGCCCGTGACGGCCCTGTGCGGCAAGGTCTGGATCCCCGGCCGCGACCCCAAGAAGTTCCCGGTCTGCCCCACGTGCAAGGAGATCTACGAGGGCCTGCGGGCGCCCCAGGACGGCGACGACTGACACGTCGCGGCAGGCGGCGACGGCGGCCTGCGAGCGGGTCGGAAGCGGGTCGGAAGCGGTCCGCGAGGCGGTCCGCGACCGGGGGCGGACGGCATACGCGGCTTTGCCAAACGTTGACCGACTCCGGGGGAACTGCGGGTATCGGGGCCCGTTTCGGCGTGGCTAGGTTCGAAGAACCCGAACCTCACAGAGGTTTGTGCGAACCGAAAGGGACCCCACATGTCTGTTCGTCCAGTGCGACCCCTCGCGATCCTCGCGGCGACCGTGCTCACCGCGGCCGGCCTCGGCTTCGGCGCCGGCAGCGCGTCGGCCGTGACCACGGCCGGTGACCGCGGCGTCGCCGCCGAGTGCGCCACCGACGCAGCGTCCGACTCCGTCGTCGCCGGTCGCAGCCCGCGAGCCAAGGACCCGCACGACGTCTCGCCGGCCCAGGCCAAGGCGATGGAGACCCAGCTCGACAAGGCCCTCGCCGACAAGGGCATGTCCCGCACCTCGTCCGGCCAGGCCCGCAAGCCCGGCGGCGGCGCGGCCTTCGCGGCGACGACGATCAAGGTCAACTGGCACACGATCACCGACGGCACCAAGGGCCAGCTCAGCGCGAGCGAGATCAACAGCCAGATCAGCGTCCTCAACAGCGCCTACTCCGGCACCGGCTTCTCGTTCGTCCTCAACAGCACGACGACGACCAACAACGCCACCTGGTACAACGGGCTCGACCACGGCAGCAGCGCGGAGCGCTCGATGAAGACCGCGCTGCGCACCGGCACCAAGGCCGACCTCAACATCTACACCGCCGACCTCGCGGGCGGCCTGCTCGGCTGGGCGACGTTCCCCAAGAAGACGCTCGACACGATGGACGGCGTCGTCATCCTCGACGAGAGCCTGCCCGGTGGGACGGCCTCGCCCTACAACCTCGGTGACACGGCGACGCACGAGGTCGGCCACTGGCTGAACCTCTACCACACCTTCCAGGGCGGCTGCTCCGACACCGCGGGCGACTACGTGAGCGACACCCCGGCCGAGGCGAGCCCCGCCTCGGGCTGCCCCACGGGTCGCGACACCTGCACCCTGCCGGGCCTGGACCCGATCAAGAACTTCATGGACTACACGACCGACCAGTGCATGGACCACTTCTCGACCGGTCAGACGTCGCGCATGCAGTCGGCCTGGGTGGCCTACCGGGGCTGACCCCGGCACCCTCCCGCAGCACGGATGACGTCAGGGCCCCGCACCAAAGTGTGCGGGGCCCTGACGGCTGTCCTCGGCACGGTCTAGATTGCCTCCCAAGGCGGAGCCAGCAGGGGTCCCGCGCAGGGAGGGAACCGCTCATGTCCACACGCCACCGTCGTCTCGTCCCGATCCTCGCCGCAGCCCTCCTGGGCGCCGCATCCGTGGGGGTGGGCGCGTCGACCGCACAGGCGCTCACGACCGCCGGTGACGGCCCGTCGGTGGAGTGCGCCGCGCCGAGCGCAGCCGAGGCTCTGGCTGCGGGGCGCGGCACGCGGGCGCGTGACCCGCACCAGCTGACGACGGCGCAGTCCGCCGTCCGCGAGCAGGCCCTGGCGTCGTCCCTGCGGGCCAAGGGCGCCGCCACCGGGTCGACCGCCAAGGCGCGGACCGCCGTGGGCCGCACGATGTTCGCCCCGACGGTCATCAAGGTGCGCTGGCACACCATCACCAACGGCTCCCGGGGCGCGATCAGTACCAACGACATCAACCGCCAGATTAGCGTCCTCAACGGGGCGTATGCCGGGTCCGGCTTCTCGTTCCAGCTCACGAGCATCTCGACGACCAACAACGGCGCCTGGTACTCCGGCCTCGCCTACGGCGGGGCTGCGGAGAAGGCGATGAAGAACGCGCTGCACATCGGCGGCAAGGCCGACCTCAACATCTACACCGCCGATCTCGGCGGGGACCTCCTGGGCTGGGCGACCTTCCCCAAGACGACCGTGGACAAGCAGGACGGCGTGGTGCTGCTCGACGAGAGCCTGCCCGGCGGGACGGCCGCTCCCTACAACCTGGGAGACACGGCGACCCACGAGGTCGGGCACTGGCTCAACCTCTACCACACGTTCCAGGGCGGCTGCTCGCGCGTCGGCGACCGCGTGAGCGACACCCCGCCCGAGGCGAGCCCCGCCTCCGGCTGCCCGGTGGGCCGCGACACCTGCACCCTGCCCGGTCTCGATCCGGTGAAGAACTTCATGGACTACACCGTCGACTCGTGCATGAACCACTTCACCGCGGGGCAGCGCACCCGCATGCAGAACTCGTGGGTGGCCTTCCGGGCCTCCTGATCCGGGGCGCGTCCAGCGCCTGACGGGCACAGCACACTTCCGCGGTGCAGCCGGTCAGGCGGACCCCCGGCATGTCGTCGTCCGAACCTCGTTAACCTTGCGGAGCCGATGAGTACCTCTGCCGCCAGCCACCTGAGTCCCGCCTTCCCGGAGCGGGCCGCGTGGGGTACCGCCGCGAAGCTGCGCGCCTGGCAGCAGGAGGCGCTCACGGCATACCTCGAGTCCGAGAGCAAGGACTTCCTCGCGGTCGCGACACCCGGCGCCGGCAAGACGACCTACGCGCTGAGGATCGCCACGGAGCTCCTCGAGAGCGGTGAGGTCTCGGCCATCACCGTCATCGCGCCGACCGAGCACCTCAAGACGCAGTGGTCCGAGGCGGCCGCCCGCGTCGGCATCCAGCTGGACCCGAAGTTCTCGAACTCGACCGCCGTGCACTCGCACGAGTACGACGGCGTCGCGCTGACCTACGCGCAGGTGGCGTCGCGCCCCGACCTGCACCGGCGGCGCACGGAGTCGACGCCGACGCTCGTCATCCTCGACGAGATCCACCACGGCGGTGACTCGCGCAGCTGGGGCGACGCGATCCGCGACGCGTTCACGCCGGCGGTGCGACGCCTCGCGTTGACGGGTACGCCGTTCCGCTCGGACACGAGCCCGATCCCGTTCGTGCGCTACGAGATGGACGAGGCCGGGATCCTCCGCTCCGCGTCCGACTACACCTACGGGTATGCCGCCGCGTTGCGTGACGCGGTCGTGCGTCCCGTGCTCTTCCTCGCGTACGGCGGGGCGATGCGTTGGCGCACCAAGGCCGGCGACGAGATCGCCGCACGGCTGGGCGAGCCGATGACCAAGGACCAGGTGGCGCACGCCTGGCGCACGGCGCTCGACCCCAAGGGGGAGTGGGTCCCGTCGGTGCTCGCGGCGGCCGACAAGCGCCTCACCGAGGTCCGGCGTCACGTCCCCGACGCCGGCGGACTCGTCATCGCCACCAACCAGACGACCGCACGTGCGTACGCCCGCATCCTCGAGTCGCTCTGCGGCCAGAAGACCACGGTCGTGCTCTCCGACGACGCCGGGTCGAGCGCCCGGATCGAGGAGTTCTCGGCCGGGGACTCCCGGTGGATGGTCGCCGTCCGCATGGTCTCCGAGGGCGTCGACGTGCCCCGGCTGTGCGTCGGCGTCTATGCCACGTCGACGTCGACGCCGCTGTTCTTCGCGCAGGCCGTGGGCCGCTTCGTGCGGGCCCGCAAGCGCGGTGAGACCGCGTCGGTGTTCCTCCCGTCGGTGCCGGTCATCCTCGAGCACGCCGCGACCATGGAGGTCGAGCGCGACCACGCCCTCAATCGCAAGAGCGACGCGGAGGCCGAGGCCTCGATGTGGGCCGAGGAGGAGGGTCTCATCGCGGCGGCCAACCGCACCGAGAAGACCATGGGTCTGGAGGAGGAGAGCTTCGAGGCCCTCGAGTCCGACGCGCACTTCGACCATGTCCTCTTCGACGCGCAGCAGTTCGGGCTGCACGCCGACGTCGGCTCGGACGAGGAGCAGGACTACCTCGGTCTGCCGGGCCTGCTCGAGCCGGACCAGGTCTCTGCGCTGCTCCATGAGCGCCAGGCCAAGCAGTCCGCGGTGCCGGGGCGCAAGCAGCGCACAGCCGAGGCGCCGCTCTCGGCGCACCGTGCCCTCGCCGCCCAGCGCAAGGAGCTCAACAAGCTCGTCGCGGCCTATGCCAAGAAGACCGGGGCGCCGCACGCCAACGTGCACATGGAGCTGCGCCGCGCGTGCGGTGGGCCAGAGCTCGCAGCCGCCTCGTCGGACCAGGTGTCGGCGCGCATCGACAAGGTCCGACTCTGGTTCGTCGGGCGCCGCTGACTGAGGTCAGGAGGCGGCGCCGCGTTCGGCGGCGGCGGTGACCAGCGGCCCCGTGCGGTGGTCGAGGTGGGTCACGAGGCACATCGAGGTGTTGGCGCGCAGCACGTGCACGTCGTCGATGATCTCGTCGATGACCCGCCCGAGGTCGGCGTTGTCGCGGGCCACGATGCGCACGATGAGGTCGCCGGCCCCGGTGGTCGAGTGGATCTCGAGGACCTCCGGGATCGCGGCGAGGTGAGCCACCACCGGCTCGTGACCCTGGCGCTGGCGGATCTCGAGGGTGCAGAACGCCGTGACCGGGTAGCCCAGCGCTGCCGGGTCCACCTGCGGCCCCATCGACGAGATGATGCCGCGGTCCTGGAGCCGGTCGAGGCGGGCCTGCACCGTGCCGCGGGCCACCCCGAGCTGGCGCGAGGCGCCGAGCACACCGACCGACGGGTGCTCGGTGAACAGGGTGATGAGGCGGGCGTCCAGGGCGTCGATGCCATCGGGTCGGATCATGGGCACAGTGTCACCCCGAACCCCCGATACCGGCAACATCATGCGCAGACTGTGCAGCGCGGCGGCATACCGTTGCACATCCTGCGCGGATCAGCGAACCTGCACGCATGACCGACACGACGACTGCAACGCCGCAGGACACGCACATCGACCTCACCCAGCAGGAGCGCGAGGCGGACCTCAACATCCACGAGCTCAAGCGCCTCGTGGGCCTCGTCGAGTACGACGAGACCAAGGACCCGTTCCCCGTCACCGGCTGGGACGCCATCGTCTTCGTCGTCGGCAACGCGACGCAGGCCGCGCAGTACTACCAGAACGTCTGGGGCATGGAGCTCGTCGGCTACTCCGGCCCCGAGAACGGCAACCGCGACCACAAGGCGTTCGTCCTCAAGTCGGGCTCGATCCGCTTCGTCCTCAAGGGCGCGGTCAGCCCCGACAGCCCGCTCATCGCCCACCACGCCAAGCACGGTGACGGCGTCGTCGACATCTCGCTCGAGGTGCCCGACGTCGACAAGTGCATCGCCCAGGCCAAGGCCGCCGGCGCGCGCGTCGTCCAGGAGCCCGAGACGGTGTCCGACGAGCACGGCTCGGTGCGCGTCGGTGCGATCGCGACCTACGGTGAGACCCGTCACACGCTCGTGCAGCGGACGGTCGACGGCCAGACGTATGCCGGCCCCTACCTTCCGGGCTACGTCGCCAAGGTCTCGACCTTCGTCAAGCGCGACGGCGCCCCCAAGCGTCTCTTCCAGGCCCTCGACCACATCGTCGGCAACGTCGAGCTCGGCAAGATGGACGAGTGGGTCTCGTTCTACAACCGCGTCATGGGCTTCGTGAACATGGCCGAGTTCATCGGTGACGACATCGCCACCGACTACTCCGCGCTCATGTCCAAGGTTGTCGCCAACGGCAACCACCGCGTGAAGTTCCCGCTCAACGAGCCCGCGATCGCGAAGAAGAAGAGCCAGATCGACGAGTACCTCGAGTTCTACAACGGCCCCGGCGCCCAGCACCTCGCGCTCGCGACGAACGACATCCTGCGGACCGTCGACGAGCTCCGCAAGGAGGGTGTCGAGTTCCTCGACACCCCGGACGCCTACTACGACGACCCGGAGATGCGCGAGCGCATCGGCGAGGTCCGTGTCCCGATCGAGGAGCTCAAGGCCCGCAAGATCCTCGTCGACCGTGACGAGGACGGCTACCTCCTCCAGATCTTCACCAAGCCGCTCGGCGACCGTCCGACGGTCTTTTTCGAGATCATCGAGCGCCACGGCTCGCTCGGCTTCGGCAAGGGCAACTTCAAGGCGCTCTTCGAGTCCATCGAGCGCGAGCAGGACAAGCGCGGCAACCTCTGACGGTTCCGCTCCGCGAAGGCGGGGTATGCCGGGTGCTCAGCACCTGCGCACACCCCGCCTTCGTCGCCTCTCCCCGCGCTGCTTGATCAGGTCACCCGAGAAGGGGGGCTCGACCCCGGTTGGCACCAGGGGTGAAGCGACACATTCTCGGCGCCCCGAGATTGTCGTGGCACGCGGTGGCGTCACATTTGTTGACAGTGACGTCAACGTGATGTCACCATGACGTCATGGAACTCACCTCCTATGTCGACTCGCTCCAGCGCGAGCTCGCCGTCGCTGCCGCCGCGGGTGGCCCCGAGGCCGAGGCGCTCGCCGAGCGCCTCACCGCCCCACTCGACTCGGCCGTCCGGCTGACCCTGCAGGAGGCGGTCGTCGACGCCGCCGCCGAGATCACGCTCGCCCTCGCGCCGGGCTCCGTCGACGTGCGCCTCGCCGGGCGGGGGCTCGCCTTCGTGGTTACCCCGCCGGCGACCCAGTCCCCGGCGCCGGTGACGTCCCCCGTGGCGTCACCCGCCGACGGTGGCGACGACGGCAACGAGGGCGGCACCTCGCGGATCACCTTCCGGCCCTCCGACCGGCTCAAGGCCGACATCGAGGCCGCCGCAGAGCGTGAGGGCCTGTCGGTCAACGCCTTCCTCGTCCGGATGCTCACCCTGGCCGTGCGCCGCAGCGGTCCGGCCGAGGGCGCCTCGCGCGCCGCGACCGCGCCGGTGCCCACGCCCAAGGGCGGCCAGCAGCTGTCCGGCTGGGCCCGGTGAGCGTCGCCATGACCGTCCTTCCCGACTCCCAGGAGAGCACCGTGACCACCTTCGACACCCCCGGTCCGATCCGTGCACGGGTGCGCCTCCACGCCGGTGGTGTGCGCGTCGTCGCCTCCGGCACCGAGCACACCGTCGTCACCGTGACGCCGTCGCGGCCCGACCGGGCCAACGACGTCGACGCCGCCCAGCGCACCGTGGTCACCCTCGTCGACGGCGTGCTCGACGTCGCGGCACCCCGCGAGCGCGGGCTCGGCCTCGTTTGGCGACCGTCGTCGGTCGAGGTGCTCGTCGAGCTCCCGTCCGACTCGCACGTCGACGCCGAGACGAGCGCCGGCGACCTCGAGGCCACCGGCCGACTCGGCGAGTGCGTGCTGCGGACCTCGGCCGGCAACGTGCGGGCCGACGAGGCCTCGCGGGCCCGCCTGCGCACCTCCGCCGGCAACGTCGACGTGCGGCGGTCCACCCATGAGGCCGACCTCAGTACCAGTGCCGGCAACGTCACGCTCGGTGACGCCGCCGGTCGCAGCGTGCTGCGGACCAGCTCGGGTGACATCACCGTGGGCCGCAGCGCGGGACGTCTCGACGCGCGGACGGCATACGGGCAGATGCGGGTCGACTCCGTCAGCGAGGGCGAGATCCGCCTCGCGACCGGCTACGGCACCATCGACGTCGGCGTCCTCGACGGCACCGCCGTGCGTCTCGACGTGAGCTCGGACCACGGTCAGGTGCGTAGCGAGCTGGCGCCGACCCCCGGGCGTCCCGAGGACGCCGAGCGGGTCGCGACCGTGTCGGCGAGGACGACCTACGGCTCCGTCACGATCAGGAAGGCGCTGTCGTGAGCACGGCCATCAGCGTGCGCGACGTGCGCAAGTCCTTCGGCGAGCTCGAGGTGCTGCGCGGAGTCGACCTCGACGTCGAGCGGGGGAGCATCGTCGCGCTCCTCGGCAGCAACGGCGCGGGCAAGACCACCCTGGTGCGCATCCTCTCGACGCTGCTTCGCGCGGACTCCGGGGAGGCGCGGGTCGACGGTCTCGACGTCGCGGCCGACGCCGACCGGGTGCGCGCCGCGATCAGCCTCACCGGCCAGTTCGCCGCCGTGGACGGGGTGCTCACCGGTCGAGAGAATCTCGCCCTCATCGCCCGGCTGCGTCACCTCGACGATCCGGAGCGGATCGCCGACGGGCTGCTCGAGCGGTTCTCGCTCGCCGACGCGGGCGACCGTCGCGTGGCCACGTGGTCGGGCGGGATGCGTCGTCGGCTCGACATCGCCATGAGCCTCATCGGCGACCCGGGCGTGATCTTCCTCGACGAGCCCACGACAGGTCTGGATCCGGAGGGCCGGATCGAGGTGTGGGACGCGTTCAAGCAGGTCGCCGCGCAGGGGACGACCGTGCTGCTCACCACGCAGTACCTCGACGAGGCAGAACACCTCGCCGACCGGATCGCGATCCTCCACCAGGGCCGGATCCTCGTCCACGGCACCCTGTCCGAGCTCAAGGCGCTGCTGCCGCCCGCCGAGGTCGAGTACGTCGAGAAGCAGCCGAGCCTCGAGGACGTCTTCCTCGCCGTCGTCGGCGCCACCCATCCCCGAGAGGAGTCACGATGAACGCCCACTTCGTCGCCGACACCGCAGCGCTCCTGCGCCGGTCGCTGCGCCACATCGCACGCAGCCCCGACACGATCATCACGACCGCGATCATGCCGATCATGATGATGTTGCTCTTCGTCTACGTGCTCGGGGGAGCGATCCGGACCGGGGCCGGGTCGTACGTCAACTACCTCCTGCCCGGCATCCTCGTCATCACGATCGCCTCGGGCATCTCCTACACCGCGTTCCGCCTCTTCACCGACATGCAGGGAGGGATGGTCGAGCGGTTCCGGTCGATGCCCATCTCGCGCTCGTCGGTCCTGTGGGCGCACGTCCTCACGTCGCTCGTCGCCAACCTCATCTCCCTCGCGGTCGTCGTCCTCGTCGGGCTGGCGATGGGATTCCGTTCCGGTGCAGGGCCGCTCGCGTGGGTCGCCGTCCTCGGCATCCTCACGCTGCTGACGCTGGCACTCACATGGGTCGCGGTCGTCCCGGGGCTCATCGCGAAGACCGTCGACGGCGCGAGCGCGTTCGGCTATCCGCTGATCTTCCTGCCGTTCGTCAGCTCGGCGTTCGTCCCCACCGAGAGCATGCCCGGCCCGGTGCGCGCCTTCGCCGAGCACCAGCCGGTCACCGTCATCGTCGACGTCATCCGCCGACTCTTCACCGAGCAACCCGTCGGCGGTGACGTCTGGGTCGCGGTCGCCTGGTGCGTCGGCATCCTCGTCGTCGCCTGGGCCGTGGCGGTGCGCCTCTACCGCGGGAGCGTGGCGGCGCCCGCGCCGGCTTGACCCGACTGCGCCGGCGGCTCGGCCGCCCTACAGCGCGACGTGTGCCGCACGGCCCTGCTGTGCGGCATACGCTCGTCGCATGGGATACGAGTACAAGGTCGTGCAGATCCGTGAGGGGCTCATCGGCGGCAAGATGTCGTCCGGCAAGCTCGAGTCGGTCCTCAACGAGTGGGCCGCCAAGGGGTGGCAGCTCAAGCAGATCACCTCGGTGGAGGTGAAGGGGCGGATCGGTCCCGGCGGGGTCGAGGGTGTCCTCGTGACGTTCGAGCGTCAGGTCGGCTGACGACGTCCGTGGAGGTCGGCACCGTCCTCGTCCTGCCGAGCCCGCTCGTCGGGTCCGGGGCGTATGCCGTTCTCGCACAGGCGTTCCGGGACGCGGAGGTCTCCGCCGAGGTGGCCGAACCGCCGGGCGGACTGACGTCCGGTGGCGAGGTGCTGCGTGCCTTCGCGGCGGTGGCCGAGCGGGAACGCCCCGACGTCGTCGTGGCCCACAGCAACGCGGGACTCGTGGCACCAGCGGTGGCGGACGGCATACCCCTCGTCTTCGTCGATGCGGCGCTGCCGGCGGGTGAGGGGGAGTCGCCCATGGCGCCGCCGGCGATGCTCGGCCACCTCGCGGCGCTGGCCGACGGCCATGGGGTCCTGCCGCCGTGGACGCAGTGGTGGGACGAGGAGGACGTCGCACCGCTCTTCCCCGACGCGAGGGCGCGGGCCGCGGTGGAGGCGAGCGAGCCGAGGCTGCCGTTGGGCTACTTCCGCACGACCGTGCCGTCTCCCAAGGGATGGGAACGCGGGCCGCGCGCCTACCTCGCCTTCGGCGCGACGTATGCCGTCGAGCTGGCTCGAGCGCGTCGGCTCGGCTGGCCGACGGGCGAGGTCGAGGGCGCCCGTCACCTGCACTTCCTCCACGACCCGGCCGGGGTGGCACGTGCGGTGGTCGAGCTCGCCCAGGGTCTCACTGGCGGTGGGGGAGCGGCCAGACCGGTGTGACATCCTGCGGGGCATGAGCATGCCGAGCGGTCCCGGGTGGTACGAGAACCCCGACAACCCCGAGGAGCTGCGCTACTTCGACGGCATCCTGTGGACGGCCAACACGACGCCGCTGCGCACCCGTCGCCCCCAGCCGCCGACCGCACCGGTGACCCCGCCGGCGCCCCAGGGACGGCCCGAGGGGTGGGGGCCCCAGCCCCATCAACAGCACCTGCAGCACCAGCGCCCGGGAGTGCCTATGCCGGCGACGGGGTTGCCCGCCGGCATCGAGCTCGCGCCCTACGGACTGCGGGTCGTCGCCTACCTCATCGACACGATCGTCGTCAGCTTCGTGGCGATCGTGGCAGGAGGCTGGTTCCTCTGGAAGGCGATCGAGCCGATCGTCGACCGGCTCGACACGGCGATGACGTCGGGCGACGTCCAGGCCGTGACCGCCGCGCTCGGCGAGGCCCGGTTCGGCTACCTCGCAGCGTTCCTCGGCGTCCAGCTCGTGCTGTTCCTCGTCTATCACGTCGTCTGCCTCACGCGGTGGGGCGCGACGCCCGGCAAGCAGCTCGTCGGCATCAGCGTGCGCCGCCTCGACCGTCCCGGCCCGCTCGACACCGACACCGCGATCCGGCGCACCGGCTTCCAAGCGGTCGCTCAGGCATTCGGCAACGTGCCCTACCTGTCGCTGCTCGGCACCATCGCACTCGTCATGGACCTCGTCTGGCCGATCGCCGACACGCGGCGACAGGCCCTCCACGACAAGATTGCGACGACGATCGTCATCAAGGGCCGCACCCAGCGCTGAACCGGTCAGCGCTGGGCCACCCGGCGCGAGTCAGCGCGCGGGCCGGATGGTGCCCGTGCACTCGCCGAGCGAGATCGTCGTGCCGCCCGGGCCGGGCGCCGTCGCACGCAGCACCACCGTGTCGCCGTCCTCGAGGAACGTCCGCTCGGTGCCGTCGTCCAGCGTCACCGGCTCCTGGCCGCTCCACGACAGCTCGAGGAACGACCCGCGCTGGTCCTTCTCGGGACCGGAGATCGTCCCGGACCCGAAGAGGTCGCCGTTGCGCAGCGTCGCCCCGTTGACCGTCATGTGTGCGACCATCTGCGCGGGCGACCAGTAGAGCGAGCGGTAGGGCGGACGCGAGACCACGGTGCCGTTCCACTCGACCTCGTAGGTGATGTCGAGCCCGTATGCCGTCCCCGCTCCGTCGTCGGTCGTCTCACCCCGGAGGTAGGGCAGGGGAGTGGGGTCGGTCTGCCCGGGCAGTGGCACGCGGGCGCTCCGGAGGGCATCGGTCGTGACGACCCACGGCGAGATCGTCGTGGCGAACGACTTGCCGAGGAACGGGCCGAGCGGGACGTACTCCCACGCCTGGAGGTCGCGCGCGCTCCAGTCGTTGAGCAGCACCACGCCGAAGAGGTGCTCGTCCGCATCCGCCACGGAGACAGGCGAACCCAGCTCGGTCGCGCCACCGACGACGAAGCCGAGCTCGGCCTCGATGTCGAGCCGGACGCTCGGCCCGAAGACGGGCGTGGACTCGGTCGGGGGCTTGCGCTGACCGCTCGGGCGCACGATGTCGGTGCCCGAGACGACGACGGTGCCGGAGCGCCCGTGGTAGCCGATCGGCAGGTGCTTCCAGTTCGGGGTGAGCGGCTCGGAGTCGGGCCGGAAGATCTTCCCCACGTTGGTCGCGTGGTGCTCGCTCGCGTAGAAGTCGACGTAGTCCGCGACCTCGATCGGCAGGTGCATCGTCACCGCGTCGACGGCGAGGAGGTGGGGGTCGACGCAGTCGCGGCGTGACGGGTTCGTGAGGACCTCGGTGACCCACTCGCGCGCGGCCGTCCACGCCGGACGCCCCTGCGCGAGGAAGGCGTTGAGCGACGGCTCGAGCCACACGGCATACGACTCCATGCCGGCCTGCTCGGCGCACGGGCCGAGGTCGAGGACGTGGTCGCCGATCCGCGTGCCGACGCGGCGTGCGCCGCCGTCGGTCGAGAAGACGCCGTAGGGGAGATTGTCGATGCCGAAGGGGTGGTCGGCGGGGACGTCGAGCCAGGTCATGAGGGGTTCTCCTCGTCGAGGGGGTGGTCGAGGTCGTCGAGATCCAGGAGGCCGAGCGCGTCGAGCTCACCGATCGGGTCGGTGACCTCGCAGCACCCGTATGCCGTGAGCAGGCTCCGCACGCGCGTCACCGCCGCGTCGTCGAGGTCGAGGACAGCGTTGGTGAGCAGGTCCGGGTTGCGCTGTGCGAGAACGGATTCGACCGCAGCGAGCGCCCCGTCGTGGGAGGCGCAGTGCACCGCCAGCAGCACGTTGAGCACGCCGTGCTGCGGGTCTCCGTCGTGATCGGCGCGGACGGCGTGGTGGAGGCCGCCGGTGAGCTTGAACGGCACACCGAGCCGCGCGCAGTCGTGGACGAACCTCCCGAGCTCGGCCTCGTCAGGCCACTCCCACGTCGGGGTCGCGCCGGTGCGGAACTTCGCCTGGACGACGTGGCCGGCCTCGTCGACCCCGGCGCGCACGTCCTCGAGGGCGCGGTCCCGGTCGGCGCCGCGGGGGATCTCGAGGGTCAGGGGGAGGTCGCCGACCGGCAGGTCGCGCCAACCGGGGAACCAGCCGAGCTCGGCCCCGACGGCGCTCGACCCGGACAGGCGCTCGAGGGCGTCGACGACGACCGATGGGTCGACACCGGGGCGGGCGATGAGCCCGACCTGCAGGGGCTGGGCGTCCCCGTCCCCGTCACCGTCTCCCACCTCGTCCACGAGGGCGACCACGTCGGAGGCCGGGACGAGCAGCGGACCGACGAGGCCGGCATACGCGGCTGTGCGGTGACCCCGGTGGCGCTCGACGGCGACGTCGAGCGGGGCATTGCCCGGAGGGAAGACGGCGGCGTCGTCGATGAGCCCTGCGAGCAGGGCGGGGGGCGCCGTTGACATGCCGGACACGCTACTAGGCTGGCGACAGCGACTTCGCGACGCGGCGTCCGACCGACGCCGCGACGCATCGCCACAGGACGTTTCGACACAGCGACGTTTCGAACACAGTGAGGTGGAGAGCAGTGGCGCACTACCAGTCGATGGGCAGCATCCCGCCCAAACGGCACACGCAGCACCGGCGACCGGCGGGCCGTGGCAAGCAGGGCGAGCTCTACTACGAGGAGCTCATGGGCGAGGAGGGCTTCTCGTCCGACTCGTCACTGCTCTACCACCGCAACATCCCCTCGACGATCGTCGACGCCCGCACGTGGGAGATGGGCGACCTCTCGACGACGCCCAACCACCCGCTCAAGCCGCTGCACCTCCAGCCGCACAACCTCTTCCCCGACGCGAAGACGATCAAGAGCACCGACGTCGTCACCGGTCGCCGGCTCCTGCTCGGCAACGGTGACGTCCGAATCTCGTATGCCGTGGCCGGCGCCACCAGCCCGTGGTACCGCAACGGCATCGGCGACGAGTGCGTCTACATCGAGCGCGGCGCGGCCCGGGTCGAGACCGTGTTCGGGGCGTTCGATGTCGCCCAGGGCGACTACATCATCATCCCGAGGGCGACGACGCACCGCTGGATCCCCAAGGTCTCGCGCAAGGAGCCGCTGCGGGCGTACGCCATCGAGGGCAACAGCCACATCGCGCCGCCGAAGCGCTACCTCAGCAAGTACGGCCAGCTCCTCGAGCACAGCCCCTACTGCGAGCGCGACCTGCGGATGCCGCAGGGTCCGCTGCTCGCCGAGGACATCGGGGAGAAGGCCGACGCGGAGTCCGAGGTCTACATCAAGCACCGCGGCTCAGGCCCGGCGAGCTCCGGCGGGATCGTCGGCACCGTGCACACGCTGCCGTTCCACCCGCTCGACGTCGTCGGCTGGGACGGCTGTCTCTATCCCTACGTCTTCAACGTGCGCGACTACGAGCCCATCACCGGCCGGGTGCACCAGCCGCCGCCCGCGCACCAGGTGTGGGAGGGCTGGAACTTCGTCGTGTGCAACTTCGTGCCGCGCAAGGTCGACTACCACCCGCTGTCGATTCCCGTGCCGTACTACCACTCCAACGTCGACTCCGACGAGGTCATGTTCTACGTCGAGGGCGACTACGAGGCGCGCAAGGGCTCCGGCATCGGGCAGGGCTCGATGTCACTGCACCCGGGCGGCCACCCCCACGGCCCGCAGCCCGGCGCCTCGGAGGCCTCGATTGGTGCGGAATACTTCGACGAGCTCGCGGTCATGGTCGACACGTTCCGTCCGCTCGACCTCGGTGAGGGCGGGCTGGCCTGTGACGACGGCAAGTACCACCTCAGCTGGAGCGGTGGCCGTGGTGCACGCGGCGCGTCGGCCGGTTCCGGTGAGGTGCACAGCATCGACTGACCGTTCGGGTCGTCCCACGGCACGACCCGAACAGGCAGTCAGTCGGGGGTCCGGGCGAGGGCCAGCCGGTAGCCGCGCTTGACCACGGTCTGGACGAGAGCGCGCCCACCGGCGTCGCGCAGCCGGCCGACCGCGACCTCGGCGGCGTGCGGATCCGTGGACTCACCGGGCAGGACGCGCAGGACGTCGGCCCGCGACACGACGTCGCCACCGGCGTCGACGAGGAGGCGCAGCACTCCGAGCCCGCTCGGTGAGAGCGGAAGGACGTGGCCGTCGAGCAGGGCGACCGTACGGCGGACCTGGAGGTGACCGGTCGCCGTGGCGACGGCAGTGGACTGTGCGGCCTCGTAGTGGTGCACCAGCCTGCGCACCAGAGCGCCGAGACGTCCTCGGTCGGGGACGAGCGGCTCGATCCCCCTCTCCTGCAGGGGCAGGGCGGTCACGGGACCCACCGCGGCCGCCACGAGGCAGCCCGAACGGTGCCGGTCCACGATCCCGTCGAGCGCACCCTCGGCATCCGCGGCGGCGAGCCAGGCATGGGCACCGGGCGCCGACGTGAAGACGACGGCGTCGATCTCCCCGGCTGCTGCGTCCCGCACCGACGCGGCCAGGGCCACGGGGTCCGGCGTGGGCCCCCAGCGATAGACGACGAGGCTCGCGACGTCGGCCCCCGCCGCCGCGAGCTCGGTGTCGAGCCCGTCCGCTCCGGCGCCGTGGTGCTGGACGGCGATCCGCAGTCCGGCGACGCCCTCGTCGAGGAGCAGCTCGAGGATCTCGGCAGAGGTCTCGGACTCGGCGACCCAGTCGGCCGTGAGGCCCGCGGCCTGGATCGCACCACGTGCCTTCGGCCCGCGGGCCACGATTCGGGCCCGACCGAGGACGTCGAGCAGCTCGTCCGCGTGGCCGGCGGCGTCGGCCGCCTCGATCCAGCCACGCAGCCCGATCCCGGTGGTCACCACGACGACGTCGGGCGGGGAGTCGATGAGCTGCTTGGTGGCGAGCACGAGCTCCTCGTCGTGCTCGTGGGGGACGATGGTCAGCGCGGGAGCGTGGCGCACGGTCGCTCCGCGGCGACTCAGCGCCGACGCCAGCTCGCTCGAGCGGCGGTCCGCCGTCACGAGGACGACGCACCCGGCCATGACCTGGCCGAGCGTCGGCTGCGGGCGGGATGCGGTCATGCAGGCACCCCCGTGGGCGCGGGCGTGGTGGGTGCCAGCAGGCAGGGGTCGGCCACACGGCCGACGACGATGACGGCGGGTGCGCGCACCCCCGCGCGGGCGGCCACGTCGGCCACCTCGGCCAGGGGAGCGGTGGTGACCCGCTGCCGCTGCGTCGTCGCGTCCTCGACGACGGCCACGGGGAGGTCGGCGGCAGCGCCCGCTGCCCGCAGGTCGCGCACGTGCTCGGCGAGGCGGCGCACTCCCATGAGGACGACGAGCGTCGCGCTCTCCGCAGCGACCGCTGCCAGGGCGTGCCGGTCGATCCGCTCGTGGCCGTGGACGACGTGGACCGCACCGACCGTGCCGCGGTGCGTGAGCGGTATGCCGGCCGCTCCCGGCGCGCTGAGCGCGCTGCTGACGCCGGGGACGACCTCGACGTCGACACCGGCCTCGCGACAGGCGAGCACCTCCTCGCCCCCGCGCCCGTAGACGAAGGGGTCGCCCCCCTTGAGCCGGACGACGGTGCGGCCCCGTCGTGCCTGCTCGACGAGGATCCGGTTGATCTCGGACTGCGGCACGAGGTGGTGTCCCGCCGTCTTGCCGACGTCGATGACCTCGACGTCGAGTGGCAGGGTGCGCAGCAGGCCGGTCGGACCGAGCCGGTCGGTGACGACGACATCGGCCTGGGCCAGGGCCTGACGACCACGCACGGTGATGAGGTCCTCGGCCCCTGGGCCACCGCCGACGAGCAGCACGCGTCCGGCCGCGCCGGGCACCGCACGCCGCGTCCGCAGGTCGAGTTGCGCGGTCTGCAAGTGCACCACGAGGGCGTTGCGGACGGCGACCGCCCGCCCCGGGTCAGGCCGGCCTGTCGACACGACACCGACCCGCAGGCCCGCGTGCTCGGTCACGGCCGGGTTGCGAGCCGTACCGTGCTCGGCCGCGCCGGCGCACACGCTGAAGACCCTCTCTGCGGTGGCCCGGGCGCACAGGTCCCGGTCGACGGCCGAGTCGCCAGTGGCGGCGACGACGAACCACGTCCCGGCGACGTCGTCCGGGGTGACCTCACGCCGGCTCCACGTCACGGCGGCGTCGTCGACGAGGTCGAGCATGGCCTCGCACGTCACCGGGGTGACGACGTGCACGAGCGCCCCGTCGGCGACGAGGGCGGCCGCCTTGGCTGCGGCCACCGGCCCGCCGCCGGCCACGAGCACGGGTCGGCCCACGAGGTCCACCCCGAGCAGGGTCGTCATGTCGCGTCCCACTCGTCAGGCTCGGGTCGGGCCAGGTGCACGACGTCGTCGCGCACCTCGACCGCCCACGTGCGCAGCGCCTGCGGCTCCTTGCCGACGGCGTCGAGGCACTCCCCGGTGCGAAGGTCGAACACCTGCTTGTACATCGGGGAGGCGACCGTCGGTGCCTCGCCGCGGGTGCCGACGATGCCTCGCGACATGACATGGGCTCCCGAGAACGGGTCCAGCTGCTGCACGGCAAACACGTCGTCGCGGTGGGTGCGGAAGAGCGCGACCTGCTCACCGCCCACGAGCGCGGCCGAGCCGCGCTCCGGTGACAGGTCCTCGAGGCGGCACACGCGGATCCAGGCGGCGAGGGCCAGCGTGGGCTCCTGCGTCGCGACGTCGGTGGTCATCGGCGAACCTCCAGGGTCGTGCCGGCGATGAGCACGCCACCGGCGCGCTCGTCGGGGGTGGCGGGCCGGGCCTGGCCGCGCTCGGACACGTAGGCGAGGGAGTCGTCGACGGCGTCCGGTGCGTTGACGAACGACCCGAAGCGCCGCAGCGTGTCGGGGTCGGCGAGGGCGGCTGCCCACTCGTCCTCGTAGCCGTCGACGTGGCCGCTCATCGCGGCGTCGAGGTCGGCGCCGATCCCGAGGCTGTCGTCGATGACGACGGAGCGGATGGACTCCAGGCCGCCCTCGTGGTCCTCGACCCAGGCCGCGGTGCGCTGGAGGCGGTCGGCCGTGCGGACGTAGTACATGAGGAACCGGTCGATCGTCCGCACCAGGGTCTCGGTGTCGAGGTCCTCGGCGAGCAGCTGGGCGTGCCTCGGGGTGAAGCCGCCGTTGCCACCGACATAGACGTTCCACCCGTTGTCCGTCGCGATGACCCCGACGTCCTTGCCGCGGGCCTCGGCGCACTCCCGCGCGCACCCCGAGACGCCGAGCTTGATCTTGTGCGGCGAACGGAGGCCGCGGTAGCGCAGCTCGAGGGCGATCGCGAGCCCGACCGAGTCCTGCACGCCGTAGCGGCACCACGTCGACCCGACGCAGGACTTCACCGTGCGCAGCGACTTGCCGTAGGCGTGCCCGGACTCGAACCCGTTGTCCACCAGCCGTTTCCAGATCTGCGGCAGCTGGTCCATCCGCGCGCCGAAGAGGTCGATCCGCTGGCCACCGGTGATCTTGGTGTAGAGCCCGAAGTCCTTGGCGACCTCACCGATGACGATGAGGCCCTCGGGCGTGATCTCGCCTCCGGGGATGCGGGGGACCACGGAGTAGGAGCCGTCCTTCTGGAGGTTGGCCATGACGTGGTCGTTGGTGTCCTGCAGCGCTGCCCGCTCGCCCTCGAGGATGTGGCCGGTGCCGAGGGAGGCGAGGATCGAGCCGATGACCGGCTTGCAGATGTCGCAGCCACGGCCGCGACCGTGCGCCGCGACGATCTCGCTGAAGGTCGTGAGGCCCTGCACCCGGACGACGTCGAAGAGCTGCGCCCGCGTCAGGTCGAAGTGCTCACACAGCGCGTTGCTCACCTCGACCCCGGAATTCTCGAGCTCGGTCGTCACGAGGCGCTTGACCAGGGGCAGGCAGGAGCCGCAGCTCGTCCCGGCCAGGGTGCACGCCTTGACGCCGGCGAGGTCGGTGCACCCGCCCTCGGTCACGGCACAGCGGATCGCGCCCGAGGTGACGTTGTTGCAGGAGCAGACCGTCGCGTCGTCGGGGAGCTCGCCGACCGGTGCCGGACCCGCGCCTTCGGGAAGCAGGTATGCCGCAGGGTCGCCTCCCAGCTCCCGGCCCACCATCGGGCGGAGCGCGGCGTAGGCGCTGGCGTCGCCGACGAGGATGCCGCCGCGCAGGGTCCGGGCGTCGTCGCTCATGACGAGCTTCTTGTAGACGCCGGCGACGGGGTCGGAGATGACGACCTCGAGTCCGCCCGGCTCCTGCGCGAACGCGTCACCGAAGCTCGCGACGTCGACCCCGAGGAGCTTGAGCTTGGTCGACAGGTCGGCGCCGGGGAACGTGCCGCCGCCTCCGAGCAGCCGGTCCGCGACGATCTCGGCCATCGTGTAGCCGGGGGCGACGAGTCCGAGGCAGCGACCACCGATGTTGGCCACCTCGCCGATCGCCCAGACAGCGGGATCGGCTGTGGCACAGGCTTCGTCGACGACCACCCCTCCGCGCTCGCCCACCTCGAGACCGCAGTCCCGGGCGAGCTCGTCGCGTGGCCGGACACCGACGGCGAAGATCACCACGTCGACGTGGAGGGCAGGACCCTCACCGAACTCCATCCGCGAGACCGTGCCGCGGTCGCCGACGATCTTCGACGTGGCGGTGGAGGTCCGGACCGTCACACCGAGCGCCTCGATGAGCCGCTTGAGTGCGGCGCCACCACCATCGTCCACCTGCAGGGGCATGAGCCGGGGCGCGAACTCCACGACGGTCGACTCGACCTCCAGCGCGGTGAGTGCGCCGGCGGCCTCGAGGCCGAGCAGGCCGCCGCCGACGACAGCGCCGCGAACCGGCCGGTCGAGCTCAGCGCGGCGCTTCTCGACGAACGCGCGCAGGTCGGCGACGTCGTCGATGGTGCGGTAGACGAACGCCCCGCGGAGGTCCTTCCCGGGGACCGGGGGCACGGCGGCATACGAGCCGGTCGCCAGGACGAGCGCGTCGTAGGCGAGGACGGCACCGCCACTGGTCGTGACGGTCCTGGCCTCGCGGTCGACCGACTCGGCCCGGACGCCGCGACGGAGGGTGACGAGCGGGTCGTCCCAGAGCTCCTGGCCACCGAGCGCGAGGTCCTCGGGGTGGCGGCCGGTGAAGTACGACGTCAGGGCGACGCGGTCGTAGGGGGCTCGGGGCTCCTCGCAGAGCAGCGTGACCGACCACTGCCCGGCCTCGTCTCGGGCGCGGAGGGCGTCGATGAGCCGGCGGGCGACCATGCCGCCGCCGACGACGACGAGGTGCTGGGTGGGTTGGTCCTTGAGCATGTGCGGGACGCTACGGACGGGCGGTTTCGGGACTGTGGTTCGACTGTTTCACCTGCGTAAAACGGTTCTCACACCTCGTGACCGGTCACGGAGAGGTCGCCGTCGCCGGGGCACGGCTTCCCAGCCAGTCGAGGAGGTCGCAGACCTCGGCCTTGCACCCGCCGCAGCCCGTCGTCGCCCGCGTGGCGGCGGCCACCTCCGCCACGGAGCGGGAGCCGCACGCGTGTGCCTGGCCGATCTCGGCCTTGGTGACGCCGTTGCAGCGACACACCGTGGCGTCGTCGGGGAGCGACTCGGGCGAGGCCGACACCACCGGCACCGGCGCGAGGGCCGTGAGCAGGAGGTGGGCGGGGTCGCGCGGCACGGGGGTGCGACGGGTGTAGGCGGCGACGAGGTCCGCGGCGACCTGGCCCGCGCCGATGCACGTGGCGCCGACGAGACGCTCGCCGGACACGACGACCTCGACGTGCCGACCGGCCGCGGGGTCGGAGAGGCTGAGCGTGCGGTGCGAGGGGTCGTCGGGGCGCAGGCCGCCGCAGACGCCCATGGTCACGACGTCGAGCCCGTGGGCCTTGACCCGGACGACGTCGCTGCTGCCGCCGGTCGGGCGGCTGCGCGATGACGTGCCGGTGAGCCGCTCGGCGAGCTCGCGAGCCTGGTCCCAGCCCTGGGCGACGAGGCCCATGGCACCCGAGGGCGGCTGGGCACAGTCACCGATGGCGAAGATGCGCTGGTCCGCGGTGGCGGCCGCGTCGTCGACGAGGATGCCGCGTTCGCAAGGGAGCCCGGCAGAGGCGGCGAGGGCTGCGTTGGCGATGGTGCCCGTGGCGACGACGAGGAGGTCGGACTCGACGACGTCGCCGTCCGTGAGGCGTATGCCGCTGAGTCGCCCGTCCGCGACGATCGCCGCCTGTGCGCCCACCCCGATCCTCGGGTGGATGCCGACCTCGGGCATGGCGCTGGCGAGCACGCTGCTGGCCGAGCCGTCGAGCTGGCGCTCCATGAGGGCATCGGCCGGGTGGACGATCGTCACGGCGCACCCGCGCTGGGCGAGCCCGCTGGCGGCCTCGATCCCGAGGACGCCGGCGCCGAGCACGACGGCCCGTCGGGAGTTGAGCGTGGCGGCGATGATCTCGCGGGCGTCGTCGATGCTGCGTAGGGCGTGCACGCCGACGGGCAGCCGTCCGTCGCCCGCGTCGAGTCCGGCCAGCGGCGGGATACGGGCCTCGGCCCCCGTGGCGAGGACGAGCTGGTCGTAGCGGTGGCGGCTCCCGTCGGTCGTGGTGACGACACGGTCCTCACGGTCGATGGCGGCGGCCGCGGTGCCGCGCAGCACGGTGAGCCGCGGGTGCTGCGGCGTCGGCAGGGTGAGCGAGGTGAGGTCGTGACGGCCCGCGACGACCTCGCTGAGCAGGACGCGGTTGTAGGGCTCGCAGCCCTCGGCACCGATGACGGTGACGTCGTACTTGCCGGCGAGGTCGCGGGCGAGGAGGTCCTCGACGAACCGCGACCCGACCATGCCGTTGCCGATGACGACGAGTCTCATGCGGGGACCTCCGTGTCGCTGCGGTGTCGGGGCGGGTCCTGGGTGGGCTGGGGGTCGGCCCGGCACACGCTCACGGCGCAGACCTTGAACTCGGGCATCCCCGAGACCGGGTCGGTGGCGTCGTTGGTGACCCGGTTGACGCTGGCGTCCCCGGCCCAGTGGAACGGCATGAAGACCGTGTCGGGTCGGACCCGGTCGGTGACCCGGGCGGGCGCGGTCACCGTCCCTCTGGCACTGGTGAGCGTGACGTCGTCGCCTGAGGTGATGTCGTGACGGTCCGCGAGGACGGGATGGATCTCGACGAACGCCTCGGGGGAGGCGACGACGAGCTCGTCGACGCGCCGGGTCTGGGCGCCCGACTGGTAGTGCTGGAGTACGCGTCCCGTGACGAGGTGGACGGGTGCGTCGGAGCGCACGTCGTCGTCGGGGCCGTGGTCGTCGACGGCGACGAACCGGGCCCGCCCGTCCACCGTCGGGAACGTGTCGAGGAACAGGCGTGGCGTCCCGGGGTGCGGCTCGCCGTCGGTCGCCGGGCAGGGCCAGAACAGGTCGGGCTCGGCGTCGAGGCGTGCGTGGCTGAGTCCGCTGTAGTCGGCGCGGCCGCCCGCGCTGGCCCTCGCGAGCTCGTCGAACACGAGCGCGGCGTCGGTGTCCCAGGTGCCGGGGGAGCCCAGGCGGGTGGCGAGCTCGCGCCACACCCAGAGCTCCGAGCGTGCTCCGTCGGGTGCGTCGACAGCCCTGCGGCGACGGAGGACCCGGCCCTCGAGCGAGGTCATCGTGCCCTCCTCCTCGGCCCACTGGAGCACGGGCAGCACGACGTCGGCGCGCTGGGCGGTCTCGGACGGGACGACGTCGCAGACGACGAGCAGGTCGAGGGCGTCGAGCCGCTCGCCGACGTGGCGTGAGTTCGGCGTCGACACCCGGAGGTTGGCGCCGTGGACGAGCATTGCCTTGGGCCCGTCCTCGCGGCCGAGCGAGTCCAGTAGCTCGACGGCGGGCTTGCCCTTGCCGGGGATGACCTCCCGGGCCACACCCCACACGGCGGCGACATGGGCCCGTGCCTCCGGGTCGTCGATCATCCGGTAGCCCGGGAGTTGGTCGGACTTCTGCCCGTGCTCGCGCCCGCCCTGCCCGTTGCCCTGACCGGTGACCGCTCCGTAGCCCGAGCCGACGCGACCCGGCAGCCCGAGGGCGAGCGCCAGGTTGATCGCGGCGTTGACGGCCGCCGTGCCCTGCGTGGACTGCTCGACGCCGCGACCCGTGAGGACGTAGGCACCGGCCCCGCCTCGCGAGGGGCTGGCCACCGCCAGCAGGCGCGCGGTCTCGCGCAGCCGGCCCGCCGGGACACCCGCGACCTGCTCCACGCGCTCGGGCCACCACGCCGCCGCGAGGCGGCGCGCGTCCTCGACTCCCGTCGTGCGAGAAGCGATGTATGCCGTGTCGTCCAGACCCTCCGCGAAGACCACGTGCAGCAGCCCGAGCAGCACGACGAGGTCGGTGCCGGGAACCGGCTGGAGGTGCACGCCCGCACCGTCGTCGGTGAGCGTGGCGGTGGTGCTCACCCGCGGGTCGACGACGACGAGACCTCCGGCCGCACGGGCCCCTGAGAGGTGCGCGACGGCGGGAGGCATCGTCTCGGCCAGGTTGCTCCCGAGCAGGAGCACGGCCTGGGCGCCACCGACGTCGGTGAGGGGGAAGGGCAGGCCACGGTCGACGCCGAGCGACCGATTGGCGGCAGCCGCGGCGCTGCTCATGCAGAAACGGCCGTTGTAGTCGATGTTGGCCGTGCCGAGGGCGATCCGGGCGAACTTGCCCAGCTGGTACGCCTTCTCGTTCGTGAGCCCGCCACCACCGAACACGGCGACGGCGTCGGCTCCGTGCGCTGCGCGAATCTCGCTGAGCCGCAGCGCAACCAGGTCGAGTGCGGCCTCCCACGAGGTGGGCTCGAGCTCGCCGGACGCGCCACGGACCAGTGGGGTCGTGAGCCGGTCCGGCGCCCTGAGCACCGAGGCGCTCGTCCAGCCCTTCTGGCACAGACCTCCGCGGTTGGTCGGGAAGTCACGACCCGCGACGCCCACGCCGGAGGGTCCCGGCGTGAGCGTCTGGGCGCACTGCAGCGCGCAGTAGGGGCAGTGCGTGGCGACGTCGGTCATCGAGGCTCAGATCGTCTCCGAGGCGAGCGCCGAACCACGACGCTGGTACACGGCATACGTCGTCAGGCCCATGAGCACATAGGCGACGACGAAGACGAGCAGCGCCGGCACGAGCGAGCCGTAGGCATCCTTGGCCATGGCGAAGCCGCGGGGGATGAAGAAGCCGCCGTAGGCGCCGACCGCGCCGGCGATGCCGATGCAGCCGGCGGCCGCCTTGCGCGCAGTGGGCAGCGCCTCCGGCGACACTCCCGCGCGGAAGACCGCGGGGATCATCCGGTAGGTCGCGCCGTTGCCGATACCGGCGGCGGTGAACAGGACGAGGAACGCGCCGAAGAACAGCGGGAAGCTCGCGGACCGCAGCCCTTCGACCGCGGCCAACGCCCCGACGGCCAGGAGGCCGAACGACCCGATCGTGACGCGCGCCCCACCGAACCGGTCCGCGACCATCCCGCCGAGCGGGCGGGCGAGCGCCCCGACGAGTGCGCCGACGAAGGCCAGACCCAGGGGTGCCGTCGGGAACTGGCTCTTGAGCAGGGTCGGGAACGCACCGGCATACCCGATGAAGGAGCCGAAGGTGCCGATGTAGAGGAACGAGATGACCCACGTGTGGGGGTTCCTCGTCGCGAGGGCAAACGAACGGTAGTCGGCCTTGATGCCGGCGAGGTTGTCCATCCAGCGCCAGGCCGCGAACGCGGACAGCAGGGCGAGGGGGACGAAGACCAGACCGGCACGCTCGAGATGGACGCCGGCGCCGATCGCGATGATCGCGGGGACCACCATCTGCACGACACCGGTGCCGAGATTGCCGCCAGCGGCATTGAGCCCCAGCGCTTTTCCCTTCTCCGCCTCGGGGAAGAAGAACGAGATGTTCGTCATCGACGAGGCGAAGTTGCCGCCGCCGAAGCCGGCCAGTGCGGCGCACAGCAGGAGCGCGCCGAACGACGTCTCCGGACGAGTGACGACGAAGGCCAGCGCGGACGCGGGCAGGACGAGCAGCAGCGACGAGATGACCGTCCAGTTGCGGCCGCCGAACGCCGGCACCGCGAACGTGTAGGGGATGCGGATCGTGGCGCCGACGAGGCTCGGCACCGCGATGAGCCAGAACTGCTGGTCGAGGGTGAGGTCGAACCCGGCCGCCGGCAGCAGCGGTACGACGACCGACCACAACGCCCAGACGCAGAAGCCGAGGAACTCGGCGAGGACCGAGAAGGTGAGGTTGCGGCGCGCGACGCTGCGGCCGGTGGACTGCCAGAAGCCGGCGTCCTCGGGGTCCCAGTGCTCGATCCAGCGACCGCCACGGGTGCGAGGCCGGGGCGGGACGAGGGTGGTCTGGCGCGCCGTGTCCTCCGGCGTCGTCGTGGTTTCCATGGCAGGAGACCCTGTCGGGACGGTGTTTCAGGCCCCGTCGATGCGAGTAAACCGTCCGTAACACTCAACGCACAGCAGCAGTGGTGGCGCTGTGAGAAGTCGGCTCAGACGTAGGTCGTCGGGATCGCCGGCTCGCCCCGGCTGAGCTGGTGCGCCGACCGGGGCAGCTCGGCCATCGACGCCTCGTGTCGGTCTCGGGCGCCCTCAAGCGTGGCGTGAGCGGCGCCGACGAGCTCGCCACCGAGCACGTAGTCGACGAGCAGCGTGCGGTCGTCGCCGTCGTCGACGGGCGGCTCGCCGATCCCGATGACCTCGGCCTCGGCCGTGCCGCGCTCGTTGCGGCGGCGCAGCGCGAACTTGCGGCCGCCCACCGACGTCTTGTCCTTGCTCGCCTTGGCGACGCCGACCAGCTCGCCGGAGTCGTCGGTGCGGGCGACGAGCTTGTAGACCATGCCCGCCGTCGGCGCACCGGACCCGGTGACGAGCTGCGTTCCCACGCCGTAGGCGTCGACCGGGCCGGCCGCGAGCCCCGCGATGGCGAACTCGTCGAGGTCGGACGTCACGACGATCCGGGTCTTCGTCGCGCCGAGCGAGTCGAGCTGCTCGCGCACCTCACGCGCCTGCACGAGCAGGTCGCCGCTGTCGAGTCGCACCGCACCGAGCTCCGGGCCGGCCACCTCGACCGCGATCTCGACGGCACGCTGCACGTCGTAGGTGTCGACGAGCAACGTCGTCCCCACGCCGAGCGCCTCGACCTGCGCGGCGAACGCCTCGCGCTCGTCGTCGTGCAACAGGGTGAAGGCGTGCGCGGCGGTTCCCGCCGTGGGCACGTCCCAGCGGCGGCCCGCCTCGAGGTTCGAGGTCGTCGCGAACCCCGCGATGTATGCCGCCCGCGCAGCCGCGACGGCGGCCTCCTCGTGCGTGCGGCGTGAGCCCATCTCGATGCACGGGCGGGTGCCGGCGGCGCCGGTCATGCGGGACGCGGCGCTCGCGATCGCGCTGTCGTGGTTGAGGATCGAGAGCACGAGCGTCTCGAGGACGACACCGTGCGCGAAGTCCGACTCGACCACGAGCACCGGGGAACCTGGGAAGTAGGCCTCGCCCTCGGCATACCCGCGGATGTCGCCCTCGAAGCGGTAGCCCGCGAGGAAGTCCAGCGTCTCGTCGTCGACGACCCGGCGCTCGCGGAGTGCGGCGATCTCGTCGTCGCCGAAGCGGAAGCGCTCGATCGCGTCGAGGAGGCGGCCGGTGCCGGCGACGACGCCGTAGCGCCGGCCATCGGGCAGCCGGCGGGCGAACGTCTCGAAGACGCACTGCCGTGACGCGGCGCCGGACCGCAGTGCGGCCTGGACCATGGTCAGCTCGTAGTGGTCGGTGAGGAGCGCGGCGCAGGGAGCGGGGGAGGAGGGGCTCACCCACGGCACCCTATTGTGGGAGCCGTGTCCATCGCGCCCGTGCAGGAGGAGATCACCTCCTCCGACTCGCTCACCGAGCCCGACGTCCCGTGGATCACGCTCGTGTGGAACGACCCGGTCAACCTCATGTCCTACGTGACCTATGTGTTCCAGACGTACTTCGGCTACGACCGGGCCAAGGCCGAGAAGCTCATGATGGACGTGCACACCAAGGGTCGTGCCGTCGTCTCCCACGGGCCGCGCGAGAAGATGGAGATCGACACCGAGGCGCTGCAGGGTTATGGGCTGTGGGCCACGTTCCAGAAGGACGACTGATGGTCCGTCGCGAAGTCCCCACGAGCAAGGTGGAGACCACCAGGCAGAAGGACGACTGATGGTCCGTCGCGAAGTCCCCACGAGCAAGGTGGAGACCACCAGGCAGAAGGACGACTGATGGCGCGCGCGTTCGCCCGCAAGAAGAAGGGTGGTCAGGTCCGCTACACGGCGAAGCTCGATGCCGTGGAGCGTGCGGTCGTCGCCGGTCTCATGGAGCAGGTCCACGACCTCGTGGCCCCCGAGCCCGAACCGGCTCCCAGCGCCGATGCGGCTGCGGCACAGGGTGATTCGCTCGGCGAGGGGAACCCCGTCGACGACTTCGACGCCATCGTCTCGGGCCTGGGTGGTCTGGGCATGGGCGTCTCGGTGTCGGCCGAGGACCAGGTGCCGGACGACCGCCCCGTGCCGAGCGACGCGCGCTCGTTCGGCGACCGCGATCCGGCGCTCGAGCGGCTGCTGCCCGCGGGCAACCGCGCCGACGACCAGGCTTCTGCGGAGTTTCGCCGCCTGACCGAGCACGGACTGCGCACCCGCAAGGCGCGACACCTCGCCTCCGCGATCGCGGCGCTCCGGGCACCCGGCACCGGCGTCGAGCTCGACGAGCGCACCGCTGTCGACATGGTCGTGGCGCTCACCGACGTCCGGCTCGTGCTCGGCGAACGGCTCGGCCTGCGTGAGGACGCCGACGTCGACCGGCTCGAGGAGGAGCTGGCCGAGATGGACGAGGACGACCCCCGGCTGCACGCGATGTCGGTCTACGACTTCCTCACCTGGCTTCAGGAGACGCTCGCCACGGCGATGCTCCCGGGTGACACCCCCACCGCATAACCTTGCACGGTGGCTGACTCACCCATCGGGATCTTCGACTCCGGCTACGGCGGCCTCACGGTCGCCCGTGCCGTGATCGACCAGCTCCCGCACGAGTCGGTCGCCTACCTCGGTGACACCGCCCGCACTCCCTACGGCCCTCGCCCGATCGCCGAGACGCGGGCGTTCGCGCTGGAGTGCCTCGACCGACTCGTCGACCACGGTGTCAAGGCGCTCGTCATCGCGTGCAACACCGCCAGCGCCGCCGTCCTGCACGACGCGCGCGAGCGTTACGACGTGCCGGTGGTCGAGGTCATCCGTCCTGCCGTCCGACGGGCCGTGGGCGCGACGCGTACCGGCCGGATCGGTGTCATCTCCACGGTGGGCACGCACCAGTCGCGTGCCTACCTCGACGCGTTCGCCGCGGCGCCCCATCTCACGGTGACGAGCGGCGCGGCGCCACGCTTCGTCGACTTCGTCGAGTCGGGCGTGACGAGCGGCGAGGAGCTGCGGGAGGTCGCCCGTGACTACCTCGCACCGTTCCAGGAGCAGGACGTCGACACCCTCATCCTCGGGTGCACGCACTACCCGTTGCTCGCGGGCGTCATCTCCTACGTCATGGGTCCCGACGTCACCCTCGTGTCCTCGGCCGAGGAGACGGCCAAGGAGCTCTACCGCGTGCTCGCCGACCTCGACCAGCTGCGGCGCGACGACGCACCACCGCCCCAGCACGGCTTCACGACGACGGGTGACCCCGAGGTGTTCCGGCGCCTGGCGCTGCGGTTCCTCGGTCTGGGCTCCGACGTCGGCCACGTCTTCACGTCGCCGGTCGACCTGTCCTCACTCGCCGCGCCCCACGGGGTGGTCGCGTGAAGGTCACCGTCATCGGATGCAGCGGGTCCTTCGCCGGCCCGGACTCTGCGGCGTCGAGCTACCTCGTCAGCGCCGAGGCCGACGGCCGCACCTGGAACGTCCTGCTCGACCTCGGCTCGGGGGCGCTCGGACCGTTGCAACGACACGTCGCCCCGGCCGACCTCGACACGGTCTTCCTCACCCACCTGCACCCGGACCACTGCGCCGACCTCTGCGGCCTCTACGTCGCGCACACCTACGCGCCCGACGGCCCGCCCGGCCGACGGCTCCCCGTCTGGGGGCCTCGTGGCACCGCGTCACGCGTCTCGCTGATGTACCACGGGCTCGAGGACGGCGGCATGGACAAGGTCTTCTCGTTCGGTCGGCTCGAGGACGGCGTCGCCGTCGAGGTCGGTCCCCTCACCATCACTCCGTATGCCGTCCACCACCCGGTCGAGGCGTTCGGCTTCCGCGTCGAGGCCGACGGCGCCGTCCTGGCCTACACCGGTGACACCGACGCGTGCGACAACCTCGCTCCGCTCATGGCGGGCGCCGACCTCGTGCTCGCCGACTCGGCCTTCGTCGACGGGCGCGACGAGGTCCGCGGCATCCACCTCACCGCCAGCCGCGCGGCGCAGGCCGCGGCGGGGGCCGGGGGAGTGCAGCGGCTCGTCCTCACCCACATGCCGTCCTGGAACGACGCGGAGGTGTGCCGGGCGCAGGCCGAGCCGTACTGGCCCGGCGTCGAGGTGGCCGAGCCCGACGCGGTCTACGACCTCGGCTCACCCCCGGAGCGCCGCGACGTCTAGCCTGCTCGGTGTGACTTCATCGACGCGACACGACGGCCGCAGCCCCGAGGACCTCCGCGAGGTCCGCATCACCCGCAACTGGCTCGACCACGCCGAGGGCAGCGTCCTCGTCGAGTTCGGCAAGACCCGCGTGCTGTGCGCCGCCTCGTTCACCGAGGGCGTCCCGCGCTGGCTCAAGGGCAAGGGCACCGGGTGGGTCACCTCCGAGTACGAGATGCTGCCGCGCTCGACCAACACCCGCTCCGACCGTGAGTCGCGCAAGGGCAAGGTCGGTGGCCGCACCCATGAGATCTCGCGCCTCATCGGGCGGGCGCTGCGCGCTGTCATCGACACGAAGGCCCTCGGCGAGAACACGATCGTCATCGACTGCGACGTCCTCCAAGCTGACGGCGGCACCCGCACCGCGTCGATCACCGGCGCCTACGTCGCGCTCGTCGATGCCATCGAGGACGCGCGCGCCAAGGGCCTCATCGCCAAGAACGCCTCGCCCCTCGTCGACTCCATCGCCGCCGTGAGCGTCGGTGTGGTCGCCGGGCAGCCGGTGCTCGACCTCGACTATCCCGAGGACTCCACCGCCGACACCGACATGAACGTCGTCATGACCGGCTCAGGTCGCTACGTCGAGGTGCAGGGCACCGCCGAGGGTGCGGACGCCGCGTTCGACCGCGACCGCCTCAACGCCCTGCTCGACCTCGCCGCACTCGGGTGTGCGGCGCTCACCGAGGCGCAGCAGCAAGCCCTCGCCACGACCCCGAGGGAGCGCCAGCGGTGACCCGCCTCGTCCTCGCCACCCAGAACGAGCACAAGGTCCACGAGCTGCGGCAGATCCTCGCCGACCTCGCCGACGAGATCGGGCTCGAGGTCGTCGGTGCCTCCGACTTCCCCGACGCCCCGGACGTGGTCGAGAGCGAGGTGACGTTCGAGGGCAACGCCCGCCTCAAGGCGGTGGCTGTCGCGAAGGTGACCGGCCTGCCCAGCGTCGCTGACGACTCGGGTCTGGCCGTCGACGTCCTCGGCGGCTCGCCCGGCGTCTTCTCCGCCCGGTGGTCGGGCTCGCACGCCGGCGCCGACGCGGCCCGGGCCGAGCGCGACCGCGCCAACCTCGGTCTCCTGCTCGAGCAGATCGGCGACGTGCCCGACGAGCACCGGACGGCATCGTTCGTCTGCGCCGCCGTGCTCGCCATGCCCGACGGATCGGTCGAGTCGGTGGAGGGTCGCGTCACCGGCACGATCCGTCGCGACCCGGTCGGGGACAACGGTTTCGGCTACGACCCGATCTTCGTGCCCGACGGCGACACCCGCTCGCTGGCCGAGTACACCGACGTCGAGAAGAACGCCATCTCGCACCGGGGCCGGGCCTTCCGGGCCATGGTGCCGATCCTGCGCGAGCGCCTCCGCAGCTAGCGTGCGAGGGGGTGGTGCCCGTGCCGTCTCGTCAGACGCACGGCCGGTGGGCGAAGCAGATTCGTGGAGGTCGCGGGGAAACTGCCCGGAGGCCACTCTGGGTGCCAGAGGGGGGACTCGAACCCCCACGCCGAAGCACGGCATCCTAAGTGCCGCGTGTCTACCAATTCCACCACTCTGGCCAGTGGCTGCGCGTGACAGCCGTGCCAGATGCTAGTCGCCCGCATCGGCGCCGCGTGACCGCCATCCTTTGCTCTTGCCTGCGAAGTTGGGCGTCTGAGAGTGACAGTTCGGGCACAGGAAGCGAAGGTTGTCCGGGCGATTGTTGTGGAAGTCGCCGTCAACATGGTCAACGTGCAGCGTGAGCGGTTGACCACACCACACTCCGGCGTTTCCGCAGAGCGCACAGATCCAGGGGCGCCCGATCGCCAGGAGAGCACGTTTGAGGTGGTGTGGCTTCCTTCGCAGGGCGCCTACAGGGATCGGCGCAAAGATCTCATCGGGCGTGAGCATGACTTGAGGCTTGGCATGCCGCCGTCGTGTGAAGTGGGAGGTGTCGATGCCGAAAGCCCTGATTCGACGTGCAACGTGTGCCTGCGTCCCGCCCGCCTGTGCCAGCCCGAGCCGCCTCAGGACATCCGCATACGAATCCGCCTCAGCAACAACCGGTGCCAAGAGTTCCCGCGTGTATCTCGCCCGCCCCATTGAATGAGGCTAGGCATCGGCACAGACAGGAGACTTCGAGTCCCGCCTCGCGCACTGGCTGTCGGTGTCTCGCTGATAGTTTGGCGAGAGCCGACCAACGAGGAGAACCGCGTGACCGACCGACTTGCTCCGGGCGACACCGCACCGGACTTCACCCTGAGCACCGACACGGGTGAGAGCGTGACGCTCTCGGACCTGCGCGGCGGCAAGGTCATCGTCTACTTCTACCCGGCGGCCATGACGCCCGGGTGCACCAAGCAGGCGTGCGACTTCAGCGAGTCCCTCGAGTCACTCAAGAGCGACGGCTACACGGTCCTCGGCATCTCGCCCGACAAGCCGGAGAAGCTCGCGAAGTTCCGCGACAAGGAGCACCTCTCGCTCACCCTGCTCTCCGACGCCGACAAGGCCGTCATGACCGCGTGGGGCGCCTTCGGGGAGAAGAAGCTCTATGGCAAGGTCGTGCAGGGCGTGATCCGGTCCACCGTCGTCGTCGACGAGGACGGCAAGGTCGAGCACGCCTTTTACAACGTCAAGGCCACTGGACACGTCGCGAAGCTGCGTCGCGACCTCGGACTGAGTGAGGACTGATTCGATGAGCTCCATCTCCGCCCTCGAGGCCGACATCGCCGAGCGCCGCGTGCGCCTGGCCCGCACCCTCGACGAGATCACCGCCAAGGCCACCCCGTCGGCCATCGCCAAGCGCGAGGTCGAGAAGGCCAAGGCGCGCTTCGCCGACGCCACGACGACCCCGGAGGGTGACCTGCGCGTCGAGCGCGTCGCCGCCGCCGTGGCCGTCGTCGCGGTCATCGTCGCCCTCAAGGTCCTGCGGCGGCGCCGGCGCTGATTCGCCACCGCTGGTGAGGGCGAACGCCGTCACCTGCCGTACATCATCGAGCCACGCTCGCCGAACCACGCCCACTGCCACGCGCGCATCCGAGCGATCTCCGCGCGTTGGTCGGCGCTGACCCGGCGGGCAAGGTCGGCGACCTCCCGGTGCACCGCGGCGAGTCCTGTCAGGAGCCGCTGCGACATCATGACGGCCACCATGTGGTGACCGACCATGTCGTCGAGGAACGCGCGGTCGAGTGCGTCGCCGTCGAGACCGCTCAGGTCGCGCATCATCGGCCGGTATGCCGTGTCCTCGGCCGTGTCGGGCCACCACCGGTCGAGCCATCCGCGCATCTGCTCGACCTGCGCCGACTGTGAAGCGACGATGTCCTCGCCGAGCCGGCGCATCTCGGGTCGCTCCGAGCGCGCGAGCTCCCGGGCCGCGCGAATCGCCTCCTCGTGGTGCGGCACCATCTCGGCGAGGTAGGACGGTTCGGAGGAGGATGTCGCCATCACCGCGTGGGCACCGTGCATCGTCCTGGTGTCCGGGGATCGCTGGACGACGCAGCCGGACAGGATCGACACGAAGGCCAGGACCGTCACCACGATCGCTGTGCGACGACGCATGACGCGCACCTCCTCGGGGAGCTCCTGGGTCCACGCTGCTCCGGCCAGGTCCCGACGCACAGGGGCCTTGGTCCCTGCTCGCCCAGCCCATCGACACGCGCGGTCAGAGGGCCGTTTCGCTGGCCGCGACGGGTGGTTGTGGGTGCGGGGATGCGATCACTAGCCTGCTGGCCATGGGACGCACCCGGGCGGGTGGCTGATCGAGATGAGGTTCGATCTCGTCACCCGGGCATCACCGGATCAGGTCCGTGAGGCGATGACCGACTTCACGGACCGTCGCCTCGCGATCTGGAGCACCACGCTCGACGCCAATGTCTACGAGCTCATGGACGAGGGGGACACATGGGCCGTGGCTCGCGAGGGGTCGCCACACTCCCCGTTCTGGGTCATCGTTCGCTACGACTGGTCCGACCCCCGAGTGGTCCGGTGGACGGAGCTGGAGACGAACCACGGGGCGCCCGGAGAAGGGTTCATGCGTGTCGAGCCCGCCGCCGCGGGAGGCAGCCGTGTGCACGTCGAATGGGACACCCACCCGGTCCGCCTGCGCGACAAGGTCTCCATGTTCGTGTTGCACCACACGATGAACCCGGTCATCTCGTGGATGTGGCGACGGTCGCTCGACCGGTTCGCCACGTGAGCTCCGACGATGCGAAGAGCCCCGCACGGCGGACCGTGCGGGGCTCTGTCTGGTGCGCCATCAGGGACTCGAACCCCGAACCCGCTGATTAAGAGTCAGCTGCTCTGCCAATTGAGCTAATGGCGCGCGAGGAGAGACATTAGCAGCGGTCGTGCCCGGTTGCGAAATCGGCTGCCTTGCCCTCGTCACCACCGCGAAGTCACGCGGAGTTGCGGCTCCTCAGCATCGCGATCGTGGCCCCTCCGAGGGCAGCCAGGACGCCTGCGCCGAGGACGAACCAGACGAAAGTGGGCGGGCCGCCGGAGGCTGCGGTGTCGGCGTCGCCGGCGACGTTCGTCTGGCTCGGCGACGGGCTCGCCGGGGTGCTCGCCGACGCGCTGGGAGAGGCAGCGGACGTGGACGGCGTGGCGCTGGGTGCGGCCGTGGGGGAGGCCTGGGCGTCGCCCTCGACGGTGAACGTCGCCGACCCCGAGATCGGGTGCGAGTCGGCGCTCACCACGCGGTAGGTCACCTTGTAGGTACCGGCCGAGATCGGCTCGGTCACGGGTGCCGTGACCACCGCACCCTGCGCGGCCGCGTCCTGTCCGGCGACGACCGTCCCCTCGCCGTCCGTGACGCGCACGGTGACGAACTCCGGGTTGACGTCCTCGTTGAAAGTGAGGACGACCTCCGTAGGAGAGGCCGGGACCGATGCTCCGTCCTTGGGTGTGATCGAGAGCAGCCGCGAGTGCGCGTTCGCGGGCAGGACGCCGACGAACAGGCCCACGAGGGCGGTGAGGATGACCAGGGAGAGTCCGCGGACGGTGAGGCGCATGCCCCCAGTCTCACAAACGTCCCAGAGCATGACGAAAGCCCCTGCTCTGCAGGGGCTTTCGACCTTGGGGTGAGTGACGGGGCTTGAACCCGCGGCCCCCGCGACCACAACGCGGTGCTCTACCAGCTGAGCTACACCCACCAAGGTGACTGTCACGGCATACGAACGAGTTCGTCCGTGGCAGCGCGGACTATCGTACCTGCTCCTCGGGGGTGCTCCCCACCACGTCCGCGACCGCCCCGGATGCCGGGCTGGAGTGGTCGACGACGTGCTCGGCCGCGAGCGCACGGAGCTCCTCGCTCGACCGGCCGGGGGGCTCGACGAAGACGGCGGAGCGGTAGTAGCGCAGCTCGGCGATCGACTCGCGGATGTCGGCCAGGGCACGGTGCCCGCCGGACTTCTCGGGGGCGGCGAAGTAGGCACGCGGGTACCAGCGGCGCGAGAGCTCCTTGATCGAGGAGACGTCGATGACGCGGTAGTGCAGGTGCTGCTCGAGCTCGGGCATGTCGCGCGCGAGGAAGCCGCGGTCGGTGCCGACGGTGTTGCCGCCGAGGGGGGCCTTGCGCGGCTCCGGAACCCACTCGCGGACGTAGTCGAGGACGCGCTGCTGGGCCTCCTCCATCGACACGCCACCTGCGAGCTCGTCGATGAGGCCCGACGTCGTGTGCATCTCGCGGACGAAGTCGCCCATCTGCGCCAAGGCCTCGTCGCTCGGCCGGATGACGACGTCGACACCCTCGCCGAGGACGTTGAGCTCGTAGTCGGTGACGAGGGCCGCGACCTCCACGAGCGCGTCGTTGTCGAGGGAAAGCCCGGTCATCTCGCAGTCGATCCAGACGATGCGGTCGGTGAGGGCTCGGTCAGGCGTCGATGACATGGGTCCCAGCCTAGGTCGAAGCACTAGGCTCGTCGTCCATGAGTGGGGACCAGGCCGTCGACGCCAACGCCACCGTCCCTCCGCCTCCGGAGGGCAGCCGCATCGCCGGTGCGCACCGTGGGAGATCGGTCATCCGCCGCTGGGTCATCGTCGGTGTCGCGACGGTCGGCTTCGGTCTCGCGGCCCTCGCCGTCGCCAGTGCCATCGGGGCGGCCGCCGGTGTGAGCGCCAGTCTTCTGGGCTTCGTCGTGGCGATGATCCCGGTCGGCATCGTCGTCCCCACGTTCATGTGGCTGGACCGGTTCGAGGCCGAGCCCACCCGCTACCTCGTGCGCGCCTTCCTGTGGGGCGCGCTCATCGCCGTGCTCATCGCGATGACCCTCAACACGGCCGGACAGCTCGTGCTCTGGGGATCCGTCCCGGAGGAGGAGTCCCTCGCCCTCACCGCCGTGTTCGTCGCGCCGTTCGTCGAGGAGGCTGCGAAGGGGCTGTTCGTGCTCCTCGTGTGGCGTCTCGCCAAGCGCGAGTTCGACGGCATCACCGACGGCATGGTCTATGCCGGAGTCACCGCTGCCGGGTTCGCGTTCACCGAGAACATCCAGTACCTCGCGATCGCCTGGGTCGAGCACGGGCAGGAGGGGCTGACCGCAACCTTCGTCGGCCGCTGCCTGCTGTCGCCGTTCGCACACCCGATGTTCACGATCTGCACCGGCATCGGCATCGGCGTCGCCGCGATGTCGCGACGCGGGATCGTCAAGGTCCTCGCGCCGCTTGCCGGCTTCGTGCTGGCCGTCATCGCGCACGCCCTGTGGAACCTCGCGGCCGTGAGCGGGGGAGAGGGCCTCATCGCGGTCTACCTCCTCGTCCAGGTCCCGCTGTTCCTCGCCTTCCTCGGGTTCGTCGTGTGGGTCCGCCGCCGCGAGGGCCGCCTCATCGGACAGTTCCTCACCGCCTACGCCGACGCCGGCTGGCTCTCACCCGCGGAGGTGTCGATGCTCGCCTCGATGCCCAAGCGTCGTGAGGCCCGTCAGTGGGCGCGGGCCAACGGTGGACGACAGGCCCTGCGGTCGATGGAGGACTTCCAGGACGCCGCGAGCGAGCTGGCGCTGCTGCGTCGGCGCATGCACCACTCCGCCGCCGACGCCCGAGCGCTCACCGACGAACGGGAGCTGCTCGGGATCCTCGTGCGTCGTCGTCGCGAGTTCGCAGGACAGGTGCTCTGATGACGCCGTCCACGCCGGCCGCCCCGTCCACGTCGACCGCGCCGACCACGCCGACCACGCCGACCACGTCGGCCGCCCCGGGCTCGTCGGCCGCGTCGAACACCCGCCGTCTGGCCGAGGCGATCGCGCCCGAGCTCGTCGATCTCCGCCACGACCTCCACCGCCACCCCGAGCTCGGCAACGACCTGCCCCGGACCCAGCGCGCGGTGCTCGACGCGCTCGAAGGCCTCGACCTCGAGATCACCACCGGTCGCGAGGTGAGCAGCGTCGTCGCGGTCCTGCGTGGCCGGGGCGGCCGAGGCGGCTCGCCCGACCGCCACGACGACGGTGGCTCCGCCTCCGCGCGTCCGGTCGTCCTCCTTCGCGGCGACATGGACGGCCTGCCCGTCACCGAGGCCACCGGGCTCGACTTCGCGTCGGAGGAGCCCGGGCGGATGCACGCCTGCGGCCACGACCTGCACACCGCCGGGCTCGTCGGAGCCGCACGGATCCTGCACGAGCTGCGCGACGACCTCACGGGTGACGTCGTCTTCATGTTTCAGCCCGGCGAGGAGGGCCCCGGAGGGGCCGAGCCGATGCTGCGCGAAGGACTTCTCGACGCGGCCGGCCGACGGGTCGACGCGGCATACGCGATCCATGTGTATGCCGCAGAACGTCCCCGAGGCGTGTGGTTCGGACGTCCTGGACCGCAGATGGCCGCGGCGGACGAGGTCGTCATCACGGTGCAGGGCAAGGGTGGTCACGGTTCGCAGCCGCAGTACGCCCTCGACCCGGTGCCGGTCGCGTGCGAACTCGTGCTGGCCCTGCAGACGATGGTGACCCGGCGCTTCGACGCGTTCGACCCGGTGGTCGTCACGGTCGGAAGGATCGCGTCGGGCACCGTCAACAACGTCATTCCCGACGAGGCCGTCATCGAGGCGACGCTGCGGACGTTCTCCGCCGAGCACCGCGAGCGCGCGCACACCGAGATCCGGCGGGTCGCCGAGCACGTCACCGCGGCGCACGGCCTCACGGCGACGGTCGACATCGGCAACGGCTACCCCGTCACCGTCAACGACGCCGACGAGTTCGCTTTCGCGCAGGCCACCGTCGTCGACCTCTTCGGCGTGGACCGCTGGTCCGACATGCCGCTGCCGGAGGCCGGTGCCGAGGACATGGCGTTCGTGCTCGAGGAGGTGCCCGGTGCCTACCTCAACGTCGGTGCGTGCACCGTCGACGACCACACGACCGCGGAGGACAACCACTCGCCGCGGGCGGCATACGACGACTCGGTCCTGCCCGACATCGCGGCGCTGCTGGCCGAGCTCGCGCTGCGGCGGACCGCAGCCGGCGTCCAGGACCGCTGAATCGGGTCAGCCCCGCTGCACCCGCAGGCTGATGGGGTGGCTCGTGAGGACGGCGACCGCTGCGCGGTGGTCATCGCGGCCGACGTCGATGTCGCTCACCTGGGTCGGGCCGGGCGGGTGCTCGGCGGCCTTCCACTCGAGGAGGGCGGCCGGGCTGTCGGGGGAGGTCACGACGACCTGGCTCGGGTCGACGACGAGCCCGTGGCCGGTGGCCTTGAGGATCGCCTCCTTGCGGGCCCACATGCGGGCCCGCGCCGCGAGGAGGACGTCGCCGGTGAGGCCCTCGAGGTGGACGGCCTCGGTGTCGTCGAGCGTCACCGACCCGAACCCGTCGAAGTCGGCCGACTCGAGGTCCTCGACGTCGACACCCACCTCGCCGAGGTTGGTCACGACGGCGACCGCCATGTGCTCGCCGTAGGACACCGACACGTGGAGGTCGCGCATGCCGGTGACGTGCGGCTTGCCGTGGCGGTCGGTGCCGCAGGTGGCGCACCGCTTCTCGAACTCGAGCCGCCGCGGGTCCACGCCCGTCTCGTCGGCCACCAGTCGGCGGAGCAGGGCGTGGGCGGTGATGAAGGGGTTGGGGTTGGCGCGGCGCTGGACGCGCTCGAGCTCGCCGGCGTCGAGCAGATCGCGCAGACGCGGGTCGTCGCTCACCTGTGTGGTGCGGATCACGACGGACATGACCCGATCATGTCATTCTCCGTCTGGCGCTGATCCGATCGTGGCGCCACGGGGTACCTTCGCCACCGTGGAGCGCGTCGAGGTCAACGGGCTGGAGGTCGCTTACGAGAGGGTCGGATCCGGACCTCCGCTGGTGCTCGTGCACGGTGCGGCTCTCGACTCGCGCAGCTGGCGCCCCCAGCTGGCGGCCCTGGACGACGAGCTCACCGTGGTGGCGTGGGACGAGCCGGGTGTGGGCCGCTCGTCGGCGGGGCCGGACGGCTTCGACCTGGCCGGGTTCGCCGATGCGCTCGCGGCCGTCGTGACCGACCTCGGCCTCGGGCCGGCCCACCTGGCGGGGTTGTCGTGGGGCGGGACCGTCGTGCTCGAGTGCTGGCGACGCCATCCCGACCTCGTCGCGACGCTCATCCTCATGGACACGTATGCCGGGTGGTCCGGTTCTCTCCCAGCGGACGAGGTGGCACGTCGCGTCGAGGGCGTCCGGCAGATGGTGGAGGCAGGTGGCGAGGACTTCGACCCCACGCTGCCCGGGCTGTTCGGGAGCGACCCGTCGGACGAGGTGGTGGCACTCATGGAGGAGATGGCAGCCGAGGTGCGGCCCGAGACCTTGGCCCTCGAGCTGGGGATCATGGCGGCGACCGACCTCGGGGACGTGCTCCCTCGGGTCGATGTGCCGACCCTGCTCGTGTGGGGCGAGCTCGACGCCCGCTCGACGCTCGAGGTGGCCCGCCGGTTCGAGGCGGACATCGTCGGGTCCGAGCTCGTCGTGATCGAGGGGGCCGGTCACCTGAGCAACCTCGAGCAGCCCGACCTCGTCAACGCGGCGATCCGCGACTTCTGCCGTCGCCACACGGTCTGAGGGCGCCCCCGGCAGGACTCGAACCTGCGACCCAGTCATTAGAAGTGACTCGCTCTATCCGCTGAGCTACGGGGGCCGAACTGCGGTGCAGTCTAGTGAGACGACACCTGCTGCCTGTCCGCGTGCCGAAACACGTGTGACGCGGCGGCACGTCGGCGTGCGGCTGCTCACCGTTTCGTTAGGCTGAGGCAGTGACGACATCCGAGGCCACCCACGCGAGCGAGCTCGTGGAGGCCGTGACCGGACTGCGTGACGTCGTCGCCGCGTCGGTCCTTCCGCTGAGCACGCCGGGACAGGCCGAGGGCCAGACCGTCCGGCGCGAGCTCCTCCAGCAGCTCGACGACTACGTCCTCCCGCGCCTGCGCTCGCTCGACGCACCGCTCCTCGCCGTCGTCGGCGGCTCGACCGGCGCCGGCAAGTCGACCCTCGTGAACTCCATCGTCGGGGCCGAGGTGAGCCGCTCCGGCGTGCTCCGCCCGACGACGACGAGCCCGGTCCTCGTGCACCACCCACAGGACAAGCGGTGGTTCGCCGACCAACGCATCCTGCCGAGCCTCGCTCGCGTCACGGGCGGTCCGGGTGAGGAGTCGCAGCCGGGCACCGTGCGCCTCGTCGAGTCCGAGAGCCTGCCGCCGGGCATGGCCCTGCTCGATGCCCCCGACATCGACTCCGTCGTCCAGGCCAACCGCGAGCTCGCCAACCAGCTCCTCGCCGCGGCCGACCTCTGGCTCTTCGTCACGACAGCCGCCCGCTACGCCGACGCCGTCCCCTGGGACCTCCTGCGCACCGCCGCCGAGCGTGGCACCGCCGTCGCCATCGTCCTCGACCGCATCGCGCCCGAGACGATCGACGAGATCCGGCCCCACCTCGCCGGCATGCTCCGAGAGCAGGGCCTCCCGACCGCACCGATCTTCACCGTCCCCGAGTCGACGCTCTCTCCCGAGGGCTTCCTCGGCACCGACGCGATGGGTCGCCTCCGTGCCTGGCTCGACGCGCTCGCCAGCGACGCCCGTGCCCGCGCCGTCGTCGTGAGCCAGACCCTCAAGGGCGCGATGGGCTCGCTCTCGGGCCGCACCGCCGCGCTGGTGCAGGCCTCGACCGAGCAGGACGACGCCGCGCGGAGCCTCGTGGCCGCGGCGAAGGACAACTACGCCCACGCCACCGACGGCGTCAAGGACGGCATGACCGACGGGACCCTGCTCCGCGGTGAGGTCCTCGCGCGCTGGCAGGAGTTCGTCGGGACCGGCGAGTTCTTCCGCCAGATCGAGACCACGCTGTCCAAGTGGCGCGACCGTGTCACTGCGGCGATCAAGGGCCAGCCGGCTCCCGCGGAGGACCTCGGCGAGGCACTCCAGTCCGGCGTCGCCAACCTGCTCGTGTCCCACGCCTCGGCGGCAGCCGCAGACACCGCTCGTGAGTGGCGTCGACTGCCGGGCGGGGAGTCGCTGGTCACGTCCTACCCCGAGCTCGCCAAGCCCTCCGCCGACCTCGTCCCGCGCGTCGAGGCCTTGGTGCGCGAGTGGCAGGGCGAGGTCTTCGACATCGTGCGGAGCGAGGGCGGCAACCGGCGGACCAATGCGAGGATCGCGGCATACGGCGTCAATGCCATCGGCCTGTTCCTCATGCTCGTGTCGTTCGCCGCGACGGGCGGCCTCACCGGCGCCGAGGTCGGGATCGCGGGTGGCACCTCGGTGCTCGCCCAGCGCGTCCTCGAGGCCATCTTCGGCGACCAGGCCGTCCGCGAGATGGCCGCCAAGGCGCGCAAGAGCCTTCTCACCCGCGTCGAGGACCTGTATGCCGTCGAGCAGGCTCGGTATGCCGATGCGGTCACGTCCCTGGGCGAGACCGCCGGTCAGTCGGCCGCACTCGACTCCGCTGCTGCCCGCGTCCGCGAGGAGGCTGCATGAGCCCGCTGCGGATGGGTGGCGCCAAGGTCAGCAGCGTCACCGCCGAGGCGCTCACCGCTGCCTCCGGGTCGCTGGGAGCCGCACTGACCAGTGGTGGGGACCAGCTCCCCGAAGCGCAGGTGCAGCGTGCCCGCGGTGTCGTGACCAAGGTCGCGGAGCGCACGGCGCTCGTCGGCGGGCACACGGTCGTCGCCCTCGCCGGTGCCACCGGGAGCGGCAAGTCCTCCCTCTTCAACGCCCTGGTCGGCGGCGACGTGGCGACGGTCGGCGCCCGCCGGCCCACCACCTCGAAGCCCACGGCCGCCATCTGGGGCGACGAGCCCGCCGGGCCGCTCCTCGACTGGCTCGACGTGGTGAGTCGTCACCACGTCCCGGGTGACTCGAAGGTCGAGGGCACCGTCGGCTCGCTCGACGGTCTCGTCCTTCTGGACCTGCCCGACTTCGACTCGCGCGAGACCGCGCACCGGGCCGAGGCCGAGCGCGTCCTCAACCTCGTCGACGTCTTCGTCTGGGTGACCGACCCGCAGAAGTACGCCGACGCGCGCCTGCACGACGACTACGTCGCGGCCCTGTCGACACACGATGCCGTGACGATCGTCGTGCTCAACCAGGTCGACCGGCTGTCCGACGCCGACGTCGAGCGCTGCGTCAGCGACCTCAAGCGCCTCATGGGGCGCGACGGCATGCCCGACGCCACGGTCATCCCCACCTCGGCGCGTTCGGGGCGCGGGCTGGACGTCCTCGGCCAGCGGCTGAGCAACGCCGTGTCCGGCGCGAACGCCGCGCGCACCCGACTGGGCGCGGACGTGCGCCAGGCGACCGCTGGGCTGCGCACCGCCGTCGCCGACTCCGAGCCGGCCGTCAAGGCCAAGGGCGAGGGCGAGCTCGTCGACGCGCTCGCCCGCGCGGCAGGCGTGCCCACCGTGGTCAACGCGGTCGAGCGTGACTACCGGATGCAGGCGGTCGACCGCACGGGGTGGCCGTTCACCCGCTGGGTGCAGCGCCTCCGGCCGCGACCCCTGCGCCGGCTGCGGCTCGACGATGGCCGTGGGTCGGTCACGGTGAGCGACGCCGACGTCCGCTCGGTGCTCGGCCGCTCCTCGCTGCCGCCGCCCACCCCGGCCGCTCGCGCGGCCGTCGACCTCGCGACCCGCCGCCTCGCGGACCGCGCCGGCTCCGCGCTGCCGACCCTGTGGGGCGACGCGGTCGACGCCGCGGCCACGCCGCCGGGTCACGCCATGGCAGACGCGCTCGACCAGGCCGTCATCTCGACCTCGCTGCGCTCGCGGACGCCCGTGTGGTGGCGCGCCGTGGGGGTCGCCCAGCTCCTGCTCGCCCTCGTCGCCGTGGCCGGTCTCGTGTGGCTCCTCGTGCTCATGCTGCTCGGCTGGCTCCAGTTCCCGAGCATCGAGACGCCGATGTGGGGCCCGCTGCCGTGGCCGTTCGTCCTGCTCGTGGGCGGGCTGCTGGCCGGTCTTCTCCTCGCGATGGTCTCTCGCTTCCTCGCCGGGATCGGGGCGCGGCGTCGCGCCACCGTCATCAACGGGCGACTGCGGGACTCGATCGCGACGGTCGCCGACGAACGGATCCTCGCTCCGGTGGCCGCCGTCCTCGAGCGCCACCGCGAGACGCGTCAGCACCTCGAGGCCGCGGCCAAGGTCTGACCCTCCGACGGCACCGTCGTCGAGGAGTCGGTCGTGGCGTCGACTTGTCCACAGGTGTGGTGGGTCGGCGTCGTCGTCCACAGGTGGCGCCGGTGACCGTTGCCGCGGACCCCGCTGGAGCCGAACTCTGGTCGCAGTGCACCGCACGAGCGGAGCCCGAGCAGAAGAGGTTTCAGTCATGCAGGACAGCACCATCACGGTCCAGGGCCGGGTCGCCAGCGACCCGGAGATGAAGGTCTCCAAGAACAACAAGCCCTTCACGAGCTTCCGCGTCGCCGCCACACCACGGCGCCAGGTGACCGGGGCGCCGGGCACCTACGAGGACGGCGAGACGTCGTGGTTCACGGTCTTCGCCTGGGGCAACCTCGGCGCCAACGTCCTCCGCTCGATCGAGAAGGGACAGCCCGTCGTCGTCCACGGCCGGCTGTCGGCACGCGAGTTCAAGCGCGACGACGGCTCGATGGGCACGTCGGTGAGCATCGTCGCCCATGGCGTCGGGCACGACCTCAGCTGGGGCCAGACGGCCTACGAGAAGGTGTCGAAGCCCTCCTACGGCACCGGCGACCGGCTCGACGACGCGCTGCAGACCCTGCACTCCGAGTCCGAGGGCTACGGGGACCCGCAGCGCGACGACTACCTCCTGGCCGAGCGCCCGACCGAGCGCCCGACCGAGGACCGGGCCGAGGGCCAGACCGACGACGCCGGGGCGAGCGCGACCGGCCCACTCGTCGAGGAGCCCGCCGCCTGAGGGCGAACCGATTCGGGGATGGGGCGGGCAGTCGTTAGCCTTGCCCCATGCCCGAGTTCATCTATGTCATGTCGCGCGCCCGCAAGGCCCACGGCGACAAGGTCATCCTCGACGATGTCACCCTGTCGTTCCTGCCCGGCGCCAAGATCGGCGTCGTCGGCCCCAACGGTGCCGGCAAGTCGTCCGTGCTCAAGATCATGGCCGGCCTCGACCAGCCGTCCAACGGCGAGGCGCGGCTGACCCCGGGCTACAGCGTCGGCATCCTCATGCAGGAGCCCGAGCTCAACGAGTCCAAGACCGTCCTCGGCAACGTCGAGGAGGGCGCGGGCGAGATCAAGGCCAAGCTCGACCGCTACAACGCCATCTCCGAGGAGATGGGTGAGCCGGACGCCGACTTCGACGCCCTCATGACCGAGATGGGCAAGCTCCAGGAGGAGATCGACGCCGCCGACGCCTGGGACCTCGACTCCCAGCTCGAGCAGGCGATGGACGCCCTGCGGTGCCCGCCGCCGGACGCCGACGTCACCGTCCTCTCCGGTGGTGAGCGCCGCCGCGTCGCCCTCTGCAAGCTGCTCCTGCAGAAGCCGGACCTGCTCCTGCTCGACGAGCCCACCAACCACCTCGACGCCGAGTCGGTGCTGTGGCTCGAGCAGCACCTCGCGGGCTACCACGGTGCCGTCGTCGCCGTGACACACGACCGCTACTTCATGGACAACGTCGCGCAGTGGATCCTCGAGCTCGACCGCGGCCGGGCCTACCCCTACGAGGGCAACTACTCGACCTACCTCGAGAAGAAGCAGGCGCGTCTGGAGGTCCAGGGCAAGAAGGACGCCAAGCTCAGCAAGCGCCTCAAGGAGGAGCTCGAGTGGGTCCGCTCCAACGCCAAGGCCCGCCAGACCAAGTCCAAGGCGCGCCTCGCCCGCTACGAGGAGATGGCGGCTGAGGCCGACCGCACCCGCAAGCTCGACTTCGAGGAGATCCAGATCCCGCCGGGCCCGCGCCTCGGCAGCAAGGTCATCGAGGTCAAGGACCTCAAGAAGGGCTTCGGCGACCGCGTCCTCATCGACGGCCTGTCGTTCTCGCTGCCGCGCAACGGCATCGTCGGTGTCATCGGCGCCAACGGTGTGGGCAAGACGACCCTGTTCAAGACCATCGTCGGTCTCGAGCCCGCCGACGGCGGCCTCGTCGACATCGGTGACACGGTCAAGATCTCCTACGTCGACCAGAGCCGCGGCGGCCTCGACCCCAACAAGAACCTCTGGGAGACCGTCTCCGGCGGCCACGACTACATCCAGGTCGGCAACGTCGAGATCCCCTCGCGCGCCTACGTCTCGCAGTTCGGCTTCAAGGGGCCGGACCAGCAGAAGAAGGCCGGCGTCCTCTCCGGTGGCGAGCGCAACCGCCTCAACCTCGCGCTCACTCTCAAGGAGGGTGGCAACCTGCTGCTCCTCGACGAGCCGACCAACGACCTCGACGTCGAGACGCTCGGCTCCCTCGAGAACGCCTTGCTCGAGTTCCCGGGCTGCGCCGTGGTCATCAGTCACGACCGGTGGTTCCTCGACCGGGTCGCGACGCACATCCTCGCCTACGAGGGCACCGACGAGAACCCGGCGAACTGGTACTGGTTCGAGGGCAACTTCGAGGCCTACGAGGCCAACAAGATCGAGCGCCTCGGCGAGGACGCGGCCCGTCCGCACCGCGTGACCTACCGCAAGCTCACCCGCGACTGACGTTCGCACCGAGGGGGCAGACCGCTACGGGTTCGTAGTGCGGTCTGCCCCTTCGCTCTCCCCGGTGGGACACGAAGACGGTGACCTCGTCCGCGACCCATGGCGGGCCGGCATACGCGTCCATGACCCGCAGCCAGTGCGTCGCCTCGAACGGCCGACGCACCCGGGCGAGGGTGAGGTGCGGTCGGTAGTCGCCGCCTGCCGGTGAGGCGCCGACGCTTCCGCAGGCGCGGCGCACCCCGAGCGCGAGCGACTCGAGGTCGGTGAGTCCGCTGGGCGACTCCGAGCGGACGTCCATCCACACCACTCGTGCCTCGGCGGGGTTCGGGAAGGTCCCGGCACCGCTGAGCCGCAACGGGATCGGCGCGTGCTCGCCCGCGACCCGGGCCACGTCGTCCACGACGTCGTCGACGAGGCCTTCGGGGACGTCGGCCATGAAGGCCAGCGTCACGTGCCAGAGGTGGGACGGCGTCCAGCGCAGGTCGGAGTGGACGTCCCGGCGGGGCTCGACGAACGCCTCCAGGTCGGCGTGGGCGTCGGCGGGCGGCACGACGGCGGCGAAGATGCGCACCGGGACATTGTGCTTGCTTCTCGCGAGGAGGCGTGCGCAGGATCGGGGCATGCGCTGTGGACTGCAGGTCTCCTACTTCTCCTGGCCGGGCGCCCCGACGTCGATCGGCCCCACCTTCCGCCGGGTCGCCCAGAACGCCGAGGGTGCCGGCATGTCCTCGCTCTGGGTCATGGACCACTTCTTCCAGATCTCGATGATCGGCCCACCCGAGCTCGACATGCTCGAGGGCTACTCCGCCCTGGCCTTCGCCGCGGCCGCGACCGAGCGGATCGAGCTCGCGACGCTCGTCACGGGCGTGACCTACCGTCACCCCGGGCTGCTCGCCAAGACGGTCACGACGCTCGACGTGCTGAGCGGCGGGCGGGCATGGCTCGGCATCGGTGCCGCGTGGAACGAAGAGGAGCACCGTGGGCTCGGTGTCCCGTATCCCGCTGTGGCAGAACGCTTCGAGCGACTCGAGGAGACGCTCCAGATCGCACGACAGATGTTCGACGGCGACGACAGCCCGTATGCCGGCCGCCACTACTCGCTCGAACGTCCCCTCAACGTCCCCGCGCCGTTGCGCCGCGTACCCATCCTCATCGGGGGGAGCGGACCGAAGAAGACGCTGCGGCTCGTCGCGAAGTACGCCGACGCGTGCAACCTCTTCGACGCCGGGCCGGAGGCGATGGCCTCGCGCCTGGCGATCCTGCGCGGCCACTGCGACGACGTCGGCCGCGACCCGCGCGAGATCGAGGTGACGGCGCTGTCGCGGCTCAGCCTCGGCACCTCGGGCGCCAAGGCACCGTCCGGCGAGACGATGCAGTCGGTGGACGAGGCGGTCGACCGCTACGGCCGCCTCGCCGAGGTCGGCCTCGACCACCTCATCCTCGGGATGGGCAACGACACGGACGACACGGCATACGAGCTCGTCGCGGAGCTGGTGCGCCAGCTCGAGCCGGTCCAGGCGGGCACGTGGTGACGTCCACGTCCCGGGTCCGGGTCAGCGCGGGCCGCTGACCTTCGTCGCCGCGACGAAGACGGAGCTGCCGAAGGGCAGGTCGAGGCGACGGCGCAGCAGCGCCTCGTCGACCCGGGTGGCGGCGAGGAGGGCGTGGTGCAGGGTCCTGGGCACCTGGGGCACCTCGACGACGTCGACCGCGCTCGTGTGCTTGCGGTCCTTGAGGCGGCGGGCTATGCGCTCGGCGACGAAGCCGGGGAAGACCGACGTGAAGCCGTAGGTCGCCCGCTCCACGCGGAAGCCGGCGCGCTCGACCGCGGCCACCGCGCGCTTCCTCGTGTAGCGCCGGTGGTGCCCGTTGGCGACGTCGAAGTCGGTCCACGCCCACTGGTAGGCCGGTACCGCCATGAGGAACGTGCCACCGGGCTGCAGGACGCGCGCCACCTCGGCCAGGGCATCAGCCTCGGGATCGCAGTGCTCGATGACGTCGAAGGCCGACACCATGTCGAAGCTCGCGTCGGCGAAGGGCAGCGACAGGGCCGACCCGCAGACACCGTTGGTGCCCAGTCCGCGGGGGTCGATGTCGAGCGAGGCGAGGTGGCGGGTGCCGTCGTGCAGCCAGCCGGCGCTCGGACCGTCGGCGCTGCCGATGTCGAGCACGGTGGTGCGGCCGGCGGCGTACGAGCTGAGGGCGGCGTGCAGCAGGTCTGTGCGCGCGACGTACCACCAGTAGTCGGGCTGTGCGATCGACGGGGAGCCCCCGTGTCCTCCGGCGTCGGTCATGGTGCGCAAGCCTAACGGCGAGCGACGAGCCTCATCGCGAGGTGGCCGTTGGTGCGCGCGATGTCGTCGGGCGTGCGGCGGATCTCGGGGGAGTACCAGCGCGCGACGTCCACCGCCATCGACAGCAGGGCGAGGGCGGTGCTGGGGATGTCGTCGACCTCGAAGTCGCCGGACTCGACGCCGTCCTTGAGGACGCCACGCACGACCTTGTCGATCTCGCGTCGCAGCGCCAGGACCTCGTCGCGGTGCTCAGGTGTCAGGTGGCGGAACTCGTACTGGACGATCCGGCCGAGCTGGTGGTGCTCGGCGTGCCACCGCGAGAACCCGGCGATGATCGAGCGGAGGGCCTCGGGCGGGGACCCGGCGGCCCGGGCGGCCTCGACGAGCTGGTCGCGCGCCGTCTGGTGGCCGCGGCGGCTCAGCTGGAAGAGAAGGTCCTCCTTGGAGCTGAAGTGCACGTAGACGCCGGCGGGGGAGAGCCCGGCCCGCGAGGCGATGTCGCGGGTCGTCGTCGCGTGGAAGCCCTTGTCCGCGAAGGCGTCGGCGGCGGCCATCATGAGCCGCACCGCCGTGGCACCCGCGGTGTCCCCGGAGTCCTCGAGCGTGGCGAGGATGCTCTGCTCCGACCGTGGAGCGCCTGTGGTGGCAGACATGTTGACAGCATGCCTGACCCGCGTGAGACTAAGCAAGCGCTTAGTCATTCGTAGTTCCGTCGAGGAGAAGCCATGCCCCGCAACCTGTACGACGACGACCACCTCGCCTTCCGCGACTCGGTCCAGGAGTTCGTCGAACGCACCCTCAAGCCGCGTGCCGACCAGATGCTCGAGGCCAAGAGCATCGACCGCGACATCTGGCTTGAGGCGGGCAAGCAGGGCCTGCTCGGCCTCGACATCCCGGAGGAGTTCGGTGGCGCCGGCGCGGGGGACTACCGCTTCAACGCCATCTCGGCCGAGGTCATCTCGGGCTTCAACGCCGCGACCTCGTCGTGCTTCGGGATCCACAGCGACGTCTGCCCGCCCTACATCGTCGACCTCGGCACCGAGGAGCAGAAGCAGCGCTGGCTCCCGCCCATGGCCGCCGGCGAGAAGATCTGCGCCATCGCCATGACCGAGCCGGGCGGCGGCTCCGACCTCGCCGCCCTCAAGACGACTGCTGTCCGCGCCGAGGACGGCGATGGCTGGGTCCTCAACGGCTCCAAGACCTTTATCACCAACGGCTACCAGGCCGACCTCGTCATCGTGGCCGCCCGCACCGACCCGAGCAAGGGCGCCAAGGGCATCTCGCTGCTCATGGTCGAGGACGGCATGGAGGGCTTCAGCCGCGGCCGCAAGCTCGACAAGGTGGGCCAGGAGGAGTCCGACACCGCCGAGCTCTTCTTCGAGAACGTCCGCGTCCCCGCCGAGAACCTCATCGGCGAGGAGGGCATGGGCTTCATCGCGATGATGCAGCGCCTCCCGCAGGAGCGCGTCGGCGCCGCCGTCTCCAACGTCGCGCACGCCAAGGCGATCCTCGAGGAGACCATCGAGTACGCCAAGGAGCGCAAGGCCTTCGGCCAGCCCATCGGTGCCTTCCAGCACAACAAGTTCAAGATCGCCGAGCTCGTCACCTCGATCGAGGTGGCCGAGGCCTACGTCGACGACTGCGTCGCCGCCCACGCCAAGGGTGAGCTCACGGCCGTCGACGCCGCCAAGGCCAAGTGGTGGAGCGCGCAGGTCCAGAACGACGTCCTCGACGAGTGCGTCCAGCTGCACGGTGGCTACGGCTTCATGAACGAGTACCGCGTGGCCCGCGCCTGGCGCGACGCCCGCGTGACGAAGATCTGGGCCGGCTCGAACGAGATCATGAAGGAGCTCATCGGCCGCGACCTCGGCTTCTGAGCCGTGTGACGCCGCCCGTCCGCGCAGCGTCCGCAATCTTGGTCGAGAAGGTGACCACATCTGCGGACGCAGCCCGCCGGCATACCGCAACGTCCGCAACCGTGGTCGTGATCTCGACCATGGTTGCGGACGTTGTCGTATGCCGTGGGGTCAGCCGGCGGTGGTGAGCTCGGCGAGGACGTCGTCGATGGCGTCGTACGACGACTGCAGGCCGTGCTCCATGCCCGAGTCGATGACGGCCTGGACGGTCTCGGGAGAGTCGTAGGTGATGACCGCACGCAGCGTGGTCTTCCCGTCCTCCTCGGTGTAGGTGGTGTCGATGACCGAGTAGGGGCTGTCGATGTTGTCGAAGCGCTCGGTGTGGACGATGTGCCCGGGCCGGTCGATCGACCGGTAGTGGCCCGAGAAGGAGACCTCTTCGCCGCTCGAGTCGGCGCGCTGGGCGAAGTGCCAGGCGCCGCCCTCGCGGAGGTCGACCTCGCAGACGGTCATGGTGCCGTGGCCGGCACCCCACCAGCGACGGATGTGCTCGGGGTTGGTCATGGCCTCGAAGACGAGGTCGGCGGGGGCGGTGAAGGTTCGGGTGATGACCATCTCCGAACCGGAGGCGGTGACGGTGGCGCGCTCGTGGGCGCCCGTGGCGGCGGTGGTGCTCATGACGGGTTCTCCTTCGTGGTGCCCTCGGTCGAGGGCGGCTGGATGGTGGCGAGGTAGTCGCCGAGGTGGTCGAGCTGCTGCTCCCAGTGCTTGCGGTAGAGCTCGAGCCACGACGTCGCGTCCTCCAGGGGCGCGACCGAGATGCGGCAGTGGCGCCGCTGCCCATCCCGGCTCTTGGTGACCAGCCCGGCCTTCTCGAGGACCGTGAGGTGCTTCGAGATGGCGGGCAGGGACATGTCGAACGGCTCGGCCAGCTCGCCGACCGTGGCGTCGCCGGACGAGAGCCGGGCCAGGATGGCCCGTCTCGTCGGGTCGGCGAGGGCGGCGAACGTGGTGCTGAGCGGATCGGCCATGAGACTTAACATAGAGGTTAATTAACCAACCCGTCAAGAACAAGATCAACAGTCGAGCGGCAGGGGAGGGACGGTCAGGCTCGGGTCGGGAGCTGGAAGAGCCACGGCGCGTGCAGCCGTCGGCCCAGCCACCACAGGCCGAGCGGCCCGAGCACGCCGGCGACGGACCCGACGACCATGTGGACGGTGAGGTCCGTGACGTCAGCGACGGTGAGGAGCTTGCGGGCCATGTCGGTGAGGACGATGTGCGCGAGGAAGATCTCGAGCGAGCGCTCGCCGAGGAACGCCAGCGGCCGTCCCACCGCGCACCGGCCGATGCTCCCCGACAGGGCGAAGACGCCGAGGCACAGTGCGATGGAGGTCGGGACGCCCCAGGCGAGGGCCCAGAGGGTGCGCGGTCCCATCCACGACGTCGGGGGCATCGGGTCGGTCAACCAGAGCGCGGCCGCTCCGGCACCGACCCCGACGAGCGCGACCCACCGTGCGTGTGCTGAGCGGGTCAGGGCGGCCACCCGCTCGCGCCCGGCGAGCAGGCCGAACCACACGAACGCGAGGAGTGCAAGGCCCTCCATGAACACCCACGGACCGGTCCAGCCCCAGACGAGCAAGGAGCCCACGGCGACGACGACCGACGACAGGACCGCCCGCGCGCGGCTGCTCCACGGCCGCACGAGTGCACCCGCCACGGTGACGAGGACGAGGAACCCCAGCCACCACAACGGCCCGTCGGCGACGAGCAGGGCGTGCAGCCGGTCGCCGACGAACCCGTCCCAGCGTCCGGCCACGACCTCCGGCTCGACGGCGTCGACGCCCTCCTCCGCTGCCTGGGCCGCCACGTCGGTGAAGCGGCGGGTGATGCCGAAGAGGACGGTCCACACGGCATACAGGTAGGCGAAGAGAGCGACCCGGGAGCGGAGGTAGGCACGAGGCCCGTGCTTGTCGACACCCGGTCGAAGGAAGACGCCGAGCAGCACGGCGAAGATCGTGAGGTGCCACGCGTAGAACCCGTCGTCCACCTCGAGCACGACCGGGGACGTGCGCGGCACGAGGTCTGCCGCGGCGAGTCCGCGCAGGACGTGACCCACGACGATGGCGAGGATCGCGATGCCGCGGGCGACGTCGAAGGCACGGTCCCGTGCGGGCGCGGCCCCTCGCGCCTGCGCGTCCTCGCGCTCAGTCGAGGGGGCCTCCGGCAACGTAGATCACCTGGCCCGAGACGAAGCCCGCCTCCTCCGAGCAGAGGAACGAGATCGTCGCGGCGATGTCCTCGGGCTGGCCGACGCGCCCGACAGGGGTCTGCTTCGCGGCCCCGGCGAGGAAGTCCTCGAACGACACGCCCATTCGCTCGGCGGTGGCTGCGGTCATGTCGGTCTGGATGAAGCCCGGGGCCACGGCGTTGGCGGTGACACCGAACTTGCCGAGCTCGATGGCGAGTGTCTTGGTGAAGCCCTGGAGCCCGGCCTTGGCCGCCGAGTAGTTCGCCTGCCCGCGGTTGCCCTGGGCCGAGGACGACGAGAGGTTGACGATGCGGCCGAACTTCTCGGCGGTCATGTGTGCCTGGCAGGCGCGGGACATGAGGAATGCGCCGCGCAGGTGGACGTTGATGACCGAGTCCCAGTCGGACTCGGTCATCTTGAAGATGAGGTTGTCGCGGATGATGCCGGCGTTGTTGACGAGCACCACCGGAGGCCCGAGCTCGTCGGCCACCCGCGCCACGCCGGCCTCGACCTGCTCCGCGTCGGAGACGTCCACGCCCACGCCGATCGCCGACCCGCCGGCCTCACGGATGGAAGCGGCGACCGCCTCGCAGGCCGCCTCGTCGAGATCGAGGACCGCGACGGCATACCCGTCCTTCGCGAGGCGTCGAGCGGTCGCCGCGCCGATCCCGCGGGCGGCTCCGGTGACGACGGCGGTGCGATTCTGGGTCACTGGTGGTCCTTCGGGTGCGGGGGAGTTGGGTAGGTTAGGCGTCCTGCGCGAACGATACCCAGCCAGCCCGACCGGCCCGGCGTTCCCGCCACGCGGGCCGCCGTCGTCCCCGTGAGGAGTGCACACGCTTGACCCAGAACACGACGAAAGAGGCGGCCTTGGAAATCTGGCCCGGATCGGCATACCCGCTCGGCGCGACCTACGACGGCAGTGGGGTCAACTTCGCGCTCTTCAGCGAGGTCGCCGAGGAGATCGAGCTCTGCCTCATCGACGACGACGGGGTCGAGGTGCGCATCGAGATGCCGGAGGTCGACCACTTCGTCTGGCACGCCTACATTCCCGGGCTCCAGCCGGGGCAGCGCTACGGCTACCGCGTGCACGGGCCCTACGACCCCGACCACGGGCACCGGTGCGACCCGAGCAAGCTCCTGCTCGACCCCTACGCCAAGGCGATCGAGGGGCAGGTGAGCAACGACCAGTCGCTCTTCTCCTACGACTTCCTCGAGCCGACCGAGCGCAACACCGACGACTCCCTCGGCAAGACGATGCTCAGCGTCGTCATCAACCCCTACTTCGACTGGGGCCACGACCGGCCGCCGCGTCACGAGTACCACGACACCGTGATCTACGAGGCGCACGTCAAGGGCCTGACGATGACGCACCCGGACCTGCCCGAGGAGATCCGGGGCACCTACGCCGCGATCGGGCACCCCGTGATCATCGACCACCTCAAGGAGCTCGGCATCAACGCCATCGAGCTCATGCCGGTGCACCAGTTCGTCCAGGACACCTCACTGCAGGCCAAGGGCCTGACGAACTACTGGGGCTACAACACCATCGGCTTCCTCGCGCCGCACAACTCCTACGCACAGGGCCAGCGCGGGCAGCAGGTCACCGAGTTCAAGGCCATGGTCAAGGCGCTGCACGAGGCCGACATCGAGGTCATCCTCGACGTCGTCTACAACCACACCGCCGAGGGCAACGAGTTCGGCCCGACGATCTGCTTCCGCGGCATCGACAACGCGAGCTACTACCGCCTCGTCGACGACAACAAGCAGCACTACTACGACACGACGGGCACCGGCAACAGCCTGCTCATGCGCAACCCGCACGTCCTCCAGCTCATCATGGACTCGCTGCGCTACTGGGTCACCGAGATGCACGTCGACGGCTTCCGGTTCGATCTCGCGGCCACCCTCGCCCGCCAGTTCCACGAGGTCGACAAGCTCTCGGCCTTCTTCGACATCATCCAGCAGGACCCGGTGATCTCCCAGGTCAAGCTCATCGCCGAGCCGTGGGACGTCGGCGACGGTGGCTACCAGGTCGGCAACTTCCCGCCGCTGTGGACCGAGTGGAACGGCAAGTACCGCGACACCGTGCGCGACTTCTGGCGTGGTGTGCCGGCGACGCTGGGTGAGTTCGCCTCTCGCATCACAGGCTCGAGCGACCTCTACGAGCACAGCGGCCGCAAGCCCATCGCCTCGATCAACTTCATCACCGCCCACGACGGCTTCACGCTGCGCGACCTCGTCTCCTACAACGACAAGCACAACGAGGCCAACGGCGAGGACGGCAACGACGGCGAGGGCCACAACCGTTCGTGGAACCACGGTGTCGAGGGGCCGACCGACGACCCCGAGATCCGCGAGCTCCGGCAGAGGCAGCTCCGCAACTTCCTCACGACACTGCTGCTCTCGCAGGGCGTGCCGATGATCAGCCACGGCGACGAGATCGGGCGCACGCAGGACGGCAACAACAACGTCTACTGCCAGGACAACGAGCTGGCTTGGGTCGACTGGGACCTCGACGAGGACCAGGTGCGGCTGCTCGAGTTCACCAAGGCCGTGGTGCGCCTGCGCCAGAGCCACCCGGTGTTCAAGCGCCGCCGCTTCTTCGCCGGCTCGGCCGACCACGGTGGCCAGTCGACGCTGGGCGACATCTACTGGCTGCAGCCCTCCGGCGAGCCCATGGACGAGTTCGGCTGGGACGGCGACGCCCTACAGATCGCCATGTGGCTCAACGGCGGTGCCATCCACGAGCCGGACACCCGTGGGCAGATGATCACCGACGACGACTTCCTCGTCCTGTTCAACGCCGACGCCGAGGAGCAGCAGTTCACCATCCCCTCCTCGACGTGGGGAGAGCGCTGGCTCACCGAGATCGACACGTGTGCCGAGATCGTCGACCCGGGTTGGCGCGACGCCGGCTCGCAGGTCGTCGTCGGTGCCCGTGCGGTCGTCGTCCTGCGCAGCCCCCGCGAGGCCCCGACCCACACGGCGGGGGCGGCCACCTCCGAACGGCCGTCCTGATGGGTATGCCGGCTGCTCCCGTCGTCGTCGGCGCCTCCGGCCGCGCCGTGCCCACCTCGACCTACCGCCTCCAGGTCCACGGCGGGTTCGGGTTCGACGCGGCGGCGGCGCAGACGGCATACATCGCCTCACTGGGGGTCTCGCACCTCTATCTGTCACCGGTCCTTCAGCCGGCACCCGGGTCGACGCACGGCTACGACGTCGTCGACCACGGCCGCCTCAACGAGGAGGCGGGCGGCCGGGAGGCGTTCGACCGGCTCGTGCTCGCCGCGCACGCGGCGGGCCTCGGGATCGTCGTCGACGTCGTGCCGAACCACATGACGGTGCCCGACGTGACGTGGCGCAACGCCGCGCTGTGGTCGCTGCTGCGCGAGGGCCGTGAGTCGGCGGCGGCGCGGTGGTTCGACATCGACTGGGACGTCGAGGACGATCGTGTGCTCATGCCTGTCCTCGGGTCGTCGCTGGACGAGGTGCTCGCGGCGGGCGAGCTGACGGTGGCGCGCAACGGCGGAGCGGCTGGCGACGAAACCGTGCTGCGCTACTACGACCACGAGTATCCCGTGGCGCCGGGGACCGAGCGGTTGCCGATCACGGATCTTGTTGCGGCACAGCACTATCGGCTGACCTTCTGGCGTGACGGAGCGACGGAGCTCAACTACCGGCGGTTCTTCGACGTCACGACCCTCAAGGCGGTCCGGGTCGAGGACCCGCAGGTGTTCGAGGCAACGCATGCGCTGCTGCTCTCGCTCCATCGCGACGGGGCGATCGACGGGTTCCGGATCGACCACCCCGACGGCCTGGCGGACCCCGGGGGCTACCTCGCCCGGCTCGCCGACCAGACCGGCGACGCGTGGGTCGTCGCCGAAAAGATCCTCGAGGGCGAGGAGCAGCTGCCGGAGGCGTGGCGCTGCGCGGGTACGACGGGCTACGACACGTTGCTGCGGGTGCAGCAGGCGCTCACGTCGTCAGCCGGCGACGAGGTGCTCGACCGGGTGTGGGCCGAGCACGCGCCGGCCGGGCGCGGGGCGCTCGAGGACGTCGTCCTCGAGTCCAAGCAGCTCGTCGTCGAGACGGTCCAGGCGGCGGAGGTCAACCGGCTCCTGCGCCTGGTTCACCGCTGCCACGACGGACTGCACCCGGACCTCGCGCGCGAGGCCCTCTGTGCGTTGCTGGCGGCGATGGACCGCTATCGCGCCTACGTGGTGCCGGGGGCAGCGCTCGAACCCGAGCAGATGGCGGTCCTCGACGGCGCGGCCGAGCGAGCCCGTGGTCTGTTGCGGGCCGCCGCGCACCCCGACCTTGACCTGATCGTGGCGCTGGCCCGAGGCGAGGCGCCCGAGGGGGCTGATCGGACCCTGGTCGACGACTTCGTCGTGCGGTTCCAGCAGACGTGTGGACCGGTCATGGCCAAGGGGATCGAGGACACCGCCTTCTATCGCTGGTTCCGCCTCACCGGTGCGAACGAGGTCGGTGGGCACCCCTCGCACCTGTCGATCAGCGCAGACGCGTTCCACGAGTTCGAGTCGCGTCAGCTGGCCACGTGGCCGACGACGATGACCACCCTCACGACGCACGACACCAAGCGCTCGGAAGACGTGCGCGCACGGCTCATAACTCTCGCCGAGTCGGCCCAGGAGTGGGCGGAGTGGGTCCACGAGGCGTCCGATCTTGCTGCGGCACACCGGTCCTCCCTCGTGGACCCGGCGACCGAGTACCTCGTGTGGCAGACCGTCCTCGGAGCGTGGCCGATCGTCCCCGAGCGCATCGAGGCCTACGTCCTCAAGGCTGTGCGCGAGGCCAAGGACCACACGGCGTGGGTCGACGGCGACGCCGACTACGAGACGGCGGTCGTCGGCTTCGCCCGAGCGGTGGTCGCCGACGCGGCGCTCGCCCGTCACGTCGAGACCTGGCTCTCGCTGCACGCGGCGTCGGTGCGCGCCAACGTTCTCGGGCAGAAGCTGCTCCAGCTCGTGGCCGTGGGGGTGCCCGACGTCTACCAAGGAGCCGAGCTCCAGGCCCTCACCCTCGTCGACCCCGACAACCGTGGAGCCGTCGACTACACCGAGCGCACCGCCCGGCTGGCGCGTCTCGACGACGGAGAGCGTCCGCGTGACCTCGACGACGAGAAGCTGCTCGTCACGACCACGGCCCTGCGGGCACGCCGCGAGCGGCCGGAGGTCTTCGTCGGTGCCGGTTCGACCTACGACCCCGTCGCCACCACCTCGTCGCACGCGCTGGCGCTGGCCCGTGGCGACGCCTCCGGTCCGCAGGTCGTGGCCGTCGTCACGCGGGAGGCCGACCGGCTGGTGGCGAGCGGTGGGTTCGGTGACGCGACGGTGTCGTTGCCCGAGGGGAAGTGGAGGAACCTGTTGTCCCAGAGCGCATCCGGAGAGTTCAGTTCAGAGGCCTCGTTGGGAAGCGTCCTCGCCGACCTTCCTGTCGCACTCCTCGTGAGGCAGCCGTGATCGAGGTCTGGGCGCCCGAGGCGCGGACCGTCGAGATCGTCGTCGGAGCCCCCGGCGAGCGAGCCGAGCGCGCGCCGATGGTGCGCGACGACCGGGGCTGGTGGCGCTGGGAGGGTGAGCACACGGCATACGAGGTCCTCGACTACGCCTTCGTGCTCGACGGCGAGGAGCCCGCGCTGCCCGACCCGAGGAGCGCGTGGCAGCCGCACGGCGTCGACGGGCCGAGCCGCACCTTCGACCCGAGCGCCCACGAGTGGCGGGACGCGGGTTGGCGCGGACCGCGCGACGGCGCCGGCACGCTCGGCGGGGTCGTCTACGAGTGCCACATCGGGACGTTCACGAGTGAGGGCACGTTCGACGCCGCGGTCGAGCGCCTCGACCACCTCGTCGACCTCGGTGTCGACGTCGTCGAGATCCTCCCCGTGGCCGCCATACCCGGTCGTTGGGGCTGGGGTTACGACGGTGTGGACCTGTATGCCGTCCACCACGCCCTCGGCGGTCCCGCCGCCTTCCAGCGGTTCGTCGACGCCTGCCACACGAGGGGCCTCGGGGTCTGCCTCGACGTCGTCTACAACCACCTCGGGCCGAGCGGCAACTACCTCGGACGGTTCGGGCCGTACTTCACGCAGTCGCACATGACGCCGTGGGGTCCGGCGGTCAACCTCGACGCTCCCGGGTCGGACGAGGTGCGCTCCTTCATCGTCGAGAACGCGTTGCGGTGGCTGCGCGACTTCCACGTCGACGCGCTGCGGCTCGATGCCGTCCATGCCCTCGTCGACGAGGGCGAGCGGCACCTGCTCGTCGAGCTCTCCGACGCCGTGGCCGACCTGTCGCGGGAGCTGGGACGACCGCTCGACCTCATCGCCGAGAGCGACCTCAACGACACGGCTATGGTCACGCCGACGGCGCATGGCGGCTTCGGGATGACGGCGCAGTGGGCCGACGACGTCCACCACGGGCTGCACGTCGCGCTCACGGGCGAGGCGCAGGGCTACTACGAGGACTTCGCCGGCGGCACGCGCACGCTGCCCAACGGTGGGCCGCTCGACGTGCTCGCCAAGGTGCTCACCCGCGGGTTCCTCCACGACGGCACGTGGTCGACCTTCCGCGGACGCGAGTGGGGGCAGCCGGTCGACGTCGACGCCCTCGACGGCCGACGGCTCGTGACCTACCTCCAGACCCACGACCAGGTCGGCAACCGCGCGACCGGTGACCGGATCTCGGCGTCGCTCACTCCGGGCCGCGTGGCGATCGGCGCCGCGCTCTACCTGCTCGGTCCCGGCACGCCGATGGTCTTCATGGGTGAGGAGTTCGCGGCGTCGACACCGTGGCAGTTCTTCACCGACTTCACCGACGAGGGCATGGCCGAGGCGGTGCGAGCGGGTCGTCGCGCCGAGTTCGCCGCCCACGGCTGGTCCGCGTCGGAGGTGCCCGACCCCCAGTCGCGCTCGACCCGCGACGCGAGTGTGCTGCGATGGGACGAGGTTGCCTCCGAGCCGCACGCCTCGCTGCTCGACTGGTACCGCCGGCTCATCGCCCTCCGACGTGAGGTGGTGGGCTCCGGGGAGACCCGGTTCGCCGACGTCACCTGCACGGTCGCGGACGGTGGCGACACCTTCGTCATGGAGCACCGGGGCATGGAGGTCCACGCCGACCTCGCGCACGACACGGTGACGGTCACGACGACCGGCGCGGCCGGCCTACCGGAACCGCTGCACTTCCCCTGACCCCGCTCGACTGATTGCCCGACTGGGACACCTCGCTGCGCTCGGCGTCCCAGTCGGGCAATCAGTCGGGCGCAGTTCAGTCGCGGACGCGGAGCATGCCCTCCTGGGCGGTCGAGGCGACGAGGGTGCCGTCGGCGGCGAACATCCGGCCGATCGACAGGCCGCGGCCACCCTGGGCCGAGGGTGACTGCTGGGCATAGAGGAGCCAGTCGTCGGCGCGGGCCGGGCGGTGGAACCACATCGCGTGGTCGAGGCTGGCGACGTTGAGACCGCCACCGACCCACTGCCGGCCGTGGCGTCGCAGCACCGGCTCCAGCAGGGCGTAGTCGGACGCGTAGGCGAGGACGGCGGAGTGGAGCAGCGGGTCGTCCGGCAGACGGCCGACGGCGCGGGTCCACACGCTCTGGTGCGCGACCTGCTCCTCACCGGGGGCGAGGAAGAGGTGTCCCTCGACGTGCCGCTGCTCGATCGCACGGTCGGCGACATGCTTGGCGCTCGGGTGGTCGATGCCGCCGAAGACGTCGCTCAGCGACTGCAGACCTTCGGGTCCGGGCACGTCGGGCATCTCGTCCTGGTGGTCGAGACCGCCGGCGTGCTCCTGGAACGAGCAGCTCATCGACAGGATGGGCTTGCCGTTCTGGATCGCGTGGGCGCGACGCGTCGAGAACGAGCGCCCGTCACGCATCCGCTCGACGGCGAAGGTGATCGGCTGCGTGTCGTCACCGGGCCGCATGAAGTAGGCGTGCAGCGAGTGGATCGGACGCGGTGTGCCGCTCTCGCCGACCCCGACCGTGCGACCGCACGCGACCACGCCCTGCGCGAGGACCTGGCCGCCGAAGACGCGGCCGTGCGGCATCTTCTGGCTCTGCCCGCGGAAGAGGGTCATCTCCTCGGCGAACGTCATCGGGGTGGGGTTCTCCGCCGTCCCGTCACCGACGGACGCGGTGACGTTGATGTCGGCGCGACCGACCTCCTCGAGGTCGAGCACCGCGAGCAGCTCGGCCAGCGCGGGCGGGGTGGGGTCGGCGGCGGGATCGTTCACAGGCGTCACCCTAACGACGACCGGCGGCTCAGGCGACGAGCGGTCCGCGAGGGTGCGGGGAACGCCGGCCGCGGCTCGCAGCGGTGCCGTCGGCCACGCGGGCCAGCGCCCAAGCGAGGCGGTCGACGGCCTCGGTGAGCTCTGCGGGCGTCAGCACGTAGGGGAGCCGGATCCACCGGTCGAGCCCACCGGCCGCCGCGAACCGCGGCCCGCTCGCGAAGAGCAGCCCCTCGTCCTCGGCGGCGAGCGTCACCTGCAGCGCGACGGGCTCGGGGAGCTCCACCCACAGCGACAGTCCGCCACGCGGTGTGACGAACCGCAGCTGCGGGCACCTCGTCCGCAGCGCCTCGGCCAGCGCGTCGCGTGACTCGACGAGCTGACGTCGTCGCTCCTGGGTGATACCGGGGGAGGCCCGCATGAGGTGCAGCAGCACGAGCTGGTCGATGACCGGGGCGCCGATGTCGAGTGGCACCCGCGCCGAGTGCAGTGACTCGTGGAGGTGCTTCGGTGTGCGGATCCAACCGATGCGCAGCCCGCCCCAGTGCGACTTCGAGGCGCTGCCGATCGAGACCGTGTCGGCGTGGTGGGCGCCGAACGGCAGCGGCATCGGGCCCTCGTGGTCGAGCCCGAGCTCCACGACCGTCTCGTCGACGATGGCCGTGATTCGGCTCTGCCGCAACGCTTGTGCGACGAGAGCGCGCTGTTCGTCGGACATGAGGTTGCCGGTCGGGTTGTGGAAGTCAGGCAGGAGGAAGGCCGCCCGCGCACCCGACGCACGGATCGTCGAGGTCATCGTCGGGACGTCCCAGCCGGTCGGCTCGACCGGCACGGCCGCGATGCGCGCCCGGAGCTGGCCCAACGTCGGGAAGATGTTGGGGTAGGTCGGCGTCTCCATGAGCACCGTGTCGCCGGGGGAGAGCAGGGCCCGCGCGGCGATGGCGGTCCCGACGACGGCGCCGGTCGTCACGAAGACCTCGTCCGCGGTCGTGGGCAGCCCGCGCTGCGTGTAGTGCGCGGCGATGACCTCGCGCAGCTCCGGCACCCCGTCGACGAGGTAGCCGGTGCCGCACAGGTAGTCCGGCGACGCCGCGATCGCTGCCTCCGCCGCCTGGGTCATCCCGGCAGGCGCCCTTTGGGCGGCGCAGGTGAGGTCGATCGTCCCCTCGGGCACGTCGGGCGACAGGTGCAGGCCGGTGTCCCGCCGCACCACGCCCTGCGGCAGGCTGGCGACGCTCCCCGAGCCACGACGCGAGGTGAGGTAGCCGCGGTCGCGCAGCACGGCATACGCGCTGCTCACCGTCGTGCGGCTCAGCCCGAGCGCGCCGGTGAGGTCGCGTTCGCTGGGCAGGCGCGTCCCGACGGCGATCCGGCCGTCGGCGATGAGCAGGCGGAGCGCGTCCGCGACGAGCTGGTATGCCGGCCCGTCACCTCGCGTGGGTCCGATGAGGTCCGCGGTGCGCGCGGCGGAGAGCACGGGTGCAGCCATGGGGCCACTGTCGCACAAGTGGCCATGGAATCGAAGGCCAATCGTGGTCGATGATGGTCCGCATGAGCCCGATCCAGACCCTGCGCCGCGGGGCCGCCCGACGTGTCGACCTCGTCCCGATGACCCCGATGGAGCAGCTGCGTGCCGGCTCCACGGTGCGCCGCGTGAGCCAGCTGCTCGTCGGGCTCTGGCTCTACGGCACGGCGATGGCGATGTTCATCCGGGCCGAGCTGGGGCTCGACCCGTGGGACGTCTTCCATTACGGCGTGCAGGACAAGGTCGGGTGGAGCTTCGGGACGGTCGTCATCGTCGTCGGCATCCTCGTGCTGCTGCTCTGGATCCCGCTGCGCCAGTGGCCCGGGCTGGGGACGATCGCCAACGTCTTCGTCATCGGCATCGCCACGGACGTCATGCTGTCGGTCGTCGAGACCCCGGACGCGCTGTGGCTGCGGGTGACCATGCTGCTCGGCGGGATCGTCGTCAACGGTCTCGGGGGAGCGCTCTACATCGGCAGCCAGTACGGCCCGGGTCCCCGCGACGGGCTCATGACCGGCCTCGCCCGCAGGACGGGTCTGTCGATCCGGCTCATCCGCACCGGTCTCGAGGTCACCGTGCTCGTCATCGGCTGGCTGCTCGGTGGCGTCGTCGGCGTCGGGACGGTGCTCTATGCGCTGCTCATCGGCCCCGCGGTCCAGGCGTTCCTGCCGCTCGTCACGGTGCGGGTCACCCCGCCGGCGCGTCCGGCGCGCGGGGAGTCCGACCACTCAGCCATCGACGGCCAGGGCGAACGGCAGGACGCCGTCGACACCCGCGCGGCGGAGCTCGCGACCAGCGACGGTGAGCGTCCAGCGTGAGCTGACGAGGTCGTCGACGAGCAGGACCGGACCACGCACGCCGGCCAGGGTCGCCGCGAGCTCGGGACCGACGACGAGCCGCTCCCAGACGCCCGCGAGGCGGAAGGCGCTGTTGCCACCCGGCTCACCTGTGGGGCCGCCGTGCTCGAGGTCGAGGGTGCCGAGGAACGGCAGCCGGCCGATCTCGGCGAGGCCGTGGGCGAGGGACTGGACGAGCTGCGGGTGCGACCGTGACGGGACCGCGACGATCCCGGCCGGGCGCTCATTCCAGCCCCAGCCGGCGAGGACGCCGACGCAGGCCCGGAGCAGCTCGGGTGTGGCCGGCGCGTCCTCGCGCAGGACGTCGCGCAGGCGCTGGCCCCACCCGAGGTCGCTGAGCCGGGCGAGCGCACGCCCGGGGGACAGCGCCTCGTCGGCCGCGATCTTGCCCTTGACCGGGACACCCAGCCGGTCCATGCCGGTGGGCCACTGCGCGCGCGCGTCGAGGTCGACGCCGACCCGGGCGAGCCGCTCGCGGGCCGCACCGATGACGGTGTCGGGGACGTCGGTGGCGAACCACGGCCCGGCGCAGCTGTCGCAGCGGCCGCAGGGCACGGCCGTCGCGTCGTCGAGGGTGCGCTGGAGGAAGGCCATCCGGCACTCGGTCGTGCGCTCGTAGTCGAGCATGAGCTGCTGCTCGTCGGTGCGGGACTGTGCCACCCGGCCGTAGCGCTCGGCGTCGTAGGTCCACGGCTGACCCGTCGCGGTCCAGCCGCCCTGCACGCGGGCGACGGCGCCGTCGACGTCGAGCACCTTGAGCAGGAGCTCGAGCCGGGTGCGCCGGACGTCGACGATCGTCTCGATGGCGGCGGTCGACAGGGGGCGGCCGGCCTCGGCGAGGGCGTGCAGGACGGCGTCGGCCTGCTCCTGGCGCGGCATCGACACGGACGCGAAGTAGCGCCAGATGTCCTTGTCCTCGGGACCGGGCAGGAGCAGCACGTCGGCGCGCTCTGTGGCGCGACCGGCACGGCCCACTTGCTGGTAGTAGGCGACCGGAGACGACGGTGCCCCGAGGTGGACGACGAACCCGAGGTCCGGCTTGTCGAACCCCATCCCCAGGGCGGAGGTCGCGACGAGCGCCTTGACCTCGTTGTCGCGCAGGGCGGCCTCGAGGCGCTCGCGATCGGCGGGGTCGGTGCGGCCGGTGTAGGAGGCCACACGGTGTCCGGCGTCGGACAGTGCCGACGCCACCTCCTCGGCGGCGGCGACGGTGAGCGCATAGACGATGCCGCTGCCCGGGAGCTCGTCGAGGTGGGCAAGGAGCCAGCCCAGCCGCTGCTCGGGCGACATCGACGACAGCACGCCGAGCCGGAGCGAGTCGCGCGCGAGCCCACCACGCACCGTGAGCACGTCACGCCCACCGACACCCAGCTGCTCGACGACGTCGGTGACGACGCGCTGGTTGGCGGTCGCCGTCGTCGCGAGGACCGGCACGTCCTGCGGGAGCTCGGTGAGCAGGTCACGGATCCGCCGGTAGTCGGGCCGGAAGTCGTGGCCCCAGTCGGAGACGCAGTGGGCCTCGTCGACGACGAGGAGGCCGCAGCGGCGCGCGAGGTCGGGCAGCTGCTCGTCGCGGAAGCGCGGGTTGTTGAGGCGCTCAGGGCTCACGAGGAGCACGTCGACGGTGTCGTTGGCGAGGGCCTGGCGGACCTCGTCCCAGTCCTGCGCGTTGGCCGAGTTCATCGTCACGGCGTGTATGCCGGCCCGCTCGGCCGCCGCGATCTGGTCGCGCATGAGGGCGAGGAGCGGGGAGATGATGACCGTCGGCCCGGCGCCCTGCGCCCGACGCAGCGCGGTGGCGACGAAGTAGACGGCTGACTTGCCCCACCCCGTGCGCTGGACGACGAGCACCCGGCTGCGGTCGGAGACCAGCGCCGTGACGGCCTCGAGCTGGCCGTCGCGGAAGTCGACGTCGTCACGTCCGACGAGCCGCCGCAGGGCAGCCGTGGCCTCCCCGGCCACGTCGGAGGGTGCGCCGGCCGGGGTCGGCGCGCTGACGGCATACGTCACGTTCGTCATGGTGACCCCACCGTAGGCGGCGCGCCCGACAGGCCCGTCCGTCAGGTCCAGCCCCGCTCGTCGACGCCCCCGGGGACGTCGGCCTCGGGGTCGTAGGGCGTGCGGGTGAAGCGGAACGTCGCGAGGTCGAGGTGCGACACGGTCCCGTCCTCGCGACGGACGACCCGCAGCGGCTCGCCGGTGTAGTAGCCGTCGAGCCCGACCCACTCGTCGTCCATGACGCGCGCGAAGCGGGAGCCGCGGCCCGTGCCGGGCTCGCCGAGGACGAGGTGCTCACCGACGAAGCGCGCGGTCTCGACCGCAGGGCCCCAGTGCCACATGCCGGCGAGCTCGAGGACGTCGCTGGACCCCGAGGCGACCCACGGGGTGACCGCCGCCGGCTCGAGCTCGCGCAGCGTCCGCAGGAGCTCCTTGGGCAGGTCCCTGAGCGCCTTGCTCGCCGTCGTGTTGGTGAAGAGGACGACCCCGTCCCCGGCCGCACCGACCGGGCCGCCGGAGTTGCCCCCGCTGGCGTCGAGGTGGACGCGCTGCATCGCGAGGAAGCCGGGCATCGAGCCACCGTGTCCGGCGGAACGGGCGCCGTCGACGTTCCAGACCTGCCACCCGAGACCGTGCGAGCCCAGCCACGGCTGCCCCGGCTCGTCGACGACGTGGTGCGGTTCGACCATCTCGGCGAGGGTCTCGCGCGACAGGACGTCACCGACGTGCCCGCCGAGGAGGGCGGCCCACCGCGAGAGGTCGCCGACGGTCGTCCAGAGCTGTCCCGCGGGGGCCATGGCGCCCGCGTCGTGCTCCGGCTCGGGGAGCAGTACGTCGGCGAACGGGTGCACCGCGAACCCCTGTGCCGCAGCGCCGCTGGGCCGCAGCGTCGTCCGGGTCATGCCCAGCGGTTCGAGCAGCTCGTCGCGCACGACATCGAACCACGGACGCTCGCGGACCACCTCGAGGAGGCGACCGAGGGCGGCATACCCCGTGTTGGAGTAGTGGAAGCGGCGGCCGGATCGGAACCGGGTGCCGACGCCAGAGCCGACGAGGTCGTCCCAGTCGCCGCCCGGGGTGCGCTCCCACCACGCGCCGCCGGTCTCGGCCTGGACGCCCCCGGAGTGGGTGAGGAGCTGTTCGAGGGTGACGTCGTCGAGGGCGCTGCCGGGGACGTGCCTGCCGAAGCGGTCGGTGAGGTCGAGGCGGCCCTCGTCGCGCAGGCGCATCACCGCGACCGCGACGAACGTCTTGGTGATCGAGCCCATCCGGAACTGCGTGTCGGAGTCGACCGGCGCCCCACTCGCGCGGCCGTCCACGGTGCCCACCGCACCGGACCAGACGAGCTCGCCACCGCGGACGAGGCCGGCGGCGACGGACGGCAGCCGGTGGTCACGCTGGCCGGTGGCGAGGAGGTGGTCGAGGCGGGCGTGCGTCGTGGGGGAGAGCGGCATCCGTCCACCCTAGGACCGCGGTCGCCAGCGGGTCGCCGGGGCTGGGAGACTGGGCGCATGTCCGTGGCCGATCCCGCTCCCGAGCCCACTGTGCGCCCCTACCGGACCCAGGTGCCTCTGCGCTGGTCCGACATGGACGCCTACGGCCACGTCAACAACGTGCAGTACCTCCGGCTCCTCGAGGACGCGCGCGTCATCGGCTTCCGCGAGTGGTTCGGCGAGGAGCGCTCGCTGCTCGACACGGGCGTCATCGTGTCGCGCCACGAGATCGAGTACGTCGCACCGCTGACCCACCGGCACGCCCCCATCGAGGTCGACATGTGGGTCACGCGGGTGCATGGGGCCGGGTTCGACCTCGGCTACGTCGTGCGCGATCCCGAGTCCATGGGCGAACGCGTGTATGCCGTCGCCGAGACCGGGATCGTCGTCTACGACTTCGCGACGTCCCGGCCGCGTCGACTCGGGGCGGACGAACGCGCCGTGCTCGACGGGCACCTCGGCGGTCCGGTCGCGTTCCGCTGGTCGCGCCGGTGACTGCTGCTGTGGTCTCCGAACTGGTTCTCGCCGATGCGGAGTCCCTCCAGGACCTCGGCCGGTATGCCGCCCGCGCCCGGGCGCTCGACGCCGACGGTGCCGTGCGGCTCCAGGCCGTTGGGCCGGTGTTGGCGTCGTGGGTGGGAGTGCTGCCGGGGTCGGGGTTGATGGGGACGGGGACGACAGTCGGGCTGCGGACGTCGGCGCTCGCGGTGCCTGCCGAGCTCGACGTCGTCGTGCCGTTGGCTGCGGTGTCGGATCGCGTTGCCCGTCCCGGGGAGCGGGCGGTGCTGCCGGTGCCGCCGATGACGGTGTCGGCGGCGTGGGCTGCGGTCTCGCCGCCCCGGTCCGGCTGGCAGGTCGTCGGGTCGGTGGGCTCGGAGGCGCTGCAGCGCGTGGCGTCCGAGGGGATCGCCGAGGTGGCTGACGGGACTCCGGACGGTGCGGGTTCGGCTGCGGTGGCGACACTGCGTGAACGTGTCTGGGGCCGGATGGTCTCGGCTGTCGATGGGGCAGACGTGCGAGAGGCGGGCACCGGCTCGCAGGGTGGAGCGGCGTATCCGGCCGCGCTCGCGTTCGCGGCCTACGCGTTGGGCTTCCTCACGCTCGGTGGCGAGTCGACGCTCGCGACCAACGGGCGCTGGACTCGCCTCACGACACAGGCAGGGCACGCACTCACGCGTCGCTGACTCCTGGCCAGGAAGCCAATGCCGGCGCGTGGCCAGACGTGGCTCCAGGCACGGAACCGGTGGTGTTGTCGAGGCGGCGTGGGTGCAGGCCGTCCCCCGCACGTGGCTGTGACCCCGTGGCCTGTGTGGTGTCGGGGTGTGGGGCGGGGTCATGGTCGGGGCCAGGTGGTGTCGTCTCCGGAGATGCGTTGGTCTGGTGTGGTGTCGGGTGGGGTCGTGGTGGGGTGGGCGTGGCCCGGTGCGGTGGCGTGGTGGGTGAGGGCGGTGTCGTAGGAGCCGCGGGTGAGGTCCCAGGTGACGTTCTGCCGGCCTTGGGGGTCGGTGGTGACGTGTCCGTGGAGGCGTCGCGAGTGCACGACGGTGTGATGGCGTTGGCACAGCAGGGCGGCGTTGGACAGGTCCGAAGGTCCGTCGTCGGCCCAGTGGATGAGGTGGTGGGCGTCGGTCCAGGCGGCGGGGGCGTCGCATCGAGGGTAGGTGCAGTGCCGGTCGCGGAGCCAGAGGCGTTTGATCTGGGCGGGGGTGAAGAGGCGGGTGGCGCGGCCGAGGTCGACGACCTCACCGTGGGAGCCCAGGACGGTGGGGATGATGGTGGCGTCGCAGGCCCAGCGTCGGACGGTGTCGGGAGTGACGAGGTCGCCGCTGGTGAGCGCCCCGAGCAGTGTCCCGGCGCCGGGCACTGCCAACCCTTGGTCGGTGTGCGCTGCTCCGGTGCGTGTCCCCCCGTGGTGGGTCCGAAGGTCGGCGAGGGCGATGCCGACGAACACCTGCGCCTTGGTCGAGGACCAGCTGCTGTCGCCGGCGGTGAGGGCGCGGCCGATGACGGCGAGGAGCGCGTCGGCGCGGCGTTGTTCGGTGGGGCGTTCGTCGGGTTCGCCGTCGGGGCCGGGGGTGGGTGCCGCGTGGGGCCCGATGGCGGCTTCGAGCAGGGCGCGGCCATCGCGGCTGAGGCGCAGGAGGTACTCGTACAGGCCGGGGGCGATCTCTTTGCCGGCGGTCAGGGACGCGCCTGCGCGGGCTCTGTCCTCGGTGTCGTCGAACGCGTCCGCGATGCCGTAGGCGGCCAGCAGCTGTTCACGCAGTTGACGGACGGTGCGGGCGTCGTGTCGTTCGCCCAGGGTCATCAGGCCCTTCCACACGGTGTCGACGGCGTCGGGGCACAGGTGGGGTTTGAGCAGGCGCATCTCCTTGAGCGCGACCTGCGCGGTGCCGATGCTGACCCGTCCGGTGACGACGGCCTCACGCAGGATGTGGTGGCTGCTCTGGCGACAGGCCTGGGCGACGTCGACGACGCGTGTGGCGCCGGCGACGGCGTAGCGGCGGTGGTGCGCGACGACCCATTCGCGTGGGGTCTGTGGGGGTGAGGCGCAGCCGGGTTCGCCGCGTTCGATGGCCTCGAGGACCACCGCGACTTCGGCGCCCTCTCCGGCGGCGGACAGCTCGCCGAGCGCTTCGAGGCCGGTAGCGAGCTCGCTGCCGGTGGCCTGCCACAGCACGGATGGGAGCGCGGCTGCGGCCTCACGGGCTGCGTGCAGGCGTTGCACGCACTCCGTGTAGGTCAGCTCCGTCGCTGTGGTCATGGATCGAACCTACGGGGTGGCACTGACAGTCGATCGGTGGCGAAATGGGCTGTGGCGCAACGTTATTCGACGCTGTGCATGCTGGAGGCCTCTGCTGTCACAGCAGGCTCAGGTGTTGCGCTTCGGGTGGGAAAGTCCCGCCCGAAAATGCATGGACACACATCGAGCCCAACCCGCCAGGGGCAGCGGCGGCTCGTGGTGCGTGGGTCCGGGACAATGTCGTCAGTGAGCGCCGCACTCAGGTGCGGATGCGACGCCCGGCCACGACAACGAGGGTTGCGACTGCAGCCGTCCCCAGCCACATCGCGACGAACGCTGGCACGTCCTCACCCGCCCGCGTGTGCAGGGCGGCGAAGACCGCACCCGTCGCCGCGATGCCGATGACCGACCCGAGCACGTCTGCCAGCTGGAGCGACGACGACGCCGACCCGTGGTCGGCCGGGGGAGTGAGCGACAGCGCCAGCACCGAGAGGCTCGCCGTCGCCATACCCATCCCCAGCCCCGCGACGGCCAACGGCAGAGCGACCAGCCACGGCCACCATCCCGCCCAGGTCACGAGCACGACACCGGCCAGCCCCAGAGCCAGCGTCCCGCCGCCCAGGCTCACCAGCCGGTCACGCCGCGCGGCGAACGAGTCGCGCCCCTGGATCCACGACCCGAGCGACCAGCCGATCGAGCCGATCGCAAGGAGGGACCCCGCCTGGGCCAACGACAGCCCACGCTCACCGGTGAGCATGAGCGGGATGTAGGTGATCGTCCCGAAGAACGCGCACGGGAGGAAAAACCGGCTGAGCATCACCGAGGGCAGCCCTCGCCGCATCGCGAACGTCCCGGAGGGCAGCAGCAGAGGCGCACAGACCGCCACACCTGCCAGCCCGAGCAGTCCCGTCACGACCTGCGGCGACCACGCCAGCTCGAGCTCGTGCGTGCCCCACTGCATGACACCGGCCGAGACCGCGATGCCCAGCCCCAGCCACGCCGCACGGACGTGTGACCGGTGGTCGCGGCTCGACGCCTCGACCACGGCGTCGGCAGCGCGGATCTGCCCTCGGCGCACGAGCAGCACGACGAGCGCGAGCGCCACGGGGACGACGACGATCCAGAACACCCAGCGCCACGACCACGTGCTGGTGACCCACCCGGCAAGCACCGGACCGATGAGCGAGGGCAGCACCCACGCGGCGCTGATGACGCTGAAGACCCTGGGCCGCAACGCCTCCGGGAAGGCGCGACCGATGACGACGAACCCGGCGACGAACGTCAGCCCGGCGCCCAGCCCGGCCACGGCCCGCCCACCGAGGAACACCGAGAACTCCGTCGACGCGCCGCAGATCCCACACCCCAGGGCGAAGAGCACTTGCCCGCTGAGCAGCGAAGGCAGCGACCCCGATCGGTCGCACCACACCCCGGCGAGCACGATCCCGAGGAGCTGGGTCGTGAGCATGATGGAGAACGCGAGCCCGTAGGAGCGGACCGCGTCGAGCTCGACGGCGACCTCGGGCATGGCGGTCGACACGGCCATCGACTCGAACGCGATGACGGAGATGAGGGCGACGATCGCGAGGGTGAGCGCGGCGAACTCGGCGCTGAACACCCCTCCGGCGCTGCGCTGCTCGACCCATGCCTGCGCCGTACCCCGTGAGCTCACGCGGCCACGCTACGCGAGGCCGTCGGCCGTACGGCCGGCCACCTCGCCCGCCCCGCAGCCAGCCGCCGAGAGACCCGCCCTGAGAGCCGGCTCAGGCCGCGGGGTCCAGCGGGTGACCGCGCTCGGCGAGAACGTCACGCAGGACGTGGATGTGGTCGGTGACGATGCCGTCGATCCCCAGGTCGAGCAGCCGGTGCATCTCGGGCGCGTCCTCCTCGCTCCACGGGTGGAACCACACGTGCACCTGCTTGCCCAGCCGGTGGGCCACCCGCACGAGTCCCGGTGTCACGAGCGTCAGCTCGCGACCACGCATCCGGTGCGCCACGGGGATCTGGAGCACCGGTGCCGACGTGTGCAGCCACCGCGACAGCATGCCCGGCGCGTAGCGCAGCAGCCCTGTCCCGACCTGCCCCGCCGCGGTCGCGAGACCCGGCCCCAGCGCCCGTCGCGCCGCACGCACCCGACGCTCGCTGAACGACCCGATGCACACCCGGTCGAGCGCGTCGTGGTGTCGGATCGTCTCGACCGTCGGAGCCAGTGCCGTGTCGGCCTTGATGTCGATGTTGAGCCGCGTCGTCGGGAACTCCTCGAGCAGCTCGGTGAGCAGCGGCACGGCGTCGGTGCCGTTGATGCGCGCCTCGCGCACCGCGGCATACGGGAGGTCGACGATGGCGCCCTCGATGTCGGTGACCCGGTCGAGGTGCGTGTCGTGGAAGGCGACGAGCTCACCGTCGGATGTCGCGTGGACGTCCGTCTCGAGGTAGCGGTAGCCCATCGCGACGGCCTCGCGGAACGCGCGCATCGTGTTCTCGAGACCGACGTTCGGCTCGTATGCCGCGCCACCACGGTGCGCCATCGCGATCGGTCCGTCGGTGTCGAAGTAGGCGAAGTCGCCCGCCCGCGCCACGGCTCAGATCCTCGCCCACACGGCGACGTCGGTCGGCACCCGCCCGTCCGCACCCAGCGGTTCCGAGCTCAGGACGACCTCGGCACCCGAGGGCAGCGCCACCGGCTCCGCGCCCAGGTTGACGAGCACCAGCGTGCGACGCGAGCCATCACCCGCGGCGTTGACGACCGCCACGACGTCGCCGCCGGCGAGCTCGTGCCACGCCGCCGAGCCCAGCCCGAGCCGGTCGGCCCGACGCACCGACAGCAGCGACCGGTAGAGCTCGAGCGTCGAGCCCTCGACACCCTCCTGCTGGTCCACGGCATACGAGCCGTAGGAGTCCGGCTGCGGGAGCCAGGTCGCGTCCGAGGGCCCGAACCCCAGGCTCGGCGCGTCCCGCTTCCACGGCATCGGCACGCGACAGCCGTCGCGACCGGTCTCCTTGCCCTCGGTGCGGTGGAAGGTCGGGTCCTGGCGGAACTCGTCGGGCATGTCGGTCGACTCGGGCAGTCCGAGCTCCTCGCCCTGGTAGACGTAGGAGCTGCCGGGCAGGCCGAGCATGAGCATCGTCGCGGCCCGCGCCCGCTTGAGACCGAGCTCGGCGTTGGGCTGGGCCTGGTCGGCGGCAATGCCGTTGGGGCGGGGGAGCGACTGGTCGAGGCCGAGCCGGGAGGCGTGCCGGACGACGTCGTGGTTGGAGAGCACCCAGGTCGTCGGCGCACCGACGTGGTCGTTCTCGCGGAACGACGTCGTGATGACCTCGCGCAGCCGCTCGGCGTCCCAGTGGGTGTCGAGGAAGTCGAAGTTGAACGCCTGGTGCATCTCGTCGCTGCGGACGTACTGCGCCAGCCGGCTCTCGGGCTTGACCCACGCCTCGGCGCAGAGGATGCGGTCAGGGGCCGGCTGCGCGTCGAGCACCGAGCGCCAGCGGCGGTAGATGTCGTGCACGCCGTCCTGGTCCCACATCGGCGGGCGCGGCCCGTCACCCGTCTCGTGGATCCGAGCGGACTCCTCGTCGCTCACCGGGAGAGCCGCCTCGGCACTCGAGTCGGACGCGTCGAGCATCTGGAGAGGTCCGTCCCAGTCGGGCAGGCCGTCCTCCTTGACGAGGCCGTGCGCCACGTCGACCCGGAAGCCGTCGACGCCGCGGTCGCACCAGAACTCGAGGATCGAGGCGAACTCGTCGCCGACCTCGGGGTTGTTCCAGTCGTAGTCGGGCTGGGTCGTGTCGAAGATGTGGAGGTACCACTCGCCGGGCGTCCCGTCGGCCTCGGTGACCCGCGTCCAGCCGTCACCGCCGAAGACGGACGGCCAGTTGTTGGGCGGCTCCTCGCCGTTGTCGCCCTTGCCCTCGCGGAAGATGTACCGACCCCGCTCAGGGCTCCCCGGACCCGCCGCCAGCGCCGCCTTGAACCACTCGTGCTCGCTCGAGGAGTGGTTGGGGACGAGGTCGACCAGGACCTTGAGGCCGAGGTCGTGCGCGGTCCCGATGAGTGCGTCGGCATCGCCCAGCGAGCCGAAGACGGGGTCGATGTCGCGGTAGTCGGCGACGTCGTAGCCCGCGTCGTTCATCGGCGAGACGTAGAACGGCGACAGCCAGATCGCGTCGACGCCGAGGTCGCGCAGGTAGGGCAGGCGCGCCGTGATGCCGGGCAGGTCACCGATGCCGTCACCGTCGGAGTCGGCCCACGACCGCGGGTAGATCTGGTAGATCACCGCGTCGCGCCACCACGGCGCATCAGCCGGGTCGGCGTCGTGCAGGGGAGTCAGGGCAGAGGCGGCAGGAGTGCTCTGGGTCACCCGACCCATCGTTGCGTATGCCGTCCGCCCCACCAACTCGTAGCCCTCGCCTTCTCACGCCCGTTGCGTCCGCAAAGGTGGTCGGAAAGGTGACCAGGGTTGCGGACGCAACGGGCCGGCATACCGGTGCGTCCGCAAAGGTGGTCGGAAAGGTGACCAGGGTTGCGGACGCAACAGGCCGGCATACCGGTGCGTCCGCAAGGGTGGTTGGAAAGGTGACCAGGGTTGCGGACGCAACCAGCCGGCGACCGGGCGCCCACGCGTCAGAGGGTGGGGCGGCCCTCGGGCGCCGCCGCAGCGCCCTCGTCGGTGTTGACGAGCATGTGCGCGGCCCGCATGAAGTAGTCGCGCATCGCCTCGGCGTGGGCCTCGTCGAGGTCGAGCGTGTCCATCGCCGCGAGCATGTGGCGCATCCAGCGGTCGCGCATGTCGAGCGTCACGGGGAAGGGCGCGTGCCGCATGCGCAGCCGCGGATGCCCGCGCTCCTGGCTGTAGGCGTTCGGCCCGCCGAAGTACTGCTCGAGGAACATCCGCAGACGGCGCTCCGCCGGACCGAGGTCCTCCTCGGGGTAGAGCGCGCGCAGCGGCTCGTCCTCGGCGACGCCGCGATAGAACTCGTGCACGAGTTTCTCGAACGTCGGTGCACCCCCGACCTCGTCGTAGAAGCTCACGGCTTGGCCCCCGAACCGGGGCCGGCAGCGCCGCCGAACCCGCCGTAGCCGAACGGCCCGACCGGGGGTGCCTTGATCCCGGCGCCGTCGATGGCCGACTTGAGCCGCTGGCGCAGCTCGCGCTGCACCTCGGCCTTTGCGCCGGGTGAGGTCTCGGCGAGGACGCGGATCGTCAGGGTCTGACCGGTGATCGACTCCACGCCGGCGACGGTCGGCTCGTCGAGCAGGCGGTCCTCCCACGCGGGGTCGGCGGCCATCCGCTCACCAGCCTCGCGCAGCACACCGGTGACCCGCGCGACGTCCTCGTCGTAGGCGACGGGCACGTCGACGATGGCGGTGGCCCGGTGCTGGCTGAGGTTGCCGATGCGGATGACCTCGCCGTTGCGGACGTACCAGGTGACGCCGTCGGCGTCGCGCAGCCGCGTCACGCGCAGCGAGACCTCCTCGACGGTTCCGACGGCCTCGCCGGTGTCGATGACGTCACCGACGCCGTACTGGTCCTCGAGGATCATGAACACGCCCGAGAGGAAGTCCTTGACGAGGCTCTGCGCGCCGAAGCCGAGCGCCACGCCACCGACGCCCGCCGAGGCGAGCAGCGGACCGAGCGGGATGCCCACGAGGTCCATGACGGTGAGGCCGGCGATGAGCCCGACGACGAACGTCACGACGCTGCGCAGGAGCGACCCGAGGGTCGCCGTGCGCTGCTGGTGGCGGGCCCGGGCGAGCCCGCTCGCCTGCGCCCAGACCCGACCGGCCCGCGAGCCGTCGGAGTCCTCGTGGCGCGTGCTCGTGCGCTCGGTCATCGTGCGCACCGTGCGGGTGATGAGCCGGTGGAGCAGCCACCTGATGACGACCGCGAACACGATCGTCAGCAGGATCCGCAGGCCGTCGGTGAGCAGCCAGTCCTGGATCCGCTCCGCGGTCAGCCAGGTCGTCCTGAGGTCGAGATCGGTCATGCCTGTGCGTCACGCTCCTGGGCGGCGAGGGCGCGCGTGATCGGGTCACGGTTCTCGGACACGAGGCGGCGCAGCGCGTCGGGCGCGTCCGGGTGGGAGTCGAGCCAGGCCTGGGTCGCGTCGCGCAGCTCCGCGCTGGCGAGCCCGCGCGGGTAGAAGCCGGCGACGATCGACTCGATGAGGGCCATCGACCCCTTGTCCTGCACGGTGTCGAGCACCTCGTGGTAGCGCGCGACGAACGGCTCGAGGGCCGCGACGTCGCCGAGGCGACCGAAGCCGAGGCCGTAGGCGTCGACGATCGAGTTCGACAGCCCGTCCTCGGTGACGGCGGCCTTCCACGCCGCCTCCTTGGCCTGCGCCGTGGGGACCGAGGCCCGCGCACGGGCGGCGCGCTCCTGGCCGGTGGCGGTCGGGTCGCGGTCGAGCTCGGCCTCGATCTCGCCGTCCTCGAGGGCGTTGGCGCCCGCGAGGCCGGTGAGCAGGGTCCAGCGCATGTCGGTGTCGAGGGCCAGCCCGTCGAGCGACTCGCTGCCGTCGAGCAGACCCCGCAGGTATGCCGTGTCGTCACCGGTCGTGGTCATGCCGGCTGCCGCCGTGACGAGCTGGAGCTGGGCGTCGCTGCCGGGCTCGGCCGCCTTGGCGATCTCCCAGAGACGCGCGAGCGTCGCGCGCCGCGTCTCGTCGCGGTTCTCGGGGGCGGTGTAGAGGTTGACCGCCGTGGCGAGCTGCGCGAACAGCGTGCGCAGCAGGGTCGAGTCGGTCTCGCCCGGCAGCACCTCGAGCACGAGCTCGGCGAAGGTGCGCGCGCTCATCTCGGCGTCGCGGGTCATGTCCCACGCCGACGCGAGGACGAGCGACTTGGGCAGCGAGCTCTCGAAGCCGCGGACGTGCTCGATCGCGGTCGACATCGAGCGCTCGTCGAGCCGCAGCTTGGCGTAGGTGAGGTCGTCGTCGTTGACGAGCACGAGGTCGGGCTGGGACCGGCCGATGAGCTCGGGGACCTCGGTCCGCTCGCCGGTGAGGTCGATCTCGAGGCGGCCGGTGCGCACGAGCCGCGAGCCGGCCGCGCCGCCCAGCTCGACGGCATACAGGCCGATGGCGAGGCGGTGGGGGCGGATCGTCTCGAAGCCCTTGGCGTAGGTCTGCTCGATGACGGCGCTGGAGATGCGGCCGCGGTCGTCGACCTCGATGACGGGGCGCAGAGTGTTGACGCCGGCGGTCTCGAGCCACGCCTTGCTCCACGTGCGCAGGTCACGGCCCGAGGTCGCCTCGAGCTCGTCGAGGAGGTCGTCGAGCGTGGTGTTGCCCCACTGGTGCTTGGCGAAGTAGGCGCGCAGGCCGTCGCGGAACGGCTCGCGACCGACGTAAGCGACGAGCTGCTTGAGGACGGAGGCGCCCTTGGCGTAGGTGATGCCGTCGAAGTTGACCTCGACGTCCTCGAGGTCGCGGATCGGCGCGACGATCGGGTGGGTCGACGAGAGCTGGTCCTGGCGGTAGGCCCAGTCCTTCTCGTGCGTCCCGAAGGTGGTCCACGCCTCGGTCCACTCGGTCGCCTCGGCCTGGCACGTCGTCGACGCCCACTCGGCGAAGGACTCGTTGAGCCAGAGGTCGTTCCACCACTTCATCGTCACGAGGTTGCCGAACCACATGTGCGCGAGCTCGTGGAGCACGGTGAGGGCGCGGCGCTCGACGATGGCGTCGGTGACCTTGGACCGGAAGACGTACATCTCGTTGAACGTCACGCAGCCGGCGTTCTCCATGGCGCCCATGTTGTATTCCGGCGTGAAGATCTGGTCGTATTTCTCGAACGGGTAGGGCTGGTCGAACTCGGCCTCGAAGAACTCGAACCCGCGCTTGGTGAGGTCGAAGAGGTTGTCCGCGTCGAGGAACTGCGTGAGCGACTTGCGGCAGAAGATGCCGAGGGGGATCTCGCCCTTGCGGCTCGTCAGGGTGTCGCGCACGACGTCGTACGGGCCGGCGACGAGCGCGGTGATGTAGCTCGAGATCGGCTGCGTCGGCGCGAAGACCCACGTGGCGACGCCGTCGCGGTCGGTCGCGCTCGGCTCGGGCGTGGGGGAGTTGGAGAGCACCTGCCAGTGGCTCGGCGCCGTCACCGTGAACGAGAAGCGCGCCTTGAGGTCGGGCTGCTCGAAGACGGGGTACATGCGGCGGCTGTCGGGCACCTCGAACTGGCTGTAGAGGTAGACCTCGCCGTCGACCGGGTCGACGAAGCGGTGCAGGCCCTCGCCGGTGTTCATGTAGCGACCGGTGGCCTCGATCCGCAGCTCGTTGTGGGCCGCCAGCCCACCGATGGCGATCCGGGACCCGTCGTATGCCGTCTCGACCACCTCGCCGTTGAGCGTCACCTTCTCGACGGACTCGCCGAGGAAGTCGACGAAGGTCGAGGCGCCCTCGGTGGCGTCGAAGGCGATGGTGCTCGTCGTCGCGAACGTCGTCTCGGACGTCGTGAGGTCGAGCTCGACGGCGTACGCGTCCGCCGAGACGAGCGCTGCGCGCTCCTGCGCCTCGACGCGGGTCAGGTTCTTGCCGGGCACGGGGGAGCCTCCTGGGTCTGCAGGGAAGGAAGGTCGGGGCGTTCTGCGGTCCCGTCATCCTCGCACGGGGACGCGACGTCCCTGCGTGGGTCCGCGGGTGGCACGATGTGGCGCATGAGCGACGAGCAGCGTCACACCGCCGACTTCTGGTTCGACCCGCTGTGCCCCTGGGCCTGGATGACGTCCAGGTGGATGGGCGAGGTCCAGCAGGTCCGTCCCGTCGACGTCACCTGGCACCCCTTCAGCCTCGCGGTCCTCAACGAGGGCCGCGACCTGCCCGAGGAGTACCGCGCGCTCATGGACCGAGGCTGGGGCCCGGCCCGTGTCGTCACCGCCGCGCGCGAGCTGCACGGTCAGGAGGTCGTCAAGCCGCTCTACGACGCCATCGGCACCGCGATCCACCCCGGCGGCACCGAGGACTACGACGAGGCCATCAAGGCCGGGCTCGAGCAGGCCGGTCTGCCCGCGGAGCTCGCGACGTACGCCCACACCGACGAGTACGACGAGCAGATGCGCGCCTCGACCCAGCAGGCCCTCGACCTCGTCGGCGACGACGTGGGCACCCCTGTCGTCGCCGTCGACGGCACCGCGTTCTTCGGCCCCGTCGTCACCCCCGCCCCCAAGGGCGAGGACGCCGGGAAGCTCTGGGACGGCGCCGTCCTCGTGGCGAGCACGCCGGGCTTCTTCGAGATCAAGCGCAGCCGCACCGCCGGCCCCCAGTTCGACTGAGCCCTCAGGCCCCACCACCTTTCGACCAACGACGTTCGACCAGGGAGCACCACCAGACATGCGCGTTCACATCGGCGGCGACCACGCGGCATACGACCTCCAGCAGGACCTCATCGCCTTCCTCGAGGCCGAGGGCCACAAGGTGACCAACCACGGACCGTTCGACCTCGACCCGCAGGACGACTACCCGGTGTTCGTGCTCCGCGCGGCCGAGGCCGTCGCGGCCGACGGTGACTCGCTCGGCATCGTCCTCGGCGGCTCGGGCAACGGCGAGCAGATGGCCGCCAACAAGGTCGCCGGTGTGCGCGCCGCGCTCTGCTACAACGACGAGCTGGCCCAGCTGGCGCGCGAGCACAACGACGCCCGCGTCATCTCGATCGGGGGGCGGATGAACTCGGTCGTCGAGGCCCGCTCGATGGTGCGGACCTTCCTCGAGACCCCGTTCTCGGGCGAGGAGCGCCACCAGCGACGGATCGACATGGTCTCGACCTACGAGAGCACGAAAGCACTGCCTGACCTGCAGTGATTCACGAGGTTGTCAATTTCCGGAGCACTCTTGCCAAGGAGTACCCGTCGGTTACGCTGACCTGAGCAGTTCCCAGGACAGGAGTACCGACTGGTGGCTACGGACGTCACCGTCCTCGTGCGCCGACGACCACTGACGGTCGCTCGGCGCTTCCGGACGTACGCCCTCGACGGCCATCGCCGCGACTGGGTCGTCTTCGGCATCTACGGCGTGGCAGCGGGCGCGCTCATCGCCACCATCCTCACCTTCCCCGGGCGCTTCCCGACCGTGACGGTCGCCCCGCTCATCCTGCTGAGCGGTCTCTACCTCGCGACCCGCCACCTCGTGGCGATCTATGTCGTCCTCGCCCTCGGGCTGGCCCTCGCGGTGCCCAAGCTGCCGACGTCCGCGTCGACCAAGGCCGTCATGCTCACCGCCTTCGGGGCGCTCATGGTGATGATGCTTGTCGTCTCGGCGTCGCGCTTCCGCGTGGGGTCGGTCGGGTTCCACAGCGAGAACCTCCTCGTCGACCTGCGTGACCGCCTCGCCCGGTCGGCGAACCTGCCCACCCTGCCGCAGGGGTGGACCGCCGAGTCGGCCGTCCTCTCCGCCCACGGCGAGGGATTCTCCGGGGACTTCATGGTCATCGGCGACACCCTCGGCGGCCGGCACCTCGAGGTCGCGCTCGTCGACGTGAGCGGCAAGGGCCGCGAGGCCGGCACCCGTTCGCTCCTGCTGTCGGGAGCCCTGAGCGCGCTGCTCGGCGCACTGGCCCCGAGCGCCTTCCTCGTCGCGGCCAACAGCTACCTCGTCCGTCAGGGATGGGACGAGGGCTTCGCCACGGCGGTCCACCTCGACCTCAACCTCGACACGGGCGACTACTCGATCGGCAACGCCGGCCACCCGGCTCCCGTGCGCTGGTCCAACGGTGCCGGCAGCTGGCAGGTGCTCGAGGGCGTACGCGGCCCGGTGCTCGGTGTGATGGAGGGCGCGAGCTTCCCCCGTGCCCGCGGCAACCTCGCGGTCGGTGACGCGCTGATGTTCTATTCCGACGGCGTCATCGAGTCCCGCCGGCACGACCTGTCCGAGGGCACCGACCGCATGCTCGGCGCCGCCGCCACTGCCATGATTCGGCGCGACTCGGTCGTCGAAGCCGTTGTCTCGCAGGCGCGTTCGGGAGAGGCGGACGACCGTGCGGTCTTCGTCATCCAGCGTCGCTGACCCACTCCGGCGTCGCTGACCCACCCCGACGGCGCTGACCCACTCCGGCAGGTGTGGGTCCGTCAGTGTGCGGCGGTGACGGGCATCCCGGTGAGCCGCTCGAGCGCGTACTCGGTGACCCTCACGAGCGCGGTCTTGACCGAGCCGCGGTCGCGGGCGTCGATGGTGATCACCGGGGTGGTCGCGGGCAGCGCCAGGGCGTCGCGGACGTCGTCGACGGGGAAGCGCTGCGTGCCGTCGAACTCGTTGACGGCGACGATGAACGGCAGCTGCTTGGCCTCGAAGTAGTCGATCGCCGCGAACGCCTCGTCGAGCCGCTCGGTGTCGACGAGCACCACGGCGCCGATCGCGCCCCGGATGAGGTCGTCCCACATGAACCAGAACCGGCGCTGGCCCGGGGTGCCGAAGAGGTAGAGCACGAGGTCGTCGCCCAGGGTGATGCGACCGAAGTCCATGGCGACGGTGGTCGTCGACTTCATCGGCGTGGCGGCGAGGTCGTCGACGTGGCTCGACTCGTTGGTCACGAGCGCCTCGGTGCGCAGCGGGACGATCTCGGACACGGCGCCGACCAGGGTGGTCTTGCCGACACCGAAACCACCGGCGACGACGATCTTCGTCGAGGCGGCGCCCGTGGAACGTGGGGAGGGGGCGACGTCCCTAGATGGCGCGAAGTCCACGGAGGGTCCTTTCGATGAGGTCCTGACGCACGTCAGGACTGGAGGCGTCGGTGAGGGTCGTCGCGGCGACCTTGAGGTGGCCCTGCTCGACGAGGTCGCCGAGGAGGACCCGGACGACGCCGAGGGGGAGGCCGACGCTTGCGGAGATCTCGGCGACCGAGGTGCGCTCGGCGCAGGCCGTGACGATCTGGCCGGCGCGGTCGTGCTCGAACCACTCCCGCTCCGCAGCGCTCGGCATCTGCTCGATGATCGCCTCGACGGGCAGGTCGATCGACGCACGGGTGCGTCCTGCGGTGAGGGTGTACGGCCGGACGATGCGCGCCGTGGAGACGTGCTGCTCGTCGTCGTCGTGGTGGGGGGACATCGAGGTGGTCCTCAGGAGATCCGCGCGCCGCGGGCCTCGGCCTCGACCATCGGGCCGACGCGCTGCACGAGCAGGGCCATCTCGTAGCCGACCTGGCCGATGTCGGCGGTGGCCGACGTGAGCACGGCGAGGTGCGAGCCGTTGCCGACGCTCATGAGGAGCAGGAACCCCTGCTCCATCTCGATGACCGTCTGGAGCACCATGCCGCCGTCGAAGAGCTGGGCGGCCCCGGTGGCGAGGCTCGCCAGGCCCGAGGACACGGCGGCCATCTGCTCGGCCCGGTCGCCCGGGAGCCGGGCGCTGCCGGCGACGAGCAGGCCGTCGGCCGAGACGAGGATGGCGTGCGTCGCGCCGGCGACGTCGTCGACGAACCTCGAGACGACCCAGTCGAGGTTGCGGCGCTCCTGGGCGTGGTCGGACATGTCAGTTCTCCTCGTCGAGCAGGGTGGATCCGCCGGCGTCGGCAGGGGTGGGGACCTGGCGGCGGGCGCGCTGGACACCCGCGCGGTGCCGGTTGAGCTGGCGTCGGATGGCCTCGGGGTCGCGGGCCACGGGGGCAGGGCCACTCGTGCCGGCCTGGCCGGGCACGAGGGTCGAGCCGGGGCGACGCATCGGGAGGCCGCTGGCGGACACGCCCGCCGGCTCGGCCACCACGGCCCGCTCCGCGGCCTGCCACCCCTCGTCGATCGCGCTGGACGCCCAGGGCAGGTCGCCCTCGCCGCCCTCGCTGAGCCAGCTCGAGGTGAGCTGGCGGAAGATCGGCGTCTCCGACACCGAGGCCGGGTCGAGGTCGCGGATCGAGCGCAGGTCGCGCGAGGCGATCGGGAAGACCGGTGCCGACTCCGCCTGCGTGGGCTGCGTCGTGGCCGGCTCGACCTGCCGCTGGGGAAGCCGCTGGGGCAGTCGCGTCGGCAGTCGGGTGGGTTCGTCGTCCGAGCGCTGCGACCCCTCGTCGGACGCAGTCTCGTATGCCGTCGCCTCACCGCGCGATGCACGCTGCGGTCGGGCGTCGTCGAGCGAGGCGACGGTGGCCGTCCGGACAGCGGGCGTCTCGGCCACTGGGGACTCTGCCACGGGGGCCTCGACCGCCGGCTCCTTCACGCGGGGCGCGTCGACGCGACGGGGCTCCTCGGAGGGCGCCCCCGCCTCGGCGACGACCGGGGCCCCCGGACGCACCACAGGGCTCTCCTCCGAGCCAGGGCCTGATGGGGCAGCGGGCGCGGCAGGCGCGGCCGGTGCGGCACCGAGACCGTTGCCGGACCCTGCGCCCGTGGCGCCCGGTCGACGGCGCGGCAGGCCGGGGGACTCCTCAGCCCTGGGCGCGGACTCCTCGGCCTTGGGGACCGACGTGGGGCTCATCGTCGACCAGGCCGCGATGAGGTCGTGGCCGGACGCCGGGCCCGAGGGCCGGACGGCGGCGGGCAGGTTGGGCACGGCCGTGAGCGTCGGGACGCGGGGCCGGTTCGATGAGGCCGGGTCGGCTGTCGCGCCGACACTCTCTGTGGCGTCCTCGCCGTCCGCGCCGTTGGCCCCGACCTCGGCGACGGGAGCGGCGAGCAGCTCCGCCGCGGACGGCATACCCGGCTCCTCGAGCGCGTCGCGCTCGGAGGCGAGCACCGACGACGGGAGGAACACCGAGACGACCGTGCCCGTGGACTCCGGGTTCTGGCGGATGCGCACGGTGACCTGGTGGCGGATGGCGAGCTGGCCGACGACGTAGAGACCCATGCGCCGGGCGGTCTCGGTGGTGACCTCGCCGCCGGTGATGAGAGCGTCATTGGCGGCCTGCATGGCGTCGAGGGGCATGCCGAGTCCGTTGTCGACGACCTCGACGAGCGTGCCGCCGTCGATGCCGCGGGCGATGGCCACGACGACGGTGCTGTCCGGCGGGGAGTACGACAGGGCGTTGTCGATGAGCTCGGCGAAGAGGTGCACGAGGTTGGGCACCGCGGCGGAGGAGACCACGAGGTCGCTCGCTGCGACCTCGACCCGCTGGTAGTCCTGCACCTCGGAGGTGGCAGCCCGCAGAACGTCGCCGAGGGCGAGGTCCTCACCGGTCACGCCGCGTGGCGCCGCGCCGGCGAGGACGAGGAGGCTCTCGCCGTTCCGGCGGATGCGGGCGGCGAGGTGGTCGAGGCGGAACAGGCTCTCGAGACGGCGCGGGTCGTCCTCGTCGCGCTCGAGGTTCTCGATGAGGCCGAGCTGCTGGTTGATGAGGGACGTGCTGCGACGCGAGAGGGTCTCGAACATCGCGCTGACCTGGCCACGCAGGCGGGCCTGCTCGGTCGCGAGCTGGATGGCCTCGGTGTGGAGGACGTCGACGGCCCGCGCGAGCTGGCCGACCTCCTCGGCGGTGTGGACCGGCAGGGGAGTGACCGGGTCGGGGTCCTGGCCCGCGCGGATCTTCTCGAGCGCGGTGGGCAGACGCTCGCTGGCGACCTCGAGGGCGCCCAGACGCACCCGCTTGATGGGCTCGAGGAGCATGCGCGCCACGGCGAGGGCGAGCAGGACTGCGGCGACGAGGAGGCCGATGGTGGCGACGGAGTCGCGGATCGCGGTCGCCCGGGCGTCGTCGGCCTTGGCGCGCATCGCGGAGAGGACCTGGTCGTTGATCCTGTTGGCCAGCGTCGTGTAGAGGGCGCCGGTGTCCGCGGCACGCGCCAGGCCGGTGGTGCCGTCGGCCACGGCCTGCGCGGAGGAGAGGCGGAGCTCGTTGCCGGAGGCGAAGGCGTCGACGAAGGTGTCCTGGGCGCCGAGGGTGCTCGAGAGGGCGGCGATGGCGGTCGCCTCCTCGCCGATGGCGTTGCCGAGCGCCAGCGGGTCGACCTTGGTGCCCTCCTTCGGGAGGGTCGTGAGGAGGCGCTGCTCGGTCAGGGCGACCTGTCCGGCGAGGATGTCGCGCACCGTGGTGAGACGGGTGTCGGACGTGGCACCGGCGAACTGGTTGAGGACGACGGTGACGTGCCCGACGGCGTCGGAGAGCTGGCTCGAGAGGGTCTCGACGGGGGTGTCGGCGGTGGCGTCGCGCAGCGGCTGGGCCGACTCGAGGGCCTGGTCGAGGCTGCCGGCCTGCTCGTCGGTGAGGCCGGCCGAGCGCATCGCCCGGCGCAACGCGGTGACGTTGGTGTCGAACGTCGTGCGAGCCCGCTCCACCGCGCCGTCGTCGGTGCCGCGACCGGCGATCGCCGCGGCGGCGGCGCTGTCGACCATGCGCACCGCAGGCTTGAGGACGCTGACCCGGGACTCGAGCCGGCTGAAGTTCTGGGCGTCGCTCGTCGCGCTCGCGACCCGCAGCCCGCCGAAGGTCGCGGCCAGCAGCATCGGGATGGCCAGGGCCAGCGCGAGCTTGCGCCGCAGGGACCACTCCTCGATGGCGTACCAGGGGATGTCGTCCGGTCGCCGGACCTCCTCGATCGCCTTCGCTCCACTCACGGGGGTTTCCCTTTCCAGGCTCTTCTCCTCGCGTCCCGTGAGGAGCCACGGAGCGGTGCGAGCGCCCCGGTGCGCCGCCGGATGCGGAGCGTGAGGGGCTGATCAATTCGGGCTAGTGCCACACCCGCAGGGGGACGGTAGCAGCACGACATCCGTGATTTTGGCCCTTCGGACAAACTGCCGTCGGACGTGCCTCACGTCGCCGTTAGCCTCGTGCCGTGTCACCGTCACGCTCGGCCCTCGACCACACCCCGCGCCACGGTGTGCGGACCTTCACGCCCCGCTGGCGCACGTCGCCGCTGACGGCCGAACGGATGGAGCGGCTGCTTCCTCGGCACACGGTCCCCGGGGAGGGAGTGCTCGACCCGCAGGCCTGGTTCGGCCGCTCGGCGCCGGTCGTCCTCGAGATCGGCTCGGGCCACGGGGCGGCGGCAGTCGCCTACGCCGACGCGCACCCCGAGCACGACCTGCTGGCCGTGGAGGTCCACGTGCCCGGTGTGGCGCGGATGCTCGCCGCCGCCGAGCCGCTCGGCCTGACGAACCTCTGGGTCGAGCGCGGCGACGCGATGCCGCTGCTCACCGACCGCGTCCCCAGCGGCTCGCTCGCGGCCGTGCACCTGTTCTTCCCCGACCCGTGGCCCAAGGCCAAGCACGCCAAGCGACGCTTCGTGCAGCAGCACACGCTCACCCTGCTCGCCGACCGGCTCGCTCCCGGTGGCGTCCTGCGCATCGCCACCGACCATGCCGTGTATGCCGCCCACGTCCGTGAGCAGGTGGCGCACCACGCCCGCTGGGACGTCGTCGAGGGGGAGCGGCCCGACTGGCGGCCCAAGGACGGGTTCGAGGCCAAGGGCCTGGCGGCCGGGCGCACCGTGGCCGAGTTCGCCCTCACCCCTCGCGCCTGAGATCGGCTGGGACCTGTCGGGGTAGCCAGATTCGAACTGGCGACCTTCCGCTCCCAAAGCGGACGCGCTACCAAGCTGCGCCATACCCCGTCGCACCTCGTGGTCACGGCGCGCCGACACGGGACATGACGTCCCGATTTCGGTTCCCGCGGAGGCGGCCACTAGGCTAACCCCTGCTCCGAGCCGGACGGTCTACGCCGTCCACGACGAGCGCGCGGGCGTAGCTCAATGGTAGAGCCCCAGTCTTCCAAACTGACTACGCGGGTTCGATTCCCGTCGCCCGCTCCAGACCGAGGTATGCCGTCCGCTCACTCGAGCGGACGGCATACCTCTTTCTCGTGGGGCGTCAGGCGCGGAAGGCGAGCCAGGCGTCGCTCATCCGCTCGGCCTGTCCACGCGTGAACATGTTCATGCAGGAGTCCTGCGTGTAGTCCATGAAGTTGTGGATCGGGTCGAGCCCGGGTGCGGTGCAGGTGTCGGCCCCGACCGGGCAGTCGAACTGCGGCTGGGCCTCGCGCGGGGTGTCCGCGACGTAGTCGCCGGAGGCGGAGCAGCCGTGGGCGAACGTGTGCTCGAGCATGAGCCAGTGGCCGACCTCGTGGGTGAGGGTGTCGCCGAGCGAGTACTTGCCGGCGGTGCCGCCCGGCATCGACTCGTCGAGCATGACGACGCCGTCGATGAAGTCGCGGCCGTTGTTGTAGCCCTTGGGGAAGTAGGCCCAGCCGAGGAGACCGTCACCGATGTCCGCCACGTAGACGTTGAGCGTGCGCGAGTTGCCCTCGTAGAGAGCTGCCTTCATGTCGCGCTCGACCTTGCCGGGCGTGACGGTGTTCCAGACCGGGTTGACCGTGAACGTCGTCTTGGTGAGGTTGAAGCGGAAGGGGGTGTCGGACGCGTCGGCGGCGGTCTTGCCGGAGTACGAGTCGTTGAGCACCTTCATCTGCGCGGCGATCATCGTGTTCATGCGGGTCGTCGCGGCCGGGCTGAGCTGCTCCTTGGACACGACGTGGAAGATCGTCGGGATCTGCACCGACCCGGCGGCCATGAGCGGGCGGTCCTTGATGACGCCGTACGCGTTGGCCTCGTTCTTGCTGTAGAGCTCGGGCTCCTTGGCGTTCTTCGCGGTGTCGCGCACGCGGGCGGCCGAGGTGGCGCCGGCGCCCGGGTCGCACGCTGCGACGGCAGGCGAGGGGGTGCCGGCTGCGCTCACGCTGGCCGGTGCCGACACCGCGAAGGTGGAGGCGGCGAGGGCGAGCACGCCGAGCGCGGGGCGGATGAGACGTCGTGACATGGGGGTCTCCTCATGGGCTGCGGGCCGGGTCCGGCCACTCGCAGGAACGTACTCCCGCTCGGGCGCCTGTGGGGGCCGAAGGTGGCGACGATTCGGCGCGCGGTGTCAGGGCCGTTAGCATGGGGAGGAGTTGGATCTCGTTCGATGTGCCATGCGCTGCGTGCGCATGACCGCGCCGTCCCGGCGACGGAGTCGCACACCGATCCGCGATCGCATCCGCGGGCTCCGAGCCCGCACAGACCACTGATCCCAACACGTGTGGAGTGCCTGAAGTGAAGAGTGCCGTCGAGACCCTCAGCCCGACCCGGGTCAAGCTCATCGTGGAGGTGCCCTTCGACGAGCTGAAGCCCGACCTGGACAAGGCGTACCAGACGATCGGCAGCCAGATCCAGATCCCCGGCTTCCGCAAGGGCAAGGTCCCCTCGCGCATCATCGACCAGCGCGTCGGTCGTGGCGCCGTCGTGCAGGAGGCCGTCAACGAAGCCCTCCCGCGCTTCTTCGCCGAGGCCGTCGACGCCGAGGGCGTCAAGGCGATCGGTCAGCCCGAGGTCGACGTCACCGCCGTGCCGCTCGAGGACGGCCAGGACTTCGAGTTCACCGTCGAGACCGACGTGCGTCCCGAGATCGAGCTCCCCGAGCTCGAGGGCATCGCCGTCGAGGTCGACGAGGTCAAGGCCTCGGACGAGGACATCGAGGAGCGCCTCACCGACCTGCGCCAGCGCTTCGGCACCCTCTCCACCGTCGAGCGCGGCGTCGAGAGCGGCGACGTCCTGTCCATCGACCTCTCGGCCGTCATCGACGGCGAGGAGATCGACAGCGTCGAGGGCGTGACCTACGAGGTCGGCTCCGGCAACATGCTCGAGGGCCTCGACGACGCCGTGACCGGCGCCAAGGCCGGCGACACCGTGACCTTCACCGCCCCGCTCGCCGGTGGCGACAAGGAGGGCCAGGACGCCGAGTGCACCGTCACCGTCCAGTCCGTCAAGGTCCGTGAGCTCCCCGAGCTCGATGACGACTTCGCCCAGCTCGCCTCGCAGTTCGACACCCTCGCCGAGCTCCGTGAGGACGTCGTCAAGCAGGCCGAGCAGGCCAAGAAGTTCGAGCAGGGCGTCCAGGCCCGCGACAAGGTCCTCGAGCACCTCCTCGACTCGGTCGAGGTCCCCGTGCCCGACGGCATCGTCGAGGCCGAGGTCAACAGCCACCTCGAGGGCGAGGACCGCCTCGAGGACGACACCCACCGCGCCGAGGTCGACGAGAGCACCCGCAAGGCGCTCAAGGGCCAGTTCCTCCTCGACGCCCTCGCCGAGAAGCTCGAGATCTCGGTCGAGCAGCCCGAGCTCATCGAGTACCTCATCATGAGCGCGCAGCAGTACGGCATGGACCCGAACCAGTTCGCCCAGGCGATCGACCAGCAGGGCCAGGTCCCCGCGATGGTCCAGGAAGTCGCGCGTCGCAAGGCGCTCGCGGCCGTCCTCGAGAAGGCCGTCGTCACCGACACGGCAGGCAACTCGATCGACCTCAACGAGCTCGTGCCCCAGGCCGAGACGGTCGACCCCGAGCTCGAGGCCGACGACGACGCCGAGGCCCTCGAGACCGAGGCCGCCGACGCCGAGACCGAGGAGACCGCGAAGGCCTGACGCCTTCGACGCGAACCACGACGTATGCCGTGTGCCCACCACGAGGTGGGCGCGCGGCATACGTGCGTCTGGTGTCCGGCAGGTTGCGGTCCGCGCCGATCCGTGATGAGGGTGGAGGCATGAGCGACGACAAGCAGATCACCGTGACCCGCACGATCGATGCGCCCGCCAGTGAGGTCTTCGACGTGCTGAGCAACCCGCAGCGCCACCAGGAGCTCGACGGCTCCGGCTTCGTCCGGTCCGTCGAGCAGGCCGACCGGATCCAGAAGGTCGGCGACGTGTTCACGATGAACATGTCAGGCGACCACATGGGCGGGGACTACCAGACCGACAACCACGTCACGGGCTACGACTCCAACGCGCTCCTCGCGTGGCAGACGGCCCCGGCCGGGACGAACCCGCCCGGGTGGGAGTGGGTGTGGCGCCTCGAGCAACAGGGGCCGGACCAGACGCTCGTGACCCACACCTACGACTGGTCCAAGGTCACCGACAAGGACCTGCTCCAGAAGGTGTCGTTCCCGCTCGTGACCGAGCACCAGCTCGAGGACACGCTCGGTCGTCTCGCCGAGGCCTCGTCGGGCTCCTGACCCTGTGGTGGTGAGCCCGGGCTGCTGAGCGGCTCAACCTGCGGGCGGTGGCGCGGTCGTGTCGCCGACCCGCAGGTGCACCTCGAACGGCGTGCTCGCGGGGGACTCGCCCGCGAGAGCCCGGCGGGTGATGGCACCGAGCAGTCGACCCTTGGCCTCGCCGGACTGCACGACCGTCGTGAGCCGGGCGTCCAGCCAGGGCAGGTCGACGCCGTCGAACCCGGTCACCGACACGTCCTCGGGGACGCGCATGCCGAGCGCCTCCGCGGCGCGGACGACCCCGGCGGCGAGGAGGTCGGACTGCGCGACGACCCCGGTGGGGCGGTCCTGCGGCACGACGTCGAGGAGCAGGCGGCCGGCCACCTCGCCCTGGACGACGTCGGCACGTTCGGTCTCGACGACCGCGCCCTGCGGTGCCGTGTCCAGGAAGCCGAGAGCGCGTTCTCGCGCATCGGCGTAGACGGCGCCGTCGATGTCGTCGCGACCGACGCGGTGCGTGGGCCGCGGTGCGCCGAGGGGCATCGTCACGTGGGCGAGCCGGGTGTGGCCGAGGTCGACGAGGTGGCGGGTGGCGCAGGCCGAGGCGCCGTGCTCGTCGATGACGACGTGGATGACCTCGTCGCGCAGCGGCGCGCCGGCGCCGACGAGGGGGACGCCGCGGGCCACGAGGTGGTCGACGAGCGGGCTCTCGTCGCGTCCGCACAGCGGGAAGATCGCGGCGTCGACGGCGTGGCCGGCGAGCGCGTTGTCGGGGGAGTCGGCGTGGTCGGCCATGAGCAGCATGCTCGTCCCCATCGAGTCGAGCTCCTGGGCGAGGCCGTCGAGGACGGTGAGGGCGAAGGGGTCGCGGAAGGCGTCGAGCAGGCGCTCCTCGACGATGACGGCGACCGTGCCCGACCGTCCCTGGCGCAGCGAGCTGGCGAGCGGGTCGGGTCCGGCGTAGCCGAGGTGGGTCGCGGCCGCACGCACCCGGTCGGCGGTGTCCGGCGCGACCGGGCCCCGACCGCTGAAGACGAGCGAGGCGGTGCTCGTCGCGACGCCGGCCCGGTCGGCGACGTCACGCAGCGTCACCTTGCGGGTTTGACGTGGACGGGTCATGGACGAGAGACTATCGAATCGATTCGACCCGCGGCAAGGTGACCTGTCGCCGCCGGCACCGCTGCCGCCGAACCCGTGACACCCGCCCGACCCGCAGCCCCCGTACCGCTCCACCTCGATGCGAGAGAACCGCACCATGACCACCACCGCCCTGCCTCGCGAGCGCGTCGTCGCCGCCCGCACCGCCGTCTTCGTCGTCTTCGCCCTGGCCGGCATCGCCTTCGCCACGTGGGCGTCGCGGATCGCCGACGCCAAGGCGGGCCTCGACCTCTCGGCGGGCCAGCTCGGCGCCACGCTCTTCGCGATGTCGGCGGGCTCGATGCTCGCCATGCCGTCGACGGGCCGCATCGCCGAGCGCTACGGCGTCGTCTCGACGATCCGCGTGGGGATGCTCATCGGGATCGTCGGCTTCGGCGTCGTCGGCGCCGGGGTCGACCTCGCCGAGTCCCGCCTCGTCGTCGCCGCCGGCCTGTTCCTCATCGGCTCCGGCGTCGGCGTGTGGGACGTCGCGATGAACCTCGAGGGCGCCTCCGTGGAACGGCTCCTCGGCAAGACGGTCATGCCCCAGTTCCACGCCGCCTTCAGCGGTGGCACGGTCGTGTCCGCCCTCATCGGGTCCGGCATGTCGTGGGCCTCGGTCCCGCTCCTGCCGCACCTGCTCGGCTCGGCGCTGCTCGTCACGGTCGGCGGCTTCGTGGCGATGCGCGCCTTCCTGCCGCGCGAGGTCGAGGACGCCGAGCACGAGAAGGACAAGGCCGCCGAGGCGGAGGCGCGCGCCGAGGGCGCCGAGCGCGCCGACGGCACGGCGTCCGCCGCGAGCCCCGCACGTTCGGCGTGGCTCGAGCCGCGCACCCTCCTCATCGGCCTCGTCGTGCTCGTCGCCGCCTTCACCGAGGGCACCGCCAACGACTGGCTCGCCGTCGCCTTCGTCGAGGGCCACGACCTGCCCACCTGGGCCGGGGTGCTCGCGTTCGCGACGTTCCTGTCCTTCATGACGATCGGGCGCCTCCTCGGCACGCGTTGGCTCGACACGTACGGGCGCGTCCCCGTGCTGCGTGCGACGTTCGTCCTCGCGGTCCTGGGCTCGCTCCTCGTGATCTTCGGCAGTGACTGGATGGCCTTCATCGGTGCCGCCGTCTGGGGTGTCGGCGTCTCCCTCGGGTTCCCGGTCGGCCTCAGCGCCAGCGCAGACGACGCGAAGCGCGCCCCGGCCCGCATGTCGGTCGTGGCGACCATCGGCTACTTCGCCTTCATCGCCGGCCCGCCCGCGCTGGGCTTCCTCGGCGACCACGTCGGCGTGCTCCGCAGCCTGCTCGCCGTCGGCACGATGGCCCTGCTCGTCCAGCTCATCCTCGAGAGCGTGCGCGAGCCGGCGACGGCGGCGACGACCGCCGAGGCGGAGCCGGCGCGCGGTCGCGGCTGAGCGGCATACCCCGTCCGTCCGGGCATTGTGCTCAGGGCGAACAACGCCCGGGGGCGGGAGTGTCCCGGCGGACGTGCGCGTTAGGGTCAGCGAAAGGCACGACCCCACGATCACGGCAGGAGCGACCAGCGTGAGCAGCAACGAGATCGTCGCAGCCGGTCCGGGCGACAAGCTCGGCCTCGACGACAGCATCTACAACCGCCTCCTCAAGGAGCGGATCATCTTCCTCGGCTCCGAGGTGCGCGACGAGAACGCCAACGCGATCTGCGCGCAGATGCTCCTCCTCGCCGCCGAGGACTCCGACAAGGACATCTGGCTCTACATCAACAGCCCCGGTGGCTCGGTGACCGCCGGCATGGCGATCTTCGACACCATGCAGTGGGTCCCCAACGACGTCGCCACGGTCGCGATGGGCATGGCCGCCTCGATGGGGCAGTTCCTGCTCTCCGCGGGCACCCCGGGCAAGCGCTACGCCACCCCGCACGCCCGCGTCATGATGCACCAGCCCTCCGGCGGCATCGGCGGCACGGCGTCCGACATCAAGATCCAGGCCGAGCAGCTGCTCCACATCAAGAAGCAGATGGCCGAGCTCATCGCCGAGCACACCGGCCAGACGCCCGAGCAGATCGAGGCCGACTCCGACCGCGACCGCTGGTTCACGGCGAGCGAGGCCAAGGAGTACGGCTTCGTCGACCACGTCTTCTCGCGCGCCGACCAGGCCGGTCCCTCGTCCGACAACCCGGTCACCGACTGACCCGGCGACCAGGAGAGATCACTGACATGAACGCCAACCACCTCACCCCGCAGGGCCGCCTCGGTGTGCCTGCTCCGTCGAGCCGCTACATCCTGCCGCAGTTCGAGGAGCGCACCTCCTACGGCATGAAGCGGACCGACCCCTACACCAAGCTCTTCGAGGACCGCATCATCTTCCTCGGCGTGCAGGTCGACGACGCCTCGGCCGACGACATCATCGCCCAGCTCATCGTGCTCGAGTCCCAGGACCCGGACCGCGACGTGCTCATGTACATCAACAGCCCCGGCGGCTCGTTCACGGCGATGACCGCGATCTACGACACGATGCAGTACATCCGGCCCGACGTGCAGACGTTCGTCGTCGGCCAGGCTGCATCGGCCGCCGCGGTGCTCCTCGGCGCCGGTGCGCCGGGCAAGCGCTACGCGCTGCCGAACTCCCGGGTGCTCATCCACCAGCCGGCGATCGAGGGCACGGGCGGCATGGCCTCCGACCTCGAGATCCACGCCAACGAGGTGCTCCGCATGCGCGAGTGGCTCGAGGACACCATCGCCAAGCACGCGGGGCGCGACGTCGAGCTCGTCCGCAAGGACATCGAGCGCGACAAGATCCTCTCCGCGGCCGACGCCAAGGAGTACGGCCTCATCGACGAGGTCCTCGTCTCCCGCAAGGCGGCTCTCGAGAGCTGACCGCTCGCTCCACACGCGCATCAGGTATGCCGTCCGCTCACCCGAGCGGGCGGCATACCTGCGTCTGGGGCACCAGCTCGCGGGCTGGCGGCCGTCGCGGTTGTCGGGGGCACCCTGCGTCCTCGGGCCCAGATGTTGACCCGACTCTGCGAGATGGTGGCGACAACTTCGGGGTCGATGCTCAGGCGCCGAGGTCGAACCACACGTTGCGCCGCTCGGGGGTGATCCCGACCTGGGCAAGGATGGCCGCGAGGCGGTACTTCTGCACCGCCTCCGCCCACACCCACCGCGCGACGCGGGCCTGCCGCCGTAGCCGGTCCTCGCGCTTCTTCTCGGCCCAGACGATGCGCTCGACGTCCTGTGGCCTGCCACCAGGCGGCACCCGGTACTTGAGCCGGCCGTCGAACTCGCCGACGGCGCCGGTCCAGCCGAAGTCGGTGTCGCCGATGTGCCCCTGGTCGTCGTGGTAGGCCACCTGCAGCTCTGGGCGAGGGAGTCGGAGCACGAACATCTGAACCCGCGAGAGGCTCTCGCCGGGAGTCATGCTGCGACCGTCGGCGAGCTCTGCCATGAGGGCGGCGGCGCCCCGTCCGTGCCCGCGAGCGGGTACGGACGCCGCCTCGTCGAGGAGTTCGGCCCGGGTGCAGAGACCATGGCGGAGTGCGTGGTCGGCGGCGGTGACGGCGTCGTGCATCGTGCCCGTCCGGGCGAGGTCGACGACGGTTCGGGCCACGGGAGTGACGAGGAGTCCATCGACCTCTGCCGGCTCTGTCTCGCTCCCGAGGAAGGGTCGCAGGACCTGGGCTCCGCTGACACCTCGGCGCGTCACGAGGTGGTGGACGTGCGCCGGCCAGGGCGTGATGCGGGGGAGCCCCCACAGTGCGGCCGCGGCCTCGCGTGCGAACACGAGCTCGCCCGGTCCTCGGCGCGTGAGTGCGGACGCGTGAACGAGCGCGGCGTGCCGGTGCAGCGTGTCCATCGTCGCGAACGCGTCAGCCCGCACCCAGACCCCGTGCCTCACTTGGTGCCACGAGCCGCGGGTCGGCTCGATGCCGAGGCGCCGCAGGTCGGCCGCGTGGTGCAGGCACGTGGGGTCGAAGGCCGCGTGGGCGGGTGGTCCGAGCATCGCCCCAGCGTGGCAGCGGACCGTGTGCGGGCCGTCGGGTTCTCCACAGGTATGGCGTCTGTCGGGCCCTGCCTGCGCTGTCGGCCCAGAATTCTCCGGCGACGACGCGAGATGGCCCCGACAATGGTGCAGGTCATCGATGAGGCGAGGGTTCGACGACCCCGGTCGGCGGGGCTGACGGCGGTGGGTGGGTGGCGTTCTGCCGAGAGCGGACAAGCGCGACTCACCCCGTGTCGGAGGCGTTGAATGGGTTGCGTCGACGCGCTCTCGAAGTAGTGTCGGTGACGTCGCAGCAGCCCGACCCCGGGTCGTGCCAGCGGCACCAGTCGTCAAGCGAAGGGACCGGACCCAGTGGCACGAGTCGGAGAGACCAGCGACCTGCTGAAGTGCTCCTTCTGCGGCAAGTCCCAGAAGCAGGTCAAGAAGCTCATCGCCGGACCCGCGGTCTACATCTGCGACGAGTGCATCGAGCTCTGCAACGAGATCATCGAGGAGGAGCTCGCCGAGTCCTCCGAGCTCGGTGGGCTCGACGAGCTCCCCAAGCCCCGCGAGATCTTCGAGTTCCTCCAGCAGTACATCATCGGGCAGGACGTCGCCAAGAAGTCGCTGGCCGTCGCCGTCTACAACCACTACAAGCGCATCCAGGCGGGCGACACCATCGGCAAGAAGGACGCCGACCACGTCGACATCTCCAAGTCCAACATCCTGCTCATCGGGCCGACGGGCTGCGGCAAGACCTACCTCGCGCAGACCCTCGCCAAGATGCTCAACGTCCCCTTCGCCATCGCCGACGCGACGGCCCTGACCGAGGCCGGCTACGTCGGCGAGGACGTCGAGAACATCCTCCTCAAGCTCATCCAGGCCGCTGACTACGACGTCAAAAAGGCCGAGACGGGGATCATCTACATCGACGAGGTCGACAAGATCGCCCGCAAGTCCGAGAACCCGAGCATCACGCGCGACGTGTCGGGTGAGGGCGTCCAGCAGGCGCTCCTCAAGATCCTCGAGGGCACGACCGCGAGCGTTCCGCCGCAGGGTGGCCGCAAGCACCCGCACCAGGAGTTCATCCAGATCGACACGACCAACGTGCTCTTCATCGTCGGCGGCGCCTTCGCCGGCCTCGAGAAGCTCATCGAGTCGCGCAACGGCAAGAAGGGCCTGGGCTTCGGCTCCGAGCTGCACACGCCCAAGGACCTCGCCGAGTCGATCCACGAGGTCATGCCCGAGGACCTCATGAAGTTCGGGCTCATCCCCGAGTTCATCGGACGCCTCCCCGTCATCACGACGGTCTCGCCGCTCGACACCAGCGCGCTCGTGCAGATCCTCACCGAGCCGCGCAACGCCCTCATCAAGCAGTACCAGAAGATGTTCCGCATCGACGGCGTCGAGCTCGAGTTCACCGACGAGGCCATCGAGGCCGTTGCCGAGCAGGCACTCGCCCGCGGCACCGGCGCCCGCGGACTGCGAGCGATCATGGAGGAGGTCCTCCTCCCCGTGATGTTCGACGTGCCGAGCGACGACGAGATCACCAAGGTCGTCGTCACCGACGAGGTCGTCCGCAAGAACGTCCTGCCGACCGTCGTGCGTCGCGACGCCGGGCCCAAGCGCCGGAAGCGCACCGCCTGAGTCCGCGGCAGCCCGACCCGGACGCCGACCCGGACGCCGACCGGGTCCGTGCCTGGTCGGCGGAGATGCGGTCGGGTGCACGACCGGCTGCGTCGTGCCCTCTTGCTCGCCCGCGAGGCGGTCGACTCCGGCGACGGCACGAACGCGATCGCGGCCGACCTGCTGATGCACTGCCACGGGTTCTGCGCCGCCCTCGACGGCCACCACCGCAGTGAGGACTCCGGCCTCTTCCCGCAGATCGCCGCGGCCCGACCCGACCTCGCGCCCGTGCTCGCCCGCCTGAGCCAGGACCACAGCATGATGAGCCACCTCATCGGGGAGTTCGAGCACGCACTCTCCTCGACCTCGGACCGCGAGACGCTCCACGCGCACCTCGACGGGTTGGACGCGATCGTCGAGAGCCACTTCGGCTACGAGGAGCGCTCGCTCCTCTCAGTCCTCGACGAGGTCCCCCTCGCGCTCGACCGGCAGCAGGCCTTTGGCGCGATCGCGGACTGACAGACCACCGCGTCGGTATGCCGGCCGACCCAGACCGTGGCGGCCGCGCCCATCCCGCACGCCCGGGTTCACCTCGACTCGCCCCGCAGCCGTCCGCCCACCTCGCGCGACCGGACTCACCGGACTCGCGCCGCGGCCGTTCGCCCACTTCGCGCGACCGGACTCACCAGGACGTGCGCCGCGGCCGTCGGCCCACGTCGCGCGACCGGACTCACCGGGAGTCGCGCCGCTCCGGAGGGCCCGCGACCGAGAGCCAGAGCGCCAGCCCGAGTAGGGCGAGGGCGGCGACCGCGGCATACGTCACGACGGAGTCGCCCGCGGGCCGGGACGCTGTCTGCGACATGAGCAACGCCCAGACGGGGAGCGAGAGACCCAGGACCGCCAGACCTCGCCGGACCCACCGCTCGACGCTCGCCCGCGGCACGGGCGCGCTCGGCGGGAGGGCGGACGACAACGATGCGGACAGGTGGATCGTCAGCAGTCCGACCGCAACGACGAGGGTGAGGACCCAGTCGCCCACCCCCTCGGGGACGGTGTTGCTCATGAGCCAGTGCAGACCGTGCAGGGTGACGAGCAGCGCCGTGAGCCGCGACCCGGGGTCGAGCACGACGAACGGGGTGAGCGCGACGAGGACGGCTGCCGCGACGAGCGACCCCAGCGGGCCGACGACCACGGTGAGCACCGCCAGCGCGACGGAGACCACGCCGATGACGGCGCGCAGCGCGTTCTGCGACGGGGACCTCAACGCGTCACCACCCTCGGGGAGCGGCGCTGGCGGGCGATGTCGCGCATGACGAGGTCGAGGGTTCCGGGTCCCACCCACGGGACGATGGGGACGCCGCTGAGCCGCGTGCGCGACACCTCGCGCTCACGTTCGAGGAGCCGGAGCCGCCACGCCAGACGCGCCGAGGCGGAGGCCGAGCGCTCGGGCACGAGCCCGGCGAGCTGCTCGTCGGTGAGGTCGCCCGTCGCCATCGTGCGGGGCAGGGTGTCGACGACGATCGTCGAGGTGCCGCGGCGGGCCAGCTGTGCGGCGTGCGCGAGGACCTGGACCGAGACGGCCGGGGTGAGGAAGACGACGAGGGTTCCCGCCGACACGGGGTGCAGCAGCTGGCCGCGCAGGCGCTTCTCGTCGACGACACCTCCGTCGGCGACCCGCACCCGGGCCAGGACGTCGAGGACGCGGCGCAGCTGGTTGGTGCCGAGGCCCGGGGTGAGCCGCGGGCTCTGGTGCGCACCGAGCACCTGCACGCCGACCCGGTCGCCCGCGCGCAGGTAGTGCTCGGCCACGGCCGCCGCCGCGCGTACGCCGTTGTCGAGGCTGCTGCCCTCGCCGTCGAAGCCGCTGCTGCGCCCGAGGTCCTGCATGGCGTCGACGAGCAGGAGGATCTCGCTGTCCTCGTCGGCATAGGTCGTCGTGACGTGCAGCTCGCCCGTGCGGACCGACACCGGCCAGTGGATGCGTCGGAGCCGGTCGCCGAAGCGGAAGGCACGCACGTCGGCGAGCTCGCTGCCGTCACCTTGGTGGCGCGAGCGGCTGCGGCCCACGAGCCCGTCGGGATCGGGCGCGGGGGTGCGCGCCGAGAAGGCCTCGGGGAGCGGGACGGTGGGCACGAGGGGTGCGTGGACCGGTCCGGGCTCCCAGACGTGCGCGCCGAACGCGCTGCCCACCGCGCAGGTGGCCGGCCCCAGTCGGCGCAGGCCCCAGCGGGTGCTCTGGAGGAAGACGTCGAGCCGCACGCGGCCCCCACGGACCTCGCCCACGGCCACGGCCTGACTGGTCGGCGTGTAGCGGGTGAACTCCGTCTCGGTGACGGAGAGCCCGACCTCCTCGACGCCTGGCCCGGGCGCGACCGAGGCCGTCCACGCCGTGGTCTGGCCCTCGCGCAGGACCGAGTGACGCAACCACGCGTGGACGACGGGAGTCACCACGGGTCGTCTCACGTGCGCCCAGACGGCCACGACGGCGAGCGGGGTCCCGAGGGCGATCGCATCGGGACGGCGCATCACCGCCCCGACGCCGAGCAGCAGCAGGCTCACGACGATCGCGCGGGTGTGCGCCGGGGTGGGTCGCCAGCGCGCCGACAGCACGCTGGCCTCGGGCTCCTCCGACACCGCGGTCCCGTCGCCGGGGGAGTCGGTGCCGACAGCAGCATCACCGCGGGTGTCGGTCCCGGCAGCAGCGTCGGCGGGGGAGTCGGTGCTGCTCACGGACCCTCGTACCCGGTGCGCCTCTCGCCCTCGGTCGGCGAGGGCGTCGGCACCGACGACAGGATCGAGCTGACCACGCTCTCGGCGGTGACGTCGTTGATCCACAGCTCGGGTCGCACCGTGACGCGGTGGTCGAGGGCGGCGTGCGCCACGGCCTTGACGTCCTCGGGGGTGACGTAGTCACGACCGCGGATCACGGCATACGCGCGGCTGGCGAGCATGAGCGCGAGGGAACCGCGGGGGGAGGCGCCGAGGACGAGGCTCGCGTGCGAGCGGGTCGTGGCGGCGAGGCGCACGCAGTAGCGGCCCACGCTCTCGTCGACGGTCACGGTCTCGACGGCCCGCTGCATCGCGACGAACCCGGCGGCGTCGGTGACCGCGGGGACGGTCTGCGACTCCTCACGGCGGTCGATGCGGCGGCGCAGGACCTCCCACTCGTCGGCGCCGCTCGGGTAGCCGAACGACACCCTGAGCAGGAACCGGTCGAGCTGGGCCTCGGGGAGGGGGTAGGTGCCTTCGTACTCGACCGGGTTCGCCGTCGCGAGCACGTGGAAGGGGCGCTCGAGGGCGAAGGTCTCGCCCTCGACGGTGATCTGGCCTTCCTGCATCGCCTCGAGCAGTGCGGCCTGCGTCTTGGGCGGGGTGCGGTTGATCTCGTCGGCGAGCAGCAGCTGGGTGAACAGCGGCCCGCGGCGGAAGACGAACTCGTGCGTGCGCTGGTCGTAGATGAACGCGCCGGTGAGGTCGCTCGGCAGCAGGTCCGGGGTGAACTGTGCCCGCGCGAAGTCGATCCCCAGCGCCTGCGCGAAGGAGCGCGCGGCGAGCGTCTTGCCGAGGCCCGGGAAGTCCTCCATGAGGACGTGCCCCCCGGACAGCAGCCCGGCGAGGACGAGCTCGAGACTCTCCCGCTTGCCGACGACGGCCCGCTCGACGGCGGACAGGATCTGGGCGGAGAGGGCTCCGACCTCGCGCAGGGTGGGGGTGTCGCTCACTCAGTTCTCCTCGAGTGTCGTGATGAACGATGCGAGCTCGTCGGTGGTCACCGGCCGAGGTGTCGCGGAGGTCAGGTATGCCGTGAGCCCGGGTCCCAGCGCGGCTCTCGTGGGCTCGTGGTCCAGGGTGGTCGAAAGGCCCTGCGAGGTGAGCCGGGCCTCGGCGGCCGAGCGCACCAGTGCCCGGACGTCGGCGCGCGCGCCTTCGTCGCCGGCGAGCGCTGCGTCGATGGTGCGCGAAAGCGAGGTGACCCGCCGGTCGCTGCCTCGGACGCGCTCGGGCGCACCGGCGCTCGTCGTCCACTCGACCTCCCGGTGCGAGCGGAACAGCCAGATCGCCAGCGCAGCGACGACGAGCAGGAGGCCGGTCGAGGCGACGAGCAGGAGCGGCCGGTCGAGCGCGGGGAGCACGCTCACGACGAGTCCGAGCACCGCCGCGACCGCGACGCCCGTGGCGATCTCGTGACCACGCACGAGGGTGGCCAGGTGCTGCCTCATCGCCGTGGGCTCCCCGGACCGCCCGAGCTCCCGGAGCTCCCGGAGCGTCCCGAGCTGCCCGTGCCTCCCGGGCGCGCGGGGCCGGCCGGGATCCCACCCATGGCCAGCAGCGGGCGGGTCAGCTCGTCACGCACCGTCCGCAGCGCCTCGCGGGCGGCGCTCCGGTGCGTCTCACCGATCGGGTGGGTGGAGAAGCGGGCCTCACGGTAGAGCGCCGCGAGCCGCGAGATCGCCGCGCGGTCGACGTCGTAGCCCTCGAGCACGGCGGCGACGAGCTCGGTGGGCGTGCGGGTCAGGTCGTCGTCGATGCCGACCTCGACGGCGGTGCGTTCGAGGGCGAGCCAGGCGTTGATCACCGCCTCGCTCGAGCTCCCGCGGTCGAGCTGTGCCTCGCTCTCCCGGACACCGGCGAGGAGGACGTCGGGGAGCACCGGCGCCTCGACGTCGTCCTTGGGGGTGACGGGGTCGCGACGAAGCCGTCGGAGCACGGCGCGCACGACGAGCGCGACGACGACGGCGACGATGACGACGAGCAGGACCCGCAGCGTCCACGCCACGACGTTGGCGACGAGCTCGTTGTCCTCGATGGTCCGCGACCTCTCACCGGTGGGGTTGCGCGCGTCACCGGTGTCGGGCTCGACGAGCTCACCGAACTCCTCGTCGGTCGGTGGGCTCAGGACGGGCGTCGTGAACGCAGCGATGGGCCCGGCGCCGGACACCCAGGCCGCGAGCAGGAGGGTGGCGGCAGTGCCTGCCGTCCATGCCCACTCGCGTCGCCCCATGGGAGGTGAGCCTATGCCTCCGACCTCGGTCCGGGGTGGAGAACCCCGGGTCGCACCGCCCGCCACGCGCTCTCGCACGACGTCGCGCCACGCGTCCCACAACCCGCTCGGCACACCGGCGGTCGCGCGCTGGAGGCAGTCCGGCCAAGGGGGTGGCGGAGCGGGGGCGCGACGGGCGAGGATGGCGACGTGGCCACACCCTTTCGACTCCGTGCGGGCGACACCGGTCCGGTGCAGCAGTCGCCGGTGACGTGCGGCTCGGCCTGCCTCACCGTCGCCCGGATGCTCGTCGACCCCGTCTTCGCCAGCTGGGTGCGCACCGGAAGCCCCAACCCGCCGGGGTCACCGTCGGGGGACACGGAGGCGGAGCGGTTCGCGGCATACGAACGGGTCGTCATGCGGCGTACGAACGGTCTGTTCGCCGGTCCGAGCCGGGTCAACGTGCCGTGGCCGCGCGCCCTGGGCACGCCGCCGTGGGGAGCCAAGCGCGAGCTCGAGTACGGCGCGGCCACCACGGGCACGCTCTACGACGTGGACGCGCTGCGACCGTTGTCGCCCGCGAGTCTGCGCACCGCCTTCGAGCGGCTCCTCGACGTCGTGGCCGAGGGGGAGCCCGGGCTGCTCTATGTCGGCAACGCCACGCTGCCGCGCCACGTCGTCCTCGTCCTGCCCGGTGACGGCGACCACCTGCTCGACGTCTACGACCCCGGCACCGGCCGCGTGGGTCACCTCCGGCGCGACACCGTCGTCGAGCGCCGCATCGGCCTCAGCGGCTGGGACGTCCCGTGGTTCGTCGTCCAGCCCACCGGTCACCGACGGATCCGGACCTGGGCCACGGAGCGATCGATGGGCGGCGTACGGGCTCCGTCAAACGCGTGACGCGTCGCGACGCATCACCCCGAGGGTGAGGAGCAGCAGCGCCGACAGGTAGGTCGCCATGACCCAGAAGCCGCTCCGGGGCAGCTCGACGGCGGGCACGAACTCGCCGATCGCGAGCAGGCCGTCGGAGACGAGGAAGAGCACGCCGCCGACGAGCGCGAGTCGGTCGATGCCCGCGGCGAGCAGCGCCATGAGGGCCAGCGCCACGGCGTACACCGCGATGCCCACGGTGAGGACACCCGCCCGTGGGGCGCACGCGACGACCATGACGACGGCGACCGCGCCATAGAGCCAGGCGGCACGAGTGGTGAGGAGCGACGTCCGGCGCCACGGCCAGAAGCCCGCGACGAACACGACGTGCGCGACGAGGAACGACAGCATGAGGACGACGAAGGCCATCGAGTCCGGGACGTGGTCGGGGGCCGTGTCACCGACCCAGGACCACGCGAGCCCGCCGGCCGTGAACCGGGCCAGCCGCGAACGCAGCCGCGTCTGCACCGTGAGCGCGACGAGAAGCCCCGGGACCGCGAGCGACTGGGTGGCGTCGGCGAGCGGCGCGTTGCCCGTCAGCTGGCCCGCGAGGTGGAGGACACCGACCACGCCGTATGCCGCGAGCGCGGCTGCCGCTGTCGCCTCCAGGTGCAGCCGTCGCGCCGACACCGGCGTCGTCGGTGTCCCCGGAGTCACTGCTGCGGCTTCGGCTTCTCCACCGGGATGAGCTCGACGTCGCTCGCGCCCCAGCCGTCGGCGGGGACGAGGTCGAGCGAGCCGGTGATCTTGCCGGCGGCGCGCAGGTCGCCCTCGCCCGCGCGCACGTGCGCCAGCAGCGCTTCCGGGCCACCGAGCGTGATGCGCGCGACCTCGGCCCGCATCGACAGCTTGGCCTCGGACTTGCTCTTGCGCACCGTCGCGAGGGCCGAACCCACGGCGGCCAGCATGGCGGGGTCGACGCTGTCGTCGGCGGCAGCGACCTCGTCGGCGGTCGGCCACGACGTCACGTGGACCGAGCCGTCGTGCCACCACGACCACGCCTCCTCGGTGACGTAGGGGAGGAACGGCGCGAGCAGGCGCAGGACGACGTCGAGCGCGATCCGCAGCGTGGCCCGGGCTGAGGCGGCCTCGGCGTCACCCTGCGAGCCGTAGGCGCGGTCCTTGACGAGCTCGAGGTAGTCGTCGCAGAAGGTCCAGAAGAAGGTCTCGGTGACCTCGAGCGAGCGCGTGTAGTCCCACGACTCGAACCCTGCGGTCGCCTTCTCGACGACCTCGCGCAGACCGGCGAGGAGCGCCCGGTCGAGCGGGTTGGTCACCTGCGTGGCGAGGTCCCCCGCCACCTCACCGAACGACAGGGCGAACTTCGAGGCGTTGAGGACCTTGATGGCGAGGCGGCGGCCGACCTTCATCTGGCCCACGTCGTAGGCGGCGTCGGTGCCGAGGCGACCCGAGGCCGCCCAGTAGCGCACGGCGTCGGCGGAGTGCTCGCGCAGGACGTCCTCGGGCGTGACGACGTTGCCCTTGGACTTGCTCATCTTCTTGCGGTCCGGGTCGAGGATCCAGCCGCTGATCGCGGCGTTGGTCCACGGCACCGTGCCGTGCTCGAAGTACGCGCGCACGACGGTCGCGAAGAGCCAGGTGCGGATGATGTCGTGGCCCTGCGGGCGCACGTCCATCGGGAAGACCTTGTCGAAGACCGGGTCGGTCGTCACCGAGCCGGACTCGTCGACGCTGCGCCAGCCCGCGGCGATCTGCGGGGAGAGCGACGAGGTCGCCCACGTGTCGAGGACGTCGGGGTCGCCGGTGAAGCCGCGGGCCTGACCGCGCTGCGACTCGTCGTAGCCCTCGGGTGCCTGCGACACCGGGTCGATCGGCAGCGACTCCTCGGACGGGACGATGGGGGAGTCCCACACCGGCTCGCCGTCGGCGTCGAGGGGGTACCAGACGGGGATCGGCACGCCGAAGAAGCGCTGGCGCGAGACGAGCCAGTCGCCGTTGAGCCCGGCCACCCAGTTGGCGTAGCGGGCCTGCATGAACGACGGGTGGAAGTCGATCGACTGACCCTGCCCGATGAGCTTGGCGTTGAGGTCGGCGTCGCGGCCACCGTTGCGGATGTACCACTGGCGCGAGGTGACGATCTCGAGCGGCTTCTCGCCGCGCTCGTAGAAGTTCGCCTTGCGCTGCGTGGCCTTGGGCTCGCCGTCGAGGTCGCCGGACTCGCGCAGCGCCGCCACGACGAGCTCGCGCGCCGAGTGCACCGTCTTGCCGGCGAGCTCGCCGAACAGCTCGGCGCCGGGGCCACCGGCGATCCACTCCGGTGTCTCGGCCTGGACGCGGCCCTGGCGGGTGATGACCGAGCGCGTGGGGAGCTGCAGCTCGCGCCACCAGATGACGTCGGTGAGGTCACCGAACGTGCAGCACATGAGGATGCCGGAGCCCTTGTCGATCTCGGCCAGCGGGTGCGCCACGACCGGGACCTCGACCCCGAACAACGGCGAGCGGACCGTGGAACCGAACAGGCCGGCATACCGCTCGTCGTCCGGGTGGGCGATGAGCGCGACGACCGACGGGATGAGCTCGGGGCGCGTCGTCTCGATGTAGACGGGCTCGGCCGGGCCGCCCTTGCCCGCAGGGTGGAACGCGACGCGGTGGAAGGCACCGGGGTAGTCGCGTGCCTCGAGCTCGGCCTGCGCGACGGCCGTCTGGAACGTCACGTCCCAGAGCCCGGGGGCCTCGGCCTGGTAGGCCTCGCCGCGGGCCAGGTTGCGCAGGAACGCCTGCTGCGCGGTGGCGCGCGAGTGGTCGTCGATCGTGCGGTAGGAGATGTCCCAGTCGAAGGACTGCCCGAGCCGACGGAAGAGCGACTCGAAGGCCTTCTCGTCCTCGACGGTCAGCTCGTCGCAGAGCTCGATGAAGTTCTGGCGCGAGATCGGCATGGCGTCGCCGGCGCGCAGGCTCTTGGCGTCACCGCGGTGGGGCGGCACGAAGTCGGGGTCGTGCGGGAGCGAGGCGTCGCCACGCACGCCGTAGAAGTTCTGCACGCGCTTCTCGGTCGGCAGACCGTTGTCGTCCCACCCGATCGGGTAGAAGACGTTGAAGCCGGCCATCCGCTTGTAGCGCGCCATGCAGTCGGTGTGGGTGTAGGAGAAGACGTGACCCATGTGCAGGCTGCCCGACGCGGTCGGCGGGGGCGTGTCGATCGAGAAGACCTGCGAGCGCTCCCCGGCCAGGGCGGCGTCACGGTCGAACGCGTAGGTGTCCTGCTGCGCCCATACCTGTCCCCACTTGTCCTCGAGGCCGTCCAGCGAGGGGCGCTCCGGAATCGTGGCAGCGCGAGACGAGGTGAGGTCAGCAGACATGCGCGCGATTCTCCCAGAACGCCGAGCGCCGACCCAATCGGGTTCCCCGCTCCCGTATGCCGGCCGCCCGCCGAGCGTAGAACCCGCGCCCGCGCAGCGTTGTCGGCGAGCCGGGGAGCGTGGCGGGACCGCGTCAGGAGCCCTGCGGCTGGCGCAGCATGCGGGTCATGCCGAGTGCGAGGACGGCCGCGCCGACACCGAGGAGGAGCCAGAGGACGGCGCCACGGTCGGGCGCTCGTGGGTCCGGCGCCGGTGTGAGGTCGATCCTCGAGACCGCCGGGGGCGGAGTCGGACGGGCCACGCCGCCCGGTGCCACGGGACCGGCGACGCTCTCGTCGAGAACGGTGGTCATCGCCTCGTAGGGCTGGACGACGCCCCAGCCGGCGACGTCGTTGCGCACGGTCCGAGAGCCCCGGGACGCGGTCGCCTCGAGCCGGTGGGCGATGACGGCGGGAGAGGCCTGGGGCAGCCGTTGGCGCAGGAGGGCGGCGGCGCCGGCGACGTAGGCGGTGGCATAGCTGCTCGACTGCTGCTCCTGCGAGAACACGCAGTCGCCCCACGAGCGGAACGTGGAGACGACGTTGTCACCGGGCGCGGCCAGGTCGACCTGCGGGCCCCGGATGGAGTTGGGGGTGACGACGTCGGCGCCGTTGGTCGCGGCAACCCCGATGACGCCGGGGTAGGCCGCCGGGTAGCGCAGCCCGTCCTTGGCGTCGGCGGCCTGCTCGCGGTTGCCACCGGAGGCGACGACGACGACCCCGGCCTTGACCGCTGCGGCCACGGCGGCCCGCAGGTCGGCGCGGTTGGCCGTCGTCGACAGGGACAGGTTGATGACGTCGGCGCCGGCGGACACGGCCCAGGCGATGCCCGGTGCCAGGTTGGCCGAGCGCTGCTGCTCCTCGTCGCCGCCGTTCTCACCACCGGTGATCTTGACGGGGAGGATCGTCGCGCCGGGGGCGATGCCGACCACCCCGGACTTCTCGCCGATGTCGCGTGCGGCGATGGCACCGGCGATGGCGGTGCCGTGACCCGACTCGTCGGTCGTGGCCGGGCCGCCCACGAAGCTCTTGCCGGTGAGGACCGAGCCCTTGGGGAAGTGGACGTTGTTGGCCGCGACACCGGAGTCGACGACGGCCACGACGACCCCCTTGCCGGTGGACAGGGACCACGCCTTGGCGGCCCCGAGGCGGGCGACGGCCGGTGGGGCCTCCGGCACGAACCGGGTGACACCCTCGGTGCACTCGCGGGCCTCCGCGTGGGCGGGGGTATTCCCCACGGGGGCGACGACGCTGCCCGCGACGAGCGCGACGGCGCCGGTCGCGGTCAGGACGCGACGGCGCATCACCACGCGTCGGGGGCTTTCCACGCGGTCCGCCGCGGGCCGGGGCTTCAGGGAGCGGTGCGTCACGACGCGGCGGCCACGGTGGTCTGGGCCGCCTCGACGCTGAGCTCGGGCCCGGTGCGGAAGAGCTCGGACCACGCCTGGGGGACGGGTGCGACGTCCTCGGGTCGGTAGCCGAGACGCTCGAGGAGGTCGGGCGTGGACGCGTCGATCGCGTAGGAGGTGCCCGTCTGGTCGATCGCGAGAAGCGGTCCCGCTCCGCTCGACCCGGCGCCGACTGCGCGCACCAGGGCGCCGGTGCCCAGGTCGACGGTCGTCTTGGTACCGGACGCCTCGGGCCGCAGCGAGGTCGACGTCGAGAGCTCGACCTCGGGCGCGGCGCCGCGCGCGGTGGTGAGCGTGGCGCACGGTGCCTCCGCGACGGGCGTCGGCAGCGCCGAGGGCCAGTCCGGGGGAGCGAGCCGCTGCGGCCGGACCTCGAGCTGGGTGACCTGGGCGGGGGTGACCGGGAGGTCCTTGGTAGTGCTGCCCGACCCGAGCCGGTAGAGGGCGTGCGCCAGGTCGGGGAGCGGCTCGAGCTCTCCGGCGGCGTTGACGAGGTAGCGGCGGGCATCCTGTCCCGCGTTGGCGACGGCGAGCACGGAGCCAACAGTCGCGCCGGGCGGCAGACCCGGCGAGGGCTTGCCGAACTCGGGCAGCGTGAGCTTGTCCATAGTCGGGCCGAGGGCGAAGAGGTTGGTCCAGACGGCGGGAGCGGCCTGCGGCGGGCTCCCGTCGAGGCCGAGCGCGAGCATGACGGCGGAGAGGTTCTGTGCCGGGACGGGGTAGCGCATGCCGCCCGCGATGACGAAGGTCTCCCGGCCCGTGGTGACCACGGTGGCCCCGTCGGTCGCGGTGGCGCTCTTGGCCGAGGCGCCGACGGCGGTCGTCACGCCGCCCTCGGAGCCGAGGCACGACACCCAGCCGCTGTTGGTGAGGGCGTCCGGCGGGGTGAGCGAGTCGGGTGCGCCGAGGATGCCGATCGTGGCGCCGCGCTTCTGCTTGGCCAGCTTGTCGTCGGCGACGGTGATGACCTCGAAGCTGTTGGCCGGGATGAGCAGCCGGGCGCTCGTCGTGTTGAGGACGGGGTGCAGGGTCTCCTTGATGGAGACGTAGCGCGCGCCGCTGGTCTTGGCGATGACGAGCTTGTTGTCACCCCAGTTCTGCGGCAGCGACCCCTTGAGCCAGCCGAACGCCATGCTGCCGATGACGAGGACGACCGTGAGGGCGAGACCGCCGATGACCGCCTTCATCGGGCGGTGCGGCTCCACCTCGCGGCCGCCCGGGCTGCCGCTGACGAAGGCGGTGGTGAGCCGGCGCTTGCTGAACGACTGGGCCTCGACGAGGTCCTTCTTGGTGGCCACGGCGCGCTCAGAGGAGTCCGACGGCAAGGGCCGCCAGCGGGAAGAGGGCGACGAGGGCGACACCCTCGATGGCGTCGGCGACGCGTCCGAGCTGGACCCGGGTGCGGGGCAGGACGAGCGCCAGGGCGACGACGACCGCGGCGGCACCGGCCAGCCCGAGGGCCAGCAGGGGGCGCCAGTCGGGGTGCGTCTGCGCCGCAGAGACGGAGGCGACGGCGAGGCCGGTGATGCCACCGATCATCGCGATGAGGACCGTGACCCGGGTGCGGCTGTGCCGCGTGCGGAGCAGGGTCGCGACGAACCCGACGAACGTGAGCATCGCGCCCGAGGCGCCGGCGGCGACGAGCTGCGGGGTGCACAGGATCATCACGGCGGCGCTGGCGACGCCCAGCGCGACGATGAGCTCGTGGCCGGCAGCGACCTGGCGGCGCACCTCGTCGCGCTCGACCTCGGGCACGTCCTCGAAGATCTCGAGGTCGGTCTTGGGCGGGTGCGTCGTGAGCCGGCTGGTCGAGATGCCGACCCAGGGCAGGACGTTGCCGACGAGGGCCGCGACGATGAAGACCGCAGCGGCGACGGTGGTCAGGCTCCACCCGACGTAGTGGCTCAGCGCGCCGAGCGCGATCATCGCCAGCCCGACGGCGGCAGTCGCACCGACGAGCAGCTGGTGGCGGGTGACGGCCACCGCGCCGAGGACACCGACGACGGCGACTCCGGCGCCGGCATACAGCAGGCCCTCGCCCCACAGAGCGGCGTCGGGGACGGCCGCGAAACCGGAGACACCGGCATACACGACCGCGGTGAGCGCGAGCGCGACTGCGGCAGAAGGCTGTTTGCGGACGTGGGCGAGCACGGCCGATGCGCCGACGAGGAGAAGCGCGCACACGCCGGCGAGGGCCGCGATGAGGATGCCGCTGTCGCGCGCGGTGAAGAGCGCGTATGCCGCGGCGAGGAAGAGGACGACCGACGCACCCACCGCGGTGCCCGCGCTGTTGGCCGCGGTCCACGGGGTGAACTGGGTCTCGACGAGGTCCGCGACCGCCTCGACGACGTCGTCATAGACCTTGTCGCCGTCGGCCCGGTTGGGTTCGAGGGCCAGGACCGAACCGTCCTCGATGCCCTGTGCCGCAAGGCTTCTGTCGCTCTCGACCTGTGAGCCGTCGGCGCGCAGCAGGCGGTAGCCGAGGCTGGCGGAGTGGGGCTCCAGCACGCCCAGCTCACGGGCGAGGTCCGGGATGATCTCGGCGACCGGGATCGACCCCGGGATGCCGAGGTCGGCGCGTCGGGTCCCCGACGACACGGACAGCCGAACGAGCGACGCAGCCGTGCTCTGGCTCACGAGTGTTCCTCCCCGATGGTGCATGACTTCTGGTTCCCGCACCGCAGCGCCGGACGACCCGAGCATAGACGGGGAGTTCTCCCCATTGGCCGAGGGCAATCACCACCGTATGGTCTTCCCTGTCAGGACTTCGGGGGATCGACTTCGGCCGGGGTCCAACCACCATGAGTGGTCGGGAGGACCACCGCTAGGTCCCTAGGACCAGGAGAGAAGGGAAGTGACATGGGAAGCCAGAATTTCAAGGTTGGCGCAGGTTCCATCGGCAAGAGCGCCCAGATCGTCGACCAGGCGCGGACGGACCTCAAGCAGAAGCTCAGCACGCTGCAGGGGCAGATGGAGCAGGTGAAGGCGCACTGGGAGGGTGCAGGCGCCGGCGCGTTCCAGAACGTGCAGGTGGCGTGGACGACCCAGGCGCAGGACCTGGTCGACATCCTCGACCACTTCCGCGAGAACCTCGTCAGCAACGACAAGCAGTACACGGCGGATGACCAGATGTCGTCCGACCTGCTCAGCAAGTACAGCTCGCAGATGGGGGGCAAGTGATGAGTGGCCAGAACATCAAGGTCGGCAGTGGCGGCCTCGACACCCTGATCGGCGACATGGTCAAGGGCGTCAACGACCTCAAGACCAAGGTCTCCGACATGGAGAGCGACCTCCGTCCGCACATGGGCGAGTGGGAAGCCGGCGCCAAGGGCGCCTTCGAAGAGGTCAAGAAGAAGTGGGGCACCGAGGTCCAGGACCTCAACGAGCTGCTTCTCGACATCAAGAAGGCCGTCGAGCAGTCCAAGGAGGCCTACCTCGCCGGTGAGCTCCGCAACAAGAACAGCTGGTCCTGACCTCCAGGTCATGACGTGATCTCGTGCCGGCACCCCATCGCGGGGTGCCGGCACGGACCGCGTCGGGGAGAGTGCCCCGGCACCACCGCGACCGCGGGGACAGCGTCACCGCACAGCACCACCGCAGCACAGCAGCAGCGCAGCACCGCAGCACCGCACACGAGAACGTTCAGGGGAGGAACCAGCCGTGTCAGGCGAGAACGAGGTCGAGTACCCGACCGAGACGATGACCACCTTGGCCAACACCAAGCAGACCAAGTGGGACACGGACGCCACCGAGGGCGTCAAGAAGATCCGCGACGCGCTCGCGGACAAGAGCACCTTCGGCGACCTCCCCGTCCTCGCCTCCTACGGCTCGGTGTTCGAGGAGGTCCGCACGATCTACCTCGAGACGATGCGCGGCGCCAAGGCCGACCTCGAGGCCGTGGCCCAGGGGATCCGCACGTCCGCCCAGCAGATGAAGGACCGAGACGACCAGGCCGGCGCGGCCTTCGTCGAGCTGTGGCAGCGCTGGGAGAACGGGCCGCTCGAGAGCACGCGCAACCACGAGACCGCCTCGTCGACCGAGTCCGCCCAGACCGCGGCCGAGACGGCCGACGCCGCGGAGAACCCGCCGCCGACCGGCGAGGGCGATGGCACGGGCGCACCGGAGGGCGGCGAGGTCCCGGCCGAGAACCCGGACACCGAGTCCGAGGGCGAGATGCCGGCCGGTGACACGACACCGGCGACCGGTGGGCCGGTGAGCACGACCTACGGGCCCACCTCCGGCGGCCCCACGTCCGGTCCCACCGTCTTCCAGACCCAGCCGCCCTACCTTCCGTGACCATGGCCCCGCGTCCGCTCCGGCGACGCGCCGTCGCTGCCGCCGTCGCATCGGCGGTCGCCTTGGTGGCGCTCGTCGGCGTGCCCGCCGCGCAGGCGGACCGGCTCGACGACGGGCAGTGGTGGCGGACCGCGATGGGCGTCGACGAGCTCAACCGCACGGGCGCCGGGCAGGGGGTGACGGTCGCCGTCATCGACGGGCCGATCGACGCGAGCGTCCCCGAGCTCAAGGGTCGGGTCGCCTCGTCGACCACCCAGTGCATCACCAAGGACGGCGGCCGACAGTCCGCCGGCGCCAAGGGCGCGGCTGCCGACCACGCGACGAGCATGGCCTCGTTCATCGTCGGCAGCGGCAAGGGCACGGCCACCGGTGGCCGCGGCATCGCAGGGATCGCGCCGAAGGCGACGCTGCGCCACTACGCCGTGCTCTACGCCGACACCACCGACGGCGGCCGGGACGGCTGCCGTCTCGACGTCTCGGGCCTCGACCAGTCGGGCAAGGCCACGGCCGAGGCCATTCGTCAGGCCGTCAAGGACGGCGCGAAGGTGCTGAGCATCAGCCTGTCCGTGGACTACGACTCCGAGCTCGTCGGCGCGCTGCTCGATGCCTACAAAGCCGGCGCGATCGTCGTGGCATCCACCAACAACGACACCAAGAACGTCTACTGGCCCGGGATCGGCAACGGCGTCGTCACCGTGACCCACGTCGACGAGAAAGGCAACCTCGACTCGAGCGCGCTGCGCAAGAGCCCCCTGCTGGACTTCGCCGCCCCGGGGAGCAAGGTCGCCTCCGGGGGCTCGGGCTCGTCCGGGTGGCGCAGCGACGTCATCGCCGACGGAGCTTCGCAGGCCACGGCGATCACCGCCGGTGGGCTCGCGGCCGTCTGGTCGGCGCACCCCGGCGCCACCGGCAACCAGATCCTCCAGGCGGCGCGCCAGGCCGTGGGTGTGCGGGCCAAGAACGGCAAGTTCTTCACGTGGTTCCGGCGAATCGGGAGCGATCTGCCGGTGGGGACGGGCAAGACCGAGTCGTACGGCTTCGGGATCTTCTCCCCGGCGGACGCCGTGAAGCTCGACGTCGAGTCGCTCCCCGACACCAACCCGATGGTGGTGGACCGGGGCGTCGTCGAGCCCACGGCGGAGCAGATCGCCGCAGCGACCGGTGCCGCAACCTCCCCGAGCGCCTCGGCCAGCCCTTCGGCGGGCGCCTCCAGCGCTGCCTCGTCCCAGGCCTCGCCCGCTGCCACCACCGACGCGGCAGGTCCCGCGGACTCCGCCCAGGACGACGACGGGTCGGTGCTGCCCTGGCTGCTCGCCGGTCTGGCCGCCCTCGTCGTCCTCGCGGCCGTCGTCCTCGCACTGCGGCGCGCGACGGGCCGTCGAAGCGGCACGAGTGCAGCCAGCGCGACCAGCGCGACCAACGCGGCCGGCGCCGACGGCGCCGACGGGGACGCGCAGCCCACGCCCGACTCCCGGGCCCAGGACACCCACGACACCCATGACAGGACGGCGGCGACGGATGGGGTCGCCGCCACGACGAAGGAGCACAGCAATGGCGTTGATCGCTGACGGCGGTGGGGGCGGCCCCACGCTCGACCCCAAGGCCAAGCACTTCGAGCGCGAGCTCTTCAAGGTCTTCTCGACGAGCACGTCGACCATCTGGTTGACGCAGGAGGACTGGCGGGGGGCCAAGACCCAGCTCGAGGACCTCGCCAAGGACGTCCAGCAGGTCAGGACCGAGCTGCAGACGCCGGGCGACGGGGGTGCCGGGTGGCAGGGTCCCGCGGCCGAGGCCGCCCTCGCGAGCCTCGAGAAGCTCAGCACCACCCTCGACGGGCACGCCGCCAAGATCGGTGACGTCGACACGAGCCTCGGGCAGGTCTACCAGGCGATCAGCGACGCCAAGGCCGGGTGGTACTCCGACGTCGCGAGCATCTCGACCTACGTCGACCCGAGCGACCACATGCGTCTGCCCGCGCCCTACCTGCCGACGCCGGAGAACAAGGCCCAGTACAGCGTCCCCGACGCCGACGCGGCAGCTGCTGCCGAGGACGCCAAGTGGGAGCAGCGCAACCAGGCGGCCAAGAAGGTCCTCGAACAGCTCGGCAGCGACACGCAGACCGCCACCGGCAAGATGCCGATCGAGACCAAGACGAAGTCGGAGACGCCCTACAGCAGCAACGGGCCCGGTCCGAGCACGAACTACCCGACCCGCACCTCGACGCCGTCGGGGGGCGGCGGTGGGTACCAGATCGGCGGGCCCACCGGCCCCGGATTCACGATCGGCCCCACTGACCCCGGTGGCGACCCCGACGACGACCCGACCCCGATCCCGAACCCGGAGCAGCCCGAGGAGATCACCATCGGTGACCCCGAGGGCCCGGACCCGGACCCGACCTACGTCGACCCGATCAGCTCCGACGGTGACGTCACCGGCACGACCGGCGGCCCCACCGGCACGACGAGCGGCTCCTCCACCTACAACGGCGGTGGCGGCGGTGGCGGCATGGGTGTCGGCGGCATCGCAGCAGGTGGCATCGGCACCGGCGCCGCCGGTCTCGGTGGTCTGCTCGGTGCGCGCGGTGGAGGCATGTTCGGTGCCCGTGGTGGCGGCGTCATGCCGGCCGGAGGCGCCCAGGGCCGAGGCACCGGTGCCGGCGCTCGTGGCGGCACGTCGTTCCGCCCGGGTGGGGCGGCCGGTACCGCTGGACGAGGCGGACAGGTCATCCCCGGCGGCGGTCAGGGTCGGGGCTCCGCCGCGGGACGCGCGTCGTCCGTCAAGGGTGCGAGCGGCTCGGGTCGCTACGGCGTCCCCAAGCTCGACAGCAAGGGCGGCGTCGCCGCCGGGTCCGGCCAGGGCGCCAAGGGCGGCGCGCGCAGTGGCGCCGGCGCCAACGGACGCGGCTCTGCCGCACGCGGATCCGGCCGCAACGGCGCCACCGGGGCTGCCGGTGCAGCCGGTGGCCGTGGCTCACGCAAGGGCGACAAGGACCAGAACCAGGACGTCGACAACCTCACCCACGAGGACGAGGAGACCTGGTACGACGGCACCGAGGAGTCCAGCCCTCAGGTCTGGCAGTAGCCGCACCCGCACCACCAGCACGACGGTGCGACCCGCGCCCCCGCACGAAGCACGAAGCATGAAGCACGAAGCAGGACCAGCCGGCGGATGGCCTCAGCCCGAGGTCATCCGCCGGATCGCTTCCACGCCCCCGGCGGCCACGATGCCCAGCGGAAGCGACAGCGCCACGGTCGTCGTCTCGATGGCGTCGGCGAACCGGGACATCCGCGTGGAGCGGTAGCCGCGCACGATCGCCGAGGAGCTGAGCACGCTCACCCAGGCGATGGCCGTCGCCACGAGGAAGAGCACGAGCGTGGCGCCCGACCATCCCGTCGCGAGGAGGGCGTAGGCCGCTGCGAGGAGCAGCGACGCGCACGCCGCCAGCATGCTGTAGCGGGGGAGCCGGTCGCGCACCGACCGCGACTGGTAGCCGCAGGCCAGGGCGGCGCCCACGAGCAGGGCGACGGTGCCCCACCGGGTCACGGCGTCGCCGGGGCCCGAGCCGACGAGCAGCCACCCGCCGACGGCCGTCGTGAGCGACAGGTATGCCGTGCCGATCGCGACGATCTCGCGGGCCGCGTCGAAGCGGGCGCGCATGTCGCCGCGGGTGATCCGCTTGCGCCGCCCGAGCCCACGCTCGCGCACCGACCAGATGGTCGTCGAGAGCCGCTCGGTGTCGACGAGCTGGTTGGCGTCGACGGTGAGGCTGGTCGTCGGGAGCAGTCGCATGAGCAGCGGCCCGAGGCCGGTGACGATGGCGGCGATCGACGGGCCGGGCCAGTCGAGGACGGTGCCGAGGCCGACGAGCAGGCCCATGCCACCGATCGCGGACAGCACCGTGCGGTCGCCGGGGGAGTCGACGCGCACCCGTGAGCGGGTGATCGCCAGCGCGAGCACGGCGACGGCACACCCGACGACGACGGCGACGGACTCGCGCCCGGGGGAGTTGGGCAGGGGAAGGGTGAGGCCGGCCGCCAGACCGAGGGCGGGGGCGGTGGCGGCCGCGGCGAACCGGTGCGACCGGTCGCTGCTCAAGGCGGCAAGACCGATGGCGCCGACGGCGAGGAGCCCGGCCGCCACGGTGGGCATCCACGACGACGTCAGGCCCCAGACGGCGAAGCCCCCGGGGTCGCGACCGGTGCTGCGCGCGAGCGTCCAGCCCGCGACGAGGCTGACGACCGCGCCCAGTGCGGCGGAGAGCCAGATGAGCTGGGACGCGACCGACGGGACCGGAGCGGCCGTGGGTGTCCGGCGGACCTCGCGCACGACGGTGAGTCCCGGCCGTGGCCCGGTGACCTCGGGTGCGGGCGTCGGGGCCGGCTCACCCCGCCGCCGGGTCGACTCGTCGACCTCGGAGCGCTTCGGCTGGGGCTCGGGCTCGTCACGGTGGCGGCCACCGGATCCGGCAGGCGCGCTGGAGCGGGCGCCGCCGGCACTGCGTCCGCGGTCGAGGTTGAGGATGTCGCGGGTCACCGCGTGGGTCGTCACGGGGACGACGCTGAGGATCGACCCGGTCGGCACGGTCTCGTCGAAGGAGTCGTGCGGCCCGAGGACCCGACCGCTCGGGGTGGCGATGGCGTGGGGGTTGGCCCGCGAGGCGATGCCGAGGACCGACAGGACGTCCGTGACCCGGGCGCCGTGAGGCACGACGAGGTCGTAGCGGCGCCCACCCGCGGTGAGGCTGATCTGGAGCCCCGCGGACGTGTCGGTGCCCGGCATACCGTCCCCCTCTTCTCCCAAGTCCCGTTCATCACGAAGAATAGGCCGCGGGGGAGCACCGTGGTGCGCCACCTCCATCCTGCCTGCGCGCCGTATAGGTTGGCCCAGGCATCAGCACACTCGGGGAGGGAACTCGTGACCGCGACAGTCGGAGGCACGCGCCAGGAGGCGCCGGCCGTCCCGTCGGGACGGATCGTCCTGCAGCCGCCACCGGAGATCACCCCCGCCGAGGGACTGAGCAACGTCCTCATGCAGGCGGTGCCGATGCTCGGCAGCGTCGGCTCGATGGGCTTCGTCGCGCTGTCGCAGCCGGGTCCGCGCGGCATCATCGGTGCCGGCATGTTCCTCGTCGCCTCGCTGGGCTTCGTCTTCGCCAGTGGGGTGCGCCAGCGCCAGCAGCACACGACCGAGGTCATCTCCAACCGCCGCGAGTACCTCGCCTACCTCGCCGAGGTGCGCGGCACCGTGCGCGACGCGGCGGCCAAACAGCGTGAGGCGGGGCTGTGGAACTACCCGGCGCCGGCCTCGCTGCCGCTGCTCGCCGAGGAGAAGAGCCGGGTCTGGGAGCGCCTGCCCAAGGACGACGACTTCCTCCACGTGCGCATGGGCACGACCTCGCAGCCGCTGTGCCTCACCCTCGAGCCGGCCGAGACGCCGCCGCTGGCACAGCTCGACCCGGTCGCGGCCTCCGGTCTGCACCGTCTGCTCACGACCCACCGCGTGCAGCACGGCCTGCCGGCATCGGTGTCGCTGACCGCCTGGGCGCGGGTCCAGGTCACCGGCGAGGCCGGTCCGGCGCGCGCCCTCGCCCGCTCGCTCGTCGTCAACGCGGCCGTCATGCACTCGCCCGACACGCTCGTCGTCGCCGCCCTCGTCGGTCCAGATGCCCGCGAGGAGTGGGACTGGCTCAAGTGGCTGCCGCACGCGCTCAGTCCCCGTGAGCGCGACGCGATCGGGCCGATGCGTCTCGTCGCCGAGTCCGTCGACGAGCTGCTCGAGCTCCTCCCCGACGACGTCACCGACCGGCCCCGCTTCGGCCCCAGCGCGCAGCCTCCGACGCCGCACGTCGTCGTCATCGTCGACGGCGCGCGACTGCCGCGGCACAACCCGCTCGTCACCGAGGACGGCGTGCTCGGCGTCACCGTCCTCGACCTTCCCGAGCAGTGGGGCGAGCTCGACTCGACGACGACCCTGCGGCTCGCGGTCGACGCTGCGCGGCAGGGTATGCCGTCCGCCCAGGTCCCGTTCGAGATCCTCAGCCTGAGCCGTGGCGGCGCCAAGGGCCTCGCCGACCAGATGAGCGTCACCGAGGCCGAGGCGGCCGCCCGCCGTCTCGCCCCGATGTTCGTCAGCGGTGAGGTCGAGGTGCGCGACGCGCTCACGAGCAGCACCGAGCTCGTCGACCTCCTCGGCCTCGGCGACGTCCGCGACTTCGACCCGGCGACCGCGTGGCGGCCCCGGCTCCAGCGCGACCGGTTGCGCGTCCCCATCGGGGTCGGCGGCAGCGGCCAGGTCGTCGCCCTCGACATCAAGGAGTCCGCCCAGCAGGGCATGGGCCCGCACGGCCTCGTCATCGGCGCCACCGGCTCGGGCAAGTCCGAGCTCCTGCGCACCCTCGTGCTCGCGCTCGCGATGACGCACTCGTCCGAGCAGCTCAACTTCGTCCTCGTCGACTTCAAGGGTGGTGCGACGTTCGCGGGCATGGCCGACATGCCGCACGTCTCGGCCGTCATCACCAACCTCGGCCAGGAGCTCACCCTCGTCGAGCGCATGCAGGACGCACTGCAGGGAGAGATGACCCGCCGCCAGGAGCTCCTGCGCTCGGCCGGCAACTTCGCCAACGTCACCGACTACGAGAAGGCGCGGGCGGGTGGGGCCGACCTGGAGCCGCTCCCGGCGCTGCTCATCGTCGCCGACGAGTTCTCCGAGCTGCTCTCGGCCAAGCCCGAGTTCGCCGACCTGTTCGTCGCCATCGGCCGCCTCGGCCGATCGCTGTCGATGCACCTGCTCCTCTCCTCGCAGCGCCTCGAGGAGGGCAGGCTCCGTGGCCTCGAGTCGCACCTGTCCTACCGGATCGGTCTGCGCACGTTCTCGGCCGGCGAGTCCCGCACGGTCATCGGTGTGCCGGACGCGTACGAGCTGCCGCCCGTGCCCGGTCTGGGCTACCTCAAGCCCGACCAGACGACACTGCTCAAGTTCAAGGCCGCCTACGTCTCCGGACCGCCGAAGGGCCGTCGGCGCCGCTCGACCGCCGGCACGGGTGGCTCGGCGATGCAGGTCCTGCCGTTCACCTCGACCAAGGCCGTCTCGGCGCTCCAGCGCGTCGAGGAGGCGCCGGTCGCGAGCAACGAGCCCGAGGAGACGCGCGCGGTGTTCGACATCGCCGTGGCCCGCATGAAGGGCAAGGGCCGTCCCGCCCACCAGGTGTGGCTGCCGCCCCTCGACGTCCCGAACTCCCTCGACCAGCTCCTCGGCGACCTCACCACGGACCCCCAGCTCGGGCTCGTCAGCCGCCGCTGGCGCGACCGGGGCAGCTACGTCTTCCCGATGGGCATCGTCGACCGGCCGCTCGAGCAGCGCCGTGAGATGTTCGCGCTCAACCTCGGTGGGGCCGCCGGGCACGTGGCGGTCGTCGGTGGACCGCGCACCGGGCGCAGCACCTTCGCGCGCACGCTGGTCAGCTCGATCTCGCTGACGACGACGCCGCTCGAGACGCAGTTCTACATCCTCGACTTCGGTGGCGGCACGTTCACGCCGTTCGCCGGCCTGCCGCACGTCGCGGGCGTCGCCAACCGCAACGAGCCCGACGTCGTGCGCCGTACGGTCGCCGAGATCAGCGGCATCATCGACAAGCGCGAGGCCTACTTCCGGGCGCAGGGCATCGACTCGATCGAGACCTACCGCCGCCGCCGCGCCGAGGGCCGGGCCGACGACGGCTACGGCGACGTCTTCCTCGTCGTCGACGGCTGGCCCACGATCCGCGCGGAGTTCGACGAGCTCGAGCAGGCGATCAGCGGCATCGCCGGCCGGGGCCTCACCTTCGGCATCCACGTCGTCATCACCACGTCGCGCTGGATGGACTTCCGCATGCAGATCCGCGACGTCCTCGGCACCCGGGTCGAGCTCGGCCTCGGTGACCCCGGCGACTCCGAGATCGACCGCCGGGTCGCGGCCAACGTGCCCAAGGGCCGTCCGGGTCGAGGTATCACGACGACGAAGCACCACTTCCTCGCCGGCATACCCCGCGTCGACGGCTCGGGACGGGTCGACGACCTCGGTGAGGGCGTCGACGACATGGTCGCCAAGGTCGCGGCTGCGTGGAAGGGCCCGCGTGGTCCCAAGCTCCGGCTGCTCCCCGAGCAGATCACCCTCGAGGCGATCCGGACCCAGGCCGGCCCAGGCGACAAGCGAGTCCTGCTCGGCATCGACGAGAACAACCTCGAGCCGGTGGGCGTCGACGTCTCGGAGGAGTCGCACCTCTACCTCTTCGGTGACTCCGACTCGGGCAAGTCGGCGATGCTGCGCGGCTACGCCAGCGAGATCGCCCGCCTCTACACCCCAGACCAGGCCAAGCTGTTCGTCGTGGACTACCGCCGGGCTCTGCTCGGCGAGCTGCCGGCGGACCACGTCGCCGAGTACATGACGACCGAGGAGCAGGTGACCGCCGAGATGGAAGGCCTCACCGCCTTCCTCCGCACCCGCCTCCCCGGTCCGGACGTGACGCCGGAGCAGCTGCGGTCACGTTCGTGGTGGTCGGGCTCTGAGGCGTTCATCCTCGTCGACGACTACGACCTCGTCGTGACGTCCGCCGGGTCGCCGCTGCGCCCGCTCGTGCCGCTGCTCGCGCAGGCCACCGACGTCGGCCTGCACCTCGTCGTCACCCGCCGCTCCGGTGGTGCGTCGCGAGCGAGCTACGAGCCCGTCCTCCAGGCCCTGCGTGACCTCGCGAGCCCCGGCATCCAGCTGAGCACGCCGCCCGACGAGGGCGCCCTCGTCGGCAACGTGCGCGGCTCGCTGCAGCCGGCCGGACGTGGTCGCCTCGTGACCCGCGACAACGGCAACCAGGTCGTCCAGCTCGCCTGGCACCCCGCCAAGCACAGCTGACCGGATGACGCCGCGCGGCGTGCGCGGCGTCACCCCGCCGCGCTTTCCGGCGCAACCTACGGACCCGTAGGCTGCGGTCCATGGAACCCGTGTACAGCTCGGTCATCACCACCGCCCGTGGCGTCTTCGCCGCCCAGGGGATCAGCTTCCGGATCGAGGGTGAGGACCACGTCCCCACCACCGGTGGTGCTGTCATGGCGATCAACCACACGGGCTACTTCGACTTCACGTATGCCGGCCTCGCGGCTCGTCGTTCCGGTCGCCTCGTGCGCTTCATGGCGAAGAAGTCGATCTTCTCGCACCGCGTCGCCGGCCCGCTCATGCGCGGGATGCACCACATCCCCGTCGACCGTCGCGACGGCCGCGCCTCGTTCATGCGCGCCGTCCAGGCGGTCAAGGACGGCGAGATCGTCGGGGTCTTCCCCGAGGCCACGATGTCGCGCTCGTTCGAGCTCAAGGAGTTCAAGCCCGGCGCCGTCCGGATGGCGCAGGAGGCCGGTGTGCCGATCCTGCCGACGACCATCTGGGGCTCGCAGCGCGTGTGGACCAAGGACCTCCCCAAGCACCTCGGCCGTCACCGCATCCCGATCTCGATCGTCGTGGGCGAGCCGTTCCACGTCTCGCCCGACGACAACCGCAACGAGGCCACCGTGCGCCTGCAGGCCGTCATGGAGGCGCAGCTGCACGCCCAGCAGGAGGCCTACCCGCCCCTCACCGGTGACGACCTCGTCTACCTCCCCGCCCGGCTCGGTGGCACGGCCCCGACGCCCGAGGAGGCCGCGGCCCAGGACAACGCCGACATGACGCGCACCACCGACAAGTTCAACAAGCGCCGCAGCAAGTCCTGACGCCGCGCCCAGCACACCGTCGCCGTCACCCGGCCAGTCCCACCCGACGCCGTGACGGGTGGGGTGCGTGGGGTGTGTAGTGCGAGTGGTGCGGGTGGGGCTTGGGGTCAGACGGGGTGGCCGAGGTGGCTGAGCGCTTGGCGGAGCAGGACGCCGTGCCCGCGCTCCATCTCGGCGAGCACTCCGGGATCGAGGGCCTCGTCGGGGGTGAGCCAGGCGAGGTCGAGGGCGTCCTGCTGGGGTGCGCAGTCGCCGGAGACGGGCACGACGAACGCAAGCGACACGGCGTGCTGGCGCGGGTCGTGGAAGGGCGTGACACCGGGGGTGGGGAAGTACTCCGCCACGGTGAAGGGCACCGGTGACGTGGGGACGCGAGGGAGCGCCATCGGGCCGAGGTCCTTCTCGAGGTGCCGGAGCAGAGCGTCGCGCACGCGCTCGTGGTAGAGCACGCGCCCGGAGACGAGCTCGCGCCGGATCCGGCCGTCCTCGGACGCGCGGAGCAGCAGGCCCACGGCGGTCACGGCACCGCGCTCGTCCACCCGCACGGGCACGGCGTCGACGTAGAGGATCGGCAGCCGCTCGCGGGCGCTGTCGAGCTCCTCACGGCTCAGCCAGGCGGGGGTGTTGTCGAGTTCGAGGGGACCCATGGGCGCGATTGTGCCAAAGCGCCGACGGCTCAGGTCGGCGGGCTCGCGGGCGTGAACTCGACGGGCGCCTCGAAGGCGGCCTTGCGGGCCGCGCGGCGCAGGGTGCGCAGGACGACGCCGCCGGTGAGGCTCACGAGGACGATGTTGGTCAAGGCACGACCGAGGTCCCAGCCCAGCGACGTGGCGAACGAGAACACGAGGAAGCGCTGGAGGTTCTCGACGACCGGAGCGCCGGCGACGAACGAGAGCGCGTTGTCGAGGCCGGTCGTGAACGGCCAGAACATGAGGTTGAGCGCGATCCCGTAGAGCAGCCCGGACACCGCGCCGTAGGCCGCGAGCAGGACGATCTCGGCACGCCCCCGCATCGCCGGGAGCAAGCCGGCGCCGAGCCCGACCCACGCGGCCCCGAGCATCTGGAACGGCAGCCAGGGCCCCACTCCACCGGTGATGAGGGCCGAGGCGAAGAGCGTTGTCGCGCCGAGCACGAAGCCGAACCCGGCCCCGAACACCCGGCCGCCCAGCACGAGCAGGAAGAACACCGTCTCGAGCCCGGCGGTGCCCGCCCCGAGCGGTCGGAGCGCGGCGCCCACGGCCGAGAGGACGCCGAGCATGGCGATCGCCTTGACGTCGAGGCCGCCCTCGGACACTTCCGCCAGCACCACCGCGAGCAGCAGCGGCATGAGCAGCGAGAAGACGAGCGGGGCGTCGGTCGAGTGCGCGAACGCGGTGCCGGGGTCGACGAGCAGCGGCCACGCGAAGGCGATGACGCCCGCGAGGCTCACCGCGACGATGGCCGCGGCCGACCGGGGTTTGAGCCGGATCGCCCGGGTGCGCTCGGAGCGCTCCACGACGGACGGGGCGTTGGCGGTCATGACGGCTGCCCCACGGCATACCGGACGTCGTCGACGGTGAGCCACGGCTGGGGTGAGGTGATCTTGGCGACCTGTGGTGCGAAGGCGGGGCTCGAGACGACGACGTCAGCGGTCGGTCCGTCGGCGACGACCTCACCGGCCGCCATGACGACGACGCGGTCGGCGGTCTCGGCGACGAACTCGACGTCGTGCGTCGAGACCACGACGCAGCGGCCGCGGGCCGTGAGGTCGTGCAGGGCGCCGCGCAGGGCTGCCTTGCCGGCGTAGTCGAGACCGCGGGTGGGCTCATCGAGGAGGAGGACCGGCGGGTCGGCGGTGAGCTGCACGGCGAGGACGACGGCGAGGCGCTGCCCCTCGGACAGGTCACGGGGGTGGCGGTCGTCCGGTATGCCGGGTGCGAGCCTCTCGAGGAGCGCTCGGCAGGTGCCGGGCTCGCGTTCGCTCTCGGAGTCGGACTGGCGGCACTCGGCGCCGACGGTGTCGAGGTAGAGCAGGTCGGCGGCCGACTGGGGGACGAGCCCGACGTGCCGGCGGCGCCGGGCGGCGTCCAGGTCGCGCATGTCGGCCACGGCGCCACCGTCGTCGTCGCGGCGGGTCACCGCACCGGACCGCATCGGTCCCGAACCCTGCATTGCCCAGAGCAGCGACGACTTGCCGGCGCCGTTGCGACCCATGAGAGCCGTGACCTCGCCGCCGCGCAGCGCGAGGTCCACGTCGGCGACGGCCACGACGGCGTCGTGAGTGACGACGACACCGCGCGCGTCGAGAAGGACGGGTCCGGTGGCGGGCGCCTCGGGGCGCGGCGGTGTCGCCAGTGCCCGCCACGCGGACGCGCGCCGCCGGGCGTCGCGGACGGACAGGGGAAGCGGCGACCAGCCGGCCCAGCGACCCAGCTCGACGACAGGTGGAGCAACGTCCGCGGTGGTCATGACCTCGGCCGGATCGCCCTGTGCGACAACGCCATCGGCGCCGACATGGACGATGGTGTCGGCGTACTGGAGGACCCTCTCGATGCGGTGCTCGGCCACGACGACGGTCACCGCCAGGTCGTGGACGAGCCGGGTGATCGTCGCGAGGACGTCCTCGGCTCCGGTGGGGTCGAGGGCCGAGGTCGGCTCGTCGAGGACGAGGACCTTGGGGTGGGTCGTCAGCACCGAGCCGATGGCGACGCGCTGCTGCTGGCCCCCGGAGAGCTCGCGGAGCGCCGCGCCGCGCAGGTCGGCGATCCCGAGGACGTCGAGGGTCTCCTCGACCCGCTTGCGCATGGTGGAGGCGCTGAGGCCGAGCTGCTCCATGCCGTAGGCGAGCTCCTCCTCGACGGTGTCGGTGACGAAGCCGGCGAGGGGGTCCTGCCCGACGACGCCGACGAGGTCGGCGAGGTCGCGCGGGCGGTGGTCACGGGTGTCACGGCCGTGGATGCGGACGTGACCGGCGAGCGAGCCTCCGGTGAAGTGGGGGACGTGCCCCGTCATCGTGCCGAGGAGGGTGGACTTGCCCGACCCGGTGCGTCCGACGACGAGCACGAGCTCGCCCTCGTCGATGCGGAGCGTGACGTCGCGCAGCACGGGTGCCGTGGAGTCCTCGAACCGCACCGACACGCGGTCGAGCTCGATGGCGGGCGGCTGGGTCATGAGGCACCTCCCACGGTGGCGGGTGTGCGGGCCACCGACGGGCCACGGGTCGCGGGCGGCGGGGGCTCGGGGGTGAGGAACGCCGGCAGCGCGGCCAGGAGAAGCCCGGCGACCGCGACGAGGGGGAGAGCCGGGACCTCGAGGGGGTCGACCGGCATACCGAGAGCGTCTGCGTTCGAGCGCATGACGACCTGGACGGCTACCGCGGCAGCGGCGCCGGAGGCGACCGTGAGCCACTCCGCCCACCGCCACGGGTCCGGCCGGTAGGTCGACCGGGCGTTGGCCGCCCCGCCGAGCCAGATGCCGGTGAGCGACAGCCCGACGCCGAGGGCGAGCGCGGGTGCGCCCAGCCACCCGGGCGTGGTCGCGTCGAGGACGCCGTAGATGCCGACGGCACTGGCGAGCAGCCCGCCGAGGGTGCAGGCAGCGGTGAGCAGCCGCTGGCCGGAGGTCACGACCTCGCGCCGGCCGTAGCCCCGCGAGTCCATGGCGGAGGCAAGCAGCAGCGAACGGTCGAGCGTGTCCTCGAGGACCGGCAGCGCCACCCGGGGGAGCGCCCGGATGCCGCGTGCGGTGTCACCGCGCAGGGCCCGGGCCTTCATGACACGCTGCACGCTGTCGGCCAACTGGGGTGCGACGGTGATCGTCACGACGACCGCCGACCCGATCTCGCTCAGCGCGCCCGGGAGGGTGCGCAGGAGCCGCTTGGGGTTGGCCAGGGCGTTCGCGGCGCCGATGCAGGCGATCATCACGGCGAGGCGCAGGCCTTCGGTGACCGCCGAGACGAGGCCGTCGAGCCGGACGTCACCGAGGAGGTTGATGCCAGCGGCCCATGAGGGCAGCGACACCTCGGGCAACGGGAGGAGGACGACATCGCCGAACTTGAGGCCGACGAGCACGTGGAGCACGGCCCGCACCGTGACGATGAACGCGCCGAGCCAGAGGTAGAGGCGGAACGAGCGGGCCCACGGCGAGGAGCCCCGCCGGGACATCACGACGAGGGCGGCCACGCCGAGCCCCGTGAGCAGGAGGAACGGGTTGGTCACGCTGCTCACCGCGACGGCGAGCCCGATGGCCCAGCCCCACCACGCCATCGGGTGCACCGAACGAGGGAGGGCTGGGCTCATGGGGACATCCTGCAGGGGTGCGCGACCGGGGCGGGTCTCACCCGAGGCTGCGTCGGCGCACGGCGACGGCCGCCACCGCGGCGGCGACACCGGCGAGCAGCGCGCCCCCACCGATGAGTCGACCGGCGCCGGAGCTGCCGGTGTCCTGCTCGGGCGCGGCCCGCACGTCGTCCTGCGCCGCCTCGGGAGAGGGCGTTTCAGACGCGAGGATCGACGCCGACGGGCTGGGCGTCGAGGCACTAGGCGCCGAGGCACTGGGTGAGGGGCCGGCCGGACGGCTGGCCGAGGGGCTCGGCGTCGCGCCGGGCCCGGCGGGGGTGGACGCCGTGGGGCCGGCGGCGCCCGGGCTGCGCGCCGGAGCCGGAGCGGCCGACGAGGTCCCACGCTTCGTCGTGGTCCCGGTGGTGGGCCGTGGAGCCGAGGTCGTGCGCCGGGGCGTGCTCGTCGGCTTCGGTGTGGCGGTCGTGGGCTTCGGCGCCGCGGTGGTCGGCTTCGGTGCCGACACCGTGGCCGGTGCCGTGCTCGGTGCGGTGCCCGAGCCGAAGCGGAAGCCGACCGACGATCCTGGCTTGGGGTTCCAGCCCTTGATCCCGACCTGGCTGTAGGTCCAGGAGCCACCGTTGGGCGCGTGCCAGAAGGACCAGTAGGCGCTCGCGGGCGGCATGTTGATGCACGGGTCCGACGCCGGGGCGCCGTCGATCCGGCAGAGCGCGTCGGGGAAGCGCTGGACCGCCTTGAGCGAGAAGCCCGCGGCCTGCAGGGCCCCCCACGCCGAGCTGGGGTCACCGCTCGCGCAGCGGACCTGCGTGCCGTTGGGGCCCTGCACGACGACGGTCACACCGTTGGTGCTCGAGCAGGCCGCAGCCTGGGACGGCGCGGCCGCCCCGACGAGGCCTGCCCCGCCGAGGGCAGCTGCCGCAGCGGCGGAGAGGAGCCGTCGACGCAACCTCATGCGTGCACCCCTCGACGGCGCGACACGAGGACGAAGCCACCGCCGAGCAGCAGGAGCAGGGTGGCCACGGCCAGCGCCGGCCAGATGGCCGCACCGGTGTAGGCCAGACCCTGGCCCGGGTCGCCCGCGGCGTCGTCGGAGCCGGAGCCCGAGCCGGCGCCGTTGTCACCGTTGCCGCCCGCACCGGGCGTCCCCGTGGTGGCCGACGGGTTCGTCGAGCCGGACGGGGTTCCCGTGCCGGGCGCGGTCGCCGTCGGGGTGGGCGTGCCGGGCGTCGTCGGTGCCGCGGCCGTGACGAGGGTGTCGAAGCCGGGGAGGCCGAAGGCGAGCATGGCCTGCGGGGTGGCCCGCTCCCACTGGTCGGTGCCCGTCGCCGGGCCGGTGGTGAAGGCCTCGGTGGAGTAGGCGATGGCGCCGACGTTGGACACGGCGGCGTTGGTCGCGGGGAGGACCTGGAGGCCGGCGACCCACGCGCGACCCTTGGTGACGGCGCTCTCGGCCGTCGCGGAGCCGGGGTGCTCGGCGAGGTAGGCGCCCAAGGCCTGGACGGCCAGACCCGTGGAGTTCGAGTTCACCGTCGTCGTGAAGCCGTCGTTGGGCCAGCCGCCGCCGCTCGTGGCGGTGTCGGTGAGGTAGCCCACGGCGCGGGTGACGTTGCTGTCGGGGACGTCGACGCCGGAGCGCTCGGCGGCGAGCATGGCCTGCAGGCCCATGGCGGTGGCGTCGACCCCGACCGAGTCGGTGGCGTCGGCGCAGGGCTTGGCGCCGTGGCCGAGCCGGAACCCGCCCGAGGGGCACTGCTGGGTGAGCATCGCGTCGAGGACCGGGGTCTCGAGGAGGTCGGCGCGAGCGAGCGCGAGCACGGCGAGGGTCTGGCCGAAGCCGTATGCCGGCCCGTCACCGAGGTCGAGCACCTGACCCTTGTCGTTGATCTTGGACTGCAGGGTCTTGGCGACGTCGAGCCCCGCGACGTCGTGGACGTCGCCGCGCACGGACTCGGCGGCGAGCATGGCCTTGGCGGCGGACGGGCCGTCGACGTAGTGCGTGCCCTCCCACTCGAAGTCGACCCACTCGGGGATCTGCTTGGCGATCGAGGCCCACACGCCCGAGATCTTCGGGTTGCTCGGGTCCTCGGCCACGAGGGCGAGCAGCATGTCGATCATGAGGCCGGGGTTGATGCCACCGGACTGGAGGTCGTAGGTGCCGTCGGGCTGGACCGAGCGGGACAGCAGCCACTGCGAGGCGAGGTCGGCGCGACCCGGGCCGGCGGGAGCCGTGGGCGTGGGGCCGGGCGTCGTCGCGGTCGGGGTGGGCGTGCTCGACGGGGTGCTCGTCGGCGTCGTGGTGGGCACGCGGGGGGCCGGGGCGTCGTTGACGTTGTCGACGAGGGAGAGGGCCACGAAGGTCCCGGTCGGCGCGGGCGTCTCGTGCGCCCCGGTCTCGGCCTGCTTCCAGCCGGCGTCGGTGCCGGTCCAGAAGGACCACCAGACGCCGGTCCAGGCGTCGCACGGGTTCGTCGAGGGGGCGCCGTCGACCTGGCAGATCTGCGGGCCGAAGCTCGTGGACTTGGTGAGGACGTCCCAGCCGGCGTCGGCGAAGGTCTGCAGCGAGTTCGTCGAGGAGTAGGCCGAGCCCCCGGTCGTCGACGTCACGCAGCGCGCGACGGCGGGGTCGCTGCCCTGGAGGTCGAGGACCGCCGTGACGCCCTCGACGTCGGCCGCGCAGGCGCCCGCGTCCCACGTGGTGCCGGGCGCGGCGGGCAGCCCGGCCGCGGCGCTGGGCGCTGCCGAGCTCGAGGAGGACGACGTGGACGGCGTCGCCGACGGCGTGGAGGTCGCGGCCGACGGGGTCGTCGTGGCCGTGCTGCTCGCGGAGGTGGTCGCGCTGGGAGCCGGCGCGGTCTCGGCGACGGCAGCGGCCGGCATACCGAGGACGAGGGAAGCCAGCGCGAGCGGCGCGACGACGCGCAGGCGTGCGGGGGAGCGGTGCATGTGGGGGACAGCCTTCCTGAGCGGTTCGTGACGAACGCCCGACCGGCCACAGTGGCTGTCCGGGCTCCGTCCCGTGACCTCGACGGGTGATGTGGAGCCGCTCGCGTCTGCGGGGCAGTCCGGCTCGCCACCCTCGCGGGTGGCCTACGGTTGCGGGTCAGCGCCGGACTTGGACCGGCTTCCCCCCGCGGACGCGGTTGGTGCCGCCGAGTGCTCGGCGACCGCCCCACTGTAGCGCCATCCTGGGTGCTCCCTGACAGCCGCTAGACTTCGGTCACAGGCGTTCGAGCCGTCATCAGCGGCGAGCCTCCGGAAGAACGGCGTGACCCTCGCGAGGGGGTCGTGCCCACTAGAACCGGACGCGTGGGTCACGTCACGACCTGGAGCAAGAGCGGTCGTATGCCGTGGACCCACGTGGGTGCGCGGCTGCGGCAAGCGAGGTGGTACCGCGGAGGGAGCCGGCCGGCATACGGCAGGAGGCCTTTCGTCCTCGTCCAGACGACGACGCGACGACCCGCAGGAGCCCTCGACATGACCTACCCCAAGGTCTCGACCGCCAGCACCCACGAGCCCGGTGCCGCCCTCGGCGTACCCTCCGCAGGCGTGTCACCGAGCCCGCGGTTCCCCGAGATCGAGGAGCGGATCCTCGCCCACTGGGAGGCCGACGACACCTTCCGTGCTTCGGTCGAGCAGCGCGAGGCAGGCAAGGACGGCGAGAACGAGTTCGTCTTCTACGACGGCCCGCCGTTCGCCAACGGGCTGCCGCACTACGGCCACCTGCTCACCGGCTACGTCAAGGACCTCGTGCCGCGCTATCAGACGATGCGCGGCCGCCGGGTCGAGCGCCGCTTCGGCTGGGACACCCACGGCCTGCCGGCCGAGCTCGAGGTCATGCGGATGAAGGGGATCAAGACCACCGACGAGATCCGCGAGCTCGGCATCGAGGCGTTCAACGACGCCTGCCGCCAGTCGGTCATGGTCTACACCGACGAGTGGCGCGAGTACGTCACCCGCCAGGCGCGCTGGGTCGACTTCGACCACGACTACCGCACGATGAACCCCGACTTCATGGAGTCGGTCATCTGGGCGTTCAAGTCGCTGTACGACAAGGGCTGGATCTACGAGGGCTTCCGCGTCCTGCCCTACTGCTGGAACGACGAGACGCCGCTGTCCAACCACGAGCTCCGGATGGACGACGAGGTCTACCAGATGCGCCAGGACCCGGCGGTCACCGTCGGCTACCTGCTCGACTCGACGGGTGCCGACCCGGTGCTCGACGGCGCGCACCTCCTCGTCTGGACGACGACGCCGTGGACCCTGCCGAGCAACCTCGCGGCGATGGTCGGCTCCGACATCGACTACGTCGTCGTCGAGGCGCCGGTGCCGGGGACGGACGCGTCGGCGCGGTACGTCCTCGCGGAGGCGCGCCTCGGGCACTACGCCCGCGAGCTGGGGGACGAGCCGACGGTGCTGGGCCGCTACCGCGGTGCGGACCTCGTGGGCCGCACCTACACCCCGCCGTTCTCGTACTACGCCGGCCACGAGAACGCGTTCCGGATCGTCGCGGCCGACGACGCCGTGACGACGACCGACGGCACCGGCGTCGTCCACACGGCCGGCGCGTTCGGCGAGGTCGACAAGGAGGTCACCGACCGCGAGGGCATCGAGGCCGTCATGCCCGTCGGCAAGGACGGCCGCTTCACCGCGCCGGTCGACGACTACGACGGTGTGCAGGTCTTCGACGCCAACGCGCTCATCATCGACCACCTGCGCGGCGCCACCCGCGGCGAGGGCCCGACCGGCTCGGTGACGCCCGGGACGATCCTGCTGCGCCGCGAGACCTACGACCACTCCTACCCGCACTGCTGGCGCTGCCGCGAGCCCCTCATCTACAAGGGCGTCTCGTCGTGGTTCGTCGAGGTCACGGCGTTCAAGGACCGGATGGTCGAGCTCAACCAGGACATCACCTGGGTGCCCGGGCACGTCAAGGACGGCCAGTTCGGCAAGTGGCTCGAGAACGCCCGCGACTGGTCGATCACCCGCAACCGCTTCTGGGGCAGCCCGGTGCCGGTGTGGAAGTCGGACGACCCGGCCTACCCGCGCCTCGACGTCTACGGCTCGTTCGAGGAGCTCGAGCGCGACTTCGGCGACCTGCCGCGCGACCGTGACGGGAACCCCGACCTGCACCGCCCGTTCGTCGACGAGCTGACCCGGCCCAACCCCGACGACCCGCGTCCCGAGGGGCAGCGCTCGACGATGCGCCGGGTCGAGGACGTCCTCGACGTGTGGTTCGACTCGGGCTCGATGTCCTACGCCCAGGTCCACTACCCGTTCGAGAACGGCGACTGGTTCGAGCACCACTTCCCGGGCGACTTCATCGTCGAGTACATCGGGCAGACGCGCGGCTGGTTCTACACGATGCACGTGCTCGCCACCGCGCTCTTCGACCGTCCCGCGTTCAGCTCGTGCATCAGCCACGGCATCGTCCTCGGCAACGACGGCCAGAAGATGAGCAAGTCGCTGCGCAACTACCCCGACGTGCGCGAGGTCTTCGACCGCGACGGCGCCGACGCGATGCGCTGGTTCCTCATGTCGTCGCCGATCCTGCGTGGCGGCAACCTCGTCGTCACCGAGGAGGCCATCCGCGAGGGCGTGCGCCAGGTCCAGATCCCGCTGTGGAACAGCTGGTACTTCTTCACCCTCTACGCCAACGCCTTCGGCGGCGGTTCCGGTTCGGACGGCGGTGAGGGACAGGGGTATGCCGCGCAGTGGTCGACCGCGTCCACCGCACCTCTCGACCGCTACCTGCTCGCCAAGCTGCGCCAGCTCGTCGAGACGACGACCGCCCAGCTCGACGGCCTCGACGTCGCCGGTGCCTGCGACTCGATCCGCGGCTTCGTCGACGTGCTCACCAACTGGTACATCCGCCGGTCGCGGGAACGCTTCTGGGACACCGGTTCCGGTGAGGGTGCGGATTCCGGCGCCGACGCGCGCGCGGCGTTCGACACGCTCTACACGACGCTCGAGGTGCTGACCCGCGTCACCGCGCCGCTGCTGCCGCTGGTCTCCGAGGAGATCTGGCGGGGGCTCACCGGCGAGCGCTCGGTGCACCTCGCCGACTGGCCGTCCGCCGAGGACCTCCCCTCCGACGACGAGCTCGTCGCCCGGATGGACCAGGCGCGGGCGATCTGCTCGGTCGCGTCGTCGCTGCGCAAGTCCGAGAGGCTGCGCGTGCGCCTGCCGCTGCGCGACCTCACGGTCGTCGTGCCCGGCGCTGCCGGTCTCACCGACTTCGCCGGGATCGTCGCCGACGAGGTCAACGTCCGCCAGGTCTCGCTGCTCGACCTCGACGCCGTCGGCGACAGCGACTTCGGCGTCACCCAGAGGCTCACGGTCAACGCGCGCGTCGCCGGACCCCGACTCGGTCGTGAGGTGCAGACCGCGATCAAGGGCTCGAAGTCGGGCGACTGGACCGTGGCCGAGGACGGCACCGTCGTCAGTGGCGGGCTCGAGCTCGTCGAGGGCGAGTACTCGCTCGAGACGGTCGTCTCCGGCGGCGACGCCGGGTCGCGCGCGACCGCGGTGCTGCCGGGCGGTGGGTTCGTCGTCCTCGACACCGAGGTCACGCCCGAGCTGGCCGCCGAGGGGCTGGCCCGCGACGTCATCCGCGCCGTCCAGCAGGCCCGCCGAGAGGCCGGCTTGGACGTGAGCGACCGCATCTCGCTCACCGTGACGGGGTCGCAGGCGGTCTGGGAGGCGACGGTCGCCCACCAGGCGCTCATCGTCGACGAAACGCTCGCGACGCAGTTCGGCTCGGCGCCCTCGATCGACGCGCTGCCGCTCGGCGACGGCGTGAGCACCGCCGACCTCAGCGACGGCGAGCAGGCGCGGATCCTCGTCAAGAAGCTCGCCTGACCGGCATACGGGCAACTGATTGCCCCACGACGAGGCGCCTTGCTGCGCTCGGCCCTCGTCGTGGGGCAATCAGTTGCGGGTGGGTGACGGGGGTCATGGCGGGCTGAACCTACGCGTCAGTAGGGTCGCCGCTCATGGACTCACCCTGGGCGATCATGAGCGACCCGACGCACGACCCGGTCCTCTTCGCCGTGCCGTTCTTCGCGCTGTTCATCGTGCTCGAGCTGCTCGCGATCCGCTTCCTCGACGACGACCACGACGACGACCTCCTCGACGGTGCCGACGCCCACGACGGCGGGACCCGGGCGCGCATGGGTTACTCGGCGCCCGACACCGCGGCCAACCTCGCGAGCGGTGTCGGCTCGGTCGTCATCAACCTCGGGGCGCGGTTCGCGGCGCTCGTCCTCTACTTCGCGCTGTGGTCGGTGGCGCCGTGGCAGATGGACGCCTCGAACCCGTGGACCTGGGTGTTCACGCTGCTCGCCGTCGACCTGCTCTGGTACGCCTATCACCGCGCCAGCCACCGCGTCCGGATCCTCTGGGCGGCACACCAGGCCCATCACTCGTCGGTGTACTTCAACTACTCGGTGGCGCTGCGGCAGAAGTGGAACCCGTGGGGTGAGCTGCTCTTCTGGACGCCGCTCCCGCTGCTCGGCGTGCCGCCGTGGATGATCTTCTTCGCGTTCTCGCTCAACCTCATCTACCAGTTCTGGGTGCACACCGAGACGATCCCCAAGCTCTGGGCGCCGGTCGAGTACGTCCTCAACACCCCGAGCCACCACCGCGTGCACCACGCCAGCCAGAAGCAGTACCTCGACCGCAACTACGGCGGCATCCTCATCGTCTGGGACCGGCTGTTCGGGACCTACGCCGAGGAGCACGACGTTCCGGTCTACGGGCTCACGGTGCCGGTGACGACGCACAACCCGCTCCGCCTCCAGTACGGCGAGTTCCTGGCGGCGTTCCGCGACGTGCGCCGGGCGCGGTCGTGGCGCGAGCGCGCCGGCTACCTCTTCGCGCCGCCCGGGTGGAAGCCGGGGGAGCCGACGCTGCCGCCGGAGTCCGAGGTCGTCACCCGCTGAGCGCCTAGGGTGACGGCGTGCCCGAGCCCGTGTCGCAGATCCCGCCGGTGCGTCGCGTCCCCGGTGACGTCCTCGTGCACCTGCGCCGGGCCAGGGACCACATCGACCGCCACTTCGCGGATGAGCTCGATCTCGACGAGCTCGCGACCACGGCGCGTCTGAGCAAGTTCCACTTCCTCCGCTCCTTCGCGACCGTCTACGGCATCACCCCGCTGGCCTACCTCGGCGAGCGCCGGGTCGAGCGCGCCCAGGACCTGCTGCGCACGAGCAACCTCACCGTGACCGAGGTCTGCCACGCCGTCGGCTACTCAAGCCTCGGCTCGTTCTCGAGCCGGTTCCGCGGGATCGTCGGCGAGACCCCCAGCGCCTTCCAGAAGAGGTATGCCGTCCGCGGCGCCCCTCGCATCCCGGGCTGCTGGGTCTTCATGTCGGGCCTCGTCGAGAGGCGGGCCGACCCGGTGACGGGGGCGGACGGCATACGAAGCAATCCGGGAGAAGCGCCGCGCTGAGGTGACCTCGTAGCGTCGCTCGCATGATCACCAACGTCAGTCTCGTGTCCGTCTGGGTCAAGGATCTCGACGAGTCCCTCGCCTTCTACACCGACGTCCTCGGCTTCGCCGCCGGCGACGACATCGTCCTCGGGGAGGACTTCCGGTGGGTCACCGTGACCCACCCGTCGCAGCCCGAGCTGCACCTCCACCTCACGACGCCGAGCAGGCCCCTGTCCGACGACCTCATCGCCGCGATGCAGCGGGCGCAGCTCGAGGGCGGCCTGCCGGGCGTCGGCCTGCACGTCGACGACTGCCGGAAGACGGTGGAGGACCTCAAGGCCAAGGGGGTGGAGTTCCTCCAGGACGCCGAGGACCGGCCCTACGGCGTCGAGGCGCTCATGCGCGACAACTCGGGCAACTGGATGGTGCTCGTCGAGCCCCGCGAGTACACGCCCGAGGACTTCGAGGGCGCCTCCTTCGACTGACGCACGACTGATGGCCCGTTCCGGGGCTTCCAGCCCCGCCGGCCCTTCATGGAAGGCGCTGATTGCGCAGGAGCGACGCCAGAGGGGTCGGAATGCCCCTCCGCCGTCGCTCCTGCGCAGTCAGTCCGGGAGAATGGGACGCATGGCACCGGCTCCCGACTCGTCCCAGCGCGAGGCTGCACGCACCCTCGAGATCATGAAGCGGCTGCGGGAGGTCGAGGAGTCGATCCTCGCCCGGGCGCCCGAGCACGACCTCGAGCCCTCGCTCGACCGCATCCGCGCCGTCATGGAGCTGGCCGGCGACCCGCAGCGCACCTTCCCGGTCATCCACCTCACCGGCACCAACGGCAAGACGACGACGGCCCGGGTCGTCGAGTCCCTCCTGCGCGAGATGGGGCTCAAGACAGGGCGATTCACCTCGCCGCACCTCCACACGATGCTCGAGCGGATCGCCATCGGCGGTCGCAACATCGAGGCCGAGAAGTTCCTCGCCGCCTACGACGAGGTCATAAACCTCATCGACATCGTCGACGCGAGGTCCACGGCCGAGGGCGAGCCGAGGATGACGTACTTCGAGGTCCTCGTCGCCGTCGCCTATGCCGCATTCGCCGACGCTCCCGTCGACGTCGCCATCGTCGAGGTCGGCATGGGCGGCAGCTGGGACGCGACCAACGTCGCCGACGGTGTCGTCTCGGTCATCACGCCGATCGCGCTCGACCACCAGCACTTCCTCGGCAACACCGAGACAGACATCGCCCTCGAGAAGTCCGGGATCATCAAGGCCGACGGCATCGCCATCTCGGCTGCGCAGGCCGACCCGGCCGTCGCGACCATCCTGCGCGAGCGGGCCGAGGAGGTCGGGGCGCAGATCGCGGTCGAGGGGGAGCAGTTCGGCATCGAGGGCGCAGACGTCGCCGTCGGGGGCCAGTCGCTCACCGTGCGCGGGCTGGCCGCGACCTACGAGGACCTCTTCCTGCCCTTCCACGGCACCCACATGGCGCAGAACGCCGCCGTCGCGATCGCGGCCGTCGAGGCGTTCCTCGGCGGCGGCGAGCAGCAACTCGACCTCGACGTCCTCAAGGCCGGGCTGGCCGCGGCCACGTCGCCGGGCCGGCTCGAGGTCGTGCGCCGCAGCCCCACCGTCCTCGTCGACGCCGCCCACAACCCCGCGGGCGCCCGCGCGCTGCGCGACGGGCTCGAGGAGGCTTTCACCTTCACCACGCTCGTCGGCGTCGTCGCGATCCTCAAGGACAAGGACGCCACCGAGATGCTCGAGATCCTCGAGCCCGTCCTCGACGAGGTCATCGTCACGCGCACCACGTCGCCCAGGGCGATGCGCCCGAACGACCTCGGCGAGATCGCCAAGGGTGTGTTCGGTGACTCCCGCGTGACGGTCGTCGACGACCTGCCCGACGCCCTCGACCGTGCTGCCGGAATCGCCGACGAGGCCGGCGTGGGCGGAGGCGTGCTCGCCACCGGATCGGTCATCACCGCTGCCGAGGTGCGCATGCTGCTCGGTGTCACCGACGCCTGATCGGACCCGGCTTGCGCGGCACTCGTCCACGACGCCCACTGGTCCGCAAGGCGTGCCAGTCCACAGTCCCGGGACGACGGAGCGCAGCACGGTGTGCGACAAGGGTCGATCACCAATAGGTGTCCGGGCTGAACATTTATTGGTGATCGACCCTTCGCGACACCCACACGAGCCGGCCCCCGCGCTCAGTCGATGTCCTCACCGGCGAGGGCCTTGGCGGCGAGGTGCTCCTCGCTCGCGACCTCCCACACCTCGGCCGCGGCGTGCACCCCGAGTGCGACGATGCCGAGGCCGAGCAGGAGGTCCGGCCACCCCGACCCGGTGAGGGCGGTGACGACCCCCATGGCGATGATCGCGACGTTGATCAGCACGTCGTTGCGCGCCGAGAGGTAGGCCGCACGCGACAGGCTCCCGCCGTCGCTGCGTGCCCGGGCGAGCAGCCACGCGCACAGCCCGTTGACGAGCGCGGCCGATCCGGCCGTCACGACGAGCCACCCGACGTGCGGTGGTGCCGGGTCGCCCCATTTCTGGACGGCCTGCCACACCGCTGCGGCCGCGGGCACGAGCAGGATCCCGGCCATGACCTTCCCGGCGAGGGCCCGGTGCCGCACGCCCCAGCCGAGGGCGAGCGCGATGAGGAGGTTGATCGCCGTGTCCTCGAGGAAGTCGACGCTGTCCGCGAACAGCGCCACCGACCCGATCGCCAGCGCCACCGCCACCTCGACGAAGAACCACGCGAGGTTCAGCCCGGCGACGGTGAGCACGACCCGGCGCAGCGGGCCGACCTCGAGCAACCGGTGCGGCGGAGGAGGCGAGGACGAGGGTGGCTCTGCCGGACCGGCGGGAAGGGGCACCCGTCCATCCAACCAGCGCACGCGGCATACCCTCGTGCCATGACTGCGATCACGAGGCTGCTCATCATCGTCGCCGTGGCGGTGCTCGTGTTCTGGCTCGTGACCCGGCTGCGCAACAGCACCCGCCGCGACCGAGTGAGCTTCCGCCCGGTCGAGGACCTCCCGCTCGAGGTGCAGCAGTCGATCGACCACGCGCTCGCCCACGACAAGAAGGTCACCGCCATCAAGCTGTACCGCCGGGCCACCAAGGCGCCGCTCGACGCCGCCAAGGCCGCCATCGACGTGCGTGAGTGGAAGCGCGGATGAGCCGCATCCCGTTCACCGGCACCCTCGGGAAGTTCACCTGGCGGATGCTCGCGATGGTCCTCGGCAGCCAGGGCCTCGTCATCCTGCTCGGCGCGCTCCTGGCCCGCAGCACCGCCCTCGCCGAGGGCGCCGACAACGCCCACACCCTGCTCTGGCTGGGCGTCGGCCTGGCTGTCCTGTCGTTCGTCGCGGCGGGCATGATGCGCCGTCCGTTCGGGCTCCCGCTCGGCTGGCTCATCCAGGCCCTCACCTGGGTCAGCGCGATCGTCGTCCCGGCGATGATCGGCGTCGGCCTCGTCTTCACCGGCCTGTGGCTGCTCTGTCTCGTCAAGGGCCAGCAGGTCGACGCCATGGTGGCGGCCCGCGAGTCCGGGGCGGCGGAGGCGACCGGCCCCACCGACGCCGAGGCCGCTCGCTAGGCTGGCCCGCGTGACTTCCGAACGCTCGCTCGTCCTCGTCAAGCCTGATGGCTACGCCCGCGGTCTCTCGGGGGAGGTGCTGCGCCGCATCGAGGCCAAGGGATACACCCTGGTCGCGCTGGCCGTGACCACGCCCGACCGCGAGCGCCTCGCCGCCCACTACGCCGAGCACGAGGGCAAGCCGTTCTACGAGCCCCTCCTCGACTTCATGTCGTCGGGCCCCGTGACCGCCGCGGTCATCGAGGGCCAGGGGTGCATCCCCGGCTTCCGCTCGCTCGCCGGCGCCACCAACCCGACCGAGGCCGCGCCGGGAAGCATCCGCGGCGACCTCGGTCGCGACTGGGGCGAGAAGGTCCAGAAGAACATCGTCCACGGCTCCGACTCGCCCGAGTCGGCCGCGCGCGAGATCGGCATCTGGTTCCCCGAGCTCTGACCCCACGCACGAACGCAGGTATGCCGGCCGCCCCTGGCGCGGCCGGCATACCTGCGTCCGGGGGCCCTGAAAATGTCGCCGAGCGAACTCGCCGGTAGCGCCCTAGGTTGAGGACCGCGCGGACAACGGCGTCCGCGCATCCCTGACGAAGGAGCCAGCATGAGGATCACTCGAGTCGGGCCGGGGGTGGTCTCGGCGGTCGCGCTGGTGGCCGCCGGCCTCGCGGGTGCAGGTGTCGCGGCTGCGGCGCCACAGCCCAACGCACAGGACGACAAGGTCCAGATCGTCACCGTGCACGCCGTCACCCAGAAGGAGCGCTCGGCCGTCGACGCCCTCGGCCTCGACACCACCGAGCACGCCGACGAGCACGGCGTCGACGTCGTCCTGCACGGTGCGGCCGACGTCGCGAAGCTCCGGGCCGCGGGCAAGAAGTGGACCGTCAAGGTGGCCGACCTCGCCGCCGTCGAGCGCGCGAACGCCAAGAAGGACAAGGCCTACGCCGCGAGCGTGGCGGCGTCGCAGCTGCCCAGCGGCCGCACGAGCTATCGCACCCTCGCCGACTACAACGCCGAGATGGCCGCGCTCGCCAAGAAGTACCCGACCAAGGTCAAGCCGCTCACGCTCGCGAACCCGTCGGTGCTCGGCAAGCCGATCAACGGCATCGAAATCACCGACGGCGCGGCCAACACCGCCGACGGCAAGCCGGTCTTCCTCATGATGGGCGCGCACCACGCGCGCGAGTGGCCGTCGTCGGAGCACTCGATGGAGTTCGCCTACGACCTCCTCGAGAGCGGCGATGCCCGCAACGCCGGCATCCTCAAGGGCGTGCGCACGATCGTCGTGCCGGTCGTCAACGTCGACGGCTTCCAGATCTCGCGCTCGGCCGCCCCGCTCGGCGACTTCAGCACCTTCGACTACGAGATGAAGCGCAAGAACTGCTCGATCAGCACGAAGACGCCGGCGCAGTACACGACCGGCACGTGCGACAACAACCTCGCCGGGCGGCTGCGTGGCACCGACCCCAACCGCAACTACCCGGGCTTCTGGGGTGGCCCGGGCGCGTCGTTCACGTGGAGCAGCGACACCTACCGCGGTGACGGTCCCGGCTCCGAGCCCGAGGTCGACGCCGTGCGCAAGCTCATCAGCAGCCGCCAGGTGACGACGCTCATCACCAACCACACCTACAGCAACCTCGTCCTGCGCCCGCCGTCGCTGGCCTCGACCGGGTTCAGCCCCGACGAGATCCAGTACCGCGCGCTCGGTGCGGACTTCGCCTCGCACAACGCCTACTCCAACATCCCGTCGTTCGGTCTCTACGACACGTCCGGGTCGGTCGAGGACTGGAGCTACTGGAACACCGGTGGCTACGGCTTCACCTTCGAGATCGGCACCGAGGGCTTCCACCCGCCGTACGAGACGGGGGTCGTCGCCGAGTACGCCGGCCTTGCACCCGCCGCGGGCGCCGGCAAGGGTGGCAACCGCGAGGCCTACTACCGGGCCGCGGCCGCCGCGATGGACAAGGCCATGCACTCGACGATCACCGGCAAGGCGCCGGCGAACACGACGCTCTCGGTCCGCAAGACCTACCAGGGCATGACCTCGCCCGTCATCCAGCCGGGTGGCACGACGAGCGCGCCGATCCCGTACACGGACGTGCTCACCTCGTCGCTGGCCGGCAAGGGTGGCTCGTTCTCGTGGGCGGTCAACCCGTCGACCCGGCCGCTCGTCGTCGGTCGCTACGGCCGTGACCCGGTGGCCCCGACGGCACCGAGCCAGACCATCGTCAACCCCGCGGGCGTGCCGGCAGTGACCCAGTCGGAGTTCTCCAACGTCACGATCCAGGGGCTCCCGGCCTACGACAACGGCAAGGTCGTCTTCACCTTCAGCTGGCCAGGTGGCACCGCGGTCGACTGGGACTTCTACATCTACGACGCAGCCGGCAACCAGGTCGCGTCGGCGGCGACGGCCGACAACCCGGAGACGGCCACCGCGCTCGACCCGGTCCCCGGCGGCTACCGCATCGAGGCGAACAACTACGACGGCGGCTCCACCTCGACCGACTGGTCGGGGACCATGTCGTTCCTGCCGCCCGATCCGGCGATCGTCACCGGCGTCAAGGAGGCCTGGAACCTCACCTGCACCAACAAGCAGGGCAAGGTCCTGTCGACCCGCAGCGTCATCGTCGACCGCGGCCAGTCCGTGGACGTCGGCAACCCCTGCAACCGCGGCAAGAACCCCCGCTGACCCGGACCTCACCCCTTCGTGGGTGAGCCCCACCCCAGGTATGCCGTCCGCGCACCGCCCACGCAGAGCGTGGGACCCGGCGCGGACGGCATACCTCTGCCCGCTGGGCCTTGCGTCCGCACAGGTGGCCGCGATGCCGACCACTGTTGCGGACGCAAGCGGGCGGGGAGGGCGTGTTGGGTCGGGGCGGCGAGCGGGTCCGCGCGTAGCATCGCGAGCGTGGCTGGACTGAACCGGTGGATGGGCGGGCGCGACCTCGCCATCGACCTCGGGACGGCCAACACCGTGATCTACGAGCGGGGGCGCGGGGTCGTCCTCGACGAGCCGTCGGTCGTGGCCGTGCGGGCGGGGACCTCGCAGCTCCTCGCCGCCGGGCACCGGGCCAAGGAGATGCTCGGTCGCACCCCCGACTCCGTGACCGCGGTGCGGCCGCTGCGTGACGGGGTCATCTCCGACGCCGACGTCACCGAGCGGATGCTGCGCTGGTTCGTCGACCAGGTCTCGCCGTCACGGATCCTGCGGCCGCGCATGGTCGTGTGCGTCCCCAGCGACATCACGAGCGTGGAGCGACGCGCACTCGAGGACTCGACGCTCCGCTCGGGTGCCCGCCGCGTCCACGTCATCGAGGAGCCCATGGCCGCGGCGATCGGCGCAGGCCTCCCGATCGAGGAGACGATGGCCTCGATGGTCGTCGACCTCGGCGGCGGCACGACCAACGTCGCGGTCATCAGCCTCGGCGGCATCGTCACGAGCCGCTCGATCCGCACCGGCGGCGACGAGGTCGACGAGGCGATCATCGCCCACGTGAAGTCCGAGTACTCCCTGCTCCTCGGTGAGCGCAGCGCCGAGCAGATCAAGGTCGCCGTCGGCTCGGCGTTCCCGATGCGCGAGGAGCTGAGCGAGCGGGTCCGCGGACGCGACCTCGTCACCGGGCTGCCGAAGACCGTGTCGATCTCGTCGGTCGAGGTGCGGCGCGCCATCGAGGCGCCGGTCCTGCAGATGGTCGAGCTCGCCCGGGCCGTCCTCGACGTGTGCCCGCCCGAGCTCGCCGGCGACATCCTCGACCGCGGGGTGACGCTCACCGGCGGGGGAGCGCTGCTGCGCGGCCTCGCCGAGCGGATGCACCACGAGCTCGGCGTGCCGGTCTCCATCGCCGACGACCCGCTGCGCGCGGTGGCGCGCGGCGCCGGGCGCTGCGTCGACGAGTTCGACACGCTGCACCGCGTCCTCGTCGACAACCGCCGGCTGTGAGGGGCGACGCGCCCGACCGCAGGCGGCGACGCCTCGTCGCGCTCGCGGTGCTCGTGACCTGTGCCCTCCTGCTCGTCGACCTCGTGGGTGGGCCGGGACTCGGGCTGCTGCGCCGCGGTGCGGCCACCGTGCTCGGACCGCTCGAGCGCGTGCTCGCGCCCTCGGGCCGGGCGGGCGAGGATCAACTGCGCCGCGAGAACGAGGACCTCCAGAACGCCCTGCGGCAGTCCGAGGTGGCCGGGGCAGAGTCCGCCGAGCTGTCGGCGCTGCTGTCGTCCCCGTCGACCGCCGGTGCGCGCGTCGTACCGGCCCGGGTCGTCGGGGTCGCCGCCCCCGGGCCGCAGGGCGTCGTCCGGCTCACCATCGACGTCGGCAGCCGCGACGGCATCGACGTCGACCGCACCGTCGTCGCGTCCGGGGGGCTCGTCGGGAGGGTCGCCTCGGTGGCCCCATGGACGAGCGACGTGCTCGTCCTCGGCGGACCCGACGTCGTGGTGGGAGCGCGGGTCGGAACGGCCGGCGCGCTCGCGACCGTCGGCGGGTCCACGGTCGCGGCCACCGACCGCACCCAGGGGGAGCTCGGGCTCGCCCTCGTCCAGACCGGCGCGCTCGCCGTCGGCGACGAGGTCCGCACGCTCGGAAGCGTCGACGGTCGCCCCTTCGTCCCCGGCGTGCTCGTCGGGCGGGTCACCGCCGTCGAGCCCCAGCGGGGCCGGCTCGCACCGTCGGGCACCGTCGCACCGGCGGTCGACGTGAGCACCCTGTCCGTCGTCGGGGTGCTCCTCAGCGCCCCGCGCGCGACCTCCCGCCCGGCCGTCACCGGGGGTGCGAAGTGACGCCCGCAGGCGCGCTGGCCCGCGCCGTCCTGCTGCTCCTCGGCGGCGTCCTCGGCGTGACCCTGGCCGCACGCCACCTCTCGCCGCTGCCCGACCTCGTGCTCGTCGTCGTCGCCTCCGCCGCGCTGCGCGCCGGGCCGCGGGTGGGCCTGCTCACCGGCCTCGTCGGCGGCTGGATCCTCGACCTCCTGCCGCCGGGATCCGCGGTCCTCGGCACCCAGGCCCTCCTGTATGCCGGGTGCGGACTCTGCATCGGCGCGCTCCGCCGACCCGGGCCGGTCCCCGTGGTCTGGGTGGTGCTCGTCATTGCCGGGGTCGCCGGTGGTCTCGAGGCGGTTCGGGCCGTGCTGGCCCTCGCGCAGGGCGTGCCCGTCGACGTGCTGTCGTCGGTGCTGCGCGTCGTCGCGACGGCCACCGTCGGGCTCGTGGTCGTGCCGCTCGTCAGCGCCGTCGAACGCCGCTCTGAACGGCGGCGGTTCGCGTGACCGACGTCGGGCTGCGCCCACGGGACGGGTCCGGCCACGAGGGCCGGTTCGTCGCGGTGGCCGCGGTCGTGGGACTGCTCTTCGTCGTGCTGTTCGGGCGGCTCGCCCAGGTTCAGCTCACCGAGCACTCGGACTACACGGCGGCCGCCGCGCAGCTCAACACCCGCGAGATCGTGGTGCCCGCGGTGCGTGGCCGGATCCTCGACCGGGCCGGTCGGGCGCTCGCCGACAACACGTCGGTCACCGTCGTCACCCTCGAACGTCGGGTCGTCGCCGAGAGCGACGACGGGGCCCGCGGCCTGCTGGCCCGGGTGGCCAAGGTCGTCGGACGGCCCGTCGAGGACCTCGTGGCCCGCACCACGCTCTGTGGCGAAGAGGGTGCGGCGCCGGCGCCCGCCTGTTGGGCGGGGTCGCCGCAGGTGCCCATCCCCGTGGTGAGCGGCGTGGACCCGCAACGCGCGCTGAGCCTGGTCGAGCGACCGGGCGAGTTCCCCGGCGTGGCCGTCGAGGCGCTGCCGGTGCGTCGGTATCCGGCGCCGCTGGGCGTCAACGCCGCTCACGTGCTGGGCTACCTCGGGCGTGCCACCGAGAAGGAGGTGTCGGCGTCCTCGGGCGCCGTGACCGCCGACGACCTCGTGGGGCGTGCCGGGCTCGAGCAGCAGTACGACACGGCCCTGCGCGGGACCCCGGGTCGCACCGTCGTCTCGGTCGACCCGCGTGGGCTCGTCACCGGCGTCGTGTCCCGGGTCGACCCCGTGCCCGGCCGCGACCTCGTCACGAGCATCGACGCCGGCGTGCAGGCGGCCACCGAGAAGGCGCTCGCCCGCGAGATGGCCGCGGCCCGCAAGCGGGGGCTCCCGGCGGACTCGGGTGGCGCCGTCGTCCTCGACGTCTCCACGGGTCAGGTCGTGGCCTCGGCGAGCGCCCCGACCTACGACCCCAACGTCTGGACCGGAGGCATCTCGGCGAAGCAGTACGCCGCGCTCACCGCACCCGGCGCAGGGACGCCGTTGCTGTCACGGGTCACCGGCTCGGCGATGGCCCCGGCCTCCACGCTCAAGGCGCTGAGCGTCCCTGCCGCCGTGGCCGCCGGCAACTCGCTCACCCGCACCTACGAGTGCGGCTCGGCCTACCGGATCGGCAACCGGTCCTTCCGCAACTTCGAGTCCCGCGGCTACGGCCCGATCACCTTCCACCGGGCCCTCGAGGTGTCGTGCGACACCGTCTTCTACGACGTGGCCTACCGGTCGTGGCTCGCGCTCGGTGGGCTGCGTGGCAGCGACGCCAGGGACCCGTTCATCAGGACCGTCCAGGACTTCGGACTCGGCGCCCGGACCGGCATCGACCTGCCGTCGGAGAGCGCCGGTCGCATCCCCGACAGGACGTGGAAGCGCCAGGTCTGGGAGGACACCAAGGACGAGACGTGCAAGCGAGCGAAGTCCGGCTACCCGGAGGTCGCGCGCGAGGACCGGGCGCGGGCGGCATACCTCACCGCTCTTGCGAGGGAGAACTGCGAGAGCGGCGCCCAGTTCCGTGCGGGCGACGCCGCGAACTTCTCGATCGGACAGGGGGACGTCGCGACGACCCCGCTCCAGATGGGGGTGGCCTACGCCGCGATCGCCAACGGGGGAGTGGTCCGCGCCCCGCGCGTCGGAGTCCGTGTGGTCGACCCCGTCTCGGGTGCGGCCGAGGCGGTGGCGCCGGGGGCGTCACACCGTGCGGCCCTGCGTCCCGACGTCGGCGCCTACGTCCGGTCGGGCCTGAGGGCCGTCGTCGTGAGCGGCACCGGCGCACCGACGTTCAAGGGCATGGCGGCCGACTGGCCCGTGTCGGGCAAGACCGGGACGGCGGAGGTCTTCGGCCGCTCCGACACGTCGTGGTTCCTGTCCTACGCACCCACCACCAGACCGCGGTATGCCGTGTCCGTCGCGGTGAGCCAGGGAGGTCACGGCAGCGAGACGGCGGCGCCGATCGCCCGCTCGATCCACGAGGCCCTCCGCGTCATGAGGTGATCGGGGCGCCCACTAGGCTTTGCTGCATGGCTGACTTCGATCTCGTTGTTCTCGGTGCCGGTCCCGGTGGCTACGTCGCGGCGATCCGCGCCTCGCAGCTCGGGCTCAAGGTGGCCGTCGTGGAATCCAAGTACTGGGGCGGTGTCTGCCTCAACGTCGGGTGCATCCCGTCCAAGGCCCTCATCAAGAACGCCGAGCTGGCGCACACCCTCCAGCACGACAAGGCGAAGTTCGGCATCGAGGGCGACGCGACGATGTCCTACGGCCCGACCCACAAGCGCTCTCGCCAGGTCTCGGCCGGCATCGTCAAGGGTGTCCACTTCCTCATGAAGAAGAACAAGATCGAGGAGATCGACGGCTGGGGCACGCTCACCAGCCCGACGTCGATGGACGTCGCGCTCAACTCCGGCGAGAAGCGCACCGTCTCGTTCGACAAGCTCATCATCGCGGCCGGCGCCGTGACGCGGATGCTGCCCGGCATGCAGGTCTCCAAGAACGTCGTGACCTACGAGGAGCAGATCCTCACCGAGGACCTCCCCGGCTCGATCGTCATCGCCGGCTCGGGCGCCATCGGCGTCGAGTTCGCCTACGTCATGAAGAACTTCGGCGTCGACGTCACCATCGTCGAGTTCCTCGACCGCATGGTGCCCACCGAGGACGCCGACGTCTCCAAGGAGCTGCTCAAGCACTACAAGAAGCTCGGCGTCAAGGTCATGCTCTCGACCAAGGTCGACGGCGTCGAGGACACCGGCTCGGGCGTCAAGGTCACCGTCTCGCCGGCGGCCGGAGGCGACGTGCAGGTCCTCGAGGCCGACAAGTTCCTCTCGGCGATCGGCTTCGCCCCGCGCACGGAGGGCTATGGCCTCGAGGCGATCGGCGTCAAGGTCAGCGACCGCGGCGCCATCGAGATCGACGAGTACTGCCGCACCAACGTCGACAACGTCTACGCCATCGGTGACTGCACCGCCAAGATGATGCTCGCGCACGTCGCCGAGGCCCAGGGTGTCGTCGCCGCGGAGCACATGGCCGGCGCCGAGACGATGCCGGTCGAGTACGACTTCATCCCGCGGGCGACCTACTGCCACCCGCAGATCGGCTCGTTCGGCTACTCCGAGGCCCAGGCCAAGGACAAGGGCTACGACGTCAAGACGGCGACGTTCCCGTTCAGCGCCAACGGCAAGGCGATGGGGCTCGGCGACGCCGTCGGGTTCGTCAAGATCGTCGCCGACGCGAAGCACAACGAAATCCTCGGCGCGCACATGATCGGCCCCGACGTCACCGAGCTCCTCCCGGTCCTCACCCTCGCGCAGAAGTGGGACCTGACCGCGGACGAGGTCGCGCGCAACGTCTTCGCGCACCCGACGCTCTCCGAGTCGGTCAAGGAGGCCATCGAGGGCATCGCGGGTCACATGATCAACCTCTGAGACGCCAGCGGCCCTGTGCCGCAGCCGTTTCCGGTATGCCGGCCGCCCACCTGGGCGGCCGGCACACCGCGTTCTGCGGGCACCGTCGTGACGGTCGGCTCCGGCGCTGGGGTGCCGGTTGGCCGCGTCAGCCCATGCCGGTGCCGAGGTTGAGGATGTTGCCGTCGGGGTCCTGGAACCAGACGCTGCGGAACGAGTCGTCTCCCATGTTCATCGTCGCGACGCCGTCGTCCCACTGCGTGTCGGGCATGTCGTAGGTCTCGAAGCTCACGCCCTTGGACCGCAGGTCGGAGATCTGCGTGTCGAAGGCGTCCGCGGGGACCTCCATCATCATCGCCGTCGCCTTGTTGGTGCCGGCGTACTCGGACTCGTAGACGAACAGGCCGCTCGAGCCGGCGTTGTAGGCCACGCCGCCGGGCATGTCGCGTCCGGGAGTCAGGCCCAGGACGCCCTCGTAGAACTCACGTGCCCGGCCGAGGTCCTTGACGGCCAGGGTCGGGACGGGGGTGTGGTCACCGATCATCGCTGCTCCACGGGCGGACCGGACGACCCTCGCGCGGTCGGCCCACTGTCGAGCGTAGGGACGTGCGGGCCGGTGCGCCATGGGTCGATCCGGCCTGCCCGGAGCGGTCACGGGACCAGCCCGTCGGGTGGGCCTAGGCGCCCCCGGCGGCCTCGGGCTCGCGGGCCCTCGCCGGAAGCGGCGACCCCGTCTCGAGCAGCGTCTTGAGCGAGTCGATGATCCACACCCAGCCGTCCCGGACGTTGTCGGCCGTGAGCGGGCTCTGCTCGAGAGCGCTGTGGGTCAGCCGGAGGTGGGTCAGGCGGTCGCCCACCGCCGTGAGCTCCCACGTCACCCGGCTCGGTGGCTCGGCGGCGAGGTCGTCGTCGTAGACAGGGTGCCACGTGTGGACGAGCCGGTGGGGCGGGGTGACCTCCTCGACGATGCCGTCGATCGCGACGCGTCCGTCCGGGAGGCTCGTGTGGAACGGCTCACCGGCGACCGGCGGGGACTCCCAGTGGGTGGCGTGGAAGTACTGACGGGTCGCCTCGGGGTCGGTGAGGGCCCGCCACACCTCCTCGACCTCGGCGCGGATGTGGATCTGGTAGACGTGTTGGGCGGTCATGGTTGCTTCCTGTCGGACGGTGTCTCGTGCAGGCTCTCCGCGGCGGCCCTGACGTCGAGCATGGCGCGGGTGAACGGTTGCGCGTACTTGCCGACCCATCGGTCGGCGATCTGCGCGATGGGGACGGGGTTGAGGTGGTGGTGCTTCTCGCGGCCGACCCGTTCGGTGCTCACGAGGTCGGCGTCGGCCAGGACGGCCAGGTGCTTCATCACCGCAAACCTCGTGACGTCGGGGAAGAGGGCGACGAGCTCGCCGACGGTCTGCCCGTCGGTCTCGAAGAGCGCGTCGAGCAGCGCGCGCCGGGTCGGGTCGGCCAGCGCACGGAAGACGGTCTGTTCTGCGTCCACGGACCCATTGTGTGACCAAAAGGTCACATGCTCAAGAGGGGCTGACGACGCTCCGGTATGCCGTGAGGACCGCCTCTGCGCTCCGGCTCACCTCGAGCTCGTCGGTCTCGGTGCCGATGACCGAGAAGCGCATGGCCTCGCGCCCGCGCCACGACGAGCCGCCGACGAAGCAGACGCCGTCGTGCCGGATGCGGGCGATGGTCTCGCGGGTCACGTGGTCGCCCTCGGTGTCGCCGCGGTCCGCGCCGAAGCGGACGAGCACCTGGTTGAGGCAGACGTCGTTGAGCACCTCGATGCCCGGCTCGGGGCGCAGCCGGTCGGCGACGACCCGGGCGCAGGTGCAGTGCCGGTCGACCATCTCCTCGATGCCGTCGCGCCCCAACGTGCGGATCATGGCCCAGGTGGCGAAGCCGCGGGCGCGGCGGGACAGCTCGGGGACGAAGTGCGAGGGATCCCGGTCGCCAGCCTCCGACGTCGGGAGGTAGCTCGCCGCGATCGTCATGGCGCGCTGGTGCGACTCGCGGTCGCGGACGACGACGTAGCCGCAGTCGTACGGCGTCTGCAGCCACTTGTGACCGTCGACGGCCCACGAGTCCGCGGCGTCGACACCGTCGGTGAGGGACCTGGTGCGTCGCGATGCGCGGGCCCACAGGCCGAAGGCGCCGTCGACGTGAACCCACGCCCCGGCCTCGTGGGCCGCGGGCACGAGGGTGGCGAAGTCGTCGAAGGCGCCGGTGTTGAGCTGTCCCGCCTGGAGGACGGCGATGGCCGGCCCGTCGACGCCGGACAGTGCCTCGAGCGCGCTCTCGGTGACGATTCGCCCCTGCTCGTCCACGGCGAGCCGGACGACGCGGTCGCGACCGAGGCCGAGGAGCTGCAGCGCGGCATACGCGGTCGCGTGCGCCTCGGCGCCGATGAGCACCGTCACGGGTGGGGCGCCGAACAGCCCGTCGGCCTCGACGTCCCAGCCGACGTCACGCAGCACCCCGCTGCGGGCGGCGGCGAGCGCGGTGAAGTTCGCCATCGTCGCGCCGGTGACGAACCCGAGCGACGCCTCGCGGGGCAGGTCGAGCAGCTCGAGCAGCCAGCCGGCGGCCACCGTCTCGGCGGCCGACGCCGCCGGCGAGGCCTCGTGGTTGCCGGCGTTCTGGCCCCAGGCGCTCGTGAGCCAGTCGGCGGCGACGCCGGCGGGGTGGGAGCCCCCGATGACCCAGCCGAAGAAGCGTGGGCCCGTCGGGGTCATCAGGCCCGGGTCGGCGAGGCGCACGAGGTCGCCGAGCACCGCTTCGGGGTCGGAGCCGGTCTCGGGTAGGGGAGCGGAGAAACCGCGCAGTGAGGCGGCGTAGTCGTCCTGGGGTGCGGCGGCCCGGTCGCGCACGTCGTGGCGGAACGCGATGGCCGCCTCGCACGCCCGGCGCCAGAGCGGTGCGATGTCCTCGGGACGGGTCCTCGCCATGCCTCCTGAGCATCCTCCGGCGGTGGCGGGTCCGCCACCGGTTCGGTGAGGGCGGTTCGGTGGGGGTGGGGCGCGTCAGCGGTCGGGCGCCGACGGGCGTGACGGGTCAGGGGGTGGAGCGTGCGCGGTAGGCCGCGGTCTTGGTCCGGTTCTGGCACGAGGTGGAGCAGAAGCGCCGGCTGCCGTTGCGGGAGGTGTCGAGGTAGACGACGTCGCAGCGTTCGGCCTCGCAGGTCCCGAGCCGTCCGGCCCAGCTGCTGCCGAGCGCGAGGGCGAGCCCGGTCGCGCACCCCGCGGCCCAGCCGACCGCGAGGCTGTCGTCGGCGCCGTGGAAGTGGACCTGCCACGCGCCATCGCGCTGGTCGAGCTGAGGCCGGGCCCCGGTGGCGAGCAGCATCGGGTTGAGGAGTGATGCGGCTGTGTCGAGGTCGTCGGCGGCCGCTGCCTCGAAGACCTGCCGCAGGTCATGGGCGCGCGACACGAGGAGCTCGGCGTCGGCCCGGGTCACGCGCGGGACGCGTCCGCCGTCACGTGCGAGCGCGGCCGCCGTGGCCGCGATCCGGTCCTCCGACGTCGTGGGCGGGACGTGCTCCACGCCGCGGGCGTAGTCGCCGGTGTGGGCGTTGACGAGCCGCGCCGCGACGTCGACCAGCGCCACCAAGTGACTGTCGAAGTCCACTTGACCAGTCACCTCCGTCCCTTTAGGTTGGCGTGGTCGGCGTGACCGACAAAGTCTGATTGACCAGTGACAGGAGCCTAGCGCACATGACCCCGCAGCAGACCACGGTCGGGCCGCAGGGCCACCGCGCACGACGATCCGCACGCCGCCCCCTGCCCCGGACCGTCCACGTCCTCGTGGCGGCGCGGGCGGTCAACCGGCTCGGCGCGTTCACCCTGCCGTTCCTCGCGGTGACGCTCGTCGAGCAGCTGGGCGCCTCGGTGACCGTCGCCGGGTGGGTGCTCGCCGGCTTCGGGCTGGCGACGATCCCGTCACGCCTCCTCGGCGGACGCCTCAGCGACCGGTTCGGGGCCAGGGCCACGATCACCCTGGGGCTGTGCGGGACCGCCGTGGCCCAGCTCGGCGTCGCCGCGTCCTCCTCCCTGGGGCAGGCGGTGGTCGCCGCGGTCGTCCTGGGTCTCGTCTTCGAGGTCTACGAGCCCGCGAGCCAGTCCCTCGTCGCCGACGTCACGCCGGCCGACCAGCGTCCCGCTGCCTACGGCCTGCTCGCCGCGGCGATGGCAGCGGCAGGCATGGGCGCCGGACTGGTCGCGGCCGCGCTGGCGCGGGTCGACCTGCGCTGGCTCTTCGTCGTGGACGCGCTGACCTGCCTGGCGTGCGCCGCCGTCGTCCTCGCCCTGCTGCCGGGGCGGTCACTCGCGCCGGTGCCGAACCCTCGGGGCAGCACGCGGGGGAGGAGCCCCTGGCGCGACCCACGGCTGCTCGCGATGCTCGGCGCCGGGACGGCCTTCGCCGTGACCTATCTGCAGATCACCATCGCCCTGCCGCTGACCCTCAGCTCTCGCGGGCTCGAGCCGGCCCTCCTCGGGCTGCTCCTCACCGTGTCGGCGGCCACTCTCACAGCCGGACAGCCGCTGCTGCGGCGCACGGTGCTCGGGCGTGACCCCTTCGTGGCGATGGCGGTGGGGTACGCGATCCTCGGCGCAGGCCTGCTCGCCAACGGTTTCGCGACCACGACCTGGTCCTTCGTCGCGGCGACGGTCGTGTGGAGCATCGGCGACCTGCTGCTCCTCGGGCACGCGTGGTCGCTCGTCGCCGCCCTCGCGCCCGACGGCTCACGGGGCCGCTACCTCGCGGCCCACGGCCTGAGCTGGGGCATCGCCGCAGTGGGCGCCCCCCTCGTCGGCACCCAGCTGCTCGAGCGCTTCGGGCCGACGACGACGTGGGTCGCCATCGCGGCAGTGGCCGCAGCCCTCTCGCTGCTCCAGCCATGGTTGCGGGTGACGTTCCGGCGCCTCGAAGCGGCTCCTTCCGGGTGAGCCCGAACCGCCCGACCCCCTCGCGGGGAAGGATCGCCGCCCAGACCTAGGATCGCCGGGTGAGCTCGTTGGTGATCCGTCAGGCCCGTGTCGTCCCCGTCGGGGGAGTGGCCGCCCCCACAGGTCCGGTGGACCTCCGGATCGTCGGCGACCGGGTCGTCGAGGTGGCCCCGACGCTGCGACCACACGCCGACGACGAGGTCCTCGACGCCGAAGGGCGCTGGCTGTTGCCGGGCCTCTGGGACCAACACGTCCACCTCGGCCAGTGGGCCGCCAACTCCTCACGGCTCGACCTGTCGTCGACCACGAGCCCTGACGAGGCCACGCGGCTCGTCGCGGCCGAGGTCGGGGCCCGCGCCGGGGGAGCGCCCGGCACCGTCGTCCAGGGGTTCGGCCACCGCACCGCCGGCTGGGAGCGCCAGCCGACCGTCGCCGAGCTCGACGCGGTGAGCGGCGACCTCCCCGTCGTCCTCATCAGCGGCGACGCCCACCACGGCTGGCTCAACTCCGCAGCCCTCCGCCTTCTCGACGTGCCACCGCGCGAGGGCGTCGTCGAGGAGAACGACTGGTTCCCCGTCTTCGCCCGCCTCGACGAGGTGACGCAGACTGCGGAGAGCAAGCGGACGGCATACGCCAAGGTCCTCGACACGGCCGTGCGGCGAGGTGTCGTGGGCATCCGCGAGATGGAGTGGGCCGACAACGCGACCGAGTGGGCCGAGCGGTCGAACTCCGGTCTCGACGTGCTCCGCGTCCGGACCGCGACGTATGCCGTCGGGCTGGCCGAGACGATCGCCGCCGGCCGCCGCAGCGGTGACGTCCTCGACGAGGCCGGGCTCGTGACGATGGGGCCGCTCAAGATCATCAGCGATGGCTCGCTCAACACGCGTACGGCCTTCTGCCACGACCCCTACGTCGGCTCCGACGAGCTCGAGCACCCACGGGGCAGGCCCAACAACTCACCCGAGGAGCTCGCCGAGCTGCTCGCCACGGCGACCGCCCACGGGCTCGACGTCGCCGTCCACGCCATCGGCGACGCTGCTGTGGGGATCGCGCTCGATGCCTTCTCCCGCACCGGTGCCCGTGGCTCGATCGAGCACGCACAGCTCGTCGCGACGGACGACGTGGAGCGCATGGCGCGGCTCGGCGTCGTCGCCAGCGTCCAGCCGGCCCACCTGCTCGACGACCGGGACGTCACGCACCAGTGCTGGCCCGACCGCGCCGACCGGTGCTTCCCGCTGCGCTCGATGCTCGATGCCGGCGTGCGCCTGGCGATGGGCTCCGACGCACCCGTCGCGCCGCTCGACCCGTGGGAGGCCATGGCCGCCGCCGTGCACCGCACCGGCGACGAGCGCGAGGAGTGGAACGGCGCCGAGGCACTCACGGTGGAGCAGGCGCTCGCCGGCAGCGTCGACGGCGCCACGACGGTGGGGGTGGGCAGCCTCGCCGACCTCGTGCTCCTCGACGGCGACCCCCTGGCCGGCCCAGACCGGGGTCCGGACGCCGCGGCACGGCTGCGTTCGGCTCGGGTCGACTGCACGATCGTGGGTGGCCGGATGCCCGGGTCCCCGCGCGCTGGCCGGTGACGCGATCCGGACGCCCGATGCGGTCGTCGGCCGATTAGGGGGGCGGGGAGCCCCGCTGCTAGCCTTGTCCCGCCGTGAGAATCGGCCGCGGATCCATAGAGCCCCGGTGAACCAGCCCGGGAGCGCCGCGCAACCGTACGAGAAGGAGTCAGTCGCCCATGCCTTTGGACGCAGACGTCAAGCAGAAGATCATGTCCGAGTACGCCACGACCGAGGGCGACACCGGCTCCCCCGAGGTCCAGATCGCGCTCCTCACCCAGCGCATCCTCGACCTCACCGAGCACAGCCGTGAGCACAAGCACGACCACCACAGCCGTCGTGGCCTGCTGCTCCTCGTCGGCCGCCGCCGTCGCCTGCTCCGCTACCTCGAGAGCATCGACATCGAGCGCTACCGCTCGCTGATCAAGCGCCTCGGCCTGCGTCGCTGACGCCCCCGATTTCCGTCGGAGCGGCTCTCCACTCCTGGAGGGCCGCTCTTTCGGATGTGTAGGACCACAACTTCACAGCGACACCAGCACCCAGCACCACCAGAAGACCGCCCGTGCACAACGACGATGCACGAGGTTCGTTGGACTGACAGAAAAGGAGGACCCATGGAGGGTCCTGAGATCACTTTCGCCGAAGCCACCATCGACAACGGCTCGTTCGGCACCCGCACCGTCCGGTTCGAGACCGGGCGCCTGGCCAAGCAGGCCGGCGGCGCAGTCGCCGCATACCTGGACGAGGACACGATGCTCCTGTCCACCACCACTGCCGGGAAGTCCCCTCGCGAGGGTTTCGACTTCTTTCCCCTGACGGTCGACGTCGAAGAGCGCATGTATGCCGCGGGCAAGATCCCCGGTTCGTTCTTCCGTCGTGAGGGCCGCCCGTCCACCGAGGCGATCCTCACCTGCCGTCTCATCGACCGCCCGCTGCGCCCGACCTTCACGAAGGGTCTGCGCAACGAGGTCCAGGTCGTCATCTCGGTCCTGGCGCTCAACCCCGACGCGCAGTACGACGTGCTCGCGATCAACGCCGCGTCCGCCTCGACGCAGATCTCCGGTCTGCCGTTCTCGGGCCCGATCGGCGCCACGCGCCTGTCGCTCATCGACGGCCAGTGGGTCGCGTTCCCGCAGTTCTCCGACATCGAGCGCTCGACCTTCGACATGGTCGTCGCCGGCCGTGTCGCGGGAGACGACGTCGCGATCATGATGGTCGAGGCCGAGGCCACCGACAACACCTGGAACCTCGTCAAGAACGAGGGCAAGACGGCCCCCACCGAGGAGATCGTCGCCGAGGGCCTCGAGGCCTCCAAGAAGTTCATCAAGGTGCTGTGCGAGGCACAGGCCGAGCTCGCCGCCAAGGCTGCCAAGCCGATCCAGGAGTTCCCGATCTTCCTCGACTACGAGGACGACGCCTACGCCGCCGTCGAGTCGCACGTCACGGCCGACGCCGCCGCTGCGCTGCAGATCGCGGGCAAGCAGGAGCGCGAGGACCGTCTCGACGAGATCAAGGACTCCATGAAGGAGGCCCTCGCGGGTCAGTTCGAGGGTCGCGAGAAGGAGCTGTCTGCCGCCTACCGGTCCGTGCAGAAGAAGCTCATCCGTGAGCGCATCATCAAGGACAAGGTCCGCATCGACGGCCGTGGCCTCGCCGACATCCGCGCGCTCAGCGCCGAGGTCGAGGTCCTGCCGCGCGTGCACGGCTCGGCGATCTTCGAGCGCGGCGAGACCCAGATCATGGGTGTCACCACGCTCAACATGCTCCGCATGGAGCAGCAGCTCGACACGCTGTCGCCGGTGACGCGCAAGCGCTACATGCACAACTACAACTTCCCGCCCTACTCGACCGGTGAGACCGGTCGCGTCGGTTCGCCGAAGCGTCGCGAGATCGGCCACGGAGCGCTCGCCGAGCGTGCGCTCATGCCGGTCCTGCCGACCCGCGAGGAGTTCCCCTACGCGATCCGCCAGGTGTCCGAGGCTCTCGGCTCCAACGGCTCGACGTCCATGGGCTCGGTCTGCGCCTCGACCCTGTCGCTGCTCAACGCCGGTGTGCCGCTGCGCGCCCCGGTCGCGGGCATCGCGATGGGCCTCGTCACCGCCGAGGTCGACGGTGAGACGCAGTACGCCGCGCTCACCGACATCCTCGGTGCCGAGGACGCGTTCGGCGACATGGACTTCAAGGTCGCCGGCACCCGCGAGTTCGTCACGGCCATCCAGCTCGACACCAAGCTCGACGGCATCCCCGCCGACGTGCTCGGTGGCGCGCTCACGCAGGCCCGCGAGGCCCGCCTCCACATCCTCGACGTCATGAACGAGGCCATCGACGCGCCCGACGAGATGAGCCCCTTCGCTCCTCGCGTCATCGCGGTGACGGTCCCCGTCGACAAGATCGGTGAGGTCATCGGCCCGAAGGGCAAGATGATCAACCAGATCCAGGACGACACCGGCGCCCAGATCTCCATCGAGGACGACGGCACGATCTACATCGGTGCGACCGACGGCCCCTCGGCCGAGGCTGCGCGTGCGGCGATCAACGCGATCGCCAACCCGCAGATGCCCGAGATCGGCGAGCGCTTCCTGGGCACCGTCGTCAAGACGACGACCTTCGGCGCGTTCATCTCCCTGCTTCCCGGCAAGGACGGTCTGCTCCACATCTCCGAGGTGCGCAAGCTCGTCGGTGGCAAGCGGATCGACGCCGTCGAGGACGTCCTCGCGGTGGGCCAGAAGGTCCAGGTCGAGCTCAAGGAGATCGACCCGCGCGGCAAGCTCTCGCTGGCCGCCGTCCTCGCCGAGGGTGAGGGTGACGCGCAGGCTCCGGCCTCCGACGACGCCCCCGCCGAGGACGCGGACGTCGACTCCGACGAGTCCGGCGACTCGGGCGACGACGCGACCGACTCCACCGAGGGTGGCGAGGAGCGTGGCGAGCGTCGCCAGCGCAGCCGCCGTCGCGGTGGCCGTGGTCGTGGCCAGCGCTCGGACGCGGGAGACGCCTCCGGCGACGAGTGAGTCCACGTCCTCCGGGACACGTGACGGGGCGGCACACCTTCATGGTGTGTCGCCCCGTCGGCGTTCCGGCGTCCGGTGGCGAGCCCTATGCGCCACCCTCGAGCGGGATCCCGGCGGAGTCGGCACCCAGCACGCTGAGCCCACCTTTCGCGTCGAGCAGGGCGACGACGGTCAGACCGTTCCGGAGGCGGATCTGGGTGGCGTACTCGCTCGACTGCCCCGTCGCCTCGAGGTAGCTGTCGTGCAACCGACGTGTGTCGAAGTACTCGCCCGGTGGGGCATCGTGAACGGTCTCGGCCACGAGGTCGAGGAGGGCGAGGGCGCCACCGTCCTCGACGGCCACAGCGTGGATGGATCCCCGAGGAGCCAGCTGGTCCTTCTGGGGAGACCAGAGGCGGTACTCGGTGCGCCCCGCGGCAGGTGTCGCGAGGGCCTTGGCCTCGGCGGCGAGGTCACCCGTCACCCAAGGGCCCTTCCCGGCGTTGAGCTGCGTCACGAGCTCGTCGGCGCGGGCCGCGAGGGTGGTTCTCGCCGCGGGCAGCAGCGTCGCGGCGCGCCCCGCACCGCGAGCCCCTGGGAGGGTGGCGCCCCGGTGTGTCGCTGTCGATGCCATGAGCCACGGGCTGCCCTCGTCCTGTTGGGTCAGGGCAGCGACGACGGAGGTGACGCGCCCACCGGTCGTCCGGTCGAGGTCGAGGATGGCGAGGCGTGGAAAGGACTCGTGGGCGGGCGCGAAGACCGTTCGCACGGTGTGAGCGGACGTCGTCGTCCTCCTGTTGCCCTCCACCTTGCGGACGGCAGTGTCGAGCCGGTTGCGGGCATACAGGATTCCCGTGTCAGCCTTCGACCACGGCACGGGATCGAACGCCCTCACCGATGCGGTGAGGGCGGCGTTGCGCCTGCTGTCGTAGTCATCGACCACGGTCTCCGCCTGCTGAGCGGTCATCGTCGCCTCGGCCCGGGTGTCGGCAGGCTTCTCCGACGTGGACCCCACACCTGCGCAGGCGGTGAGGGCAGACATGAGCGTGACGACCAGGGCTGCGGCCGAGATGGTCCTGAGCCGGCTGACGAGGTGCGGACGCTGACCGGTGCGTCGTCCTGGGCGCGGCACGGCATGCATCGTCACGAGAACCTCCATGGTTGCGGGGTCCCCCTGAACCCCTGTCCGATGGAGTGTGTCAGTTTGCCGCCAGTGCCGCGTCGCGTCATCCACAGGCTCGACCGCCGCCCGCGCGTGCACTCCCGAGAAACGCGAAGGACCCGCCCACGTGGGGCGGGTCCATCGCTGTTCGGGTCTCAGGCGGTGCGGCGCACGCGCTGGACGACTGCCGGTGCGCTCCAGCGCATCTCCATCCGGGTGCGACCGTCGACGGTCACCGGCACCCAGCGCATCGTCAGGCAGGCCGGACCCGTGGCGGTCGTGGCGACCTTCTTCATGGGTGTCTCCCTCCGCAGGCCTGATGGTGACGGACGCCCCCGGCGTCGTTCACCTTGTGTTCACCCCATGGTAGCCCAAAGGTGAACAGAAGGTGAACGAGACCCGCCGACCCGACCACGACACACCCCAACGTCCCGCCTCACCCATCGCAGCCCACGCCTTCAGGACCCCGACCCACCGGTGGCTAGAGTTCAGGCGTGAGCAACACCAAGGTCTCGGTCATCGGTGCATCCGGTCGCATGGGCTCGGAGGTGTGCCGAGCGGTGGAGGCCGCCGACGGCCTCGAGCTCGTCGGGCGGTTCGACGTCGGTGACGACCTCGGCGACCTGGCCGGGGCCGAGGTCGCCGTCGAGTTCTCGGTCCCGCACGCCTCCGCCGACAACGTCGCGCACTGCGTCGACCGCGGCGTCCACGTCGTCGTCGGCACGACCGGCTGGGACGACGCGAAGCTCGCCGACCTGCGCACCCGGCTCGCCGACCACCCCGAGGTCGGGGTGCTCGTCGCCCCCAACTTCGCGATCGGTGCCGTCCTCATGATGGCGTTCGCGAGCAAGGCCGCCGAGTTCTACGAGTCGGCCGAGGTCATCGAGCTGCACCACCCCGACAAGGTCGACGCGCCTTCGGGCACGGCCGCCCGCACCGCGGAGCTCATCGGTGCCGCGCGCGAGCAGGCGGGCCTCGCCGACGTGCCCGACGCGACCACGCACGACCCGGACGGGGCACGCGGAGCGCGAGCGCACGGCATACCGGTGCACTCCGTCCGCCTCCGTGGCCTCGTCGCGCACCAGGAGGTCCTCTTCGGGCAGACCGGCGAGATGCTCACCATCCGGCACGACTCGTTCGACCGCGTGTCGTTCATGCCCGGCGTCGTCGCCGCCGTCCGCAAGGTGGGGGAGCACCCCGGCCTCACGGTCGGGCTCGAGCACTACCTCGGGATCTAGGCCCAGCCGAGGGCGCGCAGGCCGGCTGCCACGGCGGCCGCCCCGATGACGACGACGAGGAAGTTCGCGCGCAGCAGGAGCAGCACGACGGCCGCACCCACGGCGGCCAGTCGCGCGTCGACGTGGAGCGAACCACCGTCGCCGCCGAACGTCTGGATCGCCACGAGCCCGGACAACAGGGCCACGGGCAGCAGGGTGAGCACCCGGCTGCGCTTCGGGCCCTCGACCCACGACTCGGGCACGAGGTAGCCCGCGAGCTTCGTCGCGTAGGCCAGCCCGGAGGCGAGGAGCACGACGGTCCACGTGGTCATGACTCGTCCACCTCGGACCGGCGCTCGTGCCGGCCGCCACCCGAGAGCCCGACGACGACCGCGGCCACGACGGTGAGGATCACGGGCACCCCGACCGGGAGTACCGGGGAGGTCAGCAACGCGATCGTGACGGCCAGCACCATCGTCGCGGCGGCATCGCGGCTGCGCAGCCGTGGCCACAGCAGTGCGGTGAACGCGGCCGCGGCAGCCGCGTCGAGGCCCCACTGCTCCGGGTCGCCGAGGGCGTTGCCGACCAAGGCGCCGAGCAACGTCATGAGGTTCCAGCACACGAACACCGCGACGCCCGTGACGAAGAAGCCGAGCTTGCCGGCCCGCCGGTCCTCGCGACCGACCGCGACCGCCGTCGACTCGTCGATGGTGAGGTGCGCTGCCCACAGCCGCCGCAGGCCGCCGACGTCGAGGATGCGGGAGGTCTGGAGGGCGTAGAGCCCGTTGCGCACGCCGAGCAGGGTCGAGGTCGCGACGGCCGCGGACCCGGTGCCACCGGCGCCGAGGATGCCGACGAGCGCGAACTGCGAGCCCCCGCTGAAGAGCAGCACCGACAGCGCCATCGTCTGCAGGATGCTCAGCCCGGACGCGACTCCGAGCGCGCCGAAGCTGATGCCGTACGCGCCCGTCGCCAGGCCGATCGACAGCGAATGCCGCACGACCGCCCTGCGCGTGTGGTGCTCCAAGGGTGCGTATGCCGTGCCGTCACCTGCCGCTGCCCCCGCGCCCTCGGCGGCCGCGTCGCTCACCCCGGCTCGTCCGTCGCGAGCGAGGCGACGAGGCGGACCTCCCGCAGGGTGGAGCCGTCGGGGGAGACGACGCGGTCGCGCCAGGCACCGTCGGGGCCGAGCCCGGAGTCGACGAGGAAGGCGCGGGTGGCCTCGTCGTCGGCGAGGACCCAGATCGCGACGTCCTCGGCGCCGGCGCCGCGCAGCGTGTCGACGCAGGCGTTGAGCAGGCGGGACCCGTGGCCGAGGCGGCGGGCTCCGGGGTGAACCCCGATCGCGGTGACCTCGCCGAGCGCCGGCCCGGCGTCGGCGTCCTGGCTCGGGCCGATCGCGGCAAAGCCGACGACCTGCTCGCCGGCGCGGGCGACGAGGAGGCGGTGCACGCCCTCCGGGGGGTTCTCGAGCGACTGGCGCCACGCCTTCGCGAAGGCCGGGGCCTCGAAGACCGCGACGACCTCGTCAGGGACGCGGCCGGCATACGCCTGGGTCCAGACCGCGGCCTGGACGACTCCGACGGCCGGGGCGTCGGTCGGCTTCGCGACGCGGACGCTCGCGTCGGCGACGGGCCCGGGCTCGTGGGAGTGGTCGTGGCTCATCGGCCCTGGAACTCCGGGGTGCGTCGTTCACGGAAGGCCGAGCGACCCTCGCTGAGGTCGTCGCTCGACCAGGCGGTCGCGAAGGCGGCCTCGTAGCGGGCGACCTCGGAGTGGTCGCCGCCGTGCGTGTCGAAGCCGAGCTTGGACCCGGCCTGGGTCAGTGGTGCGAGGTCGACGGCCCGGCGGGCGAGCTCGAGGGCGGCGTCGAGGTCGCCGCGGACCTGGGTGAAGCCGAGCCGCCATGCGTCGTCGGAGGTGAGGACGGCGCCGGTGAGGACCATGTGCCGTGCCGCGCCCTCGCCCCAGAAGCGGGTGACCCGCTCGAGCGTCCAGTGGTTGACCATGAGGCCGAGCTTGGCGACGGGCAGGGCGAATGCCGCGCCGTCGGCGACGACCCGGAGGTCGCAGGCCACGGCGAGCTGCATGCCCAGGCCCATGCAGGAGCCCGAGACCGCCGCGACGGTCGTGATCGGGGCCTGCGACAGCCGCGCGAGAACCTCGGCGAGGCGGTCGGTGAAGCTGACGTCCTCGAGCTCGGTGAGGTCCGCGCCCGCGCAGAAGTGGCCCTCGGAACCGGTGATGACGAGCGCACGGGACTCGGCGACAGCGGTGGCGATGGCGGCGTCGAGCTCGTCGAGGGCGTCGTGGTTGAGCGCGTTGCGCCGCTCCGGACGGTCGAGGGTGAGCACGGTGACCCGGTCGGTGGTGCGTGAGGAAATCATCACGCGGTCGAGCCTAACGGGACGGCGTTTGTGAGGATGGAGGGCGTGTCCCTGCTGCGCCGTCCCTCGAAGCCGCACCCGACCTTCCGGCCGCTGGCCGTGGCCGAGGTGGACCCGGTGGCCGAGCACGCCGTCTCGATCGGGTTCGACGTGAGCGAGATGCCGGGCTTCCTGAACTACCGGGCGGGCCAGTACGTCACGCTGCGCGCGCTCGTCGGCGGCGAGGACGTACGCCAGTCCTACTCGATCTGGGTGCCTCCGAGCCGCGCCCGCCGCGAGGGCGTCATCCGGGTCGCCGCCGCCGCCGTGCAGGGCGGGCGCATGTCGCCCTGGCTCGCCAACGAGGTCGGGGTCGGCGAGGTCATGGGTGTGCTGCCCCCGCTCGGGGAGTTCGTCCTCGACGAGGCCGACGGCCCACGGCACCACGTCGGCATCGTCGGCGGGTCGGGCATCACGCCGGTGCTCGCGATCGCCGCCGCCGCGCTCGAGCAGCACCCCGAGTCGAGTGTCGACCTCGTCGTCGCCAACCGCACCCGCGACTCGACCGTGCTCGGGCGCGAGGTGGCCGAGCTCGCGGAGGCGTCCGGCGGCCGGCTGCGCGTGGAGCACGTGCTGAGCCGGGAGCGCGTCGACGGTGTGCGGCACGGGCGCATCGACCCGCTGGTCATCCGCAGCGTCCTCGCCGACGTGGGCGGGCTCGAGGGTGTCGACGACTGGTGGCTCTGCGGACCCGAGGGCCTCATCGCCGACGTCGAGGCGTGGCTCGGGGGAGAGGGCGTCGAGCCGGCCCACATCCACCGCGAGCGGTTCACCTCGACGGGTCCGGTCGACCCGCGCAAACCGACACCGTCCGGCGACTGAACGGCATACGCCCGCAGAACGGCGGACGCGGGCTGGGTCAGCGCTCGTAGGTCACCCAGGCGAACCCGTCGCGCTGCTCGCGCGAGGTCTCGCGCCACGTGGCGGGGTCGATCTCGGGGAAGCGCACGTCGCCCTCGGGCTCCTGGTCGACCTCGGTGATGAGCAGCCGCTGCGCGAAGGGCATCGCCTGCGCGTAGATCTCGCCACCGCCGGCGACGAACACCTCACCGACGGGGCCGGCGAGCCCGAGCGCGTCGTCGAGCGAGTGCACGGTCTCGACGTCGGCGTGCTGCCAGTCGGCCTGCCGCGTGATGACGATGGTGCGGCGCCCCGGCAGGGCGCGCCCGATCGAGTCGAACGTCTTGCGGCCCATGACCATCGCGTGCCCCATCGTCGTCCGCTTGAAGAACGCGAAGTCCTCGGGCAGGTGCCACGGCATGTCGTTGTCGGAGCCGATGACGCCGTTGCGCCCGACCGCTGCGATGAGGGTCACCTGGGTCATGGGGCTCACCCTAGGGGCGCGGGCGACCACGACGCGAGGGTATGCCGGCCGCGCACCGTGGGCGCGCGGCATGCGTCCGCCGTGGTTCAGACCGCGATCGGTGCCTTGATCGCCGGGTGCGGGTCGTAGCCGACGAGCTCGAAGTCGCCGAGGTCGTAGTCGTCGATGGCCGCCTTGCGCGTGATGTGCATCGTCGGGAGCGGGCGCGGCTCGCGGGTGAGCTGGAGGCGCGCCTGCTCGAGGTGGTTGGAGTAGAGGTGCGCGTCGCCGAGGGTGTGGACGAACTCGCCGGGCTCGAGGTCGGTGAGCTGGGCGACCATCATCGTGAGCAGGGCGTACGAGGCGATGTTGAACGGCACGCCGAGGAAGACGTCGGCCGAGCGCTGGTAGAGCTGGCAGGAGAGCCGCCCGTCGGCGACGTAGAACTGGAACATCGCGTGGCACGGAGGCAGCGCCATGTCGTCGACGTCGGCGACGTTCCACGCGCTGACGATGTGTCGGCGGCTGTCGGGGTTGGTGCGGATCGAGGCGATGACCTTGGCGATCTGGTCGACCTGGCGCCCGTCGGGGGTGGGCCAGGAGCGCCACTGGTGGCCGTAGACCGGGCCGAGGTCGCCGTGCTCGTCGGCCCACTCGTCCCAGATGGAGATGCCGCGCTCCTGGAGCCAGCGGACGTTGGTGTCGCCGCGCAGGAACCACAGCAGCTCGCCGATGATCGACTTGAGGTGCAGCTTCTTCGTCGTGACGACGGGGAAGCCCTCGGACAGGTCGAACCGCATCTGGTGGCCGAAGACCGAGCGCGTGCCGGTGCCGGTGCGGTCGGACTTCTCGACTCCCTCGTCGAGGATGCGGTCGAGGAGGTCGAGGTACTGGCGCATGGCGAGAGCGTAGCCGCGGGTGCCGACGCCGCCGCGGACGGCGCTCCGTGCGCAGCGACTACCCTGAGGGCCATGACGACGAACCCCTTCGGCCGGGTCATCACGGCCATGGTCACACCCATGCGCCCCGACGGATCCGTGGACGAGGCCGGGTTGCGCGCCGTGGTCGAGCACCTCATCGCCAGCGGGCACGACGGGATCGTCGTCAACGGCACGACGGGGGAGTCGGCCACCCTCACCGACGACGAGAGCATCGACGCGGTGCGCATCGCGGTCGAGGTCGCCGCGGGCCGGGTCGCGGTCACCGCCGGCGTCGGCTCGAACTCCACCGACCACAGCATCGAGATGGCCGCCCGCGCGGTCGAGGTCGGCGCCGATGCGCTCCTGCTCGTCTCGCCGTACTACAACAAGCCGACGCAGGCCGGTCTCGTCGCCCACTGCCGCGCGGTCGCGGACTCGACCGAGCTGCCGATCATGCTCTACGACATCCCCGGACGCACCGGTGTGGCCTTCAGCACCGAGACCCTCCTCGAGCTCGCGGCCCACCCGCGCATCCTCGCGGTGAAGGACGCCAAGGCCGACCTCTGGGCGTCGACGCACGTCATGGCGTCGACCGACCTGCTGTGGTTCAGCGGCGACGACGTCCTCACCCTCGCCCACCTCGCCCAGGGGGCGGTCGGCTGCGTCTCCGTCGTCGGTCACGTCGCCGGCCGTGAGTATGCCGCGATGCTTGCAGCCGTGGACGGGGGAGACCTCGCGACGGCCCGTGAGATCCACCGGCGCCTCGTCCCCGTCGTCGACGCCATCATGACGCCGTCGCAGGGAGCGATCATGGCCAAGGCCGCGCTCGCGGAGCTCGGTGTCATCGAGTCCGCCTTCGTGCGGCTCCCTCTCGTCGAGTCACCGCCAGAGCACCTCGAGGCGCTCCGCAAGGGCCTGTCGGAAGCAGGTCTGCGATGAGCCACCCGCACCCCGAGCTCTCGCTTCCCCGACCGCTCAAGGACGGTGGCGTCCGCGTCGTCGCCCTCGGCGGTCTCGGCGAGGTCGGCCGCAACATGGCGGTCATCGAGCACCAGGGGCAGCTGCTCGTCATCGACTGCGGTGTCCTCTTCCCCGACGACCACCACCCGGGCATCGACCTCATCCTCCCGGACTTCAGCTACATCAAGGACCGGCTCGACGACATCCAGGCGATCGTGCTCACCCACGGTCACGAGGACCACATCGGAGCCGTGCCCTTCCTCCTCCGCCTCAAGCCGGACATCCCGCTCGTCGGCTCGCAGCTCACGCTGGCCCTCATCGAGGCCAAGCTCAAGGAGCACCGGATCAAGCCGTACACGCTCTCCGTCAAGGAGGGCGACCGTGAGAGCCTCGGCGTCTTCGACTGCGAGTTCGTCGCCGTCAACCACTCGATCCCCGATGCGCTCGCGGTGTTCGTCCGGACCTCGGGCGGCACCTTGCTGCACACCGGCGACTTCAAGATGGACCAGCTGCCGCTCGACGGTCGCCTCACCGACCTGCGCGCGTTCGCCCGCCTCGGCGAGGAGGGGGTCGACCTCTTCCTCACCGACTCCACCAACGCCGAGGTCCCCGGCTTCACGACCCCCGAGAAGGACATCGCCCCGGCGATCGACCGCGTCTTCCGCGACGCCAAGCGGCGGATCATCGTCGCCTGCTTCTCCTCGCACGTGCACCGCGTCCAGCAGGTGCTCGACGCCGCCGAGAAGTCCGGGCGCAAGGTCGCCATGGTCGGTCGCTCGATGGTCCGCAACATGGGGATCGCCGCCGACCTCGGCTACCTCCACGTGCCCGACGGCATCCTCGTCGACTTCAAGAAGCTCGGCGACCTGCCCGACAACAAGGTCACGCTCATCTGCACCGGGTCGCAGGGCGAGCCGATGGCCGCGCTCTCCCGGATGGCCAACCGCGACCACCAGATCGAGGTCGGCAAGGGCGACACCGTGCTCATGGCCTCGTCGCTCATCCCCGGCAACGAGAACGCCGTCTATCGCGTCATCAACGGCCTCATGCGGCTCGGCGCCGACGTCGTCCACAAGGGCAACGCCAAGGTGCACGTCTCCGGCCACGCCAGCGCCGGCGAGCTCCTCTACTGCTACAACATCGTCAAGCCCCGCAACGTCATGCCGGTGCACGGTGAGTGGCGGCACCTGAGGGCCAACGCCGACCTCGCCCTCGCGACCGGCGTGCACCCCCGCGGCGTCGTCGTCGTCGAGGACGGTGTCGTCGTCGACCTCGTCAACGGCAAGGTCAAGGTCGCCGGGGCCGTCGAGTGCGGCTACGTCTACGTCGACGGCTCCTCCGTGGGCGAGGCCGACGAGACGCTGCTCAAGGACCGGCGCATCCTGCGTGACGAGGGCTTCGTCTCGGTCATCGTCGTCATGGACTCCTCGACCGGCAAGATCGTCGCCGGGCCCGAGATCACGGCCCGGGGCTTCGTCGAGGACGACGTGGTCTTCGACGACGTCATGCCGCAGCTGACGCGGGCCCTCGACGACGCCACCGCCCAGGGCGTCACCGACACCTACCAGCTCGAGCAGGTCATGCGCCGCACGGTCGGTGGCTGGGTCGGCCGCAAGATCCGCCGCCGCCCGATGATCATCCCCGTCGTCATCGAAGCCTGACGGCTTCGGTGACTCCGTGGGCCCGCCCGTCGTCATCGAAGCCTGACGGCTTCGGTGACTCCGTGGGCCAGCCCGTCGTCATCGGCGCAAACCCACCAGCCCCACCAGCCCCACCAATCCCATCCGACAATGTTGCCCCCCCGAGGGGCTGGGGCGCGTGTGCTGCGTGTGAATGGTGGGACTGTGGCCTAGGGTGCGACCATGGCCTCCCGTTCGACGACCCCTGCGCGTTCCCGCACGGCATCCTCGCGTCCGGCGAACCGCCGGGCCCCGGCCCGCACGACGACCCGCAAGAAGGCGCCGGCCAAGGGCGGCACGCCCATGCCGGTCGCCGCCGTCCGGGGCGCCTGGATGGGTCTGGCCCACGTCGCGGGTGGCACCGCCCGCAAGGTCTCGCACGCCGGTCAGGACCTCGAGCCCGAGCACCGTCGCGACGGGGCCGGGCTGACCCTCATCGCCCTCGCCGTCGTCGTCGCCGCCCGTGAGTGGTGGGGACTCGCCGGCCTGGTCGGTGACGCGACCCATGCCGTCGTCGCCGGGACCTTCGGCCGGGTCGGCTATGCCCTGCCCATCGTCCTGCTCCTCTTCGGTCTGCACCTCTGGCGCACCCCGCGCGAGCACCCCGCGACCAACCGGATGACCATCGGCACCGCGATCCTCGCGTTCGCGTCCTGCGGCATCGCCCACGTCGCCGCCGGCATCCCCGAGCCGCCCGCCGGCGCCGACGGCATGCGCGCGGCCGGTGGCATCATCGGCTTCCTCGCGTCGAGCCCGCTCGAGGCCGCCGTCTCGATCTACGGCACCATCCCGCTGCTCATCCTCATCGGCATCTTCGGCTTCCTCGTGCTCACGGCCACGCCGGTGCACGAGATCCCCGACCGTCTCGACCAGCTGCGGGCCACGCTCCTGGGGCACCCGGCATACGCAGACGAGGACGCCACCGAGGAGGTGCCGGTCAAGAAGCCGCGCCGGTCGCGTGCCAAGAGCGACGAGCCGATGGTCGGCGACGAGGCCTACGAGCAGGCGGCGATCGTCGACTACGAGGACAGCAAGGGCCGCAAGTCGCGGCGCGTCCCGCCGCCGCCCGCCGACCTCGACGAGGGCGGCCCGCGCCCGGGAGAGAAGCGCCCCACCGCACCCGGTGTCCTCGCGCCCGCGGCCAAGGCGGTCGCCGAGCCGGTCAAGCTCGAGGCCCCGCCCACGACACCGTTGCCGCAGCGCGTCGAGCAGCTCTCGCTCGCCGGCGACATCACCTACACGCTCCCCGACAACGCCGCGCTCAAGCAGGGCGCGCCGCACAAGGAGCGCTCCGAGGCCAACGACCGCGTCGTCGAGTCGCTCACCACCGTCCTCGACGAGTTCGGCATCGATGCCCAGGTCACGGGGTTCACGCGCGGCCCGACGGTCACCCGCTACATCGTCGAGCTCGGCCCCGGCGTCAAGGTCGAACGCGTCACCGCGCTCTCCAAGAACATCGCGTATGCCGTCGCCTCGGCCGACGTGCGCATCCTCAGCCCGATCCCGGGCAAGTCGGCGATCGGCATCGAGATCCCCAACCCGGACAAGGAGATGGTCTGCCTCGGCGACGTCCTGCGCAGCCGGGTCGCGCGCGACAACCACCACCCGATGGTCATGGGTGTCGGCAAGGACGTCGAGGGCGGCTACGTCATCGCCAACCTCGCCAAGATGCCGCACCTCCTCGTCGCCGGCGCCACCGGCTCGGGCAAGTCGTCCTTCGTCAACTCGATGATCACCTCGGTGCTCATGCGCTCGACGCCCGACGAGGTCCGCATGGTGCTCGTGGACCCCAAGCGGGTCGAGCTCACGGCATACGAAGGCATCCCGCACCTCATCACGCCGATCATCACGAACCCCAAGAAGGCCGCCGAGGCCCTGCAGTGGGTCGTGCGCGAGATGGACGCGCGCTACGACGACCTCGCCGCCTACGGCTACAAGCACGTCGACGACTTCAACAAGGCGGTGAAGTCCGGCAAGGTGCAGCCGCTGCCGGGCTCGGAGCGGGTCATCCACCCCTACCCCTACCTCCTCGTCGTCGTCGACGAGCTCGCCGACCTCATGATGGTCGCCCCGCGCGACGTCGAGGAGTCGATCGTCCGCATCACCCAGCTCGCGCGCGCCGCCGGCATCCACCTCGTGCTCGCGACCCAGCGCCCGTCGGTCGACGTCGTCACCGGCCTCATCAAGGCCAACGTGCCGAGCCGCATGGCGTTCGCGACGTCGTCGCTCGCCGACAGCCGTGTCGTCCTCGACCAGCCCGGCGCCGAGAAGCTGCTGGGTCAGGGTGACGGCCTCTTCCTGCCCATGGGTGCGAGCAAGCCGATGCGCGTCCAGGGCGCGTGGGTCACCGAGTCCGAGATCCAGGAGATCGTCGGGCACGTCACCGGCCAGCTCAAGCCGACCTACCGCGAGGACGTCACCGTCGCCGCGGCCAAGAAGCAGATCGACGACGACATCGGCGACGACCTCGACCTGCTGCTGCAGGCGACCGAGCTCGTCGTGACGACGCAGTTCGGTTCGACCTCGATGCTCCAGCGCAAGCTGCGCGTCGGGTTCGCCAAGGCCGGTCGCCTCATGGACCTGCTCGAGTCCCGCGGCGTCGTGGGCCCCTCCGAGGGCTCGAAGGCGCGCGACGTGCTCGTGCGCCCCGACGACCTGCCGACGACGCTTGCGCTCATGCGGGGCGAGGACGTCCCCGAGATCGACGGTGCGTTCGACAACGAGGCGACCGACGCCCTCGAGGACGACGCTCCGGCGCAGGCGTCGGGAGACGCAGTGCCGCAGCCCGTCTCGCACGACCGCTACGGCTCGGACGCGGTCGCCGACGACCTCGCCCGGCGCCCGCAGGTGCAGGCGTGGGACGACGACGAGGACGACAGCGAGGACGCCTGGGAGCTCACCGGCCGCCGGTGAGCCGCGAGGTCACCGGTGCCGGGTGGGCCGCGAGGTCACCGCTCGGCGGTGAGCTGGCCCTCGTCGCTGAGCCGGCCCTCGTCCATGAGCCGGTCCTGCGGCGGCAACGCCTCCGCGAGCACCTCCTGCACCTCGTCGAGGAAGTCGAGCACCTCGTCGTACCCCGACGCCGGTCCGCCGGCGAGGTGGCCGTCGATGCCGAGGAGCACGGCGCTCGGTGACGCGGGGAGCCCGAGTGCCTCCCACGCCAGACCGGCGTGGTCGACCAGCGTCCCCGCCGGAGGGGTGCCGAGCGAGTCGACGAGCGGGATGGAGAAGACGAGGCGCACGTCGACGAGCTCGAACCGCGCGTCCCACGACTCCACCTGCCCCATCGCCACCCGGGTGGACTCGCAGTAGCAGTCGACGAGCACGAGCAGCTGGGCCCGCTGCGCCGAGAGCTCGTGCAGCGTCACCGGACCGCTCGCCGGGTCGTGGAGGACCACCCGCGGGATGGGCGTGCGCACGTAGCCGTCGGGGTCCGCGGCGTCGTCCACGTGCCGGTGCCCATGGTCGTGCGCGTGCTCGTGGCCGCCCTCGTGAGCGGCCGAGTGACCCGTTGACGCGGAGGTTGGCGACATCATCGTGCCTTCAGCCGACGAACCGGCCAGCACGAGCCCGGTCGCCGCGCACGCCAGGGCGCCGAGCGCCAGCCACCACCAGTCACCGGCAGCAGCGTCGCCCAGCAGCGACCACACGGTGCGCCCGGACAGCGCGAGGGCGACGGCCCCGGCGGCGGCGAGGACGAGGAGCGTGTTGCGCAGCAGGGTCCGTCCGCTGATCTGGTGCTCACCCGCCTGCCCGAAGCAACCGCACGACGGGCGCGGGTGGATGGTCAGGCCGCGGGCGATGAGCGCCCAGTAGACGAGCATGAGGCCGAGGCAGCCCGCGGCGGCGAGGCCGAACGCCGGCGCCCACGGCAGGAGGAGCCCCGCGGCCAGCGCCAGCTCGATCCCGGGGATGGCCCGCGCCAGGGGCACCGGGAGGATCCGGTCGGACAGCCGGAGGTTGCGCACGATGCTGCGCAGCGACTCGCCCTTGCCGAGCTTGCTGACGGCGCTGAAGGTGAGCACCCCGGCGAGGACGAGGGGCGGTACGACCCACGCGACGTGGTGCATGTCGTCATCCTAGGTCGGCGTCGCCCCACCGTCCGGCGCTTAGAGTGACGCCCATGGAGACGACCCTGTGGGACGACCTGCGCGAGCCGCCGACCCGCGCCCAACGGTGGCGGGCCGTGCTCCGCAAGCAGCCGTCGGCGTTCCTCCTCGGGGTGCAGCTCGTCGTCATCATCCTGCTCCCGTGGCTTCAGGACCTCGAGTACGGCCGCGTCGCCCTCACCGTCCTCAGCCTCTGCGCGCTCACCATCGCGGTGTTCACCGTCCGCAGCACCCCCGCGCTCACCTGGCTCTCGGTGGGCCTGGGCCTGCCCGCCGGAGTGCTCGAGATCTGGTCCTCGATCTCGACGGACAGCACCCTCATCGTGGCGCTGGCGCACACGGCCCTGTCGCTCTTCTACTTCTACACGGCATACGGGCTCGTCTCCTACATGTTCGAGGACGCCTGGGTGACCAAGGACGAGCTGTTCGCCGTCGGCGCCGCGTTCACCGTCCTCCTCTTCGCGTTCGCCTACCTCTTCCTCGCGGTGCAGGAGATGTGGCCGGGGTCGTTCATCGGACACGGCGGCGGAGACAAGCGGACGTTCCTCGAGCTGCTCTACTTCTCGGGCGCCAACCTCACGAGCGTCGGCCTGTCCGACGTCCTGCCCGTCGGCGCGCAGGCCCGCGCGGTGTCGATCATCGAGCAGCTCGGCGGTGTCATGTACGTCGCGATGGTGATCTCGCGCCTCGTCGCGCTCACCGTCATGCGCAACCAGCGCTGACGGCGGGTTGGTCAGGGGGCGACGTCCCCGTCGAGGTCCTCGATCCGGGCGATGCTCGGTCCCCGGGTCGCCGACAGCTCGGCCGACGTCGCCTCGACGCCCTCGAGGACGCGGAGCGCGTTGCTCCACGTGAGCCGGCCGAGGTCGTCGTCGGACCAGCCCCGGTCGGCGAGGGCCTGAAGCAGCCGCGGGTAGCCCGACACGTCGTCGAGCCCGGTCGGCAGCTGACCCACGCCGTCGTAGTCGCCGCCGAGCCCGATGTGCTGGACACCCGCGACCTCGCGCACGTGCTCGACGTGCGCCACGACGTCGTCGATCGTGGCGCCCGGCTGCGGGTGGGCCTCGCGGTACCGCTTGAGGAAGGCGCTGTATGCCGTGTGGTCGGCCCAGTGGACGTCTTCCGCCGCCGCGGCGTCGGCCGCCTCGAGGTCCCACTCGCGCACGGCGGGCGAGATGAACTTCGGGACGAAGGTGACCATGCAGAGCCCGCCGTTGTCGGCGAGCGTGGCGAGGACGTCGTCGGGGACGTTGCGTGGGTGATCGCACACGGCGCGGGCCGACGAGTGCGAGAACATCACCGGCGCGGCCGTCGTCGCGAGGGCGTCGCGCATCGTGTCCGCGGAGACGTGGGAGAGGTCGACGACCATCCCGACCCGGTTCATCTCACGCACGACCTCGTGGCCGAACGCAGAGAGGCCGCCGAGCACGGGCTCGTCGGTCGCGGAGTCGGCCCAGGGGACGTTGTCGTTGTGGGTCAGGGTCATGTACCTGACCCCGAGCAGGTGGAGCATCCGCAGCGCGCCGAGCGAGCTGTCGATGCTGTGGCCGCCCTCGGCGCCCATGAGGGAGGCGATGCGGCCCTCCGCCCGGGCGGCCCGCACGTCGGCCGCGCTGACCGCGAGAGCCAGCTCACCGGCATACCGACTCGTGAGGTTCCGGACGAAGTCGATCTGCTCGAGCGTGGCGGTGACGGCCCGCTCGCCGGCCCACTTGGCGTCGACGTAGACCGACCAGAACTGGGCCCCCATGCCACCGAGGCGCATCCGCGGGATGTCGGTGTGGGTCGAGGTGACCGCGCGTGCGATGTCGAGGCGGTCGAGGTCATACGCGACCTGCTCGCGAGCCGCCCACGGGAGGTCGTTGTGACCGTCCCAGACGGGGTGGCTCGCGAGCAGGTCGGTGATGCGCTGGGGCGTCGAAGTCATCGCCCCAACCTAGGGGTCAGCCCCGCTTGGCGCGCTTGGCGACGCGAGCGGCGATCTTCTTGGCCTTGGCGACGCGGGTGCCTGCGGCGGAGCGGCCGTTCTTGGCGAGCTCGTAGCCGGACCAGTCGTTGCGGACGCCGGTGACGCTCACCGAGACCGTGCCGTTGGCCGCGCCACCGGCGACGGAGACGACGTTGGTGGACGGGTCGACGGTGACCCACACGTTCGGCATGGCGCCGGAGTTGGCCGCGACGAGGGCGACCGCGTCGGTGAAGTCGACGTCGTCGGTCGTCGGACCGGTGAGGTCCCACGTGCCCGCGCCGGAGGCGTTGAGCGGCAGCTGGGCGCTGTAGGTGACCTGGGGGCCGATCGCGGACGTCGCGCCGAAGAGGATCCCGCCATTGGCCGTCTCGACCACCTCGTGACCCTCGATGAGGTAGACGTCGCCGATGGAGACCGCCGCCGGGACGCCGACCGGCGAGATGGCCGCGATGGCCACGCCGTTGCCGCCGTCGGCCCAGACGCCACCGCCGCCGCCCTCGCCCGAGTCGGTGCCCGAGAGGTTGGTCGCGTCGACCGCGAACCGGTCGAGGTTGTTGGTCGTGACGAGGAGACCGGTGTTGTTGACACCGTTGGCGTTGATCGCCGCGCCGGTGCCGGCGGTGGTGGCGGAGTTGGACGACACCGAGGCGAAGCGGGCGGCGCCGCTGGTGGTGGTGGCGAGGCCGTTGCCCTTGGGGGAGACGAAGTAGCCCGCAGCCCCAGCGCCGTTGTTGCGGATGGTGACGGTGGTCGCGGTGCCGCTCGTCGTGATCAGGGTGCCGGCGCTGCCGGGGAGGTTGGTGCGCCCCTGGAGGACGGGCTGGCCGGCCGCGGCCTGCGCGGACGAGGCGCCGGTGACGCTCACGGCGGTGGCGGCGGTGGCGGCGGCGCCGACCGCGCCGAACCGGATCGCGGACCGACGGTCGAGGGCGGAGTTGACCTTCTTGGACATGTGGTGGGCCCCTTGGTGCAGAGAGTGGAGGTGACGAAGAGTCGGGCCGAGTATCCATGCTCTGACCTGCGGTGCATAGAGTTTTCGGCAATTTTCGTGGGGAGGTTCATCCGGGCCCGCCGGGCACGTGCCCACCGGGTCTCGCGCCACGGCCGTGGCGGCGACGGAGGACCCCTCGCGCGCAACTAGAGTGGGGGTCATGCCCGCGCCCGAGACGACCTCCCGTTCGGTGGCAGTGGTGACGCTCGGGTGCACCCGCAACGACGTCGACTCCGAGGAGCTCGCCGGCCGGCTCGCCGCCGGCGGCTGGACCCTCGTCGACGACGCCGCCGAAGCCGACGTCGCCGTCGTCAACACCTGCGGCTTCGTCGAGCAGGCCAAGAAGGACTCCATCGACAGCCTGCTCGAGGCGTCGTCGCTCAAGGAGCACGGGCGCACCCAGAAGGTCGTGGCCGTCGGGTGCCTCGCCGAGCGCTACGGGCAGACGCTCGCCGACGAGCTGCCCGAGGCCGACGCCGTGCTCGGGTTCGACTCCTACGCCGACATGTCGACGCACCTGCGCACGATCCTCGACGGTGGCAGCGTCCCCAGCCACGTCCCGAGCGACCGTCGCAAGCTCCTGCCGCTCTCACCCGCGACCCGCCAGGACGCCTCCGCAGAGGTCGCGCTGCCCGGCCACGCCGCGCCTCGTGCTCGGCTCGACACCGGCCCGTGGGCGCCGCTCAAGATCGCGTCGGGGTGCGACCGACGCTGCGCCTTCTGCGCCATCCCGATGTTCCGCGGCTCGTTCGTCTCGCGGCGCCCCACCGACGTCCTCGACGAGGCCCGCTGGCTCGCCGGGCAGGGGGTGCGCGAGCTGTTCCTCGTGAGCGAGAACTCGACCTCCTACGGCAAGGACCTCGGCGACCTCGCGCTCATGGACGCGCTGCTGCCCGAGCTCGCCGGCCTCGACGGCATCGAGCGAGTCCGCGTCTCCTACCTTCAGCCGGCCGAGGTGCGACCCGGGCTGCTCGACGCCATGGTCGCCGTCCCCGAGGTCATGCCGTGGTTCGACCTGTCGTTCCAGCACGCCTCGGCCCCGTTGCTGCGCCGCATGCGCCGGTTCGGTGGGACCGAGAGCTTCCTCGGGCTCATCGAGGACGTCCGCCGCCGCTCGCCCCTCGCGGGCATCCGCAGCAACGTCATCGTCGGCTTCCCCGGTGAGACCGAGGCCGAGGTCGACGAGCTGGCCGCGTTCCTCACCGCCGCGCGGCTCGACGTCGTCGGCGTCTTCGGCTACTCCGACGAGGACGGCACCGAAGGTGAGCTCCTGCCCGACAAGGTCGTGCCCGAGGCCATCGCCGAGCGCGTCGCGCGGATCACCGACCTCGTCGAGGAGCTGACCTCGCAGCGTGCCGAGGACCGCATCGGCGAGCAGGTGCGCGTGCTCGTCGAGGAGGTCGTCACCGACGGTTCCGTCACAGCCGACGGGGCCGGCGACGCGCACGTCGTCGGTCGCGCCGAGCACCAGGGGCCTGACGTCGACGGCACGACCCGCGTCCTCGGAGTCACCGCACGGGTGGGGGAGACCGTGCTCGCCACGGTCGTGGGCACCGAGGGCATCGACCTCGTCGCGGAACCGTCATGAGCGAGCGGCCCTCGCCGGTCGCGCGCATCGCGCCCAGTGCATGGAACATCGCCAACGGGCTGACGATCCTGCGCCTGCTCCTCGTGCCCGTCTTCGGCTGGCTCCTGCTCTGGGACGACGGGCACCAGGCGGGCGTCCGCTGGTGGGCCTTCGCCGTCTTCGCCGTCGCGATGGTCACGGACCGGATCGACGGTGACATCGCGCGCAGCCGCGGGCTCATCACCGACTTCGGCAAGGTTGCCGACCCCATCGCCGACAAGGCGCTCGTGACGATGGCACTCGTGGGGCTGTCGATGATCGGCGACATCCCGTGGTGGATCACCGTCGTCATCATCGTGCGCGAGTGGGGCATCACGGCGATGCGCTTCTGGGTGATCCGGCACGGCGTGATGGCGGCCGGTCGCGGTGGCAAGGTCAAGACCCTGCTCCAGGCGCTGGCGCTCGGGTTCTTCGTCATCCCGCGCTTCTCGCTCCCGGCCAGCGGCGCTCTCGACGCCGTCGCCTGGGTCACGCTCGTCGCGGCCCTCGTCGTCACGGTCGTCACCGGCATCGACTACGCGGTCGACGCCTTCCGGCTGCGCCGGACGAGCCCCCGCGCCCTGGCCAAGAGGGCCGCACGGGCCGCCGCGAGCGACGACTCCCTCGAGCCGTGAGCACGGCCGACAGGCTCGTCGCAGCGCTCGTCGAGCGCGGCCTCACCGTCGCCACGGCGGAGTCGCTCACCGGTGGCCTCGTCTGCGCCGCCCTGACCTCCGTCGCCGGGTCGTCACGCACCGTGCGCGGCGGTGTCGTCACTTACGCGACCGACCTCAAGGCCGACCTCCTCGGCGTGGACCCGGAACGCCTGGCGGCGGTCGGTCCCGTCGACGCCGAGGTCGCCCTGCAGATGGCTCGCGGCGCGGCGCGCCTCCTCGGCGCCGACGTCGGCCTCTCGACGACCGGGGTCGCCGGTCCCGGACCCGCGGACGGTATGCCGGCCGGCACGGTCTTCGTCGCGGCCCACGGCCCGTGGCCGGGCGGTATCCAGAGCCGGAGGCTGGACCTGCCCGGCGACCGGGCGGACGTGCGAGAGGCGTCCGTCGCCGCGGTGCTCGACCTCCTCGAGGAGCTCCTGCACGCGTGAGCGCCACCACGGGGAATACCCCGGGTCGGGGAAGTCTTCGACGAGAGGACGCCCTCGCGATGTAGCGTGGAGTCCGACGACCACCGCAACCACGAAGGGAGGCCCGATCATGATCCTGCTGCGACACGAGCTCGGTGAGGCACTGCGCGAGCGGCGGCAGCTCCAGGGCCGCACCCTTCGTGACGTCGCTGCGACGGCGTCGGTCTCCCTCGGCTACCTCAGCGAGATCGAGCGCGGCGTCAAGGAGGCCTCGTCCGAGCTCCTCGCCGCGATCTGCCTCGCACTCGACGTGCCGCTGTCCGTCGTCCTCGACGACGTGAGCCGACGCGCCGCGCACATGGAGTCGCTCAGCGCCCCCGTCTCGCTGCCGGTGGCCGGACGCTCCGAGGACGTCTCCGCCTCTGCGGCCTGACGGGCCGCCTCGTGTCCGCTGAGTACGTCGGGGGACGTGCCGCGCCGTGGTCGGTACCCGTCGTGCTCCACGAGCCCGACCCCGACTGGCCCAGGCGTTACGAGCGCGACGCTGCGCAGGTGCGAGAGGCGCTCGGTGACGTCGCGCTCGCCGTCGACCACGTCGGCTCCACGTCGGTCCCGGGGCTGCCCGCCAAGCCGGTCATCGACATCCTGCTGCAGGTGCCCGACCCGGCGGACGAGGACGCGTATGTCCCGGAGCTGGTCGGGCTGGGCTACTGGCTGCAGATCCGCGAGCCGGACTGGCTCGAGCACCGCGTGCTCTACCAACGCGTCGAACGTGGCAACCCCCACGACATCAACCTCCACGTCCTCGCCCCCGACAGCGGACGCGAGGAGGTCGAGCGGCTGCTGGGGCTGCGCGACTGGCTGCGCTCGCACGACGAGGACCGGGACCGCTACGCGGCGGAGAAGCGCCGCCTCGCAGCCCGGCGGTGGCGCTACGTCCAGGAGTACGCCGACGCGAAGTCCGGTGTCATCGAGGAGATTCTCGCGAAGGTCGCCCAGTCATCGCGCTAGGCACGGGCCAGTCGCGGACCTGGGGCTCGCGTCGGTGACGGTGCGCCCGGCGCACAGCATGGCCACCGGCGCAGAGCATGGCGAGCGGCGCAGAGCATGGTGAGCGGCGCAGCGATGGGGACGCCGTGCGGCAGCCTGTGCGCCGGTGACGCCCCCGAGGGTCGATCGGACGCCAACGGCGCCAAGGGAGCTCAGGCGCGCCGATAGGGGTTGGTCCGGCCTCCGGCTGAGCCGAGCGGGCGCTGGCGCCGACCGTCGTCGTGGGGCGCGAGGCCGCCCTGGCAGGTCGGGCAGTAGAACATCGTCCGCTCGCGTCCGGCGGGACCGATCATCGACACCCGGATGGTGTCGCCGCACCGGCGGCAGGGACGCCCCGACCGGGCGTGGACGTAGTGCTCCTCGCCCTTGCGTCGCACGCCGGTGCTGGACTGGACGGCGTGGTGGCGGGAGACGTCGAGCAGGCGCGCGACCCTCGAGATGAGCGGCTCGACACGTTCACGGCCGAGCTCGGCGGCGGGCGTCCACGGGCCGAGGCGTTCGAGGAAGAGCGACTCCGAGGCCCACAGGGTGCCCACCCCGGCCAGCACGCGCTGGTCGAGCAGGGCGGCGCCGACCACCGTCCCCGAGGCGAGGAGCCGGGCCGCGGCCTCGTCGGGGTCCCAGTCGGGGCCGAGGACGTCCGGGCCGAGGTGGCCGACGACCCGGTCCTCGTGCTGTGTGGGGATCGCCTCGAGCAGGCCGAGGCGCAGACCGAGCGCTGACCACGTCTGCGTCCCGACAGCGGCCCGCAGGTCGGCGCGGCGCAGCCACGTCGGGGTGGTCTCGGGTCGCTCCACCCGCCACTGACCCTCCATCTTGAGGTGGGAGTGGATCGTCACGCCCGAGTCGACACGGTGCAGCAGGTGCTTGCCGCGGCTGACCACCTCGGTCGTGCGGCTCCCGCGCAGGTCGAGGGTGGCGATCTCGGGGAAGCGGAAGTCGCTCAGCGTGATGACCTCGCCGGCCAGGGCCCGGTGCAGGCGGTCGGCCGAGCGCCAGACCGTGTCGCCCTCAGGCACGGCGGGTCACCGGCGCAGCCGCAGCCCGCGCGGCGTCGCGTGGAACCCCGCCTGCGCCAGCGCGTCGACGAGCGGGTGTCCCGAGCCGAGCAGCGCGCCGCCGTCGGCCTTCTCGACGGTGAGCCGGCCCAGCGCACCCTCGCGCACGGCGAGGGCAAGGGCGTCAGCGGCGGACTGCAGGCTGGCGGGGTCGTCGGTCCACGACAGGAGCGTCTTGCCGCCGCGCTCGACGTAGAGGACGAGATCGCCGTCGACGAGCACGACGAGCGCGCCGGCCTTGCGCCCGGGCTGGTGGCCCTTGCGGCTCGTGGACTCGGCCTCGTCGGCGGACGGGCTCACCGGCCGGTCCGGCCACGGCAGGGCAGCACCGTAGGCGTTGGCGGGGTCGGTGGCGGCGAGGACGAGCGCGGGCTGCGCACTCGCGTCAGGAGCGGAGCCGAGGGTGCGTGCTCCGGCTCTGAGGCGGTCGATGGCTCCCGTGGTGGCGAACTGGGCGGCACCGAGCGACTCGACGAAGTAGCCCCGTCGGACCCGGCCCGACTCCTCGGCCGCGGCCAGCACGCGGTAGACCGCGGCGAAGCTCCCGGGCACGTCCTCGGCGACGACGCTGCCGCGGGTGAGGACGCCATAGCGGTCCTGCAGGATCTCGGCGGTCGCCAGCGTCCGGACCGTCGTGTCGGTCTCGACCTCCGGCAGCAGGGACCAGCGGCCGGCCGCGGTGCCCGGCGCCGAGCGGGCCACCGGGACCGACCGTGACCCCCGGCGGCCGCCGAGCGTGCCGAGCGAACCGGCGCGGCCGGCATACCTCGTCGAGCGGGGGCCGGTCGAGGAGCGCTTGTGGGCAGTGCGGCCGCCGGCGAGGAGGGCGCGGACCGGCGCGAACGTGTCGCCCGAGACGTGCCCGGACCACACGAGGGACCAGAGGTCGTCGAGGACCTCGGTGTCGGAGCCGTCGACGGCGTCGGCGAGACCGCGGAAGAAGTAGGCACCGCCACGCGCGAGGACGTCGAGGATCGCCCGGGCACGGTCACCGAGCTCGGTGTCGTCGGGGGCCGTCATCGTGAGGTGCGCGGTGTCGGCGAGGTGCAGCGAGACCCAGCCGTCGTCACCCGGTAGCGACCCGTGGCCACGCCACACGACCTCGCCGACGCTCATGAGCTCGTCGAGCATGCCGGGGGAGTAGCCGGCGACCCGGGCGGGAAGGACAAGGGTCTCGAGCGCGCTCGCGGGCAGGACCGCGCCGGCCAGCTGCTCGACGGCGCGGATGAGCCCCTCGCGCCCGCGCAGACCACCGCCGACCGACTGCCACTGCGGGAGGAACCGCGCCAGCTCGACGGCGGCCACCGGCTCGACCTCGGCACGCAGGGCCGCGAGCGAGCGGCGGCGCAACGTCCGCAGGACCTCGGCGTCGCAGTAGTCGAGGCCGTGCGCGCCGCCACCGCTCTCGGTGGGCAGGAGCTCGCCCTCGACGACCCGACCGGCGGAGACGAGGCGTCGCAGGGCGTCGAGCGCGACGGCCGGTCCGACGCCCCACCACTGCGCCACCGCCGAGACGGGGAAGGGGGCGTGCGTGCGGGCGTAGCGGGCGACGAGGTCACCGAGCGGGTCGGGCACGGGGTCGAGGAAGGTCTGTGGCACGCCGACCGGCAGGGAAACGCCGAGGGCGTCGCGCAGCCGGGACGCGTCCTCGATGGCGGCCCAGCGCTCCTCGCCGGCGACCCGGACCCGGATCACCCGGCGAGCCCCCTCGAGGTCGACGAGCCAGGAACCGATGTCGCGCACGGTCGCGCCCTCGCGGGTCCGTCGCTCGATCTCGGGCAGCGACAGGGGACCGAGGGTGCGGAGCAGATCGGCGACGTCCTCGCCGTCGCGGCACCGGCGCTCCTCGGCGAGACGCTGCAGCTCGGACTCGGTCCGGGCGACGGCCTCGGGGTCGAGCAGGTCGCGCAGCGACAGGCCCTCGCCCCGGCCCAACAGCTCGGCGAGCAGGGTGGGGTCGAGCGAGAGGGCGGCAGCGCGCTTCTCGGCCAGCGGCGAGTCGCCCTCGTAGAGGAACTGGGCGACGTATCCGAACATGAGCGAGCGCGCGAACGGCGAGGGCTGGGTCGACTCGACGTCGACGAGCGTCACCTCGCGCGAGGCGATCGACGACATGAGCGCCGTGAGACCCGGCACGTCGAAGACGTCCTGCACGCACTCGCGCACGGTCTCGAGGACGATCGGGAACGAGGCGTACTGGCTGGCCACCTCGAGCAGCTGGGCGGCCCGCTGGCGCTGCTGCCAGAGCGGCTGGCGTCGGTCGGGTCGGCGGCGGGGGAGCAGCAGGGCGCGTGAGGCGCACTCGCGGAAGCGCGCGGCGAAGAGGGCGGACCCGCCGATCTCACCGGTGACGAGGTCGTGGACGTCGTCGGGCTCGAGGCGGACGAGGTCGAGGAGCTCGGCGGCGGCACCACGCCCGCTCGACCCCTCGCCGTCGAGCTCGAGGTCGGGCAGCCGGAAGACGATGCCGTCGTCGCCGTGCATCGCCTGGACGTCGACGCCGAACCGCTCGCGCATCCGCGCGGAGACGCACAGGGCCCACGGTGCGTGGACCTGCCCGCCGAAGGGGCTGTGCACCGCCACCCGCCAGTCGCCGATCTCGTCGCGGAACCGCTCGACGACGATGGTCCGGTCGTCGGGCACGTGACCCGTGGCGGCCCGCTGCTCCTCGAGGTAGGCGACGAGGTTGTCGGTGGCCCACTCGTCGAGCCCGGCCTCGGAGACGCGGGCCCGGGCCTGCTTCGGCGTCGACGCGGCGACCTCGCGCACGAACGCGCCGACGGCCTTGCCCAGCTCGGCGGGACGGCCGAGCTGGTCGCCCTTCCAGAACGGGAGCTTGCCGGGCTGGCCCGGTGCCGGGGTGACGAGGACCCGGTCGTGGGTGATGTCCTCGATCCGCCACGTCGACGTGCCGAGGGTGAAGACATCACCGACACGCGACTCGTAGACCATCTCCTCGTCGAGCTCGCCCACCCGGCGACCGGTGCCCTCCCCGGTCGCGAGGAACACGGCATACAGGCCGCGGTCCGGGATCGTGCCGCCGGAGGTGACGGCGAGGCGCTGGGCGCCCGGGCGACCCGAGAGCACGCCGGTGACGCGGTCCCAGACGATGCGCGGGCGCAGCTCGGCGAACTCGTCGCTCGGGTAGCGACCCGACAGCATGTCGAGCACCGACTCGAGGATCGAGCGGGGGAGCGAGGCGAACGGCGCCGCCCGGCGGACGACCTGCTCGACGTCGTCGACGGTCCAGTCGTCGAGCGCGGTCATGGCGACGACCTGCTGGGCGAGGACGTCGACCGGGTTGGCGGGCACGTGCAGCGACTCGATCGCCCCGGCGCGCATGCGCTCGACGACGACGGCGGTCTGGACGAGGTCGCCGCGGAACTTCGGGAAGAGCACCCCGCGCGAGACCGCTCCGACCTGGTGGCCGGCACGCCCGACGCGCTGCAGCCCGCTGGCCACCGACGGCGGCGACTCGACCTGGACGACGAGGTCGACGGCGCCCATGTCGATGCCGAGCTCGAGGCTCGACGTCGCGACGACGGCGGGCAGCCGCCCGGCCTTGAGGTCCTCCTCGATGACCTGTCGGTGCTCCTTGCTCACCGAGCCGTGGTGCGCCCGCGCGAGGACCGGTGGCGCACCCGAGGACGTGCCCGCCTGCGCCATCATCTGCGCGGGGGTCCGGACCGAGCCGGTATGCCGGCCGCCCCCGTCCGCGTCGCCCTCACCGTCGTCGCCGGCCTCCGTCCGGGCCGCCTCGGCCGCTGCCGTGACGCGCTCGTCCCAGATCTCGTTGAGCCGCGAGGTGAGCCGCTCGGCCAGGCGCCGGGAGTTGGCGAAGACGAGCGTGGACCGGTGCGCGGCGACGAGGTCGACGATGCGCTCCTCGACGTGCGGCCAGATCGACGCGCGACGCTCGGCGCCGGACGCCGGACCGCTGAGGTCGTCCTCGATGACCTCGCCGAGGGAGGACATGTCGGCGATGGGGACGACGACGTCGAGGTCCCACTCCTTGGTCGACGGCGGCCGCACGACGTCGACCGGGCGCCCGCCCGCGAGGTAGCGGGCCACCTCGTCGACCGGCTCGACCGTCGCCGACAGCCCGATGCGCTGGGCAGGGGTCTCGAGCAGGGCGTCGAGCCGCTCGAGCGAGAGCGCGAGGTGCGCGCCACGCTTGGTCCCGGCGACGGCGTGCACCTCGTCGAGGATGACCGTCTCGACGCCACGCAGCGCCTCGCGCGCCTGCGAGGTGAGGATGAGGAAGAGCGACTCGGGGGTCGTGATGAGGATGTCGCTCGGGGTGCGGGCGAACGCGCGGCGCTCGTTGGCGGGGGTGTCGCCGCTGCGGACCGACACGGTGATGTCGGGCTGCGCCTGTCCGAGCCGGGTGGCGGCGTGGCCGATGCCGACGAGCGGGCTGCGCAGGTTGCGCTCGACGTCGACGGCGAGGGCCTTCATCGGCGAGACGTAGAGGACACGGCACCGCTTGAGCCGCTCCTCGGGCACGGGTTCGGTGCCGAGGCGGTCGAGCGCCCAGAGGAAGGCCGACAGCGTCTTGCCCGAGCCCGTCGGCGCCACGACGAGGGCGTGGTGTCCCGAGCTGATCGCCTCCCACGCGCCCGCCTGGGCGGCCGTGGGCGCGCTGAAGGAGTCCCGGAACCACGTGGCCGTGGCCGGGGAGAAGCGCTCGAGGACGTCGGCTGTCATGAGAGGGTCAGCCTCTCACTCGCGTCCGACACCGGTCCGTGCTCGATCCATCTCCCGCCACTCCGGGCGCAGGCCGGGGACCACCGTCGACGCGAGGTAGGCCGCACCCGCGACGCCCAGCGCCGGTGACGCCCCGAGCGCGGTCACGGCGACGCCGCCGACGACACCGCCGACCGGGAGGCCCGCCCAGGCCACGGCGTCGGCCAGCGAGCCCACGCGCCCGACGAGGTGGCGGGGCACCCGCTCGAAGAACAGGGCGTTGACCGTCGGATTGACGAAGCCGGCACCCAGACCGGCGACGACGTTGGCCGCGAGGATGAGCCACAGCGGGGCACCGAGCGCGAGGGCGAGGTAGCGCGGAGGGCCCGACACCGCGAACCCCGTGAGGAAGGCGGTGCGCCGGCTGAAGCTGCCCGACATCGTCGTGGCGACGACGCTGGCGAGGACCGCCGCGCCGCCGTAGAGGACGCCGACGAGCCCGACGAGGCTGGCGTCGTAGCCGTGGTCGAACGCCCACTTGGGGAGCATGACCCCGACGTAGGCGGCCTCGAGCAGGTTGGTCACGGCGATCATGCCGAGGATGCTGCGCAGCAGGCTGTCGCCGCGCAGGTAGTCCACGCCCGCGCGGAGCTGGGCGACGTAGGTGCCGGGGTCCTCGGAGTGCTCGGCCCGCAGGTGGGGCACGAACGCGGCCACGACGACGGCGCTGAGGAACGACGCGGCCGCGGTGACGGTGACGGTCTGGGCCGCACCGAAGGCGGTGACGAGCAGGCCGCCCACACCGGCGCCGAGGAGCCCGCTCGCGCGGTCGATGGTGCTGTCGAGGCCGGTGATCCGTTCGACGGGCATGTCGACGGTCTCGGCGACCCCCGGGATCATCGCGTTGCGGGCGCCGTCACCGGGTCCGCGCACCGCGCCCGCGAGGGCCACGAGAGCGAGCAGGAGCGGCAGCCGGTCCGGGAGCGCGAGCTGCCCCGCGGCATACAGGATCGGGATGAGGACGAGGAACGCTCCACTGAGGAGGTCGCCGACGACGCTGATCCGGCGAGGGCCGTAGCGGTCGACCAGCGGTCCGCCGAGCGCCTTCGAGATGACGTAGGGCGCCATCTCGGCGGTGAGGACGAGACCGGCGTAGGCAGCCGACTTGGTCTCGCTGAGGACCAGCCACGGCAGCGCGATGGTCGCGATGCGGGTACCCGCGATCGACACGCCCGACGCGAGGAGCATGCCGTGGAGACTGCGCCGCGAGGGGCGCGCGGATGCGGTCACTCCGTGGGCATCCCGGGAGCGCGGAAGACCTCGAGGTTGACCGAGACGGGACGGGCGTCGTCGGGGGCGTCGGTCGTGCCCTGGTGCGGGCGGTAGGAGCGGATGAGGCTGGTGAGCTCGGTGATGAGCCCGGCGGCCTCGTCGGCGGTGAGGCGCAGGGTGAAGTTGCTGAACGTGCCGGCGTCCTCCCACTCCGGCGGGAGGGTGGCGATCTCGGCGATCGCGCGCTGCGCGGCGTCGGCGTAGCCCGCGGCGACGGCGGACAGGTAGGCCGCGGAGGTCTCGCTGTCGGCGTCGTGGGTGTCGAAGTAGGTGCGGGCGTGCGCGGCGCGCCACCACCGGTCGCGGGCGTTGCCCATCTCGGTCGCCTCGACGACGAACCCGGCGATGGCGAGCTGGCGCACGTGGTAGCTCGTCGCTCCCGTGTTGACCCCGAGGTGCTCCGCGAGGCGCGACGCCGTGGCCGGTCCGTGCAGGCGCAGCGCGCTGAGGATCCGGGGGCGGAGGGGGTGCGTGAGGGCCTTGAGGGTCGTCGCGTCGAGGACGAGATCCCGCCTCGGGTCCGGCTCCAGTGCTCGCGACATGACGATGACCTTACAAAGGAAGTTCTGGAATCGCAGTATAGAGGCGGCCAGTCGCCGACGGCAGGGCCCAACCGGGCGGTGTGACACACTCGCGGCCATGCGGATCAGCCACTTCTGGACGCTGATGAACGACGAGTTCGGCGAGGCCTACGCACCCACCCTGGCGCGTGACCACGTCCTCGGAGTCCTCGGCGGGCGCAGCGTCGCCCAGGCGCTCGAGGACGGCATGCACCCGCGCCTCGTGTGGCTCGCCCTGTGCGACGACATGGACGTCCCGCAGGAGCGCCGGCTCGGCCGGGACGACCCCGCCCGGCACGGCTGACCCGTGACCCTCCTCGACCGTCGGCTGGTCCTCGCGCCCATGGCCGGAGGGCCGAGCACGGTCGAGCTCGCGGCCGCCGTCACGGCCGCCGGTGGCTTCGGGTTCCTCGCCGGCGCCTACCTCGCCCCCGACCGGCTCAGGGACGACATCGTCCTCCTGCGCTCGGCGGTAGGGGGAGCGCCGTTCGGCGTCAACCTCTTCGCGCCCTCGCCCTACGAGCCGGGGAGCGCGTCCCGCGTCCTCGAGTACGCCACCCGGCTCCAGCCACTCGCCGACAAGGCGGGGGTGGCACTGGGTGAGGCGATCCACGACGACGACTCCTTCGACGCCAAGATCGAGGTCGTCATCGCGGAGCGGCCGGCGGTCGTCTCCTTCGCCTTCGCGTGGCCACCGGCCGACGTCGTGGACCGGATCAAGGCCGCAGGCATCGAGGTGTGGGTGACGCTCAACGACGCGAGCGAGACGGCGTGGGCCGACGAGCTCGGCGTCGATGCCGTCGTGGCCCAGGGCTGGGAGGCAGGTGGCCACCGGGGCGGTCCGGTCGACACCGGGCACCCCCAGGCGCCGACCCGCGCGCTCCTGCAGGCCATCCGCAGGCTCACCGCGCTGCCGGTCGTCGCGGCCGGTGGGGTGGGCGACGGCGCGCACGTCGCCGCACTGCTCGACGCCGGCGCCCACGCGGTCGCCTGCGGCACCGCGTTCCTCGGCGCCACCGAGGCGGGGACGGCCGAGGTGCACCGCCACGAGCTCACCAGCCGGTCCGAGACCGTCGTCACCCGCGCCTTCACCGGCCGCAGCGCCCGCGCGCTCGTGACGTCGTGGACCGAGGTGTTCACCGAGGTCGCGCCCGCGGCCTACCCGCAGGTACACCACCTCACCGCGCCTCTGCGTCGGCACGGCAAGGCGACCGGGCAGCCCGACCTCGTGCACCTCTGGGCGGGCACCGGCCACCGCAGCGTCCGGCGGGCGCCGGCGGCCGAGATCGTCGTCGACCTGCTCTCGCGGACCTGACCTCTCGGACCTGACCTCTCGGACTGACCCGCGGGGTCCCGGGCTCAGGCCTCGGCGGTGCCCTGGTGGAAGAGCTGCTGCCAGTGCCCCTTGTCGCGCACCCACAGCGACGAACGCAGCGTCGAGCCGGAGTCCGTCACCGAGCGCCAGGTGAGGAGCTGCGCGTCCGGGCCGACCGGCATACAGGCGATGACGTCGAGGGAGGTCTCCTGCTCGAGCGGACCGATCTCGTCGAGGATCTCCTCGCGCGACCACAGCCGACCGGAGCGGCCCACCTCGGACCACTGCGGGTGGAGCAGCGCCGCGACGGCGGCCGGGTCGGACCGCACCTCGTCGGCGAGCAGCGAGCGCTCGAGGGCGATGACCGTCTCGGCGTCGTCGGCGGGGGAGTCGTCGGCGAGCTCCGAGAAGAGGTCGGGCTCGGGCGCCGCCGGAGCGTTCGTCGTCGGGGCGGGAAGACCGGGGGTCTCACTGTCGCGGCCGGCCCACCCGGGGCCGGGGTCGGGTGCACCGCCCTTCTGGTATGCCGTGGCCGCGCCGTTCGCGAGCCTGTCCGCCTCCTCGTTGAGGGCGTGACCGGAGTGGCCCTTGACCCACTCGAAGCGGACCCGGCGCCCGGTCATGGCGGCATCGAGCGCCTTCATGATCTCGACGTTGAGGACCGGCTTGCCGTCGCCCTTCTTCCACCCCTTGCGCTTCCACCCGGGCATCCACTGGGTGACGGAGTTGATGACGTACTTGCTGTCGCAGTAGACGACGAGGTCGTCGTCGGTGCCCGCCGTCTGCTGGAGCAGGTCGAGGACGGCCGTGAGCTCGCCCTGGTTGTTGGTGCCGTGGGGCCAGCCGCCGGCTGCCCAGTGCTCCGCGTCGACGTACCAGGCCCAGCCCGCAGGTCCGGGGTTGCCGAGGGCCGAGCCGTCCGCTGCCGCAATGATCGTCACGGCGCAGGAGTCTGCCAGTTGCCTAGGGTGGGCCCGTGGACCAGCCGGACGACGACCTTCGCGCGCAGCGCTTCACCGACCTCGATCCCGTTGTGGCGTACCGGTTGTGGGCGCTGCGCTCGCGGGTGTTCGTCATCGAGCAGGAGGCGCTCTACCTCGACCTCGACGGTCGCGACACCGAACCGGGGACGTGGCACCTGTGGTGCGCCGACGGCGACGGCGCGCCCGTCGCGACGCTGCGGGTCCTCGACGACGGCCACGGTGTGTGGCGGGTGGGCCGGGTCGCGACGGACGCCGCCCACCGGGGTCGTGGGCTGGCCGGACGCCTCATGTGTGGGGTACTCGAGCGGTGGGGGAGCGAGCCGGTCGTCCTCGACGCGCAGGTCTACCTGAGGGACTGGTATGCCGGGTTCGGCTTCGTCGAGTCCGGTCCGGTCTTCGAGGACGAGGACGGCATGCCGCACGTCCCGATGCGTCGCGAGGGCACGGCCGGCTGAGCGGCGGTCAGTCGCGCGGCAGGTGCACGGGGGCACGCGCAAGGCTGCGCGAAGAGCTGCGTCGAGGTGCGCGGCGTGTCGTTGCCGCCCTCCCGCCGTCGAACACGTGTTCGTCTAGTGTTGTCCACAGGTCGCCGGACCCTCAGCACCCGTCCACAGCCTCCACGGCAGCTGCAGACGGCTGTCGGTGCGACGACCTAGCGTCTGACCCGAGATCGCGACGAGACCGACCGCGGACACGGGTCGCCGGCGGGCGCGCACATCGAACGACACAGGAAGAGCAGGTGCGACATGGCTGCAGCAGCCGTCACCAACGACCGCGCGAAGTCCCTGGGAGTGGTCCTCGGGCAGATCGAGAAGCAGCACGGCAAGGGTGCGGTCATGCGCCTCGGCGACGACGTGCGACCGCCCATCGAGGTCATCCCCACGGGGTCCATCGCCCTCGACGTCGCGCTCGGCATCGGCGGGCTGCCCCGCGGCCGTGTCGTCGAGGTCTACGGCCCCGAGAGCTCGGGCAAGACGACCGTCGCCCTGCACGCGGTGGCCAACGCCCAGCGCGCCGGCGGCATCGCTGCCTTCATCGACGCCGAGCACGCCCTCGACCCGGAGTACGCCGCGAAGCTCGGCGTCGACACCGACAACCTGCTCGTCTCGCAGCCCGACACTGGTGAGCAGGCGCTCGAGATCGCCGACATGCTCATCCGGTCCGGCGCCCTCGACATCATCGTCATCGACTCCGTCGCCGCGCTCGTGCCCCGTGCCGAGATCGAGGGTGAGATGGGTGACAGCCACGTCGGTCTCCAGGCCCGCCTCATGAGCCAGGCCCTGCGCAAGATCACCGGTGCCCTCAACAACACCGGCACGACGGCGATCTTCATCAACCAGCTTCGCGAGAAGATCGGCGTGATGTTCGGCTCGCCCGAGACCACGACCGGTGGCAAGGCGCTCAAGTTCTACGCATCGGTGCGTCTCGACGTGCGCCGCATCGAGACGCTCAAGGACGGCACCGACCCCGTCGGCAACCGCACCCGCGTCAAGGTCGTCAAGAACAAGGTCTCGCCGCCGTTCAAGCAGGCCGAGTTCGACATCCTCTACGGGCAGGGCATCTCCCGCGAGGGTGGCCTCATCGACATGGGTGTCGACCAGGGCTTCGTCCGCAAGGCCGGTGCCTGGTACACCTACGACGGCGACCAGCTCGGGCAGGGCAAGGAGAACGCCCGCAACTTCCTCAAGGACAACCCGGACCTCGCCGACGAGCTCGAGAAGCGCATCAAGGAGAAGCTCGGCATCGGTCCGCAGGTCGACAAGCCGCTCGAGGTCGTGCCCGAGGTCCCGGTCGACTTCTGAGCCGGGACAGACGACGTATGCCGTCTCCGGACGCCTGGTCCTCGTCGTCCCCGCCGCCCCAGTGGGCGGCGGGGACGACGCCCGGCACTGACGACCTCAGGGCCGCCGTCGACCGGCACGTGACGACGGTCCCGTCCGGGGGCGAGCGGGCGCAGCGGTCCCGCAGACGCCGCGCCGGGCCACCCCCGCCGGACGCGGCGACCGAGGGAGTCGAGCCCGACGCCCACGACGTCGCCCGCCAGATCGTCCTGCGACAGCTGACCAACGCGCCCAAGTCGCGCGCCCAGCTCGAGCAGGCGCTCGCCCGCAAGGGCTGCGACCCGGCCGTGGCCGCCACCGTGCTCGACCGCATGGAGGAGGTCGGTCTCGTCGACGACGAGGCCTATGCCGGGATGCTCGTGCGGTCTCAGCAGGCCGGCAGGGGGCTCGCCCGACGCGCCCTCGCCCAGACCTTGCGGCAGAAGGGCGTGAGCGACGAGGTCGCCGAGTCCGTCCTCGACGAGGTGGACCCTGCCGACGAGGAGGAGCGGGCGCGCGAGCTCGTCGTCAAACGGCTGCGTCGCCTCCACGGGCTCGACGCCACGGTCCAGACCCGGCGCCTCGCCGGTCTGCTCGCGCGCAAGGGCTACCCGTCGGAGGTGTCGATGCGGGTCATCCGTGAGGCGATCGCCGACGCCGACGAGCACCGCCGCGACTGAGCCCGCCGAGACGTGGTCGGCCCGCGAGGCTCGCCGGGCAGAAGCCGTGGCGATCAGGGCCCACCGGGACACGACGAAGGGCGAGGACCATGTGGTCCTCGCCCTTCGCGTGTGTCGTGTGTCAGGTCAGGCAGTGGCCGGGACCTGGGCGATCGCCGAGATGTCGAACTCGAGCTTGACCTTCTCGCTCACGAGGACGCCACCGGTCTCGAGCGCGGCGTTGAAGTTGAGGTTCCAGTCGCCACGGTCGATCGTCGTCGCACCCTCGAAGCCGATGCGGGTGTTGCCGTACGGGTCCTTGGCCGAGCCGGTCTCCTCGAAGTCGATCGTCACGGGCTTGGTGACACCGTTGATCGTGAGGTCGCCGGTGATGGCCCACTCGTCGCCCTGACGCGCGACGTCGGTCGACGTGAAGGTGATGGTGGGGTGGTTCTCGATGTCGAAGAAGTCGGGGGTCTTGAGGTGACCGTCGCGCTGCTCGTTGCCCGTGGTGACCGAGGCGGCCGAGATCGTGACGGCGACCTTGGAGGCGGCCGGGTTGACGGTGTCGACGTGGGCGGTGCCCTCGAACTCCTCGAAGCTGCCGCGGACCTTGGTGACCATCGCGTGGCGGGCCGAGAAGCCCAGGCGCGAGTGGCTCGGGTCGAGGGCGTAGTCGCCGGCGATGTCGGAGACGAAGCTGCTCGTCGGCTCGACCGCGGCAGCGGGGGCCGGGGCGGCGACGGAGGCGGAGGTCTTGGCGGAGCGGTTGAACAGGCCCATGAGAGTTCCTTCGTGTGGAGTAGTTGTACCTTCAACAAATAGAGTGCCGGACTTTGGTTGTCTTGTCAAGTATTTGCCCGCGGCGCGAGCGATTGCGGTTTGGCGAGGCGGCTGATCGGTCATCGATCGGGTGTGCCCAGGCGGGCCATGGAGGAGGCGGCCGGGACCACCCCCGAGCACCAGTGCGGCTGACGTCGCCGGGTCTGGTGGACGAGCGGTCGTGACGGGCACTCTGGACCCGGGACGGGCGGACCCGTCACGCGGAGGGAGAAGAGAGGCAGACCCGATGGGCGATGGCGATGTGGCGGCTCCCGCGACGGTGGGGTCGGGAGCCGGTCCTCGGTGGGTCACCGACGGCGGCCTCGAGACCGACCTGATCTTCAACCACGGCGTCGACCTGCCGCACTTCGCGGCCTACCCGCTGCTCGACACCCCGGAGGGTCGGGCACTGCTCACCGACTACTACACCGGCTACGCCGAGGTGGCGAGGCGGGCGGGTGCCAGCCTCCTGCTCGAGACCCCCACCTGGCGGGCGAACCCGGACTGGGTGGCCAAGCTCGGTGGCGACTCCGACGAGGTGCACCGGGTCAACCTCGAGAGCGTCGTGTTCCTCGCCGCACTCGGCGAGTCCCTGCTCGCCTCCGGCGCCCTCCCGGCAGGCCGGCACGACTACGGCAGCTTCCGGGTGAGCGGGGCGATCGGCCCACGCGGTGACGGCTACGTGCCCGGTGAGGCGGCGTCCGCCGACGAGTTCGCTGCCTACCACCTGCCCCAAGTCGTGGCCTTCGCCGACAGCGGGGCCGGACGCGTCGCGGCATACACGCTCACGACGGTCTCCGAGGCGGTGGGCGTGGTCCACGCGGCCCGGACCCAGACGCTCGACGTCGCGGTGTCGTTCACGGTGGAGACCGACGGACGACTGCCCGACGGCACCCCGCTCGGCGAGGCCGTGGCCGAGCTCTGGGAGCAGGGGGTCCCCGACGAGCTGCTCGTCAACTGCGCCCACCCGAGCCACGTGGCCGGCGCCCTCGACGGGGACGACTCGTGGACCGCACGTGTGACGGGGCTTCGGGTCAACGCCTCCCGGCAGTCGCACGCCGAGCTCGATGCGGCCGAGGTCCTCGACGAGGGCGACATCCCGGACCTCGTGCGCGAGCACGACGCGCTCGCGGCCCGGCTGCCCCACCTCGACGTCGTCGGCGGGTGCTGCGGGACGGACGTCCGTCACGTCGCCGCCCTGTGGGGCGTGGACGCCTGACCCAGGACGTACCCTTGACGGCGTCATGACTGAGCTGAAGACCTACGACGTGCGCACGCACGGCTGCCAGATGAACGTCCACGACTCCGAGCGGCTCGCGGGCCTGCTCGAGACGGCCGGCTACGTCGACCTCGCGAGTGTCCCGACGGGGGAGCGCCCGGCCACCGCCGACGTCGTCGTCTTCAACACGTGCGCCGTCCGCGAGAACGCCGACAACAAGCTCTACGGCAACCTCGGTCAGCTCCGCCCCGCCAAGACCGCGAACCCCGACATGCAGATCGCGGTCGGCGGCTGCATGGCGCAGAAGGACCGCGCGACCATCGTCAAGCGGGCGCCGTGGGTCGACGTCGTCTTCGGCACCCACAACATCGGCAGCCTGCCCGCCCTGCTCGACCGCGCCCGCCACAACAAGCGCGCCGAGGTCGAGATCCTCGAGTCGCTCGAGACGTTCCCGTCGACCCTGCCGACCCGGCGTGATTCCGCGTATGCCGCTTGGGTCTCGATCTCGGTCGGCTGCAACAACACCTGCACGTTCTGCATCGTGCCGAGCCTGCGCGGCAAGGAGACCGACCGTCGACCCGGCGAGATCCTCGCCGAGATCCAGGCCCTCGTCGACCAGGGCGTCGTCGAGATCACCCTGCTCGGCCAGAACGTCAACACCTACGGCGTCGAGTTCGGCGACCGGCTCGCGTTCGGCAAGCTGCTCCGCGCCTGCGGCGAGATCGAGGGCCTCGAGCGGGTGCGCTTCACCAGCCCCCACCCGGCAGCGTTCACCGACGACGTCATCACGGCGATGGCGGAGACGCCCAACGTCATGCCGAGCCTGCACATGCCGCTCCAGTCCGGCTCGGACAAGGTCCTCAAGGACATGCGCCGGTCCTACCGCAGCGCGAAGTTCCTCGGCATCATCGACCGCGTCCGCGAGCAGATCCCCGAGGCGGCGATCACGACCGACCTCATCGTCGGCTTCCCCGGCGAGACCGAGGAGGACTTCGCCGAGACCCTGCGCGTCGTCGAGGAGTCGCGCTTCTCGAGCGCGTTCACGTTCCAGTACTCCATCCGCCCCGGTACGCCCGCGGCGACGATGGCGGACCAGGTGCCCAAGCCCGTCGTCCAGGAACGCTTCGAGCGGCTCGTCGCCCTCCAGGACGAGCTGTCGTGGGCCGAGAACCGCGCGATCGAGGGCCGCACCGTCGAGGTGCTCGTCGCACCGTTCGAGGGCCGCAAGGACACCGAGACCTCCCGCATGAGCGGTCGCGCCAAGGACAACCGCCTCGTGCACTTCTCAGTCCCCGAGGGTGGGGACCGGCCGCGCCCGGGCGACGTGGTGAGCGTCGATGTCACCTATGGCGCGCCGCACCACCTCGTCGCCGACGGTGCGTTGCACGGCGGGACGTATGCCGTGCGTCGCACCTCCGGTGGTGACGCGTGGGAGTCGCTCCAGGACGCGCCCGTCCCCGGCAAGCCCTCGGTGAGCCTCGGGATGCCCTCGATCGGCAAGCCCGCCGCCGCGCCGGTGAGCGCTCCCGCCTGCGGTAGCTGACCGGCATACCGGCTCCAGGGGGCACCGCCGACTGCTCCTGACACGCGAAGGCCCCACCACGCTCCCGTGGTGGGGCCTTTGCGTGCGGGGGTCAGGCGGGAGGCGGAGGCGGTGTCGCCTCGTCGCCCTGCTCGCCGATCCGGTCGTCCAGGAAGTCGCGGCCCTGGGCCACCCTGTCGGCGTCGACGCCCCTGCTCTCGGCGACGTCGCCGGCCCGGTCGAGACCCTGGTCGCTGTACTCCTCGACCTTGTCGGAGTGCTCGGCGGCCAGGTCGCCGGCCTTGTCGCTGTGCTCCGCGATGAAGTCCTTCGCCTTGTCGAACATGCTCATGGTTGCTCCTCACGTCTCGGGACAGGGACAGCTCCACTGTCCCGCACCCGGGCCGTTCGTGCACCCGGAGGGGCAGGGCAACTCCGGCGATCTGAGAGAATCGGGACCATGACGATCCGCCCCATCACCATCACTGGCGAGCCGGTGCTCCACCGCCGGGCCGAGCCGGTCGAGGTCATCGACGACGGCATCCGCGAGCTCGTGGCCGACATGTACGAGACGATGGACGCCGCCCGCGGCGTCGGTCTCGCGGCGCCGCAGGTCGGTGTCGGGCTGCGGATCTTCACGTGGCAGATGGACAACCACGACGGCGTCCCTGCACGTGGCGTCGTCATCAACCCGTTCGTCACCGCGACCAAGCCGCCGGTCGGCGACCCCGACCCGCACGAGGAGTCCGAGGGCTGCCTGTCGGTGCCGGGGGAGTCCTTCCCGCTGCGGCGCGGCGAGAGCGCGACGCTCACCGGCCTCGACCTCGACGGCAACGAGATCTCCTACACCGTGACCGGCTGGTTCGCCCGGATGTTCCAGCACGAGTACGACCACCTCAACGGCTTCCTCTACGTCGACCGGCTCCAGGGCAAGTGGGCCCGCAAGGCCAAGAAGGCCGTGAAGTCGCACGAGTGGGGCAAGCCGGGACTCACCTGGATGCCGGGGCAGGACCGTGACCCGTTCGGTCACGACGACGTCGACGAGGACGAGTTCGAGGCAGAGGGCGGGCACTCCGAGGAGCGCACCCGGTCCGAGGACGAGCTTGCCCGCTGACGGTTCAGGCGCGAGCCAGCTCGTCGTCGCCGTCGTCGGACCCACCGCGAGCGGCAAGTCCGAGCTCGCCCTGCGCATCGCCGAGGAGGTCGGCGGCGAGGTCGTGAGCGCCGACGCCATGCAGCTCTACCGCGGCATGGACATCGGCACCGCCAAGCTCACCATCGACGAGCGCAGAGGCATCCCGCACCACCAGATCGATGTCCTCGACGTCACCGACGAGGCGACGATCGCGCGCTACCAGGTCGAGGCCCGCGCCTCCATCGACGACATCCGCGGTCGCGGCCTGCACCCCGTCGTCGCGGGCGGGTCCGGCCTCTACGTCCGGGCCGCCCTCGACCACCTCGACATCCCGCCGACGGACCCCGACGTGCGCGCCCGACTGGAGTCCGAGGCGCAGGAGCGTGGTGGTGACGCGCTGTATGCCGTCCTCACCGAGCGCGATCCCGTTGCGGCACAGGCGATCGAGCCCCGCAACGTCCGACGTGTCATTCGCGCGCTCGAGGTCATGGAGATCACCGGCCGGCCGTTCAGCGCCTCCATGCCCGAGAGGCGCCACGTGCACCCGACGGTCACCGTCGGTTTGCGCCCGCCACGCGACGTCCTCGACGAGCGCATCGACCGCCGGGTCGAGCAGATGTGGCGTGACGGCCTCGTTGACGAGGTCCGCGGACTGGTGGCGCACGGCATACGGGAGGGTCGGACGGCATCACGGGCGCTGGGCTACGCGCAGGCGCTCGCCGAGGTCGACGGCACGATGAGCACCGGCGACGCGCAGGCCGAGACGGCGCAGCTGACCCGTCGCTACGCGCGCCGCCAGGAGTCGTGGTTCCGGCCCGACCCGCGGACGTGGTGGGTCGACCCGACGGCCGAGGGCGCGCTCGACGAAGCGCTCGCCCATGTCGGGCGCGCCATCGCGGACAATGGCTGACATGGGTACCATCGAGGGACTGCGGTTCACCAAGGGGCACGGCACCGAGAACGACTTCGTCGTCGTCGGCGACGTCGACGCGACCCTGGACCTCGACGCGGACCTCACGCGCCGGCTGGCCGACCGGCATGCCGGGGTGGGTGGCGACGGCGTCATCCGCGTCGTGCCGACCGCCGCCGCCACCGACGAGTCGGTGCGGGCGATGGCCGACCGGGCGCCGTGGTTCATGGACTACCGCAACGCCGACGGCTCGGTCGCCGAGATGTGTGGCAACGGCACCCGGGTCTTCGCGGCCTACCTGCGTCGTGAAGGGCTCGAGACCTCGGACGAGTTCGAGATCGCGACGCGTGCGGGCATCAAGGGCATCCGGTTCGAGGGCGACGTCGTCGCGACCAACATGGGCCGGTGGCGCCTGCCCGAGGAGGCCAAGGCGCGGGCCGACGGCTTCGACGCCCTCGTCCACGTCGTCGGGCACAGCGATCCGTGGTCGGCGCTCTCGGTCGACATGGGCAACCCCCACACCGTCGTCGCGCTGCCCGAGGGTGTCGACCTCGAGGGCCTCGACCTGCTGCACGTCCCCGAGGTCCGCCCCGTGCCGGCACACGGCACCAACGTCGAGTTCGTCCGGATCGTCGGGCCCGCGCACATCGCGATGCGGGTACACGAGCGCGGCGTGGGGGAGACGCGCTCGTGCGGCACGGGTGTCTGCGCCGCCGCGCTGGCGACGAGCTTCTGGGCCGGTGAGGCCGAGCCGACCGAGGACTGGACCGTCGACGTGCCTGGCGGTCGCCTCCGGGTGCGCGCCCTGCCGCACCACGAGGTCGAGCTCGCCGGGCCGGCGGCGCTCGTCGCCGACGGCACGGTCGACCTCTCCATCCTCTGACCCTCCACGCTCTGACGAGTCCGACGAGCGAGTCGAGGTGGCACGACACGCCGCCGAGCCGGGTCGTGCGCGGCGCGTCGTGCTATCTCGACGAACGACGGCCATGCGTCTGGCGCCCGCTGACGCTCGACATGCGGTACCCGCGGGTCACTCCTAGCGTCGAGACATGAGAACTCCCGCAACGGTCCTCGCCCTCGTCACGGCAGGCGGAGTGGCGGCAGCGCTCGCGCTCCCGGCCAGCGCCGCCCCGCAGGCGCCACCCGACCGCACCGGCCCACCGCCGGTGGGCCACGAGCTGCCCAAGGTGCCCGTCATGACCGGCGGCGGGGGAGCGGTCGCATCCGTCGACCCGGTCGCCTCGCAGGTCGGCATCGACGTGCTCAGGCGCGGCGGCAACGCGGCCGACGCCGCGGTCGCCACTGCTGCCGCGGTCGCAGCCGTCGAGCCCTACTCGTCGGGCATCGGCGGTGGCGGGTTCTTCGTCCACTACGACGCGCGCAGCAAGAAGGTCACCACGATCGACGGGCGTGAGACGGCGCCGGCGACCTTCCACGAGAAGGTGTTCCTGCGGTCCGACGGCACACCGATGGACTTCAACACGGTCGTGAACTCCGGTCTCTCCGTGGGGGTTCCGGGCACCCCGGCGACGTGGGAGGCGGCACTGCGAAGCCACGGCACGATGAGCCTCAACCGGGTGCTCAAGCCTGCGGAGGAGATCGCGCGGAAGGGCTTCGTCGTCGATGAGACGTTCCACCAGGACACGCTCGACAACGCCACACGGTTCGCGCTGTTCCCCGCGACGGCCGCGATCTACCTGCCCGGCGGGTCGCCCGTCCCCGTGGGTGGCATCCAGCGCAACCCCGACCTCGCCAAGGCCTACCGCGAGCTGCGAACCCACGGCACCAAGGCGCTCTACACCGGGCGCATGGGCCGTGACCTCGTCAAGGAGGTCCGCAATCCCTCGACGGCGCCGGGCGTCACCGTCCCCAAGGGGCAGCTCACGACGGCGGACGTCGCGGCATACACGGTCCGCCGCAAGGCGCCGACGCACTCCGAGCACAAGGGGTTCGACGTCTACGGCATGGACACCCCGAGCAGCGGCGGCATCGCGGTCTCGCAGATCCTCAACCTCCTCGAGTCCTTCGAGCAGCGCACCGGGCGCACGGTCAAGGAGCTCTCGGAGGCCGAGTACCTCCACTGGTTCAGCGAGGCGTCCGCGATGGCGTTCGCCGACCGCAACCGCTGGGTCGGTGACGTCCCGGGGGTGCCCACGCGCGAGCTGACCAGCCAGGCGTTCGCCGACGAGCGGGCCTGCCTCTTCGACCCGAACCGAGCACAGCTGCGACCGATCCCGTTCGGCTCGCCCGACGGCTCGTATGCCGCGTGCTCCCGCGGCGGGACGACGCGCCTCCCGCACGACGGTCAGTCCACGACCTCGCTCACCGTCGCCGACAGGTGGGGCGACGTCGTCACGTACACGCTGACGATCGAGCAGTACGGCGGCTCCGGCATCGTCGTCCCGGGCTGGGGGTTCCTGCTCAACAACGAGCTCACCGACTTCAACTTCGCGCCGCTCGCGCCGGGCGTGCCCGACCCCAACCTTCCGGGTCCGGGCAAGCGACCCCGCAGCTCGATGGCACCGTCGATCGTTCTCAAGGGCGGCAAGCCGTACCTCACGGCGGGCAGCCCGGGCGGCGCCACGATCATCACCACCGTGGCCCAGGTCGTCGCGGGGGTCGTCGACCGGGGCCTGCCCGTCGGTGACGCCGTGGCGGTCCCGCGCCTCTCCTCGCGCAACGGTACGGAGGAGGCCGAGGACGCGATCTTCACGACCGCGATCGGCGCGGAGCTCCGCGCCAAGGGGCACGTGCTGAGGCAGCGACCCGTCATCGGCAACGCCACCGCGATCCGCAGCCTGTCGCCCTCGCGCTGGACGGCAGCAGCCGAGCCGGTGCGTCGCGGGGGCGGATCGGCGATGGTGGTCCACCCGCGCTGAGCCACTCAGCAAGGCGAACGTGCACTGCGCAGCACGTCCTCGGTGCTGCGCAGTGCACCTATCCCACTCCGGGTGGCGGGCCCCACGCTCTGCGTGGGCGAAGGGAGGTCAGGCGGAGCGGACCTCGAGGACGCGGAAGCCCTTGCTCGACGCGAGGCGCGCGCACGGCATACGCAGGTCTGCCTCGATCCAGCGCTTAAGGCTGTCGGAGCCGAGGTTCTTCTGGACGACGAGGTAGGCCACGCCGCCCGGCGCCAGCCGTGGCAGCCAGAGCCGCAGCAGCTCGTGCAGCGCGGCCTTGCCGATCCGGATCGGCGGGTTGGACCAGATGAGGTCGTATGCCGTCCCCGCGTCGACCGCGTCGGGCGTCGTGGCGCGCACGTGGTCCAGACCGAGGGCCTGCGCGTTGCGCTGGGTGAGGTCGACGCTGCGCTCGTTGACGTCGACGGCGACGACATCGGCGTGAGGGGAGAGCATGCCCAGGGTGAGTGCGATGGGTCCCCAGCCGCAGCCGAGGTCGAGGAACCGGCCCGAGGGCGGGGGAGCCGGGACCTCGTCGAAGAGGACTGCCGTGCCCTTGTCGAGCCCGCCGGGGCTGAAGATGCCGGGGGCGACCTCGACACTCACTCGCCGGCCGGCCAGGGTGACGTCGAGCGACCGGCGCTCGTCCGGGGTGGCCGGGTGGGCGGTGAAGTAGTGCTCGCGCGAATCCGTTCGCCCCGAGTCGGTCATAGGTGAGACCCTAGACGGAACATGACTGCACGACATGACTACCTTTCCGGCAGGGCCGCGGCCCTCTCCGACGACGCCTTCGACGACGACGGTTTCCTGGCCGAGGGCGACGACGACGAGTCGGCACCCTCGGCGCTCTACGACGGTGACCAGCTCGACCGCGAGGAGCGCGCGGCGCTGCGCCGCGTCGCCGGCCTCTCCACCGAGCTCGAGGACGTCACCGAGGTCGAGTACCGCCAGCTCCGCCTCGAGCGCGTCGTCCTCGCGAGCGTCTGGTCTGAGGGCACCCTCGTCGACGCCGAGAACTCGCTGCGCGAGCTCGCGGCGCTCGCCGAGACCGCCGGCGCGCAGGTCCTCGAGGGCCTGATCCAGCGCCGCCAGAAGCCCGACACCGCGACCTACCTCGGCAAGGGCAAGGCGCAGGAGCTGCGGGACGTCGTCGTGGCCGAGGGCGCGGACACCGTCATCTGCGACACCGAGCTCGCCCCCTCGCAGCGCCGTGCGCTCGAGGACGTCGTCAAGGTCAAGGTCATCGACCGCACCGCCCTCATCCTCGACATCTTCGCCCAGCACGCCAAGAGCCGTGAGGGCAAGGCGCAGGTCGAGCTCGCCCAGCTCCAGTACCTCCTGCCGCGGCTGCGTGGCTGGGGTGAGTCGATGTCGCGCCAGGCCGGTGGCCAGGCCGCGGGTGGTCAGGGCATGGGCTCGCGCGGTCCCGGTGAGACCAAGATCGAGCTCGACCGCCGACGCATCAACACGCGCGTCGCCAAGCTCAAGCGCGACATCGCGGGCATGAAGACCCACCGCGACACCAAGCGTGGCAGCCGCCGCGCCAACGGCATCCCGAGCGTGGCCATCGCCGGCTACACCAACGCCGGCAAGTCGTCGATCCTCAACCGGCTCACCGGTGCCGGCGTGCTCGTGCAGAACCAGCTCTTCGCCACCCTCGACCCGACCGTGCGTCGCAGCGAGACCCCGGACGGGCGCGAGTTCACCTTCGCCGACACCGTCGGGTTCGTCCGCCAGCTGCCGCACCAGCTCGTCGAGGCGTTCCGCTCGACGCTCGAGGAGGTGGCCGACTCCGACCTCCTGCTCCACGTCGTCGACGGCTCGCACCCGGACCCCGAGGGCCAGATCTCCGCGGTGCGCGCGGTGCTCGCCGACGTCGACGCGACCGACGTCAAGGAGATCATCGTCGTCAACAAGGCCGACATCGCCGACCCCGAGGTCGTCGACCGGTTGCTGCGCCACGAGAAGCACGCCGTCGCCGTCTCGGCCCGTACCGGCGCCGGGCTCGACGAGCTGCGGGCGCTCATCGCCGACGAGCTCCCGAGCCCGGACATCGACATCGAGGTGCTCCTGCCCTACGGACGGGGCGACCTCGTGAGCCGGATCCACGACGAGGGCGAGATCCTCGCGAGCGAGCACGTCGGCGAGGGCACGCGCGTCACCGCCCGCGTCAACGCCGACCTCGCGGCCGAGCTCACGGCATACCGCTCCTGAGTGATGGCGGACGTCGAGGTGGACGACGCGTTCCTGCGCACCCCAACGCTCCCCACCCGGCGGCTGCGCCTGCGTCCCGTCGTCGCGGGTGACGCCGACGCCATCTACGACCTGCTGAGCGACGCCCACGTCCTTCGCTACTGGGACGAGCCGCCGTGGACCGACCGCACATCGGCGACGCGGTTCGTCGAGCGCAGTGATGCCCTGGCTCGGTCCGGCAGTGGCGTCCGGCTGGTCGTCGAAAGGCGACAGGACGGGCGCTTCCTCGGCTGGCTCAGCCTCGCTGGTTGGAACCCCGACTTCCGCAGCGCCTCCTTGGGCTTCGTCTACACCGAGGAGAGCTGGGGGCGCGGACACGCGACCGAAGCCGCCCGTGCCCTGCTGGAGTGGGGCTTCGCCACCTGGGACCTCAACCGTGTGCAGGCCGAGGCCGACACCCGCAACGTCGCCTGCGGCAGGGTTCTCGAGAAACTTGGCTTCGTGCGGGAGGGGACGCTGCGCGAGGACTGCGTCGTCAACGGCGTCGTGTCCGACTCGTGGGTGTACGGGCTGTTGCGCCGCGACGTGGAGGCCTCGTCCAGTATTGCGAAGAGTTCGCAATAGGATGGCGGTATGCCGTCCCCGAACGTCGTCGAGACCGCCCGCCTGATCCTTCGGCCGCCGACCGAGGCGGACCGCGACGCGTGGGTGCGCCTGCACCGGGACGCCCGGACGTACTGGCACGCGCCGCACGCGATGTCGCAGAGCGACGCCGACGCCGCGGCCTTCCTCGAGCGGACGCTGGCGCACTGGGAGGAGCACGGGTTCGGCTTCTGGATGGCGCAGGACCGGGAGACCGGCGAGGTGGTCGGGGTGTGCGGCCTCAAGGACACCGAGGGTGTCTTCCTCAACCTCTACTACCGGCTGGTCTTCGCCGGGCTCGGTCACGGGCTGGGCCGGGAGATGTCCCGGGCGTCCGCGGCGCATGCGCTCGAGTTCCTGCCCGCCCTGCCGGTGCGCGCCCTCGTCAAGGAGGTCAACACCCCGTCGTTGCGGACGGCGCTCGGCACGGGATTCGAGCGTGTGGGCACCAGAGTGCTCCACGACGACCTGCCAGATGAGCCGCCGTCGACGGTGTTCGAGGCGCCGCGGGTCGAGGCCGTGACGGCGTTCGACGCGGCCACGCGTGAGCAGGTCCTCGACCTCTGGGTGCGCACCAACGATGCGGGCGGGTCCGTGGGTTTCCTCCCCGGCGCCGCGCGCGAACGGGTCGACGCCGCCCTCACCGAGCACGAGACCTCGATGTCGTCCGGGTCCACGGTCGCCGTGCTGCTCCGCTCCTCGGCCGACGACCGAGTGGTCGGCACGTCGTTCCTCGTGCAGGGGTCGAACCCGCTGCTCGACCACACCCGCACGGTCTACCGGGTCATGACCGATCCCGACCGTCGCGGCCAGAACCTCGGCCGCCTCCTCATGGCCGCCACCCATCGCGTCGCGCGCGAGGCCGGGGTCGAGATCCTCACCCTGGGCGTGCGCAGCGGCAGCGGGCTGTCACGGTTCTATGCGGGCAGCGGCTACACCGAGTCGGGACGGGTGCTCGGCGCCATCCGGGTCGCCCCCGGCGACGAGCGCGACGACATCATTCTCACCCGCCGCCTCGACGACCGCACCCTGACCCCCGACGCCCGCGGCTGAGGGCGTCGCAGTCGCTCCTCGTCGCGACGGGGTGCAAGGGTTGGAATCGAGTCAGGATCAGCTGGGTGGCGGCCGCTCGGTGTCGGCCGTCAGGTTGGCGATGCCGGTTGCGGTCACCAGGCGCAGTCGCTGGACGTCGATGCTCGTGACGTAGTCCTCGACACGGTCCAGGAAGTATCGGGTCGTGGTCTGCGACTCGTGCTCGGCGAGGGCCTCTTCGCTGGTGTAGAGCTCGTAGAAGATGCGGACGTCGGGCTCACCGTCGAGCGTGTGCACCGCGTAGGCCAATGTGCGGGGCTCGTTGTCGGCGATACCCGCCACCGTGTCGCGCATCAGTGCGTCGAAGGCCTCGGCCCGGCCGGGCCTGAGCGCGAACCGGACCACCAAGCCGAACTGGGACATGCGCACCTCCTCGGTAAAAGTTGACTCTCCCACGCCGCTGCACTGCGAACACGCTTTGGACGGGGACCGGCAAGCGGGGAGCGGAAATTGGCGTTGAGAGCACCCGCGCGATCCGCGGCATGTCCCGGAGTCAGCTGGGGGAGCCTGTCTTCCTTCGTGCTTGGGCAGCAAGGTGGCGAAGCCGGCGGCGGAACTGGGATCGGAAGCGTCGTTGCTCGGTCTCATTGAGAACGAATTGTGGGTCGGCAGCCGCTTCGTAGTACTCGACCTCGACCGGGTCGTCCGCACCGTCGGACTCAACCAACGCAGCCAGGTCCTTCTTCGAAGGCGGACCATCGGCAAGCTCGCCCACCCACGCCGACTTCGGCGACTCCGGTTGCTCCACAGCGTCATGATGGCTCATACATTTCCCCGTGACTGCACGATCGGGCGGCTCGTGCAGTCCTCGCGTGCCGGGTCGTCGAACCGGACGACCGGTGCCGTCGTGCCGGCGGCTTCAGCCCTCCAACCCACACCCTCGATGGGGATGAGCCCTCTATCGTCGGTCCATGACCACTCGGCTGAACCCCTACCTGAGCTTCGCGGGTGATGCCTCGGCCGCGCTGGTGTTCTACCAGGGCGTGTTCGGCGGCGATCTCACGATCAACCACTTCGGCGACTTCGGTACCGACGACCACGGCATTGGCGACCAGGTCATGCACGGCCAGCTGGAAACGGCGTTTGGCCTCACACTGATGGCCGCCGACATGCTGCCGGACGAGACGTTTCGCCCCGGGAACAACCTCGCGGTCAGCCTCAGCGGGGACGATACCGAGGAACTGCGCGGCTACTGGCAGGCGCTGTCGGACGGAGGGTCCGTGACGGTCGAGCTGGCCACCCAGCCGTGGGGCGACGAGTTCGGGACGTGCGTCGACCGGTTCGGGACCTCGTGGCTGGTCAACATCGCTGGGGGTGGCTGACCTACCCGATCCGCGCTGCGCCAGGTCGGTCTGGCTGTCCGTCCGTACCGCAGCTCGCGTTGCCGCGGCCGGCGGCAGTCCTCTTGCGCTCAAACCTCGTCACCGGCCGCTCGGCCCAGCGATCGACCACGTCAAGACCGCACCGCAGGTGTGCCGTCAGAGGCACGACCGGCGGCAGTAGTGTGCGCCCGATCGCGCGTAGAGCGGCAGATCCGGTCGAGCCGCGGCAGAACTCAGTTGGCACGCGACGCGGCGGTGAGCCACGCCCCATTCATCCTCGGCTCGCGAGCCCGATCAGCACGTCGCATCGGTGGATGTGAGGCGTGGGCGGCAGGTGCTGTGGTCGGCTGGGGAGACCAGCCGGGCTCAACCAGTTCTGTCCAGGATCAGGCGGGTCGCTTCGTGCGGTGCGTCCCATTGTGGGAAGTGGCCGCACCGCTCGAACCAGTGCAGCACCGCGTCGGGGAACAGCTCCGCCGCACGTGCGGCCTGTCTCGGCACGGTCACCAGGTCACGACGCCCCCACCCGATCGTGACCCGGCCAGGCGCTGTGCCTGCCGGGGCGCCCTGTTGCTTGGGGCCTTTGGTCAGGGCATCCAAGGCGGCGCCGGTCGATGGGGAGTCGGCCAGCCCGCTCACATCCGGCAGCACGGTCTCGGGCGAGAGCGCCCAGGGTCGCGCTGACAGCTGTGCGAGAAGCAGCGTCCTGCCCACCGGGGTGGCCAGCAGTGACGGCAGCCTGTCTCGGACTGCGCGGACCAGAGCAATCGACGGCCGTAGTGTGGCGCCGAAGACGGCGAGTTCGCGGTCGCTCCAAAAGCCGCCTGGATCCAGAGCCACGGTGTCGCCGCCGACTCCTCGTCGTGCCAGCTCGAGCACCATTCGGCCGCCCATCGACTGGCCAGCGGTGGCGAGGCCGTCCAGCCCCTCTTCGCGGATGAAGTTCGCGACGGAGTCGGTCAGGGTGGCGATCGAGACCTCGCCGGTCAAGGGTGGCGTTTCTCCAAACCCAGGTAGGTCGACGGCGATGACCTCACGGTGCTCGGCCAGTTCGTTGATGATCGGGGTCCAGGATCGCCACCCTGCGCCGAGACCGTGCACGAGCAACAGCGGACTGCCACTTCCGCGTCTCACGTGGTTCAACGTCATGCCGCGACGCTAGTTCACGCGCCCGCGCGTCGGCGCCTTGACGAGGCTCCGTTCCACGCTGAGCCCGCCGCGAACAGCATCAGCGACGGCTGACCTCACGATCACCGACACCCAGTCACGATCGGGGCTTCCCTGACATCGGCACGAACTCGCGGACCGGGGCGCCGTGGCCAGCGCGTCCATGCGGGCGGTGTGACGCCGCTCGAGGGCCAGCGCTCATCGGCAGTTCAGGACGTTCAATTTAGAGAGGAAATCACACGCCTCCAGTGGCCCACCGACGGCGGTCCCCGGCCCGCGGTGGAGACGCTCCGAAGCAACTTGGGTGCCCTATCACTCGCAACGTCCGGGTCCTCGCGATGGCTCAGAGGCGGCGCAGGGCGGTGGCGGCGATGACGAGCTCCCCGGCGGCGTCACTCGCGTCGAGATCGACCACGGCCTCGATGACCCAGTCGCGGTCGTCGGCCGGGTCCGCCAGCACCTGACGGACCCGCCAGATGCGGTGCTCGGTGTCGTCGTCGAGGCCCGGCACGACATCGCGCGCAGGCGTGACCTGAAGCAGCGAGGGGCCTCGGGCGTCGGCGTCAGTGCCGATGGTGCCGTGCTCGTCCCAGTAGGCCCCCAGCGCGGTGTCCCACGCGTCGAGGTCCATGACACGCGACCGACCGTCCTCGGGCACGGCGGCGGAGTCAGCCTCGAGCCGGGCCAACGCCTCGATGTCGTCACGCTCGGCGAGCTCGACCCGTCGCCACATGGCCTGGCGCACCATCGCGCGAAAAGCCCTGTCGTTGGCCGTGATCGGGCGCGGCGGGGGTGGGGCATCACCGTGGGCAGCGGCCGCGTTGCGCACCGACTCGGGGTCGGTGAGGGCGGCCCACTCGTCGATGAGGGAGGAGTCGGTCTGGCGGATCGTCTCGCCCAGCCACTCGATGAGGGTGTCGAGCTCCTCGCCGCGGTGCACCTCGGGCACGGTCTGGCGCAGCGTCCGGTAGGCGTCGGAGAGGTAGCGCAGCACGACACCCTCGGAGCGGGTGAGCCCGTAGCGGCGGATGAGGTCGCCGAAGCTCATCGCCTGCTCCCACATCTCGCGCACGATGCTCTTGGGGTCCAAGGCCTCGTCCGGCAGCCACGGGTGCGTCTGCCGGTAGGTCTCGTAGGCCGGCTCGAGCATGTCGAGAAGCGGCCGCGGCCAGGTGATCTCCTCGACGATGGCGGTGCGCTCGTCGTACTCGACACCCTCGGCCTTGAGCTCGGCGATCCGCTCGCCCCGTGCCGCCCACTGCTGCGCGCGGAGCACGGGTCGTGGCGAGTCGAGGACGGCCTCGACGACCGAGACGACGTCGAGGGCGTGGGTGGGGGAGTCGGGGTCGAGGAGGTCGAGCGCGGCAAGGGCGAAGTGTGCGAGCGGCTGGTTGAGCGCGAAGTCGGCGGGCAGGTCCACGGTGAGCTCAACGGTGCGCCCGTCGGCGGCAGGCTCGGGCAGGCGCACGACCACCCCGGAGTCGAGGAGCGACCGCCCCAGCCGGATCGCCCGTCGGGCCAGCTTGGCCTGACCGACCAGGGACTCGTGGTTGTCGCGGACGAGCCGGCTCACCGCGGCCACGGGGTCGCCCGGCCGGGCGATGAGGTTGAGGACCATTGCGTTGTCGATCCGCATCTTCGACGTGAGGGCCTCGGGCTCGCTCGCGACGAGCTTGTCGAAGGTCTGCTCGGTCCACACGATCGAGCCCTCGGGCGGCTTGCGGCGCTGGACCTTGCGGAGCTTCTTGGGGTCGTCGCCGGCCTTGGCGATGTTGCGCTCGTTCTCGATGACGTGCGGCGGCGCCTGGACGATGACCGACCCGCTCGTGTCGAACCCGGCGCGCCCGGCACGCCCGGCGATCTGGTGGAACTCCCGCGACCTGAAGACCCGGTCCCGCTGCCCGTCGAATTTCGCGAGCCCGGTGAACAGCACCGTGCGGATGGGGACGTTGATGCCGACGCCGAGGGTGTCCGTGCCGGCGATGACCTTGAGCAGTCCGGCCTGCGCGAGCTGCTCGACGATCCGTCGGTAGCGGGGGAGCAGCCCGGCGTGGTGCACGCCGATGCCGCGCCGCAGCAGCCCGGACAGAGTCTTGCCGAAGCCGGCGGCGAACCGCACCGGCGCGAGCCGCTCGGCGATGGCGGTCTTCTCCTCAGGCGTGAGCAGCTTGAGGGTGATGAGGGAGGCAGCATGCTCGGCGGCGAGCTGCTGGGTCGGGTGCACGACGTAGACCGGCGCCTGGTGGGTGGTGACGATCTCCTCGACCATCTCGGCGAGCGGCGTGAGCGACCATGTGAACGAGAGCGGGACAGGGCGCTCGGCGGTGGTCACGAGCGCGACCTCGCGGCCCGTGCGGCGCTCGAGGTCCTCGCTGATCGTCCTCATGTCGCCGAGCGTGGCCGACATGAGAAGGAACTGGGCCTGCGGCAGCTCGAGCAGCGGCACCTGCCAGGCCCAGCCACGCTGGCCGTCGGCGTAGTAGTGGAACTCGTCCATGACGACGAGCCCGACGTCGGCCGAGGAGCCCTCTCGCAGAGCGATGTTGGCGAGCACCTCGGCCGTGCAGCAGATGATCGGCGCGTCCGCGTTGACGGCGGCGTCACCGGTGAGCAACCCGACGTTCTCCGCGCCGAAGACGTCGCACAGCGCGAAGAACTTCTCGTTGACGAGTGCCTTGATCGGCGCCGTGTAGAACGACACACGGTCGCCGGCGAGGGCGGCGAAGTGCGCCGCGACCCCGACCAGCGACTTTCCGGACCCGGTGGGGGTGGCCAGCACGACGTTGCGCCCCGACACCACCTCGATGACGGCCTCGTCCTGGTGGGGGTACAACGCGATCCCGGACTCCTCCGCCCACGCCGAGAACACGGCATACAGGGTGTCGGGATCGGTGGTGACGGAGGTCAGGGCGCGCTCGGCCAGCGGGTGGGAGGTCATCGTGCTGCATCCTCCCACCTCGCGCGGGCCATCCCCGGTTGCCCGGGTCGTCGGGACCGCTGCCCCTGTCGGTCGGGACGCCGGGCGGGACACGCTGCGGAGCGACACAGCACCTCGACCACGAAAGGACGGTGCGCCATGCGGGACCTCCGCAACAACCCCGACCGGATCCGCCGATGGACGACCGGGGGCGTCCTCTGCCTCTCGGCGCTCTTCATGATCGTCGCCGTTCTCGTCGACCCCGGGACCTGGGGCGACGACCGGGAGGTCGTGAGCTACCAGGACAACCCCGCCCTCGCGCAGCTCCAGTCCGCGCTCTACCACTGGGGCTACCTGCTCATGGCGGTCGCCGTCCTCGGCCTCGCCCACTTCACCCGCCGCCGGGCGGTCCTCGCCGGGCACGTCGCCGCTGGAGTGGCCGCGATCGGCTGGATCAACCTCTCCGCACTGCTGCTCACCGACCCGGTCAACTGGTGGTTCGGTGCGCAGTACCCGCCCGAGGAGGCCGAGCGGCTCACCAACGAGGTCCTCGAGATCCCGGGCGTCATCGTCGGGTTCATGATCCCCGGCCCGCTCCTCGCCCTCGGCGGCACGGTGGCCCTCCTCGTCGTCCTGTGGCGGGCCGGCTTCGTCCGCGTGTGGGTCCCGCTCCTCTTCGCCACGTGGGTCGTGGGCAGCTTCACCGTGCCCTACGGTCCCGCCGCGATCCCTCTGTGGCTCGCCGGCACGGGTTCGCTCGCCTTCCTCGGCCAGCGCATCCTGCGGATGAGCGACAGCGTGTATGCCGCCCACGCCCGTGCCGCCGTCGCGGCGCCTGCCGAGGAGCTCGCCTCCACCCGGGCCTGAGGGCCCGGCGCCATCGCCCCCACCTCGGCACCCGCGTGCCACAGTGGGGGCATGACGTCGGTCGAGCCCGAGGAACGACCACGGACCGAGGAGCACGGGCGGCTCGAGCACTCACCCGACGACGGCGACCCGTGGCGCGCCTGGGGTCCCTACGTCTCGGGACGTCAGTGGGGGACCGTCCGCGAGGACTACTCCGCCGATGGTGACGCCTGGTCGTTCTTCCCGTTCGACCACGCCCATGCCCGCGCCTACCGCTGGGGCGAGGACGGCATCGCCGGGATCTGCGACCGCTACGGCTTCCTCAACCTCGCCGTCGCGATGTGGAACCGTCACGACGACCGGCTCAAGGAGCGCTACTTCGGCCTCACCAACGGCGAGGGCAACCACGGCGAGGACGCCAAGGAGTACTGGTGGCACCTCGACGCCACCCCCACGCACAGCTGGGCGAAGCACCTCTACCGCTACCCGCAGGCCGCCTTCCCGTATGCCGTCCTGCGCGAGACGAACGCGTCGCGCGGCCACGACGACCCCGAGTTCCAGCTCGTCGACACCGGTGTGCTCGAGGACGACCGGTTCTTCGACGTGGTCACGACCCACGCCAAGGCCTCACCCGGAGACATCCTCATGACGATCGAGGCCACGAACCACGGACCGGAGCCGGCGCCTCTGGACCTCGTGCCGCAGCTGTGGTTCCGCAACACGTGGGCGTGGGGTCGGGACGACCGGACACCCGGCATCGAGGTCGTCGCCGACGCGCCACCGGGACGCGTCGCGCTCCGCGCGACCCACGCTCACCTCGGGGTCGTCGAGCTCCACGCGGAGGGCGCGCCCGAGGTCCTCGTGTGCGACAACGAGACGCACGTCGAGGCGGTGTTCGGCGAGGGCGAGAGCCGCAGTGCGCACCCCAAGGACGCCGTCGACCGGGCCGTGGTCCACGGTGACCCGAGCCTGCTCGCCACCGATGGACGTGGCACCAAGGTGGCCCTGCGATACTCCTTCGCCGAGGTCGCGCCGGGGGAGACCGTCCGGGTCCGGCTGCGGCTGCTCGACGACGCTTGGGCCGAGGGCAGCCGAGGCGACTCCGACTTGCCTGCGGTCCCGCGCGGGGGTGAGCCGTTCGGCCAGGGCTTCGACGACGTGGTCACGACGCGACGCCGGGAGGCCGACGCGTTCTACGCCGAGGTGGTCCCCGAGGACGTCGGCGACGAGGAGCGTCTCGTGGCCAGACGTGCCTTCGCCGGCCTCAACTGGAGCAAGCAGCTCTACCGCTACGACGTGCGCGAGTGGCTCGAGGGCGACCCGGCCGGACCGCCGCCACCGGACTCACGCCGCGACCGTGAGCCGCAGGGCCGCAACACGTCGTGGACCCACCTCGCGCTCGCCGACGTCATCTCGATGCCGGACGAGTGGGAGTACCCGTGGTTCGCCGCGTGGGACCTCGCCTTCCACACCGTCGCCCTCGCACACATCGACCCTGCGTTCGCCAAGAACCAGCTGCTGCTCATGTGTCGCGAGTGGAGCCAGCACCCCAACGGTCAGCTGCCGGCATACGAATGGCAGTTCGGTGACGTCAACCCGCCGGTCCACGCGTGGGCGGCCTGGCAGGTCTACGTCCTCGACGGCGCGCGCGACCACGGCTTCCTCGTGCGGGTGTTCACCAAGCTGCTCTTCAACTTCTCGTGGTGGCTCAACCGCAAGGACTCCGACGGGTCCAACCTCTTCGAGGGCGGCTTCCTCGGCATGGACAACATCAGCGTCTTCGACCGGTCGCGCGAGGTGCCGTCGGGGTGGCGGCTCGAGCAGTCCGACGCGACGAGCTGGATGGCGTTCACCTGCCTGCAGATGCTGCGGATCGCACTGGAGCTGAGCCGGGTGGACCGGTCCTGGGACGGGCTCGCGACGACCTTCCTCGAGCACTTCTTCTCGATCGCCGAGGCGATGGAGACGTTCGGCACCCAGGGCGTCTCGCTCTGGGACGACGAGGACGAGTTCTTCTACGACGTCCTCGTCGACGAGCACGACCAGGGGTCGCCCGTCCGCGTTCGGTCGCTCGTCGGGCTGCTGCCCCTCATCGCCGTCGCCAACGTCCCGGCGTGGGCGTTCGACGAGCTCGGTGACTTCACGTCGCGGCTGCGGTGGCTGCAGGACCGTCGGCCCGACCTCACCGACTCCCTGCTGCACAGCCAGGACGGCGAGGTCGTCCACAACAGCCTCACGCCGGTGGTCCGCAACCGGCTCGAGGCGATCCTGCGGCGGCTGTTCGACGAGGGCGAGTTCCTCTCGCCTCATGGGATCCGGTCGCTCTCGGCGGCCTACCGCGGCGGCGCCGACATCGACGCGGGTGGCACCTCGGTGCACATCGAGTACGACCCGGGCGAGTCGACGACCGGGATGTTCGGCGGCAACTCCAACTGGCGTGGGCCCGTGTGGTTCCCGACCAACGTGCTCATCCTCGACGCGTTGCTCGTCCTCGCCGACGGCGCAGACGGCGACGTCCGTGTCGAGTTCCCCACCGGGTCCGGGCGTGAGGTGGCGCTCGAGGAGGCTGCCATCGGGCTGCGCGAGCGCCTCATCTCGCTCTTCCTTCCCGGCGAGGACGGTCGACGTCCGGGCACGCCACGGGAGTACCCCGGCGGCGACCTCTGGGACGTCCACCCGACGTTCAGCGAGCACTTCAACGGCGACACCGGGGTCGGCCTCGGCGCGTCCCACCAGACCGGCTGGACGGCCCTCGTCGCCCACCTCGTCTGCACCCCACCCGAGACCCTCCGCGAGGAGATGGATACATGAGCACGCCTGTCGCACAGCACCGCCCGCTCGAGGGGAAGGTGGTTCTCGTCACCGGTGGCAACTCCGGGATCGGCGAGGGCATCGTCCGCGAAGCCGCATCTCAGGGGGCCAAGGTCGTCATCGACTACGTGTCGGACCCCGAGGCGACCGACGCGATCGTCGCCGACATCACCAAGGCCGGGGGAGAGGCCGTGGGCTGCCAGGCCGACGTCTCGAAGGTCGACGATCTCCGTCGTCTCGTGGACACCGCCGTCGAGAGGTTCGGGCGCCTCGACGTCATGGTCAACAACGCCGGTGTCGAGTTCGGCGAGACGCTCACGACGCTCACCGAGGAGAAGTACGACCTCCTCATGGGCATCAACCTCAGGGGGGCGGTCTTCGGGACGCAGCTCGCCGCCGAGCAGATGAGGCGTCAGGGCGACGGCGGGGTCGTCGTCAACATCACCTCCACCCACGAGGACTGGCCCATGCCGAGCGACCTCGCCTACTGCATCTCCAAGGGCGGCATGCGGATGCTCACGCGCACCGCCGGCGTCGAGCTGGGCCCGGACCGGATCCGGGTGGTGGGCGTCGGCCCGGGCGCCATCGACACCCCGATCAACGACGACGACACCCCCGAGGAGACCAGGGCGCTCGAGGCCGCCGTGCCACTGGGATACATCGGGACGCCGACGGAGATGGGCAAGGTCGTGTGCTGGGCAGCGAGCGACGCCGCGTCCTACGTCACGGCGACGACGATCATGGCCGACGGCGGGCTCATGCAGAAGCCCGGCGCCGTCTGACCCGCCCTCGGCTCACCGACGCACCGGGGCTGTGGAGGGTCGGACCGCGGCGTCGGTGCGACGGCATAGGCTGACGCGGTGCCGACCCTCGACGACCTCCTCGCAGCCGCCGTCAGCGGGGTCAAGGGCAGCGAGCGCCCCGGCCAGGTGTCGATGGCCAAGGCCGTGGCGCACGCGATCGACAGCGACGAGCACCTCCTCGTCCAGGCCGGCACCGGCACCGGCAAGTCCCTCGCCTACCTCGTCCCGGCCGTGCAGCACGCGGTCGACGCCGGCAAGCCCGCGGTCGTCGCCACCGCGACGCTCGCCCTGCAGGCGCAGATCGTCGACCGCGACATGCCCCGGGTCGCCGACGCGCTCGCGCCGCTGCTCGGTCGTCGCCCGACCTACGCCATCGTCAAGGGTCGCCGCAACTACCTCTGCGCCCACAAGCTCGAGGGAGGCTTCCCCGACGACGAGGAGGGCCTGTTCGGCGTCGGCGAGGTCGACAAGCAGGCCGGCCGTCTCGGCCAGGAGGTCGTCCGCCTGCGCGAGTGGGCCGGCGAGACCGAGTCGGGCGACCGCGACGAGCTCGTTCCCGGTGTCTCCGAGCGGGCGTGGCGACAGGTCTCGGTGAGCGCGCACGAGTGCCTCGGCAGCAAGTGCCCGATGGTCGCCGAGTGCTTCGTGGAGCGCTCCCGCGAGGCGGCCAAGAGCGTCGACGTCATCGTCACCAACCACTCGTTCATGGCGATCGACGCGTTCGAGGGCCGGCAGATGCTGCCCGAGCACGACGTGCTCGTCGTCGACGAGGCCCACGAGCTGGTCGACCGCGTCACGGCGACGATCACCGACGAAGTGACGCCCGGGATGGCCCGCCTCGCCGCCAAGCGTGCTGGCCGGCAGGCGGACTCGAGCGAGACGGTCGACGACGCGGGCACGTTCCTCGAGTCGGTCCTCGACGAGATCCCCGAGGGCCGCCTCACCGGCATACCCGACAACCTCGCGCTCGCGCTGGCCCGGCTGCGCGACACGACGCGACAGGTGCAGACCGAGCTCAAGCCGGCCCAGGGCCAGGAGGTCGACGGCTCACGTCAGGTCGCCCGGGCCGCGATCGACGAGCTCCACGAGAACGCCTCCCGCGTCCTCGAGGAGCGCGAGCTCGACGTCGTCTGGGTGAGCAAGGACCCGCGGCGGGGCAGCGTCCTGCGGGTCGCGCCGATGAGCGTGTCGATGCTCGTGCGCGACAAGATCTTCGAGGAGCGCACGGTCGTGCTCACCTCCGCCACCCTCGAGCTCGGCGGCACCTTCGACGCCGTCGCCGGCACGATCGGCCTGCGCGGCGAGGGTGCGCCGACGTGGACCGGCCTCGACGTCGGCAGCCCCTTCGACTACCCGCAGCAGGGCATCGCCTACGTCGCCAAGCACCTCCCGCCACCGGGCCGCGACGGCGCCTCGCCCGAGACCATGGACGAGATCGAGACCCTCGTCCGGGCTGCCGGCGGGCGCACGCTCGGCCTCTTCTCGTCGATGCGTGCCGCACGCGCCGCGACCGACGAGATGCGCGAGCGGCTCAAGGACCTCGACGGCGAGATCGCCGTCCTCTGCCAGGGCGAGGACCAGATCTCCACCCTCGTCCGGCAGTTCGCCCGCGACCCGCGCACCTGCCTGTTCGGGACGCTCAGCCTCTGGCAGGGCGTCGACGTCCCCGGGTCGAGCTGCCAGCTCGTCATCATCGACCGCATCCCGTTCCCGCGGCCCGACGACCCGCTCGCCTCGGCACGCTCGCAGGCGATCGCGCGGATGGGCGGCAACGGGTTCATGGCCGTCTCGGCCACCCACGCGGCGCTGCGGCTCGCGCAGGGCGCGGGCCGGCTCATCCGTCGCGGCGACGACCGTGGCGTGGTCGCCTTCCTCGACTCGCGGATGATGAGTGCCCGGTATGCCGGCTTCCTCCAGCGTTCGCTCCCTCCCTTCTGGCCGACGTCCGACCGCGACCTCGTCCTCAACGCGCTCAAGCGGCTCGACGCCACGGCACCGCCACCGCTCGACGTGGCCGACCCCGCCCTGCGCGGCCTCACCGGCGCGGTCAAGGGCACGACGATGGGTGACGCCGAGGTCAAGGGGGAGGTCGACGCGACCGACACCCGGCCGGTGGCGACCGCCCCACCGGCGGCCCCGTCCGCGCGCACGGCCGTGACTCAGGGGCACCCGTGGACCGACGAGGAGGACGAGGAGCTCCGCGACGGGGTCGAGCTCGGGCTCGACGTCGAGGAGCTGAGCGAGTCGCTGGAGCTGCCCGCCGAAGTCATCGCCGCGCGCCTGGCCGGTCTCGGTCTCGAGGCCGGCACCGGCTCCACCCTGAGCCTGGACTGACATGGGCTCCCCTGACGGCAGTCGACCGCACCGTCCCTGGGTCCGGGGCGCGCTGCGGTCCCTCGGCGTCGTCGTGGTCGTCGTCGCCGTGGTCGTGGCGGTCCTCGTCGCGAGGTGGATGGATGCCGGGCCGTGGTTTCCCTCCGGTGGTGACGGCAGCATGGTGACGGGCGCGGCTGCGCCGAGGGCAACGGTCGCCGTCGCACCCGCGTGGCAGAGTGACCGCCGTGAGTGATCTCGTCGAGGTGCAGCGTCGGGTGCCGCCGCTCGTCCTCATCGCCGGGCCCGAGCAGGTCCTCGCCGAGCGGGGCCTGACAGAGGTGCTCCAGTCCGTGCGCGAGCGGACGCCCGACGTCGAGGTCATCCGGCTCCACGCCAGCACCTACGAGCCCGGCGAGCTCACCGTGCACGCCAGCCCGTCCCTCTTCGGCGGCGACAAGGCCGTCGTCGTCCACGACCTCGACGAGGCGACCGACGAGCTCCAGCAGGACCTCCTCGCCTACCTCGCCGCCCCACCCGACGACGTCACGCTCGTCGTCGTGCACAAGGGCGGCAACCGCGGCAAGAAGGTCCTCGACACCCTCAAGAAGTCCAGGGCCCGCCTCATCGACGCCCCCGCCATCAAGACCGACCGCGACAAGGCGGACTTTGCGATGAACGAGTTCCGGCGAGCCAAGCGACGAGCGACGGGCGAGGCCGTGCAGGCGCTCGTCGAGGCCATCGGCAAGGACCTGCGCGAGCTCGCCTCGGCCTGTCAGCAGCTCATCGCCGACACGACCGGCGTCGTCGACGAGCAGGTCGTCATGACCTACCACGGCGGCAAGGTCGAGGCGACCGGGTTCAAGGTCGCCGACGCCGCTGTCGCGGGTGACGCCGGCGAGGCCTTGCGCCTCCTCCGGCACGCGATCGCGGTGGGCGTCGACCCGGTCCCGATCGTCGCGGTGCTCGCCCAGCAGCTGCGTCAGCTCATCAAGGTCGGCTCGGCCGGTCGTGGACGCTCCGCCGACCTCGCGCGTGACCTCGGGATGGCTCCGTGGCAGGTCGACAAGGCCCGCCGCTCGCTCCAGGGCTGGACCGCCGAGGCACTGGCCCGGTCGTTGCGCGCCGTCGCCGCCGCCGACTTCGAGGTCAAGGGCGGCGGCCGCGACCCCGTCTACGCCGTCGAGCGAGCGGTCCTCACGATCACCCGCGAGAAGGCCGAGGGCGACCGCTGACCGGCGGGGGAGTGCACGGCATACGGGGGCGTTTCGGCGTTTTGCCAGTGCCAGCCTGCCGCTGGTAGATTTGCTCCTTGCGTGCGCGCTCAGGTCGTGCGCGTACGTAGATCCATCCAGAGCGGTTCAGCAAGGGTGTCCCCACTCCCGGTCCCGAGCCGCATCTGCCGCCCTCTCACGGCAACCACCGACCTCCCAGAAAGAATCTCTTCGTGGCAAACATCAAGTCCCAGCTCAAGCGCATCAAGACCAACAAGGTCGCGACCGAGCGCAACAAGGCCGTCAAGTCCGACGTCCGCACCGCGGTCCGCAAGTTCCGCGAGGCCGCTGACGCCGGCAAGGTCGACGAGGCCAAGGACGCGCTCAAGCTCGCGTCCAAGAAGCTCGACAAGGCCGTCAGCAAGGGCGTTCTGCACAAGAACAACGCGGCCAACAAGAAGTCGGCCATGGCCAAGAAGGCCGCCGGCCTCTGAGCCAGCGACATCGCGGTCGATGACCGCACGCACGAGGGCCCGTCACCATCTCGGTGACGGGCCCTCGTGCGTGTGCGGGCGGCGTCAGCCCAGCGCGAGCGCCTTGAGCCGGGTGAGGTCGCCGTTGAAGACGTTCTTGTCCAGCGGGCTGTCGGTGTACTGCCAGAACGTGGAGTAGCCCCATCCCGCGGGCAGGGTCCCCGCAGAGGTGCTGTAGCGGGCGATCCACAACGGGTTGGTCTGCGAGAAGCTGCTCGTGTTGCCCGTGCACTGGCTCCACCAGTCGGTCGTCGTGTAGATCACGGCGTCGCGTCCGGTGCGCGCCTTGTATCGGGTGGTGAACGCCGAGATCCAGCTCCGCATGCCGGCCTGCGTCAGCCCGTAGCAGGTGGCTCCGTAGGGGTTGTACTCGATGTCGAGCACGCCCGGCAGCGTCCTGCCGTCGCGCGACCACCCGCCGCCGTTGTTGACGAACCAGTCGGCCTGGGCCGTCCCCGTCGAGCTGGCCGGCAGCCCGAAGTGGTAGGCGCCGCGGATCATGCCGACGTTGTAGGAGCCGTTGTACTGCTGCGCGAAGTACGGGTTCTTGTAGGTCGTCCCCTCGGTCGCCTTGACGTAGGCGAACTTCATGCCCTGCCCCCACCACGAGGCCCAGTCGACGTTGCCCTGGTGGGACGACACGTCCATCCCGTTCGTCTGCGCGACGGCCGCGGTGGCCGCGGTCGCGCTCGACGTGGCGGGCGCGGGGGTGCGCTGCTGCGCCGGTCCGGTCTTCGCGGTGGCGGTCTGGCCCGCCAGTGGGACGAGGGCGAGGGCGGTCACGGCCGCGAGGCCGGCGAACCGTCGGGGGAACCTGCTCATGAGCACTCCTTGGGTCGGCGCTCGGGAGCCCGGGCGGAGCTTCAGCCAAGGCGGCGCCCGCACCCGCCGCAACCGGAGCAGAGGTTCTTGGCGAACCTTTTACCCTCTGCGGAAGATGTTCACGAGACGGTCGAGCGCGGAGGGTCGTGCGGATTTCGCCGGGACGTCGCGCTGCGGGTGGGGATGGGCCGCGTGGGCGGCGACGACCTCGTCCCACCTCGCCCGGTCGAGCACAGCCCCCTCACGCCGCACGGTCGCGGGGTCGATCCGCACGACGCGGTTGACCCGGACCTCCGACGGGCGACCCCTGCCGTCCCAGCCACCGACGCCGACGTCGACCCAGTACCGGCCGGCCCTGGCCTCCTGCTGCTCGTCGCGGTCGTGGTCCTTGCTCGTGAGCTGCATCCCGAGCAGCCACCGGCCGTCGCGTCCGACGACGAGGACGGGGCGGTCCTTGCCCCGGCTCGCGTCCTCCTCGTACGGCACGTGTGCCCACACGACCTCGCCCGGGTCCGGCTCGCCGTCGGCCTCGGGGGAGTAGTCGGGGTCGAGGGGACCGTCGTAGTCGCCGGGATAGCTCGCCATGCCGGTCACGCTACGCGGCACGGACCGCGACACCGGTATGCCGTGGCGCACCACGGCATACCGGCTCGGTTCGGGAGGTGGCCGGCGGAGGACGGCGCGGTTCGGCGCGACGGCGCGGCCATGGGAGACTGTGCCGACTCCCTGCCCGCACTTCCCGAGGACCTATCGACCGTGTCTCCCCGCGCCCGCACCGTGCTGCAGCCGCACGCCACGCCGCCGGAGGCGATCCGCAACTTCTGCATCATCGCCCACATCGACCACGGCAAGTCCACCCTCGCCGACCGGATGCTCCAGATCACCGGTGTCGTCGACGAGCGGGCGATGCGTGCGCAGTACCTCGACCGCATGGACATCGAGCGCGAGCGCGGCATCACGATCAAGAGCCAGGCCGTCCGCATGCCGTGGGAGGTCGCCGGCGAGACGGGCAAGCCGGTGAGCCACATCCTCAACATGATCGACACCCCGGGCCACGTCGACTTCACCTACGAGGTCTCGCGCTCGCTCGCCGCCTGCGAGGGCGCCGTGCTCCTCGTCGACGCCGCGCAGGGGATCGAGGCGCAGACGCTCGCCAACCTCTACCTCGCGATGGAGAACGAGCTCACGATCATCCCGGTGCTCAACAAGATCGACCTGCCGGCCGCGCAGCCCGAGAAGTACGCCGAGGAGCTCGCGGGCCTCATCGGCTGCGAGCCCGAGGACTGCTTCCGCGTCTCCGGCAAGACCGGCGTCGGCGTCGAGCCGCTGCTCGACGAGATCGTCCGGCAGATCCCGGCGCCCGTCGGCGACCCCGACGCCCCCGCGCGCGCGATGATCTTCGACTCGGTCTACGACACCTACCGCGGGGTCGTCACCTACGTCCGCGTCGTCGACGGCAACCTCAACCCGCGCGAGAAGATCATCATGATGTCGACGCGGGCCTCGCACGAGCTGCTCGAGATCGGCGTCATCAGCCCCGAGCCGATGCCGGGCAAGGGACTCGGCGTCGGCGAGGTCGGCTACCTCATCACCGGGGTCAAGGACGTGCGCCAGTCCCGTGTCGGTGACACCGTCACCAACGAGCGCAAGCCCGCCGCGACCGACCTCGGCGGCTACCGCGACCCCAAGCCGATGGTCTTCTCCGGTCTCTACCCGATCGACGGCTCGGACTACCCTGTCCTGCGCGACGCCCTCGACAAGCTCAAGCTCAACGACGCGGCCCTCGTCTACGAGCCCGAGACGTCGGCGGCCCTGGGCTTCGGCTTCCGGTGCGGCTTCCTCGGTCTGCTCCACCTCGAGATCGTCCGCGAGCGGCTCGAGCGCGAGTTCGACCTCGACCTCATCTCGACCCAGCCCAACGTCGTCTACGACGTCACGATGGACGACGGCACGCACATCGAGGTGACCAACCCGAGCGAGTTCCCCTACGGCAAGGTCGCGGAGGTGCGAGAGCCGGTCGTCAAGGCCACCATCCTCGCGCCGAGCGAGTTCATCGGCGCCATCATGGAGCTCTGCCAGGGCAAGCGCGGCCAGCTGCTCGGCATGGACTACCTGTCCGAGGAACGCGTGGAGATGCGCTACACGCTGCCCCTCGCCGAGATCGTCTTCGACTTCTTCGACCAGCTGAAGTCGCGGACCCGCGGCTACGCCTCGCTCGACTACCAGGAGTCCGGTGACCAGGCGGCCGACCTCGTCAAGGTCGACATCCTGCTCCAGGGCGAGAACGTCGACGCCTTCAGCTCGATCGTCCACAAGGACAAGGCGTACGCCTACGGCAACCTCATGGCCGGCAAGCTCAAGGAGCTCATCCCGCGCCAGCAGTTCGAGGTGCCGATCCAGGCCGCCATCGGCGCTCGGGTCATCGCCCGCGAGAACATCCGCGCCATCCGCAAGGACGTCCTCGCCAAGTGCTACGGCGGTGACATCAGCCGCAAGCGCAAGCTGCTCGAGAAGCAGAAGGCCGGCAAGAAGCGGATGAAGAACATCGGCACCGTCGAGGTCCCGCCGGAGGCCTTCATCGCCGCCCTGTCGTCCGACGCCGCCGAACCCAAGAAGAAGTAGCCGCGCCGTCTGCCGGGTGCTTGCGTCCGCAGAGGTGGTCGGGTTCTCGACCGAGGTTGCGGACGCAGCCCGTATGCCGGGTGCTTGCGTCCGCAGAGGTGGTCGGGTTCTCGACCGAGGTTGCGGACGCAGGCGCGGCGACGGGGTGAGGGAAACCACGGAGGGGGCACGGCCGGCATACCGGGAAGTAACATCGGCGTATGCCGGAGACCTTCGCCCTGTACCGCACGCTCACCTCCCTGCCCCTGGGCCGGTCGGCCTTCTCGTTCCTGTTCGCGCAGAAGGCGCCGTACTTCTGGACCGTGCGCCCGCAGGTCCGTGAGGTCCGCGAGAACCACGCCGAGCTGACGATCCGCAAGCGGCGGGCGGTGCAGAACCACATCGGCACGGTCCACGCGATCGCCGTGTGCAACGGGCTCGAGGCGGCCATGGGCCTGCTCGCCGAGGCGACGACACCGCCCGGACGGCGCTGGATCCCCAAGGGCATGGAGGTCGCCTACACCGCGAAGTCGACGACCGACCTGCTGTGCACCGCCGATACCGACCCGGCCGACTGGGCCGAGCCCGGAGACGTTCCGGTGCGGGTTCGGGCGATCCGCGAGGACGGCACCGTCGTCGTCGAGGGCGTCATCACGATCTACGTGAGCGACAAGAAGAAGTCGGCCTGACGAAATGGCAGGGCCCGGTGTGATGTTGTGGGGAACATGACCACGATCACCGGAACGTACGTCCCGAGCCCGAGCGCCTGGGTCCGCAAGCAGGTCGAGACGATCGAGGAGACCGGCACCACGGGCTCCGTCGACATCCAGGGCAGGCCGGTCGTGCTGCTCACGATGAACGGCGTGACCGGCTCGGTGCGCAAGGTCCCGCTCATGCGGGTCGAGCACGACGGCGTGTATGCCGCGGTCGCGAGCAAGGGTGGGGCGCCTGACCACCCCAAGTGGTATGCCAACCTGCGCAAGAACCCGGTGCTGGAGGTCCAAGACGGTGAGCGGACGTGGATCGCCCGTGCGCGTGAGATCGACGGCGCCGAGCGGGAGGCGTGGTGGGAGCGGTGTGTCGCGGCGTTCCCGAACTACGCGGAGTACCAGACCAAGACCGACCGGCTCATCCCGGTCTTCGTGCTCGAGCCCGTCGACGCCGCCTGACGGTCCCTCAGGCCGGCGCCACCGTCGACTCGTCGACGTCCCCGAGGGCGAGCGGCGCTTCGGCGACGGCGGTGTCGTCGGCGGTGACCCGGTCGAGGATCGCGAGCAGGTCGCGCGGCCAGATCTCCTCGGTCGTGCCCCCGAGCTCGGTCCGGGTCCACCAGTGGTGGGCGGTCATCGTCGCGAGCTCGACCTCGGTGTGCCCGGCCGTCGACACCTCGAACCCGTCGCACCGCACGAACCAGAACTGCTCGTCCTGGGTGGTGACGACGTCGCTGTAGCCGTGGACGACGACGCGTTCGGCGAGCGGTCCGACGAGCTCGTCCTCGGTGATCGCGAGGCCGGTCTCCTCGGCGACCTCTCGGACGGCGGCCTGCAGGTCGGTCTCGCCGGGGTCGACACCACCACCGGGGGTGATCCAGAAGACAGGGACCGGCGTGAGGCCGGGGTCGCTGTCGCGGAAGAGCAGGATCCGGTCTTCACGGTCCACGAGCAGCACGCGCATCGCGCGGCGACGGTTGCGCGGACGCTCGTCGGGGTCCGGCGCGCCGAGGACCGGGAGCGCCCCCGTCACGTCGTGAGCCGCTCGCGGAGGCGGTCGATGTCGCCAGTCGTCCAGCCCTGCTCCGTGAGCCAGCCGGTGGCGCCGCCGAACTCGCTCTGCACCGTGTCGAGGATGGTCTGCATCGTCTCGGGACGGGGCCGCTGGTCGTCGACGCTCTGCTGCCGCAGCGCGGTGCCGTAGAGGTCGCGGGGCATGAGCCGGGCGATGATCTGCTCGATCCGCTCGCCGGTGAGGGCGTAGTCCTCGATGATGACGTCGTGGGGGACCCCGGCCGCGTCGAGCGCGAGGGCGACGACGGTGCCGGTGCGGTCCTTGCCCGCGGCGCAGTGGACCACGGTGGCGCCGGAGCTGCGTGAGACGACGTCGAGCGCGGCCGAGATCGAGTCCGGCCGGGTCGAGAGGTAGCCGAGATAGTGCTCGGACCAGAACTGGGCATCGCGTTCGGGGCGGGTCGAGTGCTGGGGCACGGCGAGGGCCTGCTCGGCCGTCACGGCCCGCCCGTCGCCGAAGAGCGAGTGGTGGTGGTGGGTGAGCGACTCGACGTGCCACAGCGGACCGGGTCCCTCGGTGCTCACCTCGGTGTCGCTGCGCAGGTCGACGATGTCGCTCACGCCGAGGACGTCGACGACGTGGCGCACGTCGGCCGGGCTGAGGTCCTGGAGGTTGTCCGAGCGGAGAAGTCGGCGCGGCTGCACCACGCCCCCGTCGCGTGTCGGCAGCCCTCCGGAGTCGCGCATGTTGACGACCCCCTCGAGGTCGACCCAGCGCTCGGTGGCGGACACGTCGGACCTGCGGTCATCGCTCACGCCGCCATCGTAGGTCCCTCAGATGTCGACGACCTGCCCAGTGTCGGTGGCCTCGGCCCGGTCGGCGACGGCGCTCGCCACGACGAGGTCGCAGATGCCGGTGCCGAGGTTCGAGATGACGAGCCGCCCCTCGGGACGGGATGCGTGGAGCAGGTGTCCGGTCCAGGCGGTGGCCGCGGGGTAGCCGTCGAGCTTGCCGCGCACCTCGCGCACGGCGGTGAACTGCACCGGGTCGTCGGACGCGAGGACGGCCGTGTCGGCGAGGGCTGCGTCCACCGAGCTCGCGTAGTCGATGGGCAGCAGGAGGGCGTCCTCGCGAGGCCACGTCTGCGGGATCGCCATGTCGGTGAGCCCGATGGACAGACCGGTGATCACGACGTCCGCGTCGCGGACCGCAGCCTCCCGCGAGGGCGAGGCAACGACGCGTATGCCGGGTGCGACCTTCCCGGTCTCGTGCGCGAGCGCGTCGACCGCCTCGTGTCGCCGGGCCCAGACCCGGACCTCCTCGTGGCCGAGTGCCTCGAGGATGCGCAGGTGCGAGGCGGCCTGGACGCCTGCGCCGAGGAAGGCGATGGTGGCGTTCGGGGGAGCGAGGGCCCGCACGCAGGCGCCCGTCACCGCTGCGGTGCGGACCGCGGTGAGCTCGGCCGCGGGAAGGAGGGCGGACGGCATACCCGTCGTGCCGTCGTTGACGACCATGACGCCCGTCGCGGTCGGTAGACCGCGGACCGGGTTGTCGGGCACGAGGCTGATCCACTTGCAGCCCAACAGGTTTCGCTCCGGATAGGCCGCGGGCATCGCGTTGGCGAACATGCCGGGGGAGGTGCGCACGGTCGGCTTGGGCGGGACGTCTGCACGGCCCTCGGCCAGCGCGGTGAGCGCGTCGGCGACGAGGTCGACCACCTCGACGAGAGGGGGGAGGCAGGCCCGGACGTCGGCGTCGGTGAGGATGCGCACGGTCGCCAACCTATCGGGGCAAAGGTGAGGGCCTCGGAAAGTATGAGTTTCCGAGGCCCTCGACAGATCAAGAACCGAAGTTCTTTCTCTGACGCTCTCACCGAGGTGAGTGCGTACGGATATTTCTAGTCGAGCCACCGGTGGCGCACAAGAGGTTCGACGCGAATTGCCCGAACTTTCTTTGGGTGGGCGGCGTGTCACGCTGGACACGCCGCTCGTGGGGCGTCGGCGGTGGTCGCGGCTGGCGCAGGGCCGGTGCCCGGGAGTCCCCGGCGGGGGTGGGAGGATCTGCGGCATGCCCCGACTGCCCGACGGCGACCCCGCGCCCGCGACCGGGGAGCTGCCGACGACGGTGCTCGAGGGTCTTGGTGCGCGCCCCTTCGGCATCTACCTGCACGTGCCGTTCTGCCGGGTGCGGTGCGGATACTGCGACTTCAACACCTACACGCTGACCGAGCTCGGGCCCGGTGCGAGCACGTCGACCTTCGCGGACACGGCGCTGGCCGAGCTCGACCTGGCACGCTCGGTGCTCGGCGAGCGTGCGCCTCGCGTCGACACGGTGTTCGTCGGCGGCGGGACGCCCACGATGCTGCCGGCGGCCGACCTCGTGAGGGTCGTGGACGGCATACGGGAGCGGTTCGGACTCGCCGACGACGTCGAGGTGACGACCGAGGCCAACCCGGACTCGGTGACCCCCGAGTCCCTGCGCGAGCTTGCCGACGGTGGGTTCACGCGGATCTCGCTCGGCATGCAGTCGGCGGTGCCGCACGTCCTCGCGACCCTCGACCGGACCCACGAGCCCGCCGGGGTGGGGCGCGCGGTCGACGCGGCACGGGACGCAGGCCTCGTGACGAGCGTCGACCTCATCTACGGCACGCCGGGCGAGTCGCTCGATGACTGGCGCCGCTCGCTCGACGCCGCGGTTTTTCTTGCGCCCGAGCACATCTCGGCCTATGCCCTCGTGGTCGAGGAGGGCACGAAGCTCGCGGCCCAGGTGCGTCGCGGTGAGGTCGAGCGGCCGGACGACGACGACGAGGCGACGAAGTACGAGCTCGCGGAGGAGGTCCTCGGCGCCGCAGGGTTCGGGTGGTACGAGGTGAGCAACTGGACCCGCACGCCGGCCGGGCGCTGCCGCCACAACGACGGCTACTGGACCGGCGCCGACTGGTGGGGCGTGGGTCCCGGGGCGCACAGTCACGTCGGCGGCGTGCGGTGGTGGAACGTCAAGCACCCCAGGGCGTATGCCGGCCGCCTCACCTCGGGCGAGTCCCCGGCTGCCGGGCGGGAGACGCTGACCGAGGAGCAGGTCCGCGACGAGCAGGTGCTGCTCGGGGTGCGGGTGCGCGACGGACTCGTCGTCGACGACCTCGACGAGGTCGGGCGACGTGCCGTGGCCGGGCTGGTGGCTGACGGGCTCGTCGACGGGGTGGCTGCGGTGCGCGACCGCCGGGTGGTGCTCACCCTGCGTGGACGGCTGCTCGCCGACACCGTCGTCCGCCGGCTCCTCGGCGTCGACACCTGACCGAAAAGGCTCGCGAGCCGATGTTGCGCTCCCGGGCCCCTTCAACGCGGCTCGCGACGGTACAACCGGCTCGCCAGCCGGTCGTACCGCACTCGTAGGGTGGCCCGCATGACTGCTGCGACGCACGCCCGACGGCTCGAGGGCCGCACCGCCATCGTCACCGGAGCGAGCCGAGGGATCGGTCTGGGCATCGCCGAACGTCTCGTCGCGGAGGGCGCCCGGGTCTGCATCACGGCGCGCAAGCAGGACGCCCTCGACTCCGCCGTCGAGTCACTCGGCGGAGCGGACGTCGCGATGGCCGTCGCGGGTCGCGCCGACGACCCGGCCCACCAGGACGAGGTGCTGGCCGCGGTGGCCGAGAGGTTCGGCCCCGTGGACCTGCTCGTCAACAACACCGGGATCAACCCGGCATACGGGCGGCTCGTCGACCTCGACCTCGACGCGGCCCGCAAGATCGTCGAGGTCAACTGCATCGCGGCGCTGTCGTGGATCCAGAAGGCCGTGGCGGGCGGGCTCGAGGAGCGCGGCGGAGCGATCGTCAACGTCTCGTCGGTCGCGGGCGTTCGGCCGGCGCCGGGCATCGGCTTCTACGGCGCGAGCAAGGCCATGCTCACCCACCTCACCGAGGAGCTGGCGGTCGAGCTCGGGCCGACGGTGCGCGTCAACGCCGTCGCGCCGGCCGTCGTCAAGACGCAGTTCGCGACCGCGCTCTACGAGGGGCGCGAGGAGAAGGTCGCCGCCGGCTACCCGCTCGGCCGGCTGGGTGTGCCCGAGGACATCGCCGGGGTCGTGGCGTTCCTGCTCTCGGACGACGCCGCGTGGATGACCGGACAGCTCGTCGTCGTCGACGGCGGACTCCTCCTCAAGGGCGGCGTCTGACCCGCAGCCCCCAACAACTGATTGCCCCACGGCGCGCGCCGTGGGGCAATCAGTTGCGGATGGCCGGAAGGTCAGGCGGGCACTGCGCTCAGCTGACGAACCGCGGGGTCAGCGGCGGCGACCACTGCTGGCCCTCGTTGGCGCGCAGGGCTCCGATGATGTGGAGGACGAACGCGATCGCGAGCGCGATGAAGTACGTGGCGAACCCGACGAGCACGAGCATGAGCGGGAAGCTGATGAGCAGCACGATGCCGGTCATGATCTGGATGTTGAGCGAGTTCGCGGCGTGCTGCCGGACGAAGTCGCCGCGGTCCTTGTACATCACGTAGATGACGAGCGACCCGACGAAGCCGAGCAGGCCGGCGCTGAGGACCATCGCGATGAGCGGGATGACGTGGGCGAACATGCCCCACTGCCGCTGCTGCGCGGGGTCGAGGACCTGCTGCCCGTATGCCGTGGCCGGGGCGGGGTGGCCCTGTCCCGGCTGCTGGTAGCCCTGCTGCTGGTAGGCGGGCTGTGGGTAGGGCTGCGCCGGCGGCGTGTGCACGTGACCCGGCTGCGGGTTCTCGGGCTGGGAATGCGCGGGCGGGGGCGGCGGGGGAGTCGAGCCCTGTATCGAGGAGGGCGCCGGGGGCGGTGGTGGCGTCGACGGATCGGCCGTCGAGGTGGACTGCGGGTCCTGCGGCTGTCCCTCGAACTCCGGGTTCGGAGTGGTGGTCATGGTGTCCTCCTTCAGGGGACGGGGTGCTGTCATCCAGTCAAACCCATCCGAACGCCGTTTGATCCCCACTTCGGGGTGCGGTCAGGGTGCGCTCAGGGGCGACCCTGCCGCGGAAGGTGGGCGAACGGCATACCTCGTCGTGAAAGCCCGCAGCGTCCGCAAGGGTGGTCGGGAAGGTGACCACTTCCGCGGACGCACGCACAGGGCAACGCGGGCAGCGCGAGACGACGGGTCAGGCGTCGGGAGCGGTGACGAAGTCGATGAGCTCCTCGACCCGGCCGAGCAGGGAGGGCTCGAGGTCGGCGTAGGAGCGCACGGTGCCGAGGATCTGCTTCCACGCGCGCGCGATGTCGGCCTGGTCGTCGTGGGGCCACCCGAGGTGGGCGCAGATGCCGTGCTTCCACGAGATGCCGCGCGGGATGACCGGCCACTGCGACATCCCCAGCCGCTCAGGGCGGACCGACTGCCACACGTCGACGTAGGGGTGGCCCACGATGAGCACGTGCGGGGCGTACGGCTGCAGCCGTGAGGCCGACTCGACGACCCGCGTCTCCTTCGTGCCGGTGACGAGGTGGTCGACGAGGACGCCCATGCGCTTGCCCGGACCCGGCCGGAAGTCGCGGATCGCGGCCTCGAGGTCGTCGACGCCGTCGAGCGGCTCGACGACGACACCCTCGACCCGCAGGTCGTGGCCCCAGACCTTCTCGACGAGCTCGGCGTCGTGGGTGCCCTCGACGAAGATCCGCGAGGCGCTCGCGACCCTGGCGGGTGCGTGGGCGACGGCCCGTGACCCGCTCGCGGTGCGCGAGGCGGCCTGACGGGCGGCGGAGAGCTGCGCCGAGCTGGCCGCGGTCGGCCTGGTCAGCGTGACGGGGCGGCCGTCGACGTGGAACCCCGGCCCGAGCGGGAACGCCTTCGTGCGGCCCCGACGGTCCTCGAGGTGGACGACCTGGATGCCACCGGCCTTCTCGACGCGGACGACGGCACCGACCCAGCCGGTCTCGACGTCCTCGACGACGACACCCATCTCGGCGGCGAGGGGGGTGGATCGGCCGCCGCGCGGCGCCTTCCAGTCCCCGGAGAGCACGTCCTGCCCGTAGCGATCAGTCACGTGCGCGAGGGTAGACGTAGAATTGGCACTCACCAAGCATGAGTGCCAGCGCGGAAGGAGGTGTCGCACATGAGTGAGGACCGTCGGCTCGCGGTGCTGCGGGCGATCGTCCAGGACTACGTCGAGACGTCCGAACCGGTGGGCTCCAAGGCCCTCCTGGAGCGCCACTCCCTCGGCGTCTCCGCAGCAACCGTGCGCAACGACATGGCCGTCCTCGAGGAGGAGGGGCTCATCGCGGCCCCGCACACGAGCGCGGGCCGCATCCCCACGGACGCCGGCTACCGGCTCTTCGTCGACCGGCTCAGCACGCTCAAGCCACTGAGCGGTGCCGAGCGACGCGCCATCAGCACGCTGCTCGACGGGGCCATCGACCTCGACGACGTCGTCGACCGCACCGTGCGGCTGCTCGCGTCGCTGACCCGTCAGGTCGCCGTCGTCCAGTACCCGTCGCTCACCCGCTCGTCGGTCCGCCACATCGAGCTCGTGCCCCTCGGCGCCTCGCGGCTGCTCGTCGTCCTCATCACGACGACCGGCCGCGTCGAGCAGCGTGTCCTCGAGACCGGCATGGACCTCGCCGACCCGGCGACCGAGCGGATGCTGTCCTCGCTGCGGTCCGACGTCAACGGCGCGACGGTCGGCAAGACGCTGGCCGACGCCGCCGGCGGGCTCGGCGAGCTGCCGACCCAGGTCGACCCCGGTGCGCGTGGCCTGCTCGCCGCCATCGCCGCCGAGCTCACCGAGGTGCTCGTCGAGCAGCGCGAGGAGCGGGTCGTCATGGCCGGCACCTCCAACCTCGTGCGTGCCGGCGAGGACTTCCCGAGCTCCATCGGGCCGGTCCTCGAGGCCCTCGAGGAGCACGTGGTCCTCCTCAAGCTCCTCGGTACGGTGACCGAGCAGGGTTCGGCCGTCGCCGTCCGGATCGGTGCCGAGAACCCGTATGCCGGCTTGCACACCACGTCGCTCGTCACCTCGGGCTACGGCACGGGGTCCGACCTCGTGGCCGGTCTCGGTGTCGTCGGCCCGACGCGCATGGACTACCCGACGACGATGGCCGCGGTGCGTGCCGTCGCGACCTACGTCAGCCGGATCCTCGCGGAATGACCGGGTCGTCCCCGGCCTTGCACCTCCAGCCGCATTCCCTGAACCGAACAGCCCCCAGCGAAGGACGTCCTCCGAAGTGAACGACTACTACGCCGACCTCGGCGTGGCCCGTGACGCATCCGCCGACGACATCAAGAAGGCCTATCGCCGCGCGGCCCGCAAGCTGCACCCCGACGTCAACTCCGGCCCCGAGGCCGAGGAGCAGTTCAAGAGGGTCTCCCAGGCCTACGACGTGCTCTCCGACGCCGAGAAGAAGCGCAGCTACGACATGGGCGCCGACCCCTATTCCGGTGCCGGTGCGGCCGGCTTCGGACAGGGCTTCTCGTTCAGCGACGTCATGGACGCCTTCTTCGGCGCCGGCGCCGGTGCGGCGCAGGGGCGCGGCCCCCGCTCGCGCCAGTCGCGGGGACAGGACGCGCTCGTGCGCCTCGACCTCGACCTCGTCGACGCGGTCTTCGGCGCCGAGAAGGAGCTGACGATCGACACCGCCGAGGGCTGTGGCACCTGCCACGGCGCCGGCACCCAGCCCGGCACGGGCACCCGCACCTGTGACGTCTGCCAGGGGCAGGGTCAGGTCCAGAGCGTGCAGCGCAGCTTCCTCGGCCAGGTCATGACCTCCCGGCCGTGCGTCAACTGCCAGGCGACGGGCCAGGTCATCGAGGCACCCTGCTACGAGTGCTCCGGCGACGGCCGCGTCCGCACTCGTCGCACCCTGACCATCCGTGTCCCCGCGGGCGTCGACACCGGCACCCGGATCCAGCTCGCCGGCGAGGGCGAGGTCGGCCCCGGCGCCGGCCCGTCCGGCGACCTCTACGTCGAGGTGGCCGTCCGCCGCGACCAGCGGTTCCAGCGCCAGGGCGACGACCTCCACGCGACGGTCGAGCTGCCGATGACGGCGGCCGCGCTCGGTGCGTCGATCCCGTTCGAGACCTTCGACGGCGAGCAGGAGCTCGACATCCGCGCCGGTACCCAGTCCGGTGAGCAGATCCTGCTGCGTGGCCTCGGTGTCACGCACCTGCGTGGCTCGGGTCGCGGCGACATCATCGTCCACGCGATGGTGGCGACGCCGACGCGGCTCAACGCCGAGCAGGAGGAGCTCCTCCGGCGCCTGGCCACCCTGCGCGACGAGGAGAAGCCCACCGGCCACATCGCCAACCCGGCGGACGGCTCGATCTTCGGCAAGCTGCGCGACGCCTTCAAGGCCCGCTGATGCCGGGAGTGGGGGAGGGGAACGGGCGATGAGCCTGGCGCTCTACCTCGTGGCCGCCGGCAGCCTCGACGCGACGAGCCCCGGCGACGTCATCGTGCTCGACGGTCCCGAGGGCCGGCACGCGGTCACGGTCCGGCGCACCCAGCCGGGGGAGCGCCTGCGCCTCGCCGACGGCGCCGGACGCGTCGTCACCGGCGAGGTCGAGTCCGTCGAGCGCGCCGAGCTGTCGCTGCGGGTCGACACGGTCGACGTCGAGCCCGAGCCCGCACCCCGCTTCGTCCTCGTCCAGGCCCTCGCCAAGGGTGACCGCGACGACCAGGCCATCGAGGCTGCGACCGAGCTCGGCGTCGACGAGGTCGTGCCGTGGCAGGCCGGGCGCAGCATCGTCCAGTGGCGCGGCGAGCGCGGTGACAAGGCGTGGCGCAAGTGGGACGCGGTGCTCGTCGCGGCGACCAAGCAGTCACGCCGCCCGCGCCGTCCGCACCTGGCCCCGGTGGTGACCACGACGGCACTGGCCGCGCGGATCGCCGCCGGTGGCACGGCATACGTGCTGCACGAGGACGCCGACGCACCCCTGGCCACCCAAGAGCTGCCGGCCGACGGCGAGGTCCTCCTGGTCGTCGGGCCGGAGGGCGGAATCTCGCCAGAGGAGCTCGACGCGTTCCGGGCGGCTGGGGCCCACCCGGTGCGACTCGGAGAGACTGTCCTGCGGTCCTCCAGCGCGGGACCCGCGGCGCTCGCGGTCCTCAGCGCCGCCGCCCGCTGGCGCTGATCACCGGACGTCGAAGCCCACGATCCGCTCGGCAAGCGGCGAGCCGTCCTTCGGTGACGACGTGAACGCACGGAAGGTCCACGACCCGGCGTCGAGCCGGCCGAGGTCGACGGCGAACGTCCCGCGCCCCGGCGCGCCGACCGAGGCCGTCGTGAACCCGCGGCGCACGACGCGGTCACCCGACCGGAGCTCCCACTCGACGTTCGCCTCGAACGCCACCGCCTGCCCACGCACGGTCACGGGCCGTGACACGCTCACCGATGCACCCGGCGCGGGGCTGTCGACCCAGAGGTCGCAGAGGAACTCCGGGGGCGTGCCGGCGCGGGTCCAGGTGCGCGAGGGGTCGAGGAGCCCGAAGAGGCGTTGCCCACCGGGCGCGCGGACGGTCACCGGCAGGTCCCCACGGCCGACGGCCGCCTGCGCCGTCCACACCAGCGCCGTGACCGCCAGCTCGGCTGCCCGGGCGTCGGGTGCGGGCGCTCCGGGGCCGATGAGGTCGATCGTGATCCGCGCGCCCTTCACGACCACCCTGTCCACGGCTACTCCGCTCCACGGATCTGCCTGCGCATCCGTGCTCCGGATCGCCTCCACCACCGCGAGGGTCGCCCGGTCCGACTCGGTGGCGTCCTTGGGCAGGGCCAGCGTCGAGAACTCGCGGACGAGCCCGCGGCGGGCCTGCTCACCCCCGTTGCTGCCCACGACGTAGATCCCCAGCGTCGCCGACACCGTCCCGGTCGGAGAGCTGGTCGCCGAGGGAGAGGCCGACGAGGACGGGCTCGTCGAGGGGGTGGGGGATGACGGGGACGCCGTCGGGCTCGGTGCGGAGGTCGTCGGCTGAGGGGTGGCGGGCAGCGTGCCGTCGTCCCCGTTCGGGCGGGCGGCCCAGACGATCCCCCCGACCAGCGCGGCGGTGGCGGCGACCGCGGCCACCGTCCACCAGCGCCGGCTCCCCGTGGCGTGCTCGGGACCAGAGGCCTCCCGGAGGATGGCGTCGAGACGCGAGGACGGACGGACCTCACGGGCACGCTCGGACAGGGCCGCCCGCAGCTCGCGCTCGGTCCGCGACTGCTCGTCGTACGTCGTCATGGCCGCGCCTCCATCTGGGTCCGCAGCGCGGCGAGGCCGCGGTGCGCGTGGGCCTTGACCGACCCCGGGGCGATGCCGAGGGCGTCGGCGATCTGGGCCTCGCTGAGGTCGAGGTAGTAGCGGAGCACGAGCACCTCTCGTTGTCGCGCCGGGAGCGACTGGAGCCTCCCGAACAGGTCCGCCGACCCCACGGCCGCAACCGCCGCGTCCTCGGCGCTGACGGCGCTGAGCCGTCGCTGCTCGGGACGGATCGAGTCGAGGTATCGCTGCTCGACCTTGTGGTGCCGGAGCGCGGACCGTGCACCGTTGACGACGCACTGCCGCAGGTATGCCGCGCCGCTGGCTCCCGTGACGTCGTCCCACTTCCGGTGGAGCGACACGAAGGCCTCCTGGGCGATCTCCTCGGCGAGCAGGTCGTCGTGGACGAAGAGCCAGGCGAGGCGGACCATGGGAGCCCAGTGGACGGCATACAGGCTCGACACGCCGTCGTCAGCGGCGGCGCGCGATGCAGCGTCACGTCGTGAGCCCACGAAGGTCATTGTCACGCCGGGGAGACGCCCAGGTGGTCCGATCGGTTTACTGTCGAGGGCATGAGCGACGCGCCTGCCGACACGGACTGCCTCTTCTGCCGGATCGTCGCCGGGGAGATCCCGGCCGAGGTCGTCGGGGAGAGCGGGCACAGCCTCGCCTTCCGTGACGTGAACCCGCAGGCCCCCACCCACGTCCTCGTCGTGCCCCGCCGACACGTCGCCAACGCCGGGGAGTTCGCCGAGGCCTCCGCCGACGAGCTCGCCGACGTCACGCTCCTCGCACGCACCGTCGCGCAGGCGGAGGGGCTGGGCGGTGACTACCGGCTCGTGTTCAACACCGGCGCCGGAGCGGGCCAGAGCGTCTTCCACGCGCACCTGCACCTGCTGGGCGGGCGGGCAATGAAATGGCCTCCGGGCTGAGCCGAACCGTAGACTCGTGGTGACATGACAGACGCACCGCATACCCCCACCTCCGACCAGACGCCGGCGCACACCCCGGTCCACACCGTCACGATCCCCGGGGACGTGTCGATGGTGGCCCTGCTGGGACCTCGCGACGAGCTGCTCCGCACGATGGAGCGCCAGTTCCCGCTGACCGTGATCCACGTGCGCGGCAACGAGTTCCACATCTCCGGTCCGAGCGCCGAGGTCGCGCTGGTCGAGCGGGTCATCGACGAGCTGCTCGCGGTTCTCGACGGTGGGCAGTCGCTCAACCGGGACTCCGTCGAGCGCTCGATCGGCATGCTCCGCGCGCAGACCACCGAGCGCCCCGCCGACGTCCTCACGATGAACATCGTGTCGTCGCGGGGACGCACCATCCGGCCCAAGACGCTGGGCCAAAAGCGCTACGTCGACGCGATCGACGAGCACACGATCACCTTCGGCATCGGCCCCGCCGGCACCGGCAAGACCTATCTCGCGATGGCCAAGGCCGTCGCCGCCCTCCAGGCCAAGCAGGTCAACCGGATCATCCTCACCCGTCCGGCCGTCGAGGCGGGGGAGCGGCTCGGCTTCCTGCCGGGCACGCTCAACGACAAGATCGACCCCTACCTGCGCCCGCTCTACGACGCGCTGCACGACATGGTCGACCCCGACTCGATCCCGCGGCTCATGGCGGCCGGGACCATCGAGGTCGCCCCGCTCGCGTTCATGCGTGGCCGGTCGATCAACGACTCGTTCGTCATCCTCGATGAGGCGCAGAACACCACGCCCGAGCAGATGAAGATGTTCCTCACCCGCCTCGGGTTCGGCTCGCGCATGGTCGTCACGGGTGACGTCACGCAGGTCGACCTCCCCGGTGGCACGCAGAGCGGCCTCAGGGTCGTCCGCGACATCCTCGAGAGCATCGAGGACGTGCACTTCGCCGAGCTCAGCGCCCAGGACGTCGTCCGCCACCGGCTCGTCGGCGAGATCGTCGATGCCTATGGCCGCTGGGACGCCACGCACCAGTCGCGTGCGGCGGGGTCCACCCGCAGCGGCGGCGCTCGTCCGGCCCGTCGCCCCGCGAAGGCCAGCCACGACGCCGGCGACGTCGCCCCCGAGGCGACGGGGGACCAGGCATGAGCATCGACGTCCTCAACGAGACCGACTACGCCCTCGACGAGCTCGAGCTCGTCGCCTGCGCCCGCTACGTCATGGGCGAGATGAAGGTCCACCCGCAGGCCGACCTCTGCCTGCGCCTCGTCGACGAGGCAGCCATGGAGACCCTCCACGTGCAGTGGATGGACCTCCCGGGGCCCACCGACGTCATGAGCTTCCCGATGGACGAGCTGCGGCCGGGTCGCGACGGCGACGACCCCGAGGAGGGCGTGCTCGGCGACATCGTGCTCTGCCCCAGCGTCGCGGAGAAGCAGGCGGCGACCGCCGGCCACGCCACCGAGGAGGAGCTGCTCCTCCTCACGACACACGGCATCCTCCACCTCCTCGGCTACGACCACGCCGAGCCCGAGGAGGAGAAGGAGATGTTCGAGCTGCAGCGCCAGCTCCTCCTGACCTTCCTCGCGACGAGGGGCCGGAACGGTGCCTGACCCAGCCAGTCCCGGCGCCCTCGCGGTGTCGGGGACCGTGGCGGTGCAGCGATGACGCGACTCGTCGTCCTCACCGTCGTCGGCGTGATCCTGTCCTTCCTCCTGTCGGCGGCCGAGGCCGCGCTGCACCGCATCTCGCGGGTGCGCGCCCAGGAGCTGCTCGACGAGGGACGGCCCGGGTCGCAGTCGCTCGCCACGGTCGTCGGTGACAGCGCGGCATACCTGTCGGTCCTGTCGTTCGTCCGGGTCATCGCCGAGATGACCACGGCCGTCCTCGTGACGACCGCGGTCTACCGGGTCGTCGACGGCACGTGGAAGCCGCTCCTCATCGCCATCGCGGTCCTCGCGTTCGTCTCGTTCGCACTCGTCGGTGTCTCGCCCCGCACACTCGGCGGGCAGCATGCTGCGCGGGTGTCGCTCGTGGCCGCCCCCGTGGCCATCTGGCTGCGCCGGGTGCTCGGACCGCTCGCTCGCCTGCTCGTGCTGCTGGCCAACGCGGTGACACCCGGGCGGGGATACCGCGACGGACCCTTCGACAGCGAGTCCGAGCTGCGCGACCTCGTCGACCTCGCGGGGGAGTCCGCGCTCATCGAGGCGGGCGAGCGGCAGATGATCCACTCCGTCTTCGAGCTGGGCGACACGCTCGCGCGCGAGGTCATGGTCCCGCGCACGGACATGGTGACGATCGACAGCGACCGCGTGGCCCGTCAGGCGATGAACCTCTTCCTGCGCAGCGGCTACTCGCGCATCCCGGTGACGGGTGAGGACTCCGACGACGTGCTCGGCCTGCTCTACTTCAAGGACGTGGTGCGGCGCGTGACGGCCGACCCGGCGAGTGCGAACACTCCGGTCGCCGACTTCATGCGGCCCATGCCGTTCATCCCCGAGTCCAAACCGGTCGACGCGCTGCTGCGCGAGATGCAGCGCGACCAGACGCACTTCGCGCTCGTCGTCGACGAGTGGGGCGGCACCGCCGGGCTCGTGACGATCGAGGACATCATCGAGGAGATCGTCGGCGAGATCGCGGACGAGTACGACCGCGAGACGCCCGACCTCGAGGACCTCGGCGACGGACGCTGGCGGGTCGACGCGACGATGGACATCGACGACCTCGCCGAGGAGCTCGGCGTGACGATCGACGAGGACGAGGTCGACACGGTCGGGGGTCTCATCGGCAAGACGATCGGGCGGGTCCCGATCCTCGGTTCGACCTGCGAGGTCGCCGGGCTCCGGCTCACCGCCGAGCGCATGGCCGGTCGCCGTCACCGCATCGCCACCGTGATCGTCGAACGCGTCACCGCCACCCCGCACGACATGATGGAACCAGCCGAGACCGGGAGCACCCATGACTGACGACGCCGCCGCCGATCCCGGCGCGAGCACCGACCAGCCGTATGCCGCAGGCTTCGCCTGCCTCGTGGGGCGCCCCAACGCGGGCAAGTCGACGCTGACCAACGCCCTCGTCGGCGAGAAGGTCGCGATCACGTCGAGCAAGCCTCAGACGACCCGGCACACGATCCGCGGGATCGTCACGTCGCCGACGAGCCAGATCGTCCTCGTCGACACCCCCGGCCTGCACAAGCCGCGCACGCTGCTCGGCGAGCGGCTCAACGACCTCGTGCGCGAGACCTTGCTCGACGTCGACGTCGTGGGCTTCTGCCTCCCCGCCGACCAGCGCATCGGGCCCGGCGACCAGTTCATCGCCCGTGAGCTCGCCGAGCTGAGGCAGGCCAAGCGCACCCCGGTCGTCGCGCTCGCGACGAAGTCCGACAAGGTCGACCGCCAGCGCCTCGCCGAGCACCTCATCGCCATCGACCAGCTCGGCGAGTGGGCCGAGATCGTCCCCTGCTCGGCGACCCGGGGCGACCAGGTCGACACCGTCGCCGCCGTGCTCGCGAAGTACCTCCCGCCGTCACCGGGACCGCTCTACCCCGACGACGTCCTCACCGACGAGCCCGAGGTCGTCATGATCGCCGAGCTCGTGCGCGAGGCGGCGCTCGAGGGCGTGCGCGACGAGCTGCCGCACTCGCTGGCCGTCGTCGTCGAGGAGATGGTTCCCCGCCCCGACCGGCCCGAGGGCAAGCCGCTCATGGACGTGCGCGTCAACGTCTTCGTCGAGCGCTCGTCGCAGAAGGCGATCATCATCGGGCGCGGTGGCTCGCGCCTGCGCGACGTCGGGTCGACGGCGCGGGAGGGGATCGAGAAGCTGCTCGGGCAGCGCGTCCACCTCGACCTCCACGTCAAGATCGCCAAGGACTGGCAGCGCGACCCCAAGCAGCTCCAGCGGCTGGGGTTCTGAGGCTTCGTCGCCCGGCATTCGCAGCGCCGTCGGAGGTTCATCGCAGGGCTCATCGACGGGCGTCACAGGTCCGCAACGGCCATCCGTGAGTGGCCCCCACGTCCTCGTCACACCATCGTCACCACGTGTCCCGGTTTGCTACCGCGGGGTCACCTTCGGCATGGTTGTGGGGTTGCACGCGAGCGTGCAACCGACCTGAAGCACACGGCATACGCGCCGCAGACGAGACTGACGAGAACACGAAGGAGCGGCGTTCGCGCCGAATCACCTGTGACCACGAAACTGATGAAGACCGGCCCGACCGCACCGGGGGACGCCGCGGGAGAGCGCACCGTCCTCGACGGACCGCTGCACGACGAACCCCCGCACCCCGCTCTCGACCACGAGGTCGAGGAGCACGCTGCCGAGGAACCCCAGAAGCTCGACAAGGTCGTGTTCGGCGTCACCGCCGCCATCGCCATCGGCTTCGTCGTGTGGGGCTTCGTCAGCACCGAGACCCTCGGCTCCGCCTCCGCCTCCGGGCTCGGCTGGGTCGTCCACAACATGGGGTGGCTCTTCGCGCTCGTCGCGTCCGGCTTCGTCGTGTTCGTCATCTGGCTGGCCGCCAGCAAGTTCGGACGCATCCCGCTGGGCCGCGACGACGAGCAGCCCGAGTTCCGCACCGTCTCGTGGATCGCGATGATGTTCTCCGCGGGCATGGGCATCGGCCTGATGTTCTACGGCGTCTCGGAGCCGGTGTCGCACTTCGTCACCCCGCCCCCGGGCACGGGTGCGGCGGGCAACCCCGAGGCCGTCCAGACGGCGATGGCGACCACCCTCTTCCACTGGACGCTGCACCCGTGGGCGATCTACGCCGTCGTCGGGCTCGCGGTGGCCTACGGCGTGTTCCGCCGCGGTCGCTCGCTGCTCATCAGCTCGGCGTTCGCGCCGCTGCTCGGTGAGCGTCGCGCCGCCGGCCCCGCCGGTCGCATCATCGACATGCTCGCGATCTTCGCGACGCTCTTCGGCTCGGCCGCCTCGCTCGGCCTCGGCGCCCTGCAGATCGGCTCCGGCCTCGAGATCGTCGCCGGTCTCGACAGCACGGGCAACGGCATCCTCGTCGCGATCATCACGGTCCTGACGCTGTGCTTCATCCTGTCCGCGGTCTCGGGTGTCTCCAAGGGCATCCAGTGGCTGTCCAACACCAACATGGTGCTGGCCGTCGTGCTCGCCGTCTTCGTCTTCGTCGTCGGCCCGACCGTCTTCATCCTCAACCTGGTGCCGACCGCGATCGGCAGCTACTTCCAGGACCTGGCGATGATGTCGGCCCGCACCGACGCCGCCGGTGGCGACGCCATGCAGACCTGGCTCTCGGGCTGGACGATCTTCTACTGGGCCTGGTGGGTCTCGTGGACCCCGTTCGTCGGCATGTTCATCGCCCGCATCTCGCGTGGCCGCACCATCCGTCAGTTCGTCACCGGTGTCCTGCTCGTGCCGAGTCTCGTCTCGCTCGTGTGGTTCGCGATCTTCGGTGGCGCGGGCATCTTCACGCAGCGCTCCGGCACCGACCTCGCCGGCGCCGAGACGCCCGAGGCGACGCTCTTCGGCATGCTCGACACGATGCCGTGGGCGACCGTGACGTCGATCCTCGTCATGCTCCTCGTCGCGATCTTCTTCGTGTCGGGCGCCGACGCCGCCTCGATCGTCATGGGCACGCTCTCCGAGCGCGGCACCCTCGTACCGAGCCGTCCGACGGTGATCTTCTGGGGCGCGGCCACCGGTGCCGTCGCAGCCGTGATGCTCGTCGTCGGTGGCGCCGATGCGTTGTCGGGCCTGCAGAACATCACGATCGTCGCGGCACTGCCCTTCCTCCTCGTGATGGTCGGTCTCGCGTTCTCGCTCGTCAAGGACCTGTCGAACGACCCGCTCGTCGTCCGTCGTGCGTATGCCGTCGCTGCCGTCGAGCAGGCGGTCGTCGCCGGTGTGACCGAGCACGGCGACGACTTCACCCTGACGTTCGAGGAGGCCGCGCCCGGTGAGGGTGTCGGCGAGCTCGTCAGCCTGCCCGGCTCGTCGTCCAACGGCTCCAACGGGTCGAGCGACAAGACCGCCGACGACAGGGCCGACCACGTCGACGAGGAGTCCGTCCAGCCGGCGCCCACGTCCTGATCGCCTGACGCACCCGACTCGCATGGCTCCTACACTTGGGGCCATGCGAGTCGGTGTCTTCGGTGCGACCGGTCAGGTCGGAAATGTCATGCGCGCCCTCCTCGAGGAGCGCGACTTCCCCGTCGAGGAGATGAGGTACTTCGCCTCCGCCCGGTCCGCCGGCACGACGCTGCCGTGGAAGGACACCGAGGTCACCGTCGAGGACACCGCCACCGCGGACTTCAGCGGTCTCGACATCGCGCTGTTCTCCAACGGCGGCTCGACCTCCAAGGAGTGGGCGCCCCGCGTGGCCGCGGCGGGCGCGACCGTCATCGACAACTCGTCGGCGTGGCGCAAGGACCCCGACGTCCCGCTCGTCGTCGCCGAGGTCAACCCCGACGACCTCGACACCATCCCCAAGGGGATCGTCGCCAACCCGAACTGCACGACGATGGCCGCGATGCCGGTGCTCAAGCCGCTGCACGACGTCGCCGGTCTCGTCCGGCTGACGGTCGCGTCGTACCAAGCCGTCTCCGGCTCGGGCGGCAAGGGCGTCCAGGAGCTCGACGGCCAGCTCAGGGGTGCGTATGCCGCGGGCTCGCCCGCCGATCTCGCGCTCGACGGCCGTGCCGTCGAGGTGCCTGCGCCGAACGTGTATGCCGTGCCCGTCGGCTTCAACGTCATCCCGCTCGCCGGCTCGGTCGTCGACGACGGCTCGCTCGAGACCGACGAGGAGCAGAAGCTCCGCAACGAGTCGCGCAAGATCCTCCACGTGCCCGACCTGCGTGTCTCCGGCACCTGCGTGCGCGTGCCCGTCTTCACGGGGCACTCGCTGGCGATTCACGCCGAGTTCGCCGACGACATCTCACCCGAGCGCGCCCTCGAGCTGCTCGGCAAGGCGCCGGGCGTCGTCGTGACCGACGTGCCCAACCCGCTCGACGCGGCCGGCCGTGACGAGGTCTTCGTCGGACGCGTGCGGGCCGACCAGTCCGCGCCCGAGGGCAAGGGGCTGGTGCTCTTCGTCGTCGGCGACAACCTCCGCAAGGGCGCGGCCCTCAACGCCGTGCAGGTCGCCGAGGAGCTGCTCAAGCGTCGCTGAGGTCGCTGACCCCGATCCGCCGGTCCATTCGGTCAGAGGTCGGTCATCCAGTGCCGCCACGTCTGCGTGACGTGCATGCCGACGTGCTCGTAGAGGCCGAGCGCCCCCGTGCGTGAGTCGGTCGACAGCTCGCTGACGGTGGCCCCGTGCTCGCGCGCGCGGGCGAACGCGTCTGCGAGGAGGGCTCGGGCCAGGCCGAGTCCGCGCTGGTCGGAGCGCACCGCGATGGCATCGACGTAGCCGGTCGCCCCGGCGAGGATCGTGTAGCAGACCCCGACGTCGGTGCCCTCGGCGTCGGTGACGAACCGGATCTGCCACGGCTCGAACCCCGGGCGCAGTGGTCCGCGCGGTGCCCAGTCCTCGTAGCTGGAGGGCTCGCGGCCCGGCCACTCGTTGAAGGCGTCCTCGATGAGCCGGAAGGCGATTCGGCCGTCCTCACCCCCGCCGAACTCGCGCAGCGCGTAGCCGTGGGGGAGCGGCTGGGGCTCGATCGTCGCGTCGGGCGGGAGCTGGAGGACCCACGACGTCCAGCCCTCGCGGTAGCCGCGCCCCCGGAAGAACTCTTCGGCCCCGCTGCCTCCCGGGACGGTCTGGCCGACGAGGGTCGAGCCGGTCGAGCGGGCGCAGTCCTCGACCCACTGCGCCAGCCAGGTGCCGAGACCGCGACCGCGGTGCTCCGGGTGGACCCCTGCATCCGCCCGGCGCCCCTTGAAGACCTCGCCGGCCGCGACGAGCCGGTCGCCGTCCCACAGCCCGACGCTCTGCGTCGTGAGGTCGAAGCTGCTGCGCGCCCAGTCGCCCTGGATGTCCTCGAGCTCGATGGCGGCCTCGCCGGCGTCGACGCGCTCGGTCGCCGCGACGAGGTCGCACACCGCCTGGGCGTCGTCGAGGGTGTGGGGTCGCGCGGTGAGTCCGTCGGGGAGGGGCATGAACCGAGAGTGCCCGAGGGCAGGACCGGTTGTCCCCGAATTATCGCTCTCACCCACGGGGTGGCGGCGACCTACAGATCGTGAGAGAGTTCTTTCGAGAGAGTTCTCTCATATATCGGTGGAGGAGCGCGTCGTGACCAATCCCTACGGCGACATCGAGCTCACCCCGCGGAGCATCCGGGCGCTGGCGCACCCTGTGCGGCTGGCCATCCTCAGCCGGCTCCAGGGCGACGGCCCGAGCACGGCGACCGCCCTCGCGCCACTCGTCGGGGCGACACCCTCGGTGACGAGCTGGCACCTGCGCCACCTTGCCGAGCACGGGCTCGTGCGGGACGCCGTTGTCGAGTCCGACGGGCGGCAGCGGTGGTGGGAGGCGGTCGGCAGGGGTTTCCGGTTCACACCGGCCGACGACCCCGCCGGGCAGGACGCGGCAAGCCTGCTGTCGCGCGTGATGTTCGACCAGGCCGCGGGGCTGCCGGACGCCTGGGCCCGCGACACCGAGCCCCTGCTCGAGACCGAGTGGCGTCGCTCTGCCGGACTGTCCAACACGTCCATCGTCGCGACGGCCGACGAGCTCGCCGAGATCGAGGCCGCGATCGAGGTGCTGCTCTCGCCGTACGTGCTCCGCAAGGAAGACGACGAGCCGACGCCGGGGGCCCGTCGGGTCCGGCTGCTGCGCTACGTCCTGCCCTCAGCGGTCGACGAGGACGTCGAGGACACCGCCGGGCGCGCCTCCATGGACGCGGACGGTGCGGGGGAGAGGCCGTGAGCGGCGCAGCTGGGCGGACACCGCTCTGGCGGGACCGCCGGTTCGCGACCTACTGGGCCGGACAGGGCATCTCGCAGTTCGGTGACCGGATCACCGGGCTCGCCCTGCCGTTCATCGCCGTCACCACGCTGCACGCCAGCGCCCCCACGGTCGGTCTGCTCACCGCCGCGGTCTGGGCCCCGAACATCCTGTCGCTGTTCGTCGGGTCGTGGGTGGACCACCAGCCGCGCAAGAGGGGGCTGCTCATCGTGGCCGACGTCCTGCGCGCCGTCGTCCTGCTCAGCCTCCCGGTCGCGCACTGGCTCGGCATGGTGACGATGGCCCAGCTCGTCGTCGTCGCGCTGCTCGCGGGACTCGGGCAGGTGCTCTACCAGACGGCATACCCGAGCTTCTTCGTCGCGCTCGTGCGCCGCGACCAGTTCGTCGAGGCCAACGGTCTCCTCAGCTCGACGAGGTCGCTGTCGTTCGTCGCCGGCCCCGCGGTGGCCGGTGGTCTCATCCAGGTGCTCACCGCACCCGTCGCCCTCGTCGTCGACGCGGTGTCGTTCCTCCTCTCGGCCTTGCTCCTGCGGTTCGTCCGCGTCGAGGACCGACCCGTCGAGCCGGCGGACACGAGCCTGCTCGCCCGCTCGCGCGACGGGGTGCTGCTCGTGTTCCGACACCCGTACCTGCGGGCGTCACTGGCGTGCGTCACCACGATCAACTTCTTCAACTTCGTCGCGGCCGCCCTGCTCATCCTCTTCGCCAGCCGCGAGCTCGGCCTCGGCGCCGGCAGCATCGGGCTGGCCCTGGGCATCGGCGCGACGGGTGGTCTCCTCGGAGCCGTGCTCGCCGGCCGGGTCACGCGCTGGCTCGGGGTCGGCACGACCATCGCGGTCGGCGCCGTGCTCTTCTCGGCGCCGTTCGCGGCGCTACCGCTGGCCGATGGCCCACCCTGGGTGCGGATGGCGGTCCTCGGCCTCGTCGAGTTCGTCTCCGCGTTCGGCGTCATGCTGCTCGACGTCCCGCTCAACGCGCTGCAGACAGCGGTGACCCCGGATGCCGTGCGCAGCAGGGTGGTCGGCGCCTTCAGCACCATCAACTACGGCATCCGTCCGGTGGGCGCCGTCCTCGGCGGCTTCCTCGGCGAGTGGATCGGGGTCGGCACGACCATGGTGGTGTCGGCGGTCGGTGGGAGCCTCGCTGTCCTGTGGCTGCTCGGCTCGCCCATCCTGCGGACCAGGACGATCGAGGAGCTCGACGACAGCACGACCCACGTCGCCGGGCGCCTGCCTGAGACGGCCCCCGGCGCCTGAGGTCGGACGCATAGGGTCGGGCCCGTGACTCGTCGAACCGCCCTCGTCCGCCGCCCGGGTCCCCGTCTCGCCGACGGGCTCGTCACCCACCTCGAGAAGTCGGTCATCGACCTCGACCTGGCGATGCAGCAGTGGGAGGCGTATGCCGCCTGCCTGCGGTCCGCGGGCTGGGAGACCGTCGAGGTGCCCGCGGCCGACGACTGCCCCGACGCGGTGTTCATCGAGGACGCGGTCGTCGTCGCCGGCGACCTGGCCGTCCTGACCAATCCCGGTGCGGCAGAGCGCAAGCCGGAGGTCGCCGCCGTCGAGGGGGTCGTGCGCGACCTCGGCTACCGCGTCGAGCGCCTCGCCGACCCCGGCACGCTCGACGGGGGAGACGTGCTCAAGGTGGGGGACACGGCATACGTCGGGTTGGGCGGTCGCACCAACGGCGCCGGCATCCAGCAGCTGGCGACGCACCTCGCCACCGTCGGGATGCGCACGCAGGCCGTCACGGTCGAGCGCGCGCTGCACCTCAAGTCCGCCGTCACGGCGCTCCCCGACGGCACCGTCATCGGCTGGGACCCGGTCGTCGACTGGCCGGGGGCGTTCCCGGCGTACGAGGGCATGCCCGAGGAGGGCGGCGCGCACGTCGTGCTGCTCGACGACTCGACGCTGCTCATGGCGGCGAGTGCGCCGCGCACCGCGGAGCTGCTGCGCGGGCGCGGGCACGACGTCGTCACCGTCGACATCAGCGAGTTCGAGAAGCTCGAGGGCTGCGTCACCTGCCTTTCGGTCCGCTGCCGCGGCTGACCCCCGACACCCCCCCGCCCCCCAGTTGCGTCTGCGGAAACGGCTGCTAGAGCAACCGTTGCCGCAGACGCAGCGAGCGCGACGTGCCCACAGTGCGGACCGGAGGCTGACGCGAAGGTGGGCGGACGGCATACTCGGTCTCGTGCGTCCCACGCGACTCCTCCTTCTCTGCCGCGGCGAGGCCTGAATCGGCCCTCCTCGTCGCGGAGCTCGCTGTGCCCCGGCTGAGCACGTGACGAGAAGTGAGTAGAGGAACCAGATGATCTCCCCCCAGCAGACCAGTGGGATGCCGGCGACGAAGTACCTGCCCTTCCATGAGCAGATCACCGTGCGGCTGCCCGACCGCACGTGGCCCGACCAGGTCATGTCCAAGGCGCCGCGGTGGTGCGCCGTCGACCTGCGCGACGGCAACCAGGCGCTCATCGACCCCATGGACTCCGAACGCAAGATGCGGATGTTCAAGCTCCTCGTGAAGATGGGCTACAAGGAGATCGAGGTCGGCTTCCCGAGCGCGAGCCAGACCGACTTCGACTTCTGCCGCGAGCTCATCGACGGCGGGCACATCCCCGACGACGTGACGATCCAGGTGCTCACCCAGTGCCGCGACCACCTCGTCGAGCGGACCTTCGACGCGATCCGCGGCAGCAAGCAGGCGATCGTCCACTTCTACAACTCCACCTCGGTGCTCCAGCGGCGCGTGGTCTTCGACCTGCCGAAGGAGGGCATCATCGACATCGCGCTCCAGGGGGCGCGGCTGTGCAAGAAGCTCGAGGAGACGATCCCCGAGACGACCGTCTACTACGAGTACTCGCCGGAGTCCTACACGGGCACCGAGCTCGAGTTCGCCGTGCGCGTCTGCAACGAGGTCATCGCCGTCATCGACCCGACGCCGGACCACAAGATGATCATCAACCTGCCGGCAACGGTCGAGATGGCCACGCCCAACGTCTACGCCGACTCGATCGAGTGGATGATCCGCCACCTCGACCGGCGTGAGTCGGTCGTCGTGAGCCTGCACCCGCACAACGACCGCGGTGAGGGTGTCGCGGCGGCCGAGCTCGGCTACCTTGCCGGCGCCGACCGGATCGAGGGCTGCCTCTTCGGCAACGGCGAGCGCACCGGCAACGTCTGCCTCGTCACCCTCGGCATGAACCTCTACAGCCAGGGCATCGACCCGCAGGTCGACTTCTCCGACATGGCCGAGATCCGGCGCACCGTCGAGTACTGCAACCAGCTGCCGGTGCACGAGCGCCACCCGTGGGGCGGCGACCTCGTCTACACGGCCTTCTCCGGGTCCCACCAGGACGCCATCAAGAAGGGTTTCGAGGACATGGAGTGCCGCGGGCGCGCCGCCGGCAAGACCGTCGACGAGCTCGACTGGGGCGTGCCCTACCTCCCGATCGACCCGCACGACATCGGGCGCTCCTACGAGGCGGTCGTCCGCGTCAACAGCCAGTCGGGTAAGGGCGGATCGGCCTACCTGCTCAAGGCCGAGCACGGCCTCGACCTGCCGCGCCGGCTCCAGGTGGAGTTCAGTCAGGTCGTCCAGCGCCGGGCCGACGAGCAGGGCGGCGAGGTCACGGCCAAGGAGCTGTGGTCGATCTTCCGCGACGAGTACCTCCCGGCGAAGCCCGGTAAGCGCAACGACTGGGGTCGGTTCACGCCGGTGAGCCACACCCTCGTCAGCGCCGGCGACGGCCGCGACCACATCACCGCGGTCATGCTCGACGGCGGTCACGAGATCACCGTCGACGGGTTCGGCAACGGCCCGATCGCGGCGTTCATCGACGCGCTGTCGACACTCGACGTCGACGTCCGGGTGCTCGACTACTCCGAGCACGCGCTGTCCTCCGGTGGCGACGCGAAGGCCGCGGCCTACGTCGAGTGCGCCGTGGGCGACCGGGTGCTGTGGGGCATCGGCATGCACTCCTCGATCGTGCGCGCCTCGCTCACTGCGGTGCTCTCGGCGGTCAACCGCGCCGAGCGCGACGACGCCGCCTGACCCGGTCGCTCGGCCCCGCCGGACCGTCGAGACGCCGTCGTCGGCTCGATCCGTGGAGATCTCCACGAATCGAGCCGACGACGGCGTTCGGAACGGGCACGACGTCGTATGCCGTCCGGCTCAGCCGACCGTGACCGTCTCGGTCCGGCTCACGCCGTTGACGACGACGGTCAGGGAGCCGGTGCCCGGGCGCAGCCCGGTGACCTTGCCGGAGGCGGGGTCGAAGGCTGCGACCGCGCTGCCCGGTGGGTTGCCCGGTCCGACGTGGACGCCGTCGCCGGACCAGGCCGCGCTCACCGGGTAGGCGAGGGGGAAGGATCGCGTCCCCTGGGTGAGCGTCGTCGCCACGGTGGTGCTGGCGCCCACGGCGACTGGTGGTGCCGACAGCGAGAGCTCGTCGACGTGCGGGCGGATCTGGACCCGGGCCCACGGGTGCGGGCCGGGGTCGGCCGGATCGACCCGGAACAGGCGCGGCGCCGGGGTGGCGGGCGCCTCGGGGTCGATGCGGACCGTGGTCCAGCCGGAGAACCCGCCCTCGTCCGGTGAAGTGGATGGCGCCTTGCCGGAGTTGCCGTTGACGACGTAAGGGACCGAGTCGACCCGCCCCGCCGAGAACGCCCCGACATGGCCACCGACGAAGAGCGCGCCCTTGCCGGTGCGCATCCTGAAGTCGGAGAGCCAGCCCTCGACGGTCTCGGCCTCGACGCGGTCGGTCATCTGCGAGCCCTTGACCGGGCTGGGGTCTCGCGGAGGGTGGTGCCAGCCGACGACGACCCCGCGCACCGCGTCGTCGCGCTCGGCGTCGTCGAGGGCGGAGCGCAGCATCTGCCACTGGTCGAAGCCGCCGCCGCGCAACGTGCCGGTCGAGGAGTCGAGCAGGACGAAGCGCGTGCCCTTGTGGACGAAGCTGTGGTGGGTCTCGCCGAAGACGGCGCTGAAGTTGCTCGTCGACCCGGGCCCGTAGATCTCGTGGTTGCCGGGGAGGTAGTACCAGCGCAGGCCCTTGGCGGTGAGCTCCTCGTCGATGACCTTCCTGGCGAGCGCGAAGTCCGCGGGGTAGCCGGTGTCCACGAGGTCACCGGTGATGACGACGAAGTCCGGGCGGCTGGCGACGATCTCGCGCATCGTGCGCCGCACCGCGGGGACGAGTGACTGGTTGTCGGCGGTGAACTGCCCGTCGGACATCACGGCATACGTGAACTGCTCACCCGTCGTGCTGAGCGCCGTGTGCTGCTGGACCACCGGGTCCTGGGCGACAGGGGACGCGGGTGCGGTGACGGGCGGCGCGGTCTTGACGGTGAGGTCGTCGAACACGACAGCGCCGGTGTAGGAGCGTGCGGCGCCGGTCTCGATGGTGGCGACGAAGTTGAGCGTGACGGGCCCGGGCAGCGTCTGGGGCACGGGCACCTCCATGTACTTCCAGCCGGTCCACGTGACGTACGGGCCGTAGAGCGAGGCCGCCTTGCCCTGACCGTCGCTGATGCCGAACGACGTCCACGCACCCTTGCCGTCGCCGAGCACCCACACGCCGAGGGCGAGCGGCTGCCCCTGAGTGATCGTGATGGGCGTCGGGGGCCGCGCGTAGCCGACCCGGGTCGCCGTCGACTGGGTGAAGTCGTACGTCATCTTCAGCCCGGTGCCGGCCTCACGCCCGGGGGCCGGCTCGACCGACCCGGCGGCGCGAGCCTGGGTGAAGCGCCATGTCGCCGCCTCGTCGAAGGTGCTCAGCGTCGTGCTCACCGAGCCGATGGCGACCGGGACGTGCGTCACGACGCCCTTGGCCGTGGCCTTGACCACGAGCGCGCCGGTGGTGACCCCCGGCTTGACCCTGACGGTGAAGTCGACGCCGTCTCCGGTGACGCTCACGAGCGAGTCGTCGAGGTCCAGCGTGACGTCGCCGGCCTCGAGCGGGGTCTCGAACCCGTTGGCGTCCGCGCCGATGATGCGGAACGTCGCGGGCTGCGCCGGGTCGAGAATCGACACCTTGTCGACGCTCGGACGGGTGCGCTGCAGCGGTCCCAGGACGGTGAGACCGAGGGACTTCTTGACCGCGCCGATCTGGGCCGTGACCCTGGTGGTGCCGGGTGCGCTGGGCTTGACGAGACCCGTCGCCGAGACCGTGGCCGCGTTCGTCGCCCGGTATGCCGGCGTCGCGGCGACCGGAGCGTACGTCTCGTCGTGCCCGAGGCCGGTGAGCTGCCGGGTGAACCCGGGGAAGACGCGGAGCAGGGCGGGGTTCTCCTCGTCGGAGGTCGTGACGAGCCGCAGGCCGCGGACCTGGCCCGATCCGGCATCGGCGAAGAGGCCGATGCCGTCGGGCACCGGTCGCAGGCCACCGTCGGAGGGCTGGTTCTCGACGTCGAGGTCGTCCTCGCCGGCCTCGCGGGCGAGCATCGTCGAGGACCCGCCGCCGTCGAGGTTGATGGCGTCGTCGGCGCCGACCTCCTTGAGGAAGGCACCGGTCTCGGCGTAGGTCATGCCCCGCGAGTCGGCCATCCGGCCGTCGACGGTGAGCAGGAACATCGTCGAGCCGTCGGCGTCGAAGCCGACCGCGGTGCGGGGGTGGATCGCGGTGTCGCCCTGCGGGAGGACGGCTCCGTCCTCGAGCAGCATGGTGTTGCCCGAGATGGCCATGGCGAGGTTGGCGCCGTCGTTGCGCAGCGAGTAGTCCAGCGCGACCTTGTCGCCCACGCCCAGCAAGGCGAGACGGTCGGCACCGGTGCCGCGCCCGACGAGCGCGAGCTGCGTCGGGGCGAGCTGCCCCTGCCCTGCCGCGGAGGCGACGGACTCGACGACGCCGTCGCGGACGACCACCTCGCGGACCTTGGTCGCCCCACCGGTCACGCGCGAGCGAGTGTAGTCACCCCAGGCCGGGGTGAAGGCGGTGACGCCGTTCGCCGGGATGGCCGACTGGTTGAGCCCGTCGAGCGTCGTGCTCGTGCCGTCGAACGACACCGTGCCCTGGAGGAACATCGAGCTGATCCGGCCGAGGCCGTCGGCCCCGATGCCGACAGCGCGGTTGTGGCCCGGGTTGGGGCCCTTGACGACGGTGCCGTCGAGCTGCTTGGCGCCGCCCTGTGGAGCGTTGGAGTTGTTGATGTCGAAGTAGTCACCGTTGACCGCGGCGACGGTCCGCCGCGGGTCGGCGAACTCGGTGAGCGGACGAGCGGAGGCGACCTTGCCGGCGTTGATGTAGTCCGGCTTGACCGACCCCGCGGCGAGGTCGACCTTGAGGAGGTCGCCGCGCATGAAGCCGCCGGCGTCGAGCCACTCGAACGACCGCAGGGACACCGCCGGGGCCACGGGGCGCGTCACGTCGCTGAGCCACAGGCGGTTCGCGGTCTGGACCGCGGTCGGCGCGAGGACCCTGGGCTCGGTGAGGTCGGAGCTGGCGGCCGATACCCGGCCGGTCGACGGGTCGGCGCCACTGGTGACCGGGGCGGTGCCGGTGGCGTCCGGACCCACGGGCGCGGCGTGCGCGGACGGGGCGGCGACGACGAGCGGGAGCGCGGCGAACGCCACGACGGCCGTGTGCCGCAGGCGTGACGAGAGCGAGGGCGGTGTCATGCCCCCGATCCCACCCGACCCCGATGACGTAGGAACAATTGTGCGGCCAACGCTAGGCAAACGTGACTTGTTCACACGACGATGGTGACACGCACTGCCCGGTCGCGCTCGTCGAGCGGACCAGCGCCTGTCGTCGACGGGTCAGCGGATCCCGCGCGGCCGGAACTGGATCGAGATCCGTGGCCCGACCGGCTTGCTCGTCTTGGGGATCGCGTGGTCCCAAGTGCGCTGGCACGAGCCGCCCATGACGACGAGGTCACCGTGCCCCAGGGAGAAGCCCATCGACGAGCCGCCGCCGCGCGGTCGCAGCATGAGGGAGCGGGCCGAGCCGACCGAGAGGATCGCGACCATGGTGTCCATGTCGCGGGCGCGGCCGACCCGGTCGCCGTGCCACGCGACCGAGTCACGTCCGTCCCGGTAGAGGCACATCCCGGCGGAGACGAAGGGCTCACCGAGCTCACCGGCATACCTGCGGGACAACGCTTCTCGCGCCGCGACCAGGGTGGGGTGGGGGAGCGGCTCGCCCTCCTCGTAGAACTTGAGGAGGCGCGGGACGTCGACGACGCGTTCGTACATCTCCCGGCGCTCGGCCTTCCACGGCACCTCGTGGTGAAGGGCGTCGAAGAGGAGGTCGGCCCCGGCCAGCCATGCCGGCTGGTAGTCCACCCAGGCACCCCGGGACAGCGTGGTCCGCGCCGGCGCCAGCGGGCCGAGCTCGATGGCGTCGCCGGTGTCGAAGAGCGAGTGCTGCAGGACCGCGTCCATGTCGCCGAGACTAGCGCAGATCGAACACCTGTTCTAGTCCCGACAGCACGCCGCGTGTCGCCCCGTCAGATCGTGAGCTTGGCCCAGGTCTGTGCCCCGACGACCCCGTCGGCCAGCAGGCCGCGCGACGTCTGGAACGCCTTGGCCTTCGACGCCGTGGTGGCGCCGAAGACCCCGTCGGCCGTGAGCGAGTAACCACGCGCCGTGAGCGCCTTCTGCGCGGCGACGACGGCCTGGCCGGAGGAACCGTTCTGCACCGTGACGACGAGCGCCACCCACGTCTTCGGTCCGACGACCCCGTCGGCGAGCAGGCTGCGAGAGGACTGGAACGCTTTGACGCGGCTCACCGTCACCGACCCGAACACCCCGTCGACGGTGAGCGACTGGCCGCGGGCTCGCAGCAGGTGCTGGATTGCCGTGACGCGGAAGCCGCTGGCGCCGGATTGCACGGTCGACCACGCGGTCGTGGGCGCCGGGGTGGTGCCGCCGATCTTGGCCACGAGGGGCGCGATCCTCGAGTCTCCGGGACGCACGTTGATCTCGAAGTGCATCTCGTCCTTGCGACCCGAGTAGTCGCCGCCCCAGCGCACGACACCGTTGCAGGAGCTCAGGATCGATCGGATCCGGCTCACCTGCGTCGCCGAGAACGTCCCCGACGAGCCCAGCGGGTGGCGCGGCGCGTTGACGTCGATCGCCGTGCCCGAGGCGTGGTTCGACAGGCTCGTGCTCCCGGAGATGACGCGGTAGTTGTAGCCCCAGTTGCCGGGCGTCACGAGCGCCTCGACCTCGCTGTGGAAGCGACGGGCGACGTAGCCGAGGATCGTGTGGACCTGACCGCCGCGCACCCCGGAGGGGAAGGCGTGACCCGCCACGGTGAGTCCGGTGATGCCGATCGCGCTCGGGCTGCTGCTCGCGGGCCAGCCGTTCTGCGAGGTCGCGGCACGTGCCGCCCCGGCGCCCGCGACGACGAGCCCCCCGCCGAGGAGGAGGCCTCCTGCTCCACGCACCAGCGCCCGCCGGCCCACGTCGGGTGCGGTGGCCCGCACGTCGGACGGTCCCTGCTGGTCGTGCTGCTCGCACATGGTGCTTCCCCTCGGTCGGTTCGTGGAACGGCCTCTGCCGCCACCGAAACTAGGAGGGCCGTGCAGGGAGGTACATGGGGAGCGCTACCCCTCGTCCCCGGTGGCGGGCCCGCACGGATCGGTGTATGCCCGGCGTGACCGGGAGGGGGAGCGGTGCGGGACGGCACGGCATACGAGGAATGTCGCAGGCTCGGGGGACAATGAGGCGTGCCGCTCTACCGTGACCAGGGGATCGTGCTGCGCACCCACAAGCTGGGTGAGGCAGACCGCATCATCACCGTGCTCACGCGCAGCCTCGGCAAGGTCCGCACGGTCGGCAAGGGCGTGCGCCGGACGAAGTCACGGTTCGGCGCCCGGCTCGAGCCGGGGATGCTCGTCGACCTCCAGTGCTACGAGGGGCGCAACCTCGACACCGTGACCCAGGCCGAGACGCTCGAGTCGTGGGGCGACGTGTGCGCGCGCGACTACGACGCGTGGACCGCCGCCAACGCCGTCCTCGAGACGTGCGACCGCCTCACCGAGGAGCGCGAGCCCGCGCTCCAGCAGTACCTCCTCGTCACCGGCGCGATGCGCTCGCTCGCCGGCAAGGAGCACGATCCCAACCTCGTCCTCGACGCCTACCTCCTGCGCGCGCTCGCGGTCGCGGGCTGGGCGCCGAGCTTCCACGACTGCGCGAAGTGCGGCGCCGAGGGACCGCACCGCGCGTTCCACATCGTCTCCGGTGGCGCCGTGTGCTCCGTATGCCGTCCGCCCGGCTCGAGTGCCCCCGCGCCGGAGACGCTCCGGTTGCTCGCGGCCCTGCTCGCCGGCGACTGGATAATCGCCGACTCGTCCGACGTGCGGCACCGCCGTGAGGGCAGCGGCCTGACGACGGCGTTCCTGCAGTGGCACCTCGAACGCGGGGTGCGCTCGCTCCGTATGGTGGAGCGGTGACGAGCCGCCCCTTCCCGCACCCGAGCGGCGCCCAGCCCCCGGCAGTCCCGGCGCAGCAGGTCCCCGGCCACGTCGCCATCGTCATGGACGGCAACGGGCGCTGGGCCAACCAACGCGGGCTGCCCCGCACCAAGGGCCACGAGGCCGGCGAGGGCGCCCTGCTCGACGTCGTCGCCGGGGCGGTCGAGGCGGGCGTGACGCACCTGTCCGCCTATGCCTTCTCGACGGAGAACTGGCGCCGCTCGCCCGACGAGGTCCGCTTCCTCATGGGGTTCAACCGCGACGTCATCCGTCGCCGCCGCGACCAGCTCCACGAGTGGGGCGTGCGGATGCGCTGGGTCGGCCGACGTCCACGGCTGTGGAGCTCGGTCATCAAGGAGCTCGAGATCGCCCAGGAGCTCACCCAGCACAACACCGGGCTCACGCTCTACTTCTGCGTGAACTACGGCGGCCGAGCCGAGCTCGGTGACGCCGCTCGGGCGATGGCCGAGGACGTGGCGCGGGGTCGGCTCAAACCACGCAACGTCGACGAGAAGGCGCTCGCGCGCTACCTCCCCGAGCCCGACATGCCCGACGTCGACCTGTTCGTCCGCAGCTCGGGGGAGCAGCGCACGAGCAACTTCCTGCTGTGGCAGAGCGCGTACGCCGAGATGGTCTTCCTCGACACACTCTGGCCCGACTTCGACCGCCGCGACCTGTGGCGGGCGATCGAGATCTATGCCGACCGCGACCGCCGCTACGGCGGCGCCGTCGACGCTGCGGCTGCGGGGCCCGAGACCGCCACCGACGCCTGAGCAACCGCCGGCCAAGCCTTTCGACTGATTGCGACTTCGCAGAGTTGCTCGCTGGGCTCACAACTCTGCGAAGTCGCAATCAGTCGGGGCTGCTCGTCAGTGGGAGGTGCAGGTGCCGAACAGCTCGATGGTGTGGGTGACGTCGCTGAACCCGTTCTGCCGAGCCACTTCCGCGGCCCACGTCTCCACGGCCGGGCCCTCGACCTCGACAGTGCGACCGCACTCGCGGCAGACGAGGTGGTGGTGGTGGGCCTCGGTGCCGCACGAGCGGTAGACGCACTCGCCGTCGTCGGTGCGCAGGACGTCGACGTCACCGTCGGAGGCCATGGCCTGGAGGTTGCGGTAGACCGTCGCCAGGCCGACCGAGTCGCCGCGCTCCTGGAGCCTGGCGTGCAGGTCCTGCGCCGAGAGGAACTGCGAGGTCGTTGACATGAGCTCGGCGAGGGCGGCCCGCTGCCGGGTGGGCCGGCGGCTCGCGCCAGCCGACGCCTGGTCGGCGGGGTGGGTGGGGTGGGTGGTCATCGGGCGACCTCCTCGGTCGGCTGCTGGTCTCCGGGACGCTCGGCCCCGCTCTCGTGCGCGTGGCCGTCGTGCTCGTCGTAGTGGTCCCGGTGCGGTGCGTGCCGGTGGCCGTCGTGGAGGTAGTCGACGTGCCCGTCGTGCTCGATCGCCGGGTGCCCGCACGTGGGTCCGTGCTCGTGGTCGTGCCGCTCGGCCCGCTCGTGCGCGGCGCGCCGGGCCCGGGTCACGACGCCGGCGAGGACGCTCGTGACGAGGAAGGTCGCGATGGCGAGCAGCACGATGGTGCCGCCGGACGGTGTCTCCGCATAGAACGAGACGACCACGCCGCCGACGCTCGACAGGATGCCGATGACCGAGGCGGCGAGCAGGCTGCTCCGGAAGCTGCGCGCGACGAGCTGCGCGGTCGCGTTGGGGATGATCATGAGCGCGGTGATGAGCAGCAGCCCGACGACCCGCATCGAGACGACGACCGTCACCGCGGTGAGCACGGACAGGGCGATGTTGTAGCCCATGACCGGCATGCCGGCGGCCCGCGCGAACTCCTCGTCGTTGGCGACCGCGAAGAAGCGGTGCCGCAGCGACCAGGTCACCGCGACGACGACGACGGCGAGCGCGGCGAACACGGCGATGTCGGTGCGGCTCGTCGTGAGAATGGCGCCGAAGAGGTAGCCGGTGAGGTTGCCGGGCGAGGTGGCGCTCGACTTCGAGATGAGGACGACGCCGAGCGCGATGCCGCCGTAGAACATCACGGCGAGGGCGATGTCACCGCTCGTACGACCCGCGGCCCGGATGAGCTCGACACCGACGGCGGCGGCCACCGCGGCGACCAGCGCGGTGAACACCGGCATCGAGCCGGTGAGGATGCCGATGGCGACACCGGCGAGGGCGACGTGTCCGATGCCGTCACCGATGAGCGACATGCGCCGCTGCACGAGGAAGGCGCCGACGAGGGGCGCGGCGAGGCCGACGAGCACGGCGGCGACGAGCGCCTGGCGCATGAAGTCGAGGGAGAGCAGGTCGCTCATGGGCGCACCTCGCGCGTGGGAAGGGGGTCGGTGACGATGCCGGCGAGCCCCGGTGGGTGGACGGCGTCGGTGGGGGACTCGTGGTGGTGCGCGTCTCCGGCCTCGTGGCCGCGGTGGCCTCTGGCCCACGCCGTCGGCGCCCCGTCGAAGTCGACGTGCCCGGCGTCCATGCAGACGATCCGGGTCACGACGTCGCGCAGTGCCGCCAGCTCGTGCGTGACGATGAGCATCGACGTACCCCGAGCCGCGAGAACGGACAGCACCTCGGCGAGGACAGCCTGGTTGGCGGCGTCGACGCCGGCCGTCGGCTCGTCCATGACGAGGAGGTCGGGGCCGGCCGCGAGGGCCCGGGCAATGAGGACGCGGCGCTGCTGGCCGCCGCTCAGGGTGGCGACGTCCTCGCGCTCGCGGTCGCGCAGGCCGACGGCGTCGAGGGCCTCGTCGACGGCGCGCGCGTCCTCGCTGCCCGACGGTCGCCAGAACGGCCGCAGCGGCAGTCGCCCGACCTCGACGACCTCGCGAACGGTAGCGCGCACGGAGGACGACAGCGAGTGGCGCTGGGGGACGTAGCCGATGCGCGGCTTGTCCCGGAAGCGCGCCAGCGGTGTCCCGAAAAGGGCGACCTCGCCACCGAGGTGGTCCGACAGCCCGAGCAACCCCTTGACGAGGGTGGACTTGCCCGAGCCGTTGGGGCCGAGCAGCGCGATCACCTCGCCGCGTCCCTGGGTGAGGGTCACGCCCTCGACGACCGCACGGTCGGCGTACCCGAAGGACGCCGACCGCAGCGAGATGAGCGGGGTGTCGGTCATGAGCAGTCCAGGCCCTTCCGGAGCGCGGTGAGGTTGGTCCGCATGATCTCGAAGTAGTCGCTCCCGGCGGAAGCCTTGCTCAGCCCCTCGATCGGGTCGAGCACGGCCACGGTGGCGCCGGACTCCTTGGCGATGGTCTCGGTGAGGTCCCGGCTCACGAGCGGCTCGGCGTAGATCGTTGTGACCTTGTGCTCGCGCACGTGCTCGACGATGTCCTTCATCGTCGCGGCGTTGGGCTCGGCGTCGGGGGACAGGCCCGAAACACCCGATTGGTGCAGGTCGTAGCGGTCCGCGAGGTAGGCGAACGCCACGTGCCCCGTCACGAGATCGCGGGTGGTGCAGGTCTTGAGACCGGTCGCGAACTCACTGTCGAGCGTGGTCAGCTCCGCGACCATCGTCTCGGCATTCGCTCGGTATGCCGTCGCGCCGGCCGGGTCGACCGTCGCCAGCTTCTCGGCGACGGCCTCGACAGCCTTGGCGTAGCGGGTCGGGTCGAGCCAGAAGTGGGGGTCCACCGCGGCCTCGTCGCCGTGCTCCTCGTGGTCGTCGCCCTCACCGTGGTCGTGGCCGTGACCGTCGTCGGTGGCCGCGATGCTGAGGTCGACCTCGGTCGCGACGTCGAGGGCCTTGGCCTCGTCGACCTGCGAGCCGACCGCGTCGTCGACGGCGGGCTGGAAGCCCTTCTCGTAGACGACGAGCGAGGAGCGGCCGAGGTCGGCGACGTCGCGCGGGGTGAGCTCGACGTCGTGCGGCTCCGCGCCCGGCTTGGTGAGTGACGTGACGTCGACACGGTCGCCGCCGACCCGCTCCGCGGCATACGCGAGGGGGTAGAAGGCTGCGACGACCGGCAGTGCGCCCGGCTTCGTGGACCTCGTCGAGTCCGCCTCCGAGCTGCCCCCGCATCCGGCGAGGGCGAGGGCTCCGAGGAGTGGGACGACGAGGAGGGAATGCTTCATGACAACCATTCTCAACTCATATGAGAATCATTGTCAACACGCCCCGAGTGAGTGCCCCTGGGCGAGAGGTCGATGCGCTCCGCCCTCGTCCAGGGGCAATCAGACGAACGGTGGCGCCTCGCGGTGGGGCAATCAGACGAACGGTGACGCCTCGCGGTGGGGCAATCAGTTGTGAGGCGTCAGCGGGGGAGGGCCTGGGTGATCGTGATCGCGAGCGCGATGGCCACGACGGCGATCCGCATGAGGCGCTCGGGGGTGGTGAGCCGGGGCCAACCGAGGACGAGCAGCCAGCTGAGGAAGAGCGTCACCACCGCGAGCAGCACCCAGCCCCAGCCGGGGATGAGGGCGCCGGCCACCATGAGCGCCAGCACGGCGAGGAACGGCACGGCGCGGGGGAGCGAGGCGATCGACCGCAGGACGGGCGCGCTCGCGTTCTCGAGGGATTCGCGAAGGGGTGACACGAGCGTGCAGCCTACGGGAGCGGACGGCATACCCGATCTCGCCCCCGGACGCCTCGCGCGGACCGCAGCGGCCGGGTGAAACCGGTGCGAGGGGACCCCCGCGCGGACAGTAACCTTGCGCGCATGGCCAAGGAGACCTCCACCGTCGATACCGTCGTCAACCTCTGCAAGCGCCGGGGCTTCGTCTTCCCCAGCGGGGAGATCTACGGCGGTACCCGCTCGGCGTGGGACTACGGGCCGCTCGGGGTCGAGCTCAAGGAGAACATCCGCCGCCAGTGGTGGAAGTCCGTCGTCACCGGTCGTGACGACGTCGTCGGCCTCGACTCCTCGATCATCCTGCCGCGCGAGACGTGGGTCGCGTCCGGCCACGTCGGCACCTTCACCGACCCGCTCACCGAGTGCCTCAGCTGCCACAAGCGCTTCCGCGTCGACCACATGCAGGAGGCGATCGCGGACAAGCAGAACAAGCGTGCCGCCGCCGACGCCCAGGTCGACCCCGACTCGATCCCGCTCACCGAGATCGCCTGCCCCAACTGCGGCACCCGCGGCCAGTGGACCGAGGCGCGCGAGTTCAACATGATGCTCAAGACCCACCTCGGCGTCATCGAGGACGAGGGCGGCCTGCACTACCTGCGCCCCGAGACGGCGCAGGGCATCTTCGTCAACTTCCTCAACGTCATGCAGACGTCGCGCAAGAAGCCGCCGTTCGGCATCGCCCAGACGGGCAAGAGCTTCCGCAACGAGATCACCCCCGGCAACTTCATCTTCCGCACCCGCGAGTTCGAGCAGATGGAGATGGAGTTCTTCGTCAAGCCCGGCGACGACGACGAGTGGTTCCAGTACTGGATCGACGAGCGCACCCGCTGGTACGTCGACCTCGGTATCAAGCCCGAGAACCTGCGCCACTACGAGCACCCGGCCGACAAGCTCTCGCACTACAGCAAGCGCACCGTCGACATCGAGTACCGCTTCAACTTCACCGGCAGCGAGTGGGGCGAGCTGGAGGGCATCGCCAACCGCACCGACTTCGACCTCACGACGCACAGCCAGCACTCGGGCACCGACCTCGTCTTCTTCGACCAGACGTCGGGTGAGAAGTACACGCCCTACGTCATCGAGCCGGCGGCCGGTCTCTCGCGCAGCCTCATGACGTTCCTCGTCGACGCCTACGCCGAGGACGAGGCCCCCAACACCAAGGGTGGGGTCGACAAGCGCGTCGTGCTCAAGCTCGACCGTCGCCTCGCCCCGGTCAAGGCCGCCGTCCTTCCGCTGTCGCGCAACGCCGACCTCTCGCCCAAGGCCCGCGACCTTGCCGCGACCCTGCGCAAGAACTGGAACGTGGACTTCGACGACGCCGGCGCCATCGGCAAGCGCTACCGCCGCCAGGACGAGATCGGCACGCCGTTCTGCATCACGGTCGACTTCGACACGCTCGAGGACCAGGCGGTGACGATCCGCGAGCGCGACACCATGGCGCAGGAGCGGGTGGCGCTCGACCAGGTCGAGGGCTACCTCGCGCAGCGTCTCGTCGGCTGCTGACGTGGTTCTCGCGCCGGGCGCGCGCATGACGTGGTGACCGAGGCCGCGGGCACCCCGCGAGCCACGTCGTCCGGCACGTCCGCCGGGTCCGCCGGGTCCGCCGGGTCCGCCGGTCCGACGCGGCACCACGCGGGGCTCGTGCTCACGCTCGTCCTCGCGGGCATGGCGATGCTCGGCCCGTTCTCGATCGACACCCCGTTCCCGGCGTTCGCGCAGATGCGTGGCGAGCTCGGTGTCGGCGTCGACGAGATGCAGCTCGTCGTGAGCGCCTACATGCTCGCCTTCGCCGTGATGACGCCGTTCCACGGGCCGCTGTCGGACGCCGTCGGTCGCAAACCCGTCGTCATCGGTGCCCTCACGGCCTACACGCTCGCGAGCGTCGGCTGCGCCCTGTCGACGAGCCTGCCGATGCTGCTCGCCTTCCGTGTCCTCCAGGGCCTCTCCGCGGGTGGTTCGACGATCATCGGCCGCACGATCATCCGCGACCTCTTCGACGGTGCCGAGGCCCAGCGGGTCATGAGCCGCGTCATGATGATCTTCGGTCTCGCCCCCGCGGTGGCGCCGATCATCGGCGGGCTGCTTCTGGGGCTCGGTCCGTGGCCGACGATCTTCTGGTTCATCGGTGGTCTCGCGCTCGTCCTCGCCGTCGTCGTGCTCCTCGTCATCCCCGAGACGCACCCGCCCGAGCGCCGCCGTCCGCTGCGGCTCGGCCCAATGCTCCGGGACGTCGCGCACGTCGCCCGCGACGGACAGTTCGAGCGGATGGGCTGGGCGATCACCCTCGTCTTCGCCGGTCAGTTCATCTACATCGGCGGTGCCGCGATCTTCGTCGTCGACCTCCTCGGCAAGGGCGAGGCCGACTTCTGGCAGTTCTTCGTCCCGATGATCAGCGGCGTGGTCGTCGGGTCGTGGGTCAGCGGCCGCACGGCCGGCCGGGTGGCCCCGCGTCGGCTCATCACCGCGGCGTTCGCGGTGTCGGTCGTCGCCGCCCTCACCAACGTCGCGCTGGCCACCGCCTTCGGGCCGACCCTGCCGTGGGCGGTCGTCGGCCCGAGCCTCATCGCACTCGGGACCGGCGCGGCGTTCCCGACGATCCAGGTGGCCCTGCTCGACCTGTTCCCGCAGGTGCGCGGTGCCGCGGCCTCGGTCGCGGGGGTCATGCCGCTGGCGACCAACGCTGTCGTCGCAGCGGTGCTCACGCCCCTCGTCACCGGGTCGGTGGTGACCCTGGCGCTCGCCAGCCTGACGCTCGTCGTCCTCGGCTGCCTCATGTGGGTCTGGCACCTCGCCGTCGACGTTCGCCGCGCGCGCTCCCTGAAGGCGCAGACGCCGTCCGTCGCCCCCTGACCGGACCCCCGCCGCCCGCTATCGTCGGCCCATGGCTGGGACGACCGACGACGCTTCCGCCGACGTCGTCGCAGACGCCGCGGCGCGTCTGTATGCCGTCCCGCTCGCGGACTTCGTCGCGTCGCGCAAGTCGCTCGCGGCCGAGGTGAAGGCGGCTGCCGGCGCCCCGGCGGCCAAGGCCGTCCTCGCGCTGCGCAAGCCCACGCTCACGGCCTGGGCGATGAACCTCGTACCGCGCGGGGACTCGGCCGCGCTCGCGGAGCTCGTCGGGCTGGGTGCCCGCATGCGGGCCGCGCAGTCACGGCTCGACACCGCCGCCCTCACCTCGGTGAGGGGCGAGCGCGACGCGGCCCTCACGGCATACGTCGCCGCTGTCGTGGCGGCGGCCGAGGACGAGGGAGGGACGCTGTCGGCGTCCGCCCGTGAGGAGGTGCGGGCCAGCGCGATCGCCGCGCTCGCCGACGAGACCGCTGCCGACGCCCTGGCCTCGGGACAGCTGACGCGGTCACTGAGCTACAGCGGGTTCGGCGAGGTCGACCTGTCCGGCGCGGTCGGGGTCACGAGCTCGGGGTCGATCGTCTCGGTGCTGCGCGGTGGTGGTCAGGGCGATGCGGTGGCGCCCGGCGGCGACGGTGGTGCGGCCGGCGGGGGAGGGACGGATGACGAGGACGGCAAGGACGGCGAGGACGGCGAGGACGAGCTCACCCCCGAGGAGCTCGCCCGGGCGGTCGCAGAGGCGAAGGCAGCCAAGGCGGCGGCCCGCGTCCGCGAGAGGGAGCGTCGCGAGGCCGACGCCGAGCTGGCTGCCGCGCAGGACGTGATGTCGCGGGCACAGGCGAGCCTCGACGCCGCCGAGCAGGCCGCTCGCACGGCTCGTCGTGCCGTCGTCGACGCCCAGACGCGCCTCGACGCCGCGCGCTCGACCGTCGCGGACCTGGGCCCTGCGGGCGGCTGACGTTCACAGGTGGCGTCCAGCCCGCTCCGTAGGATGTGGCGCATGGATCGCCCTCGAAGTCCCATCCGGAACCTGTCTGAGCGCCCCGCCAGGAGGTTCCGGTGAATCAGGACACCGCACTCGCCTTCGGGCTCGTGCTGCTCTTCGTCCTCGTCGGTGGCGTGTTCGCCGCCACCGAGCTGGCGCTGGTCTCGCTGCGCGACACCCAGCTCGGCGCGATGGAGCGCAACAGTGCGCGTGGGGCCAAGGTCGCACGGCTGGCGCGCGACCCCAACACCTTCCTTGCCGCCGTCCAGATCGGCGTCACCGTCGCCGGTTTCCTCTCGGCGGCCTACGGCGCGACGACCATCGCGCCCGACGTGGCTCCGCTGCTCGAGCGGGTGGGGATCCCCGAGGGTGCGGCGGGCACGGTCGCGCTCATCCTCATGACGCTCGTCATCGCCTACCTCTCCCTCGTCTTCGGTGAGCTCGTCCCCAAGCGGCTCGCCCTCCAGCGTGCGGCGCCGATCGCCCTGGCCGTGGCGCCCCCGCTGTCGCGGTTCGCCACGCTCATGAAGCCGGTCATCTGGCTGCTGTCACGCTCGACCAACGCGGTCGTGCGGTTGCTCGGGGCCAACCCCGAGGCCGCCGGTGACGAGATGAGCGAGGAGGAGCTGCGCCACCTCGTCGGCCACCACAAGGACCTCGAGGCCGACGAGCGGCAGATCCTCCAGGACGTCTTCGCGGCGACCGACCGCAACCTCAAGGAGGTCATGCGTCCGCGCGGCGAGGTCGACTTCCTCGACGCCTCCGCGACCCTGGCCGAGGCGCGCGCCGTCATCGCGAGCACGCCGCACTCGCGCTTCCCGGTCACGCGCCGCCACTCCGTCGACGACGTCGTGGGCTTCGTCCACGTGCGCGACATCCTCTCGGCCGACGCCGAGGCCGACTCCGACACCCGCGCCGACGCCGACTCGGAGACCCGCGCCGACGGTGCGGGCTCGCCGGCCACCATCGAGCACCTCGTCCGCGAGATCACCGTGATGCCGAGCAGCGGACGGCTGCTCGCGGCCCTCACCCGGATGCGCGAGGGCGTGCACATGGCCCTCGTCGTCGACGAGTACGGCGGCACCGACGGCATCGTCACGCTCGAGGACATCGTCGAGGAGCTCGTCGGTGACATCCGCGACGAGTACGATCCGGCCGACGAGCAGCCCCTCGGCGACGAGCCGGGCGAGGGCGAGCTGGCTCTCGACGCCACCGCCGAGATCGACGGTGGCACCCACCTGGCCGACTACGCCGAGCTCACCGGGACCGAGCTCGCCGTGGAGCGCTACTCCACCGTCGCCGGGCTCGTGCTGGAGCACCTCCAGGACATCCCCGTCGTCGGCGACAGCGTCGTCGTCGACGGTCGCCGCCTCACGGTGCTCGAGATGGACGGGCGCCGGGTGGCCCGGGTCCGGGTCAGTGCGGCGGTCGACACCGCCCCTCGCGAGGCCTGACCCCCCGCCGGTCGACCGGTGGGGAATGCGGACGAACCTGCCGCCGTTCAGTTAGGTGAATGGTCAACTAGTTAGCACAAGGAGTGGGGCAGATGGAGTTCGGCATCTTCACCGTCGGGGACGTCACGACGGACCCGACCACGGGCCAGGCGCCCTCGGAGCACGAGCGCATCAAGGCCACGATCGCCATCGCCAGGAAGGCCGAGGAGGTCGGGCTCGACGTCTTCGCCACGGGTGAGCACCACAACCCGCCGTTCGCCGCCCCGGCCAACCCGCCGGTGCTCCTCGCGAGCATCGCCGCGCAGACCGAGCGCCTCGTCCTGTCGACCTCGACGACGCTCATCACGACGAACGACCCGGTGCGCATCGCCGAGGACTACGCCTACCTGCAGCACCTCTCCGACGGCCGCATGGACCTCATGATGGGCCGCGGCAACACCGGTCCGGTCTACCCGTGGTTCGGCAAGGACATCCGTGACGGACTCGACCTCGCCGTCGAGAACTACGCGCTGCTGCACCGCCTGTGGCGCGAGGAGGCCGTGTCCTGGCAGGGCAAGTTCCGTACCCCGCTCCAGGGGTTCACGTCCACGCCCCGCCCGCTCGACGGCATGCCCCCGTTCGTCTGGCACGGCTCGATCCGCAGCCCCGAGATCGCGGAGCAGGCCGCCTACTACGGCGACGGGTTCTTCCACAACAACATCTTCTGGCCGCTGTCGCACACCAAGCAGATGGTCAACCTCTACCGCCGGCGCTACCAGCACCACGGCCACGGCAAGCACGACCAGGCCATCGTCGGTCTCGGTGGTCAGGTCTTCATGCGGGCCAACAGCCAGGACGCGGTGCGCGAGTTCCGGCCCTACTTCGACAACGCCCCGGTCTACGGTCACGGGCCGTCGATGGAGGAGTTCACCCGCGAGACGCCGCTCACGGTCGGTTCGCCGCAGCAGGTCATCGAGCGCTACGCCACGATGGCCGACCACGTCGGCGACTACCAGCGCCAGCTCTTCCTCATCGACCACGCCGGCCTGCCGCTCAAGACCGTCCTCGAGCAGATCGACATCCTCGGTGGCGAGGTCGTGCCCGAGCTGCGCAGGATCGCGGACGCCCGTCGTCCCGCCCACGTGCCCGCCACGGCACCCCGTCACGCCGAGCGCCTCGCCGCGCTCGACGGCACCCCTGTGGAGGTCTGAGATGACCCGTCGCATCGTCGCCGTGACCGCTGGCCTGTCCGAGCCCAGCTCGACCCGGCTGCTCACGGACCGCCTCACCGAGGCCGTGGACCGGCACGTCACGGCCCACGGCGAGGCCGCCACGATCGAGGTCGTGGAGCTCCGCCCGCTCGCCAGGCACATCGCCGACCAGATGCTCACCCGCTTCCCGACCGGCGAGCTCACCGCGGCGATCGAGAAGGTGCTGTCGGCCGACGCGCTCGTCGTCGTGAGCCCGGTGTTCTCGGGGTCCTACAGCGGGCTGTTCAAGTCGTTCTTCGACAACCTCGACGTCGGTGCCCTGGACGGCAAGCCCGTCCTCATGGGGGCGACCGGCGGCTCCGCCCGTCACTCGCTCATGCTCGACCACGCCATGCGGCCGCTCTTCTCGTACCTGCACGCCGCGGCCGTCCCGACCGGGGTCATGGCGGCGACCGACGACTTCGGCACGGCCGGGCTCGACCGGCGCGTCGACCGGGCCGCGGCTGAGCTCGTCTCGGCCCTGCTCGGTGCCGCGTCCGGCACCTCTGCCGGACGATCGGGGTTCCTGCCCGCCGAGGGCGAGCAGCGCGAGGCCGGCTTCACCGACCGGTTCGACGAGGTGCCCGACTTCACCGACCTCCTGCGCCGCGCCTCGTCCTGACGGTCTCCGCCCGCCGAACACGCCCGCGGGGTGGGCCGCTCGATGGAGGGTACGGCGACGAAGGCTGCTACCGTTGTCACGTTGCCTTTCAGACCACGTTCTGCGTGGCCGACATGACCGACTTGCCCTCGCGAACAGTTCGCGGTGTGTGACCGGGTCGGGAATCGGCGGCAATGAGGACTCCACACGGGAGTTCTCGCAACACACAGAAGAGGCATCACCAGTGGCAACCGGCACCGTGAAGTGGTTCAACAGCGAAAAGGGCTTCGGCTTCATCGAGCAGGACGGCGGCGGCGCTGACGTCTTCGTTCACTACTCGGCGATCGAGAGCAGCGGCTACCGCGAGCTCACCGAGGGCCAGAAGGTCGAGTTCGACGTCACGCAGGGCCCCAAGGGCCCGCAGGCCGAGAAGGTCAAGGGTCTCTGACCTTCGATCACCTTCGAGACTGAGTTCTCGCGCAAAGCCCCCCGACCGCGAGGTCGGGGGGTTTTCGTATGCCGTCCTGCCCGGATCCCTTCCCGCCGCGAGGTCCGCGGCGGGACAGTGGGAGGGTGACCCGACCGCGGCGCGAGGTCGACGACGACTTCGCCGAGTACGTGCGCGCGAGGCAGCAGCAGCTGCTGCACGCGGCCTACCTCGTCTGCGGTGACCGTGAGCTCGCCGAGCGGGTCACCGAGTCCACCTTCGCCGCGCTCCTGCTGAGGTGGCCGAGGGTCGGTGACGACGACGACCCCGACGCCTTCACCCGACGGGTCCTGCACCGGGCTGCACTCACGGCCCGGGTGCCACGGGGCGGTGACGGGCATCGCAGTGGCACCAGCGCCGGCGGAGCCGTTCGCGCTGTGGCGGCCGACCGCAGGACCGGTCCCGGGCTCCCGCCGGAGCTGGCGGCGCTCACCCGCAGGGAGCGCGCCGTGGCCGTCCTGCGCCGGTTCGAGGAGCGGTCCGAGGCCGAGACGGCTCAGGCCCTCGCACTGTCGGACTCGGCGGTGAGGCGGCTGCTGCCCCCGGTCACGCGTGACACGCTCGCCGACGCCGCAGCGCCCCTGGGTGAGCCCGACTTCGTCGAGCGGTCGCGTCGACGGGCGCAGGCCCTGCGACGTCGCAGACGGCGGACGCGGTCGGCCTCGGCTGTCGCCGTCGCCGCAGTGGTCGGTGCGGTCGTGCTCGTCCCGCGCGGCCAGGGCGAGGCCGCTCCACCACAGCCGGCACCCAGCACGAGGACCACCCGCGACCTCGTGGTGGACTCGCAGCCGTGGGACCCGACGCCGTTCGGGCTCCTCGGCACCCTGGCCCAGGTGGGTCCGACCCCCTCGCAGCTGCTCGAGCTGCCCCGGATCGACGAGCTCGTCCGCGGTCAGCTCGCCCTCCCGGACGTCCTGTCGTTCGGGCCGCGCACGGTGATGCGAGACCTCAGCGACCTCGGCGGGAGCAGTGCACCGGTGCGGGCGGTGCTCCTGCGGCACACGTCCGACGGGCTGCGAGCGGTCCTCGTCCGGCCGACGCTCAGCGACCCGTTCGTGCTCGTGGACTCGGTACCCCTCGTGCGCACGGTCGACGAGGCCGGCACCGAGGCCTCGCCGCTCGTGGTCAAGGCCGTCGCCGGTGACCGGCGGCGGGTCATGTTCGTCCAGCCGGGCCGGGTCGTCGTGCTCGACGCCTACACCGGAGAGGCGAGGACCTTCCCCGTCCCGGATCGCTACCTCACCCACGGGGGCTGGGCCCCGGACGGGCGGTCGGTCCTCGTGTGGTCACGGACGTCCCGGTGGCGCATCACCCCGGAGACGGGCACGGTGCGCGACGTCCGCCGAGCGGCGCTGTCCGTGCATCCCGGCAGCTACGAGGTGCGGGTCGAGCCGCCCGACGAGATGCGGGTGCTCGGCTTCGACCCGCAGGGAGCCGGCTCGTCCACGCGCACCGGGCCGAGCGCGCTGTCCGGGGTGTGGGGCGCCACCTTCGCGTCCGGGGACCGCTTCGCGACGGGGGGTTTCCTCGGCCAGGCCGCGGCGCTCGCGGCCAACCAGCGCCGACCCGACGGGCTCTTCCAGGGGGTGTTCGCCGCCGCGGCCGACGATGCGGTCACGCCCCGGCTGCTCATCGCACCCGGGAGCCAAGGAGCCTCCGTCGGGTGCTGCGAGGTGCTGGGCTGGGTCTACCGCGACCAGGTCCTCGTCCGCTGGAACACGACCGACCTGCTCACCTGGAACACCACCACCGGGGCCCTGCTCAGGGTGGCGACCCTCCCGGCCGCCTCGGATCGCCCGGTGCCCGGGAGCCCCGCAGACGCGGTCGCCATCGCCCCCTGAGCGGGCGAGCCGGTGTCGGCCCACCACCGGGTGGGCGCCGGTCGGGGACGACTTCCCTCGCGCGCCCAACCAGACACAGGGGCCCGAGCGTTGGGAGGGTGTGACCATGCACCGGGGACCAGCCGAGGTCGACGAGGACTTCGCCGAGTACGTCCGGGCACGCCAGCAGAGGCTCCTGCGCGCGGCCTACCTCGTCTGCGGCGACGAGCACCTCGCCCAGGACCTGCTCCAGGGCGCGCTCATCAAGCTGGCCCTGAACTGGCCCAAGGTGCGTGACGGGCACCCGGACGCCTACGTCCGGCGCATCCTCTACCGCGATGCGGTCTCCGCGTGGCGTCGCCGCCGGCGTGAGGTCGTGGGTGGCGACGCCCCCCTGCTCGCCGCGACCGCCCCCGAACGGGTCGAGGGTCGCATCGACCGGGTCGACCTCATGAGGGCGCTGGCCCAGCTCGCGCCGAGGCAGCGTGCCGTCGTCGTGCTGCGCTACTTCGAGGACCGCAGCGAGCGCGAGACCGCCGAGGTCCTCGGGGTGAGCCAGGGAACCGTCAAGAGCCAGGCACACGACGCCCTGCGCCGTCTGCGCGAAATCCTGCCCGACCTCAGCCTCGAGACACCCGGAGGTGTGCGATGACGCACGAGCTCAAGGACCTGCTCGAGGAGGCCGTGCAGGACGTCACGGCCCCCGACCTCGGCGCCACCGCCTGGGACGCCGCCCAGGGCACGCGCCGCCGCCGGCGTCTCGTCGCGGCCGTCGCCACCGCGGCCGCCGCGGCCGTGGTCGTCGCCGCCATGGTGCTCCCGGGGGCCACCGACGGGCTGGACACCCTCCCGGGGTCCGGTCCGACGACGACGGGACCGACGCCGTCGGCGACCGGACCGACGCCGTCGGCGACCGGACCGCAGCCCTGGCGGGCCGCCCCGGTGGACCTGCTGGGTGTCGCTGCGGTGTTCGGTCCCACCGCCGCAGAGGCTGCCTCGCTCCCGCGCGTCGACGCCGAGACGGCGCTGGCCCTGGGGCTGCCCGAGAGCCTCGCCCCCACGACCTCGCAGGTGCGCGCGTGGAGCAAGGAGCAGGGCGCCTTGGTGGCCGGCGGCGACGCCACGGCGCCGGTGACCGCAGTGGTGCTCCGCCGTGGAGACACCGGTTCGGTGTTCCCCGTCGTCTACCGGCCCACGCTCGAGCGTCCTTGGCTCGAGGCCGACACGCTCCCGCTCGTCCCCGTCCGCGACAGCGGCGGCAACCAGTCCGACCCGCTTCGGGACCGGGCGATCGCCCCGGACGGGCGACAGGTGGCCTTCGCGCAGCCGGGCAAGGTCGTCGTCCTCGACGTCGTCACGGCGCAGGTGCGGACGATCGCCGTCGACGACCCGTTCCTCGAGGACGTCGGGTGGAACGGCGACGGGTCGGTCCTCGTCGCCAGGTCGTCGGGCCGGCAGTGGCGCGTCGACCCGACGACGCAGGCCGTCACCCTGTTCGGGGACCCGGCCTACGCCGGACGGCACGAGGTCGTCGTGTCGGGCGACGAGACCCTGCTGCGCACGGAGCGTTCCCTCGCTCTCATGGACGAGGGGCGCCGACTGCCCGGGATCTTCGCCGCGACGTGGGGCGAGACGATCAGCGGACCCGGCAACCGGGTCGCCGTCGGCGGCAGCCTCAGCCCGGCCACCGAGGCCACCGCACCGACCGTCGATGGCACCGTCCCGTACCAGGGCGTCCTCACCGTCACCGCTGACACGCTCGACGACCCGGCCATCCTGCTCGCCCCACCCAGCGAGGAGGCCGGCCTCGGCAAGGGCTGCTGTCGCGCCCTGCGCTGGCTCGACCCCGACCGGCTGCTCCTCGTCTGGGACAGGGATCTGCTCGTCTGGGACGGCCGGGCGCGGACGATCACCCGTGCCTCGGTCCGCCCTGTCGGGGCGGAGTCGGAGGCGCCGGGAACCCTCACCGGGTCCTTCGCCGTCGCGCCCTAGCTGGCCGGGCCGGTCTCGACCGGGCGGTCGGGGTCGGTGATCCAGTGGCTCCAGGAGCCGACGTAGGGCACGGCCTCGAACCCGGCGAGGTGGAGCGCCAGGGCGGTGTGAGCCGCCGTCACCCCGGACCCGCACGACGTCCCGACCTCGCCCGCGTCCGTGACGCCGAGCCCGGCGAAGTAGGCCCGGAGCTCGTCGGCCGACCGGAACCGGCCGTCGGCCTCGAGCTGCTCGGCCATCGGCGCGTTGCGGGCGCCGGGGATGTGGCCGGCGACCGCGTCGATCGGCTCGGTCTCGCCCCGGAAGCGCTCTCCCGCACGGGAGTCGAGGAGTATGCCGTCCATCGCCACCCGCGCTGCTCCGTCCGCGTCGAGCACGGCGACCGACCCGGGGCGCACCGTGACGGTGCCAGGCTCCACCACCGGCACCTCCGTCGTCACCGCGCCGCCGGAGGCCCGCCACGCGGCCAGTCCGCCGTCGAGCACCCGGACGTCGGTGATGCCCGCCCACCGCAGCACCCACCACGCACGCGCCGACGCCAGCGACGTCTGCTGGTCGTAGACGACGACCGTGTCGCCGTCGTCGACCCCGACGGCTCGCAGACCGGCCTCGAGGACGGCCGGGTCGGGCAGCGGGTGCCGCCCACCCTCGCCGGGCGGACCCGCGAGCACGGCGTCGAGATCGAGGTGAGGTGCATCCGGGACGTGCGCCACGGCATACAGGGCTGGTCCGTCGCCGGCGAGGGAGTACTGGACGTCGAGGACGCGGACGGTGCCGGCGTCGATGGCGGAGGCGAGCTCGCCCGGAGTGATGAGCGTGGACATGGCGCCAGTCAACCAGTGGGACAATCGTGCGGTCATGACTGCCGCACCCACGACCTCCAGCACCCCCGTCCTGCCGCCCCTGCAGATCGGGCGCCACACGATCGAGTCCCCGGTCGTGCTCGCACCGATGGCCGGCATCACCAACCGGGCGTTCCGCCGGCTGTGCCGCGAGTACGGCTCGGCAGGCTCCGCGGCCGGTGGCGCCAGTGGCGCGTCCAGCCTCTACGTCAACGAGATGGTGACCTCGCGCGCGCTCGTCGAGCGCAGCCCCGAGACCATGCGGCTCATCAGCCACGGCCCCGAGGAGAACCCGCGTTCGGTGCAGCTGTACTCCGTCGACCCCGCCACGGCCGGTCTCGCCGCGCGGATGCTCGTCACCGAGGACCGCGCCGACCACATCGACCTCAACTTCGGCTGCCCCGTGCCCAAGGTCACGCGCAAGGGTGGGGGAGCGGCGCTGCCGTGGAAGACCGAGCTCTTCCGCGGCATCGTCAGCAACGTCGTGCGCGAGGCCAGCCCCTACGGCGTGCCCGTCACGGTGAAGATGCGGATCGGGATCGACGCCGACCACGTCACCTACCTCGACGCCGGGCGGATCGCCGAGGGCGAGGGCGCGGCAGCAGTCGCGCTGCACGGAAGGACTGCGGCACAGGCCTACTCGGGCCAGGCCGACTGGTCGGCCATCGCCCGGCTCAAGGAAGCCGTGACGACCGTTCCGGTGCTCGGCAACGGCGACATCTGGTCGGCCGAGGACGCGCTCGAGATGGTGCGGCAGACCGGCTGCGACGGCGTGGTCGTCGGACGCGGCTGTCTCGGTCGCCCGTGGCTCTTCACCGACCTGGCGGCGGCGTTCGCCGGGACGACCGAGCGGGTCCAGCCGGGCCTGCGCGAGGTGACCGACACGCTCCGGCGGCACGCGACATACCTCGTCGACTTCTACGACGGCGACGAGCTGCGCGGCTGCCGCGACATCCGCAAGCACATCGCGTGGTACCTCAAGGGCTTCCCGGCGGGGTCGACCGTGCGCAACCAGCTGGCGCTCGTCGACAGCCTCCAGGCGCTCGACGACCTCATCGGGTCGATGGACCTCGACGCGCCGTGGCCGGGTGAGCCGGCCGAGGGCCAGCGTGGTCGCGCCGGCTCTCCGCGCGTCGTCGCGCTGCCCGAGAACTGGCTGCGCTCGCGCGCCCTCGACGAGGCGCAGCGGGCCCAGATCGCGCACGCGGAGCTCTCTGTCTCGGGCGGCTGACAGACTTCCGTCCATGGGACAGATCGGTATGCCGGGTGGTTCCGTCGAGCGCCCCGCGCTCTTCTTCCGCGACGCGGCCGAGTTCCGCGCCTGGCTCGAGGCGCACCACGAGACCGCCACCGAGCTGTGGATGGGGCTGCACAAGAAGCACGTCCCCGACCGTGGTCTCACGTGGGAGGACGCCGTGCCCGAGGCGCTGTGCTTCGGCTGGATCGACAGCGTGTCGCAGCGCATCGACGAGGACTCGCGCCGCCAGCGGTGGACGCCGCGCAAGTCCTCGAGCGTCTGGAGCGCGGTCAACATCGCTCACGTCGAGCGGCTCACCGCGGCAGGCCTCATGCGTCCCGCAGGTCTGGCCGTGTTCGAGCAACGCAGGCCCGAGCTGAGCGGCTACTCCTACGAGACCCGCCAGCAGCTCGGTGACGAGCAGCGTTCCCGACTCCTCGCCGACCCCGCGGCCGCGGCGTTCTGGGAGGTCGCGACGGCGTCCTACCGCAACGTCGCCGAGAACTGGGTCGTCACGGCCAAGCGCGAGGAGACGCGCGAGTCGCGGCTGGTCCAGCTCATCGACGACAGCGCGCACGGGCGCCTCATCCCGAGCCAGCGCTACGGCACGACACCCAAGTGGGTCGAGCGTGCGGCGGCAGCCGCCGAGGCCGCGCGGGCGTCGGACGGCCAGCCGCCGGACAGCTAGACGCGCTGCCCGAGGGGGCAGCGCGGACGTCGTGGGGTCAGTCGCCGTCGACGAGGTTGGGCGGAGGCTCGATCGCCTCGATCGCCGTGCCCCATCCGGTAAAGGTCGACGTCGTCACCGAGTCGTCGGCCGTGACGACGAGCTCGAGGGGGCGGCGGTCGCCGTCGACGCACACGCGTGCCGACGTCGGCGCCGGTCCGTCGGCTGGCTGGGTGCCGGCCTTGGGCGCGAGCGTGAGCGTGTGGCAGGTCGCGGCCTGCGCGTCGACCGTGGCCTTCTCCGTCTTCGTGACCCGGGAGGCGTCGTCGAGGACGCCGAGCAGCCCGTCGAGGGTGACGTCCTCGAGGCGCTCCTTCGTCTCGGCCGCGGAGAGCCGGCTCCAGCGGTTCGTGGACTTCTTGACGGACTGGTCCTTGAGGTAGCCGACCCCCGCGACGACGTCGAGGGTCCAGATGTCCTCGCCGACGTGGAGGACCCGTCCCGACATCGGTTCGGTGAGCTCGACCTCGATCTCCTCGTGGGTGGTGCCGCCCCCCTTGGTCTCCGAGGTCGTCGTGCGGGTGACGACGACGGAGCCGGCGGCCAGCGCCGCGTCCTTGATCGGTCCGGTGGTGTCAGACGGCTTCGCCTCCCGCTGCCGGGTGGTCGTCGTCGTCGCGCCGTCTCCCGTGCCGTTGCCGCCGTCGTCGCCGTCACCCTCGCCCGAGCAGCCGGAGACTGCGAGGGTGAGCGCGACCGCGCCCGTCACCATCCGCGCCAGACGTGTGCGCACCGCCACCTCGGTCCCTGCTCGTCGTTGTCTCGATGCGCGGGGCCGGTGCCCCGCGCTGGAGCAACCCTAAGCGGGCGGCCCGGCACCCTCTAGTGTCGTGCGCGTGACGTACACCGCCCGCGACCGGGAGCGCTGGGTCGCCGAGGACCCAGCGCACAAGCGCGCCGACCGCGACGACTTCGCCCGCGACCGGGCGCGGCTCGTGCACTCCGCGTCGCTGCGACGCCTCTCTGCCAAGACCCAGGTGCTCCAGCCGGGCAGCGACGACTTCATCCGCAACCGTCTCACGCACAGCCTCGAGGTCGCCCAGATCGGCCGCGAGTTCGGTGCGGCGCTCGGCTGCGACGCCGACGTCGTGGACACCGCCTGCCTCGCCCACGACCTCGGACACCCGCCGTTCGGCCACAACGGCGAGACGGCACTCAACGAGGTCGCCGCGGACATCGGCGGGTTCGAGGGCAACGCCCAGACCCTGCGGATCCTCACGCGGCTCGAGCCCAAGCGCTTCCACTCCGACGGCCGGCCCGCCGGCCTCAACCTCACCCGGGCCTCGCTCGACGCCACGACGAAGTACCCGTGGTCGCGCGGGCAGTCTCCGTCGCCGACGCCGAAGTTCGGGGTCTACGCCGACGACCTCCCCGTCTTCGCGTGGTTCCGCGAGGGCGCCACCGCCGGTCAGCGGTCCTTCGAGGCCGAGGTCATGGACTGGTCCGACGACGTCGCCTACTCGGTGCACGACGTCGAGGACGCGATCGCGTCGGGCCGCCTCGACCCGCGCCGGCTGTGGGACGCCTCCGACGTCGATGCCGTCCTCGCGGTGGCGACGGCGTCCTATGCCACCGACCTCACGCGCGACGCGCTCGGCTCCGCGCTGGAACGGGTGCTCGCCACGGGGACGGTGCCCACGGCATACGAGGGCTCGCGCAGCGACCTCGCGGCGCTCAAGGACATGACCTCGCGGGTCATCGGGCGCTTCGTGCACTCGGTCGAGACGGCGACCCGCGACCGGTACGGCACCGGTGCGCTGGTGCGGCACGAGGCCGACCTCGTCGTCCCGGTCGCGACGCGGGCCGAGGTCGCCGTGCTCAAGGCCGTGGCGGCGCACTTCGTCATGAACGCCGCCGAGCGCGTCGAGCTCATGGCGGGGGAGCGCGAGGTCATCGCCGACCTCGTCGGTGCCTACCGGCAGGACCCGAGCCGCCTCGACGCCGACCTGCTCGCCGACCACGAGGCCGCCCCGGACGAGGGGGCGGCCCTGCGTGTGGTCGTCGACCAGGTGGCCTCGCTCACGGACGTCCGCGCCCTGGAGCTTCACCGCCGCTGGTGCTGAACGCCACCGTCAGCGCACGACGTCGAGGACGTTGAGCTGGACCCCGTTGCCGTATGCCGCGTACTCCGTCAGCGTGAACCTCCCCTTGTCGGCGTCGGTCGCGAAGAGCCGCTTGCCGGAGCCGAGGACGAGCGGGAAGACGAGCAGGTGGTAGCGGTCGACGAGGCCGGCGGCGGCGAGGCCCTGCGCGAGCCTGGCGCTCGCGTGGACGAGGATCGTCCCGGGCTCGTCGGACTCCTTGAGCGTGGCGACCTCGTCGAGGCCGCGCAGGACCGTGGTGTTGTGCCACTGCGGGTCGGTGAGGGTGCTCGAGACGACGTACTTCGGCATCGCGTTGTAGTCCGCGAACTCCTCCATCGTGGGCCACACGGGCGCGAACTCGTCGTAGGTCTGGCGTCCGAGGAGCAGGCAGCCCGCCTCCTCCTGCTCGCGGCCCTTGATCTCGTAGGCGGCCTCGTCGAACTCGACGTCCTTGAAGGTCCAGCCCGCGTGCGGGTGGTCGCCGCCGCCGGGGGAGTCGATGACGCCGTCGAGGGAGATGAACTCGGAGACGATGAGGGTGCGCATGTGGGGTGGTCCTTCCGGCTGTGTGGCGTGAGGTTCATCCTGTCCACGAACGGGTGAGCCCGGATACGACACCTCGGCGAGGAAGTCTTCCGTCCCCGTGGTGCGGTCGGGGTCAGCGGTGCTCGGCGGGGGCCGTCGCAGCGGGGAGCCGGACCTCCGCATGGAGGCCGCCACCGTCTCGCGGCTGCAGCGTCAGGGTGCCGTGATGGGCGAGGGCGATGCTCCTGACGATGGCGAGCCCGAGGCCGACCCCGCCGTGGTCGTCGCGGACGCGGTCCGTGGCCCGGCGGAACGGCTCGACGAGCGTGGCCACGAGCGCCGGAGTGAGTTGTGGGCCCGTGTTGTCGACGATGACGTGCACCGTGTCGGCGGTGCCGCCCGTCGTGACCCGAACGGTGCGGTCGTCGCCCTCGGGCACGTTGTGCACGATCGCGTTGTGCACGAGGTTGGTGACGAGCTGCTGCAGCAAGGTGGGTGAGCCGGTGGTCGTCGTGGGCGCGCCCGACCTGGTCTCGACCGCGACGCCCCGGGACTCCGCCAGCGCGAGCAGCGACTCGACGGACTCCTCGGCGAGCAGCGAGAGGTCGACGGTCTCGCGGGCGAAGGAGCCCTGGTCGGCGCGACTGAGCAGGAGCAGCGACTCGGTGAGGTCGATCGCCCGGGCGTTGACGGAGTGGAGCCGGTCGACGAGGGCCTGCCGGTCGCCGTCGGGGTCGGCGCGGGCGACGTCGAGCAGGGTCTGGGTCACCGCCAGCGGCGTCCGCAGCTCGTGGGAGGCGTTGGCCGCGAACCGTTGCTGCTCGACGACGTGGGCCTCCAGCCGGGCGAGCATCGAGTCGAAGGCGTCGGCGAGCTCGCGGAACTCGTCCCCGGCGCCCTCCATCGCGATCCGGTGCGCCAGCGACCCCGTGGCGGCGACGCGGGTCGCCTCGGTGATCCGCGCCAGTGGCGCGAGCATCCGTCCGGCGAGGTACCAGCCACCGGCCAGCCCGGCCACGACGAGGAACGCCATGGCCTGTGCCGCCCTCGGCGTGAAGGCGTCGAGCAGGTCGGACCGGGACGGGCTGAACGGTCCAGGGCCCTGGCTCACACCGTCCGGGACGTAGCGCAGGAGGAAGACCCACACGGTCGCGAGGAGGAGCGCGCCAGTCGCCACGACGACGCCGGCGTAGCTCAGGGCGAGCCTGAGCCGGACACTCGTGCCGCGAGGCCGGTCCGCCATCGACGTCCCGTCAGCCATCGGCAGCCGGTCCGCCGTCGTGCTCGTCTCCGGCGGGACGGGCGTCGATCCGGTAGCCGACACCCGGCACGGTGGCGATGACCCACGGCTCACCGAGGCGCTTGCGCAGGGCTGACACGGTGATCCGGACGGCGTTCGTGAACGGGTCGGCGTTCTCGTCCCAGGCACGCTCGAGGAGCTGCTCGGCGCTCACGACGCCACCCTCGGCGTCGACGAGCACCTCGAGGACGGCGAACTGCTTGCGGGTCAGCGCGACGTGCCGTCCGTCGCGGAACACCTCGCGACGGAACGGGTCGAGGCGCAGACCCGCGATCTCCCGGACCGGTGGCCGGCTGCGGCCACGGCGCCGGTCGAGGGCCCGGAGCCGAAGCACGAGCTCGCGCAGCTCGAACGGCTTGGTGAGGTAGTCATCGGCCCCGACCTCGAACCCCGACGCCAGGTCGTCGATCCGGTCGGCGGCGGTGAGCATGAGGATTGGTGTGCCGACCCCGGACGCGACGATGCTCGCCGCCACCTCGTCACCAGAGGGTCCGGGCACGTCCCGGTCGAGGACCGCGACATCGTAGGTGTTGACGCCCAGCAGCTCGAGCGCCGTGTCTCCGTCGCCCGCGACGTCCGCCGCGATCGCCGCGAGCCGCAGGCCGTCCCGGATGGCGCCCGCCATCAGGGGTTCGTCCTCGACGACCAGCACACGCATGCCGCCGATGCTACGAGCCGGGACCTGTCGTCCGCGTATGCAAAACGGCATACGCCCCGGCAACGGGCTCCCACGTTGGCTGGAGCCATGAGCTCCAGTCCCGCCACCCACGCGACCGGCCGCGCGGCGCCCCGGCCGCTGCTCCTCCTCGTCGCGACCTTTCTCGCCGTCGCCGCTGCGGCGGCCGGCCTGGTCCCGGACCGGCCGCGCGCCCTCGCGACGGGCGCCCCGGTCGTGACGCCGCCGCCGCAGGTGGGCGCCCCGGCCAACCCGTCGGTCGTCACCGCGTTCGACGCGCGCACCCGCGAGGTGACCCGGCTCGACCCCGCCCTGCGCGAAGCCCTCCGGCGTGCCGCCGTGGACGCGGTGGGTGACGGCGTCACCTTCGTCGTCAACAGCGGGTGGCGCTCACCGGAGCGTCAGGAGCAGCTGCTGGAGGACGCCGTGGCCGAGTACGGGTCGCGCAGCGAGGCGGCCCGCTGGGTCGCCACGCCGGAGACGTCACCGCACGTGTCGGGCCGGGCGGTGGACCTCGGGGGTTCCGGCACGACCGGCTGGCTCTCCGAGCACGGCTCGCGCTACGGCCTCTGCCAGATCTACCGCAACGAGCCGTGGCACTACGAGCTGCGTCCCGACGCCGTCACCCACGGCTGCCCGCCCATGTATGCCGACCCGTCACGGGACCCGCGGCTGCGCCGGTGACGTCGCCTCGCCGGAGCGCGTGGCCCGCGTGGGGACATGCCGCCACGACCCTCGGGACCACGCGGCATACTGAAGCCCTCACTGGAGCACACGAGGACGGGAGGCGCGCGTGGCCGGGCGGATCAACGCTGACGACGTGCAGACCGTCAAGGAGCGCTCCTCGATCGAGGACGTCGTGCGTGACCACGTGACGCTGCGACCCGGCGGTGTCGGCTCGCTCAAGGGGCTGTGCCCGTTCCACGACGAGAAGACCCCGTCGTTCACCGTGCGCCCGGCCGTCGGCGCCTACCACTGCTTCGGCTGCGGCGAGGGTGGCGACGTCATCTCGTTCGTGCAGAAGGTCGAGCACCTGACCTTCGCCGAGTCGGTCGAGCGGCTCGCCGCCAAGATCGGCATGGAGCTGCGCTACGAGGAGGGTGGCGGCCCCCGGTCCGAGGGTGGCATCGGTCGGCGCTCGCGCCTCATCGAGGCGCACCGGGTGGCCGAGGAGTTCTACGCCTCGATCCTCGTCGACCGGCCCGACGCCCGGCCGGGTCGCGACTTCATGCGCGACCGCGGGTTCGACCGCAAGGTGGCCGAGAAGTTCGGCATGGGCTTTGCTCCGCGCGGCGGCGAGGAGCTGACCCGGCACCTGCGCGAGAAGGGCTTCAGCGAGGACGAGATGGTCACCGGTGGCCTGTCGGGGCGGGGGAGCCGCGGGCTCTACGACCGCTTCCGCGGACGGCTCGTCTGGCCGATCCGTGACGTCACCGGCGACACGGTCGGGTTCGGCGCCCGCCGGCTGCTCGACGACGACCGGATCGCCGCCAAGTACCTCAACACGTCCGAGACCCCCATCTACAAGAAGTCGATGGTGCTCTACGGCCTCGACGCGGCCAAGAAGTCGATCGCCAGCGAGCGGCAAGCCGTGATCGTCGAGGGCTACACCGACGTCATGGCCGCCCAGCTGTCCGGCGTCGAGGGCGCCGTGGCGACATGCGGCACGGCGTTCGGGCTGGACCACATCAAGATCCTGCGGCGCATCATGCGCGACGAGTCCGACGGTGCACCGGCCAAGGTGATCTTCACCTTCGACGGCGACGCCGCCGGCCAGAAGGCCGCGATGAAGGCGTTCGGCGAGGACCAGCGCTGGGCCTCGCAGTCGTTCGTGGCCGTCGCCCCCGACGGCATGGACCCGTGCGACCTGCGCCTGGCCCGCGGCGACGAGGCGGTCAAGGCGCTCGTCGAGGACGCCGTCCCGATGTTCGAGTTCGCGGTGCGCACGACGATCAAGCGCTTCGACCTCGAGACGGCCGAGGGCCGTGTCCAGGCCATGCGGGCCGTCGCGCCGATCATCAACTCGATCCGCGACTCCTCGCTGCGCCCCGAGTACATGCGCACCGTCGCCGGCATGCTCGGCGTCGAGGTCGAGCAGGTCCGCAACGAGGTCCAGCGCGCCGGGCGGATCTCGGCGCGGGAGGCCTCGGAGGGCACGCCAGGACGGCCCGGTGACCGGACGCCGGCGTCGACCGACGACGTGCCCGAGCCCAACGCTCACGAGGACGCCGCCGCGATGCCTGCGCCCAACCTGCGCGACCCCGTCGTCATGACCGAGCGCCAGCTGCTCCAGGCGCTGCTGCAGTACCCGACCCGATTCAGCACCGAGACGATCGACGCGCTGCCGTCGGTGGCGTTCACGGCACCGGCGCATGCGGCGATCTTCGACGGCGTGCGGTCGGTCGCCGCGCGCGCCTCGCAGCTCTCGACGGCCGGGTGGACGGCTGCCGTCGCCGAGGCCGGGCCGCTCGCCGTGCGTGGGCTGCTCGCCGAGCTGTCGGTCGCGCCCCTGCCCACCCGGGTCGACCCGACGACCGGGCTTCCGCCCCAGCGCTACCTCGACTCGCTCGTCATCGGGGTCCACGACGCCGGGCTGAGCCGCCAGATCGCCGACGAGACGGCCGCCATCCGTCGGCTCCAGAACTCACCCGAACCCGCACCGGAGGCCATCCGTGAACGCTCCCGCAAGCTCATCGAGCTCGAGATGAGCCGTGCCCGTCTGCGCGACCGGCTCACCTCATGAGGCTCGGCCGGCTGGGGCGCCGCGGCCCGGACGTGCCCGACGAGGTGTCGTCGGTCCTGGGTGACCGCGCGCGTGTCGTGCTGAGCGTCGCGCGCGACGAGCGTTCCGGCGCAGACCTCGTCGCGACGACGACCCACGTGTATGCCGTCCGCTCCGGTTCCGTGGAGCTCGAGCGTCCGTGGCACATGGTCGACACCGGCGCGTGGGACGACCAGACACGGCTGCTCAGCGTGCAGTGGGTCGACAAGGCCCCCGCCTCGGTGTGGGAGGTCGAGCTGCCCTCGACGTTCCCGCAGGTGCTGCGCGAGCGGGTCCAGGCGACCGTCGTGCTCTCCGACGAGGTCGACCTCGGGGCCAAGCGACGGGCGCGGGTCGTCGTCCGCAAGAACCTCGAGACCCAGGCGTTGCTCGGGCAGACGATCCTCGGGCGGGGCGTGCGCTCCACCGATCCCGAGGTGCGCGAGCAGACCCGGGAGGCACTCGACCGGCTCCGCGAACAGGTCGGTCTCGACTGACCTGCAGGCCCCGGCCGGGGCCGCGGGAGCCGTTTTCGTGACTGACCCCACCCTTTGCTATCGTTGCGCAGCGCGCCGCCCGCGGCACGCCACGTGCGTCAGTCATCGCTGACCGACCTGCGTTCCCCTGTAGCTCAATTGGCAGAGCAGCCGACTGTTAATCGGCAGGTTGTTGGTTCGAGTCCAACCGGGGGAGCAACCGGATGTCGTCCGACGTCCGCGACAGCCGGAGCCACGACCTGTGGGTCCGGCTCTCGCGTTTTCGAGCCCCCACCTGCGGCGATGCCCCAGCATCTCGTCCTGCGCGTCGTGGCCCTCGAGGGCGTGCAGCGGCCTGCGGCTGACCTATGCTGCCGGAGTGTTTGATGAGATGTACTCGGGAAGGTTGGAGCGCTTGCTCGATGCGGCGGAGGCGGCTTCCCCGGTGGAGGCACTCGAGACGGTGACGCGCGAGCTCGGCCGGGCGTTCGGTGCGACGCAGGTGTCCTTCCTCATCGCCGACCTGTCCGGGCGCGCGCTGGTCCGCCTCACGCACGTGCCCCTCGCGGACTCGGTGTTGGCCCGCGTGACCGCATCCGGCGAGCGCGGCGAGGCCCGGGAGCGCGCCACGGTCCTGCCCTTCGACGGCGGGCCGACCGAGCAGGCCGTCCGGACGCAGACCGTCCAGGTCGTCCCGCCCGAGGGCGCTGGAGGCGAGACGGCGGGAGCCTGGACCCTCCTCGCGCCCATCACCGAACGCGGCGAGGTCATCGGCGTGCTCGAGATGCTGCTGCGCGAGGAGCCGGGCGCTGACACGAAGGAGCGCATCGCCCAGATGGCGCACTTCCTCGCGTTCGTCGTCATCGCCAACCGGCGGCACACCGACCTCTTCGAGTGGGGGCAGCGCAGCCGTCCGTCCAGCCTGTCCGCCGAGATCCAGCAGCGGCTGCTCCCCGCGTCCCGCACGTGCGAGGCCGGTGCGTTCACGCTCTCGGCGTGGCTCGAGCCGGCCAGCGACATCGCCGGCGACACCTTCGACTACAGCCTGGCCCGCGACCACCTCCACCTCTCGGTGACCGACGCGATGGGTCACGGTGTCGCGGCCGCGCTCACCGCGACCCTCTGTGTGGGCGGGCTCCGTGGTGCGCGGCGTCGTGGCGCCTCGCTCCTCGAGCAGGCCGCCTCGACCAACGCCTCGCTGGTCGCGCACGCCATCGACAAGACGCTCGATGACTACGTCACCGGCATCGTCGGACGCCTCGACCTCAACACCGGCGTCCTCGAGCTCGTCAACGCCGGCCACGTCCCGCCCTATCTCGCCCGCGGTGACGAGGTGCGGTCGCTCGACCTGCCCGCGGACCTGCCCTTCGGGCTGTTCACCGAGACGTCCTACCGCGCCACGAGCCTCACGCTCGAGCCGGGTGACCGCCTGGTCTTCGTCACCGACGGCATGCTCGAGCGCAGCGCGGCCGGGCTCGACCTGGCCGGCGTCATCGCGCGCACGCGCGACCTGCACCCCCGTGAGGCCGCGCGGTACCTCGCCGACAGCATCCTCGACGAGACCGGTGAGGACCTGCGCGACGACGCGACCATCCTGCTCGTGGACTGGTACGGCGAGCACGGGCAGGTTCGCACGACCGTCTCCGGAGCGGATCCCGCCCGAGCCAGCGCCCGACTGGTCTAGGTATACGAGACAACGACGAAGGGCCCGGATCCGTGACGGATCCGGGCCCTTCGTCGTCGCTGCTCGGCGGACTGTCGCCGCTCTGTGCCGGCGGCGTCAGTCGGCGGCGGCCGCGCCGGGCAGGGGAGCAGGGGTGGCGTGCGCCCCGCCTGCCGTCTTGCCACGGCGGTTGAGCCGCTTCTCGACCGTGACCGCCAGCCGGGAGAGCAGGTAGTTCATCGTGATGAACAGGATGGCGGCGACGATGTAGGCCGGCACCGTGTTGGTGAAGGCCGACCCGAGCGTCTTGGACCACGTGAGCAGCTCGGTGTAGGTGATGGCCGTCCCCAGTGCCGAGTCCTTGAGGATCGTCACGAACTGGCCGATGAGCGCCGGCAGCATGGCCGTGAGCGCCTGCGGGAGCTGGATCGAGCGCAGCACCTGTCCGGTCGTGAGGCCGACGGAGAGCCCGGCCTCGCCCTGTCCCTTGGGCAGGGAGTAGACACCCGAGCGGACGAGCTCGGCGATGACCGCACCGTTGTAGAGGGTGAGGGCCGTGACCACGGCGGCGAGGGGGTTGATGTCGTTGGCGAAGACGCCGTTGCGGGTGTAGACGCCGAACGCGAAGATCATCATGATCAGCACGGGGACGGCGCGGAAGAACTCGACGACGACGCCGCAGATCCACCTCACCGGACGGATCGTCGAGAGCCGGCCCACACCGAACAGCAACCCGAAGACGCCCGCGAAGACGATCGAGATGAGCGCGGCCTTGATGGTGCCCCAGAGGCCCTTGAGGAGGTAGTCGCGCCAGACCGACCGGTCGGTGAGGAACGGCTCCCACATGTAGCCCTGGAGCTGGTTGGCCTCCTGCATCTTGCGGACGACGAAGTACAGCGCCACGAGGGCGATGACTGCACCCACGGCCGCGAGGATCGCGTGCCGACGGCGCGCCCTGGGTCCCGGTGCGTCGAAGAGGACGGACTGCGCGCTCATCGCTTCACCGCCAGTCGACGGGACATGCTCGTGAAGAGCAGCCCGAGGGGCAGGGTGAGGATGACGAAGCCGATGGCGAAGATGAGGAACACGCTGAACCGGCTTCCCTCGTTCTCGATGATCGTCGACATGAGGTTGGCGGCCTCCCCGGCACCGATGACCTGCGCCACGGTGCTGTTCTTGATGAGCGCGATGATCGTGGACCCGATGGGGGCGACCGAGCCGCGGAAGGCCTGCGGCAGCAGGACGTGCTGCATGCTCTGCCCGAAGGTCAGGCCGATCGCGCGCGCCGCCTCGGCCTGCCCTGCCGGCACGGTGTTGACGCCGGAGCGCAGCGCCTCGCAGATGAAGGCGCCGTGGTAGACGGACAGCATCACGACGGCCCAGCGGAAGACGTTGCTGCTGACGTCGGTGGTGTTGAGCTGGATCCCGAGGATGAAGCTGAGCCCGAGGATGCTGAAGACCATGAGCAGCGTGAGCGGGGTGTTGCGGAACGTGTTGACGTACCAGGTGCCGATCCACTGGAAGACCCGCACCGGGGAGAGTCGCAGGATCGCGACGATGGTGCCGAGGAGCATGGCGCCGACCGTCCCGAGGATCGACAGCTGGATGGTGCCCCAGAAGGCAGCCAGCACGTCGTAGTTGCTCAGGATCTCACCCATGCAGGGGACCTTTCCTTGCTGTCGTCGTCGTTCGCGGGCTCAGGTATGCCGTCCGCCCGGGTGAGCGGACGGCATACCCGAGACGCCGTGGAGCCGGTCAGATGCCGGTCAGGTGCCGGTCAGGAGCAGGCGTCGGGCTTCGGCGGGTTGACCGCCGTGTCGACCTTGAACCCAGCTGGGCCGAGGTTCGCGTCGACGGCCTTCTGCCAGTCGCCCGAGCTGACCATCTTGGTGAGGGCCGTGTTGATCTTCTCGCAGAGCGCGGTGTCGCCCTTCTTGATGCCGACGCCGTAGCGCTCCTCGGAGAAGGTCTTGCCGACGACCTTGAGCTTGCCCTTGTACTGGTCCTGCGAGGCGTAGCCGGCGAGGATCGTGTTGTCCGTCGTCAGGGCGTCGACGCCCTTGGAGACGAGGGCCGCGACGCACTCCGAGTACGTGCCGAACTCCTGCAGCTGCACGCCGGGGTACTTGTCCTTGACCTTCTGGGCGGACGTCGAGCCGGTCACCGAACACAGCTTCTTGCCGGTGAGGGTCTCCGGGCCGGTGATCGAGCTGTCGTCGCCACGGACGAGGAGGTCCTGGCCGGCGACGAAGTACGGACCGGCGAAGGAGACGGTCTCCTTGCGCTTGTCGGTGATCGAGTAGGTCGCGAAGATCATGTCGACCTGGCCGGTCGAGATGAGCGTCTCGCGCTGGGCCGACGGTGCCTGGACCCAGGTGATGTCGCCCTCGCCGCTGCCGAGCTCCTTGGCGACGTACTTGGCGACGTCGACGTCGAGGCCGGCGTAGTCGGTGCCCTTCTTGAGGCCGAGTCCGGGCTGGTCGAACTTGATGCCGATCTTCACGGCCTTGCCGGTGCCCCCGCTGGCGTCGCCGTCGGAACCGGCGTTGCCGTCGTTGGCGCTGTCACCGCAGGCGGCGAGACCGAGCGTGAGCACCGATGCGGCGAGAACCGCGCTGAGCTGACGAACCTTCATGTTTTCCTCCTGATTGGGCTGGGTCAGTGCGTGAGGATCTTGCCGAGGAAGTCCTTGGCGCGGTCGCTCTTGGGGTGGGTGAAGAACTCCTCGGGAGTGTTCTCCTCCACGATCTGGCCGTCGGCCATGAAGACGACGCGGTTGGCGGCCTTGCGGGCGAAGCCCATCTCGTGGGTGACGACGATCATCGTCATCCCCTCCTTGGCCAGGCCCACCATGACGTCGAGGACCTCGTTGATCATCTCGGGGTCGAGCGCCGAGGTCGGCTCGTCGAAGAGCATGACCTTGGGGTCCATCGCCAGGGAGCGGGCGATGGCGACGCGCTGCTGCTGGCCGCCGGAGAGCTGGGCCGGGAACTTCTGGGCCTGGTGGGCGACGCCGACGCGCTCGAGGAGCTCCATGGCGCGCTTCTCGGCGTCGGCTTTCTTCTGCTTGCGGACCTTGATCGGGCCGAGCGTGACGTTGTCGAGGATCGTCTTGTGGGCGAAGAGGTTGAACGACTGGAACACCATGCCGACGTCCGCGCGCAGCTGGGCGAGCGCCTTGCCCTCCTCGGGCAGCGTGTTGCCGTCGATGGTGATCGACCCGGACTCGATCGTCTCGAGGCGGTTGATCGCGCGGCAGAGGGTCGACTTGCCGGAGCCGGACGGGCCGATGACGACGACGACCTCTCCCTTGCCGATCTCCAGGTCGATGTCGCGCAGGACGTGGAGGTCGCCGAAGTGCTTCTGGACGTCCTTGAGGACGACGAGGGGCTCAGTCATGGGCGAAACCTACCGTCATGTGCCTGTCGTCACGCATGACTGGCCCGATGCGACACCGATTCGCAACGTGGTCGGCGTGCCCGAACCCCGTCGTATGCCGGGTGCTCACCGCCCGCAGGTAGGCTCGGCCCCGCTTCAGGGGCGGTAGCTCAGTCGGTCAGAGCAGCGGACTCATAATCCGTCGGTCCTCGGTTCAAGCCCGAGTCGCCCCACCACGTCCGACCCGGGCTGCAGTCGAGAGTGCACGACCTGCCGCGGGACGGACCCGGCCACGGCGTGTCGTGCACTCTCGACGTCCTCGACTGGGGGGGAAGTGACCGGGGTGTCCCCGTGGTGTTCGTGGTGCTGGTGCGGCATGATGTGCACACGGTTCACGAGTTCGCTCGTGAGGCGACAAACAGCGGCGCGGAGCGCGCCCTCACAGCAAGCTGGCCGGCATACATGTTCTGCCGCCTCCGAAGACCACGTGCGACGGCGTTGGGGAAGACGTCCCTTGCACACCAAGGAGGCCAGGATGTCTGTCGCGACGCGACGTGTGTCGACCCGGGGAGTGGTGTTCATCCACTCGGCCCCGGCAGCGCTGTGCCCCCACATCGTGTGGGCGCTCGAGTCCGCCACGGGCTTGCGCGTCACCATCGACTGGACCTCGCAGCCCGCTGCGCCGGGTCTCAAGCGGGGTGAGTTCTCGTGGATCGGTGAGCAGGGCACGGGTGCGCGCATCGCCTCGACGCTGCGCGGCTGGCAGGGCGTGCGCTACGAGGTGACCGAGGACCCGAGCGCCGGCTGCGACGGCTCGCGCTGGTCGCACACCCCGAGCCTGGGCATCCACCACGCCACGACCTCCGCGAGCGGCGACGCCGTCATCAACGAGGAGCGGCTCAAGGAGATCCTCCTGCTCGCGCAGGGCTCGCCCGACGCCATCGAGGAGATGATCGAGGAGGTCCTCGGCACCGAGTGGGACGCCGAGCTCGAGCCGTTCCGCTACGCCGGCGAGGGCGCACCCGTGCGCTGGCTGCACCAGGTGGGCTGAAGCGCCGCACCACCCGCACGACCCACACACGTCGCGAGGCCCGCTCCGGTACAGGGGGAGCGGGCCTCGTGACGTGTGCGGGCACCATGCGGAGGAAACCTTGAGGGTCCGGAGGGACATGTTCCCTCCGGACCCTCAAGCTTCCCGCACGAGGAGCACAAGCTGGGAGGTCACAGGGGAATGTTGCCGTGGTCGCCGCGGCGCTGGGGTGCCTCGGCGATGGCCGCCGCGAGGGCCGAGCGGGTGGCGGTGGGCTCGACGATCTCGTCGACGACGCCGATCTCGACCGCGCGGGCGAGACCACCGGACAGGCGGTCGTGCTCGTCGGCGAGCTGCTGCTCGACGGCTGCGCGCTCGGAGTCGTCGACCTCGGCGAGGCGGCGGCGGTGCAGGATCCGGATCGCCGCGACCGAGCCCATGACGGCGACGTGGGCCGTCGGCCAGGCGAACACCTTGGTGGCGCCGAGCGAGCGCGAGTTCATCGCGATGTAGGCGCCGCCGTAGGTCTTGCGGGTCACGAGCGTCACCCGGGGCACGGTGGCCTCGGCGAACGCGTGGAGCAGCTTGGCACCGCGGCGCACGACGCCGTCCCACTCCTGCCCGACGCCGGGGAGGTAGCCCGGGACGTCGACGAGCACGATGAGCGGCACGCCGAACGCGTCGCACATGCGCACGAAGCGCGCGGCCTTCTCGGCGCTGGGGGAGTCGAGGCAGCCGCCGAGGCGCATCGGGTTGTTGGCGATGACGCCGACCGTGCGACCACCGAAGCGACCGAGCTGGGTGACGATGTTGGGCGCCCAGCGCGGGTGCAGCTCGACCGAGTCGGCGTCCTTGTCGAGGACGTTGTCGACGACGGGGTGCACGTCGTAGGCGCGCTTGGCCGACTCGGGGAAGGTCTCCTCGAGGTCGAGGTCCTCGATGCCCGAGGCGTCGAGCGTGCCCTGGTCGGCGAGCAGCGAGCACAGCTGGCGACCGCGCTCGTAGGCCTGCTCGGTCGACTCGGTGACGACGTGGACGACGCCGCTGCGACGGCCGTGCGGCTCGGGCCCGCCGAGGCGGAGGGCGTCGACGGCCTCGCCGGTGACCGAACGGACGACGTCGGGGCCGGTGACGAAGATGCGACCGTCGGGCGCGAGGATGACGATGTCGGTGAGCGCCGGGCCGTAGGCCGCGCCACCGGCGGCCGCACCGATGACGACCGAGATCTGCGGGATCTTGCCGGACGCGCGGGTCATGATCGCGAAGACCTCACCGACCGCGTGCAGGCTGACGACGCCCTCGGGGAGGCGCGCGCCTCCCGAGTGCCAGATGCCGACGACGGGTATGCCGTCCGCCAGCGCCCGCTCGTAGGCCGCGAGGACGACCTTGCAGCCGGCGACGCCCATGGCGCCACCCATGATCGTGGCGTCGGAGCAGAAGGCGGCGACGCGCGTGCCCTGGCAGGTGCCGACGGCGGCGAGCATGCCGGAGTCGTCCTCGGGCGTGATGAGCTCGACCGAGCCCTCGTCGAAGAACTCGGCGAGCCGCAGCCGCGGGTTGCGCGGGTCGGTGGCGCGATCGGGCTTGGGCTTGGTCGCGGCGGACGCGGTGGCGGACGCCTCGTTGGGCTGGTGCGCCATCAGATGCTCTTCACCGCGAGGGCGACGTTGTGGCCGCCGAAGCCGAAGGAGTTGTTGAGGGCAGCGATGTCGCCCTCGGGGAGCTTGCGGTGCTCGCCGCGCACGACGTCGAGCGTGATCTCGGGGTCGAGGTTCTCGATGTTGATCGTCGCCGGGGCGATGCGGTGGTGCACCGAGAGGATGGTGAACAGCGCCTCGAGAGCGCCTGCGGCACCCAGGAGGTGGCCCGTCATCGACTTGGTGCCGCTGACGCACATGCCGTCGGTGGCGTCGCCGAACGCGCGCCGGATGGCGTTGGCCTCGGCGATGTCGCCGACCGGCGTCGAGGTGGCGTGGGCGTTGATGTGCACGATGTCCGCCGGGGTGAGGCCGGCGCGCTGCACGGCCTCGCGCATGGCACGGGACGCACCGGCGCCCTCGGGCTCGGGGGCGGTGATGTGGTGGGCGTCGGACGACATGCCCGCCGGTGCGAGCTCGGCGTAGATCCGTGCGCCGCGGGCCTTGGCGTGCTCCTCGGACTCGAGGACGATGACCGCGGCACCCTCACCCATGACGAAGCCGTCGCGGGCGGTGTCGTAGGGGCGGGAGGCGTGGGCCGGGTCGTCGTTGCGGGTCGAGAGCGCCTGCATCTGCGCGAACCCGGCGAAGGGCAGCGGGTGGATGGCGGCCTCGGTGCCACCGGCGACGACGATGTCGGCGCGGCCGGAGAGGATCTGGTCGACGGCGAGCCCCATGGACTCGGCCCCGGAGGCGCACGCGGAGACGGCGGTGTGGGCGCCGGCCCGCGCGCCGAGGGCGAGCGAGACGTTGCCGCTGCTCGTGTTGGGCATGAGCATCGGGACGGCGAGCGGGAAGACGCGGCGCACGCCCTTCTCGCGCAGGTTGTCCCACTGGGTCAGCAGGGTGTGGACGCCGCCGATGCCGGTGCCGATGGCCACCATGAAGCGCTCGGGGTCGACCTCGGGGCTGCCGGCGTCGGCCCAGGCCTCGCGCGACGCAACCATGGCGTACTGCGCGCTGGGGTCCATGCGGCGGCACTCGACCTTGGTGAGCACCTCCTCGGGGGAGGTGTGGATGGTGGCGGCGAAGGTGACGGGCAGCTCGTACTTCTCGACCCAGTCCTCGTGCATCGGACGGGCGCCGGGGGTCCCGGCGAGGATCGCGTCCCACGTCTCGGTGATCGTCCCACCGAGGGGGGTGGTGGCTCCGAGTCCGGTGACGACGACGCGACGTTCGGTGCTCATGTTCGATGACTCCTTGGCGTGGGACGGGCCGACTTGTTGCGCTCCGGGGCGCGCTTCGGGGCAGGTGTGCCGCCGCGTGCTGCACTCAGGAGCGCAACAAGTCGAAGGGGAGAGCGGGTCAGCTCTGGTTGGACTGGATGAACGAGACGGCGTCGCCGACGGTGCGGAGGTTCTTGACCTCGTCGTCGGGGATGCGCACGCCGAACTTCTCCTCGGCGTTGACGACGATCGTCATCATCGACAGCGAGTCGATGTCGAGGTCGTCGGTGAACGCCTTGTCGCTCTGGACGGTCTCGGGGTCGAGGCCGGTCTCCTCGTTGACGATCTCTGCGAGACCCGCGAGGATCTCCTGCTCGCTCTGAGCCATGTCGTGCTCCTTCATGGTTCGGGTCCGCCGGATGCGGACGCTCTGGGGTGGTGCATGGTGCTGTGGCCCTTGGAACCCGGGGCCCGCGGGAGTCTCTAGGGGAGGGTGACGACCTGGGCGGCATACGACAGGCCGGCACCGAAGCCGATCTGCAGCGCGAGTCCTCCGCGAGGGGCCAGGCCCTCGCGCAGCAGCCGCTCGGTCGCGAGGGGGACCGAGGCTGCGGAGGTGTTGGCCGAGTCGACGATGTCGCGGGCGACGGCCACGTGGTCCGGCACCTTGAGCTGCTTGCACATGGCGTCGATGATGCGGACGTTGGCCTGGTGCGGGATGAAGGCGTCGAGCTGGTCGACCGTCACCCCGGCCACCTCGAGGGCGCGCTGGGCGACGGGAGCCATGCCCCAGACGGCCCAGCGGAAGACCCGCTGGCCCTGCATGCCGATCGTGGGCCAGTCGAGCTTCTGCTCGTGGACGTCGATCCAGCTCTCGTTCTGGGCGATGACGTCCCACTTGTCACCCTCGGAGCCCCACACCGTGGGACCGATGCCCGCGGTGTCGGAGGCGGTGACGATCGCGGCGCCCGCGCCGTCACCGAAGATGAAGGCGGTGCCACGGTCGGTCCTGCTCGTGAAGTCCGAGAGGCGCTCGACCCCCACCACCGCGACGTTGCGGGCGCTGCCACCGCGCACCATGTCGCTGGCGAGCGAGATGCCGTGGCAGTAGCCGGCGCAGGCGGCGGAGATGTCGAAGGCGGCGGGGGAGCCCATGCCCATGCGGTCCGCGAGGGCGGGTGCGGCAGCGGGCGTCTGGTAGGGGTGCGTCACCGTCGCGAGGATGACGGCGTCGATCTCGCCGGCCTCGAGGCCGGCCATCTCCAGAGCGTCCCGGGTCGCGAACTCGGACATGTCGATGACGCTCTCGCCGTCACCGGCGAAGTGCCGGGTCTTGATGCCGGAGCGCTCCTGGATCCACTCGTCGGAGGAGTCGATCGCCTCGACGAGCTCGGAGTTGGGGACGACGCGGCGGGGGCGGTAGGCGCCGATGCCGGAGATGCGCGCGTGGGCGGCGCCGCTGGGCGGGGTGATGAGTCCGGTCACGCGACTCAGCCTTCCTGGGGGTGCAGACGGAGGACGGGCTGGCCGGGGGAGACGGGGTCACCGTCCTCGACGAGCCACTCGACGACGCGGCCACCGTGCGGGGCGACGACCTCGTAGGTGTCGCGCAGGGTGCCGACGGTGGCGACGACGCTGCCGGCGTCGACGGCGGTGCCGACCTCGCTGTGGGTGAACGAGACCATGCCCTTGGCGGGGCTGATGACGAGGCGCCACGTCGGGTCCTGGGCGACGCCGGAGCTCTTGCCGTGCTCCTTGACCATCCGGTGCGCCTGCTCGAGGTCGTCCGGGCTCTTGAGCGCGAGGATCTCGACGTCCTTGAGGACACGCTTGGCGAGCCCGGCGAGGGTGCCGGCCGGCGGGATCTCGATGATGCCCGTGACGCCGAGCTCCTTGAAGGTCTCCATGGTGAGGTCCCAGCGGACCGGGTTGCTCACCTGGCTCACGAGGCGACCGAGCACCTCGCGACCGCTGTGGACGACGGCGCCGTCGCGGTTGGAGACGAGCGGCACGCGCGCGTCGTGCGTCGACATGGCCTTCGCGTAGCCGGACAGGACGTCGACCGCAGGCGCCATGTGCTCGGTGTGGAACGCGCCGGCGACCTTGAGGGGGATGACCCGGGCCTTGGCCGGCGGCTCGGCGGTGAGCGCCGCGAGCTGCTCCATCGTGCCGGCCGCGACGACCTGGCCGGCACCGTTGATGTTGGCAGGAGTGAGGCCGTGGCGCTCGATCGTCGCGGTGACGTCGTCGGGGTCGCCACCCATGACGGCGCTCATGCCGGTCGGGGTGACGGCGCTGGCCTGCGCCATGGCCCGGCCGCGCTCGCGGACGAAGACCATGGCCTGCTCGGCGGAGATGACGCCTCCGGCCGCGGCGGCGGTGATCTCACCGACGGAGTGGCCCGCTCCGGCTCCGACGAGGCGGAACCCGTCGGCAGGGTGCTCGAACAGCGCGAGCAGCGAGACGAGTCCCGACGCCACGATGAGCGGCTGGGCGACGGCCGTGTCCTTGATGGTCTCCTCGTCGGACTCCGTCCCGTGCTTGACGAGGTCCATGCCGGCGACGGCGGAGAGCCAGCCGAGCCGTTCGCGCACGCCGGGGATGGCGAGCCAGGGGGTGAGGAAGCCGGGGGTCTGGGAGCCCTGTCCAGGGCAGACGATCACGAGCACCCCTTCAGCGTGTCGGTCGACCCACCTCCGGGGCGCGACGGCAGGCGACGATTCTCGCCGCCGACTTCTGTAGGGTTCCTACAACTCGCGAGGAGCCGGTCGGGGGACCCGCTGGGCGGGCTCGGGGGCTACTCGTCCGTAGGCCAGGGCGAGGCGGACCGTCTGCGCGTCGTGCGGGTCGGTGAGGTCGTAGCCGATGGTGTCGGCGATCTTGGCGAGGCGGTAGCGCACCGTGTTGGTGTGGACGAAGAGCTCGCGCGCGGTGCCCTCGAGCCCGAGCCCGCCGTCGAGGTAGGCCGCGGCCGTCTCGAGGAGGTTGCCGCCACCGCTGGCTGACAGCGGGGCGTAGACGCGCGACACGAGCGATGCCCGCGCCGGTAGGTCGCCGAGGAGCGCGCGCTCGGCGAGGAGGTCGTCGCTGCGGACCGGGCGGGGAGCCTTGGGCCAGGCGTGGGCGGCCGTGTGGCCCGAGAGCGCGGCGCGCGCGCTGCGCCCCGCGGCATACAGGTGCGGGACGACGGGACCGACGACGATCGGGCCGTCGCCGAAGTGGTCGCCGAGGTGCGACGCCGTGACGAGCGCGTCCGAGACCTGGCCGACGATGCACACGACGCGGCGGCCGTGGATGGCCACCAAGACCTCGACGCCGAACCGCTTGGCCGAGCGGTGCAGCTGGTCGACCACCTGTGCTGCGCCCGTGCTCGGCGTGGAGCCCACGATGACGCACACGTCGCTCGTCGTGCCCCAGCCGAGCGCGGAGGCGCGCGACTGCATCGAGTCGTCGGCCTCGCCTCGGATGACGGCGTCGACGACGAGCGCCTCGAGGCGGGCGTCCCAGGCGCCGCGCGCCTCGGCGGCGTGGGCGTAGACCTCGGCCGCGGAGAACGCGATCTCACGGCTGTAGAGGAGGACGGCCTCGCGGACCTTGACCTCGTCACCGCCGGCGGCCAGGCCCATCGACTCGCGCTCGACGACGTCGACGACGGTGCGCACGAGGTCGAGTGTCTGGCCGAGGCTGATCGACCGGGTCAGCTCACGCGGCGCCGTGCCGAAGACGTCGGCCGTCACGTGCGCCTGGTCCTGGCTCCCCGTGAACCACTCGATGAACGACCGGATGCCGGCCTGGGCGACGAGCCCGACCCAGGAGCGCTCCTCCGGCGGGAGTGCGCGGTACCACCCGTGGGAGGCCTCCATCTGCTGCACCGCGGCGGCTCCGAGGTCGCCCGCGGCACGTTCGACGCGACGCCGGGTGGCCGCTGACGGGCGGCTTCGCGAGGTGGGCACCTCCGGAGTCTATTTGTATGCCGCGCACAATCCGCATCCGCTGTCCACCGGAGACACGCATCGTGAGACGGGTGTGCTGGTCAGGCCTGCCAGCCGAGCAGGGACTCGCCGAGCGTCAGCGTCAGCCACCACACGCCGGCCGCGACGAACGGCAGAGCGAGGATCGGCCACGGCCACCGCGTGAACCAGCGGATCGCCGTGACGAGCAGGACCAGCCAGAAGGCGAGCAGCAGGACGATCGCCCACATCGGGGCAGCCAGACCGGCGGCGACGTAGAACGGCAGCACGGCGAAGAGCCCGAGCACGCCGAGGGTCGCGACCACCCGCTCGAGAATGCGACGTCCGTCCATGGCCCCAGCATCCCGCACCACCGGGACGACCGACTGCCCTTCCGCGACATCCTCGCGGGCGCTCGGTGTCCCGGAAGGGCAATCGGTCGGAACGGAGCGGCGTCAGTCGGTACCGAACTCCATGGCGGCGCGGTCGAGCGCGTCACCGTCGGGTCCCTCGGAGGCCGGGTTGTCGGTGATCCGGTCGTAGCCGCCCGCCGGCAGCTCGCCGAAGAGGGTGCCGTTCTCGACGAGGAGCTGGCCCTGGTCGACGGGCTGCTCGGCGTAGAGCTCGAGCTTGGCGCGGCTGTCGGCGATGTCGAGGTTGCGCATCGTCAGCTGGCCGATCCGGTCGAGCGGTCCGAACGCGGCGTTCTCGACGCGCTCCATCGACAGCTTGTCGGGGTGGTAGCTGAAGTTCTCGCCGCGGGTGTCGACGATCGAGTAGTCGTCGCCACGCCGCAGCCGCAGGGTGACCTCGCCGGTCACGACGGAGGCGATCCAGCGCTGGACGGCCTCGCGGAGCATGAGCGACTGCGGGTCGAGCCAGCGGCCTTCGTAGAGCAGCCGCCCGAGCCGGCGACCCTCGTTGTGGTAGTTCGCGACGGTGTCCTCGTTGTGGACGGCGTTGATGAGCCGCTCGTAGGCGATGTGCAGCAGGGCCATGCCCGGCGCCTCGTAGATGCCGCGCGACTTCGCCTCGATGATCCGGTTCTCGATCTGGTCGGACATGCCCAGGCCGTGCCGCCCGCCGATGGTGTTGGCGAGGTCGACGAGGGCGACGGGGGAGAGCTCCTCGCCGTTGATCGCGACCGGGCGTCCCTGGACGAACCGGACGGTGACGTCCTCCTGCTCGATGACGACCGACTGGTCCCAGTGCTTGACGCCCATGATCGGCTCGACGATCTCCATCGACTCGTCGAGGTGCTCGAGCGTCTTGGCCTCGTGGGTCGCTCCCCAGATGTTGGCGTCGGTCGAGTACGCCTTCTCGGCGCTCGACCGGTAGGGCAGGTCGCGCTCGGTGAGCCACTCGCTCATCTCGTGCCGACCGCCGAGCTCGCCGACGAACGCCGGGTCGAGCCACGGCTTGTAGATGCGCAGTCCCGGGTTCGCGAGCAGCCCGTAGCGGTAGAACCGCTCGATGTCGTTGCCCTTGAAGGTGGAGCCGTCGCCCCAGATCGACACGTCGTCGGCCTGCATGGCCCGCACGAGGAGCGTGCCGGTGACGGCGCGGCCGAGGGGCGTGGTGTTGAAGTACGTCTTGCCGCCGGAGCGGATGTGGAAGGCCCCGCACGCGAGGGCGGACAGCCCTTCCTCGACGAGGGCGCTGCGGCAGTCGACGAGGCGCGCGATCTCGGCGCCGTACTGGCCGGCGCGGTCGGGCACCGTGTCGATCTCCGGCTCGTCGTACTGCCCGAGGTCCGCGGTGTAGGTGCAGGGCACCGCCCCTCGCTCTCGCATCCAGGCGACGGCGACGGAGGTGTCGAGACCCCCGGAGAAGGCGATGCCGACGCGCTCGCCGACGGGCAGGGAAGTGAGTACCTTGGACACGTTGCAAGACTATACAGTCGAGCGCATAACCACAAATGCGCTCGTATGCCGGGCACAACCCGCCGTGCGCCGGTCACCTTCCGTCCACCTCCTCGACAGGCGAGACGTCGCCGACCGCCCTACGTTTGACGGCATGAGGCGACCTCTTCTCTCCGTCCTGCTCGCGGCCGGTGTGGCCCTGTCGACCGTGGCTGCCACGGCACCCGCGGGTGCCGATGCGCCACCGACGTCCCAGGGGCGCGCGAAGTTCACCGAGCCCCTGGTGCACGCCCACCGCGGCGCGTCCGGCTACCGGCCCGAGCACACGCTCGCGGCCTACCGGCTCGCCGTGCAGCAGGGTGCCGACTACATCGAGCCTGACCTCGTCATGACCAAGGACGGGGTACTCGTCGACCGGCACGAGCCCGAGATCGGCGGCACGACCGACGTCGCCAGCCACCCGGAGTTCGCCGACCGCAAGGTCACCAAGACGCTCGACGGCAAGGCCACGACGGGCTGGTGGGTGGAGGACTTCACCCTCGCCGAGCTCAAGACCCTGCGCGCCAAGGAGCGGATCCCGGCGCTGCGTCCCGAGAGCGCGAGCTTCGACGGGCAGTTCGAGGTCCCGACCCTCGAGGAGGTCCTCACCCTGCGCGAGGAGCTCAGCGTCCAGACCGGTCGCACCGTCGGCGTCATCCCCGAGATCAAGCACTCGACCTTCCTCCACGACGCCGGCCTCGACCCCGAGGTCGCGCTCATGGAGGCGCTCACCGCGCACCGGCTCAACCGGGCGAATGCCGCACTCTGGGTGCAGAGCTTCGAGCTCACGCCGCTCATCCGGCTCGACGACGAGCTCGGCTACAAGGCCAACCTCGTCTTCCTCGTGAGCGCGAGCGGCCGCCCCTACGACCTCGAGGCCCAGGGCGACCCCCGCACCTACACCGACCTGCTCACGCCGACGAGCCTCAGGGCCCTGAGCAAGGACATCGACGGGCTCGGCGTCGACAAGAGCCGCGTCATCCCGCGTCGCGCCGACGGCACCCTCGGCACGCCGACCACGCTGGTCGCCGACGCCCACCGGGTCAAGCTCGACGTCACGCCGTGGACGTTCCGCGCCGAGAACTCCTTCCTCCCGGTCGACTACCGCATCGGCACGAACCCGGCGACGCACGGCCGCATGGGTGACGAGGTGACCCGCTTCTTCGAGGCCGGTGTCGACGGCGTGTTCTGCGACCAGCCCGACATCTGCGTCGCCGCACGCGCGGAGTTCCTCGCCCGCCCCTGACAGATGTCACGGCGAGGTCGTGCCTCCCGGCACTGTCGTGGCAGGCGGTCCGCGACCGAGCCTTGAGGCATGACCACGAACGACACACCCGCCGTCGAGATCACGGCACTCACGAAGTCCTTCCCGAGCCGCGCCGGGACCGTCCATGCGGTGCGCGGCCTCGACCTCACCGTCACCCGCGGTGAGGTCGTGGCGTTCCTCGGCCCGAACGGCGCGGGCAAGACGACCACGCTCGACGTCGTCCTCGGGCTGACCACGCCGACCACGGGTGAGGTCCGCGTCCTCGGGCAGTCACCGCGCGAGGCGGTCCGTGCAGGCCGCGTCTCGGCGGTCCTGCAGACGGGCGGGTTGCTGCGCGACCTCACCGTCCTCGAGACGGTCGAGCTCATCGCGAGCACGTATGCCGTCCACGCACCCGTCGCGGACGTCCTGCGTCGGGCGAACCTCACCGCGCTCTCGTCGCGCAAGGTCTCGAAGTGCTCCGGCGGCGAGCAGCAGCGGCTCCGGTTCGCGCTCGCCCTCCTGCCCGACCCCGAGGTGCTCGTCCTCGACGAGCCCACCGCCGGGATGGACGTCTCGGCGCGGCGTGCCTTCTGGGACGCGATGCACGCTGAGGCCGACGCCGGCCGCACCGTCCTCTTCGCGACGCACTACCTCGAGGAGGCCGACAGCTTCGCCGGCCGGATCGTCCTCGTCGCCGAGGGGCGAGTCGTCGCCGACGGACCGACCGACGTCATCCGCGGGCAGGCCCTGGGACGCACCGTGGCGGCCCGGCTCGACGTCGACCTCGTCGACGCGGCCGCGACCGAGCTGCGCGGCCTCGCCGCCGTCCACGAGGTGCGGGTCGACCACGACCGCCTCACGGTGACGACCACCGACTCCGACGGCGTGGCCCGCCTCCTCCTCACCTCCCTGGCCGCACGTGACCTCGAGGTCACCACGGGCTCGCTCGAGTCGGCCTTCATCGCCCTCACCACCACCGCCTCCGAAGGAGCTGCAGCATGACCACGACGAGCACCTCACCCGACCGGCTGACCGAGGACGCCGACGCGACCGCGCGGCAGCCGGCGTCCACGCGTGGCGAGCCGAGGGCGCGAGGGGAGCGGACGGCATACGTGCGTCTGGAGCTCCGGCGCGTCCTGCGCGACCTCGTGACGATGTTCTTCGTCGTGGGGCTCCCGGCGTTCATGTACGTCCTGTTCGGGGCGAGCGCCGGCTACTCGCAGCAGAGTGCGGGCAACGGCAACGTCGCGCTCTACGTCATGATCTCGATGGCCGCCTACGGCGCCGTCACGGCCACCGTCGGCATCGGCGGCATGGCCGCGGTCGAGCGGATGCAGGGGTGGGGCCGGCAGCTCGGGCTCACCCCGCTGGGTGACGGGACCTACGTCGCGACCAAGGCCGTGGTCGCGCTGGTCGTCGCGACGCTGCCGATCCTCGTCGTCTACGTCCTCGGGCTCCTCACGGGCGCCGAGGGCACGGTGACGGCCTGGCTCGGGAGTGCGGCGATCCTCGTCGTGGGCGCGGTGATGTTCGCGCTCTACGGGCTGATCTTCGGGCTGGCCTTCCGGTCCGAGTCGGCCGTCACCGCGGCGTCGGGCTCGCTCGTCGTGCTCGGCTTCCTCGGCAACATCTTCTTCCCGCTCAGCGGGTTCCTCCTCGACCTCGCGCGGTTCACGCCGCTCTACGGTTACGTCTCCTTGGCGCGCTACCCGCTCACCGAGGGCGACGTCATCGACGCCGGTGGTGCGCTGGTCCACGAGGCGCTGTGGATGTCGGTGGCTAACGTGGCCGTGTGGACGACGATCTTCGCGGTGCTCGCGACCTGGCTGGTGCGTCGCAGCCGCGGTCGGCAGTGAGCACACCCTCCCCGGCAGCGGTCCCCGACCGGTCCATGGGGACCCACCCCTGGCAGCGCTGGGGGTGGGTCATGGGTGGCGTGTGGCTCGTCTTCCTCGCCTTCCCCATCGCCGGTGTCGTCGACAGCGGTGAGAGCCGGCCGCGGGTCGTGGCCGCCGTGCTCCTCTTCGTCGCGTTCGCCGTCGTCTACATCCGGGGCTTCCGCGCCATGGCCGGGGCGGGCAGCGACGCCGACGTCGTGCGCAGCGGGGTCGCCCACCTCGCCGTGCTCGTCCTGCTCTGCGGCGCCATCCACGTCCTCGTCGGGCCGGCCTCGGTCGGTGGCGGTCCCTACCTCGTCGCGCTCGCGATGTTCGTCCTGCCGATGTGGGCGGCGGTCGGTGTCACGGCCGTCGTGCTCCTCGTCACCGTGTGGCTCACCGCAGTCTCGAGCGAGCTCGCCGACTCGTGGTACCTCCCCGGCATCGTCCTGCTCGTCGCCGTCGTCACCGCGGTCGTGCGGACCATCGAGCGCCGGAGCATGCTGCACGACGAGCTCGCCGCCGAGCTCACCGTGACGGCCGAGCGGGACCGCGTCGCCCGCGACGTCCACGACGTCATCGGTCACACCCTCACGGCGATGAGCCTCAAGGCCGACGTCGCCGAGAGGTTGGTCGCCACCGACCCCGAGCGTGCGCGCCGTGAGATCGCCGAGGTCGGCGTCCTCAGCCGACAGGCACTCGCCGAGGTGCGTGCGGCCGTCGGCGGGATCCGCTCCGCGCGACTCGACGACGAGATCGCCTCTGCCGCCCGCGTGCTCGTGTCCGCCGGCATCGCGGCGGACATGCCGACCGACCTCACTGTCGTCGACCCGCGCCATCGCGTCGTCCTTGCCTGGGTGCTCCGGGAGGCCGTCACCAACGTCGTGCGGCACAGCGACGCGACCGTGTGCCGAGTGGTCCTCGGGCCGTCGTCCCTCACCGTCGAGGACGACGGGCGCGGACCCTCGGGGCTTCGCGAGGGCAACGGGCTGCGTGGCGTCCGGGAGCGGGTGGACGCCGCCGGGGGCGTGCTGCGGGTCCTCGACGCATCGCCCGGGACTCGTCTGGTCGTGACCCTGTGATCCGGGTGCTCGTCGCGGACGACCAGGCACTCGTGCGCGGTGCCATCGTCACGCTGCTCGGCCTCGAGCCGGACGTCGAGGTCGTGGCCGAGGCGGGCCGGGGTGACGAGGTGCTGCCGCTGCTCGTCGAGCACGAGGTCGACGTCGCGCTCGTCGACGTCGAGATGCCCGGACTCGACGGCATCGAGGTCTGCCGGGCGATCACGGCGGCCGGGCTGCCGACGCGCGCCCTCGTCGTCACGACGTTCGGCCGGCCCGGATTCGTCCGCCGTGCGCTGGAGGCGGGGGCGGCCGGGTTCGTCGTCAAGGACACCCCGGCCTCCGAGCTGGCCGACGCGGTGCGGCGTGTCCACGCCGGGGAGCGTGTCGTCGACGGCGCGCTCGCGGCGGAGTCGCTCATCGAAGGAGCGAACCCGCTCACCGCCAGGGAGCAGGACGTGCTCCGGGCGGCGCTGAGCGGTGCACCCATCGCCGTGGTCGCGAGGACGGTGCACCTGTCGGAGGGGACGGTGCGCAACCACCTGTCGTCGGCGATGGCCAAGACGCACACGTCCACCCGGGCTGAGGCGGCGAACCACGCCCGCGACCGCGGCTGGCTCTGACACCCCGTCCGGAGGAACGGGTCAGCAGCGCCGGCCCGAGACGGCGAGCCAGGTGCCGTCCGCGAGGTGAGCGATCTCGAGGGTGGTGGCTCCGGCGCGAGCGGTGACGGAGTCGCCGGACGGTGTGGGCGTCGCGAGTGTCCACTGCTCGGCAGGGGTCGTGGACCAGTCGCGGTTCTCGTGGAGGTAGCGAGCGACAGCGCCCGTCGGGGTGCCGGCCCCCGTGGCGTCGGGCGCGACGGAGATCGCCCAGCCCGAGCAGGCCGCGCCCGGACCACCGTTCGGCGCGGGGCTGTCGAGCAGGGGAGTGCCGAGGGTGGATCCGGGTCGGGTGGAAACGGAGCCGGAGGCAGGCGGAGGCGTGGGGGCCGTGGTCGTGCCGGGTGCGGCGCCCCCTGCAGCCGAGGAGCTGACGCTGGGTGCGGGGCTGCTCACGGGTGTCGCGCCGGGACCCTCGGCCGTGCCGCAGCCGCCCAGGAGGGCCAGCGCCAGCGCGAGCACGGTCCCGGTCGCCGCACGCCGGAGAGGCAGGTCCATCGTCATGCCGCTTGGACGTCGCTGCGGCCGACCCGGTTCCACGGGACGCCGGCCAACGACAGGCGGGACGGCACACGGAGCCGGGGGCGGGACGGCATACGGAGCCGGGCGGGACGGCATACGGCAGAGGGCGCGGAGCGCCACGGACGCGACTGCGCCACGGACGCGACGGCGCCATGAACGGGACTGCGCCCGCCACCCCGGGTGGGGTGACGGGCGCAGGGAGTCCGGTGAGGCTCGGGTCAGCTGTCGCCGCCCTCGTTGCCGCTGGTGCCGGCGCGGACGTCGAGCAGGTCGTACTTCTCGGCGGCCTTGCCCGGCACGTCGGCCGGGACCTCGCCGCGGGCGGCGAGCACCTGGAGGGTGCGGACCGCGAGCGACGGGCCGTCGACGTGGAAGAAGCGGCGGGCCGCGGGACGGGTGTCGGCGAAGCCGAAGCCGTCGGTGCCGAGCGAGTGGAACTCGCCAGGCACCCACTGCGCGATCTGGTCCGGGACCGCCCGCATGTAGTCGGAGGTCGCGAGCACCGGGCCCTCGACGTCCTTGAGCTTCTGCGTGACGTAGGGGACGCGCTGGTCGTTCTCCGGGTGGAGGAAGGCCTCCTCGTCGCAGGAGAGACCGTCGCGGCGCAGCTCGCCCCACGACGTCACCGACCAGACGTCGGCGGCGACGCCCCAGTGGTCGGCGAGCAGGCGCTGGGCCTCGAGGGCCCACGGCACGCCGACGCCCGACGCGAGGAGTTGCGCCCGGGCGGGGGAGTGCGTCCACCCGGAGGTGTCGGCCTTCTCGATGAGGTGCATGCCGCGCAGGATGCCCTCGGTGTCGACGTCCTCGGGCTCGGCCGGCTGGACGTTGGGCTCGTTGTAGACCGTGAGGTAGTAGATGAGGTCCTCGGGCGAGTCGCCGTACATGCGCTGGAGACCGTCGCGCATGATGTGCCCGATCTCGTAGCCGAACGCCGGGTCGTAGGACACGACGGCCGGGTTGGTCGACGCGAGCAGCGGCGAGTGGCCGTCGGCGTGCTGGGTGCCCTCGCCGGTGAGCGTGGTGCGCCCGGCGGTGGCGCCGATGAGGAAGCCTCGCGCCATCTGGTCGGCAGCGGCCCAGATCGAGTCGCCGGTGCGCTGGAACCCGAACATCGAGTAGAAGATGTAGATCGGGATCATCGGCTCGCCGTGCGTCGAGTAGCTCGTCGCCGCCGCGGTGAAGGCCGCGACCGAGCCCGCCTCGTTGATGCCGAGGTGGAGGATCTGGCCCTGCTCGGACTCGCGGTAGCTGAGCATGAGGTCGTGGTCGACCGGGGTGTAGTTCTGCCCGTGCGGGTTGTAGATCTTGAGCGTCGGGAAGAAGCTGTCCATGCCGAAGGTGCGGGCCTCGTCGGGGATGATCGGCACGATCCGCTTGCCGAACTCCTTGTCGCGCATGAGGTCCTTGAGCAGGCGGACGAAGGCCATCGTCGTGGCGATCGTCTGCTTGCCGGAGCCCTTCTTGACCTGCTTGTAGGCGTCGTCGCCCGGCAGCGTCACCTGGGTGTACTTGCTGCGGCGCTGGGGGATGGGCCCACCGAGCTCACGCCGGCGCTCGAGCATGTACTGCAGCGTCGGGTCGTTCTCGCCGGGGTGGAAGTACGGCGGCTGGTAGGGGTTCTCCTCGATCTGCGCGTCCGTGATCGGCAGGCGCAGGACGTCGCGGTAGCCCTTGAGGTCGTCGACCGTCATCTTCTTCATCTGGTGCGTCGCGTTGCGCCCGGCGAAGCCCTTGCCCAGTGAGTAGCCCTTGATGGTGTGCGCGAGGATGACCGTCGGCTGGCCGGTGTGGTTGACCGCCGCCTGGTAGCCGGCGAAGACCTTGCGGTAGTCGTGGCCACCGCGCTGCAGGTCGTGCCAGATCTGGTCGTCGGTGAGCCCCTCGACCATCTTGCGGGTGCGAGGGTCACGGCCGAAGAAGTGCTCGCGGACGTAGGCGCCGTCGTTGGCGCGGAACGTCTGGTAGTCACCGTCGGTCGTCGTGTTCATGATGTGGCGCAGCGCGTGGTCCCGGTCGGCGGCGAGCAGCGGGTCCCACCCGCGGCCCCAGATGACCTTGACGACGTTCCAGCCGGCACCGCGGAAGAACGCCTCGAGCTCCTGGATGATCTTGCCGTTGCCGCGCACCGGGCCGTCGAGCCGCTGGAGGTTGCAGTTGACGACGAACGTGAGGTTGTCGAGCTCCTCGGTGGCCGCCAGCTGGAGCAGGCCGCGCGACTCCGGCTCGTCCATCTCGCCGTCGCCGAGGAAGGCCCACACGCGCTGGTCGCTCGTGTCCTTGATGCCGCGGTTGGAGAGGTACTTGTTGAACTGCGCCTGGTAGATCGCGTTCATCGGGCCGATGCCCATCGACACCGTCGGGAACTGCCAGTAGTCCGGCATCATCCGCGGGTGCGGGTAGGACGACAGGGCCCGGATCTTGCCGTCGACGAGGTGGCTCTTCTCCTGGCGGAACCCGTCGAGGTCGGCCTCACCGAGGTGGCCCTCGAGGAAGCTGCGGGCGTACATGCCGGGGGAGGCGTGGCCCTGGAAGAAGATCTGGTCGCCACCACCGGGGTGGTCCTGCCCGCGCCAGAAGTGGTTGAAGCCGACCTCGTAGAGGGTGGCGGCCGAGGCGTAGGTGGAGATGTGGCCACCGACGCCGACCCCGGGGCGCTGGGCGCGGTGCACCATGACGGCGGCGTTCCAGCGGATCCAGCGGCGGTACTGGCGCTCGACCTCCTCGTCACCCGGGAACCAGGGCTCCTGCTCCTGGTCGATCGAGTTGACGTAGTCGGTCGCCGTGAGCGACGGGACGCCGATCTGGTTCTCACGAGCCCGCTCCAGCAACCTCAGCATGAGGTAGCGCGCGCGCTGGCGCCCACCCTCGTCGATCACCTGGTCGAGCGAGTCCAACCACTCCGAGGTCTCCTCGGGGTCGATGTCGGTGAGGCTGCTCGGGAGGCCATTGAGGATCGGTCCGGCTTCCTCGCGAAACGTCACGACGTGTCCCTTCTTCGTGCGGATGAGACCAAGAACTGGTCGCGACCATCCTGTCACTGGGGAGTGGCAGCCGTCACACTCGGGTCGGCTGGCAGGCTGTGACCATGACAACCGAGCTCGACCCCGGTGCCGTCACCCTGCGTGGCGACGAGCTGCCGTGGCGCCCCGTGAGCCCCGCACTGCGGACCGTCCGCCTCGTCACGCTGTTCGTCTGGCTCGTGCCGTTCGTCGCGGCGTTCGCCGTGCCGGCGGTCCTCGTGTCGTCCTGGTTCTGGATCGGGGCGGTCGTCGTCCTCGCGGTGCTCGCCTGGGGAGTGTGGCTCATCGGCCGGCAGGTCTCGGCGATCTCGTGGATCGAGCTCCCCGACGAGATCGTCATCCGCAAGGGCCGTCTCTTCCGCTCGCTCGTGAGCATCCCCTACGGCCGGCTCCAGTACATCGACGTCCAGTCCGGTCCGCTCATGCGCTCGCGCGGCATCGCGTCGTGCGAGTTCCACACGGCCTCACCCGAGAGCGGGGGCACGCTGCCCGGGCTGCCGCTGGACGAGGCCGAGGCGCTGCGCGGACGACTCGCGGCCCGCGGCGAGGCCCAGCGAGCCGGCCTGTGACCGAGCCGGACGTGCCCACATCCGGCGTCGGGGGACGTGGCGAGAACGACCTCGGGCTGGGCGAGTGGCAGCACCTCCACCCGTTGTCCCCGCTCGTTCGTGGCGGGGTCGGCGGCATCGCGGTCATCGGGTATGCCGGGTCGCAGTTCGTCGACGACATCTTCCGCAGCATCGGCGGTGGCGGGGACGCCGACGACGACCCGTCGGCCGGGGGTCTCCGCGACGGGCTCGGGTTCCTCTTCGACCACTCGCTCGCCACCAGCGGCGTCGTGCTCCTCGCGCTGCTCGTCGTCGGTCTGCTCGGCTGGCTCTCATGGCGCTTCTCGAAGTTCCGGGTGACCGGTGGTCAGATCGAGCTGCGCAAGGGCTGGCTCTTCCGCGAGCACCGCCAGGTCCCCCTCGAGCGGGTTCAGGCCATCGAGATCAGCCGCCCGCTCATCGCGCAGATCACCGGACTCTCGCAGGTCATCGTCCAGTCCGCCGGTGGCGGCGACTCGCACCTCAAGCTCGCCTTCCTCTCGGCCCGTCGGGCCGACGAGGTGCGGCGCGAGCTCATCGCACTTGCCGGTCGTCGTGACGAGGCGGCACCGCTCAGGGACCTCGGCCACGTCGACGCGCCGGGTGCCCCGGCGGCGGCGAACGCCCCCACCAGAGGTGCCGACGGGACCTTCGGGGGACGCCCCGGCGCAGGCGCGCTCCTCGGCGACGACGAGGGTCGTGAGGTGCTGCGCGTCCCCAACTCACGACTCTTCGTCGCGACGATCCTCCACGGCGGGACGATCTTCCTCGGCGCGGTGGCGCTGATCGGCGCGAGCCTCGCGCTCGCGGCATACGGATCGTCGATCGAGGTGCTCACGGGGGCCGCGATCGCCCTCCCGGCCATCGGCCCGCTCGCGTTCGGCATCGCCGTCAACCGCGTCGGCGAGCTGCTCAAGCACGGCAACTTCCGCCTCGCCGACACAGGGACTGCCGCCCGCATCCAGCACGGTCTCACCGACAAGCGGACGACGACCGTCCCGCTGCACCGCATCCAGGCCGTCGGCATGGTCCAGCCGCTGTGGTGGCGCCCGCTCGGGTGGTGGCGGGTCAGCGTCAACGTCGCCGGGATCGGCCACGACCCGACGGGTGACGACGGCGACAAGGACACGACCGTCCTGCCGGTGGGCACGCTCGACCAGGCCCTCGACGTGCTCGCGCTGCTCGACCCCGCGATCTCTGCGGACGACCTGCGTCGGGCCGCGCTCGGTGACGGGCGCGACGGCGGGTGGACCCTCGTGTCGGAGCGGGCGCGCTCGCTCGACCGGCTCAGCTGGCGCCGCAGCGGCTTCGCCGTCTCGCCGCACTCGCTCATGGTGCGCAGCGGCCGTCTCTGGCGTCGGGTCTCGGTCATGCCGCACGCGCGCGTCCAGTCGCTGACGATGTCGCAGGGCCCGCTCGAGCGCCGCCTCGACCTTGCGACCGTCACGCTCGTCTCCACCCCGGGTCCGGTGTCGGTGTCGATCCAGCACCTCGAGACCGCCACCGCCACCGAGCTCCTGCACGACGAGACCGCCCGGGCCCGCGACGCACGCCACGTTCGGTAGGACTCCCCGGCCCGGGAAATCTCCGGAACCGCTTGCAGAAGCGAGGACGTTCCTAGTCAACTAGAGCTCCCACCGCCGTTCGAGGAGAGGTAGCCGACCGTGAACACGCCTGCAGCACCAGCCGCTGACCCGGGGTCCGCAGACCCGGCGTCCGCCGACACCGGGTCCGCGGACCCGGGCTCCGTCGGCCGACTCGGCTTCGTCGCTGAGCAGATCGTGCAGGAGTTCGGCTGGGACGGTGACGTCGACGACGACTTCAGGTTCGCCGTCGAGGACGTCATCGGGTCCGACCTCGAGGACGAGGACTACACCGGTGAGACCGACGCGGCGCTGCTCTGGTGGCGAGCCGGTGACGGTGACCTCACCGACGCCCTCGTCGACCTCGTCGGCGTCCTCCAGGAGGGCGGCTTCGCCGTCGTCCTCACTCCCAAGGACCGCGACGGCGGAGCGGTCGACCCCTCCGAGATCGACGAGTCCGCAGGCACGGCTGGTCTGCACCGCGCCGGCGCCTTCCACGCCTCCCCGCGCTGGCGGGCCACCAAGCTCGTGGCACCCAAGGGACGCCGCTGACCCCGACTGGGGCAGACTGCAGGGCATGAACGACGTCCTGACCGGTCTCTCCGTGGGGGAGCGGGCCCCCCTGTTCACCCTGCGCGACCAGAACGGCGTCGACGTCTCGCTCGCCGAGCACCTCGGCCGGCGCCACGTGCTGCTCGTGTTCTATCCGTGGGCCTTCTCCGGGATCTGCACCGGCGAGCTCACCGAGATCCGCGACAACCTCGGCAGCTTCGTCACCGAGGACGTCCAGGTGCTGACGATCTCGTGCGACGCGATGTTCTCGCTGCGCGCGTACGCCGACCGCGACGCCTACTTCTTCCCGCTGCTCTCGGACTTCTGGCCGCACGGCGAGGTCGCGAAGGCCTATGGCGTCTTCGACGACAAGGCCGGGGTCGCCCGGCGGGGCACCTTCCTCATCGACCCGGAGGGGATCATCCGCTGGTCGCTCGTGAGCGGCATCGGTGAGCGCCGCGACTTCAGCGGCTACCACGACGCACTCGCCCGCGCCTGACGGCGTCCTGACACAATGGGCGACCGCACGACGCCGAGCGTCGTGCCGGGGCCTGTAGCTCAGTTGGTAGAGCACCGCGTTTACACCGCGGGTGTCGTCGGTTCGAGGCCGGCCGGGCCCACGTGACCTCCACCCTTCGGGACGTCGTCGACGTCCTCGACCGTCTCTATCCACCCCGCACCGCCCAGTCGTGGGACCAGGTCGGTCTCGTGACCGGGGACCCGGAGCAGCCGGTCGAGCGGATCCTGCTCGCACTGGACCCGACGCTCGCCGTCATCGAGGAGGCCCGCGACCTCCACGCCGACCTCGTCGTCACGCACCACCCGTTGCTCCTGCGCGGCATCCACTCGGTCGCGACGACCACGGCCAAGGGTGCGAGCATCACCGGGCTCGTCGTCGGTGACATCGCCCTCTACGTCGCGCACACCAACGCCGACGTCGCCGCGGACGGCGTGTGCGAGGCCCTGGCGTCCGCCGCCGGGCTGACCGACACCGCGCCCCTCGCGGTCGTCGAGGAGCAGCCGCTGGGACGGGTCGGGCGACTCTCGTCCCCGACCACCCTCGGCGCCTTCGCCACCGGGCTGCACGCCGCCCTTCCGGCGGCGGCTGCCGGCCTGCGGGTCTCGGGGCCGCCCGACGCCGCCGTCGAGACGGTCGCCGTGCTCGGCGGGGCGGGCGACGACCAGTTCGCCGCCGTGCGCGCGAGCGGCGCCGACGTCTACGTCACCGCGGACCTGCGACACCACCCGGCGCTCGAGGCCCGCGAGGAGTCGCGGGGCGGTCCGCCGTACCTCGTCGACGCCGGCCACTGGTCGAGCGAGGCGGTCTGGCTGCAGACCCTGCGGGACGCGCTCACCACTGCGCTTAGGGTGGACATCGACATCAGCACAGTGCGCACCGACCCGTGGACCTTCACGGTCGGGGCGGAGAACCTCGGAGGTATGCCGTGAAAGCCGAACCAGCCCGTCAGCTGAGGCTGCTCGACCTCCAGGCCCTCGACACCCGCCTGTCGCAGATCGAGCACGCCCGCAGGACCATCCCGCAGCTCGCGGAGATCGCCGACCTCGAGGGCAAGGCCCGTCTGCTCGACGACCAGCTCATCCGGTCGCGCACCGAGCTCGGTGACGTCAAGCGCGAGATCACCAAGGCCGAGGGCGACGTGCAGCAGGTGCGCGACCGTGCGACGCGCGACCAGCAACGCCTCGACTCCGGTGTCGGCACCGCCAAGGACCTCACTGCCCTCCAGCACGAGCTCGGGTCGCTGGCCCGCCGTCAGGCCGAGCTCGAGGAGGTCGAGCTCGAGGTCATGGAGCGGGCCGAGGCCATCGAGTCCGACGTCGCCGAGCTCGAGCGCGGCCGCGGCGAGCTCACCGAGCGCCTCACTGCCCTGGAGCAGAAGCGCGACGAGCGCCTCGCCGAGCTCGCGACCGAGGAGAGCCAGGTCGGCGCCCCCCGCGACACCGTCGTCGACGAGGTGGGTGAGGACCTCGTCGCGCTCTACGAGAAGATCCGGTCGACGAGCGGCACCGGCGCCGCGGCCCTGCGGCAGCGGCGCTGCGGTGGCTGCCAGCTCGAGCTCAACCCGGTCGAGCTCCGGACCATCAAGGACGCCGCCGAGGACGAGGTGCTGCGGTGCGAGGAGTGCCGCAGGATCCTCGTCCGGACCCCGGAGTCCGGTCTCTGAACGACCCGGGAGCACGAGCGACGGCGACCCTAGGCTGGGTCGCATGACCTATGCCGGTGACGTCACCCCCACCGAGGCGTATGCCGCGGTGACCGCTTCCGAGGACGCCGTCCTCGTCGACGTGCGCACCCGCGCGGAGTGGGCCTACGTCGGTGTCCCTCAGCTGGACCCGCAGCGCCGACCGCTCTTCGTCGAGTGGCAGCGCTACCCCGACGGCAGTGTCAACGACGCCTTCGTGGAGGAGCTGCGCGCTGCCGGTGTGGGCGAGGGCACGGCCCTCTACTTCGTGTGCCGCTCCGGCGTGCGGTCCATCGCGGCCGCGGAGGCCGCGACCGCGGCGGGTCTCGGGCCGGCATACAACGTCCTTGAGGGGTTCGAGGGTCCGCACGACCCGGCCGGGCACCGGACGGTGGCCGGGTGGAAGGTCGCCGGCCTCCCGTGGAAGCAGGGCTGAGATGACCGACGAGGCCGGGTGCTCGTTCCGCCCCGAGACCCTCGCCGTGCGGGGAGGGTTGTCGCGCAGCGGTTTCGACGAGACGAGCGAGGCGATGTTCCTGACCTCGGGGTTCGTCTATGAGTCGGCCGAGCAGGCCGAGGCGGCGTTCAAGGACGAGATCGAGAAGTTCATCTACAGCCGCTACGGCAACCCCACGGTGAGCATGTTCGAGGAGCGGCTGCGCCTGCTCGAGGGCGCCGAGGCCTGCTTCGCCACCTCGTCGGGCATGTCGGCGGTCTGGGTCGCGCTCGCCGCGCTCTGCGGCCAGGGCGACCGGATCGTGTCGTCGCGCGCCCTCTTCGGCTCGTGCTTCGTCATCATCGACGAGATCCTCCCGAGGTTCGGCGTCGAGGCAGTCTTCGTCGACGGTCCCGACCTCGCACAGTGGAGGGGGGCGCTGTCCGAGCCGACGGCCGCCGTCTTCTTCGAGACACCGAGCAACCCGATGCAGGAGCTCGTCGACATCGAGGCGGTCTCGAGGCTCGCCCACGCCGCCGGGGCCACGGTCGTCGTCGACAACGTCTTCGGGACGCCGGTCTTCTCGCGCCCGCTCGAGCACGGCGCCGACGTCGTCGTCTACTCCGCCACCAAGCACATCGACGGGCAGGGGCGGGTCCTCGGCGGGGCGGTGCTCGGGACCTCCGAGTTCATCGACGGTCCGGTGAAGAACCTCATGCGGCACACCGGCCCGGCGATGTCGCCGTTCAACGCATGGGTGCTCGTCAAGGGCCTCGAGACGATGTCGCTGCGGGTGCGCCAGATGGCCGACAACGCCCTCGCCCTGGCCCGCCACCTCGAGTCGCGCGACGGCGTGGTCAGGGTCGTCTACCCCCTGCTCGAGAGCCACCCCCAGCACGACCTCGCCCAGCGCCAGATGACCGGCGGCGGGACGGTCGTGACGTTCGAGGTCGAGGGGGGCAAGGACGTCGCGTTCAGGGTGATGAACGCCCTCCAGCTCGTCGACATCTCCAACAACCTCGGCGACGCGAAGTCTCTGGTCACCCACCCCGCGACGACGACCCACCGCCGGCTCACCGACGAGGCCCGTGCCGCCGTCGGCATCACCGACGGCACGATCCGCATCTCGGTCGGGCTCGAGTCGCCGCTCGACCTCGTCGAGGACGTCGAGGCGGCGCTGGCCGGAGCGCTCCCGGGCTGATGCCGTCCTACCGCGTCACCGTCGACGTCGTCGGTGTGCGTCCGGGTGTGGACCCGCACGACGTCCTGCCTGCCGCCGAGGCGATCCTGGCCAAGACGCACGTCGTCGAGGACCGGTTGCTCGACGTCGCCGACCTGGCGTCGCCCCGGCCCCAGCCGCAGCTGCACCTGAGGTTCGTCGTGCCGTCCTCCGAGCGCGTCACCGAGGACGCGGAGGCCCAGGCCGTGGTGCGCCTCCTCGTGGACGAGCTCGACGCGGTCGCCCTGTGCGGGCGCTGGCAGGTCCGCCGTGGCCCCGGCCGGCGCTGGACCCCGGTCGCCTCCGGCGGGCCCACCTCCGACTGATTGCGAGTTCACAGAGTCGCTCGCTGGCGCTCCCGACTCTGCGAACTCGCAATCAGTCGGGCGGGCTAGCGAGCGGTGACGTCGAGCACCCAGGGTCGGCCGCGTCGGGCCGGCGGGCTGAGTGCGACGTCGAACGCCTCACCGATGATCGCGGCCAGCCTCTCCGGCGTACGAGCGCGCTGACCGACCACGCAGAGGTGGCGGGCGACGAGGCCCCGGGTGTGCTTGGCCATGTGGCTCGCACCCGGCACGCGGACCTGGACCCAGCGGTCGGCGACGTCGCCCGTGGGAGTCCACGCGACGGCATACGTCGAGCTGCGGCAGTCGACGACCACTTCGCGCCCGGCGGCGGGGGCGAGCACGTCGTCGAGGACCGGTCGCCACGCGGAGGCCACCGGTCCGAGACCGGGCAGGTTGACGTCCATCGACAGCCGGTATGCCGTGATCCGGTCCTTGGGTCGTACGGCACCGTGCAGGGCCGAGACGACGACGAGCCACTGGTTGGCCCGTCGGCGCGCCGCGCTGTCCATCGAGGCGAGGTCGAGCGCGTCGTAGAGGACACCGGTGTAGACCTCGGCGGCCGGCGTCGACGGCGCCGTGTCCAGGGCGAGGTTGCGCGCGACCTCGTCGGCCAGCCCGGGGCTCACGCCGAGATCGGCTGTGGCAGTGGGTGACTGGCTCACCTCGCGCAGGTGCTTCGCGACGAGGGACCGGGTCTCGGCCAGCTCGGGGAAGGACCACGTGGTGGGGTCCGCGGGCCTGCCGCGACGCCGGTTCGACTTGGACTCCGACGGGGGCAGGAGGATGAGCACGCCGCCACCCTATGCCGGGTCCGGATGGGTAGGTTGGCGGGCATGCCCCAGCGCCAGATCCGCCTCGCCCCGGCCGACGCCACGACCTCCGAGACCCTGCGGGAGGCCCTGCTCGCCCGCTTCACGGCCATCCGGGCCGAGCTCGGGGTGAGCGAGGAGTTCCCGCCCGAGGTGACCGCGGAGGCGGAGAAGGCGGCGGGTGCACCGGTCGGCCTGCCCGAGCGTGACGAGACGGCCGTGCCGTTCTTCACCATCGACCCGGCCACGTCGATGGACCTCGACCAGGCGATGCACCTCGAGCGCGACGGTGACGGCTACCGCGTGCGCTACGCCATCGCCGACGTGCCGGCGTTCGTCGCCCCCGGGGGTGCGGTCGACACCGAGGCGCGCCGACGGGGCCAGACCGTCTACTGCCCCGACCAGCGCGTCCCCCTGCACCCCACCGTCGTCAGCGAGGGAGCGGCGAGCCTGCTGCCCGGCGAGACCCGACCGGCCTTCGTCTGGGACATGCGGCTCGACGACGAGGGTGAGGGGACGAGCTCCGAGGTCTACCGCGCCATGGTGCGCTCGGTGGAGCGCTTCGACTACGTCGCGGTGCAGGAGCAGGTCGATGCCGGCACCGATGACGAGCGGTGGGTCCTGCTGCGCGAGGTGGGGGAGAAGCGCATCCGCCAGGAGCAGCTGCGCGGCGGCGCCAGCCTCCCGATGCCCGAGCAGGAGGTGCACCTCGGCGACGACGGCGACTTCACGCTCGAGTTCCGGCCGCCGCGCACGGTCGAGGAGTGGAACGCGCAGATCTCGCTGCTCACCGGCATGGCCGCAGCCGACATGATGCTCCACGCGCGCGTCGGGATCCTGCGCACGATGCCCCCGGCGGACCAGGGAGCGGTGGCGCGCTTCCGCCGTCAGGCCAAGGCGCTCGGCGCCCCGTGGCCGGCCGAGCAGGGCTACGGCGACTTCCTGCGCAGCCTCGACCGCACCAACCCCAAGCACCTCGCGCTCATCTACGACGCGACCTCGCTCTTCCGCGGGGCCGGCTACACGCCATTCGACGGCGACGTCCCCGAGCACGTGGAGCAGGCCGCCGTTGCCGACGCCTACGCCCACGTCACGGCGCCGCTGCGTCGGCTCGTCGACCGGTTCGGCCTCGTCATCTGCGAAGCCATCTCGAGCGGCACCGAGATCCCCACGTGGGTGCGCGAGGCGCTGCCGACGCTCCCGGAGATCATGAAGGAGTCCGACCGGGTCGCCGGTGCGGCCGAGCGCATGTGCGCCGACGCCGTCGAGGCCGCTGTCCTCACGCCGCGCGTCGGGGAGACGTTCTCCGCCGTCGTCGTCGACCGGGACGACCGTGGCCTCGAGATCCAGCTCCTCGACGTGCCCGTCGTCGCCCGCGCCAAGGGTGAGGTCGAGCTCGGCGCGACGGTCGACGTCCGTCTCGAGTCGGCGGACGTCGCGACCGGCACGGTGGCGTTCGTCGTCGCGTGAGCGGACGGCATACCGGGTCCGCGTTCCGTATGCCGTCCGCGCGCCCCTATGCTGGGCCGCGCGGACGAGTCAGTCGGACGGTCGCGTCGTGGGCAACCACGTCGAGGAAAGTCCGGGCTCCACAGGGCACGGTGGTGGCCAACAGCCACCCGGGGCGACCCGCGGGACAGTGCCACAGAGAACAGACCGCCTCCCGACCTCGGTCGGGCGGTAAGGGTGAAACGGTGGTGTAAGAGACCACCAGCGACTCCGGTGACGGAGCCGGCTAGGTAAACCCCACCCGGAGCAAGCTCAGACAGTGTGCGTTCGAGGGCGGCCCGCCCGAGCACACGGGTAGAGCGCTGGAGGCCACTGGCAACAGTGGTCCGAGATGGATGACCGTCAGCGTGACCCGGGCAACCGGCCACGCGACAGAACCCGGCTTATGACTGGCTCGTCCGCCCCACGGCCCGTCGCCGGCATCCGGCATACGGTGAAGGCATGCGACTGACCCACCTCGGACACGCGTGCCTCCTCGTCGAGATCGCCGACGAGCGGATCCTCATCGACCCGGGCACGTTCACGCCCTCCTTCGAGGGGCTGCGGGACCTCTCGGCCGTCGTCGTCACCCACCAGCACCCGGACCACCTCGACCAGGCCCGGCTGCCGATCCTCATGCACCACAACCCCGGCGCCCCACTGCTCGTCGACCCGGGGTCCGTCGAGGTCCTCTCGGGCCTCGGGCTGGACAGCGAGGTTCGCAGCGGACCGGGCAAGGTCGGCGCGGTGACGCTCACGCCCGTGGGCGAGACGCACGCCCTCATCCACGACGACATCCCGCGCATCCCCAACGTCGGTGTCGTGCTGCGCGCCGTGGGGGAGCCGAGCCTCTACCACCCCGGTGACAGCCTCGACGGTGACCCCGGCGACGTCGACGTCGTGGCGTTCCCGCTCAACGCGCCGTGGCAGGCGAGCCGTGAGATGGCCGGCTTCCTGCGGCGGCTCAACCCGGTCCGGGCGGTGCCCATCCATGACGCGCTGCTCAGCGAGGTGGGGCGCAGCCTCTACCTCAAGCAGGCGGACTCCTTGGGCGGCGCCGACACGGAGATCCACGACCTCGCCGCTCGAGGTGCGGTCGAGGTCGGGGCCTTGTGACCCCAGCCCACCGGTCGAGAGGAGACAACACGCCGTATGCCGTCCGGCAGAGCGGCGTGTCCTCTCCTCTCGACCTGGACGCTGAGGCGCGCCCGGGTGCTGGACCGGGTTTGGACAGGTAGGTAAGGCTCACCTACTCTCGGCTGCGTGCCCAAGGTCTCCGCGAAGAAGAAGTGCTGCAAGGACAGGCCCCGCTGCAAGGCGTGCCCGGTCGTCCTCATGCGTCTGTCGAAGATGGGCTACGCCGAGCAGCTGACGACGGGCAAGAAGGCGAAGTACGACGTCGACAAGAACATCCCCAAGAAGGCGATGGTGCTCGCCCGCCAGCGCTGAGCCAGGGCCCGCCGGCGCCGAGCCGGCGCCGACCCGCGTCAGAGCGAGTCGTGGTACTCCTGCGCGAGGTGCGCGGCGCCGATGATGCCGGCCTTGTTCTCGAGCACGGCGGGCACGATCTTGGTCCGCAGGTCGAGCAGCGGCAGGAACTGGTCGTGGTCCTTGGACACGCCGCCACCGACGACGAAGAGGTCGGGCCACAGCAGGTTCTCGAGGTGCGAGTAGTAGCGCTGGAGCCGCTCCGCCCACTCGGCGTAGCTGATGCCCTCGATGTCCTTGATCGACGAGGCCGCACGCTTCTCGGCGTCGAAGCCGTCGATCTCGAGGTGGCCCAGCTCGGAGTTGGGGATGAGCACGCCGTTATGGATGAGGGCGCTGCCGATGCCGGTACCCAGGGTCGTGACGATGACGAGCCCGTCCTGGCCCTTGGCGGCGCCGTAGTGCAGCTCGGCGACACCGGCGGCGTCCGCGTCGTTGACGAGGACGATGTCGTGGCCGAGCTTCTTCTCGAGCATCGGCTCGGCGTCGAAGTCGAGCCACGACTTGTCGATGTTGGCGGCCGAGCGCACGACGCCCTTGGTGACGACACCGGGGACGGTGATGCCGATGGGCGAGTCGCCGCGCACGTCGTCGAAGTGGTCGACGATCTGGTCGATGACGTCCGCGACCGCCTCGGGGGTGGACTTCGCGGGGGTGTCGATCCGCTTGCGCTTGGCGGCGAACGCTCCCTTGTCGAGGTCGACCGGAGCGCCCTTGATGCCGCTGCCGCCCACGTCGATGCCCAGCGGCAGACCGGTCTTCTTGCTCATGGGGACTCCTTCGTCCGTCGTGGTCGGTGGTGCGTTCGGGGATCGATGGTGTGGTCAGGGGTCGGTGGGTCAGGGGAGGGTGAGGATCTCGGTGCCGGACTCGGTGACGAGGATCGTGTGCTCGAACTGGGCCGAACGCTTCCGGTCGCGGGTGACCACCGTCCAGTCGTCCTCCCACATGTCCCACTCCTCGGACCCGAGGTTGAGCATCGGCTCGATGGTGAAGGTCATGCCAGGCTCGATGACGGTGTCGTAGGAGGGCGCGGCGTCGTAGTGCGGGATGATCAGCCCGGAGTGGAACGAGCGCCCGATCCCGTGCCCGGTGAAGTCACGGACCACGCCGTAGCCGAACCGCTTGGCATAGCTCTCGATGACGCGGCCGATGACGTTGACCTGGCGCCCGGGCAGCGCCGCCTTGATGCCGCGCATCATCGCCTCGCGGGTCCGCTCGACGAGCAGGCGCGACTCCTCGTCGACGTCGCCGCAGAGGTAGGTCGCGTCGGTGTCGCCGTGGACGCCACCGATGTAGGCGGTGATGTCGATGTTGACGATGTCGCCGTCCTCGAGCCGGCGCGAGTCCGGGATGCCGTGGCAGACGACCTCGTTGACCGACGTGCACAGCGACTTCGGGAAGCCGCGGTAACCCAGCGTCGAGGGGTAGGCGCCGTGGTCGAGGAGGAACTCGTGCCCGACCCGGTCGATCTCGTCGGTCGTCACCCCGGGTTCGATGACCGCGGCCGCGGCCTCCATGGCCTGCGCGGCGATCCGCCCCGCGACGCGCATGAGCTCGATGGTCTCGAAATCCTTGACCTCGGGGGAGAGGTTCTTGTCCGGCGCGGGCTTGTCGACGTACTCGGGCCGCAGGATCGAGGAGGGGACGGCGCGCCTCGGGGAGACCTCGCCCGGAGCGACACTTCCGTACGTCAGCGGCATAGGTTGGAGTCTAGGCAGAGTGCCGATCCGGATACCGAGGAGGACGACGTGGCGTACTGGTACAACATCCAGACCAAGCAGGTCGAGACCGACGAGAACCGCAGTCGCAACGACGACGTCATGGGTCCCTACGACACCGAGGCCGAGGCGAGCAACGCCATCGCGTCTGCCCACGAGAAGACCGAGCAGTGGGACGCCGAGGACCGCGCCTGGGAGGGCGAGAACTCCGAGGACTGAGCCGACACGGCTCGACAGACAGACGAGAGGCGGTATGCCGGGTGCGCACCCGGCATACCGCCTCCGCATCTGACTGCCCTTTCCAGCGCGCGACGTGTGCCTCACTGGAGCTGGCAATCAGTTGCGAGAAGGACGCCTCACTCCTCGAAGGAGTGCTCCGAGGCCGGGAAGGTGCCCGAGGCGACCTCGTCGGCGTAGGCGCGGGCGGCGTTGCCGAGATCGGTGCGCATGTCGAGGAACTTCTTGACGAAGCGGGGCGCGCGTCCGCCGCGCAGGCCGGCCATGTCCTGCCAGACGAGGACCTGGGCGTCGCAGTGCGGGCCGGCGCCGATGCCGATCGTCGGGATGCGGAGCGCCTCGGTCACCTTGGCGGCGACGGGCGCCGGCACCATCTCCATGACGATCGAGAAGCAGCCCGCCGCCTCGAGCGCGAGAGCGTCCTCGAGGAGCCGGTCCGCGCCGTCGCCGCGGCCCTGGACGCGGTAGCCGCCGAGGACGTGCTCGCTCTGCGGGGTGAAGCCGATGTGCCCCATGACGGGGATCCCGGCGCGCACGAGGAGCTCGACCTCGGGAACCATGGCCTTGCCGCCCTCGAGCTTGACGGCGTGGGCCAGGCCCTCCTTCATGAAGCGGGTCGCGGTGGCGAGCGCCTGCTGCGGGCTCGCCTGGTAGGAGCCGAAGGGCAGGTCGGCGACGACCATGGCGTGCTTGGCCGCGGAGGTGACCGCGCGGCAGAGCGGCACGAGGTGGTCGACGGTGACGGGCACGGTGGTCTCGAAGCCGTAGACGTTGTTACCGGCGGAGTCGCCGACGAGGAGCACCGGGATGCCGGCCTCGTCGAAGATCTCGGCGGCATACATGTCGTAGGCCGTGAGCATCGCCCACTTCTCCCCGGTCTCCTTCATCTTCTGCAGGTGGGGGACGCGGATCCGCTTCTGGGGGGCCGCCTGGGCGCCGGTGCCGTAGGGGTTGGTCGTCTCGGCCGAGGGGGAGGGCTGCTCGCTCATGGAGCCGATCCTGTCAGAGTCGGGTCGCTGTCCACGGACCGAGCCGGAAGGTCAAGGGAAGGTCAAGAGAACGTCAGCGTTCTCCATAAATCATTGTGCGATCGGTTTGCACATGTTTCTCTGCAATGGCCGCCTGACCCCTGGCTGGCGATCACATTCGGAGGAAACGTGACACGACGACACACTCGCGCGCTGGCCGGACTGGCCGGCGCGGCACTGGTGGTGAGCCTGGCTCCCATGGGTGCGCAGGCCAAGGACGCGGCCCCGCCGGCCGGCGACACCAAGGCCTCGACCGCAAAGAAGGACGACCTCCCCAACCCCCTGGGTGACGCACAGCGCGCGCTGCGCCAGGAGGCCATCCAGCAGCTCGTCAAGGGCGAGGCGACGACCGAGACGCGTGGTGGCCAGCGGGTCATCAAGATGTCCGGCGACAAGAAGGCCGCGAAGGGCGACAAGGCCAACAAGCCGCGCTTCGTCTCCTACCCCGTCGAGCGCGAGGAGGACATCTTCACGATCCTCGCCGAGTTCGGCACGCAGTCCAACCCCAAGACCGGTGGCACCGCGGGCCCGGTCCGCAACGAGATCCCCGAGCCCGACCGCAACTGGAACGGCGACGCGACCGACAACAACTCGACCGAGTGGGTCGCGGACTTCAACCGCGAGCACTACCTCGACATGATGTTCGGCGAGGGCGAGTCGTTCAAGGACTTCTACGAGAAGCAGTCCAACGGTCGCTTCCTCGCCAAGGGTGACGTCTCCGACTGGGTCAAGGTGCCCGGCAACGCGGCGACCTACGGCAGCAACAAGATCTCCGACGCCGAGGGTGCCTGGCCGTTCGTGCAGGACTCGGCCAACGCCTGGTACGAGTCGCAGAAGACCGCCGGCAAGACCGACGCCGAGATCAAGACCTACCTCGCGCAGTTCGACAAGGTCGACCGCTACGACTACGACGGCGACGGCAACTTCAACGAGCCCGACGGCTACATCGACCACTTCCAGGCCATCCACGCCGGTGAGGGCGAGGAGGCCGGTGGTGGTGCCCAGGGTGAGGACGCCATCTGGTCCCACCGCTGGTACGCCTACTCCAACCAGATCGGCAAGACCGGCCCCGCGCAGAACAAGGCGGGTGGCGTGCAGCTCGGCTCGTCGGGCATGTGGATCGGTGACTACACCACCGAGCCCGAGAACGGCGGCCTCGGCGTGTTCACCCACGAGTTCGGTCACGACCTCGGTCTGCCGGACTACTACGACACCGCCGGTGGCGACAACGGCACCGGCTTCTGGACGCTCATGTCCGGTGGCTCGTGGCTGAACCACGGCAAGGACTCCATCGGCTCCACCCCGGGCTACATGGGTCCGCTCGAGAAGCTGCAGCTCGGCTGGCTCGACTACACGGTCGCCGACAAGAGCGGCAAGTACACCCTCGGCCAGGCCGACCTCGACGGTGCCAAGACGCCCCAAGCGATCGCCGTGCCGCTTCCCGACAAGAAGGTCGTCACCAACTACAACAAGCCGCACAGCGGTGCGGCCGAGTGGTGGAGCGGGTCGGGCAACGACCTCAAGAACGCCATCACGCGTGACGTCGACCTGACCGGCAAGAAGACCGCCAGCCTCTCGGCGTGGCTCGACCACGACATCGAGGAGGGCTACGACTTCCTCTACGTCCAGGGCTCGACCGACGGTGGCGCCAACTGGACCGACATCGACGCGGTCGACGGCAAGAGCGCCGGCTGGGTCCAGAAGACCTGGGACCTGTCGCAGTTCGCTGGCAAGCAGACCAAGCTCCGCTTCCGCTACGTCACCGACGGTGGCCTCGCCCTCAAGGGTGCGTTCATCGACGACATCGCCATCACCGCTGACGGCGCCTCGGTCCTCAACGACAACGTCGAGTCCGGCGCCAACGGCTGGACCGCCGAGGGCTTCACGATCATGTCGGGCACGACCGACAAGATGTACCCGCGCTTCTACCTCGTGGAGAACCGCGTGTACTCGGGCTACGACAAGACCCTGCAGACCGGTCCGTACAACTTCGGTTGGTCCGACACCAAGCCCGACTGGGTGGAGCGCTTCCCCTACCAGAACGGCATGCTCGTCTGGTACGTCGACGGCTCCTTCGCCGACAACAACACGTCTGCCCACCCCGGTGGCGGCCAGTCGCTCCCGGTCGACGCCCGTCCGGCCCCGGTCAAGTTCCCCGGTGGCCAGCTGCTCGGCAACCGCCGTCAGCCCTGGGACGCCACCTTCGGCCAGGAGAAGACCGACTCGGTCACCTTCCACCGCAACGGTGTCCCGGTGACCATCGGCAAGCAGGCGGCGATCCCGACCTTCGACGACACCGACCCCAACAAGTACTGGACCGCGGACAACCCGTGGAACTCGGTCAAGGTGGCCGGTCTCGGCAACAAGATCACGGTCGCCAAGACCATGAAGAAGGGCACCGAGATGGAGCTCAACATCCAGCTCGGCGCCAAGTGAGCCCAGCCACAGGCTGAGTCACCACCATGAGGGGAGGGCCCCGGAGCGAGATGCTCCGGGGCCCTTGCCCTGCCTCCCCCTAGGATGCCGACCATGGATCGTCAGCAGGAGTTCGTGCTCCGCACCATCGAGGAGCGGGACATCCGCTTCGTCCGTCTCTGGTTCACCGACGTCCTCGGTGCGCTCAAGTCCGTGGCCGTCGCGCCGGCCGAGCTCGAGGGGGCCTTCGCCGAGGGCATCGGGTTCGACGGGTCGGTGATCGAGGGCTTCGCGCGCGTCTACGAGGCGGACATGCTGGCCAAGCCGGACCCCTCGACGTTCCAGGTCCTGCCGTGGCGCGGTGAGAGCCCGGGCACGGCCCGGATGTTCTGCGACATCACCCTGCCCGACGGCGCCCCCAGCATGGCCGACCCGCGCCACGTCCTCCAGCGGACCCTCGCCAAGGCCGCCGACCAGGGGTTCACCTTCTACACCCACCCCGAGATCGAGTTCTTCCTCTTCGAGCGGGAGTTCAAGCCGGGGGAGCAGCCGACACCGATCGACCAGGCCGGCTACTTCGACCACGTGCCGCACGGGTCCGCGCAGGACTTCCGTCGCGCGGCGATCACGATGCTCGAGTCCATGGGCATCAGTGTCGAGTTCAGCCACCACGAGGGCGCGCCGGGCCAGAACGAGATCGACCTGCGCTACGCCGACGCCCTCTCGACGGCCGACAACATCATGACCTTCCGCACGGTCATCAAGGAGGTCGCGCTCGAGCAGGACATCTACGCCTCCTTCATGCCCAAGCCGCTCGCGGACCACCCGGGCTCGGGCATGCACACGCACATGTCGCTCTTCGACGGCGACAGCAACGCCTTCTACGAGGCGGGGGCGCCCTACCAGCTCTCCAAGACCGGGCGGCAGTTCATCGCCGGTCTGCTGCACCACGGCGCCGAGATCACCGCGGTGACCAACCAGTGGGTCAACAGCTACAAGCGACTCTGGGGCGGCGGCGAGGCACCGGCCCACCTCACCTGGGGTCACAACAACCGGTCCGCCATGGTCCGGGTGCCCATGTACAAGCCCAACAAGGGGCAGAGCAGCCGCGTCGAGGTCCGGTCCATCGACTCGGCGTGCAACCCCTACCTCGCCTTCGCCGTCCTGCTCGCCGCGGGACTCAAGGGCATCGAGGAGGGCTACGAGCTCGCGCCGGAGACCGAGGACGACGTGTGGGGCCTCACCGACTCCGAGCGCAAGGCGATGGGCATCAAGCCCCTTCCGGCGTCGCTCAGCGAGGCGATCGAGGTCATGGAGGAGAGCGAGCTCGTCGCCGAGACGCTCGGTGAGCACACCTTCGACTTCTTCCTGCGCAACAAGCGTGCCGAGTGGGCCGACTACCGCGGTCAGGTGACCGCGTTCGAGCTCGAGCGGTACCTCCCGCGGCTGTGAGGGGCGCCTCATGAGCGCCCGTATGCCGTCCGTCCCGGGCGACCTGACTCGTCTCGGGTTCGGCGAGTCCCGTCGCGCCGAGACACTGCTCGCCGACAAGGCGCTGGTCCCGCTCGTCAAGGACCGCGAACGCGTCGAGGCCGACGGTCTCGCCGTCGCGCTGTCCAAGGTGGCCGACCCCGACCAGGCCCTGCTGGCCCTCGTCCGCCTCATGGAGGCCGTCGAGTCGCCGGCGCGGGCGTCCGTGCGCGAGGAGCTCGTCGCGGCGCTGCGCGAGCCGGGCCGCTCTCGTGAACGGCTCTTCGCCGTCCTCGGGGCCTCGACCGCGCTGGGGGACCACCTCGTCGCGCGGCCCGAGCACTGGAGCTCGGTCGCCAATGCCTTCCCGCTCGAGGTCGAGGAGCGGATCGATCTGCTCACCCGAGCCGTGCAGGAGCCGCCGGAGGGCGTGATGCCCGAGGACGCGCTGCGCATCGAGTACCGCCGGCAGCTCCTCGGCATCGCGACGCTCGACGTTGCCCGCCCCGACCCGCAGGCCCGCCTGCCCGAGGTGGCCGCAGCCCTGGCCGACCTCGCCGAGGCCGCCCTCGAGGCCGCCCTCGTCATCGCCCGGGCCGCCGTCGGCGAGGATGCCGACCGCTGCCGTTTCGCCGTCATCGGGATGGGCAAGACCGGTGGCCGCGAGCTCAACTACCTCAGCGACGTCGACGTCATCTTCGTCGCCGAGCCCGCCGAAGGCGCCGACGAGGATGCCGCGCTCGCGATCGGCACCGACCTCGCCACCCGGCTCATCAAGATCTGCTCGAGCGCGACGACCGCCGGGTCGCTGTGGCAGGTCGACCCCGCGCTGCGGCCCGAGGGCAAGAACGGCCCGCTCGTCCGCACCCTCGACTCGCACGTGTCCTACTACGAGCGATGGGCCAAGACCTGGGAGTTCCAGGCGCTGCTCAAGGCCCGCCCGGTGGCAGGCGACCGCGCGCTCGGTCGCGCGTACGTCGAGGCCGTGGCGCCGTTCGTGTGGAGCGCCGCCTCCCGAGAGAACTTCGTCGAGGACGTCCAGGCGATGCGGCGCCGGGTCGAGGACAACGTCCCCCACGGCGAGGCCGACCGCCAGCTCAAGCTCGGTCCGGGAGGGTTGCGCGACATCGAGTTCAGCGTCCAGCTGCTCCAGCTCGTCCACGGGCGCGCGGACACCTCGCTGCGCTCCGGCACCACGCTCACCGCGCTGGCCGCGCTGTCCCACGGCGGCTACGTGGGGCGTGAGGACGCGCAGACGCTCGGCACGGCATACCGGCTCCTCCGCACGCTCGAGCACCGGATCCAGCTGCACCGGCTCCGTCGCACCCACCTCATGCCGACGGCGCCCGGTGACCTGCGCTGTCTCGGGCGGGCGCTGGGCCACCAGCGCGACCCCGAGGACTCCGTCGTCGCGCAGTGGCGCACGGCCGCGCGCGAGGTGCGCCGGCTGCACCAACGCATCTTCTACCGTCCGCTGCTGTCGGCCGTGGCGCGGCTCGGACCGGACGAGGTGCGCCTCACGCCCGAGGCTGCGCGCGAGCGGCTGGCGGCCCTCGGCTTCCGCGATCCCCGGGGCGCGTTGCGCCACCTCGAGGCGCTCACCGACGGCGTGAGCCGGCGTGCAGCGATCCAGCGCCAGCTGCTGCCGGTCATGCTCGGTTGGTTCGCCGACGAGGCCGACCCCGACGCCGGGCTGCTCGCCTTCCGCAGGATCAGCGACGCTCTCGGCACGACCCACTGGTACCTCCGGCTCCTGCGCGACGAGGGGAGTGCGGCCGAGCGTCTGGCGCACACCCTCGGGCGGAGCCGGTATGCCGCGGAGCTCCTCCAGCAGGGGCCGGAGTCGGTGCAGTTCCTCGGCGACGCCGGCGGGCTGCGCCCGCGCTCGCGTGACGAGGTGCAGGGCCGGATGCGGTCGGCTGCGGGGCGCAAGGACGACGCCCAGGCGGCGGTGCTCGCGGCTCGGGCGGTCCGCCGCTCCGAGCTCTTCCGGCTCGCGGTGGCCTCGCTCCTCGGGCAGGTCGGACTCGACGAGCTCGGTCGCGCGCTCGCGGACCTCAACGGCGCCCTCATCGACATCACCCTCGAGGTGGTCCTCGCGGGCGTCGAGGAGCAGACCGGTGAGCCGCCACTGAGCCGCCACCTCGTCGTCGGCATGGGCCGGCTCGGGGGTGGCGAGTCCGCGTTCGGCAGTGACGCCGACGTGCTGTTCGTGCACGACCCGGTCGAGGGCGCCGAGTCGCGGGCCGCGCAGGAGCAGGCCCTGGAGGTCGTCAAGGAGCTCATCCGGCTGCTCGGGCTGGCCGCTCCGGACCCCCGGCTCGAGGTCGACTCCGGGCTGCGACCCGAGGGCAAGAACGGGCCGCTCACCCGGTCGCTCGACTCCTACCGCGCGTACTACGAGCGGTGGTCCCTCGTCTGGGAGGCACAGGCCCTGCTGCGTGCCGCGCCGGTCGCCGGAGACGCGGAGCTGGGAGAGGCGTTCGTCGAGCTCATCGACCCGCTGCGCTGGCCCGAGGGGGGACTCGACGCCGGACAGGTCCGCGAGATCCGGACCCTCAAGGCGCGGATGGAGTCGGAGCGGCTGCCCCGCGGTGCCGACCGCAAGACGCACTTCAAGCTCGGCCACGGCGGCCTGAGCGACGTCGAGTGGTGCGTCCAGCTCATCCAGCTCGAGCACGCGCACGAGCACGAGGGCCTGCGCACCACCTCGACGATGGGTGCGCTCGCCGCCGCCCAGGCCGAGGGGCTCGTCGACGCCGACGACGCCAAGGCCCTGTCCGAGTCGTGGCGCCTGGCATCCGAGATGCGCAACGCCGGGCTGCTCGCCCGCGGGCGCACGGTGGACTCCGTCCCGTCGGACCTGCGCGACGCCGACGGCATGGCGCGGATCATGGGCCTGCCGCCGAAGTCGGGACAGGAGCTCGCCAACCGCTACCGCAGGGTGGCCCGTCGTGCCCGCCATGCGGCCGAGCACGTCTTCTACGGGGACGCTACCTAGACTGGGAGCCATGATCCCCGTCCTCGACCTGCGTGGGCGCGCGCCCGGTGTCCGTGAGCTCAGGGGGACGCTGCCCCGTGCCGAGCTCGACGTCGAGGCGGCGCTCGCCACCGTCCGTCCCGTGTGCGACGACGTCGCGGCTCGCGGCGCCGAGGCCGTCCTCGACGCGTCCGAGCGCTTCGACGGCGTGCGGCCCACCTCGCTCCGCGTCCCGGCCGACGTCATCTCCGCTGCCCTCGAGGGGCTCGACCCCGCCGTCCGGGCGGCGCTCGAGGAGTCGATCCGCCGCGCCCGCATCGTCCACGCCGACCAGCGCCGCTCCGAGACGACGACGACCGTCGTGGACGGCGGGACCGTCACCGAGCGCTGGGTGCCCGTCGACCGCGTCGGTCTCTACGTGCCCGGTGGCCGCGCCGTCTACCCGAGCAGCGTCGTCATGAACGTCGTCCCCGCGTTGCTCGCCGGCGTCGGCTCGCTCGCCGTCGCCAGCCCGCCCCAGAAGGACCACGGCGGGTGGCCGCACCCGACGATCCTCGCGGCGTGCGCGCTGCTCGGCGTCGACGAGGTGTGGGCCATGGGTGGGGCGCAGGCCGTCGCCGCGTTCGCCCACGGGTTCGACGGCGACGAGGACCTCGAGCCCGTGAACCTCGTCACCGGTCCCGGCAACATCTGGGTCGCCGCGGCCAAGCGCCTGCTCAAGGGCCTCATCGGCATCGACTCCGAGGCCGGTCCCACCGAGATCGCGATCCTCGCAGACGGCAGCGCCGACCCCGAGCACGTCGCCGCCGACCTCATCAGCCAGGCCGAGCACGACCCTCTGGCCGCCGCCGTCCTCGTCACCGACAGCGCCGACCTCGCCGACGCCGTGCAGGCGGCTGTCGTCCGGCGTGCGGGGGAGACCAAGCACGCCGAGCGCGTTGCCGAGTCGCTCACCGGGCGCCAGTCGGCGGTCGTGCTCGTCGACGACGTCGAGGTGGGCCTCGACGTCGTCAACGCCTACGCCGCCGAGCACCTCGAGATCCACACGGCCGACGCGCCCGCCGTCGCCGCGCGGGTGCGCAACGCCGGAGCGGTCTTCGTCGGGACGTGGTCGCCGGTGAGCCTCGGCGACTACTGCGCCGGGTCCAACCACGTCCTGCCCACGGGCGGGTGCGCCACCCACTCCAGCGGGCTCTCGGTGCAGTCCTTCCTGCGCGGCATCCACGTCGTCGAGTACTCCGAGGCCGCCCTGCGCGACGTCGGCTCGCACGTGGTCACCCTCGCGCGGGCCGAGGACCTGCCCGCGCACGGCGACGCCGTCATCGCCCGCCTGCCCGAGCTTCGATGAGCACCTCGGGACGGAGCCCGGTCGAGGAGCTGCTGCGGGAGGACCTGCGTGGGCGGACGGCATACGGCGCTCCCCAGCTCGACGTGCCGGTCGCGCTCAACACGAACGAGAGCTCGTATGCCGTGCCCGCTGCGGTCGTCGACGACATCGTCGCCGCCGTCGCGGAGGTGGCGCCGGGCCTCAACCGCTACCCGGACCGGGAGTTCACGGACCTGAGAGGTGACCTCGCGGCATACCTCTCACGCAGTGGCACGGAGGTGAGCCCGGAGCAGGTCTGGGCCGGCAACGGCTCCAACGAGGTTCTCCTGCACCTGCTCCAGGCGTTCGGCGGGCACGGTCGCACCGCGCTCGGCTTCACCCCGGCGTACTCGATGCACCCGATCATCACGGCCACGACGGGGACGACGTGGGTCGACGGAATGCGCGGGATCGACGCGCGTGACGGTGGTGGCGGGGGAGCGTTCGACCTCTCGCTCGACTCCGCCGTCGCGCAGGTCCGCGAGCACGACCCGCACGTCGTCTTCCTCTGCTCGCCCAACAACCCGACGGGCACGGCACTCACCCTCGACGTCGTCACGGCCGTCCACGACGCCGCACCTCGGGCCGTCGTCGTCGTCGACGAGGCCTACGCCGAGTTCGCCCGGCCCGGGACGCCGAGCGCCCTGAGCCTGCTCGAGGGTCGGCCACGGCTCGTCGTCACGCGGACGATGAGCAAGGCGTTCGCCTTCGCCGGGGGCCGGCTCGGCTACCTCGCCGCCGACCCCGAGCTCGTCGACGCGCTGCGCCTCGTGCGGATGCCGTACCACCTGTCGTCGCCCGCGCAGGCGATCGCGCGGGCGTGCCTGCGTCACGCCGACACCATGCTCGGCACCGTCGACGCGATCAAGGAGCAGCGCGACCGCGTCGTCTCGACCCTCACCGGGCTCGGGCTCGACCCGGTCCCTAGCGACGCCAACTTCGTCCTCTTCGGCGGGTTGCGCGACAGCGCCACCACGTGGCAGGCGCTCCTCGACACGGGGGTTCTCGTCCGTGACGTGGGGATCGACCACTATCTTCGAGTGACCGCCGGGACCCCGGAGGAGACCACGGCCTTCCTCGACGCCGTGGCCGCCCTGCCGCCCGACCACCTGCGTTCCGCCCACCCCGAAGGACAGCCGTGACCAGCAACCGCACCGCGACGGTGACGCGTTCCACCTCCGAGAGCAGCGTCGAGCTCAGCCTCGACCTCGACGGCACCGGGGTCGGCGAGGTGAGCACCGGGGTGCGCTTCTACGACCACATGCTCCTGTCGCTCGCCAAGCACTCGCTCATCGACCTGCGCGTCAAGGCCACCGGTGACGTCGACGTCGACGCCCACCACACCGTCGAGGACGTCGCGATCGTTCTGGGCCAGGCCCTGCGTGAGGCGCTCGGTGACAAGAGCGGCATCTCGCGGTTCGGCGACGCCACCGTGCCGCTCGACGAGGCGCTCGTGCACGCCGTCGTCGACGTCGCCGGTCGCCCCTACGTCGTGCACACCGGTGAGCCCGCGGGCCAGGAGTACGCCGTCATCGGTGGCAACTACATCGGCTCGCTCACCCGTCACGTCCTCGAGTCCTTCGCCTTCCACGCCGGCATCGCCCTGCACGTCCGCGTGCTCTCCGGCAGGGACCCGCACCACATCGTCGAGGCCCAGTTCAAGGCCGTCGCGCGGGCGCTGCGTGCCGCCGTCGAGCGCGACTCCCGCGTCGTCGGCATCCCGAGCGCCAAGGGTGCGCTCTGAGCCGTGAGCGCCGCTGACCAGACCCCACCCTTCGGACACGGGCTCGTCCTCGTCCGGGGCAGCGCCGCAGCCTCTGCGCGTTGGGTGCGACGCGGGCTCGCCGCGGTCCGGGTCGTGCCGTTGCAGGGCTGGACCGGTGTCTGCCTCGCCGAGGACCTCGCCCACACCGCTGCGCCCTACGACGTCGGGCTCGAGATCCTCGCCGCCCGCCGCGTCCCGACCCGTCACCGCCCGGCAGTCGGTCTGTTCGTCATCGACGGCTGCGCCGTCGTCACCGTGCAGGCCCGCGGGTGGCGGCTGGAACAGCGCTGGCTCGTGTGGGAGCCGGGCACTGGCGTGCGTCGCACCCCCGACCTGCCCGCGCTGCCCGCCGGTCTCGTCGTCGACGTCGCAGGAGCCCGCTCGCGCACGTCCGGCGCCGAGGTGAGTGAGCACTTCTCCGACCCCGACGGCGACCCGCTCGACGTCCTCGTGGGTCTCATGCGCCTGCTCGGGTTGCCCGGTGAGGACCTCCTGCGCGACGGCGCCGACGAGAGTCACCTGCGCATCGACCCGAACCCGCGCTCCATCGCCGCCTTCGACGCGCTGGTCGCCGAGGAGTCGGCCCACCGCAAGGAGTCCGAGCAGTGAGCCAGCGACACGTCGTCGTCCTCGACCACGGCAGCGGCAACGTCCACAGCGCGGTGCGCGCGCTCGAGCGCGTCGGCGCCACGGTCGAGCTCACCGCCGACCGCCAGCGCGCCCTCGACGCGCACGGCCTCCTCCTGCCCGGCGTCGGCAACTTCCACGCCTGCGTCCGGGGGATGCGGGCCGCCGACGCGCCTCGCATCATCGACGTCCGCCTGTCCGGCGGTCGCCCCGTGCTCGGGGTCTGCGTCGGGATGCAGGCCCTCTTCGACTCCTCGACCGAGCCGAGCGGCACGACCGAGGAGGGCCTCGCCGAGTGGCCCGGGGTGGTGGAGCGGCTGGAGGCGCCGGTGGTCCCGCACATGGGCTGGACCGAGGTCGACGTGCCGCGCGGGTCGAGCCTCTTCGCCGGGGTCGAGTCCGAGCGCTTCTACTTCGTCCACTCGTATGCCGTCCGCTCCTGGACGCTGCCCGAGCCCACCGGGCACTTCGCGGCCGTCGCACCCAAGGTCACGACGGCCACCCACGGCGACCGGTTCGTCGCCGCCGTCGAGAACGGCCCGCTGTCGGCGACCCAGTTCCACCCGGAGAAGTCCGGTGAGGCGGGTCTGCACCTCCTCGAGAACTGGGTCCGCTCGCTCTGAGCCACCGCGCCCCATCGGCCCGCACCGCACTGCCCCGCAACCACCAACCCACGATGATGAAGGTGTCATGACCACGCCCCGCCTCCAGCTCCTGCCCGCCGTCGACGTCGCCGGGGGTCGCGCCGTCCAGCTCGTCCAGGGGGTCGCCGGCTCCGGCGGCGAGTTCGGCGAGCCGCTCGAGGCCGCGATGCGCTGGCAGGAGCAGGGCGCCGAGTGGCTGCACCTTGTCGACCTCGACGCGGCGTTCGGGCGCGGCGACAACGCCGAGCTCCTCGCGACGATCGTCGGCACGCTCGACATCCAGGTCGAGATGAGCGGCGGCATCCGCGACGCCGAGACCCTCGAGCGAGCGCTCGCCACCGGCTGCCGCCGGGTCAACCTCGGCACCGCCGCCCTCGAGGACCCCGAGTGGACCGCCTCGGCCATCGCCGAGCACGGCGACCGGGTCGCCGTCGGGCTCGACGTCCGCGGCACGACGCTTGCAGCCCGGGGCTGGACCCAGGAGGGCGGCGACCTCTGGGAGACGCTCGAGCGCCTCGACCGTGAGGGCTGCGCCCGCTACGTCGTCACCGACGTCAACAAGGACGGCATGCTCAAGGGCCCCAACGTCGAGCTGCTGCGTGACGTCTGCGCCCGCACCGACCGCCCCGTCATTGCCTCCGGAGGCGTCTCGACGCTCGACGACATCGCCGTGCTGCGCACGATGGTCGGCGAGGGGGTCGAGGGCGCCATCACCGGGTCCGCGCTCTACCGCGGGGCGTTCACCCTCCCCGAGGCGCTCGACGTCGCGGGCCGCCCGTGACCCGCGACCTCGTCTTCACCGGCTTCGAGGGCGACGACGGCTCGGCTCCTCCTGGCCTGACCGCGGCCCTCGAGAACGTGGATCCCGCGGCCCTCATGGCGGCGCTGCGCGAGTCACGGCTCCTCGTCCCCATCGTCGCCGAGCCCGTCGAGACGGCGACCGAGGGGGGGCTGACCGTCGACAAGCAGACCGACATGGCCGCGGTGACCCTTGTCGCCCCCGATGGCGAGCGGGCCCTGCCCGTCTTCAGCAGCCTCGCCGCCCTCGCCGCCTGGGACCCGGCTGCCCGCCCCGTCCCCGTCACGGCCGCCCGCGCCGGCCAGGCCGCCGTGAGCGAACGCTGCGACGTCGTGGTCGTCGACGTCGCCGGCCCGCAGACCCGCGTCCTTCGCCCCTCGATGGTGTGGGCGCTCGCGCAGGAGCGCGACTGGACCCCACCGCACCTCGACGAGTTCGTCGCCACCGGCGCCGCCCGGGCCGTCGCCGACGAGCCACAGGTCGTCTCCCACTCCATCGAGGAGGGCGCACCCACCGGCCAGGGAGTCCTCGGCATCGTCCTCGAGCTCACCCCCGGCCTCGACCCCGCCGAGGTCCAGGCGGTCGCCACCCGCGTGGGGGAGCGCCTGGCCACCGACGGTGAGCTCCGCGCCCGGATCGACGGCCTCGCCTTCCGCATCCGCTGACCCCCCTCTGCCGACCGGCCCGACCCTTGCGTCGTCCGTGACGCGCTAGCGATCCTCCGGCCAGCGCGCCGACTGTCGCTGCCGGGTCACCTTGACCTGGCGAGCGCGCCAGCCTGTCGGACCGACGCACGTCCCGAACGACGCCACGGCTCGGACCTCGGCGCTGGGGGCGTCCGGTACGACGCGAGGGGAGCGGACGGCATACGTGGATTTCGTGGGCGGGCGCGATCCTGATAACGTTGGGCGCTGACCGGCTGTGTCCCTCGGGACATGGTGCGCAAGTGAAGCTCGCTTCCACCCGCGACGACCTCAGGGTCGCCGGGTTCTCCACCTCGGTCACGGCGTACGTGTATGCCGTGGGCTCCCGATGTGGTCGGACGTGAGGCTTCTCGTGCGCAGCGCGAGGAGCCTCTTCTCATGTCTGGTCCAGCAGCACCAGACGTCCTCGACCTCAAGGAGCATGACATCAGCGAGCCTCGCATCAACGACCGCATCCGGGTTCCGGAGGTGCGGTTGGTTGGCCCCAACGGCGAGCAGGTCGGCATCGTCCGCGTCGAGGATGCCCTGCGCCTCGCCGCGGAGGCAGACCTCGACCTGGTCGAGGTGGCCCCGATGGCCAAGCCTCCCGTCGCCAAGCTCATGGACTTCGGCAAGTACAAGTACGAAGCCGCCATGAAGGCCCGAGAAGCGCGCAAGAACCAGGTCAACACGGTCATCAAGGAGATCAAGCTCCGGCCGAAGATCGACCCGCACGACTACGCCACCAAGAAGGGCCACGTCGTCCGGTTCCTGGGCGGTGGTGACAAGGTCAAGGTGACCATCATGTTCCGCGGTCGCGAGCAGTCGCGTCCGGAGCTCGGCTACCGCCTCCTCCAGAAGCTGGCCGAGGACGTCATCGAGCTGGGCACCGTCGAGTCGGCGCCCAAGCAGGACGGGCGCAACATGATCATGGTGCTGGCCCCGACCAAGAAGAAGTCCGAGGCTCGCGCCGAGCAGCGTCGCAAGAAGGATGACGCGGCCGTCGCCACCGAGGCACCGACCGAGGCCGAGGCTCCGGCCGAGGCGCCCGCAGCCGCGAAGGTCGACGAGGCCGTCGCCGCCGAGTAGGCGACGCCCCACACTTTTCCCGCAAGCAGCACCACAGCAGCACCGACAGCGAAGGAGATCGGCAGCCATGCCGAAGAACAAGACCCACAGCGGCACCAAGAAGCGCTTCCGCGTCACCGGTTCCGGCAAGGTCATGCGCGAGCAGGCCGGTCACGTCCACAAGTTCCACGAGAAGACCCCGCAGAAGGCTCGCGCCCTCTCCAAGGACGTCCTCGTTTCCAAGGCCGACGTCAAGAAGGTCAAGAAGCTTCTCGGCATCTGAGCCGAGTTTCCCGAACGTCCAAGAACAGCAAGGAGTACTCACGTGGCACGCGTGAAGCGGGCGGTCAACGCCCACAAGAAGCGCCGGGTCGTCCTCGAGCGGGCGAGCGGCTACCGCGGTCAGCGGTCCCGTCTCTACCGCAAGGCCAAGGAGCAGGTCACCCACTCCCTTGGCTACGCCTACCGCGACCGTCGCGCCCGCAAGGGTGACTTCCGTCGCCTGTGGATCCAGCGCATCAACGCTGCGGCCCGCGCCAACGGCATGACCTACAACCGCCTCATCCAGGGCCTCAAGGCCGCCGAGATCGAGGTCGACCGTCGCATGCTCGCCGAGCTCGCCGTCAACGACGAGGCCGCCTTCGCTGCCCTCGTCGAGATCGCCAAGGCGAACGTCCCCGCGCAGCAGCCGGTCACCGACAAGGTCTCCGCCTGAGCCACCACAGGGCGCACCTCTGCGCCTTGTCCGAAGCGCCGGGAGAGCCGTGCTGACCAACGTCCGATCCGATCGGGTCAAGTCAGTGCGATCGCTCTCCCGGCGCTCGGTGCGTGAGCGGACCGGTCGTTTCGTCGTCGACGGCCCGCAGGGCGTGCGCGAAGCGATCCGGTATGCCGCAGCGCGCGTCGACGACCTCTACGTCACCTCCGCGGCCCTCGAGCGGCACGACGCCATCGTCCGGGACGCGCTGCAGGCCGGGATCCGGGTCCACGAGACCGACGACGCCGTCCTCGACGCGATGTCCGACACCGAGTCGCCCCAAGGACTGCTCGCCGTGGTCGCCGCCGAGCCGGCCACGCTCGACGACGTGCTGGCCCGCGCGCCGAGGCTGCTCGTCCTGCTGAGCAACGTGCGCGACCCCGGCAACGCCGGCACCGTCATCCGCGGCGCCGACGCGTTCGGCGCCGACGCCGTGCTCGTCACCGAGGGTTCGGTCGACGTCCTCGCTCCCAAGGTCGTCCGCTCGGCGGTCGGCTCGATCTTCCACCTGCCCGTCGTCACAGGGCTCGACGTCGAGGCGACGCTCGAGGCCCTGTCGGCTCACGGCATACGGACGTTCGCGGCCGACGGCGTCGGCGAGACCCTGCTGCCCGACGTCGACGTGGGCGCGCCGCACGCGTGGGTCATGGGCAACGAGGCGTGGGGTCTCCCGGCCGAGATCCGCGACCGCTGCGACGAGGTCGTGCGCGTCCCGATCTCGGAGCGGGTCGAGTCGCTCAACCTCGCGATGGCCGCCACGGTGTGCCTCGCTGCGTCATCGGGGGCGACGCGACGCCCCTGACGTGATGGGATGTGGCCATGGACCCGCAGGCACCCGACGAGCCCGTGCTCACCGTCCCGCGATCTGCGGCCAACTCGGCGGCCGAGATGCTCCCCGACGGACTCGTCGCCGCCGACTCCGAGGGCATCGTCACGTCGGTGAACCACCGGGCCGAGCAGATGCTCGGGCGACGGGCCGACGAGCTCGTCGGCGAGGACATCCGGGTCGCGCTGCCGCTCGAGACGCGCAACGGCGAGTCGTGGTGGGCGATGACCGACCCGTGGAACGGTCTGCGCACGCGCACCGGCCACCGGGAGAAGCTGCTCCAGCTCCCCGACGGGATCGAGCTGCTCATCACCGCGCGCTACCTTCGCGCCGGCCGGGCCGGGCCGCTCGGCGCCATCCTGCTCTCGCTGCGCGACGCCGAGGGGCGGCGCCGCGCCGAGCTCGACCACGCTGCGCTCATCTCGACGATCGCCCACGAGCTGCGCTCGCCCCTCACCGGAGTCAAGGGGTTCACCTCGACGCTGCGGCGGCGCTGGGACCAGTTCACCGAGGAGCAGCGGCTGACGATGCTCGAGGCGATCGACGCCGACGCCGACCGGCTCACCCGGCTCATCACCGACCTGCTCGACGTCTCCCGGATCGACTCCGGCCGGCTGCGGATCCACGAGGTGCCTCTCGGCACGCGTGACATCTTCACGCGCCACGTCGAGCGCCACGTCGCCGCCGGGCAGGACGCCCAAGGCTTCACGATCACCGTCGGCGAGGGCGCCGAGGAGATCTACGCCGACCCGGATCGGCTCGACCAGGTGCTCGCCAACCTCCTCGAGAACGCCGTGCGACACCGGGCCGAGCACGTCACGCTCGACGCGTCGTCGTGGTCCGGGCCGACCGGACCGGGCGTCATGCTCAGCGTGAGCGACGACGGCACCGGGATCCCGGCCGAGCAGCGGCGCGCGGTGTTCAGCCGGTTCTGGCACGGCCCGAGCGGCGGTGGGACCGGTCTCGGTCTCTACATCGTGCGCGGTGTCGTCGAGGCCCACGGTGGCTGGGCGGAGATCGACGACGCCCCCGGCGGCGGGGCGGTCGTGCGGGCGTTCTTCCCGGCCGAACCCGCCTGACACCGAGCCGGCTCGGAGCCGGCGAGGACCCGGCTCGGAGCCGGCTCGAAGCCGGCGAGGACCCCGCGCCGGTCCGGCACGGGCCCGGGACGGACCCCGTCGGCGCCGGGAACGGGATCGACCTAGGCTGCTCCCGGGCCGACCGGCCCAGGGATCGAAGAGGGGTGTCACGTGTCCGTCGTGTCGATCGCGCCCTACCGGGCCGCGCTCGCCAGTCCGGGTCTGAAGTCCGCGCTCCTGCTTGGCGCCTTCGTCCGGATCCCCGTCTTCTCCGCGGGCGTGCTGCTCACCGTCCACGTCGTGACCACGCTGGGGGAGTCGTATGCCGCGGCCGGCTTCCTCGCGGCCGTCGCCACCGTGGCCATCGCGATCAGCGGGCCGTGGCGCGGTCGGCTGCTCGACCGCATCGGGCTGCGCCGCGTCGTCCTGCCGTCGACCCTCGTGGCGCTCGTCTGCTGGTCGGTCGCACCCTGGGTGGGCTACCTCCCGCTGCTCGTCCTCGCCGCCGTCGCGGGCCTGTTCGTCATCCCCACCTTCTCGATCATCCGTCAGGCCGTCATCGCCGCCGTCCCCACGACCGAGCGCCGGACCGCGATCTCGCTCGATGCGGTCGCGGTCGAGCTCTCGTTCATCGTCGGTCCGGCCGCCTCGATCTGGGCGGCGTCGCACTGGGACACCCGGTGGGTGCTCTTCGCCATCCAGATGCTCGGTGTCGTCGGTGGCGTGACGCTCTGGCTCGTCGACCCCGTGCTGCGCTCCGAGAGCGAGGACGCGGAGGAGTCGGTCCGGCCACGGCGCTCGGACTGGTTCGGCGTGCCGTTCGTCGCGGTGTGCCTCGCGGCCTCGTGCGCGACGTTCGTGCTGTCGGGCACCGACCTCGGCATCGTCGCGAGGATGCGCGAGCTCGACCAGCCGACCGCGATCGGGCTCGTCCTCGCCCTGTGGGGACTCGGGTCCCTCGTGGGTGCCCTGGTCTACGGAGGGCTGAGCCAGCCCATCTCGACGTTCTGGCTGCTGGGAGTGCTCGCGTTCGTCACGCTGCCGATGGCCCTGTCCGGCGGCGCTCTCTCCCTCGGCGGGCTCGGGTTCCTCGCCGGCCTGCTCTGCGCCCCGACGATCACCGCGAGCATCGACCAGGCGACCCGGATGGTCCCCGCCTCGGCGCGCGGCGAGGCCATGGGCTGGCACGGATCGGCCCTCACCCTCGGTGGCGCCCTGGGTGCGCCGTTCGCCGGTCTGGCCATCGACCGCGTCGGCGCCGGTGGTGGCTTCGTGGCACCGGCGCTCGTCGGTCTCCTCGTGGCCGCGCTGGGCGCCGGGGCGGCCCAAACCCGGCGGCATCGTCGCGCGCCCGCGCGATAGGCTGGGCCCATGTCGCCCGCGTCTGGCCCCAGCACCCCCCGTGCCGTGCGCCGATTTATCGTGCCCTCGGGTGCGACGACGCCTGCCTGAGCCCTCGTGCACCGGGCGCCCGGCGTCCCGCACGGCCCGAGGGCGCCGCGACCTCCCAGAGACGTCCCAGCCTTCCCCGGCGCGACTGTGCCGCGCCACGCGACGAGAGTGGAACCCCAATGTCAGGACCCAACACGAACTTCGACCCGGTCGAGGTCGCGGCGCTCGACCCCGAGCACGTCGAGGGGGCCGTCACCTCGGCCCTCGAGGCCGTCTCGGGCGCGAGCTCGCTCGACGAGCTCAAGGCGCTGCGCGCGACCCACACCGGTGACAAGTCCCCGCTCGCCCTCGCCAACCGCGAGATCGGTGCGCTCCCGCCGAGCGCCAAGGCCGAGGCCGGCAAGCGCGTCGGTCAGGCACGCGGCCGGGTCAACGCCGCGTTCGCGGCGCGTCAGGTCGAGCTCGAGGCCGAGCGCGACGAGCGCATCCTCACCGAGGAGGCCGTCGACGTCACGCTGCCGACCGGCCGTCGTCCGCTCGGTCGCCGGCACCCGATCGAGCTCATGTCGCAGCGCATCGCCGACCTCTTCGTCGGCATGGGCTGGGAGATCGCCGAGGGGCCCGAGATCGAGGCCGAGTGGTTCAACTTCGACGCCCTGAACTTCGACGCCGACCACCCGGCGCGGCAGATGCAGGACACGTTCTACGTCGACCCGCCCGAGGACGGGCTCGTCCTGCGCACCCACACCTCGCCGGTCCAGGCCCGCACGCTGCTCGACCGCGGTGTCCCCGTCTACGTCGCGGCGATCGGTCGCGTCTTCCGGACCGACGAGCTCGACGCGACGCACATGCCCGCCTTCCACCAGGTCGAGGGGCTCGCGGTCGACGAGGGCATCACCATGGCGCACCTCAAGGGCACGCTCGACCGCCTGGCGAGCGAGCTCTTCGGTGACGGCATCACGACCCGGCTGCGCCCGTCCTTCTTCCCCTTCACCGAGCCGAGCGCCGAGATGGACCTGCGCTGCTTCGTCTGCCGCGGCGAGGACCCCGACTGCCGAGCCTGCAAGGGCACGGGTTGGATCGAGTGGGGTGGCTGCGGGATGGTCAACCGCAACGTCCTCACCGCCTGCGGCGTCGACCCCGACCGCTACACCGGCTTCGCGTTCGGCATGGGCATCGACCGGGCGCTGATGTTCCGCTCGGGCGTGAGCGACATGCGCGACATGATCGAGGGCGACGTGCGCTTCGACGCCCAGTTCGGGCTGGAGATCTGATGCCCGGCACCGCTGTCCCCGCACCCGTCGTGGGTGCCTTCCTTCCCGCCGGCCTGGAGATCTGATGCGCATTCCCGTCGAATGGCTCCGCGAGTACGTCGCGGTCCCCGAGGACGCCCGAGGGCTGCAGATCGCTGCCGACCTCGTGAGCGTCGGGCTCGAGGAGGAGGGGCTGCACACCGGTGGTGTCACCGGTCCGCTCGTCGTCGGCCGCGTCCTCACCCGCGAGCCCGAGCCGCAGAAGAACGGCAAGACGATCAACTGGTGCAGCGTCGACGTCGGTGACGCCAACGGCACCGGCGAGCCGCAGGGGATCGTCTGCGGCGCCCACAACTTCGAGCCCGGCGACCTCGTCGTCGTCATCCTCCCCGGCGGGGTGCTCACGACGCCGCAGGGCCCGCTCGAGGTCAGCGCCCGCAAGACCTACGGGCACGTGTCGGCCGGGATGATCTGCTCCGAGCGCGAGCTCGGCATCGGCGACGACCACGACGGGATTCTCGTCCTCACCCGGAAGTTCGCGGGTGACGACGCCCTGCTGGCGCGCCTCACCCCCGGCACGGACGCCATCCCCCTGCTCGGTCTCGATCGTGAGACGGTCGAGGTCAACGTCACGCCCGACCGCGGCTACTGCTTCTCGGTGCGTGGTGTGGCCCGCGAGTACGGCCACGCGACCGGCGCGACGTTCACGGACCCCGTCAGCACTCTCGATGCGGCGGCGCCGAGCCGGACTGACGGCGGCTTCCCCGTCGAGCTTCGCGACGAGTCGCCGATCCGCGGGCGCGACGGGTGCGACCGCTACGTCGCCCGCGTCGTGCGCGGCATCGACGTCTCGGCGCCGACGCCGCCGTGGATGGCGGCGCGGCTCACCGAGGCGGGCATGCGGCCCATCTCGCTGCCTGTCGACGTGACCAACTACGTCATGCTCGGCCTCGGCCAGCCGCTGCATGCCTTCGACCTGGCGACGCTGGAGGCGCCGATCGTCGTGCGTCGCGCCCGCGCGGGGGAGCGGATCACCACTCTCGACGACGCCGACCGCGCCCTCGACACCGACGACCTCCTCATCACCGACCGTGGTGGCGAGCGACCCGTCGCGATCGCCGGTGTCATGGGTGGCGCGGACACCGAGGTGGGCAGCGAGACGCGGGACGTCCTCATCGAGGCCGCGCACTTCGAGCCGGTGAGCATCGCGCGCTCGGCCCGTCGCCACAAGCTGCCGTCGGAGGCGTCGCGCCGCTTCGAGCGTGGCGTCGACACGGCACTGGCCGCCGCGGCCGCACAGCTCGCGGTCGACCTCCTCGTCGAGCACGGCGGCGGGACCGCGGACACCGACGTCACCGACGTCGGGACGCCGGCCGCGCCCGCGCCGGTCTCGATGCCGGTGACCTTCCCCTCCCGCATCATCGGGGTGGACTACCCCGAGGCCGAGGTCGTCACCATCCTCGAGGCGATCGGCTGCACGGTGACCCGGGACGCCGACGACCTCACCGTCGTGCCGCCCACCTGGCGTCCCGACCTGACGACCGCGCCCGACCTCGTCGAGGAGGTCGCCCGCATCTCCGGGTACGACGCCATCCCCTCGGTGCTCCCGACGCCGCCGGGCGGACATGGTCTCACGCACGGTCAGCGGATCCGGCGCATCGCCGCCGACGTGCTCGCCGGACAAGGGCTGTTCGAGGTGTGGAGCGCGCCCTTCGTCGGCGCCGACCGCTACGCCGACCTCGGTCTCGACACCGACGCCGAGGTCGCACGGTCGGTGCGGCTGGCCAACCCGCTGTCCGACGAGCAGCCGCTCATGCGCACCCGCCTGCTGGCCACCATGGTCGACGCCCTGCGCCGCAACGTGGCCCGAGGCACGCGCGACGTCGGCCTGTTCGAGGTGGGCCTGGTCGTCGACCTCGAGGGTGAGCAACGGTCCGCGCCGACCGAGGACGTCGGCATCCGCCCCTCCGACGACGTTCTGGCCGCGATCAGGGCTGCCGTCCCGGCGCAGCCGCGCCACCTCGCCTTCCTGCTCTCGGGCGACCGTGACCGCGCGGGCTGGTGGGGTCCCGGTCGCCGGGCCGACGTCACCGATGCCATCGATCTCGCCCGAGTGCTGGGCGAGGCCCTCGGCGTCGCCGTCACTACTGTCGCGGACGCGGTGGCACCCTTACACCCCGGGCGGTGCGCCCGGGTCGAGCTCGCCGACGGGACCGTCCTCGGCCACGTCGGGGAGCTCCACCCCAAGGCCGTCGCCAGCCTGGGCCTCCCGGCACGCACGGTCGGTGGTGAGCTCGACCTCGACGTGCTCTCCCGCGCGGCCGAGGCCCCACTGACCGCACGCACGCTCACGACCTTCCCGATGGCGCAGAGCGATGTCGCGCTCGTCGTGGACGACTCGGTGACGGCGTCGGCGGTCGAGTCGGCACTGCGCGTCGGCGCCGGTTCCTCGCTGGAGTCGGTCTCGCTCTTCGACGTCTACCACGGCGACCAGCTCGAGCCGGGGCGCAAGTCGCTGGCCTACCGTCTCACCTTCCGGGCGCCGGACCGCACCCTGACGACCGAGGAGGTCTCGGGGCTGCGCGACAAGGCCGTCGCCGAGGCCGCCACACGCACGGGCGCGGTCCAGCGGTGACGTCACCGGTCGCGATCGTCACTGGCGCCTCGCGCGGCATCGGGGCCCACCTCGCCGACGTCCTCGAGGCGAACGGGTATGCCATGGAGCGCGGCTCGCGCTCCACGGCCGAGGTGACCGACCGGGCAGCGGTCGAGGCGTGGGTCGGCGACGTCGTCGAGCGACACGGGCGCATCGACCTGCTCGTCAACAACGCCGGGGTCATCGACGCCGAGGTCCCGCTCGCCGAGAGCGACCCGGACGAGTGGTGGCGCACCGTCGAGACCAATGTCCGTGGCCCATACCTCATGACCCGGGCCGTGCTGCCGCACCTGGACCGCGACTCGGGGCGCATCGTCAACCTCGCCTCCGGCGCGGGCTACCGCAACGCCGACAGTGCGACGGCATACAACCTCAGCAAGGGCGCCCTGTCGCGGCTGACCTCGCAGTTGGGCCTGGGGGAGCAGCGCACGGCCCTCGTGTTCGACCTCGCGCCGGGCGTCGTGCGCACCGACATGACGCTGGGCATGACCATGCACCGTGGGCGCACGGAGTGGACCTCGCCGACCGAGGTGAGCGACCTGCTCCTCGCGATCGCGCGCGGCGAGCTCGACGAGTGGAGTGGTCGCATGGTGCGCGCCGGCACCGACACGGTCGCGTCGCTCACGGCACGCGCCCGCTCCGGGCTCGGTGCGGCGGACCGCACGCTGGGCCTGCTGGCCTGGGGTGAGGACGACCCGCTGGGCTGATGGCGTCAGGTGCCGTTGACGCGGATCCGGTCGAGGACCGAGTCGTCGATCGCGGCCCGCAGGCGGAGGCAGGTCGACCACAGGAGCAGCGCATCGGCGCGGCTCCCCGGCGGCCAGCCGGAGCTGTCGCCCGGGTCCGACTCCGAGACGGCGAGCAACGTCCGGGTGTCGGCCGGGTCGACCGCCGGCCACGCACCCACGCAGGTCCGCGCACGCGCGACGAGCTGGACGGCATACCCTCCGTCTCGTGTCCGGGACCACGCGGCGACGGATGCCGGAGACGTCGAGGCGAGGTCCCCGATCGTCTCGACGCCCCGCTCCGTGAGGACTGTGGTCCAGCGCTCGCCGACCCCGCGCAGCGCGCGGACCGAGAGCGATGCGACCACCGATGCCATGCCCGGTTCCGGGCCCTCGCCGGGCGCCGTGGGCGCCTCGCGCACGAGCCCGGAGGGGCGCATGACGATCTCCGCCTGCCACACCACCGACTCCCACGGGGTCGTGTCCGACGCCGGCTTGGAGCCGATCCGCCCGACGACGCGTTCGACCGTGAGGGCTCCTGCCGCGTCGACGGCGCGCAGGGCTCCCGCGACGCCGGCGTCGGCCTCGCGGGCGACCAGTGCGGCGAGCTCGGCCGGTCCCACGGTCACGCCTCCGTCCGGAAACGGATCTCGATCTCGCCGAAGACGTCGGCCCGCTCGGTGGGCTCGCCCGGCTCCGGGGCGGTGAGGGGCGGCCGGACGCGCAGGCGCAGGTCGCGGATGCCGTCGAGCACCTCGGGCCGCAGGATCGTGGCGCGGGGGCCGACCAGGTCGCCGATGCGACTCACCGGCAGGCCGCCGAGGACGGAGCGGGTCGCGGCCGGGGTCAGCCCCGGAGCGGCCGCACGGGCGGGCGCCGGCTCGGTCGCGGTCCGGCGCACCGTGCTGAAGGCGAGCTTGGCGCGCAACGTCCCGCCGTCGACGAGGACGCGCGGGACGCCACGTCGCCGCACCTCCTGGACCGACTCGAGGTGGCGCCGCGCGAGGAACAGCGCGACGGCGTTGCGGATGGTCCCGACGTCACCGGTCGAGAGTCCTCCGTCGCGCGTGGGGAGCTTCACGGACAGCTCCGCCAGGGTCTCCTCGCTGGGCGTGGGGCCGCCGGTGACGACCGTGGTGCCGCCCTTGCCGTCGGGGAAGAGCTCGATGAGCGTGAGGTCGACCATCCCCCCGGTGATCGACGTCGCGGCCACCTCCTCGGGTGTGACCTCCGCCGCGGCGTCGAGCGCGCGCAGGCGGTCCTCCTGGCTGGCGTGGGACGCGACGATCGAGTCGAGGGTCTCCACCAGGAGGACCGCCACGAACTCCGCGAACCCCACGTCCGACACATCGCTGTCAGGCATGGCTCAGGCTCCTTCGGGGTCGGGCGTCAGGGGGTGTCGAGCGGCAGGTAGTCGGTCTTGAAGTTGATCTTCACGCCACCGGTGATGGTGACGTCGACGCCCGAGTTCGAGCCGCTCGCGGTGTTGCTCGTGCTGACGTTGACCGACGTGTAGGCGGTGCTCGCCGACGCCTTGACCCAGGCCGACAGGATGCTCCCCGTCTGGGCGTTGGCCTTGAACTGGAACTGCTGGCTCGAGTAGCGGCTCGAGTTGTTGCGCAGGAAGTCCGAGCCGTAGGAGTGGAAGTTCAGGCCGCTCTCGATCGTGCCGTCGGTGACGACGAGGCGCAGCATGCCGAGCTTGACCATCTCCTTGAGCAGGGTGTACTTGTTCGCCGCCACGCGCTGCGCCACTGCCTCGCGGAGGGTGTCGATCGCCTTGTCGTCGAGGTTGCCCGCCTTGGCGGCCTTGTCGTTGGTCACCGCGTTGGTCGCGGGGTCCGTGATCGTGAGCGCGGTGTTGATGGCGGTCGCCTCGTCGGCGCTGAGCTTGCCACCGGCGGTGACCGCCGTGGGGCTGTCGCTCGTCGCCGGCGTCTCGGTGTTGCGCGGCGCGATGGCCGTGAGCACCTGCATGATCTCGCCGGGACCGATGTCGTCCTTGGTCTCGTTGACATAGGCCGTGAGCGACTTGCTCGTGGCCTGCAGCAGCTCGATGAACGCCTGCTGCTGGCGCAGGTTGGAGGCGACGAGCGTGTCGAACACGTCGCTCACGAGCTTCGTCGTGAACTCGACGAAGCCGATCTCGCCCAGGCGCGTTGCGGCACCGATGGCGTCGTTGACACCGGACATGGTTCTTCTCCTCGTGACATGACATCCGCCGGGTGCGGTGTCGCAACGGGGAGGAGGGGTGTGGGGCGCCCCCTGATACAGCCGGACGGAAATTGCATACAGTTGTGATGCCGTGCAAGACTATGCACATGCTGAGAGTCGCAGTCGCCGGAGCGAGCGGGTACGCCGGGGGCGAGGTCCTCCGCTGGCTGCTCCAGCACCCGGAGGTCGAGGTCGGCGCCGTGACCGCGGGCGGCAACGCCGGTGCCCGGCTCGGCACGATCCACCCCCACCTCTTCCCGCTCGCGGACCGGGTGCTCGACGAGACGACGCCCGAGGTCCTCGCCGGGCACGACGCCGTCGTCCTCGCGCTGCCGCACGGCCACTCGGCCGCCGTCGCCGCCGCACTCGGGGAGGGCACCACGGTCATCGACTGCGGCGCGGACTTCCGCCTCCGCGACGCCGAGGCGTGGACCACCTTCTACGACACCCCGTATGCCGGGTCGTGGGCCTACGGTCTCCCGGAGCTCTCGCTCGCCGGCGGCTCCAAGGCCCGCGCGGGGCTCGTCGGAGTGGACCGGGTCGCCGTGCCCGGGTGCTACCCGACGGCCGTCTCGCTCGCTCTCGCCCCCGGTCTCGCCGCGGGCGTCCTCGAACCCGACGACGTGGTCGTCGTCGCGGCCTCCGGCACGTCGGGTGCGGGGAAGGCCCTCAAGCTGCACCTGCTCGGGTCCGAGGTCATGGGGTCGATGTCGCCCTATGGCGTCGGTGGCGTGCACCGGCACACGCCCGAGATCGAGCAGAACCTCTCATCGGCGGCCGGTGCCCCCGTCACCGTCTCGTTCACGCCGACGCTCGCCCCGATGCCGCGGGGCATCCTCGCCACGTGCACGGCACGCGTGGCCCCCGGCACGACGCCGGAGGCGGTCCGCGACGCCTGGCGGACGGCATACGAGCACGAGGCGTTCGTCCACCTCCTCGAGCCCGGCGCGTGGCCGACCACGTCCACGGTCGTCGGGAGCAACCACGTCACCGTCCAGGTCGCGCTCGACGAGCGCACCGGGCGCGTCGTCGCCGTCGCGGCGGTCGACAACCTCGCCAAGGGCACGGCCGGTGCGGCCGTCCAGTGCCTCAACCTCACCGCCGGTCTGCCCGAGGCGACCGGCCTGCTCGGATCGGGGGTGGCGCCGTGAGCGCCATGCCGCTGCACCTCATGACCCATCCGGAACCCCTCGTCGTCGCCCGCCTCGACGGTGGCGCCGACGTGACGTGGGACTGGACCCAGGGGCCGTTCGCGTCCCTCACCCGGACGCCGCAGGAGACGTCGGTCGTCGGACTCGCCGAGCTCGTGCCCGACGAAGTCCTCACCGAGGGCCCGTTCCGCGGTGTCGAGGTCGCGGGTCCGCTCGCGTTCGACGCGGTCGGCGTCATGGCCGAGATCCTCGCGCCGCTCGTGACCGCGGGCATCAGCGTGCTCGCGATGTCGACCTTCGACACCGACTGGGTGCTCGTGCCCGAGGACCACATCACGACGGCGTCCGAGGCATGGCGCAAGGCCGGTCTCATCGTCACCCCGACGGTCCTCACCGGACGGACCGACTCGTGAGCGTCACTGCGCCACAGGGCTTCCGGGCATCGGGGGCGACCGCGGGTCTCAAGGCGTCCGGGTCCTCCGACGTCGCGCTCGTCGTCAACGACGGCCCCGACCACCACGTTGCCGCCGTCTTCACGTCCAACCGCATCGAGGCCGCTCCGGTGACGTGGTCGCGGCAGGCCGTGCAGGACGGGCGCGCCGACGCGGTCTTCCTCAACTCCGGTGGCGCCAACGCCTGCACGGGCGCCCGGGGCTTCCAGGACACGCACCGCACTGCGGAGCTCGTCGCCGCCACGCTCGGGTGCAGCGCTCTCGACGTCGTCGTCTGCTCGACGGGTCTCATCGGCGAGTTCCTGCCGATGGACCGGATCGAGGCAGGCGTCGGTCTCACCGCGGGCGCGCTCGCCGCCGAGGGTGCCGACGCCGCCGCACGGGCCATCATGACGACGGACTCGGTCCCCAAGCAGGCCACCGCCACCCGCGACGGATGGTCGGTCGGCGGCATGGCCAAGGGCGCCGGGATGCTCGCGCCCGGCCTCGCGACGATGCTCTGCGTCATCACCACCGACGTCGTCACCGACGCCGCGACGCTCGACGTCGCCCTGCGGTCCGCCACGGCGCAGACCTTCGACCGCGTCGACTCCGACGGCTGCATGTCGACCAACGACACCGTCGTGCTCCTCGCCTCCGGTGCCTCGGGAGTGAGTGCCGACGCGCAGCTGGTCGCCGCGGCCGTGACCGAGGTCTGCGCCTCGCTGGCCCGCCAGCTCGTCGCCGACGCTGAGGGTGCGAGCCACGACATCGCCGTCGAGGTGCGCGCCGCCGCGACGGAGGCCGAGGCGGTCGACGTCGCGCGCTCGGTGACCCGCAGCAACCTCTTCAAGGCGGCCATCTTCGGTCGCGACCCCAACTGGGGCAGGGTGCTCGCCGCTGTCGGCACGACGAACGCGGCCTTCGACCCGACGAGCATCGACGTCTCGATCAACGGGGTGCAGGTGTGCCGTGCCTCGTCGGTGGGCGACGACCGCGACCTCGTCGACCTCGAGCCTCGTGAGGTCAGGGTCGTCGTGGACCTCCACGCGGGCGATGCGACCGCGACGGTGTGGACCAACGACCTCACCCACGACTACGTCCACGAGAACTCGGCCTACAGCACGTGAGGACCTCCCAGTGACCGACGACCTCACCCGTCTCAAGGCGAGCACCCTCGTCGAGGCCCTGCCGTGGCTCGAGGCGTTCCGGGGTGCGCTCGTCGTCGTCAAGTACGGCGGCAACGCCATGGTCGACGACGACCTCAAGCTCGCCTTCGCCCAGGACATCGCCTTCCTGCGCTACGCCGGGCTGCGACCCGTCGTCGTCCACGGTGGCGGACCGCAGATCAAGGCGATGCTCGACCGGCTCGGTCTCGAGAGCGAGTTCAAGGCGGGCCTGCGCGTCACCACCCCCGAGGTCATGGACGTCGTCCGGATGGTCCTCACCGGTCAGGTGGGGCGTGAGCTCGTCGGCCTGCTCAACCAGCACGGTCCGCTCGCCGTCGGCCTGTCGGGGGAGGACGCAGCCCTGTTCGGCGCACGCCGCCGTGGGGTCGTCGTCGACGACGTCGAGGAGGACCTCGGTCTCGTCGGCGACGTCGTCTCGGTCAACACCCAGGCCGTCGTCGACCTGCTCGACGCGGGCCGGATCCCCGTCGTGTCCACTGTCGCACCCGACCTCGACCACCCGGGACAGGTCCTCAACGTCAACGCCGACACCGCCGCCGCCGCTCTCGCCGCCGCACTCGGAGCGCGCAAGTTCGTCGTCCTCACGGACGTCGAGGGCGTGTATGCCGCGTGGCCCGACCGGTCCTCCCTGCTCTCGACCCTGCCCCTCAGCCAGGCCCGTGAGCTCCTCACCCGCGTGGACGCCGGCATGATCCCCAAGCTCGAGGCGTGCATCCGCGCGGTCGAGGACGGCGTCCCGCAGGCCCACGTCATCGACGGACGCGAACCCCACTCCCTGCTCCTCGAGGTGTTCACCTCGCAGGGCATCGGCACCCTCATCGAGGAGGACGCATGAACACACCCCACGAAAGCGCTGGCAGCCAGGACGAGCTGCTCGACCGCTATGCCTCCTCGCTCATCCCGGTCTTCGGCCGTCCGCAGCTCGTCCTCGAGCGCGGCGACGGCGCCTGGGTGTGGGACACCGACGGCAAGCGCTACCTCGACCTCGTCGGCGGCATCGCCGTCAACGCGCTCGGCCACAACCACCCGGCGCTCGTCGCGGCCGTGTCGAAGCAGGTCGCCGAGATGGCACACATCTCGAACTTCTACACCTCCCGGGCGCAGATCGAGCTCGCCGAACGCGTCCTCGCGATTGCCGGGGCACCCGCCGGATCGGGCGTCTTCTTCGCCAACTCCGGTGCCGAGGCCGTCGAGGCCGCGATCAAGCTCTCCCGGCGCACCGGTCGCACCGGTCTCGTCGCCGCCGAGGGCGCCTTCCACGGACGGACCACCGGCGCCCTGGCGCTGACGTCCAAGGCCGCCTACCGGGAGCCGTTCGCGCCGCTCATCCCCGACGTCACGCACGTGCCCTACAACGACATCGAGGCCCTGCGCGCCGCCGTCACGCAGGAGACCGCCGCCGTCGTCCTCGAACCCGTCCAGGGTGAGGCGGGAGCGATCGTCGCGGACCCGGCATACCTGCGTGCGGCACGCGAGATCACCACCGCGGCAGGTGCGCTGCTCGTCATCGACGAGGTCCAGACCGGTATCGGACGCACCGGCGACTGGTTCGGGTTCCAGGCCAGCGGGATCGTGCCCGACGCGATCACGCTCGCCAAGGGCCTCGGCGGCGGGCTGCCCGTCGGCGCGATCGTGACGTTCGGCGCCGAGGTGACGGGCCTGCTCACCGCCGGCCAGCACGGCTCGACCTTCAGCGGCAACCCGCTCGTCGCCGCCGCCGGGCTGAGCGTCCTGTCCACGATCGAGGCCGAGGGACTGCTCGACCACGTGCAGGCCATGGGGGAGCACCTCGTCGCGGCCGTCACCGCCCTCGACCACCCCGACATCGAGGGCGTGCGAGGTCGCGGGCTGCTCCGCGCGATCGTCCTGCGCTCCGACCTCTCGGCGGGCATCGCGACCGCCGCTCGTGAGGCCGGCTTCCTCGTCAACGCCGTTGCGCCCGACGCGATCCGGCTCGTCCCGCCGCTCGTCGTCACGCGCGAGGAGATCGACCTCCTCGTGACCGCGCTTCCCACGCTCATCGCCACCGCCAAGGAGACGACATGACCACCACGCCCAGGCACTTCCTGCGGGACGACGACGTCACACCGGCCGAGCAGGCCGAGATCCTCGAACGCGCCGCGGCGATCAAGGCGCGCCCGTTCAGCGACCGGTGCCTCGAGGGGCCCGAGGTCGTCGCGGTGCTCTTCGACAAGCAGACCCTGCGCACCCAGGTGTCGTTCGCCGCGGCCATCGCGCACCTCGGCGGCTTCCCGCTCGTCATCGACGGCAAGCTCGCCCAGGTCGGCGTGCGCGAGTCGATCGCCGACGTCGCCCGGGTGCTCACCCGCGAGGCCAAGGTCATCGTGTGGCGCACCTACGGCCAGGAGCGGATCGAGGAGATGGCCGCGCACTCGAGCGTCCCGGTCGTCAACGCGCTCACCGACGAGTTCCACCCGTGCCAGATCCTCGCGGACCTCCTGACGATCAAGGAGCACAAGGGCACGCTCGCCGGCCTGACGTTCGCCTACGTCGGTGACGGAGCCAACAACATGAGCCACAGCTACCTCCTCGGCATGGCGCTGTCCGGGCTGCACGTCCGGATCGGGACGCCCGCGGCCTACCAGCCGTCACCGCCGCTGCTCGCCCGCGCCGAGGAGATCGCCGCCTCGACCGGCGGCTCGGTCACCGTCGTCGAGGACCCGGAGGAGGCCGTCGCCGGCGCCGATGTCGTCGCCACCGACACGTGGGTCTCGATGGGCTTCGAGAAGGAGAAGAAGTCGCGCCAGGGCTCCGCCAGCCCGTTCGCCCGCTACGCCGTGAGCGCCGACCTCATGGCGCGGGCCAAGCCGGACGCGATCTTCCTGCACTGCCTGCCCGCCTACCGTGGCTTCGAGGTCGACGCCTCGGTCATCGACGGGCCTCAGTCGGTCGTGTGGGACGAGTCCGAGAACCGGTTGCACGCCCAGAAGGCCGTCCTGTCGTGGCTGCTCGAGAAGAGCGGGGCGCAGGCCCGATGACCGTCTCGTCCAGCCGCACCGGTCGCCAGCGACGCATCGTCGAGATCCTGTCGACCCAGCCCGTGCGCTCCCAGACCGAGCTCCTCGGCATCCTCGCCGGGGACGGCATCGACGTCACCCAGGCCACCCTGTCGCGAGACCTCGTGGACATCGGTGCCGAGAAGGTCCGCGTCGGCAAGAACCTCGTGTATGCCGTCCCCGGAGAGGGCGGTGACCGCACCGTGCGCGTCGCTCCCGACGAGGTCGAGACGTCGGGCCGACTGGCGCAGCGCTGTCACGAGCTCCTCGTCTCGGCCGAGCAGTCGGCCAACCTCGTCGTCCTGCGGACCCCGCCGGGGGCGGCGAACTTCCTCGCGTCGGCCATCGACCACACGACCGTCCCCGGGGTGGTCGGCACGATCGCGGGGGATGACACGATCATGGTCATCACGACGGGGACGGCCGCCTCACGCAAGGTGGCCGCCCGACTCATGGCCTACACCCGCAAGGAGAACGTGTGAGCAACCCAGAGGCGACCGAGCAGGCCCGGTCCGGGCTGAGCCTGTGGGGAGGGCGCTTCAGCGGTGGCCCGGCCGACGCCCTCGCGGAGCTGTCCCGCTCGACGCACTTCGACTGGCGGCTCGCGCTGCACGACATCGCCGGGTCGCGTGCCCACGCGCGAGTCCTGCACGCGGCAGGACTTCTCGGTGACGACGACCTCGCCGCGATGCTCGACGCGCTCGCCCGGCTGGCGACCGACGTCGAGTCGGGAGCCTTCGTCCCCGGCCCCGGCGACGAGGACGTCCACACCGCCCTCGAGCGCGGTCTCATCGAGCGCGCCGGTCCCGAGGTCGGCGGACGGCTGCGTGCCGGCCGGTCCCGCAACGACCAGGTCGCGACGCTCGTCCGCATGTATCTCCGCGAGCACGCCCGCACCGTCGCCGGCCTCGTCGTCGACGTCGTCGATGCGCTCGTCGCGCAGGCGGAGCGGCACCCGGACGTCGCCATGCCCGGACGCACGCACCTGCAGCACGCCCAGCCGGTCCTGCTCGCCCACCACCTGCTCGCCCACGCCTGGCCCCTGCTGCGTGACGTCGAGCGGCTGCGCGACTGGGACGCCCGGGCGGCGCTCAGCCCTTACGGCTCCGGCGCCCTCGCGGGCAGCTCGCTCGGCCTCGACCCGGAGGCCGTCGCGTCGGACCTCGGCTTCGCCGGCTCGGTCGAGAACTCGATCGACGGCACCGCAGCCCGAGACGTCGTCGCGGAGTTCGCGTTCGTGACGACGATGGTCGCGGTCGACCTGTCACGCATCGCCGAGGAGGTCGTCCTCTGGGCGACCAAGGAGTTCGGCTTCGTCACGCTCGACGACTCGTACTCGACCGGGTCGAGCATCATGCCGCAGAAGAAGAACCCCGACGTCGCCGAGCTCGCTCGTGGCAAGGCGGGCCGCCTCGTGGGCAACCTCGGCGGACTCCTCACGACGCTCAAGGGCCTGCCGCTCGCCTACAACCGCGACCTCCAGGAGGACAAGGAGCCGGTCTTCGACTCGATCGACACCCTCGAGGTCCTCCTGCCCGCCTTCAGCGGGATGGTCGACACCCTCGTGTTCGACACTGCCCGCCTCGAGTCCCTCGCGCCGCAGGGCTTCTCGCTCGCGACCGACATCGCCGAGTGGCTCGTGCGCGAGGGCGTCCCGTTCCGCGTGGCGCACGAGGTGGCGGGCGAGTGCGTGCGGGTCTGCGAGTCCCGCGGCATCGAGCTCTGGGACCTCACCGACGACGACCTCGCCGGCATCTCCGAGCACCTCACGCCCGCGGTCCGCGACGTGCTGTCGGTCGAGGGGTCCTTGGCGTCGCGCGACGCCAAGGGCGGCACCGCACCGGTGCGTGTGGCAGAGCAGCTCGAGCGGGCGCGCACCGCACGCGACGCCGCCTGGTCGTGGGCCGGGTCGTTGCCGACGGTCCGGTGAGCCTCGAGCGGTCCTTCTTCGCACGACCGGCGCTCGTCGTGGCGCCGGAGCTCCTCGGGTGCCGAGTCACCCACGGCGGCGTCACCGCCCGGCTCACCGAGGTCGAGGCGTATGCCGGCGAGGGCGCCGACCCGGGCTCGCATGCCTTCCGCGGCCGGACCCCTCGCACCGAGGTGATGTTCGGCGAGGCAGGGCACCTCTACGTCTACTTCAGCTACGGCATGCACTGGTGCGCCAACGCGGTGTGCGGCGACGAGGGCGAGGCGCAGGCGGTGCTGCTACGCGCCGGTGAGGTCGTCGCCGGTCACGAGGTCGCCGCGAGCAGGCGAGCGGGCGTGACGCAGCGCGACTGGGCGCGGGGTCCGGCCCGGCTCACCTCGACGTTGGCGATCGACCGGGCGCACGACGGCAGCGACATCGCCGGGCAGGGTCCGGTGCGCTTCGAGGCGCCGGACGAGCCGGTCGACCTCGCACAGATCCGGACCGGACCACGGGTCGGCGTGAGCGGCCCCGGTGGTGACGGGACGGCATACCCCTATCGGTTCTGGCTCGACGGCGAGCCGACCGTGAGCGCCTACCGGCCCGGCGTCACTCGCCGACGTACGCGCTGATCTCCCCGCGGATCCGCGTCTTGACGTCGTCCGGGGCGTAGCTGACGTCCACGGCCGTCGTCGCGAGGTCGGCGAGACCCGCCTCGTCGAGGTCGAGCAGGTCGGCGGCGATGGAGTACTCGCGGCCCAGCGTCGTCCCGAACATCGGCGGGTCGTCACTGTTGACCGTGACGACCACACCGGCGTCGCGGAGGGCTCGAAGGGGGTGGTCCTCGAGCCGCTCCACGCACCGGGTCGCGATGTTCGACGTCAGGCACACCTCCAGCGGGATCCGCTCTGCGACAAGGCGTTCGACGAGTCGCGGGTCGTCGATCGACCTGATGCCGTGACCGATCCGCTCGGCACCGAGGGCCTCGAGCGCGTCCCACACCGACTGGGCGTCGGTCGACTCGCCGGCGTGGGGGAGTGACCGCAGGCCGGCCGCACGCGCCCGGTCGAAGTGCGGCTTGAACTGCGGTCGCGGCACCTCGGGGCCACCGAGACCGAAGCCGATGAGCGCCTCCGGACCGTGGTCGATCGCGTAGCCGATGGTCGCGTCGGCGGAGTCGAGCCCGGCCTCGCCGGGGATGTCGTAGATCCACCGCAGGACGATGCCGTGGTCGCGCTCGGCAGCACGGCGGGCGTCCTCGATCGCCTCGGTGTAGGCCTCGATGGGGATACCCATCCGCACGCTCGTGAACGGCGTCATCGTCAGCTCGGCGTAGCGAACCTGCTGTGCCGCAAGGCCTTCGGCGACCTCGTACGTGAGCAGGTGGATGTCCTCGGGCGTCCGCAGCAGCGACACGACCGCGAGGTAGACGTCGATGAAGTGGGCGAAGTCCGAGAACGTATAGAAGTCGCGCAGCGCCTCGATGTCCTGCGGGACACCGGAGTCCGGGTGACGCTCGGCCAGCCTGGCCACGGTCTCCGGCCGCGCCGACCCCACGTGGTGGACGTGCAGCTCTGCCTTCGGCAGACCTGCGATGAACCCGTCGTATGCCGTCCGCTCACCCATGCGACGCAGTCTGTCAGTCGGCCAGGGCCTGGGTGACGGCGCGCGCGCCCAGCGGCGCCAGGTCGTGACCCCGGGGCCCGTAGATCCAGTGCGCGAAGCACCCCTGGATCGCGGCGCACGCGCGACCCCACGCCCACGCGACGTCGTCGACCTCGAGCAGCCGCCGGAAGCGCTGCCGCCCGTCGGGGCCGAGCACCCACCAGGCAGGGGTGAGGTCGGTGGCGGCGTACCCCGTCGTGAGCGTCCCGAAGTCGAGCAGCCCCACGAGCTCGTCGCCGCGGGCTACGAGGTTGCCGGGGATGAGGTCGGCGTGCAGGAGGACGGGTCTCTCGTCGGGGACGCCCGCAGCGAGGGCGTCGTCGACGATCCCCCGGATGTGCGAGGCGTCGAGCGGTCCGGACAGGACGTCGTCGGAGTCGTCGAGGCCCTCGGCCCGTTCGCTGAGGTGCCCGCCGCGCGACCCGCGGGGCCACTCCTCCCGGGGGACGGCACCGAGGTCGATGTCGCGGAGCGCCGCCACCGTCTCGGCGAGGGCGTCGGGCCAGGCGAGCGGCACGGTGTCGGACAGCACGCGGGCGGCGACGTCCTCGCCCTCGATCCAGTGGTTGACCGTCCAGATGTGGGGATAGCGCTCGGTCGGGGTCCCGAGGTGCTCGACCTCGGGCACCTCGAGGGGAAGCCGCCCACGCAGCCGGGGCAGCCAGTCGACCTCCTTGCGCAGCCCGGCCTCGGCGTCCTCGTGACGTGGCACCCGGACGAGGAGCGCGTCCCCGAGCCGATAGGTGGTGTGCTCGGTGCCAGAGGTCGTCATCGGCGAGAGCGGGAGGTCGCGCCACCGGGGGCACTGGCTGTCCACGAGTGAGCGCACCAGCTCGTCGGTGACCGGCGTCTCGCCGTCGAAGAGGGCAGGCATGGCCCACATCCCACACGCTGACGCGGTGCGTCGTCCACCGAGTTCGGCGTGGCAGGCTGGCGCCCGTGAACGACATCTTTGCCGAGCTCCAGTGGCGCGGCCTCGTGGCCCAGACGACCGACGAGGACGCCCTGCGCGACGCCCTGACCGCGGGACCGGTCACGGGCTACTGCGGCTTCGACCCGACGGCGCCATCGCTGCACTTCGGCAACCTCGTGCAGCTCATCGTGCTGCGGCACCTGCAGCGGGCTGGGCACAAGGTGATCTGCCTCGTCGGGGGGTCGACGGGCCTCATCGGTGACCCACGGCCGAGCTCCGAGCGAGTCCTCAAGACCAAGGAGCAGACCGCCGAGTGGGTCGGGCGCATCCAGCAGCAGGTGCGGCCCTTCCTCGACTTCGAGGGCGACAACCCCGCGATCATGGTCAACAACCTGGACTGGACGGCCCCGATGTCCGCGCTGGACTTCCTGCGCGACATCGGCAAGCACTTCCGGGTCAACCAGATGGTCAAGAAGGACGCCGTCGCCGCGCGCCTCAACTCCGACGAGGGGATCTCGTACACCGAGTTCAGCTACCAGATCCTCCAGGGCCTCGACTTCCTCGAGCTCTACCGCTCGCACGGGTGCACGCTCCAGACCGGTGGACAGGACCAGTGGGGCAACCTCACCGCCGGCTCGGACCTCATCCACAAGGTCGAGGGTGAGTCGGTGCACCTGCTCACGACACCCCTGGTCACCGACTCCGCCGGCAACAAGTTCGGCAAGAGCGAGGGCAACGCCGTCTGGCTGTCGGCCGACATGACAAGCCCCTACGCCTTCTACCAGTACTGGCTCAACGTCGAGGACGCCTCGGTGATCAAGCTCCTGCGGATCTTCACCGACCGCACGCAGGACGAAGTCGCCGAGCTCGAGCGCCAGGTGGCCGAGGAGCCGTTCCGTCGGGCGGCCCAACGGACCCTGGCTGCGGACGTGACGACGCTCGTCCACGGAGCCGAGGCGACGGCCTCGGTCCAGGCCGCCTCGGAAGCACTGTTCGGCAAGGGCGACCTCACCGCGCTCGACGCCCGCACGCTCGACGACGCGACGGCCGAGCTTCCCGGGGGAGAGGTGACCCCTGGGATGACCATGACCGATGCCCTCGTGGCGGTCGGTCTGGTCGACTCGCGCAACGCCGCACGCCGCGCGATCGGTGACGGTGGGGCCTCGGTCAACGGCGTGAAGGTGACCGATCCCGAGCTCACGCTGTCCGAGGAGCACTTCCTGCACGGCTCCGTGGCCATCCTCCGTCGTGGCCGCAAGTCCATGGCAGCGGGGCGACGGTCGTAAACCGTTGTCGCACAGCCCGATCGGGCCCGTTGGCGCTGTCTCGACAGACGCCGGACGGGCCCGATTTGGTTTCTGGCGAGAACGTCATCTACTGTTCTCGATGTCAGCCCGAGAGGGAGGAACGGACACCACTGCGCAGGGCCCACGGCCCCGCACGAAGTAGGCCGGTCCCGGGGTTGGCCCCAACAGCTCGACACAGCGGAAACGTTGTCGACGGTGTGACGCCCACGAGGCGTGACGGTTGGGAGTGACCGACCGTCACGAATCAGCGGAGACGCGGGTTTGGAACGCGGCCCACAGGCTGCTACGGTTGGCGCCCCGCGAAGATCCAAGTGCAGTCGGATCCGGCGGTTCCGAGAGGGACGTGGCCGGGTTTGACGCCCAAGTGTGGCCGCGGGTAGTTTTGAGTGGTTGCCCTTGATGCTGGCCTGCGGGTTGGTGGATGGTGTGCGTCCGATCCTTGAGAACTCAACAGCGTGTCAAAAATCGATGCCAATACCTCGTCTCGTTGCGGTGGTGGCGCGGCCCCTGTTCTGGGGTTGTGTTGTTGTCGTGGCGAACGAATTTTTTTCCTTTGGTTGACAATGATCATTCAGCAGTTTTTTGCTGGTTGTTCTTGCTCAGCCAGGATTTGTACAACCCTTTGTGGGTAATGTTTTTCCCTGGCTTTGGCTGGGGGATAGCAATCATCAACGGAGAGTTTGATCCTGGCTCAGGACGAACGCTGGCGGCGTGCTTAACACATGCAAGTCGAACGGTGACCTCGAGAGCTTGCTCTTGGGTGAACAGTGGCGAACGGGTGAGTAACACGTGAGTAACCTGCCCCTGACTCTGGAATAAGCGCTGGAAACGGCGTCTAATACCGGATATGACACACCCTCGCATGGGGAGTGTGTGGAAAGTTTTTCGGTCTGGGATGGACTCGCGGCCTATCAGCTTGTTGGTGAGGTAATGGCTCACCAAGGCGATGACGGGTAGCCGGCCTGAGAGGGCGACCGGCCACACTGGGACTGAGACACGGCCCAGACTCCTACGGGAGGCAGCAGTGGGGAATATTGCACAATGGGCGAAAGCCTGATGCAGCGACGCCGCGTGAGGGATGACGGCCTTCGGGTTGTAAACCTCTTTCAGCAGGGAAGAAGCGCAAGTGACGGTACCTGCAGAAGAAGCACCGGCTAACTACGTGCCAGCAGCCGCGGTAATACGTAGGGTGCGAGCGTTGTCCGGAATTATTGGGCGTAAAGAGCTTGTAGGCGGTTTGTCGCGTCTGCTGTGAAAATCCGGGGCTCAACCCCGGACTTGCAGTGGGTACGGGCAGACTAGAGTGTGGTAGGGGAGACTGGAATTCCTGGTGTAGCGGTGAAATGCGCAGATATCAGGAGGAACACCGATGGCGAAGGCAGGTCTCTGGGCCACTACTGACGCTGAGAAGCGAAAGCATGGGGAGCGAACAGGATTAGATACCCTGGTAGTCCATGCCGTAAACGTTGGGAACTAGGTGTGGGTCTCATTCCACGAGATCCGTGCCGCAGCTAACGCATTAAGTTCCCCGCCTGGGGAGTACGGCCGCAAGGCTAAAACTCAAAGGAATTGACGGGGGCCCGCACAAGCGGCGGAGCATGTGGATTAATTCGATGCAACGCGAAGAACCTTACCAAGGCTTGACATATACCGGAAACATCCAGAGATGGGTGCCCCGCAAGGTCGGTATACAGGTGGTGCATGGTTGTCGTCAGCTCGTGTCGTGAGATGTTGGGTTAAGTCCCGCAACGAGCGCAACCCTCGTTCTATGTTGCCAGCACGTGATGGTGGGGACTCATAGGAGACTGCCGGGGTCAACTCGGAGGAAGGTGGGGATGAGGTCAAATCATCATGCCCCTTATGTCTTGGGCTTCACACATGCTACAATGGCCGGTACAAAGGGCTGCGAAACCGCAAGGTGGAGCGAATCCCAAAAAACCGGTCTCAGTTCGGATTGGGGTCTGCAACTCGACCCCATGAAGTTGGAGTCGCTAGTAATCGCAGATCAGCAACGCTGCGGTGAATACGTTCCCGGGCCTTGTACACACCGCCCGTCAAGTCACGAAAGTCGGTAACACCCGAAGCCGGTGGCCCAACCCTTGTGGAGGGAGCCGTCGAAGGTGGGACTGGCGATTGGGACTAAGTCGTAACAAGGTAGCCGTACCGGAAGGTGCGGCTGGATCACCTCCTTTCTAAGGAGCACTGGCCACGTTTTGTGGTCCAGGCCCTGTTTCGTCCCCGCCTGTGGGACGGCAGGTGCTCAAGGGTGGAACATCGATTATTTGGCGTCGTCTCGTGCACTGCACGCAAGTACAGCCGGCTTCCCTTTGTGGGGGGTGGGTGTGGAACGTGGTGGTGTGTCGGGTCGGCGCCTGACACGTTGTTGGGTCCTGAGGGCTCGGGCGTCAAGCTCGGATCGTCAGGCCGGTATCCGGTCAGGACTGTCACCGCTGGTGAACCGTCCAGCTCTGCCCCTGGTGGGTGGGTGTTGGGTAGGCATTGCAGCGCATGGTGGTGGGCCGCCCGTATGTTGAGAACTACACAGTGGACGCGAGCATCTTTATCTTTGCGTATCAAGTTTTTAAGGGCGCACGGTGGATGCCTTGGCACCAGGAACCGAAGAAGGACGTAGGAATCTGCGATAAGCCACGGGGAGTCGATAACCAGACTGTGATCCGTGGATTTCCGAATGGGGAAACCCGGCTGGAGGCAAGTCCAGTCACTCTCATCTGAACACATAGGGTGAGTAGAGGGAACGTGGGGAAGTGAAACATCTCAGTACCCACAGGAAGAGAAAGCAACCGCGATTCCGTGAGTAGTGGCGAGCGAAAGCGGAAGAGGCTAAACCGTATCTGTGTGATAGCTGTCAGGCGTTGCAGGTACGGGGTCGTGGGACCTCTCGGTCAGGACTGACATCCTGGCATGGAGTCAAAAATTCGCGGTGTAGTCGAAGGGCATTGAATGGCCCGGCACAGAGGGTGCGACCCCCGTAGACGAAACATCGTGAACTTCAGAGAGTTATCCCAAGTAACACGGGGCCCGAGAAATCCCGTGTGAATCTGGCGGGACCACCCGCTAAGCCTAAATATTCCCTGGTGACCGATAGCGGACAAGTACCGTGAGGGAAAGGTGAAAAGTACCCCGGGAGGGGAGTGAAATAGATCCTGAAACCGTGTGCCTACAATCCGTTGGAGCCTCCTTGTGGGGTGACAGCGTGCCTTTTGAAGAATGAGCCTGCGAGTTAGTGCTCAGTGGCGAGGTTAACCCGTGTGGGGAAGCCGTAGCGAAAGCGAGTCCGAACAGGGCGTATGAGTCGCTGGGTCTAGACCCGAAGCGGAGTGATCTACCCATGGCCAGGTTGAAGCGACGGTAAGACGTCGTGGAGGACCGAACCCACTTAGGTTGAAAACTGAGGGGATGAGCTGTGGGTAGGGGTGAAAGGCCAATCAAACTCCGTGATAGCTGGTTCTCCCCGAAATGCATTTAGGTGCAGCGTCACGTGTTTCTTACCGGAGGTAGAGCTACTGGATAGCCGATGGGCCTCAACAGGTTACTGACGTTAGCCAAACTCCGAATGCCGGTAAGTGAGAGCGTGGCAGTGAGACTGCGGGGGATAAGCTCCGTAGTCGAGAGGGAAACAGCCCAGACCACCAGCTAAGGTCCCAAAGCGTGTGCTAAGTGGGAAAGGATGTGGAGTTGCATTGACAACCAGGAGGTTGGCTTAGAAGCAGCCACCCTTTAAAGAGTGCGTAATAGCTCACTGGTCAAGTGATTCCGCGCCGACAATGTAGCGGGGCTCAAGCACACCACCGAAGCTGTGGCATTGACATATTGCCCGGCCACCACACCTGCGGGTTGGTGGTCCAAGCGTGTTGATGGGTAGGGGAGCGTCGTGTGGCCAGGGAAGCGGCGGAGTGATCCAGCCGTGGAGGCCACACGAGTGAGAATGCAGGCATGAGTAGCGAATGACGGGCGAGAAACCCGTCCGCCGAATAACCAAGGGTTCCAGGGTCAAGCTAATCTGCCCTGGGTAAGTCGGGACCTAAGGCGAGGCCGACAGGCGTAGTCGATGGACATCCGGTTGATATTCCGGAACCGGCGAAGAACCGCCCATGACGAACCTTTTGATGCTAAGCGCCTGAAACCCGCTGACGTCTTCGGACCGATGCGGGCGGAGCGCGCGACCCGATCTGGTAGTAGTCAAGCAATGGAGAGACGCAGGAAGGTAGCCTCCGCGTGGCGATGGTAGTCCACGTCCAAGGGTGTAGGGAGTGACATAGGCAAATCCGTGTCACACATGTCCTGAGACCTGATAGTGACCGCGAATGCGGGAAGCAGGGTGATCCTATGCTGCCAAGAAAATCTTCTAGCGAGGTTCGAGCCGCCCGTACCCCAAACCGACTCAGGTGGTTAGGTAGAGAATACCAAGGCGATCGAGTGAATCATGGTTAAGGAATTCGGCAAAATACCCCCGTAACTTCGGGAGAAGGGGGGCCCAGAGGGTGAAGTTCTTCACGGACTAGCCTGAACGGCCGCAGAGACCAGGGAGAAGCGACTGTTTACTAAAAACACAGGTCCGTGCTAAGTCGCAAGACGATGTATACGGACTGACGCCTGCCCGGTGCTGGAAGGTTAAGAGGACGGGTTAGATCGTAAGGTCGAAGCTCAGAATTTAAGCCCCAGTAAACGGCGGTGGTAACTATAACCATCCTAAGGTAGCGAAATTCCTTGTCGGGTAAGTTCCGACCTGCACGAATGGCGTAACGACTTCTCCACTGTCTCAACCATGAACTCGGCGAAATTGCACTACGAGTAAAGATGCTCGTTACGCGCAGCAGGACGGAAAGACCCCGGGACCTTTACTATAGCTTGGTATTGGTGTTCGGTACGGCTTGTGTAGGATAGGTGGGAGACTGTGAAGCCGGCACGCCAGTGTCGGTGGAGTCAACGTTGAAATACCACTCTGGTCGTTCTGGATATCTAACCTCGGTCCGTGATCCGGATCAGGGACATTGCCTGGTGGGTAGTTTAACTGGGGCGGTTGCCTCCTAAAAGGTAACGGAGGCGCTCAAAGGTTCCCTCAGCCTGGTTGGTAATCAGGTTTCGAGTGTAAGTGCACAAGGGAGCTTGACTGCGAGACAGACATGTCGAGCAGGGACGAAAGTCGGAACTAGTGACCCGGCGCTGGCTTGTGGAAGCGGCGTCGCTCAACGGATAAAAGGTACCCCGGGGATAACAGGCTGATCTTGCCCAAGAGTCCATATCGACGGCATGGTTTGGCACCTCGATGTCGGCTCGTCGCATCCTGGGGGTGGAGTCTCTCCCAAGGGTTGGGCTGTTCGCCCATTAAAGCGGTACGCGAGCTGGGTTTAGAACGTCGTGAGACAGTTCGGTCCCTATCCGCTGTGCGCGTAGGAAATTTGAGAAGGGCTGTCCCTAGTACGAGAGGACCGGGATGGACGAACCTCTGGTGTGTCAGTTGTTCTGCCAAGAGCACCGCTGATTAGCTACGTTCGGAAGTGATAACCGCTGAAAGCATCTAAGCGGGAAGCACGCTTCAAGATGAGATTTCCATGGACCTCGTGTCCGAGAGGCTCCCAGCTAGACTACTGGGTTGATAGGCCAGACGTGGAAGTGCAGTAATGCATGTAGCTGACTGGTACTAATAAGCCGATAACTTGATACACACCAAAAGATTTTGTTGTGCTCGCGTCCACTGTGCAGTTCCCGAGATACGGTCGGGACCCCCGAGAACACGGGGTGTGAATCCACTGACATCTCCATAGAGTTTCGGCTGTCATAGCGAAGGGGAAACGCCCGGCTCCATTCCGAACCCGGAAGCTAAGCCCTTCAGCGCCGATGGTACTGCACTGGTGACGGTGTGGGAGAGTAGGACGCAGCCGGACAAACATTCAAGAAATGGCCCGCCCACCCGGCGGGCCATTTCTCATTTCACCTGTCAATTGCACAGTGCTTTGCGCGCCTCGAGACTGCGTCGGCCACGTCGGCCGGCACCGGCTCGCGGCCCCTAGACTGCACGTGCTCCTGTGGCGCCCTGCGCCGCCCGATCTGCCTGGAGGCACCGATGAACGACGAGAACCGTGGACCGCGCCGCGACGGTGGGCGTGACGACTCCCGTCGGAGCGGGTCCGGTAGTGGCGGCGGTTCGCGAGGTCGGGACGCGAGTGGTCGCGGCCCCCGCGGGGCGGGACGCCCGGAGCGCGACGACCGTCGTGGTTCGGGGCGTCCACAGCGTGACGAACGCAGCGGGTCGGGTCGACCGGAGCGCGATGACCGCCGCGGAGGAAGCTCCGCCCGCTTCGGTGGTCGCGACGACCGACGTGATGACCGCCGTGACGGGGGTCGCCCCCCGCGAGGTGGCGCCGAGCGCGACGGTGAGCGCGGCGGGCCGCGGCTGGCACCGAAGAGCCCCCGGCGTCCCGAGCCGCGGATCCCGGACGGGGTCACCGGCAAGGAGCTCGATCGCTCCGTGCACCACCAGCTGCGCACCCTGAGCAAGGAGAACGCCGAGGGCGTCGCCCAGCACCTCGTCATGGTCGCCGCACTCCTCGAGGCCGATGACGTCGAAGGCGCGATGGCGCACGCCGAGACCGCGGTCCGGCGCGCCGGTCGCGTGCCCGCCGCCCGTGAGGCGCTCGGCATGGTGGCCTACCGCACCGGCGACTTCGCCCGTGCGCTCGGCGAGTTCCGCACGGTCCGCCGGATCAGCGGCTCGGACCACCTCATTCCGCTCATGGTCGACTGCGAGCGCGGCCTGGGCCGGCACGAGCGTGCCCTCGACCTCGCGCAGTCGCCCGAGGCCAAGCGCCTGCCCACGCAGGAGAAGGTCGAGCTCGCCATCGTCGTCTCGGGCATCCGCCGTGACCTGGGGCAGACCGATGCCGCCCTCGTCGCCCTGCAGATCCCGCAGCTCAAGAAGTCGAACCAGCCACGGTTGGCCTACGCCTACGCCGACACCCTGCTCGGGCTCGGTCGCGCGGACGAGGCGCGCGAGTGGTTCGAGAAGGCCGCGGAGGCCGACACCGAGTACGAGACCGACGCGGTCGAGCGGCTCGAGGAGCTCGACGGTGTCAGCGTCACCGACCTCCTCGGCGGCGCCGACGAGGAGGACGAGGTCGACGAGTGAGGCTCGTCGACCGCTACGACGCCATCGTGTGCGACCTCGACGGGGTCGTCTACCGCGGTGACCCCGCCGTGCCGTATGCCGTGGACTCCCTGTCCGCGGCCGGCATACCCATCCAGTACGCGACCAACAACGCGTCCCGGTCACCCTCCGAGGTGGGGGACCACCTCCGCAGGCTGGGACTCTCGGTGCAGGACTCGGCCGTGGCGACGAGCAGCCAGGCCGCCGCGTGGCTGCTCACCCAGCACGTCCAGGTCGGCGCGTCCGTCCTGGCCGTCGGGGGAGAGGGAGTGGCGCAGGCCCTGCGCGAGCGGGGGTACGTTCCCGTGCGGTCGGCCGCCGCCGAACCGGTCGCCGTGGTCCAGGGTTACGGGGCCGAGGTCACCGCGGACGACCTGGCGCAGGCGGCCTACGCCGTGCAGCAGGGTGCGCTGTGGCTCGCCACGAACACCGACCACACGCTCCCGACGGCCCATGGCTACGCGCCGGGCAACGGTGCGCTGGTCCTCGCCGTCGGTGCGGCGGTGGGACGCGGGCCGGATCTCGTCGCGGGCAAGCCGGACGAGCCGCTCTACCTCATGTGCGCCGAGCGGCTCGGGGTCGCACCCGAGCGCGTCCTCGCGATCGGGGACCGGCTCGAGACCGACATCGAGGGCGCCCACCAGGCGGGGATGGACTCGCTGCTCGTGCTCACGGGAGTCCACGGCGTGCACGACGCCGTGTCCGCGCCACCGCAGGCCCGGCCGACCTGGGTGGCCCGTGACCTGCGCGCCCTGCTCGATGACGTCGACACGCTCGAGCCGGCGTCGGCGGCGCTGCGCTCCGAGTGGGCCGCGCGTGACAACGCGGCCACCGGCGTCGACGTCAGCCGTCCCGTGCCGGAGGAACTCGCAGCACTCGCGGAGTGACGGCCCGTCTTCGTGGGCACACTCACGAGTAGCGTGTGGCGAAACCACCACGAAGCACAGGAGGACTCCATGGCCCAGCGGTCGATCAAGGGATACGTCGAGCTCGCTTCCGGACTCGGCGAGATGACGAGGAGCGCTGCCAAGGACGCAGCGGCCGAGTTCGTCGCCCTCACCAACAACGACCTGTCAGCCAAGAAGGTCACCAAGCAGGCGAGCCGTCTCGCCGACGACCTCTTCGCGGCGGCGAACACCAACCGCAAGAACCTCGTCGCGCTCGTGCGCTCCGAGGTCGACAAGGCCGTGGGTCGTCTCGACGTGGCCACACTGCAGCGGGAGCTCTCGTCGGTGGCCGACACGGTGCAGGCCCTGCGGGGGCAGGTGGAGGAGCTCGCCGGTTCGCTCTCGGGCCGCACGTCCACGGCAGCGTCGAGCGCCGCGACCGGCGTCGCCTCTCTGGCCGACACCGCCGGTGACACCGTCGCCGATGTCGCGCCTGTCGTGGCGCCGAGCCCGAGCCGGCGTCCAGCGCGGTCGGCGCTGAAGAAGTCCTCGGCCGCAACGCCCGCCACGAAGACCTCGGCTGCGAAGAAGACGACGGCCAAGAAGTCGTCCGCGAAGAAGGCCCCGGCCAAGAAGACGTCGACCGCCAAGAAGTCCAGCGCCACCACGGCCGCGGCCACGACGTCGTCCACGGCCAAGAAGTCCCCGGCATCGTCGACAGCAAAGAAGGCGACGGGCACGAAGAAGGCGGCGACGACGTCGACCGCGAAGAAGGCCCCGGCCAAGAAGGCGTCCACCACGAAGAAGTCGACCGCGAAGAAGTCGACCGCGAAGAAGTCGACCGCGAAGAAGTCCGCGGCCTCGACGTCGGCGACCAAGGCCTCCCCGAGCTCGGCTTCCACCTCGTCGACCGGTTCGACCTCGTCCACGGCGGGCGCGTGAGCGAGCACGTTCGCGAGGGCGACGACCTCTCCGAGGCGGAGCAGCCCCAGTCCGAGGCCGCGCAGCCCCAGTCCGAGCCGTCCGAGCAGCTTGAGCGCAACCAGACCGAGGCCGACCAGACGGAACCCGAGCACGCCGGGCCCAACCAGACCGGGCCCGACCAGACCGAGTCCGACCAGACCGAGTCCGACCAGACCGGGGGTGGCACGGGCACTCCCGCGGCCCCCGAGACGGGCGACCTCGTCATCGACGCCGCCCTCCGGGACCTCGCCGAGGCCCCGGAAAACGACCTCGACGCCCAGGTCGAGCGAGGCGAGCAAGTCCAGCGCACCCTCCAGGGTCGCCTCAGCGACCTCGGGGGCTGACATCGCTCGGCTCGACGCCGAGCTCGTCCGCCGTGGACTGGCCCGGTCGCGCGGCGAGGCTCGGGAGCTCATCGAGGGTGGCCTCGTCACCATCGACGGGCGGGCGGCGAGCAAGGCGTCGTCCGCCGTCGACGAGGCGACCCCGGTCGCCGTGTCGGCGGACCGCCCGAGGTGGGTGGGGCGCGCCGCCCACAAGCTCGAGCACGCCTTCACCTCGTGGGAGGCTCGCGGCCTGACCGCGGAGGGTCGGCACTGCCTCGACGTGGGCGCGTCGACGGGTGGGTTCACCCAGGTGCTGCTCGCCCGCGGCGCCACGGACGTCGTGGCGCTCGACGTCGGTCACGGGCAGCTCGTGGCGGAGATCCGCGACGACCCGCGGGTGACCGAGCGCAGCGGCACGTCGATCCGCGACGTCACGCCCGGAGACCTCGGCGGCACCTTCGACCTCGTCGTGGGTGACCTGTCGTTCATCTCGCTCACGCTGGTCCTCGCCCCGATCGCGGCACTCGCGGCCCCGGGCGCGGACGTGGTCGTGCTCGTCAAGCCGCAGTTCGAGGTCGGGCGGGGACGCCTGAGCAAGAACGGGATCGTCACCGACCCGAGGCACCGGCGCCAGGCCCTCACCGACGTCCTCGCGGCGGCCACCGAGGCAGGCCTCGGCGTGAACGGTCTCGAGCGCAGCCCGATCAGCGGGGGAGAGGGCAACACCGAGTACCTCCTGTGGGCGCGGTCGGGGGTCTCGGGCACGATGGACCCCGACGCACTGACCGCAGCCGTTCGGGGCCTGAGCAAGGGAGGACCACCATGAGCCAGTCACGCCGCATTCTGCTCGTCGTCCACCCGTCCCGCCCCGAGGTCCACGACCACGCGCTCGGCGTCGTCAAGCGCCTCACAGCCGCCGGCGTCTCCGTCGCGGTCATCGCCGACGAGATGTTGGGCACCCCGCTCGAGGGCCAGCCCGACCTCGTCGCCGCCGACCCGGCCGACCCCACGGCGGGGTGCGAGCTCGTCTGCATCCTCGGTGGCGACGGCTCCATCCTGCGCGCGGCCGAGCTCTCGCGCGGTTCGGGGGTGCCGCTGCTCGGGGTGAACTTCGGCCACGTCGGCTTCCTCGCCGAGGTCGAGCGGGACGACCTCGACGTCACGGTCGAGCGGATCGTCGAGCGCAGCTATGCCGTCGAGGAGCGCATGACCCTCGAGGTCACGGCCGTCCACGACGGCGAGACCGTCTTCGAGAGCTGGGCCCTCAACGAGGTCACCGTCGAGAAGGCGTCGCGCGAGCGGATGATCGAGCTCACCGTCGAGATCGACGGGCGACCACTGTCGACGTGGGGCTGCGACGGGGTCGTCATGGCCACGCCGACCGGGTCCACGGCATACGCGTTCTCCGCGGGTGGACCTGTCGTCTGGCCCGACGTCGAGGCACTCCTGCTCGCCCCCATCAGCGCCCACGCACTCTTCGCCCGACCCCTCGTCGTGGGACCCGAGAGCCAGCTCGCCGTCGAGGTCGTCCCGGGCACGCAGGGTTCGGGTGTGGTGTGGTGCGACGGTCGGCGTGCCGTCGACCTGCCGCCCGGTGCCCGTATCCAGGTCCACCGCAGCAGCGACCCGGTGCGCCTCGCGCGCTTCGCGGCCTCCCCCTTCACCGACCGGCTCGTGGAGAAGTTCGACCTCTCCGTGCACGGGTGGCGTGGCGCCGCGCGTCGCGCCAACGGCTCCGACCCCGAGGCGGGCTGAACCCACCGTGCTCCAGGAGATCAGGATCAAGGACCTCGGCATCATCGATGAGTCGCTCATCGAGTTCGGGCCGGGACTGACCGTGCTGACCGGTGAGACCGGTGCCGGCAAGACGATGGTCGTCACGAGCCTCGGACTGCTCCTCGGCGCGCGCTCCGACTCCGGGCTCGTGCGTCAAGGCTCCGACCGGGCCGTCATCGAGGGCGTCTTCGACGTGCCCGCCGACCACCCCGCCGCGACCCGCGCCGTCGAGGCCGGGGGAGACGTCGACGAGAGCCTCGTCCTCGTCCGCTCGGTGAGTGGTGAGGGACGCTCTCGCGCCCACGTCGGCGGACGGAGCGCGCCCGTCGGCGTCCTCGGCGAGCTGGGGGAGCACCTCGTCGCCGTCCACGGACAGGCCGACCAGTGGCGCCTGCGCCGGCCCGAGGAGCACCGCGAGCTGCTCGACACCTTCGGTGGAGCGACGCTGGGACGGGTGCGGACGGCATACGACACGGTGTATGCCGACCACGCGGCTGCCGTGACCGAGCTCGAGAACCTGCGCACGGCCGCTCGCGAGCGCGCCCAGGAGCTCGACCTGCTGCACCGGGGCCTCGAGCGCATCGAGGCCCTCGAGCCGCAGCCCGGCGAGGACGTCAGCCTGCGCACCGAGGACGAGCGGCTCGCCCATGCGGAGGAGCTGCGCTCCGGGTCGGCGCAGGCCCAGGCGCTGCTCGCCGGCGACGACGACGCCCTCGGGGGCGGCAACGCCGGCGTCATGGGTGAGCTCGCGGCCGCCCGTTCCGCGCTCGCCCAGGTGAGCGCCAACGACCCCGCGCTGGCCGACCTCGAGCGCCGGCTCGTCGAGGTCTCCCACGTCGTGACCGACCTCGCCTCCGACCTGTCCGCCTATGTCGCCGACGTCGACCTCGACCCCGGCCGCCTGGAGTGGGTGCAGACCCGCCGCGCGGCGCTGTCGGACCTCACCCGCAGCTACGGCGAGAGCGTGGACGAGGTCCTCGCCTGGGGCGAGTCGGCCGCTCGACGCGTGCTCGAGCTCGAAGGCGACGACGACCGGATCACCGTTCTCGAGGGGCGCGTCGCCGAGCTCGAACAGCAGCGGGCCGCCGCCGCCGCGGACCTCACCGCCGCCCGCACCAAGGCGGCCAAGGCCCTGTCGAAGCGGATCAGTGACGAGCTGGGGCATCTGGCCATGGGTTCGGCCACGGTGGTCATCGGCGTCGAGCAGCCGGGACGCCTCGGTCCGCACGGCGCCGACGACGTCGAGATCGGGCTCGCCGCCAACATCGGGAGCACCCCACGCAGCGTGAGCAAGGTGGCCTCCGGCGGTGAGCTGTCCCGCGTCATGCTCGCCATCGAGGTCGCGACCGCGCAGGCGGACAGCACGCGTGCGGTGCCGACCTTCGTCTTCGACGAGGTGGACTCGGGCGTCGGTGGGCGAGCGGCCCTCGACGTGGGTGCCCGCCTCGCCGCGCTCGCCGCCAGCGCCCAGGTCATCGTCGTGACCCACCTCGCGCAGGTGGCCGCCCACGCCGACCACCACCTCGTCGTGTCCAAGGCGGACGACGGCAAGGTCACGCGCAGCGGCGTGCGACGCGTCGCGGGGGAGGAGCGGGTGAGCGAGCTCGCGAGGATGATGGCCGGCAGCGAGAGTGACGCCGCCCTCGAGCACGCACGGGACCTCCTCAGCGACCTCGGCCACAGCACGGTCTGAGGCGGTCCCGGCGGCGCGGCCGTGCACGGCCGCGCGACCACAGCGTGGCACGATGGGCGGGATGCCCTTCACGACCCGCCTCCGACGCGAACGCGACCCCGGACCCGCCGGTGTCAGGGGTCCCGCGCGCGTCGACCCGCGCACCAAGGACCTGACCAAGCGACTCAAACCCGGCGACGTCGCGGTGATCAACCACGTCGACATCGACAAGGTGAGTGCCGAGGCCCTCGTGGCGTGCCGACCCAGCGCGGTCGTCAACGCCGCAGCCTCGATCTCGGGGCGCTACCCCAACCTCGGCCCCGAGATCCTGCTCGCCGCCGGGATCCCGCTGCTCGACGAGGTCGGCGAGGACGTCATGTCGCTCGACGAGGGGACGCTCGTCCGCCTCGAGGGCAACGAGCTGCTCGCCGGCGACACGGTCGTCGCGACGGGCACGGCGCTCGACGCCGCCATCGTCACCGACTCGATGAGCGAGGCGCGTTCCGGTCTCAACCACCAGCTCGAGGCCTTCGCCGCCAACACGATGGAGTACCTCAAGCAGGAGCGGGCGCTGCTCCTCGACGGCGTCGGTGTCCCCGACATCGCGACCGACCTCGAGGGTCGTCACGTGCTCATCGTCGTGCGTGGCTACCACTACAAGGAGGACCTGCAGATGCTGCGGTCCTACATCCGTGAGTACAAGCCGATCCTCATCGGGGTCGACGGCGGTGCGGACGCGATCGTCGAGGCGCGGCACAAGCCCGACCTCATCGTCGGTGACATGGACTCGGTCTCGGACGCCACGCTGCGCTGCGGCGCGGAGGTCGTGGTGCACGCCTACCGCGACGGTCGCGCCCCCGGACTCGAGAGGGTGCGCGAGCTCGGCGTCGAGCCGGTCGTCTTCCCGGCCACCGGGACGAGCGAGGACGTCGCGATGCTCCTCGCCGACGACAAGGGCGCCACCCTCATCGTGGCCGTGGGTACCCACGCCACGCTCGTCGAGTTCCTCGACAAGGGCCGCGCCGGCATGGCGAGCACGTTCCTCACCCGACTGCGGGTCGGCGGCAAGCTCGTCGACGCCAAGGGCGTGTCCCGTCTCTATCGCTCCCGCATCTCGGGCTGGTGGCTCGTCGCCATGGTCCTCGTCGGGCTGTGCGCTCTCATCGCCGCGCTCTGGGCCACGCCCGGCGGCAAGGTCCTGCTCCAGGTCCTCGGCGCCCGCCTCGACGATCTCTGGTCCGCACTCGGAGGAATTGTCACGTGATCGACTTCCGCTACCACCTCGTCTCGATCGTCTCGATCTTCATGGCCCTCGCCGTGGGGATCGTGCTCGGTGCGGGCCCACTCAAGGGCTCGATCGGTGACACGCTCACCCAGGAGGTCACCCAGCTCCGCGAGGACCGCAGCGCGCTGCGCACCGAGCTCGACTCCGCCCGCAAGGCCGGCGCCGCGCGCGACGAGCTCACCACCGACGCCCGCGCCCGCCTCGTCGGCGGGACGCTCACCGGCGGCACGGTCGCCCTCGTCGTCCTCCCGGGCGCCGACGCCGACGACGTCTCCGCGGTCGCCGAGACCCTCACCGCGTCGGGGGCGACCATCGTCTCCCGCACCACCGTCGAGGAGGCCTGGGTTCCCGACGGCGACGACGCGACCAGCTCGCAGACGACGCTCGCGACCGAGCTGCGTCGCGCGCTGGGGCTGCCCGTGGCCGCAGCGTCCGACACCGCCCCGCTCGACGACGTCCTCGCCGCAGCGCTGGTGTCGACCTCGGGAGGCGCGGTCACCGATGCGGGCAAGCGCGCGCTCGACTCCCTCAACGGCGCCAACCTCATCGACGGCGACAGCGCGGACCTGCAGCGGGCCACCAACGCCGTCATCGTCGGCGGCGTCATCAAGGGTGACGTCGCCGCGGACCGCGACCGGGTGGCCAACCGACTGGCCGGCCTGGCGGCGGCCCTGGACCGGGCGGGCAAGGGTGCCGTGCTCGCCTCCGATGTCGGCGTGAGCGGGTTCGCCAACGCGTCCTCCGTGGTGCGCGCCGCTCGCGGCGACGCGACGACCGCTCGCAACCTCTCGACCGTCGACGACATCAGCCTGTCGCTGGGCCACGTGAGCGTCGTCTATGCCCTCGTCCAGCAGAACGCCGGTGGCGTCGGACAGTTCGGCCTCGGTGACGGCGTCTCCGCCGCCTACCCGCCGGTCCCGGCGCCGTGAGCCGACGGCCCCTCGTCGCCGGCCTCGTCGCCGCGGCGACCGCGGGCGGACTGTCGACACTGCGCCGGTCGCTGCCGCAGGACCTGCGCACCCCTTGGGAGCGCACCAACCACGCCGGTGACCCGGTGACGCTGCTGGAGGGCCCGATCTTCGCGGTCGCCGCTGCCGCTGGTGCGGTCGCGGGAGGCTCGCCGTCGGCACCCGCCGCCGTCGCCGGCCTCGGCTCCGCGGCGTTCGGCGCGCTCGACGACCTCGCCGGGGACTCCGCGAGCAAGGGGCTCAAGGGACACCTGGGAGCCCTCGCCCGCGGAGAGGTGACCACCGGCGCCGTGAAGATCGTCGGCATCGGGGCCACGGGTCTCGCCGCTGCCGTCCTCGCCGACCGGAGCGCCTCGCGTGCCACCTCCCGCAGCTTCGGGTCTCGCGTCGGTCGCGTCGGTCGCGCCGCTCGCGGTAGCGACCCGGGCGCGAGCCTGCTGGGCACCCTCGTCGGCGGTGCCGCCATCGCGGGCGCCGCCAACCTCGCCAACCTCTTCGACCTGCGGCCGGGCCGGACGCTCAAGGTCACGGTCCTCACCGGTCTGCCCGCACTCCTGCCGCCGGGATCGCGTGGCGCCGCGACCGCCGCGGCTGCCCTCGGCGCCGCCGCCGGGACGCTGCCGGACGACCTGGCGGGTCGCTCGATGCTCGGCGACACCGGGGCCAACGCCGCCGGCGCCCTCATCGGGCTCGCCGTCGTCGAGCGCACGGGACTTCGCGGCCGCCTGGCGCTGCTGGCCGTGACCGCCGGGCTCACCGTCCTGTCCGAGAAGGTCTCGTTCAGCAAGGTCATCGAGGGCAACGACGTGCTCCGCCGCCTCGACGCCCTCGGGCGTCCGCAGCGATGAACGCGCGTCGCGCCGCGGCCGGCATCGCCGGAGCCGCGGGACTCATCGCGGTCACGACCCTGTTCGCGCGCTTCGCCGGGGTCGCCCGCATCTTCGTCTTCGCGGACTCCGTGCGCGCCCGCGGCGTCGGCGAGGTCTACCAGAGCGTCAACGCGCTCCCCAACGTCCTCTTCGAGGTCGCCGCAGGCGGCATCCTCGCTGCGGTCGCGGTGCCGCTCATCGCGCACTGGCTGGGAGCGGGGGAGCGTGAGCGCGCCGACGGCATCGCCTCGGTCCTGCTCTCCTGGGCGCTGGTCGTGCTCGTCCCGCTGGCGCTGCTCCTGTGGGTCGCCGCGCCGGCGATCTCGGGGCTCATGGTCGACGACTTCGACCCGCAGGCCCAGGAGGTCGGTGCCCGACTGCTGCGGATCTTCGCGATCCAGCTGCCGCTCTACGGCGTGGGCATCATCCTCACCGGGCTCCTTCAGGCGCACCGCCGCTTCCTCATGGCCGCCCTCGCGCCGCTGCTGTCGTCGGTCGTCGTCCTGGGCTCCTACCTCTGGTACGGCTCGCTCACCGACGGCGAGACCGCACCCTCGAGGGTGAGCGACGAGGCCCTCACGGTCCTGGGGTGGGGCACGACGCTCGGCGTGGTCGCACTGTCGCTGCCCCTCGTCGTCCCCGCCCTGCGCACGGGCTGGCGCTGGCGTCCGGGGCTCCGGCTCGCACCCGACGACGCCCGGCGGATCGGCGGCCTCGCCGGTGCGGGCGTGCTGGCCCTGCTCGCCCAGCAGGCCGCCGTCCTCGCGACGATGTGGCTCACGAACCACTCGGGGGACCGCGGCGCGTTCCCCGTCTACCAGTACGTCCAGGCCGTCTACGTCCTTCCGTATGCCGTCCTCGCCGTCCCCGTGGCCGTGAGCGCCTTCCCGGCGCTCGCCTCCCGGACCGGTGCGGGTGAGGAGGTCGGTGCCACGCTGGCCCGGGCCCTGCGCGGCGTCCTCGTGCTCACCGGGCTCTCGGCCGGGGTGCTGCTCGCCGCCGCGCCCGCCATCGGCGCCTTCTTCCAGCTGCTCGACAGCCGGCGCGGCGACGCCGGGTCGAGCCCCGCGGCCCTGGCCGCGATGTCCGGTGCCCTCGTGACCTATGCACCCGGCCTCGTCGGGTTCGGCCTCACGGCGCTGCTCACCCGGGCGCTGTACGTCAAGGGCCGCCCGCTCCACGCCGCGCTCGCCGTCGCGGCCGGGTGGCTCGTCGCGCTGCTCCCGATCGTCGTCGTCGGTCCCGACCAGGGGCCCGGGCCGACCCTGCGTGCGCTCGGTCTGGCGTCGTCGCTCGGCATGACCCTGTCGGGTCTGCTGCTCTGCGTCCTCGTGCGGCGGGAGTGGGGCGAGGCCGCCACGCGCGGCGCCGCCCGCACCACCGGGGCCCTCGTGGTCGCCGCAGCCGTGGCGCTCGGGGTCGGTGACCTCGTCACGCACGGCCGGGCTCTCGACGACGTGGTCGAGGTGCTCGTGGTCGGCGTCGCCGCGGGCGCAGCGGCCCTCGTCGCGGGGCTCGTGGTCCTGGGCTGGGCGGACCGAGAGATGATGGGCGACGTCCTGCGCCGCGGCAGGGCCCGTCGCAGGGGAGGAGACGCGTCATGAGGGTCGCTCTGGTCATGGGGACGAGCGCCGGAGGCACCGGCCGTCACGTCCACGACGTCGTCACCGGCCTCGTCGGCGCCGGACACGACGTCGTCGTGCTCGCCCCCGCGGGTGAGCTCGACCAGTTCGCCTACGCGTCGACCGGCGCGGCGACCGTCGAGCTCGCCGTGTCCGACCGACCGCACCCGGTGCGCGACGCCCGGGCACTCGCCGTGCTGCGCCGGGTCTGTGGCGGGGCGGACGTCGTCCACGCCCACGGGGCCCGGGTCGGGGCGCTCGCCACCGCGGCCCTCGTCGGACAGTCCGTCCCGCTCGTCGTGACCCTGCACAACGCGTCACCGGGCGGCGGTGTGCCCGGCCGCATCCACGCCGTCCTCGAGCGCGTCGTCGCCCGCGGCTCCGACCTCGTCCTCGGTGTCTCTGCCGACATCGTCGACACCCAGCGCCGGCTGGGCGCCCGGCGTTCCGAGCTCGCGGTCATCGCCGCACCGCCGCCGGCGACCGTCCACCGCGACCGGTATGCCGTGCGGCAGGACCTCGGCATCGACCCACGAACCATGCTGCTCGTGACCGTCGCCCGGCTCGCACCGCAGAAGGACCTCGACCTGCTCGTCGACGCCGTCGCCGAGATGCTCGAGCGGCACGACATCGACGTGGTCGCCGTGGTGGCGGGGGACGGGCCGGACAAGGACCGTCTCCAAGGCCGGATCGACGCCGCGCGCGTGCCGGTGCGCCTGCTCGGTCACCGCAGTGACGTCGCCGACCTCATCGCCGCGGCCGACGCCGTGGTCTCGACCGCACGCTGGGAGGGGCAACCGGTGGGGCTGCAGGAGGCGCTGCACTCCGGGGCCGCCATCGTCGCCACCGACGCCGGTGGCACCGGCGCGGTCGTCGGCGACGCCGCGATCCTCGTGCCGGTGGGCGACGTGCCCTCGATGGCCCGGGCCCTCACCGACGTCCTGCTCCACGGCGCCGTCCGCGACGACCTCCGCTCGCGGGCCATCGCCCGAGGTGGTGAGCTCCCGACGAGTGCCGACGCGCTGGAAGCCGCGCTCACGGCATACCGGTCCGTCCTCTGAGACGACGCCTTCTCGGGTCCGGCCCCGGAGAGTCGTGGTGAGACGGTCGCTCCCGATGACGTATTGTTGAAGCCCGTGGTGGCTCAGACGAAACAGATCTTCGTGACCGGAGGCGTCGCCTCTTCGCTCGGCAAGGGCCTCACGGCATCCAGCCTCGGATTCCTGCTCAGGGCACGCGGTCTCCGCGTGACGATGCAGAAGCTCGACCCCTATCTCAACGTCGACCCCGGGACGATGAACCCGTTCCAGCACGGCGAGGTCTTCGTCACCGACGACGGGGCCGAGACCGACCTCGACGTGGGGCACTACGAGCGCTTCCTCGACCGCAACCTCGTCGGCAGCGCCAACGTCACGACCGGTCAGGTCTACAACCAGGTCATCGCCAAGGAGCGTCGCGGCGAGTACCTCGGGGACACGGTCCAGGTGATCCCGCACATCACCAACGAGATCAAGGACCGCATGCGGGCCCAGGCCGCCGGCGCCCCCGGGGTCGACGACCGTGAGGCGCCCGACGTCATCATCACCGAGATCGGTGGCACGGTCGGCGACATCGAGTCGCTGCCGTTCCTCGAGGCCGCCCGCCAGGTGCGTCACGACCTCGGCCGTGACAACGTCTTCTTCCTCCACGTCTCGCTCGTGCCCTACCTCGCGCCGAGCGGTGAGCTCAAGACGAAGCCGACGCAGCACTCCGTCGCCGCGCTCCGCCAGGTCGGCATCCAGCCCGATGCCCTTGTGCTGAGGGCCGATCGAGAGATCCCCGAGCCGATCAAGCGCAAGATCTCGCTCATGTGCGACGTCGACACCGAGGGTGTGGCGGCCGCCGTCGACGCCCCGAGCATCTACGACATCCCCAAGGTCCTGCACCGCGAGGGCCTCGACGCCTACGTCATCCGCCGGCTCTCGCTGATCTTCCGCGACGTCGACTGGACCGACTGGGACCGTCTCCTCGGCCGGGTCCACAACCCGGAGCACCGGGTCGAGGTCGCCCTCGTCGGCAAGTACATCGACCTGCCCGACGCCTACCTCTCGGTCACCGAGGCGCTGCGTGCCGGTGGTTTCCACCACGACGCCAAGGTCGCGATCCGATGGGTCGCCAGCGACGAGTGCCAGACCGCCGCCGGAGCCCAGAAGGCCCTCGGTGGGGTCGACGCCGTCCTCGTCCCCGGTGGCTTCGGCGTCCGCGGCATCGAGGGCAAGCTCGGCGCGCTGACCTGGGCCCGCGAGCACCGCGTCCCCACGCTCGGCATCTGCCTCGGGCTGCAGTGCATGGTCATCGAGTACGCCCGCAACGTCGCCGGCATCGAGGGGGCGAGCTCGACCGAGTTCGACCCCGAGACCCCGGCGCCGGTCGTCGCGACCATGGAGGAGCAGAAGGCGTTCGTCGAGGGCGCCGGTGACCTCGGCGGCACGATGCGCCTCGGCTCGCAGCGCGCCGACCTGCGCGAGGGCTCGGTCGTTGCCGAGGTCTATGGCGCGACGAGTGCCGACGAGCGCCACCGCCACCGCTACGAGGTCAACGAGTCCTACCGCGAGCAGCTCGAGTCCGCAGGCCTCGTCATCTCGGGCACGCACCCCGAGCTCGGCCTCGTCGAGTTCGTCGAGCTGGCGCGTGAGGACCACCCCTACTACGTCGCCACGCAGGCCCACCCCGAGTTCAAGTCGCGCCCGACCCGGGCGCACCCGCTGTTCGCCGGGCTCATCGGTGCCGCCATCGAGGAGCAGCGTGCCGCGCGGCTCGTCGAGGTCGAGCGCCCCAAGGTGCCGGTGGAGGCCGACGCCCCGTGACGTCGCAGCGCCTCCACGACGAGCACGACCCGCAGCCCGTGCGGCACAGCGAGGTCGTCATGGAGGGGCGGGTCTGGGACGTCGTCCGCGACGAGGTCGACCTGGGTGACGCGGGCACGCACGTGCGCGAGTACGTCCGCCACCCGGGAGCCGTCGCGGTGCTCGCCCTCGACGGCGAGGACCGCATCTGCCTCGTGCAGCAGTACCGCCACCCCATCAGGACCCGCGAGTGGGAGGTCCCGGCCGGCCTGCTCGACGTCCCCGGCGAGCCGCCGTGGGAGGCCGCGGCGCGTGAGCTGCACGAGGAGGCCGACCTCGTGGCCGGCCGCCTCGAGGTGCTCGTCGACCTCCACCCGTCGCCGGGTGGGCTCGACGAGGCGATCCGCGTCTTCCTCGCCCGCGAGACCAGTCCCGTCCCCGAGGACGAGCGTCATGTCCGTGAGGCGGAGGAGCACGGTATGCCGTGTGCCTGGGTGCCGCTGGACGACGTCGTGGAGGCGGCTCTCGACGGCCGGGTCCAGAACGGGATCCTCGTCGCTGCCGCCCTCGCCGCCAAGGTGGCGCGGGCCCGTGGGTTCGACACCCTTCGCCCGCACGACGTGGCGTGGCCGCAACGACCCACGCCCTCGCTCGCGCTCGCCCCGGAGACGACGCCGTGATCGGCGGCTCCGCGTCAGGTGGACCGTGCCCGTGCGGTGGTGTCCCACAGGGGGCCTCCCTGGCCACGTGCTGCGGGCCCTACCTGTCGGGTGAGACCTGGCCACCGACCCCGGGAGCGGTCATGCGGTCGCGCTACACGGCATACACCGTGGGTGACTCCGACCACCTGTTCCGCACGTGGCACCCCGCGACCCGGCCGGCCGACGTCGAGCCCGACCCGGGACTCACGTGGACAGGGCTGGACGTCATCTCCGAGACCGGGGACGAGACCGAGGGTGTGGTCGAGTTCGCGGCGCACTGGATGTCCGGCGAGGGCGCGACCCGGCAGCGCGGGGTCGTCCGGGAGCGCAGCACGTTCACGCGTCGTGCGGGTCGCTGGGTCTATCGCGACGGGGTCCCGACCGACCGCTGAGGCCCCTGCGGGCCGTCGGCCGTGGCGAATCCGGTTCGTGCCGGAGGGGCGCCACTCCGTAGGATGAGGGCGTTCATCCACCCCCGTCCCGAAGGACCTCCCCGTGCTCCGCACCCATGAGGCCGGCACCCTGCGCGCCGACTCCACCAGCTCGACCGTCACGCTCACCGGTTGGGTGGCCAAGCGTCGCGATCACGGCGGCGTGGCGTTCATCGACCTGCGGGACGCCAGCGGGGTCGTCCAGGTGGTCGCCCGCGACGAGGTCCTCACGGGGGCTGCGCACGACCTGCGCGCCGAGTTCTGCATCAAGGTGACCGGCGAGGTCATCGCGCGCACCGAGGCCAACGTCAACCCCGACCTGCCCACGGGCGAGATCGAGGTCGTCGCCTCCGCGATCGAGGTGCTCGCCCCGAGCGCGCCCCTGCCGTTCCAGATCGACGAGCGCGTCACGGTCGGCGAGGAGGCCCGTCTCAAGCACCGCTACCTCGACCTGCGCCGCCCGGGCGCGTCGTCCGCGGGTGCCGCGATCCGGCTGCGGTCCAAGGTCAACGCCGCCGCCCGCGAGGTGCTCGGCGCGCGTGACTTCGTCGAGATCGAGACGCCCACCCTCACCCGCTCCACGCCCGAGGGCGCGCGCGACTTCCTCGTGCCCGCTCGCCTCGCGCCGGGCTCCTGGTACGCCCTGCCGCAGAGCCCGCAGCTGTTCAAGCAGCTGCTCATGGTCGCCGGCATGGAGCGCTACTACCAGATCGCGCGCTGCTACCGCGACGAGGACTTCCGCGCCGACCGCCAGCCCGAGTTCACCCAGCTCGACATCGAGATGAGCTTCGTCGAGCAGGCCGACGTCCTCGAGCTCGGCGAGGCCATCGTCACGAAGGTCTGGCAGCTCATCGGCGTCGAGCTCGACGCGCCGTTCGAGCAGATGACCTACGCCGACGCCATGAAGCGCTTCGGCTCCGACAAGCCCGACCTCCGCTTCGGCAACGAGCTCGTCGAGTGCACCGACTACTTCGCGAACACGCCCTTCCGGGTGTTCCAGGCCGAGTACGTCGGGGCCGTCGTCATGCCCGGTGGCGCCAGCCAGCCGCGCAAGCAGCTCGACGCGTGGCAGGACTGGGCCAAGAGCCGCGGCGCCAAGGGCCTCGCCTACGTCCTCGTGCAGGAGGACGGCGAGCTCGGCGGACCGGTCGCCAAGAACCTCTCCGACGAGGAGAAGGCCGGTCTCGCCGCGCACGTCGGCGCCCAGCCCGGCGACTGCGTCTTCTTCGCCGCCGGCCCGACGAAGTCCTCGCGCGCGCTCCTCGGCGCCGCCCGCCTCGAGATCGGCAAGCGCTGCGACCTCATCGACGAGGACGCCTGGAGCTTCCTCTGGGTCCTCGACGCTCCGCTGTTCGAGCCCGCGTCCGAGGCCGTCGCCGCCGGTGACGTCGCCGTCGGCGGGGGAGCGTGGACGGCCGTCCACCACGCCTTCACCTCGCCCAAGGCCGAGTTCCTCGACACCTTCGACACCGACCCCGGCCCGGCGCTCGCCTACGCCTACGACATGGTCTGCAACGGCAACGAGATCGGTGGTGGCTCGATCCGTATCCACCGCCGCGACGTGCAGGAGCGGGTCTTCAAGGTCATGGGCCTGTCCGACGAGGAGGCCCAGGAGAAGTTCGGCTTCCTCCTCGACGCCTTCGCCTTCGGCGCCCCGCCGCACGGTGGCATCGCGTTCGGCTGGGACCGCATCGTCTCGCTGCTCGCCGGCACCGAGTCGATCCGCGACGTCATCGCCTTCCCCAAGTCGGGCGGCGGCTACGACCCGCTCACCGCGGCCCCGGCACCGATCACGCCGGAGCAGCGCAAGGAGGCCGGCGTCGACGCCCAGCCCGAGGCCCCCGCCGAGAAGGCCTGAGATGACGACGGCGGCCGACGTCAGCGTGGATGCCCGGCCGCTGCACTCCGCGCGCCCTGTCCGGGTGATGCTCTGGGACGCCGACGGTGTCCTCCAGCACCCGCGGCACGAGTGGCGACCCCGTCTCGAGTCGTGGGGAGGCCCGGGCTTCGCCGAAGCCCTCTTCGAGGCCGAGATCCCGGCCCTGCGCGGTGAGGAGCCCTTCCGGGAGTCGCTCGCGCGGCTGCTGCGAGCGCGCCCTGAGGTTACCGTCGGGGTCGACGACCTCCTCGAGCTCTGGGAGCAGGTCGACCTCGACGACGCGGCGGTCCGGCTCGTGCGGGAGGTCGCCGGCTCCGGCGTGAGCTGCGCCCTCGCGACGAACCAGCAGGACCACCGCAAAGCGTTCCTGCGTCGCACGTTCGGCTACGACGAGGTCTTCGCACGCTCCTTCTACTCGTGCGACCTCGGCGCGAGGAAGCCCGAGCCGGAGTACTTCGAGCGGGTGCTCGCCAGCCTGGGCGTCGCGCCCGAGGACGCCGGCGAGGTCGGCTTCGTCGACGACAGCCTGCCCAACGTCGAGACCGCGCTGGGAATGGGCATCCGCGCCGTCCACCACGACCCCGCCTCGGGCGTCGACGGGCTGCGGTCCGTGCTGGGATGGTCCACATGAGCTCGCAGGACGCCGACGCCGGTGCCGAGCACGACGTCGCGCACGACGTCGTGCACGACGTCGCGCACGACGTCGTGCACGACGCCGTCCACGACGCCGTGCAGCGCTACGCGCAGCGCCAGCCCGAGCTGCGTCAGGTCGCCGACCAGTTCGTCACGATGGTCACCGCCCTGCTCGACGACGCGGGCATCAACTACGTGAGCGTCACCGGTCGCGCCAAGAGCGTCGCGTCGTTCGCCGGCAAGGCGTCTCGGACCGTCGACGGCGCACCCGCCTACGCCGACCCCCTCACCGAGATCACCGACCAGATCGGCGTGCGGGTCGTGACCTACCTCCAGGGCGACGTCACGGCCGTCGCGGACCTGCTCGCGGGGGAGTTCAGCGTCCTCGACGACCGGGACCTCGGCCAGGAGACGGCGCAGCAGGGACGCTTCGGCTACTCCTCCCGCCACCTGTTGGTGACGCTCGACGACGAGGCCAGCGACCCGGCATACGCACACCTTCGCGGGCGCTCCGCCTCGGTGCAGGTGCGCACGATCCTCCAGCACGCGTGGGCCGAGTTCGAGCACGACGTGCGCTACAAGGGCTCGGTCCCGGCCGCGGACGTCTCCGACCTCGACCGCCGGTTCACGCTCGCCGCAGGGCTGCTCGAGCTCGCCGACCGTGAGTTCACGGCCATCCGCGACCGGCTCCAGGCCGGTGGTGGGCCGGGTGGGGGCTCGCCCGACGACGACCCGCGCATCGCCGGGCCCGACCTCGCGGCGTTCCTCACGGCGCACTTCAGCGACGCCGGCTGGTCGCGCACCGACCACTACTCGTGGATCTCCGGCCTCCTGCTCGAGCTCGGCATCACCTCGCTCGACGAGCTCGGGGGCCTCCTCGGCACGGTCGACGCGCAGGGGATCAACGAGCGGATGGACTACCGCTACCCGGCGGGGGCCGTGCGCCGTCTCGACGACGTGCTGCTCGCCGTGTTCGGTCCGCGCTACATCCACCTGCACGGCAACGCGCACCGCGTCGAGTCACTCACCGCGCGCCTCGAGAAGGTGCGCGCCTCCCAGCCCTGACCTGGAAGCCGGTCCGGGCACGGAGCCCGACCCGGTAGCCGAGCCGCTCGTAGAGCGTGCGGGCGTGGTCGTTGTCCGCGAAGACTCCCAGGATGCACGCGCCCGTGCGGTCGAGCCCGTCCCTCGTGAGGTATGCCGTGACGGCGGCTCCCAGCCCACGTCCCCTGAGCGAGCCGTCGACGACGATGCCGCCGAGGAGCGGCGGGTCGGCGTTGCCCGGCTCGGTGCACCCGCACGCGACGACCCGGCCCGCATCACGGACGACGGCCCACCGCTGCTGGGGGTGCTGGCCCGGGAGCGCGTGGGGCTGCGGGTTGTGGGTGCGGACGAAGTCGGTGAGCTCGGCGGCATCACCGTCGTGCCACGCCACGTCGCCCTCGGCGGCGATCGGCGGGGGAGGAGCGGTCGTCCACATCCGGTCCCACGCGTTGCCACCGCGGAGACCGAGAGCCTCCTGCAGCGGTGCATAGATGTCGACGGGCGCGGTGACGTGGTCGGGCGCGAGCCGCTCGACCCATGAGCGCAGGGAGTCGCCCCCGGCGAGGACGCCGACGTCGTCCGGATCGCCGAGCACGATGACCCCGAGCCGGCCGTCGGCCCAGTGCTGCGCCCACGCGACGGCGTCGGTGCCGGGCACGCGCAGGCCGGGGTCGACGAGCGTCTGCGCTAGGTCGAAGCGGGCGAAGGGGTGGTCGGCGGTCGCAGCGACGAGCTCGTCGCGGGACGAGAGCGGCTCGACGCCGCGACCGGACGCGCTCACCGGGTGAGGAAGGAGACGAGCGCTTCGTTGAACTCGTCGCGGTGGCTCGTGTTGATGCCGTGCGGCCCGTCCTCGACCGTGACGAGCTCGCTGCCCTCGACCTGCTCGTGGGTGCGCTGGCCGGACACCTCGACCGGCACGATCGCGTCGGAGTCACCGTGGATGACGAGGGTCGGGACGGTGACCTTGGCGAGGTCGCCGGTGAAGTCCTCGAGCCACGACCCGATGCACGCGACGGCGGCGTCGAGGTCGGCCTGCGCGGCGATGGCCTTGGCCTCCTCGCGCTGCTCCTGCGTGACCTTGAGGTCGCCGTCGGCGCTGAAGAAGTTCGTCGTGAACTCGTCGAGGAACCCCTCGCGGTCGTTGCGCAGGCCCGCCTGCATCTTCTCGGCCTCCTCGCGGGGGAGCCCGCCGTCCGGGTTGTCGTCGCTCTTGAGCAGCCACGGCGGGATCGCGGCGGCGAACGCGATGCTGTGCAGCCGGTCCTCGCCGTGGGTGCCGACGTAGCGGGCGACCTCGCCGCCGCCCATGGAGAAGCCGACCAGGGAGACGTCGCGCAGGTCGAGCCGCTCGATGAGGTCCGCGAGGTCGGAGGTGAGCGCGTCGTAGTCGTAGCGACCGTCGGCGGCCGGTGCCGACTGCCCGAACCCACGGCGGTCGTAGGTGATGACGCGGAGCCCGGCAGCGGTGAGCGCGGGCACGGTGTCCTTCCACGAGGCGCCGGAGAGCGGCCAGCCGTGGATGAGGACGACGGGGCGGCCGTCGCCGCCGGTGTCCTCGTGGTGCAGCGTGGGGGAGGTGGAAGTCGTGTCGGACATGGTTCACCTTTCGCGTGCTGGGGAAGTCGGGGGTTCTCCGACCCTATGCACGGAGTTCGGCGCACGCTGAACGGCCGACGGGTGTGATCTGGGTCACATCATGGCGTCGTCGGTGCCGCGGGTTAGTGTGCTCGCGTGTCTGCCGCCGATCTCTTCGCCTCGACCGAGGGCACGGGTGAGGCGTCGCTGCCCCCGCTCGCGGTTCGCATGCGACCCGCCTCGATCGACGAGGTACGCGGCCAGGCCGAGATCCTGCGTCCGGGCAGCCCGCTCCGCCGCCTCATCGAGGGCTCCGGTGGGACCGCCGGCCCGCTGAGCGCGATCCTCTGGGGCCCGCCCGGCACGGGCAAGACGACGCTGGCCCACCTCGTCGCGACCGCGGCACACCGCGAGTTCGTCGAGCTGTCCGCGGTGACGGCCGGGGTCAAGGACGTGCGCGCCGTCATGGAGGCGGCGGCTCGCAACCGCGACCTCTACGACCGCCAGACCGTCCTCTTCCTCGACGAGATCCACCGCTTCACCAAGGCCCAGCAGGACGCCCTGCTCCCCGGCGTCGAGACCCGCCAGGTCATCCTCGTCGCCGCGACGACCGAGAACCCGTCGTTCTCGGTGATCGCCCCGCTCCTCTCGCGCTCGATGCTCATCACCCTGACCTCGCTCGACGACACCCAGGTCGCGGAGGTCCTCGACTCCGCAGTGGCGGACGCGCGGGGTCTCGACGCGGCATACGTGCTCTCGCACGAGGCGCGCGAGCACCTCGTCCGGATCGCGGGCGGCGACGCGCGCCGGGCCCTCACCTCGCTCGAGGCCGCCGCGGGGGTGGCCCAGGACGACGCCCCGATCACCTCGGAGGCGGAGCAGGTGACGATCACCCTCGCCCACGCCGAGCAGGCCGTCGCGCAGGCGTCGGTGCGCTACGACAAGACCGGCGACCAGCACTACGACGTCGCGTCGGCGTTCATCAAGTCGATGCGCGGCTCCGACGTCGACGCCGCCCTGCACTACCTCGCCCGCCAGCTCGAGGCGGGGGAGGACCCCCGGTTCATCGCGCGGCGCATCGTCATCGCCGCCAGCGAGGACGTCGGCATGGGCGACCCGACCGCGCTCCAGACGGCGGTCGCCGCGATGCACGCCGTCGCCCAGATCGGCATGCCGGAGGCGCGGATCATCCTCGCCCAGGCCGTCGTCCACAACGCCCTCGCGCCCAAGAGCAACGCCGCGTATGCCGGGATCAACGCGGCCATCGCCGACGTCCGTGCCGGACGCGGCGGTGCCGTGCCGCCTCACCTGAGGGGCAGCGGGTATGCCGGTGCGTCCCGCCTTGGGCACGGCGACGGCTACGTCTATGCGCACGACCAACCCGATGGTGTCGCTCGCCAGCAGTACCTCCCGGACGACCTCCACGGGACGACGGCGTACTACGAGCCGACCGACCGCGGGTTCGAGGCCCGGCTGCAGGAGCGCTGGACCTGGCTCAAGGAGCGGCTCGGCCGCAGCTGAGGCCCCGCCCGGGGCTCGCAGGGTCAGGACCCGCCGCGGAACGCAGGCGCGGGCGGCAGGAGTCGGCACGTAGGATTCACCGGTGCCCGGCAACCCGGGCGCGACGCACTCGACCTCAGGACAGACGACATGGAAACCGCCGAGATCCGGCGCCGTTGGCTCACCTTCTTCGAGAAGAACGGCCACACGGTGGTGCCCTCCGCACCCCTCATCCACGACGACCCCAACCTGCTCTTCGTCAACGCCGGCATGGTGCCGTTCAAGCCGTACTTCCTGGGTCAGGAGACGCCGCAGTGGGACCGCGCCACGAGCGTGCAGAAGTGTGTCCGCACCGGTGACATCGAGGAGGTCGGCAAGACCTCGCGCCACGGCACGTTCTTCCAGATGAACGGCAACTTCTCGTTCGGCGACTACTTCAAGAAGGACGCGATCCGCCTCGCGTGGGAGCTCCTCACGTCGTCGCAGAGCGAGGGCGGCTACGGCCTGGACCCCGACCGGCTCTGGGCGACCGTCTACGAGGACGACGACGAGGCCGAGCGCCTCTGGGCCGAGTACACCTCGATCCCACTCGACCGGATCGTGCGCCGCGGCAAGGCCGACAACTACTGGCACATGGGCGTCCCGGGTCCCGGCGGCCCGTGTAGCGAGATCTTCTACGACCGCGGCCCCGAGTACGGCCGCGAGGGCGGCCCGGCGGTCGACGAGGACCGCTACATGGAGATCTGGAACCTCGTCTTCATGCAGTACGAGCTGAGCGCCGTCCGCTCCAAGGTCGACTTCGACATCGCGGGTCCGCTGCCCGCCGAGAACGTCGACACGGGCATGGGGCTCGAGCGCATCGCGAGCATCCTCCAGGGCGTCGACAACCTCTACGAGATCGACGAGGTCTACCCCGTCCTCGAGAAGGCCGCGGAGCTCACCGGCAAGACCTACGGTGCGCACTCCGGCCACGCGGCGAGCGAGTCCAACCCGGACGACGTCCGCCTGCGGGTCGTCGCCGACCACGTCCGCTCCTCGCTCATGCTCATCGGTGACGGCGTCACCCCGGGCAACGAAGGCCGTGGCTACGTCCTGCGCCGGATGCTGCGACGCGCCGTGCGCTCGATGCGCCTCCTCGGTTTCGCCGAGCCGGCGCTGCCGCACCTGCTCCCGGTGTCGATGGAGCGGATGAAGCAGTCCTACCCCGAGCTCGAGACCGGCTTCGACCGGATCAGCCAGATCGCCTATGCCGAGGAGGAGGCGTTCCGACGCACCCTCGCGTCCGGCACGACGATCCTCGACACCGCCGTGACCCGGACCAAGGAGTCCGGCGGGCAGGTGCTGGCGGGCGACCAGGCGTTCCAGCTCCACGACACCTACGGCTTCCCGATCGACCTCACGCTGGAGATGGCGGAGGAGCAGGGCCTCTCGGTCGACCGCGAGGGCTTCACCCGGCTCATGCAGGAGCAGCGCGACCGTGCCAAGGCCGACGCGAAGGCCAAGAAGTCCGGCCACGCCAACACCGAGGTGTGGAAGGACCTGCGGGCAGCCGGCGAGACCGACTTCCGCGCGTGGCACGAGCTGACGAGCGAGGCCAAGGTCCTCGGCCTCGTCGTCGACGGCGAGCGCGTCGAGGAGATCGAGCCCGGCCAGCGCGGCCAGGTCGTCCTCGACCGGACCCCGTTCTACGCCGAGTCCGGTGGCCAGATCGCCGACGAGGGCATCATCACGGCCGACGGCGTCCACCTCAAGGTCATGGACGTCCAGCGCCCGGTCAAGGGCCTCATCGCGCACACGGTCGAGGTGGTCCACGGACCGCTGCGCACCGGGGCGCCCGTCCTCGCCGAGGTCGACCCCGAGTGGCGCCTGTCCGCGTGCCAGGCGCACTCCGGCACGCACGTCGTCCACGCCGCCCTCCGTCAGGTGCTCGGCCCGTCGGCGCTGCAGTCCGGCTCCTACAACAAGCCCGGCTACCTCCGCCTCGACTTCGCGTGGGGCCAGGCGCTCTCGGCCGCGACGCGCAGCGAGATCGAGGAGGTCGCCAACCTCGCCGTCCGCAAGGACCTGCCCGTCTCCGCGGCGTGGATGCCGCTGGCGCAGGCGCGCGAGCTCGGCGCGCTCGCGCTCTTCGGCGAGACCTATGGCGAGGACGTGCGCGTCGTCGAGATCGGCGGCCCTTGGTCGCGCGAGCTCTGCGGTGGGACGCACGTCGGTCACTCCTCGCAGGTCGGTGCCCTCACGGTGACCGGTGAGTCCTCCGTGGGCTCCGGCGTCCGCCGCCTCGAGGCGTTCGTCGGCATGGACGCCCTGCGCTACCTCGCGCGGGAGCGCGCCATCGTCGCCGAGCTCACCGGCCTCGTCGGCGCCCAGCCCGGCGAGCTCACCGAGCGCGTCGCGGCGATGGTCACCCGCCTCAAGGACGCCGAGCGCGAGCTCGAGCGCTCCCGCAAGCAGGCCGTGCTCGCGGCCGCCGGCTCGCTCACCGACAACGCGAAGGACGTCGGCGGGGTGCGCTTCGTCGGGCACGACGCCGGTGCGGACGCCGGAGCCGACGACGTGCGCGCCATGGTCCTCGACGCCCGCCAGAAGCTCGGCGACGGTGCTCCGTCGGTCGTCGCCGTCACCGGTGGCGCCAAGGGCCGTCCGGTCGTCGTCATCGCGACCAACCAGGCCGCGCGCGACCGTGGCATCAGAGCCGGCGAGCTCGTGCGGATCGCGGCGCAGACCCTCGGTGGTGGTGGCGGCGGCAAGGACGACATCGCCCAGGGCGGTGGCCAGGACCTCGCCAAGACCGGTGAGGCCATCAACGCCGTCGAGTGGCGCGTGGGGGAGCTGGCCGGTTGAGCGTGCGCCCCGGGGTCCGCTTGGGGGTCGACGTCGGCACGGTCCGTGTCGGGGTGGCCGTCAGCGACCCCCGGGGCGTGCTCGCCAGCCCCTACGCGACGCTCCAGCGGACGTGGCCGGACGACGACACGACCGACGACGACATCGCCACGATCGTGGCGCTCGCGGCCGAACGCGAGGCCGTCGAGGTCGTCGTGGGCCTGCCACGCTCACTTTCCGGGGGCGAAGGACCTGCCGCGGGGGCAGCCCGCCAGTATGCTGCGGAGTTGGCCCGCCGGGTGTCGCCCGTGAGCGTGCGTCTCGTCGACGAGCGCCTCACGAGTGTCGATGCCCACAGGGTCCTGCGCCACAGTGGTGTTGATGGACGTCGGCAACGCGCCGTCGTCGACCAAGCGGCTGCGGTCCTCATCCTCCAGGCCGGCCTGGACGAGGAACGCGCCTCGGGTCGCCCACCGGGTGAGCCGGTGAAGGACAAGCGGCGCAGGCCGAAGACGAAGGACGGACAGCGGTGAGCCAGAACCACCTCGACACGACGATCTTCGGCGAGCCGCCACCCGACGAGCCGCGTCGTCGTCGCCACCGCCGCCGTCGGCGGGGCAAGGGCCGCCGCATCGTGACGATCCTCGTCGCCGTCGTGCTCGTCGGCGGGGCCGCCGCCACCGCCTTCACGCTCCTCAAGCCGCTCGTCTCGTCGCTCGTCGGTGGTGGGACCTCCGAGGCCGAGGACTTCCCGGGTCCCGGCGAGGGCGAGGTCCAGGTCACCGTCAAGGCCGGGGACAGCGGTGAGGCGATCGCCACCGCGCTCAAGGCGGCCGGCGTCGTCAAGACGCGGACGGCATACCTCAACGCCTCGGCTGCTGACCCCGAGCAGAGCGCGAAGATCCAGGCCGGCACCTACTCGCTGCGCAAGGGCATGACCGCCGCCGACGCCTTCGCGATGCTCAGCGACCCCGGCAACCGCGCCGTCCTGCGCGCGACGATCCCCGAGGGACTGTGGGTCAACGAGATCTTCGCCCGCCTGAGCAAGGCCACCGGCGTGCCGGTCAAGGACTACCAGGCCGCGGCCAAGAACACCGCGGCCCTCGGCCTGCCCGAGTCCGCCAAGGGTCGGCTCGACGGCTACCTCTTCCCGTCGAGCTACGAGTTCGACGACAAGGTGCCCGCCGCGACGCAGCTCAAGCAGATGGTCGCCATGACCCTCGCCGAGCTCAAGAAGGCCGGCGTGCAGCCGGGCGACTACAACCGGATCCTCACGGTCGCCTCGATCATCGAGGGCGAGGTCAACGGCGACGCCGACCGCGCCAAGGTCGCCCGGGTCATCGAGAACCGTCTCGACGACCCCAACGGCCCGACGATCGGCCGGCTCCAGATGGACTCGACCGTCCACTACATCGAGCAGAAGCGTGGCCGCGCCGGCACCTCCAACGAGGCGCGCAACTCCGACAGCCCCTACAACACCTATAAGGTGCAGGGTCTGCCGCCGGGTCCGATCAACAGCCCGGGTGCCGCGTCGATCGAGGCCGCTGCCGCTCCCGCCGACGGTCCCTGGTTCTACTTCGTCGCGGTCAACCCCGATACGGGTGAGACGAAGTTCGCCGTGACCCAGGCCGAGCACGACGCCAACGTGCGCGAGTTCAACGAGTGGTGCTCCAACAACAAGGACAAGTGCTGAGAGCCGCAGTCCTCGGGTCGCCGGTCTCGCACTCGCTCTCGCCTGCCCTCCACACCGCGGCGTATGCCGCACTCGGCCTAGCGGACTGGACGTACGTCCGTCGTGAGGTCACCGAGGTCGAGCTCGGCGACGTCGTGGCCGAGTTCGACGAGGAGTGGCGCGGGCTGAGCCTGACGATGCCGCTCAAGGAGGTCGCGTTCGAGGTGGCCGACACGGTGACCGACGTGGCCCGGGCGGCAGGGGCGATCAACACGCTCGTCCGTCGCGAGGACGCCCGCTGGGACGGCGCCAACACCGACGTCGCCGGCATCGTCGGCGCACTGGATGGCGTCGACCACGGCGGAGTCGCGACGATCCTCGGCTCGGGGGCGACGGCCCGATCGGCCGCGCTCGCGCTCGCCGAGCTCGGGGTGAGTGACGTCGTCGTCGCGGCCCGCAACGTCGAGACGTCCGCCGACCTCGTCTCCCTCCTGACCGATCGGGGCGTGCGGGCGGCGCGCCGACCGCTGGAGGAGTGGGCGCGGGCACCCCGCCCACTCGTCGTGTCCACCCTCGCCCCGGGCGCCAGCGAGTACGCCGGCGCGGCCGTGGTGGGTGACGGCGAGAGCCTGCGCGGAACCACGCTCATGGACGTCGTCTACGCCGACTGGCCGACACCGCTGGCGCGGGCCGCCCGTGCCCACGGCGCCGACGTCGTCTCGGGCCTCGACATGCTCGTCCACCAGGCGGCGGCCCAGGTGGAGCTCTTCACCGGGCTGCGGCCACCGCTTGACGTCATGTTCGCCGCGGCGCGCGAGGGCGTGGCCTGATGTCGTCGACCGTGCTCGGCGTCCTCGCGCTCGTCGTGCTCGTCGTCGCCGCGCTCGCGGTCGGGCACGTCACGGCCCGCGAGCTCTCCACCGGGGGCTACCGCATCGCCGAGGACGAGGCGACGCACGCCACCCTGCCGTCGTGGTGGGTCGCCCCGCTGCTGGCCGCGCTCGTCCTCCTCCTCGCGCTCACGGTCGGTGAGACGGCCGCGTACGCCGCGCTGCCGGCATACCTGCTCTTCGCCTGGCTCACCGTGTGCCTCGTGTGGATCGACATCGACGTCCACCGGCTGCCGATCGGGCTCACCCGTCCGGCGCTGCCGGCGTTCGCCCTGCTGCTCGTGCCGCCGACGGTCGCGACGGGGGAGTGGGAGCGGCTGCTCGTGGCGGGGATGTGCAGCCTGGGGCTCACGGTGGCCTACGTCGCGTTCGGGTTGCTGCCCGGTGGTGGGTTCGGCGGCGGCGACATCCAGCTCGCGCCGGCCATCGGCCTCCTGCTCGGCTGGTTGTCGGTCGGCCACGTCGTCGTCGGGACGATGGCGGCGTTCGTCGTGGGTGGTCTCACCGCCCTCGTGCTGCTCCTCACGAAGCGGGCCGGTCGCACGTCGGCCATGGCGTTCGGGCCCTCGATGTGCGCCGGCGCGATCGTCGCGGTGGCGTGGGGGCAGTCGCTCATCGACGGCTACCTCGGCCGCTGAGGGCGGTGGCCGTCGCTGCGAGCGGTAGCGTCGAGCGATGACGACGCGCTGGCTCTTCGGTGACCAGCTCGGACCGCACTTCCTCGACGACCACGACGGACCGGTCGTCATGGTGGAGTCGCGCAGGGTCTTCGCCCGGCGACGCTTCCACCGCGCCAAGGCGCACCTCGTGCTCTCGGCCATGCGCCATCGTGCGGCCGAGCTCGGAGACCGGGTGGACCTCCGGCAAGCCGACACCTATGCCGAGGTCGTGGGTGGTCTCTCGCAGGTCGACGTCGTGCACCCGACCTCGTATGCCGCGCTCGGGCTCGTCCGTCGGCTCGGCGTCGAGGTGCTCGACCCGCGGGGCTTCGCGACCTCGCGCGAGGACTTCACCCGCTGGGCGCAGGGGCGCGGTGGCCGGCGGCTGCTCATGGAGGACTTCTACCGCGAGGTACGCCGGCGGCACGACGTGCTCATGGACGGCGGCGAGCCCGCGGGTGGGCAGTGGAACTTCGACCACGACAACCGCGAGCCGCCGCCCAAGGGCGCGACCACCCTCGGCGTGACGCAGCCGTGGTGGCCCGACGAGGACGAGATCGACGAGCAGGTGCGGGCCGACCTCGACCGATGGGAGCGCGACGGCGACGTCTCCTTCATCGGGCGCGACGGTCCCCGGCGGTTCGCTGCGACCAGGGCCGAGGCTCTGGCGGCCCTCGACCACTTCGCGGAGCACCGGCTCGCGTCGTTCGGGGCGCACGAGGACGCCGTGCTCGAAAGGGATGCGTGGATGGCGCACAGCCTGCTCAGCGTCCCGCTCAACCTCGGCCTGCTCGACCCGCTGGAGGTCGCCGCGCGGGCCGAGACGGCATACCTCGCAGGGGACGTGCCCATCGCGAGCGCCGAGGGGTTCGTGCGCCAGGTGATCGGCTGGCGGGACTACGTGTGGCACCTGTACTGGTACCAGGGGGAGGGCTACCGGCGACGCAACGCCCTGGAGGCGACGCAGCGACTGCCGAAGTGGTTCGCCGAGCTCGACGCCGACGCCACCGAGGCGAGGTGCCTGTCGCACACGCTCGACCAGGTCGCCGAGCACGGCTGGGTCCACCACATCCCGCGCCTCATGGTGCTCGGGTCGTACGCGATGCAGCGCGGGTGGGCCCCGACGCAGGTGACCGACTGGTTCCACCGCGCGTTCGTCGACGGCTACGACTGGGTCATGGTGCCCAACGTCGTCGGCCTGTCGCAGCACGCGGACGGTGGGGTCATGGCCACCAAGCCCTACACGTCCGGCGGTGCCTACATCAACACGATGAGCGACCACTGCGGCTCGTGCCGCTTCAACCCCAGGGTGCGGGTGGGGGAGGACGCGTGCCCGTTCACCGCGGGGTACTGGTGGTTCCTCGACCGCAACCGCGAGCGGCTGGCCGGCAACCAGCGGATGGCGCGGGCGGTGCAGGGGCTGGACCGGCTCAGCGACCTCGAGGCGCTCGTCGCGCAGGAGGAGGACCGGGGCAACCGCGCGCCGTGACGCCCTTCGGTGGCATCGGCCTCGGTGGCGGCCCGGTGGTGGCCTTGGTGGCGGTCGGTCAGAACTGCTGGATGGGACCCGGGGCCGGAACCCCGAACTCCTCGCGCAAGGTGGTGCGGCGCCCGGCCGCCTCGAGCGCGTCAGCGACCCTGCCGACCGGCCGCGCCGACGGCCAGACGTGGACGGCCATGAGGACGAGCGACACGACTGCGCCGACGGCATACGTGAGGATCCCTCCCTCGACGACGAACGCCGCCACGAGCGACGCGATGGCGATGACCTCGCTCAGCGCGAACCGCAGGATCATCGAGCTCTGCCACCGGGTCCGGGCCGCCGTCTCGGCGTCGGCGTCGGACAGGTCCGGGTCGAGCGGCTGCACGCGGTAGCCGACCGACTCCAGGAGGAGGTGCACGACGACACCGGCCACGAGTTGGGCGGCGACGAGCCACATGGGCGGCGTGTCCTCGGTGCCGAGCACGAAGAACATCGCGATGCCGATGAACACCAGCGCGGCCATGAGGGCGCCGGCGAGGATCCGGACGGACTGGGCGAACGGCGCGGCCGGCGGTGGTGTCGTCGTCATGCCGTGAGGGTAGCCGCGGCCGGCCGCGTGGCTCGGGAGGTCGCCGCGTGCCTCGGCAGGTTGCCGCGTGGCTCAGGAGATAGTCGCGTGGCTCAGGAGGTCGCCGCGGCCTTCGCGTCGTCGAGCCGCTCGGTGAGGTGGACGGTCACCTCGTCGCCGGTGCCCTTGCCGATGGCGTCACGGACCTCGCGGGTGACCGCGAGCTTGTGCGTGCCGTCGCCGAGGGCCATGAAGGACCCGCGGAAGGGGTGGTCGTCGATCGTCCCCGCCACCTTGACGAGACCGCGCGTGCCGAAGAACTCCGCGCTCCAGTCGGTGACGAGGTAGGTCCAGCCGCCCGGGGCGCTGCTGGTGGCGAGGGTGCCGGTGAACGTGCGGTCGAGTGTCGACATGGTCTGCTCCTGAGAGTGCGACGGGACGGTGGAGGGGGTCAGCCGTACATGAGCGAGCCGGGGGTGGTGAGCTCGGTGCCCGTCTCGAGCCAGGTCTTGAGGCCCGAGAGCACCATCGGCCAGCCGCCGTGGATGGCCTCGCTCACGTCGTCGGGCAGCTGGTCGTGAACGACCGTGAGTCGGCAGGAGTCGCCGACCTCCTCGATCTCCCACGTGACCCGCGACGTGCCGGCGGACTCGGCGTCGTCGTCCCAGTGCGCCCGGAAGCTCTGGACGAGGCGGCGCGGCGGGTCGACCTCGAGGTTCTCGCCGTCGACGAGCGGGCCGTCCGCCCCGTCGTGGGTCATGACATAGGGGGAGCCCTGTGTCCACTCCGACGCGATCGTGTTGCCGAAGTGGAACCGGCGGCGGATGTCGGGGTCGGTGATCGCGTGCCACAGCCGGTCCGGCGTGGTGCGGATGTAGATCTCGAAGACCTTGGTCTGGCTCATGCGCGCTGCCTCCAGCTCGTCCTTGAGCCCGACGAGGCCGGCGGCCCAGGGCTCGGTGTACTTGCTGACCCAGCGGTCGTGGACCTGTCGGATGCCGACGGGGTTGAGGTAGTGCAGCTTCTCGCGACCGCTGCGCCGGCTCACGACGAGACCGGCCTCCTCGAGCTGGGTCAGGTGCTTGGCGACGCCGATCCGGGTCATGTCGAACCGCGCCGAGAGGGACCGCAGCGTCTGGCCGTCCTCGCCGAAGAGCGCGTCGAGCAGCGCCCGGCGGGTCGGGTCGGCGAGCGCCCGGAAGATGAGGTCCACGGTCGACACATTAGGAAACCAATTGGTTTCCTGTCAAGAGTCGGTATGCCGTCCGCCCCCGACCGCGCCCACGTCCTGACCGCGCCCACGTCCTGACCGCGCTCCGATTGCTGGGCGGCCTGCATGGGAGGATCGGCCCATGCTTCGTTGGTTGACCGCAGGTGAGTCGCACGGCCCTGCCCTCCTGGCCACGATCGAGGGTCTGCCCGCCGGTGTCGAGGTGACCCGCAAGGACCTCGCCGACGCGCTCGCCCGTCGTCGGCTCGGCTACGGCCGGGGTGCTCGCATGAAGTTCGAGCAGGACGAGGTCGAGTTCCTCGGCGGCGTCCGGCACGGACTGACGATGGGCTCGCCGGTGGCGATCCGCATCGGCAACACCGAGTGGCCCAAGTGGGAGACGGTCATGTCGGCCGACCCGGTCTCCGACGAGGCGTATGCCGCATCGAACGACGTGGGCGCCGACAAGGAGGTCGCGCGCAACAAGCCGCTGACCCGTCCCCGTCCCGGCCACGCGGACCTCGTGGGCATGCAGAAGTACGGCTTCGACGACGCCCGGCCCGTCCTCGAACGGGCCTCGGCGCGCGAGACCGCCGCCCGGGTCGCCCTCGGTGAGGTCGCAGCCCGCTTCCTCGAGCAGGCCTACGGCATCCGCCTCGTCTCGCACACCGTGTCGATGGGTCCGGCGGGTGTCGCCGACGACGCACCGCTGCCCACGCCCGACCAGGTCGCCGAGATCGACGCCGACCCCGTGCGCACGCTCGACCCCGCCGGCTCTGCCGCGATGGTCGCCGAGGTCGAGTCCGCCAAGAAGGACGGCGACACCCTCGGTGGCGTCGTCGAGGTCCTCGCCTACGGCCTGCCGCCGGGTCTCGGCTCGCACGTCCACTGGGACCGCCGCCTCGATGCCCGGCTCGCCGGAGCGCTCATGGGCATCCAGGCCATCAAGGGCGTCGAAGTCGGTGACGGCTTCCGCACCGCGGCTCGTCGCGGGTCCGCCGCCCACGACGAGATGGAGCGCGACGAGTCGGGCACGATCCGTCGGCGCACCGGCCGCGCCGGTGGCACCGAGGGCGGCATGTCCAACGGTGACGTCTTGCGGGTGCGCGCCGCGATGAAGCCGATCTCCACCGTCCCGCGGGCGCTCGACACGATCGACACGACGGGGGAGGGCGAGGCCAAGGCGATCCACCAGCGCTCCGACGTCTCCGCCGTCCCCGCTGCGGGGGTGGTGGCCGAGGCCATGGTCGCGCTCGTCCTCGCCGAGGCCTGCCTCGAGAAGTTCGGCGGCGACTCGGTCGCCGAGACGCGACGCAACCACGCGGCATACCTCGCCGCCATCCCCGAGACGATGCGCTCGTGGTGAGCTCGCAGCGGCCCGCGGTCGTCCTCATCGGACCGCCCGGCTCCGGCAAGACGACGATCGGCTCGGCGCTCGCCGAGGCTCTCGCGGTCTCCTTCCACGACACCGACGCCGCGATCGAGGCCGACCAGGGCTGCTCGATCTCCGACATCTTCGTCCTCGACGGGGAGCACGCCTTCCGCGCGCTCGAACGCGCCGAGGTGGCCCGTGCGGTCGGTGCCGAGACCGGCGTCGTGGCGCTGGGTGGCGGGGCGCCGATGGACGAGTCGACCCAGGAGGTCCTCGCCGACCACGTCGTCGTCTTCCTCGACGTGGGCATTGCCGACGCCGCCAAGCGGGTGGGCTTCGACGCCAGCCGTCCGCTGCTCGCCATCAACCCCCGGGCCGCGTGGACCAAGCTCATGAACGAGCGCCGCCCCACCTACGAGCAGCTCGCGACCCACCGGGTCGACACCGCCGGGCGCGCCGTCGACGACGTCGTCGCGGAGATCGTGTCGCTGGTCGGGCCTGCCCGATGAGCGTGGTCTCCGTCGGTGGCGACTACGACGTCGTCATCGAGAGCGGGTGCTCCTCGCGCGTCGCCGACGTCGTCGGTGAGGGCGTGCGCCGCGCGTTGGTCGTGCACCCGGACTCGATGCGGTCGCTCGGGGAGACGGTCACCGCATCGTTGCGCGACACCGGGATCGAGGCGTATGCCGTCGGCGTCCCCGACGCGGAGGACGCCAAGACCGCGACCGTCGCCGCGGACCTGTGGTCGCTGCTCGGTCGCCACGGCTTCACCCGCACCGACGTCGTCGTCGGCGTCGGGGGAGGGACGGTCACCGACCTCGCTGGGTTCGTCGCCGCGACCTGGCTGCGGGGTGTGCCCGTGGTGCAGGTGCCGACGACGTTGCTCGGCATGGTCGACGCCGCCGTCGGTGGCAAGACCGGCATCAACACGCCCGAGGGCAAGAACCTCGTCGGCTCGTTCCACCCACCGCGGGCCGTCCTGTGCGACCTCGACGTGCTCGCGACGCTGCCGCGGAAGGACTACGTCGCGGGGCTGGCCGAGATCATCAAGGCCGGGTTCATCGTCGACCCGGTCATCCTCGACCTCGTCGCCTCGGATCCTGAGGCTGCCGGGCGGTTCGACGGTCCGCACACGCTCGAGCTCGTCGAGCGCGCCATCCGGGTCAAGGCCGACGTCGTGAGCCAGGATCTGCGCGAGTCGTCGCTGCGGGAGATCCTCAACTACGGCCACACGTTCGGGCACGCCGTCGAGCAGGTCGAGCAGTATCGCCGGCGGCACGGTGAGGCGGTCGCCATCGGCATGGTCTTCGCCGCCGAGCTCGCGGGTGCGGCCGGGGTGCTGGGCCGGGACGTTGTCGATCGCCACCGCGAGGTGCTCACATCGGTCGGTCTGCCGACGTCCTACGAAGCAGGGCGCTGGACCGAGCTCGAGACAGCAATGCGCCGCGACAAGAAGACCCGCGGCGACCTGCTGCGCTTCGTGGTCCTGGAGGACGTCGCCCGGCCCGTGCGTCTGGAAGGCCCGACCCCGGAACAGCTCCACACGGCCTACGCCGCGGTCTCAGCCTGACGCTGTGGAGGAGCGTGAGGTCTCACTCTCATGCCGATGAGCGGACGCTCAGGAAGTTGCACGATGCACCCTGCGAGTGAGCCCACTGCTGAGAAGGTGAGTGCGTGACATCGGACAAAACCTGGCCGAGCGAGGCGGAGATTGAGGCTCAGTGGCTAGCGCTCGCGCATGGGACTCTGACCCGTGAGCAGGTGCACGAATGGACGATGCCTTGGGTTGAGGGCGACGGAGCCGGGTGGCACAGCGGCCTCGGGCACGTCGAGAACGGTCTGCAGACTCTGCACGGATTCTCGATGGCCTACGACCCGGCAACCCCGCATCTGATCCACCATGGCCCGCCAGGCGTCTACGTGAAGTCCAGGGAGGACATCGTCGCTGAGTTGGCCCGCTGGATGGAGGAACGGTGAGCCCAACACACGGATCTGCCGCTTGTAGTGCTTATGGCAAGCGATCCAAGTCGCGCATGTGCAGGAGGGATCGAAGCGATAGTTCACGCCGAGCTGCCGCGCTCTCCAGTCCGTCGACGATGACGGCGGCCCCCATCCAGCTGGCCCCGGCGTCCTCGGTCAGCCCCTTACAAGCGATTGCCTGCCCGCCGGATGCGATCCAGTCATCCACGAATAGCACTCGGTCGCCCGGGTGCAGTTGGGACTTGCGGATTGCCAACTCGAGGTGACGGTCTTGGTAGTCGGGAGGCGTGAGGCGCGTCAGCCAGGGGTCATCGTCAGAGCCGCGTCGAGCGCCCTTACGAACCTCCGCGAAGCCGATCCTCAAATGATTGGCGACAAGCGGTCCCAACAGGGAGCCATGCGCCACGGTGCCCATGACGACCGTGGGTGTCATGTCGACGAACAGATTCGCCAACGCCGGGCCTATCGTCTGCAAGATCTCGGGCTGTCGCCACCACTGCGTGTAATCGGCGTAGTGGGTGCGCTCCTCCGGCCAGACAGGTGGATCTGACCGCCAGCGGAGGTTGGCGAGCAGGTGGTCTTTCAAAGCGGTCACGGGCGTCAGTGTCTCAGCGTCCCCCATGGCGGTCGCACACTTGCAGTCGATTGAACATCCGGATTTGCCGCGATCAGTGCGTGGGCCGATGGCCGGGTGGATACATCGGAAGCTCTTCCGCAGGGTCAGGATCGCAAGATCGCCAGGGCGTCGACACGGGCCGGCTTCGAGCTGGCGGAGCGCACGGTGATCGCGGCGTTGGAGAACGCTGCGGTGGTGAGGGTCACCGTGGCTCGTGACCACTTCGTCGCGTTCAGACCGATCTGCCCGATCTTCTTGCGGCCGACGTAGACGTCGACCGTGCCCTGGCCCGGGCCTCGCAGCGCCACGACCGAGACCTTGCTTCCGGTCTGACCGCTTCGGGAGACCTGGGCGCCGATCGCCGACAGTGTCGTGGTCGTCCCTGAGAGCGCCATCGACGACGTCGTGCGGCTCGTCCTACCGGCGACAGCGAGCGACCGGTCGTCGAAGGGCACGCTCGTGCAGACGGGCGTGGCCCACGGTCCGATGTTGCCGGCGGCATCCCGGGCACGGGCACGGAAGCACAGGTCCTGTCCGACGCTCACCGAGCCGCGCTGCGAGGCGGCCTGGGCGTTCGTCCACGCTGTCGGCTGCACCCATGGCCCGTAGCCGGCGCCGCTCGAGGCGCGCCGGTAGGCGATATCGGTGCTCGTCCAGTCCTGCCCGTTGACTCCGACCTGGAAGGAGTAGGTCACGGTGCGAGTGGTCGTGGCCGGTACGACGCGGGGTCCCACGGTCGGGGCAGCGATCACCGGCGCGACCGTGTCGCGGTTGACGCATGACACGGCTGACCAGGGTCCGACGTTGCCCGCTCGGTCTCGGGCTCGGACCGACCAGCACGTGTCGCGCCCGGTGGTGTCCGGGAGAGCCACCCTGGTGGTGGTGAGGCTCGACGACCACGCAGCCGTGAGCCACGCCGTCGGGCTCGGACTCTGCTGGTGGACAGGCTGCTGGTAGCGCACGTCGTACGACGACAGTCCGCTGGGATGCTGCGTGGTCGATGCGGTGGTGTCCTGCGCGGTCCACGCGGCGAAGAGCGCCTGGTTCGTGTGCGGTGGCGACCCGCCGACGCTGGTGATCGTGGGACCAACCGTGTCGTCGGTGGTGGTCGGTGCCGCCGTCAGCCAGTCGAGGTCCGCAACTCGCGCGAGGAGGGCGTCGTCCAACCAGGCCAGCATGGGTGCGTCGGTCGCCGGCGCCACTACGGATCCGTACGAGCTCAGCGGGCCGAAGGTCCTCGTCGTGAAACCGGCTCCGAGGTCGCGCACGACGATGCGGCCGCCTGCGCTCGTCCACTCGGTCCAGGATGCGAATCCGGCGCCGAGTGCGGGCCAGACGTTCTGGGTGCCGGCGAGTGGCCGGGGCTTGAGCATGCCGGTGGTGTCGAGGATCTGCCACACGTTGTTGCACCGGGCCAGCACCCAACGTCCGCGCGCCATGAGTGGGGCGTTGTCACAGGTGGTCGCGCCGGTCTGGACCAGGCGCGACGACCCGGTGGCGAGGTCGCGGCCGGTCAGCCTGCCCTGTGCGTCGGGCCCGGTCCACTCGGTGGTGCCGTCGACGGCTGTTGCCGTGTTCGGATCACTCGGCGTCCCGAGCGCAGCCCCTGTGCGGGCGTACTCATAAGTGGAGCCGCCCGGTGCGTTGCGCCGCACGACCACACCGCCAGCGCCCAAAGTGAGCTCGACGTGCGAGCCGGTCACCGTCCGCCGCCCACCAGGCCAGGAGATGACGAATCCGGAGTTGGGCGCGTCGCCGGTCCGGGTGATCACCGTGCCCCCGTCGGCGGAGGACAGCAGCCCCGGCACCGGTCCGGACGCGTCAGTTCGACGTAGCGCCGGACCGCTGCCGTCAGCCGGCGCGGACCACGTCTCGCCCTCGGGCACGTAGCCGTAGCCGGTGTGGACCCGGCCGCCATCGAGCGCCAGCGTCCGCGCCGGACGCCCGATCTCGGGAAGGTCCACGAGCGTCCGCACAGGCTTCCCGTCCTCGAGAACGACGACACGACCATTGGGCGTGTCGGTCAGGTGCGCCACGAGCCTGCCGTCACCCAGGGAGCGAATCTCGCTCGCGCCACTGAGGAGCGGCGGGCCCCACGCACCGCTGTCGAGATCCACCGCATGCAGTGAGTACGTGCGCCCGTCGACGTTCTGGAGGCGGGCAAGGCCGTCGCCGTACGCCACGTAGGGCGCGTAGTAGTCCTCGGTACCCGGGAGGGTCGCCGACCCCGAGCCGGGGCCGCGACGGTCCCACCAGGCGACGGTCCGGGTCTGGGTCGAGTTGTCCCAGCTGACGACGAACCACTTGGTGGGGCCCGCGACGATCCGCGCCCGGTCCCCGGTCGTTGGCAGCTCTGTGGCCTTCGCGGTGTCGAGATCGACCTGCTGGACCATCGCCCCGGTGCCGTTGGTCACGAGAAGACCGGTCGAGTCCCCGACGATGGTCGGGCCGGCGCTCGTGGGCCAGGAGAGCTCCATGCCCTCCACGACTCGCACCGGCTGGCCCGGCCGCCGGAGGATCGCGTGGTGGTCCTGATCTGCACTGAGTACCCACGACTCGCCGACGGATGCGACGAACTCGCCGGCGGGGACCGTGATGGTCCAACGGGGGGCGCCGGAGACCGCATCCGTGGCCACGACCTGATTGCTCTCGTACCAGTACCCAGGGCTGGTCTTGAGCAGGGTTCGACCCGAGAGAGCCGTCGTGTCGGTGCCGGGCTCGTAAGGCACGCGAGCGGCGACCGAGCCATCGTCGGTGCTCCGGAGCTCAATGTCCTGCGGTTGGCCGGGACGGTAGGTCTCGCGGGTGATGCCGGCAAGCTCCGGGGAGAACAGGCCCATGCGGGTTCCGAGCTCGGCGTCCTCGGCCACATGCGGGACGGGCCGCCCGGGGGAGGGCTCCGCGGCGTTCGCGCTGGTCCCGCTCGCCGGGATGGTGACAGCCATACCGATGGCCAGCGCCACCGTCCCCCACAGTCGTGCCTGCCCCAATGTCCTGCCGCCTTCGCGTCCCGTGCCCCGCGCTGCGCGTCGGCCGCGTCATCGTAACGGCGTGCCCGAGAGGGGCGCTGCACCTTCGCGAAAACGGGCTGTGTGTGGGATCCCTCCCTCATGGCGGCTGGAAGGGATCGTGCGACCCACGCCGCATCCGGATCGCTCTCACGGCACGTGCTGCGGGAGATCCCTTCGATCACCGGGCCTGACAGGATCGTGCCGAGGAGAGGGGAGAAGGGGACGTGAGCAGACCAGAGCTGCGGCTCGACGTCGACTACGGCGCGAGTCCGCTGTGGACCGACGAAGGAAGTACGCCGATCGAGAGTTTCTCGCTGAGCCCGCGCCTGAGCGAAGAACTGCACCGCTGGGCCACCGAGTTCGACGCCACCACTCCTCAGGGTCGGCGCATGAAGCGGGGTGGCTACGTCCCCTCGGACTGGCTCGACCGGGGTCGACGTCTGGCACGACAGCTCCAAGCCGAAGTCGGCGATGCCTACCTCGTCGTCTACGGACGTGACAGGGCGGCGGCGCTGGAGGATGAGGCTGGGTACGGATCTCAGGAGGAGGAACGATGAAGCTGTTGCTGACCTCGGGTGGCGTCACCAACCCGAGCATCGAGGCGGCTCTCGTGCGTCTGCTCGGCAAGCCCGTCGCCGAGTCCTCGGCTCTGCTCATCCCGACGGCGCAGTGGGGGCATCCGATGTGCGGCCCGCAGTCGGTGCGAGGGCTCGTCGCCGCCGACGAGAGCCGGCGACACCTGTCCGGACTGGGGTGGGCGTCGCTGGGAGTCCTCGAGCTCACGGCGCTGCCGAGCGTCGGTCGTGGACGATGGGTGCCGTGGGTCCAGGAGGCCGACGTGCTCCTCGTCGACGGAGGCGACGCGACGTACCTGTGCCACTGGATGAGGGAGTCCGGTCTGGCCGACCTCCTGCCATCACTGGACGACACCGTCTGGGTCGGGGTCAGCGCCGGGAGCATGGTGCTCACGCCCCGGATCGGGGAGTACTTCGTCGAGTGGCCGGGCGCGACGGACGACCGTGGGCTGGGACTCGTCGACTTCTCGATCTTCCCGCACCTCGACGTCTTCCCGACCAACACCATGACCCATGCCGAGCGGTGGGCCAGTGACGTCGGCGGCCCGGCCTATGTGATGGACGACCAGAGCGCCATCGCCGTCGTCGACGACACCGTGGACGTGGTCTCGGAAGGTCAGTGGCGCAGGCTCACGCCGTAGGCAGAGCGCCAGCACACGGCATACGAGATCTGTCCCGGACTGCGGGGGATCCGCGAAGGGGCGTCATTCAGGAGCGGGTGCCGGAAGCACGTCGCGCCACGAGTGGCGGGGTGCGTAACCAAGCAGGTCTCGGGCCTTGTCGATCGAGTAGAAGGTCTCGTCCCGCTCCATGGGCCGGGTCAGGGGTATGCCGTCGTAGAAGCGCTCGCGGATCTCGTCCGTCGTGGCGGCGACGGACATGTCGGCGTTGGCGACGTTGAAGACCTCGTACCCGAGGCCGTCGACCTCGAGGCAGCGCTGCACCATGTGGCCGAGGTCGCGGGTGTCGATGTAGGCGAAGATGTTGCGCCGTCGCAGCGCCGGGTCGGCGAGGAAGTCCGGGAACAGCTCGGCGTACTCGTGCGGCTCGATGACGTTGTTGATCCGGAGCCCGTAGATGTCGGCTCCCGTGCGAGCAGCGAACGAGCGGGCCGTCACCTCTCCCGCGACCTTGGACATCGCGTAGGAGTCCTCGGGCACGGTCGGGTGCTCCTCGTCCACGGGGACGTAGTCCGGCCGGCGCTCTCCTTGCGCGAAGCACACGCCGTACGTCGTCTCCGAGGAGGCGAAGACGACCTTGCGGATCCCGAGCGAGGTGGCCGCCTCGAGGACGTTGTAGGTGCTGAGGACGTTGGTTGCGTAGGTCCGCGAGTCCGCCGCCTTGAGGATGGCGGGGATCGCCGCGAAGTGCACGACGGCGTCGTAGGTGGGCCTGCGCTCCAGGTCGAGCTCGGACATCCGCGCCAGCCCTGCCATCGCCGAGTAGGTCTCACCCGCGTCGGTGAGGTCGACCGTGAGGTCGGTGACCGAGGGGTGTCCCAGCGGCACGAGGTCGGCGTTGGTGACGTCGTGACCCTGGTCCGCCAGGTGGGCGACGACGTGCTTGCCGGCCTTGCCACTGCCGCCGGTGAAGAAGATCCGCATGAGCCGATCCAACCACCGGCCGGCCGCGATGCGGGCCTCAGGTCGTCGCGGTCGCGGACTCCGGTGCCTCGACGTCGCGGTCGCGCTCGGGCCACATGATCGCGGTGATGTCGCGCGCCAGGTCGGGTCCGAGCGCGCCCCACCCGGGCTCGTAGCCGTAGACCTCGCGCAACGGTGTGCCGACCCGGTTGCCGTCGAGGATCTCCACGGCGTCGGCGTCGATGAGCCCGGGGTGGGCGACCCCACACGCCTCCGAGACCTTGAGCAGGTCCCGCCGCAGGGTCTGGAGGTAGTTGGCGACGCGCACCGACTTGAGTGCCGGGTCGAGGCCGTGGGCAAGCCACGCGTCCTGGGTGGCCACGCCCGTGGGGCAGCGGTCGGTGTGGCACTTCTGCGACTGGATGCACCCGAGGGCGAACATGGGCTCGCGGGCGACGTTGACCATGTCGGCACCGAGCGCGAAGGCCACGAGCGCGTTCTCGGGCAGGCCGAGCTTGCCGCTGCCGATGAACGCCAGGTCGTCGGTGAGCCCGGCGCGGGCGAAGGTCGAGTACACCCGGGCGAACCCGACTCGTAAGGGCAGGGCGACGGTGTCGCTGAAGACGAGCGGCGCTGCTCCGGTGCCGCCCTCGCCGCCGTCGACGGTGACGAAGTCGACCCCGCGCGACCGCCCCGACATCTGCTCGGCGAGCTGCTCCCACAACTCCATCTCCCCGACCGCGGACTTGATGCCGACGGGCAGACCGGTCTCCTGGGCGATCCGCTCGACCCAGTCGAGCATGCTGTCGACGCTGTCGAACTCGGCATGCCTCGAAGGGCTCGCGCAGTCCTGCCCCATCGGTATGCCGCGGATCCGGCTGATCTCCTCGGTGATCTTCGCGGCCGGCAGGAGTCCGCCGAGTCCGGGCTTGGCGCCTTGGCTCAGCTTGACCTCGATCGCCTTGACCGGTGCCGACTGGACGAGGTCCTTGAGCCGCGCGAGGTCGAAGCGGCCCTGCTCGTCGCGGCAGCCGAAGTAGGCCGTGCCGATCTGGAAGATCAGGTCACCGCCCTGGCGGTGGTGGTCGGCCAGCCCGCCCTCGCCGGTGTTGTGGAGCGCGCCGGCCAGCGCGACCCCCTTGTTGAGCGACTCGATGGCGTTGCCGGACAACGACCCGAAGCTCATCGCCGAGACGTTGACGACCGAGCCGGGGCGGAACGCGTGGGTCCGTCCGCGAGGTGCGCCCAGCACCTTGGCGCCCGGCAGGTCGACGGCGTCGTCGTGCCCGTGTGCGACCGACGTCGACGGCGCGGACGGTGCGAACGTCCGGTGCTTGACGATGACGTAGCCCTCGGTGTTCTCGACGTCGTTGTCGGTGCCGAAGCCCACATAGTTGTTTTCGCCTTTTGAGCTCGCGTAGACCCACGAGCGCTGGTCGCGCGAGAACGGGCGCTCCGCGTCGTTGCTCGTGATGATGTACTGCCGCAGCTCGGGCCCGATCTTCTCCAGCCAGTAGCGGGCGTGCGCGATGACGGGGAAGTTGCGCTTGAGCGAGTGCTTCTTCTGGGTGAGGTCCCGGGCGGCCACCCCGGCCAGTCCGACGACGACGGCTCCGACCAGCGACTTCGCTCTCATGCCCGGCAGTCTGCACCCGCGGCGGCCACCGGCGGGGGAGGCGCTCACAGCGACCGCACAGCGGGGTCATGGTCGGGTCCGGGGCGCGGCCGCCAGAGTGTCGGCATGAGCCCACGACAGAGCCCCCAGCAGCCCCACCCCGACCACGACCGCGGCCTCGAGTTCGACGTGGCCACGCTCCTCGACCGGCGACGCGCGCTCGGCCTGTTCGGCGGCGCCGGGCTGCTGGCGCTCGCGGGCTGCGCAGACGCCACGACGGGCTCCTCGTCAGGCACGTCCGCCGGCTCCGCGTCGGCCTCCGCGACGGCGAGCGCCTCCGCCTCGTCGACGGCGAGCACTTCAGGGGTGAGCAGCGAGGTACCCGACGAGACCGGCGGCCCCTACCCGGGCGACGGCAGCAACGGTGCCAACGTCCTGGACGACTCGGGGATCGTCCGCTCCGACATCACGAGCTCGTTCGGCACCTCGACGACGAGGGCTGAGGGCGTCCCGCTCACGGTGAACCTCACCGTCACCGACAGCGCGAACGGGTATGCCGCGATGCCGGGCGTCGCGGTCTACCTCTGGCACTGCGACCGGGACGGCAACTACTCGATGTACTCGCAGGGTGTCGAGAACGAGAACTACCTGCGCGGGGTGCAGCCGACGAACGACACCGGGACGGCGACGTTCACGACGATCTTCCCCGCGGCATACATGGGTCGTTGGCCGCACATCCACTTCGAGGTCTACCGGTCCACGGCCGAGGCGACGAGCAGCGGCCAGATCGTCAAGACCTCGCAGCTGGCCCTGCCCGAGGCGGTGTGCAACACGGTCTACGCGACCGCGGGCTACGAGCAGAGCGTGCGCAACATGTCGCAGACCTCGCTGACGTCCGACAACGTCTTCGGCGACGACGGCGGGATCCACCAGCTCGCGACGGTGACCGGCGACGCGTCGAGCGGGTTCGTCGCCAACCTCACGATCGGGGTCTGACCCGAGGCACGGCTCGTCCGTGCACCTAGACTCCGGACCATGGCAGCCGCGCAGTCCACCGAGAGCGACGAGTCCGAGGTCACGACCTACCTCCTCGTCGACGGCGAGAACATCGACGCCACCCTCGGCACCTCGATCCTCGGCCGACGGCCGCAGCCCGACGAGCGGCCCCGGTGGGACCGGCTCGTCGCGTTCGCCAGGGAGGCGTGGGGCCAGGAGGTCCGCGGCCTGTTCTTCCTCAACGCGTCGACGACGATGCCGATGTCGTTCATCCAGGCGCTCACCGCGCTCGGCTTCCAGCCGGTGCCGCTGTCCGGCGACTCCGACGTCAAGGTCGTCGACGTCGCCATCCAGAAGACGCTGCGCGCGATCAAGGACCGCGACGCCGACGTCATGCTCGTCAGCCACGACGGCGACTTCCTCACCGAGGTCGAGTCGCTCCTCGAGGACGACGACCGGCGGGTCGGTCTCATGGCGTTCCGCGAGTTCCGCAACAGCGGGTTCACCGCGCTCGAGGCCGATGGGCTCGAGAGCTTCGACCTCGAGTACGACGTCAAGGCGTTCACGTCGTCGCTCCCGCGCATCCGCGTCATCCCGATCGACGAGTTCGACCCGGCCCAGTTCCTCTGAGCCTGCGCGGATTCGGGGTGCGGGCGTCCGGCGGATAGACTTCCGGGCGATCTCCCGACCCTCAATGGAAGCGACTGTCACGTGGCATCGACGAACGACCTCAAGAACGGCCTCGTCCTCAACCTCGAAGGCCAGCTCTGGTCCGTCGTGGAGTTCCAGCACGTCAAGCCCGGCAAGGGCCCGGCCTTCGTGCGGACCAAGCTCAAGCACGTCCTCTCGGGCAAGGTCGTCGACAAGACGTTCAACGCCGGCACCAAGGTCGAGACGGCCAACGTCGACAAGCGCACGATGCAGTACCTCTACAACGACGGCACCGACTACGTCTTCATGGACGGTGACACGTTCGACCAGATCGCGGTAACCCCGGCGATCGTCGGTGACGCGGCGAAGTTCATGCTCGAGAACCAGGACGCGATCGTGGCCCGCCACGAGGGCAACGTGCTCTTCATCGAGCTCCCCGCCTCGGTCGTCCTCGAGATCCAGTACACCGAGCCCGGCCTCCAGGGCGACCGCTCCACCGGCGGCACCAAGCCGGCGACGCTCGAGACCGGCGCCGAGATCGGTGTCCCGCTGTTCCTCAACACCGGCGACAAGGTCAAGGTGGACACCCGCGACGGGTCCTACCTCGGCCGCGTCAACTGATCGGCAGCTGCTCTCCACATGGCAGCCCGCACCAAGTCGCGCCGGCGCGCGATCGACCTCCTCTTCGAGGCCGAGCAGCGCCAGCTCAACGCCAGTGAGCTCCTCAAGGAGCGCCTCGCCACCCCGGTGACCGAGGCCCCGCTCAACGAGTTCACGGCCGACCTCGTCTCCGGCGTCGTCGACCATTGGACCCAGATCAACGACCTGCTCACGACGTACTCGCAGGGCTGGTCGCTCGACCGCATGCCCGCCGTCGACCGCGCGATCCTGCGGGTCGGCGCGTTCGAGGTGCTCTTCTCCGAGGTCCCCGAGGCCGTGGCGATCAGCGAGGCGGTGGCGCTCGCGACCGAGCTCTCCACCGACGACAGCCCGAAGTTCGTCAACGGGCTGCTCGCCCGTCTCGCCGAGGTCAAGCCGACCCTGGCGTGACCTCGCACGTCCGACCCGCGACGGCCGCCGACCTCCCTGGTCTGGCGGCCGTCGAGGCGTCCGGGGACCGGCTCTTCGACACGGTCTTCGACGGCGTCGACTGGCCCCCGCCGGAGTCGGGTGAGGCGCGTGCTGCGCGGGCGGGCTTCCTCCTCGTCGTCGGCGACCCCGTCGTCGGCTTCGCCCACGTCCTCTCCCTCGCGCAGGGCTGGCACCTCGAGCAGCTCGTCGTCGACCCGGCCCACGGTCGCCGAGGGCTCGGGTCGGCTCTCCTCGATGCCGTATGCCGTGAGGTCACCTCCCGCGGCGGCGACCGGGTCAGCCTGCGCACCTATGCCGACGTGCCGTGGAACGCGCCGTTCTACGGTCGCCACGGGTTCGACCCGCTCACGCCCGAGCCGGACTGGATGACGCCGATGCGCGAGGCCGAGGAGCGGATGGACCTGATGCGCTTCGGGCGCCGGGTCGCCATGGTGCGACGACTCGCTGACTGACCCCGACAACCCGCGGCCCGGCCCCACCGGCGCCTGGCGCCGGTTGTCGGGGGTCGCTCGCGCCGTCGGGGGCAGCGCGCGGCCCGACGACGCAGGGTGGCCCCGACAACCCGCGGCCCGGCCCCACCGGCGCCTGCGACCGCCTGACAGGATCTGGCGTCATGCGCAGACTCGTCTACTACGTCGCGACCACCCTCGACGGCTTCATCGCCGGCCCGGACGGGGGTGACCCGAGCGCGTCGGACTTCTTCCCGATCACGCCCGACGTCATCGAGTACATCGTGACGCACTATCCCGAGACCCTGCCCGGCCCCGCGCGCGACGCCATGGGCATCGACGGCGAGGGAACGCACTTCGACACCGTCATCGAGGGGCGCGCCTCCTACGACCTCGGCCTGGCGGCGGGGCTCGACGACGCCTACCCGCACCTGCGCCACCTCGTGGTGTCGACCACCCTCGCCGGCCGCGACGACCTGCCCGTCGAGGTCGTCGCCGGCGACCCCATCGAGCGGGTGCGCGAGCTCAAGGCCGAGGACGGAGGGAAGGACATCTGGCTCGTCGGTGGTGGCACCCTCGCCCACGCCCTCCTGCCCGAGGTCGACCGGCTCGTGCTCAAGGTCAACCCCTCCGTCATCGGTGCCGGGACCCCGCTGTTCGCAGGGGACTTCAGCCACGCCCGGTTCGAGCCGGTGGAGCAGGTCGACCTCGCCGGCGGCGTCCGCGTGGTCACCCTCGACCGGGTGCGATGAGCGGGGCCGACGAGCACCTCGACGCCTGGGAGGCGTGGAAGGCCTCACCGTGGGGACGGATTCGCTTCGCGCTCGTCGCCGACGCGCTCGACGAGGCGGTCGCCTCGCTGGGCAGCGCGCCGCTGCGGATCCTCGACGTCGGCGGTGCCGACGGCTTCGAGACCCTCCCGTATGCCGTCCGCGGACACTCGCTCACCGTCGCCGACCCCGCCGAGGGCTTCCTCGACCGTGGCCGGGCCGAGGCCAGACGGCTCGGCGTGGAGGACAGGGTCCGCTGGACCACCGCGGGACTGGACGACCTCTCGGGGACGGGCGAGACGGCATACGACGTCGTGGTCTGTCACTTCGTCCTGCAGTACCGCCCGGAGGGAGCGCTCGCCGGCGACCTTGCCGCCCTGGCCCGGGTGACGAGGCCCGGGGGAGTCGTCTCGGTGGTCTGCCCCAACGATGCCGGCGCGGTGCTGCGGACGCTCACCCGTCAGGGGCCGGCGGCCGCGCGCGCCGAGCTGGGGCGGGCGACGCAGCGCAGCCACACGTTCGAGCACGAGTCGCGCAAGCTCTCGCTCGACGAGGTCGTGACCGGGATGGCCGCGGTCGGTCTCGTCGAGGAGTCGTGGCTGGGCGGACGGGTGGCCAACGACCTCGTCGCCGACGACGACGCCAAGCACGACCCGGCCTACTTCGACGAGCTCCTCGCGCTCGAGCGCGAGTTCTGCCGACGCGACCCCTACCGCCAGGTGGGGGCGTTCTGGCAGGTCACCGCGCGGCGGACGTGACCGGTAACCGCGCTCCGAAGACGACCTCGGGCCACGCGGCCTGGGCGAGCCAGGCGCGGTAGGCCTCGACGTCGGCGTCCGCCGGGGGGAACAGCGGCGCGCGTGCGGGGGAGGCGGCGCAGGTGTCCGCGGAGTCGGGTGTCGTGAGCGGCTGCGGGTGCACGGTGCCTCCTTCGGCGTGGGAGCGGTGTGCGGCCAGTACATCACATGACGTTGGGTCAGGCATAGCACTGAGTTATGTGTTCCCCAACCGTGGACGCGCCGGGGAGCCGGGTTGGGGAGCGGGCGGGGCACTCGCTACAGTGATCGCGACCGACCGACATCCTTTAACGACCTGTCCAGTGAGGCAGGGAAGGAGGTCTCGACACTGATGTGTCCTGACGCACCTGTGCCCACCCGCTCCTCGAGCGAGACCGACCCCGCAGACGACGGGAGGACGGTCCTCGGAGCGGCCGACATCTCCCGGGCCCTGCGTCGCATCGCCCACGAGATCCTCGAGGCCAACAAGGGCTCCGACGGCCTCGTCCTCCTCGGGATCCCGTCCCGCGGCGTCCCGCTCGCCCGCCGGCTCGCCGCGATCATCGCCGAGTTCGAGGGCAGTGAGATCCCGGTGGGCAGCCTCGACATCACGATGTACCGCGACGACCTGCGCCGCCAGCCGACGCGGGCGCCGATGCCGACCCAGATCCCGGACGCCGGCGTCGACGGCAAGACGGTCGTCCTCGTCGACGACGTCCTCTACAGCGGCCGCACGGTGCGTGCCGCCCTCGACGCGCTCGCCGACCACGGCCGCCCCGCCGCCGTGCGCCTCGCGGTCCTCGTCGACCGCGGCCACCGCGAGCTGCCCATCCGCGCCGACCACGTCGGCAAGAACCTCCCCACCGCCCAGACCGAGAAGGTCCGGGTGCGGCTCGCCGACTTCGACGAGGCCGACAGCGTGACGATCACCGGAGGTGCCCGATGACCACCGCGACACAGGCGGGGATGCCGCGCCACCTGCTCTCGATGGCCGACCTCGACGCCGGGGCCATCCGCACCGTCCTCGACACCGCGGCCCAGATGCACGACGTGCAGAAGCGCGAGGTCAAGAAGATCCCGACGCTGCGCGGACGCACGATCATCAACCTCTTCTTCGAGGACTCCACCCGCACCCGGAGCTCGTTCGAGATCGCCGGCAAGTGGATGAGCGCCGACACGATCAACATCACCGGCAAGGGGTCGGCGACCTCCAAGGGCGAGTCGCTGCGCGACACGGTCCGGACCATCGACGCCATGGGGGTCGACGCGTTCGTCATCCGCCACGGCGCGTCCGGCGCCTGCCACCAGGTCGCCGGCTGGGTCGATGCGCACGTCATCAACGCCGGTGACGGCACGCACGAGCACCCGACCCAGGCCCTGCTCGACGCCTACACGATGGAGCGGCGGCTCGGCTCGCTCGAGGGCCGCCACGTCGCCATCGTCGGCGACCTCGCCCACTCGCGGGTCGTGCGGTCCAACCTCATCTCGCTGCAGCGGCTCGGCGCCCACGTCACGCTCGTCGCGCCGCCGACGCTCATGCCGAGCGGCATCGGGGCCTGGGCCGAGCGCGACGGGTTCGCGCTGAGCCACGACCTCGACGCCGTGCTCCAGGGCCGCGAGGGCAAGGCCGTCGACGCGCTCATGATGCTGCGCGTCCAGAAGGAGCGGATGAGCGGCGGCTACTTCTCCACCGCACGTGAGTACACCGTCGGCTACGGGCTCACCCGGCCCCGGCTCGCCGACCTCGTCGAGAGGAACCCCGAGATCGTCATCTGCCACCCCGGCCCCATGAACCGCGGGCTCGAGATCAGCGCCGATGCGGCCGACGCCGCCCAGAGCCTCGTCCTCGACCAGGTGAGCGCCGGTGTCGCGGTGCGGATGTCGGTGCTCTACCACCTGCTCGCGGGCGAGGACACGCCCACGGTGGGCACCACGAACGAGGGGAGTGCGGCATGAGCGACCTGCTCATCACGGGGGCACGACTCCTCGGGGGCGAGGCCAAGGACGTCCTCGTTCTCGGGGGCACGATCAGCGAGGTCGGCACCGGACTCGAGGCGCCGGGCGACGTCGAGCGGCTCGACGCCGACGGTCTCGCCCTGCTGCCGGGCTTCGTCGACCTCCACACCCACCTGCGCGAGCCGGGCCGCGAGGACGCCGAGACCATCGCGACGGGTGCGGCCGCGGCCGCCGCGGGCGGCTACACCGCCGTGCTGGCCATGGCCAACACCAACCCGGTGACCGACACCGCCGAGGCTGCCGAGCGCGTCCTCGACCTCGGTCGCGACACCGAGCTCGTCGACGTCCAGCCGATCGGCGCGGTGACCAAGGGCCTCGCCGGCGAGGAGCTCGCCGAACTGGCCCTCATGCACCGCTCCCGCGCCGGCGTCCGGGTCTTCTCCGACGACGGCCGCTGCGTCTCGGACGCGCGCCTCATGCGGCGCGCGCTCGAGTACGTCCGCGCGTTCGGCGGCGTCGTGAGCCAGCACAGCCAGGACCCCGACCTCGCCGGCCCGAGCGCCTGCTGCCACGAGGGTGAGCTGAGCGGTCGCCTCGGCCTGCCCGGGTGGCCCTCGGTCGCGGAGTCGAGCATCATCGCCCGCGACGCCCAGCTGGCCCGCCACACCGGCTCCCGCGTCCACGTCGCGCACGTGACGACCGCCGAGGGGGTCGAGGTCGTGCGCTGGGCCAAGGCGCAGGGCATCGACCTCACCGCCGAGGTCACGCCCCACCACCTTCTGCTCACCCAGGACCTGCTCAGCGGCTACGACCCGACGTTCAAGGTCAACCCCCCGCTGCGCCCGAGCGAGGACGTCGAGGCGCTGCGGGCGGCCCTGGCCGACGGAACGATCGACGCCGTCGCCACCGACCACGCACCGCACGCGCGGCACGACAAGGAGCACGCGTTCGTCGACGCCGCCTTCGGGATGCTCGGTCTCGAGACCGCCTTCGCCGTCGTCCACGACACGATGGTCCGCAGCGGCGCGCTCGACCTCGCGACGCTGGCCGACCGCATGTCGACCGCGCCGGCCCGCATCGCCGGGCTGTCCGGTCACGGCGGCGCGATCGAGGCGGGAGCGCCCGCCAACCTCGTCCTCGTCGACACCGAGGCGAGCCAGACCGTGGACGCCGCAGCGTCGAAGTCGCTGTCCCGCAACAATCCGTGGCACGGCATGAGCTTCACCGGTGCCGTCCACTCCACGATCCTGCGCGGACGGCTCACGTCCACGCTCCAGGGAGCCTCATGAGCAGCCACACGCACACCCGCGAGCCCGCCGTGCTCGTCCTCGAGGACGGCCGCACCTTCACCGGGAGCGCCTACGGACACCGCGGCGAGACCGTCGGCGAGGCCGTCTTCTGCACCGCGATGACCGGCTACCAGGAGACCCTCACCGACCCGAGCTACCACCGCCAGGTCGTCGTCATGACCGCGCCGCACGTCGGCAACACCGGCTGGAACGACGAGGACGACGAGTCCTCGCGCATCTGGGTCTCCGGCTACGTCGTCCGCGACCCCGCCCTGCGCCCGTCGAGCTGGCGCTCGCGGCGCACCCTCGAGGACGAGCTCGACGCGCAGGGCGTCGTCGGCATCTGCGACATCGACACCCGCGCCCTGACCCGGCACCTGCGTGAGCGCGGCGCCATGCGGGTCGGCATCTTCTCCGGCGACGACGCCCGTATGCCGTCCGACCGGCTCCTCGAGCGCGTCACCTCCGCGCCCCTCATGGAGGGCTCGGCCCTGGCCCAGGAGGTCAGCACCGACGAGACCTATGTCGTGGAGGCGGTGGGGGAGAAGCGCTTCACGGTGGCCGCGGTCGACCTCGGCATCAAGTCGATGACGCCCCACCAGATGGCCGAGCGCGGCATCGAGGTGCACGTCCTGCCCGCCACCGCGACGGCCGACGACATCCGCGCCGTCCAGCCCGACGGCGTCTTCTTCAGCAACGGACCGGGTGACCCGTCCACCGCCGACCACGAGGTCGGTGTGCTCCGCGAGGTGCTGAGTGCGTCGATCCCGTTCTTCGGGATCTGCTTCGGCAACCAGCTGCTCGGACGCGCGCTGGGCTTCGGCACCTACAAGCTCAAGTACGGCCACCGCGGCGTCAACCAGCCGGTCATGGACCGCAGCACCGGCAAGGTCGAGGTGACCGCGCACAACCACGGGTTCGCCGTCGACGCCCCGCTCGACCGCGACACCGACACCGAGTTCGGCAGCGCCCGCGTCTCGCACGTCTGCCTCAACGACGACGTCGTCGAGGGGCTCGAGCTGCGTTCTGCCGCAGGCGATCTCACGGCCTTCTCGGTGCAGTACCACCCGGAGGCGGCAGCGGGACCGCACGACGCGGCATACCTGTTCGACCGGTTCGTCGATCTGCTCAACTCGACCAAGAAGGTGAATGCCTGAGATGCCGAAGCGCGACGACATCACGAGCGTCCTCGTCATCGGGTCCGGCCCGATCGTCATCGGCCAGGCCTGCGAGTTCGACTACTCCGGCACCCAGGCCTGCCGGGTGCTGCGCGAGGAGGGCGTGCGCGTCATCCTCGTCAACTCCAACCCGGCGACGATCATGACCGACCCCGAGTTCGCCGACGCGACCTACATCGAGCCGATCACCCCCGAGGTCGTCGAGAAGATCATCGACAAGGAGCGCCCCGACGCGGTGCTCGCGACCCTCGGTGGCCAGACGGCGCTCAACTGCGCCATCGCGCTTCACGAGGCCGGCGTCCTCGAGAAGTACGGCTGCCCGCTCATCGGCGCCAACGTCGAGGCCATCCAGCTGGGTGAGGACCGCCAGCTGTTCAAGGGGGTCGTCGAGCGCTGCGGCGCCGAGAGCGCCCGCTCCGTCATCGCCCACACGATGGACGAGGTGCTCGCCGCCGCCGACGAGCTCGGCTACCCGCTCGTCGTCCGCCCCTCCTTCACCATGGGTGGGCTCGGCTCCGGCTTCGCCGACGACGAGACCCAGCTGCGCCGCATGGCCGGCGCCGGCCTCCAGGCCAGCCCCACGACCGAGGTGCTGCTCGAGGAGTCGATCAAGGGCTGGAAGGAGTACGAGCTCGAGGTCATGCGTGACCACCGCGACAACGTCGTGGTCGTCTGCTCCATCGAGAACCTCGACCCGATGGGCGTCCACACCGGTGACTCGATCACCGTCGCCCCCGCGCTCACCCTCACCGACCGCGAGTACCAGCGGATGCGCGACATCGGCATCGCCGTCATCCGCGAGGTCGGCGTCGACACCGGCGGCTGCAACATCCAGTTCGCCGTCAACCCCCGCGACGGCCGCATCATCGTCATCGAGATGAATCCGCGCGTCTCGCGCAGCTCGGCGCTGGCGTCGAAGGCGACGGGCTTCCCGATCGCCAAGATCGCGGCGAAGATGGCGATCGGCTACACCCTCGACGAGGTCCCCAACGACATCACCCGCGAGACCCCGGCGAGCTTCGAGCCGAGCCTGGACTACGTCGTCGTCAAGGTGCCGCGGTTCGCGTTTGAGAAGTTCCCGGCCGCCGACGACACCCTCACGACGACGATGAAGTCGGTCGGCGAGGCCATGTCGATCGGGCGCAGCTTCACCGAGGCGATGCAGAAGGCCCTGCGCTCGACCGAGCAGAAGGGCTCGTCCTTCCACTGGCGCGGCGAGGCGCTCACGCGCGAGGAGGCGCTCGAGCTGCTCACGGTGGCCGTGCGCCCCACGGACGGCCGCATCGTCACCGTCCAGCAGGCGATGCGCGGCGGTGCGACCGTCGAGGAGACGCACGCCGCCACCGGCATCGACCCGTGGTTCCTCGACCAGATCGAGCTGCTCAACGACATCGCCCGCGAGCTGGGGGAGTCGGCCGAGCTCACGCCGGACCTGCTGCGGCTGGCCAAGCGACACGGCTTCAGCGACGCGCAGCTCAGCGAGATCCGTCGTATGCCGGAGGCCGTGGTCCGCGGTGTCCGTCACGCCCTCGGCGTACGCCCGGTCTTCAAGACCGTGGACACCTGCGCGGCCGAGTTCGCGGCGCAGACGCCGTACCACTACAGCTCCTACGACGAGGAGAGCGAGGTGGCTCCGCGCGAGCGTGAGGCTGTCCTCATCCTCGGGTCGGGCCCGAACCGCATCGGTCAGGGCGTCGAGTTCGACTACTCGTGCGTGCACGCGAGCTTCGCGCTGCGCGACGCGGGCTACGACACGGTCATGGTCAACTGCAACCCCGAGACGGTCTCGACCGACTACGACACGTCGAGCCGGCTCTACTTCGAGCCGCTGACGCTCGAGGACGTGCTCGAGGTCTACCACGCCGAGAAGCAGGCGGGCCCGATCGCTGGTGTCATCGTCCAGCTCGGCGGACAGACGCCGCTCGGCCTCGCCCGCGCGCTCAAGGACGAGGGCGTGCCGATCGTCGGCACCTCGCCCGAGGCCATCGACCTCGCCGAGGACCGTGGCGCCTTCGGGCGCGTCCTCGCAGAGGCGAAGCTGCCCGCGCCCCAGCACGGGACGGCATACAGCGCCGCGGAGGCGCTCGAGGTCGCGCAGGGGATCGGCTACCCGGTCCTCGTGCGCCCGTCGTACGTCCTCGGCGGTCGCGGCATGGAGATCGTCTACGACGACGACACCCTCGTGACCTACGTCGAGCGCGCGACGAACGCCTCGCCCGAGCACCCGGTCCTCGTCGACCGCTTCCTCGACGACGCCATCGAGATCGACGTCGACGTCCTCTACGACGGCACCGAGATGTACCTCGGTGGCGTCATGGAGCACATCGAGGAGGCCGGCATCCACTCCGGCGACTCCGCCTGCGCACTGCCGCCGGCCACCCTCGGCAACGCCGAGATCGAGCTCGTCCGCGAGTCCGCCCGCCGGCTGGCCCAGGGCATCGGCGTCGTCGGGCTGATGAACGTCCAGTTCGCCCTGGCGCAGGACATCCTCTACGTCCTCGAGGCCAACCCGCGCGCGTCGAGGACCGTGCCGTTCGTCGCGAAGGCGACCGGGGTCGCCCTGGCCAACGCCGCGAGCCGGATCATGCTCGGCGCCACCATCGCCCAGCTGCGCGAGGAGGGCGTCCTGCCGCCGAGCGGGGACGGTGGCACGCTGCCGCCGCACGCGCCGATCTCGGTCAAGGAGGCCGTGCTGCCCTTCCACCGCTTCCGCACCGCCGACGGCACGATGGTCGACTCCCTGCTCGGGCCGGAGATGCGCTCCACCGGTGAGGTCATGGGGATCGACTCGACGTTCGGGCGAGCGTTCGGCAAGAGCCAGCTCGCGGCATACGGAGGGTTGCCCGACAGCGGCACGGTCTTCGTGTCGGTCGCCAACCGCGACAAGCGCGCGATGCTCTTCCCGGTCAACCGGCTCGTCGACCTCGGCTTCACCGTCGTCGCCACCTCCGGCACCGCGGACGTGCTGCGCCGCAACGGGATCCCCGCCGAGGTCATCCGCAAGATCACCGAGAGCGAGGGTGACGCGCAGGCGAGCGACGCCCGCACGATCGGCCAGCTCATCCTCGACGGCGAGATCGCGATGGTCATCAACACGCCGACCGGGCAGAGCGCCCGCGCCGACGGCTACGCCATCCGCGCGGCCGCCAACACCGCGGACGTCCCACTCATCACGACGGTGCAGGAGTTCGCGGCCGCGGTCCAGGCGATCGAGGCGCTGCGACGCGGCGACCTCACGGTGACCTCGCTCCAGGAGCACGCCCGCAACCTCGACCTCATGCAGGTGGCCGGCCGATGAGCACTGGTCGACCCGAGGGTGCCGCCGCCCGTCCCGGCAGCGGTGTCGTGCAGGTCCAGGGGGAGGTCATCGCGACCCGGCGCGTCGGCGCCTACCACCACCTGACGATCGTCGCGCCCGGCGTCGCCGAGCTCGCGCGCCCCGGCCAGTTCGCCGCTCTCGCCGTGGGCGGGCCGACGACCGGCAACCTGCTGCGCCGCTCGTTCTCGATCCACAAGGTCAGCCCGTCGGGCACCTATGGCGGGACGCTCGACCTCGTGCTCGCCGCCAAGGGTCCGGGCACGCAGTGGCTCACCGCGCTGCGTGCGCACGACACGGTCGACGTCGTCGCCCCGCTCGGCCGACCGTTCCCGCTGCCGACCGAGCCGGTCGCGACCGTCCTCGTCGGCGGCGGCTACGGCTCGGCGCCGCTGTTCTGGCTCGCCGACGTGCTGCGCGAGCGCGGGTGCAGCGTCGAGATGGTGCTCGGCGCCGCCTCGGAGGACCGGCTGTTCGGCGTCGTCGAGGCCCGGCGTGCCGCCGACGGCGTGACCGTGACGACCGACGACGGGTCCGCCGGGCACAAGGGATGGGTCAGCGACGTCCTGCCCGAGGTGTTCCGGCGCACCGGCGCTGCCGTCGCCTACGCCTGCGGACCGATGGGGATGCTCCAGTCGGTGACGCGGGTCGCGGCCGAGCACGGGGCCGTCGCCCAGGTCGCCGTCGAGGAGTCGATGGCGTGCGGTGTCGGCGTGTGCATGACCTGTGTCATGCCGGTGCGCGACAAGGCCGGGGTGACCAAGATGGTGCGCTCCTGCGTCGAGGGCCCGGTCTTCCGTGGTGACCGCATCCGGTGGGGGGCCTTCCACGACGGTGTCTGCGGGGTCCCCGAGGACACGGTCGGTGCGCCGAGGGTGGGAGGACACTGATGGCCGTCGACATGTCCGTGACGTTCACCGGCCGCACCCTGCCCAACCCGGTGATGACGGCCTCCGGCTGCGCCGCCAACGGTCGTGAGCTCCACCGCTTCTTCGACGTCTCGCACCTCGGGGCGTTCGTCACCAAGACGGTGATGATGGACCCGCGCTCGGGTCGTGGCACGCCGCGCATGGCCGAGACGGCCTCCGGGATGCTCAACTCGATCGGCCTGCAGGGTCCCGGCATCCACGCCTTCGTCGAGAACGACCTGCCGTGGCTGAAGTCCGTCGGCGCGCGGGTGCTCGTCTCGATCGCCGGCAACACCGCGGGGGAGTTCGCCGACGTGGCACGCGTCCTCGCCTCCAGCGACGCCTTCGACTGCGTCGTCGGGGTCGAGGTCAACATCTCGTGCCCCAACGTCGCCAACCGCGGTCTCGTCTTCGCGAACGACCCGCTCGCCTCCGGCAAGGTCATCGCCCTCGTGCGCGAGCAGCTGCCCCGCGACGTACCGATGTTCGCCAAGCTCACGCCCGACGTCACCGACATCGTCTCGATCGCGGACGCCGCGGTGAAGTCCGGCGCCACCGGCCTGACGATGATCAACACCCTCCTCGGGATGGTCATCGACACCGACCGGCTCCGGCCGCAGCTCGGCGGGATCACCGGTGGGCTCTCGGGTCCGTCCATCCGCCCGGTCGCCGTCCGCGCGCTGTGGCAGGTGACCGCCGCCATGCGCGACGGGCGCTTCCAGACGGTGCCGCTCATCGGCGTCGGGGGAGTGCGCACCGGACGCGACGCGCTCGAGCTCATCGCCGCCGGCGCCACCGGCATCCAGGTGGGCACCGCGACCTTCAACGACCCGACCGCACCGCAGCGCGTCCTCACCGAGCTCGAGGCGCTCGCCGAGTCCCACGGCGTCGCCCGCATCACCGAGCTCGTCGGGGTCGCGCACGACAGGATGGTGATCCCGTGAGCACGACACCCAGCCACGCAGCAGCGGCCGCGGAGGCGGCCACGACCTCGACCTTCGGCCAGCGGCTGCGTGCGGCCACCGCTCAGCACGGCCCGCTGTGCGCCGGCATCGACCCGCACCGGGCCCTCGTGGAGTCGTGGGGGCTGACCTACGACCTCGACGGCCTGCGGTCCTTCACCAGGTCCTGCGTCGAGGCCTTCGCCGGGCACGTCGCGATCGTCAAGCCGCAGTCGGCCTTCTTCGAGGTCTTCGGGTCCGCGGGCATCGCCGTGCTCGAGGACGCCATCCGTGAGCTGCGTGCCGCCGGCACGCTCGTCCTGCTCGACGCCAAGCGTGGCGACATCGGCTCGACGATGGCCGCCTACGCCGAGGCCTACCTCGGTGCCGGCGCCGTCTCGCCCGTGGACGCGCTCACCGCCAGCCCCTACCTCGGCTACGAGTCCCTGCGACCCGCGCTCGACACCGCTGCGGCCAACGGCCGCGGGCTCTTCGTGCTCGCCCTGACGTCGAACCCCGAGGGCGCCTCGGTCCAGCACGCCCGGGCCGGTGAGCTCAGCGTCGCGGGATCGATCGTGCACGGCGCCACTGCCGAGAACACCCCGGCGGCGGATGCCGGCGACCTCGGCAGCACCGGCCTCGTCGTCGGCGCCACGGTGGGCTCGGCGGTCCAGGACCTCGGGCTCGACCTCGCCTCGGTCAACGGTCCGCTGCTCGCCCCGGGTGTGGGCGCTCAGGGCGGCACGGCCGACGACCTGCGACGAGTCTTCGGCGACGCGCTGGGCAACGTGCTGCCCGCGAGCAGCCGCGAGGTGCTCGCCGCCGGGCCCGACGTCACCGCGCTGCGGGACCGCGCGGGCCGGACCAACGAGGCCATGGCGGCACTGCTGTCCTGACTCGTTCTCGGCAGAGCACGCAGGCCGAGCGGGTCAACCACGAATCACCGGTCCGTGCCGAGCATCGCGTCCGTGGTTAAATCGCTCGAAGGCGTTGAGAAGCAGCGTCGTCACCACTTGGAGGACATCCGTCATGGCACTCCCGCCGCTGACACCGGAGCAACGCTCTGCCGCGCTGGAGAAGGCGGCTCAGGCCCGTCGCGAACGGGCGTCCGTCAAGAACCGCCTCAAGTACGCACAGGGTGACCTCGGTGAGGTCATCACCGAAGGGAAGTCCAACGACGTGATCGGCAAGATGCGCGTGTCCGCGCTCCTCGAGTCGATGCCCGGCGTCGGTCGGGTCAAGGCCAAGGCGCTCATGGAGGAGATCGGCATCAGCGAGAGCCGTCGCGTCCGCGGCCTCGGCCAGAACCAGATCTCCGCGCTCCTCACCCGCTTCTCCAAGGCGTGAGCTCACCCTCCAGGCTCACCGTGCTCGCCGGGCCCACCGCCGTGGGCAAGGGAACCGTCGCCGCCCACGTCCGCGAGCACCACCCCGACGTCTGGCTGTCGGTCTCCGCGACGACGCGCAAGCCCCGTCCCACCGAGGTCGACGGGGTGCACTACCACTTCGTGAGCAACGAGGAGTTCGGTCGCATGGTCGACCACGACGACCTCCTCGAGTTCGCGACCGTGCACGGCCGCGCCCAGTACGGCACGCCGCGCGGCCCGGTCGAGGCCGCGCTCGCCGAGGGTCGCCCGGCCCTGCTCGAGATCGACCTCCAGGGTGCGCGCCAGGTGCGCGAGACGATGCCGGACGCGCTCTTCGTATTCCTTGCCCCACCGAGCTGGGACGAGCTGGTCCGCCGGCTCGTCGGCCGGGGGACCGAGACCGCGGAGGAGCGGGAGGTCCGGCTCACCACCGCCAGGGCCGAGCTCGCCGCGGCCGAGGAGTTCGACGTGACCATCGTCAACGACGACGTTCGGCGGGCCGCCGACGAACTCGTATCATTGATGCGCACCCCCCACCAGACGAAACGAGACTGATTCCGTGTCAGGCACCAAGGCCAACCCCATCGGCATCACCAACCCGCCGATCGACGAGCTGCTCCAGCACGCCGACTCCAAGTACTCCCTCGTCCTCTACTCGGCCAAGCGCGCGCGCCAGATCAACGCCTACTACGCGCAGCTGCAGGAGGGCCTCCTCGAGTACGTCGGCCCCCTCGTCGACTCCGAGGTCCACGAGAAGCCGCTGTCCATCGCGCTGCGCGAGATCAACGGCAACATGCTCACCTCAGAGAAGATCGAGGACTGAGCCACCCGTGCGCGTCGTCCTCGGTGTGGCGGGCGGCATCGCGGCATACAAGGCCTGTTCGCTGCTCCGCCTGCTCTCCGAGGCGGGGCACGACGTCACGGTCGTGCCGACGGCAGCGGCGCTGAAGTTCGTCGGGGCTCCCACGTGGGCTGCCCTGTCGGGCAAGCCGGTGAGCACCGACGTCTGGACCGACGTCCACGAGGTGCCCCACGTGCGGCTCGGCCAGGAGGCCGACCTTGTCGTCGTCGCACCGGCGACCGCCGACCTGCTCGCCAAGGCCGCGACCGGTCAGGCCGACGACCTGCTCACCAACGTCCTCCTCACGGCGCGCTGCCCGGTCGTGCTCGCCCCGGCGATGCACACCGAGATGTGGGACCACCCGGCCACCCAGGCCAACGTCAGCACGCTCACCGAGCGCGGCGTTCACGTCGTCCCGCCCGCGAGCGGCCGGCTCACCGGCAAGGACACCGGTCCCGGACGGCTTCCCGAGCCCGAGGACCTGTATGCCGTGTGCGAGCGTGAGCTCGCCCGCTCGGCCTCCGCTGCCCGCACCTCCACCGCCCCTGCGTCTGCGGATCCGGTGGCTAGAGCCACCACATCCGCAGACGCTGCCGTGCGTCGTGGGGACCTCGCCGGGCGGCGCGTGGTCGTCACCGCCGGCGGCACCCGCGAGCCGCTGGACCCCGTGCGCTTCCTCGGCAACCGAAGCTCGGGCAAGCAGGGCCTTGCCCTCGCCGCCGCAGGGGTGGCCCGCGGAGCCGACGTCACGCTCGTGACCTCCGCCCCGGCGGACCTGCCCGGCGTCGACGTCGTGACCATCGAGACCGCCCTCCAGCTCCGCGACGCCGTCGTCGCCGCGACCGCCGACGCCGATGCGGTGGTCATGGCGGCCGCCGTCGCCGACTTCCGGCCGTCGAGCTATGCGAGCACCAAGATCAAGAAGCACCACGAGACCGGTGCCGACGGCTCGTCCGACGAGTCCGCGCCGAGCATCACGCTGGTGCGCAACCCCGACATCCTCGCCGACCTCGTCAGGAGCCGTGTCGGGTCGGCCAGGCCGGTCATCGTCGGGTTCGCCGCCGAGACCGGCGACGAGTCCGGCTCGGTGCTCGACCACGGCCGCGCCAAGCTCGAGCGCAAGGGCTGTGACGTCCTCGTCGTCAACGAGGTCGGCGAGGACAAGACGTTCGGCGCCGACGACAACACCGTGACGATCCTGCGTCGTGGCAGCGACGAGGGCATCGAGGTCGGCCCGGCGAGCAAGTCGGTGGTCGCCGACGCCGTCTGGGACGTCGTCTCCAGCCTGCTCTGACACCGCCCCGGCCCGTCACCACACACCGACTTCTTGCGACTTCGCAGAGTTGTGAGCGCCAGCGAGTGACTCTGCGAAGTCGCAACACGTCGAGGCTCTGACACGGGTGGGTCCCGCTGTGGGCGGGGCCGATCGTGCATACCCGGGCAGGACTCGACCCCGGGACGTGGTGTCCCGGGGTCGAGGGGCTGTCTGTGCCCCGGCGCCGTGGCGCCGGAGGCGGTGCTACTTCCGCTTGCCGGAACCCTTGCGGCCCGATCCGGCCTTCTCGACCTCGCGCTCGGCGTCAGCCTGCTGCTCGGCGTCGGCAGTCGCGGCCTCATCGGCCGCCTCCGTGTCGTTCGTCGCGGCGTCGTTCGTCGCGGCGTCGTTCGTCGCGGCATCGTCCGCCACGGCCTCGGTGTCGTTCGTCGCGGCGTCGTCGGCCGCCTCGGCGCCCATCTGGTCCGTCGTCGAGTCAGCCTGGGGTGCGTCACCCTCGGGCTCGACGGTCTCCGCGGTCTCGGTGTCCACGGGGGTCTCGTCAGCCGGTGCCTCACCGAAGCCCGCCTGGCCGAGGGCCGACGCGCCGCCGAGGGTGGCGAGCATGTTGCGGACATTACTCAGCTGGGCAGTGATGCTGTCGCGGCGGGCCGTGGCGGCGGCCAGCTCGCGCTCGGAGTCGCGCTTGATCCGGTCGGCCTGCTCCCGGGCCGAGGTCACCACGGCGGAGGCCTCGGCCTTGGCCTGGTCGAGGATGGAGACGGCCTCGGCCTCGTGCGACCGGCGCTTCTCCTCGGCCTCACGGGTCAGCGTCTCGGCCCGCTCCTCGAGCTCGGCGATCCGCGCCTCGTGGGTGCTCTCCGCGGTCATGAACTCCTCGGCAGCGCGGCCCCGGCGCTCCTGGAGCGTGCTCTCGAAGTCCGCAGCGGCTGCGGCGGCGCGGGCGCGCTGGCTCTCGAAGTAGGCCTCGGCCTCCTCGCGGCGGGCGGACGCCTCGCGCCCGGCGTCCTCGATCATCGACGAGGACTCGAGCTTGGCGGTGCCGATGGTCTCGGACGCCGCGACGTCGGCGCGCTGGCGCACCTCCTCCGCGTAGCGGTCGGCCTCGGCCCGCACCGTGGCCGCCGACTCCTCGACGAGACGGCGGTGCTCGGCGGCGTCGTTGGTCGCGGACTCGCGGATCGAGGCCGCTTCCTCGTCGGCGAGCGTGAGCATGGCCCCGATCCGCTCGCCGAGGTTGGCGAACGTGGGGGAGGAGGACTGCGCGCTGCGCGCCTCGAGCTCGGCGACAAGCGCCTTCTGCTCCGCCAGGGCCTCGGCGAGGGCGGCGTTGTCCTGGGTGACCTTGGTCAGCTCCACGGTGACCTGGGCGACCTCCTGGCGGGCGGAGTCGACGGTGTTGGCGATGGTCGCGAGGTGGCGGTCGACCTCGGTGGGGTCGTAGCCACGGAAGATCGTCGGGAACTGGGGCGTGCTCATGACTGCTCCTGGTGCGGGGTGGGGGGCGGGGACAGGTTCGGTTCGCCGACGGCGAGGGCGTCGATGACGCCGCTGAGGTCGGCCAGCTGGGCGGTGATGGCGTCGCGCCGGGCGGCGAGCGTGGCGACCTCGTCGCGGGCCCGCTCGACGCCGGCCTCGGCCTCGGCGCGGATCGCGTCGGAGCGCGACTGGGCTTCGGACGTGATGCGAAGGACTTCGGCTCGGGCCGCCCGGTGCTGCTCGTGCGCCTCGCGCTGGAAGCGCTCGACGTCGTCGGCGGCGCTGCGCCGCACGAGCTGGGCGCCCCGCTCGGCCTCGGCGAGCCGTCGTTCGGCACGGGCCTCGGCCTCGGCGGCCTTCTCCTGGGCCGTCCGGGTCAGCCGCTCGGCCTCGCGGCGGGCGTCCTCGAGGGTGCGCGCGGCGTCGGCCCGAGCCTCGTCGAGGACCGACGTCGCCTGGGCACGCAGGTTCGCCGACTCGGCTTCGGCCTCGGAGGTGAGGTCGGCCGCCCGCGCCGCGGCACTGCCTGTGAAGGTGGCGATCCGGTCCCGGTGCTGGCGCGCCCGCTCGGACAGTGCGCGGTGCTGGTCACGACGCTGCGCCATGGTCTCGCGCTCGGCGGTGCCGACGATGTCGCGGACGGTCGCCTGTGCCCACGCGAGGTGCGCCTCCGTGGAACGGATGAGCTCGTCGGCCTCGGCCCGCGAGCGCTCGAGGTGCTCCGCGGCCTCGCGCCGGGCCGTGACGAGGACGGACTCGCGCTCCTCGCCGGCGGTGCGGGCCACCTGCTCGGCCTCGGACCGCAGGGCGTCGGCGGCGCGCTCGGCCTCGAGACGGTGCCCGACGGCATACGACTCCGCCTCGTCGCGAAGGCGCTGGGAGTCCTCCTCGGCACGGGTGCGCAGCCCCACGACCTCCTGCTCGGCCGCGGCCCGCTGGAGCGTCCACTCCTCGCGGGCGACGGCGATCTCGCCTTCGGCCCGCTCGACACGGAGTCGGGCGGTCTCCTCGGCGGCGGCCACGATGGACGCGGCGCGGGTCTCGGCGGCCGCGACGAGGGCGGCGGCGTCCTCCTCGGCGACGGCCAGCGCCTCGTCGGCCGTCTTGGAGGACCGGGCCCGGACGAGCGAGGCCTGGTCGGTGGCATCGGCGAGGAGCGCGTTGGCCTCATCCCGCGCCGCGTCGAGGACCGCGGTGGCCTCGGCCCGGGCCCGCTCGAGCGAGGACGTCACGCCCTCGAGCTCGGAGAGCGCGTCGGCCGTGCGGGCCCTCACCTGCGCGGCGTCACGGCGCGCCTCGGCGACCTCGCGCAGCGAGTCGGACCGGACCTCTTCGGCGAGGCGCTGGGCCCGCGCCAACAGGTCGAGGGGGTCGTTCACGCCGCACATCATGCACCACCTCCACCCGGCGCGCTGGTCCGGACGAGCGCCCCCGCACGGGGCCGGCTGCCCAAGGGACGGCTGCCGCCGTCCACCATGCGTCGGAGGGGTTAGATTTGGTTCCCCGCTGCCGCAGGCGCGGATGACCGACCTGATCCCGTACGAAAGAGAGCCCCGGGTGGCTGCACGCCTGTTCACGTCCGAGTCCGTCACCGAGGGGCATCCCGACAAGATCTGTGACCAGATCTCGGACTCGATCCTCGACGCCATGCTCGAGCAGGACCCTCGGGCGCGTGTCGCCGTCGAGACGATGGTGACGACCGGGCTCGTCCACGTCGCGGGTGAGGTCACGACCGAGGCCTATGTCGAGATCCCCAAGATCGTGCGCGACACGGTGCTCGGCATCGGATACGACAGCTCGACCAAGGGCTTCGACGGTGCCTCGTGCGGCGTCGAGGTCTCGATCGGCCAGCAGAGCCCGGACATCGCACAGGGCGTCGACACGGCCTACGAGAACCGCACGGGCGGCGTGGACCCGCTCGACAAGCAGGGTGCCGGCGACCAGGGCCTGATGTTCGGCTACGCCTGCGACGACACGGCCGACCTCATGCCGCTGCCGATCTTCCTCGCCCACCGCCTCGCCGAGCGCCTCACGGCGGTCCGCAAGGGTGAGGACGTCGCCTACCTCCGCCCGGACGGCAAGACCCAGGTGACGATCAGCTACGAGGGCGACAAGGCGGTCAAGCTCGACACGGTCGTCCTGTCGACCCAGCACGCCGAGGGCATCTCGCTCGACGGCCTGCTCAGCCCCGACATCGAGAAGCACGTCATCGGCCCGGTGCTCGCCGAGCTCGCCGAGACGGGGACCGAGCTCGACACGTCGAACTACCGCTCGCTCATCAACCCGACCGGGACGTTCGTCATCGGTGGCCCCATGGGTGACGCCGGCCTCACCGGTCGCAAGATCATCGTCGACACCTACGGCGGCATGGCCCGGCACGGTGGTGGCGCCTTCTCCGGCAAGGACCCGTCGAAGGTCGACCGCTCCGCCGCCTACGCCACCCGATGGGTCGCCAAGAACGTCGTCGCCGCGGGTCTGGCACGCCGCTGCGAGGTCCAGGTCGCCTACGCCATCGGCAAGGCCCAGCCGGTCGGCATATACGTCGAGACCTTCGGCACCGAGACCGTGGCCGCGGACAAGATCCAGAGTGCCATCCTCTCGGTGTTCGACCTGCGTCCGGCGGCGATCCTCGACGCGCTCGACCTGCTCCGCCCGATCTACAAGCCCACCGCTGCCTACGGCCACTTCGGCCGCACCACGGCCGAGGGCGTGCAGGACCCGTTCACCTGGGAGCGCACCGACCGCGTCGAGGACCTCCAGCGCGCGGTCAAGGGCTGACCCCTGAGCACGACGACGACGGGCCCGCTGCTCCTCGCGCACGACGACGAGGGCACCGGGCCCGCCGTCGTCCTCATCCACTCGGGCATCACCGACCGGGGCATGTGGGCGCCGGTCCTGCCCGCGCTCGCCGCGTCGCACCGCGTCGTCGCCCCCGACCTGCGCGGGTTCGGCGAGTCGCCGCAGCCGGGTGAGGACTACGCCGACGCCGACGACGTCGCGCACCTCCTCGACGCCCTCGGCATCGACCGGGCCGCCGTCGTGGGCTCCTCCTACGGTGGCCGGATCGCCCTCGAGCTGGCGGCCCGGCACCCCGAGCGGGTCGCGTCGCTCGTCCTGCTCAACGCGGCCTACCGCGGGCTCGAGGTGACCGACCCGGACGTCCTGGCCTTCGGGGAGCGCGAGGACGAGCTGCTGGAGGCGGGCGACGTGGCAGGCGCCACCGCGCTCAACGTCGACTTCTGGCTCCTGCCCGAGGTGCCCGAGGCGGTGCGTGCCGACGTGGCCCGCATGCAGCGCCGGGCCTTCGAGGTGCAGCTCGCCGCCGACGAGCAGGACCCGCCGCCGCGGGCGGAGCGAATCGACGTCGACGCGGCGGCCATCGGCGTGCCCACCCTCGTCGTCTCCGGCGACCGCGATGTGGCCCACCACCGCGACATCGCACGACTCCTCGCCCGCGAGATCCCGGGGGCCGAGCTCGTCGAGCTCGACTGGGCGGGGCACCTGCCGTCGGTCGAGCGCCCCGACGAGATGGCCGCGCTCATCCTCGACCGACTCGACCGGCTCGACCGACTCGGCCGCTGACCTGTCCGCGCGGTCGTCTAGTTTCGGGGGATGACCGAGTCGGGTGAGGGCACACAGCTGGCGCTGATCGAGCCCTCGGCGCGCTCGCGGCCCCGCCCCAAGTCCGGTGGCGAGCTGCTCGCCGACACCGACCCGGTCGCGTCCGTCCTCGTCGACACCGGCCTGGCGCACCTCGACCGCCCGTTCGAGTACCTCGTGCCGGCCTCGATGGCCGACGACGTCGTGCCCGGCGTGCGGGTCAAGGTGCGCTTCGCCGGGCAGGACCTCGACGGCTTCGTGCTGTCCCGCGCCGCCGAGGCCGAGCACGAGGGACGACTTGCGACCCTGCGCCGCCTCGTTTCGCCCGAGGCGGTCCTCACTCCCACGGTGCTCGAGGCCGCGCGCGCCGTCGCCCGCCGCTATGGCGGTGTCGTCGGCGACGTGCTCCGCCTCGCCGTGCCCCCGCGCCACGCGGCCGCCGAGAAGGCCCTGCCCGTGGAGGGCCCGGTCTGCGACGCCCCCGCGGAGGTCGAGTCGGTCGCCTGGAGCCGGTATGCCGGCGGGCCGGCCTTCCTCTCGCACCTCACCTCGGGAGGGGCACCCGCCGCGTCGCTGCTCGCGGCCCCGAGCGTCGACCCGGCGCAGGACTGGCCCCGCCTCCTCGCCGACGCGGCCGCCGCCGCGCTCGCCGGTGGCCGCGGCAGCATCCTCGTCGTCCCGGACGGCCGCGACGTGGCCCGGGTCGAGGCAGCACTCACCGAGCGGCTCGGCAAGGGTCACCACGTCCGGCTCACCGCCGACCAAGGACCGCAGGCGCGCTACACGGCATACCTCAAGGTGCTGCGCGGGCACGCTCAGGTCGTCGTGGGGTCGCGCGCGGCGGCGTTCGCCCCGGTGCGCGACCTCGGGCTGGTCGCGTGGTGGGACGACGGCGACGACCTGCACGACGAGCCGCGCGCGCCCTACCCCCAGGTCCGCGAGGTGGCGCGCATCCGTGCGGCCGCCGAGGGGGCCGCCCTGCTCAGCGCCGGGTTCACGCGCACCGTCGCGCTCTCGCAGTGGTGCACCGACGGTGTCGTCGTCCCGCTCGAGGCCGACCGCTCCCTCCTGCGTCGCGTCGTGGCGCGCGTGCGCATCGCCGGTGAGGGGTCCGACCTCGCCCGCGACCCCGCCGCCGCCCGGGCACACCTGCCGTCCTCCGCATGGCAGGCGGCCAAGGAGGCCCTGACGCGGGGACCGGTGCTCGTGCAGGTGCCGCGGCGCGGCTACCTTCCCTCGCTGTCGTGCCAGGACTGCCGACGGCCTGCCCGGTGCCGCGTCTGTTCGGGTCCGCTGGGGCTGCGCGGTCCCGACTCGCCCCCCACCTGCCGCTGGTGTGGAGCCGTCGAGACGCGGTTCGAGTGCCAGAACTGTGGGTCGCCCCGGCTGCGGTCCTCGGTGGTCGGGGCCCGGCGCACGGCCGAGGAGCTCGGCCGCGCCTTCCCGGGCGTCCCGCTCGCCACCTCGGGAGCCGGCAACGTCGTGGACGCTGTCGACGCCAAGCCCCGCCTCGTCATCTCGACGCCCGGTGCGGAGCCGGTCGCGGACGGTGGCTACGCCGCATGCCTCCTGCTCGACGCGTGGGCGCTGCTCGACCGGCCCTCGCTCGATGCCGCCGAGGAGTCGCTGCGCCGGTGGATGGGTGCGGTGGCGCTGACCCGCGGCGCCGCCGACGGCGGCGTGGTGGTGCTCGCCGGCGCACCCACCCACACGACCGTGCCCGCCGTCGAGGCCCTCGTGCGCTGGGACCCCGCGTGGTTCTCCGAGCGCGAGCTGACCGAGCGCCGCGAGCTCTCCCTGCCGCCCACGACGCGCGTCGCGACCCTCACAGGGGCGCGGGCCGCCCTGAGATCCGCGGTCGACGAGATGCGGCTGGGGGAGTCGGTGCAGGTGCTCGGACCGCTCCCGGTCGACCAGGACACCGAGCGGCTCGTCCTCAGCGCGTCGCTCGCGGACGGCCCGGCCCTGGCCGCCGAGGTCGCGGCCATGAGGGCCCGCAGGTCGGCCCGCAAGGAGACGTCACCGCTCACGGCACGGCTCGACCCACGCGACCCCGCAACCTGAGCACACCCCTGGTTCCTCGGGAGGGGCGAGCCGAGGCCCGGGGGCGGTTCGTAGACTGGCCCGCGTGACGAGCGAGCGCAGGCAGACCCGATGAGGCTGGTCTTCGCCGGCACCCCCGAGACCGCGGTGCCCTCGCTGGAGGCGCTGCTCGACTCCGGCCACGAGGTGGTCGCGGTGCTCACCCGGCCCGACGCCCGCGCGGGCCGCGGCCGCACCCTGCACCCGTCACCGGTCAAGGCCGTGGCGCTCGAACGCGGCATCGAGGTGCTCACGCCCGCCTCGCCGCGCGACCCCGAGTTCCAGGCGCGGCTGCGCGAGCTGGAGCCCGACGCCTGCCCGGTCGTGGCCTACGGCGCGCTGCTTCCGCGCGAGGTCCTGGACATCCCGGCCCACGGCTGGGTCAACCTGCACTTCTCGGTTCTGCCCGCCTGGCGTGGTGCGGCACCGGTGCAGCGCGCGATCATGGCGGGCGACGAGACCACCGGTGCGACGACGTTCGTCATCGAGGAAGGCCTCGACACCGGTCCGGTGCTCGGCCTCATGACCGAGACGATCCGCCCCGACGACACGTCCGGAACCCTGCTCGACCGGCTCGCGCGCGCCGGCGCGGGGCTCCTCGTCGCGACGATGGACGGTCTCGCCTCGGGTGACCTCACCGCAGTGCCCCAGCCGGCCGAGGGCGTCTCGCACGCCGCCAAGCTCACGACGGCCGACGCCGAGGTCGTGTGGACCAAGCCTGCGTATGCCGTGAGTCGCCAGGTGCGCGGCTGCACCCCCGCGCCCGGCGCGTGGACGACCTTCCGCGGCGACCGCCTCGGCGTGGGCCCGGTGGCGCTCGCCCCCGCCGACGAGGTCGCCGGTGACGGGGGCGCGCAGGCGCTCGCCCCCGGGGAGATCCGTGCCACGAAGCGCGCGGTCCACGTGGGCACCGCGTCCGGCGCGGTGACGCTCGGTGAGGTACGCCCGCAGGGCAAGAAGCCGATGGCGGCCGCCGACTGGGCCCGTGGCGTCCGGATCGACGTGGGCGAGGCGTTCTCCGCCGCCACTACGCTGTCCTGATGCCCGCACCCGACTCGCCCCGCCAGCCCCGCCGACCCCAGGGCGGCGGCCGCGGTGGTGGCGGTGGTCAGGGCGGCTCACGTGGTGGCCAGCGCGGCGCCCAGCGCTCGCGCCAGCGTCCCAGTGACCGGGCCAAGCACGCCGAGCCGGCACGGTTCGCGGCCTACACCCTGCTGCGTGCGGTGGCCGACGGCGCCTACGCCAACCTCGAGTTCCCCTCGATCCTGCGCCGCCACCGACTCGACGCCCGGGACGCGGCGTTCGCGACCGAGCTGGCCTTCGGGACGCTGCGGATGCAGGGCTTCTACGACGCCGTCATCGTGCAGGCCGCAGGTCGCCCGGCCGCGAAGATCGACGCAGGAGTGCTCGACGTCCTGCGGCTCGGCGCCCACCAACTCCTCGGGATGCGCGTCCCCTCGCACGCCGCCGCAGACCAGACGGTGGGTCTGGCGCGCACGGTCAGCGGTGCCGGGGCGAGCGGCTTCGTCAACGCTGTGATGCGCCGGGTCAGCGAGCGCACCCGCGAGGAGTGGGTGGCCCTCGTCGTGCCCGAGGGCGGGTCCACGGCGGCGCTCGCGACGGAGTACTCCCACCCCGAGTGGGTCGTGAGCGCCCTGCGCGGCGCGCTGCTCGGCCACGGGCGGGCCACGGCCGAGACCGTCGACGGTGAGCTGCGCACGTTGCTCGAGAGCGACAACACGCCGGCCAAGGTCAGCCTCGTCGCCCGCCCGGGTCTGGCCACCGTCGACGAGCTCGTCGAGGCCGGTGCGACGGCGAGCGCGACCTCGCCCTACGGAGCCGTCCTCGACTCCGGTGACCCCGGCGCCATCGCCGCGATCCGTGAGCGCCGCGCCGCCGTGCAGGACGAGGGTTCGCAGCTGCTCGCGGTCGCCCTCGCCACGGCCCCGGTGACCGCCGAGGTGCCCGAGCGCTGGCTCGACCTGTGCGCCGGGCCGGGTGGCAAGAGCGGGGTGCTCGGCGCCCTCGCGCTCGAGGCCGAGGCCGACCTCGTCGCCGTCGAGGTGAGCGAGCACCGTGCCCAGCTCGTCCGCACCACGCTCGAGCCGATCACGGCCAGGGCGTCCGCGACCGGACGGCGGGTCGAGGTGCGCACCGCGGACGGCCGCGAGATCGGCGAGGCCGAGCCCGCGGCATACGGACGGGTCCTGGTCGATGCGCCGTGCACCGGCCTCGGCGCGCTGCGCCGCCGACCGGAGGCGCGCTGGCGCCGACAGCCCGCTGACCTCGCCCAGCTCGGGCCGCTGCAGCGCGACCTCCTGCGCAGCGCGCTCGACGCGGTGGCTCCCGGCGGTCTCGTCGGCTATGCGACATGCAGCCCACACCCCGCGGAGACGACGTTCGTCGTCCGCGACGTCCTCAAGAAGCGCGACGACATCGAGGTCGTCGACGCCCGCGACCTCTTCCGGGACGCCGCGGGTGCAGTGCTGCACGACCTCGGCGACGGTCCCGAGGTCCAGCTGTGGCCGCACGTGCACGGCACCGACGCGATGTTCTTCACGCTCCTGCGCAAGAAGGCCTGAGCCCCCGGTCGGGGTCGCACGCACCTCGCTAGGGTGAGCGCCGTGCAGATCTCACCGTCGATCCTCTCCGCCGACTTCGCCAACCTCCAGTCCGAGCTCGACGCGATCTCGAACGCCGACTGGGCCCATGTCGACGTCATGGACAACCACTTCGTGCCCAACCTCACGCTCGGGCTGCCGATCGTCGAGTCGCTGCTCAAGGTGTCGCCGATCCCGCTCGACTGCCACCTCATGATCGAGGACCCCGACCGCTGGGCCCCGGCCTACGCCGAGGCCGGGGCGCAGTCGGTGACCTTCCACGTCGAGGCGGCGCGGGACCCGCGAACGCTGGCGAGGACCCTGCGTGACGCCGGTGCTCGGGCCGGCATGGCGATCAAGCCCGGGACGCAGTGGGCGCCCTACGAGGAGCTGCTGCCCGAGCTCGACATGGTGCTCGTCATGACGGTCGAGCCCGGCTTCGGTGGGCAGTCGTTCATGGCCGACCAGATGCCCAAGGTGGCGCAGGTGCGCGAGGCGGTCCGCCGACACGGCGGTGAGGTGTGGATCCAGGTCGATGGGGGAGTGTCGGCCAAGACCATCGAGCAGTGCGCCGAGGCCGGGGCCAACGTGTTCGTCGCCGGGTCCGCCGTCTACGGCGCGGAGTCGGCCGCGGCCGCGGTCGACGAGCTGCGTTCTCTCGCAACGGCGCACGCCCACTCGTGATGGGCGAACGCGTGCTCGAGTCGCTCGCGCCCGGCGAGGTGCTGCGCGGACGTGAGGTCGTGGGGGAGGAGGTCTCCGGGGTGTCGTGGGAGAGCGCCGAGGTGCTCGACTGCGTCTTCGAGGAGTGCACGTTCACGAGCTGCAACCTGTCGATGACGGTGCTCACCGACACCCGCTTCGTCGACTGCACGTTCGTCGGCTGCAAGCTGCTCGCGGTGAACTGGACCGCCACTGGCGCCGGCTCGATGCTCGCGCAGCCGCTCCGGTTCGAGAGGTGCCGCCTGGACGGCACGACCTTCGCCGGCCTGGACCTGGGCGGGTTCGTCTTCCGCGACTGCCAGCTCACCGACGTCGACCTCAGCGAGTGCGACCTGCGCCGCGCCGACCTCGGCGGGTCCGACCTCTCGGGTGCCCGCTTCTCGCGGGCCGACCTGCGCGACGCCGACCTCCGGGGCACCCGCGGGCTCGCCCTCGACCCCCGCGACACCCGGCTCAAGGGGGCGCGGATCGACCTCGACGCGGCCCCGGGCCTGCTCGAGGTCTTCGGCGTCGTCATCACCTGATCCACCCGGGCCCGGCGTGGGCGAGGTCACGGCGGACGGGAGTTCGGCGCGAGGGGGCGGCTGCGGCATACTGGAAGGGACGTGCTCCGGGGTCGGTGCAATTCCGAACCGGCGGTGACAGTCCGCGACCCGACCGCAGCCAGCGGCCGGTTGACTGGGTGGAACTCCCAGACCGACGGTGAGAGTCCGGATGGTAGGCAGCACGTGACAGCGAGGCCCCTCAGGGGTCGCGCCGTCCGACGTCACGCTGTGACCCGTCGGCGGCGCTCCGTCGCCCGCACGTCCCCCGGAGCTCGACCGAACGGTCTCGAGCACGAGGGCAGGACGCATGCAGGAGCGGAGCACGACGGACACGCAGTGGATGCTGCGCGCCCTCGGCGTCGCCGCTCACGGACCTGAGGCCGACCCCAACCCCCGGGTCGGGTGCGTCCTCGTGGGCGCCGACGGCAGCCTCGTCGCGGAGGGCTGGCACCGCGGTGCGGGGACACCCCACGCGGAGCCCGCCGCGCTCGAGGCGGCGGGCGACCGCGCACGGGGAGCGACGGCATACGTCACGCTCGAGCCGTGTCACCACACGGGCCGCACGGGTCCCTGCTCGCACGCGCTCGCCGCTGCGGGCGTGGCGCGAGTCGTGTATGCCGTGAGCGACCCGAACGCGTCGGCCGCCGGTGGTGCCGCGTGGCTGGCCGACCACGGCATCGCGACCGAGGGCGGACTCCTGGAGGCGGACGCCATCGCCCTCAACCGCACGTGGCTGCACCGCACCCGCACGGGACGTCCGTGGGTCACGTGGAAGCTCGCGACGACGCTCGACGGCCGCAGCGCCGCCGCCGACGGCACAAGCATGTGGATCACCGGTCCGGAGGCGCGCCAGGACGTGCACGAGCACCGGGCGCGCTGCGGGGCGATCGTCGTCGGCACGGGCACGGCGCTCGCCGACGACCCCCGACTCACCGCCCGACACCCCGACGGCAGCCTCCACGCCACCCAGCCCCTGCGGGTCGTCATGGGACAGCGCGACCTGCCCGCGACGGCCCACGTCCTCGACGACTCCGCCGAGACCGTGCACCTGCGCACCCGGTCGCCGCGCGAGGTGCTCACCCACCTGTCCGACCGCGGGATCCACCACGTGTGGCTCGAGGGCGGGCCGACCGTCGCCGCGGCCTTCATGGCCGACGGGCTCGTCGACGAGATCGTCGCCTACGTCGCCCCCGTCCTGCTCGGTCGCGGGCGGCAGTCGGTGAGCGACCTCGGCATCACGACCATCGACGACGCGTTGCGTCTCGAGCCCACCGACACGCGGATGATCGGCCACGACGTCCGCATCACCGCCACCCTCCAGGAGGCCCGCTGATGTTCACCGGAATCGTCGAGGAGCTCGGCCGGGTCGACCGCATCGACCTCGCCGAGGAGTCCGCCCGGCTCACGCTGCGCGGCCCGCTCGTCACGAGCGACGCCGTCCACGGGGCGTCGATCGCCGTCAACGGGGTGTGTCTCACCGTCGTCGACCACGACGTCGAGGAGGGCTGGTTCACCGTCGACGTCATGGCGGAGACGTTGTCCCGCACTGGTCTCGGCGCGCTGGGCCCGCAGAGCCCGGTCAACCTCGAGCGGGCGATGGCGGCCTCGGCCCGCTTCGGCGGACACATCGTCCAGGGCCATGTCGACGGCACCGCCACCGTGCTCGAGCGTGTCCCCGGGGACCGGTGGGAGGTCGTGACCTTCACGCTGCCGCCTGCCCTCGCGCGCTACGTCGTCGACAAGGGCTCGATCACCGTCGACGGTGTGAGTCTCACGGTCTCGGCCGTCACCGACGACACCTTCAGCGTCTCGCTCATCCCGACCACCCTCGAGCTCACGACCCTCGGCCACCGTGCCGTCGGGGACACCGTCAACCTCGAGGTCGACGTCCTCGCGAAGTACGTCGAGCGACTGCTCTCCACCTCTCCCGCGCACCGCGCCACCCCTGACCGCACGACTGAGAACACCACGACCACGGAGGTCCCCGCATGAACTGGCTCGAGCGCCTCTTCGAGGCCCAGCTGACGATCGGCAGCTCGCACATCCTGTGGCGCGAGGTCGTCGGCAACGCCTTCGGGTTCGCCTCCGCGATCGGTGGCATGCGGCGTCGCGTCTGGGCCTGGCCGGTCGGCATCATCGGCAACGCCCTGCTCTTCACCGTCTTCTTCGGCGTCGCCTTCTCCAACCCGCAGCACCAGACGCTCTATGGCCAGGCCGGGCGCCAGGTGTTCTTCATCCTCACGAGCGTCTACGGCTGGTGGCGCTGGCAGGAGCACCGCAAGGCACGCGGCGCCGACTCGCCGGCGATCACGCCGCGCTGGGCCACGGTCCGGGAGCGGACGGCATACGTCGGGGTGTGGGCCGCAGGCCTCGTCATCGGGCAATGGGTCTTCGCGACGATCGGCGCGGGCTGGCCGGCGCCGCGCTGGTACTTCTGGTGCGATGCGTGGATCTTCGTCGGCTCGATGCTCGCGACCTATGCGATGGCCCGCGGCTGGAACGACTTCTGGCTCATGTGGATCGCCGTCGACCTCGTCGGGGTCCCGCTGCTGTGGCACTCGAAGTTCTATCCCTCCGCGGTCCTGTATGCCGTCTACGGCGCGTTGGTCCTCTACGGCTTCACCGTGTGGCTCAAGGCCTCCCGCGTGGAGGCCGACCCCGACCGGGAGCTCACCGAGGCCGTGCGATGACTGGCCTGTCGACGGTCGAGGAGGCCCTCGCGGCCCTGCGCGCCGGCCGACCGGTGCTCGTCACGGACGACGAGGACCGCGAGAACGAGGGCGACGTCGTCCTCGCCGCCCAGACGCTCACCGACGAGTGGATGGCGTGGACGATCCGGCACTCGTCGGGCTACGTCTGCGCCCCCATGACCGACGCCGTGGCCGACCGGCTCGACCTCCCGCTCATGGTGAGGGACAACGCGGACCGGTTGCGGACGGCATACACGGTCACGGTGGACGCGGCCGTGGGCGTGACGACGGGGATCAGCGCGGCCGACCGCGCGCACACGGTGCGGCTCCTCTCGGACCCGGGCACCACCGCGGCCGACCTCGTGCGCCCGGGCCACGTCGTGCCGCTGAGGGCCCGTGACGGGGGAGTGCTCACCCGTCGCGGCCACACCGAGGCGGCCGTCGACCTGTGCCGTCTCGCCGGTCTCGAGCCCGTCGGTGCGATCGCCGAGCTGACCCACGACGACGGCACGATGATGCGGCTGCCCGCCGTGCTCGACCTCGGCGCCGATCACGACCTGCCGGTCATCACGATCGAGCAGCTCGTCGCGCACCGCCAGCGGCACGACCGCGTCCGGCGCCACGCGACGTCGACGCTGCCCACCCCCGACGGCACGTTCACCATCCACGCCTACCGCGACACCCTCACCGGCGACGAGCACCTGGCCCTCGTGAGCCCTCTCGGTCTGGGCGACGGACCGGTGCTCGCGCGGCTGCACAGCGAGTGCCTCACCGGCGACGTCTTCGGCTCCGCCCGCTGCGACTGCGGCCCCCAGCTGCGTCGCGCCCAGGCGCGTGTGGCGAGGGAGGGTGGTGTCGTCGTCTACCTGCGCGGCCACGAGGGCCGTGGCGTGGGGCTGGCCGACAAGATCGCCGCGTATGCCGTGCAGGACACCGGGATCGACACCGTCGCCGCGCAGGAGGAACTCGGCCTGCCGGTCGACGCCCGCGACTACGCCGCGGCGACGGCGATCCTGCACGACCTCGGCATCGACGCGGTGCGCCTGCTCACCAACAACCCCGACAAGGTGGCCTCGGTCCGGTCCGCCGGCATCGACGTCGCCACCGTCGAGCGGCTCCAGGTCGCGCCGGTCCCGACGAACGCGGCCTACCTGCGCACCAAGCGCGACCGGCTCGGCCACGACCTCGTCCTCGACACCCACGACGCCACGGAGGCGAGCGCATGAAGGCCGGAGCACCCGAGGTCCAGGTCGACGGGACCGGTCTGCGCGTCGCCGTCATCGCTGCCTCGTGGCATGACGTCGTCATGGACGGGCTCATCGACGGTGCGGTGCGGGCCCTGGCCGGTGCCGGGCTCCCGGACGTGCCGGTGGTGCGCGTGCCCGGCACGGTCGAGCTGTCCGTCGCCGCCGCTCGCCTCGCCCCGACCCACGACGCGCTCGTCGCGCTCGGGGTCGTCATCCGCGGCGGGACCCCGCACTTCGAGTACGTCTGCAGCGGCGTCACCCACGGCCTCACCGACGTGAGCACCCGCACCGGCGTGCCGGTCGGGTTCGGCGTCCTCACCTGCGACACCGAGGAGCAGGCGCTCGACCGCGCCGGCCTGCCCGGGTCCGGCGAGGACAAGGGCGCCGAGGCCGCCCTCGCCGCTGTCGCCACGGCGGTCGCACTCAGGGGTCTCGCTCCGCGTCCGTTGTCCGGGGCATGAGTCGCCCCCTCGTACGATTGTCCCCGTGAAGACCTTCGACGCGCTGTTCGCCGAGCTCACCGACAAGGCCGCGACCCGACCCGAGGGCTCGGGGACCGTCGCCCAGCTCGACGCCGGCGTGCATGCCATCGGCAAGAAGATCGTCGAGGAGGCCGCCGAGGTGTGGATGGCCGCCGAGCACGAGAGCGACGAGCGCGCCGCCGAGGAGATCTCGCAGCTGCTCTACCACCTGCAGGTCCTCATGGTCGCCAAGGGCCTGACCCTCGACGACGTCTACACCCACCTCTGAGACACGAGCCCCCCATGCTGCGCATTGCCGTCCCCAACAAGGGTTCCCTCGCCGAGCCCGCCGCCGAGATGCTGCGGGAGGCGGGCTACCGCACCCGTCGCGACTCCAAGGAGCTCGTCGTCACCGACGAGGCCAACGGCGTCGAGCTCTTCTACCTCCGCCCGCGTGACATCGCGGTCTACGTCGGCTCCGGCACCGTCGACTGCGGCATCACCGGCCGCGACCTGCTGCTCGACTCGGGCAGTGCCGCCACCGAGGTCATGGCCCTCGGCTTCGGCGGTTCGACCTTCCGGTATGCCGGCCGCCCCGGTTCCGTGTCGACGCTCGCCGACATCGCGGGTCGCCGGGTGGCCACGAGCTACCAGGGTCTCGTCGAGAAGCACCTTGCCGACCACGGCGTCCAGGCCGAGGTCGTGCGCCTCGACGGCGCCGTCGAGACCGCGATCACCCTCGGGGTGGCCGATGTCATCGCCGACGTCGTCGAGACCGGCGCGACGCTGCGCAGCCAGGGCCTCGAGGTCTTCGGTGACCCGATCCTGCGCAGCGAGGCCGTGCTCATCCGCCGTGACGGCAGCGACCAGGACTCCGGCATCGCCGTGCTGCGGCGCCGGATGCTCGGCGTCGTGACCGCCCGCCACTACGTCATGCTCGACTACGACGTCCCCGCCGCCCTCGTCGACGAGGCGTGCGCGATCACCCCCGGCCTCGAGTCACCGACCGTCTCCAGCCTGCAGAACCCCGAGTGGAAGGCCGTACGCGCCATGGTCCCGCGCTCGGGCACCAACCAGGTGATGGACCGGCTCTGGGAGATGGGCGCTCGCGCCATCCTCGTCACCGACATCGCCGCGTGCCGCCTGTGAGCGAGGTCCTGCCCCACGGCCCGTTCCGCTCGCGGCGCGGGCGCATCATGGCGACGGTCATGGCCGTCGTCTCGGTCGTGTTGTTCGTGGCGCTGGCGCTGCTCGTGGCGGGGCCGGACGCGACCGGGGGCTGGGTCGTCGCCGACCGGATCATGATGGCCGTCATCGGCATCGGGCTCGCCCTCGTGCTGTGGCGGTGGGCGGCCATCAAGGCGGTGCCGGACGACGCCGGGCTCACCGTGCAGAACCTCGTCGGGCGTCGCCACATCCGGTGGGAGCAGATCGACGACGTGACGTTCGACGAGGGTGACCCGTGGGTCAGCCTGCACCTCACCGACACCGAGACGGTCCCGGTGATGGCGATCCAGCGCGCCGACGGTGCCGACGCCCGGGCCGAGGCGCACCGGCTCGCCGACCTCGTCGCCGCCTCTCGTGACCACTCCTGACCACACGCCTGATCACACCCGAGGACCCGGGCCGCCACGAGATCGGGCAGACGGCACCCTCTCGCGCTCGGATCGTGCAGGCTCCCCGATCTCGACGCCGCCTCCTGGGTGACTGGCCGCCTCCTGGGTGACTGGCCGCCTCCCGGGGACGGGGACGTCAGGGGACCTGGGGTCGGTCCGGCCTGAGGAGGATGGCCGCGCCGAGCTGGACGAACATCAGCGACGCGAGCACGAGCCAGATCGTCGAGTAGCTCCCGGACAGGTCGCGCACCGCGCCCATCGTCGTCGGCCCCATCGACGCGACGGTGTAGGACACGAGGAAGGCCATCGCGGTGAACCGGGCAGCGGCGGCGGGCGACACGGCATACCGGACGAGCAGGACGAGCCCGATCGCGAAGGACGCTCCCTGGGCCACGCCGAGGAGCAGCGCCCAGACCCACGGCGCGGCGTCGGGCGCGAGCCACACGCCGGCCTGCCCGGCGAGACCGCACAGCGCGGCGCCGACGAGCGGCACCCGCCAGTCGCCCACCCGGTCGGTGATCGCGGGCCCCACGAGGCCCGACACGAACTGCGCACCGGTGAACACCGAGAGCAGCAGCCCGGCGTCCTGCGCCTCCCAGCCGTGCCCGACGTAGGTGGGGGAGAGCCAGGCGAGCGTGGAGTAGAACTCCCACGACTGCACCGCGAGGAACCCGGCGAGCATCCACGCGGTCCGGCTCCGCCAAGGCAACCGGTGGCTGGAGTCCGGCGGGTGCTGGTCGTGGTCGCCGCCACGGTGGACGGCCCGGTCGACGGGCAGCCACAGCACGACTCCGGCGACGGCGACCAGACCCCAGAAGCCGAGCGCGACGTCCCAGTCACCGAGCGCGCCGGCCAGCGGCACGGACACGGCCGCGGCGACGGCGGCCCCACCCATCATCGCGAACATCTGCAGACCCGTCGCGAGCCCGGCACGACCGGGCGGGAACGACGCCTTGACCATGCCCGGCAGCAGCGTGCCCGCCAGCGCGATGCCCGCGCCGGCGCAGAGGGTGCCGAGGTAGAGGGCGGCGACCTCGTGGCCGAACCCGCGTGCGAGGTTGCCCACGGCGATCGCGACCATCGCCAGCGAGATGCACCGGGCCACGCCGAGCCGCAGCCCGAGCCGGGCCGACGGCGGTGCGAGCAGCCCCATGCAGAGCACCGGCAGCGTCGTGAGCACGCCGAGCCAGACCGAGCTCAGCCCGAGGTCCTCACGGATGCGCGGAAGCAGCGGCGGCAACGACGTCATGAGGGTCCGCATGCTCAGTGACACCGCGACGACGCCGAGGACGACGAGCCAGAGCGGGGGACCGTCTGCCGGACGCGCCTCGTCGGCGGCGGCAGCGGAGGAACCCGTGTCGAGCGTCAGGTCGGCGGCAGCGCGACCGGGCGAGACGGCATACAGCTGGCGTTCCTGGTCGGCCCACTCGTCCCAGTGCGCCTCGAACACCGCACCGTCGCGGGAGATCGCGCGGGACCACCGCTGGTCGGTGGGGGCTTCGACCCACACCCGGGCGGACGCCGAGTCGCCGGCGATCGCGAACGCCCCCACGCCCTCGAGGACGACGAGATCGCTCCGGGGCACGTCGGCGGCGGCACCGGGCTCGTCGACGTCCCAGTCCCACGTCGGGTGGCTCGCGGGCCGACCCGTGGACCAGGCGTCGACGAGCGAGGCGCGGGCGAGGTCGACCGTGGACAGCAGACCCGTCCAGCCCTGGTGCATGTCGTCGACGTGGAGGACGAGCGCGCCGAGCGCATCGCCGAGGTCACCGCCCAACGTGGTCTTGCCCGAGCCGCTCGGTCCGTCGACGGCGACGATCGTGACGTCCCCGGCCCTCGGGCCCCGCTCCGACAGGAGCCGGCGGACATCTCCCACGAGCCCTGCCACGTCGGTCACTGCGTCCACTGCCACACGCTCAACCCTAGGTCGGCTCCTCGTCGGGTGCGTCGTCGCCCAGGAGGCGGTCGTCGTCGAGCTCGCGGTGCGACGCCGGCACGAGCTCACCGGCCTCCTCGACGGGCAGGCCGGTGAGGACGAGCAGGTCCACGACCATCGACCGGACCTGTGCCCGGATGACCTCGCCCGACAGGCCCGAGGCCGGGTCGACGACGGCGCTGCGTTCGGCGAGGCGGTGCAGGCCGGCACGGGCACTCGTCGGCTCGTGGCGCTGGTGCAGCTCGCGAGCGATGTCGTCGCACGACAGCGCGAGGTCGTCCAGCAGCGCGGTGTATGCCGGGGGAATCACCTCGCCGCGTCGCGTCCCGACGAGCGCCCGCCGGACGAGGACGCGCAGGTTGCGGATCGCGCGGTCCAGCGGTTCGAGGAGGTCGGCGACAGCCTGGGCACCGGGGAGGTGGCGGCGCCGGAACGGCGACAGGCGGACGACGGCGACGCCCTCGGATGCCAACGACTGCAGTTCGTCGAGCATGCCCTCGGAGGCCCGGGCCCGACGGAGCGTCACGCCCGCGAGCTCGCCGTCGTCGGTCCGGATCACCGTCGCCGTCTCGCGCAGGATGGCCGCGATCTCCTCGACCACGCGAGCAGCCTTCTGGCGCGGTCGCTGCAGCCCGGTGGCGGGCACGAGGACGCTGATGACGAGCGCCACCGCGCCACCGATGACCGCGTCGAGCCAGCGGGTGAACGCCTGGTCGGGCGCCGCCAGGAGGGTCGTGATGATGGCCGCCTGGACCCCGGCCTGGATCGTCAGCAGGATGCCGGCGCCGACGAGCGACGCGATCGTCATCGCGAGCACGACGACGACGAGCACCTGGAGGACGCCGCTGCCGAAGACGTGCGAGAAGACGTCACCGATGAAGACGCCCAGGGCGACGCCGATCATCACCTCGACGGCTCGACGCACGCGCTGCCCGTAGGACATGCCGAGCGTAATGATCGCGGTCACCGGTGCGAAGAACGGCATCCGGTGCCCGAAGACGTCACCGGCGAGCCACCACGCGAGCGCCGCACCGAACCCGCACTGGAGGATGAAGGCGAGCCGGCTCACCAGCCGGTCGGTCCGGATCCGGGCCTCGGAGCGGGAGCGCCGCGCGACGCGGGCGGGCAGGTCGGAGGCGGACGGCATACGTCGCATCATCTCGCGGCGGATAGCCTGCCCACGTGAGCGTCGCCATCCGTGTCATCCCGTGTCTCGACGTCGACGCCGGTCGCGTCGTCAAGGGCGTGAACTTCGAGAACCTGCGTGACGCCGGCGACCCCGTCGAGCTCGCCCGCTCCTACGGCGAGCAGGGCGCCGACGAGCTGACCTTCCTCGACGTCACGGCGAGCAGCGGCGACCGGGCGACGACCTACGACGTCGTGCGGCGCACCGCCGAGCAGGTCTTCATCCCGCTCACCGTCGGCGGGGGAGTGCGCACCGTCGACGACGTCGACCGCCTGCTGCGCAGCGGCGCCGACAAGGTCGGCGTCAACACGGCCGCCATCGCCCGACCCGAGCTCATCGCCGAGACCGCCGACCGGTTCGGCTCCCAGGTGCTCGTGCTCTCCGCCGACGTGCGGCGCCGCCGCGGTGACGACGGCGCCGTCACCGACGACGTCGAGGTGACGACCCACGGTGGCCGCACGGGTACCGGGCTCGACGCCGTCGAGTGGTGCGTGCGCGCGGCCGAGCTCGGCGCCGGCGAGATCCTGCTCAACTCGATGGACGCCGACGGCACCAAGGCGGGCTTCGACCTCGACCTCATCGCCCGGGTCCGCCGCGAGGTGACGATCCCGGTCATCGCGAGCGGCGGTGCGGGCGCGGTCGAGCACTTCGCGCCCGCGGTGCGGGCCGGCGCCGACGCGGTGCTCGCGGCGAGCGTCTTCCACTTCGGCGACCTCACCATCGGCCAGGTCAAGGACGCGCTGCGCGCCGACGGCCACCCCGTGCGCTGATCAGGTCAGCTGCCAGACGCACAGCGCCACCATGACGACGGCGAGCACCACGTAGACGCCGGTGATGACGACCCGCCCCCGTCGGTGGTCCTCGACCCTCGTGCCGTCGAGCACCTCGCTCGACCGGGTCCAGGCGAGCACCGGCATGACGAGGACCAGCAGCACGACGAGCCCGGCGGCCCCGCCCAGGCCCCAGCTGCCGAAGAAGGTCCACACGCCGGTCACCGGACCACGCCGTCGTCCCACCAGTAGTGGAACCCGCCGTTGCCGGCGCTGGCCTCCTCGACGGCGCGTCGGGCCGCGGGCAGGGCACTGAGCCCGCCGACCGTGAGCGCGCTGAGCACCGCCGACGGGAGCGGAGCGCTGATGCACGCGAGGAAGAGCCGGGTCGGCAACGGCATGTCGGTCCGGCGCCACACGAGCTCGAGCACCGCCCACGCCGAGACGACGGCCGGTGCGGCGATCGGCACGACGAGGCCGAGGCCGTCACCGGCCGCGTCGCCCATCGAGTGCCACGTCGTCGCCACGGCGAGCGCTCCGACCCCCGCGGTCACCGCCCACAGCCACGGCGAGAACTCGTCCCGCAGCGCGGTGAGGACACGCGGTCCGGACGCCTGCACCGTCACGTCAGAGACCGAAGCGGGACGACTCGAAGGCGCTGACCGCCTCCGGGGACCCGGTCACCTCGACCTGTGCGACGTTCCTGCGCCCGTATGCCGTGAGCAACAGCTCCAGCGGCTCTCCCGACACGACGACGGTCCCGTCGCCCCCGCCGCGGCCGCCGAAGGTGAGCGCCTCGCGCCTCGGGGCGTGGAGCTCGACGGCCGAGGGGACGCGGCGGAACAGCAGCCGGCCCATGCGCGACAGCAGCGCCCAGATCGCGGCGTCGAGCTGCGGCGACACCTCACGGCGGGGGCCCGGGGTGCCGTCGCCGCGCAGGACGTCCTCGTGGTGGATGACCATCTCGGCGAGGTTGACCGCGTTGTCGACGACGGGCAGCTGCGCGGGATGCCAGATCGGCGGGCCCGAGCGCACGGCGCCGACGAGGTCCGGCCACGGCTGGGCGGCCACCTTGGCCTGCTCGCGCTCCGTGCGGTCCTTGAGGAACGGGACCCAGATGCCCGAGGCGACGTCGGGACGGCCCTCGCGCACGACGAGGTGCGCGGCGAGATCGCGGGTGGTCCACGGCATACAGAGGGTCGGGGCGTCGGGTCCGACGGCCTCGAAGGTGTCGCAGAGGTCGAGACGCTCCCTGCGCGCGAGGGATCCGGGGCTGTCGGTCATGGGCCCATCCTCGCGCCTTCGTGGCCGGGCGGCACAATGGCGGTCGTGCCCGACCTCGACCCCACCGTCTCCAGCCGTCTCCGCTTCGACGACTCCGGCCTCGTCGCCGCCATCGTCCAGCAGCACGACACCGGCGAGGTCCTCATGCTCGGCTGGATGGACGCCGAGGCCCTGCGCCGCACCCTCACCGAGGGCCGGGTGACGTTCTGGTCGCGCAGCCGCCAGGAGTACTGGCGCAAGGGGGACACCTCGGGGCACGCGCAGTACGTCAAGTCGGTGGCCCTCGACTGCGACGGCGACGCCCTCCTCGTGCGGGTCGAGCAGGTGGGCGCGGCCTGCCACACCGGAGACCGCACCTGCTTCGACGCCGGTGCGCTCGAGGTCGTCGTGGGGGAGCCGGCACCGTGACCGCCGCGCCCCAGTCACCTCGGCAGCCGCAGCCGCAGCCGCAGCCGCAGCCGCAGCCGACCCCCGACCTGTCGTTCGGGACGACCTGGCCTTCGCTGCCGCTGTTCCAGGTGCTCGCCGAGGGCCGTCGCGTCATCCCCGTCGTGCGCCGGCTCATGGCCGACGCCGAGACGCCCGTCGGGCTCTACCGCAAGCTCGCCCAGAACCGGCCGGGCACGTTCCTCCTCGAGTCCGCCGAGCACGGCGGGGTCTGGAGCCGCTACTCGATCATCGGTGCGGCCAGCCGGGCCACGCTGACCGAGAAGGACGGCGAGGTGCACTGGATCGGCGAGGCGCCGGTCGGGGCGCCGACGACCGGCCTCGCCACCGACGCCCTGCGCGAGACCGTCGCCGCGCTCGCGACCGACCCCATCCCCGGGCTCCCGCCGCTCACCGGCGGGATGGTCGGGATGATCTCGTACGACGCGGTCCGTCGCTGGGAGAAGGTCCCGTCGACGACGCCGGACGTGCTGCACCTGCCCGAGCTCGCGATGATGCTCGCCACCGACCTCGCCGTGCTCGACCACGCCGACGGCTCGGTGCTGCTCATCGCCAACGCCGTGAACTATGACGCCACCGACGAGCGGGTCCAGGACGCCTGGACCGACGCCGTCGCCCGGCTCGACGCGATGACGCACGACCTCGCCGCCGGTGCCGAGAGCACGGTCTCCGTCGTCGACGGCCCTGTCGTCGACGAGGCCCTCCGGGGCGTGAGCGCCAACCTCACCCGCGACGAGTACGAAGCCATGGTCGAGAGCGCCAAGGAGGACATCCGCGCCGGCGAGGTCTTCCAGGTCGTGCTGTCGCAGCGGTTCTCGATGCCCTGCCCCGCCGACGCGCTCGACGTCTACCGCGCGCTGCGGGCGGGCAACCCCAGCCCCTACATGTACCTGTTCCGGTTCACGCGACCGGACGGGACGGCATACGACGTCGTCGGGAGCTCCCCGGAAGCGCTCGTCAAGGTCACCGGGTCGCAGGCCATCACGCACCCCATCGCCGGGTCGCGGCCGCGCGGCAAGTCGCCCGAGGACGACGTGCGGCTCGCCGAGGACCTGCTCGCGGACCCCAAGGAACGCTCCGAGCACGTCATGCTCGTCGATCTCGGCCGCAACGACCTCGGGCGCGTGTGCCGGCCCGGCACGGTCGACGTCGTCGAGTTCATGGACGTGCGCCGCTACAGCCACGTCATGCACCTCGAGTCCACGGTGGTGGGGGAGCTGCGCGACGGTGTGCGGGCCTACGACGTGCTCGTCTCGACCTTCCCCGCGGGCACGCTGTCCGGTGCGCCGAAACCGCGTGCGCTCTCGCTCATCGAGGGCTACGAGCCGTCGCGGCGCGGTGTCTACGGCGGGGTCGTGGGCTATCTCGACTTCCACGGCGACCTCGACATGGCCATCGCCATCCGCACCGCGCTCCTCGACGGCGGCACCGCCCACGTCCAGGCCGGCGCCGGGATCGTCGCCGACTCCGTGCCCCGCACCGAGCACGACGAGTGCGTCGCCAAGGCGACCGCCGCCCTGCGCGCGGTCGCGACCGCCTCGGCCCTGAGGAAGGTCCCGTGAGCCTGCTGCGCCGTCGGGGCACCCTCATCCTCCTCGTCGTCCTCGGCGCGCTGCTCGTCATCGTCACCGCATCCCGGACGTGGCTCACCGGCTCCGTCGACGACGTCGTCCTCGGGCAGTCGTCGGTCTCGGCCACCGGCTCCGAGGTCGCGGGTGGGGTCGTCGCGCTCGCCCTGGTCGTCGTCGCGGGCGCTGTGGCGTCGGCGACCGCAGGACCGCGCGCCCGCATCGTCGCCCTCGTGCTCACGGGCCTGGCGACGCTCGGCGGTGTCGTCATCGTCGCCCGGGTCCTGCTCGACCCCGACGGCGCCCTCGGGCCCATCGCCGCGGCCGCCGCCGGCCGGACCGGCAGCATCGAGACGCACGCCACCCCGGGTGGCTGGCCGTGGGTGGCCGTCGTCGGGTTCGTCCTCGCCGGGCTCGCCCTGCTGGGACTGGCGCGGGTCCGCCGCGTCGCCCCCGGGCTGTCCTCGCGCTACGAGGCGCCGGGTCGCGCGCCCGAGAGCGACTGGGACCAGCTCAGCGCGGGCGAGGACCCGACCGATGTCGGTCCGTCGGCGCGGGAGTGACAGAATGGCGCACGCACACACCACTTCCGACGGAGGCACCCATGGCTGATCACCACGACGACGACCACCACGGCCACAGCCTGGCTGCGTGGGTCATGGTCGGCATCGTGCTCCTCGCCACGGCCGTCATGTCGCTCGCCGTCGTCCTCGCCAGCGTGGGCCTGTTCATCGTGGGCGTCGTCCTCACCGTCGTCGGCCTCGTCGCCGGCAAGGTGCTGGCGCTCGCGGGCCACGGTGTCAACGGCGCCGTCGCGCGCGCCGACAGCAACCTCTCCTGAGCCGGCGCGCATGAGCACCGTGCTCGACGCCATCGTCGCCGGTGTGCGCGAGGACCTCGCCGTCCGCACCGAGCAGGTCAGCCAGTCCGACCTCGAGCGCCGCGTCGCCGACCTGCCGGCCGCCATCGACGCCGAGGAGCGTCTGCGTGCCCCGGGACTGTCACTCATCGCCGAGGTCAAGCGGGCGAGCCCGAGCAAGGGCCACCTCGCCGAGATCTCCGACCCGGCCTCCTTGGCGTCGACCTACGCCGACGCGGGCGCCACGGCCATCAGCGTCCTCACCGAGCAGCGCCGCTTCCACGGCAGCCTCGCCGACCTCGACAGCGTCCGGGCGGCGGTGTCGGTCCCCGTCCTGCGCAAGGACTTCATGGTCACCGACTACCAGCTCTGGGAGGCGCGGGCGCACGGGGCCGACATCATCCTGCTCATCGTCGCCTCGCTCACCGATGCCGAGCTGGCGCGCATGCACGCCCTGGCCCACGAGCTCGGGATGACCGCGCTCGTGGAGGTCCACGACGAGGGCGAGACCCAGCGAGCGGTCGACGCAGGCGCCTCGGTCATCGGGGTCAACGCCCGCAACCTCAAGACCCTCGAGGTCCACCGCGACACCTTCTCGCGCCTCGTCCCGCTCATCCCACCGGGAGTCGTCAAGGTCGCGGAGTCCGGTGTCTCCGGTGCCGCCGACGCGACCCTGTATGCCGTGCAGGGGGCCGACGCGGTCCTCGTCGGCGAAGCGCTCGTGAGCGGTGCCGACCCCGCTGCCGCCGTGCGCGAGATCGTCGCCGCCGGAGGTGGCTCGTGAGCGCCGGCAGCGCCGGCAGGTTCGGCGCGTTCGGCGGCCGCTACGTCCCCGAGGCCCTCGTCCCCGCGCTCGAGCAGCTCGACGAGGCCCGGACGTCGGCGATGCAGGACCCGACGTTCCTCGCCGAGCTCGAGCACCTCCACCGCACCTACACCGGTCGGCCGAGCATCATCACCGAGGTGCCCCGGTTCGCCGCCCACGCCGGTGGCGCGCGGATCATCCTCAAGCGCGAGGACCTCAACCACACGGGCTCGCACAAGATCAACAACGTCATCGCCCAGGCGCTGCTCACCAAGCGGATGGGCAAGAGCCGTGTCATCGCCGAGACGGGCGCCGGCCAGCACGGCGTGGCCACGGCCACCGCCGCGGCCCTCATGGGCCTGTCGTGCCGCGTCTACATGGGCAAGGTCGACACCGAGCGCCAGGCGCTCAACGTCGCCCGCATGCGGATGCTCGGCGCCGAGGTCGTCGCGGTCGAGCACGGCAGCGCCACCCTCAAGGACGCCATCAACGAGGCGCTGCGCGACTGGGTCACCAACGTCGACGACACCCACTACCTCATCGGCACCGTCACCGGGCCGCACCCGTTCCCCGAGATGGTGCGCGACTTCCACCGGATCATCGGCGTCGAGGCGCGCGAGCAGGTGCTCGAGCTCACCGGCCGCCTGCCCGACGCGGTCGTCGCCTGCGTCGGCGGCGGGTCCAACGCCATGGGCATCTTCCACCGCTTCATCGAGGACGAGGGTGTGCGACTCGTCGGCGTCGAGGCCGGGGGAGAGGGCCTCGAGGGTCGTCACGCAGCGCGGTTCGCCAGTGCCATCCCGGGCGTGCTCCACGGCGCCATGAGCTACCTCATGCAGGACGAGGACGGCCAGACGGTCGAGTCGCACTCGGTGTCCGCCGGGCTCGACTACCCGAGCGTCGGGCCGGAGCACTCGTTCCTGCGGGACTCGGGGCGCGCCGACTACGTCTACGCCACGGACGACCAGGCCATGGAGGCCTTCGCCCTCCTCTGCCGCACCGAGGGCATCATCCCCGCGATCGAGTCGGCCCACGCGCTGGCCGGGGCGCTCGTCCTCGGACGTGAGCTGGGACCCGACGGGATCATCCTCGTCAACCTGTCCGGGCGCGGCGACAAGGACATGCACACGGCTGCCGAGTGGTTCGGCCTCGTCGACGATGGCGACGACGTCGTCCCCTCCGGCGAGTCCGACGACCCGGGCGCCACCGGCGACGGGCGGGCGCAGCTGTGAGCGCCATCGCGGGGCCGGGCCCCGACCTCGGCGTCTCCGACGTCCTCGCCCGTTGCCGCGCCGAAGGGCGCGCCGCGCTCATCGGCTACCTCCCCGTCGGCTTCCCCGACGTCGAGGGCTCGATCCGCGCCATGGTCGCGATGGTCGAGTCCGGCGTCGACATCGTCGAGGTCGGCCTGCCCTACTCCGACCCGCTCATGGACGGCCCCGTCATCCAGCACGCCGCCGAGACGGCGCTGGCCGGTGGCGCCCACGTCGTCGACGGCTTCCGCGCGACCCGGGCCATCCGTGACGCGGGTGCTCCCGCCCTCGTCATGAGCTACTGGAACCTCATCCTGCGCCGCGGCGTCGACCGCTATGCCGCTGAGCTCGCCGCTGCTGGTGGCGCGGGCCTCATCACCCCCGACCTCATCCCCGACGAGGGCGAGGAGTGGATCGCCGCGAGCGAGCGGGAGGGGCTCGACCGGGTCTTCCTCGTCGCGCCGAGCTCCACGCCGGAGCGCCTCTCGCGCGTCACCGACGCGTGCCGCGGTTTCGTCTACGCCGCGTCGACGATGGGCGTCACCGGCGAGCGCACGAGCGTCGGCTCCTCGGCCCGCGAGCTCGTCGAGCGCACCCGGTCCGTGACCGACCTTCCGGTGTGCGTCGGGCTCGGCGTCTCCCACGGCGACCAGGCGGCCGAGCTGGCCCAGTACGCCGACGGGGTCATCGTCGGGACCGCGTTCGTGCGCACCCTCACGGGTGACGGGGAACTCGGGGCCCGGCTCGACGCGTTGCGGGAGTTGACGGCCGACCTGGCCAGGGGAGTGAGGGAAGGAGCGAGGTGAGCACTCGTGTCGCCGACGGACTCGGGTCGATCGCCCGTCTCGTCCTCGGCGCAGTGTTCCTCGTCGCCGGTGGCCTCAAGGTCACGACTCCCGACGCCTCGGCCAAGGCCACGCAGGCCTACCAGGTGCTGCCGCACGACCTCGCCGCCTATGTCGGCTACGCCCTCCCGACCATCGAGATCCTCCTCGGCCTGCTGCTCGTCCTCGGGCTGTTCACCCGCACCGCGGCCGTCCTGACCTCGCTGCTGCTCGTCGTCTTCGTCGCCGGGATCGCGCAGGCATGGGCGCGTGGCCTCACCATCGACTGCGGCTGCTTCGGCGGCGGCGGGACGGTGGCCGCCGACGAGACGTCGTACCTGCCGCGCATCCTCGAGGACCTCGGGATGCTCGCGTGCGGGCTGTGGCTCGCTGTGCGTCCCCGATCCCTGTTCTCCCTCGACCGCGCGCTCTTCCGCGCGCCCTGACCCCTCCGACCGCCCCTTCGTCCAGGAGTACGAGCACCATGGCCACAAAGCCCAGCCCCCGCAGCGACCGGCAGGCGAAGATCGACGCCGTCCGCAAGGACACCGGCGGGGGAGCCAACCGGATCGTCGTCGGGGCGGTCGTCGCGGTCATCGCGATCATCGCCGTGGTCGGAGGTGTCGTCGTGGCCGAGCGCAACAAGCAGGACCGGGTCGGGACGAGCACCGCCGTCCCCGCCGGTGCGGCCGGCATGGGTCAGGGCTTCGTCGCCAACGCCGACGTCCCGCTCCAGCCGGGCGCGCCGACACTCGACGTCTACGAGGACTTCCAGTGTCCGTCGTGCGCCCAGTTCGAGCGCGTGATGGGTTCCACCGTCGCGGACCTCGCGAAGCAGGGCAGGATCAAGCTCGTGTACCACCTCAAGACGTTCCTCGACGCCAACCTCGGCACCACCCACTCGCTCGAGATGGGCAACGCCGCGATGTGCGCGGCCGACGCCGGGAAGTTCCAGGCCTTCCACGACTCCGTCTACGCCAACATGCCCGCCCAGGAGGGCGCGGGCTGGTCCACGGCCCAGGTCAAGGGCTTCGCCGAGGGCGCCGGCATCACCGGCGGAGCGCTCGACACCTGGCAGCAGTGCGTCGACGACAAGAAGTACACCGCCTACGTCGAGTCCACGGAGGAGTCGTCCGGCAAGGCCGGCATCAACTCGACGCCGACCGTCGAGCTCGCCGGTCGCAAGCTCGACTTCGACGCCGTGCCGAACCCGGCCGCGCTCACCGCAGCAGTTGAGGCGGCCACGAAGTGATCGCCGCTACCCTGCCCGCCGCGATCCCTGCGACGATCCCGAGCCCCACAGCCGGCGTGCTCCACCTCGGGCCGCTGCCGATCCGCGGCTACGCCCTGTGCATCCTGCTCGGCATCGTCGTCGCCGTCTGGCTCACCGACCGCAGGATGCGCGACCGCGGAGGTGAGCCGGGACAGGTCATGGACGTCGCGGCATACGCCGTCGTGGCCGGCATCATCGGTGGGCGCCTCTACCACGTCATCACCACCCCGGACCCGTACTGGGGTGAGGGCGGCCACCCGCTCGACGCGTTCAAGATCTGGGAGGGCGGCCTCGGCATCTGGGGCGCCGTGGCCCTCGGCGCGCTCGGGGCCTGGGTCGGGTGCCGCCGGGTCGGCGTGCGCTTCCTCGACTTCGCCGACGCCGCCGCACCGGGCGTCGCCATCGCCCAGGGCATCGGTCGCTGGGGCAACTGGTTCAACAACGAGCTCTACGGCGGTCGCACCGACCTGCCGTGGGGCCTGACCATCCACCAGTGGGACAACGGCGCCGGCCGGGCCGTGCGTGACGCCTCCGGTGACCCCGTGGTCCTCGGCACGTTCCACCCGACGTTCCTCTACGAGTTCCTCTGGGTCATGCTCCTCGCGGGCGTGCTCCTGCTCGTCGACCGTCGGTTCTCGCTCGCACGCGGCCAGCTGTTCGGTCTCTACATCGCCGGCTACCCGATCGGCCGCATCATCATCGAGAAGATGCGCACCGACGAGGCCGAGCTCATCCTGGGCCAGCGGCTCAACGTGTGGACGAGCATCCTCGTCTTCCTCATCGGGGTGGCAGTCTTCGTCCACACGGGCCGACGGGCCGCGTCGGACCACGCGTCCGACCCGGATGTCCCGGTCGACCCGGACCGCTCGGACGATCCGGAGCGTCTCGACGACTCGGGCGACGAGGACGAGGCGGACGAGCCAGCCCGCGCGGACACGCCGGAGGTCCTCGCCCCCGAGCAGCGCAAGGGCCGCGAGAGCGATGCGGGCACATCCACGATGTGAGATTTGCCGCTCGCAGTGCAAGACGGTTGTGGGCTAGCATCCGTTGCACGTGGCCACCGCTGTCCGCGTCCGATGACCTCCCGTGCCCGGACACCTCGTGTCTGACGCCCCCGACTCCCTGAGGACGGTGACCCGACGTGTCCCCGACGCGCTTCTCCGCCCACCCGGCCGACACCGGTCTCTACCGGCGCGACCACGAGCACGACGCCTGCGGCGTCGCCATGGTCGCCACGATGCGCGGGACGGCCGGGCACGACATCGTCGAGCACGCCCTCACGGCGCTGCGCAACCTCGACCACCGTGGCGCCACCGGCGCCGACCCGCTCGTGGGGGACGGCGCGGGCATCCTCATCCAGGTCCCGGACGCGTTCTTCCGCGCGGTGCTCGACGTCGACCTGCCCGAGTCCGGCGCCTACGCCGCCGGCATGGCCTACCTCCCGCTCGATGCCGACGAGCGCGCCGAGGCCGAGGCCCGGATCGCCCAGATCGCCACCGAGGAGGGCCTCGATGTCCTTGCCTGGCGTGACGTGCCCGCGGCTCCCGAGCTCGTGGGCGAGATGGCACGCGCCTGTATGCCGTTCTTCCGCCAGCTCTTCGTCGCGGCTCCCGATCGCGCGGTGCGCGAGATCGAGCTCGACCGGCTCGCGTTCTGCCTGCGCAAGCGCGCCGAGCGTGAGGTCGAGGTCTACTTCCCGTCGCTGTCCTCGCGGACCATCGTCTACAAGGGCATGCTCACCACCGGCCAGCTCGAGCCGTTCTTCCCCGACCTGTCCGACGAGCGGGTGGCCTCCGAGCTCGCCCTCGTCCACTCGCGCTTCTCGACCAACACCTTCCCGAGCTGGCCGCTGGCGCACCCCTACCGCCTCATGGCGCACAACGGTGAGATCAACACCGTCAAGGGCAACCGCAACTGGATGCGCGCCCGCGAGAGCCAGCTCGTCTCCGACGTCATCCCCGGAGACCTCGAGCGCATCTTCCCGACCTGCACCCCGGACGCGTCCGACTCCGCGAGCTTCGACGAGGTGCTCGAGCTGATCCACCTCGGTGGCCGTTCGCTGCCGCACGCCGTGCTCATGATGATCCCCGAGGCGTGGGAGAACCACGCCGACATGGACCCGGCCCGGCGCGCCTTCTACGAGTTCCACTCGACGTTCATGGAGCCGTGGGACGGCCCCGCCTGTGTCGCGTTCACCGACGGCACGCTCATCGGCGCCGTGCTCGACCGCAACGGCCTGCGGCCCGGTCGCTACTGGGTCACCGAGGACGGCCTCGTCGTCCTCGCCTCGGAGGCCGGTGTCCTCGACCTGCCCGCCGACAAGGTCGTCAAGCGCGGACGCCTCCAGCCCGGCCGGATGTTCCTCGTCGACACCGCCGCCGGCCGCATCGTGAGCGACGACGAGGTCAAGTCCGAGCTCGCCGCAGAGCACCCCTACGAGGAGTGGCTCCACGCCGGCCTGCTCACCCTCGACGAGCTGCCCGAGCGCGAGCACATCATCCACACCGCCGCGTCGGTCGCGCGTCGCCAGCGCACCTTCGGCTACACCGAGGAGGAGCTCAAGATCCTCCTCGCGCCGATGGCCCGCACCGGTGGCGAGGCCCTGGGCTCGATGGGCACCGACTCGCCCGTCGCCGTCCTCTCGGACAAGCCTCGGCTGCTCTTCGACTACTTCACCCAGCTCTTCGCGCAGGTCACCAACCCGCCGCTCGACGCCATCCGCGAGGAGCTCGTCACCTCGCTCGGCACGGTCATCGGCCCCGAGGGCAACATGCTCGAGGCGTCCCCGGTCCACGCACGCCAGGTCGTCCTGCCCTTCCCCGTCATCGACAACGACCAGCTCGCCAAGATCGTCCACATCAACGCCGACGGCGACCTGCCCGGCTACGCCACCCACGTCGTGCGGGGCACCTACCTCGTCGACGCCGGGGAGCCGGCCCTGCGCGCCCGCCTCGACGAGATCTGCCGCGAGGTCAGCGAGGCGATCGCCCGCGGCGCCCGCTTCGTCGTGCTGTCCGACCGCGACTCCGACCGTGACCACGCGCCGATCCCCTCGCTGCTGCTCACCTCGGCGGTCCACCACCACCTCATCCGCGAGAAGACCCGCAACATGGTCGGTCTCCTCGTCGAGGCCGGTGACGTCCGCGAGGTGCACCACGTCGCCCTCCTCGTCGGCTACGGCGCCGCGGCGATCAACCCCTACCTCGCGATGGAGACCGTCGAGGACATGGTCCGCACCGGTGCCATCACCGGCGTCACCGCGGAGGATGCGGTCAAGAACCTCATCAAGGCGCTCGGCAAGGGCATCCTCAAGGTGATGTCCAAGATGGGCATCTCCACCGTCGCGTCCTACCGCGGCGCCCAGGTCTTCGAGGCCCTCGGACTGTCGCAGGAGCTCGTCGACCAGTACTTCACCGGCACTGTCTCGCAGCTCGGTGGCATCGGGCTCGACGTCATCGCCGCCGAGACCGCGGCCCGCCACGACTCGGCGTACCCGACCGACGGCGTGATCCTGTCCCACCGCAAGCTCCGCGTCGGCGGCGAGTACCAGTGGCGTCGTGAGGGTGAGCCCCACCTCTTCGACCCCGACACCGTGTTCCGCCTGCAGCACGCCACCCGCGAGCGGCGCTACGACATCTTCAAGCAGTACACCGAGCGCATCGACAACCAGGCCGAGCGGCTCATGACGCTGCGCGGGCTCTTCGAGCTCGGCGGCAGCGCGCAGCGCGAGCCGATCCCGGTCGACGAGGTCGAGCCGGTGAGCGAGATCGTCAAGCGCTTCAACACCGGCGCCATGAGCTACGGCTCGATCAGCCAGGAGGCGCACGAGACCCTCGCGGTCGCGATGAACCGCCTCGGCGGTCGCTCCAACACCGGTGAGGGCGGCGAGGACCTCGAGCGCCTCCTCGACCCCGAGCGCCGCTCGGCGATCAAGCAGGTGGCTTCCGGACGCTTCGGCGTGACATCGGTCTACCTCACGAACTCCGACGACATCCAGATCAAGATGGCGCAGGGTGCCAAGCCCGGCGAGGGCGGCCAGCTGCCCGGCCCCAAGGTCTACCCGTGGGTGGCCCGGACCCGCCACAGCACGCCCGGTGTCGGGCTCATCAGCCCGCCGCCGCACCACGACATCTACTCCATCGAGGACCTCGCCCAGCTCATCCACGACCTCAAGAACGCGAACCCGTCGGCCCGGATCCACGTCAAGCTCGTCTCCGAGATCGGGGTCGGCACGGTCGCGGCCGGTGTCTCCAAGGCGCACGCCGACGTCGTCCTCATCTCCGGCCACGACGGCGGCACCGGTGCCTCGCCGCTCACCAGCCTCAAGCACGCCGGCGGTCCGTGGGAGCTCGGCCTCGCCGAGACCCAGCAGACGCTCGTCCTCAACGGACTGCGCGACCGGATCGTCGTGCAGGTCGACGGCCAGATCAAGACCGGCCGTGACGTCGTCATCGCCGCCCTGCTCGGCGCCGAGGAGTTCGGCTTCGCCACGGCCCCGCTCGTCGTGAGCGGCTGCATCCTCATGCGGGTCTGCCACCTCGACACCTGTCCCGTCGGCATCGCCACGCAGAACCCGGAGCTGCGTTCGCGCTACTCCGGCAAGCCCGAGTTCGTCGAGACCTTCTTCGAGTACATCGCCGAGGAGGTGCGTGAGCACCTCGCCTCGCTGGGCTTCCGCAGCATCGAGGAGGCGATCGGTCAGATCACCGCGCTCGACACGAGCAAGGCGGTCCAGCACTGGAAGGCGTCGGGTCTCGACCTCGCGCCGATCCTCACCGAGGTCGAGAGCCCCGACGGCTCCGGCAAGCGGCACACGGTCGCCCAGGACCACGGCCTCGAGAAGGCACTCGACCACCAGCTCATCGCCGTGGCCCGCGAGGCGATCGACGACGGCACCCCGGTCACCGGGGAGTTCTCGGTCCGCAACGTCAACCGCACCGTCGGCACGATGCTCGGCCACGAGGTCACCCGGGTGCACGCGACGGGGCTTCCCGACGACACCATCGACCTCACGCTGCGCGGCTCCGCCGGCCAGAGCTTCGGGGCCTTCGTGCCCAAGGGCGTGACGCTGCGCCTCGTCGGCGACGCCAACGACTACGTCGGCAAGGGCCTGTCCGGTGGACGCATCGTCGTCGCGCCCGACCCGTCCGCTCCGCTCACCGCCGAGGACAACGTCATCGCCGGCAACGTCATCGGCTACGGCGCGACCTCCGGCGAGATCTTCCTGCGCGGCCGCGTCGGCGAACGCTTCTGCGTCCGCAACTCCGGCATCACCGCGGTCGTCGAAGGGGTGGGTGACCACGGCCTCGAGTACATGACCGGCGGCACCGTCCTCGTCCTCGGCTCGACCGGGCGCAACGTCGCGGCCGGCATGTCCGGTGGCGTCGCCTATGTCCTCGACCTCGACGAGGCCAAGGTCAACCGCGAGCTCGTCGACGTGTCGGGCCTGCGCGACGGCGACGTCGATGTGGTGCGCGACCTCCTCACGCGCCACCGTGAACTCACCGGGTCGCCCGTCGCAGCCCGGCTCCTCGATGACTGGGAGGCGGCGCGAGACCGCTTCTCGCTCATCCTTCCCCGCGACTACCAGCGTGTCCTCGACGTGCGTGCCGCAGCCGAGGCCGAGGGCCTCGACCTCGACGGCACCGAGGTCTGGGACCGGATCATGGAGGCATCCCGTGGCTGACCCCCAAGGCTTTCTCAAGACCCGTGAGCGCGAGCTCCCCGCCCGTCGGCCCGTGCCCGTCCGCATCAGGGACTGGCGCGAGGTCTACGAGGAGCAGGAGCTCGGCCAGCTCCAGCGTCAGGCCGGTCGCTGCATGGACTGCGGGATCCCGTTCTGCCACAGCGGTTGTCCGCTCGGGAACCTCATCCCGGAGTGGAACGACCTCGCGTGGAAGGGCGACTGGCGCCAGGCGATCGAACGGCTGCACGCCACCAACAACTTCCCGGAGTTCACCGGTCGCCTCTGCCCGGCCCCGTGCGAGACCGCATGCGTGCTCGGCATCAACCAGCCCGCCGTGACGATCAAGCAGGTCGAGGTGACGACCATCGAGAAGGCGTTCGCCGACGGTGGGGTCGCCCCCCGCCCGCCGGAGCGCCTGTCGGGCAAGACGGTGGCCGTCGTCGGCTCCGGCCCAGCCGGTCTCGCCGCCGCCCAGCAGCTCACCCGGGCCGGCCACACCGTCGCGGTCTACGAGCGCGCGGACCGGCCCGGTGGCCTCCTGCGCTACGGCATCCCCGAGTTCAAGATGGAGAAGTCGGTGCTCGACCGCCGGCTCCAGCAGATGCAGTCCGAGGGCACCCGCTTCCGCAGCTCGGTCGACGTCGGCAACGACGTCACGTGGGAGCAGCTCAAGGCCCGCTACGACGCCGTCGTCATCGCGATGGGCGCCACCGTGCCCCGCGACCTCGAGGTCCCCGGTCGCCGCGTCGAGGGCGTCATGCAGGCGATGGACTTCCTCCCCCCGGCCAACCGGGTGGCGATCGGCGAGACCGTCGACGGCCAGGTCACGGCCGAGGGCAAGGACGTCATCGTCATCGGCGGCGGTGACACCGGCGCCGACTGCATCGGCACCTCGCACCGGCAGGGCGCGCGCTCGGTCACGAGCCTCGAGATCATGCCGCGGCCGGGGGAGGAGCGCGCCGCGGGACAGCCGTGGCCGACCTACCCGATGACGTTCCGGGTCGCCTCCGCGCACGAGGAGGGCGGTGACCGCCTGTATGCCGTGAGCACCCAGGAGATCCTGTCCGACGACGACGGCCGGGTCAGCGGGCTGCGCATCCACGAGGTGCGCCGTGGCGAGAGTGGCTTCGAGACCGTCGAGGGCACCGAGCGGGTGATCCCGGCCCAGCTCGTGCTGCTCGCGATGGGCTTCCTCGGCCCGCAGACCGAGTCGCTCGTCGCCCAGCTGGGCGTCGAGCTCGACGAGCGCTCCAACGTCCGGCGTGGGTCGGACTACATGTCGAGCGTGCCGGGTGTCTTCGTCGCCGGCGACGCCGGCCGGGGCCAGTCGCTCATCGTCTGGGCCATCGCCGAGGGTCGCGCCGCGGCCCACCACGTCGACGCCTGGCTGTCCGGCAAGCCCTCCCGCCTGCCGCGTCCGGTCAACCCCACGGACCGCCCTCTCACGGTGTGACCCGCGTCACCGCGTAAACGGTTGCCTCGATAGGCTGGTGGGCATGCGCCGCGCCAAGATCGTCTGCACCCTGGGTCCGTCCACGTCCAGCCCCGAACAGCTCCGCGAGCTCGTCCGTTCGGGGATGGACGTGGCCCGGTTCAACCTCTCCCACGGCGACCTCGCCGACCACGCCCGGGTCTACATGGACGTGCGCCGGGCCAGCGACGAGACGGGCCACGCCGTGGGCATCCTCGCCGACCTGCAGGGCCCCAAGATCCGCACGGGACGCTTCACCGACGGCTCGGTCATGCTCGAGCAGGGCGCGCGCTTCACGATCACCAACCGTGACGTCGAGGGCACGGTCGACGTCGTCGGCACGACGTATGCCGGCCTCCCGGCCGACGTGTCGGCGGGCAACACGATCCTCATCGACGACGGCAAGCTCAACCTCCTCGTCGTGAGCTCCGACGAGACCGACATCGTCTGCGAGGTCGTCGAGGGCGGCGTCCTGAGCAACAACAAGGGCATCAACGTCCCGGGTGCGGCCATGAGCGTCCCGGCCCTGTCCGAGAAGGACGAGGACGACCTGCGCTGGGCCCTCGACCAGCGGGTCGACATGATCGCCCTGTCGTTCGTGCGCAGCGCCGCCGACATCGAGCCGGTGCACAAGATCATGGACGAGAAGGGCATCCGCCTGCCGGTCATCGCCAAGATCGAGAAGCCGCAGGCCGTCGACAACCTCGACGAGATCGTCCGGGCCTTCGACGGGCTCATGGTCGCCCGCGGCGACCTCGGCGTCGAGATGCCGCTCGAGACCGTACCGCTCGTCCAGAAGCGCGCCTGCGAGCTCGGCCGCCGCAACGCCAAGCCGGTCATCGTCGCCACCCAGGTGCTCGAGTCGATGATCAGCAACAGCCGCCCCACCCGCGCCGAGGCCTCGGACGCGGCCAACGCCGTGCTCGACGGCGCCGACGCGCTCATGCTGTCGGGCGAGACGAGCGTCGGCGCGCACCCGATGGAGGCCGTGAGCACCATGGCCCGGATCATCGAGAACACCGAGGAGCACGGCCTCGGCCGCATCCGCCCGCTCGACACCAAGCCCCGCACCAAGGGCGGCGCCGTCACCGCCGCGGCCGCCGAGATCGGCGAGCTGCTCGGCTGCCGCTACCTCATCACCTTCACCGTGAGCGGCGACTCCTCGCGCCGCCTCTCGCGCGTGCGGCCGCGGATCCCGATGCTCGCCTTCACGCCGCACCAGTGGACCCGCTCGCAGCTCGCCCTCACCTGGGGTGTCGAGACCTTCCTCACCCCGCCGGCCCGCCACACGGACCAGTTCGCGATGCAGGTCGACGAGGAGCTGCTCGCCTGCGGCAAGGTCTCCGAGGGCGACCTCGTCGTCATCGTCGCCGGCTCGCCGCCCGGCATCCCCGGATCGACCAACGCCCTTCGCGTGCACCGCATCGGAGACGCGAAGAACCGGGTCGCGCCGGCATACGAGGACGAGCCCGCAGAGGCCTGAGGGCGGTCGGCGGCAGGGGCACGTCCCCGAGGTCGGTAGACTGCCCGCACCCCCGGCCGGGGTGGTGGAATGGCAGACACGGAGCACTCAAAATGCTTTGCCCGCAAGGGCGTGCGGGTTCAAGTCCCGCCCTCGGCACCCGACCGGCGCGTCCCCTAGGCTGCTCTCGTGACCGAGACGACGACCGAACCCACCCCGACCGCCAAGCGCATCCTCGTCGCCGAGGACGAGGCGATCATCCGCCTCGACCTCTCCGAGATGCTCGGGGAGGCCGGCTACGACGTCGTCGGCCAGGCGAGCAACGGTGAGCAGGCCGTCGAGATGGCCAGCGAGCTGCGTCCGGACCTCGTGATCATGGACGTCAAGATGCCCGTCCTCGACGGCATCTCCGCCGCCGAGCAGATCGGCAAGGAGCGGATCTGCCCCGTCGTCATGCTCACGGCGTTCAGCCAGACCGAGCTCGTCGAGCGCGCCCGCGACGCCGGTGTCATGGCCTACATCGTCAAGCCGTTCACGGCCACCGACGTCGTCCCGGCCATCGACATCGCCATGTCGCGCTGGGGCGAGCTCAAGACGCTCGAGAGCGAGGTGGCCGACCTCGGTGAGCGCCTCGAGACCCGCAAGGCCGTCGACCGCGCCAAGGGCGTCCTCATGGCCAAGCTCAAGATCACCGAGTCCGAGGCCTTCCGCTGGATCCAGAAGACCGCGATGGACCGCCGCATGGGGATGAAGGAGGTCTCCGACGCGGTGGTCGCCGGGATGGAGAAGGCCTGACGCGCCTGCTGGGGCGTCTGCTCGACCGGACGTCGTTCCGCTCGACCCGACGTGCCAACCCGGGTCGAGCGGTCCTTGATCGGGTGACCCGATGGTGCGGCCGGCCTGATCGCGTATGCCGGCCGGCCGGCATACGCACGCCTGTCACCTCAGGGCGACGACGACCTGCGTGAGCAGGGGAGCGACGACGAGGGCCGGCAGCATGTCGGCCACGGGCACGTCCTTGATGCGGAGCAGCCGCAGGCCGATGCCGGCGAGCATGAGCCCGCCGGTCGCGGTGAGGGCAAGGATGTGCGGCTCCGGGAGGACCGAGCCCAGGAGCACGCCCACGACGGTCAGGGCACCCTGGACGACGGCAACCGACCCGGCTGACAGCAGCACGCCGATGCCGAAGGTGGACGCGAACGCCAGCGCGGCGAACCCGTCGAGCACCGACTTGAGCAGCAGCTGGTCGATCCCGCGGCCGAGCCCGTCGGACAGCGATCCGAGGATGGTGAGCGGCCCGACGCAGAACAGGAGTGAGGCGCTGAGCCAGCCCTCGATGAACTTTTCGCGGGCCGAGGTGCCATGCGCGGAGTCGTCGGTGTCGGCGAGTGCGGGGGAGCGGCGGGCGAACCACGCCTCGATGGTCCCGGCGAGCGCCTCGAGGCGGTCGCCGATGCGCAGCAGCGACCCGATGATCGAGCCGATGAGCAGGGACCCCAGGACGATGAGGACCGGCGCCCCCGAGCCCGTGGCGTCGGACAGGACGTCGTCCGTGACGCTCACCGCCGAGAGCCCGGCCATGAGGAGCGTGGTCAGCCCGAGGCAGTCGGTGACGACCGAGCGGGTGCGGTCGGGGAAGCGGTGCCCGATGGCCATGCCCGCGAGGGCGCCGAGGACGACGGTGACGACGTTGATGACCGTGCCGAGGCCGGGAAAGGAGAGATCCACGGCCGGAACTCTACGTTCGGCGAAGGATCTGTCGCGTTGGGCTACCGCAAGGAGGTTTCGACCCGTAATGTCAGCATGTCAACCGCGCAGGGGGCTGTGAGGTCGAGGAGGCACCGTGGTGCGCAACCTGGTCGAGGTCTCTGCCGTGCCCAAGGACGACCTCGACGACCTCGTCGGCCTGTGGATGGCCGCCAAGGTCGACGCCGGTGTGCCGATCGAGGTGGCCGCCCGCTTCGCCAACGACGGACGCTTCGCCACGGCGATGAGTCGTCCCGACGTCTTCGCCCACGTGGCCCGCATCGACGGTCGCCCCGTCGGCTACGTCATGACCTCCGAGAACCCGTTCGGGCTGAGCCCCGAGCCCGAGATCGCCGTCGAGCAGCTCTACGTCGAGCCGGCCGCCCGCCGCCACGGCGTGGCCCGGTCGCTGCTCTGCGCGGTCGTCGGCCTCGCCGAGCGCTCCGGCTCCGACGTCATCGTGAGCAACGTGCCGACCCAGAGCCGCGAGGCGCACCGCTTCTTCGCCCGGCTCGGGTTCTCGTCGGTCATCGTGCGCCGCGTCGTCGGGACGAGCGCCCTGCGCCGCCGCCTCGCCCCCTCGGGTGGTGTGGGTGCGGCCGTGGACCAGCTCATCCGGCGCCGCCGGTCGCTGCGCTCGGTCCCCTCCCGCGCCAGCTGAAGCACGACTGATTGCCCCACGGCGAGGCGCCCTCGCTGCGCTCGGGCCTCGCCGTGGGGCAATCAGTCGGTCCCGGCGCCGGGGGGTGCGTCGCGCAGGAGGCACGTGATCCGTGACGTGCAGACCTTGCGTCCGTCCTCGTCGGTGATGACGATCTCCCACGAGCACAGCGTGTTGCCCAGCGAGATGGGGGTCGCGACACCGGTGACCAGCCCGCTGCGCGCTGCGCGGTGATGCGTCGCGTTGATGTCGGTGCCGACGGCGATCCGCTGCGGCCCGGCGTGCAGTGCCGAGCCGACCGAGCCCAGGGTCTCGGCCAGCACGACCGACGCCCCGCCGTGCAGGAGGCCGTAGGGCTGGGTGTTGCCCTCGACCGGCATGGTCCCCACGACCCGCTCGGCCGTGGCCTCGAGGATCTCGATCCCCATGCGCCGCATGAGGGTGTTCGGAGTGCGTGCCGTCGTCGGCCCGGTGACGGGCCGGTCGTCCTGTGCTGCGCTGCTCATGGTGGTCGCCTTCTCTGCTGTCGGGGGCTGGCCATAGGCTGCCATGCGTGAGTCGCCTCCTTCTCCTCGACGGTCATTCCCTTGCCTACCGCGCGTTCTTCGCGTTGCCGGTGGAGAACTTCTCGACGAGCACCGGTCAGCACACCAACGGCGTCTACGGCTTCACCTCGATGCTCATCAACGTGCTCCGCGACGAGGCCCCGACCCACGTGGCGGTCGCCTTCGACGTCTCGCGCCAGACCTTCCGCTCCGAGGAGTACTCCGACTACAAGGCGACCCGTTCGGCGACCCCGAGCGAGTTCCAGGGCCAGGTCGCGCTCGTGCGCGAGGTGCTCGACGCACTGCGCATCAAGCACGTCCAGCTCGACGGGTTCGAGGCCGACGACGTCATCGCGACCCTGACGACGATGGCCGAGGCCGAGGGCATGGAGGTCGTCATCTGCACCGGCGACCGTGACGCCTTCCAGCTCGTCACCGACAAGGTCTCGCTCATCTATCCCGTGCGCGGCGTCTCCGACGTGTGGCGGATGGACCCCAAGGCCGTCGAGGAGAAGTACCTCGTGCCGCCCGAGCGCTACAGCGACCTCGCCGCCCTCGTCGGCGAGACGAGCGACAACCTCCCGGGTGTGCCGGGCGTCGGACCCAAGACCGCGGCCAAGTGGCTCGGTCTCTACGGCGATCTCTCGGGTGTCGTCGCCCACGCCGACGAGATCAAGGGCAAGGCGGGGGAGTCGCTGCGCGAGCACCTCAGCGGCGTCCTGCGCAACCGCCGGCTCAACCAGCTCGTCCGCGACCTCACGCTGCCCGTGACCATCGCCGACCTCGAGCGGGCCACGTGGGACCGCGAGGAGGTCCACAAGGTCTTCGACGGCCTCGAGTTCCGCGTCCTGCGCGAGCGGCTCTTCGAGACGTTCGACGCCGCACCGGACGAGGCCGAGGGCGGCTTCGACCTCGACGCGTCCGTCCTCACCTCGGGCGACGTCAAGGAGTGGCTCGACGAGCACGCCACCACCGACCCGACCGGGGTCCACGTCGTCGGCGTGTGGGGTCGTGGCACGGGCGACGTCAGCGCGGTGGGCCTGGCCACGGCAGGTGACGCGGCGGCATACATCGACGTCACCGAGCTCGACGAGGCGGGCGAGAAGGCTCTGGCCGACTGGCTCGCCGACGAGACGCGGCCCAAGATCCTGCACGACCTCAAGGGCCAGATGCATGCACTGGCCGCGCGGGGTATGCCGGTGCGCGGGGTCGCGATGGACACCGCGCTCGCCGCCTACCTCGTCAAGCCCGACCAGCGCAGCTTCGACCTCGCCGACCTCGTCGTCCGTCACCTCGGCCGTGAGCTCAAGGCAGAGGAGCCCGCCGGAGGGCAGGGGATGCTCGACCTCGGCACCGAGGACGAGGTCGTCGGCCAGGACGCCATGGTGCGGGCGCGCGCCGTCCTCGACCTGTCGGTGCCGCTCGCGGACCAGCTGGAGTCGACCGGAGGCACCGAGCTGCTGCGTGACCTCGAGCTGCCGCTCGTCGACATCCTCGCGTCGATGGAGCGCACCGGGATCGCTGTCGACACCGACGCCCTGAGCTCGCTCGAGGCGGACTTCGCGGCCAAGGTGCGCGAGGCCCAGCTCGACGCCTACGACGCGATCGGCGGCGACGAGATCAACCTCGGCTCGCCCAAGCAGCTGCAGACGGTGCTCTTCGAGACGCTCGGGCTGCCCAAGACCAGGCGCACCAAGACCGGCTACACGACCGACGCCGACGCCCTCACCGACCTCTTCGCCAAGACCGAGCACCCGTTCCTCGAGGCGCTGCTGCGCCACCGCGACGCCACTCGGCTCCGGATCACCGTCGAGGGCCTCATCAAGTCGGTGGCCGAGGACCAGCGGATCCACACGACCTACATCCAGACGATCGCGGCCACGGGTCGCCTGTCCTCGACCGACCCCAACCTCCAGAACGTCCCGATCCGCACCGAGGAGGGGCGCCGCATCCGCGAGGTCTTCGTCGTCGGTGACGGCTACGAGTCGCTCATGAGCGCCGACTACAGCCAGATCGAGATGCGCATCATGGCGCACCTCTCTGGCGACGAAGGGCTCATCGAGGCGTTCCGCACGGGGGAGGACCTCCACCGGTTCGTCGGCGCCCGCGTGTTCGGCGTCGAGCCGCAGGACGTCACCGCCGAGATGCGCAGCAAGGTCAAAGCGATGAGCTACGGCCTCGCCTACGGCCTGTCCGCGTTCGGGCTGTCCAAGCAGCTGACGATCTCGACGGGCGAGGCCCAGGGCCTCATGGACGAGTACTTCGCGCGGTTCGGTGGGGTGCGCGACTACCTCCGCGAGGTCGTCGCCGAGGCCCGGGCCACCGGCTACACCGCGACGATGCTCGGCCGCCGCCGCTACCTGCCCGACCTCACGAGCGACAACCGGCAGCGGCGCGAGGGCGCCGAGCGGATGGCGCTCAACGCCCCGATTCAGGGCTCGGCCGCCGACATCATCAAGCTCGCGATGATGGGCGTCGACAAGGCCCTGCGAGAGTCCGGCGCGAAGTCACGCATGCTTCTCCAGGTCCACGACGAGCTCGTGCTCGAGGTGGCCAAGGGCGAGCGCGACGACGTCGAGGCGCTCGTGCGCCACGAGATGGGTCGTGCGATCGAGATGGACGTCCCGCTCGACGTGAGCGTGGGCCACGGCCACAGCTGGCACGACGCCGCCCACTGACCCGCACGGCGCCTCGCCGACCCTTCGCGAGACCGTCGGGCAGCGGCGGGTGAACCTGTCGGTTCGCCGGTGCGGACGGCATACGCGGTCGTAGTCTGCAGGCATCGGCACCGGTGAGCCCCTGGGCCGCCGACGCCGTCCGACGGACGGAGCGACCATGAAGGTCACGCGACGGGTCAACGCCGCCATCGGCGTCCTCACGCTGGTGGTCAGCCTCGTGGCGTCGATGTGGCGCTACGACCACGACCGTGCGTTCGGGCCGGGGCTGCTCCTCACCTCCGCGATCTTCGGCTTCGTCGCGATCACCCTGGTCATCACGTGGCGTCGGCACACCGCGGTCCCGGGCTCGGCCCCGATGAGCGCGGGCCTCGTCTGGCTCTTGCTGCTCATCCTCACGACGATCGCGATCTGGGACCTCGTCCCGTCGAGTCGGCGGCCGGCATACGGGCTGCTGCTCGCGGTCGTCGTGGGCGTCGTGCTCGGTGCGGCGGCCGGCCCGAGCGTCGACCTCGGACCCGAGGACGACGACCGGGTCTGAGTCAGTCCAGCGGACGGCGCGCCGGGCGCGGCAGGCTCACGAGCGTGCCCAACGCCGCGACGACGAGGGCGGCGACGAGGAACGTCGTCGCCACCTCACGGAGGGTGTCGTGCCGCCAGACCGTCGTCACGAGGGTGGCGACCGCGACTGCGGTCCAGACCAGGTAGCCCACGACGTGCCACCCCCGGGCCGCCCCCCAGAACACGAGCACCTGCGAGAGCGCCCACGCCCCACCGAGTGCCGTGAAGACCGGGACCAGGTCGGCAAGATGCTCGTAGGCCGGACCCCCCACGACTCGGATGAGCGGGGAGGAGAGTGCGGCGGACAGGGCGACGCCGACGGCGACGATTGCGGCTGTCCCGCCCAGCGCGAGGAGGAGCGGTCGAGCGCCTCGCGCCCGGGACATGCCCGGGTACAGCACGGTGACCAGGAAGGCCGGCCCCCAGAAGGCCGCCTTCGCGAAGAGGCTGAGGACGGCATACGCCCCCGAGCTGTCGCCGGGCAGGACATGACGGGCAACGGGCGTGTCGACCGTCGAGGCCACGAGCAGGGCGGACGTACCGGCCATCCCGACGAGGACGCGGCGCACCTGCGTGGGGACGTCCGCGTCGAGGCTGCGTCGCAGGTGTCCACGCACGAGGAGGACGGCACCGGCGGCCACGAGCCACGCCGCTGCGGTCGTGAGCGCCATGACTCCCGTGACGCCCCAGCCCAGCACGGCGGCGCCGGCGCCACCCGCCGTGCGCAGGAGCGAGACCACGGCGTAGAGCGACCCGAGTGCGACGAATCGTTCGCCGCCCTGGAGGCTGCCCTGAACGCCGGCGGTGACGCAGGTGGGAGTCATGGCCGCGGCCACGAGGAGCACAGGTGCGGGTCCCGAGAGGTGCAGCACGCGGACGATGATTGGTGTGAGCACCAGGACGGCGCCCGTGACGACCAGACCGACGACCACACCCGTGCGCAGGGCACTGGCGTGCGCATCCGGTCGGTGAAGCGCGACCCGCCAGGCACTGACGAGCTGGGTCGAGAGGGCTGCGACCCCGGCGATGATGACGAGGTTGAGCAGCGAGGCGACGGCGCCGAGATCATCGGCGCCGAGCTCGCGGTTGAGGACGAGGAAGAGCGCGTACGCCACCACGTTGGCGAGGAGGGTGCCCGCGCCGACCGCGCTCAGCGCAGCCGAGGACCTCGCCGAGACCCGGCGGGGCGAGCTCGCAGTGTCCGTGGGCATGGGCTCGCTGGTCACCTGGTGACGACCGAGGAGCTCGTGAGCCTGCTGCAGAGTCGCGGCACAGGACCCCACCGGTTGCTCACCCGGGCATGATCCGTGCTCCCGCCGTAGTGGGAGCGGACGAACGAGAGACGAGTGGGCTCGCTGTACCAGTCGTCGTTCCACTCGGACTCGGGGAGATACAGGTCGAAGCGGGGGTCGTCGTTGACGCGCAGGCGTGTCTGGAACAGCTCGGGGACCGCATCGGCGGTGACAGTGACGGTGCGATCGCGGGCCACCTCGAACCAGGGCGACACGAAGTTGCCATCCGCGTCCACGATGACGAGCCGTGCCTGCGGGACCCCACGGTCGAACTCGAGGCCGACCTGCCGAGCCTCACCTCCCTGCTGGTCGAACAGGGGGAGGAGCCCGGGTTGGTAGTCGACGAACGTCGGGGTGACGCTGGCCACCATGCGCCGCTGCTCCACGAGGTTCCACGGCTCGTACTGGTCGCCGGTGTTGACGTACAGGGCGGCGCAGTCGCCGACGACGTGGAGCTCGTCCGCGCGACCATTCGCCGGAACGGTCGACGACGTGTGCACGAGTCTCGCGACGGGGGAGTCCGGTCCGCCGCTCAGCCTCTCCTGCAGTGACAGGAACGACGTGAGCTCGGACCCGCGGTGCGTCTGCGCCGCCACGAGGGCTCCCGTGGCAACCTGTGCGAGGACGGAGAAGGCGCAGAGCACCGCCATGAGTGCGACGACTCCCCGGCGGACGAGGGACCTCGAACGCTCGAGCAGGGCCACGAGGTACCACGCACCGATCGTGCCGACGACGACCAGAGCCGGTACGAAGTCGCTCGTGTAGCGGTGGGCCAAGTAGCCGTAGCCCATGACACCTCCGCCGATGAGGATCGTGCCCGCTGCGGGCCATCGCAGGGCCACCACCTCGCGACTCGCGCGTCGTCGCAGCAGCACGGGGAGTGCGGACAGGCAGAGGAGGAACAGCAGCGGCATGAAGGCCGTCACGCTGCCGGTGCGGTAGGTCTGGTCGACGAAGGCCCCCCCGTAGGCGGGGGCCGGCTCAGCAGGCAGGGTGATCCACGGGAAGTAGTCGACGAACCGTATGCCGTCCGGCCGGAAGTAGTTGACCAGCGTCGTCTCGAAGAACTGCGGCCCGGTAATGGTCCCCCCGTTGACCTCGAGCGCCTGGCGCCTGTGCGCGTTGACCTCGGTCCAGACCTGCGACTGCAGGGGAAACAGGTACGGGTGGTGGAACTTGATCCAGTTGTACGTGACCGAGGCCGCGGCGGGAAGTGCTCCGGCGGCGACGACCGACAGGGCGAGCTTCGTCCTCGCCGAACACCATGGCGAGCGACGTCGCACCAGCATCCAGACTCCCAGTCCCACCGACGCACCGCTGAGGGCCAGACCCCCGGGGGTACGGGTGAGGGCCAGGGCCGTGACGAAGCCGCCCAGAGCGAGGACCGAGGTCCGCGCCGGTTCCAAGGCGACGCGGAGCAGCCAGTACGCAGAAGCCACTGCGAGCGCCGATGCCCAGAGGTACACCTCGTGGTAGACCCAGGGCAGGGCGGCGTCGAAGGTGAGGACGGTGCCACCGGTGATCGCTGCGAGCAGGACGGCGGCCACCGCACCATCGGTCCGGCTGAGCGGCGCACCGGGACGCAGGCAGTCCCGGACCAACCACACGAGTCGCGTGGCGAACACCGCCAGGACGACCCAAGCGAGGGCCATCGACACCACCGTCAGACGTCCGTCGAGCTCGTGGGTGAGCAGCTGCACCGGGATGCGCAACAGCGCGGGGAACGGCGGGAAGTACATGTACGTCTTGCCGTCGATGACGAAGCTCTCGATCCCGAGAGAGCCGTCGGGCACGCTGAGTCGACCGTCGAGGAAGGCGGTGGCCTGCGCGTCGAAGAAGTTTGAGGCGAAGCGCCGTGCCACCGCGGTACGGAGTGGGTCGGGACGGAAGTTCAGCAGGACCAGGAGGAAGGGGAGGCCACCCAGCACCAGTCCTGCCGAGGTGGCCACCACACGGGGACGTGGCGTGGGGTCAGGACTCAAAGGCGTTCCAGCTTGTAGAGGAACTGGTACCCGAAGAAGGTCGGCCTGACGCGGACGGCTGCCCGGTCGGCAGCGGACGCCCACCGCGCAAGACGTCCGACCGCGCGGTTCCCCCCGCGCTCGAGGATCTCCACCGGTGAGCCCACGGTGCGGCGCTCGACGATGCGCAGGCCGCCCTGGTCGATGAGTCGCTCGAAGCTGCGCCGCGTGAAGAAGCGAACGTGACCGCGGTCCAGCGGACCCCGCTGGTCGTAGTCGAAGGTGCCGGACGCCGTGCGGAGCCGCGGGTACCAGTGACCGAAGTTGGGGATGCTCACGAGGATGCAGCCCTCCCCGGACAGGCGGCTCACCATGTCGGCCATGAGGGCGTCCGGGTCGATGACGTGCTCGAGGATGTCGCCGGCGACGATGACGTCGTATCCCTCCCCGGCCTCGTCGGGAAGCCCATGGTTGAGGTCTGCCTCGACGAAGGCGTCGACTCGTTCTCCCACGCCGTCGTGCTTGACGAGATCGACCCCCACCACCCGGTGACCCATCGCACGGATGAGTCCGGCGAAGTGCCCGTCGGAACAACCGACGTCGAGGACCGAGGCGGACGGAACACCAGTCATCCAGCTCAGCAGTTGGCCGTGCGAGGAGTGCGCGCTGTGCTTGACCTGGTAGGCGTCTGTGTCGGCGCTCGAGCCGCCGCCGAAGCCCATGAGCTGCGCCCGGTGTCGCACGACGTCGACGGCCACGTCCCGGGCGTAGGCCATGCCGTTGACGTAACAGATCTCGTCGCCGTAGTAGGTCGGGATCGGGACCTCGACGATGCGCTTCCTGACCCCGAGCATCCCGAGAATGATCTCGGTGTCGAAGTCGAAGCCGTCGGAGTAGTCGGCGAACGGGATGTCGCGCAGGGCATCGGTGCGGTAGGCCCGGTAGCCGCTGTGCCACTCGGTCAGCGACGCGCCCGTCATCGCGTTCTGGAACGTCGTGAGGATGCGGTTGCCGACGTACTTGTAGAGCGGCATCCCGCCCTTGAGCGCCGAGCCGCGCTCCATCATGCGAGAGCCCATGACGGCATCGGCGTCACCCGAGACAAGGGGGGAGACGATGTCCTCGATGATCTCGGGCGCGTACTGGCCGTCGCCGTGCAGGAGCACGACGATGTCGAGGCCCTCCTCGATCGCCCAGCGGTAGCCGAACTTCTGGTTGCCGCCGTAGCCGAGGTTCTCGACGTGGCGGATCATGGTGAGCGGCAAGGTGTTGCCACTCTGGTACTCGAGGCCCACCTGGTAGGTCTCGTCCTGGCTGGCGTCGTCGCAAACCAGGACGTGGTCCAAGCGCGTGCGGAAGTCCTCCGGAATCCGGTCGAGCGTGGCCCGCAGCGTGGACGCCGCGTTGTAGGCGACGACGAGTACGCCGACCCTGGGCTCGGCCCCTGTTTCCGCCCGGTCTTCTGACGCCATCGTCAACCCTCTCGATCTCGCTGTGCCGCGTGGCCGTCTCGCCTCGCGCGTGCACACCCGGTGAATCGTACCGGTAGGTAATGTGGGCGGCCACGTTCTGGCATACTCCCGCGCATGACCCACGCCACCCTCGTCGACATGGAGTCGCTGCGGACCAAGCTTCCGCGCCTTGCCGGAGAGTATGCGTCGGCCCAGCCGTTCCCGCACGTCGTGCTCGATGGTGTTCTCACGCAGGATGCATTCCGTCAGGCGGTGGCCGAGTTCCCCGCGATCGGGGACCCGTTCTGGAAGGGGTACCTCCACGTCAACGAGACGAAGTACGGCAACACGCAGCCCGACACGTGGGGCCCGACCCTCAACGCGGTGGCGCGGGAGTTCGTCTCGCCGGAGTTCGTCACCTTCCTCGAGGAGCTCACCGGCATCCCGAATCTGCTCCCAGACTGGACCATGGACGGTGGTGGGTTGCACCAGACCCTGCGTGGTGGCCACCTCAACGTCCATGCCGACTTCACGACCCACCACGTCAAGGAGAACTGGAGTCGGCGGGTCAACATCCTGCTCTACCTCAACGACGAGTGGCGTGAGGAATGGGGCGGACAGCTCGAGCTCTGGGACTCCCAGATGACCGCGGCCCAGGCGAAGGTCCAGCCGGCCGGCAACCGCATGCTCGTCTTCACGACGAGCCACGACAGCTTCCACGGGCATCCGGATGCCCTGACGTGCCCCGAGGGCATGGCCAGGCGCTCCATGGCGCTCTACTACTTCACGGAGGAGGCGAGCCCGGTCCGCAAGGCGACCAACTACCGTGCGCGTCCCGACGAGTCCGCGTCCAAGCGCGCCGCCATCGCCGTGGACCGTGGTGCCGTCGACCTCTACGACCGCGCGAAGCGCAGGCTGGGCATCTCTGACGAGCAGGTCAGCGGAGTGCTCAAGAAGGTCAACCTCCTGCGTCGGCGCACCAAGAAGTAGGTCCCGCCGAACCGACTGGCATACCGGTCTCCCGGACGGGCCTACGCGTGTGCTGCGTCTCGATCCTCCAGGCCACCCCGCTCATCCTTGGCGTGGCGGGGCCGACCGATACCTCTCGTCCAGCGACTGACTGGCTCGTCCACCCAGCGGTGGAGCGCCGTAACGAGCAGGCCAAGCCCTACGACGGTGAGGATCAGACGGGAGATATTGCTCCATCCCGCGGTGTGCCTTGTCACTGCGTGGAAGACGGGCAGGTGCCACACGTACAAGGTGAGAGACACCGCGCCGAGCGATCGAAGCGGTCGTGCAGCGAAGAGACGTGACGCCGGGCTGGTGGACTGATGATCGAGGGACGCTGCAAGCACGAAGAGGGTGGCGGCAGCAGCCACGGCAATTCCCTGCGCCTTGAAGTAGGCGTCGATCCCCAGCTGAGTGCCACTGAAGATGATCGCCAGAAGCAGCAGTGTTGCCGCACCGACGGCCGCGGGGGCCTCTCGGCGCCACTGGGATGCCCGATCCCACAGCAGCCCAGCGAGTACTCCCCATAGCGCGGCATCCGCTCGGGTCGACGTACGCAGTGAAGCGCTATACCAGCCCTCCGTCTCGTACACATGCCATCGCCACCACGTCACACCCACGATCAGTACCACTACCGCGACCGTCAGCGCGGTGCGCCGACGCCCCCACAAGGCGATGGCCAGCGCAAGAACGATGAAGACGTGCAGCTCAACGCTCAGGTACCAGAGGTGTCCCAAATCGCTACGGGCCTCGAAGGCGTTGTCACGGACGTACCAGTTCCATGTGTAGGTTGCCACGGCGAAGACCGACTTCTTCGTGGTCGCGTCGCTGGCCGTGTCCGTGTCGTCGATGCCGGCGACGACCGTCACTGCGACCAGGAGAAGTCCTACTTGCGCGCTGATCCGAAGCAGTCGCCGAACGAGAGAGGCCGCGGGTCCGGTTGAGCCAGACCGGTCGAAACCATCCAGCATGCTTCGGGTTACGAGGAACCCGCTCAGAACGAGAAAGATGGAGACCGCCACGCTGCCGGCTTTGAACCAGCCGTCGAACGGTGCGATCTGGTGCAGGTCGTCAAAGGGATAGATCACCCAGATGTGCGACAGGACGACCAACAGGATCGCCAAGCCGCGCAGGCCGTCCAGCGTCTGGAGCGTGTGCTCAGAACGATGCGAGGAGGCGGACACGCGCGTCACCGTATCTCACTGCCGATCCCACGCTCACCCTCTTCGCTCAGCCGTATCGGCGCGCGGAAGAGGGGCGAGTTCTTGAGCCACCGTCTGGTGGGGTCTTCGATCAATCTCTGTGCCACGTAGGTGGCACCAGCGAGAAGAGCGAAGGCGAGGACGCTGCGGGCCTGCCAGCTCGCTGAGGTGGTGTGACGAGCCACGGTCTCGAAGATGATGAGGTGCCACACATATATTGCGAGGGACGCGTTGCCGAGGTACTGCAGGGCAGGGGTTCTGAAGAACCGCGACGCCCAGCATTGTTCCGAGCTGTAGTGGAGGGCGCAGACCAGGACGACACTGACCAGCGTGAAGGCGACGCCCCAGTGTCGGAGGTACTGCAGGGGGTCAATCTCACCGGACAGAAGGAGGAGTCCGAGTAGCAGCACGGTGGACAGCAGCGCGACACGATCCGCCCAGTCCCGCCAGCGCGCGACATAGCGGATCGCGAGCGCGGCCACCACGCCGAGGATGAGTCCGTCGGATCGTGTCGTGGTCATCAATGATGCGGGAAACCAGCCATCGGCGGCGAGCACGAGGAACCGGTTGACGACGACGGCGACTGCTGCAAGCGTCAGGACGACTCCTAGGACGAGTCGACGACGGGAGAAGACGATGAGCAGGGGCAGGAGTAAGTAACACTGCTGCTGCACGCTGAGGTACCAGAGATGTCCAAGATCACCCCGAGCCTCGAAGACATGCTCGAGCGCGTATTGGTTCCACGTGTAGGTGAGGACGTTGACAACGGAGCGGTAGGTGGCCGTGTCCGAGTACGGATCAGTGGAGTCGAAGCGATGGATGGCGACGACGGCTAGGCAGGCTGGCACGAGCTGGACACCAATGCGGACGATGCGGCGCAGATAGAACCTCAGTGGGTCGAGTGATCCACGCTCCCTCTCCTTGATGAGAGTCAGCGAGACGATGAAGCCGCCGATGACGAAGAACACCACGACGGAACCACCTTGAAAGATGCCTCGGATCACAGGAATCTGGTCGGTGAGCTCGCGGGACCACAGGATCCACGCGTGGTTGATGACGACGAGGATGATCGTCACGCCTCGCAGACCATCCAATGCCGTGACACGCGTATCCGTCCGGATGGACTGCAGTTCCATGGGCGGCACGTTAGCTCGTGTCGACGCCGAGCCGGGCACGGCGTTGGCGCTGGTAGGTTCTCGGCCCACACGTCGGCCACGCGCAACCACGTCGGCCATCGCGAGCACAGTGAAGGAGAGACGTCCTGTTCTCTCAGGTGGCGGCTGCCGGTCGGCAAGACGACGACGAAGCCCCACCCATGACTCGCGCGCCCTCGTTTCTCGTCGTGGGGTGGTCGTGCCTCATCGCCGTCGTCGTCCTCGGCCCGGCGCTCGGACGGGGCGTCGTCCTGGCCTACGACCTCGCCTGGTCGCCGGACGCTCGTCTCACCCCGGTCGCGACCGGTTCGGGAACCGCAGTTCCACGTGCGGTGCCAAGTGACGCGGTCGCGTGGCTGGCAGGGCTCGCGCTGACCCCGGCGTTGGCGCAGAAGGTCGTGCTCGTCCTGATCCTCGTCGGGGTGTCCCTCGGCGCCGTCGCCCTCGCACGCGACCTCCGCCCGTCGCTCGGCCGGGGACCGATGCTGCTCGTGGCGCTCGCGGCCGTGTGGAACCCCTTCGTCTCCGAGCGGCTGGTCATCGGTCAGTGGACGACCCTGCTCGGGTATGCCGTCCTTCCGTGGGCCATGCGGTCCGTCAGCCGGGCGCTTCGCGGAGCGAGCAGCTGTCTCGCGGTGGCCGTCCCCGTAGCCGTGGCCGGTGTCGGAGGGGTCAACAGCGTCCTGCTGGTGGCAGGTGCCGTTGCTGCCATGACCGTCGTCGGCGTGCATCGGGCCCGCCGCAACGCCGGCCTGACGTTGGGTGTCGCCGCAGTGGTGGGCGCCGGCATCTCGGCGGCGTGGGTCGTCCCCTCCATCCTGAGCTCGCCCTCTCTCGTCGCAGACCAGGTCACGGCCTTCGCCGCAACGGCGGACACCCCCTTGGGGGTCGCGGGGTCGCTCGTCAGCGGGGGAGGTTTCTGGAACGTGGCCTCCCATCCCGCGGCCCGCAACACCGTGGGGCTCGCTCTCGTGGCTGCGGCCGTGTCGATCCTGTTCGGCGGCTGGTTCCTCCAGGAGGTGGTGCGCCGACGACGGCTCGCGCTCGCGGCCCCCGCCCTGGTGGGTGGACTCGTGCTGGCCCTGAGCCTTCTTCCACCGCTTGGCGACCTGTGGGTCCTGGTGGTCACCGAGCTCCCCGGCGGCGGTGCGCTCCGGGACAGCCAGAAGTTCGTCGCGCCGTGGGTGGTGGCCATCGCCGTGGGTGCCGGTCTGGCCGTCGACTCGCTGGCGCGGCGCTCGCCCGCCCTGCGTGGCCCCGGGTTGGTGGCCGGCCTCGGGCTCGTCGCCCTGTTGTCGCCCCAGCTCGTCTGGGGCGTGGGCGGCCGGTTGTCGGCGGTCACGGTTCCTCCCGAGCTGCGATCTGCCGCTGCCCGGACCTCGTCCTTGCCCGAGGGCGATGTGGGCCTCCTGCCGTGGAACCAGTACCGGCGTTATGGGTGGAACGCCGACCGGATCTCGCTGACCATCGCCCCTCGCATGGTCGGCCATCGCGTCCTGTTCAACGACGCGCTGCCGCTTCGCTCGGGTGAGGTCCTGGGTGAGGATCCGCGCGCAGCGCGAGTGAGCGCGGACATCGGGTCGGGGACCTCCCCCGCGCAGGCGCTCGTGCGGGCGGGCGTGACGTACATCGCTCTGGAGCGCGACACCGGCCTCGCGACCGACGAGCCTTCTGTGCGCGCCGTCGGGGTGGTGCGCATCGACACGCCGCAGCTGCTCGTCGTCGAGGTTCCGCAGGCGGAGCCCTCCCCAGGCGGAGGACAGCGCAGTGTCGTCGTCGGCTGGGTCGTGACGGTCCTCACGGCGATCGGCGTGCTTGTGGCGTGTGTCGCGACCTCGATGCGGCGAAGGTTACCGGCTGGTCTGTTACGATCGCGCCCATGACTGCTCTCGCTTCCGTGATCGCTGGCGCCATCCTCGCTGTGGTCGCCATCATCGGTGGTGTCTCGGCCATCACCCCGTCGGCGAACTCGGCCGCGAAGAGCGAGCAGGTCGTCACCTACGACGCCCCCTGACGCGCCGGGGCAACGCCCCGCGTCAGACAGAGACCGGCACCCTGTGGCGCCGGTCTCCGCTTGTCTGCTCAGCGTGCCTGCCGACCCGCTGCGTCGAGCAGCGCACGTTCCCACTTCTCCACCGCCTCATCCCAGTGGAACTGTGCCACCCACGAGACGACCTCCTCGCTCATCCGGCGCCGGAGGTCGGCGTCGGACAGGAGCTCTCGGACGGCGTCGACGAAGGCGTCGGTCCCGTGGTCGACGAGCAGCCCTGTGCGCCCGTGCACGATCGAGTTGGTGGGTCCACCGGCCTCGGTGAAGGCCACCGTCGGCGTGCCGTGCACTCCCGCCTCGACGACCACCAGCCCCCATCCCTCCTTGAGGCTGGGCATGAGGTGGACCCAGGCCCGGGCGAGGAGCCGGTGCTTCTCGGTCTCGGAGACGTGACCGTGGAACGTGACGCGGTCCTCCACCCCGAGCTGCCGGGCGGTGTCGTGGAGGTTCGGGTCCCACCACCCGGAACCGACGACGTCCAGCGTGAGCGCAGGGATCTCGTCCGCGAGGCGGGCGACGGTCTCGAGCGCGATCTCGACGCGCTTCTGCGGCACCAGCCTGCCGAGGACCACGAGGGACGGGTGCTCCGACCGGTGGGTGCCGTCCAGCGGGGTGTGGTCGGTCCCGTTGTGGATCACCTGGATCTGGTCCTGACCCACCCCGAGTCCGCTCAGCTCACGCTTGGTCGAGTCGCTCACAGCGACGTAGCGGCTGCGGCGATACACCGTCGGGGCCAGCCGCGACTCGAGCCACCATCCGGCCCGCGACAGGCGTGGTCCGAAGACGACCGGCCACTGCTCCTTGTGTACGTGGTGGACGAGGTTGACGACCGGACGCCGCCGGGTCAGGGGACTGAGGTACGGCATACCGTTCTGGACGTCGACGACGACGTCCGCGGCATACCGGTGGACGAGGTTGGCGGCCAGGGCGCGAGGGTAGATGCCGTACCGCCCGCCCTTGCGGATGTAGTGCACACCGTTCACGACCTCGTCCGGCAGTGCCCCCGGGTAGGCAGCGGTCCGGAAGATGACCTCGTGGCCGCGGTCGGCGAGACCCTCCGCAACCGTGACGAGGTACTTCTCCGCGCCGCCGGCCTCGGGGTGGTGCATGTCGCGCCAGTTGAGCAGCAGGATGCGCAGGGGCACTGGGGTCACCTCCATCGGTGTCGGCGTCGTCGGGCGTCACAGCGACGACAGATGGAGATGGTTAGATTCCCGTCATGCAGAGCGCGCCGGTCGGCAGATACCGAACAGTAGCAAGATCTGTGAGGCTCTTCCGATCGTTCCTCGTCGAGCAGACGGACCCCGACCGCTTCTACACCGACGTCGCCGACGACACGGTCGCGCTCATCACCCGGCACGAGCAGCTCGACGGCAGGACGGTCCTCGATGTCGGTGCCGGACAGGAGCAGTTCGCCCCCCGGTTCGTCGCGCGTGGCGCGCGATACCTCGCAGTCGACATCGAGCGCGGTGCGCTGAGGACCGGCCCCGACGCGGGGGCGGTGGTCGGACGGGGGGAGCAGCTCCCCTTCGCCGACGACGCCGTCGACGTCGTCATGTCGAACAACGTCATGGAGCACGTGCCCGACCGCGGCGCTCTGCTGGACGAGATGCTGCGGGTGGTGCGACCTGACGGGCTCGTCTTCGTCTCGTACACCGCGTGGTACGGACCGTGGGGTGGCCACGAGACCTCCCCCTGGCACCTGGTCGGCGGGCATCGGGCACGACGCCGCTACGAGCGTCGCCACGGGCGGCCGCCCAAGAACCGGTTCGGCGAGACGATGCACGCCGTCACGGTGCGCGAGGGGCTCGGCATGGCGCACCGCAGCGATGTCGAGATCCTCCAGGTGGCCCCCCGCTACTTCCCCGAGTGGGCCGACGTGGTGCTCAGAGTGCCCGGGCTCCGCGAGCTGGTGACGTGGAACCTGATGCTGGTACTTCGCCGGCGGTGACACGACGCTGGAAGACGTTCGACCCTGCGGTTCTCGCGGGGCTCTTCGTCGTGTGGGCGGCCGCTTGGTCCGTCGCCCCCGGCCGGGTGGCTGCGGACACGAAGACCGACCTGTTCGTCGACCCATGGGGTTTCCTCTCGTCCGCGCTGCACGCGTGGGACCGACAGGTCACCTGGGGCGGTCTGCAGAACCAGGCCTATGGGTACCTCTTCCCGATGGGTCCCTTCTTCGGGATCGGCTCGGAGATCCTCCCCATGTGGGTCGTGCAGCGGCTGTGGTGGACCACGCTGCTCACGGCCGGGTTCGCGGCGACCCTGGGTCTGCTGCGAGCGCTGGAGGTGGGAGGCCCCCGCGTGCGCATCGTCGCCGCACTCGCCTACGTGCTCTCGCCGCGAGTCGTGAGCACGATCGCCACCGTGTCGTCGGAGGCGCATGCCCAGCTGTTGGCGCCGGCCATCCTGTGGCCGCTCGTCCTGGTCGACCGTGGTCGGCTGTCGGCGCGCAGGGGGGCGGCCCTGAGTGGGCTGGCCATCCTGTGCTGCGGTGGCGTCAACGCCACGGCGACGGCCTGCGCGATCCTGCCGTCGGTGTTGTGGCTGCTCACCCGGCGATCGTGGTGGCGCCGGCCCGTGACCTGGTTGTGGGGGGTCATGGTCCTGGGTGCCACCAGCTGGTGGCTGGTGCCCCTCGTGGTCCTCGGGAGGTACTCGCCACCCTTCTTGGACTGGATCGAGAACGCCCAGACCGTGTCGGCGCAGATCACGTCGCTGGACACCCTGCGCGGCACGACGCACTGGCTCGGCCACCTCGTCACCGCCGCGGGCGAGTGGTGGCCCGCGGGTCACCAGCTCGTCGCCTCGCCCTCGAGCATCCTGCTCACGACCGGTGTCATGGCCTTCGGGCTCGCGGGCCTCACCCTGCGGCGACTTCCGCACCGCACCTTCCTGCTGTCCTGCCTCGCCGTCGGCGTGCTCGCGATCTCGCTGCCGCACCGGACCCCGTTCGGCTCGCCGGTCGTCGACGTCGTCCAGGCCGCACTGGACGGGAGCCTCGCGCCCCTGCGCAACGTGCACAAGGCCGACCTCCTGGTCCGGCTTCCCCTGGTGGTCGGCCTGGCCCACGGGCTGCACGTCGTCGCTTCGAGCACACGGGTGGCACGTCGGTGGCGCCAAGGCCTTGTCGCTGCCATCGCCGTGCTCGTCGTGGGCGCTGCGTCACCCGCATTCAGCGGCGCGATCGCGGCGCGCGGAACCTTCACCGAGATGGCGCCGCAGTGGCGGGACCTGGGCCGGTGGCTCGACCAGCGACCCGACGAGCGTGCGCTCGTCGTCCCGGCGTCGGGCTTCGGAGAGTACGTCTGGGGTCGCACCATGGACGAGCCGTTGCGCCCCCTGACCACCGCGGCGTATGCCGTGCGTGATGCGGTTCCGCTCGCGCCGGCAGGCACCATCCGACTGCTCGACGAGGTCGAGGCGCGCCTGCAGACCGGGCGCTCCCTCGACGGTGCGACGGCGATGCTGCGTGCCGCCGGTGTGCGGCACCTCGTCGTGCGCAACGACCTCTCGTCCGGCGAGTCGGGCCAGCCGCCGGTCGCCCTGTCGCGCTCGGCGGTGAGGGGATCACCTGACATCACGTTCACCAAGGGTTTTGGCTCCACGTGGCTCGACGCGTCCGGGCAACGTGTGTTCCCGGTGGAGGTCTACACGCTGCGCGGTGACGTCGCCGCGGACGTCACGGTGTGGGACGCCCGCGATGCCCTGGGGGCGACCGGTGCCACCGAGGACCTCGCGCGGTTGGCGGACGCCGGCCTCGGAGATCGGCCGGTGATCTTCGACGGGGACCGCACCCGCAGCCTTCGACCGACGACGAGCGTGGCGACGGACGGATTCCGTGCACGCACCCGCTGGTTCGGTGCGCCGCGTGGGCAGGACGTCACGAGTGCGCTGACCGCGCGGGCAGCCCGCGAGGCCCCGGACTACCTGCCGTGGCCCGAGGTCGACCGCCGGTCGGTGGTGACCTACGACGGCATACGGGACGTCGGTTCGTCATCGTCGATCGCCACGGACTACGGCGTCGCTGGCCTCCAGCCGGCCCACCGGGCGTTCGCCGCCATCGACGGCGACGACGCCACCTCCTGGGTCACGGTCGGTGACCCCGACCCCGAGCTGACCGTCGACCTCGAGGAGCCCCGGGACCTCCGGGAGATCTCCGTGCTCCCCCTCGTGGACCGCAAACGCTTCGGTCAGGCGCTCGGCGTGCCGACCCGGGTCCGGGTGACCACGCAGCACGGCTCGGTCGAGGCTGACCTCACGACCGGCGGCTCCGCCACGAGGGTCGCCCTTCCTGAGGGCGCCACGGGACGGGTCGGCGTCCGCGTCCTGGACACCACCGAGGGTGCACCCAGTGGAACCGTCACCGGGCTGGCCGAGCTCACCATCCCCGGTGTCCGACCGCAGGAGGTGGTCCAGACGCCACGGACGTCCGGCGAGGACCTGGCCGACAGTGCCGTCCTCGGCGCCGGCCTGACCGGGAGGGACGGCTGCGCCGTGGCCTCCCCGGAGATCATCTGCCTGACGGGGCAGCTCCTCGACCCCGAGTCCAGCGGGCCCATGGTCCGTGACGTCGCCGGGCTGGCAGCCGGACCCAGGACGGTGCGGGGCACCCTTGCGGTCGACCCGCAGCAGCCGTCCTCCGCCCTCTCCGACGTCCCGGGCGTGGACGTGCGGGTGAGCAGCCAGCGCGGCTACGCGCCGACCCAGCTCCCGTCCGCCCTGGTGGACTCCGACGAGCGCACGGCGTGGAGTCCGTCCTCGGACGACACGAGCCCTTCGGTGACCCTGACCCTGAGCCATGTGACGCGGATCGAGGGGGTGCGGCTCCAGGTGCGGGACGACTGGGCTCGCTTGGCCGCCCCCGCGGTCGTCCTCGACATCGACGGGACCGAGTTCACCAGACGACTGCCCGCGCACGGGGTCCTGACCATCCCACCCACCTCCGGTCGGCGGATCACGCTGAGCTTCGTCGACGTCCCGGCGCCGGAACGACAGGGTCTGGACTCCCTCCAGCTCGAGGAGGTCGAGGTCGTCGGTCACCCCTTCTCTGTGCCGGTGCAGGCACTGAGCGCGGAGTGCGGGCGTGGGCCCCGGCTGACCGTGGACGGACGGACGATCCCGACCTCCGCCACGGCGACACGCGATGGACTGCTCGGTCTCAGTGACGTCACGTGGCAGGCCTGCGAGGACGTGGACGTCGCGGGCGGCGCGATCCACCGCGTCGAGCTGGGCGGCTGGGAGGGCCTGGTTCCGCGATCGGCCGTCATCTCTCCACGGATGCCGGCCGGTGCTGCGCCCAGCTCCACGGCTGTCACCACGACGCGGGTCAGTCCCACGTCGCTTCGGGGCGAGGTGGGAGCCGGTCCACAACGCCTCGTCGTCATGACGGACAACGCCAACGCCGGCTGGGAGGCGAGGATCGACGGAACCCGACTCCCGAGCCAGGTCGTCGACGGTCGACGTCAGGGTTTCGTCGTTCCGGCAGGCAGCGGGGGGACGCTGGCCATCACGTTCGCCCCCGACCGCACCTACCGCTGGGGGTTGTTCATCGGGTTCGCGCTCGCAGCGCTCGTCGTCGCCGCCGCGGCATGGCCGGGTCGCGGACGCGGTCAGGGACGCGATCGCGTCGCCGACCCCTCGCACCGGGGATGGAAGCGTGTCGCTGCACTCGTGGCACCGGTCGTGGTGGCGGGGCTCGTGGCAGGTCCCGTGGGTCTCGTCATCGGCGTCGTGGCGGTGGCCGTGGCACGCATCGTCGGACAGGGCCCCCTCACGGCCGGGCTCGTTCTCACCCTGGGGATGGGTGCGGCGATGGTCCAGGCGTTCGCCGCACCCGGGGTCGTGGGGAGCTCACTGGTGTCGAGCCTGGTCTGGCTCCTCGTGGTCGGCGCGTTCGTCCTGGCGTTGGCGGCGGCGCAGGATGCGTCCGACGAGGCGTGAGGCGGGTACCTCGATCCAGTAGTGGCTCAGTGCTGCGAGGCCGATTGTCGTCGGCAGCCCGACCGCGAGCAGGGGGAGCAGGCCGCCGGAGAACTCGGGGACGTCGGTGATCTCGTAGATGGCCGCGAAGACGGGAAGGTGCCAGAGGAAGAGCCCATAGCTGATGACACCGAACCAGCGGATCCACGGGTGGGTCAGCGCCGAGGCGTAGAGCGAGTGTGTGCCCATCGTGAGCGGGAGGAGCAGACAGAGAGCGACGAGGGTGCAGAGCGCCGAACGCACGAGGAGCTGGCTGCCGTCGGCAGGGGCGACGGTGAGCGGACCGGTGACCGCTGTCGTTGCGAGGAGGTAGGCCGCGCCGGCGACGGCGAGGCACGCCACGGCGTCCCTGCCCCAGCGCACCAGGGCCGTGCTCACAGGGTGGCGGGGCACGAGGAGCGCCTCGGCACACAGCATCCCTACGAGGAACTGGGGCCCTCGGGCGTGCAGCCACATGTGGGTGCTCACGTCGACGCCGAAGACCTCGCCCCCGCGGAAGCCCGATGCCAGGGTCAGCAGGACCGTGGCCAGCGCGACGACGACGAGCGGCCGGTCGGGATGGCGGCGTCGGAGGGCGGCCAGACCCAGGACGACCAGGGGTAGCGCAGCGTAGAAGGAGATCTCGGTCGCGAGACTCCACGACTGGTTGAACGACGAGATCCACGCGTCCGGGACGTAGATCTGCAGGGCAAACGTGTGGAGCAGCCAGCTCCTCAGCGGTGGGTTGGCGAAGACGACGACGGCCGCCAAGGTCGCCCAGTAGGCCGGCAGCACCCGCGCCGCACGACGCAGGAGGTATCCGCCGAGGTCGAGCGGACCCGACCCCTTCGCGATGAGCCCACGGTGGAGGAGGAAGCCGGAGAGGGCGAAGAAGATCCCCACCCCGAAGTCGCCACGCGACCACAACCGGCCCATGAGTCCACCCGTGGCCCCGAAGCCGGTGAGGAAGGCGGCGTGGGTGAGGATGACCATCACCGCGGCGACTGCGCGCAGCCCGTCCAGTGCGGGAATGACCGTCACCGCACCCTCGGGCGCGGTGGTCGCGCGGGACGTGCTCATGGGCGCACTTTAGGCGAGACGCAGCCGTGCGCGGGAGGTGCAGGAATTCTGTGGTACTCGCTGGTAGGGTCTCGTCAACTTGTTCCGTGTTCTACCTGAGACAAAGGTGTCCCGCAGATGCGCAGAATCATCGGTCTGGTCTTGATGGGCCTTGCCGGCTTCCTCCTCACCGCCGCGTTGCTGGCGCTCGTGTACATCCCGGGACAGGTGAAGAAGACCCCCTTGGACACGGACTCCAACACCCGGCTCTCGGGTCAGGCCGCCGCCCTCCCCACGGGCGAGGGCGCCCCGGTCAAGGCGCTGAGCCACACCGTGGCCGACGGTGCCAAGTCGGACGGTGACGTCGTCGTCTTCGACACCTTCACCTGCCTCATCACCGACCCGGACGGCAACGCGCCCGACTGCGTCGACGACTCGAACACCGGTGAGGGCACCAGGCTCGTGTCGGCGACGACCGACCGGTTCGCCACCAACCGCAAGACCGGCCTCTCGGTCAACACGGCCAAGTACATCGGTGACGCCACGCCGCACGAGGGACTGGTCAACAAGTTCCCCTTCGACGTGGAGAAGAAGACCTACCCCTTCTGGGACGGCATCCTCGGTCGCGCCGTCGACGCCACGTTCGAGGGCGAGGAGAAGGTCAACGGCTGGAACACCTACAAGTTCGTCATCGACGTGGCCGACGAACCGGCCGAGATCTCCAACGGCATTCAGGGCACCTACTCGTCGCTCAAGACGATGTACATCGACCCTCGGACGGGTGCCATCCAGAAGCAGACCGAGAAGCAGAAGCGCGTCCTCGAGAATGGCACCACCGTCCTCGACCTCGACTTCGGCTTCACCGATGAGACCGTCGCGGCCAACATCAAGGACGCCAAGGCCAACGACAGCAAGCTCGGCCTGGTCGAGAAGCTCCCACTCATCGCCGGGCTGCTCGGTCTCCTTGCCGCCGGCGCCGGCTTCTTCCTCTGGAGCGGCGCTCGCCGTGCCGACGGTGGCGATGACGTGCGCAGGGGGCCCGACGGCGACGGGGGCGACCCGGCCGAGGAGCGTTCGATCGACGTCTTCGGTGACTCCGACGAGGCCGCCACGCGCAGCCGCGCGGGCGTGCGCCGTTGACGCGACACCGCTGACGCGACACCGCTGACGCCAGAGGGCCTCGCCGGAGCATCGGCGAGGCCCTCTGGCGTCAGCTCACGGGACGGCGGCAGACGAAGATCGCGGTGCCGGGGATGACCGCCCCGCGCGTCGGCGACCACCCGCCCCAGGTCTCGGTGTTGTCCTCGGGCCACTCCGGCTCCACGACGTCCTCGACGAGCAGCCCGGCCGCGACGATCTCTCGGATCCGGTCACCCATCGTCCGATGGTGCTCGACGTAGGTCGCCCGGCCCACGCCGTCCGACTCGACGTAGGGCGTCCGGTCGAAGTAGCTGAGCCGGGCCACGAGCCCCGCCTCCGACGGGTCGTCGGGGAAGGCCCACCGGATCGGGTGGGTGGTCGAGAACACGAACCGTCCGCCCGGCCTGAGCACCCGGGCGACCTCGGCCATGACGGCCGCACTGTCCGCGACGAACGGCACGACCCCGTATGCCGTGAAGACCGTGTCGAAGACCGCGTCACCGAACGGGAGGGCGAGGGCGTCGCACTGCAGCAGCGGGGGAGCGGTCCCGGTCCTCTCGCTCAGCCCGGCGCCGACGCGCAGCATGCCCATCGACAGGTCGGTGGCCACGACGGAGGCACCGACGTGGCGCTCCAGCCACCGCGCGCACTGCCCCGCGCCAGCGCCGATCTCGAGGACCCGCTGGCCCGGTGCCGCCGCGAGCAGCCCGAGGTCCTCCTCGGTCCACCCCTCCGGGCCCCAGACGAACTCGTCGTCCCCGAGGAAGCTGCCGTGCTCGGCGTAGTAGTCGGCGGCCTCGCCGTCCCACCAGGCACGGTTGGCGGCCTGGGTCTCACCGGTCCCGGCGGTGCGCCGACCGACGTCCTCGCTCACCGGCATACCCCGCTTTGACCCTGCATGGACCAGGTCGGTAGTCTTGACCAGCATTCTTCTGTGTTCCCGCATGCCCACGCAGCTCCTGCGTCACGCGGCGCACACTCAGCATCACCCCATCGAATCCATCTGTCCACATCGGAGTTCCTACTACATGACTGCCAGCACGGTCGCCAAGACCGCCCCTCAGATCGCCATCAACGACATCGGCTCTGAGGAAGACCTTCTCGCCGCCATCGACGCGACGATCAAGCACTTCAACGACGGAGACATCGTCGAAGGCCGCATCGTCAAGGTCGACCGCGATGAGGTTCTGCTCGACATCGGCTACAAGACCGAGGGTGTCATCCCCTCGCGCGAGCTCTCCATCAAGCACGACATCGACCCCAACGAGGTCGTCAAGGTCGGCGACGAGGTCGAAGCCCTCGTTCTCCAGAAGGAGGACAAGGAAGGCCGCCTCATCCTGTCCAAGAAGCGGGCTCAGTACGAGCGCGCCTGGGGCACGATCGAGAAGGTCAAGGAGGAGGACGGCGTCGTCACCGGCACCGTCATCGAGGTCGTCAAGGGTGGTCTCATCCTCGACATCGGCCTGCGTGGCTTCCTCCCCGCCTCCCTCGTCGAGATGCGTCGCGTCCGCGACCTCCAGCCGTACGTCGGCAAGGAGATCGAGGCCAAGATCATCGAGCTCGACAAGAACCGCAACAACGTGGTCCTGTCGCGCCGCGCGTGGCTCGAGCAGACGCAGTCCGAGGTGCGCACGACGTTCCTCAAGGAGCTCCAGAAGGGCCAGGTCCGTTCGGGCGTCGTGTCCTCCATCGTCAACTTCGGTGCGTTCGTGGACCTCGGCGGCGTCGACGGTCTCGTCCACGTCTCGGAGCTGTCCTGGAAGCACATCGACCACCCGTCCGAGGTCGTCGAGGTCGGCGACGAGGTCACCGTCGAGGTGCTCGACGTCGACATGGACCGCGAGCGTGTCTCCCTGTCGCTGAAGGCGACGCAGGAGGACCCGTGGCAGCACTTCGCCCGCACGCACGCCATCGGCCAGGTCGTCCCCGGCAAGGTCACCAAGCTCGTCCCGTTCGGTGCGTTCGTGCGCGTCGAGGACGGCATCGAGGGCCTCGTCCACATCTCCGAGCTGGCCGAGCGCCACGTGGAGCTGCCGGAGCAGGTCGTCACCGTCGGCGCCGACATCTTCGTCAAGGTCATCGACATCGACCTCGAGCGTCGTCGCATCTCGCTCTCGCTCAAGCAGGCCAACGAGGACGGCGCGGGCCAGGTCGAGTTCGACCCGACCCTCTACGGCATGGCCGCCGAGTACGACGAGCAGGGCAACTACAAGTACCCCGAGGGCTTCGACTCCGAGACCAACGAGTGGCTCGAGGGCTACGAGAAGCAGCGTGAGGTCTGGGAGAAGCAGTACGCCGAGGCTCACTCCCGCTGGGAGGCCCACCGCACGCAGGTCGAGGAGGCCGCCAAGGCCGACGCCGAGGCCGCTGCCGGTGGCGACACCGCCACGTCCTACAGCAGCGACTCCGCCTCCTCCTCGTCCGACTCGGACGACGAGGGCACGGGCTCGCGTCCGGCCGCTCCGCCGGCCAACGAGGGCACCCTCGCCTCCGACGAGGCCCTCGCCGCGCTGCGCGAGAAGCTCACCGGAAACTGAGCCGACCGGCATACGCCTCGTATGCCGTGACGCACGACCGAAGGCCCGGTCCCCTCGCGGGGGCCGGGCCTTCGGCCTGTCCGGGGCCGGGCGGGGTGAGACACTTCCGCGACGCCGGCAACCTTTCGGTCGCTCACGGCGTAGGAACGAGTGTCAGCAGGGGGACGAACGTCATGGGGGAGAGCGTCATGAGAGCAGCGCGCGGAGGTGTCCGCAGGCCGGTGGTCCGGGCCATGGCCGGGGTCGTGGTCGCGGCGGTTGCCTCGGTCTCGTCGGGGTGCACGGCGAGTCCCGCAGACGGACCCACGGTGGAGGAGTCAGTGAGCTCCGCTGCCGTGCCGGGCGCACCCGAGCTCGGACCGTCGTCGGGCTCCAGCAGCGCACCGGCGGGATCGACAGCGGCACCGACGGGCTCGGTGCGCCCCACGCCGAGCACGACCACGACGGCCGCGAAGCCGACCCCGCAGCGGGCGGTGAGGCTGCTGCACGAGGGTGCCCCGCCCGAGCCCGGGATCGAGGAGAACACGCCGTGGACCCCGGCGGCCGTCAAGGTGACCGTGTGCTGGCAGGACGTGCCGCTCACGGGAGCCAGGGAGCAGCGAGCAGTGTCGGCGCTGGTCGACATGGAGCGCTGGAGCGAGGGGCTCGTCGTCTTCGGGACGGCGGACCAGGCCGTGCGCTTCATGCAGGTGGCGCGGATCTCGGTCTCGGAGTGCTCCGCCGGCGACGGTTCGCCGTGGCAGGGACGGATGCAGGAGCTGCGCGGCGTGTGGGGTGACGGCGTGGCGATCTCCTACGGCTCCTCGACGTCACCCTCGAGCACGGGTCCGCCCCTGGGCGAGACGACGCTCGTGCTGGCCCGGGTCGGGCGCGCCGTGACCTACGCCGTGCGCGGGAGCCACGGCATCCTCGGGCCGACGGTGAGCGCGCAGGGGGTTGCCGAGCTGCGCCCCGCTCTCGACCACGTCGCACCCCAGCTGTGCCGCTACACGCGAGCCGGCTGCTGACGGGGTCCGCAGCGCTGCACGGTCGTGCCAGAGTGGGTCGCATGGCACGCACCATCGCGACGAACGACCGGGTCGACCTCGACGAGCTGCTGGACTTCGTCCGCCCCCGGCACCACATGGTTCTCATGACGACCCGACGCGACGGCCGCCCCCAGGCGTCGCCGGTCACGGGCGGGGTCGACGAGCAGGGGCGCATCGTCATCTCGACCTACCCCGAGCGCGCCAAGACCACGAACGCGCGGCGCGAGCCGCACGTGAGCGTCATGGTGCTCTCGGACGACTTCGGTGGCGCCTGGGTCCAGGTCGACGGGGACTGTGAGGTCATCGACATGCCGGAGGCGGCCGACGCCCTCGTCGACTACTACCGCTGCATCTCCGGGGAGCACCCGGACTGGGACGAGTACCGCCAGGCGATGCGCGAGCAGGACAAGTCGCTGCTCCGCATCACGCCGACGCGGTGGGGTCCGGTCGCGACCGGTGGCTTCCCCGCCCGTCTCGCCTAGCAGCGCTCAGCCGCGGCCCGGCCGCCGGTGAGGTCGGTGACGAGCGTTGCCAGGGTGGGGTGCTCGACGTCCGACGCCGTGGCCCAGTAGGCCGGCCGACCGTAGGACGTGCGCGGGTCCTCGTCCACGAGCCCGTCCTCGCACCCGACGTAGCGGCCACCGCCGAGCCGCACCATGAACGCCCCGGCAGCGACGTCCCACGAGTTCGTGTGCAGGTCGAACGTCGCATCGGCCCGACCGGTCGCCACGTGCGCGAGCCCGAGGGCGCCGCTGCCGAGCGTGCGCACCGACCCGTAGGCCCGCACGAGCCGACCGCTGGCGCTGAGGGCCTCGTCGCCGAAGACCTCGAGGTCGAGCATGCGCGGGAAGGTCCCGAGCACCAAGCCGTCGATCTCGCGCTCGACCCGTCGGGGCACGGCCGGTGCGCCGTTGACGGTCACCCCGGTGAGATCAGCGGCATACACCTCCCCGAGGGCGGGAGCGGCGACGACACCGGCGACGACCTCGCCGTCGACGGCGGCCGCGATCGACACGCACCAGAAGGCGAGCCCGTGGCTGAAGTTGACCGTCCCGTCGATGGGGTCGACGTGCCAGGTGACCCGGCCGGTACCCGTGCGACCTCCCTCCTCGCCGACGACGACGCTGTCGGGCTCGGCGGCGAGCAGCTCCTCGCGCAGGATCCGCTCGGACTCGAGGTCGTGCTCGGTGACGAGGTCGTGCGGTCCGCCCTTGTGCTCCACCGCCATGGGTCGCCGGAAGACGGGGAGCAGGTATGCCGTGCTTCTCGCGGCCGCCCGTTCGGCCACCTCGCGCAGCCGCACGGACTCCTCGACGGGGACGGCCGGGTGCGTCACCGCGGCTCGTCGCCCACGGGCATGAGCCACGCGCGACCCTCCTCGAACCCGACGTCGAGGAAGTCACCCGGAGCGAAGGTCTCGTGCGCGTGCGGGTCGGCGACCGAGACCACGAGGTTGCCGGCCTCGGTCTCGATGTCGTACTCGATCGACTCGCCGTAGAACATCGACGACAGCACACGCCCGACCGAGCCAGCCACGGCACTGTCGTCGGTGGGGGAGAGGCGCACCGACTCGGGCCGGACGAGCAGCGTCACGGGGGCGTCGACCGCGACGTGCGGGTGGCTCGGGACGGTCCACTGCCGCCCGAGCACGCTCACCCGGGCTGACCCGTCCTCGATGCCGTGGACGTCGACGTCGAGGAAGTTGGCGCGGCCGATGAAGTCGGCGACGAAGACCGACAGCGGGTGGCGGTAGATCTCCTCGGGGGTGTCGACCTGCTCGATGACTCCGACGTTCATGACGACGATCCGGTCCGACATCGTCATCGCCTCGTCCTGGTCGTGAGTGACGAAGACCGTGGTGATGCCCAGACGCCGCTGGAGCCGGCGGATCTCACCGCGCATCTGCACGCGGAGCTTGGCGTCGAGGTTGGACAGGGGCTCGTCGAAGAGCAGGACCTTGGGACGCATGACGAGCGCCCGGGCGAGCGCGACCCGCTGCTGCTGACCGCCGGACATCTGGTGGGGAGCCCGGTCGCGGTAGGGGCCGAGGTTCATCGAGGTGAGTGCGGTCTCGACCTCCTCGGCAACGCGGGCTGCGGGCAGCTTCTTGAGCTTGAGCCCGTAGGCGACGTTGTCGAAGACGCTGAGGTGCGGGAAGAGGGCGTACGACTGGAAGACCATCGCCATCGGCCGCTTGTTCGGTGCGACCTTGTTGAGGAGGTCGTCGTCCAGGCGGATCTCACCGGCGGTCGGTGTCTCGAACCCGGCGATCATGCGCAGGGTCGTCGTCTTGCCGCAGCCCGACGGGCCGAGCAGGGTGATGAACTCACCGGGCTCGATGTCGAGGTCGACGTCGCGCACGGCCGGGGTGGCCGAGGCGTCGTCGCCGTAGACCTTGCGCAGGCTGCGGAGCGTCACGCGTCCCGGGGTCGCCGTCGCGAGGCTGTCGCGGGCGCTCTGGACGGAGTCGGTCCTGCCGGTCCGGTCGGGGTCGCCCTCGACCGGGTGGGCGGGGTCGTTCTGGTGGGTCCGGTCGGTCTGCTGGGTCATGACACTCTCCGAGGGGGACGTCATCGGCGGTGGATGCCGCGGATCGAGGGGTGGAGCATCGCGAGGTTGAGCAGCCCGATGAAGCTCAACACGATGACGATGAGGATGGCGCAGTAGGCGAAGGCGTTGCCGAACCGGCCGGCGTCGACCTCGGCGAGGATCTGGCTCGTCATGATCTTGGTCTGCGGCGTCGTGATGAAGACGATCGGCGACAGGGTCGTCATCGAGCGGGCGAACGCGTAGGTGAGCCCCGAGAGGAGCGCCGGCCGGATGAGCGGCAGCGTGATCTTGCGGAACGTCGTGAAGCTGCTGGCACCCAGGCTCGTCGACGCCTCGTCGATGGCCGGGTTGATCTGCTGGAGCGCGGCGATGCCGGCCCGCTGGCCAGAGGGGAGGGAACGCGCGACGAAGACCATGACGATCGCCATCGCGCCACCGAGGATCGCCGAGCCACCGGCCACGGCGGGGAACCACTGCCGACCGCCGAGGATGGTCGGGGTGTTGAAGGCGATGGCGTAGCCGATGCCGATGACCGTGCCCGGCACCGACAGCCCGAGCATGCCGACGAAGTCCATGAGGCCGGAGGTGCGCTTGAGCTTGCTCACGACGAGCCAGGCGATGAGCATGCCGAGGAGCCCGGCGATGGGAGTGGCCACGAGGGCGAGCAGGGTCGTTGTGAACATCGCGTCCGAGCCGATCCCCGCGAGGACGAACCGGTAGTGCGACAGGGTGAAGTCGTTGTTGACCCCGAAGATCTTGACGAACCCGCCGAAGATGACCGTCGCGTACATGAGGACGACGAGACCGGCGACGAGGCACGCGGCCGTGAGGATCGGGATGCGCAGCGCGGGAGCGGTGATGAGCTCAGGGGAGCCCGCGGGCTTGCCGGTCACCGTGACGACGTTCTTGCGGCTCACCCAGTAGCGCTGGACGAGGAAGACGCTCAGCGCCGGGAGGAGCAGGACGAGCGAGTATGCCGCGCCGCCGGCGACGTTGTACTCACCCGTCACGGCCAGGTAGGCGCGCGAGGCGAGCACGGTGTAGTCGCCGCCGAGCACGAGCGGGTTGGCGAGGTCGGCGATCGACTCGACGAAGAGCAGGAGGAACGAGCCGGCGATGCCCGGGACGAGCATCGGCAGCGTGACCGACGTGAAGATCTTGAGCTTGCTCGCACCGAGGTTGGACGCGGCCTCGTCGAGGCTCGGGTCGAGGCTCTCGAGCATCCCCTTGAGGTTCATGTAGGACACGGGGAAGAACGACAGGGTGAGGACGAAGACGAGTCCCTTGAGGCCGTAGATGTCGATCTCGAGCCCGAGGAGCTTGTTGCTCACGATCCCATTGCGACCGAACATCGTGATGGCCGCGGTCGCGACCGCGAAGGGCGGCGACACGATGGGCATGAGCGAGATGAGGTGCAGCAGCTTCTTGCCACGGAACTTCAGTCGCACCTGCGCGTAGGCCATGACGAACCCGACGGCGGTCCCGAGCAGCGCGACGATGATGCCCAGCTGGACGGTGTTCCACAGGATGCGCCGGTTGACCGGGTTGGTCAGCATCGAGCTGACGATCTCCCAGCCCTCGGGGGACAGCGCCACGGTGAGGATCCGCAGCAGCGGGAGCCCGACGATGACGAAGAGCAGGAGCGAGACGACCGTGACCAGCGCGATGAGCGTGAGGTCCCGGCCGGAGCCGCGGCGCGGTCGGGGCGAGGGGGTGCTCGCCCCGACCGGGTCGGCGGCTGCAGGCAGCAGGGTTGCCGTCATGGAGGCGCCGTCACTCCTTGGGGGCGGGCGCGACCTCGGCGTCGAACCGTGCGGTCAGCGCCTTCTTCTTCTCGCCGGCGGCGAGCGAGTCGTAGTCGACGAGCTTGATCTCGTCGAGCTTGACCATGTCCTCGGTGATCTTGGCGTCGGGGTTGGTGGGGATCTGGAAGCTGCCGACGGTGGGCCCGATGTCCTGGTGCTCGGGGGTGAGGGTCCAGTCGATGAACTTCTTCGCGTTCTCGGCGTTGGGTCCGCCCTTGACCATCGACACGGCACCGATCTCGTAGCCGGTGCCCTCGCTCGGGAAGGTGCTCTCGAGCATGTCGAAGCCCTCCTTCTGGTACTTCACGCAGTCGTGGCTGAAGATCACGCCGACGGCGACCTCGCCGCGTCCGGCCATCTGGCCCGGGGCGGAGCCGCTCTTGGAGTACTGCAGGACGTTCTGGTGGAGCTTGCCGAGGTAGTCGAATGTCTTGGCCTCGTCCATGCCGTTGAGCACCATCTGCGTCCACACGGCCGTGTAGGACGTGCCCGACGTCGACGGGTGGGCGATGGCGACCTGCTTCTTGAGCTTGGGGTCGAGCAGGTCGGCCCACGACTCCGGTGCACTGGCGCCGGTCTTGGCGAGCTGGTCCTTGTTGGAGCAGAACCCGAGCACACCGACGTAGGTGCCGGTCCACTTGCCGTCCGCGTCCTTGTACTGGGCGGGGATCTTCTCGGCGTTCGGACTCTTGTAGGCCTCGATGAGGCCGGCGTTGAACGCTGCCACGTGGCCGTCCGACGGGCCGCCGTAGAGGACGTCGAACTCGGGCTTGGACTTCGCGGCGTCGAGTCGGGCGACGCCTTCACCCGAGCTCATCCGCACGAACGAGGTCTTGATGCCGGAGGCCTTGGTGAAGGCCGCCGCCATGGCCTGGCACTGCTCCTCCTGGGGGGTGCACGCGACGACGACCTCGCCGCTGCCCTGGCCGGACCCGGAGCCCGAGCCGGCCTGGGAGCCCGAGGGCTCCTCGACGGCGCAAGCCGCGAGGAGGGCCGTGAGCCCGAGGGGGACGGCGAGGAGGAACGCGGACGAACGGGTACGGGACATGGCGGTTGACTCCTTTGTCAATGACCGACCGTGGGTGCTTACGGCCTGCTGGGGGCCGACCCTAGGCCGAGCCGAGTGGGTCGACGGTCACGACACGGGCGGCGAACGGTCACCGTCCTGTGACCGAACGACTCGTCAGTGGGCCTCGTCGCCGGCCCCGTTCGTCGCCGGGCCGTCCGGTCCGTCCGTCGCCGGCACGGAGTAGCGGTAGCCCACCCCGCGCACGCTCGCGATGCAGCCGCGCGCTGCGGGGTCGACCGACTCGAGCTTGAGGCGGAGGCGGTAGACGGCTGTCTTGAGCAGCTCGCGCCCGCCGAGGAGCTGGGCCTCGCCCCAGCCGAGCAGCAGCAGCTGCCGGAAGGGCAGGTCCTCGTCCGGATGGGTCACGAGGGCCGCGAGGAGGCGGTACTCGTGGGGGGTGAGGTCCACCCGTTTCCCGCGGACGTATGCCGTCGCGGCCCGCAGGTCGAGCGACACCGGTCCCGACTGGGCCAGGGCGCCGTCGCGCACGGGGGAGCGGCGCACGAGGCCGGCCGCGCGCAGGGCGAGCTCGCGCGGGTGGAACGGCTTGGTGACGTAGTCGGACGCACCCGCCTCTAGCCCGGCGATCCGTTGCGACGTCTCGCCGAGCGCCGTGAGGAGGATGACCGGCACCGGGCGGGTGGAGGTGATCCGCCGGCACAGCTCGATGCCCGACATGCCGGGGAGCATGACGTCGAGGACGACGAGGTCGACCTGCTGCTCGGCGATGACCGCCCAGGCGGCCTCGGCCGTGCCGGCCGTCACGGTGTCGAAGTCCTGGGTCTCGAGGGCGAAGGTGATGATGTCGCGCATCGCGGGCTCGTCCTCGACGACGAGCGCCCTCCAGAGCGGTGCACTCATGAGGCGCCCTTGTCCTCGCCCGCGGGGAAGGCGACGAGCATCGTCGTCCCGTGCTGGGCGATCGTGTCGACGAGGATGCGGCCGCCGTGCAGCTCTGCGATGTGCGCCGAGATGTAGAGCCCGAGCCCGGTGCCCTCGCCGATGGGGGCGCTGCTCGAGAAGCGCTCGAAGAGCCTGGACCGCTCCTCCTCGCTCATCCCGCGGCCCTGGTCGCTGATCGTGAGGATGACGTTGCCATCGGCCGTGTGGCCGCGGACGACGACCTCGTTGCCGATCCCCTCGTCGTGCCTCAGTGCGTTGGCGACGAGGTTGCTCACGAGCTGGTGGATGAGCTGCGGGTCGAGATGGACGCGCGTGGGTGGCCCCGGCGCATCGAGGGCGATCGCGCGGTGCCGGTGCACCTGGCGCAGCTCCTGGACGACCGAGCGCAGGTAGGCCCGCAGCTCGACCTGGCGCAGGTGGACCTCGAAGAGCCCGGCCTCGATCCGGGCGTGGGCCAGCATGTCCTCGGCGAGCTCGATCACGTGGTCGGCGCTGCCGGAGATGGTGTCGACGAACTTCGCCTGGGTCCGCGTGAGCGGCCCCGGGGTCTCCTCCGCGAGAAGGTCGGCCGAGCCCTTGATCAGGGCGAGCGGGGTGCGGACCTCGTGGCTGAGGACGGACACCTGGTCGGCGCGACGCAGGGCGACACCCTGCAGCCGGGCGATCTCGTGACCGCTGCGCCGCAACGCCGCCCGGAGCCGCGCGACCCACCATGCAAGGGCTAGTGTCGCGAGCCCCGTGGTCACGAGACCCACCTGGAGGGCCGACGTCATGGTGCCGACCCTACGACGTGGCGGTCTGCGGCCCCTCCCACGTGCTCGACAGGACATCCGCCCGCTTCACGGGTGAGGGCACCCACCTGCCGCCGCGCGCGGGCAGGAGCTTGCGCATGGCCAGGGCCAGGGCGAACAGCGACGTCACCGCGACGATGACGTGCAGGGTCTGCAGACCGCTCGACCACACCGAGGTGACGCCACCGGCGGTGAGGCCGGCGCCCTGGGTGAGACGGGTGATGGGTGCAGCGGAGTACATGGAGTCCTTTCGGGGGACGTCGGTCGGTGGCAGGGGTGGACGTGGGGAGGGGCTCGGGGGTCAGGCGGGTACACGCCGCCGCGGGGGCGCGGTGTCGTGGCGCCACTCGCCCTCGGTACGGCGCAGGGAGGCGAGGACCGCGCGGACGAACGCGATCTGGAGCAGGACGTCGTAGAAGAGCTCGGGCACGAGGAGGACCGCCAGCACCCGTCCACGCCACCCGGCGTGCCAGGCGGTGACGACCCGCTCGAGGGCGAACAGCACGCCCACGCCGGCCCAAAACGGCTGGAACCCGATCCGGCCGAGGACGGCGTCGGCGATCATGACGGTGAGATAGAGCGCCATGGCCAGTGCGCCGATGGCGAGCATGACCTGCTGACGGACATAGCGGCGCGTCACCGGCGTCCAGCCGTAGGTGCGCAGGTTGTCGATGGCGCCTCGGTACCACCGCAGGCGCTGGTCCTGGAGCGCGCGCACGGTCGGCATGAGCTGGGTGCTCGTTCGGCAGGCAGCCGGTGAGCTGAGCGACCAGCCCAGCGAGCTGAGGGCCAGGGTGAGCTCCATGTCCTCGGTGAGTGCCGTGGCGTCGTAGACCTCGCCGGGCGTGCCCGGGAGTAGCGTGCCGCGAGCCCTGCCCACCTCGCGCAGCGCCCTCACCCGGATGACGGACGCGGTGCCGCTGAGCACCTGCACCCGGCGGGTGCGCTCGACCTCACGGGCGTAGCGGGCGTACTCGTTCGCCTGGGCCTGTTCGAGGAATCCCCGGGGATCGGTGCCGGTGAAGATGCCACCGACCGCGCCACGTTCCGGGTCCTCGGCGAGCGCCCGCACCGCCGCGTCGACGAACCCCCGCGCGATCTCGGTGTCGGCATCCATGACGAGCAGGACGTCGTCGTCGTCGAGGGTCGGGAGCAGCACCGAGAGACCCTGGTTGAGGGCGCCGGCCTTCCTCGCGGCGTTGTCGACCGTGACGTGGACCCCCACGCCGTTCGCGCGCGCGATGTCCGCGGTGTCGTCCGTGCAGTTGTCCGCCACGACGAGGATGCGGTCGGACTGCACCTGGCGGCGCACGGCTCCGAGGACGCCGGGCAGGATTGCTGCCTCGTCGTGCGCCGGGATGATCGCGAACACGCGGGCGACCGTCGCCGGAAGGGGGCTCGGTCCGTGCCCGGGAGCGTGGACGTGGGTCATCGGTGCGGTACCTCGGTGGGATGGTGGGGGAGCCCGGCACCGTCGGTGTCGGTGACGACGCGCGTCACCGAGGGCGGGAGCCGATGGTGTTGACGAGCCGCTGTTACCCATTGGTAGTTGAGATCTGCACGGGTTCTTCCCGACTTCGGCAAAACTGGCTCGCACTCGTCACGCCGCCGTCGTCGCCCGGGATCAGGGCGCCATAGTCCTTTCGGGCCAGTTCTCGATGCAGGCGGCGCGTCGACTGGTCCACACCCGCAGGCGGCCCGCCGAGTACGTTGAGCCCATGCTTCGCGTGGGTCTCACTGGCGGTATCGGGTCCGGCAAGTCGACGGTGGCCCGGGCGCTGGCCGACCTGGGTGCGGTCGTCGTGGACGCCGACGCCGTCGCGCGAGAGGTCGTCGAACCCGGTATGCCGGCCCTCGCCGCCATCCGTGAGCGGTTCGGCGACCCGGTGTTCGGCTCCGACGGCGCGCTCGACCGTGCCGCGCTCGGCCGGCTCGTCTTCACCGACCCCGAGGCCCTGGCCGACCTCGAGGCCATCACCCACCCTGCCATCTGGCGACGCACCGCCGACCTGTTGTCGCAGGCGCCCGCGGACGCGATCCTCGTCCACGACATGCCCCTCATCGTGGAGAAGGACATGGGCGCCGACTACCACCTCGTCGTCGTCGTCGGTGTCGAGGAGGACGAGCGGCGTGCCCGGCTCGTCAAGGACCGGGGGATGAGCGAGGAGGACGCGCGGTCGCGGATCGACGCGCAGGCCGACGACGACGCCCGCCGGGCCGTCGCCGACGTGTGGGTCGACAACAACGGCACGCCGGGCCAGCTCGACGTCGAGGTGCGACGCCTCTGGGCCGAGCGGCTCGAGCCCTACAACGAGAACCTGCTGCACGGCATACGGGTCCGTCGTCCCGATGCGCTGACGCTCAGCGAGCCGCGGGAGGAGTGGGCCGCCGAGGCGGCGAGACTCGTCGCGAGGATCGAACGGGCCCTCGGCGTGAGGGCCGCGACGGTCGAGCACATCGGGTCGACCTCGGTGCCGGGGCTGCCCGCCAAGGACGTCATCGACATCCAGGTGGGCGTGGCCTCACTCGCCGACGCCGATGCCGCCGACTTCGTGGAGACGTTGGCGCGCACCGGTTTTCCGCGGGTGGACGACATCACGCACGACAATGCCAAAGACGGCGAGGAGTGGCCGAAACGGTTCCACGGCAGCGCCGACCCCGGCCGGGTCGCCCACGTGCACGTGCGGGAGGTCGGCAGCCCCGGCTACGAGTGGGCGCTGGCGTTCCGCGACTGGCTCCGGTCGGACGAGTCGGCCCGCGACGAGTACGCCGCGCTCAAGATGGAGCTGCTCGGCAAGGGCCTCACACCGTCGGACTACGCGGCGGCCAAGGAGCCGTGGTTCGACTCCGTGCACGAGCGGGTCCTGGCCCACGCGGCTCACTCGCCGGGGTAGCGGACCCCCACCTGGGCGCGGACCTCGTCGAGGACCTCCATGATCCGCAGCGTCTCGGCAGCGGGCAGGAGCGGGCTCTCGGTCCGGCCCGCGTCGATGAGGCGCGCCGCCTCGCAGACCTCGAAGTGCAGGCCGTGCTCGCGGCGCTCGGGCTCCCACGAGACGTCGGTCTCGGCGTCACGCGAGACGAAGCGGACCCGTGACGGGGCGTACCAGCGGTTGTTGGGGTCGTCCGGGTCACCGAGCTCGAGACGGCCGGCGGTGCCGTTGATGCTCGCCGTGGTGGGTGTCCGCGAGGTCATCGTCGCGTGGAGCAGACCCCGGCCGCCGCCGTTGCCGGTGACGAGGATGGTCTCCTCGGCGTCGACGCCGTCGTCGGTGAGCCGACCGGTCGCCGTCACCGTGTCGATGCCACCGAGCGCGAACGACGCGAACGACGTCGGGTAGATGCCGAGGTCGAGCAGCGCGCCACCGGCCAGCGCCGGGTCGGACAGCCGCTGCGGGCCGTTGGGGAACAGCGGCTGGCCGTGGTCGGCGAAGACGTTCTCGACATCGCCGAGCAGGCCCTGCTCGAGGCACTGGCGGACCACGTCGACACCGGGCAGGTAGCGGGTCCACATCGCCTCCATCGCGAGCACCCCCCTGTCGGCGGCGGTGTCGAGCACCTCGCGCGCCTCGGCGGCGTTTCGTGCGAAGGCCTTCTCGACGAGGACCGGCTTGCCCGCGCCCAGGGCGAGGAGGGCCTGGGCGTGGTGCTCGGAGTGCGGGGTCGCGATGTAGACCGCGTCGACGTCCGGGTCGGCGACGAGCTCCTCGTAGGACCCGTATGCCGTGTGCGCACCGAAGTCGTCCGCGAAGGTCTGCGCGCGGCCGAGGTCGCGGGAGGCGACGGCCTGGATGACCTGGTCGGTCTCGGCGCGCAGGGCGGTGGCCATCTCGCGGGCGATGTAGCCCGGGCCGAGGACGCCCCAGCGCAGCGCGGGGGCGGAACGGGGGTCGGGGGTGCGGGGTGTGGGGAGCGCGGTGAGGGTCACCGGCCCATCCTCCCACTGTCGGTGGCACGGCATACCGTGGAGGCATGCGTCCCACCACCGACCTCAAGCGCACGGTTGCGCCCTTCAAGGTCGTCTCCGAGTTCGAGCCCGCCGGTGACCAGCCGGCCGCGATCAAGGACCTCGCCGAGCGCGTCAACCGCGGCGAGCAGAACGTCGTGCTCCTCGGTGCCACCGGCACCGGCAAGTCGGCGACGACGGCGTGGCTCGTCGAGCAGGTGCAGCGCCCGACGCTCGTCATGGCGCCCAACAAGACGCTCGCCGCCCAGCTCGCCAACGAGTTCAGGGAGCTGCTCCCGGACAACGCGGTCGAGTACTTCGTGAGCTACTACGATTACTTCCAGCCCGAGGCCTACGTCCCGCAGACCGACACCTACATCGAGAAGGACTCCTCGATCAACGACGAGGTCGAGCGGCTGCGCCACTCGGCGACCAACTCGCTGCTCACCCGGCGCGACGTCATCGTCGTCGCGTCGGTGTCGTGCATCTACGGCCTCGGCACGCCGCAGGAGTACGTCGACAAGATGGTCCAGCTCCGGGTCGGTGACGAGCTCGACCGTGACGACCTGCTGCGCCGGTTCGTGCAGATGCAGTACTCCCGCAACGACCTCGCGTTCACCCGCGGCACCTTCCGGGTGCGCGGCGACACGGTCGAGATCATCCCCCAGTACGAAGAGCTCGCGGTGCGCATCGAGTTCTTCGGCGACGAGATCGACAAGATCTACACGCTGCACCCGCTCACCGGCGAGATCGTGCGCGAGGAGACCGAGATGTACGTCTTCCCGGCCTCGCACTACGTCGCCGGGCCCGACCGGATGGAGCGCGCGATCGCGGGCATCGAGCACGAGCTCGAGGAGCAGCTCAAGACGTTCGAGAGCCAGGGCAAGATGCTCGAGGCCCAGCGCCTGCGCATGCGCACGACCTACGACATCGAGATGATGCGCCAGGTGGGGTCGTGCTCGGGCATCGAGAACTACTCGATGCACCTCGACGGCCGCACCGCCGGCACTGCCCCCAACTGCCTCCTCGACTACTTCCCCGAGGACTTCCTCCTCGTGCTCGACGAGTCCCACGTCACCGTCCCGCAGATCGGCGCGATGTACGAAGGCGACGCGTCACGCAAGCGCACCCTCGTCGACCACGGCTTCCGGCTGCCGTCGGCGATGGACAACCGCCCGCTCAAGTGGGAGGAGTTCCTCGAGCGCATCGGGCAGACCGTCTACCTGTCCGCGACGCCGGGCAACTACGAGCTCGCCCAGGCCGACGGTGTCGTCGAGCAGATCATCCGGCCCACCGGTCTCGTCGACCCCGAGATCGTGCTCAAGCCGACCAAGGGCCAGATCGACGATCTCCTGCACGAGATCAACGAGCGGGCAGCCAAGGACGAGCGTGTCCTCGTCACGACGTTGACCAAGAAGATGGCCGAGGACCTCACCGACTACCTCCTCGACAAGGGGGTGCGCGTCCGCTACCTCCACTCCGACATCGACACGCTGCGACGGGTCGAGCTGCTGCGCGAGCTCCGGCTGGGCGAGTTCGACGTCCTCGTCGGCATCAACCTGCTCCGCGAGGGTCTCGACCTGCCCGAGGTCTCGCTCGTGTCGATCCTCGACGCCGACAAGGAGGGCTTCCTCCGGTCGGCGCGCTCGCTCATCCAGACGATCGGTCGCGCGGCGCGCAACGTCTCGGGCCAGGTCCACATGTACGCCGACAAGGTCACGCCGTCGATGGCCGAGGCCGTCGACGAGACGTCCCGTCGCCGCGAGAAGCAGATCGCCTACAACACCGAGCGCGGCCTCGACCCGCAGCCGCTGCGCAAGAAGATCGCGGACATCACCGACATGCTCGAGCGCGAGGACGCCGACACCGAGGCGCTCCTCGGGTCCGGCCGGTCGCGGTCGCGTGGCAAGGCCGACGGCGGGCGCGGTGGCCGGGGTGCCCTGGCGGCCGACGCCGTCACGGTCGGCACCGACCGGCTCGCCGGGATGGCCGCGGGCGACCTCGCCAACCTCATCCAGGAGCTCACGACGCAGATGCACCAGGCGGCTGCCGACCTGCACTTCGAGCTCGCGGCGCGGCTGCGTGACGAGCTGGGTGACCTCAAGAAGGAGCTCCGCCAGATGAGCGAGGCCACCAAGTGAGCCGTCGGGCCCCGGAGGGCTCCTCGGGCCGCTCGTGGGTGGGCAACGCAGCGTGACTCCCGAGGAGCTGTCCGTCTACGCGCTGGGCAAGCCCGGCGCGTGGGCGGACCAGCCGTGGGAGGGCGACGACGTGGCCAAGGTCGGCGACAAGATCTTTGCGTTCCTCGGTGGCGGGGGAGTCGGGGTCAAGCTCGGGACCCGCGCCGAGGCCGACGAGTGGCTCGCCGAGTTCCCGCAGGACGCGTCGGTCATGCCCTACATCGGACGCCACGGCTGGAACACCCTGGTCGTCGGCGGGGCGATCCCGGACGACGCGATCCGCGAGGCGGTCGACACGTCCTACGACCTCGTCGTCGCCAAGCTCCCGCGCAGTCAGCGTCCGCCGAGCTCCTCGAGCAGCTCGAGCTGACGCGACCACGCCGGTGAGTCCGGGTCGATGACGACGAAGTGGTCGCCGTCCACGAGCTCGACCGCAGCATCCGCACCGGCGGAGGTGGCTGCCGCGACGTAGTCGCTCGACTGGCTCGGGGGGACGATGTCGTCGACCCGCCCGTGGACGCACCGGACGGGTACGTCGAGGGGCAGCTGCTGCTGCGGGTCCCAGGCCTCGTCGGCGGCCGTGGCCCGGTGACCGAGCAGCCGTTCGACCGCGCCCGAGCCGAGGTCGTCCTGCGAGGCCTGCACGAGGTCGAGCACGCCGGCCTGCGACAGCGCGCCGGTGACCCGGACCGTCGCACCGCTCCACGCGGCATACCGTTGCCGTCCGGCGGCCCAGACCGCGAGGTGACCACCGGCCGAGTGCCCCAGCGTGAGCAGCGTCGTGGTGTCGACTCCCTCGAGGCCGGCCAGGCGCTCGATCGCCGCGTGCACGTCGTCGAACGTGGCGGGGGCGCCACCGCCGGCGTCGACCCGGCGGTACTCGATGTTCCAGGCCGTCCACCCGCGTTCGGCGAGGGAGCGGGCGAGAGGGCGGCCGAGCTCGAGGTCGTACTCCGCCTTCCAGAAGCCGCCGTGGATGACGACGACGACGCCCCTGCTCTCGCCCTCGGGCCGGGTGAGCTCGGCGAACTGCGACGGGTCGTCCCCGTAGGTGACGCGCATGGTCGTGAGCTCCTTGGTGCCGGGGTCGGGGCTGGTGGTGCACCCAGCGAGGGGGAGTGTTGCCGCGGCGAGGAGGAGCGAGCGGCGGGTGGGCACGACCGCAGCCTAGGCCGCCGTGCCCACCGTGCCCGCCGCCAGCATTATCGGGTCACCCGATCATGCTGGGCTCGACCCCGGTTGGCATCCGGGGTGGAGCGAGACAGAGTCGGGTCGAGCGCGGTGGGACCAGCGGAGGGCGGGCCCACTCCACGTGGACGACATCTTGCGATGCGCTCCGCGCGTGCAGCGGAGGGCGGGCCCACTCCGGTGGTCAAGATTCATCTCACGAGCGAAGCCGTGTCAGCGGAGGGCGGGCCCACTCCGGTGGTCAAGATTCATCTCACGAGCGAAGCCGTGAGAGAATCTGGACCAGCGGAGGGGAGTATCCCCAGCGCGGACTCCTCGTCATCACGGCCGTTCGACAGGCCCGGGGATCCGGTCCAGCCCCACGGGCGGGAGAGACCTCCGGGACACGTACCCGACCCTCGGAAGGTTCCGCACTTGCACACCCTCAGCACACTCGCGGCTGCGACGCCGTCGATGAACGTCGCCACCTGGCAGTGGTTCCTCACCATCGGTGTGGCCGCTGCCGTCCTCCTCTTCGACGTCATCATGATCGCGCGCAACCCGCACCGCCCGTCGACGAAGGAGCTCGTCGGCGCGCTGTCGTTCTACATCGGCGCCGCGGTGCTCTTCGGCATCTGGGTGTGGGTCAGCCACGGGAGCCAGCTCGCCGGTGAGTTCTACGCCGGCTGGCTGACGGAGTACTCGCTCTCGGTCGACAACCTCTTCATCTTCCTGCTCATCATGGCGAAGTTCGCCGTGCCCGAGAAGTTCCAGCAGACCGCCCTCATGTGGGGCATCATCATCGCGATCGTCCTGCGCGGCATCTTCATCTGGCTCGGGGCCGCGGCGATCAACAACTTCTCGTGGGTCTTCTACATCTTCGGCGCCTTCCTCATCTACACCGCGGTCAAGCTCGCGACCGAGGGTGAGAGTGACGACGAGGAGTACGAGGAGAACCGGTTCATGAAGTGGGTGGAGAACACCCTGCCGTCGACCAAGGAGTGGAGCAGCAAGCTCTTCACCAAGGAGAACGCCAAGCGGGTCGTCACGCCGCTCTTCATCGTCGTCCTCGCGCTGGGCACGACCGACCTCCTCTTCGCGCTCGACTCGATCCCGGCGATCTACGGCCTCACCAAGGAGCCCTACCTCGTCCTCACCGCGAACCTCTTCGCGCTCATGGGTCTGCGGCAGCTCTACTTCCTGCTCGGTGGCCTGCTCCAGAAGCTCGTCTACCTCAGCCTGGGCCTGTCGGTCCTGCTCGCGTTCATCGGCGTCAAGCTCATCCTGCACGCCCTGCACGAGAACGAGCTGCCGTTCATCAACGGTGGCGAGCACTTCGACGTCCCGGAGATCCCGATCGCCGTCTCGCTCGGCGCCATCGTCGTCATCCTCGGTGTCACCACGGTCGCCAGCCTCTGGAAGACCAAGCGCGACGCCAAGCAGGAGATCAACGCCTGACCCGCGCGACGGCATACGCCGTGTGAAGGCCGCTAGGACCCCGTCGACTCGGCGGGGTCCTTGCGTGCTCCCAGGCCGAGGACGATCGCGGACGCGAGGACGACGAGCGCCATCCCGAGGAGCTGGGTGCCGTGGAGGACCTGCCCGAGCACGAGCAGTCCCGCGAGGGCCGCCACGGCCGGCTCGAGACTGAGCAGGATCCCGAACACCTTGGCCGTGAGCCGGCGCAGCGCGACGAGCTCGAGCGAGTAGGGCAGGACCGACGACAGCACCGCGATGCCGAGACCCCGCGCCAGCGTGCTGGCATCCCAGTCGGGCACCGACGCGATCCCGAAGGGCAGCGTCACGACCGTGGCAACGATCATGGCCAGCGCCAGGCCCTCGAGCTTGTCGAACTCGGCCCCCGTGCGGCCGCTGAAGATGATGTATGCCGCCCAAAACGCTCCCGCTGTCGCCGCGAGTCCGAGCCCGGTCCAGTCGAGCTCGGCGAACGGGACGGACAACGCCTCCGAGATGAGCAGCACGCCGGCCGCGGCCGCGAGCACGGCGGCGAGGTCGAGGAGGCGGCGTGAGAGGACGGCGGCGAGCAGCAGGGGACCGAGGAACTCGATCGTCACGGCGACACCGATCGGCAGGTGGGCGAGCGAGCCGTAGAACGTGAAGTTCATCAACCCGAGTGCCAGGCCGAAGCCGACGACCGTCAGCCAGGCCCGGCGAGAGTGCCCGCGGAAGCGGGGGCGCGCGATGGCAACGAGGATGACGGTCGCGAACAGCAGTCGCATGACGACGGATCCGCCGGCGCCGATCTCGGGGACGAGGGTGGCGGCCAGCGCCCCGCCGAACTGGACGGAGACGACCCCGGCGAGGACGAGCAGGGGTGCGGGGACCGAGCTGACGCGCGACACCCCGTCAGGCTAGGACCGGCGGCGGACCGGCTTCGTCGGCGCCATCTCGTGAGACGGCTGCGGGCACTGTCGCGAGCAGGGTCCTGACCCGGACGTGGCGCTCGAGGAAGGCGCGCTCGTCGTAGCGCTTGCGGCGGAGCCAGCCGGTGACCTCGTCGTTGCACTTGCTCGCGTTGCACGGTCCGCAGGCGGGGGCGATGTTGTCGAGGGTGTAGCGCCCGCCGCGGGAGATCGGCAGGACGCAGTCACGCTGGAGCGGCCGGTCGGTGGCGCCGCAGTAGGCGCAGCCACCCCACGCCGACTTCAGCGCCTCCCACTGCTCGTCGCTGAGGTCGTGCTCGACCGCGTCCATCCGGCGCTTGCGGCGCCGGGCCGCCACGGCTCTCCGACTCCGCTTGACCGCCACGACGCCACTGTAGGTCGGGGCCTACCAGCCGCGTTCGCGCCACTCCGCGAGGTGCGGGCGCTCGACGCCGAGGGTGGTGTCGCCGCCGTGCCCGGGATAGACCCAGGTCTCGTCGGCGTAGACGTCGAACACGCGGGTCGTGACGTCCTCGATGAGGCTGTCGAAGCTCTGGCCCTCGTTCTTCGTGTTGCCGATACCGCCGGGGAAGAGCGAGTCGCCCGTGAAGAGGTGGGTCGGTCCGGCGGGGTCGTCGTAGGCGAGGGCGACCGAACCGGGGGTGTGGCCGCGCAGGTGCACGACGTCGAGACGGACCTCGCCCACCGTGACCGTGTCGCCGTGCCGGAGCCTCACGTCGGGACGCACGGGCAGGGCGTCCGCGTCGTCGGCGCCCGCGTAGGTGCGGGGGTGGAAGGCGTCGACGAGCTCGACCAGCGCCCGCACGTGGTCCCAGTGCTGGTGCGTCGTCACCAGGTGGTCGAGGCTGCCGCTGCCCTCGCGCACGAGGGCGGTGAGGCGGGCAGCATCGTCTGCGGCGTCGACGAGCAGCTGCTCGCCCGTCGCGCGGCAGGTGAGCAGGTAGGCGTTGTTCGACATCTCGGACACCGCGATCTTGCGGATGACGAGCCGCTCGAGCTCGCGGGTCTGCGTCGCGCCGCCGGGGGAGACGTCTCCGTCGTATGCCGTCATGTCACAGTCCCGTCGTCAGCTCGGGCAGCGTGTCGGCTCGCACGCCGCTGGGGTCCTGGCGGGCCAGCCACCGCAGGATGCCACCGCGCGAACCGGTGACGGGGGCGTCGTCGCCGCCGTCACCGAGGGTCCAGACGTCGCCCTCGTCGCTGCGCAGGGTGAGGGACGGTGCACCGGGCACGCCCTGCTGTCGCTTGATCTCGTTGTCGATGAAGAGCACCTGGAGGTCGCCGGCGAGGTCGTCGAAGCCGAAGTCGAGGTCGAGGTCGACGTGGTGGTAGACGACCTCGCGCAGCCGCATGAACGGCAACATCCCGCCCTTGAACGTCGGCCCGCCGGGCGTGCGCTCGAGCACGAGGTCGCGGTGCTGAGGGCCGAGACGGCGCAGGTCCTCGGCGAGCGGCACCGCGGTGTCCTCGACCTCACCGACGACCACGTCGGCGGGGCGCCCGACGCCGTCGTCGATGTCGGAGTCGCGGCGCTCGGGCGAGGCGTACATGGTCTCGCCGGTGCTGTCCACGGCCGAGCGGACGAGCCGGCACAGCGCCTCGGCGTTGCGGGCGAGGTGGTTGAGCACGTGGTCGCGGGTCCAGCCCTCGCAGAGGCTGGGGGCGGCGAGGTCGTCGCAGGCGCGGGCCTCCGAGACGAGCCGGGCGGTGTGCGTGTCGATGGCGGCGAGGAGGTCGGTCACGGTCGTCAGGCTACGCGCGACCGCCACAGGGTGGTGGACCCTCGCGCGTCATCCATCACGACCCACAGCTCGTCCCCGAGGGCGGCGACCGACGTGGGGGTCCCCGCGGGCCCCTGGGCGGTGGTCCAGGACGCGCCGTCGTGGCGGAGCACGGTCGAGCCCGAGGCCGTCGGAGCGACGACGACGTCGCTCCCACCCAGGGTCACGGGAGAGAGGACCGAGCCGTTCTCGTGGATCTCGACACTCGGTATGCCGTCCACCTCACCTTGGGTGCCTGCCTCCACCTTCCAGACCGAGAGGCGGCCATCGGTGACCCCGGTGAGCAGGCAGCGGGCGCCGGTGCAGCGAGCGCCCTGGACCTCGGCGGTGCCGCTGTTCCCGGTGCGCGGGAGACCCACCCGCGTCCACGGCCCGCTCGGTCCGGGTGCGGACCAGACCACCGGCGCGACCTCGACGGACCCGGGTGCGAGGTGCGTGACCGACCCGCCCAGGAGCAGCCCTTCCCCGCGGGTGGTGACGACCCGGGCGTCGGCGAGCTCCTGCGGGGTGCTCGCGAGGGGCGTCCCGGTCGACGGCACCCGGGCCCACCGGTCGCCGGTGCGGTTCCAGGTCGCGACGTCCATGCCGGTCCGCTCGCTCTGCCAGGCGCCGAGGACGACGGGTGAGCGGCCGGCATACGCGATCCCCGCGAGGTCTCCGGCGCCGTAGCTGCCGAACACGCCGAACGGTTGCTCCTGCTCCTCGACGCCCGCGGCGGTCCCGGTCCACGTCGTCCACCGGTAGTTGCCGTGCGCGCCGCCCCGGGCGCCGGCGACGGCGTCGATCCGGTCGCCGTCGGTGGCGAGCTGGAGCCAGCGCCCCTCGAAGGCGTAGGGCGACCTCGGGGTCAGTGGGACCTCGCGGAGGGATGTCGCACCGGGTCCGGCGAGCAGGTGGGGGTGGGGACGCCCGGGGCCGTAGGCGCCCACGACGACTCCCGCGGGCGACGTCACCAGCGTGACGGGTTCGAGCCCTCCGGGCAGGTCCACCCGGATCCAGTCGAGGGTGGCCGCCGACGTGGTGGGGGTGCGTGGTGAGGTGGTCGGTGCCGACGTGCATGCTCCGAGCAGCGCGACGGCTCCGACAGCCACCCCGACGAGCCCGGCACGCACGCTCACGTCCGTCACTCTAGTTCTCGACGGGCGACCGCGGACCGGCTCGGAATGGGGGCTGTCGGTGCGGACACCTAGCATGGAGGACGTGACTTCTGCTGTGACCTCTTCCTCCTCCCGCCGCTCCGGGAGCGCCACCCACGACCACCTCGTGGTGCGTGGCGCGCGCGAGCACAACCTCAAGGACATCTCCGTCGAGCTGCCACGCGACTCGCTCGTCGTCTTCACGGGGCTGTCGGGGTCCGGCAAGTCGTCGCTGGCGTTCGACACGATCTTCGCCGAGGGCCAGCGCCGCTACGTCGAGTCGCTGTCCGCCTACGCCCGCCAGTTCCTCGGGCAGATGGACAAGCCCGACGTCGACTTCATCGAGGGCCTTTCGCCGGCGGTGTCGATCGACCAGAAGTCGACCAACCGCAACCCGCGCTCGACGGTCGGCACGATCACCGAGGTCTACGACTACCTCCGTCTGCTCTTCGCCCGTGCGGGCCGCCCGCACTGCCCGACGTGTGGCGAGCCGATCACCCGGCAAAGCCCGCAGCAGATCGTCGACCGCCTCCTCGAGCTGCCCGAGCGCACCCGCTTCCAGGTGCTCGCGCCGGTCGTGCGCGCCCGCAAGGGCGAGTACGTCGACCTCTTCGCCGAGCTCCAGTCCAAGGGATTCGCGCGCGCCCGGGTCGACGGCGAGGTCATCTCCCTCACCGAGCCGCCCAAGCTCGAGAAGCAGATCAAGCACAGCATCGACGTCGTCGTCGACCGCCTCGTGTCCAAGGGCGGCGACGCCTCGTCCAAGCGTCGCCTCACCGACTCCGTCGAGACCGCCCTCGGGCTCGCCGGGGGAGTCGTCGTCATCGAGTTCGTCGACATCACCACCGACGACGACCCGAGCGGCCTGCCGCGCGAGCGCCGGTTCTCCGAGCGGATGGCCTGCCCCAACGACCACCCGCTCACCATGGACGAGGTCGAGCCGCGCTCGTTCTCGTTCAACTCGCCGTTCGGCGCCTGCCCCGTCTGCACCGGCATCGGCACCGAGCTCGAGGTCGACGCCGACCTCATCGTTCCCAACGACGAGCTGAGCCTCGCCGAGGGCGTCATCGCGCCGTGGGCGTCCGGCAGCGGTGCGTCCGAGTACTTCCAGCGGGTGCTCGGCGCCTTGGCGACCGAGCTGAAGTTCAGCGTCGACGTCCCGTGGCGGGCCCTGCCGGAGCGGGCGCGCGAGGCGCTCCTCAACGGCCGCAACCACAAGGTCCACGTCAAGTACCGCAACCGCTTCGGTCGCGAGCGCTCCTACACGACCGGGTTCGAGGGGGCGATCCCGTTCGTCAAGCGCCGGCACGCCGAGACCGACTCGGACTGGAGCCGGGAGCGCTACGAGGGCTACATGCGCGAGGTGCCGTGCCCGTCGTGCCGCGGCAGTCGCCTCAAGCCCGAGTCCCTGGCGGTCCTCATCGGTGGTCGCAGCATCGCCGACGTCTGCGCCCTGCCGATCTCGGACTCCGCGACGTTCCTCGAGCAGGTCGACTTCACGGTCCGTGAGCGCCAGATCGCCGAGCGGGTCATCAAGGAGATCAACGCCCGCCTCGGCTTCCTGCTCGACGTCGGCCTCGACTACCTCAGCCTCGACCGACCGGCCGGTACCCTCTCCGGCGGCGAGGCCCAGCGCATCCGGCTCGCGACCCAGATCGGCTCCGGCCTCGTCGGCGTCCTCTACGTCCTCGACGAGCCGAGCATCGGCCTGCACCAGCGCGACAACCACCGGCTCATCGAGACCCTCACCCGCCTGCGCGACCTCGGCAACACCCTCATCGTCGTCGAGCACGACGAGGACACCATCGCCACGGCCGACTGGGTCGTCGACATCGGCCCCGGCGCCGGTGAGCACGGTGGTGAGGTCGTCCACAGCGGCACCGTCGCCGACCTGCTCACCCATGAGACCTCGCTCACGGGCAAATACCTGTCGGGCCGCGAGGAGATCCCGCTCCCGGCGATGCGCCGCCCGCAGGACCCCGGCCGTGAGGTCACCGTCGTCGGTGCCCGCGAGCACAACCTCCACGACGTGAGCGCGAGCTTCCCGCTCGGCAACCTCGTCGCCGTCACCGGCGTCTCGGGGTCCGGCAAGTCGACCCTCGTCAACGACATCCTCTACAACGTCCTCGCCAACAAGCTCAACGGCGCCCGCCACGTCCCGGGCCGCCACCGCACCGTCACCGGTCTCGAGCACCTCGACAAGGTCGTCCACGTCGACCAGGGCCCGATCGGCCGCACCCCGCGGTCCAACCCGGCGACCTACACCGGCGTGTTCGACGCGATCCGCAAGCTCTTCGCGACGACGACCGAGGCCAAGATCCGTGGCTACCAGCCCGGTCGGTTCTCGTTCAACGTCAAGGGCGGTCGCTGCGACGCCTGCTCCGGCGACGGCACGATCAAGATCGAGATGAACTTCCTGCCCGACGTCTACGTCCCGTGCGAGGTGTGCCACGGCGCGCGCTACAACCGCGAGACGCTCGAGGTCCACTTCAAGGGCAAGACGATCGCCGACGTGCTCGACATGCCGATCGAGGAGGCCGCCGACTTCTTCGCGGCGGTGCCCGGCATCGCGCGGCACATGACGACCCTCAACGAGGTCGGCCTCGGCTACGTCCGCCTCGGCCAGCCCGCGCCGACGCTCTCCGGCGGCGAGGCCCAGCGCGTCAAGCTCGCGACCGAGCTGCAGAAGCGTTCGACCGGCCGGACCATCTACGTCCTCGACGAGCCGACGACCGGTCTGCACTTCGAGGACATCCGCAAGCTCCTCGGAGTCCTCCAGGGTCTCGTCGACAAGGGCAACAGCGTTCTCGTCATCGAGCACAACCTCGACGTCATCAAGAGCGCCGACTGGATCGTCGACCTCGGCCCCGAGGGTGGCAACAAGGGCGGCACGGTCGTGGCCACCGGCACCCCCGAGGAGGTCGCGGCCAACCCCGACAGCCACACCGGTCGCTTCCTCGCCCCGGTCCTCGCCAAGACGTCGCGCACTCCGACCCGCGCCACGGCGTCGGCCAAGGGTGCGTCATCGGCCAACTCCGCCTCGGGCAGGGCCGCCGCCACGAAGTCCTCGACGACGAAGGCCTCCGGCAAGACAGCTGCCAAGAAGTCGGCGGCCACGAAGTCGGTGGCCAAGAAGTCGGCGGCGACGAAGGCCACGGCGAAGAAGGCGGTGGTCAAGAAGACCGCCGCCGCCAGGACCGCCGCACCCGCCACGACGACGGCGCGCACCACCGGCACGAAGCGGACGCCGCGCAAGAGCGCCTAGCGCGCAGGATGGCATACCCCCGTCGTCCTGCACACCACGAAGGCCCCGCACCGAGAACGGTGCGGGGCCTTCGTGTGGGTGGGACCCGGGCTCAGGCCCACGCACGGGGCCCACGCTCTGCGTGGGCGCGTGGGACCTGACGCCTAGTCCTCGCCGAGGTAGGCCTTGCGGACCTCGTCGCTCTCGAGCAGCTCGGCACCCGTGCCGGAGAGCACGATCTTGCCGACCTCGAGGACGTAGCCCTTGCTCGCCCGCTTGAGGGCCGCCTGGGCGTTCTGCTCGACGAGCAAGATTGTCGTGCCCTGCTCCTGGAGCGTGGTCACGGTCGACATGACGGTCTTCATCATGAGCGGCGACAGACCCATCGACGGCTCGTCGAGCATGAGGAGCTTGGGGCGGCTCATCATCGCCCGACCCATGGCGAGCATCTGCTGCTCACCACCGGAGAAGGTGCCTGCGGCCTGTGACCGGCGTTCGCCGAGGATCGGGAACAGGTCGTAGGCCGCCTGGAGGTCCTTCTTGATGTCACCGTCGCGGCGGGCGAACGCACCGAGCAGGAGGTTCTGCTCGACCGAGAGCCGGGGGAAGATCCGTCGGCCCTCGGGGGAGTGCGCCAGGCCGAGCGTGACGATGTCGTGCGCCGGCGTCTCGTCGATGCGCTTGCCCTGGAAGCGGATCGAGCCGCTCGCAGGACGGAGCAGGCCGGAGATCGTGCGCAGGGTCGTCGTCTTGCCCGCACCGTTGGTGCCGATGAGGGTGACGACCTGTCCCTCGTCGACGGTGAAGCTGATGCCCTTGACGGCCTTGATCTTGCCGTAGGCGACGACGAGGTCCTTGACCTCGAGCATGGGGCTCACTGCTGCTCCTCCTTGGTCTGGTCGGACGCGGCGTCGGCTGGCCGGACCTCGTCCTCGTCGTCGTCGCCGCCACCGATGTAGGCCTCGATGACCCGCGGGTCGGACTGGACCTCACCCGGCGAGCCCTCGACGAGGACCTCGCCGCGCACGAGGCACAGCACGCGGTCGCACAGGTTGAAGATGAACCGCATGTCGTGCTCGATGACGACGACCGCCAGCCCGCTGTCGCGGATCCGGAAGATGAGGTCGCTCGCCTGCTTGGTCTCCTGCGGGTTCATGCCGGCCGTGGGCTCGTCGAGCAGGATGAGCTTGGGGTCGGTGGCCAGCGCTCGCGCGATCTCGAGCCGCCGCTGGTCGCCGTAGGGCATGTTGCGGGCGAGGTTCTCCGCGGAGTCCCCGAGCCCGACGAACTCGAGGAGCTCCTGGGCACGGGCCCGGGTGGCCTCCTCCTCCCGCCGAAACTTCGGCCCGCGGAGGATCGACGTGAGCGCCATCGAGCTGGTGCGGCAGTAGCGGCCGACCATGACGTTCTCGAGGGCCGTCATGTTGGCGAAGAGCCGGATGTTCTGGAACGTCCGGGCCATGCCGGCCATGACGACCGCCCTCGGCTTCGGGGGGATGACCTCGCCGAGCAGGCGGACCTCACCCTCCGTGGGCTTGTAGAGGCCGGTGAGGCAGTTGAAGAACGTCGTCTTGCCGGCGCCGTTGGGGCCGATGAGACCGACGATCTCGCCCGGGTGGACGACCATGTCGACGTCCTTGACCGCGGTGAGACCGCCGAAGCGCATCGTCACCCCGCGGGCCTCGAGAATCGTGCCGGACGCCGTGTCGGTGGGTGCGACGGGCGTGGTGTCGGTGGCGGTCATGCCTTGGCCTCCGCTTCCTCGAGATGGACTTCTTCGATGCGTTGCGCGAGCTCCTCGTCGTCCTCGTGGAACTCGAGCTTGCGCCGCTGGCTGGCCACGAGGCCCTCGGGACGGAACCGCATCATGAGGACGAGGACCAGACCGAAGATGAGCAGGCGGTAGTCGGCGACGAAACGCAGCTTCTCGGGGAGGAGCTTGAGGATCGTGGCGCCGACGAGCACACCGGCCACCGTGCCCATGCCGCCGAGGACGACCGCGGCGAGCAGGAACGCGGACTCGAGGAAGATGTACTGGTCGGGGGTGACGGACACGTCGTGGTGCGCCTTGACGGTTCCGGCCATGCCGGCGAGGAACGCGCCACCGGCGAAGGCGAACAGCTTGAGGCCGAAGACGTTGACGCCCATGGCCTCGGCCGCCTTCTCGTCCTCGCGGATGGCGACCCAGCCACGTCCGATTCGGCTGTTGTTGAGCCGCGTGAAGACGAGGATGATGATCGCCGCGATGACGAGCAGCAGGAAGTAGTAGTTCGCGAACCGGCCCAGCGTGATGCCGGCGATGACGTGGGGCTGCCCGAAGTCGAACCCGAAGAAGTTGAGGTCCGGGATGGCGGGGATCCCGTTGGGACCGTTGGTGAGGACGGGGCCGTTGTTGCCGTCGAGGTTGCCCATCGTGAGGCGGAAGATCTCACCGAACGCGAGCGTCACGATGGCGAGGTAGTCACCCGAGACGCGGAGTGTGGGCGATCCGATGATGAGGCCGAGGAGCGCCGAGAAGCACGCGCCGAGGAGCACCACGACGAGGAACGGTGGCTTCCAGTCGATCGTCGCGAAGGCCGAGGCGGACAGCGTCGCACCGACGTAGGCGCCAGCGCCGAGGAAGGCGATGTAGCCGAGGTCGAGCAGGCCGGCGAGGCCGACGACGATGTTGAGGCCGAGCGCGGTGGCCGCGAAGATCAGGACCTGCGTCGCGATCGACATGTTCTCGTCCGAGCCGCCTTGGGTGAACGGGAAGAGGAACGCCACCGCGAAGGCTCCGAGCATGAGCACCTGACGGTTCTTCTGGGCGATGAGACCGATCCAGGTGAACACGCCGGCCTTGGACAGGCCCCAGGCCACCGCCGCCACGAAGAGCAGGAACAGCACGAAGCTCGCGCCGTCACCCACGTCGAGGGCGTAGGCCGCCCCGAAGAGGACGAGCGCCATGAGCAGGATGATCGTGCAGATCTCGAGCCACGACGACGTCTTCGCGAAGAGTGGGTCCTTGGTCTGTCGTGACACGAGCATGAGACCTGACGCGGCGAGCATGAGCGCGCCGACCAAGGAGATCCAACCACCCGGGTTGATGTTGATGATGCCGCCGGACTTCACGGCGATGGTGCCGAGCGCGCCGAGCATGTAGGCCACGGCCCCGAGCCCGAGGGCCCGCACGGACGTCGCGGTGTCGAGCCAGGCACCGAGGTGCGCCAGCGGTCCGCGGTGCGCCAGCAGGAGCACGAGGGCGACCAGGCCGAGCACGATCATGCAGATCTGCACGCCGCCGGGCCAGAAGTTGACCGACAGGTCGCCGAGGACGTCGTTGGTGTAGCTCCACGAGAGGAACGTGCCCGCGATGAGGACGAGCGCACCGGCGAGGCCGAGCGGCCAGGCTGCCGGGTTGCCGCGACCGGGGACGCGGTCGAGCCAGTGGACCTTGACGAGCTCGTCGTCGTGGTCGGAGTGCGCGGGGGCGACCGAGGCGGCCGGCGTGGGCGGGTTCGAGGGGGTCGAGGTGCTCATGCGCGGTCCACCACCCGGGCGCCGAGCAGGCCCTGGGGCCTGAAGACGAGCACGAGAATGAGGAGCACGAACGCCCACACGTCCTTCCATGCGGATCCACCGAACTGGCCGGGGATGAACTGGGTTGCCATGGACTCGGCGATGCCGAGGACGAGCCCACCGACGATGGCGCCCTGGATGTTGCCGATGCCTCCGAGGACAGCTGCCGTGAAGGCCTTGAGGCCGGCGAGGAAGCCCATCCGGAAGTCGATGTTGGAGTTGAGCAGACCCTGCGCGACTCCGCCGACCGCTGCGAGGGACGCGCCCAGGGCGAAGGCGATGACGATGATCCGGTTGACGTTGATGCCCATGAGCTGGGCCGTGTCCGGGTCTTGCGAGACGGCCTGCATGCCCTGTCCGAGCCGGGTCCGGTTGACGAAGTACCAGAGCAGCGCGGCCGACAGGACGAGCGCGCCGACGGTGAACACCGCGGCGCGCTGGATGTTGAGGCCACCGATCGCGAGCCCCGGGCCCGTGACGACCTCGATCTCGGGGAAGCTGAGCTTGCTCTTGGCGCCGGGGTAGAACAGGCGGACGGCCTCCTGCAGGAAGACCGAGATGCCGATGGCGGTGATGAGCGGGGCGAGGCGGGGTGCGCCGCGCAGGGGTCGGTAGGCGATCCGCTCCATGATCACGGCGGTGAGCACGGACACGAGCACGGCGCCGAGCACCATGATCGGGAGGACCCACAGGCCGGTCTGGCCCTTGAAGAGGACCGTCCACGTGGCCAGGGCGCCGAACGCCCCGATCATGAAGACCTCACCGTGGGCGAAGTTGATCAGCTGCACGATGCCGTAGACGACGGTGTAGCCGACGGCGATCAGGGCGTACAGCGACCCAAGGGTCAAGCCGTTCACAATTTGTTGAAGGAACTCGGTCATCGTGGACCCGTCACCTCTCCTTTGAAGGGTTGGCACATTCAAGCAGGGGCGGACACTCGTCCGCCCCTGCTCGAATGAACTACTACGTCAGCGTGTCGGCCGGTGCCGTCAGGTCACGTTCTCGGACTTGACGCTGACGAACTTGCCGCCCTCGACCTTGTAGCCTGTGATGACCTTGACGAGGGTGTCGCCGAACTCGTCGAACGAGACCTTGCCGGTGACGCCGTCGAACGAGACCTTGCCGACCGCGTCGACCGTGGCCTGGCGGGCACCCTTGACGTCCTCGGCGTCCTTGAGCGACGTCTTGAGGGCCTCGATGATGGCGTTGGCGGCGTCGTAGGAGTAGCCACCGTAGGCAGCGGCCGGCTCGGCGTACTTCGCGGCCTCGTAGTCGGCGAGGAACTTCTTGCCGGCCTCGCTGTTCTCGGTGGGCTCACCGACGGAGGTGGCGAGGTCGCCGTTGGAGGTGGAGCCCGCGAGCTCGACGAACTTCGGGTCGAAGATGCCGTCGCCACCCATGAGCGGGACGTTGAGGCCACCGGCCTTCATCTGCTTGGACAGTGGACCGGCCTGGGGGTACTCACCGCCGTAGTAGACGGCGCCCGGCTTGGACGGAGCGACCTTGGAGACGACCGGGGCGTAGTTGGACTCGTCCGGGTTGATCGTCTCGGCGGCGACCACGGTGCCACCGGCAGCCTTGTAGGCCTCGGTGAAGTACTTGACCAGGCCCTGGCCGTAGGTCTTCTTGTCGTGGATCGTCGCGACCGTCTTGATGCCCTGGTCGATGAGGAACTTGGCCGCGAAGCCACCCTGCGCGATGTCCGTGGTGCAGGTACGGAAGAACGTCTTGTAGGGACGCGAGTTGCCATCGGCGCCACGGGTCAGGCTCGGCCCGGTGTTGGCCGGCGAGATCTGCGTGATGTTGGCGGCCGCGAAGACCGGCTGGGTCTGCTGGCTGACGCTCGAGTTGAGGTTGCCGACGACGCCGATGACCTGGTCGTCGGACGCGAGCTTGGTCGCGCCGTTCTTGCCGACGTCGGCCTTGCCCTCGTCGTCCACGGCCTCGACCTCGAGGGTCCAGCCCTCGATCGCCTTGGAGTCGTTGGCCTGCTTGACGGCCAGCTCGACGGAGTGCTGGATGCCCTTGCCGAGTGCCGACAGGTCACCCGAGAGGGGGGCGATGACGCCGATCTTGGCGACCTTGGCGCTGCCGCCGGTGTCGCCGCCGGTGTCGTTGCTGTCCTCGCCGCGGGTGCCACAGCCTGCGAGGGCGAGTGAAGCCACCAGCATCGAAGCGCCGACGGTCATGACGGAACGCTGAGCCACGTTTCCTCCTGGAATTCTTTCTCCGCGGCCTGTGGACGCGGAGCTCGCGACGGGTGTGCGAGCACCCGAACAATAGCCACGGGCCCGTCCATTTCCAGAGGACTTCGGCGATATTGTGCCGAGTCGTTACCAAGGCCAAAAGCACACAAATCTGTGCGATCTTCACAGGCAGACAACAGAATCCGTCGGCATACTGACGCGATGGAGACGAAAACCGAAGGTCAGGTCAGCCCGGCGTCCACACCCTCCGTCCTCGGCTGCTGCGGCCGCCGTGACGCCCTGCGCGCGGCCGGTGTCGTCGCCGTCGCCGGTGCCGGCCTCACGGCGTGCGGCTCCGACGTCGACGAGGCCGCGGGAGGTGCGGTGAGCGATGCGGCGTCCAGTGCGGCGGGCGCCGTCAAGGACCTCGCGCAGAAGGCGGACATCCCCGTGGGCGGCGGCAAGGTCTTCGACTCGGCCAAGGTCGTCGTGACCCAGCCGACCGAGGGCGACTACAAGGCGTTCTCAGCCGTCTGCACGCACCAGGGCTGCACGGTGACTGGTGTCGACGGGGGCACCATCAACTGCTCCTGCCACGGCAGCAAGTTCGACATCGCCACGGGTGAGGTCAAGGGCGGCCCGGCCACCAAACCGCTGCCCGAGAAGAAGGTCACCGTGGGAGCCGACGGCATCAGCGTCAGCTGAGCGGACGGCATACGCGCGTATGCCGTGTCGTCCCGTCAGGGGCTCGTCCTAGGGTTGGTCCGTGGCCCATCCCTCGACCTACCGTCCCCGGCCGGGGGAGATCCCGACCGACCCCGGGGTCTACCGGTTCCGCGACAAGGACGGCCGCGTCATCTACGTCGGCAAGGCCAAGTCGCTGCGCTCGCGCCTGTCCTCGTACTTCCAGGACATCGGGCAGCTGCACCCGCGGACCGCGTCGATGGTGCTCGCCGGCGCGAGCGTCGAGTGGACGATCGTCACGACCGAGGTCGAGGCGCTCCAGCTCGAGTACTCGTGGATCAAGGAGTTCGACCCGCGGTTCAACGTCAAGTACCGCGACGACAAGTCCTACCCCTACCTCGCGGTGACGATGGGCGAGGAGTTCCCGCGCGCGCAGGTCATGCGCGGCGCCAAGCGCAAGGGCACGCGCTACTTCGGGCCCTACGCCCACGCGTGGGCCATCCGCGAGACGCTCGACCAGGCGCTGCGCGTGTTCCCCATGCGGACCTGCTCCGCCGGCGTCTTCAAGCGCGCCAGCCAGGTGGGGCGTCCGTGCCTGCTCGGCTACATCGACAAGTGCTCCGCCCCGTGCGTCGAGCGGGTCGACGCCGAGCACCACCGCCGGATCGCCGAGGACTTCTGCGACTTCATGGCGGGGGAGAGCTCGAAGTTCGTCAAGCGGCTCGAGCGCCAGATGAAGGCCGCGTCCGACGAGCTCGAGTTCGAGCAGGCCGCCCGGCTGCGCGACGACATCGGCGCGCTGCAGCGGGTGCTCGAGAAGTCCGCCGTCGTCTTCGGTGACGGCACCGACGCCGACGTCTTCGCCCTCGCCGACGACGAGCTCGAGGTCGCGGTGCAGGTCTTCCACGTCCGCGGCGGGCGGATCCGCGGCCAGCGAGGCTGGGTCGCCGAGAAGGAGTTCGAGACCGTGCCCGAGGTCGTCGGGCACCTCCTCCAGCAGCTCTACGGCGGTGAGGAGGGCGAGGCGGTGCCGCGCGAGGTGCTCGTGCCCGTCCTGCCCGAGGACGACGGGTCGCTCGGCGAGTGGCTGTCCGGCCTGCGGGGAAGCAGGGTGGACCTGCGCGTGCCGCAGCGCGGTGACAAGCGCACCCTCATGGAGACCGTGGAGCGCAATGCGACGCAGAGCCTCGCCCGGCACAAGGTCGCGCGTGCCGGCGACCTCACCGCACGGTCGCAGGCGCTGCAGCAGCTCCAGGAGCTGCTCGAGCTCGACGAGTCGCCGCTGCGCATCGAGTGCTTCGACATCAGCCACGTCCAGGGCACCCAGGTCGTCGGCTCGATGGTCGTGTTCGAAGACGGGCTGCCACGCAAGGGGGAGTACCGCCGGTTCATCGTGCGCGGACAGCACGACGAGGACGGCGCCGCGGCGACCATCGACGACACCGCCGCCATGCACGAGGTCCTCACCCGCAGGTTCCGGCGCTACCTCAAGGAGCGCGACGAGCCGCAGGGCCGCGACGAGGAGACGGGGCGGCCGACCCGCTTCGCGTACCCGCCCCAGCTCGTCGTCGTCGACGGCGGCCTGCCCCAGGTCAACGCCGCCGCCCGCGCCATCGAGGACCTCGGCATCGTCGACGTCTCCGTCGTCGGCCTGGCCAAGCGGCTCGAGGAGGTCTGGGTGCCCGGACAGGACTTCCCGGTCGTCCTCCCGCGCACGAGCGAGGGCCTCTATCTCCTGCAGCGCCTGCGCGACGAGGCCCACCGCTTCGCCATCACCTTCCACCGTCAGCGCCGGAGCAAGGCCATGACGAACTCGGCCCTCGACGGCATACCCGGTCTGGGCGACGTCAAGCGCAAGGCGCTGCTCAAGCAGTTCGGCTCGGTCAAGCGGATCCGCGCCGCGAGTGCCGAGGAGCTCGTCGAGGTGCCCGGCATCGGTCGTGCACTGGCGGAGGTCATCCAACGCGAGTTGACTGGTGCACCAGCGGAACCGACCGTGAACCTCATGACCGGCGAGATCGTCGACGAGCCCAGGGAGAGCAATGACTGAGGATGCCGCCACGGCCTCCGGAGCCGACTTCGTCATCGTGACGGGGATGAGCGGGGCCGGGCGCACCACGACGGCCAACGTCATGGAGGACCAGGGCTGGTACGTCGTGGACAACCTCCCTCCGCAGCTGCTCAACTCGATGGCCGAGCTGGGCGACAAGACGCGTGACACGGTCGACGCCATCAAGATCGCTGCCGTCGTCGACGTGCGCAGCAAGCAGTTCTTCGCGGCGTTCGACGGCGCGGTGCAGCAGCTGCGCGAGAAGGGGTGGACGCCGCAGCTCGTCTTCCTCGACGCCACCGACGAGGCTCTCGTCCGTCGCTTCGAGTCGGTCCGCCGACCGCACCCCCTCCAGGGCGAGGGCCGCCTGCTCGACGGCATCCAGAACGAGCGCGAGGTGCTGCGCGACCTGCGCTCCAAGGCGCAGATCGTCATCGACACCTCCGGACTCAACGTCCACCAGCTCGCCCGCAAGGTCTCGCCGCTCTTCGGCAAGAACCGCGGGCCGTCGCTGCGGCTCGCCCTGCTGTCCTTCGGCTTCAAGTACGGCGTGCCTCTCGACGCCGACTTCGTCTTCGACATGCGCTTCCTGCCCAACCCGTTCTGGGTGCCCGAGCTGCGCAACCTCGACGGGCGCGACTCGGCCGTGTCCGATCACGTGCTGGGGCAGGAGGGCGCCCACGAGTTCCTCGACAGGGTGGTGTCGCTCATGGAGCCCGTCACCCGCGGCTACCTGTCCGAGGGGCGGCGCTATGCCACGCTCGCTATCGGGTGCACCGGCGGCAAGCACCGGTCGGTCGCCATGGCCGAGGCCCTCGCCGAGCGGCTGCGCACCGGTCGGATCGACACCTTCCTCGTCCACCGAGACCTGGGACGCGAGTGAGCGGGCCGGTCGTCGCGGCGCTCGGTGGAGGGCACGGCCTGTCGGCCTCCCTGGCCGCGCTGCGCTTCGTCACCGACGAGATCACCGCGATCGTCACGGTCGCCGACAACGGGGGCTCCTCGGGTCGCCTGCGTGGCGAGTTCGGCGTGCTGCCGCCGGGGGACCTGCGGATGGCGCTGTCGGCGCTGTGCGAGGAGACCGAGTGGGGGCACACCTGGCGCGACGTGCTCCAGCACCGGTTCGAGGGCACCGGCCCGCTGGGTGGCCACGCCCTCGGCAACCTTCTCATCGTCGCGCTGTGGGAGCTGCACGACGACCCGGTCGCCGGGCTGGAGCTCGTCGGTCGCCTGCTCAACGCCCGCGGCCGCGTCCTGCCGATGGCGGCGGTGCCGCTCGACATCGAGGCCGACGTGCTCGGCGCCCGGGCGGACTCCCCCTACGAGGTGTCCGTGGTCCGGGGGCAGGCCCAGGTTGCCAAGACGCGCGGACAGGTGCGTGAGGTGAGGCTGCTGCCACCGGACCCGCCCGCGTATCCGGAGTCCGTCGCGGCGATCCGCTCGGCCGACTGGGTCATCCTCGGGCCGGGGTCCTGGTTCACGTCGGTGATGCCGCACCTGCTCGTCCCGGACCTCGCCGAGGCCCTCGCCGTCACCCGGGCCAAGCGGCTGCTCGTCCTCAACCTCGAGATGGTGACGACCGAGACCGCGGGGTTCAGCGCGACCCACCACCTGCAGTCGTTCGCGGCCTACGCGCCCGAGATCCAGCTCGACGCCGTGCTCGCGGATCCGTCGGTCGTCGACGACGAATCGGCTCTCGCTGAGGCGTGTCGCGAGGTGGGGGCCGAGCTACACGTCCACCCCGTGGGCATGTCGACGTCACCGACCCAGCACGACCGGCTCCGCCTGGCGGCCGCACTGCAGGACATCCTTGGCTCGGGGAGCCGCCCCTCATGACGCGTGGCAGGATGACCGGCATGGCAATGACGGCGAAGGTGAAGGACGAGCTCAGCCGCCACGAGGTGACCAAGCCCTGCTGCCGCAAGTCGGAGGTTGCCGCCACGCTGAGGTTCGCGGGCGGTCTGCACATCATCGGGGGTCGGATCGTCGTCGAGGCGGAGCTCGACACGGCGAACGCTGCCCGGCGGCTGCGCCGCGAGATCCACGAGCTCTACGGCCAGACGCCCGAGGTGCTCGTGCTCGCGGCCGGTGGGCTGCGCAAGGGCAGCCGCTACGTCGTGCGCGTCGTCCAGGACGGCGAGGCCCTGGCGCGCCAGACCGGGCTCATCGACGGCCGCGGGCGCCCGGTGCGGGGCTTGCCGCCCAAGGTCGTCTCGGGGTCCGTCTGCGACGCCGAGGCCGCGTGGCGTGGCGCCTTCCTCGCCCACGGCTCGCTCACCGAGCCCGGTCGCTCCTCCGCGCTCGAGCTCACCTGCCCGGGACCCGAGGCCGCGCTCGCCCTCGTCGGCGCCGCGCGCCGGCTCGGCATCCAGGCCAAGGCGCGCGAGGTGCGTGGCATCGACCGGGTGGTCATCCGCGACGGTGACGCGATCGGCGCGATGCTCACCCGGCTCGGCGCCCACGACGCCGTCATGGCCTGGGAGGAGCGCCGGATGCGGCGTGAGGTCCGCGCCACCGCCAACCGGCTCGCCAACTTCGACGACGCCAACCTGCGCCGGTCGGCGCGGGCCGCGGTCGCGGCCGGCTCACGCGTCGGCCGGGCGCTCGAGATCCTCGGCGACGACATCCCCGACCACCTGCGCGAGGCCGGCCAGCTCCGGCTCCAGCACAAGCAGGCGTCCCTCGAGGAGCTCGGCCAGCTGGCCCAGCCCGCGATGACCAAGGACGCCGTGGCAGGTCGCATCCGCCGCCTGCTCGCGATGGCCGACAAGCGCGCCGAGGACCTCGGCCTGCCCGGCACCGATGCCAACCTCACCCCGGACATGCTCGACAGCTGACCCCGGTTGCGGGCCAGCATGATCGGGCGACCCGATCATGCTGGGGGTGGAGCAGCGGGACAGACCGTTCCGCACTGCGGACCTCCGCGAACGTGACCCGGGTCACACCACTAGGGTTGAGGGCATCACGGGTGCCGTGGCCCCTCCATGTGCGCCCCCAACCTCTTCGGAAGGCAGACCGCTCGTGACTGTCCGCGTTGGCATCAATGGCTTTGGCCGCATCGGCCGCAACTTCTACCGCGCCGTGATCGCGTCCGGCGCCGACATCGAGATCGTCGCCGTCAACGACCTCACCGACAACGCCACGCTGGCGCACCTGCTCAAGTACGACTCGATCCTGGGTCGCTTCGACGGTGATGTCACCTCGACCGACACCGACATCACCGCCGGCGACAAGACGTTCAAGGTCTTCGCCGAGCGCGACCCCGCCAACCTCAAGTGGAGCGAGGTCGGCGCCGACGTCGTCATCGAGTCCACCGGCTTCTTCACCGACGCCCACCAGGCCAAGGTCCACGTCGACAACGGCGCCAAGAAGGTCATCATCTCGGCCCCGGCCAAGAACGAGGACGTCACCATCGTCATGGGCGTCAACGACGACGCCTACGACGCCGGCCAGCACACGATCATCTCCAACGCCTCGTGCACGACGAACTGCCTCGCGCCCATGGCCAAGGTGCTCAACGACGAGTTCGGCATCGTCAAGGGCCTCATGACGACGATCCACGCCTACACCGGCGACCAGAACCTCCACGACGGCCCGCACAAGGACCTGCGCCGCGCCCGCGCCGCCGCGCTCAACATCGTCCCCACGACGACCGGTGCCGCCAAGGCCGTCGCCCTCGTCCTGCCCGAGCTCAAGGGCAAGCTCGACGGCTACGCCCTGCGCGTCCCCGTGCCCACCGGCTCCGCCACGGACCTCACCTTCGAGGCCGGCCGCGAGACCACCGTCGAGGAGGTCAACGCCGCGATCAAGGCCGCCGCCGAGGGCCCGCTCAAGGGCATCCTCGTCTACACCGAGGACGAGATCGTCTCCAAGGACATCGAGACCGACCCCGCGTCGTGCATCTTCGACGCCGGCCTCACCAAGGTCATCGGCAACCAGGTCAAGGTCGTCGGCTGGTACGACAACGAGTGGGGCTACTCCAACCGCCTCGCCGACCTCGTCACCCTCGTCGGCACCTCGCTCTGAGCGGACCCGACACCATGAAGTCGATCGCCGACCTGGGCGACCTGCAGGGCAAGCGCGTCCTGGTCCGCTCCGACCTCAACGTCCCGCTCGAGGGCTCCACGATCACCGATGACGGACGCATCCGTGCCTCCGTCCCGACGATCAAGGCCCTGTCCGAGGCGGGCGCGCGCGTCATCGTGTGCGCCCACCTCGGGCGGCCCAAGGGCGCCCCCGAGGACAGGTACTCGCTGGCCCCTGTCGCCACGCGTCTCGGCGAGCTGCTCGGGCGCGACGTGACGTTCGCGACCGACACCGTGGGTGAGAACGCACAGGGCACGGTCCAGGCGGCGCAGGACGGCGACGTCGTCCTCCTCGAGAACCTGCGGTTCAACGCCGGCGAGACGGCCAAGTCGGCCGACGAGCGGGCCGAGTTCGCGGGGCAGCTCGCCGGTCTCGCGGACGTGTTCGTCTCCGACGGGTTCGGGGTCGTGCACCGCGAGCAGGCGTCGGTCTTCGACGTCGCCCGTCTGCTGCCCTCGGCCGTCGGCGGTCTCGTCGAGACCGAGGTCGACGTCCTGCGTCGCCTCACGAGCAACCCCGAACGCCCGTATGCCGTCGTGCTGGGTGGCGCGAAGGTGTCCGACAAGCTCGCGGTCATCGACAACCTCATCCAGACCGCCGACCGCCTGCTCATCGGTGGTGGCATGGTCTTCACGTTCCTCAAGGCGCAGGGCCACGAGGTCGGCACGAGCCTGCTCGAGTCCGACCAGGTCGACACGGTCAAGGGCTACCTCGACCAAGCGCAGGAGCGCGGCGTCGAGATCGTCCTGCCGGTCGACGTCGTCGCGGCCACCGAGTTCTCTGCCGACGCCGACCACGAGGTCGTGGGGATCGACGCGATCCCGGCCGACCGCATGGGTCTCGACATCGGTCCGAAGTCGTCGGCGCTCTTCGCCGAGAAGCTCGCCGACTGCCGCACGGTCTTCTGGAACGGCCCCATGGGTGCCTTCGAGATGACGCCCTATGCCGCCGGCACCGCCGCCATCGCCAAGGCGCTCGTCGACATCACCTCCGACGGTGCCCTCACCGTCGTCGGCGGTGGCGACTCCGCCGCCGCGGTCCGCCAGCTCGGGTTCACCGACGACCAGTTCGGCCACATCTCCACCGGCGGGGGTGCCAGCCTCGAGTACCTCGAGGGCAAGGACCTCCCCGGCCTCACCGTCCTCGACGAAAGCTAGGTCCCCGCACCATGGCTCCTGCCTCCACCTCCCAGCGCGTCCCGCTCATGGCGGGCAACTGGAAGATGAACCTCGACCACCTGCAGGCCACCCACCTCGTCCAGAAGCTCGACTGGACGCTGCGGGACGCCAAGCACGACCACGGTGCTGTCGAGGTGGCCGTGCTGCCGCCGTTCACCGACCTGCGCAGCGTGCAGACGCTCGTCGACGGTGACCGGCTCGCGATCAGGTACGGCGGGCAGGATCTGTCGCAGCACGCCAGCGGCGCCTACACCGGTGAGATCAGCGGTGCCTTCCTCGCCAAGCTCGGCTGCACCTACGTCGTCGTCGGGCACAGCGAGCGTCGTGAGTACCACCACGAGAGCGACGAGACGGTCAACACCAAGGTCGCCGCGGCATACGAGCACGGTCTGACCCCGATCTTCTGCGTCGGTGAGGGACTCGAGATCCGGCAGGCGGGCACCCATGTCGAGCACGTCCTCGCGCAGGTGCGGGCCGGTCTCGAGGGTCTGCCGGCGGACAAGGCCGCAAGCATCGTCATCGCCTATGAGCCCGTGTGGGCCATCGGCACCGGCGAGGTCGCGACCCCCGACGACGCGCAGGAGGTGTGCGGCGCGATCCGCACGGCGCTGGCCGAGCTCTACTCCGGGGATCTCGCCGACCGCGTCCGCATCCTCTACGGCGGCTCGGTGAAGTCGGGCAACGTCGCGGCCATCATGGCCAAGGAGGATGTCGACGGCGCCCTCGTCGGCGGGGCGTCGATCGACCCGGCGGAGTTCGCCGCGATCTGCCGCTTCCGCGACCATCTCCAGACGAGCTGACGATCGCAGGTATCCTGTAGCCGCGCCCCACCGGGCGACGTTCTCGAACTACTTCAAGGAGCACCGTGGACGCGGTACGCATCGGACTCCAGGTCCTCCTGGTCCTGGGTGGGCTCTTCCTCACCCTCCTCATCCTGCTGCACAAGGGCAAGGGTGGCGGCCTGTCGGACATGTTCGGTGGCGGTATGTCCACGTCGCTCGGCGGATCGTCGGTTGCCGAGCGCAACCTCGACCGCATCACGATCGCCATCGCGGTCGTGTGGTTCACCTGTGTCGTCGCGCTCGGCGTGCTCGACCGTTTCGCCGCCTGACCCCGACCCTGCTCGGTCCGACCTGAAAGAAGGCTGATCTCGATGGCTGGTGGAGGAAACGCGATCCGAGGGAGCCGCGTCGGCGCAGGTCCGATGGGCGAGGCCGAGCGTGGTGAGGCCGCACCCCGGGTGCACGTCTCGTTCTGGTGCTCCAACGGCCACGAGACGCGGCCGAGCTTCGCGCAGGAGGCCGACCTCGAGATCCCGGAGACGTGGGACTGCCCGCGCTGCGGCTTCCCGGCCGGACAGGACAAGGACAACCCGCCGGCCCCGAGCAAGGTCGAGCCCTACAAGACCCACCTGGCCTACGTGAAGGAGCGCCGCTCCGACAAGGACGGCGAAGCCATCCTCGACGAGGCCCTCGGCGCGCTGCGCGACCGCGGCCTGATCCAGTAGCGAGAGGCTCACCCGACGAGGCGAGCCCTTATGACGACAGCCCCGGCACGAGCCGGGGCTGTCGTCATGTGTGACGGTGTGTCGTGCGGCTCAGAGCTGCCGGGCGGCGTCCGCGTCGACCAGCCAGAGCGTGCGCTCCTCGCCGCGGACCTGCGCGGCCGAGCTGACCTCTGGCGCAGCGCCGGAGACACCGTTGGCCACGGCCTCCGCCTTGTCGGCGCCGGCGACGACGAACCAGACCTGGCGCGAGCGGCGCAGTGCCTCGAACGTCAGGCTGACCCGGTCCGGCGGTGGCTTGGGGGAGTCGTGGACGGCGACCGCGATGACGTCCGTGGTCTGCTGCGCCGGGTGGCCGGGGAAGAGCGAGGCGACGTGCCCGTCCGGCCCGACGCCGAGGATCATGACGTCGAACGCTCCACCACCGCTCGCGCGCATGCTCTCGCCGTATGCCGTCGCGCTGGCTTCCGCGCTCTCCGCGGTGTCCGGCCCCGGAACCCGGTGCACCTTCGCCTGGTCCAGGGGGAGCGAGGCGAGGCCTGCGGCGTCGTTCTGGACATCGTTGCGGTCCGCGTCGCCGGCGTCGAGGTAGCGCTCGTCGCCCCACCACAGCTCGACCTGCGACCAGTCGACGGCCGAGCGGGCCGCGCAGCCGGTCACCGATGCCCACAGGTCGGAGCCGAGCGAGCCGCCCGTGAGCGACACGTGTGCCACGCCACGCTGCGCCTGGGCGTCCAGGATCGCCGTGACGAGGCGGGCGGCGATGGCGTCGCTTAGGGCCTGCTTGCCGGGGTGGACGACCACCTCGACGTCGCCCGCTGCTGCTGTCTCGTGCGGTGTCGTCATGCCGTGCCTCCGTCAGTCCTTGTTGGCCCGCTTGACCCGGACCTTCTCGAGCTTGGTCGCCGCGGCCTGCTGCACCTGCGCGGGGTCGTCGGCCTTCTCGGGCATCGGAGCCGCTTCGACCATCGCCGAGCTCGCGCTGGAGGTCGCCTCCCGCTTGATGCGAGCGGCGTCCTCGCGGGCCTCCGCGACGGAGGGGGTGATGCCCATCCGCTGCGACTCCGAAGAGGTGCGTCGCGAGTGGCTCACGGTGTCGAGGCCGTCGCGCAGTGCGTCGGCGTAGGGCTCGTCGGGGTCGAGCCGTCGGAGCTCGTCGGCGAGGCACTCGGCGTCGCTACGCGGCGGGAGCGCGATGCTGCGCTCCGGGGTGCCGGGCTGCGACAACGTCGCGGACGTGCCGTTCAGAGGCCGCACGAGGTCAAGCGGCCCGCTCTCGCGGTCGAGCCGGACGCTGATGATCCCACTGCCCACACGGGAGGGAACGAGGGTCACGGGGCAGCGCAGCCGCTTGGCCAGCCACCCCGCGAGGAGCTCGGCCGAGGGAGAGTCCGAACCGCCGGTCACGGTCGCCGCGGTGATCGGCTCGAAGGGCGCCTGGTCGAGCGCCGCGGTGAGCAGAGCCCGCCACAGCGTGATCCGCGACCAGGACAGGTCGGTGTCACCGGGAGCGTAGGAGCGCGCCAGCCGCCCGAGGGCGGACTTCGGCGAGCCCTTGGCCCGGGACACGTCGGTGACGCGCCGCTGGGCCATCGCACCGATGGGGTCGGCGCCCGGGTCCTTCGGCGGGTCGGTGGGCCACCACGCGACGATCGGCGCGTCGGCGAGGAGCAGCGGCGTGACGACGGCGCGCCCGTGGGCGGCCAGCGGGCCGAACAGCCGCAGGACGACGACCTCGCTCGCACCGGCATCGCCACCGATGCGGATCTGGGCGTCGAGCCGGGCCGCGCCACGACGGTTGGCCGTGACGACGACGATGATCCGGCAGGGGTGCTGGCGGCTTGCGTCGTTGGCGGTCTCGATCGCCTCGTCGGCCTCGTTCTCGTCGACGACGACGACGAGGGTGAGGACGCGGGTCAACGCCATCGAGCCCGTGTCCGAGCGGAGCCGGACGAGCTTCTTGGAGATGTTGGCGGTCGTGGTGCTGGGCAGGTCGACGATCACCGGGGTCCCCAATCAGTATCGGAGTCGGGTCCCACGCTCCGCGTGGGCGGGACGAGTGCGGGTCCCACGCCCCGCGTGGGCGGACTTGTCGGGGTGGTGGTCACGGGAGCCTCCACTCGCGGCCGTCACGGCTCATGAGGTCGTCGGCGCTCTGCGGCCCCCACGTGCCGGACGCGTACTGGTCGATGCTGCTGTTGTGCTTGGCCCAGTACTCCTCGATCGGGTCGAGGATCTCCCACGAGAGCTCGACCTCCTCGTGCCGGGGGAAGAGCGGCGGCTCGCCGAGGAGCACGTCGAGGATGAGCCGCTCGTAGGCCTCGGGCGAGCTCTCGGTGAAGGCACGGCCGTAGCCGAAGTCCATCGTCACGTCGCGCACCTCCATCTGGGCGCCGGGGACCTTGGCGCCGAAGCGCATCGTCACGCCCTCGTCGGGCTGGACCCGGATGACGACGGCGTTCTGCCCGAGCTCCTCGGTCGCGGTGTCCGCGAAGGGGAGGTGCGGCGCCTTCTTGAAGACGACCGCGATCTCGGTGACGCGCTTGCCGAGGCGCTTGCCGGTCCGCAGGTAGAACGGCACCCCCGCCCAGCGGCGGGTGTCGATCTCGAGCTTGACCGCGGCATACGTCTCGGTCGAGGAGCGGGCGCCGACGCCCTCCTCCTCGAGGTAGCCGCCGACCTCCTCGCCGCCCTGCCAGCCCTTGGCGTACTGGCCGCGGGCCGTGCCCTTGGCGAGGTCCTTGGGCAGCCGGACGGCCGACAGGACCTTCTCCTTCTCGCTGCGCAGGTGGTCGGCGTCGAACGACACCGGCTCCTCCATGGCAGTGAGGGCGAGCAGCTGGAGCAGGTGGTTCTGGATGACGTCGCGTGCGGCCCCGATGCCGTCGTAGTAGCCCGCGCGACCACCGATGCCGATGTCCTCGGCCATCGTGATCTGGACGTGGTCGACGTAGTGGCTGTTCCAGACCGGCTCGAACATCTGGTTGGCGAAGCGGAGCGCCAGGAGGTTCTGGACCGTCTCCTTGCCGAGGTAGTGGTCGATCCGGAAGACGGAGTCGGGCGGGAAGACGTCGGCGACGATCTCGTTGAGCTCACGCGCGCTCTTGAGGTCGTGGCCGAACGGCTTCTCGATGACGACGCGGCGCCACGAGCCCTCCTCGGGCGTCGAGAGCCCCGAGCGCTTGAGCTGCTCGCACACGGTGGCGAAGAACGACGGCGGGATCGAGAGGTAGAACGCGTGGTTGCCGCCGGTGCCGCGCTGCTCGTCGAGGTCCTTGACGGTCTCGGTGAGCAGGTCGAAGGCCTTCGGGTCGTCGAACGTGCCCGGCACGAACCGGATGCCTTCGCTGAGCGAGCGCCAGACGTCCTCGCGAAACGGTGTGCGGGAGCGCTCCTTGACCGACTCGTAGACGATCTTGCCGAAGTCCTGGTCGGCCCAGTCGCGACGGGCGAAGCCGATGAGCGAGAAGCCTGGCGGCAGCAACCCCCGGTTGGCGAGGTCGTAGATCGCCGGCATGAGCTTCTTGCGGGCGAGGTCGCCGGTCACCCCGAAGAGCACGAGGCTGCAGGGTCCGGCGATGCGGGGAAGCCGCTTGTCGCGAGGGTCGCGCAGCGGGTTGTGCGTCGCGGTGACACGCGCAGGACTCATCAGGCTCCTGAGGTCGAGAGTGCCGACCGCACCTGGCTCAGACCGCGGTCGTGGCTGGTGAGGTGCAGGCGAAGGACGGGACGGTCGTGCTCGGCGAGGACCTGGGCGTCGCCGCCTGCCTGCGCCGCGATGAACTCACCGAAGGTGAACTCCCGGCCGGGGACGGCGAGGTCCTCGTCGGGCTCGGCGGTGACCTGGATGAAGACGCCGTTGGCCGGGCCGCCCTTGTGGTACTGCCCCGTCGAATGCAGGAACCGAGGTCCCCACCCGAACGTCACCGGACGTCCCGTGTGGTCGAAGAGGGTGCGGGCCACGTGCTCGAGGTCGGCGTCCTCCTCGCGGTCGAGGTAGGCCATGACGGCGACGTAGCCGCTGTCCTGGTCGAGCTGGGCGAGCAGGGCGGTTACGGCTCCGGGCAGCGTGTGCGCGTCACCGAGCCAGTCGCCGCCCAGGGCTCGCACCTCGACGGAGCCGTCGACGAACGCCGGCTCCTCGGCGGCTGAACCGGCCTGGTCGAGCAGGCCGCGCGCGGCCTTCTTGGCGCTCTCGACGTCGGGCTGGTCGAACGGGTTGATCTCGAGCAGGCGTCCGGCGACGGCGGTCGCGACCTCCCAGAGGAGCAGCTGCGCGCCGAGGCTGCCGGACACCGTGATGAGCGACCCGGAGTCGCCGAGGCTGGCCTCGGGCACGTCGTCCGCGGGGCCGGGTTGCTCGGCGGCGATCGAGTCGGGGTGTCGAGGCGCCCCGTGGGTGTCAACGGTGGGGTCGGCGTCGTTGTCGTGCTCGTCGGTCGACGAGACGAGTCGCACGACGTTGGCGTCGGCGTAGGTGTGTGTGGGGGCGTCACCGTCGGCGACGACGGGCAGGATGCCGGTGCCGTCCTTGCCGGTGGACTCGGCGATGAGCTGCTCCGCCCACGCCCCGAACCCGACGTTCTCGGTGCCCGCGTCGACGAGGACGAGCTTGTCGCGTAGCGGCTTGGTGCCACCCATGGCAGCCCCGAGGCGCAGCGCGGGGTTGCCCTCGTCGTCGGCGGCCAGCAGGTCGGCGACCGCCTCGGCGTCGTCGAGCAGCGCGCCGACGTCCGCGCCGGCCAGACCGGAGGGGACGAGGCCGAAGGCGGTGAGCGCCGAGTAGCGGCCACCCACGTCGGGGTCGGCGTTGATGACCCGGTAGCCGGCGGTGCGGGCCTCGGCGTCGAGCGGGCTGCCCGGGTCCGTGACGACGACGATGCGCCGGGTGGGGTCGATACCGGCCTCGGTGAAGGCCGCCTCGAACGCGCGGCGCTGCGAGTCGGTCTCGACCGTCGAGCCGGACTTGGACGAGACGACGACCGCGGTCTTGGGCAGGTCGGTCGACACGGCGCGACGGACGACGTCCGGCGCCGACGAGTCGAGGACGACGATGTCGACACCGGCCGTGGCGCAGATGACCTCGGGGGCGAGCGACGAGCCGCCCATCCCGCACAGGACGATCCGCGAGACGCCGTCCTCGCGCAGCTCCTCGCGCAGCGCGGCGATCTCACCAAGCAGCGGTCGCGAGGAGCGGGGGAGGCCCACCCACGACAACCGCTTGGCGGCCTCCTCCTCGGCCGCCTCGCCCCACAGGGTGGCGTCCTGGGCGAAGATCCGGCTCGCGACCTCGTCCTCGACGAGGGTCGGGACGTGCTCGGAGACGGCGTCGGCTGCGGCGCCGCGTGCGCTGACCTCGAGGCTGCTCATCGAGCGGCCTTGTCGAGCTCGGCCTGCACGCCCGCGAGCAGCTCCTCCCACGACTTCTCGAACTTCTCGACGCCTTCCTTCTCGAGCTGGGCGGTGACGTCGGAGTACGAGATGCCGAGGCGCTCGAGGTCGTCGAGCACCTTGGACGACTCCTCGTAGGTGCCCTCGATCGTGTTGCCGGTGATCTCGCCGTGGTCCTTGACCGCGTCGAGCGTCTTCTCCGGCATGGTGTTGACCGTGCCGGGCGCGACGAGCTCGGTGACGTACATCGTGTCGGGGTATGCCGGGTCCTTGACTCCCGTGGACGCCCACAGCGGCCGCTGGGGCTTGGCGCCGTCGGCCTCGAGGCTCTTCCAGCGCGGGGTCGAGAAGACTTCCTCGTAGGCCTGGTAGGCCAGACGCGCGTTGGCGATCGCCGCCTTGCCCTTGAGGGCCTTGGCGGCCTCGGCGTGCTCGCCCTCGATGGCATCGAGGCGCTTGTCGACCTCGGTGTCGACCCGCGACACGAAGAACGACGCGACCGACTCGAGCGTGCTGATGTCCTTGCCGGCCTCGCGGGCCTGCTCGAGTCCGGTGAGGAAGGCGTTCATCACCGCGCGGTAGCGGTCGAGGCTGAAGATCAGCGTGACGTTGACCGAGATGCCCTCGCCGATGACCCTGGTGATGGCGGGCAGACCCTCGACGGTGGCGGGGATCTTGACGAGGAGGTTGGGCCGGTCGACGAGGTCGCGCAGCTCCTTGGCCTGGGCGACCGTCCTCTCGGTGTCGGCGGCAAGGCGGGGGTCGACCTCGATGGAGACCCGACCGTCGAGCCCGTCGGTGGCCTTGAAGACGGGCAGCAGCACGTCGCAGGCGTCGCGCACGTCCTGGGACGTCATGGCGGTGACGGCCTCATCGAGGCTCGTCTTGTCGGCGGCGAGCTGGGCGACCTGCTCGCTGTAGCTCTCGCCGTCGGAGAGGGCGACCTGGAAGATCGACGGGTTCGTCGTCACGCCGACGACGCCCTTGGTGTCGATGACCTCCTGGAGGTTGCCCGAGGTGAGCCGGTCACGGCTCAGGTCGTCGAGCCAGATGGAGACGCCGTTGTCGGCGAGGGCCTTGAGGGCGGTGCTGTCGGTCATGGGACTCACTTCCCAGCCTTGGCCGCGGACTTGCGGGCAGGCTTCTTCGTGGTGGGGACGTCGGTTCCGGTGTCCTTGCGGCTGCGCGGTGCCGTCTCGGTCGGGCTGGCGACGCCGGCTCCGGCCTTCGCGGCCTTGATCGAGTCCTTGGCCGCCTTGACGACGGCCTCGGGGGTGAAGCCGAACTCGGTGAAGAGGGTCTTGGCGTCAGCCGAGGCACCGAAGTGCTCGATGCTGATCGAGCGACCGGCGTCGCCGACGATCTCGCGCCAGCCCTGTGCCACACCGGCCTCCACGCTCACGCGGGCTCGCACGGCCGGGGGGAGGACCTTGTCGCGGTAGGCCTTGGTCTGCTCGTCGAACCACTCGCGGCACGGCATGGAGACGACGCGGGTGCGGACCCCGGACTTCTCGAGGGCCAGCCGCGCGTCGAGCGCGACGGAGACCTCGGAGCCGGTGGCCACGAGGATGACCTCGGGCGTCTGCTTGCCGTCCTCGCCGCCGTCGATGAGGACGTAGCCGCCCTTGGCGACGTTGCTCGCCTTGGCGTGCGTGGACCGGTCGACCGTCGGCAGCGCCTGGCGGCTCAGCGCGAGTGCGGCCGGTCGGGCGTTGCGCAGGACAGCGCCCCAGGCGGCCGAGGTCTCGTTGGCGTCCGCGGGTCGGACGACGTCGAGGCCGGGCATGGCGCGCAGCGAGGCAAGGTGCTCGATCGGCTGGTGGGTCGGGCCGTCCTCGCCGAGGCCGATCGAGTCGTGCGTCCACACGAACGTCACGGGCAGCTGCTGGATGGCGGCAAGGCGCACGGCGGGGCGCATGTAGTCCGAGAAGACGAGGAACGTGCCGCCGTAGGGCTTGGTGAGCCCCTCGAGCGCGATCCCGTTGAGGATCATGCCCATGCCGTTCTCACGGATGCCGAAGTGGAGCGTGCGGCCGTAGGGCCCACCCTTCCACTCCGAGGTCTGCTTCGACTTCGGCACGAACGACGGCTCACCGGCCATCGTCGTGTTGTTGGACTCGGCGAGGTCGGCGGAGCCACCCCAGAGCTCGGGCATGACGGGGGCGAGGGCGCCGAGCACCTTGCCGGACGCCGCGCGGGTCGCGATGCCCTTGTCGTCCGCCGGGAACGTCGGCAGGGCCGAGTCGAGACCGTCGGGCAGGTCGCCGGCGACGAGCCGGTCGAGGAGGGCGGCGGCGTCCTTGTTGCCGCGACGCCAGGCGGCGTACGCCTTGTTCCAGTCCTTGTGGGCCGCCTTGCCGCGGGCCTTGACCTTGCGCGCGTGGGCGAGGACGTCCTTGTCGACCTCGAAGGTCTTCCTGGGGTCGAAGCCGAGCAGCCCCTTGAGGCCGGCGATCTCCTCGTCGCCCAGCGCCGAGCCGTGCGACTTGCCGGTGCCCTTCTTGGTGGGGGAGGGCCACGCGATGACGGTGTGCAGGCGGATGAGGGTGGGGCGCTTGGACTTCTTGCTCGCGTTGAGCGCGGTGAGCAGGGCGTCGACGTCCTCGACGTAGTCGGTGCTCCCGGCGGGGTCGTTGCTCTGGCGCCAGTCGACGTCGACGACCTCCCAGCCGTAGGACTCGTAGCGCTTGGCGACGTCCTCGGAGAACGAGATGTCGGTGTCGTCCTCGATCGAGATCTGGTTGGCGTCGTAGATCACCGTGAGGTTGCCGAGCTCCTGGTGGCCGGCGAGTGAGCTCGCCTCGGAGGCGACACCCTCCATGAGGTCGCCGTCGGAGGCGATGACCCAGACGTGGTGGTCGAAGGGGCTCTCGCCGGCCTTGGCGTCCGGGTCGAGCAGGCCACGCTGGCGGCGCTGCGCCATCGCCATGCCGACCGAGGACGCGAGTCCGGAGCCGAGCGGCCCGGTGGTGATCTCGACACCGGGGGTGTGGTGCACCTCGGGGTGGCCGGGGGTGAGCGAGCCCCAGGTCCGCAGCGCCTTGAGGTCCTTCAGCTCGAGGCCGTAACCGGACAGGTAGAGCTGGATGTACTGGGTGAGGCTGGAGTGGCCGCACGAGAGCACGAACCGGTCGCGACCGAGCCACGTGGGGTCGGACGGGTCGTGCGTCATGACGTTCTGGAAGAGCAGGTATGCCGCGGGGGCCAGGCTCATGGCCGTCCCCGGGTGGCCGTTGCCGACCTTCTGGACCGAGTCGGCCGCGAGGACGCGCACGGTGTCGACCGCGCGGACGTCGAGGTCGTTCCACTTCGCCTTTCGCGCCGTGGGGCGGGCGAGCTCCTTGGAGCGCTGGGCCTTGGGTGCGGTGGTGGCGCGGCGGGCGTTCGCCCGGCCTGCCTTCGTCGTGGTGGTGGACACGTGAAGCCTCTCTGACGTGGCGGCGATGTGATGCAGGTCAAACGATCGTTTCCCACCCTAGACCGCAGGTTCACGCAACGGACGACCGTGTCCCGGTGCATGGGTGGCCACCGTTAGACTCACATCGACCAACCGCTCCAGAGCACCCCCGAAGGACGCCGTGGCAACCGCCCCGATCACCACCGCCTCGTCGGCCCGACCGACGTCGGGCTGGAAGCGATCGGTCGGCAACTACGTCGCGCTCACCAAGCCGCGGATCATCGAGCTGCTGCTCGTGACAACGGTTCCGGTGATGTTCCTGGCTGAGCGCGGGGTGCCCGACCTGTGGCTCGTCGTCGCCACCCTCGTGGGCGGCACGCTCAGCGCCGGAGCGGCCAACACCTTCAACTGCGTCTACGACCGCGACATCGACGCGCTCATGGACCGCACCCGCAACCGGCCGATGGTCACGGGCGAGGTCACCCCCCGCGCGGGCGTCCTGTTCGGCTCGGTGCTCACCGTCGTCTCGACGGTGTGGTTCCTCGTGTTCGTCAACGTCGCGTCGGCGCTGCTGTCCCTGGCCGCGATCGGCCTCTACGCCGTGCTCTACACGATGGTGCTCAAGCGGCGCACGCCGCAGAACATCGTCTGGGGTGGCGTGGCCGGCTGCATGCCGACGCTCATCGGGTGGTCCGCCGTGACCGGCGACGTCGGCTGGCCGGCGGTGATCCTCTTCCTCGTGATCTTCTTCTGGACTCCGCCGCACTACTGGCCGCTGTCCATGGCGTTCAAGGACGACTACGCCAACGCGCACGTCCCGATGCTCCCCGTCGAGCGCGGCGCCGTCGCGGTCGGTCGCCAGATCGTCGCCTACAGCTGGGTCATGGTGGCCGTCTCGCTGTCGCTCGTCCCCGTGGCCGACATGGGCTGGATCTACCTCGTGGCGGCCCTCGTGAGCGGCGTCGTCTTCGTGGGTGAGGCGCACCGGCTGCTGCGCCTGGCCAAGCAGGGTGCCGCGACCAAGGTACTCAAGCCGATGCGCCTCTTCCACTTCTCGATCACCTACGTGACGCTGCTGTTCCTCGCGGTCGCCATCGACCCGCTGGTCCACCTCGCCATCTGATCCGGCAGGTCGCGACCGCGCCGGTAGGGACCGACGAACACGAGCAGCGATCCCACGCCGTGCAGGGCGGCCATGAGCAGGATCGTCTCGCGCACCCCGATCCACGAGCCCAGTCCGCCGGCGACCAGCCCGGCCAGCGGCATCGTGCCGAAGTTGAGCACCGACGACGTGGCCATGGTCCGCCCGAGCAGCTCCGGCGGCGTGTAGCGCGCACGGAACGACGCCCGCACGACGTTGGCGCCGACGACCCCGACGCCGACGAAGAACGAGCCGACGGCGACGAGCACCGCGCCCGGGCCGGGCCAGGCGAGACCGATGAGGATCGCCGGCGGTCCACCGATGACCTGGAGCCAGCGCAGCGCACCGGCCCTGCCCCACCACTGCGTCGCCCGGGTCGAGAGGGTGGCGCCGAGCAGGCCGCCAACCGAGCCCGCCGCCATGACGAACCCGACCGATCCCGGCGGCAGGTCGAGATCGCGCACCATGAACAGGATGAGCAGCGCGCCGTAGCCGGTGAGGGCGAAGTTGCCCAGGCTGCCGAGCAGCGAGATGAACCGCAGGTAGGGGTCACGCGCGACGATGCGCACGCCCTCGCGGATCTGGCGGCCCATCGGCTCGCTCTCCTGGCGCTCGGGTCCCGCACCCAGGTCCTCGGTGCGCATCCGCGCCAGGCACCACCACGAGGCGAGGAACGTCACGACGTCGAGCACGACGGCATACGCGGCCGAGAGGAGCTGGACGAGGAGTCCACCGACACCCGGGCCGGCGATCTGCATCGCGGACTCCGTGCCGTAGATGCGCGAGTTGGCCCGCTCGAGGTCCTCCTGTGCGACAACGCGCGGGACGAACGCGGAGTATGCCGTCCTGAAGAAGACCGTGCAGCAGCCCAGTCCCAGCCCGGTCACGACGAGGTGGGGCAGGGTGAGCACGTCGAACGCCCACGCGACGGGGACGCTGCCGACGACGAGGGCCGAGCCGAGGTCGGCGCGCATCATGACGCGACGGGGGTCGGACCGGTCGACCCAGGCGCCGGCGACGAGTCCGAGGCCGAGCCAGGGCAGCCAGATGGCGCCGGCGAGGAGGCCCATCCAGAACGGCCCGGCGTCGAACTGGGTCACGGCGATGAGCGGGAAGACGACGGTCGTCGTCATCGACCCGAGGACGCTGATGCCCTCACCGGCCCACAGGAGACGGAAGTTGTGGCCGAGCCCGGACGGGGGAGTGGCGCCGCCCGCGCCGGGGGCGCTCACGGCTGCGCCGGGAAGCCCCGGCTGAAGACGAAGACGGACTCACGGACGACCCCGTCGTCGGGGACCTCGCGCCTGCTCCACCGCATGAGGACGTCGACGAGCTCCTCGGCGACCTGGCGGAGCTCGTCGGGGGAGAGCTTCATCCAGTTCTGGGTGGCGAAGGCGGCGTCGTCCCAGTCGGGAACCGTGGCGGCGTTGGCGTTCCACTCCTGGACGCGCTCGAACTGGCGCTGGACGGTGAGGGCCTCGGCGGCGTACGCCGCGGTGACGGCGGCGGTGTCCGAGGCGAAGTCGGCGCGCGACCAGCGCGTGCCCGGGTCGACGAGTCGCCACCAGCGCTCGCGCCGGTCCTTGGCCAGCTCGGGGGCCTCCTCGACGAGCCCGGCCTCGGCGAGCACCTTGAGGTGGTGGCTCGCCGAGCCGACGGCCTGGCCTGTGCGGGCGGCGAGGGCCGAGGCGGTGGAGGGGCCGTCGACCTTGAGGGCGTCCATCATCCGCGAGCGGAACGGGTTCGCCATCGCGGAGAGGGCCTTGGCGTCGGTGATCGTGCGGACGCCGTACGAGGGGTCGGTTGCCCGGCGGTCCGGGCGTCGTTCGTCGGGGGTCATGTCGGCGACGATAGACCCACAAGAACGCTTGTGCAACTATTCTTGTGCAATCTCCCGGAGCGCGACGAGGCCGTGTGTCAGGGCGACGACGAGGGCGGCCGCGCCGAACATGTGCGTGAGGACGAGGACCTCGGGCAGGTCGGTGAGGTACTGGACGTAGCCGATGAGCCCCTGGGCGAGGGTCACGAGGAGGACTGTGCGCCAGGCCCGGCTCACCGACGTGGGGGCGGAGGAGAGCCGGGTGGCCAGCCAGACCGCGATCACGAGGCCGATGAAGAGCATGACGGCGTCGGCGTGCAGCCACGAGATGGTGCGCGGGTCGAAGCCGAAGCGCGCGGGGGCGTCCGCGTCGCCGGAGTGCGGCCCGGACCCGGTGACGACGGTGCCGAGCGTGAGCACCACGGCGGCGACCCCGCAGGTGAGCCACGCGACGCGACGAACGAGGTCGTGGACGAGGAGCCGCGGTGTCCCGTCCGGCTCGGTACGGGCGAACCACAGGTATGCCGCAGCCGCCACGAGCGAGGCCGAGACGAGGAAGTGCGCGGCGACGGTCACGGGATGCAGCTCGGTGAGGACCGTGATGCCGCCGAGCACCGCCTGGACGGCAACCCCGACGAGCACGGTCACAGCGGCGATCTTGAGGCGGCGCACCGGGGTCCAGCGCCAGACGGCCCAGACCGCGAGGACCGCGAGGACGGCGAGGACACTCGTCAGCGTGCGGTTGCCGAACTCGATGACCTTGTGGATGCCCTCCTCCTGCTCGCGCACGGGGACGTAGGACCCGGGGACGCACTCGGGCCACGTCGGGCACCCCAGACCACTTCCGGTGAGGCGCACGAGGCCGCCCGACACGATGATCCCCACCTGCGCCACGAGGTTGGCGAGCAGGACGTGACGATGGATCCGGGGAATGCTCTCACTCACCCCCGAAGGGTAGGCGAGCGAGGCGTGCAGGCCCACGCCGGGCACGGTTCACGGGCCTCGCCGACGGGACGGGTTCCGCGCTTTGACCGTTTCTTGACCGTGGCTTGACCCGGGGTGTGCGGGGGTCGGACAAGGTCCGAGTTTGGCAAAGGATTGGTCAGATTCGTTGACGCGCCTCGGAGCCCGGCGGTTGGGTCGGACCCGCGCCGAAGCCCGTGGCACACCCGAGGCCGCACCGGAGGGGGACGACGCATCACCCGTGGCAGCACGTCACCACGTGCTGCCCGACCGAGAAGAGGCACGACGTGATTCGACGTTCCACCGGAGCCATGGCGGTCACCGCCGCACTGGCCCTTCCCCTGGCGCTGCCCGTGGCGGGCGCCCTCGGCCTCACGGCCGGTCCGAGCGCGGCACCCGCCGCAGCGGCCAAGGCCGACCCGGCGCGTGACCACGCGGCGCTGGGACTGTCCAAGGACGAGAAGCTCGTCATGCGTGCGGTCGTCACCGACAAGGACGGCACGCAGCACGTCCGCTACGACCGCACCTTCAAGGGCCTGCGGGTCATCGGCGGCGACCTCATCGTCGAGAACTCGCCGAAGGGCGCCAAGAAGGACGCCCGCTTCAACGCCTCGGGCCGTGCGTCCGTCGCCTCGACCACCCCGAAGAAGAGCGCCGCCGAGGCCCGTGGGGTCGCGGCGCAGAAGGCCGGTCGCTCCTCGAGCGTCAAGGACAGCGAGCTCGTCGTCTGGGCCGGCGGCGCCTCGCCCCGCCTGGCCTACGACGTCCTCACCGAGGGCATCAAGGCCGACCAGACCCCGACCCGCCTCCACACCCTCGTCGACGCCGACAACGGCGCCGTCCTGTACTCGTGGGACGAGATCAAGCAGGGCACCGGCAACTCGCAGTACTCCGGTCAGGTGACGCTCAACTCGACCCAGTCGGGCAGCACGTGGCAGCTGAGGGACTCGCTCGGCAACTACACGACCGACCTCAACGGCGCCACGTCCGGCACCGGGACGCAGTTCACCGACGCCGACAACATCTGGGGCAACGGGTCGACGACGTCGCGCCAGACCGCGGGTGTCGACGCGCAGTACGGCGCCGAGAAGACGTACGCCTACTACAACTCGGTCCTCGGCCGCCGCGGCATCTGGGACAACGGCACCGGCGCCCGCAGCCGGGTCCACTACGGCAACGCCTACGTCAACGCGTTCTGGGACGGCACCCAGATGACCTACGGCGACGGCTCGGGCAACACCAAGCCGCTCACGTCCATCGACGTGGCCGCGCACGAGATGAGCCACGGTGTCACCGAGAACACCGCGAACCTCAACTACAGCGGTGACGCGGGCGGTCTCAACGAGGCCACGTCGGACATCTTCGGCACCGCCGTCGAGTTCTACGCCAACAGCTCGGCCGACGTGGGTGACTACCTCATCGGCGAGAAGATCAACATCAACGGCAACGGCACGCCGCTGCGCTACATGGACAAGCCGAGCAAGGACGGGTCGAGCCCGGACTGCTGGTCGACCAACACCAAGAACCTCGACCCGCACTACTCCTCGGGCGCGCTCAACCACTGGTTCTACATGGCCTCCGAGGGTTCGGGTGCCAAGACCATCAACGGCGTCAGCTACAACAGCGCGACGTGCGGCGGCGCCCCCGCCGTGACCGGCGCCGGCCGCTCCAACATCGAGAAGGTCTGGTACCGCACCCTCTCGACCAAGCTCACCTCCGGCAGCACGTATGCCGCAGCGCGCAACGGTGCGATCGCGTCCGCCAAGGAGCTCTACGGCGCCTCGAGCGCGACCTGCACCGCGGTCCAGGCGGCGTTCACCGCCATCTCGGTCCCGGCCGGGACGGAGTCCTGTGGTGGTGGTTCCACGCCGACCCCGACGCCCACCACGCCGCCGTCGGGCAACCTCCTCGCCAACCCCGGCTTCGAGTCCGGAGCCGTGAGCTGGACCGGCACGGCCGGCCCGATCACCAACAACACGGGTCGCCCGGCCCGCACCGGCTCGTGGAAGCTCTGGCTCGGTGGCAACGGCTCGACGTCGACCGAGACGATCACGCAGAGCGTGGCCATCCCGTCGAACGTCACCAGCGCCACCCTGTCGTTCTGGCTGCGCTCCGACACCGCCGAGAGCGGGAGCACCGCCTACGACACGATGAAGGTCCAGGTCGTCGACGGGGCCACCACCTCGACGCTCGCGACGTACTCCAACGTCGGGACCAACGCGACCTACACGCAGAAGTCCTTCAACGTCACGGCATACAAGGGCAAGACGATCAGCGTGAAGTTCCTCCTCTCCGAGGACTCCTCGCTCCAGACGTCCTTCGTCGTCGACGACACGGCACTCGCCACGAGCTGACGGCAGACGTGGGCCGGCGTTCCTCGCGGGACGCCGGCCCACACCGCTGTCCCGAACGAAGGACACCCCATGGCGAACCCCACCCGCCTGACGGCCCGACTCGCCGTCTCGGCGCTGTGCCTGGCCGGCGCCGCGTCGGCCGCATCGGCGAGCGCCGCTCCCGTCGCTGCGGCTCCGACCGCCGTCACCGCGAGCCCCGACATCTCGCTCGCGAACACCCAGGCCCACCTCACCCAGCTCCAGTCGATCGCGACCGCGAACGGCGGCAACCGCGGGACGGGGCGACCCGGCTACGCGGCCTCGATCAGCTACGTCAAGGGCAAGCTCGACGCCGCCGGCTTCGTGACGACCGTGCAGAGCTTCTCCACCTCGTCGGGCACCTCGTCCAACCTCGTCGCCGAGTGGCCGGCCGGAGACCCCGACCACGTCGTCATGCTCGGCGGCCACCTCGACAGCGTCGCCAACGGCGCGGGCATCAACGACAACGGCTCCGGCAGCGCCGGGATCCTCGAGTCGGCCCTCACGTATGCCGCGAGCGGCCAGAGCGCGAAGAACCGTCTGCGCGTGGCGTTCTGGGGTGCAGAGGAGCTCGGTCTCCTCGGCTCCAAGCACTACATGAGCACCCTGTCGACGGCCGACAAGGACAGGATCGAGGTCTACCTCAACGTCGACATGATCGGCTCGCCCAACCCGGGCTACTTCGTCTACGACGACAACCCGGCGGGCAACGGCGCCCGTGACGAGCTCACCTCCTGGTACACGGCCAAGGGCATCCCGTGGGAGTACATCGACGTCCAGGGGCGCAGCGACCACGCGGCGTTCCGGTCCTACGGCATCCCGACCGCGGGCATCTTCAGCGGCGCGGAGACCCTCAAGACCTCGAGCCAGGCGCAGAAGTGGGGTGGCACGGGCGGCCGCGCCTTCGACCCCTGCTACCACTCGTCCTGCGACACGACGGCCAACATCAACGCCACGTCGCTCGACCGGGGCGCGGACCTCATCGGTCACATGCTCTGGCTGTATGCCGCGAAGGACTACGGCACGACGCCTCCGCAGCCGACCGGGAACCTCCTGCTCAACCCGGGCTTCGAGTCCGGCGCCGTGAGCTGGGCCGGCACCGTCGGCCCGATCACCAACAACACGGGTCGTCCGGCCCGCACCGGGACGTGGAAGGCGTGGCTCGGAGGCAATGGCTCCACCTCGACCGAGTCCGTCCAGCAGTCGGTCTCGATCCCGTCGACGGCGAGCTCGGCGACGCTCTCGTTCTGGCTGCGCTCCGACACCGCCGAGAGCGGGAGCACCGCCTACGACACGATGAAGGTCCAGGTCGTCGACGGGGCCACCACCTCGACGCTCGCGACGTACTCCAACGTCGGGACCAGCGCGACCTACGCGCAGAAGACCTTCAACGTCACGGCATACAAGGGCAAGACGGTCACCCTGAAGTTCCTGCTCAGCGAGGACTCCTCGCTGCAGACGTCCTTCGTCGTCGACGACACCTCGCTCGCCACGAGCTGAGGTCTCAGAACGGCGATGGGCCGGCACACCTCCGGGTGCCGGCCCATCGTCCTGCCCGGCGGAGGATGAGCGCTCGGCTCAGTCGGACCAGCGGAACCAGCGGGCGGTGGCAGCCGACGCGGCGACCGCCCAGACGAGCAGCACGAGCCACTGCGTGATCGGCCAGCCGCCGGAGACGAGGGAGTGCCGCATCCCGTCGCCGAGCGCCCCGGACGGCAGGACGCGGGCCAGGGTCGTGAGCGCGTCCGGGAGCCGGTCGGTCGGCAGCAGGACACCGAGACCGAGGAGCAGCACCCACGCGAGGTTGGCGAGTGCGAGGACGCCCTCGGCCCGCACCGTGCCGGCGAGCAGGAGGGCGAGCGCGAGGAAGGCCGCCGCACCCAGGACGACGGTGACGAGCGCGGGGAGGATCCCGGCACCGGCCGGCCGCCAGCCGAGGAACGCCGCGATGGTCCCGAGCACGACGAGCTGGAGCGCGATGACGAACCCCACGGCGCCGAGCTTGCCGACGAGCAGCCCCTCGCGTCCCAACGGGCTGGCTCCGAGGAAGCGCAGCACCCCGTGGCGGCGGTCGAAGCCGGTGGCGATCGCCTGGCCGGTGAAGGCGGTGGAGATGACCGCCAGGGCGAGCACCCCTGCGGTCGCGACGTCGACGCGGCGCCCGGGCCCGAGGTCGGGGACGTCGCTCAGGGCGAGGGCGAGCAGGGCCAGGGTGGGGAGCACGAGCGCGACGAGCAGCTGCTCGCCGTGCCGCAGGATGGCGGAGGTCTCGAACCTCGCCTGTGCCGACCAGCGCCGTGACGTCGTCGCGGGCGCGGCGGCGGACGAGGCCGAGGCGGCGGCGGGCGGGGTCGAGGCGGCAGTCATCGTCGACCCCCGGCGGTGAGGGCGAAGTAGCGCTCCTCGAGCGGGCGCCCGTCGCGGACCTCGTCGAGCGAGCCCTGCGCGACGACCCGACCGGCGTTCATGATGACGACGTGGTCGGCGATGCGCTCGGCCTCCTCGAACGAGTGGGTGGTGACGACGACGGCCGCCACTGCCGCGGTCTCGCGCACCAGGTCCCAGACCTCGAGCCGGGCGTGGGGGTCGAGACCGGCGGTGGGTTCGTCGAGGAAGGCGACGTCCGGGTGGCCGACGAGGGCAGCGGCGAGGGCGACCCGCTGGCGCTCACCACCGGACAAGCGCCGGATCGAGCGTCCGCCCACGCGGGTGAGGTCGAGGCGGTGCATGAGAGCCGGGACGTCGGCGGGGGCGGCGTGCAGCCTGGCCACGTGGTGCAGGAGGCGCTCGGCGGTCGTCGTCACGGGCAGACCGCCGTCCTGGAGCATGACGCCCACCCGGGCGCGGTGCTCGGCGGGGGCCCGCCACGGGTCGTTCCCGAGGACGCGTGCGGTGCCCGCGGTCGGCCGTTGGAGGCCCTCGAGGCACTCCATGGTCGTCGTCTTGCCGGCGCCGTTGGGGCCGAGGACCGCGGTCACGGCTCCGGACTCGGCCGTCCAGCTGGCGTCGTCGACGGCACGCACCGCGCCGATGTCGCGGCGCAGACCGACGACCTCGACTGCAGACACGGCGCACATCCTAGGCTGGGGGCCACTCGACCCAAGGAGTCCCATGGTCACCATCGACCGCGAGGCCGCCCCGGCCACCGCCGTCGCCGCCGTCCCGTCCCTCGTCGCCGCCCTCGCCGGGCGCCGCGGGACGGCCCTCGTCCTCGCCGCCCTGCCGGCCGCGGTCGCGCTGTTCTTCCGCGACCCGGACCGCACGCCGGACGTGGGTGTCGCGGGCGGAGCGGTCGACGTCGACACGGTGGTCTCGCCCGCGGACGGCAAGGTCATGTATGCCGGTCCCGGCCAGGACGGTGTCGCCCCCGAGGGGGAGTGGCTCCAGGTGAGCATCTTCCTGTCCGCCTTCGACGTGCACATCAACCGCGCCCCCTACGGCGGCCGGCTGCGCGAGGTGACCTACCGGCCCGGCAAGTGGCTCGCGGCATACAGCCACGAGAGCGCCCACCTCAACGAGCGCACCGACCTCGTGGTCGAGCGTGAGGTCGACGGTGTCACGAGGACGGTCCAGTTCCGCCAGATCGTCGGCCTCATGGCGCGACGGGTCGTGACCCGTGTCGCCGCCGGCGACGAGATCACCACCGGGCAGCGGATCGGCCTCATGAAGTTCGGCTCGCGGATGGACGTGTTCGTGCCGACCGACGCGCGGCTCGAGGTCGCGGCCGGTGCCCGCGTCGTCGCGGGCGAGACCGTCATCGCCCGATGGCCGGGCGGACTCGACGCATGAGCGAGGACACCGGGCGACGCCGGCGGTTCGACCGCTGGCGCCTCGTCTCACCGACCGGTGCAGAGGTCGTCTCGCTGCGCCAGTTGAGCAAGCGGGAGCGGCTGCGGGTCACCGCGCCGACGCTCTTCACCATCGTCAACATGATGAGCGGCCTGTCGTCGGTCCTGCTCGCGTTCCGGGGCCAGTTCACGCTCGCCGCCATCCTCATCGCGGTCTCGATCATCATGGACATCGCCGACGGCGGGGTCGCCCGCCTCGTCGGGGCGACGTCACCCTTCGGGCTCCAGATGGACTCGCTCGCCGACCTCATCGCGTTCGGCTTCGCGCCGGCGATCCTCGTCCACACGTGGGCGCTGCCCGACTACCCGATCCTGTCGTGGCTCGCCGCGTTCTTCTGGCTCGGGTGCGCTGCCTTCCGGCTCGCGCGGTTCAACGTCACCGTCGACCCCACGGCCGACAAGCGCTACTTCGTCGGCCTGCCCAGCCCCGCGGCCGCCGCGGTCGTCATGGCGACGATCTTCGCGCTCAACCAGCCGAAGGCGGGGGGCTACGACACCTCGCTCATCGTCCCGGTCCTCATCAGCTTCGTCCCGGCGGTGCTCATGGTGACCTCGATCAGGTTCCGGTCCTTCCGCAACCTGCTGGCGCCGAGCACCCAGCGCGCGTGGGTCGTCACCGGGGTCGTCGTGCTCGCGATCCTCGTCGGCCTCGTCCTCAACCCCGGGCTCACCGGGGTCGTCATCGCCTACGGCTACATCCTCCAGGCGCCGCTCGGGGTGCTCACGGCGCCGGTGCGAGAGCGGCTCTTCGGCACGGGCGCGGTCGCGCCCCGGCGGCAGCGGATGCCGTCCGTCTTCCTGCCCGACACCGACACGGGGGACGACACCACCGACGACAGCGACCAGCAGCCCGGCTGACGCCCGGAGCAGTAAGGCACACCTTCGTTTACGTTCGCCGGGGTATTTACGTAACATTGCCGTTGTGAATATCCCGGCCAGCACCGTGGTGCCGCAGGTTCTCGAGTCGCGCACGCGCGACCGGGTGCTGCAGGCCATCGGTGAGCGTGGTCCGGTGACCGCCGCCGCACTGGCCGACGAGCTCGGTCTCACCGTCCCGGCGGTGCGGCGTCACCTCGACAACCTCGCCGAGTCCGGGCTCATCGACGACCGTGAGAGCGCCCCGTCGGGCGCCGGCAGCCGCGGTCGTGGACGCCCCGCCCGGGCCTACGTCCTCAGCGAGGGCGGTCACCAGGCGCTGGAGTCCGACTACGACCACCTCGCCACCGAGGCGCTGCGCTTCCTCTCCGCCGAGGCCGGCGACGACGCGGTCCGCCGCTTCGCCGAGGCTCGCGTGGGCCAGCTCGAGCAGCGGTATGCCGTGGAGCTGGCTGCTGCCGGGACCGACACCGACGCGCGGGTCCAGGCCCTCGTCGCGGCCCTCACGCGTGACGGCTTCGCGGCGTCGGCACGCCCGGTCGGTGACCTCAAGGGGACCGGAGGCAGCGGCGTGACCGGGCTGTCCGGCATACAGCTCTGCCAGGGTCACTGCCCGGTCCAGCACGCCGCTCGGGAATTTCCTCAGTTCTGTGACGCTGAAACCGACGCGTTCTCGCGCCTGCTCGGCGTGCACGTCCAACGACTCGCAACACTCGCGCACGGAGACCACGTGTGCACGACATTCGTCCCCACCAAGGCTGAGCCCTCAACAGAAAGGTCTTCGCGATGAGCACCATCGAGGAGCTGAACCCGGGTCTGAAGGACCTGGGCCGCTACGAGTACGGCTGGGCCGACAGCGACACCGCCGGCGCCACCGCGAAGCGCGGGCTCAACGAGGACGTCGTCCTCGACATCTCGCGACGCAAGAACGAGCCGCAGTGGATGGAGGACCTGCGTCTGAAGTCGCTGCGCCTCTTCGGCAAGAAGCCCATGCCGACGTGGGGGAGCGACCTCACCGGCATCGACTTCCAGAACATCAAGTACTTCGTGAAGTCGACCGAGAAGCAGGCCACCTCGTGGGAGGACCTGCCCGAGGACATCAAGGCGACCTACGACCGTCTCGGCATCCCCGAGGCCGAGAAGCAGCGCCTCGTCGCCGGTGTCGCGGCCCAGTACGAGTCCGAGGTCGTCTACCACCAGATCCGTGAGGACCTGGAGGAGAAGGGCGTCATCTTCGTCGACACCGACACCGGCTTGCGTGAGCACGAGGACCTCTTCCGCGAGTACTTCGCCTCTGTCATCCCCGCCGGTGACAACAAGTTCGCCTCGCTCAACACGGCCGTGTGGTCGGGTGGCTCGTTCATCTACGTCCCGCCGGGTGTCCACGTCGACATCCCGCTCCAGGCCTACTTCCGGATCAACACCGAGAACATGGGCCAGTTCGAGCGGACGCTCATCATCGCCGACGAGGGCTCCTACGTGCACTACGTCGAGGGCTGCACCGCGCCGATCTACCAGTCGGACTCGCTGCACTCCGCCGTCGTCGAGATCGTCGTCAAGAAGAACGCCCGCGTGCGCTACACGACGATCCAGAACTGGTCCAACAATGTCTACAACCTCGTCACCAAGCGCGCGACCTGCGCCGAGGGCGCGACGATGGAGTGGATCGACGGCAACATCGGCTCCAAGGTGACGATGAAGTACCCCGCCGTCTTCCTCATGGGTGAGCACGCCAAGGGCGAGACCCTGTCCGTCGCCTTCGCCGGCGAGGGCCAGCACCAGGACGCCGGCTCCAAGATGGTCCACGCCGCCCCCCACACGAGCTCGACGATCGTGTCGAAGTCGGTCGCCCGTGGCGGTGGCCGCACGTCCTACCGCGGGCTCGTCCAGATCCTCGAGGGCGCGCACGGCTCGAAGTCGAGCGTCGTCTGCGACGCGCTGCTCGTCGATACGATCAGCCGCTCCGACACCTACCCCTACGTCGACATCCGCGAAGACGACGTGACGATGGGCCACGAGGCCACGGTCTCCAAGGTGTCCGAGGACCAGATGTTCTACCTCATGTCCCGAGGCATGTCCGAGACCGAGGCGATGGCGATGATCGTGCGCGGCTTCGTCGAGCCGATCGCCAAGGAGCTCCCGATGGAGTACGCCCTCGAGCTCAACCGCCTCATCGAGCTCCAGATGGAAGGAGCAGTGGGTTGAGCCTGCTGACCCCCGAGAAGACCCCCGCCGCCGGCGCGCACACCGACTCCGCCGAGGCCTTCGTCCCCGACCAGTCGCGTGCCGAGCGGACCACCTCGTATGCCGTGGCGGACTTCCCGGTCCCGTCCGGCCGCGAGGAGGAGTGGCGCTTCACGCCCGTCGACCGTCTCCAGTCGCTCTTCCGCGACGAGGCGACCGGCGCGTGCCTCGAGTGGACCGAGACGCTGCCCGACGGCGTGACCCTCTCCACGATGTCCCTCGAGGAGTGGCAGGCGAGCGGTGCTCCCGCACCGGCGGACCGCGCTGCCGTGGTCGCCTCCGCGCACAGCGGCGGGGTCGGCCTCGTCGACATCCCGGCCGAGGCCGAGCTCGCCGAGCCCGTCCGCATCCGTCTCACCGGCACCGAGCGCCAGGTCGTCCACGGCCACCTCATGGTGCGCGTCGGCCGGTTCGCCCGCGCCACGGTGATCCTCGAGCACGCCGGCCTGTCCGACTACACCGAGATGCTCACCGTCCTCGCCGGTGACGGTGCGGAGGTCACGCTCGTCACCGTGCAGGAGTGGGACGACGAGAGCCTCCACCTCGGCCAGCACGACGTCGTCGTCGGCCGCGACGCCAAGGTCCGCCACATCGCGGTGACGCTCGGCGGCGGCATCGTCCGGCTCAACACCAACGCGTCGTATGCCGGTCCCGGTGGCTCGTTCGAGGGCCTCGGCGTCTACTTCGCCGACTCCGGACAGCACCAGGAGCACCGTCTCTTCGTCGACCACGAGGCGCCGCACTGCCACTCCAACGTCGAGTACAAGGGCGCGCTCCAGGGCGACACCGCGCACACCGTGTGGGTGGGTGACGTGCTCATCCGCGCCGCGGCCGAGGGCACCGACACCTACGAGCTCAACCGCAACCTCATCCTCACCGACGGTGCCCGCGCCGACTCCGTGCCCAACCTCGAGATCGAGACCGGCGAGATCGCCGGCGCCGGTCACGCCTCGGCCACCGGCCGCTTCGACGACCAGCAGCTCTTCTACCTGCAGGCGCGAGGCATCGACGAGGACACCGCTCGACGCCTCGTCGTCCGCGGCTTCTTCGCCTCGATCGTCGGCCGCATCGGCGTGCCCGAGGTCGAGGAGCACCTCATGGCGGCGATCGACCGCGAGCTGGAGGGCACCGCGTGAGCGAGGTCAACGAGGTCGAGGCGACGACGGCGGAGTTCGTGCGCGTGTGTGCGCTCGACGAGCTCCCGTCGGTCGGTGCGGCCGCGGCCGAGATCCACGGCCGGGTCGTCTCGATCGTGCGCACCGCCGACGGTGACGTCCACGCCGTCGACGACACCTGCACCCACGCCAACGTGTCGCTGTCCGAGGGTGAGCTCGACGGCTGCACCCTCGAGTGCTGGCTGCACGGGTCGCGCTTCGACCTGCGCACCGGCGACCCGTCCGGCCCGCCGGCCACCACCCCCATCGCCGTCCACACCGTCAAGATCGAGGGTGACGACGTCTACGTCGCCCTGAGCCAGGAGAACTGATTCATGAGCACCCTTGAGATCAAGGACCTTCACGTCACCGTCGAGACCGAGCAGGGCACCAAGGAGATCCTCCGTGGCGTCACGCTCACCATCAACTCCGGTGAGACCCACGCGATCATGGGGCCCAACGGCTCCGGCAAGTCCACCCTCGCCTACTCGGTCGCCGGCCACCCCAAGTACACGATCACGAGCGGCACCGTCACCCTCGACGGCGAGGACGTCCTCGCCATGAGCGTCGACGAGCGCGCCCGCGCCGGGCTCTTCCTCGCGATGCAGTACCCCGTCGAGGTCCCCGGCGTGACCGTGAGCAACTTCCTGCGCACCGCCAAGACCGCGATCGACGGTGAGGCTCCCAAGCTCCGCACGTGGGTCAAGGACCTCAAGCAGTCGATGAGCGACCTCAAGATGGACCCGGCGGTCTCCGAGCGCGGGGTCAACGAGGGCTTCTCAGGTGGCGAGAAGAAGCGTCACGAGATCCTCCAGATGGAGCTCCTCAAGCCCAAGATCGCGATCCTCGACGAGACCGACTCCGGCCTCGACGTCGACGCGCTCCGCATCGTCTCCGAGGGCGTCAACCGCGCCAAGGAGTCCACCGGCGCCGGTGTCCTGCTCATCACGCACTACACGCGGATCCTGCGCTACATCAAGCCGGACTTCGTCCACGTCTTCGTGGACGGTCGCATCGCCGAGGAGGGTGGCCCCGAGCTGGCCGACCGCCTCGAGGCCGAGGGCTACGACCGCTTCCAGCCGGTGTCGACCCCCGAGGCCACGACTGCGGCCCACGCCTGATCGGACACGACATGACAGCGCAGCCGTTCACCGCCGAGGAGGTCGCCCGGATCCGGGCCGACTTCCCGATCCTCGCGCGCACCGTGCGCGACGGTGCACCGCTCGTCTACCTCGACTCCGGAGCGACGTCGCACAAGCCGGTGCAGGTCCTCGATGCCGAACGCGACTTCTACGAGCGCCTCAACTCTGCGCCGCACCGCGGGGCGCACGCGCTCTCCGAAGAGGCGACCGCGGCATACGAGGGTGCGCGCGAGCGCATCGCGGGGTTCATCGGTGCGCAGGCCCAGGACGTCGTCTTCACCAAGAACGCCACCGAGGCGCTCAACCTCGCCGCCTACGCCTTCTCCAACAGCCCGCACCCCGGCATACCGGGCAGCGAGCGGTTCACGCTCGGCGAGGGGGACGAGGTCCTCGTCACCGAGATGGAGCACCACGCCAACCTCGTGCCGTGGCAGGAGCTGTGCCGTCGCACCGGGGCGACCCTGCGCTGGCTCTCCGTCACCGACGAGGGGCGCCTGGACCTGTCCGACCTCGACGAGCTGCTCAACGAGCGGACCAAGGTGGTCGCGTTCGTCCACGCGTCCAACGTCCTCGGCACCGTCAACCCGGTCGAGCCGGTGGTCGCCCGCGCCCGTGAGGTCGGGGCGCTCGTCGTCCTCGACGCCTGCCAGTCCGTGCCGCACCTCGGCGTCGACGTGGCCGAGCTCGGTGTCGACCTCCTCGCCTTCTCGGGCCACAAGATGTTCGGCCCGAGCGGCATCGGCGTCCTCTGGGGCCGCCGCGAGGTGCTCGAGGCGATGCCTCCCTTCCTCACCGGTGGCTCGATGATCGAGACCGTTCGGATGGAGGGCAGCACCTATGCGCCTCCGCCGCAGCGCTTCGAGGCCGGTGTCCCGATGACGGCCCAGGCGATCGGCCTCGCGGCCGCCGTCGACCACATCGAGGGTCTGGGCATCGAGCGCATCCACGCCCACGAGCTCGCGCTCACCGAGCGGCTGCTCGCCGGTCTCGCGGCCCGCCCGTGGGTCACCGTCGTCGGTCCGACCGACCTCGAGTCCCGCGGTGGGACTGTCGCCTTCGTCGTCGACGGCGTGCACGCCCACGACGTGGGTCAGGTCCTCGACGGGTCCGGTGTCGCCGTCCGCGTCGGCCACCACTGCGCGTGGCCGCTGCACCGCCGCTTCACGGTGGCAGCGACGACGCGAGCGAGCTTCGCGGCATACAACACGGTCGACGAGGTCGACGCGCTGCTCGCGGCGCTCGACACCGTCCCGCAGATCTTTGGAGTCGCGAGCTGATGGATCTCTACCAGGAACTCATCCTCGAGCACTCGAAGCACCCGCAGCACTCCGGTCTGCGCGAGCCCTTCGAGGCCGAGGTGCACCACGTCAACCCGACGTGCGGCGACGAGGTGACGATGCGCGTGCACGTCGAGGACACCGATGACGGCCCCGTCGTGCGCGATGTGTCCTACGACGCCATGGGCTGCTCGATCAGCACCGCGTCGACGTCGATCCTCGCCGAGGAGACCATCGGTCACCCACTGGCCGAGGCGCTGCAGACCTACGAGGCCATGAAGGCCATGCTCACCTCCAAGGGTGAGGACCCCGGCGACGAGGAGGTCATCGGCGACGGTGTCGCCCTCAGCGGTGTCGCCAAGTACCCCGCACGCGTCAAGTGCGCTCTCCTCGGATGGATGGCGTTCACCGACGCGTTGCACCAGAGTGGTCGCGAGACCACCACGTCGACCACCACGCTCGAGGAAGGAACGTCATGAGCGAGACCACCGCACAGGCCAACGTGGCCGATGTCGAGGAGGCCATGCGCGACGTCGTCGACCCCGAGCTGGGCATCAACGTCGTCGACCTCGGCCTCGTCTACGGCATCACCGTCGACGGACAGAACCACGCCGTCATCGACATGACCCTCACGTCGGCGGCCTGCCCGCTCACCGACGTCATCGAGGACCAGACTCAGCAGTCGCTCGAGGGCCTCGTGTCCTCCTACCGCGTCAACTGGGTCTGGATGCCGCCGTGGGGCCCCGACAAGATCACCGACGACGGTCGCGAGCAGCTGCGCGCCCTCGGCTTCAACATCTGAGTTGACGCGCCTCGTCGAGGTCGCGCCGGAGCGGTATGCCGCGTGGCGCGAGCGCTTCGACGCCTCGAATCCCGACGGCCCCCAGCGGGTCGTCGGGATCTCGCGTCTCGAGGACCGTCACCTCGCCGTCGTGCTCATCCGTCGCGGTGGGTATGCCGTGGCGCACGTCGACGGGTCCGCCCTCGTCACGCACAAGGTCGGAACTCGTCACGTCCAGTCGCGCACCGCCGCGGGCGGCTGGTCGCAGCAGCGGTTCGCCCGGCGTCGGGGCAACCAGGCCGACGAGCTGGTCCGAGCGGTCGTGGAGCACGTCCTGCGGGTCGTGCCGGACGGCATACCGACTGCTCTGGTCGTGGGTGGGGACAAGGCTCTGGTGCGCGAGGTCCTCGACGACCCGCGGCTCGCCGGGCTGCGCGCGCTGCCGCGACGGGAGTTCCACGACATCGGTGATCCGCGACGGGCCGTGCTCGACGACGTCGTGCGCCGGGCGCGCGCCGTCCAGGTGTCCATCGACGACGGACCGTGAGCGCTCCCGGCGCGACATGATGGGGCATGGCCTCCTACACCGTGAACCGCAAGGCTGTGAGCCACTGCCGCGAGCTCATCGCGGCCGGCAAGGTCGTCCTCGACAGCGACTGGGGACGGGTCCAGCCGGATGCCGACACCCAGAACGCCTTCCTCGAGGAGCACGACTGGGCTGACTACGGGGCTTGGCACCTGGGCAAGACCGAGGGCGCCAACGACGAGACCAAGGCACGGCACGCCTTCGTCTACGGCGACTTCGACAGGGTGCATCGCAGCGCCCTCATCGCCTGCGTCTACCGGGCGTCCGAGTGGCGCCACAAGAAGGTCGAGCTCGCCGCCCACCGGCTGCTCCAGGAGCTCGACAAGAAGTACCCCGGGGGGAAGTAGCTCGACGGTCAGCGCCGCGGTCGGCCGAGCCTGATCTCGCGGCGGAAGCGCCAGAGGAGCGAAGCCCTGGCCACGGGGTTCGGGCCGGCCGCGAGCGCACGGAACAGCTCCTCGGTCCGCTGGGCGGGCGTGACCGTCCAGGTCGCACGGCACGGCCCGGGGCCGGCGTTCCACATGCGGTGGGCGGTGCGGGCCGGGACGTCGAGGACGTCGCCCGCCCGCAGCACGCGCTCGGCCCCGTCGGCGACCACCGTGAGCGCGCCCTCGACCACCTCGAAGTGCTCGTGCTGCGTCGGGTGCCAGTGGGTCGGTGGCGGGTCTCCGGGGGACCAGAGGCACTCGAGCTCGAGGGCGTCGGCGCCGGACGACAGCACGGTGAGCGTCTGGCGCGGACCGAGCCGGATCGTCTCCGGTCCGCCACTCGCACTCATGTCGTCAGCTGACCGTGTCGACGTTGAAGGTGTTGCACTGGTTGAGGTCGCCCTTGCTGTAGCCCTGGAGGAACCAGCGCTGGCGTGCCTCGGCGCTGCCATGGGTCCACGACTCGGGGTTGACCTGGCCCTGCGTCTTCTCCTGGATGCGGTCGTCACCGACGGCGGCGGCGGCCGAGAGGGCGCTCTTGATGTCGGCGTCGGTGAGCTCCTTGAGGAAGGGCTTGCCGTCGGGACCGTTGGTGGTCGACGCGTGCTTGGCCCAGACGCCGGCGAGGCAGTCGGCCATGAGCTCGATCCGCACACCGCCGCTGTTGGGGCCCTGCGGGTCCTGCTGAGCGCGGTTGAGCAGCCCGAGCTGGTCCTGCAGGGCATGGCCGTACTCGTGGGCGACGACGTACTCCTGCGCGAGGGCACCGTCGTCGGAGCCGAACTGCTTGGTGAGGATGTCGAAAAAGTCGGCGTCGATGTAGACCTTCTGGTCCAGCGGGCAGTAGAACGGGCCGACCTGGTTGCTGGCCGTGCCGCACTGCGACTGCGTCGAGCCGGTGTAGAGCGTGGTCTTGGTGGGCTGCCACTGCTTCTGGTAGCGCGGGAGCTCGGCCGTCCAGAAGGCCTGGACCGAGTTCACGGTGCCGATGACTCGGCACTGGACGTCGGCGTTGGCGTCGGCGCCGGTCTTGCACTTGTCGAAGGCCTCGCCGCCCCCGGTCGTGTCGTCGACCTGCTGGTCGCTCGTGCCGCCGCCCCCACCGGTGGGGAGGTCCGAGGGGTTGATCCCGAAGATCAGCGCGATGATGAGCATGATGATGCCGCCGATGCCGCCACCGACGACGACTCCACCCGGGGCGCCGCCGCTGCCACCGGACTCCACCTGCGAGGTGTCCAGCCTGACGTCGTCGTTGAAGCTCATCCATGGCCTCCCAGATGTGGCGTTTTCCGTGCGGAGCACGGCGCACCTAGACTAAACGTCTCAAGGCCCCCGGTGCGGAAGCGGTGCGCCACCTCTTCGGCCCGCCCGCGCCACCGAAACCCCCACGAAGGACTCCTGTTGCTCACTGCTGCCGCGATCGAGCTGCGCGCCGGTTCACGGCTCCTCGTCGACGGTGCGAGCTTCCGCGTCGCCGGTGGTGACCGCATCGGTCTCGTGGGGCGCAACGGGGCCGGCAAGACGACCCTGACCAAGGTGCTCGCCGGGGTGGGGCAGCCGGCTGCCGGGTCGGTGCAGAGCACGGGCGAGGTCGGCTATCTGCCGCAGGACCCGCGCACGGGCGACCTGCACGTCACTGGTCGCGACCGCATCCTGTCCGCGCGCGGGCTCGACCGCATCGTGCGAGAGCTCCGCGCCGCCGAGACGGCGATGTCCGAGGAGTCGGGGGAGCGGCTCGAGCGGGCCATGCGCCGCTACTCGCGGCTTGACGCGGAGTTCCAGGCGGCCGGAGGGTATGCCGCGGAGTCCGAGGCCGCGTCCATCGCCTCGGCGCTCTCGCTCGAGGAGCGCCACCTCGACCAGACCCTGGCCACGCTCTCGGGTGGTCAGCGCCGCCGCATCGAGCTCTCCCGGATCCTGTTCTCCGGGGCCGAGACGCTGCTCCTCGACGAGCCGACCAACCACCTCGACGCCGACTCCATCGTGTGGCTGCGCGAACACCTGAGGAACTACAAGGGTGGCCTCATCGTCATCTCGCACGATGTGGACCTGCTCGACGCCGTGGTCAACAAGGTGTTCCACCTCGACGCCAACCGCTCCGAGCTCGACATCTACAACCTCGGTTGGAAGGCCTACCTCCAGCAGCGCGAGACCGACGAGCGTCGTCGCAAGCGCGAGCGGATGAACGCCGAGAAGAAGGCCTCGGTCCTCATGGCCCAGGCCGACAAGATGCGGGCCAAGGCGACGAAGACCGTCGCCGCCCAGAACATGGCGCGTCGCGCCGAGCGGCTGCTCGCGGGCCTCGAGACCGAGCGCGCGCACGACCGCGTGGCCAAGCTGCGCTTCCCGGACCCCTCACCCTGTGGGCGCACCCCGCTGCGGGCATCGGGCCTGTCGCGCTCCTACGGCTCGCTCGAGATCTTCACCGACGTCGACCTTGCGATCGACCGCGGCTCACGGGTCGTCGTGCTCGGCCTCAACGGCGCGGGCAAGACCACCCTGCTCCGGATGCTTGCCGGCGTCGACGCCCCGGACACCGGCCAGGTCGAGCCCGGGCACGGGCTCAAGATCGGCTACTACGCCCAGGAGCACGAGAACCTCGAGGTCGACCGCACCGTCCTCGACAACATGAAGTCGGCCGCCCCGGACCTCGGTGAGACCGACGTCCGCAAGGTGCTCGGCTCCTTCCTCTTCAGCGGTGACGACGTCGACAAGCCCGCCGGCGTGCTGTCGGGCGGTGAGAAGACGCGGCTCTCGCTCGCCCTCCTCGTCGTCTCCTCGGCCAACGTCCTGCTCCTCGACGAGCCGACCAACAACCTCGACCCGGCCTCGCGCGAGGAGATCCTCGGCGCGCTCAAGACCTACAAGGGTGCGGTCGTCCTCGTGACGCACGACGAGGGTGCTGTCGACGCGCTCGAGCCCGAGCGGATCCTGCTCCTGCCCGACGGTGTCGAGGACCTCTGGGGCCCGGACTACAAGGACCTTGTCACCCTCGCCTGAGATGCTGGCGAGTCGCATGGAATCGACCGGTGTCGGCCGCGGTTTGACCTCATGTGCACATGAAGGTTGAGGATCGACGACATGACTGCGAGTGAGACTGAGGCTGAGACGACGGTGACGGCATGAGCATGGCGGGCTGGCAGGCGATCCACAGCCTGAGCAAGGACGCGAGCGTCCGCTCCAAGGAGCTCGCTCCCGGGACCGCCCGACGGGTGTTCTCGTACGCCCGGCCCTACCGCGGGCTCATCGGGGCCTTCCTCGCTCTCGTCGTCGTCGACGCGGCCCTCGTCGTCGCTGCCCCGCTGCTCCTCAAGAGCCTCATCGACGACGGGATCTATCCGAAGGACTCAGGGCTCGTCGTCCGGCTCTCGCTGCTCGTCGCCGCGATCGCGGTCGTCAGCGCGCTGGTCACGCTCGTGTCCCGCTGGCTCTCCGCCCGGATCGGTGAGGGCCTCATCGTCGACCTGCGCACCCAGGTGTTCGCGCACGTCATGCGTCAGCCGATCGCGTTCTTCACGCGGGCCCAGACCGGCGCGCTCGTCTCACGCCTCAACAACGACGTCATCGGCGCGCAGCAGGCCTTCACCTCGGTGCTGTCGAGCGTGGTGAGCAACGGCGTCTCGCTCACCCTCATCATCGGCGCCATGCTCGTGCTGTCGTGGCAGCTGACCATCGCCTCGCTCGTCCTCGTCCCGCTGTTCCTCATCCCGGCGCGCAGCATGGGTAAGCGTCTCGCGGGCCTGGCCCACGAGCAGATGGGTCTCAACGCCGACCTCGGGACCCGGATGACCGAGCGGTTCAACGTCGCCGGAGCCCTGCTCGTCAAGATCTACGGCACGCCCGAGGTCGAGGACCGCGAGTACTCCCAGCGGGCCTCCCGCGTGCGTGACATCGGGGTGCGGATCGCGGTCAACCGGTCGGTGTTCATCGTCGGGCTCACCCTCGTGGCGGCCCTCGCGACCGCGCTCGTCTACGGGTTCGGCGGTCTCATGGCCGTCGATGGCAGCCTCACCGTCGGCACGCTCCTCGCCCTCACCGCCCTCCTGGCGCGCCTCTACGGGCCGCTCACGACCATCTCCAACGCTCGCGTCGACGTCATGACCGCCCTCGTGTCGTTCGAGCGCGTGTTCGAGGTCCTCGACCTCAAGCCGCTCGTGGCTGAGGCGCCGGACGCCGGGGCCGTCCCGCCCGGCCCGGTGCGGGTCGACCTGGACCATGTCGGGTTCGCCTACCCGGCCGCCGACGAGGTGTCGCTCAGCTCGCTCGAGTCGACCGCGACAGGTGACCGCGAGGCTGGTTCGGTGGTCCTGAGCGACATCGACGCCACCATCGAGCCGGGGCAGCTCGTCGCGCTCGTCGGTCCCAGCGGCGCCGGCAAGTCCACGCTCACGTCGCTCGTGGCGCGGCTCTACGACCCCACGAGTGGCGCGGTCCGCATCAACGGCGCAGATCTGCGCACCGTCACGCTCGAGTCGCTGCGCGACACCGTGAGCGTCGTGACGCAGGAGGCGCACCTCTTCCACGACACGATCCGGGCCAACCTCCTGTATGCCGCCCCCTCGGCGACCGATGCCGACCTCGAGGCCGCCCTACGGGCCGCTCGCGTCTGGGGACTCGTCGAGCGTCTCCCCGCGGGGCTCGACACGGTCGTCGGCGACCGAGGTCACCGGCTCAGCGGCGGCGAGAAGCAGCGCATCGCCATCGCTCGACTGCTCCTCAAGGGGCCACGGCTCGTCGTGCTCGACGAGGCCACGGCCCACCTCGACAGCGAGAGCGAGGTCGCGGTCCAGCGGGCCCTCGACACCGCCCTCGAGGGGCGCACGGCGCTCGTCATCGCGCACCGCCTCTCGACGGTCCGGCACGCCGACGTCATCCTCGTCCTCGAGGGCGGACGCATCGTCGAGCGCGGCACCCACGCCGAGCTGTTGGCGGCCCGCGGTCTGTACTTCGACCTCTACACGACGCAGTTCGCGGACGACACCACCGTCACGACGGCACACGAGGCGTAGTCACTTCGGACGGGCCAATACACCGCTGGGTTAGTCGTGACTAGTCTCTTGTAGGCAACGATCGGGATTTTCCGACGCGAGCTCACCAGAAGTCATGAGCATGGGGCCACGGCGACGCGAACAGCGCGGCGCACGTCCACCCAGAGGGGCACCACCTCATGGCACATGACTCCAGTCGTCGACTCACCAGCGCGGCCTTCGGGCTCGCCCTCGTCCTGGGTGTGGGCAGTGCCGTGGTCGTGGCGGCCACGGCCCAGGCGGACCCGAGCGGGAAGATCACGATCTGCCACGCAACCGGCGCCGTCGGCAAGTGGAACGTCATCACCGTCGATGCCGCCTCGATCCTCTCCGGGACCGGCCAGGCCAACGACCCACGCAACGTCATCCCGCCGTTCACCTACGTCGACAACCGCGGAGTCACCACGTCCTACCCGGGACTGAATTGGCACGCCAACTGGGAGACCGACGGTGCGGGCGCCCCCACCCGGACGGTCCGTCCCGCTGACTGCCTCGCCCCGGGTGCCCCCGACCCCACGTCCACGCCGACGCCGTCGCTCTCGCTGACCCCGACGCCGTCCGTGTCGGTGACCCCGACGCTGCCCGTGATCCCCACGCCGAGCGGCTCCGCCACGCCGACCTCGAGCGACTCGGCCACGCCGACCCCGTCGGTGGAGGTGAGCTCGACGCCGAGCACCTCGGCCACGCCCACCCCGTCGGTGGAGGTGAGCTCGACGCCGAGCACCTCGGCCACGCCGACCCCGTCGGTGGAGGTGAGCTCGACGCCGAGCACCTCGGCCACGCCGACCCCGACGATCACCGTGACGCCCACGCCGAGCGACTCGTCGACGCCGACGCCGTCGTTCTCGATCACGCCGACGCCGTCGATCTCGATGCCGACCCCGACGATCACCGTGACCCCGACGCCCAGCGACTCGGCCAAGCCGACCCCGTCGGCCGAGGTGAGCTCGACGCCCAGCGACTCGGCCACGCCGACCCCGACGATCACCGTGACGCCCACGCCGAGCGACTCGTCGACGCCGTCGGTGGAGGTGAGCTCGACGCCGAGCACCTCGGCCACGCCGACCCCGACGATCACCGTGACGCCGACGCCGAGCGACTCGGCCACGCCGACGCCGTCGTTCTCGATCACGCCGACGCCGTCGATCTCGGTGCCGACCCCGACGATCACCGTGACCCCGACGCCCAGCGACTCGGCCACGCCGACGCCGTCGATCTCGATCACGCCCACCCCGTCCATCTCGGTGCCCACGCCCACGATCACCGTCACGCCGAGCCCGAGCGTCTCGGCGACGCCGACGCCGTCGAGCTCTGTGCCTACGCCGACGATCTCGGTCACGCCGACTCCGACCACCTCGGTCGCGCCCACGCCGACCGTGACGGTGACGCCGACGCCCACGGTCACGTCCAGCTCGACCCCGACCGTCACGGTGCCCGTGACCGCCCCGTCGACCTCGCCGAATGCACCGGAGCAGCCCGGCACCCCGGCCACGGAGCCCCCGCCGGCGGTGCCGGCTGACACCGCGAGCGCCCCTGCTTCCGCAGCGCCCGTCGGGCCCGCGGTCGAGACCGACCTGGTCGGACCTGACCCGTCCTCGCCCGGTCTCGTGGGCGGCGGAGCGGCCCTCGTCTTCGTCGGCGCCGGTGCCACCCTGCTGGGCTCGCGCCGCCGAGACATCGAGTCCTGATGCGACGGCCGCGTCCCCTCGTCGCCGGGGGCGTCGCCACCGTCGTCCTCGGGTCGAGCCTCTTCACGGTCGGTCTCGTCCGAGGGCAGGCGCACGAGAGTGCGGCTCCTGGGGCCACGACCGTCGCGGCCGATCTCGGTCCCGCACCTCTCGCAGAGCCTGACGATCCCGGCCAGGCCGGCTCGAGGGCCCTTCAGGGCGTGCAGACCACGACGCCGACGGCAGCCCCCGAGCCGACCGGTGTCGTCAGCCCGTCAGGCCACCGTTCGGCACCCACCTTGGAGGTCCCAGCCATCGGGCTCGACCTTCCGGTGCAGGCCGGGGGAGTGAGCGCCTCGGGGCGTGTCGTCCCGCCGGCGGGCCGCGCGATCTGGGTACGGGGCTTCGGCCGGGTCGCGCCGGGTGACGTGGGCACGGCCGTCCTGGCAGGTCACGTCGTCTCGTACGGCCGCGACGACGTCTTCACCGAGCTGAGGTCGATGCGCGTCGGTCACGAGGTCCGCATCACCGCGGACGGTGTCACCCGGATCTTCGTCGTGAGGCGGACGGCCGTCGTGACCAAGGCTGCGCTCACACATGATGCGGACGTCTGGGGTGCCAACACGTCGACGAGGAGGATCGTGCTCATCACCTGCGACGACGACCTCGGTTACCGACCGGACGGACACCGGGTGGCCAACTACGTCGTCGTCGCCGACGAGGTCCCGGCACAACCGCCACCCGGGGGCGCCGCCCCGACGGCTCAGTAGTCCTCCTCGTCCCAGATCCGGACCTTCTTCGGCTTCTGGGGGCGGTCGACGTCCTCCTCGCGCAGCTCGCGCCTGATGCCCAGCCAGATGAGGAGGAGGCCGACCGGCATCGACATCCACCACTGGAACGCGTAGGCCTGGTGCGGTCCGAGGCTGCGGTCGGGATCCTCGAGCCGGTCGGGTCGGGGTGCCTGCGTGCCGTCGGCCGTGCGCTCGGTGTCGAGCACGACGTAGCCGTCGAGAACCTCCGTCCCCCAGGCCTTCTCGACGTCCGGGAGGCTGATGCTGGCGACCTGCCCGGCAGGCAGCGTCTTGTTCTGGGTGGTCTCGAGCGGGCGCACCCAGCCGACGACCGTGACCTCGCCCGGTGGCGCCTTCGGGACGTCCGGGATGACGGCAGCACCTTGGTCGGAGTTCGCGACCCAGCCGCGGTCGACGACGACGGTGCGCCCGTCGGAGAGCTCGAGCGAGGCGAGCACCTCGTAGCCGAAGACGCTGTTGTTGGGCCGGTTGCGCACGAGCAGCTGCGAGCCGGCATACGTGCCTGTGGCGCTCACCTTGGTCCAGTCGTCGGCGGCGCGGTTCACGGGCCGGTCGGTGAGGACGTCGGTGAGCGGGACGGGGTCGGCGCGGTAGTGCGCGTCGAGCAACGCGTTGCGCTCGACCTTGAACTCGTGCCGGCCGTACTGCCAGTGACCCAGGTGGTAGGCGCCGACGGCATACAGGGCCGCGATGACGAGGGCCCCCAGCCACCGCGGGGTGAGGAGACGCCTGAACACCCCGTCACGCTACCCGGCATACGCTGGGGTCATGTCCGCCACCCTCCCGACCGCACGCCTCGCCGACCGGTACGGCCGGGTGGCCCGCGACCTGCGGGTGTCGGTGACGGACCGGTGCAACCTGCGCTGCCGATACTGCATGCCGGCCGAAGGGCTGCCGTGGCTGGCGAAGCCAGAGATGCTCAGCGACGACGAGCTCGTGCGCCTCGTCGGGATCTTCGTCGGGCTCGGCGTCCGACAGGTCCGGCTCACCGGCGGCGAGCCGTTGCTTCGACGGTCGCTGCCGGTGCTGGTCGAGCGGATCGCCGCCCTCGAACCGCGCCCCCGGATCGCGATGACGACCAACGGGATCGGCCTCGACCGGCTGGCCGCGCCCCTGGCCGCGGCGGGCCTCAACCGGGTGAACGTCAGCCTCGACACGGTCGACCCCGCGGAGTTCGCCGACCTCACCCGGCGCGACCGGCTCCACGACGTGGAGGCGGGACTGTCGGCGGCCCGGGACGCGGGGCTCACCCCGGTCAAGGTCAACGCGGTGGCCATGCGCGGGATCAACGACCACTCGGTGGCCGACCTGCTGTCGTGGTGCCTCGACCGGGGCTACGAGCTCCGGTTCATCGAGCAGATGCCGCTCGACGCCCAGCACGGCTGGGACGCCTCGAGCATGGTCGGCTCCGACGAGATCCGGGAGAGGCTGTCCGAGCGGTTCACCATCACGCCGCTGCCCGCCGAGGACCGGGGGAGCGCACCCGCCGAGCGGTTCCTGGTCGACGGTGGCCCGGCGACCGTCGGGATCATCGCCAGCGTCACCGCACCCTTCTGCGGTGCGTGCGACCGCACCCGGCTCACTGCCGACGGTCAGGTCCGCAACTGCCTGTTCTCGCAGCGCGAGACAGACCTGCGCGGACCGATGCGTGACGGCGCGAGCGACGACGAGCTCGCAGAGCTCATCACCGGCGAGATGTGGCGCAAGGCCAAGGGACACGGCATCGGAAGCGCCGACTTCGTCCAGCCGCTGCGCCCCATGAGCGCGATCGGCGGCTGAACGCCGTCCTGCTCAGCCGGCGTCGGCCGGAATCTCGTCCACCGGCACGGTCTCGCGCAGGAAACCGCGCATCGACAGGAAGTCGGCGAGGCTGACCCGGTGGTCGTCACACGCGAGCCACACCTTGCGGCGCTCTGGCGTGTGCAGCTTCGGGTTGTTCCAGAGGTGGGCCCACACGGCCTCACGCCGGCAGGCCTTGGCGCTGCAGGTCACGAGTCGATCTGTCGGCGGTGGGGGTCGCGCGGGGTGACCGATGCCAGCCGGCCCGCGGCCCGCGGGGAGCGCGCGTTGGCGAAGACCACGGCGATGTAGGGCAGGACGACGGCGAGCGCGACGCACGTCCAGCGGACCCATCCCGTGGTGAGGAAGGCCAGGACGAAGCACGTGGTGCGGATGCCCATGGTGACGAGGTAGTGCTTCATCCGGGCGTTGAGGTCGTCGGCAGCCTTGGTGCGCGCCGTCGTGACGGACTGCACCTGAGGTTCGTCGCGCCGGGCCGTGCTCACCCCCTCACTCTACGTCCGCTTCCTGAGCACGCCGCCGGACGGTTGGGCCGGATCCGACGATGCGGGCTACCCATCGGTAGTCCACTAGCGTCGTGCGCCATGAGCAGCGCACGCAACGTCCTCGTCACCGGGGGCAACCGAGGGATCGGGCTGGCCATCGCCAAGGCCTTCGCCGAGGCCGGGGACACGGTCGTCGTCACGAGCCGCAGCGGGGAGGCACCCGACGGGTTGCGGGCCGTGACGTGCGACGTCACCGACACGGCTTCCGTCGACGCCGCGTTCTCCGCGGCCGAGGAGATCTTCGGGGGACCGGTACAGGTGCTCGTCGCCAACGCGGGGATCACCAAGGACGGCCTGCTCATGCGGATGAGCGACGAGGACTTCGACGCGGTCATCGACACCAACCTCGCGGGCACGTTCCGCTGCGTCCGCCGGGCCAGCACCGGGATGATCAAGGCCCGTGGCGGCCGGATCATCCTCATCTCGAGCGTCGTCGGCCTCTACGGCGGCCCGGGCCAGGCCAACTACGCGGCGTCCAAGGCGGCCCTGGTCGGTCTCGCGCGCTCGGTCACCCGTGAGCTCGGCGGTCGCGGCATCACCGCCAACGTCGTCGCGCCCGGGTTCATCGAGACCGACATGACCGCAGCGCTCCCGGCGGAGACGCAGAAGACCTACAAGGCCGGCATACCGGCTGGTCGGTTCGCGCAGGCGAGCGAGGTCGCGGCCGTCGTGCGCTTCCTCGCCTCCGACGACGCGGGCTACGTCAGCGGGGCCGTGATCCCCGTCGACGGCGGCCTCGGCATGGGCCACTGAACCCCCTCCACCACCCACCCCACAGGAGAACGACACCGATGCTGCTCGAGGGCAAGAAGCTGCTCATCACCGGAGTCCTCATGGACTCCTCGATCGCCTTCCACGTCGCCAAGCTGGCGCAGGAGCAGGGCGCGGAGGTCGTGCTCACGTCGTTCGGCAGGACGATGAAGATCACGTCGACGATCGCCAAGCGCCTGCCCACGACGCCACCGGTCGTCGAGCTCGACGTCACGGACAGCGAGCACCTCGACACCCTCGCGGAGCGGCTCGGTGAGCACGTCGACTCCCTCGACGGGGTGCTGCACTCCATCGGGTTCGCGCCTCAGGGCGCGTTCAACTTCCTCGAGGGCACGTTCGAGGACGTGTCGACGGCGATGCATGCCTCGGCGTACTCGCTCAAGTCGCTCGCCGTCGCGGCGCTGCCGCTCATGATCCCGGGCTCCTCGGTGGTCGGACTCACCTTCGACGCGAAGTTCGCCTGGCCGGTCTACGACTGGATGGGTGTCGCGAAGGCGGCGTTCGAGTCGACCAACCGCTACCTCGCCCGTGACCTCGGGCCTCGGGGCGTGCGCTGCAACCTCGTCGCCGCCGGACCGATCCGCACGACGGCCGCGAAGTCGATCCCGGGCTTCCAGACCTTCGAGGACTCGTGGGACGAGCGGGCGCCCCTGGGCTGGGACGTCAACGACGCCGTGCCCGCCGCCAAGGCGTGCGCGGCACTGCTGTCCGACTGGTTCCCGGCCACGACGGGCGAGATCGTCCACGTCGACGGCGGCGTCCACGCGATGGGGATCTGACCGCTCGCCCAACTAGGCTCGCCGGGTGACCAGCGACCTTCACGCCGCCCCTGCCGTGACTTCCCCTGCCGTGACCGCGACCGAGGTCCGGGTCCTCGAGGGCCCGAACCTCTATTTCCCCAAGCCGGCCGTCAAGGTCACCCTCGACCTCACGGCATACGTCGATGCCTCGAAGGACGACCTGCGCAGGGTCGCCCGGGCCGCAGGTCTCGCGGCGGCACAGGTGGGGGACCCGCACACCGAGCAGCGGCAGCGGGTCGTGGCTCGGCTCGCCGAGCGTGCCGTGCGACAGGTGTCGCGCGCGTCCGGCACGAGCAGGCTCGGTGTCCGCTCGCGCCCCGGCAACGAGCTGTCGGTCGTCGTCGTGTCCTTCGTCTGGCGCCGACGGGGCTCGGCGCAGGCCCTGGGGGAGTCCGTCGCGCCGGTGCTCGAGGCGTGGCTGCGCGGCGCCGACGTGGTGGAGGAGCGTGCGGCCGTCGTGCGTCAGGCGCCGGAGGGCGCGCCCCCGCGGATCGTCACCCCGCGCATCCCCGTCGCGTCGGTCACCGGCACCAACGGCAAAACGTCGACGACGCGGCTGCTGGCACACATCGCCATGACCGCTGGAAGGCACACGGCGTGGAGCTCGACCGACGGTGTCGTCGACCACGGCGAGATGGTCGAGGCCGGGGACTTCTCCGGACCTGCCGGCGCCCGAGGCGTCCTCGATGCTCCCGGCGTCGAGATCGGCATCCTCGAGACGGCCCGCGGCGGAATGCTGCTCAAGGGGCTCGGGGTCTCGCACAACGACGTCTCGGTGGTCACCAACGTCTCGGCCGACCACCTCGGGCTTCAAGGCGTCGACACGGTCGACCAGCTGGCCGAGGTCAAGGCGATCATCACCCGAGCGACCAAGCCCGAGGGGTGGACCGTCCTCAACGGTGACGACCCCCGGGTCTGGGCGATGCGTACCGGCTCGCCCGCCAAGCCGTGGGTCTTCACCCTCGACCCGAACTCGCCGGCGATCCGCGAGGCCCTGGGTGCGGGCGGACGTGCGATCACGGTGCTCGACGACCACGTCACCGTGCTGTCCGACTCGGGTGTGCCCGACCGCCTCGTGGCCATCGTCGACGTGCCGATGACCATCAGCGGCCTGTCCCGGCACAACGTCGCCAACGTCCTCGCCGCCGCAGCGGCCGCGCTCGGTCTCGGGATCGACCGCGACGCCGTGGTCGAGGGATTGAGGACGTTCCGTCCGGACGCCGCCCTCAACCCCGGGCGCATGAACATCTACACCGCCCGGGCGGGCCTCGGCGGCACGTGCACCGTCGTCGTGGACCTCGCGCACAACGAGGCCGGGCTCGAGGCCCTCATGGACGTCTCGGACGGCCTGCGCCAGCCGGGCGCACGGATCCACCTCGGTCTCGGCGCCGCCGGCGACCGCACCGACGAGATCCTCGAGAACCTCGGCGAGATCGCCGGACACCGGGCCGACCACGTCGTGTCGGCCCACAAGGCGCACTACCTGCGGGGCAGGACGATGGACGAGCTCGAGTCGCACCTGCGCACCGGGCTGCAGCGGGCCGGCGTCGCCGACGTGGCGTCGTTCACCACGGAGCTGGCCGGTCTCCAGAACCTCGTCGAGGCGGCCCATGACGGCGATGTCGTCGCGATCATGTGCCACGCGGAACGCCAGGCGATCTACGACTGGCTCGACTCGGTGGGCGCCGTCGCCGACAGCCCGGCGGACATCCGCCGCAAGGTCATCGGCGCCCGTGGCGAGCACGAGGCGGAGGAGGCGATCGCGGCCCTGTGGGCCGACGAGGACGCCGACCGGCGGATCGAGACCGGTGCCGCCCTGCACGCGGCCTACCCGGGGGACGCACGCATCGCCTACGAGTACGGGGGCACGTTCGACTCGGCCGGCCAGGAGGAGCGTGCCCTCGAGCTCTACCGGACTGCTCTGGAGGCCGGTCTGCGCGAGCCGTACCGGCACCGCGCCGTGATCCAGCTGGCGTCGTCGCTGCGCAACGTGGGTGAGCACGACGAGGCCGTCCGGCTGCTCGACGAGCTCGCCGCCGAGCACCCGGAGTCGATCGGAATCGCCGGCTTCCGGGCGCTGGCCCTGCACTCCGCCGGTCGATCCGGCGAGGCACTGGGCAGCCTGCTCGCGACCGTCGCGCAGGGGAGCACCGACGAGGACGTGCTGCGCTACCGACGTTCGCTCACGGCATACGGGCAGGAGCTCGAGCGCGGCGAGAGGTGAGCCGCGGTCGGGGGGCCGAGCGCGGAAGACCCGCCGCGGCCCACGACCACAGGACAGACAGGAGCTGGCCGCCGCCCGTGAGGACACGGGCGGCGGCCCACCGTGGTCAGGACCGGTCGGTCGTCCCGGCCGGCTGCGGCGTGGTCTCGGACTCCGGCTCGGCCAGGTCGTGGTCGGCGAGGTCCTGGTCCGTCGCCTCCTCGCCACTGACCTGGGCCTCGGCCTGGAGGGTCGACGGGTCGAGGTCGGGGTCGGCGAGCGAGTCGGCCGTGTGCGTGCCCGGCTGGGCCTGCTGGGTCATCGTCTCGAGCTCGTTCATGACGACGCCGTGCTGGTCGACGCAGACGACGACGATGTCGCCGGGGTTGGCGCGGGCCATGACGTGGCGCACGGCCGAGAGCTCGTCGGTGACGATCTCGACCTGGCGGCAGCGCGCGCCGTCGGCCATGGCGGCCTTGGCGCCCTCGGCGACGAACCCGGCGGTCTCGCCAGGCTTGCGACCGCGCAGGCGCTCGTCCTCGCGCACCACGATGACGTCGAAGTGCTGGGCGGCGAGGGCGCCGAGCTCGCGCATGTCCTCGTCGCGACGGTCGCCCGCCGTGGCGATGACACCGAGCCGCGAGATCTTGCCGAGGTCGCTCGAGCCTGCCTTGGCGTCGGCGTAGCGCTCGACGAACTCGCCGAGGACCTTCATGCCGGGGGCGTTGTGGCAGTAGTCGACGATGACGTCGACGTTGTTGACGTTGACCTGGTTCATGCGGCCGGGCGAGAGGTAGTAGCTCGTCGAGAACGTCCGCAGGCCCTGGCGGATCTCGTGCAGCCCCGTCCCGACGGCAAAGGCCGCGCCGGCCGCCGCCATGGCGTTGGCGACGTTGAACATCGCCGTGCCGCCGAACGTCGAGGGCAGCAGGTGGGTCCAGGCGAGCTGCATGGCCCGGCGCCCGTGGCGGATGACGATCATGTCGCCCTTGTCGGACGGCTCGAGGACGACGGCACGTCCGCCGCGGCGGCAGTGGTCGTCGACGAAGTCGCGCACGGGGGTGCCCGGCGCCGACATCGTGAACCACACGATCGAGCCCGAGCACTTGCGGCGCATCTTGCGGACGAGCTTGTCGTCGGCGTTGAGGACGGCGAAGCCGTTGCGGGGGACCGCCTCGACGATGACGGCCTTGACGTCGGCGAGCTGCTCGATGGTGTCGATGCCGCGCAGGCCCAGGTGGTCCGGCGCGATGTTGGTGACGACGGCGACGTCGTTGCGGTCGTAGCCGAGGCCCTCGCGCAGGATGCCGCCGCGGGCGACCTCCATGACGGCGAAGTCGACGCGCGGGTTCTGGAGCACCATGCGCGCGGACTTCGGGCCAGAGGCGTCGGCCTTGAAGACGAGCCGCTCGTCGACGACGATGCCGTCGGTCGAGGTCATGCCGACCTTGCGGCCGACGCCCTTCATGATGTGCGCGATCATCCGCGAGGTCGTCGTCTTGCCGTTGGTGCCGGTGACGGCGACGATCGGCACGCGCGAGGGGGCGCCGGGTGGGAACAGCAGGTCCACGACCGGCTTGGCGATGAACTGCGGCTCACCGATCGTCGGGTGGGTGTGCATGCGGAAACCGGGGGCCGCGTTGACCTCGCAGATGGCGCCGCCGGTCTCGCGCACCGGGGAGGCGATGTCGGGGCAGATGAAGTCGATGCCCGCGACGTCGAGACCGACCATGCGGGCCGCCTCCTCGGCGATCTCCACGTTGTCGGGGTGGGCGTCGAAGGTGCGGTCCACGGAGATGCCGCCTGTGGACATGTTGCCGGTGAGGGCGAGCTTGACCATGGTGCCCTGCGGCGGGACGGCGTCCATCTCGAAGCCCTGCTCACGCACGAGGCCCTCGGCGGCGGAGTCGACCTTGATGCGGGTCAGCACCTTCTCGTGGCCGACACCGCGCCGGGGGTCGGCGTTGGTGATGTCCACGAGCTCGCTGACCGTGTGCTCGCCGTCGCCGACGACGTGCGCGGGGACGCGCTCGGCGATGGCCTGCATCCGGCCGCCGACGATGAGGCAGCGGTAGTCCTTACCGGTGACGAAGGACTCGACGATGACCGAGCCGCGGCGTGACTGCTCGCGCGCCACGGCGAAGGCCTCGCGCACCTCGTCATCGTTCTGGAGGTCGAGGCACACGCCGCGGCCGTGGTTGCCGTCGAGCGGCTTGACCACGACGGGGAACCCGATCCGGCGAGCGGCTGCCACGGCGTCCTGCGGACCGCGCACGGTCTCCTGCTTGGGCACCGGGAGCCCGGCGGAGCCGAGGAGCTTGGTCGTGAGGTCCTTGTCCGAGGCGATGTCGACGGCGAGGGCGCCGGTCTTGGACGTCATCGTGGCCCGGATGCGCTGGGCGTGGACGCCCTGACCGAGCTGGACGAGGCTCGCGCTGTTGAGCCGGATGTAGGGGATGTCGCGGCTCACAGCCTCCTCGAGGATGGCCGCGGTGGAGGGACCGAACGCCGTGCGCTCGGCTCGCTTGAGAAAGGCCTCGAGAGCCTCCTGGAAGTCGAAGCCCTCCTCGGCATGCACGAGGTGGTTGACGAGCCGGACGGCGAGGGTGCCGGCTGCCAGGCCCACGCCCTCGTCGGAGTAGCCGTAGATGACGTTGTAGCGCCCGGGGTGGCCCTTGACCTGGCGGGTCTTGCCACGACGCTGGTCGTGCCCGGCCTCCTGCTGGAGCTGGAGGGCGATGTGCTCGCTCACGTGGCCGAGCCACGTGCCCTCGTGCATCCGCTCGACGAAGCCACCCTTGACGCCGCGCGAGCAGGTGTGGTTCTCGAGGCCGGGGAGGAGCTCGACGAGACGGTCGGTGAAGCCTTCGACGAGGTTCGTCGGGTACTGCTCGAGGATGCCGAGGTCGACGACGAGGTGGATCGCGGGGTCGTAGGACCAGACGTTGCCGCCGCGGTAGACGCGGGACTCGACGATGGTCAGCTCGGGTGCTGCCGGGCCGGTGGGGGTCGGGCGGTCCTGCGACATCGGACTCCTCGGGGTGTGGTGGGGTTCGGGGTCGGGTCAGTGCGTCGAGCTGGCCAGCGTGGCACCCACGTCGGGGTGCTGCTCGACGAACTCGACGAGCGTGGCCGTGGCCAGGTCGAAGGTGGCCCCCGCGGGCAGGGTGTGGATGACGGCCCCCGACACCAGCAACGGTGCCCCCCGTCGTGCGTCCGGGGCGTCGGTCGTGACGTCGCGGCAGTCGATGACGGTGACGCCGCCCCGACCGTGCACGGTGAACCTCGCGCCGTCGACGACCTCGATGGCCGTGTCCTCGTCGATGCCGATGCCGAGCAGGCTCGGGGAGGACGCGACGACCGACATGAGCCGACCGTAGCGCGAGCGTTGCGCGAAGTGCTGGTCGACGATGACCCCCTTGAGGAGCCCCAGACCGGCGCTGATCTGGCTGGCCCGCTGCACCGGGGTGATGCCCTCGTCCCCCATCGAGATCATGAACTCGCTCATGATCGAGGCACCGGCCGAGGTCCCCGCCACCACGGTGCCGCGGGCGTGAGCCCGGTGCAGGGCGTCGCCGAGCGGGGTGCCGGGGAAGTACTGCGAGAGCCGGAGCTGGGAGCCACCGCTCATGAAGATGCCGGTGGCCTGGTCGATGAGGGCGACGGCGGCCTCGTCGTGGGCGTCACGCCGTGACTGTGGGTTGACCACCCCGACCTCCTTGACCCCGAAGCGGTTGAACACCTCGGTGTAGGAGCTGACGACCTCGTCCTGGAACGACGAGGCGGTGGGGATGACGACGAGACGGGCCTGCCGACCACCGGTGATGCGCACGAAGCGGCGGAGCAGGGACGCCCGTCCGACCCTGTCCTCGGCGCCGCCGATGATGAACAGCGTCTGGGTCGTCGACGGGTAGCGGGGCATTGGGCCAGCCTACGAGGTGTCAGCCGTGGTCCACGGCAGGCGCGGGCGTCGGGGTGCCATCGGCGTCGTCGGCCTCCTCGATCTCCTCGCGGGTGATGCCGAGGAGGTGGAGGACGGCGTCGAGGTAGGGGACGTTGACGGCGGTGTCGGCCTGCTCGCGCACGACCGGCTTGGCGTTGAACGCGATGCCGAGGCCGGCGGTCCCGAGCATGTCGAGGTCGTTGGCGCCGTCGCCGATCGCGACGGTGCGGGCCAGTGGGAGTCCGGCCAAGGTGGCGAACTCCCGCAGGGCGGTGGCCTTGCCCTCCCGGTCGACGACCTCGCCGAGCACCCGCCCGCTGAGGACGCCGTCGACGATCTCGAGCCGGTTCGCGCGGGCGTGGTCGATGCCGAGCTCGTCGGCGATGGGCTGGACGATCTCGATGAAGCCACCAGAGACCAGCGCGACCGTGAAGCCCAGCCGCTTGAGGGTCCGCACCAGGGTGCGGGCTCCGGGGGTGAGGCGGACGGCGTGACGCACCTCGTCGAGGACCTTGGCGTCAAGACCCGCGAGGGTAGCGACCCGGGCGTGCAGGCTCTCGGCGAAGTCGAGCTCACCGGCCATCGCGCGCTCGGTCACCGCAGCCACCTCGGCCTCGCGGCCGGCGTGCCGGGCCAGCAGCTCGATGACCTCGTCCTGGATGAGGGTCGAGTCGACGTCCATGACGACGAGGCGTCGGCCACGTCGGGCCAGGCCGGCGGGGGAGACGGCGATGTCGACGTGCTCCCGGGCGGCCACGAGCGAGAGCTCGCGGCGCATGGAGTCGAGGTCGGCCCCGCTGACGTCGAGCTCGAGGGTCGTCACGGGGTAGCGGGACAGGCGTCGGATGCGGTCGATGTTGGCGCCGTGGGCGGCCACCGAACGCGACACGGCGGCGACGGCCGTCGCACGCAACGGCGCGCCGAGGACGACGACTGCGGCCCGACCGGTGCGGCGGCTCCGGTTGTCACCGCGTCCCTCGACGACGCTCACGGCCAGGCCGAGCCGCTCCCCGACGCCCTCGACCACGTCGCGCAGGTCGCTGAGGTAGCCACCGGGCGCGAGCAGCACCGCCAGCGTGAGCTGACCGCGGACGACGACCTGCTCGAGGTCGAGCACGACGGAGCCGGTGGGTGCCACGGCGTCGAAGAGCGCGCTCGTCACTCCGGGCCGGTCGTCACCGGTGAGGGTGACGAGCAGGTTGGGGGCGTCGTCGGTCGGCGTCGCGGGCGTGGGGACGGGTGTGGCTGCGGGCTCCGGGGTCACGGGCACAGGCTAGGAGTTCTGCGCGTCCCGCCACGAGAGCAGGTCACGGACCGGACCGAGGTCGGCGTACGGCCCGCTCAGGCCGATGGTGAACAGCCGCGTGCCCACGGCATACAGGGCGTCGGCGTTCGAGGCGTAGTCCGGCACGTCCTCGGGGAAGCGGCCCGGCCGCATGGCTACCCCGGCGGAGCGCTCGATGGTCGCGGGGTCGCGCCCGACCTTCGCGCACCACTCGTCGAGGACCGCGTGTTTGTGGGCGATCGTGTCGGCGCCGCCGAAGCCGTGCCAGATGTCGGCCTGCTCCGCGACGATGCGCAGGGTCTTGCGCTCGCCGCCACCGCCGACGAGCACCGGGATGTCACGCGTGGGCGCCGGGTTGAGCCGGCCCCACCGCGCCTTGATCCGCGGCAGGTCGCGGTCGAGGGCATCGAGCCGCGTTCCCGCGCGGCCGAACTCGTAGCCGTACTCGTCGTAGTCGCGCTCGAACCAGCCCGAGCCGATGCCGAGGATGAGCCGTCCCTCGCCGCCGCGGGCGGAGATGTGGTCGACGGTCCGCGCCATGTCGGCGAGGAGGTCGGGGTTGCGGTAGGAGTTGCACGTCACGAGCGCGCCGATCTCGACCCGCTCGGTCGCCTCGGCCCACGCGCCGAGCATCGTCCAACACTCGAAGTGAGCCCCGTCGGGGTCGCCGTTCAACGGGAAGAAGTGATCCCAGTTGAAGAGGATGTCGACTCCAAGCTCCTCCAGCTGCGCGCACGTCCGTCGGATGTCGTCGTATGCCGCGTGCTGGGGCTGGAGCTGTACGCCGACTCGCGCGCGGCTCACGGCTGGATGACCGTGCCCTTGCCGACGACGGTGATGCCCGAATCGGTGACGGTGAAGCCGCGGGCCCGGTCGTGCTCGACGTCGAACCCGACCGAGGTGTTCTCGGGGAGGTGGACGTTCTTGTCGATGATCGCGCGCCGGACCCGGCAGTTGCGGCCGATGTCGACCCCGTCGAGGATCACCGAGTCGTCGATCTCGGTGTAGCTGTGGACGTTGACGTCCGGGGAGATCACCGAGGCGTTGACGCGGGCGCCGCTGATGATGACGCCCGGGGAGACCATCGAGTTGAGCGCCTCGCCGAAGCGGCCCGACGCGCCGTGGACGAACTTCGCCGGCGGGTAGGGGCCGTAGCTCGTGAACAGCGGCCAGTCGTAGTTGTAGAGGCTGAAGACCGGGTGGATCGAGATGAGGTCCATGTGGGCGTCGAAGTACGAGTCGAGCGTCCCCACGTCGCGCCAGTAGCCCTGGTCGCGTTCGGTGCCACCGGGGATGACGTTCTTCTTGAAGTCGTAGGTGTAGGCCGAGCCCTCCTTGACCATGGCCGGCACGATGTCGCCGCCCATGTCGTGGGTGCTGTCGGGGTCCTCGGAGTCGCGGGTCACCGCGTCCTGGAGGACGTCGGCGTCGAAGACGTAGTTGCCCATCGACGCGAGGATCTCGCCGGGGGAGTCGGGCAGCGGGTCGGGGTCGGACGGCTTCTCGCGGAACGCCTTGATGCGGGTGTGGTCGTCGGCCTCGACCTCGATGACCCCGAACTGGTCGGCCATGGCGATGGGCTGGCGGATCGCCGCCACGGTGACCCCGGCGCCGGACTCGACGTGCTGGTCGACCATCTGGGAGAAGTCCATGCGGTAGACGTGGTCGGCCCCGACGACGACGACGATGTCGGGCCGCTCGTCGGTGATCGTGTTGAGGCTCTGGAAGATCGCGTCGGCGCTGCCCTGGTACCAGGACTTGTCGATGCGCTGCTGGGCCGGGATCGGCGCGACGTAGTTGCCGAGCATCGTCGACATGCGCCACGTCTTGGTGACGTGCCGGTCGAGGCTGTGCGACTTGTACTGGGTCAGCACGACGATCTTGAGGTAGCCGGAGTTGACGACGTTGCTCAGGGCGAAGTCGATGAGCCGGTAGATGCCGCCGAACGGCACGGCCGGCTTGGCCCGGTCGGCGGTGAGAGGCATGAGCCGCTTGCCCTCTCCACCTGCGAGAACGATGACGAGCACCTTGGGTCCACCGCTGCGGTAAGCCATGCAGCCAACCTAGTGGAACGAGGCCGCTCATGTGATCGCCATCTCACCCGGTCTGCCAACCGGCGCTAGTGTCGACTCGTGCGCGTCGACATCCTCAGCAAGGAGTACCCACCGACCATCTACGGCGGGGCGGGGGTGCACGTCGCGGAACTGACCCGGGCCCTGCGGGAGCGGGGCGACATCGACGTCCGCGTGCGGGCGTTCGGCCCACCCCGCGACGAGGAGGGCACGACCGGATACCCGGACCTCGACGCCCTCGCCGGGGCGAACCCGGCGCTCGTGACGATGGGCGTCGACCTCGCCATCGCCGCCGACTGCGGCGGGACCGACCTCGTCCACTCGCACACCTGGTACGCCAACTTCGCGGGCCACACGGCGTCGCTGCTCGAGGGCGTCCCGCACGTCGTGAGCGCGCACAGCCTCGAGCCGATGCGCCCGTGGAAGGCCGAGCAGCTGGGGGGCGGCTACCGGCTGTCCTCGTGGATCGAGCGGACGGCATACGAAGGTGCGGCGGCCGTCATCGCGGTGAGCGACGGGATGCGCAAGGACGTGCTCCGCAGCTATCCGAGCATCGACCCGGGCAAGGTCAGGGTCGTCCACAACGGCATCGACAGCGAGCTGTGGAAGCGCGCCGAGGACCCCGACACCGTCCGGCACCACGGCGTCGACCCCGACCGCCCGAGCGTGGTCTTCGTCGGCCGCATCACCCGCCAGAAGGGGCTGCCCTACCTCCTGCGGGCCGCCGCCGAGCTGCCCCCCGAGGTCCAGCTCGTCCTCCTCGCGGGCGCGCCCGACACCCCAGAGATCAAGGCCGAGGTCGAAGAGCTCATCGCCGGACTGCGCGAGACCCGTGACGGGGTCGTGTGGGTGCCCGAGATGCTCCCGCGCGCCGAGGTCATCGCGATGCTCTCTGCCGCAACGGTTTTCGTCTGCCCCTCGGTCTACGAGCCGCTCGGCATCGTCAACCTCGAGGCCATGGCCTGCGACCTCCCGGTAGTCGCGACGGCGACCGGCGGCATCCCAGAGGTCGTCGTCGACGGTGAGACCGGGTGGCTCGTGCCCATCGAGCAGGTGCAGGACGGGTCGGGCACCCCGGTCGACCCCGACCGGTTCGTGGCCGACCTCGCCGCAGCGCTCAACGAGGCCGTGTCGGACCCCGACCGGGCGGCGCGCTTCGGCCAGGCGGGTCGGCGTCGGGCCGTGGAGTCGTTCTCCTGGGCGCGGATCGGCGACGAGACGCTGACGGTCTACCGCGACGTCCTGGGGTGAGCCACCGCCGTGACACCGGCGTTCGTCGCGTCCGCGAGAGCGCGCTCGGCCTCGCGTCGGAGGGTGCGGAGCAGGTCGAGGCGCCGCTGCTGCGTCCAACCGTCGGGTCCGTCCTGCGGTCCGTCGATCCCGGCCGCCGCGGCGGTGCTGATCGCGGCGGCGAACGTCAGGGCGCGCAACGCCTGTCCCGGCAGGTCGTCGGGCAGCGCCCACTGACCCGTGCGCGGCATCGCCTCGCGCGCTGACGCCGCGTCGAAGGGCTGTCCGCCGAGCGCGTCGAGCTGCTCGGTGACCTCCAGGACCGTGGCGGTCAGTGCCCGGGTCGTCTCGCGGGGGTCGAGCGCCTCGACCCGGTGGGTCGGGACCGGATCGCAGTCGTATGCCGTCCAGTCCAGTCGCGTGCCCGCGTCGGCGCCGCTGGCACCGGGCGCCCCGCACGTCGACCACGACGGGACGAGCAGGGCGCCGAGCCCCGGTGCGACGAGGCACTCCTCGGCCTCCACGGCGGCGTCGAGGGCCTCGGTGCCGCAGCGGGGGAGCGACGTCGGGTCGCCGCTGGACGGCAGGGCCACGAGGACGGTGCGCTCGCCGAGGTCGCGCCAGAGGCCGAGGGTGTGGATCCCCGGACCGACGGCGTCGACGTCGGGGAGGGCGGAGTCGACCGCCGACTCCAGCGACTCCCCGGTACGCCACGCAGCGGTGACCCAGAGGGCGATCCGGACGGAGGCGGGCAGCTCGGGCATGGCGTCATCGTAGGCAGCGACCGTTCAACTAGGGTTCACGTCATGAGTGACGTTCTGGCGCTGGCGGGGGTGGGCGTCGTCCGTGGCGACTCCACACTCCTCGACGACGTCGACTGGGAGGTCGAGGAGGGGCAGCGCTGGGTGGTCCTCGGTCCCAACGGGGCGGGCAAGACGACGCTGCTCCAGCTGGCCTCCGGGCGCATGCACCCGACCCGCGGCGTCGTCGGCATCCTCGGTGAGGTCCTCGGCGCCGTCGACGTCTTCGAGCTGCGTCCGCGCATCGGCCTGGCCTCGGCCTCGCTGGCCGAACGGATCCCCGGTGGCGAGCGCGTCGGTGACGTCGTCGTCACCGCGTCCTACGGCGTCGTCGGACGCTGGCGCGAGAGCTACGACTCGCTCGACCACGCCCGCGCCGGCGAGCTGCTCGTCGCCCTGGGCGCCGACCACCTCGTCGACCGCACGTTCGGCACGTTGTCCGAGGGCGAGCGCAAGCGCGTCCAGATCGCGCGGGCCCTCATGACCGACCCCGAGCTCATGCTCCTCGACGAGCCGGCCGCCGGTCTCGACCTCGGGGGCCGCGAGGACCTCGTGGCCCGACTCGGCGAGATCGCCGGTGACGTCATGGCCCCGGCCCTCGTCCTCGTGACGCACCACGTCGAGGAGATCCCGCCGAACTTCACCGACGTCCTGCTGCTGCGCGACGGCAAGGTCGTGGCCCAGGGGCCCATCGAGATCACCCTCACGGCGGCCAACCTCAGCGAGACCTTCGGGATCCCGCTGCAGCTCGAACAGCGGGGTTCTCGCTACATCGCGTGGTCCGGCTGACGGGCACGAACACCGGCATGAAATCGTTGTCTCGACACACCCGTCATCGCTGACGGGGACGAAAGGGGAGTGTCATGGAGTGGTTGACCGACAACCCGTGGGTCGCGTGGGTGGGCGTGGCACTGATCCTGGCGGCCATCGAGGCCGCCACCGTGGACTTCGTCTTCGTCATGTTCGCCGGGGGAGCGCTCGCCGGTGCGCTGGCCGCCGCCCTCGGAGGCAACATCGCCGTCCAGGTGATCGTCGCGATCCTCGTCGCAGGGCTGCTGCTCTTCGTCGTGCGCCCGATCGTCAAGCGCAAGTTCACCGACGGCGAGCACGACCACCACATCGGGGCCTCGAGCCTCGTGGGGCGCGAGGCGCGCGTGCTCCAGACCGTCACCGACACCGACGGGCGGATCAAGCTCGCGGGGGAGACGTGGTCCGCCCGGATCGCCGAGGGCACCGAGCCCCTGCGACCGGGTGACGACGTCCGAGTCATCGCCATCCACGGTGCGACGGCCATCGTCGCCGCCGACCGTCACTGATTCCGGGAGTTCCCATGATCGAGCTCGTCATCCTCGGCCTGCTGCTGCTCTTCGCCGTCATCGTGCTCATGCGCACGGTGCGCATCGTGCCGCAGCAGACCGCCCTCATCATCGAGCGGCTGGGCCGCTACCACAGCACCCTCGAGGGTGGGATCCACTTCCTCGTGCCCTTCGTCGACAAGGTGCGCGCCAACATCGACCTGCGCGAGCAGGTCGTGTCGTTCCCGCCCCAGCCGGTGATCACGAGTGACAACCTCGTCGTCAACATCGACACCGTCATCTACTACTCGGTCATCGATGCCAAGTCGGCCGTCTACGAGATCGCGAACTTCATCCAGGGCATCGAGCAGCTCACCGTCACCACCCTCCGCAACGTCATCGGCTCGCTCGACCTCGAGCAGACGCTGACGAGCCGCGACCAGATCAACGCCCAGCTTCGTGGCGTCCTCGACGAGGCGACCGGCAAATGGGGCATCCGCGTCAACCGCGTCGAGCTCAAGGCCATCGACCCGCCCATGTCGATCCAGGAGTCGATGGAGAAGCAGATGAAGGCCGAGCGCGAGCGCCGCGCCATCATCCTCACCGCCGAGGGCTCGAAGCAGTCCAACATCCTCACCGCCGAGGGCGAGAAGCAGAGCCAGATCCTGCGCGCCGAGGGTTCGGCTCAGGCCCGCGTCCTCGAGGCCCAGGGCCAGGCCCGCGCCATCCAGCAGGTCTTCGACGCGATCCACCGTGGCAAGCCCACCCAGAAGCTCCTCGCCTACCAGTACCTCCAGGTCCTCCCGCAGATCGCCCGCGGAGACTCCAACAAGATGTGGATCATCCCGAGCGAGCTCACCGACGCGCTCAAGGGCATCGGTGGCGCGCTGGGACGCGGTGAGGGCGGCGGGGGCTTCGACGACAGCGACACCGACGAGTGGCAGCCGTCCGAGGACCTGTCGACGCCGTTCGACGACACGGTGCTCGCGGATCCCGCGCAGGCTCTCGCCGAGGCCCGGGGCGAAGCGGGAGACGCCTCCCGCGAGGCCGCCGACCACGCGACGCCTCCCGCCCGGCAGCAGCCGCCGCTGACGCCGCCCGCCGACGCGGTGCCGCCGCGCACAGCGCCGGCTGACCCCGCTGCGCCGACGGACCCCGCTCCGCCGCGCGAGAGCTGAGGTGGGCGCCGCCGAGGCCGCGCTCATCCTCGTCGCCGGCATCCTCGCCGGCACGATCAACACGGTCGTCGGGTCGGGCACGCTCGTGACCTTCCCGACGCTGCTCTTCTTCGGGTTCGCGCCCGTCACCGCCAACGTCTCCAACACCGTCGGGCTCATCGCCGGTGGCCTCACTGGCTCGTGGGGCTACCGGCACGAGCTCGGCGGGATGCGTCCCACCCTGCTGCGCTGGGCGCCGATGTCGCTCCTGGGTGGAGTGGTCGGCGCGCTCCTGCTGCTCGTCCTCGACCCGGCCGCGTTCCGCACGATCGTCCCGGTCCTCATCGGGATCGGCGTGCTGCTCGTCGCGTTCGGACCCCGGATCACGGCATGGAGCACCAGCCGGCGGGGTGACGCCCCGCCGACCGCGCTCGGTGACCACTCCCGCCGGCGCGCCCTGCTCCTGGCCTTCTTCGTCTTCGCCACGGCGATCTACGGCGGCTACTTCGGTGCCGCCCAGGGCGTCATCCTCATGGGGCTCCTCACGACCCTCACGAGCGAGTCGCTGCAGATCCTCAACGGGATCAAGAACGTCCTCGCGACCATCGTCAACGCCGTCGCAGCGCTGACCTTCGTCATCGTGGCGCCCGAGCAGGTCGACTGGACCGTGGCGGGGCTCATCGCCGCCGGTTCGCTCGTGGGCGGCGTCATCGGGTCGAGGGTCGGTCGGCGGCTGCCCCCGAACGTCCTGCGGGCCGTGATCGTCGTCATCGGCGTCGTCGCCATCGCGCGCATGGTCTGGGCCTCGTGACGCCATGGTCCGTCGTGCTCGGCCTGGGGCTCGCGCTCTTCGTCGGCGCTCTCGTCCAGTCCACCATCGGCTTCGGGATGGCGGTCGTCGCCGTTCCCTTCGTCGTCGTCGCGGCACCCGAGCTCATGCCCGGCTCGGTCCTCGTCACGAGCTTCACCCTGCCCGTGGTCCAGCTCGCCCTCGCGCCGCTCGACATCGCGTGGCGTGAGCTCGGCTGGGCACTGCTCGCCCGGCTCGTGGCCACACCGCTCGGCGTGGCGGCGGTGGTCCTGCTGTCGTCGCGCACTATCTCGGTCGCCGTGGCGGTCCTCATCCTCGTCACCGTCGCCGCCTCGCTCACGACCATCGAGGTGAAGGCCGGTGCACGCAACGCCGCCGCGGCGGGCGCGGTCGCCGGGGTGTCCGGCACGGCCACGAGCATCGGTGGACCGTTCTTCGCCCTCGTCCTGCAGCACGAGCGGCCCGAGCGGATCCGCTCGACCCTCGCCGCGTTCTTCCTCGTCGGCGCGGTCATGGCGATCGGTTCGCTGTCGCTCGCCGGCGAGTTCACGCGCGAGCAGCTCATCGTCGGACTCGCCTGGCTGCCCTTCGTCGCTGCCGGGTATGCCGTCGCGTCACCTCTGCGCCGTCACCTCGACCGCGAGCTGCTCCGGCGGGTGGTCCTCGCCTTCTGCGTCATCGCAGGACTCAGCCTCGTCGTGCGCGCCCTCGTCTTCTAACCTCTCAGGGTGCCGACCCGGATCACCGACCCCCTCGACCCACGCGTCCACGACTACGTCGGCCTCACCGACGTGGCGCTGCGGCGTCGCACCGAGCCCGAGCGCGGCCTCTACATCGCCGAGTCCGAGAAGGTCATCCGCCGAGCCCTGGCCGCCGGCCACCGTCCACGCTCCTTCCTCATGGCCGAGCGCTGGCTCGACGACCTCGGTGACCTCGTCACGCAGGCCGAGCAGGACGGCATACCGGTGCTCGTGGCGGACCACGACGTCATCGAGGGCTTCACCGGCTTCCACCTCCACCGCGGGGCACTGGCATCGATGCAACGTCCGGAGCTGCGGCCCGTCGAGGAGGTCGTCGCCGACGCGCGGCGGGTCCTCGTCATCGAGGACGTCGTCGACCACACCAACGTCGGTGCCGTCTTCCGCAGTGCTGCCGCGCTGGGGATGGACGCCGTGCTCGTGACCCCGAGGTGCGCCGACCCGCTCTACCGCCGTGCGATCAGGGTCTCGATGGGCACGGTCTTCCAAGTCCCGTGGACCCGGATCGACCCGTGGCCCGCGGGCATGCACACGTTGCGGGACAGCGGGTTCACCGTCGCCGCACTCGCCCTGTCGGACGATGCCGTGGGGCTCGACGAGCTCGCGGCGAACCCGCCCGAGCGGCTCGCACTCGTCCTGGGCACCGAGGGCGACGGTCTCGGCCGGCGCACCGTCGAGGGTGCCGACGTCGTCGTCACGATCCCGATGGCCGGGGGAGTGGACTCGCTCAACGTCGCTGCCGCCGGCGCCGTCGCCGCCTGGGCCCTGCGCGCCACCTGACCGTCAGGGTCGGAGTCCGCACTGACCCCGCCCCTGCACAGGACGGTCCGCGAACCACATCGTCACTCGCGAGCCCGAACGAACCGGTTCTCGAAGAACACTCAGGTTCGCGAACGGTCTCGGGCAAGACCCGCGCGTCGATGCCTCAGCGGACGAGACGGTCAAGCAGGGCGGTGAGCTCGGCCCCGGGATCCGCTGCCGCTCCACCGTGCACACCCGACGGCTGGATCACCGTGCTGCGGGGCGCGCTGAGCCAGCCGAACCGCTTGCCCGGCGTCGAGAGCGTGGGGCGCCCACCGCCCCCGGTCCCGGCGCAGACGTCGTCGACGACCGCGAGGGAGGCGCGCACGGCGTCGACGTCGACCTCGGGGGCGAACGCACGCAGGCGCTCCTCGTCGACGTGGCAGGCGGCGCGCAGGAAACCCGCGGACTGGGAGTAGAGGACGACTCCGACGTTGAGGCACTCGCCCCGGTCGACGCGCGGGACGCAGCGCAGGACGACGTACTGGTAGGGGTGGGCGCTCATGCCGCGGCCCCCCACCAGGCGCCGGCGTTCTCGAGCCGGCGGGTGAGGTGCTCGACGTAGGCCGACCGCACCGCAGGCACGTCGTCGAGACCGGGGGCCGTCTCGAGCCACTCGTCGGGCACGATGCCGACCACCTCGGTGACGACCTCGGGCGTGAGCACAGCAGCAGCCCGAGCGTGAGCTGCTGCCAGGTCGCCGGCCACGTCGCGCAGGACGTGCTCGGAGACGTCGAAGGGCTGTGCGGCGAACCGGGAGGCGTCGGCACCCCGGCTCGGCCACGAGTGGTGGAACCAGATGGCGGCACCGTGGTCGATGGCCCAGACCTGCCGGTGCCACACGAGAAGGTTGGGGTTGGCCCAGGTGCGGTCGACGTTGGCGGTGAACGCGTCCAGCCAGACGATGTCGGCTGCCTCGTCGGGCTCCGGGGGTCGTGAGCCGTCGTAGCCGAAGGACCCGGGCAGGAAGTCCACGGCGAGGTTGTTGCCGGGGCTGGCGTTGAGGAGGTCCTGGACCTCCTCGTCGGCCTCGTAGCGGGCGATCGCCGTCGGCATGTCGATGACCGCCATCTGCGGGACCCGGATCCCGAGCCGTCGGGCGAGCTCACCGACGACGACCTCGGCCACGAGGACCTTGAGGCCTTGGCCGGCACCGCGGAACTTCACGACGTAGGTCCCGTCGTCGGAGCCCTCGACGATGCCGGGCAGGGACCCGCCCTCGCGCAGCGGGGTGACGAACCGCGTCGCGGTGATGTGGGGCAGCACGGACTCAGGCTACGGGAGGCACTAGGGTCGACGAAGCCCCCACACGCGAGGAGAAGGATGAGCCAGACGCAGGGGCGGCTGCTCGGCGGCCGCTATCGACTCGGCGCCCCCCTGGGGCGTGGCGGCATGGCCGTCGTCTGGCGTGCGCAGGACGAGATGCTGGGGCGCGAGGTGGCGGTCAAGACGCTCGACCTCACCGGCCCCGACAGCGACAACGCGGGGGAGCGGTTCCGCCGGGAGGCCCGCGCCACCGCAGCGCTCAACCACCCGCACATCGTCACGGTCTACGACACGGGCGTCGAGGACCACACGGCATACCTCGTCATGGAGCTCCTTCCGGGTCCGACGCTGGCCGAGCAGGTCCGCGACACCGGACCCCTGCCGGTCGAGGACGTCCGGACGATCGGCGAGGAGGTCGCGAGCGCGCTCCAGGCCGCCCACGACGCCGGCATCGTCCACCGCGACATCAAGCCGGGCAACATCTCCTACGCCGCCGACGGCACCGCCAAGGTCCTCGACTTCGGCATCACCCAGCTCGTCGACGAGGCCCTGGGCCAGCACCAGCTGACGATGACCGACACGATCGTCGGCACCGCCGAGTACCTCGCGCCCGAGCAGGCCACGGGCCAGCGGGTCGACGCCCGCGCCGACCTCTACGCCCTCGGCTGCGTCCTCACGACGCTCCTCACCGGCGCACCGCCATTCTCGGCGACGACGCCGGTGGCGATCCTCATGAAGCACGCCCACGACGTGCCTCCCGACGTCCGTGACCTTCGCCCCGACACGCCCGCCGACCTCGCCGCGCTGGTCGCCGCGCTCCTCGCCAAGGACCCGGTCCACCGACCGCAGTCGGGTCGCGAGGTCGCCGAGCTGCTCCGGGCGCACCGGGCCCCCGCCCTCACCGAGGTGCTCCCGGCGGCGCCCGCTGCCATGGCGCCCACCGCGGTCTCGCCCCGGCCGCTGCCCCCGGAGGAGACCTGGAGCGAGCCGGCATACGACCGGGACTGGGACGAGCCGCAGCGACGTGGGTCCCGGGCCTGGGTGTGGCTCCTGCTCCTCGCGGCGGCCCTGGCGGCGGCCGGCATCTGGTACGCCATGCAGGGCCCCGACGACGGCAACGGCACCACCCCGACGCCGTCGAGCACCCCGTCGGTGTCGCAGACGGCGCAGGAGCCGTCGAACACGCCGGAGCCCACCACGCCGTCGCCCAACCCGACGGTCACCGTCACGGACACGCCGACACCGAGCGAGACTCCGTCGTCCCCGACGACCCCGGCGGAGGACCCCGGTAAGGCCGTGAACGACGCGGTCTCGGGCTTCGAGTCGAGCCTGCGCGACGTGCGACAGTCCGACGACATCGACGGCGACGTCGCCAAGACGATCGAGGGCAAGCTCAAGGACATCGACAAGGCCGTCAGGGACGAGGACGCCGAGGCAGTGCGCTCGCTCGTCGACGACATCGAGTCCGAGCTGACCCAGGCGGCCTCGGAGGAGAAGCTGACCCAGCAGGGTGCGGCTGCGCTGTCGGACCCGCTCGCGACACTCCGGCAGGCGGCTGACTCGTTCCAGCCCTGAGCTGCCCTACTGGGCGGTACCCTCCGGCGCATGGATTCCGCGCTTCTCACGATCGGGCTGCCGGTCCCGCTCGCCGTCATCATGTTCGGCCTCGGACTCTCGCTCACGCCTGCCGACTTCCGGCGGGTGAGCCAGAACCCCCGGGCCGTGACGACGGCGCTCGTGTGCCAGCTGCTCGTGCTCCCGGTGGTCGCCTTCGGGCTGGTCGAGCTCTTCGGGCTCGCGCCCCTGCTCGCCGTGGGATTCATGATCCTCGCCGCCTCGCCCGGAGGGACGACGGCCAACCTCTACAGCCACCTCTTCCGCGGCGACGTCGCCCTCAACATCACCCTCACGGCGATCAACTCGGTCATCGCCGTCGTCTCGCTGCCGCTCGTGACGAACTGGGCCATCGGCCACTTCGTCGAGGACGGCGAGCGCATCGGGCTGCACATCGACAAGCTGCTCCAGGTCTTCGCGATCGTGCTCATCCCGGTGGTCATCGGGATGTTCGTGCGCCGTCGCTCGCCCGAGTTCGCCGACCGCATGGACCGCCCGGTACGCACCGCCTCGGCGGCCATGCTGTTCCTCGTCGTGGTCGGCGCGATGTGGACAGAGAAGGAGAACATCTCCGACTACCTCGCCGAGGTGGGTCTGGTCGCCGCGATCTTCTGCATCCTGTCGCTCTCGATCGGGTATGCCGTCCCGCGTCGCCTCAGCATGTCCGAGGACCAGGCCGTGGCGAGCGGCTTCGAGATCGGCATCCACAACAGCACGCTCGCCATCGCCATGGCGATCACCGTCCTCGGCAACGCGCAGATGTCGATCCCGGCCGCCGTCTACGGCGTCCTCATGTTCCCGATCGCCGCCGTGTTCGGGATGATCGTCCGCAACCGCAGGGTCCTCGTCGCCGACCGTTCCCAACCTGCCGAGCGGACCCGCGAGACCCTCTGACCCGAGCGCACCACGGCGCACTAGTCACATCGCACCGGTTCGTGTCCCAAAGCGGGCAAAACTGTCCGGACGGCGTGGGCGTTCTGCAAGCATGGCGATGTGAGGCCACAGGCTGAAGAACGACGAGGGGGGTCAGGACCCGTCGCCAACCAGCGCGCCACAACGGTTGTCGTCGGTGATGACCATGAGCTGTACTGCCGCGGTCTGGAGGTGCTCCTGAACAACGAGGACGACGTGGAGCTTGTAGCAGAGGCCTCGTCGGCCGCCGCGGTGGTGGCTGTGGTGCTGGCACACCGACCGGATGTCGTGCTCCTCGAGATGTCCATCGGCGGACAGAGCGGCATCGACGCCTGCACGGCGATCAAGATGTCGTCGCCACAGACCAAGGTCATCTTCCTGACCGCATCCGAACGGAGCGAGGACCTCGTCAAGGCCTTGATGGTCGGCGCCTGCGGCTATCTGCACAAGTCGCTACCGGCTGAACAGATCGTCGACGCGGTCCGCCTGGCCCACCGGGGTGAGGTGGTCATCCCGCCACCGATGGCTCGTCACCTCGTGGCCGAGTACTCACGCCTGGCCAGCCGCGCCACCGACGCCGTGGCGCAACGTGCGCGGACGCTCAGCGAACGCGAGATCGAGGTCCTCACCTGGATCACGCAGGGCAAGGCGAACCGCGAGATCGCCGTGAGCATGGCCGTGAGCGAGAACACGGTGAAGAACCATGTCCGCAACATCATGGTGAAGCTGCAGGTGTCCTCTCGGACCGAGGCAGCCCTGCACGCGGTCCGCGAGAACCTCGTCGTGTCGACCTGAACCTCGTCGGCCAAGCAACGAGAACGAGAAACGCCCCAAGCTCCTGACCTGCAGGAACTCGGGGCGTCGTCGGTGTCCGAGGGGGGACTTGAACCCCCACCCTCTATACGAGGACTAGCACCTCAAGCTAGCGCGTCTGCCAATTCCGCCACCCGGACGAGGTGTCTGCAAGCCCCGTGGGGCGGTGCCTGCAACGAGCGGGAACTTTACACGGCATACCGGCCCGAACGAAATCGACCCCTCGGCCTAGTGTGGAAGCCATGACGGAGACGACGAAGAGCCGCCCCGAGGACGAGGTCGTCGGCATCTGCCGCGACCTCATCCGCATCGACACCTCGAACTACGGGGACGGCTCCGGACCGGGGGAGCGAGAGGCCGCGGACCACGTCGACCGGCTCCTCAGGGAGGTCGGTCTCCAGCCCGAGGTCGTCGAGTCGCAGCCGGGCCGGGCCTCGGTCGTCGTGCGGATCCCCGGCGCCGACCGCAGCCGCGGCGCCCTGTGCGTGCACGGTCACCTCGACGTCGTGCCGGCCAACGCCGATGACTGGTCGGTCGACCCGTTCGCCGCCGTCGAGAAGGACGGCTGCATCTGGGGCCGTGGCGCCGTGGACATGAAGGACATGGACGCGATGATCCTGGCGTGCGTGCGGCACATCGCCCGCGAGGGCATCGTCCCGCCACGGGACCTCGTCGTCGCGTTCTTCGCCGACGAGGAGGCTGGGGGAGTCCACGGGTCGCACCACCTCGTCGAGCACCGCCCGGACCTCTTCGAGGGCGTCACCGAGGCGATCAGCGAGGTCGGTGGTTACAGCGTCACCGTGCCGACCGCCGATGGCGGCGAGAAGCGGGCCTACCTGCTCCAGACGGCGGAGAAGGGCATCGCCTGGATCCGGCTGACCGCCACCGGCCGGGCGGGGCACGGGTCGGTCCCCAACGACGAGAACCCCATCGCCCGTCTCGCCGAGGCCCTGAGCCGGCTGGCCGCCCACAAGTGGCCCCGCGAGTTCATCCCCTCCGTACGCACGCTGCTCGACCGGCTCAGCGAGATCACGGGCGTCGCCTACTCCGACGAGGACCTCGACGAGCTGCTCGACCACCTCGGCGGTGCCCAGGGGTTCGTCCGCGGCACCCTCCAGGACACGAGCAACGTCACGATGCTCGACGCCGGATACAAGCACAACGTCATCCCGCAGCAGGCGCACGCCAACGTCGACTGCCGCTTCCTGCCCGGGCACGAGGACGACCTCATGCAGACGATCCGCGAGCTCGTGGGCGAGCACGTCGAGGTCGAGGTGCTGCACCGCGACATCGCGCTCGACGCCCCCTTCGACGGCGCTCTCGTCGAGGCGATGGTGGCAGCGCTGCGCTCCGAGGACCCCGAGGCCGAGGTCCTGCCCTACTGCCTGTCGGGTGGCACGGACAACAAGGCGCTGTCGCTCCTCGGGATCACCGGCTACGGGTTCGCGCCCCTGCGGCTTCCCGCCGACCTCGACTTCGCGCCGATGTTCCACGGCATCGACGAGCGGGTCCCCACCGAGTCACTCCGCTTCGGTGCGCGGGTCCTCCAGCGCCTCCTCGAGACCTGCTGACGCACCCATGGCCCCGTCACCGGGGCGCAGCTCAGGAGGCGCGCGGGACGCGGATGATCTTGCGCCGCAACCACGTTCGGGTGACGCCGCCGATGTAGATGCGGGTGCGGTGCAGCTCCCAATGGCCGTACTCGGCCTGCTCGGTCAGTGCACGGCGGATGTCTCCGCGCCGCGTGTCGCGGCCGAAGACGAGGACCCGGTACTCGTACTCCACCATCGACACATTGTGCGGCACGAGTCCGCTACGGTTCAGGACATGAGCGCCGACCCGCGTGCCGCCCTGACCTCCCTCGTCTCCGCCTTCGAGCGTCACCTCGAGGCCTGCTCGGGCCGACGTGGGGAGGACGACCCGACGGTGGCCGCGGCGTACGACGACCTGCTGGACGCCTTCGAGACCTACGACAACGCCCTCTACGAGGCTTTCGGGGAGATGACGCCGCTCGACGTCTACACCGGCGACGACGCCGACGAGGACGAGGAGGACGAGGACCTCGACGAAGACGACGACGATGACGACGGCGTCTATGCCGGCCTCGACGACGAGGACTTCGACGACGAGACGGATGTCGAGCCGGACGACGACGAGGACCAGCGCGCTCGCTGACCCTCGCTCTGCCACGCCCGCCGACTGCTCGCTCCACGCCTCACGCGCACGCTCGCGTGTCCGCTCACCTGACTGACGCGCCCGATCCGTGCGCGACTACGGTTGGCCCATGCGACTCGCGGTGAACCTCGGCTACATGGGGCTGTCCTCCAGCGACGACATGCTCGCCCTGGCCGGCGAGGCCGACCGGCTCGGCTACGACTCCGCCTGGGTGGCCGAGGCCTACGGCAGCGACGCCGTGACCTTCCTGTCGTGGATCGGCGCGCGCACCGAGCGGATCGCGCTCGGGTCCGCCGTCATGCAGATCCCGGCGCGCACGCCGGCGATGACGGCGATGACGGCAGCGACCCTGGACCACCTCTCCGGAGGCAGGTTCCGCCTCGGGCTGGGCGTGTCCGGCCCCCAGGTGAGCGAGGGCTGGCACGGCGTCCGCTTCGGCAAGCCGCTCGGGCGGACCCGGGAGTACGTCGAGATCGTGCGCGCGGCGCTGTCGCGCGAACGCGTCGAGTATGCCGGTGAGCACTTCACGCTGCCGCTCCCCGACGGTCCCGGCAAGGCCCTCAAGCTCACCATCGCGCCGACCCAGCAGCACCTGCCCATCTACCTCGCCGCGGTCGGGCCCAAGAACCTCGAGCTCACCGGCGAGATCGCCGACGGATGGCTCGCGATCTTCTTCTCGCCCGAGCACTCGGGCGACATCGTCGAGTCGATCGCCACCGGTCGCCGCGCCGCCGGGCGGGGGAGCGAGGCGAATCCGCTCGAGGGCTTCGACATCGTGCCGACCGTGCCGGTCGTCGTCACCGACGACGTCGAGGCCGGCGCCCAGGCGGTCGCGGCCTACTCCGCCCTCTACATCGGCGGTATGGGCTCGCGCGAGAAGAACTTCTACAACCAGCTCGCGTGCCGCATGGGCTTCGAGGAGGAGGCCGCTCGTGTCCAGGAGCTCTTCCTCGCCGGTCAGCACCGTGACGCGGCCGCTGCCGTGCCCGTGGAGTTCATCGACGCGACGTCGCTCATCGGCCCGCCCGACCGGATCCGCAGCCGCATCGGTCGCTACGCCGATGCCGGCGTCACCACCTTGGGCGTGTCACCCTTCGCGCTGACGGTCGAGGAACGCCTCGACACCCTCCGCATCATGTCCGAGCTCGTCCCGTCCCCTGCCGAGGAAGTCCCCACACCGTGATCGTTGCCGACCCCGCCGTCGAGCTCAGCTACTTCCAGTCCGTCGTCCTCGGCATCGTCGAGGGCCTCACCGAGTACCTCCCGGTCTCGTCCACCGGCCACCTCACGATCGCCGAGAAGCTCCTCGGCATGCCGGTCGACGCCCCGGCCGTGACGGCATACACCGCGTTGATCCAGATCGGCGCGATCCTCGCGACGTTCACGTACTTCGGAAGGAAGATCCTGCGGCTCTTCCTCGCCTGGGTCGCAGGGCTGCGCAGCGCCGAGGCGCGCAAGGAGCACGACTACCAGCTCGCGTGGGCGGTCATCGTCGGCTCGCTCCCGGTCGTGGTCGTCGCGCTGCTGCTCAAGGACCTCATCTCCGGGCCGCTGCGCAGCCTCTGGGTGGTCGCCGGGGCGCTCATCCTCTGGAGCGCCGTGATGTGGGTTGCCGAGCGGCGACACGACGTGCTCGAGAAGTCCGGTGAGCAGCGTGGTGAGGACGCCCTGACGATCAAGGACGGGCTCGTCATCGGCCTCGTGCAGTGCTTCTCGCTCATCCCCGGTGTCTCCCGCTCCGGAGCGACGATCTCGGCCGGCCTCATGCGCGGCATCGACCGCGTCACCTCGACCGAGCTGTCCTTCTTCCTCGCGATCCCGGCGCTCACAGGGGCCGGCCTCTACGAGACGGTCGACAACGTCGATGCGCTCAAGGTGCTCGGCATCGGCCCGATCATCACCGGCTGCGTCGTCGCGTTCGTCGTCGCCTACGCGTCGATCGCGTGGCTGCTCAAGTTCGTCCAGAGCAACTCGCTCGTGTCGTTCATCGCCTACCGCGTGGTGCTGGGCGCGATCATGTTCCTCGCGCTCGGTGCGGGCTGGCTCACCGCGACCTGAGCGGCTCCTGGCCGTCCGACGGCGGCGCGGGTCCGAGTGGCGACTAGAGCCACTTGACCCGCTTGAACGTGGCGAACAGACCGACGCACGCAGCGGCCATGACGGCGAGCACGAGGAAGTAGCCGTAGTGCCATCGCAGCTCGGGCATGTTGTCGAAGTTCATGCCGTAGATGCCGGCGATCATCGTCGGGACCGCGGCGATCGCGACCCACGCAGAGATCTTGCGCATGTCGGAGTTCTGCTGCACCGAGATCTTGGCGAGGTTGGCGCTGAGCACGTCGCTGAGCAGCCGGTCGTAGGACTCGACGCGGTCTGCGACGAAGTGCAGGTGGTCGTCGACGTCGCGGAAGAGCAGCCGCAGCTCGTCGTGGGGCAGCGGAGTGCGCGGGCTCGTGTGGAGCATCCGCAGCGGTGCGATGAGCGGCGTGATCGCCCGGCGGAACTCGAGGACCTCTCGCTTGAGGCGGTAGATGCTGTCCGAGGAGACCAGGCCCTCGGAGAAGACGCCCTCCTCGATCTCGTCGATGTCGCGGGCCAGCTCGACATCGATCTCGCGGTACTGGTCGACGACCCGGTCCATGATCGCGTGCAGGGCGGCCATCGGGCCGAGCATGAGCTTGGCGGGGTCCTCCTCGAGGCCCTTGCGAACCCCGGCGAGCGGGCTGAGCTCACCGCGCCGGATCGTCAGGACGAAGTGCTCGCCGATGTGGACCATGAGCTCGCCCGTCTCGACGTCGGAGGTCGCCTCGATGTAGCTCAGGGTCTTGAGGACGACGAACACGTTGCGGCCGTAGAGCTCGATCTTGGCCCGCTGTCGGCCCATGACGGCGTCCTCGATGGCGAGTGGGTGCAGCCCCAGACCGAGCTCGTCGTTGACGTTCTCGAGCTCGGCCATCGACGGGTCCTTGAGGCCGATCCAGATGAAGTCCGTGGCGGACCCGGTCGCCCGGATGGCGTCGAGCTCGTCGCTGAGGTCGCCGCAGGTGTCGCGCCGTCCTTGGCGGTAGAGGGCCTTGTCGATGATCACCCGCGTCATTGTTGCCTACAGTGGGCGCCGTGGCTCTGCTCCTGCTCGTGCGACACGGGCACTCGACCGCCAACGCCGACGCCGTCCTCGCGGGATGGAGCGAGGGTGTCGGACTGACCGACCGTGGGCGGGCCGACGTCGGTCGGCTCGCCGAACGGCTCGTCGACGTCGAGGTGGCCCGGCTCGTCACGAGCCCGCTGCAGCGCTGCCGCGAGACCGCAGGCCTGCTGCTGCCCGGAGCCACCGCGGAGGTCGTCGACGACCTGGGGGAGTGCCACTACGGCGCGTGGACCGGTCGGCCGATCGCCGAGCTCACCAAGGAGCCGTTGTGGCGCACGGTCCAGGACGACCCCGGCTCCGCCCGGTTCCCGGACAGCGACCGGTATGCCGCCGAGTCGCTCACCGAGATGGCCGACCGGACCGTGGCCGCGATCCGGCGCATCGACGACGAGGTGACGTCCGAGCGGGGGCCCGACGCGGTGTGGGTGGCGGTGAGCCACGGCGACCCGATCAAGGCGATCCTCGCGGACGCGGTGGGCGCGGGGCTCGCCGGTCTGCAACGTGTGCACGTCGACCCGGCGTCGGTCTCGGTCATCCGCCGCACGGGCTCGCGGCCGATGGTCCTCGCGACGAACTCCTCGGGTGGAGCGGTCACGGCCGGGCTGAAGCGCTCGTCGACCGTGCCACCGGGCGACGCCACCGTCGGCGGGGGGACGGGCTAGAGTTCCTTGTTGCAAGCAGTTGGCAACAAGGAGGGCACGGCATGCACGTCCCGGATGGGTTCCTCGACGCACCGACGTCGATCGCGACCGCCGTCGTGGCGGGTGGTGCGGTGAGCCTCGCCCTCAGCCGCGCCCGTCGCGAGCTCGACGACCGGACCGCACCTCTGGCGGGCCTCGTCGCGGTGTTCGTCTTCGCCGCACAGATGCTCAACTTCCCGGTGGGCGCCGGGACCTCCGGCCACCTCCTCGGCGGAGCCCTGGCGGCCGTCCTCGTCGGACCGTGGACCGCGACGCTCTGCCTCACCGTCGTCCTCACCGTCCAGAGCCTGCTGTTCGCCGACGGCGGCATCACCGCGCTCGGCACCAACGTCGTCCTCATGGCCGTGGTCGGTGTGTGGACCGGCTGGCTGGTCTTCGCCGGCCTGCGCCGGCTCGTCCGCTCGGCCGGGGTCACGGTGGTCCCGGTCCTCGCGGGTCTCGCCGCGGTCGTGTCCGTCCCGGTCGCTGCCCTGACCTTCACCGCCCTGTATGCCGTGGGTGGCCACGCACCGATCCCGCTCGGTGAGCTCGCTGCCGCCATGCTCGGCTGGCACACCCTCATCGGCCTGGGCGAGGGCGCCATCACGTTCCTCGCCGTCGGGAGCATCATCGCCACCCGCCCCGACCTCGTCCACGGTGCGCGCGGACTCCTCGCCGCCCGGGAGCTCGAGATCCGGACGGGGGTGCACGCATGAGCGCCGCACCGCACCACCGCATCAGCACGAAGCGCCTCGTCGTCGTCGGCCTCGCCGTGTGCGCGGTGCTGGCCGGTGTCGTCTCCGCATGGGCGTCGAGCAACCCCGACGGGCTCGAGTTCGTCGCCGAGAGCCTGGGCTTCATCGACTCCGCCCGCGACCACGGCAGCGCGGGCTCGCCGTTCGCCGACTACGGCACCGCGGGGGTCGACGACGCCCGGCTGTCCGGAGGGCTTGCCGGGCTCGTGGGGATCGCGGTCGTGGCGGTCGTCGCCTTCGGGCTGATGCACCTTCTGCGCCGCCGCAGCAACGACGACGACTGACGTGGGTGCGGGTCACGGCACGCACCTCCACGTCGAGGGCGACTCCGTCGTCCACCGGCTCCCGGCACACGCCAAGCTCGTCGGGCTCGTCCTCTTCGTCCTGCTCGTCGTCGCGCTGCCGCGCGACGCCCACGCCGTCCGGGTGGTGATGCTGCTCGTCGCGGTCGGGGTCGTCACGGCGACGAGGGTGCCGCTGCGCCACGTCGTGAGTCGCCTCGTCGTCGAGGTGCCCTTCGTCGTGTTCGCGCTCGTGCTGCCGTTCGTCGCGACCGGTCCCGAGCGACAGGTCGGGCCATTCACGGTGTCCCGCGATGGTCTCGACGCTGGCCTCGCGCTGCTGGCCACCGCCACGACGAGCGTCCTCATGGCCATCGCGTTCGCCACGACGACGTCGAGCCGCGACCTCGTGCGTGCCCTGCAGCACCTCCGGGTCCCGGACCGCCTCGTGCAGATCCTCTCGTTCATGGTGCGATACCTCGGTGTCGTCGGATCCCAGGCCCAGCGGATGAAGGTCGCGCGTGAGTCGCGTGGGTTCCGCGCACGTTCCCTCGGGTCGTGGCCGGTCATCGCCTCGAGTGCCGGAGCGCTCTTCATCCGCAGCTACGAGCGCGGCGAGCGCGTGCACCTCGCGATGATGTCGCGCGGCTACACCGGTCGCCTGCCGGTCACCGACCCGCTCAGGGCTCGGCGTGGGGACTGGCTCCGGGCGCTCGTGCCGTCAGGGATCGCACTGGTCGGCCTCGTCGTGGGGTATGCCGCGTGAGCACTCCCGTCCTCGACGTCCGTGGTCTGGCCTTCGCCTACCCCGACGGGCACCAGGCGCTCTACGGCGTCGACCTGCACGTGCACAGGGGTGAGCGCGTGGCCCTCCTCGGACCCAACGGCGCCGGCAAGACGACGCTCGTGCTCCACCTCAACGGCATCCTCGAGGCCGGCGCCGGGTCGGTGGCCATCTCGGGCCTGCCCGTGACGCGGCCGAACCATCTCGAGATCCGGCGACGGGTGGGCATCGTCTTCCAGGACCCCGATGACCAGCTCTTCATGCCGACGGTGCGCGACGACGTGGCGTTCGGTCCCGGCAACCTCGGCCTGCGCGGCCCCGAGCTCGACGCCCGGGTGATGTCCGCGCTCACCGCGGTGGGGATGGAGCACCTCGCCGACCGTGCGCCGCACCACCTGTCCTTCGGTCAGCGGCGCCGTGTGGCGATCGCCACGGTCCTCGCGATGGAGCCCGAGATCCTCGTGCTCGACGAGCCGTCGTCCAACCTCGACCCCGCGTCCCGCCGCGAGCTGGGCGAGCTCCTCGAGTCGCTCGACGTCACCGTACTCATGGTCACCCACGACCTGCCGTTCGCCCTGCAGCTGTGCGAGCGGTCCGTCGTCCTGTCGGAGGGGGTCGTCGCCGCCGACGGGGACACCCGGACCCTCCTGAGCGACGAGGAGCTCCTGCGCACCCACCGCCTCGAGCTGCCCTGGGGCTTCACGGGTTAGTCTGCGGCCATGGCGATCAGTGACTTCGACCCGCCTGAGCGATTCGTCGCCGGCACCGTCGGTCCACCGGGCAGCCGCACGTTCTTCCTGCAGGCCCGTGGCGGCGGACGGCTCGTCTCGGTGTCGATCGAGAAGGTCCAGGTCGGCATCCTCGCCGACCGGATCGTCGATCTCCTAGACACCGTCGGGGGCCTCCAGGGCTCGGACGCGGTGGCCGAGCACCATCTCGACACCGAGGCGCTCGAGACGCCCATCGAGGACGATTTCCGGGTCGACACGGTCAGCCTCGCCTGGGAGGAGGACCGCTCCGCCATCGTCATCGAGTGCCACGACCGCGACCCCGAGCAGGAGACGCCGGGCGACTCGGTCCGTGTCGTCCTCGACCCGACGACGGCGCGCGCGTTCGCCCGCCGCTGCCAGGCCCTCGTCTCGGCGGGCCGCCCGCCCTGCCCCTTCTGCGGTCAGCCGCTGGACCCCGAGGGCCACATCTGCCCCCGGGCCAACGGCTACAAGCGCTAGGCCGTGCCCACCGACGCCGAGCAGCTGCTCGCCGTCGGGGAGATCGAGCTCCTCGGACGGATCGTCGACTCCTCCAACGGTGCCGTCCTCGTGCGCGTCAGCCTCGACGGCCGGTCGCGGCTCGCGATCCACAAGCCGGTCGCGCTGGAGAGGCCGCTCTGGGACTACCCGGACGGCACGCTCGCGGGACGGGAGCGGGCGGCATACGTCGTCAGTGAGGCCGGTGGCTTCGACGTCGTGCCCACGACCGTCCTGCACGAAGGCCCGTGGGGGACCGCCTCGACGCAGGAGTGGATGGGCCAGCCCGAGACGCCACCGACGCTCGTCGTCGACGTCGTCGCGCCCGGTGAGGTGCCGGAGGGGTGGCGCGAGGTCCTGCGCGGCGAGACACCCGCTGGCGAGGAGGTCGTCGTCGCGCACTCCGTGGACCCTCGGGTCCGGACGACCGCGGTGTTCGATGCGCTCATCAACAACTCCGACCGCAAGGGTGGCCACCTGCTGCTCGTCGACGACAGCCTCTGGGGCGTCGACCACGGAGTGAGCCTCGGGGTGGAGGACAAGCTCCGGACCGTCCTGTGGGGGTTCGCGGGGGAGCCGCTGCAGCCGTCTGACTCGGCCTGCGTCGAGCGGGTGCTCGACGACCTGGTCGACGGTGACCTGGCCCACCGGCTGGCGGACCTGCTCACGCGTGACGAGGTCGACGCGCTGCGCCGCCGGGCCGAGTCGCTGCTCGCCACGGGAACCCACCCGCTGCCGTCCGCGGGCTGGCCGTCGATCCCGTGGCCGGCGATGTGACGGCCCGCCGTAGGCTTCGTCCGTGATCTCGTGGCCCACCCCGTTCCTGCCCGCCGTCTCCGGACACGGTGCGACCCTCCGCCTTCACGACACGAGCTCGGGGGAGCTGCGCGAGGTGGCACCCGGACCGGTGGCCCGCCTCTACGTCTGCGGCATCACGCCCTACGACGCGACGCACCTCGGGCACGCGGCCACCTACGTCGCCTTCGACCTCGTCGGGCGGGTGCTGCGCGACAACGGCCACGAGGTGCACTACACGCAGAACGTCACCGACGTCGACGACCCGCTGCTCGAGCGCGCCGAGCGCGACGGCATCGACTGGCGCGACCTCGCCGTCGCCGAGGCGGACCTCTTCCGCGAGGACATGACCGCCCTGCAGGTCATCCCGCCGCAGGACTACGTCGGCGTCGTCGAGGCCATGCCGACCATCGCGGCACTGGTGCGGCGCACGATCGAGAGCGGGGCGGCATACGAGGTCACGTCCGAGGACGCCTCGGGACCGGATCTCTACGTCGACCTCGCCCACGTGCGCACCTTCGGGTCGGTCTCTGGCTGGAGTCGCGAGGAGATGCTCGCCGTCTTCGCCGAGCGCGGCGGCGACCCCGACCGGCCCGGCAAGCGCGACGCGCTCGACCCGCTGCTGTGGCGCGCGGCCCGTGACGGCGAGCCGTCGTGGGAGTTCGAGGGCCTGCCGACGGGCCGCCCCGGCTGGCACGTCGAGTGCACCGCGATCGCGCTCGACCGGCTCGGCGTCCCGATGGACGTCAACGGCGGTGGGTCCGACCTGATCTTCCCCCACCACGAGATGACCGTCGCCCAGGCCAGTGCGGTCGGGGTCGACGACTACGCGGCTGTCCACGCGCACGCCGGCATGGTGGGGCTCGACGGGCACAAGATGAGCAAGTCGCGAGGCAACCTCGTCCTCGTCTCGAGGCTGCGCGGTGACGGCGTCGACCCCATGGCCATCCGCCTCGTGCTGCTCGCACAGCACTACCGCTCCGACTGGGACTACACCCCCGAGCTGCTCGCGACCGCCGAGGCGAGGCTCGCCCGGTGGCGCGAGGCGCTGTCGGTCAACACCGCGCCCTCGTCCGACGAGACGGTCGCAGCGATCCGGCAGGCGCTGTCGAGCGACCTCGACGCGCCGTCTGCCCTGGCTGCCGTCGACGCCTGGGCGGAGCGCACGCTCACGGCCGGCGGCGACGAGCCGGGAGCCCCCGGGGTGCTCGCCCGGGCGCTCGACGCGCTGCTCGGAGTGCGCGTCTGAGGCGGCTCACGCCCCTCGCGTCGTCCGTGACGCGCCAGCCGCTGTCTCAGTCGTCGGTGCCGCGCTTGCGCAGGTAGCGCTCGAACTCCTTGGCGATGGCGTCACCGCTCGCCTCGGGCAGGTCCGCGGTGTCCTGGGCGTCCTCGAGCGACTCGACGTACTCGGCCACCTCGGTGTCCTCGGACGCCAACGCGTCGAGCCCGTTCTCCCAGGCGCGGGCGTCCTCGTCGAGCCCACCGTGGTCGATCGGGCTGTCGAGGAGGTCCTCGAGGCACGAGACGATCGCCCGCGTCGCCTTGGGTGAGGGCGTGTGGTGGGCGTAGTGCGGCACGGCGGCCCACACCGAGATCGAGCTGACCCCCACCTGGACGGCGGCGTCGGCGAGCACCCCGACGATGCCGGTCGGGCCCTCGTAGGTGCTGGCCTCGATGTCGTGGCGGTGACGCGTGTCCTCGTTGTCGGACGTCGCCGTCACCTGGATGGGGCGGGTGTGGGCGACGTCGGCGAGCAGGGCACCGAGGGTGATGACGGTGGTGACGTCCGCGGCCTGTGCGAGCTCCATGAGCTCGATCGCGAACGCCCGCCAGCGGAACGACGGCTCGACGCCCTGCACCAGGACGACGTCCCGGCCGATCGGCGTGTCGGTGGCCACGAGGATGCGCGTCGTGCGCCAGCTGATCCGGCGCCGGCCCCCCTCGACGACGACGCGGGGGCGGTTGACCTGGAAGTCGTAGTAGTCCTCGGGGTCGAGGGCCGCGACGGGTTCGGCACCCCACAGCTCGGCCAGGTGCTCGATGACACCGGTCGCTGCCTCACCGGCGTCGTTCCAGCCCTCGAAGGCCGCGATCAACACGGCGTTCTCCAGCTCCGGCAGGTCGTCGAGCTCGATCAACGCATCCTCCTCGTAGGTCTGCCTCCACCCTATTCGTAGACTTCGCGCATGACGTTGCCTGCCGCAGTTCTCTGGGACATGGACGGGACGCTCGTCGACACCGAGCCCTACTGGATCGCCGCCGAGCACGCCATCGTCGAGGAGCACGGGGGCGTGTGGTCCGACGAGTACGCCCACCAGCTCGTCGGCAACGACCTCATGGTCAGCGCGCAGTTCATCCGCGACAACTCCCCGATCACGTGGGAGCCCGAGCGGATCATCGACGAGCTCCTCGTGCGCGTCACGGCCCAGGTGCGCGAGCACGTGCCGTGGCGCCCCGGTGCCCGCAAGCTGCTCGCCTCGCTCCAGGAGGCGGGCGTGCCCAACGCGCTCGTGACGATGTCGTGGCGCTCGCTGGCGAGCGCGGTCGTCGAGGCGTTGCCCGAGGGCACGTTCGCGGCGCTCGTCACGGGTGACGAGGTCGAGCACGGCAAGCCACACCCGGAGCCGTACCACGCAGCAGCGCGGATGCTCGGCGTCGATGCCCTCGACTGCATCGCGATCGAGGACTCGCCGACGGGCGTGCGCTCGGCCGTGGCCGCGGGCGTGCTCACCATCGCAGTGCCGCACGTCGTGCCCGTCCCGCTCATGCGTGGCGCGGTCCAGCTGCCCAGCCTGCGGGGACTCACGCCCCACGACCTCGTGTCAGTCGTCGCCGATGAGCGCCTCGCCCGTGACGCGGGGGTCGAGGACGAGACGACCGGCGGCGGCGGGTAGCGGCGGGGGAGTGCCGCCCCACTCGGGGCAGAGCTCCTTGAAGTCGCACCAGTCGCACAGCCGCGACGTGCGCGGACGCCAGTCACCGGTCTCGCTCGCCCGGACGATCGCCTGCCAGACGGCCTTGACGTTGCGCTCGAGGCCGAGGAGGTCGTGCTCGTCGGGCTCGTAGCGGACGATCTCGCCGTTGCCGAGGTAGACGAGCTGGAGCTGCTTGGGGATCTCACCGCGCTGGCGCCAGAGGACCAGGGCGTAGAACTTCATCTGGAACAGCGCCTTGCCCTCGAACGCCTCACGCGGCGAGCGACCGGTCTTGTAGTCGACGACGCGCATGGCCCCGTCGGGAGCGATGTCGAGCCGGTCGACGTAGCCACGCAGGGTGAGTCCGTCGACCTCGGTCTCGACGTAGAGCTCACGCTCGGCCGGCTCGAGCCACTGCGGGTTCTCGAGGGTGAACCACCGCTCGACGAGCGCGCCCGCTGCGGTGAACCACGCGTCCTCGTCGAGCGCCTCGTCATCCTCGATCATCGTCGCCAGCTCGGGTCGCTCCTCGACGAGGCTGGCCCAACGGGGCTGGAGCAGCGCGAGGGCCGCCTCCGGGGTGCGCTCGGCGGCCGGCAGCTCGAAGAGGTGCTCGAGGACCTCGTGCACGAGGGTCCCGCGCGCGGCAGCCGGCGACGGCGGCCCGTCGAGCTTGTCGATCGTCCGGAACCGGAAGAGCAGCGGACACTGCTTGAAGTCCGCTGCGCGGCTCGGGGACAGGGCGGGAACCATGGACGACACCGTATGCCGTCGCTCCGACACCTCGACGCACCTCACCTCCCCGACGCGCAACGTCCGCATACCTGGTCGAGAAGGTGACCACCGTTGCGGACGCAACGGCCCGGCATACGGCAGCGTCCGCAACCGTGGTCGAGCAGGTGACCACCGTTGCGGACGCAGGCGAGCCCGTATGCCGTCCGGTCGCCTCAGGCGGCGAGGACCGCCTCGTCGGACCCGGACCGCGCGTCCGAGGCCTGCTGGGCGGCGCCGGAGCGCATGGCCCCGCGAAGGCGCCACGCGGCATACACGGCCACGAGGCTGATCGCGAGGTGCAGGCCCAGGAAGCCGTTGGCGAAGCCGGCGCCGAGCAGGGCCCCGGCCACGAGCGGCCCGACCGCCGAGAAGGTCGTCTGGAGGGCACCGAAGATGCCCAGGGTCTGGCCGACCATGCCCGCGGGGGCCAGCGACGCGGTGAGCGGGTTGAGGACGGGGCTGTACATCGTCTCGCCGACGGCGAAGATGCCGAAGGTCGTGACGAACATCGCCGACGCGACACCGGGGGCGAACTGGGCCGACGACAGGACGACCCACGAGAGCACCCAGATGGCACCGACGGCCATGAGCAGCGTGGGCGCGCTGCGGTGGGCCGTGAGGCGCACGACGATGACCTGGAGCGCGACGATGACGATCGCGTTGACCGCAGCGGCGGTGCCGATGGCGGCGGTGTCGATGTCGAGCACTGTGAGGCCGTAGGCCGGGAGCCCGGACTCGAACTGGGCGTAGAAGCCCAGGGCGAGGGTGACGGTGACGACCGCCGTCCAGCGCAGCGCCGGGTTCGCGAAGATGAGCCGGAGCGACTCGCGCGGGCTCGACGGCGCCGAGACATCGGTGGCCAGGTCGCTGCCCGGGTGGACGCCCGCACCGCGGCCGGCCAGTCCGATGATGAGCGACGACATGGCGAACCCCGCAGCGGCCGTGAGGAACCCGAGGTCGAGACCGTGCGGCTGGCGCAGGTCGACGAGGTGGCCGGCGACGTAGGCACCGGCGGCCATGCCGAGGGCCTCACCGGTGAACTTGTAGGCGAAGACCTTGCGGCGGTCCGCGCTGTCGACCCACCGGAGCACGAGCACCTGCTTGGCCGGCACGGCGGCGGTGAGCCCGAGGCCGAAGACGAACATGCCGGCCAGGAAGGCCGCGGGGGAGTCGGCGAAGACCAGCGCTCCGACGCCGAGCGCGCCGAGCAGCTGGGCGACGACGGCGACGAGCACCGGGTCGAAGCGGTCGCTCAGCCGCCCCGCGATCGGTGCCGCGACGAGCGCGCCGATCGAGAACAGCGACGACGCGGCAGCGGCGGCGAACGCGCCCCACCCACGGGTGTCGGCGGCATACGCGTACTGGAAGGGCAGGACGGCACCCCATCCGAGCATTCCGATGGACGAGGCGAGGACGAGCAGCTTGGCGCGCACGGCGAGGTTGCACCTTTCCGGTGGTCTAGGGGAGGAAGAAGACCCCGACCGCACCGGACCGGGACCTCACATCGGCTTCGATGCCGAAGAGTTCGAACCCGAACGTTCGATATCGAAAGGTTAGCATTCGAAGAACGCGTGCGACAATCGGGTTATGCCCCGACGACCGAGGTCCGCAGCGCAGCAGCACCGCGACGCCGTCGCGGCCTATGTGGCCGCCGGCGGTGAGGAGTCGGTGCAGCGCGTCATCACGGCGCTCTACGGCGTGACGAAGAAGCTCGACCAGTGGTACGCCCGTCAGCTCGCCGACCTCGACCTCACGCAGGGCGAGTGGGCCGTGGTCGCGTCACTGGCCCGTGCCGGCGAGGCCTGCCAGACCCCGAGCCAGCTCGCCGAGCTCACGAGCGTCGCGCCGTCGTCGATGACGCACCGGCTCGACAAGATGGTCCAGCGGGGGCTCGTCGAGCGCCGGCCGGACGCCGACAACCGCACCCGCACCCTCGTTTCGCTGACGCAGGACGGGTGGGAGCTGTTCACCCAGTCCATCCGCGAGTCGGACGTCGTCGAGAGCGACGTGCTGCGCGGCCTCGACGCCGGTGAGCGCGACGAGCTGGCGCGCCTCCTCGAAGAGGTCATCGCCGAGCTCGACGACGTCGACCCCTGAGCGGCCGGTGGACCGCCCGCCCGGGTGGGCGTGGGTCCCACGCTCTGCGTGGGCCGGCATACGGGAGCGGTGTCAGTCCTCCGGCTGGTAGCCGAGGTTGGGTCCGAGCCAGCGCTCGGCCTCGGCGAGGGTCCAGCCCTTGCGCGCGGCGTAGTCCTCGACCTGGTCGCGACCCAGCCGCCCGACGACGAAGTACTGGCTCTGCGGGTGCCCGAAGTACCAGCCGCTCACCGCGGCCCCGGGCAGCATCGCCATCGACTCGGTGAGCTCCATCCCGGCCCGCTCCCGCGCGCCGAGCAGCGAGAAGATCGTCTCCTTCTCGGTGTGGTCGGGGCACGCGGGGTAGCCGGGCGCGGGGCGGATGCCGGTGTACTTCTCGGCGATGAGCTCCTCGTTGCTCAGCTGCTCGGCGCCGGCGTGGCCCCACAGCTCGCGACGGACCCGCTCGTGCATGCGCTCGGCGAACGCCTCGGCGAGCCGGTCGGCGAGAGCCTCGACCATGATCGCGTTGTAGTCGTCGAGGTCGTCCTTGAAGGCCTGGATGCGATCGTGCGCACCGAGGCCCGCCGTGACGGCGAAGGCGCCGACGTGGTCGCGGATCCCGGTCTCCTTGGGCGCGACGAAGTCCGACAGGCACCGGTTGGGCACGCCCTCGCGGTGCTGCCCCTGCTGGCGGAGGCCGTGGATCGTCGTGAGGACGGTCTCGCGCGACTCCTCGGCATAGATCTCGATGTCGTCGCCGACGGCGTTGGCGGGGAAGAGGCCGATGACGCCGTTGGCGGTGAGCCAGCGCTCGTCGATGATCTTGTCGAGCATCGCGTTGGCGTCGTCGAAGAGGCGGCGCGCGGCCTCGCCGGTCGCGGGGTTCGACAGGATGTCGGGGTAGCGCCCCTTCATCTCCCACGCCTGGAAGAACGGCGTCCAGTCGATGTAGCGCCGCAGCTCCTCGATCGGGTAGCTCGTGAAGGCCCGCGTGAACTGCGCCGCCGCACGGTGCCAGTGCGAGTCGCTGCGACCCGACCACACGTCCTTGCTCTGCTGGGCGAGCAGGTGCGGACGGAAGGGTCGGTATGCCGTCCAGTCGATCGGCGTGCGCGCCTCCCGTGCCGCGTCGAGCGAGACCAGCGGCCGTTCGCTGCCCTTGGCCGCGTGGCGGGCCCGCATCGAGTCGTAGTCGGCCCTGACCGTCTCGAGGAACGGCTCGCGCTGGGTGTCGGAGAGCAGCTGGCTGGCGACGGGGACCGAGCGCGAGGCGTCCTTGACCCAGACGACCGGACCGCTGTACTGCCCGTCGACCTTGACCGCCGTGTGCGCACGTGAGGTCGTGGCACCGCCGATGAGCAGGGGGATCGTGAAGCCCTGGCGCTCCATCTCTCCCGCGACCCGGACCATCTCGTCGAGCGAGGGGGTGATGAGCCCGGAGAGCCCGATGATGTCGGCGCCCTTCTCCTTGGCCGTGTCAAGGATCTTCTGGGCGGGCACCATGACGCCGAGGTCGATGACGTCGTAGTTGTTGCACTGGAGCACGACGCCGACGATGTTCTTGCCGATGTCGTGGACGTCGCCCTTGACCGTCGCCATGACGATGAGCCCCTTGGAGCTCTGGGTGGCGAGGCCGGACTTCTCCTTCTCCGCCTCGATGTAGGGGATGAGGTGCGCGACGGCCTTCTTCATGACGCGCGCCGACTTCACGACCTGGGGGAGGAACATCTTGCCGGCGCCGAAGAGGTCGCCGACGACGTTCATGCCGTCCATGAGCGGGCCCTCGATGACCTCGATGGGCTTGCCGCCGTCGGCCTCGATCTCCTTGCGCAGCTCCTCGGTGTCGTCGACGACGTGGTCGTCGATGCCCTTGACGAGCGAGTGCGTGATCCGCTCGCGGACCGGAAGGGTGCGCCACTCCGACAGGGCCGCCTCGGGTGCCGCGTCACCGGCGTTGTTGAAGCGGTCGGCGATCTCGAGCAGACGCTCGGTCGAGTCGGGGCGACGGTTGAGGACGACGTCCTCGATCCGCTCCCGCAGCTCGGGGTCGACCTCGTCGAGGACGACGAGGGCGCCGGCGTTGACGATGCCCATGTCCATGCCCGCGGCGATGGCGTGGAAGAGGAAGACGGCGTGGATCGCCTCGCGCACCGGGTTGTTGCCGCGGAACGAGAACGACACGTTGGACACGCCGCCGGAGACGAGGGCGCCGGGCAGGTTCCGCTTGATCCACCGGGTCGCCTCGATGAAGTCGGTCCCGTATGCCGCGTGCTCCTCGATACCCGTCGCCACCGCGAAGATGTTGGGGTCGAAGATGATGTCGTGCGGGTCCATCCCGACCTCCTGCGTGAGCAGGTCGTAGGCACGCTGGCAGATCGTCTTGCGGCGCTCGAGCGAGTCGGCCTGGCCCTCCTCGTCGAAGGCCATGACGACGACGGCGGCGCCGTACTTGCGACAGAGTCGCGCCTGCTCGAGGAAGGGCTCGACGCCCTCCTTCATCGAGATCGAGTTGACGATGGCCTTGCCCTGCGAGCACTTGAGGCCGGTCTCGATGACCTCCCACTTGCTCGAGTCGATCATGAGCGGCACGCGGCAGATGTCCGGCTCGCTCGCGACGAGCTTGACGAAGCGGTCCATCGCGGCGACGCCGTCGATCATCCCCTCGTCCATGTTGATGTCGATGACCTGCGCGCCGGCCTCGACCTGCTGGCGGGCCACGGACAGCGCTGTCGGGTAGTCCTCCTCCTTGATGAGGCGACGGAACCGGGCCGAGCCGGTGATGTTGGTGCGCTCGCCGACATTGACGAAGAGCGAGTCGTCGTCGACGGTGAGCGGCTCGAGGCCGCTGAGCCGAAGGGCGCCGGGGACCTCGGCGGGGACCCGGGGCGTGCCCTGCGCGGCTGCCTCGGCGATGGCCCCGATGTGCTCCGGCGTCGTGCCGCAGCAGCCACCGAGGATGTTGACCAGCCCGCTCGACGCGAACTCCCCGACCACCGACGCCATCTGGTCGGGCGTCTCGTCGTACTCACCGAAGGCGTTGGGCAGCCCGGCGTTGGGGTAGGCCGACACGAAGCAGTCGGCGATCCGGGAGAGCTCGGCGATGTAGGGACGCAGCTCGTCGGCGCCGAGGGCGCAGTTGAGGCCGACGACGAGCGGGCGGGCGTGGCGGACCGAGTTCCAGAACGCCTCGGTGACCTGGCCCGAGAGCGTGCGCCCCGACGCGTCGGTGATCGTGCCCGAGATGAGCACCGGCCACCGGCGGCCGAGCTCGTCGAAGAGGGTCTCGATCGCGAAGATCGCGGCCTTGGCGTTGAGGGTGTCGAAGATCGTCTCGACGAGGAGGGCGTCGGCGCCGCCGTCGACGAGGCCACGGGCCTGCTCGAGGTAGGCCTCGACGAGCTGGTCGAAGTTGATGTTGCGGGCGCCGGGGTCGTTGACGTCGGGGGAGATCGACGCGGTCCGGGTGGTGGGGCCGAGCGCGCCCATGACCCAGCGCGGCCGACCGGTCTCCTCGGCGACGGTGTCGCAGGCTCGGCGGGCGAGGCGGGCCGCCGCACGGTTCATCTCGTAGGCGAGGTCGGCCATGTCGTAGTCGCCGAGCGAGATCCGCTGCGCGTTGAAGGTGTTGGTCTCGACGAGGTCAGCGCCGCCGCGCAGGTAGGCGAGGTGGATCTGCTCGATGACCTCAGGGCTGGTGAGGCTGAGCAGGTCGTTGTTGCCGCGCAGGTCGCTCGGCCAGTCCGCGAACCGTTCGCCCCGGAAGTCCTCCTCGGAGAGCCCTTCGCGCTGGATCATCGTCCCCATCGCGCCGTCGAGGACCAGGACGCGCTCGGACAGCGCAGCGGTGAGATCGGCCGTCGCGTCGGGGCGGTGGTCGATCTCTGTGTCGGGCGAGGTCGTCGCGGTGGAGGTGCTCACTGGGTCGAGTATGCCGCCGCCTCTGTAGGGTCGCGCCCATGGCCGCACCCAGTGAGACGACTTCGAGGGGGTTCGTCATCGCGCGGGTGGGCGGAGTGCCCGTCCAGATCGGCGCCAGCTGGCTCCTCCTGGCGGCCTTCATCACCTTCATCGTGGCCTCCGGTTCCTCGGAACCCGGCGTCCGCAAGTACCTCCTCGGACTCGGGTATGCCGTGGCGCTCCTCGTGTCCGTCCTCGTCCACGAGGGTGCCCATGCGGCGACGGCCCGCTTCGCGGGGCTCCCGGTCCACCGCGTGGTCGCGGACCTCTGGGGTGGGCACACGGCATACGACCCCCGTCTGTCCACTCCCGGGAAGGCCGCGCTCATCGCGGTCGCAGGACCGGTTGCCAACTTCGCGCTGGCCGCCGTGGCCTGGGTCGTGTCGGTGGCGCTGGGTGACGGGACCGCCGGCGAGCTCGTCTTCGTCATGGCGTTCGTCAACGTGCTGCTCGGCGGGTTCAACCTGCTGCCCGGCCTGCCCCTCGACGGTGGTCAGCTCGTCGATGCCCTCGTCTGGCGGATCACGGGCCGGCGCGAGAAGGGGCTCATCGCGGCGGGCTGGACGGGTCGGCTCGTCACGGTCGGCGTCATCCTCTGGTTCGTCGTCCGTCCGCTGCTGTCGGGGGACGAGCCGGCGCTCACCTCGATCATCTGGATGGCGCTCATCGCAATGTTCATGTGGCAGGGGGCCACGGCCGCCATCCGGACCGGGCAGGCTCGCGAGATGCTCGGGCGCGGGACGGTCGCCCAGGTCGTCCAGCCGGTGCCGGTCCTGCGGCCGCACGACGTCCTCGAGGCAGCGGCGGCGACCGGCGGGTGCGCCGTCGTCGTCGATGGCGCGGGGCGGCCTGCCGCGCTCTCTCTGCCCGAGGACGCCGCGGGCGTGCCGCGCGAGCGCTGGTCCACGACACCGGTGTCGGCGGTCGCTCGGGTCCAGCCCGAGACCTGGGTCGCGCAGACGCAGCGTGGGGACGACCTCACCGCCGTCGTCACCGCGATCCAGGAGACGCAGTCGTCGGTGGTCGTCGCCGTCGAGGAGGGGCGGGTCCTCGGCCTCGTCACCGTGGAGGCGGTCAACCGGGCCATCGGCGCCAACTAGACTCCCGCCTCATGAGTGCGACCGGTGCCGACCTTCGACGTGGACCCTTTGCTGAAGGTGAGCGGGTGCAGCTCACGGACTCCAAGGGCCGCCTCCACACGATCACCCTGGCGCCGGGCAAGCAGTTCCACACCCACCGCGGCTACCTCCAGCACGACGACCTCATCGGGTCGCCGGACGGTTCGACCGTGACCAACACGGCCGGGTTCGAGTACCTCGCGCTGCGACCACTCCTCTCCGACTACGTCATGTCGATGCCGCGCGGCGCCGCCGTGGTCTACCCCAAGGACGCGGGCCAGATCGTCACCATGGCCGACATCTTCCCGGGCGCGGTCGTCGTCGAGGCCGGCGTCGGGTCGGGCGCCCTGTCGATGTCGCTGCTGCGTGCCGTCGGCGACACCGGGCGTGTGCACTCGTTCGAGCGGCGTGAGGACTTCGCGGACATCGCGATGGCCAACGCCCGGGCCTACTTCGGTGGGGACCACCCCGCATGGACCGTCACCGTCGGCGACCTCGTCGAGGCCCTGCCCGAGCACGTCGAACCGGGGACGGTCGACCGCGTCGTCCTCGACATGCTCGCGCCGTGGGACTGCCTCGACGTCGTCGGGCGTGCGCTGGCTCCCGGTGGCGTCCTCATCTGCTACGTCGCGACCGCCACCCAGCTCTCCAAGGTCGCCGAGGCGATGCGTGACGCGGGGGAGTGGACTGAGCCGTCGGCGTGGGAGTCGCTCGTGCGCGGGTGGCACCTCGAGGGCCTCGCCGTGCGCCCGCAGCACCGCATGCACGGCCACACCGGCTTCCTCATCACCACCCGCCGGCTCGCTCCCGGGGTGACGCCTCCGCTGCGCAAGCGCCGTCCCGGCAAGGGCTACGAGGGTGCCGACGGCGCGGGTGACGGTGACGGCGCGCCTGTCGAGGCGCTGCCCGGCGCGACCGCCGAGGAGTGGACGCCCGAGGCCATCGGAGAACGCATCCCGTCCGACAAGCGAGTCAGGAAGGTTCGACGCAGCGTCACGGGTTAGCGTGGAGGTGCACGTCACGCCGAGGAGGCCACGATGACCGAGTTCACCCCTCCGTCCGACCGCGAAGCCACGCGTCGCCTCGAGGGCCAGGTCTCCGACCTGCGCTCCCAGGTCAACACCGTGTCCGCTCAGAACGAACGCCTCGTGCGCACCCTGCGTGACGCGCGTGAGCAGATCGTCACCCTCAAGTCCGAGGTCGACCGGCTCGGCCAGCCGCCGTCGGGCTACGGCGTCGTCGTCGAGACCTTCGACGACAAGACCGTCGACGTGCTCACCGGCGGCCGCAAGATGCACGTCGCGGTGAGCCCCACGATCGAGTCCGGCGAGATCGAGGTCGGCCGCGAGGTCATGCTCAACGAGGCCATGAATGTCGTCGCCGTGCACGGGTTCGAGCGGGCCGGCGAGGTCGTCCTCCTCAAGGAAGTCCTCGACGACGAGCGTGTCCTCGTCCTGTCCCGAGCGGACGAGGAGCGCGTATGCCGTGTGGCCGCGTCCCTGTCCGACAAGAAGCTCCGCGTGGGTGACGCCCTGCTCCTCGAGCCGCGCAGTGCGTTCGTCTACGAGCAGATCCCCAAGGCTGAGGTCGCCGACCTCGTCCTCGAGGAGGTGCCGGACATCGCCTACGACGACATCGGCGGTCTCGGCAGCCAGATCGAGCTCATCCGCGACGCCGTCGAGCTGCCCTACCTGCACCCCGACCTCTTCACCGAGCACCACCTCAAGGCCCCCAAGGGCGTCCTGCTCTACGGCCCGCCCGGCTGTGGCAAGACGATGATCGCCAAGGCCGTCGCCGCGTCGCTGTCGCGCAAGATCGCCGAGAAGGAGGGACGCGAGCCCGGGGCGAGCTACTTCCTCAACATCAAGGGCCCCGAGCTGCTCAACAAGTACGTCGGCGAGACCGAGCGGCACATCCGGGTGATCTTCCAGCGCGCCCGCGAGAAGTCCTCCGAGGGCTTCCCCGTCGTCGTCTTCTTCGACGAGATGGACTCGTTGTTCCGGACCCGCGGGTCCGGTGTCTCGAGCGACGTCGAGACGACGATCGTGCCGCAGCTGCTCAGCGAGATCGATGGGGTCGAGGGGCTCGAGAACGTCATCGTCATCGGCGCGAGCAACCGCGAGGACATGATCGACCCCGCGATCCTGCGACCCGGTCGCCTCGACGTGAAGATCAAGATCGAGCGGCCCGACGCCCAAAGCGCCACCGAGATCTTCAGCAAGTACCTCACCGCCGACCTGCCGTTGCACGCCGACGACCTCGCCGAGAACGGCGGCTCGCCGGAGGCGACCGTCGACGCCATGACCCAGGCGGTCGTCACCCGGATGTACTCCGAGGACGACGAGAACGAGTTCCTCGAGGTGACCTACGCCGGCGGCGACAAGGAGATCCTCTACTTCAAGGACTTCAACAGCGGCGCGATGATCCAGAACATCGTCGACCGGGCCAAGAAGATGGCGATCAAGGACCTCCTCACCACCGGCCACCGCGGCCTGCGCGTCGACCACCTCCTGCAGAGCGTCGTCGACGAGTTCAAGGAGAACGAGGACCTGCCCAACACGACCAACCCCGACGACTGGGCGCGGATCTCGGGCAAGAAGGGCGAGCGGATCGTCTACATCCGCACGCTCATCAAGACCAAGGAGGGCAACGAGCCGGGCAGGTCGATCTCGACGATCGCCAACACCGGCCAATACCTCTAGTCCCTACCCCCGACTTATTGCGACTTCGCAGAGCCCGCCCGCTGGACTTGTTGCGACTTCGCAGAGCGGCCCGAGTTCCACCGATTGCGACTTCGCAGAGCGTGTATGCCGGCTCACCACACCTTGCGCTCGAACTCCTTCGTGAGCGACCTTCGCCACGTGGTCAGCTGGGCGTCGACAAGGCACTCGGGTAGCGGATGGGAGCAGCACGAGCAGCGGAACACGGCGTTGACCCTCGCCGATGCGTGACGACGGGCCTCACGTTGGAAGCGCGTGTGGATCTGCGTCCCGTCGATGGCATCCCTCGATGTCCACCGGACGAAGCCCAGCCCGAGCCGGCCCATGGTGCGCTGGCGTTCCTGCTCTCGGTGCAGCGCCCGCAGCACGGAATCTTCGTCGGCCCCATCCACGAGGTACTTACCGACCCCGTCCGCTTCACCGACCAGACCCAGCTCTGGCCACAAGGTGTCCGGGCGACCGACGAACTCGCCGTCCGGCGTGAAGACGTTGACCTGCGGGATGCCGGTCGGAAGACCCCAGCCGGCCATGGACCAGGCTGACGCCGACTCGAGCCAGTTCTCGCGGCGTCCGTCCACGAGCATGAGGACGCCGTTGGTGCTGGCAACGCCTGGCCATCGTCGTTGGTGGCGCCGCATCTCCAACAGGTCGTCGAGACCGCAGAGACCGGCTCGGATGGCGCCATCGGCGATCGCCAAGGCGTCGCGCTGATGGGCCTCACGGCCGCAGTCGATCACGGCTCGTGAGGGGATGAATCCCGGGACTCCATGGCGGATGATGATGTGATCCGGTGGCGTCCTGCCGCGGTGGAACCGGCACCACGAGGCCTTTGGGCTGGTCCGCACGTCGTCGAGGACTGTCATACTGACGACCTGTGGCGGGTGCGAGGGCTGCGGAAGGCCCAGCAGTAGGGCTTGGCTCGTGTGGCTGACCACCGCATCCGGGATGAGCCGCACGGAGGCCTCGACGAGCAGGCGATGACACTCCCAGGGTGACGCCGCCTCCCACGGCGCGCGGACGGCATACAGGCCTCTGGTGGGAGAGGTCAGGAAGGCCACCCTGAGCGCATGGCTCACGGTCGTGCCCGGAAGTCCTGCGGCTGCCGACTCCCGCCGAACGAAGGGCTGGGGCAGGCCGCTCAGGGCGCGCGCGGTGAAGGGATCCACCCACCGGACGATGGGTCATCCGAGTAAGGAATGTGAGGGGCGACAGGACGATCTGTGGACAACGGCCGGCCCCCGGGTCGGCTGTGGAAACTCGCCGAGGTCGCAATCAGTCGATCGGAGGCACTCTGCGAAGTCGCAATCAGTTGGAGGAGAGGAGGTGGGCGAGGAGGCGCCAGCCGATCAGCGTCGCCGTGAGGAAGAGCGTCGCCACGACGATGAAGGACGGGGCCGTCCCGGCCGTGGCGAGCTTGCGCAGGAGCATGCCCACGACGACCGTGGCGACGACGACGACGGTGCCGAACTGCCACGTCCGCGGCGCCGCGTCGAGCGTCAGCGAGGCGAGCAGGTAGCCGGCCGCCGTCCCGCAGAGGAACGGCGCCGCCGTCTCGAGGACTCCTCCGACCGTGATGCCGTGGGCGTGCGAGCGGCGCCCGACGGTCGCGAAGACCAGGACGGCGAGCAGGTCGAGCAGTGGTGCGAGGACTCGCGACACGGGCTCAGCTCCCGACCTTGTCGAAGAGCGAGCCCTGCGGCGGGGCGTGCGTCGGGTCGACTCCGTCGAAGAGGATGCTCACCGACTCACCACCGTGGATGCGGGTGATCGCCTCGGCGAAGAGCCCGGACACCGTGCGTACCTGGAGTTCGGGCCACCCCGAGGGGGCCGGCACGGTGTCCGTGGTCACGACCTGGCTCACCATCGGGTGGTTGCGCAGCCGCTCGACGGCGCGGCCGGCGAACAACCCGTGGGTGCACGCCACGGCGGCCTCGGTCACCCCGAAGTCGGCGAGCCGGTCGAGGAGCTCAATGATGGAGCCGCCTGTGGCGATCTCGTCATCGAGGACGATGGCCCGCTTGCCCCGGACGTCACCAACGATCGAGTCGATGACGACCTTGTCGTCGCTCTCGCGCTTCTTGCTGCCGGCCGCCACCGGCAGCCCGAGCAGGCGGGAGAACTGCGTGGCCTCCTTGGCGTTGCCGAGGTCGGGGGAGACGACGACGGAGTCGCTGAGGTCGGTCCCCCGGAAGTGGTCGGCGAGCACGCCCAGCGCCGTGAGGTGGTCGACCGGGACGGAGAAGAAGCCGTGCACCTGGGGTGCGTGCAGGTTCATCGTCAGGACCCGGTGGGCCCCGGCCGTCGAGATGAGGTCGGCGACGAGCCGGCCACCGAGCGAGATGCGCGAGGCGTCCTTCTTGTCGGAGCGGGCGTAGGCGAAGTGGGGGATGACCGCCGTGATCTGCGCGGCCGAGGCACCCCGAGCCGCGTCGATCATGAGGAGCAGCTCCATGAGGTGCTCCTGCGTCGGCGGGACGAGCGGCTGGACGATGTAGACGTCGCGCTGGCGGCAGTTCGCGAGGAGCTGCGCCTGCAGGCAGTCGTTGCTGAAGCGCTTGATCTCGCTGCGCGAGAGGGGGACCCCGAGCCGGTCGCAGATCTGGGAGGCGAGCCCTTGGTGGGCACTGCCGGAGAAGACGACGATCTCTCGCATGGTCGAAACCCTAGGCCAGAGGTCAGGTCAGGTGACGACGCAGTTCACTCACGAGCTCCCACCGGTGCTGTGCCCCGGCCGCCGAGACCCTCGGAAAGCTCGCAAACCCGTGCGGCACCCCCAAGTAGTTCGTGTGACGCACCTCGACCCCCGCCTCGCGCAGCGCCACGGCATACCGGCTTCCGTCGTCCCGGATCGGGTCGAGGTCCGCGGTCTGGATGAGCGCGGGCGGCAGGCCGGCGAGGTCGCCGAACAGGGGCGACAGCAGCGGGTTCTCGTAGTCCCGCGCCGGCGCGTAGTGGTCGCGGAAGGCGAGCATCGAGTCGCGGGTGAGGATCGGCGCGTTGGCGTGCTCGTCGATCGACGGCGACGACATCGTGAGGTCGGTCGCGGGATAGAGCAGCGCCTGGTGCCGGATCCAGTCGGCTCCGCTCGACGCCACGACCTGCGCCACCACGGCCGCGAGGTTGCCGCCGGCGGAGTCACCGGCGACCGCGATCCGGTGGGCGTCGGCACGCAGGACGTCGGACTGGGCAGCGACCCACGTCGTGGCGTCCACGGCGTCGTGGGCCGCCGTCGGCGCAGGGTGCTCCGGAGCGAGGCGGTAGTCCACGCTCACGACGACGGCGCCCACCCCGGCGGCCAAGAACGTGCACAGCGGGTCGTAGTTCACGACGTTGCCGAGGACCCAGCCGCCGCCATGGAACCAGACGATGACGGGCACGTCGTCCTGCGCGTCGCGGATCGCCCGAGGCCGGTAGATGCGCAACGGGATCTCGTAGCCGTCACGCGCCGGCGCCGTCCCGTAGGTGATGCCGACCGCGGGATCCGCGACCCCCGTGACCCACGACTGCGGTGGCCTCGTCGGATAGGTCGACCCACGCGCCTCGTGCCGCTGCTGCTCGTCCATCTCCTGCACCGGCACCCGGAGCCGGTCGATCACCGCCACGGTGGCGGTGGTCAGGGGGGACATTCCGCGGTACGAGCGCATGCCGGGAGTATGCCGTGGGCATGGTTGGCTTGCACCCATGTCCTTCACCGGTGTCGCAGAGGTGGTGTCATGACCGTCCGCCGGGTCATGGGCATCGAGACCGAGTACGGCATCTCCGTCCCGGGTGCCCCGGGTGCGAACCCGATGGTGCTCTCCGGTGACGTCGTGACGACGTATGCCGCGAGCCGGGGGATCCGTCCCGCGCAGGCCTCGTGGGACTACGCCGACGAGGCTCCACTGCGCGACGCCCGCGGGTTCGACATGGGTCGTGGCACGGCCCACCCGAGCCAGCTCACCGACGTCGAGGACCCCACGATGGCCAACGTCGTCCTCACCAACGGCGCCCGGCTCTACGTCGACCACGCCCACCCCGAGTACTCCTCACCGGAGGTGACGACCCCTCGCGACGCGGTCGTGTGGGACAAGGCGGGCGAGCTCGTCATGCGCGAGGCCGTGCACAGGCTCGCCACCATGCCGCCGGGCGTCAACCTCTACAAGAACAACACCGACGGCAAGGGCGCGTCCTACGGCACGCACGAGAACTACCTCATGTCGCGCCGCACGCCGTTCGCCCGGATCATCGCGCAGCTCACGCCGTTCTTCGTCGTCCGCCAGGTCATGTGCGGGTCCGGACGCGTCGGCATCGGCGTCGACTCGCGCACCCCGGGCTACCAGCTTGCCCAGCGCAGCGACTTCTTCGAGACCGAGGTCGGCCTCGAGACGACCCTCAAGCGGCCGATCATCAACACCCGCGACGAGCCGCATGCCGTGGCCGACCTCTACCGCCGCCTCCACGTCATCCTCGGTGACGCCAACCACTGCGACGTCGCCAACCTCCTCAAGATGGGCTCGACGTCGCTCGTCCTCGCGATGATCGAGGACGACGCCTTCACGACCGACCTCTCGGTCGTGGCCCCTGTGCGCACGCTGCAGGCGGTCAGCCACGACCCGACCCTCCAGTCGACGATCGAGCTGCGCGACGGCCGTTCGATCCGCCCGGTCGAGCTGCTCCGCACCTACTTCGAGCTCGCCATCGACTACGTCGACGCGAAGTGGGGGAGCGACGTCGACCCCGAGACCACCGAGGTGCTGCACTGGTGGGACCGCGTCCTCACAGCGCTTGAGGGCGACCCGATGGACGCCCGACGCTGGGTCGACTGGGTCGCCAAGCTCTCCGTCCTCGAGGGCTACCGCGAGCGTGACTCGCTCGGCTGGGGCGACCCGCGCCTCAAGGCCGTCGACATCCAGTGGTCCGACGTGCGCGCCGACCGCGGTCTGGCCCACCGACTCGCCGCGACCGGACGGGTCGAGGTGCTCGTGTCCGACGAGGAGGCCACCCGCGCCATGGACGCCGCGCCCGAGGACACCCGGGCGTGGTTCCGCGGCGCGTGCCTGCGCAAGTTCCCCGAGTCCGTCGTGGCGGCTTCGTGGGACTCGGTGGTCGTCGAGGTGCCGGGGGAGCGCACGTTGCAGCGCATCCCGATCCTCGAACCCCTGCGCGGCACCAAGGCAGCCGTCGGTGACCTCGTCGACGGGGCGCCCGACATCCGCTCGCTCCTCGCGTCGCTCGCCGTCGCCGACGGGTCGTCGGACTAGGCTCGGTGAGCAGAGGCGCCCTCCGGGGTGCGCGGCGACACGAGGAGGACTCCCATGGCCGGCCAGGAACAGGTCAAGCCCACGCGACGAGACGACGGCCCTGACGACGCCCCCGAGCCCGCGGCCGCCCCGGCGGCGCAGGTGTCCGACTCCGACATCGACGACATCCTCGACGAGATCGACGGGGTGCTCGAGACCAACGCCGAGGAGTTCGTGCGCGGGTTCGTCCAGAAGGGCGGCGAGTGAGCCCGGTGCCCGACGGCGGACGACTCCCCGCGGCATACCTGCGCACCGGTTCGTCGTCGTTCACCGACTTCGTCGCCGAGCACGAGCCGAGCCTCATCCCGTCGCGACGCGGGCTCCCACCGGGGGCCACCATCGACGCTCCGCACGGCACGACCATCGTCACGCTGACCTTCGAAGGCGGAGTCCTCATGGCCGGCGACCGCCGGGCCACGATGGGCAACATCATCGCCAACCGTGACATGGAGAAGGTCTTCGCGACCGACGAGTTCTCGGTCGTCGGCATCGCCGGCACGGCCGGTCTCGCGATCGAGCTGGTCCGGCTCTTCCAGGTCGAGCTTGAGCACTACGAGAAGATCGAGGGCACCCTGATGTCCCTCGAGGGCAAGGCCAACCGCCTCGCCTCGATGATCCGCGGCAACCTCGGCATGGCCATGCAGGGCCTGAGCGTCGTCCCGGTCTTCGCCGGCTACGACCACCACGAGGGCCTGGGCCGGATCTTCTCCTACGACGTCACCGGCGGCTGCTACGAGGAGCACGACCACCACAGCGTCGGCTCGGGCTCGCTCTTCGCCCGCGGCGCCATGAAGAAGCTCTACCGCCCCGGCATGGCACCCGACGAGGCCCTGCGCGTCGCCGTCGAGGCCTTGTGGGACGCCGCCGACGACGACTCGGCCACCGGTGGGCCCGACGTCGGGCGGCGCATCTGGCCCACCGTCGCGCTCGTCACCGCCGAGGGCGCCCGCTTCGTCGCCGACGACGCGGTCGCACCGGTCGTCGACGCGATCATCGCCCACCGCCACGGCAATGCCGGTGGCCGTCGCGACGGGAGTGCCTCATGACCGCCGGTATGCCGTTCTACGTCTCGCCCGAGCAGCTCATGAAGGACCGGGCCGACTTCGCCCGCAAGGGCATCGCCCGGGGCCGGTCCGTCGTCGTGCTCGGCTACGACCACGGCATCGCCTTCGTCGCCGAGAACCAGTCGCGCAGCCTGCACAAGATCGGTGAGATCTACGACCGCATCGCGTTCGCCGCGGTCGGCAAGTACAACGAGTTCGAGAACCTCCGGGTCGCCGGTGTCCGCTACGCCGACCTTCGGGGCTACTCCTACGACCGCAGCGACGTCACTGCCCGTGGGCTCGCCAACGCCTACGCCCAGACGCTCGGCACGGTCTTCACCCAGGAGTCCAAGCCCTACGAGGTCGAGATCGTCGTGGCCGAGGTCGGTCGTGACGTCAAGAGCGACCAGATCTACCGCCTCACCTACGACGGGTCGGTCGCCGACGAGCACGGGCTCGTCGCCATGGGCGGCGCGTCCGACCAGATCGAGGAGCGGCTCACCGAGCAGTGGCGACCGGGGCTCACCCTGGCGCAGGCGCTCCAGCTCGCCGTCGCGGGCCTGGCGCACGACCCCGCCGGCGGTCCGGACCGCGAGGTCGGACCCCACCAGCTCGAGGTCGCGGTGCTCGACCGCACCAGGTCACGGCGCACCTTCAGCCGCATCAACGGCGACCTGCTCGGGCAGCTGCTCTCCGAGGACGACCCCACCGACGACGTCCCGCCGGCCGACCACGACACGCCCCGCCAGGCGGCGAGCAACCCGCAGACCCAGCGCCACGGCGACGGGTCGACCCCCGACTCCGACTGAGCTGCTCGACGAGATCGGGCGGACGGCACTCTCGGACGCGCGAGACGTGCCCCTCTGCCCGATCCCGGCCTCGACCCTGCGGGCGTGTCCCCGCGTGCCGAGTCCCCGCGTCCTCGGCCCTCCCCGTGTCCCGGCCGCCCTCAGCCCGCCGCCACGCCCTCCCGCACGGGGAGGTGCTCGGCGAGCCACTGCGTCGTCTGCTCCCACGCCGCCGCAGACGCCTCGGCGTGGTGGAACATCGGCGAGGGGTTGTCGAACGCGTGGCCGGCGCCGGGGTGCACCTCGAACGTCACGTCGTCCGACCCCTCCGTCACCGCTCGCTCGATGTCGCGCACCGTCTCGAGCGGGATGTAGGCGTCGTCGTCGCCGAAGTGGTGCAGGCTCGCCACCGTGACCTCGGGCGCGAGACCGAGCAGGTTCGGCAGCGCGGACCCGTAGTAGCTCACGAGGACGTCCGGCTTGGGGTCGGCCACGGCCGCCACGTTGAAGGCCATACCGCCACCGAAGCAGAACCCGAGCACGCCCACACCACCATCGACGGCGGGGTGGGCCCGCAGCGCGGCCACCGCGTCCACGCCGTCCGCGACGGCGAGCTGCCAGTCGACCTCCTCGAGGAGCTTCATCGCACGCGGCAGCCCGGCTCCGCCCTCCTCGACGACCGGATCCCCGAGCCGTCCGTAGAGGTGTGGGACCAGCACGACGTAGCCGAGGTCGGCGAGGTCCTGCGCCCGCGACCGGATGTAGTCGGTGACCCCGAAGATCTCCTGGAAGAGGACGATCCCCGGACCGGACCCCGATGCGGGCAGGAGCAGGTCAGAGGGGATCTCGAGTGCGATGTCGTCGGCCATGCGGAACAACGTATGCCGTGCGGTCCCGCGATCGGGACGGCACGGCATACGAGGTTTCGAGGTCTCAGGCGGTGGGTGCCGCCGCGTAGCGCAGGTAGGGCTTGACCTCCTCGACATCCTTGAACGTCGCGCGGGCGTCCTCGGTGGACACCGTCGGGGCGACGATGACCCGCTCACCGCGCTTCCAGTCGGCCGGTGTCGAGAACGGCCCGGAGTCGTTGACCTGGAGGGCGTCGAGAGCGCGCAGCACCTCGTCGAAGTTGCGCCCGGCGCTCTTGGGGTAGGTGAGCGTGAGGCGCACCTTGCCCTTGGGGTCGATGAGGAAGACCGAGCGCACGCTCGAGGTGTCGCCCTCGCCCGGGTGGATCATGTCGTAGAGCTCGGCGACCTTGCGGTCCTTGTCGGCGACGATCGGGTAGGTCACGGCCGAGCCGCCGACCTCCTCGATGTCCTTCTTCCACGCCTCGTGGTCGTCGATGGCGTCCACCGACACGGCGAGCACCTTCGCGTCGCGGCTGGCCCACTCGTCCTTGAGGGCGGCGACACGGCCGAGCTCGGTGGTGCAGACCGGTGTGAAGTCCGCCGGGTGGCTGAAGAGCACGGCCCAGCCGTCGCCCTTCCAGTCGTGGAAGCTGATCTCACCCTCGGTGGTCTCAGCGGTGAAGTCGGGGGCGGTGTCGCCGAGTCGCAGCGTGGCCATGGGGGTCCTCTCATCGATAACACAGCGTTGTCGAAGACCCAACATGCCGTTAGGTGCCGAATGCTGGTACCGCCGTCCCGGATGCTGGACCGGACGTGGTGCGGACCCGCCCTCGCGTCGCTGCCACCGAGACTAGGGTGACGTCATGGAGCGACGGATCTTCGGGATCGAGAACGAGTACGGCATCACCGCCTCGTCCGAGGGCCAGCGCACGCTCACCCCCGACGAGGTCGCCCGCTACCTCTTCCGCAAGGTCGTCGCCTGGGGCCGTTCGAGCAACGTCTTCCTCGCCAACGGCTCGCGCCTCTACCTCGACGTCGGCAGCCACCCCGAGTACGCCACCGCCGAGTGCGACTCGTTGCGCCAGCTCGTCGCGCACGACCGGGCGGGGGAGCGGGTCGTCGAGGGGCTCGTCGCCGACGCACAGGCCCGGCTGCGCGAGGACGGGGTCAACGGCGAGATCTACGTCTTCAAGAACAACACCGACTCCGCCGGCAACTCCTACGGCTGCCATGAGAACTACCTCGTCGGCCGCGCCGGCGACTTCCAGGTGTTCTCCGACACGCTGCTGCCGTTCCTCATCAGTCGCCAGATCACGTGCGGCGCAGGCAAGCTCGTGCGCACGTCAAAGGGCGTGGAGTATGCCGTGAGCCAGCGGGCGGACCACATCTGGGAGGGGGTCTCCTCGGCGACGACCCGCAGCCGCCCGATCATCAACACGCGTGACGAACCGCACGCCGACGCCGAGCAGTACCGCCGCCTCCACGTCATCGTCGGTGACTCCAACATGAGCGAGACGACGACGATGCTCAAGGTCGGTTCGTGCGACCTGGTGCTGCGGATGATCGAGGACGGCGTCGTCATGCGCGACCTCACCCTCGAGAACCCCATCCGGGCCATCCGCGAGATCAGCCACGACATGACGGGGCGGCGCCTCGTGCGGCTCGCCAACGGGCGGGAGCTCAGCGCCCTCGACCTGCAGCGCGAGTACCTCGCCGCCGCGGCGGCATACGTCGAGCGCGAGGGCGCACGCGACCCCGACCACAAGACGGTCCTCGACCTGTGGGAGCGCACGCTCGACGCCGTCGAGACCGGCAACCACGGCACCGTCGACACCGAGATCGACTGGATCATCAAGTACAGGCTGCTCGACGACTACGCGACCCGGCACGGGCTCGACCTCGACTCACCGCGGCTGGCGCAGATCGACCTCGCCTACCACGACATCACGCGGCGGCGCGGGCTGTTCTACCTGCTCCAGGCGCGCGGCCGGGCGGCACGCGCCGTCACCGACCCGGAGATCTTCGAGGCCAAGGTCAAGCCGCCGCAGACGACCCGGGCCAAGCTGCGCGGCGACTTCATCCGGGCGGCGCAGGAGCACCGGCGCGACTTCACCGTCGACTGGGTGCACCTCAAGCTCAACGACCAGGCGCAGCGCACCGTCCTGTGCAAGGACCCGTTCCGCAACGAGGACCCGAGGGTGCAACGGCTCATCTCGGGCATGTGAGCGTGGATGTGACCCACGGGGCGAACTCAGGGACCTGACAGGTCCAGTGGTTATGGTGGGGAGAACCCCACCCCCGCTCGATCTGAGGTCATCTGCTGTGTCCCGCGCCCGTTTCGCCCCCTTCGCCGCTGCCCTGACCGTCGGCGCCGTCGCCCTCGTCGGCTGCGGCGATGCCGGCAGCTCCGACGGCTCCGGTAGCACCAAGGCCGACACCGGCCCGCTGGCCCAGGTCAAGGTCGAGGGCTCCGACCCGGCCAAGGAGCCGACCGTCACCGTCGCCCCCAAGCCGCTCAAGCTCACCGCCGAGACCAAGCGCGTCATCACCGAGGGTGACGGCAAGGCAGCCGGCAAGACCGACATGCTCTCGATCAAGGCTCAGGTCGTCAACGGCAGCGACGGCAAAGTCGTCACGAGCACCTGGAAGGAGGGCCAGACCCTCGGCATCGACCTCACCGACCAGCAGATGCTCCCGTTGTTCACCAAGCAGCTCGTCGGCGCCAAGCCCGGCGCCCGACTCCTGCTCGGCGCTCCCACCAAGGACGTCTACGGCCCCCAGGGCAACACCGACATGGGCCTCAAGCCCGAGGACCCGATCCTCTTCGTCGTCGACGTCGACGACGTCGTCGCCCCGCTCAAGCAGGCCGAGGGCGCGACCGTCGCCCCCAAGTCCGGACTGCCCACCGTCAAGATCAACGCAGGCAAGGCCTCGACGATCACCATGCCCAAGACCACCGCACCCACCGCGCTGGTCAACCAGCCGCTCGTCACGGGCACCGGCCCGAAGGTCGAGAAGGGCCAGACCATCAAGGTCGCCTACACCGGCGCCCTCTGGCGCAACGGCCAGGTCTTCGACTCCAACGCGACCGGCTACCCGACCGCCATCGGCGTCGGCGCGGTCGTGCCCGGCTGGGACAAGGCGATCGTCGGCCAGCCCGTCGGCAGCCGCCTCCTGCTCGTCGTCCCGCCGGCCGACGGCTACGGCACCCAGGGCCGCGGCGACATCAAGGGCACCGACACCATGGTCTTCGTCGTCGACATCCTCGGCGCCGTCTGACCCTCCTGAACTGCTCCGGACCCACCCTCACCGAAAGGACACCCATGGGCTTCGACCCCGCCACCACCCGACCCGAGATCGACTTCCCCGGCGAAGAGGCTCCCACCGAGCTCGTCGTCGAGGACATCACCGTCGGTGACGGTGCGGAGGCCACCGCGGGCGCGACCATCGACGCGCACTACGTCGGTGTCGCCCACTCGACCGGCGAGGAGTTCGACGCCTCGTGGAACCGCGGCGCACCGCTGACCTTCCAGGTCGGTGTCGGCCAGGTCATCCGCGGCTGGGACGAGGGCATCGTCGGCATGCGCGAGGGTGGCCGACGCCGCTTGCTCATCCCGCCGGCCTACGGCTACGGCGACCGCGGCGCGGGCAACGTCATCAAGCCCGGCGAGAGCCTGATCTTCGTCGTGGACCTCGTCAGCGTCCGCTGAGTCGCTCCATCCGCTGTGCCGCGGCGACACCGGCGACGGCGCTGACGACGAACCCCGCGAGGTCCTCCTTGAGGCCCCGCCCCATCGTCGACAGCCGCACCGGGCTCTGACGCAGCGCCGCCAGCACACCTTCCGTGCCGATCTCGACGACGTCGAGGTCGGCACGGCTGTGTTGGGCGAGCCTCGCGGCCTGGGTGCGGACGAGGGCCGCGAGCTCACCGCCTCCGGCCGGGACCGGGACGATCGCGGGTGACAGCAGGGCCTTCCCGTATGCCGTCGTGCTGTGGTGAGAGATCCCGCGGTGCCGTGGTCTCGGATCGGCTCCCGAGACGCGAAGGGCGGCGATGCTCGTCCCGCCGAGGACGTGGGTGGCGTGGAGTGCGTCGGCCACCGCGATGCCGGAGTAGCCCCACGGCGTGCCGGTGCCGACGTTGCCGGGGCCCTGGACGACGACCGTGACGTCGGCGCCCACGACGTGCCGGGCGGCGAGCAGACCACTGTGCAGCGAGACCGCCTCGTGGTCGCCACCGAAGGCCTGACCGACGGTGATCGTCTCAGCGAGCCAGCCAGCCTCCTTGAGACCGGCGACCGCGCGCGAGAAGGCAAGGGGGAGGGCCCCGCCGTCCGTCATGACGTAGGCGACCCGCGCCCCCGGGTCGATCATGCGGATGCCGGCGATGATCGCGGGCAGGGCCGAGTGCAGGTCCGCCACGACGACGGGCATCGCGTCGAGGGACTCGGCGTCGCGCAGCACGTGGTGGTTCGGGCTGTCCTGCTCGTCGACGGCGAGGAACATCTGCTGCTGCGGCGTGTAGCGGGCCTTGACGATGTGGCCGGGGGAGTCGGGGGCGTCGGCAGGCAGCCGGTCCGGCATCGCGACGACGAACGCGAGGCCACCGGTGCCCAGGCCCTTGAGCAGCGCCGACGCGTTGAGGACCACCCGGTCGCCGGGCTCGGGGCGCCCGACCATCGCCGTGTAGGCCAGAGCCCGCACCTCGGGCGAGCCGTCCCCCAAGTCGCCCCCCGAGTCGCCACTCGTGTCGACGGTCCTGTCGGCGGTCGTGGCTGCGCTCGGGGCGCCGGTCCCGGGAGGCAGGCGGACGGCATACTCCACCGCCCCCGGCCACTCACGGACCTGCCGGACGACCACGCCCTCGCGCCACTGCATCACGGGAGGCAGGGTATCGACTACCGTCGGACATCATGAGCGCAGCGCAGGGGCCGGCGGCCAAGACCGAGCGGCTCCTCAACCTCGTTCTCGTGCTCCTCTACACCCGCCGCCCGCTCGCCAAGGCCCAGATCCGGGGCCTGGTGCCGCAGTACGGCGAGACGGCGTCGACCGAGGCCTTCGACCGGATGTTCGAGCGCGACAAGGACGAGCTCCGGGCGCTCGGCGTGCCCCTCGTGACCGAGGAGATCGACGTCCTCCACGAGGACGAGCCGGGCTACCGGATCCACCAGCGCGACTACGCCCTGCCCGACATCGAGTTCGAGCCCGACGAGCTCGCCGTCCTCGGGCTCGCCAGCCGGAGCTGGGCGCAGGCGTCGATGGCGGGGCCGGCCGCCCAGGCCCTGCGCAAGCTGCGCGCCTCCGACGTCGAGCGCGACGAGGGGGCCCTCATCGGGATCGAGCCGCGTCTGCGCACGACCGAGCCGGCCTTCGAGGCGGTCAAGGACGCCGTGCTGAGCCGCACCCCGATCACCTTCGGCTACCGCCGGCCCGAGCGCCCCGAGGCGCAGGTCCGCACCGTCCAGCCCTGGTCGCTCGTGCAGTGGCACGGCCGCTGGTACCTCGCGGGCCACGACCTCGACCGTGACGACACCCGCGTGTTCCGGCTCTCCCGCATCGACGGCTCGGTCCGCAGCGCCGGACGGCCCGGGTCCTTCGAGGTTCCCGCCGACTTCGAGGCCAGGGTCCTCGTCGAGCAGTCCGCGCCGAGCGGTGAGACCCGCGTCGCCCGCCTCCTCGTCCGCCCGGGAGCGGGCCACAGCCTGCGCCGCCGGGCCACGCGTTCGGCCGAGACGGATGGAGGCTGGACCGAGCTCACCCTGGACTTCCACGACGTCGACGGCTTCGCCTCCGAGGTCGCCGGTCACGCCGACGACGTGCAGGTGCTCGATCCGAGCGAGCTGCTCGACCGCGTGCAGAGCCAGCTGCGAGCGGTGCTCGCCGTCCACGAGGCAGGTGCGTGATGGCGACCGAGACCGCGACCAGCCGCCTCACCCGGCTCCTCACGATGGTCCCGTGGCTCGTCAACCGCCAGGGGATCGAGCTCGAGGAGGCCGCCCGAGGGCTCGGCGTCACCGTGGAACAGCTCGAGTCCGACCTCAACCTGCTCTTCCTCTGCGGCTACGGCCAGATGCCCGACGAGCTCATCGAGGCCGACTGGGAGGAGGGCCGGGTGTTCGTCGGCAACGCCGACACCATCTCGCGCCCCCTGCGCCTCGGCGTCGACGAGGCGGTCACCCTCATCGTCGGGCTGCGCACCCTGCTCGACGTCCCCGGCCTCACCGAGCGGGACGCGATCGAGCGGGCCCTGGCCAAGCTCGAGGCCGCCGCCGGCACTGCCGCCGAGCCGGCCTCGCGGGTGTCGGTCGACCTCACCGACGCCGTCGACCCGCAGGTGCTCGCCCAGGCCCGCCAGGGCGTGCAGCAGCACCGTCGGCTCCACCTGACCTACCACGTGCCCGGTCGCGACGAGTCGACCGAGCGCGACGTCGACCCCATGCGGGTCATCGCCGCCGAGGGCCACTGGTACCTCGAGGGCTGGTGCCACCGCGCCGAGGGGGTGCGGATGTTCCGCCTCGACCGCGTCGAGGCGCTCAGCGTGCTCGACGAGGACGGCACGCCGCCCGACGGCGTGTCGCCGCGCGAGCTCGGCGAGAGCATCTTCAGTGCCGCCGAGTCCGACCTGCTCGTCACCCTGCGCCTGCTGCCCGGGGCGCTCTGGGTGAGCGACTACTACCCGGTCGAGACCGCGACCGACGCGGAGGACGGGTCGCGCACGATCACGCTGCGTACCGCCGACACCGCGTGGCTCGAGCGTCTCGTCCTCCGGATGGGCGGGCACGTCCTCGTCGTCTCACCGCACCATCTCAGCGAACGCATCGCCGTCCGGGCGTCCGCGGCCCTGGCTCCACAGACCCACGACGTAGACTGAACCAGACCCTCACCGGAAGAAGGCAACTCATGTTTGGTGGCCGACTCGGCGCCCCCGAGATCATCATCATCGCGGTTCTCCTCATCGTCATCTTCGGCTGGAAGCGCCTGCCCGACGCGGCTCGCAGCCTCGGCCGCTCGGCTCGCGTGTTCAAGTCCGAGGTCGACGAGATGAAGAACGACGGCAAGGACACCAAGACCGGGACCGTCCCCGGCGAGACCGTCCGCCGCGAGGCCGACGTGGACCCGACCGCGGCCCACGGCACGTCCCCCATCCGTGAGGACGCACCCCGGACCGACAACGCCTCCGGCGAGCAGACCGGCGACGCGACCCGCAAGATCGTCTGACCCGATCTCCCCATGGCCCGAGTTGCGAGACCCGGTCGTCCTCGCCTGCCCCGACGGCGCGAGCGCGACCCCGAAGGCAGGATGTCGCTCGGCGACCACCTGCGTGAGTTCCGGCGACGCCTCTTCATCGCGGCGGCGGCGCTCATCGTCTGCTCGGTCATCGGCTGGTACCTCTTCGACACGATCTACGAGCACCTCACCGCTCCCATCGCCAACATCGCGGAGCAGCGGGGCGAGGGCTCGCTCATCGACCTCAACTACGCGGGACTCACCGCGGCGTTCTCGCAGCGCCTGAGCCTGTCGATCTGGGCGGGGACGATCATGTCGGCGCCGATGTGGCTCTGGCAGGCCTGGGCGTTCGTCGTCCCCGGGCTGACCCGCAAGGAGAAGCGCCTCTCGCTGATGTTCGTGGCGGCGATCGTGCCGCTGTTCCTCGGTGGGTGCTGGTTCGGCTACACGACCCTGCCCAAGGCCGTCGAGATCCTGCTCGGCTTCACCCCGGAGGGCGCCGCCAACCTGCCGGAGGCGTCGCTCTACTTCGCCTTCGTCACCCGCTTCATCCTCGTCTTCGGGATCGCCTTCCTCTTCCCGGTGGTGCTCGTCGCGCTCAACGTCGTCGGCGTGCTCCCGGCGCACGTCATGATCAAGGGCTGGCGCCCGGCCGTCGTGCTCATCGTCGTCTTCGCCGCGATCGCCACGCCGACGCCGGACCCCTACACGATGCTGCTGCTCGCCACACCACTCATCGTCCTGTACTTCGTGGCCTACGGCATCGCCCGGCTGATCGACCGACGCAGGTCGCAGGACCGGCCGGACTGGCTCGACGCCTCCGACGAAGAGGCCTCTCCGCTGTGAGCGAGCGGCTGCGCGTCGGCCTCGTCATCAACCCGACGGCCGGCAAGAACACCGGTGCGCGCATCGGTCGTGAGGCTGCTTCGCTCCTCGCCGCCGCCGGCCACGACATCGTCGACCTGTCGGCCATGGACGGCGCCCACGCCCTCGAGCGGGGTCGGGCCGCGATCCGGGACGCCTCCGTCGACGTCGTGGTCGTCGCTGGCGGTGACGGCATGGTCCACCTCGGGGTCAACCTCGTCGCCGGCACCGACGTGCCCCTCGGTATCATCGCGGCGGGCACCGGCAACGACAACGCCCGCGAGCTCGGCCTCCCGGTCCGTGACGCGGCCAAGGCCGTCGAGCGGATCACGCGCGGGGCCACCCGGCGGATCGACGCCGCCCGCGTCATCGACCCCCACGGCGACCCTCGCTGGTTCGTCGGCGTCCTCGCCGCCGGGTTCGACGCCGTGGTCAACGAACGCGCCAACGGCTGGCGCTGGCCCAAGGGGCAGATGCGCTACAACCTCGCCATCGCCCGCGAGCTCGGGGTCTTCAAGCCCATTCCCTACGTCGTCGAGATCGACGGCACCCGGCACGAGACCAAGGCGATGCTCGTCGCGGTCGCCAACGGGCCGGCATACGGAGGGGGAATGAAGGTCGTCCCGGAGGCGAGCTACGACGACGGGATGCTCGACGTCCTCATCCTCCACGAGGTCTCGATCCCCACCCTGCTGCGCGTCTTCCCCAAGGTGTTCAAGGGCGAGCACGTGAGCCACCCGGCCGTCGAGATCCTGCGCGGGCGCCGGGTCCGGCTCGAGGCCAAGGGCATCGTGTCGTACGCCGACGGTGAGCGGTTCGAGCCGCTGCCACTCGACTGCGAGGTCGTCCCCGGAGCGGTGACCGTCCTGACGTAGCCTGACCGGCATGAGCACCCCGGGCCCACATCTGGCGGCATTCACGGCCTCGTTGGGGTTCCCCCTGGACGACTTCCAGGTGCAGGGGTGCCTGGCCGTCGAGGCCGGTCAGGGCGTCCTCGTCGCGGCGCCCACCGGCGCCGGCAAGACGATCGTCGGGGAGTTCGCCGTCCACCTCGCGCTGGCGACGGGACGCAAGGCGTTCTACACGACGCCGATCAAGGCCCTGTCGAACCAGAAGTACCACGACCTCGTCGCCGTCCACGGTGTCGACAAGGTCGGTCTGCTCACCGGCGACTCCTCGGTCAACGGCGAGGCGCCCGTGGTCGTCATGACGACCGAGGTCCTGCGCAACATGGTCTATGCGGGGAGCTCGACGCTGCGCAACCTCGGCTTCGTCGTCATGGACGAGGTCCACTACCTCGCCGACCGCTTCCGCGGCGCCGTCTGGGAGGAGGTCATCATCCACCTGCCCGAGTCGGTACAGGTGATCTCGCTGTCGGCCACCGTGAGCAACGCCGAGGAGTTCGGCGACTGGCTCGCCGAGGTGCGCGGCAACCACGCCGTCGTCGTCTCCGAGCACCGCCCCGTGCCGCTGTGGCAGCACATGCTCGTCGGCAGCTCGCTGTTCGACCTCTTCGTCGACGAGACCGCGGAACCGCGCGAGGACGGCTCGACCCCACGGGTCAGCCCCGACCTCGTCCAGGCCATCCGGGGCGCCGAGCAGCGCCGCAACGACGACGGTTGGGTGCGGGGGAGCACCCGGGACCGTGGTCGCGGCCGCGACGTGGGTCGCGACCGTGGACGCGGTCCGGGACGCGGCCCGTCCGGGGGAACGGGGTATGCCGGCCAGGGCCACCGTGGGGGACCGGGTGGCAACGGCGGGGCCCGCGGCTCCTCCGGCCGCGACGACCGCGGGTTCGTGCGGGGCGGACGCCCCGGTGGGGGCGCCACCCGTGCCGAGGTCATCGCCCAGCTCGACCGAGACGGTCTGCTGCCGGCGATCACGTTCATCTTCAGCCGCATGGGGTGCGAAGCGGCCGTCGGGCAGCTGCTGTCCACCGATACCCGGCTCATCCCGCAGCGCGAGGGCGAGCGCATCCGGCGCCACGTCGAGGAACGCATGGGTTCGCTCGCGGAGGAGGACCTGGGCATCCTGGGCTACTTCGACTTCGTCGAGGGGCTGTCGCGCGGCTTCGCGTGCCACCACGCCGGGATGCTCCCGCTCTTCCGCGAGATCGTCGAGGAACTCTTCACCGCGGGCCGGATCCGCGCCGTCTTCGCGACCGAGACACTGGCGCTGGGCATCAACATGCCGGCGCGCACCGTCGTCCTCGAGAAGCTCGTGAAGTTCAACGGCGAGGCGCACGTCGACGTCACCCCGGCCGAGTACACCCAGCTCACGGGCCGGGCCGGACGTCGTGGGATCGACATCGAGGGCCACGCCGTCGTGCAGTGGAGCCGCGGGCTCGACCCGATCGCCGTCGGTGGGCTGGCGTCCACCCGCACCTATCCGTTGCGCTCGAGCTTCCGCCCGACCTACAACATGGCCGTCAACCTCGTGGCGCAGGTCGGTCGTCAGGTGGCTCGCGAGATCCTCGAGACGTCGTTCGCGCAGTTCCAGGCCGATCGGGCCGTCGTGGGACTCGCCACCAAAGTGCGCCGCAACGAGGAGGCGCTCGACGGCTACGCCGAGTCGATGCACTGCCACCTCGGTGACTTCCGCGAGTACGCCGCTCTGCGCCGAGCGATCGCCGACGCCGAGAAGGACGGCGCCAAGAAGCGCTCGGCCAGCCGGCGGGCCGAGGCGGCGATCAGTCTCGAGAACCTCAAGGTCGGTGACGTCGTCAAGGTTCCGGCCGGACGTCGCTCCGGGTGGGCGGTCGTCGTCCAGTCCGCGCGCACCGGCAAGGGCGCGCCGAGCGGCCCCGGCGTGGTCACCGAGGACCGGCAGTTCCGCCGACTCACCCTCACCGACGTGCCCGTACCCGTCGAGGCGGCGACGCGCATCACCGTGCCCAAGCACTTCAACCCCAAGTCGCCGAAGTCGCGTCGCGACCTCGCGACGACGATGCGGATCGCCGTGCCCCATGACCCGCCACCGAAGGCGATGTCGGCCAAGGAGGCCGGCCTCGAGGCGGCGCAGGAGAACGACCGGATCGCGCACCTGCGCACGGAGCTCAAGGCGCACCCCTGCCACCAGTGTCCCGAGCGCGAGGACCACGCCCGCTGGGCCGAGCGCTGGCACCGGCTCAAGCGCGAGACCTCGGGGCTGCAGCGCAAGGTCGAGGGCCGCACCAACAGCGTGGCCCGCACCTTCGACCGGATCTGCGTCGTGCTGCGACAGCTCGGCTACCTCGACGACGACAGCGCGGTGACCGACCGCGGGGAGCGGCTGCGCCGCCTCTACACCGAGCGCGACCTGCTCGCCGCGGAGTGCCTGCGCCGCGACGTGTGGAAGCGCCTCGACGCCCCCGGGCTCGCTGCCTGCGTCTCGACGCTCGTCCACGAACCGCGGCACGAGCAGGCCGACCCCTCGCCGCGCATGCCCAACGACGAGGTGGCGGCGGCGGTCACCGAGATGCAGCGCCTCTGGAGCGAGCTCGACGACCTCGAGGGCGAGCACGGCCTGGAGACGACCATGGCCCCTGACGGCGGCATGGCGTGGATGGTCCACCGCTGGGCGAGCGGCGAGCGGCTCGACGCCGTCCTGCGCGGCCAGGACATGGCCGCCGGTGACTTCGTGCGACGGTGCAAGCAGATCGTCGACCTGCTCGGCCAGATCGCCGACGCGGCCACGGACACCGAGCTGCGCCGGTCGGCGCGCAAGGCCATCGACGGCGTCCGGCGGGGAGTCGTGGCGGCCGACCGCCTCGACTGAGAACGCCTGCGGCTCAGGGGATCTGGAGAGCGGCGAGCACCCGGTTGATCGGGTTCGTGATGCCGTAGGTCGAGGCCAGCTCGCTGAGCAGCCGGGTGTCGGCCACCGCCGTGGGCAGCGCGGCGTCGACCGTGGCGACGGGCGCGTCCCGCGCGACGCGGACCACGCGCGGCGCCACGTCGAGGTATGCCGCAGCCGCCTCGAGGTTGGCCCGTCGCGCTCCCTTGATGGCCGGGTCGCCGTCCTCGATCGCCTTGCGCAGGCCGTCGAGCGTCCCGTATGCCGCGATGAGCTGGGCCGCGGTCTTGTCACCGATGCCCTTGACGCCGGGCAGCCCGTCACTGGTGTCCCCGCGCAGGATCGACATGTCGGCATACGCGTCCCCGGTGGGGACGGCATACCTCTCCTCGAGGTAGGCCTGCGTGCCCAGGTCGGGCTCGCGCACTCCGCCCTTGCCGGTGTAGAGGACGCGGACGGCGTTGTCGTCGTCGATGAGCTGGAGCAGGTCGCGGTCGCCGGTCACGACGTCGATCAACATCGTGCCGCGGTGCCGCTCGACGAGGGTGCCGATGACGTCGTCGGCCTCGTAGCCGTCGGCGCCGAGGCGGGGGATGCCGAACGCGGCAAGGGCGTCGGCGATGAGCGGGACCTGGGGAGCGAGGTCGTCCGGTACCTCCTCGGCCGCGGTGTCCGCCGAGGCGGGGTGGGCCTGGTCGGGCGCGTCCCCGGGAGCGGGGCTGGGCGCCGTGGCAGCCGGACCGCCGACGCGGTGGGCCTTGTAGCTCGGGATGAGGTCGACCCGGAACTGCGGTCGCCAGTCGTTGTCCCAGCAGGCGACGAGGTGCGTCGGCTGGTGTGCCGTGACGAGCGTGGCGATCATGTCGAGGAAGCCGCGCAGGGCGTTGGTCGGGTGCTCGTCCGGGGAGGTGCGCTGGTCCGGGACGCCGTAGAAGGCGCGGAAGTACAGCGAGGCGGAGTCGAGGAGCAGCAGCCGGTCCGTCGTCATGGCGGCAGCCTAGTTGGGTGCCACCCGGGGCAGGCGACGGCTCAGAACGCGCCCGCCACGGCGCCGACGAGCCAGAGGCCGAAGCCGACGAGCAGCAGCCCGGCGACGACGATGTCCCACACCGTCCGGGGAGAGCCCCGGCCGATCCGGACCAGCCGGACGACGAGGGTGACGGCGAGCACGAGCGCGGTCAGGGGAGCGACCACGATGGCGCCGACGAACCCGGCGACGTCGTGGGGGGTCAGGGTGCACCCGAAGCCCAGGCCCTCGCACTGGCCATTGGGGTTGCTGTCGGGTGCCACGAGGTAGGCCGCACCCCAGACGAGCCACACCAGCACGAGGGCACCGAGGACCAGGAGCGAGCCGCGTGGCATCGGGGTGGTCGTCGTCGGCGTGGCCGCCCGTTCCGTCGGTGTGGTCATGCCAGACATCGTGCCCTGTGGAACTAGGGTTGGTCGCGTGGAGGACCTGGATCGCAAGATCGTCGACCAGCTCACGACCGACGGTCGCATGAGCTACACCGACCTCGGGCGCGCCCTGGGCATGTCGACGTCGGCCGTGCACCAACGCGTGCGCCGTCTCGAGAAGCGCGGCGTCATCAAGGGCTACACGGCACGCGTGGACCACGCCGCGATCGGCGTCGCCATGACGGCCTTCATCTCGATCACGCCGCTCGACCCCGCGGCCCCCGACGACATCCCGGACCGCCTGCGTGACGTCCCCGCCGTCGAGGAGTGCCACTCGGTCGCCGGCGACATGAACTACGTCCTCAAGGTCCGCGTCGCCACGCCGCACGAGCTGGAGGAGCTGCTCGCGACGATCCGTGCCAAGGCCAACGTCTCGACGAGGACGACCGTCGTCCTGTCGACGCCCTGGGAGTAGCCCAGGGCGCCACGCCACCGCGCCACGGCGCCCGGCGTCGTGCTGTGGAAAAGTCCGCGGCCGCTACGCGGTGTCCGGGCACGATCGGCGGCATGACCTTCGAGAACCTGCCCCCGAACTTCCGTGACCGCGCGCTCGACGACCCGGTGCTGCGCGCCGACGCCGTCGACCTCTTCGTCTCGCACGCCGACCGTGAGGCCGGCTGTCTCGCACTGGTGTTCCTCGACGAGGAGCACCGGGTGACCACGCCCGTCGTCATCGGCGAGATGGGAACGCCCACGACCGAGCAGGTGGAGTTCGTGCTCGTCAAGGTCGTCGCCGACCTGCGACCGCCGGCTCTCGTCGTGGCGCTCGGCCGACTCGGCTCGTCGCTCTTCACCGACGACGACCGCGCGTGCCACCAGGCGGTTGTCGACGGGTGCCGAGCGCTCGGGGTCGAGCTGCTCGCCACCTACGTCGTCACGGGCAACGCCGTGCGTGAGCTCCCCGACCACCTGAGGATGGCGTCCTAGCGCGTTCCAGCGCGTTCTGGCGCGCCTCAGGGCAGCGTGAGGATCTCGGCGCCGTCGTCGGTGATGGCGATCGTGTGCTCCGTGTGCGCGGTGAGGCACCCGGTCGCGCTGCGCAGGGTCCAGCCGTCCGCATCGGTGACGAGCTCGGCGGTGTCGGCCATGACCCACGGCTCGAGGGCGAGCATCAGTCCCGGACGCAGCGTGAAGCCACGACCCGGCCGGCCGGTGTTGGAGACGTGCGGGTCCTGGTGCATCGTCGAGCCGATGCCGTGCCCACCGAACTGGGTGTTGACCGGGTAGCCCGCCTGCGTGAGCACCGTGCCGATGGCGTGAGAGAGGTCGCCGATCCGGGCGCCCGGGCCGGCCGCCGCGATCCCCGCCTCCAGCGCCCGCTCGGTGGCGGCGATGAGGGCGCCACCCTGTGGCTGCTTCTCGGCGCCACCGACGACGAACGTGATCGCCGCGTCGGCCGCGACCCCTCCTTGAGGACTGCGAGGTCGAGGGTGAGGACATCACCGTCGGCGAGCGCGTAGTCGTGCGGCAGGCCGTGCAGGACGGCGTCGTTGACCGAGGTGCAGATGTAGTGCCCGAACGGCCCGCGCCCGAAGGAGGGCTCGTAGTCGACGTAGCAGGACTCCGCGCCGGCGTCCTCGATCATCGCCCTGGTCCAGGCGTCGATCTCGAGGAGGTTCGTGCCGGCCGTGCTGCGCGCCTTGACCGTCTGCAGGATCTCACCGACGAGGGCGCCGGTGACCCGGCCGCGCGCGACCTCCGTGGGGCTGAGGATCTCGATCATGGAGCGACCCTCTCACGCCGCCGGACGGGCGATCGGAGCCAGGGTGGCGCCGGTGGCGCGGACGAGGTCCTCGGGGGAGAGCTCGAGGTCGAGACCGCGACGACCTCCGGAGACGAGCACCGTGTCGTGCGTCGTCGCCGACACGTCGACGACGGTCGGGAGCGACCGCTTCTGGCCGATGGGTGAGATGCCGCCGACGACGTAGCCCGAGCTGCGCTCTGCCGCATCGGGGTCGGCCATCGCGACCTTCTTCACGCCCAGGGCGGAGGCGATCGCCTTGAGGTCGAGGGTGCCGTCCACCGGCACGACGCCGACCGCCAGGCCGGTGCCGGTGTCGACGAGGAGGGTCTTGAAGACCCGGGCCGGCGCGACGCCCAGCGCCTGCGCGGCCTCGAGGCCGAACGACTCGGCCGCGGGGTCGTGCTCGTAGGCGCGGACGGCATACGCGATCTTTGCGCGGGTCAGCGCTGCGGTCGCCGGAGTGCCGACCGAACCACCGCGGTCCTTGCGTCCCATGCCGCGAGGGTATGCCGTCCGCTCACTCCTTCGTGCCGAACGTCCGCAGCAGCGCGGCCGAGCCAGAGAGGACGACGACGGCAAGCCCGTAGAGGGTCGCGGTCGTGGCCAGTCCCAGCTCGGGAGCCGCAAAGCCCGCAGCCACCGCGGGCAGCCCGAACGCGAGGTAGCTCACGACGAAGACGCTGGAGAAGAGCTCACCGCGCTGCTCCGGGCCGACCGTCGGGGTGATCGAGCGCATGATGCCGAGGAACGACGTGCCGAAGCCAGAGCCGGCGACCACCGCGGCGAGCAGGAAGCCGGCGAGCGACTCCGCGTGCAGGGCGACGAGCGTGAGGACGGTGCCGAGCGCGAGCATCGTCGTGCCGTAGATCGTGATCTGACGCGGGGTGCGGTTGCGCCACAGGTAGGAGCTGAGCGAGCCCGTCCCGGTGAGGACGGCGACGACCGAGCCCTGGGCGACGTGGGAGGTGCCCCCGAGGAGCTGGCCGACGATCGGCGCGCCGAGGGAGAGGTAGAGGCCACCGGTGGCCCAGCCCGCGAACAGCGCCGGCGCGCTCCGCCGGAAGGCCGGGCGGGCCGGTGCAGGGATGCCCACGCGGGGACGCAGCGACCGGGCCCAGCCGTCGTGGCGGGGTGAGGTCTCGGGGAGTGCGAGGACCGCCAGGGACAACACGACGTAGGCCGCGGTGAGTGCGGCGAAGACGATGGTGAGTGCACCGGTCGGCGAGGCGTCGAGGACCGCACCGGCGGCGAGCGCACCTGCCGCGAGGCCGAACAGCGGCGTGACACTGTTGAGGGTTGCGGCGAGGCCCGGGCGTGACCGGGGCTCGAGGTCGGTGACGGCAGCGGTCATCGTCGACAGGAGCAGTCCGCCTGCGACGCCCTGCACGACGCGGGAGAGCAGCAGGGTGGTGACGCTGTCGGCGTGCCAGAAGCCGGCCATGCTCGCGGCGAGGACGACGAAGCCCACGGCGAGGACGGGGCGCCGGCCGATGTGGTCCGAGAGCGACCCGGTGACGAGGAGCGTCGCCAGCAGCGCCAGGGCATAGACACCGAAGATCGTCGTCATCATGCCGGCGGAGAACCCGATCTCCTGCTGGAGCACCGGGTAGAACGGCGACGGGGCGCTCGCACCGATCATCATGGCGACGACCGCCGTGAGCGCCACCGCGAAGCCGGCGCCGCCCCGCAGCCGCCCGGTGCCCGAGGACGACGACGTCGACACGGCTCGATCGGTTCCACCCGGCGCGACCTGCCCGCCCGACGTGGTTCGGGTGCTCGTCGTGCTCATGGGGGCCTCTCGAACGGAAACGGCGGTACGAGAGGAGAAGAACCGCTACCGCCGCCTGCGCATTCCCCGGGACGACCGACGGGCCCGACCCTCGCCGTGAGGATCGGGCCCGTGCGGGTCGGCGGTCGGCGGTCGGCTCAGCCGGCCGGTGAGGTCAGTCGAGGTCGCGCGCCGACGCGTCGCGGCTCGCTCCGGCGCCGGCGAGCGCAGCGGCGTGCACCTCGTCGACGTCGGTGTTGGAGCGCCACCAGTCCTGGCCCGCCTCGGGGAGGGTGTAGATCGGGTCGTAGTAGACGTACTCGCGCGACAGCGCCTGCTCGTCCGAGCCCTCGATCGAGGTGCGGTAGTTCTTGCGCCAGAACGACATGCCCTTGTCGCGGTCGTAGCTGTCGACCTGGTGCACCCAGCGCTTGCCGACGAACGGGACGTCGCAGACGATGCGCGGCGTCGCGAAGCCGGGGAGGTAGCCCATGATCGAGTGCTGCAGGTGCTGCGCCTCGTGCAGGGCGAGGCGCCAGTGCTCCGAGAACGGGATCATGTCGCACATGTAGAAGTAGTACGGCGTGATCATGGCCTCGTCCTGGAGGGCGAAGCAGAGGTCGAGCAGGTCCTCGCTCGTGTCGTTGACACCGCGCATGAGGACGCCCTGGTTGCGGACGTCGCGGACGCCGGCCTCGAGCATCGCCTTCGCCGCGTTCGCGACGAGCGGCGTCACCGAGTTCGCGTGGTTGACGTGGGTGTGGATGGCCAGCGACACACCGCGCGAGCGGGCGAGGGCCGAGACCCGGGCGACACCCTCGACGACGTCGTCCTGCAGCCAGTGCTGCGGCAGGCCCATGAGCGCCTTGGTCGCGAGTCGGATGTCGCGGATGTTGTCGATGCGCAGGAGCTTGTCGAGGAAGCCCTCGAGGTTCTTCCACGGCATGTTGGCGACGTCGCCACCGGAGACGACGACGTCACGCACCTGCGGGGTGCGCTGGAGGTAGTCGAGCATCGCGGCGTGGCGGTCGACCGGCTTGCCGGCGAGCTTGAGCTTGACGATCTGCGGCGTCGAGTTGCCGACGAGGTCCATGCGCGTGCAGTGGCCGCAGTACTGCGGGCACGTCGGCAGCATCTCGGCGAGGACCTTGGTGGGGTAGCGGTGGGTCAGCCCCTCGACGGCCCACATGTCGTGCTCGTGGAGGCTGTCACGGGCGGCGAACGGGTGCGAGGCCCAGTCGGTGCGGCGGTCGCTGAAGACGGGGAGCATGTAGCGGCGCACCGGGTCGGCGAGGAACGCCTCGGTGAACGCCGCACCGGCAGCCGGCATGGCGCCGTCGGCCCAGCTCGTCTCGCTCACCATGGTGTTGAGCATCTGCGGCGGCACGAGCATCGACATCGTGGCGCGCTCGGCCTGGTCGCGCTCGAGGTCGGCGTAGAGCTCGTCGGTGAGGAGGTCGCCCATGAGGTCGCGCAGCTGTCCGACGTTCTTGACGCAGTGGGCTCGCTGCCACTGCGCGCTCGCCCACTCGGCGGCGGTGACGTCACGCCACCCCGGGAAGCGGGTCCAGTCGGGCTCGACGAGCTCCGTGCGCCGGTAGACGTAGGGCTGCTCGATGTTCGTCGTCATGTCTGCGAGGATACGGACAGATCACTCGTTCGTCACATCACTACCGCAATATTTGTTGCCGCGTGTCGCCTGACAGGAGAACTTTCGTGCCCGCCACGACCTCGCCCCCCTCCACCACCTCGTCGCCGCTCGGGGTCCACCGGGTCCTCGAGCCGGCGGGGGAGTCGCTGCCCCAGGCAGCCCGCGTCCTCGACGCCCGACCGGAGATCTGGCCCGACGAGGTCCGGATCGACGTCGAGACGCTCAACCTCGACGCCGCGTCCTACCGCCAGCTGCACGACAAGCACGGGGGAGACGGCGACGCGATCCGCGCGGAGGTGCTCGAGATCGTGAGCACGCGCGGCAAGATGCAGAATCCCGTCACCGGCAGCGGCGGCATGCTCATCGGCACCGTCGCAGAGGTCGGGCCGGGGTCGACGCTCGGCCTGTCGGTCGGCGACCGGGTCGCGACCCTGGTCTCCTTGTCGCTCACGCCGCTCGCGATCACCGACGGCCTCGCCCGCTGGGACGGGTCGGGGGAGCGGGTGCCCGCAGCCGGGCACGCGATCCTCTTCGGCCGCTCCATCGCCGCGACGCTTCCGGGCGACCTCTCGCCCGAGCTCGCGCTCATGGTCATGGACGTCTGCGGCGCACCCGCGCTCGTGGCCCGGACCGTCCGGTCGTATGCCGGCCGCCCGGCGTCCGCGCCCGGTGCACCTGCCGATCCTGGCGTCTCGGGCGACTCCGTGGTCCCGGCCGGCTCCGGCACCCCGCACGCAGGCCCCTCGGTCGTCGTGCTCGGTGGCGCGGGCAAGTCCGGATCGCTCTCGCTCGCGGCTGCGGCCGACGCGGGCGCCACCCGCCGGGTCGCCGTCGTCCGCGACGCCGCCGAGGCCGCGCTGCTCGAGGGCACGGGGCTCGCCACGCATGTCGTCGTCGCCGATGCCCGCAGCCCACTGGGGCTCAGCGAGACGCTCGCGACCGTCGGAGGTCCGGCCGACCTCACCGTCGTCTGCGTCGACGTCACGGGGTGCGAGCAGCCGGCGATCCTCGCGACCGCCGAGGGCGGCACCGTGATCTTCTTCTCGATGGCGACGAGCTTCGCGGCCGCGGCCCTCGGCGCCGAGGGGCTCGCCGCCGACGTGACGATGCTCGTCGGCAACGGCTACGTCCCCGGCCACGCGGCATACGCGCTCGAGCTGCTGCGCGGCAACACCTCGGTGCGAGCCCTGTTCGAGGGCCGGCTCGAGCGCTAGCACGGTAGTTTCGCGACTGTGGTGACGAGCATCTACATCGCCGGGACCGAGGCACGGTCCGGCAAGTCGGCCGTGGCGGTCGGTCTGCTCGACCAGCTGTCCCGGCGTGCCGGCCGGGTCGGGGTGTTCCGCCCCATCGTCCGTGCGGGTGGGCCGGACGAGCTCGTGCAGACGCTGCTCTCGCGGCTGCCCGGATCCCTCACCGTCGAGCAGGCGTGCGGGGTGACCTACGACGAGCTGCACACCTCGCCCGAGCGGGCGATGGGAGTCATCGTCGACCGCTTCCACGAGGTGGCCCGCGAGCACGACGTCGTGCTCGTCGTGGGGTCGGACTTCACCGACGTCGCGGCCCCGACCGAGTTCTCCGTCAACGCTGCCGTCGCCGCCAACCTCGGCTCACGGCTGCTGCTCGTCGTCCCGGCGCTCGACCGTGACGCCGGCGAGGTCGCCACGACCGCCGAGATGGCGGTGGCCGCGGCGCGGGGCGTCCACGCACACGTCACGGGGGTCATCGCCAACCAGGTCGCACCCGACCGGCTCGACGCGACCCGCGAGGTGCTCGGCAGCCGTCTCGGCGTGCCGGTACAGGCCCTCCCGGAGACACCGCTGCTGCGTGCCCCCACCGTGGGCGACCTCATGGCGGCCTGCGACGGGCGACTGGTCCACGGTGACCCGGCCTTCCTCGACCGCGAGTGCATGGGGCTCGTCGTGGCGGCGATGACGATGCCGCACGTCCTCGACCGGCTCATCGAGGGCGGTGTCGTCATCGTCCCCGGCGACCGTGAGGACGTCGTCATCGGCGTCCTGCTGGCGCACCGCTCCAAGACCTTCCCATCGCTGTCGGGCATCGTCCTCAACGGTGGCTTCCCGCTGCCCGCCCAGGTGGAGCGGCTCATCGAGGGTCTCGACGTCGTGCTGCCGGTCATCGCGACCGATGGCGGCACGATGACGACGGCCTCCCAGCTCGGTGCGGCGCGTGGACACCTCACCCCGACGTCCGCGCGCAAGCTCGCCGCTGCCGTCGCGATGGTCGAGACGGGAGTCGACGCAGAGGAGCTGCTCGGCCACGTCGAACCCACCGACGGGGGAGTGGTGACCCCCCTGATGTTCGAGCACCGGCTCGTCGACGCGGCCCGCGCGGTCGGGTCGCACATCGTCCTGCCCGAGGGTACGGAGGACCGCATCCTCCAGGCCGCGGACACCGTGCTCGCCCGCGGCATCGCCCGGCTGACCCTGCTCGGCGACCCCGAGCTGATCCGCGCCGCCGCGGACCGGCTCGGCGTGGACGTCTCTGCCGCCGAGGTCGTCGACCCGGCCACCAGCGCCTGGCGTGAACGGTTCGCGGCGACCTACGCCGACCTGCGCGCCCACAAGGGCGTGACGCTCGACGAGGCCCGCGACCGGGTGCTCGACCCGTCGTACTTCGGCACGATGATGGTCCACGAGGGACTCGCCGACGGCATGGTCTCGGGGTCCGTCACGACGACGGCGCACACGATCCGACCGGCGCTCGAGATCGTCCGCACCGCGCCCGACGTGTCCGTCGTGTCGAGCGTCTTCCTCATGTGCCTGGCCGACCGGGTTCTCGTCTACGGCGACTGCGCGGTCAACCCCGACCCCACCGCCGAGCAGCTCGCCGACATCGCCCTCTCCTCGGCACGGACCGCCCGCCGATTCGGGATCGAGCCGCGGGTGGCGATGCTCTCGTACTCGACGGGCGAGTCCGGATCCGGAGCCGACGTCGACAAGGTGCGTGCCGCGACGGCACTCGTCCGCGAGCGGGCACCCGAGGTGCTCGTCGAGGGCCCGATCCAGTACGACGCAGCCGTCGACCCGCGCGTGGCAGCGACCAAGCTCAAGGACAGCTCCGTCGCGGGGCGTGCCACCGTCCTGGTCTTCCCCGACCTCAACACCGGCAACAACACCTACAAGGCGGTCCAGCGCAGTGCGTCGGCGGTCGCGATCGGGCCCGTCCTGCAGGGCCTCAACCGACCGGTCAACGACCTCTCCCGCGGCGCCCTCGTGCGCGACATCGTCAACACCGTCGCCATCACCGCGGTGCAGGCGGGCTCCTGATGGCTGCCGCCCGCTGGGTCCTCGTCGTCAACGCCGGCTCGTCCTCGCTCAAGTACCAGGTGCTCGACGCCGCGTCGGGGGAGACGGCCGCGTCCGGCATCGTCGAGCGGATCGGCGGAGCAGGACGGATCGAGCACACCACGGACGGTGAGACCCACGAGCAGGACGTCACGTGCCACGACCACGCGGAGGCGCTCGACGCCGCCCGCGCCGCCCTCAGGGAGCACGGACCCGACCTCGCGACGCTCGACCTCTTCGCCGTCGGTCACCGCGTCGTCCACGGCGGCCCCGACTTCACCGAGCCGGCGCTCGTCGACGACGACGTCCTCGCCGCGGTCGAGGAGCTCGTGCCGCTCGCCCCGCTGCACAACCCCGCGAACCTCGAGGGGATCCGCGGCGCGCGGTCGACCTTCCCCGACGTCCCCCAGGTCGCGGTCTTCGACACGGCCTTCCACCAGACCCTGCCGCCGGCCGCCCACACGTATGCCGTCCCGAAGGCGTGGCGCGAGCACCACCGCGTCCGTCGCTACGGCTTCCACGGCACCTCGCACCGCTACGTCTCGCGCCGCACGGCCGAGCTCCTGGGCCGTGAGCCGGAGGACTGCAACGTCATCGTGCTGCACCTCGGCAACGGCGCCAGCGCCTGCGCCGTGCGCCGCGGGGAAAGCGTCGACACGTCGATGGGGCTGTCCCCGCTCGAGGGTCTCGTCATGGGGACGCGCTCCGGTGACGTCGACCCGGCGCTGGGCGCCTACCTGCAGCGGGTCGCGGGACTCGACGGGACGGCATACGACACCGCCCTCAACAAGGAGAGCGGCCTCCTCGCGCTCGCCGGCGTCTCGGACCTGCGCGAGGTCGAGTCCCGCTGCGAGGCGGGGGACGAGGACGCGGCGCTCGCGGTCGAGGTCATGGTCCACCGCCTCCGCAAGTACGTCGGTGCGTATGCCGTCCTGCTGGGTCGCGTCGACGCCATCGCCTTCACGGGCGGGATCGGCGAGAACAGCGCGATGGTGCGCCGAGAGGTCGTCGAGGGTCTCGGCATCCTCGGTGTCGAGCTCGATCACGGGGCCAACGACGCAGGCGACCCGGAGCGGGTCGTGACGACGCACGGCAGCGCGATCCCGGTGTGGGTGGTGCCCACCAACGAGGAGCTCGAGATCGCCCGCGCCTGCCTGACGGTCGTCGAGGGTCAGGGCAGCCGGTAGACCGACACGTGGGAGGGTGACTCCGACGTGAACGGTGTGCCGCTCCAGTCGGCGTGGCGGGACTCCAGCTCGAAGCCGGCCAGGCGCCCCATGAGGTCGAGCTCGGACGGCCAGATGTAGCGGTGCGGGGTGAAGGCGATGCGCGCCTCGCGCCGCTCGGGCCCACGGGCGTCGGGGTCGAAGCGGACGTGGTGCGACAGGAGCCGCTGGGTCGTCGTGTCGATGGCGTCGAGGCCGAGGTAGCCGTCCTCCACGGAGAAGACCTGCGCCGGAGCGGTGCGTGAGACCCCTCTCAGGTCCGGCACCCAGAGCTCGATGACGAACCGGCCGCCGGGGGAGAGGTGAGCCGCCGCGTTGCGGAAGCACTCGACCTGCGCGTCCTGCGTGAGGAGGTTCGCGATGGTGTTGAAGACGAGGTAGACGAGCGAGAACGTCCCGTCGACCCGCGTCGTCGCCATGTCGCCGTGCACGGCCGTCACACCGTCCGCGCCCTCGGTGCGGCCCAGCTGGTCGAGCATCGGTCGGCTCAGCTCGATCCCGGTCACGCGAACGCCCCGGCGGGCGAGCGGGATCGCGACACGGCCGGTACCGATGGCCAGCTCGAGCGCCGCGCCGCCGCCGGCGAGGTCGGCGAGTCGGTCGACCGTCGGCCCGAGGACGTCGTCGGCGAACATGCCCTCACCGGGGGAGTCGTAGGTCGTCGCGGCCGTCTCGTCCCACAGCTCGTCCTGGGACAGCGAGTCGAGCCGCGTGAGGTCGAGGCTCATGGGGTCCAGCCTGTCGGCGTGGTCAGAGGCGCACAACCGGTTTTGCCGGCGTCCCGGCGAGGCGGTCGTGACGATCTTGCGGCCCCAGGCGAGGCTGACCGCAAGATCGGCGGTGACGTTGGTAGCCTGCCGTCGTGTCTTCACGTCCCCGCCCCCTGCTCGAGCTCGACAAGGCCGACGTCCGCCGGGCCCGCTCCCTCGCCCGCTCCGTCGGGAAGCCCGTCGTCAGGATCGCCAACCAGCACACGACGGTGTCGGTCGAGCGCGCCACGCTGCGCCTCGCCGGGCTGTCCGGCGCCGACCACGAGCGGGTGCCGTGGGTCAACCACCTCGTCGACGCCGTCCGTGAGGGCGTCGGTCTCGAGCACGGTGTCACGCTGCCGGTCTGGGAGGCCCTGCGCCGCGGCGCCGCACCCGACCTGCTCACGCTGGCGCAGATGGCGAGCAGCCGCTCGGTCGACTTCCGCATCCCCGAGGGCAAGGACGCCACCGCGGTGGGCAAGCAGTCCCGCTCGGCGGTGGCACACGGCATACGGACGATCGACAGGCAGCGCGCCGCGCGCGACCGCCTCGTGAAGCGCCACGGAGACCCGAAGCAGCGCCCCTGGATCTATCTCATCGTCGCCACCGGCGACATCTACGAGGACATCCCGCAGGCTCAGGCCGCAGCACGCGAGGGCGCTGACGTCATCGCCGTCATCCGCTCGACCGGGCAGTCGCTCCTCGACTACGTGCCCGAGGGCGCGACGCGCGAGGGGTATGCCGGGACGTACGCCACCCAGGAGAACTTCCGGCTCATGCGGGCCGCGCTCGACGAGACGAGCAAGGAGGTCGGGCGCTACATCCGCCTGACCAACTACGCGAGCGGGCTGTGCATGCCCGAGATCGCGGCGCTCGCGGGCATGGAACGCCTCGACATGATGCTCAACGACTCGATGTACGGCATCCTCTTCCGCGACATCAACCCGATCCGCACGTTCGTCGACCAGCGGTTCAGCCGCCAGGTCCACGCCCGCGCCGGCATCATCATCAACACCGGCGAGGACAACTACCTCACGACGAGCGACGCCGTCGAGGCCGCGCACACCGTGACGGTGAGCCAGCTGCTCAACGAGTACTTCGCCAAGGAGGCCGGGCTCGAGGACTGGCAGCTCGGACTGGGCCACGCCTTCGAGATCAACCCCGACCTGCGCGACAGCTTCCGGATGGAGCTCGCCCACGCGCTGCTCGCCCGCACGCTCTTCCCCGACGCGCCACTCAAGTGGATGCCGCCGACGAAGCACATGACCGGCGACGTCTTCCGCGGCAACCTCCTCGACGGGTTCTTCAACCTCGTCGGCGCCCTCACCGGGCAGGGCATCCTCCTCGTCGGGATGATGACCGAGGCCGTCGTCACCCCGTGGATCTCCGACCGCGACATCGCCCTGCAGAACGTCCGCTACGTCCTCAACGCCGCGGGCGGCCTCACCGAGGACTTCCACCCCCCGCGCGACGGGTTCATCCAGACCCGCGCCCGCCAGGTGCTCAGCGAGGCGATCGACCTGCTCCAGCAGATCAGCGACGAGCCCGGCAAGGCGCCGCTGCTCGAGGCCATCGCCGACGGCACGTTCGGTGAGATGAAGCGCCCGGCGACCGCCGGCAAGGGCCTCGACGGCGTCGTCGAGCGCGCCGACGGCTACGACAACCCCGCGATCACCCTCCTCGAGACAGGGGCCACCCGATGACCGCCAGCTCCACGCCGAAGCGCAGCACCGACGTCGCCGAGGTGGCCGAGATCCCGCAGGTCGTCCGGCCCTACGGCGACCAGACCGGCGACGGCATGGTGCAGGTGTCGTTCACCCTGCCGCTGCCGCACGACAAGCGCGCCGAGGGCGCGGCCCTGCAGCTCGCCGGCAAGATGGGCATCGAGCCCGCGCTGCTCGTGCACGCCAAGCCGATCGGTGACGGGTTCACCTTCTTCGTCGTTTACGGCTCGGTGAAGCACCTCGTCGAGCCCGGGCTCGTCGAGGTCGTCGAGCGCGAGTTCCCGCTGCTCTCCGGCAAGGAGATCAACACGGCCATCAAGCGCCATCTCCGCCGCAAGCTCGTCGTCGTCGGTGCCTGCATCGGCACCGACGCCCACACCGTCGGCATCGACGCGATCCTCAACATCAAGGGCTTCGCGGGGGAGAAGGGCCTCGAGTACCACCGCGAGGTCAAGGTCGTGAACCTCGGCGCCCAGGTGCTCATCCCCGACCTCGTCGAGCGCGCCCGCGCCGAGAAGGCCGACGCCGTCCTCGTCAGCCAGGTCGTCACCCAGCGCGACGCCCACATCCACAACACGACGGCGATGTCGGCGGCGTTCCGCGAGGCCTTCCCGGCGGGCAAGGTGCCGCTGCTCGTCGTGGGTGGTCCGCGCTTCGAGGAGGGCTCGGCCGCCACCCTCGGCGTCGACCGCATCTTCGGCCGGGGCACGACGCCGGGCGAGGTCGCGAGCTATCTCGTCCACGCCCTCGTCGCGCCCCGCGCCTCCGCCGGCCAGAGCAAGGGAGCATGAGCACCATGAGCGAAGCCACCGTGGGGCGCACCGTCACCCATCGCCGCTACGTCCCCTACAGCCACGCGCACTACGCCGGCAACCTCGTCGACGGCGCCCACTCGCTCGCGGCGTTCGGCGACGTCGCCACCGAGATGTGCATCGTCACCGACGGCGACGAGGGCCTGTTCGCGTCGTACAGCGACGTCCAGTTCCTCGCACCCGTGCGGGCCGGCGACTGCATCGAGATCGAGGCGACACTCGTCCGCGTCGGCACCCGCAGCCGTGAGATGGAGTTCGCCGTGCGCGTCGTCGCCCGCGGCAACCCCGCGCGTGGCGAGTCCGCCGCCGACGTCCTCGACCCGCCCGTGGTCGCCACGACCGCCCGCGGCGTCGTGGTGGTGCCACCGCGCTGAGGTCGGTGACCTACGGTGGCCCCGTGCCACCGAGAGTTCCGTATGCCGTTCGCCTCCTCGGCGCGCTCGTCTCGGGTGTGCTCCTCTGGCTGGCGTTCCCCACGCACAACCTCTGGTGGCTGGCTCCGGTGGCGGTCGCGCTGCTGGGTGGCGTGACGATCGACGTCGGTGGCCGCCGCGGGTTCGTCGTCGGCCTCGTCGCCGGGTGGGCCTTCTTCGTGCCGGTCCTGTCGTGGTCAGGCGTCTACGTCGGCAAGGTCCCGTGGTTCGCGCTCGCGACCCTCGAGGCGCTCTACCTCGCCGTGATGTGCGCGGTGATCGGCTTCGTGGGTCAGCGCCTCCGCCCGCGCTGGGGCGACTCCGCGTACGCCGTCCTCCCCTTCGCCTGGGTCGCCCAGGAGCTCGCCCGTGGCACGACGCCGTTCGGCGGATTCCCCTGGGCCCGGCTCGCGTTCAGCCAGGCCGACAGCCCGCTCGCCAACCTCGCGCAGCTCTTCGGGGCTCCTGGTGTGACCTTCGCCGTGGCCGTCGTCGGGACACAGCTGCTCATGGCTCTCGACATCGTGCGCCGTCAACGAGTGCAGGCGCTTGTCATGGTCGTGGTCACGATCGTCTGGGTGGCGCTGGCCGGCCTCCTGCAGCCCTCGGTCGACGGGCGGCGCGTCACCGTCGCGATGGTGCAGGGCAACGTCCCGCGCCCGGGCCTGGAGTTCAATGCCGAACGCCGCGCCGTCCTCGACAACCACGTCCGCGGCACCGAGCTCGTGGGGGAGCGGGTGGCCAGCGGGAACCTCGACGAACGCGTCCCCGAGCCGCTCAGCCTCGTCGTCTGGCCCGAGAACTCCTCGGACATCGACCCCATCCGCAACCCGGATGCCGCCGCACAGGTCCAGCGCGCCCTGTCCGCCGTCGGCGTCCCCGTCATCGTCGGAGCCGTGCTGCAGGAGCCCCAGCCCGAGGTCTCCAACGTCTCGCTGCTCTACCGGCCTGGGGGAGGGGAGCCCGAGCGCTACGTGAAGAACCACCCGGTGCCGTTCGCCGAGTACATCCCCTACCGCTCGTTCTTCCGGAACTTCAGCGACAAGGTCGACCTCGTCACCAAGGACTTCGCCAAGGGCACCCGGCTCGGCGCGTTCCGCATCGACGCGCCGTCGGGCGCCTACTGGGCGTTGCCGACGATCTGCTTCGAGGTGGCGTACGACGGGCTCATGCGCGAGTCGGTCACGCAGCCCGGCAAGGACGCGGGCCTCATCCTCGTCCAGACCAACAACGCAACCTTCGGCTACACCGCCGAGTCCGAGCAGCAGTTCGCCATCTCGCGCATCCGCGCCATCGAGCACGGCCGCTCCGTCGCCCACGTGTCCACGGTCGGGGTGTCCGGCTTCATCGCGCCGGACGGGTCCGTCACCGGCAAGACCGGGTTGTTCACCGCTGAGCAGCGCATCGGCTCGGTCGCGATCCGCACCGACCGCACCCTCTCCGACACGCTCGGACCGTGGCCCGAGCGCCTCGCCGTCGTCGTCCTGCTCGGCCTGTGTGCCGCGGCCGTGCTCCGGGCGCGGCGGGATAGGGTCGACCGACCCGATTCGGCGCGAACCACGAAGGACCCCGTTGACTGAGCGTTCACCCCTCGACCGCGTTGTCGTGCTCATCCCGACCTACAACGAGCGCGAGAACCTCCCGACCATCGTCGGACGCGTCCGCAACGCCGTCCCCGAGGTCGACGTCTGCGTGCTCGACGACAACTCGCCCGACGGCACGGGCGACGTCGCCGACGAGCTCGCCGACGCCGACGACCAGGTCCACGTCCTGCACCGCGCGGGCAAGGAGGGTCTCGGGGCGGCATACCTCCACGGGTTCGCCTGGGCGCTCGAGCACGGCTACGACGCCGTCGTCGAGATGGACGCCGACGGGTCGCACCGTCCCGAGGACCTGCGCCGCCTGCTGGACGCCGCGCAGGACGCCGACCTCGTCATCGGCTCGCGCTGGGTCCCCGGCGGCACGGTCGTCAACTGGCCGACCCACCGCAAGGTGCTCAGCGTCGGTGGCAACATCTACACCCGCGTCCTGCTCGGCATGGACGTCCACGACGCCACCGCCGGCTACCGGGTCTATCGGGCCGAGGCGCTGCGCGAGCTCGACCTGCACAGCGTCGAGTCGGCCGGCTACTGCTTCCAGGTCGACCTCACCCGCCGGGCGGTGCTCGCCGGGCTCGAGGTCGTCGAGGTCCCCATCACCTTCGTCGAGCGTGAGATCGGGCAGTCCAAGATGGACCAGAGCATCGTGCGCGAGTCGCTCGGCCGCATCACGGCCTGGGGCGTCCAACGCCGCACCGAGCAGGTGAGGGAACGGCTCGCGTCGCGTACGCGTTGGCACAGGTTGTGAACCACCCGATCGGCTCCACCCCCTACGCGCGACGGCAGCGGCGACCACGCTGGCTGACGTTCGTGCTCGTCGGCCTCGTCCTCGCTCCCGTGATCGAGATCACGGCGCTCGTCCTCGTCGGCAAGGCCATCGGGATCGGCTGGACGCTGCTCGCGCTCATCGCGCTCACCCTGCTCGGCACGTGGCTCATGCGCCGCGAGGGGTCACGGGCGTGGAAGGCGCTGCGCGAGGCCTTGCAGACCGGGCGGATGCCGAGCCGCGAGATCGCCGACGGCGCCCTCGTCCTCATCGGTGGCGCGTTCCTGCTGCTGCCCGGCTTCGTCAGCGACGTCATCGGGCTCTTCTTCGTCCTGCCCTTCACCCGCGTCTTCGCGCGCCGCCTGCTCGAGGCGTTCGTCGCGAGCCGGGTCCTCGTGGCCGTGCCGTTCCCCGGCCGGGGCCCTGGCGCGACGGGCGCGCAGGGCACCATCCAGGGCGAGGTCGTCGACTGACGCCAGGGCCCACACCCCCACCACACGACTGATTGCCCCACGGCGAGGCGTACCGCCTCGCCGTGGGGCAATCAGTTGGGGGACCGGACCCGTGGGGGGACCGACTCGACACCTGGTGGGCCATCTGTGGCTGGCCCAGAAATGCACGTATGCCGTGTGCCCGAGGTGGGCACACGGCATACGACGTCTGGAAGGAGGAAACCGCGTCAGGCGGACTTCTTCTTGCCCGGCTTCTCACCGCGCGAGGCGCGCAGCAGGGTGAGGCGCTCCTCGAGGAGCTCCTCAAGCTCGGGGATCGAGCGACGCTCGAGCAGCATGTCCCAGTGGGTGCGGACGTGCTTGACCGGCTTGGCCTCGGGCTCGGGGCCACCGCCCTGGAGCTTGGCCTCCTCGCCGCAGCGGCACTCCCACACGGAGGGGATCTCGGCCTCGATCGAGAACGGAAGCTCGATCTTGTGACCCTGCGGGCACAGGTAGGTGGTGATCTGACGCTCGCTCGGGACGACGTTCTCGTCCGTCTCCATGCTGAGGGCGCCGAGTCGGCTGCCGCGCAGGCTGCGTTCTGCCATGGGGTAACTCCCAACGAATTCGTGGATCCCGGCGGATGGGTGCGGACGCCGGGTGTCACAGGGTGAAACGGATGAGGAACACTCGTTGTTCCGAGAGCAGCGAAGACTTCGCGGCCCGCCTGGCAGGGCTCGTTTCCCCCATGTGACTGAGCACGCCCGTGAGGACGCGACATATCAGTCTAGCGGATCTAGACGACTGCTGGCACCTCGTTGCCGGCCTCGCGGATTCCCTTGCGCATGTCGACCTTGGCGAGGAGCACGCCACCGAGCACGAAGAAGACGATGAGCGCGAGGATCGCAGGGCGGTAGGAGTCGGTGAGCTGGTGCACCACACCGAAGATCACCGCGCCGAACCAGCTCGTGCCGCGCTCGAGCGCCTGGTAGAGGCTGAAGAACTCGGCCTCGCGGTCGCGGGGGACGAGCTGCGAGTACATCGAGCGGCTCAGCGCCTGGGTGCCACCCATGACGAGGCCGATGCCGACTCCGAGCGCGAAGAGGGCGGCGAGGGCCTTCTCCGGGACGAAGAACGCGGCGACGATGACGAGCACCCACATGCCGATCCCCCCGAGGACGGTGCGCCACGCCCCGAGCCGTCGAGCCACCTGCCCGAAGATCAGCGCGCCACCGAAGGCGACGAACTGCACCATGAGGAAGAGCGTGAGCATCGTCGTCTCGGAGAAGCCGAGCTCGGCCGTGCCGTAGAGGCTCGACTGCCCGATGACGGTCTGGATCCCGTCGTTGAAGAACATGTAGGCCACGAGGAAGAGCAGCGTCTGGCGCAGCCCGAGCAGGTGCTTGAAGGTGTCGGAGAGCTGACGGAAGGTGCCCCCGACGACGCCGGCCTTGGCCGCCACGACGGGCTTCTCGACCCCGCGCATCTGCCACATGCCGAGCACGGGGATGAGCGTGAACAGGCCCCACCACAAGCCGGCCATGAGCATGCTGATCCGGACCGTCTGGCCGGTGCCGCCGAACGTCTCCTCGTTGCTCAGCATGAGGAAGTTGACGGCGAGCAGGAGGCCACCGCCGAGGTAGCCGAGCGCCCAGCCCCGCGAGGAGACCTTGTCGCGGTCGTCGGGGTGGGCGATCCGCACGAGGATCGCGTCGTAGACCACGAGCGAGGCACCGAGCGCGATGCTGGCGACCATGAGCAGGATGACGCCCAGCTGCCAGTTGGTGCCCTCGACGAAGAACATCAGGGAGGCGGCCACGGAGCCGATGCCGGCGAACAGGGCCATGAGTCGCGCCGGTCGCTTCACGCGGTCGGCGATGGCGCCGACGAAGATGAGGAGCAGCGCCCCGACGAAGGTCGACAGCGCCACGGTGTACGGGTGGAGCGAGCCCGGGTCGATGGGCAGCCCGAGGACCTCGAGGTCGGTCGTGCACTTGACGCCGTCGGCCAGCCCCGGGCACGCGGCCTCGGTGGCGATCGCGGTGAGATAGGGCCCGAAGAGGACCGTCGCGGTGGTCGTCACGAAGGCCGAGTTGGCCCAGTCGTACCAGTACCAAGGGCGTTGGTACCGGGCGGTGTCCGCGTACTCGTCGAGGGCGGGTGCGGCCGACTGCGTCGTCATGAGCCGAACTGTCGCACACGAGGAACCGCGAGGGGGCGAGTATCACTACTCACCGAGGACGTGTCGTCCTCAGCCGGAGAACTCCCAGTGCCAGGGCTCTGGCGTGGCCCCGCCCGGCGCGGCCCAGCTCGGGTGGAACCAGCCGTAGAGCGGCGCGTTCTGCTTCATCCAGAGGTGGGCGGGGGAGCCGAAGTTGTTGATGCCGCCGCAGAGGTCGAGCGCCATGCCGAGACCGTGCCGGCTCGTCCCCGGTCGCGCGGCGAAGCGGCCCCGCTTGGCCTTGGTGACGTACTGCTGGCTCAGCGAACGGTAGGAGTCGGTGACGCAGATCGGGCTGCCGGTCTGCTTGGCGTACGCCTGGCTCATGGCGTTGAACGCCGCAGCTGCCCGTGGGGAGAGCGTCTCACCGGGCGCCTGCCACAGCGGGCAGAGGGCGCTCCTGGGGAAGAGTCCGTTGGGGTAGCTCGACGAGGAGGTGCTGCAGGGCTTGCCGATGCCGGTCGTGGTGATCGAGGCGCCGAGCACCTTGACGAGCTTGGCGTAGGCCGCCTTCGCCTCGGGCAGCTGGATGCCGGCGAGATAGGCCGCGATCGGGCCTGCCTTGGCGACGTCGGCCGCGTGCGACTTCTGCAGCGCGGCGAGCTTGGCCTGCTGCGCCTTGAGGAGCACGTCGAGCTGGGCCTTCTCGCGCACGATGGTCGCGGCCGCCGCCGTCGCGGCTGCCTGGGCGTCGGCCCGGACCTCGGTGAGGTGATGCTGACGGGCGCTGAGCGTGCGCACCTCGTCGACCGCGCGCACCCGTTGGTCGGTGAGGTAGGAGATGTCACCGAGCGGGTCGCCGACCTCGGCCTCCTCGGCCTTCATGGCGTCGAGCACCGAGAGCATCTCGCCGGTGCTCCCACCCTCGGAGTAGGCCTGGAAGGCCCACTCGCGCACGATGGCCCGCGCCCGGTCGAGGCGGCCCCGCACGACGCCGAGCTCGACCCTGGCCTGCGCTGCCGACGCCGTCGCGGCGGCCTCGGTCGTGCGCGCCTCGGTGAGCGACTCGAGCAGGGTGTTGGACTGGGTGGCCAGGCCCTGGACCTCCTTGAGCGCCACCGCGAGACCGGTGTTGGAGGCGGTGATCTGCGCCCAGATCTGCTCAGCCGCGGTGACCTGGTCGGCCAGCTGGTCGATGCTCAGCGTGACGTCCGGGTCGAAGGACCGGGGGCCGTCGTCGGACTGGCCCGGGCTCGGCGGCTGCCACGGCATCCGGGGAGTGGGCGTGGGGTCCGGCGTGGGCTCCGGGGTGGTGGTCGACGGCGGGGGCGTCGTCGTGCCCGGTGTCGGCGTGGCGGTCGGTGTCGACGTGGGACGCGTCGGCGTGGGCGTCGGCGTCGGGGTGGGCGTCGTCGGCGTGGGGGTCGGGGTCGGGGTGGGCGTCGTGGCCTCGGCCGGCACCGGGTCGGTGGGGAGGACGGGCTCTGCCGAGGCGACACCAAAGGTCAGCACCACGGCGGCCGCACTGGCGACCGCTCCTGTCGCGACCCGCGACAGCATGTTGCTCGACATGGTGATCCACTTCCCGGGCGCGCACCTGCGCGCTCCCTGCGCTGGCGGGTCACGGACCCGCCCGTCGGTGGCCTTCAGCCTAAGGGAGGCCCCTCCGCCTGTCAGCCGTTAGGGCTTCATCGACTGGGTCACGGCCCTGGCGAGTGCGGCGTGCCCGGCATCGTTGGGGTTGGTCCCACTGGCGACCATGAGCTCGGGCTTGTCCACGAGCGGCTGCTCGGTGTCGAGGTAGGTCGTCCCGGTCGCCTTGGCGGCGTCGGACACGGTCGTGGTGAGCGCGTCGAGGGACTCGGGCAGTGGCCGGAGGTCCCACCACGGGTTGACGACGTAGATCTTCGCGTCGGGCAGCGCCTTCTTGAGGCCGGACAGCGTTGCCGTCACGGCGGCGGAGACGTCGTCGGCGGGCAGCCCGGTGTCGTTGCCGCCGCCGGTGACGATGACCGTCGAGGGCCGTGCCGCGACCACCGCCTTGATCGAGTCCTTGAAGCTGGGGCAGGCGGCGTCGCCGCAGGACCCCTCGGGCCCGATCCGGAGGTAGCCCGTGCGGGCGTGCCCGAGGTTGACCTCCTTGAGGCCGAGCGAACGAGCCACGAGGGCCGTCCAGCGCTTGCCGGGCGCGGTCGCGCTCTTGCCCTCGGTGACGGAGTCGCCGAGGAAGACGACGGGCCCCTCCGCCCTGGTCGGAGTGGGGGTCGGCGTCGCGCTGGCCGAGGAGGTGGTGGGACGGGCGTCTGCGGGGGCGGGGGAGGAGCCACGGCTGCGGAGTGAGAAACCGACGAGGACGAGTGTCAGGACGAGGAGCCCGGCGAGAGCACCGTTCTGGAGTCGGTCGTTCATGTCGTGCAGTGTTCCACGCGCCCCCGTGCGGAGCGTGGAGATGTCGCGTTGTCCGGTGGGTCGTCCTCACCGGACAAGCCGTCGGCCAGCGGTTGCCGCGACGTCGTCGGCGCCGCAAGGGTGACAGGAGCTCGTGGATCACCGTCGCCCCACTAGGAGCATCACATGCCTCGCCGTCTCTCCAGATCCGTCCCACTCCTCGCCGTCGCCGCGGCCCTCGGCGTGACCGCTCCCGCGGTCGGCGCAGGGCCGCTGCCCACCGCCGAGGCTGCCGCTCCCCTCACGTCCGAGGTCAACCCGTTCGTGGGCACCCAGGACAACGGCAACACCTTCCCCGGGCCGAGCGCGCCCTTCGGGATGGTCCAGGTGAGCCCCGACACCGGGGGAGAGGGTGGCTACGACTACTCGCAGTCCCTCATCCACGGCTTCAGCCAGACCCACCTGTCCGGTGTCGGCTGTCCGGTCGTCGGCGAGCTCCCGGTCATGCCGACGACGGGAGCGGTCACGACGACCGACTCCACGGCATACCGGAGCGGGTTCACGCACGACGACGAGGAGGCGACACCGGGGTACTACCGGGTGGGTCTCACGAAGTACGACATCGACGCCGAGCTCACCGCGACGGACCGGACCGGGTGGCAGCGCTACACCTTCCCGGCCGGGAAGCAGGCCAACGTCCTGTTCAACACCGCGAAGGCCAACAGCACGGTCTTCGACTCCGAGATCCACGTCGTCGGTGACCGGACCATCGAGGGCCGGATCCACAACGGCAACTTCTGCGCCGGCAAGGACGAGCACACCGTCTACTTCTCGGCGCAGTTCGAGAAGCCGTTCGCGTCGTTCGGCACGTGGTCGGGCTCGACCCGGACGCCCGGCGCGCGCGACGCGTCGACCAAGGGCGGCGCGAACGGCGCGTGGGTGACGATGCCCGAGGGCACCACGAGCAGCACCCTCAAGGTCGGCCTGAGCTACACCGGCGTCGCCGGGGCCCGCGCCAACCTCGTGGCCGAGACCCGTGACTCGTTCGACTTCGACGCCACGCGGGCGAGCCTGACGCAGCGCTGGGAGAAGGAGCTCGGCAAGGCGCGGATCACCGGTGGCTCCAAGGACCGCCGGACCGCGTACTACACGGCGCTCTACCACGCGCTGCTCCACCCGAACCTCGCCGAGGACGTCGACGGCAAGTACTTCGGCTGGGACGGCAAGGTCCACACCTCCGACGGCTGGACCGCCCGCCAGAACTTTTCGCTGTGGGACACCTACCGGCCGCAGAACCAGCTGCTCGAGATCCTCGCGCCCGACGTCGCCCGCGACTCCTACCTGTCCGTGCTCGCCATCGGGCGCGAGGGCGGCTGGCTGCCCCGCTGGGCGCTCGCCAACAGCGAGACCAACATCATGACCGGTGACCCGGTGACGCCGTTCCTCGTCGAGGGCTGGTCCAAGGGCTTCCTCGCCGGCCACGAGGCCGAGGCGTACGCCCTGCTCCGCCAGAACGCCACCGAGCGCCCGCCCGTCGACAGCCAGTACAACGGCCGCAGCGGGCAGCACTACTACGAGAAGCTCGGCTACATCCCGTTCGGGCTCGAGCTCGGCAAGGACTGCGACCACAAGGGCGGCGACAACGACTGCGTCCACCCGGCGTCGGCGACGCTCGAGTACGCGGCAGCCGACGCGTCGCTCGCGATCATGGCCAAGGGCCTCGGCAAGAAGGCCGACGCGGCGATGTTCGACGAGCGGGGTCGCAGCTACCGCAACCTCTACGACACCCAGACCAACACGTTCCGCCCACGCCTCGAGGACGGCACCTGGCTCGACCCGTACGAGCCGGTCGCGGCGTCGCACGCCTTCCACGAGGGCGGCGCGTACCAGTACCAATGGCTCGTCCCGCAGGACCCGGCCGACCTCGTCGAGCTCATGGGCGGGCGGGCGGCCACAGCCGACCGGCTCGACCAGTTCTTCGCCTACGACAAGCTCCTCACCGACCCCGCGGGCACCGCACGCACCGACTGGATCGAGGCGACCTACGCCTACTACAGCAAGCCCACCTACAACCCGAACAACGAGCCCGACCTCCTCGCGCCCTACATGTACGCATGGGTCCGGGAGCCGAGCAAGACCGCGACCGTGGCGCGGGCGGCATACACGCTGTTCAACCCCGGACCGGACGGCATGACCGGCAACGACGACCTCGGCACGATGTCGGCCTGGTACGTCATGTCCTCGTGGGGCATCCACCCGCCGATGAGCGGCGCGAACTACTTCGTCGTCTCGAGCCCGCAGTTCGAGCGGACCGACATCACGGTCGGTCGCCCGCAGACGGGAACGGCCCGACAGGGTGGCCAGCTGACGATCACGGCACCGGGCGTCTCCGACGACCGTCGCTACGTGCAGTCGCTGACGGTCGACGGCAAGAAGTCGACGAAGAGCTGGGTCGACTGGGACGCGCTGCGCTCCGGTGGCTCGATCGAGCACGTCGTCGGCACGCAGCCGAGCTCGTGGGGCACCCGCCCCTCCGACGTCCCGCCGTCCGTCTCGACGTCGAAGGGCTCGAAGGCCGTCTCGCTCAGCATGTCGGTCAAGCCCAGCCCGCTCGTCCTCGCACAGGGCGACACGTCCGGGACATTCGTCGTCGACCTCCTCGGCCAGGCGCAGAAGAGCCTGCCCGTGAGCGTCGAGGTCACCGCGCCGGTTGGCTGGAAGGCCAGCCCGGCGTCGACGAGCACCGTCCTCAAGAGCAACGGCGTCCCGGCCTCGAGGTCCGTGCCGGTGACGCTCGCCGTGCCGGCCGGTGCGACGGGTGACCACGAGGTCGTCGTCACGGCGTCGGCGCCGGGCGTACCCGACGTCGTCCGGACGCTCCCGGTGCGGTTCCAGGTGCCGCTCACCTGTGCCGCTGCAGCGGCGCCGTGTGCGGTCGACCTGGCCGCCGAACGCAACCACGACGGCACGGCCACCGTGGCGGCCTCGACCGAGGGCAACTTCGACGGGGGCGGCTGGAGCTACGACGCCGCGCTGCTCCCGGCTGCCGGCTCGTGGGTGCACGACGGCGTGACGTATGCCGTCCCCTCACCTTCGGGGACCACGGCGAACTTCGTGGAGGGTCGCGGCCAGACGCTGCTGCTCCCCGCCGGTGCGCGTTCGACGCTGCGGGTCGTGGGAGCCGCCCACGGCGGTGACGTCTCCACGGCGCTGCGGGTGACCTACACCGACGGGTCGGTGGCGGACGTCCCCGTCTCGCTCACCGACTGGGCCGCTGGCAGCGGGAGGAACGGCAACACCGTCGCGATCGCCATGGACCACCGGATCCGGGCCGGGCAGGGCGTCGACGGGCCGCCGGTGCAGCTCTTCGCCGCCTCCGGCGCCACCGACGGGTCGAAGCAGCTGCGCTCGGTGACGTTGCCGAACGACCCGCGGTTCGAGGTCTACGCACTGACCCTGCAGTGAGGTGACCTCGCCGGTGCCCGTCGTCCTCATCGGGCGGCGGGCACCAGTGCGTCCGCGGCACCACGTCAGGGCTTCCGGCGCAGCCCGTCTGCACGAGCTGGTACCGCCTCAGGGCAGGACGGCCAGGCCCCGGACCACGTGGTTCCGGGGCCGTGCTGGGTGCGGGGTGGTTGTCGACCACCGGGTCGTGCTGCCTGCCGGGTCCGGCTGCCCGCCGGGTTCGTCGTCCACAGGTGCCCGCCGTCCCTCGCGCCGTCCACAGGCGCCGCGCACGGGGCTGGCGACAGGTCTGGCTCCCGCCGCATGGTGTGACGGCGGGAGTCGGAGGTGCCGACCCGGGGAGGGGATGAGCATGGCCAAGCAAACGCGAGCAACGACACGGACAAGGGCTGCGACGAGCGGCTCGGAGGAGGTTGACGAGGCGGTCAACAGCGTCGAGCTCTCCGGGCGGGTGAGCGGCGAGCCCGAGACGCGCGAGATGCCGAGCGGCGACCCCCTCGTCACCCTGCGACTCGTGGTGGCCCGGCCGGCCGGCGGACCGGTCGACACCATCGACCTGGCCTGCTGGTCACGGTCGACCCAGCGAGCCGCGGCCCGGCTCTCTGACGGCGACCGGGTGCGCGTCACCGGCGCCCTGCGCCGGCGGTTCTTCAGGACGCCCGGCGGTGCGGCGAGCCGCTACGAGGTCGAGGTGGCCAAGCTCGCCCGTCGGCCGGTCAGTGGGTCAGCTTGAGACCGACGACGCCGGCGACGATCATCGCGACGAGCAGCACCCTGACGAGCGACGCAGGCTCGGCGCCCGTGGCCATCGCCCAACCCACGGTGCCCACGGCGCCGATGCCGACCCACACGGCATACGCCGTCCCGATCGGGAGGTCGCGCATCGCGTAGGCGAGGCCGCCCATGCTCAGGACGAGGGCGACCCCGAAGGTCACCGTGGGCGCGACGCGGGTGAAGCCCTCGGAGCGGCCGAGCGCGGTGGCCCAGACGGCCTCGAGGACACCGGAGAGGACGAGGACGATCCATGACATGACGAGTCACTCCTGTGGGCCGTCTTGTCGCGTTGCCGGGTACGGCGCCCCTCGTCCGGGAGCCTGTCACAGGCTCTGGATCGAGAGTCCCACACGGGGGAGGGGGAGGCAAATCCGTTGCGGTGAGCGCGGATCGGCTCAGAGCTGCTTCTCGTAGTAGATCGCCATCGGGCCCGACCCGCGCCCCTCGTGGCAGTCGAAGCCGAGCGACTCGTAGAGGTGGCGTGCGGCCTCGTCGTCCTCGGAGGTGTTGAGGTCGACATAGGTCGCGCCGCGGCTGCGGCAGTGGTCGAGGACGTCGGTGAGGAAGACCCGACCGAGGCCCTGGTGGCGCGACTCGGGCGCGATGTAGAGCTCGGCGACGTAGGCCTCGATGTCGTCGGCCCACGTCGCCGTGCGGAAGCGCACGATGGCGAAGCCCACAGCCGGAACGCCAGCCAGCAGGACACTCGTGTCGCCGCCGCGCACGAGCCGACCAAGGTGCTCGGTCATCTCGTCGACCTCTGGCACCGGGTCGTCGTACTCGCGGTTGAAGTCGGCGAAAAGCACTGCAGCACAGCGGAAGTCATCCTGCGTGCGAGCCAGCCTGCCAAGGTCCACGACACGAGCGTAGACCGCACCGGAGCGCACGCCTGCCCGGACGGTGCAAGATCGACGTGTGAACGAGCACTCGGCGAACGCCGACCGGCTGCGCGACCTCGCCCTCCTTCGGCGGGTGCGTGACCGCATGGACCGTGAGTTCGACCGGCCCCTCGACGTCGAGTCACTGGCGCGCGACGTGCACATGTCGTCGGGACACCTGAGCCGGTCGTTCAGGGCGGCGTACGGCGAGTCGCCCTACAGCTATCTCATGACCCGTCGCATCGAGCGCGCGATGGCGCTCTTCAGGCGCGGGGACCTCAGCGTGACCGACGTCTGCTTCACGGTCGGGTTCTCGTCGCTGGGGACGTTCAGCACCCGCTTCACCGAGCTCGTCGGGATGTCTCCGAGCGCCTACCGCAAGCGCGCCGACGAGTCCGACGGTGAGCTGCCCTCGTGCGTCACCAAGGCCGTCACCAGACCGGTCAGGAATCGAGAAGCGCAGCCGCCGGCCTCGAACTAACGTCGACGGCATGGACATCAGCATCCACCACACCTTCCTCCCGCACACCGACCCCGAGGCCTCGCTGGCCTTCTACCGCGACACCCTCGGCTTCGACGTCCTCGCCGACGTCGGCCAGGGCGCCATGCGCTGGATCACCATCGCCCCGGCGGGCAGCGCGACGCCGTCGATCGTGCTCGCCCCGCCCGCCGCGGACCCCGGCATCACCGACGACGAGCGCACGACGATCGCCGAGATGATGGCCAAGGGCACCTACGCCACCATCGTCCTGTCGACCCCGGACCTCGAGGGCACCTTCGACACCGTCCAGGCGAGCGGGGCCGAGGTGACCCAGGAACCCACGGACCAGCCGTGGGGCGTGCGTGACTGCGCCTTCCGCGACCCCGCCGGCAACCACGTGAGGATCAACCAGGCGTCGTGAGCATCACGAGCTCCCGGGTGGCACGCGTCATCGCGACGTAGCGGTCGACCGCGCCACGCACACCCGAGCCCCACCGGTGCGGGTCGACGAGGACGACGAGGTCGAACTCCAGACCCTTGACGAGCTCCGGCGCGAGCGACCGAACCCGTGGGATCTGGACGAACGACGGGTCCCCGATGACGCACGCCACGCCCTCGTCGTTGCGGGCCAGCCACTCCTCGACGATCGCGTCCCTCCGGGTCGTGTCGTCGTGGCGGACCGGGACGCCGGAGCTGCGGACCGAGGTCGGGACATTGGCGTCGGGCAGCGCGGCGAGGATGACGGGAGCAGCATGCGCCATGACCTCCTCGGGCGTGCGGTAGTTGATGCTCAGCGACGCCTGCTCGACGGACGTGAGGCCGACCCGACGCAGCCGCTCCTGCCACGACTCGGAGAAGCCGTGCCGGGCCTGCGCCCGGTCGCCGACGACGGTCAGGCTGCGTGACGGGCACCGGGCCACGAGCATCCGCCACTCGGCGTCGGTGAGCTCCTGCGCCTCGTCGACGACGATGTGCGCGAACGGCCCCGCGAGCATGTCGGGTCCGGTGCGGACGAGGACCTCCTCCTCGACGAGGTTTTGCCTGATGTCGGGGTGGCGCAGCATGGTCACGAGTCCCTCGCCGTCGTCGTCGGCGGCGATGAGGTCGTCGATGACGCGGGCGACCTGCTCGCGCTCGGCCTCCTCCGCGGCCCGTCGACGCCGACGGCGCGCCGAGGCCTCGGGGTCACCGATCCGGCGACGCGCCGCGTCCAGCAGCGGGAGGTCCGAGACGGTCCACGCCGTGGGGTCCTCGCGCTGGAGCGCGCGCACCTGGTCGGCGGACAGCCAGGGCGCGCACCGCTGCAGGTAGGCCGGAACGGTCCACAGGTCTCCGACGAGGTCGCCTGCGTCGAGCAGCGGCCAGGCACGCCGGAAAGTCTCGACGAGCTCTTCGTCCTGGCGCAGGACGCGTCGTAGGAGGTCGTGCGGTGCGTCCGCCTCGGCGTCGTCGTGCTTCTCGACGATGATCTCGACGAGCTCGTCCCACACCTCGTCGCGACCGTCGTTGTGTGGAGTCCCCGGCGCCGGAGCGTCGAAGGCGACCGCCCAGTCCTCGGGCCCGACCCAGACGTCGGCCCACGGCGTCTCGACGGTCAGGCCGTCACGCGGCGCCTCCTCGTAGAGGCGCACGGCAGGCTCGATGGCCCCGACCATGGCCGCCGTCGCCTTGAGCGACGCCACGGTGTCGTCGACCTCCTCGGGCGCGTCGGCACCCTCGGCGACGAGGTCGCGCACGGTGCAGGTGAGGACCCCTTCCTCGCCGAGGCTGGGGAGCACCCCGGAGACGTAGGAGAGGTAGGGCAGGTGCGGTCCGACGACGAGCACCCCGCCCTTGCGGTGTCCCAGCCTCGGGTCGGAGTACAGCAGGTATGCCGTCCGGTGCAACGCGACGACCGTCTTGCCGGTGCCGGGGCCGCCGTCGACGACGAGGGCGCCCTTCGACCCGGCGCGGATGATCGCGTCCTGGTCGGCCTGGATCGTCCCGAGCACGTCGCGCATCCGGTCCGACCGGTTCGTCGCCAGGCTGGCGACGAAGGCGGACTGGTCGTCGAGCGCAGCCCGGCTCTCCAGGCCCGAAGAGGTGAAGACCTCGTCCCAGTAGTCCGTGACCCGCCCGTCGGTCCAGCGGTAGCGACGTCGGCTCTCCAGACCCATCGGGTCGGCATGGGTCGCGCCGAAGAAGGCCTCGGCGGCGGGGGAGCGCCAGTCCACGAGCAGGACCTCCCCGTCCTCGTCGGTGAGGCCGAGCCGTCCGATGTGGATCGGGTCCGACCCGTCGGCGGGGACGATGCGCCCGAGGCAGAGGTCGACACCGTGGCGACCGAGGGTCCTGAGCCGGGAGGTGAGGCGGTGCGTCTCGAGGTCGCGGTCCAGGGCGGCCCGGCCCGCACCGCCGGGCGCCCGGCGGCTGGTGGCCAAGCGGTCGCGGAGCTCGGCGAGGGTCGCCTCGAGGCTTCCGGCGATGGCGGCGAAATGCCTCTCGTCAGCCGCGATCAGGCCGGGTTCGGCCTTGGGGGAGAGGCGGGGAGGGAGGTCGAAATAACAGGTCGTCGTGGTGGTCAAGAAGCGCTCCGATCGGCCGGAACGTCCGGCCACGACCGTCAATTCTGGACACGAGCAGCCGCTTGCCACAAGGCCCCCCATCGGCTATACCTTGGAAGTGGAAGGACGCTGCGGCGTCCTTCCATTGCGTTGTGGCACAGCGCGGTCCGGCTCCGGTGGCCGCGGTCCGGTTCCGGTGGCGAGGTCAGGGGCCGGGGGGGGGGGGGGGGGGGGGGGGCGCGGGGGGGGGGGGGGGGGCGGCGGGGGGGGCGGGGGGGGCGGGGGGGTGGGCGTCGGCGGCGGCGGGCGCGGCCACACCAAGGCCCCCCGGCGGCCGGGGGGCCCC